>NZ_OBEH01000017.1 GCF_900215465.1 Flagellimonas pacifica
CCTTCAAATTCCGATAGCAGCTTTTGATATTGCATGACGACATTTCATTAATGCTGTCCTTCCATGACCCCCAACAGTTCCAAAACAAAATTGTCCCGGGTCTGTAGATAGGCATATTTTTCATGTATGGAAGCACCCAACTTTCTTTTCTCAAAGGCAGCCGTCATCCCAAAATCAATTTTGGGAATACCAAGCTCAATAACCCGTTCAATGGTCCGGTACAGCAATTGTCGATAGGTTGCATATTCCTCCAAAAATCCATATGCCATCCCTACAAAGGCGGGCACATAGACCTGACCGTTATTGTTATAACAGAACATAACGCCCAAAACCCTATCCGGTTTCTCATTGGATGTCAGGACAATAAACTCCCAAAGTGGGTTTTCGTTCATTTGTTGAAAAAGGGCATCCGGAAAAGAAAAAGTATTGAGGCCCAAGTTTCTGGACTGCACTTCCCCAAACAGTCTCTTAAACTGCATCAATTGTGCTGAAGGAACCTTTGAAATGGTCTTGGACCGACTATTTTCAAGAAAAGGTCGGATATCCTTTCGAAAATGCCTTCTGTTCCTTGAGGAGAGTTTTGCCAAATACAACTCCATGGATTGGAATCCACTGAGATCGACCGTACAGGAATTGGGCATTTGCACCCTCAGAAAACCATGCCCGTAAAGGGCACTGTTCCATAGGGTTTCCTTGGGAAAATCACGGAGCAAGGTCATCTTGGCCCCTAAACTTTGTTCCTGCTTTTCCACCAACTCCAAAAAAACGTCCAAGGCCTGCCCTGCCAGACCATGGGAAGCATCCCAATACAGATGGTCCCCTTCCGTGAAGAGACAGCCCATGGAAAGTACCATGGAAGAGAGGTGATAGGAATCGGTCTTCCGTTCCTCCTCAATGGCCTTAGAAACTTGGGCATCGGCCAACATATCATCTTTCCAAAGTGAAAGGGTCAGGAAGGTCATCAAAACAGGGGTTCCGGAACCATCCTTGATGAGGACATAACGAAATAGCCAGTTGTGTTCTTTTCTTTCATTGCCTTGAAATACCCTTTCCAGGAATTTCAGCCCTTCCCAATCATAAACGCCCTGCCCGCCCAAATAACGGTTCCATGTTCCCTTGTCCACCTGATCGATGGATTCCTTTATTTCAAC
>NZ_OBEH01000016.1 GCF_900215465.1 Flagellimonas pacifica
AATTTCAGCCCTTCCCAATCATAAACGCCCTGCCCGCCCAAATAACGGTTCCATGTTCCCTTGTCCACCTGATCGATGGATTCCTTTATTTCAACGCACAGTCCTTCGGAAATCCGATGTTCACTTTTAGTCCTCGGTTCCAATTTGAAGGCATGGAACACTCGCTGGGCATATGTCTGGGTTGCCTCAAGAGCTTTGGGAAAATGATAGGTCATGGCCTCCACCAATCCTTTGATCTCCTCCCTTTGGTTGTGCCTTGAAATGGTGATCCGTACCCCCGTGTTCTTGACCGGTACGGCAGGAAAGATCCCAAGATTGACATAATAGCCCTCTTTCATCAAACGGTTCACAAAGTTGTAGCCGGTCTTTGGCATCCCCGTTCCGATATAGAATACCGGGGATGCATTGTGATCGATCAAGGGAAGATCCGTGGCCATCAGACAATCATTGAAATAGTCGATGCGTTGCCGAAGATCCTTCTGGAGATCATAAATCTCCGGGGATAGGTGGATCTGGGCCGAAGCTATGGCCGCTGCCACAGAGGCCGGTTCCAATTGGGCCGAAAAGGTCAGGGGCCCACCAAAGGTCTTTATCCTATCGTACATTTCGGGATTGGAACAGGTCAATACCGCCCCACTGGCTCCAAAGGTCTTGCTCAAAGTCCCAAAAAGTAGGACATTTTCCGGCAAATCCCCCAATTCATTCAATACATATCCCGTACCATGTTTGCCCACCCAGCTCATACCGTGCACATCATCAAAATAAAACCGCAACTGTGGATACGTATCTGCAAGGGCCAACAACTCCTTCACGGGAGCATAGTCCCCATACATGGAATAGATGCCATCCGCCATATACCAGATATGTTTTTTTGAATCCCTGTACTTTTTGATCTTGTCCTCCAACATCTCCAGATGGTTATGACGTATCATCTCGATGGGAACACTCCGTGTTTTCAACATCTTTGCAGCATTTTGGACACTCCAATGTACCTGATGGTCCAATACGATGACATCTTGGTCATCCACTGCACTGGGAATGACCCCAAGATGGCCAAGGGTACTGTTTTTGGTAATAACAACGGGGTTTTGGTACATTGTTGTAACGGATCGCTCCAGTTCTTCATAAAGGGGATTGGATATATAGGACTTTGATAAGGGGAACTGGGTGCCGAATTTCTCAATGGCATCCTTAGCTGCCCGCTTTAACCTATCATCTTGTTCCAATCCCAAATAGCCTGTTGTCCCGAAATGGAACAGCTCCCTACCCCCTACCCTTATGGTCCTTCCTGAAAAGGATTTGCCCCCAGCGTACAGGTGGAGCACACCGGC
>NZ_OBEH01000012.1 GCF_900215465.1 Flagellimonas pacifica
ATACTCTTGAAACCCCAGAGCATCAGATCCACTGCAGGCATTATTTTGCCCGTTGCCAAGGGGTTGACCTTGATGGACAATGTCCTTGCCACATTACCCATTGAGAAGAATCATGATCGGGAAGGAAGCCATTGTATCAACATTACGGACCTTGTCATGAGGAAGGACATACAATGGCCACAACAGCTCGGGGTGTCCTTTGGCACACCAATCCTAGAAATATCGGTGCTCGTGGATTCCAAAAATCTGGAAAATGAGGTCATTGTCAAGACCCGCAGGGGGATGGTCAAACATGGATCCAAAGTGTCGGCACCGGTATATTATGGTTTTTGTGCCCTGCCGGAACCCATGAAGGCCCGACGATATGATTATCGTATGGGTTTTATCAATGAACACTTTCTGGATATTGATCATGGAATCCATGAAGATGGAACCCATAACAGCATTGCCAATATCAGTAGATGGCGATTGGAGAAAAAATACAAAGATCGATCGGTAAGTGTTCCTGTAAGGCCCATCACTTTTATTTTGTCGCCCGAGATCCCCAAAAAGTGGCGTTCCTATGTAAAGACAGGTATACTGGAATGGTTGCCTGCTTTTGAGGCGGCCGGGTTCAAGCATGCCATAGTGGTCAAAGAGGCCGATAGTTTGAGCGAATGGCAACGGAATAGCTTAGGGAACAATATTGTCCATTGGGGACAAGAGCGCTATTTCAGGGACCGTGAGCAAAAGGAATATGGGGGCACGATTGCCCTGATCACCGATTACAGGACCGGGGAGCTCCTCAAAACCGATATTTTTTTGAACGCCTCCAGGCAGACCCTTGAAGAACGGTATTTCACCCGTGCATCCCCGCTCGATAAACGGGCACAATCCTTTCCCTTTCCTGATGGACTGACTGGACGGCTGTTCCAATGTTTGGCAGCACATGAAACGGGGCATACCCTTGGTCTGAAGGATGGGAATTTTGGCGAGTTCAGTTATCCGGTCAAAAAAATGAAGGATAAGGACTGGTTGGGGACGATGGGATATACCCCGAGCATCATGAACTATACTCGGACCAACAATGTGACACAACCGGAGGATGGGGTGCCCCCTTCCATGCTGTTGCAAAAAGTTGGGCCTGCGGACATCCATTCCATTAGTTGGGGCTATAGGGAATTTCAGCAGGGCATTTCATCTGATGCCGAATCGGCCGCACTTGAAGACATCATACGATCACAGGATTCCATTTCGTGGTTGCGGTACATTGATACCCAGTTTGAGGTAATGGGCCCCAGTAGGACCAATGAGGTGGTCGAGACCAATAACCCCGTAAAAAGTACGGCATTGGCATTAAAGAACTTGGAACGCGTGGTAGGGTTGATTCCCGGTGCGTGTGTGGGACAAAAGGACAATGCTCAGTTGGTGCGGCTCTATAATAAATCAGTGGAGTTATGGTATCACCATATGCTACATGTGGTTTCTGTCATCGGGGGCTATCACATCCATTATAAGTCCTTGGACCAGCCAGGGAAGATGTTCGTTCCCATACCATGGGAGGCCCAACAACAGGCACTTGATTTTCTGTTGTCCAATGCCTTTGATCCACCGGAATGGCTGACAGCCCCAAAATTTGACGCACGGATACGGTATTCCACCTTTCCCGACAAGGTAGCGGAGTATGAACATTGGCTGATCTTGGAACTGATACAGGCCCATAGGCTCAAACGATTGGAGCAAATGGAAAATATCTTTGGGAACCATGGATTGGTCCAAAGCTATCTGGAGCAATTGCAGTCCGGGCTTTTCAGGGAGTTGAATAAGGATATGGCTAGGGAAGATCGCAGGAGACAGGAGATCCAAATGATCTACATCGAGGGTCTGGTCGGGGTGCTGGAAACAAAAAGGGCGGGATTTGATCCCGGCGCGCAGTTCATTGGCTACACCGATTATTCCAAAGGTATTTTGATGCATCAACTGATGGGCCTAAAAAAGAATATCGAAAAGCAGTTAAAAAGAAATGGGAACGGGACCGCTTCCGGCCATTGGCAGTTGTGCCTAAAAAAGATCAATACGGTTTTGTAGAAGGAGGGTGATATCATGGAATTGGCTAAAGGTCATATCCATGGTGGGGTGATTTTTGAGTTAGCGAAAAAGGTGCCTTTTGTGGGCACCTTTTTTTTACGCCGTAACCACCAATTTAGGGCTTGCTCAAC
>NZ_OBEH01000011.1 GCF_900215465.1 Flagellimonas pacifica
ATACTCTTGAAACCCCAGAGCATCAGATCCACTGCAGGCATTATTTTGCCCGTTGCCAAGGGGTTGACCTTGATGGACAATGTCCTTGCCACATTTCCGATCAAGAAGAATCATGGTCGGGCCGGAGGGTATTGCGTCAACATCACCAGCCTTGTCATGAAACAGGACATACAATGGCCACAACAGCTGGGAGTGTCCTTTGGCACACCCATCCCGGAAATATCGGTGCTCGTGGATTCCAAAAATCTGGAAAATGAGGTCATTGTCAAGACCCGGAGGGGGATGGTCAAACATAGATCCAAAGTGTCGGTACCGGTATATTATGGTTTTTGCGCCCTGCCGGAACCCATGAAGGCCCGACGATATGATTATCGCATGGGTTTTATCAATGAACACTTTCTGGATATTGACCATGGGATCCATGAAGATGGGACCCATAACAGCATTGCCAATATCAGTAGATGGCGATTGGAGAAAAAGTACAAAGATCGATCGGTAAGTGTTCCCGTAAGGCCCATCACTTTTATTTTGTCGCCCGAGATCCCCAAAAAGTGGCGTTCCTATGTAAAGGCGGGCATATTGGAATGGTTGCCGGCATTTGAGGCGGCCGGGTTCAAGGATGCCATAACGGTCAAGGAGGCCGATAGTTTGAGTGACTGGCAGTTGTACGGTATTGGGAACAATATTGTCCATTGGGGAGAGGAGCGATATTTTAGGGACCGTGACCAAAAGGAATATGGGGGTACCATTGCCCGGGTCATCGATTACAGGACCGGGGAACTCCTCAAAAGCGATATTTTTTTGAACGCCTCCAGGCAGACCCTTGAAGAACGGTATTTCACCCGTGCATCCCCATTGGACAAGAGGGCACAATCCTTTCCCTTTCCTGATGGACTGACTGGACGGCTGTTCCAATGTTTGGCAGCACATGAAACAGGGCATACCCTTGGTCTGAAGGACGGGAATTTTGGCGAGTTCAGTTATCCGGTCAAAAAAATGAAGGATAAGGACTGGTTGGGGACGATGGGATATACCCCGAGCATCATGAACTATACCCGGACCAACAATGTGACCCAGCCGGAAGATGGGGTGCCCCCTTCCATGCTGTTGCAAAGAGTTGGGCCTGCGGACATCCATTCCATTAGTTGGGGCTATAGGGAATTTCAGCAGGGCATTTCATCCAATGCCGAATCGGCCGCACTTGAGGCCATCATACGATCACAGGATTCCATTTCGTGGTTGCGGTACATTGATACCCAGTTTGAGGTAATGGGCCCCGGTAGGACCAATGAGGTGGTCGAGACCAACGATCCCGTAAAAAGTACGGCATTGGCGTTAAAGAACCTGGAACGTGTTGTCGGGTTGATTCCGGGTGCGTGTGTGGGACAAAAGGACAATGCCCAGTTGGTGCGGCTCTATAATAAATCAGTGGAGTTATGGTACCACCATATGCTACATGTGGTTTCTGTCATCGGGGGCTATCACATCCATTATAAGTCCCCCGACCAGCCGGGGGAGATGTTCGTTCCCATACCATGGGAGGCCCAACAACAGGCGCTTGATTATCTGCTGATTAATGCCTTTGATCCGCCGGAATGGTTGACAGCCCCAAAATTTGATGCACGGATACGGTATTCCACCTTTCCGGACAAGGTGGCGGAGTATGAACATTGGTTGATCTTGGAACTGGTACAGGCCCATAGGCTCAAACGATTGGAGCAAATGGAAAATATCTTTGGGAACCATGGATTGGTCCAAAGCTATCTGGAGCAATTGCAGTCCGGGCTTTTCAAGGAGTTAAATAAGGATATGGATAGGGAAGATCGTAGGAGACAGGAAATCCAAATGATCTACATCGAGGGTTTGGTCGGGGCGTTGGAAACAAAAAGGGCGGGATTTGATCCCGGCGCGCAGTTCATTGCCTACACCGATTATTCCAAAGGTATTTTGATGCATCAACTGATGGGCCTAAAAAAGAATATCGAAAAGGAGTTAAAAAGAAATGGGAACGGGACCGCTTCCGGCCATTGGCAGTTGTGCCTGAAAAAGATCAATACGGTTTTGTAGAAGGAGGGTGATATCATGGAATTGGCTAAAGGTCACATCCATGGTGGGGTGATTTTTGAGTTAGCGAAAAAGGTGCCTTTTGTGGGCACCTTTTTTTTACGCCGTAACCACCAATTTAGGGCTTGCTCAAC
>NZ_OBEH01000001.1 GCF_900215465.1 Flagellimonas pacifica
TTCTCTTTTACGCTGTCTATACAATATGTCAAATGAACTTCTCAATCTTACAAAGTGAGAAAAAAACCAGGTCAAACAACCCTCGCAATCCCCCCTTCAACACCCAGCCTCATCAGCTAAGCGGGTGCAAATATAAGCAGCTTATTTTTACTCCACAAATAGTTTTGATCTATTTTTTTTCAAAAAAACACCCTCCCTTTGTAAACCTCTGTTTATCAACATCGAAATACTCTTGTTTTCTTGAGATTTTAAGAAAAGAAATTCCACACCAGTCCAAAACGGATAACAAAATCTCTGTATGGATAATTTGGGGCTGAATAAAAAGTGGGTTCGGAGAAAGATGAATTGAAATGTTCTGCCTTTAAATATATCCTTGTTTGCCTAACCTTTGCGTTGATAAAAAAGTCCAACAATGGGTATCCACCAAACTCTTCCCTGTTCTGAATATAAAATTCGCCCAACAAAGGGTTATAGGCATTCATATTATAAGAAGTAAAGTATTTAAAAGTAACTCCCGTCTGTAAAAACATTGCTTTCTTAAAAACATCCTTCGAAAAATACAATGTATTCCTTGTTACCAACTGAGGTACGTTTAACACCTGTTTATCCTGGGTAACATCTTGATACAATATAGTATTGTTCAACGCCCATCTTCGCCATTTGATTTCTTTAGTATATTTTACACGCAAATGGTTTATGGTCTCGGTTTGCTGAAAAGGTTTTACAAATGCCGTTTCCTGGACATTGTCTATTTGCTCCTGAGTAGCAGTTGATTCAAAAAACGTATAATTGTCCACAGCACTGTAAGAAGCTTCCAATAATCCAAACTTTTTTGAATCAAATGCAAAATTGATACTCTGTATTTGTTGGTTTTCAAAAGTATCGGTATTCTGCCAATTAAAATTTCGATAATCACTTTGATACAACAAAAAATTAAAATTTGGCATTCTAGCAGAAACGTGAATTCCTCCTGTCATTAAATTGTTGTCGCTTACTTGATAGTCGACAGAGGCATTAAATTCATTTCCGGAAAGTTCCCCGGTTATATTATAATTGATATCTCCTTTCAGCACTAACCGTCCAAAATCTTTTAGATAAGTCCCTCCTATAGCAATCTCTTCTCCCTTTAATTGGTTTTGAATAGTTCCAGAATCGGTCACCAAGATGCTATTGAAAAAATAATTGTAATTAAAAAGACTAGCGTTTGCGGTAAGTCTGCCTAAAGTCCTATTTGAAAACTCGGCAGAAACCTTGTTAAACATTGTCTTTAATCTTGCTCTATCTTCTATTGGAACTACTAAAGGATTTTCTCCAAAAGCGTTATTCTGTGCGGATTGAACAAAGTCGTAATACTTAGTTTCATAATTGAATTCGTGCCCAAGGTTAAGCGATGTTGGTTTTTTATCCGTTGAATCCTTCTTATAGTTGAGGAGTTTTAATTGATGATCTAGATAATATCGTTTACCCAATATCTTATTGTTTGCATTGGTATACTGGACATCAATTCTTGACCTATCCGTAAAATCAGATTCCCCTCCTTCAAATTGTTCCCTGTTCAATAGTCCTCCACTTTCCTCAGACTCCAAATCTTGGGCCGCAATATGCCCCCTCACATTATAGTTGCCTTTTTTATTATTATAATTAAATGAAGTTCTAAAATTACCTGATTGAGCTTGATCAAACCTATATTTACCTAGTGACCTGAAACCTTTGTAAGCAATGGAAATGTTAAATCTTTTCGAAAGATTAAATGTCAATAGGGCATCTAACAACTGTCCTTGTTCCAATGTAGTTTTAAACATCAACTCAGTCATTGGTGTTGGCACATGATAGTAATTGATATCCTCTATTTCAAAATAATTATTATGTCTTGCCGCTGCGCCAATTTTAGGGTAAAATGAATTATTGGAAAAGGTTACTCCCAAAGTATTGTATGGTCTACCAATATTAGAGAAAGGCATCACTTCAAAATCATCTTTTCTAAGATAATTGTATTTGTATTCTTTTTTAATGGTAAGGGTGGTATCCAAAGATGTGGTATCCCTTGTGTATGAGATAATTTTGTAATCGGCAATCGGCACAACTCTATCTTCTTCCTCTTCAGGTATTATAGGCCTGGCGCCAGGAGGTCTTCTTTTTTCAATAGAATCTATTTTTTTCACAGGGTTTTCCGGGTTCTTTGCCGGAGGCACGGAATCTTGTTGTGCGAATATAAATTGACCCGTAAAAAAGAGTAGGGCAAAAAATAATAATCTCATTCCAAACTATTGGTCAGGCAAAGGTATGTGTTTTGTTTCTAAAGAAATGTGAAAGTTTTGAAACACTCCATATATAAAAACAAGGGCCTATGCGTTATAAGCATAGGCCCTTGAGATAAATTCTGTAATAAATCAACTAGGGTTTTGATCTCCAACATTTATATTTTCATTGGAGTTTAATTCTCCTTCTGGAATCTGCATTCTAAAGAAGTTTCCTTCAGGCGCAATATCTATTAAACCAAAATCTCTGTGGTTAGAACCTGCCCCTGATCTGTCCAATGGCTTTTTGAGTCTTTTCAAATCAAACCAGGACACACCTTCTCCCCAAAGCTCTATTCTCCTTTGAAGATAAATCTCCTCAACCAAAGCATCACCAGTGTTTGTTGTTTTTACATATCCCGGATCTCTATTGCTAACCAACTCAAACAAAACATCTGCAGCTGAAGCATCCCCTAACCTAGCTTTTGCCTCCGCTTCAATCAAATACATTTCGGCCGCGCGCATATAAGAATAGTCTCCTTCAAAAACCCCAGTTCCATCGATAAATTTAAGATTAGTCAAAGGTGGGTATGGAGATGCCTCATCATCTGGAGAAACCCATGCTGCTTTTCTTAAATCCGTGTCTGGGATTTGTTCATATAGACGAGCATCCATGATTTTATATCCAAGTCCAAAACCTATTCCTCCATATCCTCCTGCGCTGCTATCAAAATGGGAAAAGAAGGATATGAATGTTGTTGACGATTCATTATCTATATCAGCTCCCCACATCCATTCTTCGTTACCAATATCATCAAAACCATCGGCTGCATATTGATTGCCAGACATAAGACCGTAAGGAGCTTTTGCCGCTGCCGCGTTATCTGCCGCCAATTGCCAATTGCCAGTTTCCAAATAAATGTTAGCCAAAAAACCATGGGCCACACTCCGATCAATTTCCTGTTTTGAACTTCTAGTAAATCCGTCCAATAATGTTATGGCCTTTTCCATATCAGGTATGATTTGATCATAAACATCTTTTACCGTTCCTCTTGACTTTCCTGTAAAATCGACCCTATCAGGAATGGGCACACCAGGGTCATTCTCATGACCTATATAGGTATGCGAATAAACTCTTACTAAGTTAAAAAGGGAAAAACCCTTAATTGCCAATGCTTGGCCAAGCAAAGCATCCTCCTCAGAGGTTCTGTCCATTTTTGAATCAAGAGCATTGATTACACTATTCGCATCTGCAATAGCAGTGTAATATGTATTCCAAACAATATTGGTTCTACTACTGGTCTGCTGCCTTCCATTATAATTGTAGAGGAAAATATACCAATTAAAATTATTTAGAACTATATCCTGGGCCATCATATCTGTAATGGCCATAATTCCTTTTTGTCCATAGTCCACATCAACCCTAGCAGGGTTTCCAACCCCAAAAGACCTTAGGTTAGCATATATTCCCCGGACAATGGCCTGTGTTGCGACCGGAGTCCTTTTTACCTGTTCGGAGGAAATGGATCTAGCTGGTTCCGTATCTAAAAAATCATCCTCACAACTTGAGGCATATCCTGCTATCGCTATCAGTAGTAAATATTTAAACTTTTTCATAACTTTTAGAAATTAAGTGTTAAACCCAAAGAAGTAGTTCTTGCCAAGCCAAATTCATTTAAAGCGTTTCCGGTAATACTCAATCTTGGGTCATAACCCTGTCTTGCTTTTGACCACAAATGCAGATTATTCCCTGTTGCATATACTTTTGCTCCGGTTATTCCCAACAAATCCAACAACCTATTGTTGAACGAATATGAAAGTGTTACATTCTGCAAATTCAAGTAAGATGCATCCACAAGGAAAAAATCAGAGGTTCCTGCTTGGTTGACATCGGTAATATCCAACCTTGGGATAGAAGCGGTAGTGTTTTCCGGTGTCCAAGAATCAAAAACATCATTATGAAAGTTATCACCAGCTGATGTAGTACCCAATAAATTCTGATAGATACCATCATAACCGTACCCTCCAATTTGATAAGCGAAAGCAATATTCAATGAAAAGTTCTTGTAACCAAAATTTGTTGAAAATCCACCAAAAAACTCAGGTATTGCAGATTTGCCTACAAAATACTCTGTTGCACTTACCCTATCATTTGTTGTCTCTCTTTCTCCAGTAGGGTTGCCATTGACATCCAAAATATCTGTAAACCATAATCCATCTCCATTAGTTGGATCCACGCCAGCAAATTCTCGAAGAAAATAATCATATCTGGATCTTCCTTCTTCTAGTCTAAATCGGCCATCATCTATAAATTCATCAGGTAGTCTTGTAATCTCATTCTTATAATGAGTTCCATTAATATTGAAAGCCCAGTTAACATTTTCACTCCTTATGATATCTATACCTAGTTCAACCTCAACACCTTTGTTCTCCATATCACCAACATTCTCTGGCTCTGTCCCAACACCTTCGCTTTGGGCCAAAGGATTGAAAAACAATAAATCCTCTACCTCTCTTACGAAATACTCGGCATTCAACATGATTCTATTATCGAATAACCCAAACTCCAATCCAGCATTGATGTTGGTGGAAGTTTCCCAAACTAAATCTTCATTGCCCAACTGAAAAAATGTAATCCCAGGAATATTTCCCCCTGCATTTACAATATCAAACTGATCAGTGTAAGCGTAATAATTTCTATTGTCCAAATCACCGACAATGGTTCTATCATCCTCATACAAAATTGCATCATTTCCTTGCTGACCATAGCTTCCCTTTAGTCTCAAGTTTGTCAACCATAGAGCATCTGCCAAAAAACTTTCTTTATGCACCGACCATGCGACTCCTAAACCATAGAAATTACCCCATTTATTATCTGGAGAAAAAACAGAGGTTCCATCTCTTCTAAAACTTGCATTCAAGAAGTATTTATCATCAAAATCATACGTAAATCTGGAAAAATAGCCCTCAACGGCATAGTCCTTTTCATATCCCGTTAAGAATTGAATATTCACTCCATTATCCAACACAGCCAACCCATCAATAACAGTTTCTGTAACCTGACCAGCCAACAATCTAAAATTATAGTCATTGCTTTCATGTCCAAACAAAACCGAGAAACTATGCCTGCCATATTCTTTGTTCCAGTTTAATAGTTGTTGGTGTGCAGTGGTTACTCCGCGGTTAGAACGAGTTGTTATTCTACCGTTAAATCTTGCAGCATCTCCTCCAATTGGAGTAGCAAACTGTGTAATGTTTGCATTGGTAACATCTGCGGAAAGGTTATAAGTAAACTCAAAATCCTTTAAAAACTTTACAGAGGCACTAAATCTACCTGAAAAGTTATCTGATACGTTATCATCTATATCCAACAAACTTGTGGCTACAGGATTAGATGCAGATTTGAATGAAGGCCTAACTCCTACAGCTCCAAAATCTCCAGTCCCAAAATCAAAGATTCTATTGCCATCACTATCCCTAATGACATTACCTTGGGCATCTCTACTAAAAACAGGGTAAATTGGAGCTGTACCCCTAGCCCAACCAGCAATATTACTAACATTTCCAGATGCGAAACGATTTAAAGGGTCATCTGCCAAAGTATGTGCATAATTTACACTACCTCCTATTTTTAGCCACTTTAGAGGCTGAAAATCCGATGAGAGTCGGGCCGTTGTTCTTTCAAACCCAGAATTTATTACAATACCTTCATCATTAAGATGACCGATAGATAGAAAAGTATTGGAAACATCATTTTTGTATCGTAAACTTAAATAATTCTCTCTACGAATACCGGTTCTATACGACTCATCAAGCCAGCTGTCTTGATATAGTAGATTTGCGTTGGATTTTATTGTGCCACTTGCAGGGTCTATGATCTCTCCTTCGGAAACATCATAATTGTTATAACCTATAGGAAAAGATGGATTGGTCACAATGTTCGCCGCTGCCGTAGCAGCGGCATTTGATGGGGTTTCCCCTCCATTGATCAAACCTACTCTTACCCGATCAAAAACAGCTTCGTAGTATTGACCTGGCTCGGTTATAATGTCATATTCAGGAACTGCCCTTGCATTGAACCCGACTTTTGTGTCTATTGTAACAGATAATTTATCTGTAGCTCCCTTTTTGGTAGTAATAATAACTACTCCATTAGCTCCTCTGCTTCCATACAGTGCATTCGCTGAGGCATCTTTTAAAAATGTCATCCCCTCAATATCTTGGGAATTGATGGAATTAAGATTTCCATTAAAAACAACCCCATCAACAACATAAAGTGGGGCGCTAGATGAATTGATAGAACCAATACCTCTGAACCTTACCGTAGGGTCGGCACCAGGTGCGCCAGATTGATTGATAATCTGTACACCCGAAACTTTTCCAACAAGGCCTTGAACAACAGAAGCTGTAGGAACATCTGCCAGCTCTTCAGTTTTTAATGTTGTCACAGAACCTGTAATCTCCTCCTTTTTCTGAGTACCATATGCAACCACAACAACCTCTTCCAATGCCTGGGCATCTTCTGACATCCGCACATCTATGATATTGGTATCACTTACTGTTCTTCTTACCGTTTGTTGCCCCAGATAGCTAAACTGTAACACCTCCCCAATACTAGCCGAAATTGAATAATTTCCATCAAAATCTGTTTGAGTTCCATTAACAGTGCCAAAAACCATAATGGAAACCCCAGGAAGTGGTAGTCCGTCCTGATCGGTAACCGAGCCGGTAATTTTCTTTTCTTGTGCCCATACCGAAGTGAAAATGCTTAGGCAACACACTAGTACCGACCAAAAATTCTTTGTTGTCATAAATTAATATTTTAAGAGTTAGCATTGCAATCCAACAAAGCAGGAAGGAAACTTTAAACAGTGGGCTAATTCAAATAATCTTCCACATATCATGAAAACAAAATTCGTCTTGGGAAGAATTAAGCTTTATAAGCTCCTGCTTTGCAAATTGCAGTGCAAAAAAAATGAAAGAAAGAATCCGGTTTGTATGCGCTTACTAACCTTTACGCCGATGCCGATAGATATTAACATTAACATCAAGAGCTAAACAAATCAATACTTAGCCCTTGGTTATGAGAGATTACATCAAATAGTTTTTTCCAAAAACTGTGTAGGTGTAGCATGGGTGAGCTTTTTAAAAGCTTTATAGAATGACACCCGATTATTAAAACCACATTCGTAAGCAATGTCAGAAATCGATTTCTTTCTTTCACGATCTTTGGACAATTTGTATTTCGCCTCTTCAATCCTATGTCCATTTATGTAGTCGTAGAAGTTGGTTTTGAAATTCTCATTGATTATTTGAGAGGCATGGTGTCTTGACACATCTAACAATTCAGCAATATCATCTAGTTTAAGTTCATGTTTCAAATACACTTTTTTAGTATTCATTAAATATTCCAATTTACTCTTTAGTTCTAATGAAAATGGTTTTGAAAGTCCTGTTTTCCCATATTTATCTTTCCCTTTAAAAGGGAAAAAACCATAAGTTTTCTGATTAACTTTTTTTGAATATTTAAAGAGAACACAAATAATAGCTAAACAGAGAAATATTGGTATTAACTGCGAACAGGCAAGTAAGCCATAGAACTCATCATCCAATTTTGCCCAACTATAAAAAGTCAAAAAAACATTATAGGAAAATAGAGGCAGAAAAAACAAAAAGAGCTTATCAGTTAAAGGAGAAAAACCTCTTTTAAAGAGCAAAAAAACATGCTTCCATTGTGACATAGGAAAAATTTAAATTTGGTCCAGGAAACAATTTGAAAAAAAAATAGTGATTGACATGTTGTCAATTGATGGATACCTTATTTGGGTATACGAAATGATATCCTTAGATACATTTAAACCTGAAAATAGATGTAATTTTAAAAATGCATCCCACTACAAGTCCCTTAGAGGGTTAGAGGGCAAGTCATCATCAACACAACCATTTTTCTAGAACAACCCCTGTTCTAATTCTAAAGAAATGTGAAAGTTTATGCCTCTCCTTATCTAGGGCAAGCACTTTTTTACTTTTCGAGGATTCTTCTTAGATTTCACCATTCATATTACTTGTATTCATTACCTTAATTAAAATGCTCAAAAACATTTATAAATATAAAAATGAGGCCGGTACCGACGAAGCTGGAAGAGGGTGTTTAGCAGGCCCGGTGACCGCAGGAGCCATAATTTTACCTGAGGGTTTCGCCAATGACATTTTAAACGACTCCAAGCAACTATCAAAAATAAAAAGAGAGCACCTACGCCCTCTTTTGGAAAGCGAGGCCGTTTCTTTTTCAGTCTGCCATGTTTTTCAGGATGAAATTGATTCCATTAATATTTTGAACGCATCCATTTTGGCTATGCACCGTGCTTTGAATGGTTTATCAAATACTCCTAGTTTTATTTTAGTGGATGGTAATCGCTTCAAACCTTATCCTTCCATTTCACATGAATGTATTATAAAGGGAGATGGGAAATTTATGAGCATTGCCGCCGCTTCGGTCTTGGCAAAAACCCATCGAGATGAGTACATGTCCAAAATTCATGAGGAGTTCCCTATGTACAACTGGAAAAAAAACAAAGGATATCCTACCAAAGAGCATAGGGAGGCCATTCGCAAATACGGATTGACCAAATACCACAGAAAAAGTTTCAGGCAACTTCCAGAACAATTGACACTGGATATTTAAAACCCTAAATTTGTTGAAACTCCGAAAATGAAACCCAAGGCATACCTCTCCTTACTTATCCTTATTTTCCTTTCGTGCAAAACAGAAATAAAAACCACTAATTCACTTTTACAGCACCTTCCTCCCAACGCTGGGTTAATTGTGAAAATCAACAATTTAACCAACTTCAAAAGTGAGCTCAAGAACAATGTTTTTTTAGAAAAGACAAGCGATTTTCCTATTCACAAAGATTTGGTGGAAAAACTTAAAGGTCTAGAGTATGTTAAAACAGATAACTCTTCCCTTTTGGCTTTTTTTGAAGTAGGTAAGGATAATCATGAATTTGTTTTTATCTCTGAAAACAGTATTGATTTTTACAATTTGGAAGGAGTGAACGAAAAGGCAGTTGAAACATTGGCATATCAAGAAAACAATATTCTAAAATATAGTTTTGGAGATTATGTAGTATACAGTTTACTAAAAAACAACACTATTATTCTGAGCTCTTCTCTAATGTTAGTGGAAAATATGGTTCGAGCCAAATATCCCTACCCCACTAATGAAACATTAAACCGATTATATAATACTTCGGAGGCCACAAAATCGGCCACACTCTTTTTTAACTTAGACGAGTCATCTTCCTTGGTTTCATCTCAACTAAAAGAAGACACGAACAGTACAAAAACATTTTCGGATTGGGTTTCAATGGATTTTTCGGCCAATTCGGACAATATCAATTTAAATGGAGTAGCCGTTGCTTCTGATTCCACCAAAAATTTCACCAACTTGTTTAAAGGAACATCTCCTTTAAACAATAAAACTTCACTTTTTGCACCCCTGAATGCGCAGGCAATCATTTCCTACACCTTTGATGATTACCAGGTTTTTGCTAAAAACCAAAATACGTACTTGGACAGGGCAAAGCCAATAGATTCTCTTTTCAATACCATTGAAGAGATTGGGCTTATTTACTTTAACAATCAAAAAGTAGTTCTTCTTAGCTCCTTTGGCGCCGAAAGTTTATCAGAACAACTGAATACAGATAAAATAGCTTCTTTAACATATCAAGGAAGCGAAATCATCACCTTAAAAAGCAAAAACCTATTAGCAGAAAACTTTAAACCACTGGTAACTGATTTTAAATCTTCATTTTGTACAATTCTTGAAAACACTTTTGTTTTTTCCGAAAGCAAAGAACCACTACAAACCATAATAAGCAATTATAAAAGCTCATCATCTTTTAACGACTCCCCAGTGTTCAAAACCGCCACAAAATCATTAGCCAATGAATCGAGCATACTTTTTGTTTCCAACGCTTCTGGGGCAGATTTTTTTACTCAAAATCGGTTTACCCCATCATTTTTTAACGCATTCAAAAAGCCAGATTTTTCAGGCCACACCTTTGCTGCACAATTTGTTGCTGACAACGACTTTGCCCATGCCAATTTTCTCATATCCAAAATAGAAAAAAAGGCAAAAACCAATTCGGTAGCCCCGTTGTTCACTTTAGAACTGGACACTGACCTTGCCATGGACCCCCAATTTGTAAAAAACCATAGAACAAACAAACAAGAGATTATGGTCCAAGATCAAAATAATTCCCTGTATTTAATTTCTACCGAAGGCAAAGTACTTTGGAAAAAGCAGCTTAATGGCAGAGTTAGAGGTCCTATCAAACAAGTAGATATCTATAAAAATGGGCGGTTACAACTAGCTTTTTGCACCAATAACCAATTTTTGATTTTAGATAGAAATGGAGAAGAAGTTCCTCCTTTCAATAAAACTTTTGAAGGTGGAAACCTAAATTCATTGGCTGTATTTGATTATGAAGGAAATAAGGACTATCGTTTTATAGTTACGCAAGGCGAGAAAGTATTCATGTACAATAACAAGGCAAATATTGTACCTGGTTTTACTTACACCCGGGCTCAAAGCCCCATCATTTCGGCCCCAAAACACTTTAGGGTTTCCAACAAAGATTTTTTGATATTTCAATTGGAGAACATGAGTCTGAAAATACTCCATAGATCTGGAGGTGAACGATTAAAGGTTTTACAAAAAATTGATTTCTCTGACAATGAGGTGTTTCTTTATAAAAACAAGTTCTCCACAACCAACAAAAAGGGAATATTGCATCAAATTGACACCAAAGGAAAACTTACAAGCACCAATTTTAACCTTAGCAATGATCATGGTATGCACACCACAAGTAAGACCCTGGTCTTTATGGATGATAATATTTTGAGCATTAAAGGGAAAAAAGTTGAACTGGATTTAGGGGTATATACCAAGCCCAAGATTTTTTATATCTATGATAAAATCTATGTGAGTGTAACCGACATTCAAAATCAGAAAATATACTTGTATGACAGCCAGGCCAAACCCATTCCAAATTTCCCTGTTTTTGGCAATTCACTGATTGATATGGTAGATATGGATAATGACAAAAAGCTGGAAATGGTGGCCAAAGACCAGGAAAATTCAATAATTGTGTACAAAATGAACTAGTAGCGTCCGTCTTGCAACCTATACAATAGTTTAGGCCAAACACACATTCTTTTTTCCAATTAGCTTATAAATTTTTTATTTTCAACTAATTACACCATCAAAACACTACAAAAATGAAAACCTCTTTTGTGGGCAAGATTTTATTTTGCTCAATCCTTGCATTTACCTTTGGCTCAAACAGCAATGCCCAATTCTTTAAGAAATTGGCAAAAAAAGCAGAAAGGGCCGCAGAACGAACTGTTGAGCGTCGCGTGGAACGTGAAACAGAAAAGAAAACCGATCAAGCCCTGGATAGTATTCTTGAACCCGGCTCTGGCGGAAAGCAAGCTCCAAAAACTCCAAAGACCAATGATGGTCAGAACAATTCTGGAAACGACTCATCCAATTCGGAGACTTCTGTCGCAACTGGCCCCAAAACCATAAAAGTCTACAGTAAGTTTGATTTTGTCCCAGGTGATAAATTAATGTTCTTCGATGATTTTGCCCATGACTTTGTTGGCGATTTCCCATCAAAATGGAATACAAATGGTGGAGGGGAAATTGTCTCCATAGGTGATTCATCAGAAAAATGGTTAGAATTAATTTCAGGGTACAGTATGTATTACATTCCCGATGTACCACAGCTACCAGAAGAATATACTATTGAATTTGACCTGATGACCGTTGGCATTAATAACAAAACATCTTCAAACGCAAAACTGCGAATTGATTTATCAAACGATGATAAGTTTAAAGAAGGAAGCAATTTTGTTCAGGCACATATTTCAGTTTGCCAATATACGCCGGTGGGAATCACTATGGAAAACAGAATCAACAATCAAAGGGAAATCTATAGTGTAGTCAATGCGGACCTGAGGGACGAAGTACTTAATAGACCTCATATATCCATTGCAGTTAACAAACAACGTTTTAGGTTATGGGTTAACGAAGAGAAACATATAGACATACCTCGCATCGCTCCAACCGGAGCAGCCCTGACCACCTTAAAGTTTCATAAGAACGGATTCAAAGAAGGCGAAGAACGTCTGTTCATCACTAATCTAAAAGTTGCCGAAGGAGGAGTAGATCTTAGAAGAAAACTGATTTCGGAAGGAAGAATATCTACCAATGGCATCTTATTTGATTCTGGTTCTGCAAATATCCAACCGCAATCCATGGGAATCATTAGACAAATATCCCAGGTGCTTTTACAAGAATCAGCCATGAACATAAAGATTGTGGGACATACCGATGCAGATGGCTCCGATGATAACAATATGAAACTTTCGCAACAGCGGGCCGAGGCCGTAAAAAGTGCATTGGTATCTATTTATGGTATTTCAGCGGACAGATTGGTTTCAGAGGGAAAAGGAGAATTAGAACCCGTTGGTGACAACAGCACTATTGCAGGAAAAGCACAAAATAGAAGAGTTGAATTTATAAAACAATAAGAATGAAAAACTTAATAGTATCAGTCATAATCTGCTTTCTTGCTGTTCAAATTGGAGCCGCCCAATCCCAGTGCAGTAAATATTACCCCCTTGAAGAAGGGGTGTCTTTTCAGTACACCAGTTATAATGGTAAAGGAAAACTGGAAGGTAAAACAGATTATACCGTATCCAATGTTTCCGATTCCGGGGGAAAAACCTCCGCAACCATGCAAATGAAGTACCAAGATCGCAAAGGCAAGGAGATTATGTCTTCTGATTATGGTTTTACTTGTGAAGGAAATGTCGTCAAGATTGATTTTCAATCTTTAATGAACCAACAAATGATGCAACAATTTGCTGCAGTTGAAATTGATGTTACTGGAACGGATATTGAATTGCCAAACAATTTGACCGTAGGTCAGGAGTTAGCTGATGCGAATGTAAAAATAGCTGCTGATATGGGGGGAATGACCATGAATATGAATGTAGAGACCATAAACAGAAAAGTAGAAAAAAGGGAAAAGATATCCTCGCCCGTAGGTGATTTTGAGTGCTATGTTATCTACAGTGAGAATAAAACTAAAATGCCAATGATGGGCAATAAAATATTTCCATCAAGAGTTTGGCTGGCCGAAGGTATTGGTATGGTAAAGCAAGAGAGTTATAACCAAAAAGGAAAGTTGACCAATAGTATGGTCTTGACCAAGTTTCAAAAATAGAAGAATATTTAAAACATTAAAAAACCGAAGCTTAAGCTTCGGTTTTTTCTTTTATAAGCTCTGCCTGAAAAAGCGTTGCAAAATGATACTGTAACTTTTGTTTCACCTCTTCTATATCTATCACAGCCTTGCCCAATTCCACATTTAAAGAAGTTACTGCTTTGTCTTTGATCCCACAGGGAATCATCAAATCAAAATAGCCTAGATCAGCATTTACATTAAGTGCAAAACCGTGCATGGTCACCCAACGACTCGCTCGTACTCCCATAGCACAGATCTTTCTGGCAAAAGGGGTCCCAACATCCAACCAAACTCCGGTTTCCCCTTCTGAGCGAACACCTTTTACACCATACTCTGCAAGGGTTAAGATGACCATCTCTTCCAACAAACGTAAGTATTTATGAATATCAGTGAAAAAGTTGTCCAAATCCAGAATAGGATAGCCTACAATTTGTCCTGGGCCATGATACGTGATATCCCCTCCCCGATTGATCTTGTAAAAAGTGGCACCTTTTTCTTGTAGTTTCTGTTCATCTACCAACAGATTACCCATATCACCACTCTTTCCCAAAGTGTACACATGAGGATGCTCCACAAATAAAAAGTGGTTAGGGGTTTCAAGGTTTGCCTCTTCTCTTCTATTCTTGATTTTTAAATCAACAATTTCCTTAAAAAGGGTTTCCTGGTAGTCCCAAGTTTCCTTGTAATCTTTAAAACCCAAATCTTGCAGATGGACCTTTTTGTTCATCTGGCAAAGATACGAAGACCTTTAAAGGGAAACTAGTCTTCCAACTCCACCTCAAGGTCTAAGAGCGAAGGATCTTTCATCAGGTCTAAAAACTTAACCTCGTAAATTAAGGTTTTTCCATCTGCACTAAACGTAGCTTCTTCTGCAGTGGTCGATTTTACTTTTTTAGGAAAATGGTACTTAAGGGTATAGGTAGATCCAGAAAGGAACATTTCTGCTCCCTGCAAGCTATCAATTTGTTGTTGGAACTGTTCTTGATCCAAAATCTTGGCTTTTCTGGTAAAACTATTGTTTGCAAAAGAGTAACTCACCTCTGATGCAGAACTCTCCATAGGTGCAGGAGCTGCTCCTTCTTTTTGGGACCCTAATACATTGGCTCCTTGAAAAGCATTAAAAGCATCGTTTACTTCGCTTACATTCTTGAACTCACTGAACAAATCAAACTTCATAAGTTTTTCCTCAGGGTTCATTACCATATGCATCTTAAAAGGCTCCAGTTTTTTAAGCTTTGCCTGTTCTTCAGGCGATAAAGTGGCTATGCTATCCTTCTTTTCTTCCAACAAATCCTTAAAAGAAATAAGCGAGTCAACAGCCTTTTCATTGGTCTTCTTCATTTCTTCGCCCGCCATTTCCATTAATTCAGAACCATCAAAATTGATGGATAGTTTACCAGACCCATCTTCTTTCAAAGTAATTTCTTCAGTGAAATTGCATGAAGAGGTCAGGGCAACTAATACTGCCCAGGCTAAGATTTGGATTTTATTCATTGTATTGATTTTAATTTGTATTGTTTAAAATTACGAGCGCTCCTATTACTCCAGGTACCCATCCGCAAAACGTTAAAAGTAATACAATAACAAAAGAACCACAACCTTTGCCGATAACAGACAAGGGAGGAAAAAGAATGGCCAATAAAACTCTCCAGAAACTCATTGATTTGATTTTGATTGATGTAACTCATTAGTCTTTCAATTCACACATTTGTTACACAAAACCTTTATTTTTAACCCAGATGAAAGCATTTATGAGGATTATCGTCTTTCTTGCCATTCTTTTGAGCTGTATGTCCATTTTTGGGCAATACAATTTTTCAGGTTATGTCTCTAGGGAAAACCAAGGGAATGCCATTTATCTCTCACTGGTTGAAGATTACCGAAAAACATCCCGCATCTATTTGGAACAGATAATTAGCAAGACAACGGTTGATTCCCTGGGCTTCTTTCAGTTTAAGGGAGATAATCTTTTGAAGGACAATAGACTCTACCGAATTCATTTGGATGGTTGTTCGGACAATACAAATGCAAGTCATTTTTTGGGAACCTGCGACAGCAGCAAAAGCGTACTATTTATCGCAAACAATAAGGATACTTTAGAATTTCCCACATCTTTTGAAGAGCAAGCCCTCTGCACTATTACCTCTACTAACCCTAAATCTTCAATACTATTGGAAGTTGACGCCTTAAAGGAAGAAATGATTTTTGACTTTTTGGATTACCGAAGTGAAGCCAACAGAAAATTAAACTCCGATAAATGGTTCAGCTCCCTTCAAAAATTTGGCAAAAATTCTGATGAACCTTTGGTTGAATTGTTCATTTATGATTTTCTATCGGACAAAAGAAACGAAACCTACACTTACTATCTTCAAGATATTACCACTAACCAATACTATGACCAACTATTGGACAGGTTAAGAACCAACTACCCCAATACTGATTTCACTGAACAATTTGAAGCAGAAATTACCACTGATCGGCAGTTGGCCAATTTTAAAAACACCACTGATTGGGGTTGGAAATGGGTTACCCTGACCCTCCTTGTGCTATCTCTAGGCCTGAATCTATATTTTCTTACCGCAAGAAAATCCAAGGCGAGGAGTAGAACCAATAATCTTATCCAAAAACTGACTCCGCAAGAACAAAAAATAGTCCAGCAAATTCTATTGGACAAAAGCAATAAAGAAATTGCTTCTGAACTTTTTGTGAGTCATAGCACCATTAAAACCCACATCAACAACCTTTACAAAAAATTAGAGGTTTCCTCTCGTCAAGAAATTGTCTCCATCTTCAAAAAGTAAACTTCCTTGGAAGAATCCCTCAAACATTTGTAAGGGGCCAACATGAAACATTAAAAGAAACCTCAAAGTATTTAAATCTCTATTATCTTGTAAAATTCCACCTGGGGTCTAGTCCTCATTTCCATCCATCAAAAAACCAATGCAGCGCTGATTTTATAGAATTTTCGTTTCCAAATTTTAAACTGAAAAATCATGAAATCAATTTTAGTTACATTCTTGTTAATTAGCACTTCCATTTTTGCCCAGGATATTAATAAAGAAATTGTACTGGAAAATGGCAAAAAATTTATGGTTGGGAAAATTAATGCAGAAGCACTTCAATCCCAACCCTACGCAAACTGGTACAACCCCAATTACCAAAACTACACCGTGGATAAATCCATGGCAGATATGTTCAAGAAAAAAATAAAAGAATGTAACATCAAACTTTTCTTAGGAACTTGGTGTGGTGATAGTAAGCGTGAAGTTCCCAGAATACTTAAAATTTTGCACGAGGTCAAATTTCCCACAGATCAATTGGAAATTGTGGCTTTGGACGGACGTAAAGAAAATTATAAAAAAAGTCCCACAGGTGAAGAAAAGAGTCTTAACATCATTAAAGTACCTACAATGATATTCTTCAAAGAAGGAAAAGAAATCAATAGAATTGTGGAAAGTCCTCTGGAATCTTTGGAGGAAGATATGGCTCAAATTGTTTCTGGAAAACCTTATACGCCCAATTATGCCACATTAAGCAAGGCCAAGTGAGGAATTAAAGCGCAAAAGTGTAATTTTGCGCTTTAATTTTTTATAGACTATGCAACTATCGGAACAGGAAATCGTTCGAAGGGAGAAATTATCAAAGCTGAGGGAACTGGGAATCAACCCCTATCCTGCTGCACTTTATCCAGTGGATGCCACTTCAAAAAGCATCAAAAACGATTTTAAGGAAGGAAAACAGGTAGTGATTTCCGGTAGGTTAATGTCAAGAAGGATTCAAGGAAAAGCTTCTTTTGCCGAATTGCAGGACAGTGAAGGGCGTATTCAGGTATATTTTAACCGAGATGAAATTTGCCCTGGAGATGACAAGACCCTTTATAACGATGTTTATAAAAAGTTACTGGATATAGGTGACATCATTGGTGTTGAAGGTGAGTTATTTACCACTCAAGTAGGTGAAAAGACCGTTATGGTCAAAAACTTTAGCTTATTGAGCAAAGCTTTACGCCCGCTTCCCCTACCAAAGGTAGATGCAGATGGAAAGGTGTATGACGAATTTAATGACCCAGAGCTTCGCTACCGTCAACGGTATGTGGATTTAGTGGTGAATCCGTCAGTAAAAGACACTTTCATCAAGCGTACAAAAATCACAAATAGCATTCGGGAATTTTATAACGAAAGAGGGTATTTGGAAGTTGAAACACCCATCCTGCAGCCCATTCCGGGTGGAGCGGCAGCAAGACCATTTTTGACCCATCACAACGCCTTGAATATTCCATTATACCTTAGAATTGCCAACGAATTATACCTGAAAAGGTTGATTGTAGGTGGTTTTGATGGTGTTTATGAGTTTTCCAAGGATTTTAGAAACGAAGGAATGGACCGTACCCATAATCCAGAGTTCACTGTGATGGAGCTCTATGTGGCTTACAAAGACTACAACTGGATGATGGAAACCACGGAGCAATTACTTGAAAAAATTGCTGTTGATGCCACCGGAAGTACCAAAGTGACGGTTGGAGATAATGAAATTGAGTTTAAAGCACCTTATGCGAGAGTTCCTATTTTGGAAGCCATAAAAATCCACACTGGCCATGATGTTGCCGGTATGGACGAAACACAATTACGGGAAGTAGCCCAAAAACTCAACATTGAAGTGGATGAAACCATGGGAGTTGGCAAACTTATCGATGAGATATTTGGTGAAAAATGTGAGCACTACTACGTACAACCTACATTCATAACGGACTATCCAAAAGAAATGAGCCCATTGACCAAAGAGCATAGGGACAACCCAGCACTTACCGAGCGTTTTGAACTGATGGTGAACGGGAAAGAATTGGCAAACGCCTATTCAGAATTGAACGACCCCATTGATCAGCGGGAACGTTTTGAGGAGCAGCTCAAACTTTCAGAAAAAGGAGATGACGAAGCCATGTTCATTGATCAAGATTTTCTACGTGCCTTGGAATACGGAATGCCCCCAACTTCAGGAATTGGTATCGGTATTGACCGTTTGGTGATGCTAATGACCAACAATTCATCCATCCAAGAAGTACTTTTCTTCCCACAGATGAGACCGGAGAAAAAGCAGGTAGAGTTGACAGAAGAAGAAAAAGTCATTATGGACATACTAAAACCGATTGGTGAAATGTCATTGGCAGAATTAAAAAGCAAGGTAGGACTAAGCGGCAAGAAATGGGATAAATCCATGAAATCCTTGAACAAACACAGTCTTATAAAAGTGATTGTAGAGGGTGAAAACAAGACTGTTAAGCTTGTTTAACAGTCACATTCGTCCTTTACCAAATGTGATTCATCTTTTTTATAAATCTAATAGCGTAAATTTTACATATATTTAATCCTCTAAGTATCAGGGGATGAGATTATATACGCAAACTGGATTTTTCTTATGTACCCTTTGGGCAATGCTCATTCTTAACACAGCATGCCAATCATCGGATCCAATTGACTTTGGCTCTCAAATTAAGCCCATTCTTAACAAGCATTGTATCTCTTGTCATGGAGGGGTTAAAAAGAATGGTGGATTCAGTCTTTTGTTCAAGGAAGAGGCCTTTGCAAATACCGAATCTGGTGTACCTGCAATAATACCAGGCAATGCTTCAAGAAGTGAGTTTATAAAACGATTGCATGAAGAAGACCCTGAACTTCGTATGCCGTATGAAAAACCAAAGTTGTCCGATGAGGAGATTAATCTTCTGACAGAATGGATAAATCAAGGAGCACAATGGGGTCAACATTGGGCCTATACACTTCCGGAAAAAGTTGAAATTCCAAAACTGATAGAAGAAGCTGGATTTTCAGGAGACAATTCATCTTTTGTCAAAAATGGTATCGATCAATTTATCCTTAACCGACTACAAAAGGAAAATATTGAACCAAGCCCATCCGCGAGCAAACAAATACTGGCAAGGAGAGTCGCTTTGGACATCACTGGTTTACCCCCAGATACTCAGCTGTTTCAAAATTACAAACATGGAGATTTATCTTATGAGACCATGGTGGATAGCCTTTTGGCCAAACCCACATTTGGTGAGAACTGGGCAAGTTGGTGGTTAGATATGGCTCGTTATGCAGATACAAAGGGATACGAAAAAGATCTTGGGCGAACTATGTGGCAATATCGAGACTGGGTCATCAAATCCTTCAACCAAGATATGCCCTATGATCAATTCACTATTGAGCAATTAGCCGGAGATCTCTTGCCAGACCCTTCTATAGATCAACTTATCGCCACGGCATTCCATAGAAACACCATGAACAATGATGAAGGAGGCACTGATGATGAAGAGTTTCGGGTCGCTGCGGTAATAGACAGGGTCAATACCACTTTTGATGTATGGCAAAGTACCACCATGGGCTGTGTACAATGTCACGGACATCCTTATGATCCTTTCAAACAGAAAGACTACTACAATCTTATGGCATTTTTCAACAATACAGGAGATGAAGATACGCCTAACGAGGCTCCAGCGTTACGATTCTATTCTCCAGAGCAACAAGATGTGGTAGATAAGGTAAACAATTGGGTTTCAAAACATGGCGATTCAAATACGGTTAAGGGCTATAAAGATTTCTTGAGATATACAGAACCAGTATACAAATCCCATAGTTTAAAAGATTTTGATAACGGCTCTTATGATGATCATGCGTCGGCAATACTCTGGAACAATGGCTCTTGCAGATTGGAAAATGTATGGACACATGGCGCAGAATACCTATATTTTAACCATTACTCCAATTACAATGGAACTTCATTCACGATAAGAAAAGACAATGCTGAAGGTGAAATTCTTACCCAATTCACCTTGAACAAGACTGAAGAACCAGTGACCAAACGAATTCCCATCAAGAAAGTGGATGGCCCAATAAACATTTATATTGAAATAAGCAATCGCAAAATCCCAAAAACCACAAATGCGCTACACATATATTGGTTTGCCTTTTTACCAGATATTCCTGGAAGTAGTGAACCTGGTTTTTCAAAAATCCAAAGAGCATTTGATAAAGCAGTGAACTTTAAGGCTCCTATTCTTCCAGTAATGGCCGAAAATCCAAAATATATGGCACGCACCACTCAAGTCTTTGAGCGTGGGAATTGGCTATTGTTAACAGATACGGTGCATCCGGCAACACCTCCTGTATTGAATTCTTGGCAAGAATCGTGGCCCAAAGACAGATTAGGATTCTCCAAATGGTTAGTCGACAAAAAAAATCCATTGACAGCAAGGACTTTGGTCAATAGGGTTTGGCATCAAATCTTTGGCAGAGGACTTGTTTCTACGGTTGAGGATATTGGCTCTCAATCTGATTTTCCTTCACATCCGGAGCTTTTGGATTGGTTGGCCCTACGATTTATGAATGAGCACCAATGGAGCATAAAATCCCTAGTAAAGGAAATTGTATCGTCAGGTACGTATCGTCAAAAATCAGAATTAACTCCAGACAGCTATCAAAGTGATCCAGAAAATGAATTTTATGCCAGAGGTCCAAGACAAAGGTTGAGTGCCGAACAGATTCGAGATCAGGCGTTGGCTATTTCGGGTTTGCTCAGTTCTAAAATGTATGGCCCTGGGGTTATGCCTCCTCAACCAGAAGGGGTTTGGCAAACTGTGTATAGTGGAGAGCAATGGCTAGAAAGCAAAGGAGAAGATCGCTATAGAAGAGCCGTGTATACTTATTTGAAAAGAACTAGTCCCTACCCCTCTTTTATCACTTTTGATGCTGGTAGTAGAGAAGTCTGTACAATTCGAAGAACTGTTACCAATACTCCTCTGCAGGCATTGGTTACTCTAAATGACCCAGCCTATCTTGAAGCTTCCTATCATTTAGCTAAGAACATGCAATCTTTGGACAACGTAGAAGAGCAATTGGCATACGGTTATGAAAGAGCAACTCTTTCAAAAATAGCACCTAAAAAACTGAATGCGTTAAAAGAACTATATGCAATATCAGTGGAGGAGTTCAAAACTGACAAGGACAGTTTGACACAATTTTTACATTTTGATGCCAATCCAACAGCGGAACTTGCAGCACTCACAGTGGTTGCAAATGCCATAATGAATTTGGACGAATTTTTAACCAAGGCCTAAAATGGATCAGATAGAGCGACTTATTAGGGAAAAATTAATACGGGATGCACAAGCCAAAACCCGAAGACATTTTATAAAAGAATGTGCAACCGGCCTGGGCGGATTGGCCTTAGGTTCAATATTTTTGGGCTGCGACCCCTTGGAACCTAAAACGAAAGAACAAAAGATCACTTTTTCGGAACGAGATTTAAATCCATTGGCCACCCTACCTCCTCCTCATACGCCAAAGGTAAAATCGGTCATATATCTTCATATGGCAGGTTCGCCTTCCCAACTAGAGATGTTTGATTACAAACCTGTCCTACATAAATTGAATAATCAAGACTGTCCTGAATCCCTCTTACAAGGGAAAAAATTTGCTTTTATAAAAGGAACTCCAAAACTATTGGGGCCACAGGCTAAATTTTCACAAGAAGGCGAATCTGGCAATTGGGTATCCAACTATTTGCCCCATTTTAAAAAAGTAATTGATGAAGTGGCATTTCTTAAAGCTGTGCATACCGATCAATTCAATCATGGTCCCGCACAATTATTTATGCACACCGGAAGTCCAAGGTTGGGCAGACCCAGCATTGGCGCCTGGGCTACATATGGTTTAGGGTCAGAAAACCAAAATCTCCCTGGTTTTGTAGTTCTGACATCTGGTGGAAAAACGCCAGATGCCGGAAAGAGCGTGTGGGGAAGTGGATTTTTGCCTTCTGTGTACCAAGGTGTACAATGCAGATCGGAAGGAGACCCGGTTCTATATATTGAAGATCCAAAAGGGATTTCAAGAGACCTCAAAAAAAGTACCATTGATGCCATAAATAAAATTAATAAGGAGGAATACACCAAGTATGCGGACCCTGAAATATTGGCACGCATTAACCAATATGAAATGGCCTATAGAATGCAACTTGCCGTTCCCGATATAATGAACATTCAAAATGAACCGGAAAACATTAAGGAAATGTATGGTGTGGAACCTGGAAAAGAATCCTTTGCCAATAATTGCCTTTTAGCTCGAAAATTAGTGGAGGATGGTGTTCGCTTTGTACAATTGTTCGATTGGGGTTGGGACAGTCATGGTACCGATCATAGTACAGCTGTTGACCTTGGGTTGAGAAACAAATGCCGTGAAATTGACAGACCTATTACAGCTTTGCTGTTAGATTTAAAACAGCGTGGATTGTTAGATGAAACTTTAGTTGTTTGGGGTGGTGAATTCGGCCGTACCCCAATGCAAGAAAACAGAGGCAATAAAGAAATGGGGTTTAAAGGAAGGGACCATCATGGTGATGCCTTTACCATGTGGATGGCCGGAGGCGGTGTAAAAAAAGGAGCTTGCTATGGCAAAACAGATGATATCGGTTTTTTGGGCATTGAAGGACGGGTATCGGTTCACGACGTTCATGCCACGATTTTACATTTGCTAGGCTTTAACCATGAAGAATTCACATTTGAGTTTCAAGGGAGAAACTTTAGACTAACCGATGTTGAAGGAGAAATTATTCAAGAAATATTGGCTTAAAACCAACCATAACCAATACTAATCTTTAAAGTTTTATGAGAAATATCCTTACCGTTATTTTGATTCTTATTTTGGGTAATATTTATGCCCAGGATCAAAAACTTCAATTTTTTCAAACCAACTGGGGAAACACACTCTCATGGGACGCATTTTGTGAAAGAACAAAAAAATCCGGATTTGATGGAATTGATGTTTGGTTACCTGCTGACACCGAAAGTCAAAAAGCTCTAAGAACCGCTTTAAAAAAACATGGGTTATTGTTGAATTTAATGCACGGAACCAATAAAAATATTCCCTTCAAACAAAGTTTGGCACAATTTGAGGAAAAACTCAAGGTTTTGACACAGTGGAATCCTGTATTGGTCAACTGCCATACGGGAAGTGATTTTTTCACACAAGAACAGAACCAGGCTTTTATCAAAATAGCAAACAAGATTTCCAAAGAAAGTGGTATTCCTGTTTATCATGAAACCCATCGAGGACGTTTCAGTTATACACTTCCGAATACAAAAAAATACGTCAGTGCCATTCCCGATTTAAAACTGACTTTGGATATTAGTCATTGGATGGTGGTTCACGAATCCTTACTTGAAGGACAGGATGAAAACCTAAGGGAAATTGTTGACCACTCACATCATATACATGCAAGGGTAGGACATGCCGAGGGACCTCAGGTGAATGACCCTGAAGCACCCGAATGGAAAAAGGCTTTGGACAGGCATTTGGATATTTGGGAGCAAATAATTTGTAAACGTTGGTCCGAAGGACAGCAGACCGTTACCATAACTTCAGAATTTGGGCCTCCAGCATACTTGCCCGCACTTCCTTATACCCAAATTCCGGTTGCAGATCAGTGGAAAGCCAATGTTTTTATTATGAATGCCCTAAAAAAAAGGATGAAGATTCAATAGATGCCTATGGATATTCTTAAACAGTTTTTAGGTCGGTTACACCCTCTTTTGGTCCATTTACCCATTGGCTTTATCATCCTGGGACTATTGTTGCAATTGTACGACAGAAGAAAACATTCATACAATAAAGTTGTCGCCTTTGTATTTCTATGGGCAGGAATTGTTTCCATATTCACTTGTGTATCGGGCTATCTTCAATATTTGGGAGAGGGATACTCTTTTGATACCGTAAAGTGGCATTTATGGCTGGGCATTGCCACTACCATTTTTTGTTTTTTGATGTATTCAAGAATTTCAGGAAAACCATTCTTAGCATTTCTTAAACGATTTCCAATCGTGCTATCCTCTACTCTTTTATTTGTTTTGATCTCATTCACGGGGCATTTGGGTGGTGATATTACCCATGGCAAAGGATACTTGCTTGAACCGTTTCCCAACTCAGTGAAGTCATTTTTTGGATATGAAACATTCGAAGAAAAAACTATAGCACTTACTGAGGAAAACTGGGAAACCTCCCTGTTTTATGAAGACGTGATCCAACCATTGATCAACAACAAATGTGTGAGCTGTCATAATCCTAAAAAGGCCAAGGGGGAATTAATGCTACATTCTTTGGAGGAAATGCTGAAAGGTGGAGAAAGTGGAGAAGTTATTGTAAAAAACAAGCCAGAGGAAAGCCCCCTATACAGCAGGCTCATTTTACCAAAAGATGACGAAGACCATATGCCTCCCCAGGAAAAAACTCAATTGACCAAAGATGAAATCACATTGATAAAAACTTGGATATCGTATGGCAATCCTTTTAATGAAACAATTGGGGAGTTAGCATTGAACAAGGAGCTTTTTCTATCATTTTTTCCTCAAAAAGAAAACAACATCTATCCAGACACCATTGTTGTCACTGCGCCTACAGATTCAATAACTCTTATCAAAAAATTTGGAATACATGTACAGCAGATTAGCAATGCTTCTAACTTTTTAAGTGTTTCTTGTATCAACAAACCTTCTTTTGGTGATAATGATTTTGAAATGTTGAGTCCGATAAAAGAACAAATTGTGGTTTTGGACCTTGGCGGAACGCAGATAACCGACGCTATTTTTGAAAAACTTACTTCCCTGCCCCATTTAACCATATTAAGACTGGATAATACTACCTTGTCGGGAAATGGCATTGCCTTTTTAGCACAATTGAAGCACTTGAAATCAATAAACTTGACCCACACTAATTTCGAGAGTTCCTTTATCTCACCTCTTGGTAAGTTCAAAACATTGCAAAAGGTCTATTTGCATAATACGGAGGCAAGTAAAAACGAAGAGCAACGTTTAAATGGAAAGCAAACCATTTTGGACTATGGCAATTACGAACTTCCCAAGATAGCTGCGGATTCCATTATTTATTGAGCATTGAAGTTAAAACATCAAAACCGAAGCATTTTCACGTATAATCCGAAGGGCTTTGGACATCTGATTCTCGACAGTTTTAATAGAGATACCCATATCTTGAGCTATTTCTCTATATTTTCTACGCTCCAACTTGTTCATAATAAAGATTTCCTTGCATTTTGGAGGTAATTTATCAATAAGCTCTTCCAGTTTGACCAAAGTTGAATTTAAGTAGGTATCGTCTTCTTTCTGTTCAAAATAACTCTCGTAGATAGCATCCCACCTAATCTTATCCAATAAATCAGGCTGCTTTTTTTGCTTCCTAAGTTGCTGCAAAAATTGATTATGACACGATTTGAACAAGTACCCCTTCAAAGAACCCTTAATGGTTATCTGTTTCTTCTTTTCCCAAATCCTTACCATCACATCCTGAACAATATCCTTGGATAGGTTTCTATCTCCGCTTAATTGAAAAATGTAGTTGCACAGCCAATCGTAGTATTGATCAAACAAATACTCATATGCCTGAATCTCTCCTTGTCTAAGTTTTTCAATAAGTTGTGGTTCTTCCATGATTAAGAATAAACTTGTTAAAAGTAAAAAAATAAAATAAATAGGGGTTTTTTGAACATCCTGCATCTTTATAACACAACACTATGTGAAAATGCAAAATAAAGAAGCGTTAATTGAGAAGTTTTTAAACAGGACTATTTCGCCAATTGAGCGAAAAGTGTTGAAAAACTGGGTACTGAAAAAGAAGAAAAACCTAGATTTCTTTAAAGAAGAGATAAGAAGGCGCTCAAAAAATACCCTTTACCATCATTTTGATGAAAGTGAGGCTTTCAAAAGATTTTTGGGCACTATTGAGCAAAAACAATCCAAAAAGTGGGCTCCCAAAAACTTCTTGAAATATGCAGCTATTTTTATTGGTATAGTATCCGTTGGCTTCCTCATATATCAATCTCAAGGCTATTTGGGACGACCAGATAGTGTTGCCCAAAATGAAAAAATCAATGAAAATCAACAAAACAATGTTGTTATCTCCCTTGCAGATGGAACAAAGCAAGTTATAACTACAGATGGTTCAAACGAGCTTGTTGACAAAAACGGGGATACCATTGCCAAAAGACAGGCACAAGGTTTGGATTTTAGCCAATTGGACAACGAACAGAATCAAAATCTTGTATTTAATGAAATATATGTGCCTTATGGTCAAACCTTTAACCTCACCTTATCTGATGGGACCAAGGTTTGGTTAAACGCAGGAACAAGGTTGAAATTTCCCCAAAACCTAAATTCAACCACACAAAACAGAATAGTTTATCTAGATGGGGAGGCCTTTTTTGATGTGATCAAGGATGAAAAAAGACCTTTTATTGTCAATGCAGAAAACTTGGACATTAAAGTGCTGGGAACGCAATTCAATGTTTCAGCGTATAAATCTGATGGTGAAATTGCTACCACGCTGGTAGAAGGTTCCGTAAATGTTTATGAAAACTCAAATCCAGATGCGAAAATCTTACTGACACCAAACCATCAAGCCTCTTTCATCAAAGAAAATGGCTCTATGAGCAAAAAGAAAGTGGATACCCGACTCTACACAAGCTGGATGGAAAACAGATTAATCATAGATAACCTCACATTTGAAGAGGTCCTGATCAAACTGGAAAGAACGCATAACGTTTCTATTATTAATCAAGTTGGGAAATTAAAAAGTGAAGTATACAAGGGTGAATTCGAAAATGAAGATATTCAAAACATTTTGCAAACAATCGCCGTGAGCACGCCATTTACCTATAAAATAGAGAACAATGTAATTACAATTATAGAATAAAAAGGGAAGGTGTTGCACCACCTTCCCCAATACTAGATCGCTAACAAGGATTATTAACAATCAAACACTCAAAATTATGAAAAAAAGCATGGTTTTCAAGTCACCTTTATTTTTGGTGACCAATGCAAAAATGTCGCTTAAAATGAAGATTAGTTTGTTACTTACTTTCTTTATTATTTGTCAACTCTCTGCCAGTGATATATACTCGCAGCAAAAAGTGCAATTTAACTTTAAGGATGTTCCCTTAAAAGAAGTGCTCAATGAAATAAAAAAACAGTCAGGCTACAAGTTTTTTTACAATGTAAAAGAAATTGATGATACCAAACGGACATCCTTATCTGCTTCCAATGAAAAGATATTTGCGGTTTTGGACAGACTTACAGTCCAGGAAAGTTTGGAATATTCCATAAATGGCAACCAGATTGTCCTTAAAAAACAATCTCTGGATAAAATGAACACTCCTACTAAAGACCAAAAGGAAATTAGAGGTTCAGTAAAAGATGGCGATGGCAACCCTTTACCGGGTGCAAACATTTTGGTAAAGGGGACCACCAACGGAACCCAAGCCGATTTTGATGGGAATTTCACGCTTGAACTTGATGATGAAAATGTCACCCTTGTAGTTTCTTATCTTGGTTTTAAAACATCAGAAGTTCCCCTGAATGGGCAATCCAACATTGATATTGTTCTAAAAGAAGATGCCGCCCAGTTGGAAGATGTTGTGGTAGTGGGGTCCAGAAATCCAAATAGAACTGCAACCCAAACTACAGTGCCGGTGGATGTTATAGATGTTGCAGCTATTGCAAATCAAGGCCCGCAGGTAAGCGTTAATCAGATATTGAACTATGTGGCACCTTCATTTACCTCTCAATCACAAACAGTTTCAGATGGTACAGATCATATTGACCCTGCTTCACTTCGCGGATTAGGCCCTGATCAAGTTTTAGTATTAATCAATGGAAAAAGAAGACACAATACAGCTTTAATAAATGTAAACGGTACTGTAGGTGCAGGTAGTGTAGGTACCGATATGAATGCCATTCCGGCCGCGGCTATTCAGCGGATAGAAGTACTAAGGGATGGAGCTGCAGCACAATACGGTTCGGATGCCATTGCAGGGGTCATCAACATTGTTTTGAAAAAAGCTACCGGAAAACTGGATCTTTCATTAACTACAGGAGCTAATTTCAGTGAAAATAGCAATCAGTTTGAAGGTGGTAGCGATGGCGAAAAATTTCAATTGGACGCCAATTTTGGACTACCAATTGGCGACAGAGGGTACATCAATTTTACCGGATCTCTTTCTACAAGGGAACCAGCATTGAGAAATAAAGATTATGCAGGTGATATTTTTCAAGGATTTCATGGAGCCGAACGGATTTTTGCAGCTGGTGGAGGTACCGTAGCCGATATGACTCTCCAAGATTATGCCAATGCATCACAAAGTATCGGTTATTTAGATCAATCCGTTAAAGATCAAATTGCAGGATTAAACCTGAATGATGATACTGACATAGCGACATTCCGTGATTTGCTAGGTTTTGATGCCGATGAGGATGAACTTGCTGCCCGAGGCCTCACACGAAAAGATTTCAGGTTCAAAGTAGGTACATCAAGGCTTAGGGAAGGAAAGTTTTTTGCCAATATGTCCATTCCTGTTTCGGAAACTACAGAGATCTACGGCTTTGGAGGCATCAGCTACCGTCAAGGTTTGGCCTCAGGATTTTACAGAAGGCCAGCACAAGGTGATGGCCGTGCCAATACTCCAGCATTTCCAAATGGATTCCTCCCAAATATTGGTACAGATATCCTTGATCAATCCCTTTCCGTCGGGATTAGAGGGAAAATAAATGAATGGGATGTCGATTTCTCTAACACTTACGGTAGAAACACTTTTGATATTACAGTGGGTAACTCCAGTAACGGAACTTTTGGAGTTGCAACACCACGCTCTTTTGATGCAGGTGGTTTGGGCTTCACTCAAAACACAACTAATTTGGATTTCAGTAGGTTCCATGAAGATGTTTTTGAAGGGTTCAACGTAGCCTTCGGTGCCGAATACAAAGTGGAAAAATATGAGATCGTGGCTGGGGAAGAATCCTCATACACTAGCTACGACATCAATGGGAATCCTGTAAACAGTATAACTCCTGATAATCAGTTGGTTCGAAATAATTTTACTGGCGCACCCTTAGGCGGGGGGGCTCAGGTTTTTAGAGGGTATGATCCTGGAAATGCTACGGAAAAATTTAGAAACAATATATCGCTATATGCCGATTTTGAAGCAGATTTTACCGAAAATTGGTTATTGAGCTTGGCAGGCAGGTATGAGAACTATTCCGATTTTGGAAGCACTTTCAACTATAAACTAGCCACCCGACTAAAAATTTCAGAGAATTTGGCTCTTAGAGCAGCTAGTAGTTCAGGTTTTCGGGCACCATCCCTTCATCAACAATTTTTCAGCAGAACAAGTACTGTTTTTGTGGACAATGTTCCTTTTGAGCAGGGTACGTTCACCAACGATAGTAGAGCAGCAACCTTAATTGGTATTGACAAGCTTAAAGAAGAGACCTCTAATAGCTTTAGTGCGGGATTAACAGGAAGTTTTGGTGAATTCACCATAACAGTAGATGGTTATTTAATCAATATTGATGATCGCATTGTTTATAGTGGAAGCTTTGGTAATGGCGGAGACCCTGAGCTTACATCAATTTTCGAATCAGCCGGTGCAACTAGCGCACGATTTTTTGTGAATGCTATTGACACCAAATCTTCTGGGTTGGATATTGTGCTCTCTCATAAAACTAGTTGGGGAGATGCCACATTGAAAAATGATTTGGCGGCAACCTTCAATAAAACAGAGGTAGAGAATATTTTTGTTCCTCCCCTCATTGCCAATGCCGGTTTGAGTGGTTCATTCTTTGATGGACAAGAGGAAGCCTTCTTGACATTGGCCCAACCACGAACCAAATTAAACCTTACCAATATGGTTTCATATAATTCATGGGATTTTATGTTAAGAAATGTCTTCTTTGGTGAAGTTACCGACCCTGATGATTTTAATGGAGATGCCAGAGTAGAAGGTACTGAGGTAAGTGATGATGCTATTTATGGAGGGAAATTGATCACTGACCTTACCGTGACCAAATCATTTTCAGACAATCTTTCTCTAACTATTGGCGCTAGCAACCTTTTCGATGTTTATCCAGATGAAAATAGGGCCGGTGGTACTTCAGGGGATCAGTTTGTATACTCCAGAAGAACATCCCAATTTGGGTACAGCGGCCGTTACCTGTTTGCAAGATTACGTTTAAGCCTGTAATGTTTCATACTGCTTAAATTATTTGAGTTTGGTTTATTGATAAAACCCTCCTTTAAAAGGAGGGTTTTTTTTATGTCAAAGAGACAGCTATCTTTAGAGCTTTGAATTCTAATTCTGAAATGGAAAAATCCAAAATCCTAGGACTCCTTTTAGGTCCCATCGCATTCCTTATCTTAATTAACCTACCAATGGAATTGGTCTCCGAAAAAGGCGATTCCGTAATCGCCGTCGCCGTATGGATGCTAATTTGGTGGATCACAGAGGCCGTCTCTATATCAGTAACCGCATTACTACCGTTATTCTTGTTGCCTCTCCTTAAAATATTACCTATTGCAGAAGTAGGTGCAAACTATGGCAGTCCTATTGTTTTTCTGTTTTTTGGCGGGTTTGTAATGGCATTGGCACTGGAAAAGGTCAATTTACACAAGCGTATCGCTCTAAATATTATACGCTTAACGGGAACAACGCCCAACAAGGTAATTTTAGGTTTTATGATTGCAACGGCTTCTTTGAGCATGTGGATCAGCAATACGGCCAGTACGGTTGTAATGCTACCTATTGCCCTTTCCGTAATAAACCTGTTGATTGACGACGAGGATGGCTTTACCAAAAACGACAAAAACTTTGCATTGAGTGTAATGTTGGGTATTGCATTTTCGGCTAACGCAGGTGGAATTGCCACAGTAATTGGCACACCTCCAAATTCCGTATTGATCGGTCTTTTGGAAAACGAGTACAATACCGAAATTTCATTTTTGAAATGGATGACCCTAGGTCTTCCTTTTTCCATCATTATGGTAGCTATTTGTTATTTGGTATTGGTTAAATGGATGTTTCCCAATCGAGATTTAAAATTTAATGCATCCAAAGAAGTTATTGATACCGAGTTGAAAAAATTAGGTCCCACTTCTGGAAAGGAAAAACTGGTGCTGGCTATTTTTGGAGTTACAGTTTTTCTTTGGATCTTTAGAACCTTGATTAATGCCTTTTTCCCCAAACTTGGACTCACGGATACTATGATCAGTATTTTTGCTGCCATTGCATTATTTGCAATTCCTTATAATCTGAAAAAAGGAGATTTTATCATACGATGGAAAGATACTTCTAAACTTGCATGGGGTATTTTAATTCTATTCGGTGGCGGGCTTGCTTTGGCCAAAGGAATGTCTACCAGTGGGATTGTTGATATGGTTGCAGAATCCATAGCCAACAGCGAAATTAGTGTTTTGTTAACTGCATCACTGTTGATTCTCTTAATGCTCTTTATGACCGAATTGATGAGTAATGTTGCCTTGGTAGCTGTTCTAGCTCCTGTTGTGGCCGGTATTGCCATAGGTTTGGATATTCCCATCCTGTATTTACTCATTCCGGTGACCATTGCCAGTAGTTGTGCTTTCATGTTGCCCATGGCAACTCCCCCAAATGCTATTGTCTTTGCCAGTGGTTATGTGAAAATTGCTCAAATGGCAAGAATTGGAATCTTTTTGAATCTTATTGCTGTTGGACTGCTGATCTTAGTGTTCCAATTTGTATTACCTATTTTATTCTAAAAAAATAACCCCTCATGCAGGAGGGGTTATAGACAAACTAACTAACTCAAAAAATATAAAAAACTAACTTTATTGTATATAGGGATCAAAACCTGCAGGTAAATACCCCGAGGTATCAAACCCCAATTCTATTTTATCGCAAACATCAATATAATTGATTGCCTTCAAAGAAAATTTACCACTGTAAGGATCAAAATTTTCAGGCAAGTACATGGCGGTATCAAACCCCAGTTCCCAATCCTGATCTTCTTCAATGAACACCACTTTATTGATATCAAACTCCTCTCTTGGAGCATTTGATTTATTGGCACTAACTGCAGTAATCGAAACAATTCCTGCCAGCGTCCCTAAGATGTAATTTCTATATTTCATAACTATCGTTTTTGATTTGTTATACAAAGGTAAAACCACAAATTGTGAAGTTTATTACAATTAGTTTTTTGTTAACGCTGCTAAGAATTTCAGTAAAAAACAGAGTCATCAATTCTTAGTTTCCATTATTGAAAACCCCGTTGCTTTAAGCAGTAAATTTTGTAGGATTGATAATGTTAAAACCCTTTTATTATCATTTACACTTAATCGATTTTCATGTTATTTTTTTGTTAAGTGATTCTGGTGGGTATGTAGTGTACTTCAATTAACATTAAGACAACAAAAAGCCCTCGATCGAGGGCTTTTCTAACTAACTCAAAAATTTGTAAAATGAAGATTAAAACATCCTACCTAGTTTGCCCTTGTATATGGGTCAAAATTTTCTGGGAGATACTCTGTGGTATCAAAACCCAAGTTTATTTCTTCGTCCTCAACAAAATTGATTGAAGTTACTTCTATGATATCCTCATAAGGATCAAAACCTTCTGGCAACATATATTCGCTGTCCAAACTTAGGATTAACTCAACTTCCTCTTCAATGTAAGGGATAGCATTCAAATCTACATACACTTCGTATGGCGAAAAACCTTCAGGCAAATAATCCATGGTGTCAAAACCTAGGTCATTGTCTTCATCCTCCATGTAATTAATGGTGTGAACATCTACTATCTCTGTGTAGGGATCAAATCCTGCGGGTAAATAATCCGCGGTATCAAAATCCAGGTTCAACTCAGTTTCGTTTTCGGAGTATATAATGGAATTCAAATCAAAATAAGCTTCATAAGGGTTAAAACCTTCAGGAAGGTAATCGGAGGTATCAAACCCCAAATCTTCCGTCAATTCTTCTTCTATGAATTCTATTTCGTTCAGATTCAGTTCAAAGGACTCCTCATTATTCATGTAGTAAAATCTTGAGGGAACCTCTTTTAGTTCAGCATTGATCTGCAATACTGTAAAATTGTTCTCTAATGTACTGGTGGTTTCCAATTTGGTTTCTACAACAGGGACCGCCGTACTTTCTTGGTCGTTTGCTACGGCGGTACTACCCAGGAGTACCAAACCGTAAATCATTAATAATTTGTTCATTTTTGATTGAATTTTTTGATTGATGATGTATGCTTATAAGACTACCCAAATTCTAAATTGTTACAGCTTTTTTATTTTTTTAAGGAAAAATAAATTTCCTCTCAGCCCAACTATAAGTTGTGTTTCAACGGAAAGCTACAGTAAAAATAGATACTCCCAGAGTTTCGCACATCTCAGAAAAAAATTGAGAGTTAATATTTATTTAACAGTCTGTTTTTATGTTTTTTAGGTTCTTTGGTGCTATTCATTATATCAAACCGACATCAAATGATCAGAAACATTCTTACCAAATTTTTTTTCGCGCTTTTTCTTCTTGGCGCAGTTCAAACTTCAGAAGCACAACTTTTTAAAAAGAAAAAGAAGAAAACCGAACAAAAAACAGACGCCAAACCTAAAAAGGGTGATATTAAACCGTATGATAAGGTAATCACCAAAGAAGCAAAAACAGATGAGGGTCTTTTCCAAGTTCACCAAGTAGAGGACAAACATTATTATGAGATCCCTGATTCTCTATTTAATAGGGAAATGTTAATGGTTAGCAGAATCTCCAAAACAGCAACAGGAATTGGTTTTGGTGGCGGTAAAATAAACACCCAAGTTCTACGATGGGAAAAAAAACCAAAAAAGGTATTAGTTAGAGTTGTTTCCTATGGAAATGTAGCCGCAGATTCACTTCCAGTGCATGAAGCCGTGGTCAATTCCAACTTTGAGCCAGTGCTGTATGCGTTCAACATCAAAGCATTCAATAAAAAAGATTCTTTAAATCCCGCAACTGTTATTGAGGTAGATCCTTTGTTTACCAAAGATGTAAGTGCTCTGGGCATGCCCGATTTTTATCGCAAAAGATATAAAGTAAGTCGTTTGGATGGAGAACGAAGTTATATCGAATCCATCAAAAGTTATCCTTTAAACATTGAAGCTCGCCACGTAAAAACTTACGCTGCAGGTGCTCCACCAAGCAATCAAAGTTTAGGCTCTATTTCTATTGAAATCAACAACTCTATGATTCTTTTACCAGAAGAACCCATGAAACGTCGCTATTTTGATGAACGTGTTGGGTGGTTTGCAAGAGGGCAAGTTGATTATGGACTGGATGCACAAGAAAGTAAAACGGTTCGTTATCTGGATCGTTGGCGATTGGAAGTGAAAGATGAGGATATTGAAAAATACAATGCCGGAGAATTGGTAGAGCCCAAAAAGCCTATTATTTATTATGTAGATCGTGCAACTCCAAAAAAATGGGTTCAGTATATAAAACAAGGTATAGAAGATTGGCAAGTGGCATTTGAAGCTGCTGGTTTTAAAAATGCCATTTTGGCCAAAGATCCCCCTACTATAGATGAAGACCCTGAATGGTCTCCTGAAGATGTACGTTATTCCGTTGTGCGCTATTTAGCATCCCCTATACCCAATGCCAATGGCCCACATGTAAGTGACCCTAGAAGTGGTGAGATTTTGGAATCTGATATTAATTGGTACCATAATGTAATGACCCTGCTTCGCAATTGGTTCTTTGTGCAGACAGCTACCATAAACCCTGAAGCACAAAGTGTAGCATTTAAGGATGAAATTATGGGTAGATTGATTCGATTTGTATCTGCTCACGAAGTTGGCCATACGCTGGGTCTTCCACATAATATGGGAAGCAGTGTGGCTTATCCTGTAGATTCACTCCGTTCTGCAAGCTTCACCCAAAAATTTGGCACGGCACCTTCTATTATGGACTATGCAAGGTTCAATTACGTAGCCCAACCTGAAGATAAAGGAGTGGCTTTGATGCCAAATATTGGTATTTATGATAAATATGCAATCCGCTGGGGATATAAACCTATTTTGGAGACATCGGCAGAAAACGAAAAACCGATTCTAAATGGCTGGATTCGGGCTCATGAAAATGATCCAATGTACAGATTTGGGCATCAACAAGTAGGAGACGTACATGACCCAAGTTCGCAAACAGAAGATTTGGGGGATGATGCCATTAAAGCCAGTTTATATGGTATTGAAAACTTAAAACGTATTGTTCCCAGTCTTATGGCATGGACCACAGAAGAAGGCGAAGATTATGATGATCTTGGAACGCTTTATGGCCAGGTTGTTGCACAGTTCAGACGTTATATGGGACATGTTTCCAACAATATTGGTGGTGTTTATGAGCATTACAAAACCGCAGGACAAGAAGGAGCAGTTTATACCCATGTGGATAAAGAACACCAAAAGAACTGTATGGCCTTTATGCAAGAGCAATTGTTCAAAACTCCAAAATGGTTGATTGATCAGCAGATTTTCAATAAAACTGAATATTCTGGATCTGTGGAACGTATTCGCTCAATGCAAGTAAGGTATTTAAACAATATTTTGCAATTGGGAAAACTTGCTCGTGTCATTGAAAATGAAACGATCAACGGTAGCAACGCATATGGCTTGTTAGAGATGATGCGTGATCTACGAAAAGGAATCTGGTCCGAGACGCGAAGTGGTAAATCTATTGACACGTACAGAAGAAACCTTCAAAAAGCCCATATTGATCGCTTGGAGTATTTGATGACAGCCCAAAATCAAGGAAAATTATCAGACTTTGGAGGATATAGAAAATCCACCGCGGTAAATACCAGTCAATCCGACATCCGATCAGTAGCAAGAGCCGAACTCAACAATCTAAAGCGGGATATTAGAAGTGGTCTTGGTAGAATCTCAGATACCATGAGCAGGTACCACCTTCAAGATGCCCTAGAGCGCATCGACCTTGTTCTAGAGCCCAAATAGCTTCAATGTTGTAAGAAATTACCATTGGAAATGGCCTTTTTTGGATAAACAGTGCATTTTATCGGTTATACCATGCATTTTGTCCTGTTCACATCTAAAAAAGGCCATTTCACAACATATGATAGCTAAGTGCCTTCGCTTTCCCTATTTTAGTATTCCCAAATCCCAAAATCATGACCTACAAAATCAAGAGTCTTATCTATCTCTCCTGTTTTGTGATTACCGCAACCATCTATTATGGTATCGAACAGGAAGACGAGTTCAAAAATCAAGTAAATTCCCCCAAGGTCGCAGAAACCGATTTTGAAGATACCGATGACTTGGAGGACACCCAAGAAGATTTTGTCGTAGATCAAGAATAACATCCCCTTTGTTTTTCCGTGTTAAATGCTTCATAAATTATGATCTGTTGGTTAAACCATCATGTGCAAGTGTTGTCCAACAAGCAAATCATTAAAATTTAAACATATGAAACAATTAGCAGTAATGTTGGTCTTATTGACCACTGTGGGCGCTGTTGCACAGCGGCATGAAGGGCCTAGAATGGGAAAGGGACCAAAAATGAACATGACGGCCGAACAAATGGCCACCCTGAAAACAAAGAAATTGACCTTGGCTCTAGATCTCACTAAAGCACAACAAACCAAGGTGATGGACATTAATTTGGACCTGGCTGAGTATCGCAAAGCGAAGTTTGCCAAAATCCAAGCAAAAAAAGAAAGTGGAGAATGGAAAAGACCCACCTCTGATGAGCGATTTGCATTTGAAAATGCTCGATTGGACCACCAGATCGCACATCAGCAAAAAATGAAGGAAGTATTGACCAAAGAGCAATACCAAACCTGGAAAAAGCTGAGATCGAGAAAAGGAATGAACGGCAAAAAGAAAATGCAGGAGAAGGGAAGAAGAGGATAGTGTTTTTTGTTGATTTTAGAAGCCACGCCGGCCATGGACGTGGCTTCTTTTTTACCTCATTTTTAAACTCCTCTATAAAACGAAAATCGTATTTTAGAAACACATTCCTAAAAACGATTACATGAATCTCAATCAGGTTACGGTTCCTTCCCTAAATATTGAAAACAGTATTACTTTTTATACCACTTTGGGGTTGCAATTAATTGTAAAAGCTTTACCTCATTATGCCCGTTTTGTATGCCCAGATGGAAACAGTACATTTTCAATACATTTGGTGGAGGAATTACCCAAAGGAGAAGGTATTTCTATTTATTTCGAATGTACAGATTTGGATGAAACGGTTACCCTTTTGCAAGAAAAAGGCATTAATTTTGACGACCCTGCCTCTGACCGTCCTTGGTTGTGGAGAGAGGCCCGGCTCCGCGACCCTGACAATAATCGATTGATTCTTTTCTTCGCTGGTGAAAACAGGCTAAATCCTCCTTGGCGTATTAATTGATTCTCTTCTTTTGACAAAACCTTAAGATTTCCCTCCAACCTTTTAACATTTAAAGACGTATATATTGTAACACCCATAAGGGCTGTCTTAATCTTAAATTGATAAAAAATGAAAGTTAACTATCTGATTTCGGCCCTAACCACCCTATTGACTATATCCTTTAGCTCGGCCCAAGATAAAAATCATGATTCTTGGAACGAGAGTGTTTTTGAACCTGGTGAACAGGTCTATATGTTTGGAAATAACGTAAAATTGCGAAGTGCCCCAAAAATGGAATCCGAAGTATTGGAACTCCTTAAAATTGGAGAATGGGTCCAGATTATTGAAAAAACGGAATTTTCATGGCCCTACCGAGGTTACGATTCTCCTTTTTACAAAGTAAAATATGATGATAAAGTAGGTTATATTTTAGGTGGTTTATTGTCAATTGAAAAGAAAGTTTTGAATGGAATCGATTTCTATTTTGCATTTTCTAAAGAAGGTTCTCGTAATTTTCTCAACATAAGGAATGTTATAAATGGAGATTATCTAGAACAAAAAGTTCCTTTGACCCATACCAATATTACCATACATCCTTTGGATAATAAAGGTGTTCCTGATTTAGATGGAATTTTGTTTGTCAACTACATTGCGGAAGCCTGTGGTGTGGAAGGCGGAGGCATTTATCTTTTTGCCCATGGCAAAGGACTTACCAAAGTGGCTGAACTTTCTGAAATTTCAGATTCAGGGGTATTTTATCGTTCTGAACGGTTCATCTTCCCTGATGAACAAGAAGGTATTCCAAATAAGATACTTCTTAAAAAGGAACAAAGAGAAAATCTTGATGAAGCTTCAGTTTGGACTAAAACTTTTGTGGAAACTCGACAATTAACCTGGGTTGATGAAAAATTAGTTCCGGATTATCAATAAAGAATCACAAATTAGCAAATAGGTCCTTCCATAGTATTTGGAAGGACTTCTTTTTATCTCTAATTATCGGTTATTCTGACGATATGTTAAATTATCTGTTAATTAGCAGATATTTTTAATTATCGGTTATTTTACCGATATTTGTATTCATGAGTATTACAACCGCCATAATAACCGGAGATATTATCAATTCCCGAAAGGAAACACCAAAAGCTTGGTTACCTAATCTAAAACAGGTGCTAAACACTTATGGAAATGAACCCACTCAGTGGGAAATCTACCGTGGTGACAGCTTCCAATTAGAAACTCTTCCAGAAAAAGCTTTGGAGGCGGCCATATACATAAAGGCCAGTTTAAAACAAGAAAAGGGAATTGATGTACGCATGGGAATAGGTCTGGGAGAAAAAGATTATACCTCTAAAAAAATAACTGAATCCAACGGTTCAGCCTTTGTTCATTCAGGAGAATGTTTTGAGAATTTAAAAAAACAGACACTCGCGCTAAAATCAGATTCAAAGATATTTGACCAAACCATTAATCTTATGTTGCAACTTGCAGCCCTTAGCATGGATAGTTGGTTCCCAGCAACCTCCTTGATTGTAAAAACTGCCCTAGAACACCCCAAATCCAATCAAAAAGAATTGGCAGCTTTATTAGACAAATCACAAAGCAATATCAGCGAAGCATTAATACGCGCCGGATTTGATGAAGTGCAAAAAATGATTCAATTTTACAAATCCCAACTCACACAACTATGACATTATTTGCCTTAAAACTCATTCTTGCCCACTTTCTGGGTGATTTTGTTTTTCAACCCGCACATTGGGTAGATGATAAGCTTCAGAAAAAATGGAAATCCAAATATCTCTATTGGCATATGGGAATCCATTTGTTGGCACTATTGGTTCTGCTTCAACTTGAACATTTGGGTGTTATTGCCATTATAATGGTCACCCATTTTTTAATTGATTTGGGTAAACTTATATTCTCTAACACAAAAAACTTTAGATGGCTTTTTGCACTGGACCAAATACTTCACTTATTAGTCATTCTACTGATTATTAATTGGCACACACCTTTTCAAATTGATTTTGAGTCGGTTTTGAATGAAAAAAATCTTTTATTCATCACCTTTTTGGTATTTGTAACCTACGTTTCGGGAATTCTAATGCGGATGCTCTTAGCTCCGTACATCACGGAAGTGCAAAAAAGTGATGATGCCGAAGGTGGTTCTCTTAAAAATGCTGGAAAATATATTGGTATGTTGGAACGCCTTTTTGTTTTTGGTTTTATCTTATTGAATCAGTGGGCGGCCATAGGATTATTGATTACGGCCAAATCAGTGTTCAGGTTTGGAGACCTCAACAAGGGTAAAAACAGAAAACTCACCGAATATGTTTTGATTGGAACATTGTTGAGTTTTGGTCTTGCCATTTTAGCAGGAATGCTGTACAATCATATGGTAGAAATGGTGGCATAAAAAAAAGCAGATCTTATAGATCTGCTTCGTTTTAAAGAGGAGAATGGTATCAAACTCCAACAGGCTGGTTCCATATTCCGGTTACGGCGGTTTCTTTCACATAGGTTGAAAAATCTTTGGGTTTCCTTCCCAAAACTTTCTCTATATCCTGTGTAATAATCTGATTTGCCTCATTTCCCAAAACTTCGGTAAAAAGATAATTGATTAACCAAATGTAATCTTCCGGAACACCATGGTCCTTCAGCATTTTGGCATAAGCAGGTAAAGCGATTGCGGTAAATGTTATTTCTCTTCCGGTAGCCTGGGCGATTTCAGCAATAACCTCTCTAAAAGTCAAAAACTTTGGACCGGTTAACTCGTAGATGTTTCCATTGTGCTTATCGTCGGTCAAGGCTTCAACAGCGACCTCGGCAATATCATCAGCATCTACATAGGGTACTTTTACATCTGCCTGGGGCAAGGCTACAATACCAGCTTGAATGGGTTCCAAAAAGAAACTCTCACTAAAATTTTGGTTGAACCAACTGGCCCGTACAATGGTATAATCCAGTCCACTATTGATGACCACTTGTTCGCATAGTTCAGCCTCACGTTCCCCTTTTCCAGAAAGCAACACCAACTTTTGTACGCCCATCCTTTTAGCCTCTTTTACCAAACCTTCAATAGCTTCCAAAGCTCCTGGGACCGCCAAGTCTGGCTGAAAACTAATGTAAACGCTCTGCATATCTTTCAATGCTCTACCCCAAGTCTCAGGATCGTCCCAATCAAAAGCTGGATTTTCACCTCGTGAACCAATACGCACATGGTGTCCTCTTTCGTTTAGCTTTTGGACGATTCTTCGTCCTGTTTTTCCAGTTCCTCCCAATACTAAAATGTTCTGTTTCATAATTGTTCGTTTTAATATTTATTTACTTATTCCTGTAATAATTAATAATGCGAATGAAATCGTGGTCGATACAACCCTAATGCTGTGAAATCGATTCCACGGGTTTTCAAACTTTTCTCGCAGCGCTTTTAATTCTTCTACACTGCTTTGGAGCAAATCGGTCTTATCCAAAATTTGATTTAGGGGTACATTGCCCAATATGGTGACCAAGACCAATCCAAAGAAATAGATGACCACGGCTATTGTTATCATCCAAAAATGTGTGTTGGAAATACCTTTGTTCATAAATATGGCGGCAATGCCCATAAAAAATGACCCAATAAAAACAGTGAAAAACAATGGGTTTTCAATACTTCGGTTCATTTTCTGAAATGCTTGTAGATAATTCAGGTCGTCCAATTGCCCAATACCAGGGGTTACGGCGTTTCCCCAAGTAAAACATAGTCCTGCGACTAGACCAAAGCATAGCGTGACCGCGAAAAGTGTGAGATTGCTCATTATAATTTCCATAATCCATAATTTTGCTTACTTCTATTGTTTGTTAAACTTCATACTAACCTTGATATACCAATACAGTGCAGCTACCACCATAAATTCTAGGGCAATCAACCAAAAGCCCAGGTCCGTAAAAAAGGCATAGTAACTACCTCCGTTGGGGATAATCAAAAAGGGTACAGTAATCAATGCATCGAGAGTGACACTCGTTAAGAACAATATCTGACCAAGTTGCCAGCCATGTACGGCGTGTCCATTTTTGTAGTATAGCCCAGCTCCTGTCCAAACCAAGGGTATTACTACCGCAAATAAGACTGCATTGGCCTGTTGGTCCCTATCATCCATTATGGGGAGGTAAAAGGACAGGACATATGTGCTAACCCCAAGTATCCAAATCAACACTCCAATTCCGATAGCTCTAACTGTTTTCATGACTGCTCGTTTTTAGATTACGAAACAAAACTAGAGCAGCACTCCGGTGACAAGTTGTTTGAAAAGGAGTATGATTTGTTCGAAAAGGATTAATGCTTGATTTCGCTGGGGCGGAAACCGAATTTTTTGGCAAAAGCGTTGGAAAAGGAACTCAAACTATCGTAACCAACATGCCAGGCCGCTTCTTGGACAGTAGCTTCATTTTTTCGAATTAGCTCATGGGCTTTGGTCATGCGTTCATTCTGAAGATATTTGAAAACAGGAACCCCAAAAAGCTCTTTGAAATCTTTTTTAAGCTTAAACGTGTTCAATCCTATCTGCCGTGAAAGCTCGGTTAGTGAAGGAGGGGTATCCAAATTATTGGATAGGATTTCTTTGGCCTCATATAATTTTTCACGTTCAACATTTTTAATACCACCATCCTTCAAGATGGAGAGTTGCCAAAAAAAGTGAGACAACAAAGCGGTAATCTGACTTCGAAAGAACATCATCTTGGCTTTGCCTTCATAGGTGTTTTTGAAAATGCCATCTACGATATGTTGCATCTCCGGGGTCATAAAAAATCGAGGCCCTTCTACATAATGATCTGATGGCTTCACCAATTGCCCCAACAATTCTGAGAATAATTCTCCTTCATTGTTGGGTAACTTTTGTAGATTTTTGGGCGAAGTGGCTATAACAATGCATTGCAACGGTTTCTCCACAGAAACTGTATGTTCACATTCCACCTGTTCATCGGCATAAAAGGAAAGTGCAAGACCCATGGTGTTCTCATAATCCTGTTGCTTATCGCCATATTTCATGGACAAATGCACATTACCCGATCCATATAGGGCAACAGCAATCAATGGTTCATCAAAATGACATGAATCAATGGTAATTTTATCCGAATTGGCCTCCTCTATCAAAACGGTAAAATCATTGATGTCCAAAATGTCTCGAGTCATTTGTCCTATTTAGGTCTATTAAATTTACCCAATTTCAAACAAATCAATGTACATTCCATGACAACTAAAAGTAAAAAACCACCCTTAGGGTGGTCTTCACTTAAATCAATCACCAAGCCTATTTTAAAATAAATGCATCAATGGTCTTGGCAATATTATCCTCTGAACTGTCAAAATCTTCTGAAAAAAGATGAGCATAAAGAGGCATACCATCAACTTTGGCATTGAGTTTCAAATCCTGTTTTTCTGCAAAAACATTGTCCCATTTCGTTCGGACCTTAGCCCAGTTAGCCCCATGCTCCTTCCACCAGTTTTGGGCAGCTAGACATCTGCTATCATCAACTTTTTTATAGGTATTGAATCCCTTTTCTTCAGCCAAAACCACATCGGTGACTCCTTCTTTTCTAATGATTTTTTTATTATCCTGATCATGGACCCACCCTTCTTCGGCAACAACATGTCTATTGTTTCTAAGGGTCAAGTTATAGTCACTTCTTTTCGTGTATTCTCTTCTTGGTAATGGTGCATCAGCGGCATTTTCCCAATAACTTTGCCCATCTTCATGTATCCAGGCTGCAGATCCTTCATAACGAGGGCTATCATCTACTTGATACACTTTTTGTGTCCACTGTCCTTTCACTTGCTCTTTTGGAAGCGAAACATAGTTCCAAACATTATCACCGTTATAGGTATATAGATCGGTATTCTCAAAAAGCCAATCTTGTCTCCAATGTTTTATGATCCGTGGGGAATCTGGTTTTCCTACAACCAACAGATGCTGCATTACAATTTTCTCCTTATCATCAGATACCAACTGCACCCATTCCAGGGCTTTATCATGCTTTACTTTGGAAGGAACATAGTTTTCATCATCTGAATATTCAAAAGTTTCAGCAAAGTTGAAGCCCACCTCATAACAGCCACACATACTTTTTATGGCCTGTTGGTCCTTTTTCTTTTTGCTCTGCGCATTGGCTTGAAACGCAAACATTAAACATACTGCGGTAAAAATTAAAAGTTGTTTCATCGTAAACGTATTGTTTTTTGGAATTAAAAAAATTGAAAAATTAATATTATTCTTATTTAGATTGAATTAAAATAAATATATATTTGCCACAAATCTAATTAGAATGATTCTAAATAAAAACGGTTTCTTCATTTATTTTTTCCTCTTTAGTTTTTTATGCCCTGCTCAAGAATCTTTTAAAAAGCATAATGATTCCATTCTTATGGAAAGCTTGGATGAAGTGATAGTAACGGCCACGCGTACCGTTCGTCAACTCTCTTCCCTACCCCTACCAGTAACCCTGATTTCCAAAAAGCAACTGCAACAGACAGGAGTAACCCGCCTAAATGAAATACTGAACGAGCAAACGGGAATCATCATAACCCCGGATGCCACAATTGGTGGGGGCGAAGGCGTACAAATTCAAGGTATTGCATCAGATTACATTTTGGTGCTTTTAGATGGTGTCCCTGTTGTTGGTCGAAGTTCAGGCAATCTTGATTTAAGTCGCTTTGCCATAGGCAACATCAAACAAATTGAAGTGGTAAAAGGGCCTTCCTCCAGCCTTTTTGGCTCCGAAGCTTTAGGTGGGGTTATCAATATTATTACCGAAAAGCCAGTTTCCAATAAAATTGGTGGTCAAATATCACATAGAACGGCCTCATTTAACCATCAAAATACCAACATCAGCCTTAATCAATGGGCAAATAAAATTGGATATTCCTTTTTTGCAGACCGGTTGAGCACTGATGGGTATGACCTATCACTAAATCAAGAAGGTAAAACCGTAAATCCGTTTTTTAATTACACCTTTAATGGCCGACTGTTTTACGACCATTCTGACCAATTGGATGTTTATGCCTCTGGACGCTATTTCTTCCAGGAGTTTGATATTGCTCCCAGTACCAGTGAAGAAAAGGATGCAAATATTCAACTCAGAATCAACCATAATCCCTCCAAAAAAATCAATCTGCAGTACGAGCTTTACTATACCAACTACATAACCAATGAAAACACCATTGATGCAGCCAATAATAACCTGCTCATTGAAAATGATTTTGACCAAAAGCTCTTTCGACCCGAAATCCGTTTCAATTATGCTATCAATCCCAACAACACCCTAACTGCGGGAGGTGGTTACAATTTTGAAACTCTTGATCGCTCACTTTTCACGGAAAAAGTATCCTTTGATTCCCAATATGTGTTTGCCCAGTACGATTTTAAACCTTTGGAAAAGCTCAATCTAATCGCTGGTGCCCGTTTTGATAATCACAGCGAATATAATTCACAGCTGAGTCCCAAAATATCTGCCCGTTACGAACTCACAGAAAATCTGGCCATCAAAGCTTCGGTGGGGAGTGGTTTTAAAGCCCCTGATTTTAGACAGCTATACCTTGACTTCACCAATGCTGCTGGGGGAGGTTACTCTATATTTGGAAAGGACGTGGAGGCCGAAGGTATACAACGACTTCAAAACAATAATGAAATTGCAACCCTTCAGGTTGATGTTTCAGACTTAGGAAAAAAATTGGATGCGGAGAGTTCCGTTGGCTACAATCTTGGAATCGTCTACAAAGAAGGAAAACTATCCTCAGAACTTAACTTTTTTCGAAACGATTTTAAAAACCTTATCGACACCAGAATCTTGGCCGCCAAGACCAATGGACAAAATGTATTTGGCTACATCAACAGGGAAAGTGTGTATACCCAAGGTTTGGAAATTGACCTCAAGTACAGACCTTCCAATCAACTTAATTTTTCAGCTGGGTATCAGCTCTTGTATGCCTATGACAAAAACAAAAAGGAAGACATTGAAAATGGTGAAGTATTTGCCCGTGACCCCGAAACTCTGTCAACTATCCAGTTGAAAAAATCAGATTATTTTGGTTTGGAAAACCGCTCTAGGCATACCCTAAACTTCAAAGCTTTCTACGAAATCCCCAAATGGAAAGCCAATGCCAATCTAAGGGTTACTTATCGAAGCAAGTTTGGCCTTACCGATCGCAATGGCAATGGATTGTTGGATGATTTTGACGATTCTTTTGTTGACGGCTATGCACTGGTAAATCTAGCCTTCGGAAAAACCTTTTTTAAACATTACCAATTACAATTTGGAGCCAATAACCTGTTGGATTTCAAAGGTAACAATCCATTGGCCGCTCAGGATAGCAAAATCCTTATCAATCCCGGAATTCAACTGTTCACAAAACTTAATATTCAATTTTAATCTATAAATACATATGAAAACCACTTTAAAACTTTTTAGTCTTTTGTTCTTTTTTATCGCCTTTGTAAGCTGTAGTAATGATGACGGCCCAAATCTGGTTCCTGTTCAAAGTAAGACAGCCTCCAACATTCCTGCACCACAAACCGGAAAGCAAGGAGAACCAGCGGGAGGGCCGTATACCAAATTCAGTTTTGTTACAGGTGAGGTAACCACAAGCGATACCGACTGGGATATTGCTTTCAGGGGGACATCTATTGTTGTAAACGGTGGGACAGCAACAGGTACAAATGATGAACCAACAAGAAACGGAAATGGGGGAATCTCTATCCAATCTGGAACTTTTGCCAGTATTACAGATGCAGATGGACTCACTTTTACCCAAGATGCCGATGGTGCCTTTGCAATACCTACCGGAAGCAACAACGGATGGTACAGCTACAATCCTGCCACCCATATTATAGCACCTATCCCAGGAAAGGTTTTTATTATCCGAACCCATGATGGGAAATATGCTAAAATGGAAATTGTGAGCTATTATAAAGATGCTCCGGTAGAGCCAAATTTTATGACAGATGAATATCGTTTCTATACTTTTAATTACATCTACAATCCCAATGCAGGTGAAACCAAACTAACCCCACCTGTAGAATGAAAATAAACATCCTATTTATTGTTTTGCGTTTGATTTTGGGTGGAATGATGGTTTATGGTGGAATCCAAAAGTTCCAAAAACCCATCCCCTCTCCTATTGCAGTTGTAGAAAAGGCACAAAAATTCAAAGCTCCTGAAAAGGAAAGTACACTTCAAAAAATATTGTACATCAACGGAGCAAAACAGACCGGATATTTTTGGCAGGTTTTAGGCATAGCCGAACTACTATTTGGATTGTTGATATTGTTACAGGGAAGTAGTTTTGTTGGAGCTGTTTTTTTGCTGCCCATCACCTTGCACATCTTTTTGTTCCATCTTTTTTTAGAGGCCGATGAAGTCAATGAACTGTTACAAACAGGCGGACTTTTTGCCATTAACACCGCCCTTGTGCTAAAAGAACACAAGAAATGGAAACACTTGCTCTGGATTAAACCGATTTGACTTTGAGCTGGTTTATTTTTTTAGTTTGTTTAAATGAAAATGGGGCATATGCCCCATTTTCTATTTTATTACTCCTTTCCCTGTCATCCTGAGCGTCCTCCTTCCGAAGTCTTGCACAGAGGATAGGCAGTCGAAAGGAGGGAAATCTTGAATTAATCCAATCCCTTCCGTTCTTCGGACACCTTCCCTTAACCAAGGGAAGGAGCTTTTTTCAAGTTAGAATATACTATTGTTCCTTTCCCTATAAGGGAAAGGTGACTCCTGAAAAGAGTCGGAAAGGGTTGAAAACACTACCCGCAGCATCATGAAAAAAATGTGCTACGGGCAGCGAACCTAATTATTGGATTTTGTTCTTTTTCAAAAAATTGTCGATGTAATTGGCAATCTCAATTCCTTTTTCTTCCAAAGCAAAATGGCCTGTGTTCAACAAATGGAATTCTACATTTTTTAGATCTCTTTTATACGGATGTGCCCCAGCTGGTGGAAAAATGTAATCGTTCTTTCCCCATACAATCAAGGTAGGCACCAGATACTCACGGAACAATTTTTGCCATCCGGGATATCTATCCACATTGGTGCGGTAATCATAGAACATGGCCAATTGAATCTCATTGTTTTCCGGACGGGTCAAATGTTGTAGGTCAATGTTCCAGTTATCCGGGCTTACCTTGGTGCTGTCCTGAACTCCATGCAAATACTGCCATTTAAGACCTCCTAATTGATGAAAACCTTCCAAGGCCTTTCCGTTTTCAACCGTGTATTCGTTCCAATACTTTTTAAGGGGAATCCAGAAATCCACCAATCCCTCATCGTAGGCATTTCCGTTCTGCACTATAAATGCCTCCACACGTTCCGGATGCTTTTCAAAAATTCTGTACCCCACTGGTGCACCATAATCCATCAAGTAAAGGCTATAGCGATCTACTTTTAGCTGTACCAACAACTCATCAATAATCTCTGCAAAATTGTCAAAGGTGTAGTCAAACTCTGCCATTGGAGGTTGAGAACTACGTCCATAACCGGGGTAATCTGGTGCAATTAAGTGGTATTTGGAAGATAGGTCGTCCATTAAATTGCGGAACATGTGCGAAGAAGTGGGATAACCGTGCAATAAAAGTAAGGTGGGAGCGTCTTTGGGGCCCGCTTCGCGGTAAAAAATATCCAATCCGGACACCTTTGCGGTATGGTAGGTGGTTGGATAATCTTGTTTTGTTGCGGATCTTCTTTTGTTTTGTCCGTTAAGGCTCGAGGCGACCAATACCGCCAAAGTAAAAAGTGTTACAATCGTTTTTCTAGTTTTCATTGTTTTTAATTTAATCGTTATTATTATTTTACCGAACGTTCGGTAATTTTAATGTTCAAATTTTTTTAGGTTTTGTATCGGTTCTTAATTTGTTGGATGGCATTCTGAAAAGGCTCCGTACTGTCCATCGCTTTGGAAAGTACCAAACTGCCCTGTACCTCAATAAAGCTTTGCTTCGCCATTTGCATGGCGGTCTCTGCATCTTGCCCAACAGCTTTTCCCAAAATGCTGAACGACTCCAACCATTGGTTGATTCCTTTTTCAATCTTTTCACCAAACAGTGCCATTCCGGTATCCATGGAAAGGGAACGGTACAAACATACCTCCCGTCCCTCGTTGTAAACGGCATTGATGTTGTCCAAAGCTTCTTTTAAACGTTGGGTTGGTACCAGTTTTTCATCAGAGAGCACTTTATAGACCTTATCATTGATCCATGATTCCATAAAGTCGAGGACGGCAGCGGTCATTTCTTTTTTCCCTCCGGGAAAGCGATGGTACAGACTCGCTTTTTTTAGACCCGTGGCCTCTGCCAACTCATTAAGGCTGGCTCCATCATACCCTTTGGAACGAAACACGGACATAAGCCCGTTTAAAATTTCTATATCTGATACTTTTGCCATTCTCATGGGACAAATGTAAAAAGAATTTTAATTTTACCAAACGTTCGGTAAAATTTTAACATGCTTTAACACCTTTTGCAGCTACTTTCTTCAAAATTGAAGGGAGGCCGCAGTTTTTAAGCCCTATGTGTAACCCAAAATTCTACAGTTTGTATTAATTTAAATCTCAATCTTTCTGCACATAAAACTTTATTTCTTATTTAGTAATAAAATCACAATTCATGACTCTTATTGTCGCTAAGATAAATGGACACAACATTAAATTCGTTTCCGATTCGAAAGTTACTGATCAATCCTCAGTCAGAAATAATCCATTGGCGGGAAATTTAAAGGCTTTAATACTTCATCCAGAAACATGTTTAGCATATGCTGGAAACATCCATTACGCAGAAATTTTACTAGATGATTTTTTCTCTGGGAAAATTAAAGATTTCAAACAATTAGCAAACAGATGTGCACAATTAAATTTAGAGTCCAATAATACCACTGATTTTTTAATTGGAACTCTATTTAATAATAAGCCTGCTATATACAAATTTTCAGATGGACAGATGTCCCTAGATTACCAAGATCTGTGGATTGGTGATAAAATAGCTTTTAACAAATATCAATCTGAATATTACTCAAGTTCTGCTAAAGATAAAAATCCTTTTGTTCGAATGTCACTTGCATTTAAGAAAGTGATTGATGACGAAAAAATACCTTCTGTAAGCGATTTTCAAATCTCAGTTGAGGCAAAACCATATGGGGAATCGAGCTCTTCAATTTTTGTCTACGAGCTAAAGACAGAACTAAATTTCGCACCTCAAACCATAAGTATTAAAGGAGGGAAGCATTTTACGCCTATTACTGTTGGAGGACCAGAAATTGGAGGTTATGGAATTTGTTATTTAAGATCAATTAGCACTTATAAACCTGGAATTGCAATTCATTTTCCGCAGGGTGAATTTGGTGTTTTATTTTGTCCAAAAATAAATCATAACAAGCCAATAATAATTAAAGAAAAGGATGGTGAAGTTTTTGCAAAGAAAATATGGAAAAAATATGAGGTAGGTCTTCAAGGTATTGTGTTAAAAGATGGATTTGCAATGAAGCATATTGTTATACCGGAATCATCATAATGCAACATGCTCAACCTCCGCTGCCACCAGAATGTTTCTGGTGTTTACCCCAAACACCCCTTTAACTTAACATAACACTCCTCTGCCACAGGCAATAGTTCTTTACCATTATAGGTAGTTGGCCATTGCGGTGCCCGATCTAAATAACCGCAATAGATTGCCACAAAAGCCTCTAGGTTTTGGGGAGGCACTTGCATGAGTTTTGCTACAAGGGAGATCAGATCAAGATCGTACAGGCCGCCATGATCTAGCCCGACATTGCACAACGTTTGGGTAAGTTGGCTATGTTTTAGATCTTGTTGGATCAAGGTAATGATCAGGGATTTGTGGCACATAATACATATTGTTTTATGATATAAAGGCATATCTTTTTATACTGTTTTACCATATTATTTTTATTGTATTTTGCTTTCTGCTTAACCAATATTTTTAAGGTTAACTCTTTTTTATTACTATGTAATAACCCACGGCAGACCATGAACATGAACCGCATCAAAATCGTTTTAAAAGAACAGGGCCGTAGCCAAACTTGGTTGGCCGAGCAGATTGGTTGTTATCAATCCAAAAATTAATCTCCCATTACCATCCCTACCGTCTTGATGTTTTGCATCAACCCACCTTCCCTTAACCAAGGGAAGGAGCTTTAATAAATACAAACAACTAATTCCTTTCCCTGTGCAGGGAAAGGTGGTGTTACGTAGTGACATCGGAAAGGGTAGAAATATTTAATTAATGCCAATCCCTTCCGTCCTTCGGACACCTTCCCTTCGCCAAGGTGAGGAACTGTTCTAAACCAAAACATTATTGGTTCCTTTCCCTAAAAAGGGAAAGGTGGCTCCTGAAAGGAGTCGGAAAGGGTGTAAACCACTGCTTTCATCTTTTTTACTATTTTGGTATAATAAATGAAAAGGCACGACCACCCAAATCTTCGGCCTCACCGAAAAGAGCTACGTCAAAACCTGACCCCAGCCGAAGCATTTCTTTGGAAACAACTTCAACATAAAAAGCTGGATGGCCGAAAATTCAGAAGGCAGCACAGTATCGACCATTTTATTGTAGATTTTTATTGCGCTTCCGAAAAACTCATAATCGAATTGGACGGACAAGTGCATATGAATCCAATGGCTGAAGAAAAGGATTTGAAACGCACCCAATATTTAGAAAATCTAGGGTTTACTTTAATCCGTTTTGAAAACAAAATGGTATTTGAGAATTTGCCATCCGTACTTCAGGAGATTAGGGAGAATTTCAAATAGCATAGTCAATCCCCTCCGATTCCAACAAAGTTGGAACCACCTCCCCTTATCCAAGGTGAGGAGCTTTTCAAAATCAGAAAATAATAATTGTTCCTTTCCCTGCACAGGGAAAGGTGATTCCTAAAAGGAATCGGTAAGGGTAGAAATCAATCCCTTCCGTCCTTCGGACACCTTCACTTTCCTTCGACTGCGCTCAGGATGACAGGGAAGGAGCTACTTTTCGAGTTAAAAAATAGTTTTTACCGCCTCAATGGTCTTGTCCAAATCAGCGTAGCTGAGGGCATCGTTTAAAAAGTAGCTTTCAAAAGCTGATGGTGGTAAATACACCCCCTGCTCCAACATCCCATGAAAGTATTTTTTAAAGGTATCGTTATTGCCCTTGGCCGAGGATGCAAAGTCCACCACAGGTTCTTCACAAAAATGCACCGAAATCATACTGCCATAGCGATTAATCTGATGGGCAACTCCTTTTGAAACCAGTACTTCAGCTATCCCTTTATATAAGTATTCCGTTTTCTCCGCCAAGCTGGTAAATACTCCCGGATTGTTGTTGAGTTCGGTGAGCATGGCCAATCCGGCACTCATGGCCAAGGGGTTTCCACTTAAGGTTCCTGCTTGATACACGGGTCCTTCGGGAGCCAAATGGGACATAATCTCAGCTCTGGCAGCAAAAGCCCCTACGGGGAGTCCGCCCCCAATTACTTTTCCGAACATCACAATATCAGCATCTATGCCCAAAGCTTCTTGCGCACCTCCTTTGCCCAAACGGAATCCGGTCATCACCTCATCAAACAACAACAAAATACCTTCTTGGGTGCAGATATCCCGTAAACCTTGGATAAATTCGTTGGTTGGAATGATACAGCCCATATTTCCAGCTACAGGTTCCAGAATCAAGGCTGCAATCTCACCTTTATTAGCTTCCACCAAAGCTTTTACGCTTTCCAAATCGTTATAATTGGCCAAAAGTGTATCTTTTGCGGTGCCTTGGGTCACCCCAGGACTATTGGGGCTTCCAAAGGTCACCGCCCCACTCCCTGCCTGAATCAAAAAAGAATCGGAATGGCCATGATAGCACCCTGCAAATTTGATAATCTTATCTTTTCCGGTATAACCTCGGGCCAATCGCACAGCACTCATACAAGCTTCGGTTCCGCTATTCACAAAACGGATTTTGTCGATATTGGGCACCATGGAAACGGCCAGTTGGGCCAGTTCAGTCTCAATTTCGGTAGGCATTCCAAAGGAAGTTCCCTTTTTGGCTTTTTCTACTACAGCATTGATCACAGGCTCATGGGCATGACCCAAGATCAGTGGCCCCCATGAGGCAATATAATCGATGAGCTGGTTGCCGTCCTCATCATATAAATAAGCTCCTTTAGCTTCTTTTACAAAAATAGGGTCTCCCCCTACGGCTTTAAATGCCCTTACTGGGGAATTTACCCCTCCGGGAATGTATTTTTTGGCCTCCGCAAACAAGGCACTGCTTCGTTGGTATAGCATTTAGTATTCTATTCTTTGATGTCAGTTCGAGCGCAGTCGAGAACCATTTTTGAACAGCCGCATCTCGACTGCGCTCGATGTGACAGTTATTTTGATTTTTCTTTCCGGATATTGAGCACTTGCCCAATGGAAATGGTATTAGTATTAAGGTTGTTGATTTGTTTGAGCTCATCTACTGAAATGGCATATTTACGAGAGATGGCATACAGGGTTTCCCCCTGTTCCACCACATGGGTAAACACTTCATATTTTTTAGGTGCCCGAACGGTTTCCAGTCCTCCACGCACCACTTCTGCGTCATACTGGTCCAAATTATATCGTTCAATCAAGGCAATCAATTTTTGTGGATACTTCCTGTCCGTTGCATACCCCGCCTGACGCAAACCGTAAGCCCATTTTTTATAATCGTTCCGTCTGTAATTGAACAGAAATTTATATCGTGACCTTGAAGAAAGAAAAATACTATGATCTCGGAATGAATACATGGGATGGTTGTACTTTCGGAAGCACTCTCCCTTGGCATCGTCATCATGAAAATCGAACTCCCCGTCCCACCCGGTATGGCATTTTATCCCAAAATGGTTATTGGTCTTTCGGGTGAGTTCCCCTTTGCCCGAGCCACTCTCCAAAATACCTTGCGCCAAGGTAATACTTGCAGGAATACCAAAGGCACGCATCTCGTACTTGGCCATTTCGGCAAAAGTCTCTATATACTCCTGGGTGTTTGCAATGGGAAATTTTACAAATCGACCAGGGTTCACAGGTAAAGGATATAATTCAGAATCTTTGGGACCATCCTTTGGAAGTCCCGTATTGGGATCTTGGTCCTTTTTAACCTCCACCACCGGTTTGGGTTGACGGGTCACCGTCCTCTTTTTTGATTTACAGCCCGTGAACACTAAAACGAGCACCAAAACATATCCTATTCGTTTGATCATACGTCCAACAACGGTAAATTCCTTTTTTTTAATGCAAGATTCATACCTTCTATGCCCTGCAGCCCTCCTGTATGAATGGCCAAAATTTGGGCCCCTTTTTTAAAAGTATCCTTTTTTATCAAGTCAAAAATACCAAAAAGCATTTTTCCGGTATAAACAGGATCCAAGGGAATTCCAGTTTCTTTTTTAAAGGTGTTGATAAAATTGATCAAACTTGCATCAACCTTGGCATAGCCTCCAAAATGGTAATCAGAAATTAAATCCCAATTTTCGTTTCGGGCAAATTTACGGATATCTTCTTTTAGAAAATCACCTTTTAAGGCAGGGAAACCCCACACCGTTTGATGGGCTTTTGCTGAATTGGTAAGTCCGGATACGGTGCCTCCTGTTCCAACACAACTGCAAATAAAGTCAAACTTAACATCTGCTTCGGTCAAAATTTCTTCACAACCTTTAACCGCCAAGGTGTTGGTTCCCCCTTCGGGAAGGATATAAAACTTGCCAAAAGCATCGTTCAATCCATCCAAAAAATATTTTTCATTTTTTTTTCGATAATCGCTTCGCGAAACAAAATGAAATTCCATTCCATGATCACGCGCTAATCTCAATGTTGGGTTTTCTTGCCAGCTGTCCTTTAACTCTTCTCCTCTAATGATACCAATGGTCTCAAATCCTTTCTCCTTTCCAGCGCAGGCCGTTGCGGCAATATGATTGGAAAAAGCACCACCAAAGGTGAGTAAGGTGGTATGGCCTTGTTGCTCAGCTTCAAGCAAGTTGTATTTAAGCTTTCGGTATTTGTTACCTGAGATATGTGGGTGGATAGTGTCCTCCCTTTTGATGTAAAGGGTCACTCCTTTTTCTTCAAGAATGGATAAATCTATTTTCTGATCGGGAACAAGCAAGTTGTGTGATTAACGCGTCAAATAGTCCAAAAAACCAAAGGACTTTCTGCGTGCAAGATACTCTTTATCCTCCTCGTTTGCATAAGCTTCACGTTCAAAACTAATGTTTTGGTACGCCCTATAACTGTCCAAATAAAGTACAGTTCGCAACAGCCATTCAGCAATGTATAAGATATAAAAAGGAAAGATCAACAACTCTTGCTGTTGTTTTAAGTGTATGCGCTCATGATTAATGAGCACTTCATCTTTTTTAAGATTATCTTCTTTTAAAAAGATAAATGGCCAAAGAGATAGGCCTACATAATTTCGATAAAAGAAATGTTTAAAAACTAATATCACGTTTAAACTATAATAAGTTTCTTACAAAGATAACCTCCAATATATTAGAAATTTGGATTGATCCGATGATAACATTAACAATTTCGGTGAACTACTTAACAATACTACAATTGGTGCTTTTCATCGGAATACTGTAATTTTATATTGGTTTCTATTTATATGAAAGAATATATTCCCTTGGAAGAGGGCGATTTTTACCTCTCTGAAGAAGGTTATAAAGTATTTACCAAGCAGTACCATCTAAAAAGGGGATATTGTTGTGAGAGTGGTTGCCGCCATTGTCCTTATGGCTACGATAAAAAGACAAACTCAAAGCGCTAAAGCACTGTTCGGCATAATATTTGTGACTGATTTTTAGTGATTTATTGAACTCAAAAAAGATTTCTATGAAAAATTTAAAACTGTTTTCCTTAGCTGCCTTAACAATTACTCTACTGTTTTCCTGTACCTCGGTCAGAGTGGTTTCCGATTATGATCAAAAAGCTGATTTTCAAACTTTCAAATCATATGCCTTTTATAAAACTGGCATTGACAAGGCCCAAATCTCTGATTTGGACAAAAAACGTATTCTTAGAGCCATTGAGGCTGAAATGAGCTCTCGCGGTTTTGTTAAATCTCAACAACCAGATGTTTTGGTAAGCATCTTTACCAAAGAACGTGAGCGTGTTGACGTCTACAACAACAACTTTGGTTGGGGTTATGGAGGTTTTTACAATCCTTGGGTCTGGGGTCCTGGATGGGGCTGGAACAACACCCCCAATGTTAGCACACGTACCGAAGGATCTCTTTACATTGATGTAATAGATGCCAAAAAGAAGGAACTGGTATGGCAAGGTCGCGGTGTAGGAACCTTAAACAATACTAAGAACTTAGAAAAGAAAGAGGAACGTATTCGAGAATTTGTATCGCATATTCTTAAAGAATATCCTCCATCAGTAACAGCTGTTGCAGCGAATTAAAAAATTATCAAAAACAGAGCGAAGAATCCAAAGTAGCTGAATTGAAAGTGTTCATCGAAGTTGGAAAAGTGAAGTGGGTTCTTCGTTCTCTTTATGTTTCTTTGTTACAACAACGGAAAGGTCTTTTCGTTCTTTACCTCATTTAAAACAAAAGCACTTTTCACGGCCCCAATATTGGGTAAGGATGCAATTTTAGTCTTCGCAAACTTATAATACGCATCTAGATTCTTTACAATAACCTTCAGCAAAAAGTCAAACTCTCCCCCAACCACAAAACACTCCGTAACCTCGGAGAATTGATTTACCTGTCTCAAGAAATCATCCATTAAGTGCCCCTTTTGGGCTTCCAGGGAAACAAAACTGAATACGGTAATACTGCTTTCAATTTTTTCTTTATCAATTATGGCAGCATAGTTCTTGATAAAACCCTCTTGCTCCAATCTTCTTATACGTTCATACACCGGGGTCTTGGTCAAACCAAGTTGTTCAGCGATATTTTTGGCAACAGTCTTGGCATCTTTTTCCAATATTTTTAGAATCTCACGATCAATGGCGTCCAATTGTGCTTGCATACTTTTTCCTGTTTTGCTTCTTTCAACAATTCAAAATTAATACATATTCCTAAAATATTACACGTAATAAGTCTTTATTCCTTCTAAGAATAAATTAACATGTTATTTGTTCCGTCATCAGTATATTTATAGGAAGATTTTAATTCATTTACAATGAAAGATGCTGCATACGAAAGCAATCCCATTTTGGATAAACTGCCCGAACATCTAAAACAGTTTATCAAACCTCAAAATTATGAGGAGTATTCCGCCATTGATCAAGCGGTTTGGCGCTATGTAATGCGCAAAAATGTGGATTATTTAAGTAAAGTGGCGCACAGATCATATGTAGATGGACTGGAGCAGACTGGAATTTCCATTGACCATATTCCCAACATGTACGGTATGAACCGTATTTTAAAGGAAATCGGTTGGGCTGCGGTTGCCGTAGATGGTTTTATTCCTCCTGCAGCATTTATGGAATTTCAAGCGTATAACGTATTGGTAATTGCATCGGATATCCGACAATTGGAAAATATTGAGTACACACCAGCTCCAGATATTATCCATGAAGGAGCCGGCCACGCTCCTATTATCGCAAATCCAGAGTACGCAGAATACCTAAGGCGATTTGGCGAAATTGGCAGCAAAGCCATTTCCAGCGCCAAGGATTATGAACTTTATGAAGCGGTAAGGCATTTATCTATCATAAAAGAAGCTCACGGCACTTCCCAAGAGGAAATTGATAAAGCCGAGAAACATATTGAATACCTGCAAGAAAACATGGGTGAACCGAGTGAAATGGCCCTTATTCGAAATTTGCACTGGTGGACAGTAGAATATGGGTTGATAGGTACCGTGGATAATCCAAAAATCTATGGAGCGGGACTGCTTTCATCCATTGGAGAAAGTAAATGGTGCATGCAGGACGAGGTGATCAAATTACCCTACACCATTGAAGCAGCCCATCAAGCTTTTGACATCACCAAACCCCAGCCTCAGTTGTTTGTTACTCCCGATTTTGCACTTTTGAGTCAAGTATTAGAGGATTTTGCCAATACCATGGCCCTGCGAACCGGCGGACTTGTAGGAATTAAAAAATTGGTTGACTCTAAAGCACTGGGCAGTATAGAACTTAGTACGGGATTGCAAATCTCAGGGCATTTCCAAAGCGTAATCGAACATGATGGCAAACCTGTTTACATGAGAACCATTGGTTCCACGGCTTTGGCATATCGCGAAAAGGAATTGGTAGGACATAGCGTACTAGAACATCCCGAAGGATTTGGGTCACCAATAGGAAAGTTAAAAGGAATCAATTTAGCCATTGAAGATATGGGGCCAAGGGATTTAAAGGCCTATAAAATTTATGAAGGTGAGCAGGTTTCATTGGAGTTTGAGGGAGGTGTCAAAGTTGAAGGCACTATCATAACTGGCACCCGAAATTTACAGGGCAAAATACTGCTGGTTACCTTTAAAGATTGTACTGTAACCCACAATGGTACTGTTTTGTTTCTACCTGAATGGGGGCTCTACCATATGGCCGTAGGCCAAGAGGTTGTTTCAGCATTCAATGGCCCTGCGGATTTAAACAGTTTTAACCTGATTACGCATGTTCCTTTGGAAACTACCATAAAGTCAGAGAAAAGTACTACGAGAGCACAATTGGAACTATACTACCAACAAATCCGGGATTTTAGGGAAGGTTCAAACACCACCACGTCAAGAAATAAGGTTTTCAAGGAATTGCAGGAAAACTATCCGGAAGATTGGTTGTTATCCGTTGAACTTTTCGAACTGGCTAAAAAAGGTAACGATTCAGGGTTTCAAAAGGAAATCAAAGCACATCTGGAAACGGTCAAACAAAACAATCCTAAAGTTGGACATTTGATCGATGATGGTTTGGAATTAGTCGAGCTTGGTACTGCTAAGGTTGAGTAATCCATCATAAGAATCGATGGTTTTTTGGTTGTATTCCAAAGTCCACCCCATGGAATTGGACAGCACATAGATTCGGGAAAGTTCGCTAATCAACCTATTTTCAGCATTTGATTTTAAAGAAGAAGCTTCAATTTTTCGCATTAGGGAAGCATTTACATTTTCTTTAATGGCATTATAATCACCAGCTTTAAATGGATTAAAATAATCCGCTGTTACATCATAGTATTCAAAATCCGGGTTGATTTTGACCTCAGGTTCGGGAATTGATGAAATTTTGATGGTTTTTTCGGCCTCGTCAAGCTCATATTCAACCTTGCTTAGATCATACGAAATAGTCGCCTCGGCATTCACCACCACCAATGCTTTTTTATCTGCCGTCACCAAAGATCCAAACAGCTCTTTGGAATCTGCATAATTGTATACCTCCACAAAGTGCCCTTCGGTCACAATAAGCTTGGATACGTTTTTTAACTCCTGCTGAATCAATAAAGAACTCTCTTTAAGCGTAGCAGATTCTTCCCGATAATCTGCACAGGATTTGTAGATCAATACCGAGGCCAAAGCTATGATTGCACCAACAAGGACTTTCTTCATGGATCAGAATTTCATGAAAGGATATCTTTCTTGAAGATACGTAATTTTCTCGCCCAGCGACTTTTTGAATTTTTGATGTGTCTCAGAATCCGGGTTAAAGGACTTGTGTTGTAGTCCTTTTTGAACTGCCTCTACCTCATCCATCACGGGGTAGATTTCTGGAGATATCCATGCCAATTTGAACTTTTCCCATATGTAATCAACCGACAATTCATTGGGATGCACCATATCTTTCCCATAAAAACGATAATCGCGCAATTCGTCCATGACAATTTCATAGGATGGAAAATAGGAAAGACTTCTCGACTGCCCCTTCGACACTTCGGCTTTGCTCAGTGCAGGCGAGCTCAGGGTGACAGCTCGAAGTGACAAAATAGTATGCACGGCGGATATCAGATGTGCTTTGCTGCGTTGGTTTTCCACAAACCCATCCTTTAAATGGCGCACTGGGGAAATAGTGAAAATAATCTGTGCTTTTTCGTTTACGGATTGGATAAGTTCCGCCATCTTTTTAATACTTGATTGAATCCTTTCGACCGACAACAGCTCTTTGGAAAATTCCTTTTGCGGCACCTTATGGCAGTTCGCTACAGTTTTTTGGGTTGAATTATGTTTATAGGTCCAAGACGTACCCAAGGTCAAAACAACATCAGTGGCTTCCTTTAATGTTTTTGCAGTTTCTTCCAATCCATTATTCAAATTATCAAGCAATTCTTGTTCCGAAAGAGCACTTATATCGGAATGGGCATCAAAACAATGCCAAATTCCGTCATGTTCAAAAACCTCTGCTTTTTGATAAGGTTGATTCGTTAACGCTCTTTCAATCAAATTTTCAATAGCAAGCGGATGAAACAAAATCCCAAAAGGGTTTTGCGTTGTTTGAAACTTAAAGAAGTTCAGTTTACCGCCAATATTCTCTACAAAACAAGAACCCAACAGCAATACTTTTGACTGATAGTCAATGGGATTATTTGCTTTTTCAATGGGAACAATGGTTTGAAGTTTCATCTGAAAACTACTTACAATTATCAATATTGTTGATCATATCCTTGTATTGGCTTTCCAACTGGGCTTCCAATTGATCCATAAAGCTCAAAACCCGAATCAAATCATCTATAGATTTGTTTCCCAAAGCCTCGGTGGCTTTTTTAAGTTCCCCCTTCACCAAATCCTGCGTGTGATACAGCCCTTGTAATTGGTAAAGACAGTCATATCCGAACTCATGAAATATTCCGGTAGACTTTGAAATTTCCCAAGCTATATTGCTCAAATCGGTAATTTCCAGATATACTTTGGTAAAGCCTTTATATTTATAAAGTTTATCATCCACTTTGACCGAATCCATTTTTCGATAAAACTCCGGGTAACGTTGAACAAAAATATTCATCATATCTGGGTTTAAAACCAAATCGCCCTCCTTGTTCTCCAGGCTTCCAAGTTCATCAAAAAAAGAAGGTATTTTTTGGTTTTTTAATCTACTCTCTTCAAGCTGAGCGAGATTGTTGCGCAATTCGTCCTTTATTTTGACCAATGCAATTTCCTTATTCTTCTGAATGGATTTTGAAGCATTCCAATCGTTAAACCAAATGGCCAGATTAATGCCTACAAAAAGCAATAATATCTCACCTAGAATGTATTTCCAATTAAGGTTTTTAAGCTTGAAGAATCGCATATCTTAGTTTGTCTTGGCAACAAACCCTCTTGCATTTTTTAATGCATCCGCTATTCCAGAAGGATTTTTACCTCCGGCAGTGGCAAAGAAAGGCTGCCCGCCTCCGCCTCCTTGGATGTGTTTACCCAACTCTCGCACAATGTTGCCAGCATTTAATCCCTTGTTTGACGCCATTTCCTTGGAAATGTAACAAGACAGTATCGCTTTTCCATCTTTTTCTGCACCTAGTAACAGAAATAGATTCGAAACCTGCCCACCCATTTCAAAGGCCAAATCTTTAATGCCTGCAGCATCTAAATCAACCTTCTTAGCCAAAAATTGAATTCCATTGACTTCTTCAAGTTCGGCAATTAATTCGTTTTTAAGACCTTTGGCTTTGTCCTTTAATAGTTGCTCCACCTGCTTTTTTAAAGTTGCATTCTCCTCTTGCAAACTTTCCACAGCTTTAACAGGGTCTTGGGCCTTGTTCAATAAATCCTTTATCTCAAACAACATTCGGTTGTTCTTAAAGTAGAATTCCTTCACTGCATCGGAACTAATTGCCTCAATCCTTCGGATTCCTGCTGCAACAGCTCCTTCGGAAACAATTTTAAAGTGCCAGATATCCGCAGTGTTCTTCACATGGGTTCCACCACATAATTCTATGGACTGCCCAAAACGGACCGTCCGGACCGTATCGCCATATTTTTCTCCAAACAACGCCATAGCACCTTGCTCCATAGCTTCTTTAATGGGGATATTTCGGTTTTCCTCAAAAGGAAGCTGTCCTTCAATTCGTGCATTCACAAAATTCTCCACATCACGAAGCTCTTTCACAGTCATTTTTGAAAAGTGCGAAAAGTCGAACCGAAGGTGCTTGGAGTGCACTGCCGATCCTTTTTGTTCCACATGCGAACCCAAAACTTCTCGCAAAGCTTGATGCAACAAATGCGTTGCGGTATGATTGCTTGCAGTACGCTGCCTTTGTTTTTTATCGACCACTGCTTTCAGCGTGCCGGAAATGTTCTTGGGTAGGTTACTGGAAAAATGAACAACTTCGTTATTCTCTCTTTTGGTATCCAAAATGTAAACCACATCACCGTTGGGAACTTCCAGATAACCTTTATCTCCAACCTGTCCACCACCTTCTGGATAGAACGGGGTTAGATTGAAAACCATTTGATATTGATCTCCTTCTTTCTTACTGCTGACTTTTCGGTATTTTACCAACTTCACATCAGCCTCAAGACTATCATAGCCAATAAATTCCTGTTCAGAATCTTCAAGCAACACGGTCCAGTCGTCCTTAGAAATTTCAGAAGCAGCCCTAGATCTGTCTTTTTGTGCTTTCAAGGATTTTTCAAAACCTTCAGCATCCAGTTTATATCCCTTTTCTTCAAGAATCAATGAAGTAAGATCTATCGGAAATCCAAAAGTATCATACAGCTCAAAGGCTTTTTCACCATCTACAGTTTTACCATTGGTAGATTTTATTACTGAGTCCAACAGCACTAATCCTTGTTCCAAGGTACTCAAAAACGAACTTTCCTCTTCCTTGACTACATTCTCTATCAACTGGTATTGCTCACGAAGCTCTGGAAAGGCTTTGCCCATGGTTTCACCCAACACTTTTACCAATCGATAGATAAATGGTTTGTTGGTACCCAAAAAGGTAAATCCATAGCGTATGGCACGTCTTAAAATCCTTCGGATTACATACCCAGCACCATTATTACTCGGTAATTGTCCATCTGCAATTGAAAAAGCAACAGCCCTAATATGATCGGCAACCACACGAATTGCAATATCCGTCTGTTCGTCCTTTCCGTATTTCTGGCCGGTGATAATTTCTATCTCACGGATAAGCGGAGTAAAAACATCGGTATCATAGTTGGATTGCACACCTTGCAACACCATACAAAGGCGTTCAAAGCCCATTCCGGTATCCACATGTTTTTCAGGAAGACTTTCCAATTTTTCATTGGCTTTACGATTGTACTGCATAAAGACCAAATTCCATATTTCCACAACCTGCGGATGATCCTGGTTAACCAGCGAAGCACCTGGAACCTTAGCTTTTTCTTCCTTAGATCGAATATCCACATGGATTTCAGAACATGGCCCGCAGGGACCTTGATCACCCATCTCCCAAAAATTGTCCTTTTTGTTCCCCATGATGATTCTATCCTCTGGAACTATGGCTTTCCATAACTCAAAAGCCTCTTTGTCCATTTCTAAATTATCTGCATCATCACTTCCTTCAAAAACAGAAACATAAAGGCTGTCCTTGTCTATTTTATAGACTTTGGTCAATAACTCCCATGCCCATTGAATGGCTTCTTTCTTAAAATAGTCTCCAAAGCTCCAGTTACCCAACATCTCAAACATGGTGTGATGATAAGTATCCTTGCCCACCTCATCCAAATCATTGTGCTTTCCGCTTACACGGAGGCATTTCTGGGTATCCGACACCCTTTTGGAAACCGGTACCGAATTTCCCAAGAAAAACTCTTTAAACTGATTCATTCCCGCATTGGTGAACATCAAAGTAGGGTCATCTTTCATCACCATAGGTGCAGATGAAACGATTTTATGTTCCTTCCCTTTGAAAAAATTTAAAAACTGGGTTCTAACTTCTTGGGATGTCATTGAATTTGCTAGGGTTTTATTAAATTTAACACTTTAAGAAAAACAATTTTTATATTTGTTTGTTTTCTTAAAAAAGAATGCGCAAAAATAGGATAAAATACCTTCATGTCTAAAGTTAAGTACTATTACGATCCAGATACCCTTTCCTATCGAAAGATAGAGCCCAAAAAATCCAAAAAGTATAGGAATCTTTTCTTTTTTGTTGTAGGTGCCGCTTTGTTTGGGCTTTTAGGACTAATTGTTCTGCTTAATACCAACTTACTAAATACGCCCAAAGAACTTTCACTTGACCGCGAAGTGCGCAATTATGAGCTGCAATTTGAGATATTGACCAAAAAAATGGAGCAAATGGAGCAGGTTCTGGCCAACATTGAAGATCGCGACAACAATATATATCGCCTCTACTTTGAGGCAAATCCCATTCCGGAAGAGCAAAGAAAAGCGGGTTTTGGAGGGGTAAACCGATACAAGTCGTTGGAAGGTTTCAACAACTCCCAAATTATAACCAACGCAACCCAACGTTTGGATATTATTCAAAAACAAATGGTGATTCAGTCCAAATCGTTGGATGAAATAGCCAAACTGGCGGAGGAAAAAGAAAAATTACTGGCTTCTATTCCTGCAATTCAACCTGTTCGAAATGAAGATTTAACTAGAATGGCATCAGGTTATGGATGGCGTTCTGACCCTTTCACCAAGGCTCGAAAAATGCATTGGGGGATGGATTTTACTGCTCCAAGAGGAGTGCCCATCTATGCAACAGGTGATGGAACAGTAAAACGTGCCGACAACCGATCTTCCGGTTATGGCAAGCACATACGAATTGATCACGGGTACGGATATATGTCTTTGTACGCACATTTGAGCAAATACAATGTGACCAAAGGCCAAAAAGTAAAACGAGGGGATTTGATAGGTTTTGTAGGAAATACAGGACGGTCAGAGGCTCCCCATTTGCACTATGAGGTGTTCAAAGATGAAGAACGCATCAACCCTATTAACTTCTATTATGGAAGTTTGACGGCGGAAGAGTTTGAAAATATGCTCAAATTCGCCAATCAAGAGAATCAATCCTTGGATTAATGCACGTAGATCTTCCTGAAAAACGATATTATGGCATTGGTGAAGTAGCCAAGGCGTTTGGAGTGAACACTTCTTTGATTCGTTTTTGGGAAAAGGAATTTGATGTGCTCCAGCCTAAAAAAAATGCCAAGGGCAACCGAAAGTTCACACCCAAGGACATCCAAAACCTCCAACTCATTTATCACTTGGTAAAAGAGCGCGGTTTTACCTTAGAAGGAGCCAAAATCCATTTAAAGGAGGAAAAACAAAAAACACTTTCCAAGTTTGAGGTCATTCAAAAACTACAAAAAGTAAAGGCAGAGCTTTTAAAAATCAAAGAACAACTATAAACTATAATAAACACTAAACTCGAGAACATGAAAAAAGGTATACTCGCCCTCATTGCACTTGTGGTATTGGCCGTGATATTGGGTAGCTGGTATGTAAGAACCAACAATACTCTTGTAGATATGAAAGGACAGGCCACCAAGCAATGGGCCAATGTAGAGAGTTCATATCAACGAAGAAGTGACCTTATTGGCAATCTGGTAAAAACTGTACAGGGAGCCGCTGATTTTGAAAGAAACACGTTGAAGGAGGTTATTGAAGCACGTGCCAAAGCAACTTCGACTACTATTGATGCAAACAATATAACCCCACAACAGTTAGCTGAGTTCCAACAAGCACAAACGGGATTATCTTCCGCACTTTCTAGATTATTGGTAACCGTGGAACGATATCCAGAACTTAAGGCCAACCAGAACTTTTTGGAATTGCAATCTCAATTGGAGGGCACGGAAAATAGAATCAATGTGGAGCGAAATCGCTTTAATAATCTTGCAGGTGATTACAATATCAAGATTGAAAAAATTCCAACTAATATTATAGCGGGTATAGCCAATTTTGATCCAATTGCATTATTCAGTTCCAATCCAGGTGCTGAAAATGCCCCAGATGTAAATTTCGAATTCAATTGAACATGTCGCACGTAGAGGAATTTTTGACTGCTGATGAGGAGCAGGAGATTGTCAATGCCATTCTTGAAGCTGAAAAAAACACTTCAGGAGAGATTAGGGTTCATATTGAGGCTACTGCCAAAATGGACCATTTTAGTAGAGCACAGCAGATATTTCATTTTTTAAAAATGGGTAATACCAAAGACGAAAATGGAGTACTGCTTTATGTCGCTGTGGAGGATAAAAAGTTTGTCATTTATGGAGATTCAGGAATTGACCGTGCTGTCCCCAAAGGTTTTTGGGATAATACGAAAAATATAATTGCTTCACATTTTAAAAAAGGTGATTTTAAACAAGGTATTGTAGAGGGCGTTTTAATGGCCGGCAAAGAATTAAACGACCATTTTCCATGGGACCATACGGATACCAATGAATTGAGTGATGCCATATCCAAAGGTTAATCTACTTATTGCTTTTTTATACGTCTCCATAGCCTGGGGACAATTTACCATACCTGAAAAACCACAAAAACAGACCAGTGTTTATGATTATGTAAATCTGTTGTCTATCTCCCAAAGTAAAGCTTTGGAGCAAAAGCTCATTAGATACTCGGATAGTACCTCTACACAAATAGTGATAGCAATAATTGCCTCCACAGAAGGAGAAAACATCAACTTTCTAGGCGCACAATGGGGTCAAAAATGGGGAATTGGTCAGGCCAACAAAGATAATGGAGTACTTGTGCTTTTAGCTAGGGATGACCGAAGAATTGCCATCAATACAGGATACGGCGTTGAAGGCTTCCTAACAGATTTTATGTCGAAACGAATTATTGAATCCGTTATTATTCCTGAATTTAAAAAAGGGGATTATTACGGAGGCCTGGACAAAGGTGCCGATGCTATTTTTCAGGTGTTGACGGGTGAGTTTAAAGAAGAACGCACTTTTGGGAACGACCCCGGGTTTTCCTTAAAATCATTATTGCCTTTTATTATCTTCATAATAATCTTAATCATTCTTGTACGAGGGAGAAAAAATAACCGCAACAATAGAGGTGGCCGAGGTGGCCGAAACTCTGGAATGGATATTTGGGACATGATTATTCTCAGCAATATGGGGCGTAGCTCCCGTTCCTCCAGTGGTGGATTTGGAAGCGGTGGATTTGGCTCTGGCGGGTTTGGAGGTGGCTTCGGCGGTGGCGGTTTTGGAGGCGGTGGCGCTTCAGGTGGCTGGTAATATAGGTTGAACAAAGTTTCGATTACCGAGCTAAAAACCTTTCATAGCGCAACTTTTTTAAATAAGTTTATCTTAAAGTAAAATTCACCATGACACTGAAACGATTATTCCTCTTTTTGCCCATACTTTTTTTCCTATCATGTATAAATTCCTCTGACGACTGTTCGGTTTTATGTCCTGGATTGGGTGTTTTGGCTTTTGATATACTATTGGACGGTAGCAACGTTTTTGACAACGGCACCTATACCATAAACGATGTGACCATAGATGACACAAACACTCAATTTTCCCTAGAATCTCTTTCTAGTCCTTTATTATTGATACAAGATCGTGATTGGAGAGAAGGCGATTACAACTACTTCATAAGATTAAGTAATGATTACTCGTTCACCGTCAATGCAACCTTTGAGTTATCAGACGGAAGTGAATGCTGTAGCCCCATTCCCGTACTTACGGCCATTAGAATAAATGATATTAGTCAAGAGGTTCCCCTGACTGATGGAGTGGCTACTGTAAATTTGTAGGCACCAAACATCAATGGTATTGATCTTCCAAAGTTCAACTATCGGAAACACGAGGATATCCCCATGTACCATCAAGAATATCCTTTAGGGATTCAACATCAACATTGTGATTAGCCCAGAAAGTTTTCTTTATATTTTTGAACTGTAGGTCTCGGAGTGATTAATTCAAACGTTTGTAAAAGATCTTGTTCACGATTTTCCACTCCCCATCAATCTTTAACAGGTTCATAAAATCCACAAAGGTAAAATCTTTGTACTCCAATTCAAGTCTGGCGTTTGCTGCATGACCAGAGACAGTGATTTCGGCAATACGATTAATTCTATCTGACTTGGGACCAGGTTTCATCCCACTGAAAAATTCAAGCGCGTTTACCTCCTTATAGCCTTCTTCAGTAATGTATTTCATGGTTGCAGTATCATGAAAAGCTTTTTTTAACGTGTCAAAATCCCTATTGGAGCCTCCTTCCATATAGTAATTCAATGTTTTTTCAATTAGTTGGTAATCCGACTCTTGGGCAGTGACCGTGTAAAAAACGCTTGTAGTAAAAAATAATAAAAGAAGATTGCGTATCATGAATTGAAGTTTTTTGTTCGTTAGTGTTTCAATTTATCAATTTTAAGAGCTTGACCCTTTGCTTAAAATCATAAATATTTCATAAGGTTCAGTCCAACATGTCAAAACCATCCGTAAATCATAACGAGTTATTCATGAACTCAATGCCCCCTATCACCCATTTTTAAGCTATCTTGTCTGTGGTTAAATTACAGTATAATTAATTCCCATTTGGCATGTCTCAATATCTTCGAATCATAGTTTTTTCCCTTGTCATCCTCTCCGTTTCTTGCAAAAAGAAGGCTCCTGAATCTGAAACAGACAATCTTTTCAAGTTCAAGGATTACATCAGTTACCATACCCATGGAAATCAGAGTATTTCCACTCCCATTACCGTTGTCCTTGCACAACAGTTAAATCAGTTCGAGCTTGCCCAAGAACTTCCTTCAGAATACATAACAATATCCCCAAAGGTGGAAGGTAAACTTGCCATTGAGAATGGGAGGGAACTCACCTTTCAGCCATCAGAATATTTAAAGCCCGATACGGAGTATGTGGTGAGTTTGGCATTGAACAAGCTCTTTGAGGATATAGACCGTGACTTTAAAGAATATACTTTTAGTTTCAAGACCATCACTCCAAATTTCAAGATAACTCTAGGAAATCTACAATCCTATAGTAAAGACTGGCAATACCTCTCTGGCACCTTAAATGCTTCGGATGTTTTGGATGTCTCAAAAATAGATGAAGTACTTTCTGTAAAACAGGGCGACAAGAAAATTCCGGTAAAATGGGACAACAATGAGGAAAATGCACAATATTTCAGCTTTAAAATTGATAGTATCTCTCGTAAAACAGTCGATAGCGAGCTCACCATCAACTGGAACGGTAAAAACTTTGGTATTGATAATCAAGGGGAGGAAAAATATACCATCCCAGGACTGAACAAGTTTGTGGTGGTAGATGCTAAAACCACCTCTGCACCCAATGCGGCCCTTACCTTGAATTTCTCCGAACCGTTAAAACAAAATCAGAATCTAAATGGTCTTGTCACAATCGAAAATGCTCAAAATCTCCGTTATGAAATTGATGGAAATCTATTGAAAGTGTATCCTTCCAATCGAATTTTAGGTGAAGTCCGGGTCAATGTTTTTGAAGGTATTAAAAGTGAATATGGCTTCACCTTGAAAAATCAATTTTCTGAATTGGTGTCCTTTGAGCAATTAAAACCAGCTGTGCGCCTCATTTCCAAAGGAACCATTCTTCCTAATACAGCTTCAACGCCTATTTATTTTGAAACTGTAAACCTTTCAGCTGTTGAAGTTCGGGTTATCCAGGTTTTCGAGAACAATATGTTGCAGTTTTTGCAAAACAACAATCTAACCCAAGAATACAATTCTGATTTCAGAACCGTGGGCAGAAGAGTAGCTTACAAAGTGATTCCGCTTTCAGAAAATGGCGGCGAGAACACAAGTTATTGGAAAGCCAATGCGCTGGACCTTTCCGAATTGATTAAAATAAATCCAGGGTCTTTATATCGGGTTGAGTTTAGCTTTAAAAAAGAACATACCACATATGATTGTGATGATGCAGGTGATTCCGAAGGGATTTTAGAAGACATCGCGATATCCACTCATGATGAAACCCAGGAAGAACGTTATTGGGACAATGAAATCTATAATTGGAGAAACTATGATTGGAATTGGGAAGAACGGGACAATCCATGTCATGCTGCCTATTACAATGACACTCGACTTGTAACTACCAATCTTCTTGGAAGTGATTTGGGATTAATCGTAAAAAAAGGAAATAACCGTTCCTATCATTTTGTGGCAACCAATTTGCTCACTACCAAGCCTGAGGCCAATACAACCATTAAATTGTACAATTATCAACAGCAACTGTTGGGTGAAATCACCACAGATGCTTCTGGATTTGGCATATTTGACAGTGAAAAAAGGGCAGCCTTCGTCATCGCAGAGAAAAACAACAATTTTGCATACGCAAAACTTTCTGATGGCAACGCGCTTTCTTTGAGCAAGTTTGATGTGTCCGGTGAAACCTTGCAAAATGGGTTACAAGGATTCATATATACCGAGCGTGGCGTGCATCGTCCTGGTGATACTGTGCATTTGACCTTTGTTCTCAATGATCAAAGCAATCCTATTCCCGACAATCATCCTGTCACCTTGGAAGTCAATGATGCCCGTGGAAAGCTTGTCCAAAGAAATGTCCTCAAAGAAGGTTCACTACATATTGAAGAGGGACTTTATGCTAAAAAAGAAAAAGATTTTTATTATTTCCCCATTCCAACAAAACCTGAGGCCCCAACTGGCACTTGGAATGCTAAAATCATTGTTGGTGGTGCAGAATACAACAAAAGTTTAAAAGTTGCCACGATAAAACCCAATCGACTTAAGGTTGATTTCTCTTTCGAGGATGAAATCCTAAAAGCGAACAAAAATAACGTTGGCCAAGCCAAAGTACAATGGCTACATGGAGCCCCGGCACGCAATCTTAAGATTGATATCAATACCAATATACAAAATGCTGCTTCGGCGTTTCCAAAGTTTAAAGATTACATCTTCCAAGATCCAGTGCGTACTTTCAACGCAATTGAAAATCAATTTATCCAATCCAAATTGGATGATAATGGGATTCTAAATATCAATGAAAAAATCAACGTAAATGGAAATGCTCCGGGAATGCTCCAAGCCACATTTACCACCAAGGTTTTTGAAGGTGGGGGTGACTTCTCTATCGATGTTTTTTCCAAAAAATTAGCTCCCTTTAGTCATTTTGTGGGGCTTCGTTCCCCAAAAGCGCGTAGATATGGTTCATTTTTGACCGATGAGAATACCGAATTCGATGTAGTAAGTGTAAATGCTGATGGGAATGCAGCTGGAAACCGTAAACTAAAAGTGCAAATCTTTAAGATTGAATGGCGTTGGTGGTGGAACCGAGGCCGTGATAATCTTTCCCGCTATGAAAATGCCACGGTCCACAGACCTTATAAAGAAATGTCCGTCACTACAGCAAACAATGGAAAAGGCAGCTTTAAAGTGAACATTCCCGATGATGACGGTGGTCGTTTCCTGATTCGGGTAGTTGATGAAGTCTCTGGCCATGCTACTGGTCGCACCGCTTACTTTTATCGAAATTGGTGGAGAAGACCAGCTTCTGGAGATTCCGAAAGTTCAAAAATCCTGGTTTTTTCTGCGGATAAAGAAAAATATTCGTTGGGTGAAGAAGCTGTGGTCACTTTTCCTTCAGACAGAGGCGGTAGAGCGCTGCTAAGCATTGAAAATGGTTCCGAAGTCTTGTCCCAACAATGGATTGAAACTTCAGCTAAAGAAACCAAAGCAACGATTCCTATTTCCGCAGAAATGGCGCCAAACGCCTATATCAACATTTCGTTATTACAACCTCATGGACAGGTTGCGAACGATCTCCCAATTCGTCTATATGGCGTGGTACCTTTATTAGTGAAAAATCCGGCCACGCATTTAAAGCCAGAACTTCAAATGCCAGATGTGCTGCAACCAGAAACTTCATTTAAGGTTAATGTTTCTGAGTCCAATAATAAACCAATGACCTATTCTTTGGCCGTAGTGGATGAAGGTTTGTTAGACCTTACACGATTCAAAACCCCAGATATTCATGGTACATTTTATGCAAGACAAGCTTTAGGGGTAAAAACCTTTGACATTTTTGATGATGTCATGGGGGCCTACTCCATAAGTGTCGATAATATTTATGAGATTGGAGGTGGTGGCGTTGGCGAAGGAGCCAAAAACCGAAAAGCACAACGTTTTAAACCAGTGGTCAGCTATTTGGGTCCATTTAATTTGAAGCCTGGCGAAAAAGTATCACACACGATAAACATGCCCAATTATGTTGGTTCTGTGCGCACCATGCTCATTGCCGGAAATCAAAATAGTGCGTACGGTAATACCGAAAAAACCACTCCGGTCAGAAAACCACTAATGGTTTTGACTTCTTTGCCCCGAAAATTATCTCCGGGTGAAAAAGTAACTATTCCCGTTACCGTATTTGCCATGGAGAAAAAGGTGAAAAACGTACAGGTTTCCATTGAAGCTGGCAAAGCTTTGGAACCTTTGGGCGCAACTTCCAAAAACATCACTTTTGATGCCGTTGGTGAGCAAATCGTAAATTTTGATTTTAAAGTGAATCCCGCCAAATCCTTTCAAACCATAAAGGTTTCTGCATCGGGAGCAGGGGAAAATGCAAGTAATGAAATTGAAATTGATGTAGAAAATCCAAATCCAGTTACCACTAAAAGCACTTTGTACACTTTGGATGCGAATCAATCTGAGTCCATATCCATGGAAACCTTTGGGACCTCAGGATCCAATTCGGCCACAATCGAATTTTCAACCCTCCCTCCCATGGATTTCTCCAAACGGATGGAATATCTATTACAGTATCCACATGGTTGTGTAGAGCAAACCACTTCAGCAGCATTTCCACAATTGTTTTTGGATGATGTACTCGATATTACTTTCGATAAGAAAAAAGAGGCAGAAAAAAACATTAAAGCTGCAATTAAAAGGCTAAATAACTTCCAGACTTCCGGCGGTGGCTTAAGCTATTGGCCAGGTTACAGTGGAGCAGATGATTGGGGTACCTCTTATGCAGGCCATTTTATGTTGGAGGCCAAACAAAAAGGATATCAACTGCCTTTGACCTTTTTAAGCAATTGGTTGCGCTATCAGAAAAATACAGCCCGTCAATGGAGCAATCAGCAAAGTCGTTATAATGACGATATGGCCCAGGCGTACCGTTTATACACATTGGCATTGGCCCAACAACCAGAGTTAGCCGCCATGAATCGTCTTCGGGAATCAAAAAACTTGAGCAATGAAGCCAAATGGCGATTGGCTGCGGCTTATGCCCTGGTTGGCAAAAAAGAGGTAGCAAAAGAATTGGCTCGAATCGCCAATATTGACTTTGAACCGAATTCCTATAATTATAGAACCTATGGTTCTGTTTTCAGAAATCGAGCCATGGCCTTGGAAACTATGGTAATTCTTGGGGATTCCCAGCAACGTGATCTGGCCGTTTCCTTGGCCAAGAATCTTTCCTCACAAAGATGGTATAGTACGCAAGAAACATCATATGCACTATTGGCAATGGCAAAAATGGTGGCAAAAAATGGCGGCAAATCTCTAGACCTTACTTTTACCAATAATGGAAAAGAGGTTGTGGTAAAAACAGATAGGGCCATCGCACAGCGCAATCTTGTTATTTCAGGGGCAAGAGAAGAAATTCAAGTTAAAAACAATCAAAACAACACCATTTATGCTACTTTGGTGCAAAGTGGTAAGCTTCCCGTAGGGCAAGAATTGGCTCAAGCTCAAAATTTAAGGTTATCTGTTAATTACCTTGATGCGGTTGGAAACCATATCGATGTTTCGCAATTGCGTCAAGGAACAGAGCTACAGGCAAAATTAACTGTTTTCAACAGCTCCAACGATTATATTGATAATTTGGCCCTGACCCAGATTGTACCTAGTGGATGGGAAATTGTAGACACATCTTATGCAGGAACATCAGACTCCAATTCCAGTAAAGCTGAGTATATTGATGTACGTGATGACCGCACTCATTTTTATTTTGACTTGTCTGGCAAAAAATCCAAAACATTCATTGTAAAATTGAATGCTTCTTTCTTGGGTGATTATTATCTACCTGGCTCGCAGGTTGAAGCCATGTACGATGATAATTACCATGCCCGCAACAAAGGAAAATGGATTAAAGTAGTGCAATAAAATGTCACACTGAGCCAGTCGAAGTGTTGTGGTTGAGCCAATTGAGATATAAAATCAATTAGGTCTCACCCTTCGACAAGCTCAGGATGACACCAACCCCAGCAAAAAAGTCATGTGGAAGAAGCATAAATTTAAATTAAGCCTGTTCTTACTCCTTTTTTTGATATGGTCGTTTTGTCTTCCCAAAATTTTGTTTGAAGAACCCACTTCAACCGTAGTCACCAGTTCCGATGGAATTTTGATTGGTGCCCGAATTGCCGATGATGGACAATGGCGTTTTCCACAAATGGATTCTATACCCGAGCGTTTTAAACAAAGTGTGCTGTTGTTTGAAGATGAATATTTCTATCAACATCTTGGATTTAATCCTATTTCCATCTTCAATGCCATAAAACATAATCTTACTAAGGATACTCGAAGGGGCGGGAGCACCATAACCCAGCAGGTAATCCGGTTGAGTAGAAAAAACAAATCCCGCACCTATTTTGAGAAATGCATTGAACTTTTTTTGGCCACCCGATTGGAATTCAGGTATTCAAAAGATGAAATTCTGAAACTGTATGCTACACATACCCCTTATGGTGGCAATGTAGTAGGATTGGAAACGGCCTCTTGGCGCTATTTTGGTATTCCCGCACATGAATTAAGCTGGGGACAATCAGCTACTTTGGCAGTATTGCCCAATGCTCCATCTCTAATTTTCCCAGGCAGAAACGAACAAATCTTATTGAAAAAACGCAACCGCTTGCTCAAAAAACTATGGGATAACAAACATATTGACCAAACAACCTACGAACTTGCAATTTTGGAACCATTGCCGAAAAAACCACGTCCTTTACCCAATAGTGCCCCCCACCTTACAGAGCGGATAAAAAAAGAACATCCTGGAAAGCGCATAAAGTCTTCTATTGATAGGCATCTACAAAATCAGGCAAACATTTTGGCAGAACGTCACTACAATCAATTGAAAAGCAATGAAATCTATAATTTATCCATCTTGGTTTTAGATGTGGAGACAAGAAAAGTACTGAGCTATGTGGGTAATTCCCCAACTATAAAGGCTCATGGAAATTATGTTGATATCATCACAAAAAAAAGAAGTACTGGAAGCACCTTAAAACCATTTTTATTTGCCTCGCTGTTGCACGAGGGCCAGTTATTGCCCAATAGCTTGGTGAAGGATATTCCAACCGTGATCAATGGGTACAACCCCAAAAACTTCAACAAAAAATATGCAGGTGCCGTACCTGCAAGCCGAGCGCTTTCGCGCTCCCTAAATGTACCCGCCGTTCGGTTATTGCGACAATACGGGCTTCAAAAATTCTACAATCAGCTCCATAAAATGAACATGAGGTCGTTGGACAGACCTGCCAGTCACTATGGCCTTCCCCTTATTTTGGGAGGTGCGGAGGGTTCTTTGTGGGACATTACCAAAACGTATGCCTCAGCAGCATCGACCCTAAACTATTTTTTATCAAATTCCAGTACGTATCGCACCAATGAATTTGCAGAACCCAGCTATTTACAGGAAAGTGAAATTGATTTTGGTGAAGAACAATTCGAATCGCCTATTTTAAATGCCGGAGCACTCTACCACACTTTCAAGTCGTTGCAAGAGGTTAATCGTCCTGAAGGGGATGAAAATTGGCAGTTCTTTGATTCGTCACAAGCTATTGCATGGAAAACTGGGACCAGTTTTGGGTTTAAAGATGCCTGGGCAGTTGGAGTAACACCAAAATATGCCATTGGTATCTGGATCGGGAATGCGGATGGTGAGGGGAGGCCTGGACTCACTGGAATTACTGCCGCTGCCCCCCTACTTTTTGATGTTTTGGATGCGCTGCCACAAAGCAGGTGGTTTCAAGAACCTTTTGATGATCTAGCCGAATTGGAAGTTTGTAAAGAAAGTGGGTGTATAGCCTCAACATTTTGTGATATTATACAGAAAGAGTTGTTACCTATAAAAGGAAGCAGAAGCAAACAGTGTCCCTATCACCATCAACTATTTTTGGATAAGGAAGAAGCGTTTAGGGTGAATTCAGATTGTTATCCTCTAGAAAATATGATCCAAAAAAACTGGTTCGGCTTACCTACAGTGGTTGAATATTATTATGCCAATGCCCACCCCAATTATAAAAGCTTGCCTCCTTTTTTGGAAGGGTGCCATGCTGAGGAAAAGCAATTAATGGAGTTCATCTACCCCAAAAAAAATGAAGAGATTCTTTTGCCTCGAGATTTGGGGAAAGCTTCAAGGGAAATCATATTTAAACTGGCACATCAGCAGCAAGAAAGTACGGTGCATTGGTATTTGGATGAAACCTATCTGGGTTCCACCATTAATTTTCATGAATTAATCGTTGAAAACCAACTCGGCAACTACACATTAACAGCAGTTGATGATGAAGGTAACAGAATTCAACAAAGTTTGAATGTGCAAATGGCCAGTGAAAATTAAATCTTATTTTTTTCGCATAAAAACCGTAATGGGAACACCACTAAAATCAAAGTTCTCTCTTAGTTTATTTTCCAAAAAACGCTTATATGGTTCTCTTACATATTGAGGTAGGTTACAGAAAAAAGCAAATTGCGGATAATGGGAAGGCAATTGTGTACAGAACTTGATCTTCACATATTTGCCTTTGTAAGCTGGCGGAGGGGTATGCTCAATAATGGGAAGCATAATATCGTTCAGCTTTCGGGTGACAATCTTTTTTGAGCGGTTTTTATAGACATCAACAGCTGTTTCAATAGCCTTGAAAATACGTTGCTTAGTCAATACCGAAATGAAAAGAATAGGGACATCATCAAAAGGTTCAATGACTTTTTTAATCTTTTGAGTATAATCTTTTACAGAATTGGTCTCTTTTTCCACCAAATCCCATTTGTTCACCAAAATCACAACGCCCTTATTGTTTCGTTGTGCCAACCAGAAAATGTTCTGCACCTGTCCATCAAACCCACGAGTGGCATCCAAAAGCAAAATACAGACATCACAATGTTCAATGGCCCTAACCGAACGCATCACGGAGTAAAACTCCAAATCTTCCTTCACCTTGGCTTTTCTTCTGATTCCCGCAGTATCCACCAAGTTGAACTCAAATCCAAATCGGTTATATTTCGTGTCGATACTATCGCGAGTTGTCCCTGCAATATCAGTTACAATGTAACGATCCTCGCCAATAAGTGCATTGATAAAAGATGATTTTCCAGCATTAGGTCTTCCCACAACAGCAAATCGAGGCAGTTCACTTTCTTCTTCTTCAACCTCTGGAAGAACTTTGACCAATGCGTCCAATAATTCACCCGTTCCACTACCATTGATACTGGACAAGGTATAATACTCTCCAAGTCCAAGGGAATAAAACTCCACAGCATCTGCTTCTCTTTGGGCATTGTCGACCTTGTTGATTGCCAAAAACACTGGTTTGTCCACTTTGCGAAGCAATCGGGATACATCCTCGTCCATTCCGGTGACGCCCGACTCCACATCTACCATAAAAATAATGGCATCCGCCTCGTCTATTGCAAGCTCTACCTGTTTGTCAATTTCCTGTTCAAAGATATCATCACTTCCAACTACATATCCTCCCGTATCAATCAACGAGAATTCTTTTCCATTCCAATCGCTTTTTCCGTAATGGCGGTCCCGTGTAACGCCGCTTACTGCGTCCACAATAGCTTCACGACGTTGTATCAATCGATTAAAAAAAGTGGATTTCCCAACATTGGGCCTCCCCACAATGGCAACAATAGCGCCCATCAGCATCAAATTTTGGCAAAAGTACCATTATTTATGAAGAAAAAATGATACCTTTTTCAATCAATGTCAACTACTTATGAGTGACCTTCCCAATGAAATTGTATTACGTCCTAGGTTTGAGCTATCTCTAAACACCGAATTGGAAGGGCTAAAACAGGCTTTTGACCACTGTTCCAAAGAGCCTTTTATGGTAAAACGATTGGACGAGCATATCTATATTCGATTTAAAAAAAAGGATACCACATTTTGGACCCCTCAATTGCACTTGGAGCTTACCTCCTTTGAAAAAGGGGTGAGCAAAATTCATGGCGTGTTTGGACCTAATCCTACGCTCTGGACGTTTTTTATGTTTTTGCACTTTGGGGTTGGCACCCTCTTCCTAATTCTTGGAGTTTTTGCCTATTCCAACTATTCTTTGGGCAAGGATATTAAACTATGGGTTGCAGGAATGGTTTTTCTAGTGGTTATCTGGTTTGCCCTTTATGCCTTTGGAAGGATGGGGAGAGCCAAAGGAAAACCGCAAATGAATCAGCTTAAGGCATATCTGAAGGAGTTGATTTTAGATTTTCAGAAAAAATGAAAAAGGCAGTTAGTTATTGTATCCAAAACGCCTAAGTTGCCGAGAATTACTGCGCCAATTTTTATTCACCTTCACATAGAGTTCTATATGCACTTGCTTATCAAAGAATTTTTCAAGGTCTTTTCGGGATTCCACGCCTACCCTTTTTAGAGCACTACCCTTGTGCCCAATTATGATGCCCTTTTGCGTATCTCGTTCTACCATTATCAAAGAACGAATACGGATAATATCATCATCCTCAATAAATTCTTCAGTTTCTACTTCTACAGCATATGGAATTTCCTTTTTGTAGTGTAGTAATATTTTCTCGCGTATGGTCTCGTTCACAAAAAACCGCTCAGGTTTATCGGTGAGCTGATCCTTGGGGTAATATGGTGGCGCTTCGGGCAACAATTCTAGAATCCGTTCAAAAACCTCTTTTACATTAAAGTTTTCCAGAGCAGAAATGGGATGTATTTCAGCTTTGGGAAGCAACCCCTGCCAATGTTGTATCTGCTCCTCCAAAACTTGCTGTTCGGAAGTGTCTATTTTGTTGATAAGCAACAGAACCGGAATATCACTGTTCTCAATTTTCTTGAAGAAAGCTTCATCTTTTAGTGCCTTTTCCCCTATCTCAACCATATACAGCAATACATCGGCATCTTCAAAAGCCGATTTTACAAAATCCATCATTGAAGTTTGTAACTCGTAAGCAGGCTTAATGATTCCCGGAGTGTCAGAAAGAATAACTTGAAAATCTTCCCCATTCACAATTCCAAGAATTCTATGTCGCGTAGTCTGGGCCTTTGAGGTGATAATGGAAAGTTTCTCTCCCACAAAAGCATTCATCAAAGTAGACTTCCCAACATTTGGGTTGCCAATAATGTTTACAAAACCTGCTTTATGCTTTTTCACACGTTTAAATTTTATGAATTACCTGATCGTACTATAATTATAAAATTGAGAACGTGTGCAACCACTCCGTTCTCACATTAAAAATTTTAAACATTCTCCAAGGTGAATACATTTTTAAAATTTCTTAATGTTCGTTTCATGCTTCATTTTTGAAAAATATGTTTTAGCTGCCTTGTTTACCTTGGGAGCCAACAACAAAACAGCAATCATATTTGGGATTACCATAAGTGCATAGGACAAATCTATGAGGTTTTTCACCAATTCCAGTGAAGCAACTGCAGCAAAGACAATTAGAATTACAAAATAATGGTTATAATACCTACCGATTTTCGCATTGGTCAAAAAGGAAAGGCATTTTACACCATAATAGGAATAGGTGAACAAAGTAGACAGCGCAAAGGCCGTGACAATAATCATCAGCAGGTCATCTCCATAACCAAACAAAGTGGTTCTAAACGCTTGTAGTGTCATTACAATTCCACTGGAATCATCCAAATAGGCACCACTAAGGATAATGACCACAGCTGTGAACGTGCAGACCAAAATAGTATCTATAAATGGTCCCAACATAGCAACCAAACCTTCCCGTATGGGTTCCTCATTTTTGGACTGACCATGGTACATAGGTGCACTACCCAAACCAGCTTCGTTAGAAAACATAGCTCTCTTGACACCAATGATCACCAATCCCCAAAAACCACCTGTAACCACGGTTTTAAAATTCCAAGCTTCAGTCATAATTAACTTTAACGCCGGTATTACTTGGGATGCATTCATAACCATAACCACAATAACGGCCACGAGGTATACCATAACCATGAATGGAACAATGGCTGTCGCCACTTTGGCAATTTTTGAGAGTCCGCCAAAAATGACGAAAGAAGAAATTATCGCCAAAACAATACCTACTATGAGTTTCCAATTGAACAGCGGGTCAGCTTCAGTTCCTCCCAAAGCTATCAGGCTTTCTTCAGGTTGAACAACACTCATAAAGGTTTCAGTAAATTGATTGGCCGTAAAGACACCTAAAAATCCAAAAATGCCCGAAATACAAAAGAAGATGGCCAGAGGCTTGTATTTCTCCCCAAGACCTTTTGTGATATAAAACATGGGGCCTCCCTGCAATTTTCCTTCGGAATCCTCTCCTCTAAACATGATGGATAAACTACAGGAATAAAACTTAATGCACATTCCTATCAAAGCCGTCATCCAAATCCAAAAGACAACTCCCGGCCCTCCATCATGGATTGCTATAGCAACACCGGATATGTTTCCCAAACCAACAGTTGCCGCCACTGCTGCGGATAAAGCCTGCAATGAACTTACATCCCCTTTGGCATTCTTATCGTCGTATTTACCTCTGGTAATAGCAATAGCATGACCAAAAAAACGGTACGGTAATAATTTTGAATAGAAAATTAAAAACAAGCCCCCTCCTATCAGCAGAAGAAACATTGGCCAGTTGGCCCAAGAATTGGCATTGACCAAAAAATCATTAATGAGTTCCATGGTTTCGAAGGTAGTTATTTCGATTAAAATTCTGCTAAAGGATATGAATTTCAGTTCATTTTTAAATCAAATCCCTTCTAATTTGGAAATAACCTAAAAACGGTTGTATATTTGCCGTCCACATCGCGGGATAGAGCAGTAGGTAGCTCGTCGGGCTCATAACCCGAAGGTCACAGGTTCGAGTCCTGTTCCCGCTACGAAACCGATAGGCATAAAAAAACGGATTACTAGTATGTAATCCGTTTTTTTGGGTTTTACTTTTCTTATTGTTGAAAACGGACACGCTTTGAACATGAAACCTTCCTCTTCCAAAAACAAGATTTATATAGGGACCATTAGTTCTAAGTGACGGTCAAAGATTTCCAAAAAAATAGAACAAAGTCTTAAAAAAGGATTGCTATATGTATTTATCCTTTAAGGATATTGAGATCCATTAGCTCAATATAAATTTAACAAGGATTATTTTTATTGGAGTAGTTTATAATATTACTATTCAAATAAAACGATAAAATAATACTTACTTAATATTTTATTTATTCATTCTTTTTTACATCTTAATCATTTATAATATAAAAGTGTTTTCGTTAACAGTTTGTCGAATTTTCTTCTTTTTTTTATGCTATTTTTTTTAATCTACGTTTCTTTGCCCAAGAACAACATTTAAAAATGTTATCTAAGCCAAAGCTTACTGAATTGCTCTAAATGACCTCAATCAAACCCTCAGAGCCCAAAGGCTACCATTCCTTTTTTAAATCCATAACACATATTCTAAATCCATCAACATGAAAAATGCATTTTCATATGCGCTTCTATTGGCCCTGTTTTTTGTTTTCAACTATTCCAATGCTCAAGAACTGCACAGCCATAGCAATGCGGCAAGTATTGCTAATGAAGCTAATTCAACCGCTGGTTGGACCATGACCGGTTCCACAGGGGTCAGTTCAGTTCAAAATGATGCTTACCATGGAAGCTATAACCTTAAAATTGAGGCAACTGCCGCAGGGTGGGCTATTGCCACTTATGAATTCAACACCGAAATAGGAGCTGTTTATAATATCAGTCTGTATGCCAAAGCTGCCAGTTCAAAAACCCCTGGTTTTTTCCTATGGGAAGGTTTCAGTGATTTTGCATCCCAAAGTATCTCAAGCTCAACTTGGACATTGTACGCTTTTAGTCTTACCGCTGTTGATTCAACGGCCAAAATAAAGGTATACACGGGAAATACATTCCCTGCGGCAATAGGTGATGCCGCATATATTGATCATATATCCATACAAAAGGTTCCTTCCGACACACAAGCCCCAACAGCACCTTCCCTTTCTAGCAATGGACAGACCGATACAACCGTAGATCTTTCCTGGAGTGGGGCAACGGACAATATCGGGGTAACCGGATATAAAGTTTTTAGGGATAGTAATCTTGAGGCCACTTTGAACAATGTGAACAGCCATGAAGTAACTGGCTTAACCGCAAACACCGCTTACAGTTTCACGGTAATCGCTTTGGATGCCGCAGGAAACGAGAGTTCAGCAAGTACTGCGCTTTCGGTAACCACAGATAATGCTTCCGACACTCAGGATCCATCAACACCGACCAACCTTTCAAGTTCAGGAAACACAGACACCACTGCCGACCTTTCTTGGGATGCAGCTACGGACAATATCGGTGTCACCAACTATAAAGTATTCAAGGACGGTAACCTGGAAGCCACACTGGGCAATGTAACCAACTATCAGGTGACCGGACTTACGGCAAGCACCACCTATAGTTTTACAGTATCGGCCTTGGATGCCGCAGACAATGAAAGTACCCCGAGCACCGCTGTTTCCGTGACCACGGATTCCGCTTCAGGTGGTGGAGGCTCCGGTAGTTCCGTTTGGTCAGAAGCTGGTTCGGTGGCCAGTTACACGGGCAATGTGGCCATAGGCACTAGCTCTGTCCCTTCGGGGTATAAATTGGCCGTGGACGGCCATATCCGCACCCGTGAAATCAGAGTAGACCAGGATACCTGGCCAGATTATGTCTTTAAAGAAGGGTATGACCTACCCACCTTGAAGGAAGTAGAAAAATACATCAAAGAAAAGGGACATCTGCCCAATATCCCCTCTGCCAAAGAAGTAGAAACCAATGGGGTTGAACTCGGTGAAATGAACAAATTGCTGTTGGAGAAGGTTGAGGAATTGACCTTATATATCATTAAACAGGAAAACTCACATAAAAATGAATTAGAGACTCTTGAAAAGAGGATATCTCACATTGAAAAAAACTATAAAAAGCATTCAGAATGAAAAAAAAAACGCAACTGACACTCCACATTTCACTTTTTCTTTTTTCAACAATTACAATGGCACAAGAATTATATCTAGCAAGCGATGCGGCCGCGGCACTCAATGAAACCAATAGTGTTGGAAATGTTTCAAACATTAGGGGTATTGGTTGTACAACAGGTGTAGAAACTACTGTTGTTGCTGTGGGAACATATTCCTATAAGGGAACCAGTATTGATGGAGCAAACGATAGAATTCAAATTACGCCTACATTGACAAATGGTTTGGATTATGAAATGAAGGTGTATTTAGCTGAAGGGGCAGGGGCAGATATTAATGTGCACGTCTGGGAAGGGGTAACAATGACAACTCCAACAATAACACCTTCCATTAGTACCGCAAGCTCATCACTCCAAGAGTTTACCATATCATTTACAACAACTTCATCTACTCCAATTCTTAGGTTTTACAACAGAGGGGCTACAGGCACTACAATATATTTGGACAATGTTTCCATAGTACAGCTTGGAGTAGACACCCAAGCCCCTTCTACACCCACCAACCTTTTAAGTTCAGGAAACACGGACACCACTGCCGACCTTTCTTGGGATTCAGCTACGGACAATACCGGTGTCACCAACTATAAAGTGTTCAAGGATGGTAACCTGGAAGCTACACTGGGCAATGTCACCACCTATCAGGTTACAGGGCTTGCGGCAAGCACCACCTACAGTTTTACAATATCCGCATTGGATGCCGCAAACAACGAAAGTACCCCAAGCACTGCTGTTTCCGTTACCACTGATTCCGCTTCAGGTGGCGGAGGCTCGGGAAGTTCGGTGTGGTCAGAAGCTGGCTCGGTGGCCAGTTACATGGGCAATGTGGCCATAGGTACAAGCTCCGTCCCTTCTGGATATAGATTAGCAGTAGACGGCCATATCCGCACCCGTGAGATTAGGGTGGACCAGGATACCTGGCCAGATTATGTCTTTAAAGAAGGGTATGATCTGCCCTCTTTAGAGGAAATACAAAAACACATCAAAGAAAAAGGACATCTGCCCAATATCCCTTCCGCCAAAGAAGTAGAAACCAATGGGATTGAGTTGGGACAAATGGATAAATTGCTATTGGAGAAGATCGAGGAATTAACGCTTTACATTCTTAAACAAGAAGCCAAAAGCAACTTACAGAGTAAAACACTCCAACAACAGAACCACAAAATCAAAATATTGGAAAAAAAGATTGCTAATCTAATAGAAAAAACAAAATAAGCATGAAAAAAATAGTTAAGTGCCTTTTTATATGTATTGGATGTTTTTCCTATGCCCAGACAAATCTAGTAGACACCTCTAACTGGACAGCTGGAGATGGTGCGGCATCTGGTTTTACAATACAGGGACAAATAAATGAGAATATCAGGGAGATGGGTGTTGGACCCCATGGGTCGTCTGTTCTTTTATGGAAAAGTGCCCCCAATGGTTCCAGCGGGTATGATGGCGGTTGGAAGACCAATTATCTACCACCAATTGACCATACAAAAAAGTATCGGTTCAGTATTTGGTTAAAAAAAACAAACTCATCTGATGGAACACCCCATTTTGGGATGTTTGCAAACAATCAAAGTAGCGGGTATACAACTTTAAGACTTAATGGAACTGTTGTAAATAATGCCTACTTTTTTGTGGATGACCTACCCCAGTTGAACCAGTGGTATCTCTTCATCGGTTTTGTTCATGGCAGCGGCCACACTTCAACAATAAATGAAGGTCGAATTTATGATACTTCAGGAAGTGAGGTAGGAACACTTACCGATTTTAAGTTCACATCAGATGCTTACTACATTAGACATAGAAGTTTTTTATACAATGATTCAAATACTTCAGATGGCCTATACCATTATAATCCTACTGTATACGAAGTAAATGGTCAGGAACCTACCATTTCGGAATTACTAAACCCGTCTGGAACGGATACCGAATCCCCTACAGTACCAACGCTTTCAAGTAATGGACAAACCAACACTACCGTAGATCTTTCCTGGAGTGGGGCAACGGATAATGTTGGTGTAACGGGATACAAAGTATACAAAGACAATACGTTAGAAGCCACTTTGAACAATGTTGGCAGTTATCAGGTTACAGGTTTAACAGCAGCCACTACCTATAGTTTTGCAGTAAGGGCCATAGATGCAGCTGGAAACCAAAGTACAGCAAGCAATATATCTGTGACCACCGATACAAACTCAGGAACTGACACCCAATCTCCCACCTCGCCAACTCTCTTAAGTACTGGAAACACGGACACCACTGCTGACCTTTCCTGGAGCGGGGCCACTGACAATACCAGTGTCACCAACTATAAAGTGTTCAAGGATGGTAACCTGGAAGCTACCCTGGGCAATGTGACCACCTATCAGGTGACCGGACTTACAGCAAGCACCACCTACAGTTTTACAATATCCGCATTGGATGCCGCAAACAACGAAAGCACACCAAGCACTGCTGTTTCCATTACCACGGATTCCTCTTCAGGTGGAGGCAGCTCCGTTTGGTCAGAAGCTGGGTCGGTTGCCAGTTACACGGGCAATGTGGCCATAGGTACAAGCTCCGTCCCTTCTGGATATAGATTGGCCGTGGACGGCCATATCCGTACCCGTGAGATCAGGGTGGACCAGGATACCTGGCCAGATTATGTCTTTAAAGAAGGGTATGATCTGCCCACCTTGGAAGAAATACAAAAATATATCAAAGAAAAGGGCCATCTACCCAATATACCTTCCGCAAAAGAAGTAGAGGCCAATGGCATTGAGCTTGGACAGATGAACAAATTGCTGTTGGAGAAGATTGAGGAGCTGACCCTTTACATAATCTATCAGCAACAGGAACTTAAAGCACAAAAGGAAAGGGCAAATAAACTAAGCCGAAGATTACACAAACTTGAACATACACCTGTAAATAACTAAGCAATCATGTTGTGTCACGGAAAAATTACACCAATGATTAACAAGAAAACAATATTGTATTTTATAGTCTTGACAGTTAGCATAACAGCCACTGCACAAAACTTGGCCCCTGAAATCACAAACTATGGCTCGGTTTCCCCAAACAGTGCCAGTCTTGGAAAATTTGGAACATTTCCAGTCAACTATAACTTGGGAGCGGTCAATGTGAACATACCATTATATACTCTTGATTCAGGTAAACAGCAAGTACCTATAGGGCTTTCGTATAATACTGGAGGTATAAAAGTTAATGATTTGGCTTCCTGGGTAGGTCTTGGATGGACACTAAATGCTGGTGGAGCCATTATCAGAAATGTCAAAGGAATACCGGATGATTTTTCTGATCAGGGGATAGAAGATCTCGAAAACGCGGCTTTCAACAGTACCAACTTCAATTATATCTACGATTGCTGGAAAGGACTAAAGGACTCACAACCTGATGAGTTGATACTGAACGCACCCGGAATCAGTGGAACTTTTCAACTGAATCCCGATCAAAACGGAACAGTTGTTTTCAACGATCATCAAGTTGCCAAGGTCATTGCACAGCAAGATGATGCACAGAATCCTGGTAGAATTGAAGTTATAAAACCCGATGGCACCAAATTGATATTCGGAACATCCGTTATAGAAGAAAATGGACAGTTCCATAAAGCTTCTGAATACAGCCGAACGTCCACAACGAATTTCATAAATAGTTATGAGTACATCAGTACATGGTACTTGACGGAAATGATCGAACCTACCAAAAAGGATACCATCCGGTTCAGATATGCGGATAACCTCAACCATGACTTCCCAGAAGCTTCCGGAGAATATGCAACAGGGACGGTGAATAGTACTATTCAAGGATCCTATCCTGAAATCAAGAACATCGAACAAAAAATCCTTTCCAGAATAGAAACCAACAACGGATATGTAGTTTTCAATACTTCAGGCGGAAGGAGTGATTTGGAAGGAGAGTTAAAACTGGATAAAGTTGAGATGTATACAGGTCAATTTGGCGAGCCCAATGCCATCAAAATCAATGAATATGTATTTATTTATGGGTACTTCCAAAGACATGGAGGCAACTTCTCTCCAGGTAGTTCCAGCGGTGTGGGCTTTGACAAATCAGACAGTAGGACCAAGTCCATGCGGCTTGACACTATTGCAGTTGGCAATGATGGAGTTGGTGGAACTTATTCCTTTGCCTATAATGGTACCTCCCTACCCAAGAGGGGATCCACGGCACAGGATCAATGGGGGTATGCTAATAGCAATACCGGAAGTTTTATGCCCCGTACAGTGGGCACCTACTATCCTAATGCTGTGCCTGCAGTAAATTATGATGTTGGAACCGGAAATAGGAAATCGGATCCCATTAAAATGAAAGCGGCTTCCTTGGAACGAATCAACTACCCAACAGGCGGCCATACCGTTTTTGAACTGGAGCCCCACCAACGTACATTTCTGCAGACCACTTCCTCGCCTGTTCAAGACGGTGACCCAGCTCAAGCTTACGGCTCAGAATGCGATGCAAGTATCGGCCAATCCCTAGTAACAAAAACTGTTGTAATACCCCATGATGTAATCGGTGATGTTAAACTGTCTATTACTTTTTCCGAGGCCGCTTCGGTTCAAAATGGTGCTTATGTCAAGTTTAATGGGATTACATACAACGCCACTGGAGGCACGGGTGGTGAGGAACTTGAAGGTGGCAACAGGGAATTTAGCTTTAATCTATCCCCAGGAACCTATACACTGGAGGTTTCCGAAGGGCGCACCGGCGCCCCAAGCGGAGCTGCGGTTTCCTGCCCGTTTACCACGGGATATGTGTCTTGGTTTGTTCCAGGACCTTCTGTGAATACCGAAGTAACGGAATACCATGGCGGCCTCAGGGTCGCGTCTATCAAAAATTATGATGGGTTCCAAACCGAGCCTACTTCACAAAAATACTTTGAATACGAGAACATAAATGTTCTAAGACCATATCGAAATGAAGCGTATAAACATTTCTATTTACCAGATGGAGGGGATTTTGTAAACGATAACATCAAACTTAAATTATCAACAGGCGAGTACTTCAACAATAATTTAGATAACCGGCCAGTTGTTGAATATGGTACAATCACTGAATATGTTACAGACAACCAGGGTATCCAATTAGGTAAAACCGTTTATGAATATAATACCCTAGCTCCTCAACGTATACTAGGCAGTGGTTTAGAAAGTCCTGTCCCCTTTAAACACCCTTCAAGTACGGGAGAATACCATACTCCAGGTTTCGCTGCTGTTAGGCAGGACGACGACTTCACCTACTGGCGTAGTGATGGGTGGAAATATGGGACCTTGGCACATAAGCACGTATACAAGAATACCGCAACACAAGGAGATCCGGTCTATGTAAAAATGCAACAATTGGATCATACCTATAGCACTTTGGTTGAATCTGAAATAATGTCCAATTACATCTTTGCCAACATTCACAATCCGGAGATATTTGAACCTTATTATCCAGGTTCCTTCGATATGCCTTGGGATGCACTTAACGACAGGGCCAGTTACATCTTTAGTTACTACGTAGCCAAAAAATCCTTAGGGAAGAAAGTAATAGACCAGACCATCAGCACCATTTATGATGAAGATGGGTTAAACCCGATGATTACTACCACGGATTATGTCTATGGCAACACAGCACATCAACAACCTACCCTTGTCAAAACTACAAACAGCCTGGGTCAACTTCAGGAAACTATAACCAGTTATCCGGACGATGTTACCTCAGAAAGTTCACTTGAGGGGCCAAACCTGAAACCTTCCGAAAAGCAAGCTATTGATAACCTTAAAACTACAGGTATTTTGCACCGTATAACAGAAGCTGTACAAGTGAAGGCTTTGGTCAAGGATGCCTCCAACAATATCTTGTCCAGCAACATCCAAAGAACCAATTACCAAGATTGGGGCTCAAACTTGGTATTGCCAAAATCTGTCAGCACGTTGAAAGATGGCTATAATGCATCTGCTAACCCTATGGAAGATCGCATTACCTACCATAACTATGATGATAATGGCAATCCCGTTGAAGTAAGCAAGGCCAATGGGGCACACACCTACTATGTCTGGGGCTATAACAGCGCATATCCTATTGCCAAACTGGAAAACTTTACAGATTCCCACGCCATCGCAATTCAAAGCACCATTGATGCCGCAATAAATGCATCCAATGCTGATACAGACGATAATTCTGAGATTGTGCTTCGTGCTGCGTTGAAAAACCTTAGAGATGCTGCCTCAAGTGCCTTGGCCACCACCTATACCTATGACCCCCTGATTGGCGTCACCAGTATCACCGATCCTCGCGGAAATACTGTTTACTACACCTATGATGCTTTCAACCGCCTAAAAGAGGTAAAGGATGCCAGTGGTAATCTAGTGACGGATTACAAATACCATTATAAAGGACAAAGCCAACAATAAACCGAATCTATCATGAAAACGAATAACACACATAATCTATTCGGGTGCCTACTATTGTTGGCATCATTTTTAGCAGCTACGCCAAGTAATCTTTCAGCTCAATCCATAATAGGGCCCCAGAATGTACAGGCTGGCACCACCCAAACCTATCAGATCAGTGGGCAGGCAACCAATGTTTCATGGAACGTATCGTTGGGAGCCACTATCGTTTCATCCAGTAATTTCGATATAGATGTCCGTTGGGATACACCCAATGGCAATTATTATGTATCGGCGACCTTTAGTGAAGGAACGGGATATGCTTCGTTGAACGTTCAAGTTTCCGGGGGGCTTCCAACAAAACCCTCAAATCCGACCATTTCCTCCATAAGTTGTGGGGAAGCCGTACTGAGTCGTACGGGGTCGCCCCCTTCTGGTGTGACCTGGTACTGGCAGACCAGTGTCACCGGCACCAACAGGGACTATTCTGGTTCAACATATACGGTGAATACCTCAGGAACATACTATATTAGGGCACGCGACAACACCACTGGTGGTTGGAGCGAAACCTCTGGCTCAGTTTCTGTAACTGTACCTCCTGTTCCTTCAAATCCTAATGTGGCCGATCAATCTCGTTGCGGTGCTGGAACAGTAACCTTTAATGCGCCATCCATTAGCGGAACGGTTTATAGATGGTACTCAGCTTCCGGTCAATACCTAGCTCAGGGAAATAACTTCACCACACCATCCCTAAATGGTCCTACTTCTTACCAAGTGGAGGCTAAAATTAATGACTGTGCCAGCGACAAGGTTACCGTGAATGCACAGGTAACAGCGCTTTCTATAACTGCAACTGAAAATGCCGAACCAATGACATGCGGAAGCAATGTTATTGAACTTACAGCTAATACACCCTATACCTCAAATTTCACTTCTGGAGTTACCCACAGATGGTATCTTACCCAAGATGGACCAAGCTATATTGAAGGAGTAGATCAAAATGCACCTGCATCTTATATAACCAAGGTTACTGTATATGGAGAGAACAAAGAGTATTGGGTAAGTGCCATATACAATGGTTGTGAGACTGCCCGGGTCAAAGCTTCATCTGTTTATCAGGCCCCGGTGGTACCTACTATATCTGTACAGGATTTAAGTGCTGAGGCATGCGGTTCAGGTACTTTTGACCTTAGGGCCACTGGAGGGGCAAGCAGTACTTTTAAATGGTATAACGAAGCTGAGGAATTAGTACATACTGGAGCTATTTTTACACCATATTTGGAATATGACACCGTAAACAATAATGGCAACTTTACTTTTTTCGTAGGAGGCACATTGGTTGACAATCAAGGCTGTGAACATCCCATTTCTTCCGGATCAAGAGTACAGGTTCCCGTTACGGTAAAACCATTACCCAATACACCTCAACTCAGTTCCACTGTACAACAACCCACCTGCACCACCTCCACAGGAAGTTTTACCATCACCAATTTTAATGGTATTCCAGCATCTTATAGTGTCAATCCGTCAGCAGGAGTATCCATTTCGAACTCAGGTGTGGTAACCGCTCCATCTGGGAGTTATACTGTCACGACAACCCTTAATAATTGTACATCTGCCGTATCTGAACCCAGAACAATCAATCCACAACCAAATACTCCATTGGAACCAACACTTGGAACGGTTACCCAACCAACCTGCGAAAACCCTATTGGAAGTTTTACGATTACCAATTTTAATGGTAATCCAGCATCTTATAGCCTAAGTCCTTCAGCAGGAGTATCCATTTCAAATTCAGGTGTGGTAACTGCACCATCGGAAAATTATACGGTCACAGTGACCGAAAATGGCTGTTCATCCACTTCTGCCAGTCAGGCAATCGTAAATCCGGCCCCAGCAGCCTCCACTTATTATGCAGATAGTGATAATGATGGGTTAAGGGACCCCGGTTCCATTGGGGAACAAGACTGTAACAGTCGTGGAACAGGTTGGACACTTAACACTACAGTGGACAATTGTGTGGACCTATACGACCCCAGCAATGAATGTTCGCCCACTCCGGTAAGCAGCAACCCTGCCGACCACAACTATATCTATACCCGTACCTATCAAAAAGAAGGATATAACGGGAACAACAGTCCAGGTTTTTTCGTGCAGCATGATGACCTGGTTCAACAAATAGCCTTTTTTGACGGTCTGGGCCGTCCATTTCAACAAGTGGGCATGGCACAGTCCAAATCAAAAAAAGATATTGTAAACCATATAGGATATGACGAATTTGGCAGACAGGAAAAAGAATGGTTGCCTTATCCAGACCTGGACCCACAAGCAGTTCTAGGAAACTTTCGCCCAGATGCCGAAGGAGATACGGATACTTATTACATACAAACCTACGGCCAGGATATCCTCTCCAGTTCCGCCAACCCCTTTTCACAAAAGAAATTTGAGGCATCGCCTTTGAGCAGGGTGCTTAAACAAGCCGCTCCGGGAAAAGACTGGGCAATGGACAATGGACATGAAATAGAGTTTGAATACCTGTCCAATATATCTGCCGATGATGTAAAACAATATCAAGTAGATCTAAACTTTGTCGACAACACCTATATCCCTTCTTTGGCGATACGGCCGGACAATAATGGCGAATACAACGAAGCAGAGCTCTACAAGAACATCACCAAGGATGAAAACCATGATGGTACCACAACCAAACTGCACACTACGGAAGAATTTACCAACAAGCAGGGCCAGGTAGTCCTTAAACGTACCTATGCGGATATTCCCGCTATGGACAAAAATGGTGATGGTGATACCAATGATCCGGGAGAGGAAGCCATTCCCGAGGCTCCCCACGACACCTATTATGTGTATGACGATCATGGTAACCTTACCTATGTACTGCCTCCAAAAATGGAGGCCAGTAGTGGGACTCTTGCCAACATCAACACCAATTTGGACGAGCTGGGGTACCAGTATGTCTATGACCACCGTAACAGACTAGTGGAAAAGAGAATACCTGGCAAAGGAAAGGAATACATTGTCTACAACAAGCTGGACCAGCCTGTTTTGACCCAGGATGCCAACCTTCGTGCAGGAACAGGCCAGGACACTTGGCTCTTTACCCATTACGATGCCCATGGAAGGGTGGCCTATACCGGAAAGCTTACCTATGCCAATGATACCCAGCGCACCAATGTGCAACAGCAAGTGGACAATTATGTACAGGACCAAGAAAACAATGGAGTGCCAGACCCAAAACTTTGGGTAAGCAAACGCACCATTAATGATGGCCCACTTACCATTGCAGGGAGTGAGGTATATTATTCTGGCATTGACTATACAGGTGCCACCATTACAGAAGTGCTCACCATCAATTATTACGATGGTTATGATTTTGTACCCACCACCTGGCCAACGGCGCCCACAAGTGTTTTTGCCAAAAACATTGACAGCAATGTAAAAAGCTTGGCAACGGGCAGCAGGGTAAAGGTACTGGACCAAGGCCCTGCCCAATGGATCACCACCGCCACTTATTATGATGACAAGGGAAGGCCGATCTATACCTATAGCGAAAATTCTTACCTTAGTACAGTGGATATTGTAGAGACCAAGCTAGACTTTGTGGGCAAGCCATTAACGGTGCGCAGTACACATACCAAGAACGGCAATACCATTGTTACCCTGGACAGTTTTGAATACGACCATGTGGAGCGCCTGCTGCAACAGACCCAATGCGTGGGCAACGAAACCCTTGGCTATGCCTGTAACGAGAGTTTGGCACAAACCGATATTCTGCTTTTAGAACCTACGGTAACCGCCAACAAAACTGCCACCAATAAGATCGAGGTAAAGGCCACCAACAATGCCGTGACCTTGAGCGGCACCCTTACCCTAAAGGTAGACCCAATGGCCAGTGGCGGGGGCGGAAGCGGAAACGTTACCGAAGAGCTCATTGCCCATAACGATTATGACGAGCTGGGCCAATTGACCCAAAAGAACGTGGGTAACACCCTTGCCTCCCCTTTACAGGAAGTAAACTACACCTATAACATTAGGGGATGGCTCAAGACCATTAACCAGGATACCCATAACGACAACGACCTTTTTGATTTTAGCATTGCCTATAACGATCCCACCAATTTTGGTGCTGCCGAAAACCCGACCGCGCTCTTTAACGGGAACATTTCCCAAGTGGAATGGAGTACGGCAAATATAAACGATACCAACAACCCAGTGAGCAGTCGTTATAGCTACGCCTACGATGCCCTCAACAGGATCACAGGGGCGACCGACAATACAGGAAAGTACAACCTGACTGATGTCACCTATGATAAGAACGGGAACATAGGGACCCTGAAAAGACAGGGGTGGACAAGTGCCAGCCCCTCGTTGGCCAACAATACAGGTTTTGGAATGATGGACGACCTTGTGTACAGTTACCTTCCCAACAGCAACAAACTGATGAAGGTTGCGGACGGCGCTGCCATTGACCAGTTTGGTTTTAAGGACGATGCGGTGAACACGGCCACTGATAGTACGGACGACTACGACTACGATGCCAACGGAAACATGACCATGGATCTGAACAAGGGCATACAAGTAGATGGAATTACCTACAACCATTTGAACTTGCCCGTCTCGGTGACCCTGCCCGGCGGTACAATTTCGTATATTTACGATGCCACGGGAACCAAGTTAAAGAAAACCGCGGGAAGTTCTGTGACAGAATATGCCGGCAACCATATATACTCAGGTAATACAACAACCACCTCATTGCAGTTCTTTAACCACCCAGAAGGATATGTTACACCCAATGGACAGGGCGGTTATGATTATGTGTACCAGTACAGGGACCATTTGGGAAATATAAGACTGAGCTACTCTGATGGCAATGGGGATGGGGACATAGATGTGACCAACAACCCCAATACCACAGAAATAGTGGAGGAAAACAACTACTACCCCTTTGGCTTACGTCATAAAGGGTACAATAATGTTGTAAGTTCCAATGCTAATAGTGTGGCGAGCAAGTTCAAATACAATGGCATAGAACTTGAAGAATCTTTAGGGTTGAATCTTTATGAAATGGATTTACGTCAATATGACCCAGCCATAGCACGTTGGACATCTATTGACCCTATAGTTCATTGGGAGTTTTCGACTTACCAGGCTTTTGATAACAATCCTGTTTTCTTTGCTGACCCAAGTGGTGCTGATTCTATTTATAATTTTGAAACAGGACAATATGTAATAAATGGAGAAGAAGTCTCGTTTGGTGAAGCCCTTGCATATGCTAACGGTGGAGGAAATTCAGACGGAAGTAATGACAACAATACTGACCCAAAAAAGAAAAAGAAGAAAAAAAGTCAAAAAAAGGACGTAAAGGATATGGGCACGGGAGAGCTTTACGGAATGGCTTATAATGGTGCATCGAGAACTGCATATTTGAATGGAAACGACCCGTATAACCCTACAGAAGCAGATATAGCCGAGAATGAAATAAATAAGCAAAACGCTGCTGGAGAATTCTTTCTTTTAATCTCAGGAGAATGGGTTGTTGCTAGAGTACTTCAAGGCGGAAAATGGGCTTATAGAGCAGTTACAGCTGGAAGAACTGTTAAAGGAGTTACAAGTACCGCAAGAGTTGGACGTTGGATGTCAAAAGCAGAATATGAAATTATGAAGCGAACAGGTAGAATGGCAGAAGGGGCAGGAGGTCAAACCTTTGTAACAACTGGAGGGGCATCAAGTTTTAATGCAGCGGCTAAAGGGTCTGTTTATGTTGAGTTTGATATTGCAACCAATAGTTTATTACAAGGTGGTAAATCAGGATGGTTTAAGGCTATTGGACCAAATTCAAGTAAAGCAATGCAACATATGTTACAAAAGCAAGGTGGACAAGTAAGTCCAACAGTACAAAATATGTCAGGGATTTTAAAAGTAAAGTAATGGTAATAAATAAAAAAAGTGATTGGTTTAAAGAAAATATAATGAGTTATTTATCTGAATTTGAGGTGATAGAAAAAAAGTTTTCCGAAGGAGACTTTGGTGATTTGGAACAAATTGAGTTCAATTCAGAAAAGATATCTGGTAATATTGACTTTTGGAGTCTAGGATGGGTTGGTGTTTTTGTATGGGATAATATTTGTGAATCAGAAATGCTTAATATTTTATCAGAGCCTCAAGAGGAAGAAAGAATAGTTGAATCTTTTAATAAGCTTAAAGAGATAATTATAAATAATTAAGACAAATTTTGAATTATACAGTAAAAGCGAGGAGTAAATTTACTTCTCGCTTTTTATTTTTAATAGCTTTTCATACAGAATGTAATTTTCATCATCAAAACAGGTAATATAAACATTAAGTTCCTCTACACATTGAAATGATTTTATTGTTTCAATAGCTATCTTCGCAGCTTTATTTTTTGGAAAACCATAAATCCCTGTACTTATATTAGGAAATGCTATGCTTTTTATATTGTGTTTTATAGCAATTTCTAAACTTTTAAGATAACAAGAAGCTAGTAACTCTTTTTCTCTACTTTTACCATTATTCCACTTTGGACCAACAGTATGTATTACATAAGAACAAGGTAGTTTACCTGCATTAGTAATAACAGCATTACCAATTTTGCATCCACCTTGCTTATTTCTAATTTTATAACATTCCTCTAAAATCTCTTTTCCTCCAGCTCTATGAATAGCCCCATCAACTCCTCCTCCTCCTAGAAGAGAAGTGTTAGCTGCATTTACAATTGCATCTACTTCAAGTTTTGTTATATCTTTTTTTATTAATTTAATGTTTATCATTATTAGTTTTAATTGCAGATTGTCTATACAGCTGGATGCGAGTTTGTAACTCGTGACCAACATAATAATTTAAATAAGATATTTTTTATTTATATGCTAAACGAGTTTTAGCATCACGAAGTAAGGCATCAATATTGTAAAGAATAGCTTCTCTATCCTGTTCAGGCAGTTCGCTAATATCTTTTAATCTACGTAACATATCTGCATTTTTAAAAAGTTCGTTGGTATCAGCTTCGCCAACCAAATAGGCTACGGTAGTATCTAAAAGTTCTGCTAATCTTTTTACAGCATCAATAGATGGGTTTACATCATCACGCTCATACTTACCAATTACAGAATGGTTGGTATTAAGAAGCTTGGCAACCTCGTTTTGAGATAAACCTCTTTCTTTTCTACAGTCACGTAAACGCTTGCCAAATGTACTCATATTAATAGTTATAATGCATATATAAACAGATTTTACAAATATACTGTTCATAAACGACTTAAAAAAGTGTGATATGGTTTTGTAAAATAATTTATATATAGTAGTTTTGATGCAGATATGAACAACTAAATATTTTTAAAAATGTTGAACACTACCAATCCAAACAATTACGAATACACAACCAAACATTTAGAGGTACATATTTTAGGCGGAATCAAGCTTAATAAATTAGAGAGTTTACGAGTAACGATAAGCATACAGAAACCCAAAGAGCTTAATGTTTTAAGGCACTCGATAGATTTATACAACGACAATCAAATAGAAAAATTTACTCGAAAAATAGCAGAACGCTTGGAAATAGGAACAAGCGTAGCACGTAGAACACTACAGGAACTTACCAAAGAATTAGAGAATTATAGGTTTTTACTAATCGACCAATACGAAAAGGAAAACCAACCCTACTACAAAGAATTAAGCGTAACAGAAGAAAAACAAGCAGTTATATTTTTAAAGAAACCCAATCTATTAAAGCGAACCAATGAACTTATTGGAAAGTCTGGCGTAATCGGAGAAGAAAACAACAGACAAACAATGTATCTAATCTTCACAAGTAGAAAAACAAATAATCCTTTGCATTGCATCAGCTTGGGAAGTTCTGGAGTTGGTAAAACCCATTTACAAAGTAAAGTTGCAGAACTCATACCAGAAGAAGATAAAGTAGAAATTACAGTATTATCTGCAAACGCTTTTTACTACTTCAATCGCACAGAACTACAACACAAATTAATATTGATAGAAGATTTAGACGGAGCGGAATCTGTACTCTATCCATTACGAGAATTACAATCTAAAAAGCGAATTACAAAAACCGTAGTTCATAAAGATACCAAAGGCACAACCAAAACGATACATCTAACAGTTGAAGGTCCTGTAAGTGTTGCAGGATGCACCACACAGGAAAGTATTTACGAGGACAACTCAAACAGAAACTTCCTTTTATACATCGATGAAAGCGAGGAACAAGACCAAAAAATAATGGATTACCAACGCTTGATAAGTGCAGGAAAAGTAAACGCAGAACAAGAATATAAATCGAGAGAATTACTAAAAAATGTACAACGAGTTTTAAAGCCGATAAAAGTGATTAATCCTTTTGCAGAATATCTACAATTACCGAAATCCGTTTTTAAACCACGAAGAACCAACAGCCATTATTTACAATTTATTGAAGCTATTACATTTTACAAGCAATATCAAAGAGAAAAGCAATACGATACTGAAACAGGCGAAGAATATATACAAACTACGATTGAAGATATTAAAGAAGCCAACGAATTAATCATTGATGTTTTGCTACGCAAAAGCGATACCATTACAGGAGCTTGCAGAAATCATTTAGAACGCTTGAAAGCTTATTTAAAATCAAATAACCAAACCACTTTTACAAATGCTGAAATAAGACGAAATCTACGCATCAAGGAAAGCACATTGAGAAACTACAACAACCAATTATTATTAGAAGATTACATACGCAGAATTAAGAAATCAAAAACCAAAAGTTACTGTTTTGAAGTAGTGGACGTTGACGAATACACCAATTTAAAAGAACAGATAAACAATGCTTTACAAAACTGTATTGCCAAAATAAACTCGCAAACCGCAAGTAAGTCGCAAGTAGTATAGTTGCGAGGTTAAGAATAAGTAAATCAGTTAATTACAGCAACTCGCAACAAAAACCTAAAAAACACATACCGAAGTGAAAAAATTAAAACTACATAACGAAAGTTTTAAACTATTGGTTGCCAATTATAAAGAATGGTTGGATATACTCGGTTATGCAGAAAGTACAGTTTACCAATTACCAAACCATTTACAGGAGTTCTTCTATTATTTAGAGCAAAATAGCATTAGAAATATCAATCAAATTACTACTAAAATCGTAAAAGAATATTACCAAGAATTACAACAAAGAGCCAACGAAAGACAAAGCGGAAGTTTAAGTAAAAGCTATCTCAATAAACACCAACAAGCTTTAAAGAAGTTCAAGGGATATTTACAGAATCACAATCATAAAGGCATCAACATACATCTAAAATCAGAGAAACAGCCAACCGAAGAAAAGCTAAATATATTAACTCAAGAAGAAGTAAAAGAACTTTTTAAAGCAACCGAATACAGTCATACAGAAAGCAGGTTTAAGTTAAGAGACAAAGCCATTTTAACCGTTTTGTACAGTTGTGGATTAAGAAGAAATGAAGCTGTACACTTGGATTTAAGCGACATCTTTTTTGATAAGGAAAGAGTGTTTGTTAGAAAAGGTAAAAATTACAAAGAACGTTTTGTACCAATCAACAGAACTAATGCAGAAATCTTGGAAGATTATATCTACGAAGCTCGACCAGAGTTTTTTCAATCCAATTTAAGCGAAGCTTTGTTTGTAAACAAGAACGGAACACGAATGCAAGGAATGAGTTTTGCAAATAGATTAAAAGCAATCGTTCAAGCAACCAACAATAAAACTATTGCAGAAAAAGGAATCACGTTACACATTTTACGTCATAGCATCGCAACACATTTATTACAAAAAGAAGTGCCATTAGAAAGCATAAAAACCTTTTTAGGCCATAGTTCTCTGGAATCCACTCAAATCTACACACATCTTTTAAAAACGATTGAAAATGAATGATTACAGAACATATCTAAAAGAACAAGATTACAGCGAAACCACAATTACAGGAAACGAAAAACAAGTAGAACTCTTTAAAAAATGGTGCAAACGCAATCATACTTCGCCAACAGAAATCGATTATAAAACAGCATTGAAATTTATAAAATATCTAACTCGAAAAGGCAATAGTAAAAAAACAATCAACCACAGATTACGAAGCATAAAAATCTACTTTAATTACTTGATTGATGAAGCATACAGAATCGATAATCCAATAGAAAATACAATCGTAAAAGGAGCAAAAAGAACTATCAATTATGATTTATTGGAAGCTGACGAATTAGAGGATTTATATTACTCTTTTGAAACTCAAAACATCAAGGACAAGTATCACAGATTAACAGCAAAAAGAAGTAAAATCATAACAGGATTAATCGTCTATCAAGGCTTGAACACTACAGATTTAAGCAAGTTAAAGACCGAACATCTGCAACTCTCAAAAGGAAAGATTTATATACCAAGTACAAGGCGAAGCAACGCAAGGGAATTAGAGTTAAAACCTTGGCAAATAATGGAATTTATAGAATACCAAAATGAAGTTTTACCATTATTACAAAAGCGAATTAAAAACGATACTGAACAACTGTTCCCAATCAATACGAGATTTAATGTACTTACTTCACAGATTATGAAGAAGCTAAAAAAGTACAATCAAAAAGCAGAGAATATAAAGCAAGTTAGAGCATCAGTAATTACAAATTGGTTGGGGCAATACAACTTGCGAAAAGTTCAATATTTAGCAGGACATCGTTACATCAGTTCAACCGAAAGATATTTACAAGACGACTTGGAAAATCTGCACGAAATCGTCAACAACTTCCATCCGATTAATTAAAGTCCACACAAAACAAAACCCAGTTTTATCGTTCCTCAAAATCCTCTGTTTTTTGTTTTGTTCCGCTCGCCAATGCAATGTAAGTTTTTATGCGCCAATGCACTTGTAGCACATTGCTTGAAAAAAGCAAAGAGCTACGCCAACAGAAATCTAATGCATAAAAACTTACCCCAAGCTATGTTTACATAATTGGCATTATAAGTCCGCTTCGCACAGTTTTTAACGTTGTTATTTTGATGGATAAAAAACTGTCGTTATAATGTAAATTATGTAAAATATCCGCTCTTCCTACGCTCACGTCCGAACTGAAAAACGAGCCGAAAATCAATACTTCAAGATGTGTGCGTGTGTACACAAATATCAAAAGGGAATGTATAGCAAGAGGATAACACGCAGTTGCGATGTTATGTTTTACAACCCCTTTAAAATCAAGGGTTAACGAAATGCTTGAAAACCGTTTTTTCTGAAAATTTGCGACAAATGCGCTCGAAAGCCCTATAAACAGGCATTTTTTTGCGACAAAAATTCTGAAAAAACCAATTGGAGCGTGACATTCAATCGCCATTTAGGCTATCATTTTAAAAAGCTGAAGATTGCCTTTGCGCTCAATAATCAACCGCCTAAATCTTCATCTTTTTAAAACGTTTGCTTCCTGTGAAAACGTTTTAAAAGTTGGCGGAAGCTGTTGGCTGATGCGGACGAGTTCCGACGACTTTTAAAATGAAACAAACGAAGTGCGTTAGTATTTATCCGAGTGAACAAAAGCGTTGGCAGAAAGGCGAATGGGAGTATTTTACATAAAACTGGTTATAACTTACAGTTTTGGTAAAGTCAGGATTAAGCGACTGTATTATAACCCGTTTTATGTAACATATCGTGGCAATGGAAACCAATAAAATACAGAGGGTTTTTGCAGACAAAAAACTGGATTTTATTGGTGCGGAATAGATACCAATTAGTATATTTACAATACGTTCTTTTAAATAAATTTTTGGAGCTGACCGACTGAAAAATGGGTGTCTGATTAAAAAAAACGCATAAACTATTATCCCTTTGGCTTACGTCATAAAGGGTACAATAATGTTGTAAGTTCCAATGCTAATAGTGTGGCGAGCAAGTTCAAATACAATGGCATAGAACTTGAAGAATCTTTAGGGTTGAATCTTTATGAAATGGATTTACGTCAATATGACCCAGCCATAGCACGTTGGACATCTATTGACCCTATAGTTCATTGGGAGTTTTCGACTTACCAGGCTTTTGATAACAATCCTGTTTTCTTTGCTGACCCAAGTGGTGCTGATTCTATTTATAATTTTGAAACAGGACAATATGTAATAAATGGAGAAGAAGTCTCGTTTGGTGAAGCCCTTGCATATGCTAACGGTGGAGGAAATTCAGACGGAAGTAATGACAACAATACTGACCCAAAAAAGAAAAAGAAGAAAAAAAGTCAAAAAAAGGACGTAAAGGATATGGGCACGGGAGAGCTTTACGGAATGGCTTATAATGGTGCATCGAGAACTGCATATTTGAATGGAAACGACCCGTATAACCCTACAGAAGCAGATATAGCCGAGAATGAAATAAATAAGCAAAACGCTGCTGGAGAATTCTTTCTTTTAATCTCAGGAGAATGGGTTGTTGCTAGAGTACTTCAAGGCGGAAAATGGGCTTATAGAGCAGTTACAGCTGGAAGAACTGTTAAAGGAGTTACAAGTACCGCAAGAGTTGGACGTTGGATGTCAAAAGCAGAATATGAAATTATGAAGCGAACAGGTAGAATGGCAGAAGGGGCAGGAGGTCAAACCTTTGTAACAACTGGAGGGGCATCAAGTTTTAATGCAGCGGCTAAAGGGTCTGTTTATGTTGAGTTTGATATTGCAACCAATAGTTTATTACAAGGTGGTAAATCAGGATGGTTTAAGGCTATTGGACCAAATTCAAGTAAAGCAATGCAACATATGTTACAAAAGCAAGGTGGACAAGTAAGTCCAACAGTACAAAATATGTCAGGGATTTTAAAAGTAAAGTAATGGTAATAAATAAAAAAAGTGATTGGTTTAAAGAAAATATAATGAGTTATTTATCTGAATTTGAGGTGATAGAAAAAAAGTTTTCCGAAGGAGACTTTGGTGATTTGGAACAAATTGAGTTCAATTCAGAAAAGATATCTGGTAATATTGACTTTTGGAGTCTAGGATGGGTTGGTGTTTTTGTATGGGATAATATTTGTGAATCAGAAATGCTTAATATTTTATCAGAGCCTCAAGAGGAAGAAAGAATAGTTGAATCTTTTAATAAGCTTAAAGAGATAATTATAAATAATTAAGACAAATTTTGAATTATACAGTAAAAGCGAGGAGTAAATTTACTTCTCGCTTTTTATTTTTAATAGCTTTTCATACAGAATGTAATTTTCATCATCAAAACAGGTAATATAAACATTAAGTTCCTCTACACATTGAAATGATTTTATTGTTTCAATAGCTATCTTCGCAGCTTTATTTTTTGGAAAACCATAAATCCCTGTACTTATATTAGGAAATGCTATGCTTTTTATATTGTGTTTTATAGCAATTTCTAAACTTTTAAGATAACAAGAAGCTAGTAACTCTTTTTCTCTACTTTTACCATTATTCCACTTTGGACCAACAGTATGTATTACATAAGAACAAGGTAGTTTACCTGCATTAGTAATAACAGCATTACCAATTTTGCATCCACCTTGCTTATTTCTAATTTTATAACATTCCTCTAAAATCTCTTTTCCTCCAGCTCTATGAATAGCCCCATCAACTCCTCCTCCTCCTAGAAGAGAAGTGTTAGCTGCATTTACAATTGCATCTACTTCAAGTTTTGTTATATCTTTTTTTATTAATTTAATGTTTATCATTATTAGTTTTAATTGCAGATTGTCTATACAGCTGGATGCGAGTTTGTAACTCGTGACCAACATAATAATTTAAATAAGATATTTTTTATTTATATGCTAAACGAGTTTTAGCATCACGAAGTAAGGCATCAATATTGTAAAGAATAGCTTCTCTATCCTGTTCAGGCAGTTCGCTAATATCTTTTAATCTACGTAACATATCTGCATTTTTAAAAAGTTCGTTGGTATCAGCTTCGCCAACCAAATAGGCTACGGTAGTATCTAAAAGTTCTGCTAATCTTTTTACAGCATCAATAGATGGGTTTACATCATCACGCTCATACTTACCAATTACAGAATGGTTGGTATTAAGAAGCTTGGCAACCTCGTTTTGAGATAAACCTCTTTCTTTTCTACAGTCACGTAAACGCTTGCCAAATGTACTCATATTAATAGTTATAATGCATATATAAACAGATTTTACAAATATACTGTTCATAAACGACTTAAAAAAGTGTGATATGGTTTTGTAAAATAATTTATATATAGTAGTTTTGATGCAGATATGAACAACTAAATATTTTTAAAAATGTTGAACACTACCAATCCAAACAATTACGAATACACAACCAAACATTTAGAGGTACATATTTTAGGCGGAATCAAGCTTAATAAATTAGAGAGTTTACGAGTAACGATAAGCATACAGAAACCCAAAGAGCTTAATGTTTTAAGGCACTCGATAGATTTATACAACGACAATCAAATAGAAAAATTTACTCGAAAAATAGCAGAACGCTTGGAAATAGGAACAAGCGTAGCACGTAGAACACTACAGGAACTTACCAAAGAATTAGAGAATTATAGGTTTTTACTAATCGACCAATACGAAAAGGAAAACCAACCCTACTACAAAGAATTAAGCGTAACAGAAGAAAAACAAGCAGTTATATTTTTAAAGAAACCCAATCTATTAAAGCGAACCAATGAACTTATTGGAAAGTCTGGCGTAATCGGAGAAGAAAACAACAGACAAACAATGTATCTAATCTTCACAAGTAGAAAAACAAATAATCCTTTGCATTGCATCAGCTTGGGAAGTTCTGGAGTTGGTAAAACCCATTTACAAAGTAAAGTTGCAGAACTCATACCAGAAGAAGATAAAGTAGAAATTACAGTATTATCTGCAAACGCTTTTTACTACTTCAATCGCACAGAACTACAACACAAATTAATATTGATAGAAGATTTAGACGGAGCGGAATCTGTACTCTATCCATTACGAGAATTACAATCTAAAAAGCGAATTACAAAAACCGTAGTTCATAAAGATACCAAAGGCACAACCAAAACGATACATCTAACAGTTGAAGGTCCTGTAAGTGTTGCAGGATGCACCACACAGGAAAGTATTTACGAGGACAACTCAAACAGAAACTTCCTTTTATACATCGATGAAAGCGAGGAACAAGACCAAAAAATAATGGATTACCAACGCTTGATAAGTGCAGGAAAAGTAAACGCAGAACAAGAATATAAATCGAGAGAATTACTAAAAAATGTACAACGAGTTTTAAAGCCGATAAAAGTGATTAATCCTTTTGCAGAATATCTACAATTACCGAAATCCGTTTTTAAACCACGAAGAACCAACAGCCATTATTTACAATTTATTGAAGCTATTACATTTTACAAGCAATATCAAAGAGAAAAGCAATACGATACTGAAACAGGCGAAGAATATATACAAACTACGATTGAAGATATTAAAGAAGCCAACGAATTAATCATTGATGTTTTGCTACGCAAAAGCGATACCATTACAGGAGCTTGCAGAAATCATTTAGAACGCTTGAAAGCTTATTTAAAATCAAATAACCAAACCACTTTTACAAATGCTGAAATAAGACGAAATCTACGCATCAAGGAAAGCACATTGAGAAACTACAACAACCAATTATTATTAGAAGATTACATACGCAGAATTAAGAAATCAAAAACCAAAAGTTACTGTTTTGAAGTAGTGGACGTTGACGAATACACCAATTTAAAAGAACAGATAAACAATGCTTTACAAAACTGTATTGCCAAAATAAACTCGCAAACCGCAAGTAAGTCGCAAGTAGTATAGTTGCGAGGTTAAGAATAAGTAAATCAGTTAATTACAGCAACTCGCAACAAAAACCTAAAAAACACATACCGAAGTGAAAAAATTAAAACTACATAACGAAAGTTTTAAACTATTGGTTGCCAATTATAAAGAATGGTTGGATATACTCGGTTATGCAGAAAGTACAGTTTACCAATTACCAAACCATTTACAGGAGTTCTTCTATTATTTAGAGCAAAATAGCATTAGAAATATCAATCAAATTACTACTAAAATCGTAAAAGAATATTACCAAGAATTACAACAAAGAGCCAACGAAAGACAAAGCGGAAGTTTAAGTAAAAGCTATCTCAATAAACACCAACAAGCTTTAAAGAAGTTCAAGGGATATTTACAGAATCACAATCATAAAGGCATCAACATACATCTAAAATCAGAGAAACAGCCAACCGAAGAAAAGCTAAATATATTAACTCAAGAAGAAGTAAAAGAACTTTTTAAAGCAACCGAATACAGTCATACAGAAAGCAGGTTTAAGTTAAGAGACAAAGCCATTTTAACCGTTTTGTACAGTTGTGGATTAAGAAGAAATGAAGCTGTACACTTGGATTTAAGCGACATCTTTTTTGATAAGGAAAGAGTGTTTGTTAGAAAAGGTAAAAATTACAAAGAACGTTTTGTACCAATCAACAGAACTAATGCAGAAATCTTGGAAGATTATATCTACGAAGCTCGACCAGAGTTTTTTCAATCCAATTTAAGCGAAGCTTTGTTTGTAAACAAGAACGGAACACGAATGCAAGGAATGAGTTTTGCAAATAGATTAAAAGCAATCGTTCAAGCAACCAACAATAAAACTATTGCAGAAAAAGGAATCACGTTACACATTTTACGTCATAGCATCGCAACACATTTATTACAAAAAGAAGTGCCATTAGAAAGCATAAAAACCTTTTTAGGCCATAGTTCTCTGGAATCCACTCAAATCTACACACATCTTTTAAAAACGATTGAAAATGAATGATTACAGAACATATCTAAAAGAACAAGATTACAGCGAAACCACAATTACAGGAAACGAAAAACAAGTAGAACTCTTTAAAAAATGGTGCAAACGCAATCATACTTCGCCAACAGAAATCGATTATAAAACAGCATTGAAATTTATAAAATATCTAACTCGAAAAGGCAATAGTAAAAAAACAATCAACCACAGATTACGAAGCATAAAAATCTACTTTAATTACTTGATTGATGAAGCATACAGAATCGATAATCCAATAGAAAATACAATCGTAAAAGGAGCAAAAAGAACTATCAATTATGATTTATTGGAAGCTGACGAATTAGAGGATTTATATTACTCTTTTGAAACTCAAAACATCAAGGACAAGTATCACAGATTAACAGCAAAAAGAAGTAAAATCATAACAGGATTAATCGTCTATCAAGGCTTGAACACTACAGATTTAAGCAAGTTAAAGACCGAACATCTGCAACTCTCAAAAGGAAAGATTTATATACCAAGTACAAGGCGAAGCAACGCAAGGGAATTAGAGTTAAAACCTTGGCAAATAATGGAATTTATAGAATACCAAAATGAAGTTTTACCATTATTACAAAAGCGAATTAAAAACGATACTGAACAACTGTTCCCAATCAATACGAGATTTAATGTACTTACTTCACAGATTATGAAGAAGCTAAAAAAGTACAATCAAAAAGCAGAGAATATAAAGCAAGTTAGAGCATCAGTAATTACAAATTGGTTGGGGCAATACAACTTGCGAAAAGTTCAATATTTAGCAGGACATCGTTACATCAGTTCAACCGAAAGATATTTACAAGACGACTTGGAAAATCTGCACGAAATCGTCAACAACTTCCATCCGATTAATTAAAGTCCACACAAAACAAAACCCAGTTTTATCGTTCCTCAAAATCCTCTGTTTTTTGTTTTGTTCCGCTCGCCAATGCAATGTAAGTTTTTATGCGCCAATGCACTTGTAGCACATTGCTTGAAAAAAGCAAAGAGCTACGCCAACAGAAATCTAATGCATAAAAACTTACCCCAAGCTATGTTTACATAATTGGCATTATAAGTCCGCTTCGCACAGTTTTTAACGTTGTTATTTTGATGGATAAAAAACTGTCGTTATAATGTAAATTATGTAAAATATCCGCTCTTCCTACGCTCACGTCCGAACTGAAAAACGAGCCGAAAATCAATACTTCAAGATGTGTGCGTGTGTACACAAATATCAAAAGGGAATGTATAGCAAGAGGATAACACGCAGTTGCGATGTTATGTTTTACAACCCCTTTAAAATCAAGGGTTAACGAAATGCTTGAAAACCGTTTTTTCTGAAAATTTGCGACAAATGCGCTCGAAAGCCCTATAAACAGGCATTTTTTTGCGACAAAAATTCTGAAAAAACCAATTGGAGCGTGACATTCAATCGCCATTTAGGCTATCATTTTAAAAAGCTGAAGATTGCCTTTGCGCTCAATAATCAACCGCCTAAATCTTCATCTTTTTAAAACGTTTGCTTCCTGTGAAAACGTTTTAAAAGTTGGCGGAAGCTGTTGGCTGATGCGGACGAGTTCCGACGACTTTTAAAATGAAACAAACGAAGTGCGTTAGTATTTATCCGAGTGAACAAAAGCGTTGGCAGAAAGGCGAATGGGAGTATTTTACATAAAACTGGTTATAACTTACAGTTTTGGTAAAGTCAGGATTAAGCGACTGTATTATAACCCGTTTTATGTAACATATCGTGGCAATGGAAACCAATAAAATACAGAGGGTTTTTGCAGACAAAAAACTGGATTTTATTGGTGCGGAATAGATACCAATTAGTATATTTACAATACGTTCTTTTAAATAAATTTTTGGAGCTGACCGACTGAAAAATGGGTGTCTGATTAAAAAAAACGCATAAACTATTATCCCTTTGGCCTTAAGCACAAAGGGTACAATGAGGTGACTTCTTCGCTGGGGAACAGTGTGGCGAATCGGTGGAAGTACAATGGTGTTGAATTTGAAGAATCGTTGGGATTGAATTTGTATGAAATGCCTTTGAGACAATATGACCCTTCAATTGCGAAATGGACCAGTATTGATCCAGTTACCCACTTTTCTACGTCCACATACACTGCTTTTGACAACAACCCTGTATTTTGGGCAGATCCAAGTGGGGCCGATTCTTGGAAATATCTTGGTGGAGGCACCTATATTAACAGGAGGACTGGTGAGGAAACAACGGATTGGGAAAGAGCCGTTGGGGAAACTGAAAATGGGAGTAATAGTAAACCACCAAACGATATTATCGTAAATTCAGAAGGTATCGTTACAAAAGTAATACCGAATGATGAACCGCACAGAGTTTTAGACGAAAATGGCAATGAGTTATTTTTTAATGACGATGCATATGATAAAATATGGTTATCCGGAGTTCAAAAAAATGATAGACTATTTTTTAATATCGAAAATAAGTTGATAGCAAAATTTATCCTTAAAGCTGGTATTAATACGAGCATTTGGAAAAGGGCTAGTGGACTAGGATATTTAGACACCGCAAAGAAATCACATGGTTTGGCAGATTTTGGATTCAATCAACTTAGAAGTGAATTTAATATGTATAATACTGAGTATGATGGTTATAGTGAAGGGAATGGAGCCTTTTTTAGAGTCGGGGGAGAGAGTACGATTTACAACTTTGCAGATGTCAGTCAATTTATCTGGGGAGCTTGGATGCGGGCAAATCATTATAATTTATTTGAGGCAAAAACTGGTGCCCATATCAACAACGTGATTTTTGGGGTTGGATTACTAGATTCCAATGCAGACCAAAGAGCGATTGAAAATGGTCATAATTATATGAATAATTTAATTTTATCATGGAAAAAATAAAAAGATATTCAATTGTTAATCTTGTCGGTGTTTTACTTATTATTGCTGCAAAGATTATTCAAACTTCAATATTTGATAGTGACAGTGACATTGACAGAAGGGCTTCGTTTTATATTGGGATATTAATAACAATCCCAGCTTTTGTAGCTTCCTTAATAAGTTTTTTTCTTTTGCTTAGGATTTATTTAACTAACAAAAAAGAGCTTTCGCTTAGCAAGTTTTATTTGGTGATTCCTTTTTTATTAATGTTATTGTTTATAGTTGTTTTATTAATAATAATACTTATTGAATCGATAAAATGATAAATTCCTAACTACCGCTAGATTATATCTAGTGGCATACCCTCCGCTACCGCTAGATTGCAACTAGTGGCTTAGCATACAACCAACAACAGCAGTTCATTATGAGCTGCTGCTTTTTTTATGGAGTAATGGAAATAATGATTTCGTCTCGAAAAATCTAGAGTACTAGAAATAACTGTTATACTAAACTTGTACTATTGAAAATTTTGTGTCAGTTGGTTATTTCCATTGTTTTTTCAAAACGTTCATTGAAAACATTTTAGTAATATCCCCCCGCTACCGCTAGTCTATGACTAGTGGAATGGAGCAAGAGTACACAGAAATAAAAACCACGGCATTACCACCGTGGTTTTTTATAGAATAAATTCATCAAATGCCATCGTTCATGAAATATCTTCAAAAAATTCACTGAGTGCCACTTCGTGCGCATCCAGTATTTTGAGCAAGCTGGTAAAGGTAAAGTTCGTGCCTTTTTCCATACGCCAGTATTGCATACGGGAGATACCAAACTCAATGGCAAAGTTCTCATAACTGGAATATCCCTTATCAATCCTCATTTTTTCCAATTTCTTGGCAATTGTCATAATTCTTGCATCCAAGTTCTTTTTTCCGTTACGCTGCTGTTTCGCCATAATGTTTCTTTATAAATGACAAAACTGCTTTTTTAACCTTTCATACGTTACATCATTTAAATTACCACTTATACAAACATATTGTTTACATTTGTTCCATGAAGGAGTATTTTCAGACCAACCAAAACAGATACAGGCGGATAGAGCTAAAAGCGTTTGCAGAACGGATGTCAGATTCTTACGGTTCACCTGAAGAGTTAGCCATGATTCTAGATTCGGGCGTTGAAATGTTGTTTTATCTAGAGGAGGACATTTTTGATCGTAAAAAGGTACAGCATGTTGTTTCCGTTTTAAGAGACATTGTAAGTTTGCTCAGGCAACAAGGATAGAAAGAATCCTCTACCGCTACCGCTAGCCTACTTCGACAGGCTCAGTACGGGTGTGACTAGTGGAATGGAGCAAGAGTAAACAGTCATAAAAATGATAAAGCCATGACAATACGGTCATGGTTTTTTGTTTTGGTAAATTTGAATACCACGAGTTATAAACTCGCGGTAGCAAATATAATGCTACCACAAGGTACAATCTTGCAGCGGTCTTTGTTTTATTATATAAAAACCAACAATGATAAACCTGCAGCCGTCATAGGTCAATCCAAACCTAAAAACAAAACACGGAACCACTATCTTTTCGGCATGAGCAGAAATTATAAGTTCCATAACCCGGCAGGGGTATATTTTGTTTCTTTTGCAACCGTATATTGGATAGATGTTTTTATAAGACAAAAATATTTTGAGGTATTGGCAAACAGCATTGATCATTGCAGAAAAGAAAAAGGCATGGAATTGTTCGCTTATTGCTTTATGCCCAGCCATGCACACCTCATTTTTCGTTCTACCAACAATGACCCTTCCGGGCTGTTACGGGATTTTAAAAAACATACTTCCAAAGCGGTGATAAAGGCCATCAAGCAAAATCCAAGAGAGAGCAGAAAGGAATGGATGCTCAAAATGTTCAAAAAAGCGGGCAAGGAAAAGAAGAATGTGGAAACCTATCAGTTTTGGCAACATCACAACAAACCTATTGAGCTGTGGAGCCCTTCGGTAATTAAACAAAAAGTGGATTACATCCACAAAAATCCCATACATAGTGGGTTTGTGACAAACCCAGAAGACTGGAAATATAGCAGTGCCAGAAATTTTGTTGGGGAGAACACTGTTCTGGAGATTGATGAAATAGGTTTTTTAAGCTAAGTTTGGATTGTGATGTATGGTATGTTGATGAAATGATTGCCACAAGATGCAATCTTGCGGCAGCAGAGGGGTGTAGATCTTATGGAGAGTAAACCAATTATCGTGGCTCCGCATGATGGTACGGCAAAATTATCGTATTTGAATTCATTGGTATTTGGAAATAGCTTTGCTGATTCTCCTGAAATCGATGATGTTGTTTGGGGCAAAGTTCTTGCAACTGACAAAGTTTCATCATTGATGTTTAAGACAAAACCAATTCAATCGACCAACAATTTCTTTACCTATAGTGACCAAAACAGGCTAAATGCGATAGTTCTTAGGTTCACAAGGCCTAACCAATTAAATAAAAAAAAGGTCGGGTATCTTGATGCCTACTTTGCATCCAAATTTAATCCAGCCAATTTTAACAGTTCAGATTTAGGAAATCTGCAACATCTTTCTTTCTTTCGCTAGCAAGCTGAAGTAGTTAATCTAAAGCAAAAAGAACCCATGATACGAATTAGAAGACATTCCAAAAATAATTTGATTAAATCTTTAAGTAACAATTTCTTAAAGTACTTTTTTGTAATTGGAGTGTTGAGCAATTGTGGTGCTACTGATAAGAATCAAGAAAAGGATTCACTGGAAGGAGATTGGTATATTTCTAAAAATACAATTGACCATCAATTTTCATATCAAGAAGCATATTTCGATGGAAAAGAAGTCCATTTCTTTGTCCCAGAAGTGTTTGATTTTAGGCAACCTTTAGACTATTATTTTTCAGGAAGAGAACTTTATTTTTTGAAAAATCAAAGGTTGGATACAGTTAACTCATTTGAAGTGCGTCTTTATAGCAATAGGTTTAGGTTAATTACTACTGAGGGAGAGATTGAATATTCTAAGATTTTTGCGAAAAACACGATATCAAAATTATTTTCCAATGGGATATCCAGAGAGAAATTTGAATCTTCATTTATACAAAGAATGAATGAAAGTCAAGGCAATGACTAGTGGGTTATGGAGAAAACTTATAGTTACCCTTGTTAACACTAGTTTCCAACTAGTGGTCTTGAAAACCAACAACAGCAGTTCATTTTGAGCTGCTGTTTTTCTTTACAGCCGTTATTCCTTTCAGTGGGGATGTAGAAGCGTTTTTTGCGGTGTGGTTTCATAAGTGGGAAATCATGAAATTGAATTGATTTGTTTAATCAAGTCTTTGACCAGAACGTCTTTTGTTTCATTAATCCCCGCTACCGCTAGTCTATGACTAGTGGAATGGAGCAAGAGTACACAGAAATAAAAACCACGGCATTACCACCGTGGTTTTTTATAGAATAAATTCATCAAATGCCATCGTTCATGAAATATCTTCAAAAAATTCACTGAGTGCCACTTCGTGCGCATCCAGTATTTTGAGCAAGCTGGTAAAGGTAAAGTTGGTGCCTTTTTCCATACGCCAGTATTGCATACGGGAGATACCAAACTCAATGGCAAAGTTCTCATAACTGGAATATCCCTTATCAATCCTCATTTTTTCCAATTTCTTGGCAATTGTCATAATTCTTGCATCCAAATTCTTTTTTCCGTTACGCTGCTGTTTCGCCATAATGTTTCTTTATAAATGACAAAACTGCTTTTTTAACCCTTCATGCGTTACATCATTTAAATTACAACTTATATAAACATATTGTTTACATTTGTTCCATGAAGGAGTATTTTCAGACCAACCAAAACAGATACAGGCGGATAGAGCTAAAAGCGTTTGCAGAACGCATGTCAGATTCTTACGGTTCACCTGAAGAGTTAGCCATGATTCTAGATTCGGGCGTTGAAATGTTGTTTTACCTGGAGGAGGACACTTTTGATCGTAAGAAGGTACAGCATGTTGTTTCCGTTTTAAGAGACATTATAAATTTGCTCAGGCAACAAGGATAGAAAGAAACCGCTACCGCTAATCTACTTCGACGGGCTCAGTACAGGTGTGACCAGTGGCGTGAAAGAGCACAATCTTACGGCAACCTCCGGATTAGAAAAAAAAAGATGCTCTAAAAGCCATTTTTAAAACTATAGATCTCTTTATTGCCCCAACTTCTTTGCCTCAAATTGAAGCAGCTCATTGTTTGCAAAGATTACAGTTGCCTCAATGGGGTTACAGCATACCTCACAATCCTCCACATAAGTCTGTTTGGAAATAGAACTGTCCAAAAGAAAGGAAATTTCTTCCCAACAATACGGGCATTGAAAAAAATGTTCGTACATATTCCATTAAAAATCAACATTCAATAGTTGACCACTAATTTGAAGCATTTGCAGTTCGGCCAGCTTGGCGCTGTATTTGGCCTGGCTTTGGGCCAATTCGGCATTTAACAAGTTCAATTGGGCCTGTCTAAATTCAATGGAGGTCACTTGCCCTAATTTATAACGTTCATCCGTGCGGTTAAAATTGTTCTGATTGGTCTGTAAATTTTTTTCTTGCACCTCTAAAACATACAGCGCATTGGTATAGCTATCCCACGCATTTCTAATGTCGCGTTCCACTTCCAATGCTATCTGTTTTTTTAATAGCTCTTGGTTTTCATAGCCAATTTTGGTGTTTTTTACCCCAGTAATTCCTCTACCTCCATCAAAAAGGCTCCATGATAGGTTAACAGATCCTGTTATGCCGGTTGATGTGTTCTGAATTAAAAAAGCCAGAGGACTGTTGTTGTTAGATTCGTTCCACCCATAAGTGCCAGTTAGACCAATTATTGGTAAAAACACGCTTTTTGCAGCTTTTACATTGTATCGGGAGATGTTGATGTCCTTTTCAACCAGCTGTAATCTAATGTTATTGGATTTTGCATCATTGTGCATATTCTCCATTTGAAGTCCTGGAACAAAATTGACCGTAGTGTCCGCAACAAACTGTGAAGACAAATCTTGATTCAGGATAAGGTTTAAATCTCGCATGGTGTTGCGTAACTGTTGTCTGGAGTTTAATAGGTTGATACTATCGGTATTGATATCAACCTCAGCATTCAACACATCCAATCCGGTATTTTGACCGTATTCAAATTGATAATTCGCTCTTTTTAGTCTATCCTTTGAAATTTCAAGTGCTTGTTCCAAGTTTTTGGTATTCTCCGTTAATCGGGCAACCTCATAATACACCGTGAATAACTGTAAAATGGTATTCTCTATAGTCTGGCGCACCTCCAGCTCTGATTGTTGGGAACGTTCTTGAAAACTTTTGTAACTATAATGCCTGTTCAAACCATCAAAAAGGGTGTAATTCACATTCACGGCAGCATTGTAACGCCTTGTCTCTGCTCCATCAGCTGTTCTTGTTTCGCCACTGGCCAATTGTCCTTCCGTATTTTGTTGATCTATACTCCCTCCTGCATTAGCGGTAATAGTTGGCAAATACCCAGAATTTAAAATATTGGCATTGTTTTCGTCTATTTTCTTGGTGTTTTTGGCCACTTTAATGCCCAAATTGTTTTCCAAGGCCAAAGTTATGGCTTCATCTTTGGCAAGCATTTTCTCCTGACCTTGCCCAGTGTTTATAAAAGCCAATAAAAAAAAGGGTAGTGTATACAGTATACTTTTCATTCTGTTGTTCCTTCTAAAACTTTTGAAGTATCATCTTTGGGTTCTAAGGGCGTTGCGCTTCCATTAAGTTGATACGCACCTTCTTCCATCATATGCTGTTCTTCGTTTTGCTCCTTTATAGCTCGTTCCACTTCTTCTTTGGTGGTTTTTTCTCCGGTCCATAATGTTTTGGCCCATACTTTTACATTGTTTCCAAACGAAAGAAACAACGGCAGCATCAACAGTGTAAGAACAGTAGCAAACCCAATTCCATAGGCAATGGAAATAGCCATTGGTTTTAAAAATTGGGCCTGTCTGCTTTTTTCTAAAAGCAAGGGAGCCAAACCTGCAATTGTTGTAATCGAGGTTAAGAATATTGCCCTAAAACGAGAACGGCCCGCTTCATACAGTGCATCATTAAAGCTTAGCCCATTCCTGAGGTTTATATTAAACTTACCAATCAAGACTAATCCATCATTGACCATGATCCCTATTAAGGCAATGATACCCAACATAGAAAGGATGTTGATGGAAAAGCCATGCAACCAATGTCCCCATGCCACCGCAGTTAAACTAAATGGCACCAACAATATCAAAAGTAATGGTTGACTAAAACTTCGGAAGGTAAAAGCAATGGTCACATAAATTAAGAACAGTACTGTTAGACCAACAAAGGTCAAGGAATCCAAAAGTTTGTTCGCCTCCCTGTTTTGACCTTCGTAAGATGGGGTTATTGAGGCGTACTTGGATTGAATTTCGGGCATTACTTCGTCTTTTATCCATGTCATTGCATCAGTCCCACTTGTAGTTTGCGGGTCGGTCAAATCTGAAGATACTTGAATCTCCCTACGACCATCCAAATGATTTATGGCCACATCCCCGCGCTCAATGGAATACGTGGCAATCTCTTTAAGGGGTATCCGTTCTCCGCTGGGAGCTACAATTCGCATATCGTCCAAATCTGTGATTGAGGACCTATTTTCACGATCATATCTAACCCAAACCCTAATTTCATCCTGTCCACGTTGAAAACGTTGTGCCTGAGCACCAAAAAAACCAGCTCTTACCTGATTCATCACACTACGTAAATCAAGACCTAATAAATATGCATTTTCCTTTAACTGCAATCGTATCTCTTTAATTCCAGCGGGATCATTGTCCGCAACATCCTTTAACAATGCATTGTTCAGCATTGCGGTTTTTAATTCAGTCTTTGCTGCCTTTAATTCATCAATATTGCTTCCCAACAGGGATACCGAAACAGGATCACCTCCAAAGTTTCCTCCAGAACCATAAATCAAGCTTTCCACTCCAATTACGGGCCCTACCAATTCACGTAATCTTCCGGTAACCATATCTGCCCTGATCTCATCTGGGCGTTCTTCCCCTGGCAATAAATTAATGACCAAGGTTGCTGCCGATGAGCCCGGGCCCACATTTTTCAGCATATTTTCAAACAACACTTTACCCGTACCCTGCAAATATTCATCGGTCAATTCTTGATTGACGATTTTTGCCTTATCCTGAATTACACTGATAATGGAATCGGTAACCTTTTCATTGGTGCCATTTGGCATTAAAAGCTCCACAGCAATTCTATCACTGGCTATTCTAGGAAAAAATGAAGTTCTTATGATACCTCCTCCAATAGACCCAAAAGTCAATACCAAAGCCATGAAGAAGAGTGCAAAGGTCAGCAGTTTATAGTCCAGTGCAAAGCGTAATGCCGGACTGTACCATTTGTCACGCATCCAGGCCATGGCCTGATCTCCCATTTTATTAATGACCCTTAGTTTGGCAAAAGCCTGTCCTATGCTAGATTTTGGTCCTTTTTTTTGTGGTTGCAATGCCTTTGAATGTGCTAAGTGAGCAGGTAAAATAATCAGTGCCTCTACCAACGAAACAATCAAAGTCAACATTACAATTATGGACACTTCCCCAAAGAAATCCCCTATCCTACCATCTAAGAACAAGAAAATGGAAAATGCCAATATTGTAGTAATAATTGCCGAAAGAATTGGAGGCATAACCTCCATTGTCCCATCTATGGCAGCACGTATTGGGGTTTTCCCTTTTTCATAGTGTTGATAAATGTTTTCGGCAATCACAATTCCGTCATCCACCAAAATCCCTATTACAATGATCATCCCAAACAAGGATAGTACATTGATGGTGACATTGAACATGGGTGCAAAAACAAACATTCCCAAAAATGCAATGGGCAATCCAAAAGCTACCCAAAATGCCAATCTGGTATTTAGGAAGAGGGAGAGAAAAATGAGCACTAAAATCATCCCCACCACAGCATTCTCTGTGAGCAGGTCAGTACGCTGTGTTAATGTTTTGGATAAATCCCTGACCACATCCAATTGTACATTGGTGTACTTTTGGTTGAACTCCTTGATGTATTCTTTGACCTTTTCGGCAGAACCAATCAAATCTTCAGTATTGGTACTTGTAACGGTTATATTAACGGACAGCTCCTCATCATAATAGGATGCATTTGGAGTCTCTGAGAAACGATCTCTGATTTTTGCAACATCCTTCAACCGGATGGCCTTACCTGTTGCATCTGCCCTGACCACTACATTGGAAAGTTCATCCCCGTAGTATGAACGGTTATTTGCCCTAATCAGATATTCTTCCGAGTCTGTCTTTATGTTTCCACCTGTAACCAATATATTGGCATTGGATACGGCTTGGGCCACCTCATTAAATGAAATGTTATAGGCCAAAAGACTGTTCTCATCAACGGCAATTTCAATTTCTTCATCTGGATATCCGGAAATCTCTATCTGTGAGATTCCATCAATTGCTCTCAGGTCGTTTTCTATTTGGCGACCTATCTGTTTTAAGGTCACTAAAGGGATATTATCACCACTTACGGCAAAACTGATTGTAGGTCTAACCGGCTCCAATTTTGAAACCACTAAAGGTTCCATCCCCGTTGGGAAGGTAGGTACCCTATCTACAGCATTTTTAACCTCCAACAGCATAAAATCAATGTCCCTCCCCTTTTCAATCTCCACATTGATGGAACCACTGTTCTCCCTTGAGGTTGAAGTGACCCGTTCCACTCCCTGTAAACCTTTTAGGTTATCTTCAATTTTGAGAACAATTCCTTCTTCAACTTCTTGAGGTGATGCTCCTGGATACGTAATATTGATCAATACATTTTTTGACCCAACCAGTGGAAAAAACGATGATTTTAATGAAAAAGCACCTACAAGTCCAAATATTAGGAATGCGATGATAATCACATTCACAGCCACATGGTATTTAATAAAATAGGAGATTACCTTTTTCACGACTTGGTTCTTTTGGTGTTGCTACTATCGAATACTTTTACCAGCATTCCCGCATAAGCTCCTGTCAATGCCCTTGTCACGATAACTTCCTTATTGGGCACATTTTTTAATACCACTTTTTTATTGGAGAAATAAACCGGGTTCACATCGATCAAGTCCAAAATGGAGTCCCGCACCACAAAAATTTGATTGTTCTCCAACAACAAGGAGCGATCTATCTCTATGGCATTTGGTTCTTCCCTAGCCTCTAGATTGGCTTCTAAATATTGGCCTTCTTTTAGATTTTGATCGCTGACCTCAATAAAAACCGTTATGGTTTGTGAAGTTTGGTCTACCCTACCATTTACCCGGGCAACTTTTCCTAAATATTTTTTGGTTTTATCCATATTGGAAAGCTCCACTTTCTTTCCAACTTTTAAAAAATCACCATAGGTTTTGCTCACCGAAACCTCCAATTCGTATACTCCCGTGTTGATGAACTCCCCAAGCTTCTGACCAACTCTTATTAAAGTTCCCTCGGTTACCAGAGCATCTGTAAGAACACCTTTAAAAGGGGCTGCAATGTTATATTTGGACAAACGCTGCTCCAAATTCTTCACGTTGTAATAATTGGATATTACCCCTCTACCCGAAATGAAGAATTTTTCTTTTTCGGATGACATCTCTGGTAATTTAGGGGTTGTTTTGTTTAAATCGAAGCTGTTTAAATACGTTTGCCATTTGGGATAAATCTCTGGATAATCCAATCGCAAATCTGGCATAATGGAGGTCAGTAGATTGTATAAGTTACTTTTTGCGGATTGAACACTAGCATAATATTCGTTGGCATCAATTCGAATCAAGGTTTGTCCTGCACCATATTCTTGCCCTGTTCTGAACAATTTACTACCAGACCTAAAAACTCCTTGAACTTCAGAAAACAACTCTACCCTTCTTTTAGCTTTCAAGTTTCCATTGGCTGGCACCACAATGGGAACTATGCCATTTTGCACTGTATCAACAAATACAGTTTTTACGACCTTCTGTGGTTCTGGTCTCCTATTTTTCTTACTTCCGGCAATGAGTCCGGCAAAATATAGAGATCCAAAGATAATAAGGCCTCCAAGTACGGCCGAGATAATTAGCTTTCGCATGTGTTGGTGTGAATTAGCTTTGCAAAGCTATTGGCTAGGACATGTCCATATGGTTAAATATTTCATAAATTGTTTATGTAAACTCGCTCCGATAAACAAAAAAAGGGGATACACGCCTGCATCCCCAAACCAAACAAACTAAAGTATAACTAACTACTCATTATCGTCAACATCTTCAAACTTTGTATCCGCCATTCGGGTACGCTGAAGTTGTATTTCATTAAATCTTGGGTTTAACGTTTTCTCATCGGTATCAAACACCAAAAATTGTTTTGTATCCATTTGCTTGAGTCCTGTATAGGAATCAAATCTGTTATTTTGAATCTGAAGTATTTTTAGGCTTGCCAACTGGCTAAATTCTGAAGGAATTTCTCCACGCAATTGATTGTTGGATAGGACCAGCTCACGTAATTGTCCCAGATTACCCATTTCCTCCGGTATTGTGCCTTCTAAACTGTTTTCAAATAGTCCCAATGCTTCCAACTTGGTAAGATTACCTATGGAATTGGGAATAATGCCCTTAAGATTATTACTGGACAAATTCAGCTCCCTAAGGTTTTCCAATTCACCAAAGGTGGGCGGTATAGATCCACTCAAAAAATTGTTGAACATAGAAAATACCACCAACTCTTTCATCTGTCCTATACCCAAAGGCAATGATCCTTTTATGCGGTTCATCTCCAACCTAAGTACTTTTAAGCTCTTGAGCTTTACAATATCTTTTGGTAAAACTCCCGTGATACTATTAAATGCAAGATTTAAATGAGTCAAATATCTTAACCTACCCAAACTTTCTGGGAGAACACCTTGTAAATTATTTCTAAACAAGTTAATCCCAACCACATGACCATTTTCTATTTGTATACCTTTCCATGTACTCACTGAAGTGTTTAAGTCCCACGGAATGGTCCATTTTGATCCATTTGTACTGTTAAAAAGGTCAACTAATGCATTTTTCTCCTTTTGTGAGATTTCCATATTGGAAAAAACAACACTGGTGAACAGTAAGCATAAAACAGAAAAAATGGTTAGTCTCATAGAGGTTGAAATCTATTTTTATAAGAATTTCCTTACAAATTAAAAGAAGAACCTAGTCAGCTACAAATTAATTGGGTGAAGCCAAGAAAATTTGTTGTGAAAGCAATAAAACTTGTGGTATGATGATTCTAAGCCATCCTATTTATCCAAAATTTCCAGGTCTTGAGACAATTTCTCCCAATCTTGCATCAAGGCTCCCAAAAGGTCTTTTTTTCCTTGATATTCATCAAAAAAACCAGATTTGGCTATGGTAGCGTCATAATCCATAAGAAGGTCATGATCTATAGTGGCAATTTCCTTTTCCAATTGGGATATCTTTTTTTCCACCCCACTCAGTTTATTTTTTAGGGATTTCAGCTTCTTCTGTGCCTGGTAGTCATTTTGTTTGGGCCTTTCCTGCGTTTTAACCTGATTTTTTTTCTCCCCCTTTTCTATTTTACGGAAATCTTCAGCCTTACGTTGTTCTAAGTAAAAGTCGATGTCGCCTAAATACTCCTTAATACCACCCTCCTTGAACTCGTATACCCGATCCGTTAATCCCTGTAGAAAGTCACGGTCGTGAGAAACCAAAATCAATGTACCTTCAAACTGTTGCAAAGCTTGCTTTAACACATTCTTGGATTTTATGTCTAAATGGTTGGTGGGTTCATCCATTACCAGAACATTAAAAGGCTGCAATAACATTTTGGCAAGTGCCAAACGGTTACGCTCACCCCCAGACAGCACCTTTACGTATTTCTCCACCTCATCTCCCCTGAACAAAAACGAACCTAAGATATCCCTAACCTTACTTCTGTTGCTTTCGTTGGCCGAATCGACCATAGTATCCAGAATGGTCTTGTTGCCCTCAAGATACTCCGCCTGGTTTTGGGCAAAATAACCAATCTGTACATTATGTCCTATTTTGAGTTTACCAGCATGTTCCAATTCTCCGACCATTATTTTGGCCAATGTGGTCTTTCCTTGTCCATTTTGACCAACAAATGCAGTTTTACTGCCACGTTCCACTAACAGGTCAATGCTTTCCAGCACCTGTTTTGACCCATAGCTTTTGGAAAGGTCTTCTAGCTCTGCTACAACCTTGCCCGGGGTAACCGATACCGGAAATCGAACGTTCATCACACTGTTATCATCCTCATCTACCTCAATGCGTTCAATCTTATCTAATTTTTTTATAAGTGACTGCGCCATGGAAGCCTTGGTGGCCTTCGCTCTAAACTTCTCGATTAGTTTTTCGGTCTGCTGAATCTGTTTTTCTTGGTTCTTTTGTGCATTCAGCTGTTGCTCCTTCATCTCTTTTCGAAGCAAAAGAAACTTGGAATACGGTTTATTGTAGTCATAAATTCGACCCAACGAAATCTCAATCGTTCTATTGGTCACGTTATCCAAGAACATTTTATCATGCGATACAATCACTACAGCTCCTGGGTAATTTTTAAGGAATTGCTCCAACCAAATAATGGATTCGATATCCAAATGGTTGGTAGGCTCATCCAGTAGCAATACATCGTTGTTTTGAAGCAAGAGTTTGGCCAGCTCAATTCGCATACGCCATCCGCCAGAAAAAGTATCGGTAATCTTATCAAAGTCCTCTCGCTTAAAACCAAGACCAAGCAATACCTTTTCGGTATCTCCTTGATAGTTGTATCCGCCCAAAATCTCATAACGATGGGTAACATCGGTCAAATCTACCATCAACTGGTTGTAACCTTCGCTTTCATAATCGGTGCGTTCCGCAAGTGCCGTATTTATTTCTTCCAATTTCAACTCCAAAGACTTGATTTCAGAAAATGCCTGGTACGATTCTTCTAAAACGGTCCTTCCCATAACAAAATCAATATCCTGTTTTAGAAAGCCGATTTTTATGTCCTTTTCCATTGCAATGACACCTGTGTCGGGTGCCATTTCTTTGGACAACAACTTGAGTAAAGTAGATTTTCCAGCACCGTTTTTACCAATAAGGCCTACTCTGTCGCCTCCATTTAAACGAAAGGCAATCTCCTCAAAAAGATACTCGCCGCCAAAAGCGACAGAAAGGTTGTGAATATTTAGCATTTTATGTGACCTGAATTACAATACAAAAGTGAACGAATCCGTATTTTTGCATAAAATCGCTGCAAATGTTAAAAAAAGGAAACAAACTCTACAGTATTTTAACAGGAAGTTGTCCTAAATGCCATGAAGAGAGCATGTATACCAACAAGAATCCATATGCAATCTCACAACTTTTTAAGATGCAGGAGCGCTGCTCCTCTTGTGGTACTAAATACAAAATTGAGCCTTCCTTTTTCTATGGGGCCATGTATGTGAGCTATGCCGTGGGCATTGCTTTTGCAGTAGCCGCCTTTGTAATTGCCTTTTTGATCATAGGCGCATCTTTGGTAAACACCTTTATTGCCATTGTACTAACCATGATTGTTTTCATGCCGGTGATTATCCGTTTATCCAGAAACATTTGGATCAACTTTTTTATATCCTATGAAGAAAGGGAAATAAAAAGTCAACTTGAATAGTGTTTTTTGGTAAATCTGTGAATATTGATCTCCGCATCCAGTTCAGTCCCATTTTCTATAGCGTTGTACAATTGCGCTGATGCATAGGGAGCGATAAGTACTCCACGAGATCCAAAACCATTCAATACATATAGATTCTCATGTTTGGGGTGTTGTCCTATCAAAGGTCTTCTATCGGTTACAGTAGGTCTTATCCCTGCCATATGATCCACAACCTCAAAATCACATTTTAGAAAGGTTTTCAACTTTTCCAAAAGTTCAGTTTTAGCATCGGCAGTGGGAATGTTCGTCTTATCTTTCCACTTGTAGGTAGCTCCAACAAGATATAGGCCCTCAGTTAATGGAACAGTGAACACTGAAGATTTAATAATGTTGCGCTCCTTATATTCTTTTGCTTTTATGACCAATAACTCTCCCTTGGTACCATTTAAGGGCAAATAACTAAAATATGGGTTGTTTTTAAGCCCGTAACCACAGGCAAATATTGTTTTCTTGGCTTGTATCGATTTATAGAAAATATTTGACTCAGATGGCTTAAAACACGAAAAATCAAAAGATTCTTTCTCTAAAAGGTTTTTTTGGGTCAAATATGACGCATAAGAGGCCAACAATACCCTTGTATCAATTCTACCTGTGTATTTTACTTCCCCATAACCAAAAGGAGCTTCTATGCTCGGGTTTTTGTTTTCCAAAATATTGGTCGATAAAAAATGATCAAGCCCGGGGCGATCTGCCGCTTCAAACCAAAGGTTCTGTTCTTCAACTGAGGCAAATTTTCTGAGCACCGGAATCTTATGATCCAATTTCACATTTAGCTTTTGCTCTAGGCTTTTATAAAAAGGGAGCGCCCTTTCCATTTGGTCCTTGGCATTCCAGGCCATGGTAAACCGTTTTAAGATTACTGGATTATAAAGTCCTCCGGCCACAAGTGAAGATTGCTGTGAGTCATCTGAAATCACCTTAAAGGTCTTGCCTTCGCGTTCCAATTTTTCACAAAAAGATATACCGGCCAGGCCGAGACCAACAATCAGATAATCATACATGCTACAAAAGTAGGGATATGGGTTTTCTTAAGAAAGGTTAACATTATAAGCTCGCGTTGAAATTCCAAACTCGACCAATGGAAGACAAAAAAACGCCGCACATATGTGCGGCGTTTATATGAATTGAATTGGAAATTTTAATTATGGCTAATAAGCCCACATATCTTGTTCCCTGTCGCGGATAACCTCTTTTATTCTTTTGGCTTCCAATAACTGGAACAGTGCATTGTCAAAAACGTAATCGTCAATTTCACGATCTCCGTGAACGTTATCTTCCTTGTAGATTACTCCGTTAAAACGACGTGCGTTCAAAAGCATATCAAAGGTAATGGGACGTGCAGAGTTACGTTGATTATAAACCTTGGCCTCATGTAATACCTGTCTTGCTGCTGGATACCAGATCCAAAACAGTTCTACTTTGTTTTCGCCTGGGTCTACGGATTCATCGTCAATAAAGTTTACATCCGGTGCAACCGGTGCAATACCCAATAAACGATACTTCAACTCTCCTTGACGCTTATCAAAATACCACATTCCCTTTATACGATACTCCTCAATATCAGCTGCGTTTAAATCTCTTTGGTTAATAAATTCCGCAGAAATCTGCTCACCGGCGTTGATTTGTTCGTATCCGAGGTCGGTAGTATCCACTTTGCTCAATGTAGCGCTCAAATCCTCAAACTTTCGCTTTTCAGTAAAGTAAGAGTCCGTATATACCTCAGTCAAGTTCCCATTTTTGATGTTCTTCATCAAAACATGGTAGAGTGACCTTCTGTCCGCTCCAATACCTATGGTATCAGTTGGGTAGTATAATGGAAAATTAACACGCTCATCCAGATCAATCACTTCCCATACGGTCTTGGACCAAAGGATATCTCTATCGTCAATGTATCCATAATCTAACGGGGCGTCATTGTCCTGTTCTATTTGGGCCTGAGTCTTTTTCCCAACCTCATCTGGCAACTTGGCATTCAAAATGTTTGCCTGTGCCATAATGGATATGGGCATTAAGCTTAAAGCTCCAATCAATAATGCATTTTTCCAATTCATGATTATCTATATACTTTTTTAGTTTGTAAGCTCAACAACAACAGGTGAAACCTTCTTCAACTTATACGTCTTGTTGTTTGAAATGTAAGCTTTGATATCGAATATCTGAACCGCCTCACCTCTTTTAGCTCTTTTCAAGGCAGATTTAGCTCTTCCATTCAATTTGTTTCCGTTTACTACGATTGTAGGCTGACCTGGCACTTTAAATTTGAATCCGCTAACAGCAAGGTTCAAATCAAAATCAAAGTCTTCCAACATAGCTCCAATAGTAGAAATTTCTAAGTTCTTTCTCGGCATTTTAGCACTACCAGCTTCACCACGAACAGTACCTCCTGGTCTTGGAATATCCTTGATACGGAAGGTTGCAGGTGTGCTGATTCTTTGTCCATCTGGCAATACCCCTGATGCACTAATGGTAACTTCTCTTCCTTTACCTGGGTTCATAACATACTTGCTGCCAGCTCTTCTGGTCAAACCAGGAGCAGATGCGGTAACTTTGTTATCTGGAATTCCAGGAATAGAAATCGTCATTGGGTTAGATACCCCACGATATACCACATTCATTTTATCAGCAGCAATTACCGCAGCGTTAGGCTTGTTGATTGTAGAGAACGTATTCTTTACTTCAACTGGAACTTCGTTACCATCCTGCATATAAACCAATTCACCTTTAAGTTCATGGTCTCCAGCAGCACCGGCACTGATCAATAGTTTTACACCACCAGCTTCCAATTCATAATCTCTACCTTCTTTCAATTCCCTACCATCTAAAGTCAAGTTAGCTTTTTCTGGTTTTGCAGTTTTGTCCGTTTTACCAACAACAATACTACCTTGGAATTTTTCACCAGAATAGAACACAGATTTCTCTTGCTCCAATAAAGTTGAAAAGTTCTTCAATGAAACAGCTTCTGTCAAGTTACCTTCCAAAAGTCCTTTAAGAACCTCTTGCTCCGTAGCTTTAATATCAGCTTGTAATTGCGTTACCTTAGTTAAAGATGCCACTAAAGGATATCCTTCAAAGTGGTAATTGATCCAATCAACTTTTACTTTATCTCTGATTCTTTCCACTTTTCCATCCTTGTCACCTGTTTCAAACCTAGTCTGAACAGCTCCTTTGATTTCTCCCATGTTTTCTGGAAGAGCAGCAACAATCTTTTCCCTATAATTGGTCAAGTTGCTTAAGAACTCCTGACCTTCTGGCTTTAAATTATCTCCTTTAAAGAATAGGTTGTCCAAATAATCAGACTTATCCATTACAACATAGTTGTTTGGGTCTTCTTGATCAGCCAACATACCTTTTTTCAACTCTTCCAAGTACTTATAATACTCTTGTGATAGTTGTTTTACGGTCTGAGCCTTCTCAAACAACGGGCCATACTTTATCGCATCTTCTGAAGCTTTAGTCTCTAAACCTTCAAAATAAGCCAAGTTGTTAGCATCCGCTTTTACGTTGGAAGTTTCAAGCTTTGCGTTCATTAATCCGAACGCCGCAAGGACTTCCTTACTCATATTTAGGGCCAACATCGCGATGAAGATCAAATACATAAGGTTGATCATCTTCTGACGTGGTGTTTGTTTTCCTCCTGCCATGTTTTTCTAATTAGAATTAATAATTAATTTGATCTGGGTTTGGTATCCAATTAAACCCTAATTAGTTTTTTGCCATAGCAGACAACATACCTCCGTATACTCCATTCAAAGAAGAAAGGTTGGTTGCCAAAGATTCCATTTGATCTTTTAATGCACCAGCATTCTGCACAACTTCCTCATTAATAGAGGCCTGACGGCTAGCACTTTCCAATTGTACTTTGTACAAGCTGTTCAAAGACTCCATTTGAGCTGCAGCATGAGACAATTCTTCAGAATACTTCTTGGTATGCTGAATGGCATCTGTAGTAGGAGCAATTCCTTTGGCCGCACCTTCAAAATTCTTGATGCTATCTCCCAAACTAGTGAAAAGCTCAGAATCGATATTGGCATCTTTTAAAAGATCATCCAATTTTCTTGAAAGAAGACCTTCAGCCTCTTGAGCTTGCTTGGCCTCATTTTTGTTTCCTTTAGATTGACCGTTGGCCAATTCTGGGTAAACCAAAGACCAATCGTACTCGTCGTCTACTGGTTCAAATGCACTGATAGCAAATATTAATGCTTCAGTAATTAATCCAACCGCAAGAAGCAGTCCACCGGTCAGTGGTCCAAATTCCCAGTGAAGGATTTTAAATAGTGCACCAATAATTACTACCGATGCTCCAAGCCCGTAGGCCATGTTAAACAGCTTTTTTGTTGATTTTGACTGTGCCATAATTCTAGTTTTAATTAAGTTATATAAATAAGTATTTGGTTACTGGTTTATATAATGCTCTCTCTCGTTTAATTTATCTTCCCGAAGGTAATCCGTTTCTTCCGCTTGTGGAATCTTCCTCGCCCATATAATCTTGAACGGTTCTGAAACCAATATAACTTCTGGCGGAATCTTGGTATTCATAATCCCTGGTACTCACTTGCAAGAAGTATGCAACATCCTTCCAAGATCCTCCACGAATCACTTTTCTTTTGTTCTGTCCCGAACCAATATTTGGGTTCATTGTAGACAGGTATTCATAAGCTCCTTGATCAAAACTGGAGCTTGTCCATTCTGATACATTACCGGCCATGTTATATAAGTTATAATCATTTGGCTCATAAGATTTTGCCTCTACCGTATACAATGCTGCATCTGCGGCATAATCTCCACGTTGCGGCTTAAAGTTGGCCATAAAACAACCTGTATCGCTAATTACATAAGGACCTCCCCAAGGATAGGTACCTCCTTCAATACCACCTCTTGCTGCATATTCCCATTCGGCTTCGGTTGGTAATCTAAACTGGTTTACAAATTGTTTTCCACGACTTTTTTGGTCATCGTTCTTAAACTTTGTTCTCCATGAACAAAATGCCTTTGCTTGTTGCCAGTTTACACCAACAACCGGATATTCGCTATAAGCGTCATGCCAAAAATAATCGTTGTGCATAGGCTCATTATAGGAATATTCAAAATCCTTGATCCACACTGTGGTATCTGGGTAAATTTCAGCTACTTCTTGTTTTATAAAGTCTTTTCTACGACCTGTTTTAGCTCTGGCCGCAGCTTCAATATCCATCCAATTGTACGTATATTTCAACTGGGTGACATCTATGGTTCTTAATCCATTATAACTTTCTTCTTCTGGAAGATATAATGAATCCATTACCTCGGCATAATACTCATCTGGGTATTCTGATGTATCCCATACCAAATCAACATCCGTATTCAATGCTCTTCCTTCATATCCTGTTTCTCCAAGACCTGCATAGTTATCGAGCATATATTTTTCATAAACGGATATTTTGGTGGTATCGGTATCTTTAAACCCGTACTCTCCAATACCTTCGTCTTCTGGACCAAGGCCCAACTCATCAGCAAGGATGGCCAATTTTGTTCTAGTGATAGAGTCTTTTACCCACTCCACAAACTGTCGATACTCACTATTGGTGATTTCCGTATCATCCATATAAAAGGAGCGTACGGTAACTGTTCTTGTGGGAGCGTTCAATACTTTCGCCTGATCCTCTTCAGCTTTACCCATTACATAGGAGCCGCGGGGAATCAGTTCCATTCCGTAGGGTTTCTCTGGATACCATTTTTTTCCTTTGGCTCCAACTAGTTCACCTTTTGACTTTGAATTTGACCCGCAACTTGCGAGTAAAAAAACAAATGCTATAGATGAAAAGAATAGCTTTCTCATACTTTAGGTTAAATTTTCGATTTAAGATTATAAGTTGTACAACACAAATTCACTATTCTCAAAACTGTTTTTTGAATAAATTATTGTGTAAAAACAATTAATGCTTAAAATTTAATTTGTTTAGTTAAGACCCTTTCTATAAGCCTTGAACCACCTTTCTGGAATGTTCTGGTTGCAAGCATCCAGATAGTCCTCTTCGGTGCAAGGTAATAACGCCGCGGAATTTGTTTTAGTATGTTCTGGCAAAATTGATGGAACCTCTACCCACCAACGCTCGGTAACATGACTCTTGTAGAATATAAGTTCTTCCGTATCTGTGGGAACGGTAAACTTGGTAAAGTCCTCACTTTTAGAGCTCGGGTATTCCTTTACCCTAAAACTGATGCCTTCTATAAAATACCAGATGATCTGTGCAATCATTTGAAAGGCTTGGGGCGAGTTCTCTCCTTCGTATATCCCAAATAAAGAAACTTTATCGCTAATCCCAGCATATCTTGCAATAGCACAGATTTCTCTTCCGGTAAATCCATTTGGAGAAAAGTTGTTGTTCAGCAATCCCATTTCACTGGCACGTATAGACCTTAAGTCTAAGCTTACAATATGGGAACTTCTTAAAATAGGTTCCGCCAGTTCAATATTAGCTGCTATCTCACCCAATCTATAAGCATCAAAAAAGAGACGTTCCATTAGATCAACCTCTTCTTGGGCATTAAAATAACTTTGGTATCCAATATTGGAGAAGTTAAAAAGATTATTGGGTTTGTCCGTAATAATTCTGGTCATGTAGGAATGCGAAGAAATCAATTCATCATCTTCTCCAAAGTCAAAACGGCTATCAATGGACACCAGATTGACCATGTCCTTTATTTTATCGAAGGCCCTATAGGTTGGAAAAGTAATATCCTGGGTAGCACCTATTATAATAGGTATAATGTTTTCTTCAAGCAGTCCCGCCACAATTTCCTTGACCACAAAATAAGTATCCTCAACAGTATCTCCTTCTTCAACATCTCCTATATCTAAAATTGTGGAATTCCAATTGCCCATCATTAAGCGGTACAGTTGAATTCGAATCTCATCCAAATTCAACCTTTCCGGTTTTTTCTCAAATGCATTCCTGGACTCTTGCACTCCAAAAATTGCCACTGTTGCATTGGCAAATACGGGAAGTCCCTTTTTCTCAGTATGCTTAAAAACGTTTTTTCCCAGTGCCTGGGGTGGCAATAATTCTGAAAATGCCAGAACCTTATCTTTAATGGGGACCAAAAAATCGAACGCCATATTACTTCTTCGTCTTTGCTTTTGCTTTGGTTTTTTTCTTAGGAGCTTTCTTTTCCAATAGAGCCTGTGCTTCTTCTAATGAGATTTTGGTTGCATCCACATCTTTGGATAGTTCAACCTTTATTCTTCCCTTTATAATATTATGCCTGCCCCATCTTGCTTTTTCAATGCGAATTTTCTCCGCTGGCCATTCTTGAATCAGCTTTTCTGCTTCTTTTATTTTTTTGGCCTCAATAAGTTCAACAATATCAGTTTTGGAGAGATTATCAAAATCATATTTTTTGTTCACATTAATGAACATGCCATTCCATTTAATAAATGGGCCAAACCTCCCTACTCCTTTGGTAACTTCCAATTCTTCATAATGGGCTATGGGCGCGTCAGCTTTTTGCTTTTCTTTTATCAGTTCTATGGCTCTATCCATATCTACATCAAAAGCACTTTCTCCTTTTGCAAGTGAAATAAACTTTTTCCCAAACCTTACATAAGGTCCAAAACGTCCTACGTTGGCTTCCACTTCTTCTTCTTCGTATGTCCCCAATTTTCGTGGCAACTCAAAAAGTTCCATAGCCTCTTCAAAGGTTATGGTTGTAATGGACTGCTCTGGCAACAAACTGGCAAACAATGGTTTTTCTTCTTCATCAACAGTACCAATTTGGACCATTGGCCCAAAACGTCCCAATCTGGCAGCCACTTGTCTTCCTGATTTTGGATCTGTCCCCAAAACGCGTTCCCCGCTTGCTCTATCAGCATTTTCTTCTACATCCATCACTTTAGGGTGAAAATCAGTATAGAATTCCTTCATCATCTTTTGCCAATCTTCATCTCCGGCCGCTATTTCATCAAAATTCTCTTCAACCTTTGCCGTGAAGTTGTAATCCAAGATTGTGGTAAAATGACTTACCAAGAAGTCGTTGACAATCATTCCAATATCCGTTGGCACCAGCTTTCCTTTATCAGAACCTATCATTTCGGATAATTTCTTTTCGGCAAGTTCTCCAGATTCCAAAACCAACTGTGAATAATGACGCTCTGTACCTTCTACAGTTCCTTTTTCCACATAGCCCCTATTTTGGATAGTAGAAATTGTTGGAGCATAGGTAGATGGTCTTCCAATACCCAACTCTTCCAACTTTTTCACCAAAGAAGCTTCTGTATAGCGATATGGGGGTCTTGAAAAACGCTCCGTTGCCGTAATATAATTGTTTTGCAATGCATCACCCACATTCATGGCCGGAAGCATTCCTTCCTGTTCTTCTGCCCTATCTTCTTCATCAGTACCTTCCAAATATACTTTTAGGAAACCGTCAAATTTCACCACTTCTCCATTGGCCGTGAATTCTTCATTATGGGAAGTTGCCTTAATCTTTACGTTCGTGCGCTCCAATTGCGCATCGCTCATTTGTGAAGCCAAGGTTCGTTTCCATATCAATTCATAAAGCTTGGCCTGGTCACGCTCCAATGATGGGGATTGCAATTTCATATCAGTAGGGCGTACTGCCTCATGCGCTTCTTGCGCCCCTTTGGACTTCCCAGTATAGCTTCTTACTTTACTATAGGGTTCTCCATAGTTTTGAATAATGGCGTCTTTAGCTGCACTTAATGCCTCGTTGGAAAGATTTACGCTATCGGTTCTCATATAGGTAATCAAACCTGCCTCGTACAAACGTTGCGCCACCTGCATGGTCCTGCCCACCGAAAAATACAATTTCCGGGAAGCTTCCTGTTGTAAAGTGGATGTTGTAAAAGGCGGAGCCGGAGACTTTTTTGCCGGCTTCTTATCCAGATTGGACACGGAAAAATCGGCTCCAATATTTTGTTTCAAGAAAACCTGTGCGGCTTCTTTGGTGGGGAAAGTTTTGTTCAGTTTTGCTGAAAAAACATTTCCGTTCATAGTTTTAAACTCAGCCCTTATCCTAAAGGAAGCTTCTGGTTTAAAAACCTCAATATCGCGCTCTCTTTCAACAATCAACCTAACGGCTACGGATTGCACCCTTCCTGCTGAAAGTCCTGGTTTTATTTTTTTCCAAAGCACTGGGGAAAGTTCATATCCCACTAATCTATCCAAAACCCTTCTTGCTTGTTGGGCATTTACCAAATCGTAATTGATTTCTCTTGGGTTTTCTATCGCCTTTTGAATTGCCGATTTGGTAATGGAATTAAATACAATTCTCTTAGTCTTATTTTTGTCCAATTTCAGTTCTTCCGCCAAATGCCATGAAATGGCTTCTCCCTCTCGGTCTTCATCACTTGCCAACCAAATAGTATCTGCTTTTTTAGCTAAGTCCTTTAGTTTTTTAACCAAGGCTTTCTTCTCTTTGTCAACAGTATATTTAGGCTTAAAATCATTTTCAACATCCACTCCAAGCTCTTTCGAAGGAAGGTCCGCGATATGTCCAAAACTAGATTCAACCTGAAAATCTTTTCCTAAAAATCGCTCTATGGTTTTTGCTTTAGCTGGCGACTCAACAATTACTAAATTCTTTGGCATGCAATGGGTTTTGAGGTAACAAAAGTATATCAATTTTTCGATTTTGGTCTTTTTGAAAAATTGATAGCAAAAAAATATCCCGCTAAAAACGGGATATTCAATATAGTTATTGCGTATTTCTCAATTGAGCCCTATTTGGCTTATAAGCTTGATTTTATCATCTAAATATTCATATTGGTAAAGTACTCCATCCCCAACCATAATCAAATGGGTTTCCAAAGGAATAACATCAAACGTAACGATATCTTTAAAGTGATTTAAAGATTTTAAATCCTCAATATCCGTCTTATCATAAACTTTAAGTCCTGATTTACCATCGCAAACAAATAATTTTTCACCTTTAATTCCCAAACCATAAGGTTCATCCATTGGGTAGTCTATTGCCAATTTAGGGTTTTCTATGTCAGAAATATCAACAATAAAAAGACCACTTTCCAAAGCACCACATTCGTTACCTCCTCGAAGGGTCACATAAGCGTAATCTCCATCCACAACTACAGGGTCGCATGCCGTACCATGTTCAAACTCTGAAACAAATGTTGGTTTGCTAGGAGACGAAATATCATAAATATACATGCCACGCATGCTACCCAAGAACAAATGATTCCCTCTATTAAAAATGGTCTCTATATCAAATCCTGCATAAACATCTTCCAAATCTTGTGGGTTTTCCAAATCTGAGATATCGAATATGTTTATGTTATGACTATCCACAGCATAGAGGTAATCATCCACTATTTTAAATCGTGCCAAAGACCCTCCTTGACCTGTCCTGCTATCATTGGCAGCTTCTGCCAATGCAATATCATTAAAAAGGACATCTCTACCCTTATTTTGCTCAACTTCTTCAATCAATCTGCGCTCGGTTACCGTATCCCAACCAATCAAAATCTCTGTTTCATAATCAAAATTAACATTCTCAATGATATCGGCTTCAAATGGCCAAAATATATTGTTGTACAGTACGTTTTCCAGTCTGTTGATTTGTTCTATCGCATTAATATTGGATATATCAAGCACGATTAGGTCCATTAGACTATCTGCATACAAAAAATTGTCTTTAACCGAAATATCAACATTACCCGGAATCTTTATAAAAGAAATCTTTTTGGGTTGCTCAGGATTGCTATTATCTATAACATGAACGCCTTCATACTTGTCATTGACAAAAATATAATCTTCGTAAGTGTATACTTTACCAGACTCATTTATTGGTCTAGGAGGAATAATGTCAACACTACTAGCAAACTCAGCCTTACTTATGACCAGCGGCCTAGCCACCAAATAATCGGCATAATCACCATTATCATCACTGGTATCACAAGACACAAATACTAATGTGACAAGAGATAAAATTAATAGAACTTTCTTTTTCATTGTTTAAGTTTTTTGGATAAAATATATTCAATAGATAGAAAGTCTTAAACAAAGTTGCGTCTGGATAGCTTTAAAAAAAGTGTAAAATTTACATTTTCAATGATAAAGTCATATTTTTAAATCCTAATCCGCAGAAATGTTGAGAACATCCCTTACCTTATTTATTATGCTTTTGTGCATTCCTAGTATTGGACAAAAGAAATTTGACCCCTACAAACAGAAAATTTCTGGAACTAATTTGACCATATCTATGGTACCAATCCCTGGAGGAAGTTTTTCAATGGGGAGTCCCAATGCAGAAAAAGACAGGTCAAAAGATGAAGGGCCATTGCACAATGTTGAAATTGCCCCGTTTTGGATGGCAGACCTTGAAGTTACATGGGACCTATACCAATTGTTCATGTCAAGGGAAATAGACAATTTAAAAGACAATGGCTCAAAAGGAAATGAGGTCTCTTTGGATGTTGATGCTGTCTCTGGGGCAACCACACCATATGTAGAAATGAGCTTTGGCATGGGCACAGAGGGTTATCCCGCCATATGTATGACCCAATATGCAGCATCAAAGTTTTGTGAATGGCTTTCAGCCATGACTGGAAATTTCTACAGACTCCCCACAGAGGCCGAGTGGGAATATGCCTGCAGAGCAGGCACCCAGACTCCTTATTCTTTTGGTGATAGTGCTTATCAAATTAGTGATTATGCCTGGCACTCTAACAATAGTAACAACAAGTACCAGAAAGTTGGGCAAAAGAAACCAAACCCATGGGGCCTATACGATATGCATGGCAATGTTGCCGAATGGACATTAGATGCTTACAATCCTGATATTTACAGTCATCGAAAAGGAAAGAAAACTACAAATCCTTTTGAAAAACCCGTAAAAACTTACCCCAGAGTGGTGCGGGGTGGTTCTTGGAAAGACGGATCCGAAAAGTTAAGAAGTGCATCAAGAGTTTCTTCAGAGAAAAGATGGAAAATGCGAGATCCTCAAATCCCAAAGAGCAAATGGTGGCATACCGACGCTACATTTGTTGGCTTTAGAATTGTAAGACCTTATAACACTCCAAGTCAACAGGAGCAAAAAACATATTGGAAACAAAAACATACTAAATAAATACCATGGACAACCACAAAACAATCAAAAAGAACGATGTAGTAAGCAGAAGGTCGTTCGTAAAAACTACAGGGCTAGTTACAGGCGGAATATTGGCAAGTAGCATTCCGTTGGAGGCAATGACCCAAACAGGAAAGGTTGAAAAGCTTAAACTTGCCGTAATAGGATGTGGTGGTCGTGGAACTGGAGCCACCGTTCAAGCATTAACTGCCGATCCAGATGTTAAATTGGTGGCCATGGCAGACGCTTTTAAAGATCGACTGGAGAGTAGCCTAACTGCTATTCAGGAACATTTTGACGGAGAACGCAACATCAAGGTCAAGGAGAAAAATAGATTTGTTGGATTTGACGCCTATAAAAATGCCATTGACCTAGCCGATGTTGTAATACTTGCCACACCTCCAGGGTTCCGACCTTTGCATTTTGAGTACGCCATTTCACAAGACAAGCACGTTTTCATGGAAAAACCTGTTGCCACCGACCCCGCTGGGGTAAGACAGGTACTTAAAGCTGCTAAATTGGCCAAAGAGAAAAAATTGAACGTTGTTGTTGGACTTCAAAGGCACTACGAAAAAAAATACACCACTTTATATAACCAGGTCAAACAAGGAAACATTGGGAAAATTGTAGCTGGTCAAATCTATTGGAACGGTGGTGGTGTCTGGGTAAGGCCACGTCAAGAAGGCCAAAGTGAGCTAGAATATCAAATGCGCAATTGGTATTACTTTAATTGGCTATGCGGTGACCACATACTAGAACAGCACATTCACAATATTGATGTAGCCAACTGGTTTATTGGCGAGTATCCTAAAATGGCTCAAGGTATGGGCGGAAGGGAAGTACGTACAGGAAAAGATCACGGTGAGATTTTTGACCACCATTTTGTGGAATTCACATACCCTTCAGGAGCTGTAATTTCCAGTCAATGTAGACACCAAAAAGGATGTCACAACCGGGTTGACGAAGCATTTCAAGGAAGTAACGGAAGTATGGTTATGAGCAAAGGCATCATTACAGATTTGAGCGGGGATGAAAAGTATAACTATTCAAAAGCAAATGAAGGACAGCAAGATCCAAACCCTTATCAAGTAGAGCACGATAGGCTTTTTGCAGCCATTAGAAGCAAATCAGAAGTCCTTGCAGACGCTGAGCATGGTGCAAAATCTACACTTGCTGCCATAATGGGGCGAATGGCTACCTATTCGGGCGATATCATTACTTGGGAACAAGCACTGAATTCAACATTGCAATTAGTGCCTGACAATCTAAATTGGGATTCGGAAGCTCCAACACAGCCGGACGCTGATGGAAAGTACAAAATTCCAGTACCGGGAGTAACCACATTCAGTTAGTATCGAAAAAAAACAACAAGTAATGAAAAGAAGAACTTTTATAAATAGTGCGACTATGGCCGGTGCCGCCCTTGGTGTTACTCCAACACTTTTTGGCGCAGAAACCAAACCAACGGAACACAAGTTCAACCTAAAATATGCCCCTCACCTTGGTATGTTCAAGACATCGGCAGGCGAAGACCCTATAGATCAATTAAATTTTATGGCAGATCAAGGCTTTACAGCTTTTGAGGACAATGGCATGAAAGGGAGAACCATTGACCTACAAAAACAAATGGCCAATACCATGGAAAAGAGAGGAATTTCCATGGGAGTTTTTGTAGCCCATAAAATCTACTGGAAAGAACCCAATCTAGCTAGTGGGGATGAAAATTTGAGAGAAGAGTTTCTTTCTCAAATAAAGGAATCTGTTGAAGTGGCAAAAAGAGTAAACGCCAAGTGGATGACCGTTGTTCCAGGACATGTTGATCTTAGACAAAATATGGGCTATCAGACTGCGCATGTAGTGGAATCCCTTAAAAGAGCTTCGGATATTCTGGAACCTCACGGATTGGTCATGGTATTGGAACCTTTAAATTTTAGAAACCATCCTGGTCTTTTTCTTTCAGAAAGTCCGCAGGCATTTGAAATATGCAAGGCGGTGGATTCACCGTCCTGTAAAATACTTTTTGATATCTATCATCAGCAAATCCAAGAAGGGAACCTAATCCCAAATATTGAGGCATGCTGGGATGAAATTGCCTATTTTCAAATTGGTGACAATCCAGGGAGAAACGAACCCACAACTGGGGAAATCAACTATAAAAATGTATTCAAATCTATCCATGAAAAAGGATTTAAGGGAATTCTTGGAATGGAACATGGCAATTCCATAAAAGGAACTAGAGGGGAACAAGCGGTTATCGATGCTTACAAAGCTTCAGATACATTTTTATAAACAACTTAAATAAAGTATAATATTTACCTGCCAAATTGTCACTAAAATGGAATATGCACTATCTTTGCAGACCATTTTAGTACAATGATCAAGAACGAAGAGATAGAAAAGGTTATAGATGAAAGCCAACAAGGTAGTACGTTGGCATTGGAGAAAGATGAGAAGAATGGCAGAAAGCTCTATATAGAAAGTTATGGCTGTCAGATGAACTTTTCTGACAGTGAAATTGTTGCCTCCATTCTTGCCAAAGAGGGTTTTAATACTACTCAGGAACTGGAAGAAGCAGATTTGGTATTGGTGAACACTTGCTCTATCCGGGAGAAAGCGGAAGTTACGGTACGCAAACGATTGGAGAAGTTCAATGCTGTAAAAAGGACCAATCCAGGAATGAAAGTTGGTGTTCTGGGCTGTATGGCAGAACGCTTAAAGAGCAAGTTTTTAGAAGAAGAGAAAATTGTAGATATGGTGGTAGGCCCAGATGCCTACAAGGACCTCCCTAACCTCATTCAGGAAATAGACGAAGGCAGAAATGCTGTAAACGTAATCCTTTCCAAGGATGAAACTTATGCTGATGTTGCCCCTGTTCGTTTAAATTCCAATGGAGTATCCGCTTTTGTATCCATTACGCGAGGTTGCGATAATATGTGCACTTTCTGCGTAGTCCCCTTTACCCGCGGGCGTGAACGTAGTCGTGATCCGCAATCCATTTTGGAAGAGGTAAATGATCTTTGGGAAAAAGGATTTAAAGAAATTACGTTGCTGGGACAAAATGTGGATAGCTATCTCTGGTATGGCGGCGGACTGAAGAAAGATTTTGACAAAGCCACCAATATGCAAAAAGCCACTTCGGTGAATTTTGCAAAATTGTTGGAACTGGTGGCGCGGGCCCAACCCAAAATGCGAATTCGTTTCTCCACCTCCAATCCTCAGGACATGACTTTGGATGTGATTGAGTCCATGGCAAAATATGATAATATCTGTAAGTATATCCATTTACCCGTTCAAAGTGGAAGCAACCGCATCCTAAAAGCGATGAACCGTCTTCATACAAGAGAAGAATATTTTGAGTTGATCGATAATATTCGAAAGATAATTCCAGATTGTGCCATTAGCCAAGATATGATCACAGGATTCCCAACCGAAACGGAAGCAGACCATCAAGACACTTTAAGTTTGATGGAATATGTGAAGTATGACTTTGGTTTTATGTTTGCCTATTCAGAAAGACCTGGAACACTGGCCGAAAGAAAATTGGATGATGACATTCCTGAAAAAACCAAAAAAAGAAGACTAAGTGAGGTTATTGAATTACAGCAACAACACAGTTTCCATAGAACTCAACAACACTTGGGCAAAACTGAAGAAGTTTTGATTGAAGGGCCTTCAAAAAAATCCGATGCGCATTGGATGGGACGAAACTCGCAGAACACGGTAGTGGTTTTTCCAAAGGAAAATTACAATATAGGTGATTTTGTAAACGTAAAAATCAACGAATGTACTTCTGCCACCCTTATTGGAGAAGCAATAGGACTTAGTGGAAATAATTAATTCAATGTCATACTGAGCCTAAGCAAGTATGAATCAAAATATCCAGTCTTTGACAAACTCAGACTGACAAAAAAGACAAATGGAATCAATACAATCCATAAAACAACGCTTTGAACTCATTGGCAACGATGTAAAGCTAAATCGTGCTTTAGAAAAAGCCATTCAGGTTGCGCCTACGGACATTTCGGTTTTGGTGACCGGGGAAAGTGGTGTGGGAAAAGAGGCCATTCCAAAAATTATACACTCCCTTTCTCACCGCAAGCACGCCAAGTATATTGCCGTAAACTGTGGAGCTATTCCAGAAGGCACCATTGACAGTGAGCTCTTCGGTCACGAAAAAGGTGCTTTTACTGGAGCAACCCAAACCCGTAATGGTTATTTTGAAGTAGCAGATGGCGGAACCATATTTCTTGATGAAGTGGGAGAATTACCCTTGACCACCCAAGTGCGATTGCTTCGTGTTTTGGAAAATGGGGAATTCCTTAAAGTAGGCTCTTCCCAAGTACAAAAAACAGATGTAAGAATTGTGGCCGCTACAAACATCAATATGTTTGAGGCCATAAAAAAAGAAAAGTTCAGGGAAGATCTTTATTACAGGTTGAGTACCGTGGAAATCAATATTCCACCACTAAGAGAACGACAAGAGGATATTCATTTGTTGTTTCGCAAGTTTGCATCAGATTTTGGTCAGAAATATAAAATGCCAACCATTCGTTTAGAAGAACAAGCCATTCAATTACTTTTAAGGTACAGATGGCCGGGCAATATTAGACAGCTTCGAAACATTGCTGAGCAGGTTTCGGTTTTAGAAGAAACCAGAACAATTACGGCAGCAACGCTGAACAGTTACCTCCCCAATGCAAGCAACACCAATTTACCCGCTGTAATTGGATCCACTAAAAAGGAAAGTGATTTCAGCAATGAAAGGGAAATTTTATACAAGGTCTTGTTTGACATGAAAGGTGATTTAAACGACCTTAAAAAACTGACCTTGGAATTGTTGAAGAACAACGATTCTGAAAAAGTTCAGGAAGAAAACGAGACCCTGATCCGCAAAATATACGGAAGCAAGGAAGAAGAGGTTTCACAGCAGGAAAACACTACCACAGAAGTACTACATTTACCAGAACCAGTAGCTGAAACAACAGCCACGGTTGTGCAGCCCCAAACAGAAGATCGCTACCATTTTGCCGAAGAAATAGAAGAAGAAGAAACGCTATCTTTACAGGAAAAGGAGATTGAACTCATCAAAAAGTCGTTAGAACGCAATCGAGGAAAAAGAAAAGCAGCAGCAACAGAGCTTGGGATTTCTGAACGAACGCTGTACCGAAAAATCAAACAATATGATTTATAAATTGGTCACGAGATAATTGAATAAAAATCAATGAAAATAAATAGCATTAAAATCGGAATCATAGGGTTGCTATTAAACCTATATGGGTGTGGAGCGTACAATTTTTCAGGAGCAGATATTGGGACCGCAGAGAGTTTTCAAGTTGATTTCTTTCAAAATTATGCCGATCAAAACCCTGGGTCAACCATTCAGCCAGGATTGGATAGATCCTTTACCAATGCGTTACAGGAAATGATCAATAACCTGACTAGCCTATCACTTACTGGAAGCAATGGAGATTTGTTGTATGAAGGTGAAATTGTGGAATACAGGGTCACTCCCATGACAGCTACGGCTGATCAGTTGACAGCACAAAACCGACTCACTATGAGCGTGAATGTTAGGTTTTTCAACAAGACCAAGGAAGATGCCGATTTTGAACGCCGTTTTTCCTTCTTTTATGATTTTGATGCCGCTGCTGCGTTAACATCAGTTCAAGCACAGGCACACGAGGAAATTTTTGAACGAATAACACAAGATATTTTTAATGCCTCTTTAGGTAATTGGTAAGCATGAACGTATCGGACTTCATACAAATTCTTCAGAAATCAAATACCATCTTGTCTCCCAAGCAAACAAGGGAACTGGAAGGTATTATTGAAGAATATCCATATTTTCAAGCTGCACGGGCATTGCATTTAAAAGGGTTGAAAAACCTGGATAGCTACAAGTACAATAATTCCCTTAAGATCACGGCCGCACACACTGCTGACAGAGATGTTCTTTTTGATTTTATCACTTCTCAAGAGTTTGTTCAAAATAATATTGCAGATGCCATAGCCGGAAGAGCTCCAAAACTTGAAGACAAGAAAACCGTTTCCGAAGAAATAGAGCCCAATCCGGACGCTGCAACCATTTTGGGCGAATCCAAGGAAAGTGCATTGCCACAGAATATTGAGGACGCAGAACAAATATTGAACCCCGCCCTTTTCAAGTCAAAAAAAGTAGAAGTAGAAATCCCACCTGAAAAAGCTGAAAAGGAAGAACCAGAACCATCAGTAAATCTAAATTTGGGCAAACCCATTCCATTCACAAAAAAAGAAAAGCACTCCTTTGCTGAATGGCTACAACTAGCCTCTCAAACTCCTAATGAAAAAACTTCAGATCCTGTAACCGAGGAACAAGAAAAAAAGAAAAAGTTTGAATTACTCGATAAGTTTATTGAGAGCAGACCCAAAATAATTCCCAATAAGGATTTAAAGGCTAAAGTCAACATAAAAGAGTCCACAAAAATGGACAAAAATGAATTAATGACAGAGACTTTGGCAAAAGTATATTTGGAGCAAAAAAAGTACAAAAAAGCCATTCAAGCCTTTAAAATATTGAGTTTGAAATATCCAGAAAAAAATGGTTTCTTTGCAGACCAAATTCGGGCGGTGAAGAAGCTGCAGAAAGAAAACGAATAAGACAAAGACAATGAGTACGTTTACAATCTTTTTAATATTAATAATTGTAGTATGCCTTTTGTTGGTTTTGGTAATTATGGTACAAAACCCAAAAGGAGGCGGATTATCCTCCTCATTTGGCGGTAGTGGAAACCAAGTAGTAGGTGGTGTTAAGAAAACTGGGGACTTTTTGGATAAAAGTACCTGGACCTTGGCCACTTTATTGATTGTATTGATTTTGCTTTCCAACGTTTCCCTTAAGGGAAGTTACAGTCAAGCGGATTCTAAATTATTGCAAGGAGATGATATTGAGACCACAGTACCTGAGACTGTTCCAGAACAAGTTCCTGAGCAGGTTCCAGCAACTGACAATACAAATCCAGCGGATACCATTAATTAATATTAATGACAAAACAAATACAAAATGCCAGCTTGAAATGACAAGCTGGCATTTTTGTTTTATTATAATGTCAGTTTTTTTGCAATGGCATAATTTCTGCCCATTGTTTGGGGAATTTTTAAAACAAATACTTAAAAATAAATAATATGGCTAAAGTTAACATCAAACCATTAGCGGACAGAGTTCTTATTGAGCCTGTTGAAGCTGAAACAAAAACAGCTTCTGGTATCATTATTCCGGATACTGCAAAAGAAAAACCACAAAAAGGAAAAGTAGTAGCTGTTGGCCCTGGAACCAAGGATGAAAAAATCACTGTAAAAGTTGGCGATACGGTTCTTTATGGCAAATATGCTGGCACCGAACTAAAATTGGATGGTTCGGATTACTTGATGATGCGTGAGAGTGACATATTAGCGATAGTGTAACTACAAATTCCAAAAATCAAAAAAACAAACTCCAAAATACCACTACCGGAATTTCAGATTTGGGATTTGGATTTTGGAAATTTAATTTTTTCAATTAAAAAATTTAAAAATGGCAAAAGATATTAAGTTTGACATAGACGCACGTGACGGTTTAAAAAAAGGTGTTGACGCCTTGGCTAATGCAGTAAAAGTTACGTTGGGTCCTAAAGGTAGAAATGTAATCATCAGTAAATCCTTTGGTGCCCCGCAAGTAACCAAAGATGGTGTTACCGTAGCAAAAGAGATTGAATTGGAAGACGCACTTGAGAATATGGGTGCACAAATGGTAAAAGAAGTTGCTTCTAAAACCAATGATTTGGCTGGTGATGGAACTACTACAGCTACCGTTCTTGCACAAGCAATTGTAAAGGAAGGTCTTAAAAATGTTGCTGCAGGCGCAAACCCCATGGATTTGAAAAGAGGTATTGACAAAGCTGTTGACGCCATTGTGGAAAACCTATCCAAACAGTCCAAAAAAGTTGGGGATTCCTCTGAAAAAATCAAACAAGTTGCTGCAATTTCCGCTAACAATGACGGAACTATTGGTGACTTGATCGCACAAGCTTTTGAAAAAGTGGGTAAAGAAGGTGTTATTACTGTGGAAGAAGCCAAAGGAACAGATACTTATGTGGATGTTGTTGAAGGAATGCAGTTTGACAGAGGTTACCTTTCTCCATACTTCGTAACGGATTCAGAGAAAATGATCGCTGATTTGGACAACCCATATATTTTGTTGTTCGACAAGAAAATCTCTTCCATGAAGGATTTGTTGCCAATATTGGAACCAGTGGCGCAATCTGGCAAGCCTTTATTAATTATTGCAGAAGATGTTGATGGTGAAGCATTAGCCACTTTGGTAGTAAACAAATTGAGAGGTTCTTTAAAAATTGCGGCGGTAAAAGCTCCAGGATTTGGGGATAGAAGAAAAGCTATGTTGGAAGACATCGCTATTTTGACAAACGGTACCGTAATTTCTGAGGAAAGAGGATTCTCTTTGGAAACTGCTACCATTGATATGTTGGGGACAACCGAAAGAGTTACTATTGATAAGGATAACACTACGATTGTAAACGGTGGCGGTGTTGCAAAAAACATCAAAACCAGAGTTAACCAGATCAAAGCTCAAATAGAAACTACCACTTCTGATTATGATAAGGAAAAACTGCAAGAGCGTTTGGCCAAATTGGCCGGTGGTGTTGCCGTTCTTTATGTTGGTGCTGCTTCTGAGGTAGAAATGAAAGAGAAAAAAGACCGTGTGGACGATGCTCTCCATGCAACAAGAGCTGCTGTAGAAGAAGGTATCGTTGCCGGTGGTGGTGTTGCCTTGGTAAGAGCGAAATCAGTGCTTTCAAAAGTAGACGCAATTAATGCCGATGAGGAAACCGGACTACAAATCGTAGCTAGGGCCATTGAATCTCCTTTACGAACCATTGTTGAAAATGCAGGAGGGGAAGGATCCGTTGTAGTTGCGAAAATCTTGGAAGGCAAGGCGGATTTTGGATACGATGCCAAATCGGACAAGTACGTTGAAATGATGAAAGCGGGTATCATTGACCCTAAAAAAGTAACCCGCGTTGCTTTGGAAAATGCCGCTTCAGTTTCAGGAATGATCTTAACAACTGAGTGTGCATTGACAGATATTAAAGAAGATGCTCCTGCTATGCCTCCAATGGGAGGTGGCGGCGGAATGCCCGGCATGATGTAAGCTATGCCAATAACAATTAATTAAAAAACCGCTCTAAAATTTAGAGCGGTTTTTTAATTTCCATCCTTTTAGCACCAACTTATTGGCTCTAAATCTGCCGTTTAGGCTTTCCTTCATGCTCTCCATCTAATAGATACTGCAAAATGGTTTTTATTGACTACATTTTAAGTGGTAAATTCCATTGTCATGAAACGTTTTCGACCACACAGTACTTTTCTAGCCTTACTCCTAATTTCCATATGTACGATTGCTTTTGTTCCCATTAAAAAACAAAAAGAACGCCCCATTGTAGTTATGGGTTATTATGTTCCAGAAAAGGATTATCGACCTGACCAGCTTCCCTTGGAACAACTCACCCATATCATCTTTTCTTTTACCAAGGTAATTGATGGCAAAATGAAGTTTAAAGATGAACAAACTGGAGAAAAATTGCGACAACTGGTCGCCCAAAGAAACCAACACCCACACTTAAAAGTAATGATCGCTTGTGGTGGCTGGGGTGCCGATGGCTTTTCTGATGTGTCGCATACACCAGAAAACCGAAAAAAATTCGTGCAAAGTGTTGTAGAATTCAACAAAGAGTACCAACTGGATGGACTGGATGTAGATTGGGAATACCCAGCAATACCTGCTGCCGGTACTGGAGCTAGACCTGACGACAAGGAAAACTTCACCTCATTAATGAAAGAATTGCGAGAAGCCCTAAACACTTTGGATAGGGAACAGACACTAACCTTTGCTTCTGCAGGATGGAAACGTTATTATAAAAATATTGAGATTGAAGAGGTAATGAAACATGTTGATTATATGAATGTAATGACATATGATCAAATAGGCTCTAATTCACCCTTTACCGGGCACCATACAGCATTAGGCATGATTCAGGAAAAAGACGTCAGAGACACTCCGGCATGGAAATATGTAGAAGAAAAAAGAAAAGCTTCTAAGGAAAAACGAGATGCCTATGAGCCTCAATCAGCCGAAAAAATTGTCGAGTTCTGTATCGAAAATGGAGTGAAACCAGAACAGATTGTGATAGGTGCCGCTTTTTACGGAAGAGCTTGGAAAGGAGTCCCTCCAAAAAACAACGGACTCTATCAATTCAATTCTGGAGCTCATATTGGGTGGAGCGCCTATTATCAAATTCGCAAAGAATTTGAGTCCGATGAAAATTATAAAAGGTTCTGGGACCCCATTGCAAAAGCACCCTATATTTATAACGCAAAGGACAGTATTTTCATCAGTTATGACGATTCCGTTTCCGTTCGGCTAAAAACAGAATATGCCTTAAAAAAGAAATTAGGAGGAATCATGTTCTGGCAATTGGGTAACGATACCAAAGAAGAAAACAGCCTTTTAAAAGCAATGTATAACGCTTCCATTAAAAACTGACTCAAAAATAAACCACCAACAACCAAATAAAAACACCACCCCCATGAAAAAATCAGTATTAGTAATTCTGCTAGCAATAGGATTTCTTGTTTCATCCTGTTCTGGCAATCAAATTAAGATTGCAGAAAATGGAAAAACCGACTATGAAATTGTGTACATGGGCAATGCTACAAAAAGCCAACACATGTCTGCTGAATTGTTGGGAGATTATCTTAATAAAATAAGTGGTATAGAACTAGATATAGTTGATGAAAGTTCACAGACTTTAAAGAAAAAAATCTATATCGGAAATATTAAAGAAGATAATCTACAACCCGATGAAGTAAGGATAAAAACCGAAAAAGGAAATTTGTTCATTTCCGGTGGTTCTGACAATGCTGTTCAAAACGCTGTTTACGAATTTTTGGAAAGATACTTGGATTGCAAATGGTACGCGCCTGGAGTTGAGGAAATACCTCATCACAAAACAATCAATCTAAATCCCATCGATTATAGCTATACACCAGAAATAACCACCAGAACAGTGCACTCCAAGCTTTTTTATGAAAACCATGAATTTGCGGATCAACAAAAGGTAACTTATGAGGCCTTTCCTAACTATGTGCCCGCTGCCAGAGTACACACCTTTCATAGGTTTATGCCAGAAGAAGTGTTTTACGAAGCGCATCCGGAGTATTACGCCCTTAGAAATGGAAAAAGATTGCCAACACAACTATGCCTTACCAATGAAAAGGTATTGGAAATTGTAAAAGACTCAGTTGCTTCACATTTTAAGAGAAATCCACAAACTTCTGTGATTTCAGTAAGCCAAGACGACAATCAACAACATTGCCAATGCGATAATTGCCGCAAAATTGATGACGAAGAAGGAAGCCCCGCAGGAACAATGATTCATTTTGTAAATAAGGTGGCCGAAGCCTTTCCAGAGAAAACTATTTCTACCCTAGCCTATCAATATACCAGAAAACCACCCAAAGTCCATCCAGCCGCAAACGTATTGATTACATTATGCTCTATAGAATGTGATCGTAGTGCACCAATAGCGGAAAAATGTACAGATTTTGCAGATGACTTGATTGGCTGGGGAAAACTCACCAATAATATCAGAATCTGGGATTACACAACCCAATTCACTAACTTTTTAGCTCCTTTTCCAAATATTTTCACCTTGCAACCCAACATTCAACTATTTCGTGACAATAACGCAAAATGGGTTTTTGAACAGCACAGCCACAACCCTAGCGAATTGTTTGAACTACGTTCCTACATCACTGCAAAATTACTTTGGAACCCAAATCAAGATTTTGACGCCCTACTGAAAGAATTTACAGAAGGGTATTACCAAGAAGCAGGGCCATACATTGAAAAATACATTCGCCTGATCCATTCCAAAATTCAAGGGGATAATGATTTTTTCCTGTTTTTGTACGGAGATCCTTCCGAGGCATTTTCATCTTATCTGAGTCCAGAACTATTGAAAGAATACTCTAACATATTTGATGAAGCGGAAAAAGCCGTTTCAGAGAAAGAAGAAGTAATAAATCGAGTAAAAATGGCACGTTTGGGAGTTGATTATGCAATTTTGGAAGCCTCTAGAAAAAACATTACAAAAAGCTACAGTCTCATGACTGTTGATGACAACTCTAAAGAAGTTATAAACCCCATGGTAGCAACCTTATTGGATAGTTTTATAAACACCGCTCGAAAAAATGATATCACTTTAATGAACGAAATGGGCTTTACCATAAACGAATACGCCACCAATTACATGTCTGCTCTAAAAATTGCCCAAAAACCCAATAAAGCAAAAGGGAAAAAAGTAGTCACATTGACCAAACCCAAAAAATATGCCAATGAAGACCCTATGGTTTTAACGGATAGCGCCTTGGGAGGAAGCAGTTTTTATGCCAACTGGCTTGGATATGAAGGAAACGATATGGAGGTGGTTGTTGATTTGGGAAAAATCCAAAATATCAGCAGTATTTCTATGGCATTTTTACAAGTGACCAATCATGTGGTGTTTTTTCCTTCCTCAGTAACATATCTTGGTTCTTCGGACAACACAAATTTTATTGAACTGGGAAATCTAAAAAACCCATCTCCCTTGAATAAAAAGAGTAAGGTTAACGATATAAACTACTTTGACCTTAAATTTGAACCACAAAATATCAGATACGTAAAAGTAGTGGCTAAAAATCAAGAAACACCATATTGGCACCATGCTGCAGGTTTACCTTCTTGGGTTTTTGCGGATGAAATAATCATCAACTAAGCATTTTAGTGACTATTCTTGTTCAGTTAAGATAAATTGCCGTTTGATAGAATGCCGGTATAGAAAACCAATAGGCCATGAATGAAGCTGGAGTTGCAAGGCGTTCACCCATTCTTGGCCCAGAAACAGCATACCCAAAAATATCCCATTGGCCACCTTCATTATCTTCTATTAGAACATCCGATTCACCATTAAAAACATACGTGAACTCTAAAGTGCTATGTTCATTTTTGGGCTCAAAGGCAACCATAAAATTCTGATTGCCCACAATAAGATAATTTCGGCCTTTAAAAGCATCCTTAATTATGTTTTGATTTTGAAAACTACCAAAACGATATGCTTTTGCATCTCCATCATTGGTAATGGCCAGTACTCTTTCTTTTGAAGGCAACCTAGTGTCCTTCTTACTTACCGGAAACAAAAACAAATTGTTGTCTGAGCTGTAATTACCGTATGGAGAAAATTCATATGTCCTGGAAAATCCTGTTTGAAGGTTTACCACTTGTGAGTTGGGATACATTTGCTTCCATGTCTTCCAATCTGTCTCAAACAGCATAGAAAGGCTAGCTTTTTGACCCGTTAGAACCCCATTTACGGATTCATTCAAAATTTGAGACCAATTGCTCAGTGTTTCCCTATCAAAAGGAATCAAATTGGTATTGTATAACAGTCCAGAAACCCCAAATGTAGTTTCCCTACCATTGATCACTCTACCCCAACCTATTCCAGTACCAGTAAGTGGGCAATAGGTAATAGCAAGTGACGCATCGCCAATATTATCATTGATGATCTCATGCCAATTCAAAATAATATGAGGGTACCCCCTTACATCTTCACCATTTTTAAAACCAATGATCAAATCATCATCACCTAAAAAATCCACGCCCAATGCGGTGGTAAAATTAGGATTTTCCAAAGCTGGTATTCCATCCCTTCCGGGTCCTCCATCCAATACTTCGGCCACAGGTATGCTCCATTGACTGTTTATCTCTGGACTAGTTGTTCCTTCATTTGTGCTTTCTTCCACACTGGAAGAGCTACAAGAAACCAACAGTCCAACAGAAGTTAGTACTAAAATCCAATTTTTCATTTTTTCTAATTTAAAACTCCTATTTCCTTTTTCTGTAACTTCCATAACAAACCAATAGTGAATCTATTGGTAGGTGTGAGCTGGGTACCATCAACATAGCTATACAATGGCAACTCATACCGTGACACCAAAACAAAGTTTTGGGCAATATTCACTGATAACTCTGGTCTTATAAATAACCACTCCCCTCCCGTATTGGGTAGATTGGAATTATCAATACTATCAACTTGTGCTTTACGATATTTAAAGACCATCCCTGGATTAAAAATTGTGTTGAGCAGACTAAATTGATCGGTATACCCTAAATTGGCCTGCATCTCATTTCCAAATTCATATATTGAAGTATTGTTTAAATAATCTTTATTTGCTCCTGTCTCCCTATAGGTTAGGTTAGCAGAGAGTGTTGCAGATGGCCTAAAATTCAGTCCTTTGGACAATGAAACCAATCCAACAAAATCCCAAGCACCACTGCCAGGTTGAAGGTCAGCTGTGAGTTGAATTCCTTGTGGCGTAGTAAAGTCCGATCTTCCTAGAGGGGCTTTTGCGCCAGCTCCCAAACTTATGATAGAGCGTTTACCTAAAATATCGGGAAACGCATACTTCACCAAGAAAACAGCGTCTCCAATGCCAGTGGTTTTGGTATCGGTTTCATTTCCGAACTGGGTTATGGTCCGAACTTGATTTACCCAAGTGAAAAGAGATTCAACAGAAATTCGGTCGGAGAATGAGTATCCAACGCTCATTAAAATAGAGTTGGTTACACGCAGTCGGGAGTCATCATCCAATTTACTCGAACCTGCATTTAAGGTATTTAAATTGTTGTAATCATAACTTAACCCTATTAACAAAATTCCTTTACCATCATTGGGCAAGCCCAAATTATTTGACAAAGGAACTCCGCCGGAACAACAAGTTTGCGAAAAAACCGATTGTCCCAGAAAAAATACGCTCAATATGAAAAATCTTGCAAAGAATCTCTTTAACACCCTAGTTAAGTAGGGCTTAGAATGAATACCTTACAGTAAAGCAGTGCTGATAAGTGTTAAAATTACATTTTTACATGGCAAGCATCGAAAATGCCATAACCAACATAATCGCATTTTCAATAAATGTAGCTTCTGTCATAGGTAAGTTTAAAGCCGTTCCTAAACATGCGCAGCGAATACTTTTTTTATCCAACAAGATTTTGATCACTCCAATGGTTGTAAGTCCCAAAATAACAATGGTAATAATTAAAGCCGCAGTCACTTGAATGCGCATCAAAAATAGAAGACCCAGACCTAATTCCAGAAAAGGATATACCCAACCATATGCTGGTAAGACCTTGGCCAAAGGATCATACATTCTGAAACTCTCAGGAAATCCTTTTAAGTCCAAAAACTTGAAAAAACTAAAAACGATATAAAACAAACCCATAAAGTCCAACATAGCCTCACCAAGATTCCAATTTTGGTAATTCAATAAGATAGATGCAGCAAATAAATAGGCAAAAATCAAAAATAATGGGCGCAATTGCGCCCATTTAGATTTTTCACCCATCATTTCTCCAACGGAAGACATAATTTCCCTTTGGCTTTCATTTATTGCATATTTATCTGGCAATACTGCACTAAAATCATCAATTGAAATATGATGCTCCATATTAATACGCGCTGTTGAAGCTTCCAAATCCACGTCAACATCTTTGACCCCATCTACTTTTGAAAGCTTTTCCTTAACGGACGCAACACATCCTTCACAGGTCATTCCTGTGATTGTATACGAATGTTCCATTGCCATTAATTCTTATTGTGATGTTGTTTGCTATCATCGGTATTATCTTCCCGGTATTTGCAGCAGGGGTGAATGTTATCATAAGCTTCTTGGGTAGCCTTCAATTCCTTGGTATCGTGCCCTGCTGCAACCAAAGCGGTCTTTATCTTCATTGGGTCCGTTTTTCTTTCATCCATAACAAGGGATAATTGATGCGAAGGTATATCCCAAAGGGCATATTTTACACCAGGAACGGCCAATGCAGCTTTTTCAATCCGCATTTTACACATTTCGCATTTACCATCTACTTCAAATGCAACTTTTTTATTCTTGTTCTGCGCAAAACCAATTGTTGAAACCAGTAAGCATATTAAAATCAAAACTCTATTTTTCATTACTATATATTTAAATTGTTAGGATTTAAATCTAAACCCTGCATACACCATTCGTCCAAAAATTGGGGCATATACAATGGTAGTGTCAAAATTTGTTCCAAAAGGGTCGTTGGACCCCAAAACCGGATTATTTTGTTTAAAATTAGTCAAATTCTCGCCTCCAACATACACTTCAAATTTCTTGGAAAAAACTTTAGTGACTTGGGCATTCATTAAACTATATCCTTCAGCAAAATCTCCCAATTGAAAATTGATCGGATTTATAGATGTATTTGGCAATCTTTGCTCGCCAAGGGCATGCAAGGTATAATCAAACCGCCATTGAGAACCATTTTCTGTTGGTGTTGTGTTATAGCCAATGTTTGCGAAATACCGATGCCTGGCCTGTAAAGGTTTTTGCAAAAGTCCGTTTTGATAATCCGTTTTCACATCGTAGAATTTATAAGCAGTACGCACCTCTACGTTGGGCAATACCTCATGATTCAATTCTACTTGCAAACTGTTAGCATAACTTTTTCCATCTAAATTGGAGAAAACCACCTCATTTGGGTTTTCCCAGTCCACCACGATTTGATTATCAAAATCAGTGCGATAGAAATCCACAGAAAAATTTCCTGGCCTTTCAAAAAGTGAAAATCCTTGTATAAAACTTACCCCATAGTTTACCGCTTTTTCTGGATCAAAACCATAGATCTCCCCTCCATTGCTCTGTAATTGAATGGTTCTTGAGGAAGCAAACAGCCGTTGGTTCTCGGCAAAAATATTGGCAGCTCTACGACCAATGCCAAAGGACCCTCTCAAACTTCCTTTCTCCCATGGTGTGTAACGGATATGGAACCTTGGCGTAAAGAATGTCCCTAATCGGTTATGGGTGTCCAATCGGAGGCCAGCAGTAAAACTCAACTTTTCCAAATTGGAATAGCTGTATTCAAAAAATGCTCCTGCAGACGTATCGTTACGACTAAATTCTTGAGTATTCACCAATTCATTATAACCATCATATGCAAAGGTCAAGCCTGTTTTGAATTTGTTTTTGGTGTTTCCAATAATCGAATTGAACAATAGATTGGTATAGATGCTCTCATGGTCAATATTATAAATATTGAACCCATAATACGAATCCTGTTTATGACTACTATACGAGGTCTGAAAACCAAAACTCTGATAAGGTAATTCAGGAAAAACATAGCCCAATTTTACCGACCCATCAAATCTTTGGGTATCAATTTCACTTCCCCAAGCATTGGTGGTGAATTTATCTGAATCCGGATTAAAATCAACCTGACCAATCTGCTTTTCATCATTCAAATAGCGAACATTGAAAAAGCTTACCCATCCTTTTTCTGGATCTTGGTACTGCCATCGGTTCATAATGTTGATTTGATTAGCCAAGGGATTATCCAGAAATCCATCGTCATTATTGTCCACCTCAACATCCCTTCGGTTACCATGCAGATATAATCCCGCACTCCATTTATCAGACAGCTTCGTGTTTAGATGGGTGTTCAATTCCAGCCTTCCATTTAAATTGGCATAACCATTTACAAATACCGGGACATCGGTCAATGGTTTTTGCAATTCCGTATTGATTTGCCCCGAAATGCTTTCATAACCATTAACAACACTACCGGCTCCTTTGGTAATCTGGATGCTCTCTACCCACGTTCCCGGCGTAAACGTCAAACCATAGGTTTGGGAAGCACCTCGCACCATGGGAATGTTCTCTTGGGTAATCAATAAATAAGGACTAGTGAGGCCCAACATCTGAATTTGTTTGGTCCCAGTAAGTGCATCATTAAAATTGACATCGATGGCCGGATTGGTCTCAAAACTTTCTGACAAGTTGCAACATGCTGCTTTTAAAAGTTCTGCGCTATTTACTGTAACCACATTTTGAGTAGAGAAAAAGGTTTTCTGTACAGCATCGCGTTCTTTTTCCACCACAACCTCATCCAATTGATTTGAAGGAACCAACCAATGATGTACCATTTTGGGCTCATTAATGGTCAAGGTATCCGTTTTAAAACCAACAAAGCTTATGATAATTTATTGTAATCCTTGGAGTATGGAATACTGAAAGTGCCATTTTCTTTGGTAATGGTTCCAATTTGTGAATTTAACCAGTATACATTAGCACCAGCAAGTCCAATATGTTTATTTTCTGCGTTGGCCTCCATGACCATACCCTCAATTTTATTTTGAGCGGTTAGTACCATGGGAAACCAAAAAAGTATAATTAAAATATGTTTCATTGTTATGTATTGAATAATTATTGAAATAAAAATCAGTGCCCGAATCTTATGAAACGGGTAAATCATTGTTATTCAATACATCAAATCAAGAAGACTTGGTCCAAAACCTGAACGTCTCTGACCAAAATGGGAGGTGGGTATTTTTCATGGGGAACAGGAAGTTCCTCAACAGGCACGAATAAATCAAAATATGATTGAGTAAAGGCTACCAAAAAAGCTTGGTGCTCCAGCTCCAAATCATACCAAGAAAGTTTTAAATCATCCTGTCCCTTGAGTGTAAAAGATTCATCATCACAGCAATGGTTTTCACCAACTTCTGTTCCCATAGCCGCCATCGCTTCTTCCATACCACAATCATCGGCATGGGCAAAAAACGAAACATCCATCACTCTCCCCATACACAAATGCTTATCAACTGTCCACGAAACCGTTGACAGCAACACCATAAGTGCCAAGAAGATAGAACTGATATTGCGAAAAATCTCTTTCACAGCGTAAAATTACAATTTATTTGTCTTTGTGTTCATTTTCACATGTTTCCTTAACTAAAATTTAGGTAATCGATATCGTAATTTTTATCATTTCAAGCGAACTAAAAAGTCCATTTAAAATACATTTGCAAAAAACAATTCAATGCTCACATCCTTAAAACCAAAAGTGACCACCATCATTTCCAATAACGCTGAAAGTGTTGAAAATCGTCTAACCGAGCTCTGCAATTTACTCAGGGACACGGTTGATTATTACGATTGGGTGGGATTTTATTTTAAAAATGGGGACAAGGAAGAACTGAAGCTGGGACCGTACGCCGGGGAACCCACCGACCATACCATTATTCCCTTTGGGAAAGGCATTTGCGGACAGGTTGCTGTGGGCAATGAAAACTTTGTAGTGCCGGATGTTGCCGCGCAGGACAACTATATTGCTTGCAGTATTACCGTTAAGGCCGAAATTGTGGTTCCTCTGTTTAAAAATGGCGAGAACATAGGCCAAATTGATATTGATTCCAACACTCCTAACCCCTTCACAGAGGAAGATGAACGTTTTTTGGAATTTGTAAACCAAGAAGTATCACAAATTCTTTAAAACTAGTGTCATTTTGTTGATAACACACTTCAATTTTTAGAGGCAAAAAAATTACTTTTGTGTGCTTAATAATTTGATTTTTAAGACACAAAATGAGCACCACCAAAAAAGCTTCCGCAGCACTTATTTCCGTTTTCCATAAAGACGGTTTGGAACCCATCGTTAAAAAATTGGATGAACTTGGCGTAACCTTGTACTCCACAGGTGGAACCGAGAAATTTATCCGAGATTTAGGCATCAATGTTGTTCCTGTTGAAGACGTTACCAGTTATCCTTCCATTTTAGGAGGGCGTGTAAAAACACTTCACCCAAAGGTTTTTGGTGGAATTTTGAACAGACAGGACAATGATAGCGATGTGGCCCAGATGGAGGAATTTGAGATTCCACAATTGGATATTGTAATTGTTGACCTATACCCTTTTGAAAAAACAGTGACCAGTGGTGCTTCTGAACAAGATATTATTGAAAAAATAGATATTGGTGGTATCTCCTTGATCAGGGCAGCCGCCAAAAACTTCAAAGATGTGCTCTGTGTGTCGTCCATGGAAGATTATACGGACTTCTTGAATGTTATTTCCGAAGGAAATGGTTCAACAACTTTGGAAGATCGCAAACGTTTTGCCACCAAAGCATTTAACGTTTCTTCGCATTACGATTCTGCTATTTTCAATTATTTCAATGCAAAAGGCGGGGAAACTGCTTTGAAAATCAGTGAGCAAAACGGAAAAGTACTTCGATATGGTGAAAATCCGCATCAAAAAGGATATTTCTATGGTGATTTTGAAGCCATGTTCGCCAAATTACATGGTAAGGAGCTTTCATACAACAACCTTTTAGATGTAGATGCCGCGGTAAATCTTATGGGCGAGTTTAAGAACGACGACCCCACTTTTGCTATTCTAAAGCACAACAATGCCTGTGGATTGGCCACTAGAAGTACCATTAGACAAGCTTATGTTGATGCGTTGGCAGGAGATCCTGTCTCCGCTTTTGGAGGTATTTTAATCTCCAATGTTGAAATTGATACTCCAACTGCTGAAGAAATCCACAAATTGTTTTGTGAGGTAGTTATTGCCCCTTCCTATTCTGATGACGCTTTGGAAATATTAAAAGGTAAAAAGAACCGAATCATTCTAATTCAAAATGAGGTTGCATTACCAGAGACTTTGGTAAGAACATGTTTGAATGGTGTTTTGGTTCAGGACAAGGATTTCAAAACCGATACCGCAGAAGAACTGCAATCGGTAACAGACAAAAAGCCCACATCCGAAGAAATCGAAGATTTGATTTTTGCTTCCAAATTGTGTAAGCACACCAAGAGCAACACTATCGTTTTGGCTAAAAACAGACAACTTTGTGCCAGCGGAACAGGACAAACTTCACGCGTAGATGCATTAAACCAAGCCATCCATAAAGCAAGATCCTTTAATTTTGAATTGAAAGGCTCCGTAATGGCCAGTGATGCTTTCTTCCCATTCCCTGATTGTGTGGAGATTGCGGACAAAGCAGGAATAAAAAGTGTGATTCAACCCGGAGGTTCCATTAAAGATCAATTGAGCATCGATTATTGCAACGAAAACGGATTGGCAATGGTAATGACCGGGACTCGGCATTTTAAACATTAATTTTAGTACATTAGCCGATAAAATTTACCGTTAATCCGAAAAACCGACGCTTTTTATGGGATTTTTTGATTTCATGACCGAGGAGATTGCAATAGACCTTGGTACTGCAAACACCCTGATCATTCATTTAGATAAAGTCGTAGTTGATAGCCCATCCATTGTGGCCCGGGACAGAATCTCCGGAAAAATCATTGCAGTGGGAAGGGAAGCCAATATGATGCAAGGGAAAACCCATGAGAACATCAAGACTATCCGACCTTTGAAAGATGGAGTAATAGCAGACTTTGATGCTTCTGAAAAGATGATCAATATGTTCATCAAAAATATTCCGGCATTAAAGAAAAAATGGTTTCCTCCAGCTTTACGAATGGTCATTTGTATTCCTTCTGGGATTACTGAGGTGGAAATGCGTGCGGTTCGTGAATCAGCGGAAAGGGTAAATGGCAAGGAAGTATATTTGATTCATGAACCAATGGCCGCAGCCATTGGTATTGGGTTGGACATTATGCAACCCAAAGGAAACATGATTGTGGATATAGGTGGTGGAACCACGGAAATTGCAGTAATTGCACTAGGTGGTATTGTTTGTGATAAGTCGGTGAAAATTGCTGGTGATGTGTTTACCAATGATATTATTTATTACATGCGTACCCAGCACAACCTTTATGTGGGAGAGAGTACTGCTGAAGCCATAAAAATTGAGATTGGCTCTGCAACTGAGGATTTAAAATCCCCACCGGATGATAAATCAATCCAAGGAAGGGATCTTTTAACCGGAAAACCTAAACAAGTTCAAGTTTCTTATCGTGAAATTGCCAAAGCACTTGACAAAAGTATTTTGAGAGTAGAAGATGCTGTTATGGAAACTTTATCACAAACTCCACCTGAGCTTGCAGCAGATATTTATAACACAGGTATTTACCTTGCTGGCGGTGGATCTATGTTAAGAGGATTAGACAGAAGACTCTCACAAAAAACAGATTTGCCAGTATATATTGCAGAAGATCCATTAAGGGCAGTTGTGCGTGGTACAGGTATTGCGCTTAAAAATTTGGAGCGATATAAAAGTATATTGATAAAATAATTCGGTTACCGAAACCGTTTGGGGCCATTTGAAAGTTTGCGAACTTTCCTAATGATACGATTGCATGCAGCGCATCATCAATTTTGTTTTAAGGAATAGAAATACTTTTCTCTATAGTTTTCTAATGCTCATTTCTTTGAGTTTGACCGTTAGATCACATTCTTACCATCAATCCAAGTTTTTTAACTCCTCCAAATGGCTAACAGGAAATGTTTATGGAGTTGCAGCAAATGTTTCGTCCTATTTTGGACTTAGAGAAGAAAATGAAAGACTTGTTCAGGAAAACGAACGGCTTAGATTGCTGCTTTTTAATGCCAAAGAAATAACTGCCCAACAATTAGATTCTGCATTTACAACCAACTATGAAGTCTTTAGTGCCAACCTCATAAAAAACAGTTTTTCTTCCCCAAGAAACTATCTTACCATAGATAAGGGAGAAAATCAACAGGTAGAACAAGACATGGGCGTAATTACAACAAAAGGAATTTTAGGCATTGTTGAAAATGCATCTTCCAATTTTGCAACGGTACAAAGTGTTTTGAACACAAAATCAAATATCAACGCCAAAATCAAAAACACCAACTATTTTGGTTCCTTAATTTGGGATGCCCAAGACTACAATGTGGTACAACTTATTGATATCCCTAGATTGGTTCCACTTGTTGTTGGGGATACCATAGTTACCGGTGCTATGTCCAGTATTTTTCCAGAAAACATTCCAATTGGGGTCATTAAAAGATACGACCTCAACACATCCCGAAGTTTTTACAATATTGATGTTGAACTCTTCAATGATATGTCCAATGTGAAGAATGTGTATTTAATCAAAAATAAAAGTAGGAACGAGATAAAAGAGTTAGAAGAAAGGACAGCGAATGAATAATGCCATTTTCATAAACAGCTTACGTTTTGTACTGCTTGTTCTTACCCAAGTACTGATTTTCAATACCCTTAATTTTCTTGGCTTTATAAATCCCTTGATCTATGTTATATTCTTTTATTGGTACCCATTAAAAAGCAATAGGGCAATATTTATGCTTACCTCATTTTTTTTAGGGTTTATTATTGACATTTTCTCGGATACCCTTGCCCTACATTCCATAGCTGCCCTAACAGTTGCTTATGCCAGACCGGTAATCATGAGGTTTTGTTTTGGGGTTAACTACGAATTCCAAAACTTTAGCTTTAAAAATACCACAAAAGTACAGCGGGTTACTTTTTTAGCGCTTTTGGTTCTACTTCACCAAGTAATTTTCTTTTCATTTGAAGCTTTAAGTTTTTCCCATTTCCTATTAATTTTAAAAAAGGTTTTTGCCACAGGTATTGTAACTTTGGTATTATGTACTCTCTTTAGTTCGCTTTTTAGTCCGCAAAGCTAATAAATTTGGTGCTGTTTCGTTAAAACATAGAGCTCGGGCCAGCAAATTAGTTGTCTATGAAAAAACTGTTGTTATCTTCCATTATCGTTATCATTGGATTTACATTCATTGGAAGACTTTCCTATTTACAACTATTTCGTTTTTCCCCTGATCAAATTTTAGAAGATCCTGCCATCAAAAAGATATATGATTATCCAGAAAGAGGTTACGTCTATGATCGTAATGGCGAGTTAATGGTGGGCAACCAACCTGCATATGATGTCATGGTTATTCCACGTGAAGCAAAACCTCTTGATACCCTTGAGTTTTGTAAGCTTTTAAAGATTGACAAAGCGCATTTTATCAGCCAGATGAGAAAGGCTAGAAGATATTCACCTAGGCTCCCCTCGGTACTGGTACCTCAACTGTCCAAAGAGGATTACGCTGGACTTCAGGAAAAAATGCGTCATTTTGAAGGATTTTATATTCAGAAAAGATCGCTGAGATATTATAATACCAATAGTGCGGCAAATGTATTGGGATACATCAGTGAAGTAAATGAACATGATCTGCAAAACAATCCCTATTATGTAGCAGGTGAACTGAAAGGACATACAGGTATTGAAAAGCAATATGAAGAACTTCTAAGAGGAAGGAAAGGGGTAAAACACATTCAAAAAGATCGTTTTAACAGGGATATTGGGCCTTACAAGGATGGTAAATTGGACACCCTACCTGAGCAAGGAAAAGAAATTCATATTACTTTGGACAAAACACTCCAAGAGTATGGAGAACGCTTAATGCATGGAAAAAGGGGTGGTATTGTGGCCATTGAACCCAAATCAGGGGAAATTCTAGCCATGATCTCAGGGCCCACTTATGACCCCGCTTTATTAGTAGGCCGGGAACGATCAAAAAATTACAGTAAGCTACATTATGACACAATTTCCAAGCCCACCTGGGATCGTTCTATTTTGGCACAACCTTCGCCAGGATCGCCTTTTAAAACTTTAAATGCCCTTGTTGCCCTTCAAGAAGGAGTAATTGATCCAAGCACAAAGTTTAGATGTTATAATGGTTTTTATGTGGGAAGCACTAAGAGAGGTTGTCATTGTGGTGGTGGAGTTCGGGATATGAATTCTGGTATTTATCAATCTTGTAATGCCTATTTTGCTGGAACTTTCAGGAAAATATATGGAAAGTACCCAACCACTGACGAAGGGATGGATGTTTGGGAAAAGCATATGAAAAGTTTTGGATTAGGTGGGTATTTAGGCACTGACCTACCTACTGGCAGCCCTGGCAGAATTCCAAGCAAGGCATATTATGACCGGGCATATGGAGATAATAGATGGGCATCTTCCTTTATCATTTCCAATTCTATTGGCCAAGGAGAAGTAGCAGCCACCCCCTTACAATTGGCAAATATGACCGCAGCAATTGCCAATCGCGGTTATTTTTACACTCCTCATATTCTAAAAAATATTGGCAACACTGGAGCGATAGACCCAAAATTTACAGAACCGCGTTATACAACCATAGATAGGGAACATTTTGAGCCTGTAATTAAAGGTATGGAGAATGTCTACAAATACGGTACAGGAAGGTGGGTACAAATTCCAGGAATTAACATTGCAGGAAAAACAGGGACCGTTGAGAACTTTGTGAGAATAGACGGAGAGCGCATGCAGCTCACTGATCATTCTGTTTTTGTGGCATTTGCCCCTATAGAAAACCCAAAAATAGCACTGGCCGTTTATATTGAGAACGGGTATTATGGTTCTCGTTATGCAGGTCATATAGCTTCATTACTTATTGAAAAATACGTTAAAGGGGAGATTACAAGAAAGGACTTGGAAAAACGGATGCTTGAAAAAACATTGGAACATGAATATGCAAAACCATACAGTGGTGAACCTTTCAAGATAAATGAGTATGTCTGGTAGAGGTCTTTTTGGAAGAATAGACTGGCTTACTATTTTTCTTTATGCTTTTTTGGTTTTCATAGGGTGGCTCAATATTTATTCCACTACTCTTAGTAATCCCGATGTTTCAATTTTGGACTTTTCTACCCTTTATGGGAAACAGCTTTTTTTTATTGGGCTAGCCTTTGTGGGCATAATCCTTGTACTTTCTATAGAGTCAAGTTTTTTTGAGCGCTTTGCCTCTATTTTTTACATAGCTGCTATAGTTTTATTGATTGGGCTTTTCCTTTTTGGAAAGACCGTAGCTGGTGCAACTTCTTGGTATGATTTAGGTTTTTTTAATTTTCAACCCTCTGAACTTGCCAAAGTTGCCACGGCGCTTGCATTGGCCAAGTATTTAAGTGACATCCAAACAGATATCAAAAACCGAAAGCATCAGTCCTATGCCTTACTTATTATTCTGTTGCCAGCCATTTTGATACTCCCTCAACCAGATCCCGGAAGTTCCTTAATCTATTTCTCGCTGTTCTTTGTGTTGTTTAGAGAAGGGTTTCCTCTATATTATTTGGGAGTTTTAGTTGTAATTGTGGTCCTTTTTGCCACTACCCTAATGTTTGGAACGGTTTGGATAGGGATTGGACTGGGAGTTCTCATAGTTCTGATTTTCACTTTTAAGCGGAAATCAGTTAAAATCCCAATACTACCCCTAATTGTTGCCATTGTGACCTCCATGTTATTTTCATTATCCGTAGGCTTTGTGTATGATAACGTTTTTGAACAACGTCATCGTAATCGTTTCGCCCTTTGGCTACGACTTGAGAAGGATGAAAAAAAATTGGAAGAAATTAGAAAGACCATTGGTTATAATACCTATCAATCTGAAAAAGCTATAGAATCTGGAGGTTTTTTTGGTAAAGGTTTTTTGGAGGGAACACGTACCAAAGGGGATTTTGTGCCAGAACAACACTCTGATTATATTTTTAGTTCTGTGGGGGAAGAATGGGGGTTTTTGGGTACCGTTGCAGTCATCTTAATCTTTTCCGTTTTCTTTTTACGTTTGATTTTCATCGCAGAACGTCAAAAAAATGATTTTAGCAGAATGTATGGTTATGGTGTTATTTCCATATTGTTCATACACTACTTTGTAAACATTGGAATGGTCATAGGCCTTTTGCCAACTATTGGTATACCTTTACCTTTTTTTAGCTATGGTGGATCTAGCCTCATTTTCTTCACAATGCTCCTTTTCATTTTCTTAAAACTGGATTCCAATAGGTTGAAAGATGGAATCTAAAATTTCCAACCAGAAGCATTCACAGTTTCCTCTACTTTTTTCTGCCAGCTTTCCGATTGATTTCTAAAAAAGTTAATTCCCGTTCTTTTTTCCACTTCATCAACAGTGACCAAAAAACTTTGTAAAGGAGCTTTACTTTCCTTATTCGGAATCAAAAAGGCGAGAACATCAACAGAATCTTTATTTTTACGAAACACCACCTTATAAAATGTATTGGGAACATCTACGCCCTCCTCACCAATCTCTACCAGCCCATTTTGCAACACTCCTCCAGTAACGATTATTAAATCACCGTGTTTTTTGCACCAATAACGCACCCGTTGTTCCAATCTATTCCATACGCCAGCGTTAAACTCCCGGTCTTGTGGACTTATGTTACTGGTATAAAAGGTTTCATTGTAGGCATACTTGGAAAATCGCCTATCCCCAGCAGGACAAAGATGCCCTCTATCGTATCCTGAACTTTTGTAATTTCTCCAATCGGCAGATTTGGTTTTCACTTTAGGATCTTCAATAAAATACGGACGTTTTCTATCATCATGGGTCAGATGGCTCTTTTTAAGTTCGTATGCAACCCATTCGGCCTGCTCATGAGGCTCGCTATAGGAAAGCATTAAATGTTGGTGCCGAACAATATCCCCTGTTGTTGAGCTGGGCAAAAACTCTGATGCAATTATTGTAGTACTTTCATTGGTATTGGGGTCAGTATAAGTTGCCGGGGTATAAAAATTCTCGAATACCCAAAAACCCACCACGCAGACAACAAAAAGTAGGGTATAAATAGTTTTGTTCTTCATTTCAAGTTTTGAGCACAAAGCTAACCATCCTTTTAAAACAAAAAAGCCGCCCATTCTCATGGTCGGCCTTTTATCCTGTAAGATGTTTTTATCCCTTTACACTAGCCAGTTTTCTTTCGCTGTGCTTGATATTGTTCAATTGTAGATCCCGCAATACATTAACGGCTTCTTCTACATAAATATCCTTTGCAAGGTTCTTATGCCATCTATTTCTTTTCTCACGCAAAACAGAATCTTTGGTAAACAGTTCTGTTTCATATTTTAAGGACTCGAAAGTTAATTTAGAATCGTACTCTCTAAGTCTTTTAAAATATTCTGAGCGCTTTTTATCTTTCTCAGTCTTGTTCTTATAGATATCGTAGTTTAACGAAACTATTACATCATCTTGCTGTTCTTTCAACCATTTGGCATTTTCCTCTATTAATTTGATTTGTGCATTATTGGTCATACGCTTTTTGCTATTGGCCACAGCCACCTCAAAATCAATATAGCCATCCCATATTTTATAATCGGCAGGGGTAATTTTATCCCAGCCCAATGGATTTTCCTGGTCTCTTTCTCCAAGATCTATATAACTATATCTATCTGGTACAACTATATCACTCTTTACGCCTTCCAATTGTGTAGAACCTCCATTGATTCTATAGAACTTTTGGGTTGTTAGTTTTATAGCACCCAAATCACCATGTTCATTACTTCTTACAATATTGTCCAAAGGAATCACATTCTGAACCGTTCCTTTTCCAAAGGTCTGCTTGCTTCCAATAACAACAGCTCTTTTATAGTCTTGCATGGCAGCGGCCAAAATTTCCGATGCTGATGCCGAAAGTTCATTTACCAAAATGACCAATGGACCATCCCATTGAATGCGCTCGTCCTTATCTTCATGCACTTCTTTTCTTTGTCCTGAAGATCGCACCTGTACAATTGGTCCGTCCTTAATGAACAATCCTGCCATTTCCACAACGGTTTTCAACGAGCCTCCTCCATTATCTCGAAGATCAAGGACAATACCCTCAACGCCTTCTTGTTTTAGGCGTTCTACCTCTTTGGCCACATCTGTAGCCGCATTCCGTTCAGTATAATCTTCAAAATCTACATAGAATTTGGGCAGATTGATCAATCCGTATTTGTTCTCATCTTTTTTGACAGTAGCTGATTTTGCAAAAGATTCTTCCAATTGCACCACATCACGGGTTATGGAAATCACATCAATTGTTCCATCCACTCTTCTAACCGTTAAGTCCACTATCGTTCCTTTTGGACCTTTTATCAACTTAATGGCATCATCCAGGCGCATTCCCACAATATCGGTAGGCTCTTCTCCTTCTTGGCCTACTTTTAGAATTTCGTCACCAACTTCCAAACTCTGCTCTCTCCATACCGGACCACCTGAAATAATCTCAACAATCCTAGCCCCTTCTGGTTTTTTCTGTAAACGGGCTCCAATACCTTCAAACTTACCCGACATTCCAATATCAAATTTTTCTTTGTCATCTGGAGCAAAGTAAAATGTATGGGGGTCAAATTCATCAACAATGGTGTTTATGTATTGTACAAACCAATCTTTCCGCTCAAAATCATCAATAAAATCAAAAAACTCATCCAAAGTGTTTTTGGTATTCTCCCTAGATGCTATCTCAATTTCCTTTACGGTTACATCCTTTAGAACTCCATTGACATTCTCCAGTTTCAGATTTACACTGGTTGAGGCAATGTCTCCTCCTTCTCCTACCGCGGCACCAGTTGAGCTTTCAACCAGTTTGTTGTTGATTTTATTATCAAAAACACCAAGGGTGTTGTATTTAAGTTGCTTCCTCCAACGTTCTTTGAGTTGTTTCTTATTGGATGCATATTCCTGGTCTTTATAATCTATGTTGATGTCCTCCGGAATAGTATAGTCAAAAGGTTCAGAAAGAACTTCTTTATAAACTTCTTTAGCTTCATCCATACGTTTCATTAAACGTTGGTAGACAATATTAAAAAAAGTAATGTCCGTGTTTTTAATCTCATCATCAATCTGAAATCTGTACTTTTCAAACTCTCTGACATCACTTGCCAAAAAGTATCTTTTTGTAGGATCTAGGATATCTATAAAGTCATCAAAAACATTTGAAGAAAAGTTGTCATTTAAATCTTTCGGTTCGTAATGCCCTCTTTCAAGCACATAGGTTATCAAATCCAAAAGCAACTTATCCTTGTCATCATTCTCAAAAGATTTATTGGTAAAGCTGCAGGAGGCCACTGCAACAAGAATTACCAAAAGTGCCAAGGTGAAATTCTTTTTCATAAATTATGGTATTAATTGGGAGCGAAATTATTTGACCATCTCATTGTCAAATCAGCATTACGTCATCCTCCGTTTCTATTCATACGAATTCCCTAAGATACAGAAAAAACCGTGCCAGTCTGGTACGGTGCTTTTAATTTTTTGTTAAACGACCAGGGCTTCATATCCTTATGAAAAACGTATTTTTACCCTATTAATTATACAAAATGAAAAAACCCCTTATTCTGGTTACCAATGACGATGGTATAACTGCTCCTGGTCTTAGGGTTTTAATACGGGTTATGAAGGAGATCGGAGAAGTAATTGTTGTAGCCCCGGACAGTCCACAATCTGGTATGGGACATGCCATTACCATTGACAATACACTTTATTCAAAACAAGTGGTTATCGATAAGGAGGAGGGTGCCCCAAGGGAATATAGTTGCAGCGGAACCCCGGCAGATTGTGTAAAATTGGCATTGCAGGAAATATTGGATAGAAAACCAGACATCTGCGTAAGCGGCATCAACCATGGATCCAACTCTTCTATAAATGTAATATATTCTGGCACCATGAGTGCTGCCATTGAGGCAGGTATAGAAGGAATTCCGGCAATTGGTTTTTCCCTTTGTGATTACTCTTGGGAAGCAAATTTTAACCATACCGCCCATTCCATAAAAAAAATAGTCAGTGAGGCTCTTGCACATGGAATACCTAAAGGAACAGTGCTTAATGTAAATATTCCCAAAACTGATACAGAACCGAAGGGTATAAAGATTTGTAGGCAAGCTAGAGCCAATTGGAAAGAGAAATTCGATAAGCGCATTAGTCCAACTGGCAAAGATTATTATTGGTTAACTGGCGAATTTGAACTTTTGGACAAGGGTGAGGACACCGACGAATGGGCGCTAGCGCAAGGGTATGTTTCCGTAGTTCCCACCCAATTTGACCTTACCGCTCATCATGCAATTCCACAAGTAAATAATTGGAGCTTAAATGAAAAATAGAAAGGAAGTTTTAATAGGTTTTGCTGTGGGAATCATAGCAAATACCTTTGGTACGTTACTATACATTTTGGGTTTTTCCGACTTAAGCATTATTGAGACCTTCAATGCAGCAGTTTCGCAAGGTCACGTAGGAAGTTTGTTGGCATTGGGCGCTATCCTAAATTTAGTCGCCTTTTTTGCATTCCTGCGCTTAAAAAGGGACTATAGGGCCAGAGGGGTAATGATAGCTACATTATTGACCGCTTTGGTTATTTTATATTATAAGATTTTTAGTTGAGCTTGAACTTTTTTGATGAAGTACTACATTATAGCCGGTGAAGCCTCAGGAGACCTACATGGATCCAATTTGATAAAGGCCTTGAAGCAACAGGATTCAGAAGCCCAGATTAGGTGTTGGGGTGGGGATTTAATGCGAAAAGCTGGCGGGGATTTGGCCAAACATTACAAAGAAATGGCTTTTATGGGCTTTTTGGAGGTCATCAAAAATATCCCAACCATTTTCAAGAACATTTCCTTTTGCAAAGAAGACATCCAAGGGTTCAATCCTGATCTTATTGTTTTTATCGATTTCTCTGGGTTCAATCTTCGCATAGCAAAATGGGCCAAGAAAAATGGCTTCAAAACCAACTACTACATCTCTCCACAAATATGGGCCTCGCGTGAGGGTAGAATTGAAAAGATAAAGCGGGATATCGACAATATGTACGTCATTCTACCTTTTGAAAAGGATTTTTATGAAAAGAAGCACAACTATCCCGTTCACTTTGTAGGTCATCCACTTATTGATGCTGTGGAAAATACAGAAATTGTTGATGAAGCTACGTTTAGGCAGGAAAACAACCTTCATCTGCAAAAACCCATTATTGCGCTTTTACCTGGGAGTAGAAAGCAAGAGGTGCAAAAAATGTTGACCGTAATGTTATCCGTGAGTTCCGATTTCTCTGAATACCAATTTGTGATTGCTGGAGCACCTAGTTTGTCAGATGGGTTTTATAATTCTTTTTTATCAGCGAACAAAGTGGGATTTGTGTCCAATCAGACCTATTCCTTACTCAAACATTCACATGCTGCTTTGGTAACCAGTGGAACAGCCACTTTGGAGACGGCCCTTTTTGAAATCCCTCAAGTGGTGTGCTATAAAGGCAATTGGATTTCTTACCAAATTGCAAAGCGGATAATTACATTGGACTATATTTCGCTGGTCAATTTAATAATGAACAAAGAAGTGGTTAAGGAATTGATTCAAAATGAATTAACTACAAAAAACCTAAAACAAGAGCTTTCAAAAATTGTAGAAGGCAAGGAACGAGATCGCATATTGTCCGACTACAAATCATTAAAAGAAAAATTGGGCGGAAATGGCGCAAGTCAATTAGCAGCCAAATTAATCATCGAAAATGCTTAATTTATACGCCAAGAGTAAAAAAAACTATTCTTGAATGTTAAAAAAGTCCCTCTATTTTCTTTGCCTACTTTTAGTTTTTGGATGTGGTTCATCTAAAAAAAGAACCTACAGCAAAACCAGAACCGTCTCTGTGGAAGGGTCCACTGAAGAAACTACGCTACCAAAAAAATCCAAAAAGGAAGAAAGAAAAAACTCCAAGGCCAATGCCATAGTTTCAACAGCATTGACCTTTAGCGGTACCCGCTACAAATTTGGCGGGATCACCAAAAAAGGAATGGATTGCTCTGGATTAATATTTATTTCCTTAAAAGAGAACGATATTAGTTTTCCAAGAGTTTCCTATCAAATGGCAGAGCAAGGGAAACGAATAAAACTGACCCAAATAGAAAAAGGCGACCTCCTTTTCTTCAAAACCAGCAAACGTGGTAAACGCATTAATCATGTTGGGTTGGTTGTTGATGTAAAGGGCGTCGATGTAAAATTTATACACTCCACAACCTCAAGGGGTGTAATTGTCTCTTCCTTACGGGAAGGGTATTGGAACCATGCGTTTGTAAAAGCAATGCGATTCTTATAGTTAGTGAGATTTTTTGATTTTGTGTCCATACGACTGACCTTGTGTCTTGTGGCAGGTATTATTTTGGGGGTTTATCTCGAAATCGGCCCACATATTCCCTTTTATATAGCCATAGGGCTACTTCCCTTTTTGTATTGGTTCAATAAACGACAAACCCGGAAAGGGTTTCCTTATTTTGAACTAACCACTATCCTGTTGACCTTTTTATTGGGTTTTTTTATCATCAATCTATCTCAATCAAAATATTTGGATCATCATTATTCTCGAACCGATTTAAAAACCCAAAAAATATGGAAAATCAAGGTCAAGGAAATCCTCAAATCCAATCCTTTTAGCCAACGTTATGTAGCCGAGGTACTTTCTTTGGAAAAGAAACATGCATCTGGAAACATACTATTGAACATCCCAACTGATTCAACTTCCAAAAAGCTAAGGGTAGATGATGAACTTTTTCTGTTTGCCAAGGTTAAAGCCATCAATCCTCCCTTAAATCCCCATCAATTCAATTACAAAGGCTTTCTACAAAAGCAAGGCATTTATCATCAGATAGGAATCAGTTCAAATCAAATAACAGCCAAGAAAAATTCGTCAAAAACCATATTTGGAGTTGCCTCAAACTTTAGGGAGGACATCATTTTAAAATTGAAGACCAAAGATTTTGACAAGGATGTGTTAGGTGTAATCCAGGCTTTGTTATTGGGTCAACGTGACAATATTTCCGAAAACACTTATAACAGCTATAAAGATGCCGGAGCTATCCATATTTTGGCAGTTTCAGGGCTTCATGTTGGGATACTATTGTTGCTTTTCCAATTTCTGCTCACTCCACTTGAACGATTACCTAAAGGCAAAACCATAAAGTTAATTTGTGTAGTGTTCTTATTATGGAGCTATGCTTTTATTGCCGGACTTTCCCCTTCCATTGTTCGAGCGGTGACCATGTTCACTTTTGTGGCCTATGCCATGCATTTGAACCGACCAACCAACTCCTTTAACATAGTTGCACTCTCCATGTTCTTTATTTTATTGATGAAACCACTTTTTCTTTTTCAGGTTGGCTTTCAAATGAGTTATGCCGCTGTGCTTGCCATTGTTTGGATTTATCCAAAACTCCAACGATTTTGGTTTCCAAATAATATTTTAATCCGAAAAACTTGGCAATTACTTTCCGTTAGTTTGGCTGCGCAGCTGGGAGTACTTCCCATTAGCCTGTATTACTTTCACCAATTTCCGGTACTGTTCTTCATCTCCAACCTTTTAGTAATTCCTTTTTTAGGGCTTATTCTAGGCATCGGAATCTTGGTAATTGGGTTATCTATAATGAATTTTTTACCCAACTTTTTGGTTAAAAGTTACAACGCCATCATAAAAATGATGAATTCAGTAATTTCTTGGGTGGCCCAACAAGAAGGTTTTGTGATTAGGGATATTCCTTTTGATTCGTTTCAGTTACTTGTTGGATATATCGCTATTATCACAATGGTGCTGTTTCTTTCCAAGGCAAAAAAGAAAAACATTTTAATGTTTTTAACAGCTATCATTATTTTACAAACCTGGGGCATTTGGAGTCAATTCAGGCTTAAACAAAAGGAAACCTTGATCCTAGCACATCAAAACAGAAACACTATATTACTTCATCAAAAAGGTTATGTTTTAAAAGTTTATGAAGCGAATAGCTTGAACAATCGCATTGTAAAAGATTACTCCGTGGCAGAACATATACGGTCCATTTCGCACAATCCATTGCAGCACAATTTTCATCTCAATGGGAAAAGCTTGTATATCATGGATAGTTTGGCAATTTACCCGCCAACAAAACCAGTTGATTTTCTCTTGTTGACCCAATCCTCAAAACTTAATTTGGAACGGTTAATTGATTCCATTCAGCCTAAAATAATCCTAGCTGATGGCAGCAACTACAAATCTTATATTACCAGATGGGAACAAACCTGCCTCAAAAAAGAAATCCCCTTTCACAATACTGGTGAAAAGGGATTTTATATTTTTGATTTGGACTGATCAATGAACGTTGCCCATTAACTTTTTCATGAGTGGACCAAAAACCAATACCACTATTCCCGCTACCAAAGAGTATTTGGCAATAAGACTAAAACCGTCCAGATAAACGTTCAAGGTGTCAAAACCACCCACATTACTATCTGTGCTTTCTATTGCCAATTGTTTGGAAATAAACCCAACAATTTGAAAGGCATAGGCCGATGATAAAAACCAGACCCCCATCATAAAAGCCACAATGCGTTTAGGTGATAAATCGGTTATTTTGGAGAGCCCAACTGGAGACATAAATAATTCTCCAACCGAAATCAAGAAATACAATGCCAATAAATAGGAAAATGGCACCATTCCGTTTTCATCCGCACTTGCCCCACTGAGAGACACTACATAGAAAGCCAAACCGGCCAATACCAGTCCCATTCCAAACTTATATGGTGTCCTTGGGTTAAGTTTGTTTCTTGCCAATTTTGTCCACATTATAGAAATTGGAATGGAAAGGATAACAATAAATATAGAGTTAAGAGCATTGGTCTGACTTGCATTGATCAACGAAAGGTTTACGTTTCTTGCCGCAAAAAGTGTAATGACACTTCCATGCAACTCATGAAATCCCCAAAAAATTGTCATGAAAAAGGTAATCAACACAGCCATTAAGAGTTTCTTTCGCTCATCAGGTTTGGATTTAATCATTATGGTTCCCATATACACAACCACAGCAATTCCAATGAGATAAAATAGTAAATTGACAACATTGGTGTCCGCAAAAGCGGTTCCCTCTCCTCCCAAAGATTTATAGGAATACAATAAAAACGCAATTAATGGGGCAGATAAAAAAGCAAGAATTGGAATCAAATGTTTTTGAGGAACACCCATTATCTTTCTCTCATACACCTCCATACTAGGTGGTTTACCCCCTTCTCCAAAGACATTCTTTTTAATCCCGCTCCAAAAGAAAAGTAGTCCTGCCAACATTCCTATGCCCGCCAAGCCAAAACCATAGTGCCAACCGTAGGTTGCCCCAAGCCATCCACAAAGTAAAGGAGCAATAGCACCTCCTATGTTTATTCCCATATAAAATATGGTAAATCCAGAATCTTTTCGGGTATCTCCATCTTTGTATAAGGTCCCCACAAAGGTTGAAATGTTGGGTTTAAAAAATCCATTTCCAACAATGATAAATGCTAAGGCCAAAAAGAAAGCAGTGTTATTCTCAATGGCTAACACAAAATGTCCCAAGGCCATTAAAACTCCTCCTAAAAAAATGGAGGAACGCATTCCTAAAATAGAGTCAGAAATTTTACCTCCAATTACGGTTGAAGCATATACTAAAGACCCATAAGACGCATAAACCGCTGCTGCTGCGTAATCCCGTGTTGACAAGGCCTCGAAAATAACATTGACCATGTACAACGTGAGCAATGCGCGCATTCCGTAGAAGCTGAAACGCTCCCATAGTTCTGCAAAAAACAGGTAAAAAAGGCCTTGCGGATGACCGAAGAGTTGCTTCTCATCGGACGGTTTTACAATATCTGACATAAATTATGGTATTTGGTTACAAATTATCTTTAACAAAGTTGGTCATCTTGGTAAATAGATGAAGTCTTGTGTTTCCGCCATAAATCCCGTGATTTTTATCAGGATAAATAGCCCATTCAAATTGCTTGTTAGCCTGTACCAAGGCCTCAATCATACGCATAGAATTCTGCACATGCACATTGTCATCTCCAGAGCCATGCACCAATAAATATTTCCCTTTCAAAAGTTCAGGGTAGTTAAATGGAGATTCATTATCGTATCCTTCAGGATTTTCCTGTGGGGTGCGCATAAACCGTTCTGTATAAATGGTGTCGTAAAAACGCCATGAGGTCACCGGTGCCACAGCAATCGCCATTTCAAAAGTGTCATTCCCTTTTAAAAGGCAATTCGTACTCATATGCCCTCCGTAGCTCCATCCCCATATACCTGTTCTGTTTTCATCAATGTATGGGAGTTTGCTTAGCTTTTTGGCCGCTGCTATCTGGTCTTCGGTCTCATATTTAACCAAATTTAAATATGTCACTTTTTTAAAGTCACGTCCCTTGTAACCCGTGCCACGCCCATCAACACAGGCCACAATATAACCTTCAGAAACTAACATTTGATGCCAGTAATCATTGGACCCAAACCATCTGTTTGCAACTTGTTGCGACCCCGGACCGCTATATTGAAACATTAAAAGAGGGTATTTCTTGTTTTCATCAAAATCCGACGGTTTTATGATATACATATTTAAGTCGTTACCATTAATGGATATGGTAGAAAATTCCTTAGGACTCAACTCATATTCTTCCAACTGATTATCTAAAACAGAATTATCCTTGATATTTTTAAGCTTCTGTCCATCTGATGCTTTGTGCAGGGTAAACTCATAAGGAGTTGTTGCACTGGAAAATGTATTGATGAAATAAGTGTAATCTGCACTGAAGTCAGCTGAATTTGTTCCTGTTTTAGAGGTCAACCGTTTTTTCTTTTTCCCATTGGTCCCAATGCTGTACACATCCCTATTGATAGATCCATTCTCCGTAGATTGGTAATAAATCTTGTTTGCCTTTGCATTATAACCATAATAACTGGTTACTTCCCATTCACCTTTGGTGATTTGGTTTTTTAATTTACCATCGTTATTATAAAGGTAGATGTGGTTATAACCATCCATCTCACTGGTCCAAATAAAGCTATCGTCGGCCAAAAAGGTCAAATCATCAGTTATATCAACATAGGCTTCATCCTTTTCTTCCATTAAAATAGATGATGAATTATCCAAAGCATTTACCGAGTGTAGCTTCAAATGGTTTTGATGTCGGTTTAGCGTCTGAACACTCAAATGATTTGGATTGTTCATCCATTTGATTCGGGGAATGTAGTATGCATTTCCCAAGTTCACATTAGATGTGCTTGCAGAAGCCACATCATACATATGCAAGGAAACCTCTGCATTCTCTTCCCCAGCCTTTGGATATTTAAATTCGTATTGGAAGGGATATAGGTTTTCTCCAAAAACATCCATTGAAAAATGGGGCACGTTTGTTTCATCAAACCGAAGGAAAGCAATTTTGGTTCCGTTACTGTTCCAATCAAAAGCTCGCACAAAGGCAAATTCCTCTTCATACACCCAGTCCGTCACTCCATTTATAATGGTGCCTTTACTTCCGTCTGCGGTAATTTGTTTGGTGTTTCCTGAAGCAATATCCAAAACATAGATATTGTTTTCTCGAACATAAGCTACTTTAGAACCATCCGGAGACAACAAAGGTTCCTGAATTTTGTCATCAGAAACCTTTGTAATTTTTTTGGTGGCAACATCATACACATAATATACACCCAGACGCGAATGTCTAAATATGGCCTCAATTTCCGTAGCCAGTATTATTTTTGATTCATCATCGCTAAACGTATACGAGCTAAAAAAGGGAATTACGTCTGATGAAGCAACTATTGTTTCTACCTTTTCCAAGGATTTATAGTCATACTTATCCAAACTGCTGGTTCGTGGCGAACGATTGAAATTTAGGATAGTGTACTGTTTTCCATTTTTCATGGAACGGAGCACATCCATATATTCCGTTCTAAACTCACCACCCCAAATATCTTCGAGGGTGATTTTTTTCTTTTGAGCTGTTGATAGGGTTAAAAATCCGAAAGTAATCAGGAACAGAAGAAACTGTTTTCTCATTGATGTTGTGAATTAATTAAAAACTGTCAAGTTTACTAATATTTATTCAAAAAATAAACTTTGATATTGCATTTGTGATAATATCCCATCCAAAGTCCAAAGTGTCAAAAAATCAAAACAAGCATTATCCGTATATTTGAATCCTTTAACCACGCACTATGAACACTCCTGTTGAAGGATTTTCGAAGCTTTCCAAAGCTGAAAAAATAGATTGGATCGCAACCCATTTTACCAAGAATCCAGAAAAATCCATGCAGTTATTGCAACAATATTGGAATACTGATGCTGAAGTTCAAAAGCTTCATGATGAGTTTATAGAGAATACCGTTTCCAATTACTATTTGCCCTTTGCTATTGCCCCCAACTTTTTAATCAATGGCACTCTTCATGCCATCCCAATGGCAATAGAAGAAAGTTCGGTGGTAGCCGCTGCCAGCAAGGCCGCTAAATTTTGGCTGAACCGTGGTGGTTTCCAAACCAAAATAATTGGTACGGAAAAAGTTGGTCAGGTGCATTTCATCTTTAATGGGGATTTTAATAAACTGAAAGATTTTTTCGGCAATATCAAACCAGATTTCTTTTCTGACTCCTCTTCCATTACCCAAAATATGCAAAAACGGGGAGGTGGCATCAAAAATATTGAGCTCAGGGATTTGAGTGACAAGGTTGATAATTACTATCAATTGCATTGCACTTTTGAGACATTGGATGCCATGGGTGCCAACTTCATCAACTCCTGTTTAGAACAATTTGCCAAGACCTTAAAGCAAAAGGCCAGTTCCAATCCTGATTTCACCCCAGAGGAAAAAGAAATTGAAGTGGTCATGAGCATCCTTTCCAACTATGTTCCCAATTGTTTGGTAAGGGCAGAGGTAAGTTGCCCGGTTGAAACACTTAATGAGGATGATATGCTTCCAGAAGAATTTGCAAAGAAAATTGTGCGGGCCGTTGAAATTGCCAAAGTTGAACCCTACCGTGCCGTAACGCACAATAAAGGAATTATGAACGGGATTGATTCGGTAATTTTGGCAACAGGAAATGATTTTAGGGCCGTAGAAGCAGGGATTCATGCCTTTGCCGCTAAAGATGGCAGCTATTCCAGTTTAACACACACCAGTATAGAAAATGGCATCTTTAAGTTTTGGATTGAAGTTCCCATGGCTCTGGGCACGGTGGGAGGATTGACTTCCCTTCATCCTTTGGTAAGGTTGGCTTTGGAAATTCTTCAAAACCCAACAGCCAAGGAACTGATGCAAATTGTGGCAGTAGCCGGATTGGCCCAAAATTTTGCCGCCCTTCGCTCATTGGTAACCACCGGTATCCAAAAAGGACATATGAAAATGCATTTATTGAATATGCTCAATCAAATGGGAGCTTCTGAAAGTGAGAAAAAACAATTGGTGCACTACTTTAAAAATCAAACTGTGACCAATTCCTCTGTCAAAGAAGCTTTGCAAAAGATTCAATCCCAATAATGCGAAAAGAATTCCATAGTAACGGAAAATTACTGCTCTCTGGAGAGTATGCTATCTTGGAAGGTGCCCAAGGACTTGCAATTCCAACCCAATATGGGCAATCTTTAACCATCAAACCAACCAATTCAAAATTATTGGAATGGACAAGCTTAGATGAAAAGCAAAATGTATGGTTTGAAGGAACCTACACCTTGGATTCCCTAAAGGGGATATCCATATCTGACAATGCCATTTCCTCTACTTTAATACTTCTACTTAAGGAAGCTAAATCTCAAAATCCCGGCTTTTTAAATGACCATAACGGAATTAAAGTTGAGACTAATCTCAGTTTTCCAAGAGATTGGGGACTGGGCACATCATCTACTTTAATCAATAACATTGCTCAATGGGCAAATATAGATGCGTACCAACTTTTATGGAATGCCTTTGGAGGCAGTGGTTATGACATTGCCTGCTCCAGACACAACTCCCCAATCTTGTACCAAATAGTTGATGGAACACCCAAAGTAGAAGAAGTAAATTTTAATCCTCCATTCAAAGATTCTATTCATTTTGTGTATTTAAATCAAAAACAGAGCAGTAAGGAAGCTATAGCGGCCTTTAGAGAACGAGATTTTAATAAAAATCAATTGATTTTAGATATCTCGGATGTGACAAAAGGCATGGTCGATGCCCAGACCTTGACAGATTTTGAGTCTATGATGACGAAGCATGAAGAGGTTTTATCCAAAATATTGGGATTACCCCCTATAAAAAGTAAATTTTTCAAGGATTACCCTGGAGCAATTAAAAGTTTAGGGGCATGGGGAGGTGATTTTATAATGGCAACTGGAAAACAGAATGCTTTAGACTATTTTAGTGACAAAGGGTTCAATACTATTTTCTCTTTTTCAGAAATGATTCTCCAAAATGCTTGATGATACAAACTATATGAAAATATTAAAAATCTGTTCATTTATTGTTCTTACTATACTTGGTTGTAAAACTGAAAAAAAGAACATCAATTATAAAAGTGAAAACCTAACCGTTCAACAACTCACTGAGAATTCATTTGTACACGTTTCCTATTTAGAGACCGAAAGCTTTGGTAGAGTAGCATGTAATGGAATGGTGGTGGCTAACAATGGAGAGGCCATCATATTTGATACCCCTTCCAATAATGAAGTTTCTGCGGATTTAATCAACTGGGTAAAAAAAGAATTGAATTGCACAGTAAAAGCAGTGGTAGCCACTCATTTTCATGTAGACTGTATTGGTGGATTGGAAACATTTCACAACAACGATATTCTTTCATATGCCAACGATAGAACTATTGAATTGGTTAAAGAAACGAATGGCATAGTGCCAAAAAATGGCTTTTCCAATTCCATGGAACTTCATTTTGGAAGTGAAAAAGTAATCTTGGATTATCTTGGAGAAGGCCATACAAGTGACAACATCATTGGTTATTTCTCCAAAGACAGGATTATGTTTGGTGGTTGCTTGCTTAAATCGATTGGGGCAGGAAAAGGAAATTTAGAAGATGCCAATATTGGTGAATGGTCAAATACTGTGGCTAAAGTAAAATCCCAATATCCTGAAGCTACTGTTGTGATTCCTGGCCATGGAAAAACTGGTGGCAGAGAACTGCTTGATTTCACCATTGAACTTTTTAAAAATTAACAATTAAAAAAGCCTCCTTTAAAGGAGGCTTTTAAATATATTCAGACGTAGTTTCTTAGTAAAAAGTAGCACGTTTATCCTCAATCTCAGCTCCTTCTTTTAAAGCATTGTATACAGCGCTGTTCACTTGGTTTGCTGCATTGCTTTTTAGTGTATTGGCATAGGTGCTGTAATTGTCCATATCCGGAGCAGCCTCTTTTTTGGTCACCTTAACCATAAACACACCTGTCTCCCCTTCAATAAGTGTAGATGTAGCATCCTGAGCCAAAGCAAAAGCGGTTCCTACAACCAAAGGCTCTCTTCCTGCTCCGGGAATTGTTGGAGATTTCATGGTTAAAGATGAAGCATTGGACACGGCAACATTGTTGTCCTTTGCCAAAGCATCCATAGCCTTTCCTTTATTCCCGTTCATAATCTGCTCTGCCTTACGCTCTTTTCTAATTTTTGGCAATGCAGTTGCCGAAGCATCTTCTGTTGACATTAGCCCTTCTTTGTACTTTTTGGTCAACTGTACTACAGCATATCCGTTGTTAATACTGAACCTTTTGATATCACCTACTTTGGTTTCATCATTAAAGGCCCACTGAACAACACCACGTTGCGCCGTTAATCCTGGAAGGTTCTCATCCATTTCCTTGATTTTGTTCACAGGTCTAACAATATAAGTGCTTTCCTTGGCAATGTCTCCAAAAGCATCAGGTTCTGCATCCGTAGCTGACATTTCAAACTTTGTGGCGTCTGTAAACAATGTATTGATTGTTTCTTCAGATGGCTCTATCTCTCTTGAAAGCGTTGCTACTTGAACAACGTCCTGCTTATCATCAACCTTTATCACGTGGAAGCCAAACTGTGTTTCTATCAAGTCAATGGTTCCAACTTCATTTCCAAAACAGAAATCATTGAACTCATCTGCCATTACTCCTTCTTGGAAATACCCCAAATCACCACCTCGTGGTGCAGACGGTCCATCAGAGTTGTCTCTTGCCAGAGTTGTGAATACCGCTCCTTCTTTTTTAGCTTCAGCCAAAATCTCTTTTGCTTTTGCCTCGGCTTCTTCTTTTGTTCTTGTTATGCTAGGGTTAGCTCTCTCTGCACCTTGCCAGGTAAACAATATATGACTGGCTTTAACGGTACCATTGACTTTCTTGTCCATCATTTTGGAAACCTTAAAGAAATCTCCATCTCGGTAAGGACCATAAATCCCTCCTATTTGTAATGCCAATAGACTATCTGCCGCTACTGTTGGTAAATCATTCTTAGCTTTAAATATGGTATCAAATTTACTATCCGAGTTTCTGTCCAAGAAAGCTACCATGTCTTTGGTATTTCTAAAACCCAAAATGGTATCATTGGCATCTCTTTCTTGTGAATATTCCACAGAATCATCAAGCAATGCCGTAATGGCATCTTCTAGGGTTTTTTCATCTTCAGCCGAGGCTTTTTCCTCAAAAAACACAAAACGGATATCCCTTGCTTTTTCTTGTTTAAAATCATCTTCATGCTTACTTATGTAGGCTTGGATATCGGTTTTAGAAACTTGAATGGTACTATCCGCAATTGAAGTGTAAGGCACTCTTACGTATTGGATATCTACTTTTTCATTGGCCATCATATAATCGAACTTCCCCTCCGACAATGTTGCTCCAACACCACCTTTGATCAAGTTAAAGTACAAACGTTCTTTGGCTGATTGAATAATTCTTGTTTCATCTTGCAACCAAGCATCATATCTTAAAGGATCGTTGGCTTTCCAATCGGCAATGGCACTTTTAAAGACCGCTTCATTAAAAATTCCGTTTTCATCTTGAAAATCTGGAATTTGAGCGTATCCTGATGTTTTTACAAATTCTATAATTTGATCACTCTCCACATCTATACCTAAATCTTCAAACTGTTGTTCCAAGATGGTCTTTCTAACTTCCCTATCAAAAACAGTGTTCACCAATTGTGTTGACGAAAAGCTTGGGCCATATTGTCTAGAAGCATTTTCCACTTCCCTTCTAAAATCGTCAATGGAAACACTCTCTCCATTAATTTCCGCTACTGCCGAACCTACTTTTCCACCTCCAAGATCATTACTGGTGAAGATTCCAGATATTACGAATGCGAACAATGCCATACCTATGATCAAAATTAGTACGGTTGTTCGTTTTCTAATATTCTCTAATATTGCCATTTTGCTTCTTGTTTTCCGTGAACTCTTTTAAACTCTTCCAAATTGGTTGAAAAATTCCTGTTTCGCCACTATACATCGTCTTTTCCTTATTCCTTAGCCCTGCTGTGCAATGCGAAAAAGCCTTCATTTGGCACTAAAACTTTTAATTTTCACTTCAATCCAAAAAACTTAAATGAGTTCAATAATTTCAGTGGGCGAAAATACCATTTTCTTTTCAAATAGGAAAGCGCAATAAAGCCCTGAAATTGTTAATCTTCAGGCTGAACGTGAACACTTACCAAATCAATTTTGGTATTGGACACCTCTAAGATGCGGAACGTGAAATTCTCTGTCTTTATTTCGGAGTCCAGCTCGGGTATTTCTCCTGTTTCACTCATGATCAAACCACCCAATGTTTCGTACTCTTCACTTTCAGGCAGTTCCAACTTATAATTTTCGTTGATGTAGTCCACTTCCAAACGGGCTGAAAACTTATATACATTTTCACTCAATTGTTCTTCATGTAGATCGGTACTATCATGCTCGTCCTCGATCTCCCCAAACAATTCTTCTATAATATCTTCTACGGTCATAATTCCAGAAGTTCCACCGTATTCATCCAAAACAACGGCAATACTTTTGCGCTTTTTAGTCAAGACATTTAGAATTTCTTGAATAAGCATGGTCTCCGGAACAAATTCCACAGGCAACAAAATGCTTTTAATGGTCTTGGGTTTTTTAAACAGTTCATAAGAGTGTATGTAACCAATTATCTCGTCAATACTTTCCTTATAAACCAATATTTTGGAATAACCCGTTTCTGAAAATAACTTTGCTAGGTTTTTAGGGGTCTCGTCAATTTCTACGGCTGTAATTTCGGTTCTGGGCACCATAACCTCCCGAGCTTTTACCGCTGAAAATTCCAAAGCATTCTGGAATATCTGAATCTCGGAATCCACTTCATCTTCCTCTTCAACAGTTTCCATTTGTTCCGTGATGTAATCTCCAAGCTCCAATTTGGTAAACGCTAATTGCACCTCATCTCCATCGGTTTTAAAAAACACACGCAGGATAAAGTCGGAAACCTTGATCACAAACCACGAAATGAAGGAGAACAGGATATAAAAGAAATATGCGGGAATTGCAAAAACCTTCAGCAGCGTATTGGAATATATCTGAAAGAGTACTTTGGGCAAAAATTCTGCTGTGAGCAATATTATCAGTGTAGAAATAATTGTTTGGGAAAGCAGACTAAAATCCGTTAGCAAAGCATTCAAAAACTCCGATGTTGTAGGAAGTAGACTTTGAAACCATTCCATGAGTACATCTCCCATAAAAAGTCCGTAAATCACCAAGGCTATATTGTTGCCAATTAGCATGGTGGCAATAAATTTGGAAGGTTTTTCAGTAAGCCAGGTAAGTACCTTGGCAAAAAAACCTTCTTGCTTTTTTTCTATCTCAATATGAATCCTGTTGGCGGATACGAAGGCAATCTCCATTCCGGAAAAAAATGCCGAAAACAGCAGGGAAAGAATTATAATAAGTAATGAGATGTCCAACTATTTGTTATTGGTTGCCCTTTTTTCGTTGTTCAAAACGTTTACGGTATTTTCTTCTAAAAAGAAACATTGCAATGGAAACAACTGCAAAAAACATAAAAATGTATGTCTCTTTTGGATCAATGGCCCAAAGTGTTGCTATTTTATAGATAGAAACAACGGCAACTGCCAAGTATAAATATTCGGTGTATCTTAAAATTTTAATCATACTATTCTTCTTCGTTAACCTTTTCTCTAATGGTCATTAACCCATATGTTTTATGGGCCTTAAAATAATTGAACTCTCTATTAAGATCCAATCCCTCCCCATCCATTACCGAACCATCTTCTAGGTTGGTGTAAGTGAAGGCCTCCTCAGTAAAAATCCAATTGTTTGACTGATCAAAAAATAATTGCGGGGTTTCCAATTTTTTTCCATCATGGGTTTCTATGACCACATTGCCCTGCAGGTCTATTAAATTGGTCTGGGAATAAATAATTCCATAATCTGCGGTTATTACACTTTTCTGATTTTTTTCATCAAAAAAGTCAACTTTCAATCCATCTGGAAAGGTTCTGTATTTAAAGCTCTGATTATCAAAATTTTCCGTGACAGGACTATTCAAAACAGCTATTACCTTGGTTTTTGATGAATCCAAGCTACTCATTTCTTTTGGAGATTCTGTATAGGTAAGCTTATAATTTTCGGCAACCCATTGTGGGAAAACAGGCTTTACCGCCTCTTCTCCAACCCGTTTGTAGTTGTCCTTACAGGATATAAAAAGGATTGCCACGGTAAAAACCGTGGCAAAACACTTTATTTTATTCTTAGATGTCCGTTTCACATTACAAACTGGGCACTTTAACGCTACCGCCTACCCAACAATTAAAAGTAATTCTTTGTCCTGCCTTTCCAGAGCTGAATATCATCTCTTTAGTAGGTGCTTTTGCAGAATAACTTGCTGCAGATTTATTGGCCCTACCACTTAAAGATGGGTCTACCCTACCTGCTTTTCTTGCCATCTCTGCGGCTTTCCAGTAGATTGCTCTTTTTTCAAAGGCTGTTGCTCCACAAGCATTGGCACTACCCGCATAAAGGTTTGCAATTAACAAATATGCTTTTCCGTTTGCCGGATTGGCATCAATTGCTTTTAAGGCATAACTCCTAGCTTGCGATTTGCTGCTTCTTCTAACGGTAGTCGCAATTTTATATAGAATGTTAGATTTTCTATGTGAATCTGTTTCCAATTCAACTGCCTTGTTAAAGTCCGCAATAGCGCCTTTACTGTCTCCTGATTTTTGCTTTAATACACCTCCGTACATATAGGCATCTGCAGAGGGATCTAAAGCTAGCTGAGCTTCAAATAGTTTTCTAAACATTGGGTCATCTGTACATTCTTTAGAAAACATCCTACCCACAGCTCTTTTTACCCAGTTTACGTCGCCCTTTTTCTCCTCATAGCTTTTCTCATAAAGCGGAATTAAGTTGCCACAATCTGCAAGGGCTCCTAATTTAGAGTCTATACTTCCGGCAATCTTACCATAAGATTTTGAGTTTACGGTTGCCGCTCTAAACTGTCTTTTTTCTTTGGATGTCATTGTTCCCAGTGAATCTTTAGGAAGCAACTTAGTAACAATGTTAGTCAGCTTTTTATTTTCCTCTTCCACCTTTTCAGTCACATTATCATAAACATCAAATACTTCCTGAAGGTCCTTTTTACCAGTTCCGTGTAAATCTACCAAGGTTGAAAAGTATAGGTATAGGGCTTTAGGGTTTTTAAAGTTTTTTGCATCTTCTTTAAATGCATTTCCAAGCATATTATAGAGTTGTTCATCCGATGCCATCTTGTTGTCATAGGACAAAAGTGCCTTATCAATAGCAACTCCTGCTTTACTAAATTTCTTAGGGAAGTATTTTAGGCTATTATCATATAATGACATTAAATCCTGGATGTATCCATCTTTATCGGTTCCAGAGGAGTTCTTGATTTTATGGGAAAGGATTTTTTCTCCATAAGAAAAATTGGCCTTGTTTATATCTGGGCAACTTTCATAAACCATTTTCCATGGCTCGTATGCAGCATCGTAGTTTTTAACTTTTGCGTGTTCTGCGTAAATGGAAAGATTGGTCATACACTCAGGGTTTTGAGCTTGAGCCATACTTAATCCAATCGACATAAAGATCGCTATCATCGTTAAGTAGTTTTTCTTCGTCATCTTACTAATTTTAAAGTGGTTAATGTACAAATTTTAATGAAAAAATCATCTTAAAAGGAACATATATTGGTGGTTATTTATAGATTTTTCAAAAATGGTTCTTATTAATTTATTCTTCTTTTAACAAACCATCTGTCATTTAGAGATAATCCCACATTGATTTTAAGATAATCCTCCCTGATTAGGCTTGCATCTGTCGTTCCCCTTCTTCCCAACTCAAATCCTACATTCAAATTGGAAAAGCTATTCCCCAACGGCAACCCAAGTCCAAAAGTTATGCCAAAGTTATTTATCTCTTTGTTGTTCACTTCTAAACCTGTAACGTCATACTTAAGTCCTGCTCTATACGTAATCCTTTTGAAATAGCTGGAAAGTGAGGTATACTCAGGAATAAAATATCCACCTAAAGAATAGGTGTTGGCGTCTTTGTAGGTCACATTTTCCAATCCTAAAAAACGGTTTTCAAAATCACTGAACTTTTGGAAACTATATTCTCCTCCAGCGAACCATTTTTTATCCTCTCCAAAGCCCAATCCAAGGGTAGTCCTTGTAGGTATCTTCAGTTCTGTATTTTTTAGGTTAGAGGCATCCAAATCAACATCAATGACCTCAACATCGGTACCATTTACCAAAGAAAACGAACCTAATCGTTCTGAATTTGTTGATATTAAGTTTCCTTGGGTGTTCACTAAAACAGAGGTATATAAAGTATACTTATCTTTTATGGTAGGGGTATAGTTTACCGCATAGTTAAAATCATAACCACTTATACGGGATTCTCTGCTATTCAAAGTTCCAAATTGCACGTCTTCCACACTTTGTATCCTTCTATACTCTAACGTTCCAAAATTAAAATTCGCAGTTACTCCCAGACTCAGGTTCTTTATTGGCTCATAGCCAAAGGATAGGTATGCTCTGTTAAGACCTCCTTCTCCAGTGAATGCGTTGGTTACCAATTGTCCATCAACATTTTGGCTCTCGGAAATTAAATTGTACCCTACCGAAGATAAAGGCATAAGACCAAAGCCCATTCCTGCATTTTTTGCAATAGGAAATCCTATGGCCAAATAGTCTAAACTGGTTACTGAAACGTTTTGTTTTTCCGTGAAATCTTCAAGCCTATATTGAGTATTGGAAATTCCTGCTGTATATACAGTCAACCGTAATTTAGAATAAGCGGCAGGGTTGTTCAAGTTAATATGGATACTATCGCCATACATGCTCAGCCCCCCCATCATTTGGTTTTCAACCGTACCATTGTTCCTAAGATCTCCAATTCCAAAAAATGAATATGGTGATATAGTACCGTTTTGCGCAAAAATGCCATGTGCAGTTACGCAAAAAAAAGCAATCAAAAATTTCTTAACCATCTAGCGTTTATTGTATTCCAGCAAGTAATTTAGCCCCTCCAAGAGAAATTTAGAATTCGCAAATATGGTATTTTTTAGCCGTTTAGCAAAAAAATGAGAGTCTCCGCCTGTTAAAATAACTGTTAAATCTTGAAAGCGAGTTCTATACTGACTTATTACGCCATCTAATTCTTGTAAAGCTCCATTAACAACCCCACTGTGCATGCTGGTTTGGGTTGAATTTCCAATAAAATCCAAAATATCTTCTAACTGCAACAGTGGAAGCTTTGCGGTTTGGTTGTGCAAGGCTTTATAGCGCATCCGTATTCCTGGAGAAATTGCACCTCCAACATACTCGCCAGAATCGTTGATCATATCGTAAGTTATACACGTTCCCGCATCGATAACCAAAGTGTTTTTTCTTGGATTTTGATAAAATGCGGCAGCGGCCAAAGCAATACGGTCCATACCCAAGGTATTTGGAGTGGCGTAACTATTTTTAAAAGGTATTTTTGATTCACTTGAAAGTACATGGACCTTACAGAACAATGAAACAATGTCGCGTTCCTTTTTTTCTAAAGGTCCTACAGAAGAAATCAAAGCATGGTCAATCTTGGGGTATTGCTCAAAGAGTTCCTTTATTTTAGACAAAAAAATATTAGATTCCGAACCCTGGTCAAATATGATTGTGCCATTTTCGAAAACGGCGTACTTTATTAAGGTGTTTCCAATGTCGATAACCAAGTTCATACTGCAAAGATGGAGAATTGAAAAAAAACCCTTGCCTTTTTTCAAGTTTTTGTTTGTATATCCTAATTTTGAAATTATATTTGCACCCGCTTTATGAGCATGGTACCTTAGCTCAGTTGGTAGAGCAACGGACTGAAAATCCGTGTGTCCCTGGTTCGATTCCTGGAGGTACCACTAGAAAAAAATCGCAATTATCTTAAAACTAAGATATTGCGATTTTCTTGTTTTATAGGTTTAACGGAAGTTATTCCACCTCAACAATCATTTCAATTTCCACTGCAATATTACTAGGTAAGGATCCCATTCCAACGGCTGCACGAGCGTGTTTTCCTTTTTCACCAAAAACCGCCACCATTAAATCAGAGTATCCGTTGATTACTTTCGGATGATCGGTAAAATCCGGAGTGGCATTTACCATGCCCAGTACTTTAACAATCCGTTTTACCTTGCTCAAATCGCCCAGCTCAGCTTTAAGTACTGAAAGTTGGTTGATGGCCGTAACCCTAGCTGCATAATATCCTTCTTCAATGGATAAATCCGCTCCAATCTTCCCAGTAATATTTTCTCCGTTAGACTGCAAAGGTCCCTTTCCAGCCATAAAAATCAAATTTCCAGTACGCACAGCATTGACGTAATTGGCCACAGGAGCAGAGGGTGTACTAAGCTCAATGCCCAATTCTTTTAGTTTGCCTTCTGGGTTGTAATCAGAAATTGCTTTTTCTTCAACAATATCCTCTTTGGGAGTTTCTTGTTTTTTCTGTTGCGACTGTTCGCAGGAAATCATCAGTACTAAAACAAGGATTCCCGAAAAATAGGTTTTCATGGTCAAAAATTTATACGATTTGCATAAAATTAAGCGTTTTCCAACACTTCCTTCACTCTTTGCGCAACGATTCTTTCCTGACCGGGAACCATCATCCATGTGGTAATGCCAATGGTATCTTTGTTTCCCACTGTGGCTATGGAAGGGTGACCATCCTTCAATTTCTTTCGTGCATCTTCTGCCGTGATTTTCACCACATTTTCATCCCATGTAATCCTCAAAGAAGGCACATGGTTGGCATGGGGCGGTACATGAATTTCAGTTTTCACACCTTTTACCGACAAGGCACTATCACTAATCAGTTTTATCTGACTTTCCCATAGTTTCCATTCTGCATCATGGTCTTTTTGCAAATAAGTTTCCACAGCTGCCAGCATCCCCAACACTTCTTCTTTATTTACTTTCATACCTCTACCTATGGTAGTTCCCCTAGGAGGAGTATGCAACCTGGCTGCTTCTATATGTTTACGTTTGCCCAACAGAAGTCCAGCACTCTGTGGCCCTCGAATTCCCTTTCCTCCTGAAAAAGCAACCAAATCAAACCCCATTTTGGTAAACTTAAATAAGTTCTCCACCGGAGGTACATCAGCAGCACAATCAATAAAGGTTGGTATTCCATGTTTTTTACCCACGGCCACAAATTCTTCCCTTTTAATTTCCCCTTCTTCGGTATTCGCATTCAAAAACCAAAGCATTGCAGTATTCTTGTTGATGGCTTTTTCCAACTCTTTTGCTGTTTTTACCCGAACCAACTTACCACCAACATTAGTCAAAGCTTGGGAATATCCAATATTATGCGCTTCTTGAAGGATTACCTCATTTTTAAGCCCCGTAGTGTCAGGAAGTTGAGAAACTTTACTGGTATCCATTCCGCATAAAACTCCAGCCATACCAATAGACATAGCTCCAAAAGCTCCTGAGGTTACCGTGGCATACTCACATTCCAATAATTCGGCGATACGCTCTCCAACTTTATCCTGAAGCTCATCCAAATCTACGTACTCTGTAGCTCCAAAAGTAATAGCAGACAATACATTATCTGACATCAAAGAACCCGTCATAGAGGTATAGGTGCCCGCAGCATTGATAAATGTCCGCAAACCTAATTCTTTAAAAAAATTACGAGACGCAGGTGTTTCAACTGCAGCATGCATCATTTGTGGGGTAAGCAATCCTGTTCCCACCAATCCACCAACAACAGGGAGACTGGAGAGTGTTTTTAACAATTTTCTTCTAGTAAGTTTATCTTGTGATTTTTTCATTTTTCTGTTTTTTTAATCTATTGCAGCAATACAATCAATCTCTACTAACGAGTCACCCGGCACTCCACCATAAACAGCTACCGTTGTCCTTACAGGTGGATTCTCTCCAAAACGTCCCCTATAAACAGAATTCATGCCATGATAATCTTCCAAATCATGCAGGTACACATTTACCTTTAACACTTTGTCCATGGAAGAGCCATTCTTCACCAATTCTTTTTCTATCTCTTTCAGCACATGATCTGTATGTGATTTGATATCTCCTTCAAAATGCGCTCCTTTTCCAGCAACGTATAGTGTATTGCCATGCTTCACCGCTCCAGAAAAAAGTGGAATCTTTTTGTCCTGTACAATCTCGCCCACCACTTCTTTTTTTGGTTTGGATTCTTTTCCCATGGCTTTTACCGTACCCACTCCTAATATGGCAGCAACGCCCATCCCTAATTTTTTAAATGCTGATCTTCTATCTGTTTTTTCCATTTTTAAATTTTTTGGTTTATGATTCTTGTCTTCTTATCTACTCTACCACATTCGTTTTTTCAATAGTTCCTTAACTTGTTCCTTTGGAACAGGAAGTTCATCTATATGACTCCTTAACCATTGAGAAAAGTCTTTTTCAATTTCTTCTGTCCATTTATTATCAATTTGTCCCGGGGTGTATTTCCCTTCTTTCAATCTTGATATTCCGAATAGATCCCTCAGTCTGACCACTTCTGAAGTTACAACCACTTGTTCCGCCAGATGGGATGGAATAAACATAACTCCTTCTTTTTTAGCCAAAACTATATCACCTGGAAGCACCGTAGCAGCTCCCATCCGTATAGGTGTATTAATACTAAGCAGCATCACCTCGGTAAGAAAGGATGGGTCCCACCCCCTGACAAAAGCATTGAACCCTTCAATTTCCGAAAGTCCTTCCATATCCCGACTAGATGCATTGAACACCACTCCGTTTTTGGATTTGGCATAAATGGAATTCCCCAAATTGTCACCAATCAAAGTCCCGTTCACAATTTTTCCAAAGGCATCGGCCACATACACATCACCTTCAACCAACATATCAATGGGCCATGAATTGGTGTTACCTATTCTACCATCGGCTTTCCCTTTTTTCTTTATCTGGTCCGACACATCCGGGCGATTGGGCATGTATTGCACGGTGAGTGCACGACCAACAACGGGCACATCATCATGCAGTGGTTGCCAACCACTTTCAAACTGATTGTGATAGCCTTCGTTTCTCAATACACCCCACGCTTCTTCTATGGTTACATTTTTCATACGTTCCAGAACGTCATCGGCCACTTTAGGCCTGCCATCTTCAAATCGTTCCCCTGTCCATTGAGGTGTGAGGAATACCATCTGTTCTTTGGAAAGGGTTTGTGCGGTCACATTTCCAAAGGCAAACAACATAAGTCCCAAGGAAAAAATTAATCTATAGCTAAACTTCATTTTAAAAAATTTGGTTCTATTCATTTGATGTTTGTGTTTCTATAGGTTCATCTGAATTCTTATCCGGGTCTTTGTCTCTCCACCAGGTTGCCAAGGAGGATCCTGAAATGTTCATCCATGGGCCAAAAACGGCTGGTGCCAATCCAATGGTAGCAACTTTTCCCATTTCCAAGGCAATGCCCGAAGCCAATCCCCCATTTTGCATTCCTACTTCAAGTGCAATGGTTCTACAATCTTGTTCTTTCATTTTTAATGCTCTGCAAGACCAGTATCCCAAGAAATATCCAGCAACATTATGAATGATTGCAGCTAGAATCAAGAAAAGTCCAATGGTGAGTAAGCTATCTCTTCCTGCAGCGGTAATTATGGCAATGATCAATGCGATACCTGCCATGGAAACAATAGGCATGGCCTTATCCAACCACTTAACCTTTCCATGGAAAAAATAATTGAACAGCAAGCCCACTATTATAGGCAAGATTACAATTTTGACAATACTCATCATCATTCCCAAGAAGTCTATAGGGACAAACTGCCCAGCAAAGGTTTCCATCAACAAAGGTGTCATTAAAGGGGCCAACAGGGTAGAAACTGCCGTTAACGTTACAGATAAGGCCAAATTTGCTTTAGCCAAGTATGCCATGACATTTGATGCCAATCCACTTGGGGATGATCCAATCAACACTACTCCGGCAGCAATCTCCGCTGGAAATCCAAACAAACTCGCAATGGCAAATCCTAAAACGGGCATGATGGTAAATTGACAGATTAAACCAACCAATACTCCTTTTGGCATTTTTACCACTCCTGCAAAATCCTTAATACTCATAGCCGTTCCCATTCCGAACATAATCAACTGCAAAAGGGGAACTATCAATGATTTCAGTTGAAAATCACCGATATTAGTGAAAATTGAGGGATAAAACATTGAAACACTAACTGCTGCGAACACCAATACGGTAAAAGAAAAACCCTTAAATTTCTCATCTCCTCTGATACCTAAAGCCAACAAAAGAAAAAAGAACACAATGAAAGGTCCTGTCTGTTCCCCTTTTCCCAAAATAAGCATGACAATAGTTACTACCAGACAAATTAGTGAGGCACCCAATAAAATTTGATATTGTTTTTTCATGTGTTGATCTTTGTTTTTTATCAATCATTCTTCGGCCGGCACTTGACACCGAATGTAACCTTTGGTTCGTATAGTTTTTAGATTGCTATTCATTCCATGGGTCACTTGCCATTCCATTCAAGTCCCATACCACTTTTCCTTCCCGCAAGGTCAATTCGCATTCCAATTTTTTATCTCCCTTCATTTTTTTTCTTTTGGTATCGATAAACCCAAAATCTCCTTTTCTAAGATTCAGAATAGCAACATCAGCTACTGCACCTTCTGATAGATGGCCCAAATCTTCCCTTTTAATAATTTGTGCAGGTTGCCATGTTGATACAGCGATTACTTCTTTCAGCGGCATATCCATATTGATGAACTTGGACATAATATTGATAAGATCCTTCATTCCGCCGTTCATACTTCCTGTATGCAAATCCGTACTGATGGAATTGGGCTTAAGTCCTTGTTTCATTGCCGGAACAGCTTGTTCAAATAAAAAACTTCCACCTCCATGGCCTACATCAAAGATTATCCCTCTTTTTTGTGCAGCAAAGACGTAATCTCTAACTTTTCCATTGTCATCAACAATGGGAGTTCGTCCCTTTACATGTGCATATGCATGGGTAAAAATATCTCCAGGACGCAGTTTTTCCATAAATAGGGTTTCAATTGATAGTTCTGGGTCGCTTCCTCCAAAATCGATCATAACAGGAATGTTTGCCAACTTACCCGCTTCAACAGCACGCTCTGTAGGAGTCCAATCAAATCCATGATAATGGGCCAATTTAACCCCAACAACCACTCCTGGATATTGTTTTGCGACCATTGCCGTAAGTTTGGGATTCATATCATCTATATTTTGCTCTATGGCCCCACCTTTCATACCAGATCCTATAATATTGAGAAAGGACAGCACCCTTGTCTTGGAGCGGTCAATAGTCTGTTTTTTAAATTGTTTAAAATTTCTCCATCCAGCACCACCAACATCTACAATAGTTGTTACCCCGCTTCGGAATGAAAATCCATCGGGGGGTAATGCAGTGTCACTATTACTTAAATAAGCGTCGGGTTCGGTACCATGAAAATTATGACTATGGATATCCAATAACCCAGGAACTACATAAAATCCTTTGGCCTCGATAACCCTTTTGGCACTTCGTTCTGGAATTCGGGAGTCGACTTTGACAATCTTTCCTTCATGAATGGCCACATCCATTACTTGATCAATCCCATTTTTTACATCAATCACATGTCCATCATTGATAAGCAAATCATACTCCTGAGCAGAAACCTGGGTTCCAATGAACAAAGTCAATATAGCCAGCAAGGTGTTCTTAGTATATATTTTCATTTTAGTGTTATTTTATAAGCCTTTTCTAATTTCCTGCACTTCCTTCAATTCTATTGCACTTGCATTGTTTTCAAAATTTGAACGTATATAGGTCAATACTTCAGCAATTTCTTCGTCTGACAGAAAACTATGTTGTGGCATAACTCCATTGTAGGTTTCGCCATTTACTTGAATACTCCCCTCCATACCTTCAAGAACAATTCTTATGAGCCGCTCTTTATCTCCACTTACCCAATCGGTATTTGTAATTGGAGGGAATCTTCCCGTCGCTCCTCCACCATCTTTTTGATGACAGGCGCTACAATAGGTATAATAGGTTTTTGCCCCACCAGAAACAGCATCCTTCATCAAGTGATCCTCTACCCTGTCCGGTGTTCGGATATGGGAAAGTTCTTTTCTTTTTTCCATCAGGACCAGTTGCTCCTCACCAAACGCATCCCTATCCCCAGAAAAACTAACTTTCCATATTTTTCCTTTTACCGAATCAGAAATATACATCCCTCCATCCGGGCCAAAAGCAATCCCCATTGGTCTATATATTGCATCATTTACACTTTCCAAGGGATCCACTCCTGCAAAACCATCTACAAACACTTCCCATCCCCCTGAAGGCTTCCCATTCTTAAAAGGAACAAAACCAACAAAATAACCAGATTGCGGATATGGAGCTCTGTTGGTTGACCCATGAAAAGCTATAAATGCACCGTTCTTATAATGTTCGGGAAATGCATCGCCTTCATAAAACACCAAATCGTTTGGCGCCCAATGTCCCGGGAACCCTACAATAGGATCATCAAATTGATCACAACGCCCTACTATTTCACCATCGCCTCCATACTCTGGTGCCAAAACCTTTTTTTCCTTAATTTGATCATAATAACAATATGGCCATCCAAAATTGGATCCCTCTGTCACTCTTATAAATTCTTCTGAAGGAAGAAGCGCACTTTGCCATGGATCATATCTATCAGGAAACAATCTCAAAAGATCATCTCTTCCATGAACTACCACATAAAGGTTCTTATCTGCTGGATTCCAGTCCATGGCCACTACACTTCTGATACCAGAAGCATATTTATAGCCATCTTTTTGTGTCTGTCCCAATTTATTGGCATCAAATCGCCATATACCACCATGGTGCTCTAATTGTGGACAAGGGTCCAAACCGGGAGCTCCTGGTGTTCTTTTAGGGTTCTGACAAGCGTTGGAAGGAGCTCCAAAAGGAATATACATATGACCTTCATCATCAAAAGCCAAGGGTTTTCCAATATGCTCATGTTTGCCATGGAGGTGATCATCTGTAAATACTACCTCCATTTCACCCTCAGGTATCAAGGTGCCAGGTTTTAACTTGTATCGATACACCACCAATTCTGAACTAAAATAAAGATATCCATTATAGATACGCATGGCGGTAGAATAGCTCCACCTTTGACTTGTTCTATAAGAGCCAAAATTTTCAATCCTATCTGCCCCACCATCTCCATTTGTATCTTCAAACACTGCTATAGATCCTTTTGCACTTGAATTCCTAAGCTTTGCATATAAGTATCCATCTTCCGAGACGGCCATATGCCTTACTTTTCCCTCTGTACTATCTACCACTATCGTAGCTTCAAAGCCATCTGGAAGAAAAAGCCCTTCATTTGGAATCTCATTCTTGTCTTCGCATTGCACAAAACAAATTCCCACTAGAAAGTAAAACAGAGCATTCTTTATTCGATAGACAAGATTTACAAATGTTGTTGCATTGTTCATTGAGTGTTTTGGTTGGCCTTCCATGGTTTCAAAATAAGCGTGTTGAATTTTCCAAACTCGGAGTCGCTAGAAAATTTTAATATATAGTAGTGTCAATCAATACATTGGACATACTATTAATATGACATCAAAAATTGATAAATGACATCAAAAAAATTAAAACCATACTTGGCCTTTATCTATACTTTGAATTTTTTAAGCCTTAGGATAGCGCACACTTCACTAAATCTAACACCTTAACTTACTCAAAACAAAATATTTAGACGGACAACATTTCAGAAAGAACTGTTCAACAGTATTTTAACCACCACCGGAAATAATATTTTTCAATTTACTAGAAAAACTTACTGTTTTCTTTGGAATGTAATAAGATAAATTATTCAAATATCAGCTCGCCAAAGAATTCAGGCCTATGAAAATCAGGTTTTTCCGTACCAATTGGATTCCAACTCAAATAGTGCCTTTTTGAAGTAGCGTCACCACATTTGTAAAAATTGGCACGCGATTTTAGACCTTTCAATTTGATTCCAGGATTATGGGCTAAAATCTCAGCAGGAAGAATTATGGTGATTTCCCATGTATGCCCTCCTGTTTTTTCAGTAAAAGATTGCGCGCCTAAAGAAGATTCAACTTTTATCACATCTTTAATAGTATTGGGAGATGCATATTGACGGGATTTTCTACTTGGGCCATGAGCTAAAAGGATTGTACCTATGCAATTGATTTCAAAATTGTAATAATTTCCATCAGCCATTGGGTCAAAGAAAAATTCAACGCAACTATCTTTGAACACATAGCTATTTGGCTCAGTCCTTTCTGCCAAAATATTTTCTTCTTCCACCTCATATTTAAGCCAAAGCTGATTGTTGCAATGGGCAATCTTGAATCCAATTTTAGGTTGATATTGAAAATCATCCCAATTCAGGACATCAATAAAATGGGTTTCCGCATGTTCATCCAATAACCTAGAAACATTTTGAAAATCAGCGACGCCATCAAACTCAATTTCTTTTACTATCAATGTTTTATTCACAGAGGGTGTTTTTGAGTTGCATGCTGCAATCATAATACAGAATACAGAATAATACAGTCCCATTTTGCGCATGCCTTGGGTTGATTTGTTTTTCTAAAAGTACGAAATGTAAATTGTCATTTTCTTTGGACCCGCTTAAGCTTTCATAGGTTTAGAGAAAAAAAATCAATTTCTTGACTCTTTAACCACATAAATAAACTAAGTTTGATGCCTCATTTTATAAACCGTTGCGATCACCAAGTATGATGATTTTGTTTGTTTTAGAGATGTAGTAGGATTCTTAATAATTTCATAAATATAAAAATCCAATACCTATATAGGTAGAAAATATGAAACTAAGGCTTATATTTAGCCAATCCAGATTAATTTTAAATAAAAATGACCGAAGATTTATTAGAAAAGGCAAAAGAGTTTGTAAACAGAACTTTGAGTCATATGTCTACAAGTGATAGAGTTGCAGCTTCAAGAGAAGCTAAACAGCTCATTCTTTCCATTAATGAAATCTATAAAGAGACCAAAGATCCAAACTTAATGGATGTAATGAAAAGCATTACAGAAAAGAAACGTAAGATTGAGAAGCGTTTAAAAGGTACACCTTTAGTATAATTCCCCAACTACATTAGAAACTGAATTTATTGCATGATTATGTTTCCTTGACTAATGTGCAATACAGGAATGACTGTGAAAACGGATACATTCTTCCCAATGTCGTATTAATTTGTACACCAATTTGGATAAAGTCTTATCGTTATCCAGTTATGCAATTCACAAGGTAATTTTTACCATCTATGTCTTTTTTTCTACAACAAGTGAAAATGTGAAATTTTGAAGCACTCGTTTTCAGTAATTTAGAAGTGTAAATCAAAAACCTCAACCGAGAACAAACACTTTTTAAAATGAACACTATAGAAGAAAAGATGGGTTATATATTTTGGTACATGGTGATTACCTTTTCAATAGGCTCACTTGTCAATAGCCTTTATCACTACATTTTCTAAAAACTCAATATTGTTATCACTATTCAAGATTTTGAAAAAATCTTGAAAAGATAAAAGATTTCGCCCCAATTACATATAGTAGTTATAGAAGAGCCTCACATAAATGTGAGGCTCTTCTTTTTAATCAAGATACTTATCCTTTGATTTCTTGGATCTGGCGTACCATTTGATTCGTAAAGCCCCATTCATTATCATACCATGTCATCACTTTCAACAAATCTCCATCTACCACTCTGGTCATTCCCAAATCCACGGTAGAAGCATAAGGACTTTTAATAATATCGGAAGAAACAATGGGCTCATCCGTCGTGTCCAAAACATCTGCATAACGTTCTGTTTGTGACTCTTCCATAAGGATTTGGTTTACTTCTTTTGCAGTAACGGGTCTTTCCGTTACAAAGGTCAAATCAGATATGGACCCTACAGGAATAGGTACACGAATGGCCACTCCATCAAATTTTCCTGCATACTCTGGCAAAGCCTTAGTAGTTGCTATAGCCGCACCAGTAGTGGTGGGTATCAAATTCTGCGCGCCAGCCCTACCCATCCTAAAATTCTTTGGAGACGGAGCATCCACAATACCTTGTGAAGCAGTATATGCGTGAACCGTTGTCATAATTGCTTTTTTAATTCCTATTCTACGCCCCAAAACCTCGACCACAGGGCTAATATTGTTAGTTGTACAGCTAGCACAAGAGAAAACATTTACGTTTCCATCCCCAGAATTAACACCATGCACAACCGTGGGTGTATCAACGCTTTTGGTAGGGGCTGAGATTATGACCGTTTTTGCACCTGCTTTTATATGCCTTTCAGCATCCTCACCTTTGGTAAAAACCCCGGTACTCTCAATCACCAAATCAACATTTTGTTCTTCCCAAGGCAGATCCTCTGGATTCCTGATTGAAGTATACTTTATTTTTTGCCCATCAACTATCAAGGTATCCGGCTCATGTGAGACCTCCTTTTCATAAACCCCGTAAACTGTATCATATTTTAATAAATATGCCATATTCTCGATGGAAACAATATCGTTGACCGCCACAATCTCCAAGCCCGGAGTTTCATTGATCACCTTTAAAGCAGCTCTACCAATACGACCCATTCCGTTGATTCCTATTCTCATTTTTAATGCTCTTAAGTTATTACTTGTTTAAGTGTTATTAGTCTGACAATCATTGCTTACATTACAAAATGAAAAGGAAGATGGAGTTACTCCTTCAAGCTCGGTAATTACCAAAGAAAAAGTCCATATTTTTGGTAAGTTTTGATGGATAGCAAAGACCAACATGTGAAAATTTGAAACCACAAATCGCGAACTATTGAACACCAAAAAAAAGAACCTACTTTTAATTTTTACACGAAATCCTGAACTTGGTAAATGCAAAACAAGGCTTGCATCCAAGGTTGGTGACAATGCTGCATTGAAGATTTACAAATTCTTGCTTAAACATACCGTTTCTGTTACCCAGAATCTAAATGTGGCAAAATATGTTTACTACTCCGAAGCAATTTGGGAGAATGATGTTTGGGACAATGCTTTGTATCAAAAAAAGCTTCAAAATGGGAACGATTTGGGGATGAGGATGAAAAATGCTTTTCAGGAAGGGTTTAACTCAGGTTTTGAAAAAATCATTATAATTGGTAGTGATATGTACGACCTCTCCCAAAAAGATTTGGAAGACGCATTTACAAAATTGGAAAAGCATAATTATGTAATGGGGCCAGCGGAAGATGGCGGTTATTATCTATTGGGAATGAATTCTTTAAAAGAAGAACTGTTCCTAAACAAAGCTTGGGGGACGGACACTGTTCTTCAGAACACTTTGAGTGATTTAAAAAACGAAAACTATTGTATGTTGAAAACCAAAAACGATGTTGATAATTATGAAGACATTAAGGACATTCCGGTTTTTCAACAATTTCTAAAACATATAAAAGAATGACCAAAAAACAACTGGAAGAATCTGTTGAGTATTTAAAAAAGAAAGGGTTTGATGCTCCTGACATTGGTATTGTATTAGGGACAGGATTGGGTCAATTGGTCAATGAAATCAAAGACCCCATTGAGGCCCATTACAATCATATTCCGTATTTCCCATTGGCCACCGTGGAGTTCCACTCAGGAAAATTAATCTATGGCACCATTGCCAATAAAAAAGTGGTGGTGATGCAAGGAAGGTTTCACTTGTATGAAGGTTATGATTTTTTGGACATTACCTACCCCATCCGGGTAATGCATCAATTGGGAATTAAAAAGCTGTTTGTTTCCAATGCTGCCGGGGCCATCAATCTAAACTTCAAAAAAGGTGATATTATGTTGATTGAAGATCATATCAATCTTCAGGGCGGTTCTCCTTTGGCATTTAAAAATGTAGCCGAATTTGGAGATCGTTTTGTTGACATGAGCGAACCTTATGATCTGGATATGCGCACCAAAATTAAAGCTATTGCACAAAAAGAGGGAATAACACTTCAAAATGGGGTGTATGCCTCTGTTGTTGGACCGCAACTGGAAACCAAAGCAGAATATAGAATGCTAAAAACTTTGGGGGCAGATGCTGTTGGAATGAGTACAGTACCCGAAGTAATTGTTGCCAATCATTTACGACTACCCATTGTGGCCGTTTCTGTTTTAACAGATGAATGTGACCCAGATAATCTACAACCTGTTAATATTCAGGAAATTATTGAAATTGCAGGCAACACCGAACCAAAAATGATACAATTGTTTAAAGAATTAATGGTAGAGATATGAGTTATTTAGATGCAACCCAAGATTTATATAAAGAAGCGGCATTGACCCCAGATGTTGGGCTTTGCTGCACCACCAATCCCGTATGGCAGTTTCCAGGGCTTTCCATACCCAAGATCATGCAAGAAATGAACTATGGATGCGGGAGTACGGTTTCTGCCCAGGACCTCATCAACAACCCAAAAGTGTTGTATGTGGGTGTTGGCGGAGGTATGGAACTGCTTCAATTTTCCTATTTCTCAAGACAAAGTGGTGGCGTAACAGGCGTTGATTCTGTTGATGAAATGTTGGAAGCTTCCCGAAAAAACTTCAAGGTTGCAGAAGAGGAGAACGATTGGTTCAAAAGCGAATTTGTAAATCTTGTAAAAGGAGATGCCTTAAACCTTCCTGTTGCTGATGAAAGTATTGATGTTGCTGCACAAAATTGCCTGTTCAACATTTTTAAAATGGAAGATTTGAAAAAAGCCGTTTCAGAAATGTACCGCGTGCTTAAGCCACATGGACGTTTGGTAATGAGCGATCCCACTTGCGAACAACCCATGAACGACGAACTAAGAAATGATGATAGGTTACGCGCATTATGTTTAAGTGGGAGTATTCCAATAAAAGATTATGTAAAAGTGTTGACGGATGCCGGTTTTGGCACCATAGAGATCAGGGCAAGAAAATCATATAGAGTGCTTACTCCAAACCACTACCCAACGGACGAAATCATACATATTGAGTCTATTGAAATAGCTGCAATCAAAGACCCGATGCCTAAAGATGGCCCTTGCATGTTTACTGGAAAAACAGCTATTTATTATGGAGATGAAGAATATTTTGATGATGGACAAGGTCATGTGCTGCAACAGAACCAGCCTTTAGCTGTTTGCGATAAAACAGCCGCTGCACTTACCAAAGCTTCAGATGAGATTCATGTAAGCGAAAGTACCTGGCATTATAATGGTGGGGGCTGCTGTTAGTTTTTTTGATAACTATGAAAGGTTGAACAGATTTTTAGGACTGTTTAATTAAGATTTTTAAAAGTCTTCAATATACAAGCCTATGAATCTCGTCATAAACCTATGCTTTAGTCTACTGTTGCTCTTATGTAATGGAAATGCAATGATATCAGCAAGCACAAAAGAACCCCTCATTGTAGCAAAAATCAAAGGTCCTCTCCATAAGATAAAGTCAAAAAGTCAATTCCATGATCATAGCTTATGGAATGTGCTTTTAAAAAAATATGTTGATAATCTGGGCAACGTAAATTATGCCGGATTTAAAAAGGATGTGGTCCATTTGGATACATATTTAGATCAGTTGGGACAAAATCCTCCCAAACCAGATTGGAGCAAGAATGAGAAGCTGGCCTATTATATTAATCTGTACAATGCCGGAACTGTAAAATTGATAATAGATAATTATCCCACCAAAAGCATTAAGGACATCCCAAACTGCTGGAAAAAAAAGTGGATAGTTGTCGGTGATAATATCGCTTCACTAAATGACATAGAGCACAAAGTTTTACGTAAGATGGACGAACCTAGAATCCATTTTGCCATTAATTGCGCATCGTATTCTTGCCCTAAATTGCTTAATGTAGCCTTTACACCCCAAAGCATGGAAAGATTGCTCTCCAAAACGGCTGTGGATTTTGTGAATGACAAAACAAAAAATCGTATTGAAGGGGGAAAAGCCCATCTTTCAAAAATATTTAAGTGGTACAAAGGTGATTTTACCGAAAAAACATCGCTGCTGGAATATATAAACACCTATTTGCAAAATCCAGTGAACAAGAGTACAAAAGTTGAATATTTGGATTATGATTGGAGCCTGAATGAAGCCAAATAACCCTAGTATAAGTATTATTATTCCCGTACTCAACGAGGAAAAATTGATAGGTAAAATCCTTAAACATATAGGCCAAACAAGTTCTAAGACCTCTATTATGGAAGTAATATGTGTTGATGGCGGCAGTAGAGACAAAACCATTTCCATAGCAGGGCTATTTGGTGCCAAAGTGATACCATCCAAAAAGGGGCGTGCAAGACAGATGAACTTGGGAGCACAAAATGCCTCTGGAGAGGTTTTGTATTTTTTACATGCCGATACATTTACCCCCAATAACTTTGATCAGCTGATTCTAGATGCCATTAAAGAAGGCTACGAATCTGGGTGTTTTAGAATGAGGTTTGATACCAAAAATCCGATACTTCGTTTGTTTGCCTGGCTATCTAGAATAAATCACACACTTTGTAGAGGCGGCGATCAATCACTCTTCATTAAACGCAATTTGTTTCATAAAACCAAAGGTTTCAATGAGGATTACCTCATTTATGAGGACACCGAGTTTATTCAAAGGCTGTATAAACAAACAAAGTTTAAAGTTCTTCCAAACCATGTAATTACTTCGGCCAGAAAATATCGGGAAAAAGGCTGGTTGAAAGTGCAATTCCATTTTGGAATGATTCATCTAAAAAATTATCTGGGTGCAGGGCCTGACGAGTTGTACAGATACTACTCAAAAAAAATCCTTAACTAATCCTCTCGGGTTTCGAAATCTATCAAAATGCCTTCGGAAATCCATTTTGCCAAGGCCTGGCGGTTATCTGAATCCAAGATTCTTCGTTGATCCTTTTTATTGCGTATGTTTCCAATTTCAATATAGGTCATTGCTGGCAATGTGTTTTTCACCAAATAAAGACTGCTCCTATCCGTAAAAGTTCCAGTATATTTTCTGTTGGGCTGAAACTTTCTGTATTTCTTTTCAAAAGTTCTGTGAATGTTTTCTGAAAGGCGTTTGCCATTTTTACTTTTATGGTGATGGTAAAAGAACACATCTATATTGGTTCCCTTACTTCTGCCGTCTACATGAGTTACAATAAGTCTTTGGTACTTACCCTTGTTTTTTAAATACAATCCGTTAACCGTTTTTACCCGCTGCTTTAATCTTTTTAACTGGTTTAAGGGGATCTCTTTATCTGGGTATACTACCTCATCCGTGTCTGAGTCGAGAATCCTAACATCCCTGATGCCATCGTTTTTATCTTGTATTATTATATAAACTTCTGCGGCGTGGGATAAAAGTTCACGTGCTAGACGCAAAGTAACATCATAGGCATACTCATCCTCTGCAATTATTTTACCTCCAAAATTATCGATTGCACCAGGATCAGGCCCTCCATGTCCAGAAATTAGATAGTATACTGTATTTTTTAGCCGGGTACTTGTAGATTCAACAGTTGAATAATTTTTGCCAAATATGGAATGCTCAGCTTTTTCAACAACTTCAACTTTTACCTTTTCTTCAGTGGTAGAAGGGTATGGTATCTGATACATGTTCCCAACATACAGTTGATTGTTCTCAGTTAGGATTTCTCTGTTCAACGCTACAAAATCTTGATAATGTTTTCCAGGATTAAGATCATATCTCCTCAATAGAGAATAAATTCCATCTCCTTCCAAAGCTTCCACTTTTTGAATTGAGTCTTGCCCTGCAAGATTCGCGATTAGGCAGAAAAAAATTAAGATAGAGCAGGTTATATACTGCCCGTTTAAAGATATTGATATGCTATTCCTCGATTGTAATATCGGCATAATCCTTTAAAATACCATTTGTAATCCAATTGGTAAAGGCTTTTTTATCTGAACGTACTGGTATATGATCTTCAGCCGAAGCTTTGGAACGATTGCCAATAGTTAACAAACTTACAGTTGGAAGGGTATTTTTAGCCAAATATAGACTGTTTTTATCTTCAAAAATCATTTTTATATCCTTATAAGAGCGATTGGACACACTATGTTTTTTAAAAACATTCTGGATATTCTCAGCAAAACGTTGTCCCTTTTCACTTTTGTTGTGATGATATACCGCAACATCCATATTTCCATTCTCAATTAATCCATTGGCTCTTATCAATAATAATCGTTGATACTTTCCGGTATTCTGAAGATAACGCTTATTGATAGCTTCTATATACTGCCCCATTCTTTCAGTTTTTTCCGATTTCATGTTTTCTGTTGAAGGCTTTTCATCGGTATCATCAAAGACATAAACAGTTGCTCCATGTACCATAAGTTCAGCTGCCAGACCCGTGGTTACATCATCAATAAACTTGTTTTGGCTTTTAGCCTGATTCTCAGCAACTATGTAGTAAACAGCGTTCTTAAGTGCTTTGCTCTTAAGTGACATCTCCGCAAGTTCTTTATCAAAAATGGGGTTCTCTGTTTCATCCTTCATCTGGACCCGAACACCTGTCTTTTTGAAAGAATCCATGGCTTGGGGTATTTTGTATTCCCTTCCCACATGAAGCATGCTCCCGTCTTTGATGTCCTCTGTATTCAGTGTTAAAAAATCTTCATAGTATTTAACCGGATCTAGGCCTTGTTTTCTGAGTATGGAGAAAATTCCATCTCCCTTTTGGGCAACGACGGTGTAATAATCATTCTGAGCCAGTAGCAAGCAAGGCATGCTCACCCACAGCAAAAATGTTGGTAGTAATTTCATAAAAAGTGTTTCATTGCTGGGATGCACTGCAAATATGATAAAAATCCGATGAAATGCAAAAATCATCGATGAAATACATTAAAATTAAAAATACTGTCCTATCCCAAATACAACTCCTTTGGCTGCATCTTTGGTTATACCATGGCCATAGTCTATTCTAAAAATGGCATTAAATATCTTTTTATGAATAAACCGCAGCCCTATTCCCGGGTAGATTCTTATATTCTGACTGTCACTAAAATCACTGAATTCCCCTCCTGGGTTACGCCATGACCCTCCATCCACAAAAACATTGCTCTGTAGAACAAACCAATTTTTATCAATCAACGTATGTCTATACTCCGTATTCAACACTATGGAGCCAGTACCTCTATCAATAGTGTTCCCCACTCCTCTAATGTTAAGATTATTATCCACTGAAAAAGGTGCAAAAGGGGTTTCCATATTACTGGAAAGCCCCAAACGTAATCTGTTGGCCCAATTTCCTTTTTGGCCCACCCGTATATAATAAGTAAAATCATTAAATCCAATGATAAATTCCGGGAGTTGCTGACTTGCACTATGTACATATTGAAAATTAAGCGTGCTCTTGAATCCAGATAAGTATTGATAGTAATACTCTATTCCATCATAATTGTATATAAGCTTATAGAGATATTTATTGACATTTAACGCCTGCGGAACATTTGGGTCAGTGCTACCAAAAAGATACGTATAGTCTTCAGTAAAAAAATTCATCCCCGCTTCCAATCTATGCCTAAAGTTTATTTCATACAATCCCAATACTTCAAAAGATTCGTTGTTGTATTTATAATCTGCGGTGCCATCTTCTAAAAAAACAGGTTCTTGGGTTATTAAGTCCTGATAACTTATAGCCACCCCAAGCTTATTGCTAAATAGATATGGAGCTCTTAAATGTGCTCCAAACGAATTGAAAATATCTCTTTGGTAAAATCCACCTAAGGTGATGTTGTTTCCCAAAACATTGAACTCTTGCAAACCTATTCTAAAAGCAAATTCATCATTGTTTGAAGTATAGACATTTGCAAAGGGAATCAACGTAAAATTTTCCTCAATACCATAAAACACATTGTATCCTCCTTCAATATTTGCAGGAAAGACTTGAAAATAAGCATGTGATACCGAAGGTAAACGCTTAAGCCTGTATATATCCTCAGCTATAAGCATGGAATCCAGTTTCATTCCTGGCTTTAACTTAGTAATCTTCTTGATGAAATTGGTTTTTGTACGCTCGTTTCCTTGAACTTTGACATCTACAACCGTATTTTGAGCAAACCCCTGTAGCATAAACAGCATAAGCAACAAGGACAAACAATTTCTCATGAGGCTTTTAATTTTTCACTTTAAATATAGTCCAATACTTTATTAGGCACACCATATGTTTTATGGTTATTATCTATTGGCTTGCTACTTTAAGCTAAACTCCACCTCGGAAAAGAGATTTACCCAATTGTCCCCACTAACCGCCAATAAAGAAAATTTGTATGGATTATTCAACTTTAAGGATGGTGGCATCTCTCGTGTAATATTTAAAACCACATTTTCCAGTTTATAATATTGAAACAATCTATCTAAGGTATAAGTTCCGGACAGTAGGTTATCATTTTCATCAGATACTACTTGAAAATAAATTGCCGAATCATTAAAAGTGCCATCTTGCCATGAAAAGATGGGCATTGTCCCATTATCATCTATATCAACATTTTGAGGCAGGTACTCCGTGGGTTTTGTATTTTGTTTTAACCTAATGGGATTTGATAAATGCACTTTTCCTTGCTCTTCAAAGGTAACGATCACCCATTTTTCTTGTGCAGGAGAAATTTCAAATTTCAGAAGATAACCATTAAAGACATCCAGTAATCCCGAATCTCCCTTGATATAGTTAGAAAAATCACTTTCATCCACAGTAGTGGATTCAGTCTCATAAAAACTTATATTGACCACCCCATTTCTAGGATATAAAAAAACACTGACCACATCGGAATCTTCATTACTTGCAGCGCAAGCAATCACATTACCAGGAACGGTTTCTCTCCCATTCAACATATTAGCTAAAGTGTTCCTTGTAGTTTCATCATTATCTGTACTACAGGAGAAAACCAACATCAAGAAAATCAGAAAAAGAGCCTGAATATTATCTTTAAGTGCCATTGGTATGGTTAATCTTTATTCAGTAGTCGTTAAAAAAGCTCTGAATTACATTTTCGGCTGGTTTGTTTTGCGGGGTAAATCTATTATCAGTAGATCCTCCCGATCTATTGTGGTGAATAAACCATTTCCAAACAAAACCTCCGGCAAACCAATCTTCTCGCCAAAATTCTTCAAAAATAGCCGTTGTGGCATCAGCTTGTGCTTTGAGATTGACATCCATTTCGTTTTCATCAACAAGCCATGGTTTTTTACCTGTGTAATCCATGCTACGATAACCAAACTCCGTAAAAAGTATAGGCTTTTCATACTTTTCGGCCAAGCTTTTCAATTTGGTTTTCCATCGTTGCCATCCAGATTTTAATTGTTCTATTGTGGGATGACGCTCTGGAGTTAACGGAAAGTATGCGTCCACTCCTATATAATCCAACTCCATCCAAAAAGGCGCTCGGGAATATTCATCCCAATTTGCAGCATAGGTAAGTTTTCCATTGTAGATATTCTTCACTTTTACTATTAGGTCTTTCCAGAATTGGGGTCTATTCTTCACAAACTCTTCCAACTCGGTTCCAATACAGTAAATTTCAGCTTTGGTTTCTTCGGCAAGTTTTGCATAAGTCAAAATAAACTTACTATAAGATTCCTCGAGTGTTTTCCAATCTTCTTCCGACTTCATTATCAAATCTCCCGTGAACTCACCTCTCCAAATCCAAATTTGGGGCTTTAACATGACCTTTACACCATTCTTGCGCAATAGTGCAATGTATTGTTTAGCGCCTTGCCTTGTTTCTCCATACCATTGTCTTTCTGTATCGAAAACAACATTAGGTGAATTTAAATGTCTTGCAAAACCGAATGGCATTACCGCAGCATAATTAGCTTTAACGTCCAAAATGGGGTCAACATGCTCTTGAGACACCTTTTCTCGGGACCCCACAAAACTTACTCCATTAATTTTTTCAGCATTCTGACTAATGCAGGATAGTTGAAATAGACATAAACAAAGAAGCCCTAATCTTTTCATAGTTAAAAAATTAAGACTTCTAAAATACTCTTTTATGTGGTTTGGCCTATAACACGGCCCGTAATCCTATGTTAAATGTTTGTCCTAAACCGGTGTCATTGCCTCTTACAAAGTTTGTATAAAGCAGTTCAAGGTTTAAAGGTTGAGATAATTGAAATTTTACCCCGCCACCCACTGCGGTGAAATTTTGTGTGAAATTATTGCCCAAATCCAAAAGTTGTGAATGTTGCACCAATCCCAAAATGGTAAAGTCCGAACTTGGAAAATAACTTAAGAAAACCCCAGGGGTAAGCCTTAAACTATTATTGGCAAAACTCTCACCTTCTTTTCCGAAGTTAAGCTCACTGTTTATTTCACTGAACAACTGCCATTTTTTTCCTGGGAATGTATGATCATAGAAAAACCTGTTTTGCCAAGTATACCCTTTCTGATCAAGAAAAACACCAGTTTCAGTTTCATTATCTACCAACGGGATAAAAAATGCACTTTGGACAGAAAAATTATTTACATTCTTAAAAGGGACAAATTTAATAGCCGGGGCAAAAGATGTAAAGCCTGATCTAGCCGTACCTTCTTCGCCATCAAAAGAGAGAAAATCAAATATTCCCCTATCATTAGTAGTATTGGACCTAAATTCCAACAACAAACCAACATTTACTCGTTTATTCTCCCCAACACCAGTAAAAATATCTATGGTGGATGTAAAAAATGTTTCTCGCGGCAGGTTTTTGGTCACATCTCTATTTCCATTTGCAGCTTTTGTCTGAGTGTACAGATTATTGAACCATTTGATGTCCCATTGCCCCTTTCCAATCAATTTTGATGGTGTCAAGTTTTGAATATTACTTCCTCCCTGATCGTCCTGTGAAAATCCTATAAAAGAACACAGAAGGATTCCCGTTAAAAAGATTTGGTATTTAATTTTCTTCATGATAGTTGTTTTTATTTTTTTATTTGGTTTCGTTTAAACTCCAGTCGTAGGGATAATAACTAACCTTTGCCTTGGAATCTATTTTTTCATTTCTATATAAGTTCACATAATCTACTAGAGTTTTTCCGTCTTGCGTAAAATCGCCCTTATACCATTCAAAGATTTGTGAAAGCCCTACTCTCTTACCTTTTATTCTGACAAAGTTTGGATTGTTCAACGCCAATTCTGTTTGTTTTTGTAATTGGGCGTCCAATGTGTTGGGCAGATATGCATTATTGATTATTGGTGGACAGCCCAAACCTGCACACACCAAAACAAAATGAAATCTGGCTTCTTTTGGAAAATTTGCACGGAGCAACTTGTTCTCAATATCATTTAGGGTGATATTCTCCCCTCCTATATCATACGTTATCTTGTCAAAAAAGCCTCCTTTGTCCAATGGCGATTTTATAGGGTAATTATCCACTATGCCCTTTATAACAGACAAATTATATCCGTTAATCCAAAACGCCTGATAGGTTTCTGCATCGCCCTTGGAAATTGAAATGTTCTTGGCAAGGTCAAGCAATTCATTTAAACTACCCGAATTAGCTTTTATTGCAACATAATCAACCCTTCCGTTGCTGACATGAGTCTTAAAAAACGAATCTGCCTTATCAAAAAAGGTAGTTGTATCCTGTGCAAATCCAAACTGGAAAGTAATCAAAAGTAAAAATGCGGTCAGTGTTTTGCTATAGTTCATCTTCTTGTAATTAGTATTTGGTAAAACTGCTCCTTCTGTCGAGTGCATTTCTTATGCCATACAGCAATTTTAACAATTTATGATTAATTTAAGATTTTCCAAATCAAACACTTAGACGTACGTTTTTTGATGCAAAACCTTACTGAATATTATGGAATTTAAATTCTTTCTAAATTAAACCCTTCTGTTAAGTTCCTATATTTAAGGACGACACATTAGCACAACCAAAACAATCTCATGGAGAATATTGTTATCATTGGAAATGGAATCGCAGGAGTTTCTGCGGCGAGACATATTCGAAAACTTTCCGATAAAAGAATCATTATAATTTCAGGGGAAACAGATTATTTTTTCTCTAGAACTGCCCTTATGTACGTGTACATGGGACATATGAAATTTGAACACATCCAACCCTATGAAAATTGGTTCTGGGAAAAGAACAGGATAGAATTGGTAAGAGGTTACGTTACCCAGGTAAGTCCGGAAGAAAAACAATTGACCATTGACGGTTCCAGGGCCATCAATTATGATAAATTGATCATTGCCACTGGCTCCAAACCCAATAAATTTGGATGGCCCGGTCAAGATTTACACGGAGTGCAAGGGTTGTATTCCAAACAAGATTTGGATTTACTGGAAGTAAATGCCCCCAATAAGGAAGTGTGCAAGAGAGCTGTAATAGTTGGAGGCGGCCTAATTGGTATTGAATTGGCCGAAATGCTTCGAAGTAGGGACATCCCTGTTACTTTTTTGGTGCGAGAAAACAGCTTTTGGAATGGCGTTCTTCCTAATGGCGAATCCCAAATGATCAACGAGCATATTTTGGAACATCACATTGATTTACGCTTGGGCACCAACTTAAAAGAAATCGTTGCAGACGAAAAAGGAAGGGTGAAATCGGTTGTAATTGCAGAGACTGGGGAGGAGCTTTCATGTGACATCGTAGGTCTTACCGCGGGTGTAACCCCCAATATTGATTTTTTGAAAGATTCTGGAATTGAATTGGGTCGTGGTGTAAAGGTCAATAGGTTTTTAGAGACCAATGTTGAAGATATCTATGCCATTGGGGATTGTGCCGAGCAGCATGAATCCATTGGCAACCGAAGACCTATTGAAGCGGTATGGTACACTGGCAGAATGATGGGCGAAACAGTGGCCCAGACTATTTGTGGAAATAAAATAGAATACAAACCAGGGCATTGGTTCAACTCTGCCAAATTTCTGGATATTGAATACCAAACCTATGGTTGGGTCTTTTCCGAAAGAGGAAAAAAAGAATACGAAAAACATTTTCACTGGAGACATCCCCAAGAAAAGCTATGCATAACAGTCGCCTTCAACAAGGATAATAACCAATTTTTAGGCCTCAACACGTTTGGCATTCGCATGCGCCATCAAGTTTTTGACAGATGGTTGACCGAGGAACGGGATGTTGATTATGTTATGGAGCATTTGGCCGATGCCAATTTTGACCCTGAGTTCTATAAAAATTACGAGTTGGAGATTGTTTCCAAATTCAATAATGACTTTGGAAAATCCATCAACCCCAAAAAGAAAAGCATAAAAAGAATATTTCAGTTTAGTTGATAGTTGCTGCACGTAACGCAAACCATATCAACTTATATCATTCAACTTTGAACAAAATAACATGAGTACTTACGATAGAAGTATGGCCCTTACAGGGCAACCACCAAAAATATTGAGCAGAAATCAAAAAATTGCCACTTTAATTGGCATGGCGGGATTAATGATCATACTCTTGACCGCATTCAACGTAGATTTCCCAAATAAGGGACTATGGCTTTCCATATCGTTATCTGCAATTTCAGCAGGAACAATTTGGTTTGCTTGGGATGCCTATTCTCAAAAGCTTCCAGGAATCAAGAATGATGGAGTTTGGTTCAAGTCCATCTCAAGTAAAGGACTTTGGGGTTGGGTCGCAGGTATTGCCTTAACGGGTTTTTACATTATCCTATATTTCTACCCTGAGTATTTAGGCTTGGTAAAAGGAGGCAGCAACAAAGGCGTTATTGCCCTATTTGACCCTCTAAGCAAGCTATTAAGTGGAAATCTAGCAAGCCAATGGTTTGTTTATGGAACGTTATATACGGTGGCCATTTTGGCTTTCGGAATCAAATTCCTTTGGAAATATCGCCATAACCGGTATGAAAAAATCCGAACCATGAGCGTAATGTTCTTCCAAACTGCATTTGCTTTCATAATCCCAGAATTAATGGCCCGCTTGAATGGAGATAAAATTCTAAACGGAGGCAGTCTTCCCTATTACGATTTAAAAAATGTTTGGCCTTTAAACTATTATAATTTTGAAGGATATCGCATTAAAGCCTTCTTAAGTTCAGGTGATATTGGTTTTGCTTTATTGGTTTTTGGCATCCTCTCCGTTTTTGTAATCACCCCCATCCTAACATACAAGTTTGGTAAAAGATGGTACTGTTCATGGGTATGTGGCTGTGGTGGATTGGCAGAAACTGCCGGGGATTCATTTAGACAATTAAGCGACAAAACAGTTAAGGCATGGAATGTGGAGCGCTGGGTAGTGCACAGCGTTGTGGTTTTTGTTACTTTAATGACCACCGCAGTAATTTACTCGTATTTAGGAACAGACACTAGTAAGTATTGGCTAACCAAGAGTACATTTTTAATTGGCGTTGCCGTATTACTTACTACTGTTTTTGCATGGGTTATGCTATTTAAACGGCAGCAACTCCAAAAGGATGCACAGTATGGAGCCATTGGTTACTTTGTAATCATAATGGCCTTGATAGGAATTCATTTTTTTAGTGGTGACGGCAATGTCTTTTTGTTTAAATCCGAAACCCTTCGCAAATCCTATTCTTTTTTAATAGGGAGTATTTTTTCAGGAGTTATCGGAACAGGCTTCTATCCTATTTTTGGAAATAGGGTCTGGTGTAGATTTGGTTGTCCTATGGCTGCCATGATGGGCTTTCAGCAACGTTTGTTCTCCAAATTTCGAATTACGACCAACGGCGGCCAGTGTATTTCTTGTGGTAACTGTTCTACCTATTGCGAAATGGGGATAGACGTTCGTGCCTACGCCCAAAAAGGAGAGAATATTGTACGCTCCAGTTGTGTAGGTTGTGGTATTTGTTCTGCTGTATGTCCACGAGGGGTACTGAAACTTGAAAATGGCCCATTGGAAGGTAGAATAGACAGCAACCAAGTATTATTGGGCAATGATGTTGATTTAATGACCTTGGTGAATAAAAAATGATGAACTCGTTTGATCTTTTTGAAATGAAACGAAAATTAGAGGTTTTGTGCACAGTTGAAAACTTTTTTGAGTTACATAGCTGGGCTACGGAAAGAAAAAAAGGTGAAAAATGAGTGCAAAAGGATTGTTTTTAGCCTTTTGAAAAAGTTTAAATGAGTTCAATATGTTCCGTTTCGGGTTTTTACTTGTTCTCCTTTTTTTTATAAATACCGATAAGGAATACTATCGGGAGTACTATACCAATGGTAAAATAAAATCAGAAGGTTGGAAGATTGATCATTCCAAAGAGGAATTCTGGAAGTTTTATCATCACAATGGTACCCTTATGGCACAAGGTCCATTTAAAAAGAATCTACGTGACGGTTATTGGTTCTTTCATACCAAAGAAGGTAAACTAGAAAAGGAAGGACATTTTAAGAAAGGCAAAAAAGTAAAATGGTGGCTCTTTTATGATGAAAATGAAAAAGTGAACCATAAATGCCAACTTCAAAATGGAGTTAAAAACGGATATTGTCTCAAATATTTAAATGAAGAATTAAAATCAGCTGAAAAGTATAAAAACGGAAAAAAAATAAAAGAATGGTTTAGCTTTAACAGCTTCAAAAAGGAAAACAAACTTTCCGATTTAAAGTAATGGCAGACATCAAGGTTATAATTCCCGCAGTAAACGAAGGAGATTCAATTGGCAAGGTAGTATCTCAACTCCCTAAAACAGTTTCTGAAATTATTGTTGTCAACAATGGATCAACGGACAATACCATAGAAAATGCCCAAAAAGCAGGGGCTACGGTGATTACAGAAAACCAAAGAGGGTATGGCTATGCCTGTTTAAAAGGGTTGGATTACATCGGTAAACAATCCAAAGCACCCGATATTATCGTATTTATCGACGGAGACTATTCTGATTATCCGGAAGAACTGGATAAAGTAGTGGCTCCAATTTTAAACGAGAATATGGATCTAGTCATTGGAGCACGAAAAAAAGAACTACGCGAAGCGGGCTCCATGACCTTTCCCCAAATCTTTGGAAATGAACTCGCCACTTTTTTAATGCGCTTGTTTTTTAGAGCAAAATTCACAGATCTAGGCCCTTTTAGGGCTATTAAATACGATAAGCTCCAAGAACTGGAAATGCAGGACAAAACGTACGGCTGGACTGTAGAAATGCAGTTGAAAGCACTACGCAAGAAACTGGCATATACCGAAGTACCAGTGCGTTATAAAAAGAGAATAGGTGTCTCAAAAGTTTCAGGAACCGTAAAAGGTGCTATATTTGCAGGCATAAAAATTCTAGGTTGGATTTTTAAATACAGTATAAAATAATATGGGACTTACAATCGCTTTTATTATCATCGCTATTTATAGTACGGCCTTGGTTTTGATATTCTTCTACAGTTTGGCACAGCTAAACCTATTGATCAACTATTTGGGCAATAAAAGACGAAATGAAGAAGCCCCCAAATTCAACCTTCTCGATCCAAAGGAAATCCCATATGTCACCATTCAACTTCCTATTTATAATGAAGAATATGTGATGGAACGTCTTTTGGAAAACATCTCCAAAATAGAATACCCAAAAAGCAAATTGGAAATTCAAGTGTTGGATGACTCCACGGATGATACCGTAATTGAAACCGCGGAAAGAATTGAGGCCCTTCAAAAAACCGGTCTTGACATAACACATATAAGACGTGAAAACCGACAAGGTTTTAAAGCTGGTGCCCTAAAAGAAGGTCTTGAAATTGCTAAAGGTGATTTTGTGGCCATTTTTGATGCCGACTTTCTACCGGAGAGCGATTGGTTAAAAAAGACCGTTCCCTATTTTAAGGATGAAGAAATAGGTGTTGTCCAAACCAGATGGGGACACATCAACAGAGATTATTCCACATTGACCAAAATCCAGGCTTTTGCATTGGACGCCCATTTTACCCTAGAACAGGTGGGTAGAAATTCCAAAGGGCATTTTATCAATTTTAATGGTACCGCCGGAATTTGGAGAAAAGAATGTATTTTGGATGCCGGGAACTGGGAAGGAGATACCTTAACTGAAGACCTTGACCTTAGCTATAGAGCCCAATTGAAAAATTGGAAATTCAAGTATCTGGAAGATGTAGAGACCCCTGCCGAACTTCCAGTAGTCATTAGTGCCGCTCGTTCGCAACAATTCCGTTGGAACAAAGGAGGTGCTGAAAACTTTAGAAAAACAGTTTGGAGTGTAATAACCTCTAAAAACATCTCGTTAAAAACAAAATTCCATGGGGTAATGCACTTACTCAACAGTTCTATGTTCCTATGCGTTTTTATTGTTGCCCTGTTAAGTATACCAATGCTTTACATTAAAAATATGTATGGCCATTTGGGCTGGGTTTTTGAAGTGACCAGTTTCTTTATTGTCAGCACTATCATTTTATTTATCTGCTATTGGTTTACCTACAAGAGTATACAAGGAAGTAGTTTTGATAATTTTGTGGATTATATCAAACTCTTCTTTACCTTTTTCTCTGTTGCCCTTGGGTTTTCTTTACACAATACCGTAGCTGTTTTGGAAGGCCACATGGGTAAACGAAGTGAATTTGTGCGTACTCCAAAATTCAACATCAACAACTTAACGGATAGTTGGAAGGGCAATAAATATTTAGCCAAAAAATTATCCCCAAACATGATTTTGGAATTTGCACTAATGATTTATTTCCTTTTTGGGATGTACAGTGCCATTCCCTTAAATGATTTTGGGTTGTTCCCCTTTCATTTAATGTTGTTCTTGGGCTTCGGCTTTGTATTCTTTAAGTCGCTTACGTCCAAAGCATAATATGTAGCAATTTTCAAAGGTTTCAATTCTTTTCATGGAAGAAAAACCAAGACTTTCAAGACTTACCGCTATTTTGACCCAGCTACAATCCTCACCAATTGTAACGGCTAAAATGCTCGCGGAAAAACATAATGTGAGCATCCGAACCATTTATAGGGATATACGCACTTTGGAAAAATCTGGAGTTCCCGTGGTTACAGAAGAAGGTAAAGGGTATTCCATGATGGAGGGTTACCAATTACCTCCAGTAATGTTTACAGAAGATGAGGCAAATGCCCTTATAACTGCCGAACAACTTATCCTTAAAAACAAAGATGTTTCCTTTGTACAACATTATTCCGAAGCCATCCTAAAAATAAAGGCACTTTTAAAAGGTTCCCAAAAAGAAAAAGCAAGCCTGCTTACGGATCGCATCTATTTTTTCAATAACTATTCCGATCATAAAACCAGCGATTATCTCATGCGTATTCAGTCGTCAATCACCAATTTTGAGGTGTTGAACATTGATTACCTATCCATTGGTCAAGAATTTACCAATAGGGATATAGAGCCCTTTGCACTTTATAGCACTCAAGAAAAATGGTTGCTTATTGCCTACTGCAGGCTTCGGAAAGCTTTTAGGGTGTTTAGAATAGACCTTATCCAAAAAATAACGGGTACATCCCAAAATTTTGAATCCCACAATATGACTTTGGAAGAATATTATAAGTCTTACGGCAAATACAATCAAGATACCTCTGACACATCCTTGTCATAACCCTTCTAATTTTTGTATAGGTTTTACGATGACACTTATCGTCTCTTGCATGGTGCGTTTGTATCCCAAAGGGCACACATGCGCTATACAAATTGTTGTACTCGGTTTTTATCTTCTGTCGTTATAGTTGTTCATCTGCTTCTTTGGGAAAGTTGTTCTAAATTTTATCCAGTCCCATAACTTTCCAATAGTCAATTTTTAGATTAATTTGATCTGAAAAAAATTCCGAAGGGAAAAGTCATCTAATTGTATGTCCAGAGGTATTTCTGTTCTGTTACAGGTTTGCCAAATACCATAGAGCTTTTTTCCTCATTTAAAAGAAATCCATATTTAAGGTATAGAGATTGAGCCGATAACTGTTCGTTAGTCGTCCATAGGTAACAGGAACTGAATCCAGCGCTTGATAAATAGTTCATAAAAGAATCCATTAGCTTTTTACCTAAACCTATCCCTCGGTATTCGGGCATTAAAAAAAAATACCTAAGTTGTGCTGTTTCTCCTCTATCGACCAGGAATAAGTATCCTATCCTATTGCCATTGTGTTCACAAATCCATGCTTTGTTTTTGTTTGGCTTCTTAAGTATGAATATTTCCAACATTCCCTTGGCAACGTATTCTTCCAAAAGGATAGAATAATTATACTCTTCTTGGAATAATTCGGCATGTGATTGAATGACAAACCCCATATCTCCAACCTCCAAATTACTTCTGATGCTAATTTGGTCAAGAGCTGATGATTGTCCATTCTTTTCAAGTATTTGTTGTGCTTGTGTCAAAGAGGATATCAACTTTTTTTGTTCATAATGACTTAAAGTTCCAAGAAGTTGTTCAATATGATTTTGAGATGCTTTGTTCAATTTTTCAAAAGCGTCAATACCTTTATCGGTCAGAAGTAATTTTTTAGACCGGTTATCTGTTTTTGACGTCTTAGAGGTTACAAAATTTTCACTCTCTAATCCCTTTAAAATCCTGCTTAAATAACCTTTATCTATTTTTAATTCATTGGATAATGATTTGGCGGTAGTGGATTTATTTCCTCCTAATTCGTAAATGATACGAGATTCGGTTAGCGACAAAGGGCTTAGCAATACTTGATTATTCAATATTCCAATGTTTTGGGTAAAGATTCTACTAAAGCTTCTAAAGTGACTGATGTAGTCCATATCTAATATTTCTTTGCAAGATAAAAAAATAGTTGCTTTTGTCAACTATATGCAAAATTATTACTCTTCGCAAACCTAAAACCGTATTTTAAGCTATCGAATCAGTTTTATAGCAATTATGATTTCACTAGATTAAAAGAAATTGTTGGCCATTCTCACTTCATTCCCATAATTAATCCATTAGAGGATTTGTAAATGTCTATTAAGTTATTGAATGAAAACTCCTGATATGGAATTGAGTACAACGGTTAAGATATGGTTCGTTTTAATGAACTATATCGGCCGATAAGTGAAGTTATAGGTTTTTGACTTAAAAAGCTAGGCCAAATTGACTGGTACCACATACTGTTTGATCATTCCCAAACACCCCTGACACACCCTTGTCATAGCTCCACATTATTTTTGTCCAAATCTTAAAATTCATACATCATGACAAGCACAAAAAAAGACAAATTAACTATTGTAGGCCTATCCATTAGAACATCCAACGCCCCTGGAAAAGCTGACCGCGAGATTCCACAACTTTGGGAAAAATTTATGGCAGAAAATGTACCAAGTAGAATTCCCAACAAAATTGATGATACCCTATATGCCATTTACACGGATTACGAAGGAGATCACACAAAACCTTACACCATGGTAATTGGTTGTAATGTGTTCAGCCTAGACAATATTCCTGAAGACATGACCGTAAAAATGGTTCCTGCAGCCAATTATACCAAATTCATTGCCAAAGGAGATTTAACCAAAGATGCGGTAATCAATACTTGGATGGAGGTATGGAAAACCGATTTAAAAAGAACCTATACCACCGATATTGAAGTATATGGTGAAAAAGCCATAGACCCAACCAATGGTGAAGCCGAAATACTGATTGCCACGGCGTAAAATATAATACAATTCCCGCTGCTCATTGTACCCTTCCCAATGGGTAGCGGGATATTATGATCCTAAAATAGTTCTAATAAAATATATTTTTATACTTTTTGCATACCTAAGAGATGTTGATTAGCTATGCCTGTTCAAATCACAAAATTTTGGAAACTTCACAAAATCCCAATCCTTCTTGTCCTGGCCAGCATTTTGTTCTATTCAAGTTTTGCCTATGATTTGTCAAGACAAGACTTTCCAAAACTTTTGGGTCTCTTCATTGCCATTTTCTTTTTGCATTACAAACTCATTCAATTTCAAAAATGGAACTTTAAGTTCCTGATGGTTTCTGGCATTCTGTTTCGATTGATATTTCTAATGGCAGAACCCAATCTTTCACAAGATTTTTATAGGTTCATTTGGGATGGCGAACTTATTAAAAATGGAATAAACCCCTATTTGTATCCACCCAATCAACTTATTGAGCAAGAAAACTTACCAATAGCAAATGCACATGAGCTATTTGCTGGCATGGGTGACTTAAGTGCGAAGCATTTCAGCAACTATCCTCCAATTAACCAACTGCTATTTTCAATAGCAACTATTGGAAGCGGGGGAAGCATTCTAGGTTCCATAATTATTATGCGCCTGATCATTATGTTAGCAGATATTGGACTCATTTACTTTGGAAGAAAGTTGCTTCGGCACCTTAATCGTTCCACTCACATGGTCTTTTGGTACTTTTTGAACCCGCTGGTCATTATTGAATTGACCGGAAACTTGCATTTTGAAGGTGTAATGCTCTTTTTCTTTGTCTGGTCACTCTACTTGATCACAGCAAAGAAATGGACTTGGGCAGCACCGATCTATTCCCTTTCCATAATGGTCAAATTGGTTCCCATTTTATTTTTACCTCTGTTTTTAAAACACTTCGGATTTAAAAAAAGCCTCATGTTCTATTTTCTGGTTGGAGGAACTTGCCTTTTAATGCTACTGCCATTCTACTCCCCAGCTTTCATCAACAATTATTCAGAAACTGTTGGGCTCTGGTTCTCTAATTTTGAGTTCAATGCCAGCATATACAATCTTGTAAAACAAATTGGAGTTACATTTTTTGATGCCAAACCATGGGAATTGGTAAAGATTTATGGTAAGCTTATTGCCATCTCGGTGATCATAGCAACACTTGCCATCACTTTTATTCGAAAAAATCAAAACCTAAGTATTTTAATTACCTCAATGTTCATTATCCTTTCCGGATACTATTTTTTGTCCAGCACGGTTCATCCATGGTACATTGTGTTCCTTTTGGTATTGGGTATTTTTACAAGATATCAGTATGCCGTTGTATGGTCAATTGCAGTTGTTTTGAGTTATTATGCCTATGCAAATGCTGATTACGATGAAAATTTATGGTTACTCACTATTGAGTATCTCTTAGTTTTTGGGTTCTTGATTTATGAAATACTGGATAAAGCCGAAAAAAAGTTACATTTCTTTAAAAAATAACCCCATTTTCACGCTCACTGGAATTAATTTGTACATTTATCCCATAATGAAAGGACAAGATTACATACTAACTCCATTGAGCTCTCCAGTACGTCCGTTCGCTCGTCGCCGTCGCCCGTAAGGGTGCACATGACTTATGGAAATAGGTGAGTCCATTTCCGCAAAAAACCATACAGCTTTCAATTTTTTTATCAGTTTAAAACGCCATAGCAATGGAAATCGTAATTGCTAACGAATCACATTATAAATACGCTCAAATCATAAGCGACACCATAACGGACTCTGCCAAGGTGCGTGGTACCGGTATTGCCCAACGTTCGCCAGAATATATCATGAAACGTCTACAAAACGGCAATGCCGTAATAGCCCTAGATGGTGAAAAGTTTGCTGGATTCTGTTACATAGAAGTTTGGGGAAACAAGAATTTTGTAGCCAATTCAGGATTGATCGTACACCCTGATTATAGAAACCAAGGGCTTGCAAAAAAAATCAAGAAGTCCATTTTTGAACTTTCAAGGCAAAAATTTCCAGATGCCAAAATTTTTGGAATCACAACAGGACTCGCCGTAATGAAAATGAATTATGCGCTTGGCTACAAACCTGTCACCTTTTCTGAACTGACAGATGACCCAGAATTTTGGAAAGGCTGTCAAACCTGTAAGAATTTTGATATCCTCACCCGGACTGAAAGAAATATGTGTCTCTGCACAGGAATGCTATATGACCCAGACACATCAAAAACCGAATCAAAAAGATTGAATGGAAAAGCTTTTAAAAGATTAAAGCGAATCAAACAATCACTTTTCCTAAAAAAGAATAAAAAATGAAAAAATTAGTTTTAGCCTATAGCGGTGGTTTGGACACCTCTTACTGCGCCAAATATCTTTCCCAAGAAGAAGACTTTGAAGTTCATGCCGTAAGTGTGAATACCGGAGGCTTCTCCAAAGAAGAAATTCAATCCATCCACCAAAAGGCACTGGCTCTGGGTGCTACAACGTATACCTCCATTGATGCTGTTTCAACGTTTTACGAAAAAGTGGTGAAGTACCTCATCTTCGGAAATGTACTCAAAAACAATACGTATCCACTTTCTGTAAGCGCCGAACGAATTGTTCAGGCCATTGAAATTGTAAATCACGCCAAAAAATTAGGAGCCAAGTATATTGCCCACGGAAGCACTGGTGCCGGTAATGATCAGGTCCGATTTGATATGATCTTTCAGATCATGGCTCCTGAAATTGAGATTATCACCCCAATTAGAGATAACAAGTTGGCAAGGGAAGAAGAAATTGAATACTTGCAAAAAAATGGAGTGGATTACCCGTGGGAAAAAGCAAAATATTCTATTAACAGAGGTTTATGGGGAACATCAGTAGGTGGAGATGAAACTTTGACATCGCATCTACCTCTACCCGATACAGCTTACCCCAGCCAATTGGAAAAAGAGTTTTCAAAGGAATTAAAACTCAGTTTTAAACAGGGGGAATTGGTTGCAGTTGATGGAGAAGAGGGAAACCCTGTGCAAAACATCGAAAAATTGGAAACCATAGCTTCAAAATATGCCATTGGCAGGGACATCCATGTGGGCGATACCATAATTGGCATCAAAGGAAGAGTTGGTTTTGAGGCCGCCGCTCCGCTTATCATTATTAAAGCACACCACTTATTGGAAAAGCATACGCTAAGCAAATGGCAGCAATACCAGAAAGAGCAATTGGGAAATTTCTATGGAATGCTCTTGCATGAAGGAAATTATTTGGATGAAGTAATGCGAAATATTGAAGCCTTTTTGACAGATACTCAAAAGAATGTCACAGGAGATGTTTTCCTTTCACTTCACCCCTATCGATTTGAATTGAACGGAGTTTCTTCTCCCCATGATTTGATGAATGCTTCTTTCGGAAGTTATGGGGAAATGAACAAAGGTTGGACCGCGGATGACGCCAAAGGATTTATCAAAATCCTGTCTAACCCTGGAAAAATTGCCAACCATGTAAATCAAAACTTGTAAGCAATGTCAGGTCGAGCTGTCATCCTGAGCTGTGTCACACTGAGCTTGTCGAAGTGCTGTCGAAGGAGCTGACGAGACCTAATTGATAAGATTCCCACCTTCGTGGGAATGACAAAAAGAAAATTATGATAAAAGTAGGAATTATAGGAGGGTCTGGTTACACAGGAGGCGAATTGATTCGATTGCTCCTTAACCACCCTGAAGCGGAAATTGATTTTGTGTTCAGTACTACCAGGGCTGGAAAACCCATTACGTCGGCTCATCCAGATTTGCTTGGTGTTACGAATTTGGAGTTCACTGGCGAGGTAAATTCCAGTGTAGATGTGGCGTTCCTATGCTTGGGTCACGGCAATTCGTCAAAGTTTTTAAAGGAAAACGCTTTTGATCAGACAACCAAGATTGTTGATCTAAGTAATGAGTTTAGATTGAAAGCTGATGCCACTTTTCAAGGAAAAACATTTGTTTATGGTCTTCCCGAGTTGAGTAAGGAAAGTATTGAACAGGCAGAAAATATTGCTAACCCTGGATGTTTTGCCACCACTATTCAATTGGGATTGCTTCCTTTGGCTAAAGCTGGTTTGCTGCAAAATCAGGTGCACATCAATGCAGTAACGGGGAGTACAGGAGCAGGAGTTGGACTTTCATCCACCTCCCATTTCAGTTGGCGGAACAACAATGTTTCATGGTACAAACCTTTTACCCATCAGCATTTGGGTGAGATTGGAGAAAGCTTGGATTCCTATGGAACCAAAACTGGAAAATTGTACTTCCTGCCCAACAGAGGAAATTTCACGAGAGGAATTCTGGCGACCAGTTATACCCAGTTTGACGGCAGTTTAGAAGATGTCCAGCAATTGTATCAGGATTTTTACAAGGATGATGTCTTTACACATGTTTCGGATGAACCTATCCACTTAAAACAAGTAGTGAACACCAACCAATGCCATGTGCATTTGCATAAACATGAGGATACTTTATTGGTGACCTCAGCCATCGATAATTTATTAAAAGGAGCTTCAGGACAAGCTGTCCAGAATATGAATCTAATGTTTGGATTAGAAGAAACAACAGGACTTCAACTAAAAGCGGGGGTATTTTAAAAATGTCAGGTCGAGCGCAGTCGAGATCTAAAAATAAATCAAACACCTCTCGACTGCGCTCGAGGCGACCAAAAAGAAAACCATGAAAATAGCAATCATAGGAGCGGGAAATTTGGGATTGTCCATTGCAAAGGGAGTTTTGCACAGCAATGGAGCCACCACCATGTACCTTACCAAAAGAAATACATCGGAAATCAAAGATTTTGAAAAATACGGTAATGTCACCGTCACATCAGACAACAAAGAGGCCATCCAAAATTCGGACACTTTGATTTTTGCAGTTCAACCTGGTCATTTCAGTTCAATTTTAGAAGAAATGAAAGATCTTTTGACCGAAAACCATGTTATCATCAGCACCATAACAGGTTTTAGTATCTCAAAAATTGAAGAAATCATTGGTGCCGACAAACATATTGTCCGTAGCATGCCCAATACCGCTATTTCGGTGGGTAATTCCATGACTTGTATCTGCAGCAATGAATTGGGTAAAAAACGAATTGATCTGGCCAAGGCCATTTTCAACAGAATGGGTCATACCTTGGAAATACCTGAGGAGCAGATGCAAGCGGCAACCGTTATTTGTGCTAGTGGTATCGCTTTCTGGATGCGCTTGATTCGTGCCACGACCCAAGGTGCCATTCAATTAGGGTTTGATGCCAAGGAAGCACAAGAGTTGGCCATGCATACTTGTAATGGGGCCGCCAGCCTGTTAATTGAATCCGGAAACCATCCAGAAGAAGAGATTGATCGTGTGACTACACCCAAAGGGTGCACCATTGAAGGGTTGAACGAGATGGAACACCAAGGACTAAGCTCATCACTAATTCGAGGTATAGTGACCTCGTTTGAAAAAATAAGTAAAATCAGAAAAGGATAATCTCGTGACAGCATTCGAGACAGCACATAAAACCATGAAACTATTTGACGTATATCCACTTTACAATGTAACTCCGGTTTCCGCAAAGGGCATTGAGGTAACAGATGATGAAGGCTCAACATATCTTGATTTTTACGGAGGTCATGCGGTAATCTCAATTGGTCACTCCCATCCGTATTACGTGAATCGACTTAAGAATCAACTGGACAAAATCGGGTTCTATAGCAACTCTATCCAAAATCCATTGCAACATGAGTTAGCAGAAAAACTGGGAGAATTGTCCCAATGTGAGGATTATAATCTTTTTATGTGCAATTCGGGTGCCGAGGCCAACGAAAATGCCTTAAAATTGGCTTCTTTTCATACTGGAAAATCCAAGGTCATTGCCTTTAAAAATGGTTTTCATGGGAGAACCTCTGCAGCTGTCGCCGTAACTGACAACCAATCGATAAATGCTCCCATCAACCTTCAGCAAGAGGTAAGTTTTTTAGAGTTGAACGATTTTGAAGCTTTTGAAAGTGCTATTCAATCTGACGATCATTGTGCCGTAATCCTAGAAACCATTCAAGGTATTGGCGGTTTGGATGAACCTACAACCGAGTTTATTCAATTTGTGGCGGAAAAATCCAAAGAAAAAGGGATTGTTCTTATCGCGGACGAGATTCAGTGTGGATTTGGTAGAAGTGGAAAATTCTTTGCCTTTCAACATCACAACATACAACCAGACATTATTTCCATGGCCAAAGGTATGGGCAATGGTTTTCCAGTAGGTGGTATACTCATTCATGAATCATTCAAAGCATCCTACGGACTTTTAGGCACCACCTTTGGTGGAAATCATTTGGCATGCGCTGCAACTTTGGCAGTTTTGGAAGTGTTGGAAAATGAAAATCTAATCTCCAACGCTGATGCTCTTGGAATCTATTTTAAAGAAAAGGCTTCAGGAATCTCCCAAGTAAAACAAGTTAAGGGAAGAGGATTGATGTTAGGATTGGAGTTTGATTTTGAAGTTGGAGACCTTCGGAAAAGTTTGATTTTCAATCAAAAGTTGTTCTCAGGAGGTGCAAAAAATAAACGCCTGCTCAGAGTTTTGCCTGCATTGAACATCACAAAAGAACATATCGACCTATTTTTTGAAGCACTAAAATCAGAATTACAATGAGTTTGGTATTATCTATAGAAAAACGAAATGCTGTTTTGACCACTATGTCACAATTGGTGAAGTTAGAAGAATCCAAAATTTTAGAGGCCAATAAAAATGACCTTGACAATTATTCAGGGGAAGATTTGGCCATGGGAGATCGTTTAAAAGTTGATGCCTCCAAAATCGATGGAATGGCCTTGTCACTTGGCCAACTTGCTTCGCAACAAGACCCTTTAGGTGTGGAACGCTTTCAATTTACCCATGAAAATGGTATTCATATCAGTAACAAAACAGCACCTTTTGGCACTATTTTGATTATTTATGAATCCAGACCTGACGTGACCATTGAAGCTTCCGGAATTGCATTCAAATCTGGGAACAAAATATTACTTAAGGGTGGCAAAGAATCACTTAACAGTAATTTGATCTTAGTAGAATTGTGGCACAACGCACTGGAAGAACACAACTGCTCAAAAGATTGGGTCACTTATTTGGAATTTGATAGAGCTCAAACACAAAGCTTTTTGGAAAACCCTTCCCAAAAAATCGATTTGATTGTACCCAGAGGAGGAGAAAAACTCATTGCGTTTGTGAAACAGCATGCCACCTGTCCTGTAATTGTAAGTGGTCGTGGGAACAACTTCTTGTATGTAGATGCTGAGGCTGATCTGGAAATTGCATTGGATGTAATCCTAAATGCAAAAACCACTAAAATATCAGCCTGTAATGCTTTGGACAAGGTATTAATAGCAGCAGATTTACCTAGAAAACAAGAATTTTTGACACAATTGGCTCAAAAACTCCAAAAGAGCAAGGTTAAAATTTTAACGGACAAACCCTTGTCCAGTTTATCAGAAACCAGTGAAATCCAAGATGATTCTGTTTGGCATGAGGAATTTTTGGACTACAAAATTGTCCTTGGACAGGTATCTGACTTGACTGAAGCAATCAATAAAATAAATCGGTATAGTGGTGGACATTCTGCTGCTATTATCACAGCAAACAATGAAACGGCAACCACGTTTATGCAATCTGTGGATTCAGCTGCTGTTTATCACAACGCTTCAACCCGATTCACGGACGGAGGTCAGTTTGGTTTGGGAGGAGAGCTTGCCATCAGTACAGATAAATTGCACCAAAGGGGACCAATTGGTCTTCAACATTTGGTAAGCAATAAATGGTATGTAATCGGAAATGGTCAAACTAGATAGGATGAAGAAGAAACGAATATTGTTAAAAATAGGCTCAAACACCTTGACCAAGGAAACCAATCAGATTTCCAGAGGAAAGGTGGAAGATATTGGCAGACAGATCGCACAGCTTTCTAATGAATATGAATTTATTATTGTAAGCTCTGGGGCGATTGCAGCAGCAAAACAGTTTGTGAAATTGGAACATCCCGGCCCAGAAATCAATGTGAAGCAAGCATTGGCTGCCATTGGTCAACCCCATTTAATGCGGATTTTCCAGGAAAACTTTAGGGAATTGGGATTGCTTACCTCACAATGCTTGCTTTCTTATTCCGATTTTGAAAATGCAAATTCAAAAGTCAACATTAAAAACACCATTAACGTTTTGGTTGCGAATAATTTCATCCCCATCATCAATGAAAATGATACTGTTGCAACGGACGAAATCAAATTTGGTGATAACGACAAGTTGGCTGCGTTAACAGCTGCTTTGTTGGATGCAGATTTACTACTGATTGCAACCAACACCAACGGGATCTATACCAAGGAATCCTTGGAAAACAACCGGCCAAAAACCATTGAAGCTGTAAATAATCTTCAAAATCTGGTCAAAGAAATCGATAATGGTAAATCCTCCCACGGAACCGGAGGAATGCAGTCTAAAATAGAGGCTGCCACCATTGCCAAAAATGCAGGAATTGAAACTTGGATCGTGAATGGTCTGAATGAGAATTTCATCCAAGATTCACTTCAGAATTCCACAAACTATACAAAAATCAAGTCATGAAACACTACCTCTCCATAAACGATATAGACAATCTATCTGAATGGGTAGCCGAGGCCAGAGCACTCAAAAGAGTGCCTAAAAAGCATCTTTCGCTAGGTACGGAAAAAACTATTTGTCTCTTATTCTTCAACAATTCATTAAGAACTCGGTTGAGCACCCAAAAAGCTGCCATGAACTTGGGCATGGATGTGATGGTCATGAATTTTGGAAGTGAAGGATGGGCACTGGAATATGGAGATGGCACCATTATGGATCAAGGAACATCGGAGCATATAAAAGAGGCTGCACAAGTAGTTTCCCAGTTTTGTGATATTGTAGCCATTAGAGCCTTTGCCAAATTGGAAGACAAAACTAAAGATGAGGCAGAGGAGGTTTTGAACGGCTTCGCCAAATATACTTCAATCCCCATTGTGAACATGGAAAGTTCAACGGCACACCCTTTGCAGGCTTTGGCTGACGCCATAACTTTGGAAGAAAACAACTCACAAAACAAACCGAAGGTGGTTTTATCATGGGCCCCACATCCCAAAGCTTTACCGCATGCGGTAGGAAATTCATTTGTTAAAATGATGCAACTGCAAGACGCTGATTTTGTCATTACCCATCCAAAAGGGTACGAATTGAACCCCGAAATCACCAAAGGATGCAAAATTGAACATGACCAAGAAAAGGCCTTGGAAAATGCGGATTTTGTTTATGTTAAAAATTGGAGCAGTTATACCGATTATGGAAAAGTATTGGTGCAAGATTCCAATTGGATGATGACGGCGCAAAAGCTAGGAAATGCTAAGTTTATGCATTGCCTGCCAGTTAGGCGAAACGTAGTGGTTGAAGATGCCGTTTTGGACGGAAACCAATCGTTAGTGATTGAACAGGCCAATAACAGGACTTTTTCTGCGCAAATTGTGTTAAAAAAGATATTGGAAAATCTATAACCTAAGAAAAATGAAACTAAAAGACCAAGTCTGTATTGTTACCGGTGCCACAAGTGGTATGGGAAAGAGCATTGCGGAAATGTTGCACGCTGAAGGTGCAAAACTTGTTCTTTCCGGACGTAATCTTCAAAGAGGCAATGCCTTGGTGAAAGCACTCAAAGGTGCTGTCTTTGTTGCGGGAGATGTTTCCAAACTCGAATACAATGAAAAATTGGTCAAAACAGCCATTGACGAGTTTGGGAAACTTGACGTACTATCCTTGAATGCAGGGATTTTAGGATTGGGCAATGTAGTTGACCTTTCGGTTTCCGATTGGCACAACACTTTAGATGTTAACCTAAGTTCCATTTTCTATTTGTCAAAATATGCCATTCCACATCTTCAAAAAAGTGAACAGGGCAACATCCTTATCAATGCATCCATAGCTGCTTTTAAAAGTTTCCCCAATCATCCGGCTTATTGTGCCTCAAAAGGCGCAAGCATAGCTTTGATGAAACAAATGGCCGTTGAATATGCTCCAAAAATCAGGGTAAACGCAATTTGTCCAGGCCCTGTAGATACGCCTCTGATATGGGATTCCGCAAAAGCATTTCCAAACCCTGAAGAAGCGGTAGAAAATGCTACAAAAGCAACTTTACTACAACGATTGGGCACTCCAGAGGACATTGCAAAATTGGCTCTTTTTCTGATTTCAGATGATTCGTCATGGATTACTGGAACGGCCATGACCATTGATGGTGGAATACTAAATGCGTAAAATGAAAGAAAAGCTTTCCATAGTAAAAATAGGAGGTAACATCATAGAGGACCCAAAGAGTCTGTCCCACTTGCTTGGGTTATTCTCCAAAATAGACGGACACAAAATATTGGTACATGGTGGTGGTAAAAAGGCCACCCAAATTGGAAACAAATTGGGCATTACATCCAAAATGGTCAACGGACGAAGGATTACTGATGCCGAAAGTTTGGATGTGGCCATTATGGTCTACGGAGGATTGGTCAGCAAGAAAATCACTGCTCAATTGCAAGCATTGGAATGCAATGCCTTGGGAATGAGCGGGGCAGATGCCAATGCCATTCATGCCCGCAAAAGACCTATAAAAGAGATTGATTTTGGATGGGTCGGTGATGTGGATAGTGTAAATTCAAAAGGGATTTCAAAACTATTGCAAGCAGGTTTCACTCCAGTTTTTTGCGCCCTCACCCATGACGGAAAAGGACAATTGTTCAATACGAATGCAGATACTATTGCTTCTGAACTGGCTATAGGACTATCATCAGAATTTGAGACTACGCTGTATTATTGTTTTGAAAAGAAGGGTGTATTGCGAAATATTGAAGATGAAAATTCCGTAATCCAACATATCAATTCAGAAACCTACAAATCCCTTTTGGCTAATGGAATCATTGCTGATGGAATGCTTCCCAAAATGCACAATTGTTTCCATGCCCTTGAAAACAATGTAAAACAAGTTTGTATTGGTGACAGTGAAATGTTACAGCAGACAACATCAAATTTTACGACCTTAACGCTATGAAAATTGAACAAGAACTACTGACCCAAAAAGCTATTGAACTGCTGCAACAGTTGATCGCTATTCCTTCCTTTTCTGGGGAGGAGGACAAAACGGGTGATGTCATACAAATTTGGCTGACTGATTTTGGGGTTGAAACGCAACGACAGTTCAACAATGTTTATGCTTTCAATAAATATTTTGATGAAAGTAAACCTACACTTCTACTAAATTCACATCACGACACTGTAAAACCTAATGCAGCTTATACAAAAGACCCTTTTAATCCCCATATAGAGGATGGAAAACTATATGGTCTCGGAAGTAATGATGCCGGTGGATGTTTGGTTTCCTTATTAGCAACTTTTGTTCACTTTTATGAGCAGAAAAATCTAAGCCACAATATTATTATGGCAGCTACAGCGGAAGAAGAAAATGCAGGGGAAAAGAGTCTACGGGCCCTAATTCCCATCCTTCCAAAAATTGATGTGGCCGTGGTAGGGGAACCCACCCTTATGGATTTGGCCATTGCTGAAAAAGGATTGGTCGTATTCGATGCAACAGTGGAAGGTACTCCTTCCCATGCAGCACATCCTAATGACAATAATTCCATTTACAACACCATTGAAGTGTTGAACTGGTTCAAAAATTGCTCCTTCGAAAAAATATCCGACACTTTGGGTGAAGTAAAATTGACAGTTACCCAGATTAATGCGGGAAATCAACATAATGTTGTACCAGCAAAAGTGGATTTGGTGATCGATGTTAGGGTAAACGATTGTTATTCTAACAAAGAAATCGCAGACTTCCTTCAAAAAGAAGCTCCCTGTAAAATGACACCACGTTCCCTTAGATTAAACTCATCTGCCATTGACGCCAATCATGATTTGGTGAAAAGCGGTCTTATTTTGGGAAGAAAAACCTATGGCTCACCCACCCTTTCAGATCAAGCTGCATTAAGCTGTCAATCAGTAAAATTGGGACCAGGGCATAGCCCCCGCTCCCACTCGGCTAACGAATTTATATTTGTAGCTGAAATCAAAGAGGGAATAGATCTATATATCAAAATCCTTTCAGGATTCTTAACTCAGAAATAATACGCCCATGCCAGGAGAAACCAATCTAAAAATTTTATTGTCAAAGTTACAGCCCGTTCTTTGTGAAGGAGACTTCGTTTTTGCCAGTGTAGATGATTCCTTTCAATTTGACCTAGATCTTGTTCATGCAATATTTAGGGAAAAAGAGGGAATAACATTGATTCTAAAAAAGGAAATAGCAGATAGCTTAAGTCTAGAGTACAACTACATGGCCTCCTGCATTACATTAGATGTGCATTCTTCTTTGGAATCTGTAGGCCTTACCGCTGCCGTTTCAAATGCCTTGGCCAAAGAAAAAATCAGTTGTAATGTGGTGGCTGCATATTACCACGACCATATTTTCGTGGATAAACAGGATGCCAATAGGGCTATGAAAGTTTTACAACAATTGACAAATCAAAACAATTAAAAAAAATGAAACTCTGGGACAAAGGTTTTAGCACCGATAAAAAAATAGATCATTTTACAGTAGGCAATGATCGGGAGTTAGATTTGCTTTTGGCAAAATATGACGTCATTGCATCAAAAAGTCATGCTCAAATGCTGGGCAAGGTTGGATTAATTACCGAAAATGAGACCAAAAAACTAATTAAGGAATTAGATAAAATTGCCCATTGTATTGAGGATGGAGTCTTTACCATTGAAGATGATTTTGAGGACATGCATTCCAAAATTGAGTTTTTGCTCACAGAAAAATTGGGTGATACCGGAAAAAAAATCCATACAGCACGTTCTAGAAATGACCAAGTCTTGGTAGCCATGCAACTGTACCTTAAAAATGAATTGTCAGAGATTCAAAATGAGGTGAAAACACTTTTTGATCTCCTGTTGCAATTGGCTGAAAAGTATAAAAAAGTATTGCTTCCCGGTTATACCCATTTACAGATTGCCATGCCTTCCTCATTTGGATTATGGTTTTCTGCTTACGCCGAAAGTTTGATTGACGATCTATACTTTGTAGAGGCCGCTCATAAAATTGCAGACCAAAACCCGTTGGGGAGTGCTGCAGGCTATGGCAGTTCGTTTCCAATAGATAGAAACTTCACCACACATGAAATGGGCTTTGAGACTTTAAAATATAATGTGGTAGCTGCCCAAATGGGTCGCGGAAAGGTGGAAAAGGCAACTGCCTTTGGGATTTCCAATATTGCGGCCACACTATCCAAATTGGCCATGGACATCTGTTTGTACATGGGGCAAAATTTTGACTTTATCTCGTTTCCCGATGAGCTGACCACAGGGAGCAGTATTATGCCGCACAAGAAAAATCCTGATGTTTTTGAACTGATTCGAGCTAAGTGCAACAAAATTCAAGCTGTGCCCAGCCAATTGACATTGATTACTAATAATTTACCTAGCGGATACCACCGAGATTTGCAATTGGTGAAAGAAATTATTGTACCCGCCATTCAAGATATCAAAGCCTGTTTGGAAATGATGGTTTTCAGCTTGAAGGAAATCAAGGTCAATACCAAAATTCTGGATGACCCTAAATATGATTATTTGTTTAGCGTGGACACCTTGAATGAACTTGTAAAAAATGGCATGCCATTTAGAGATGCATACAAATCCATGGGCAAGGATATTGAAAAAGGAACCTTTACTCCTAAAAAGGATATTGACCATACCCATGAAGGTAGTTTAGGGAATTTGTGTTTGGAAGAAATCCGAAACAAAATGGAAAAAACACAAGGGGCATAATCGTTATACCGTAAAAGAAGAAACACGCAGACAAAGCGGTTATTATGCTATTCACCATTCGTGTGACACACTTTTAATTGGAATTGATTTGATGACAAAGACCATGAATTTCACTTTTGGTTAACTTCAAACAAAAAGTATACTCTTACTATGAAATTTCGGAAAGCAACTAAAGAAGATGTGCATGATATCGTAAAAATGATAGCAAATGACAAGTTTGGAAAGTTAAGGGAAATCTTCAAAGACCCGTTGCCTGAAACATATTATTCAGCTTTTGAAAACATTGATAAAGATCAAAATCAAGAATTGATCGTAGTGGAAAATGATGAAGGAGAGCTAATTGGAAACATGCAACTATCATTTATACAGTATTTAACATATCAAGGCGGAATCAGGGCCCAAATAGAAGCGGTTAGGATTAGAGAAGATCAAAGAGGGAAAGGGATTGGAGAAAAAATGTTTGTTTGGGCAATTGAAAGAGCAAAAGCACGAAAAGCACATTTAATGCAGTTAACAACCGATAAGAAAAGACCGGAAGCCTTAAGGTTTTATCAAAAGCTTGGGTTTGAAGCTACCCATGAAGGAATGAAACTACATTTTAAAAAATAGATAGGGCATTAAAATCTTAAGCGTTGTTTCTAATCAAAATGTCACGTTTTTATGGTTCAAATTGTCATACCCATAGAACTTAATATTCAGATTTGAAAAATTATCATGACATATTATTTCCATACGCATACAATATACTTGGTTCGTCTGAAGATGCAAAAGACACTATACAAGATATTTTGATAAGATACCTTTCAATTGAAAAGCATCATATCAAGAATGAAATTGGATATTTAACCAAATCGGTAATCAACCAATCGATTAGCGTAAAAAAGAAGAAGAAAACAATATCAGTAGATAGCATTTGGCTGCCAGAACCTATTTCAACGGAGAATGCAGACCAAAATATCAACAAAGAAGAAATATTATCGTATTCAATACTCGTTCTTCTTGAAAAATTATCGGCAAAAGAACGAGCCGTTTTTATTTTAAAGGAGGCATTTGATTATTCTCATAAGGAAATTGCAGAGACCATAAGTTCTACTCTTGAAAACTCTAGAAAACTACTAAGTAGAGCTAAAACGAAACTGGCCAAGTATAGAAATGAGGAAAACAAATCACCTAATAAAGACAAATCACATTTGAAAAGTTACATAAAAGTGATGCAGAATGGAGATATAACTGCTTTGGAAAAGTTATTGTCAAAAGACATACTATTGGCTGCCGATGGAGGGGAAAGTATTAAAGTAGTAAGAGAGTTAACAACTGGCATTACCAATACATCTAAACTACTACTTTATGTGCATAAGACCTTTTTATCTGGGATGGAATTTATGATTAGCTATGTAAATCACCAACCCGCCATCCTATTCTTCCAAAAGGGGATTTTATACAATTGTCAGGTTTTTGAAATTGAAGAGATGAAAATTAGAAGTATTTATTCCATAGTTGACCCAAAAAAACTGAAATCACTTTCACCCTAAAGTATGTCACGTTTTTTCTTTTGACTTTGTCATTCTATTGAACATAAAATATCAATAGATGAAAAAGTTATTAAGAATAGATTGTAGTTCCAGAATTTCTGGTTCACACTCAAGGGAGCTAGCCGATTACTTCGAAAAAAAATGGACAATTGTAAATCCTGATGGAATAGTAATTCGTAGAGATCTAGCCAAAGAGCCGCCGCCACATATTCATAACAACACAATTGAGGGATTTTATACTCCCAACGAATACTGCACTCCAGAAATAAAAGAGGCTACTGTCTTATCGGATAAACTAATTGCAGAATTAAAATCAGTTAATGAAATCTTGATAAACAGTCCATTATACAATTTAAACGTTCCTTCAAACCTCAAAGCATATGTTGACCAAATAGTGAGAATTGGACATACCTTCAACATCAATGAAAGTGGTTATTACGGTTTATTGAAAAATAAAATTGCATACTTAATAACTGCAAAAGGAGGTGTATATAAAGGTACACCAATGGAACAATATGATTTCCAAGAGCCTTACCTAAAAGCCATTTTAGGGCATATGGGAATAGAAACACGAAGATTGTTTTCACTGGAAGGAGCAAGTGACAGTAAAGTTATAGAACATAACAAACTTGCATTACGAAACGACATTGACCAATCATTCAAAAAATAAAACGATGAATCATATTAAAGAAAATTTTTTTGAAGACAAATTAGAGGATAATGCATCAATAATTAATCCAAACGAAGGTGAGAAGTTAGAACTAAACACTATTTCAATTACATTTAAGGTTACTAGTGAAATGTCTAATGACCAATTGGGTGTATATGAAATTTTTCTTCCTCCAATGGCTATTGGGGCAAAATTACACTATCACCGATTTATGGATGAAACTTTTATTGTGAATGAAGGCATTTTAACCATGCAAGTTGGAGACAAGGAATACGAAGCCAAACCTGGAACGGTGACTTATATTCCTAGATTTACCCCTCACGGATTTAAAAATGATACTGACAAAACTGTTAAATTGATTTTAATTTTCAATCCCTCTCAAAAACGAGAAGGCTTTTTTAAAGGTTTGTACGAAACCTTAAATGAAGTTCCTATTGACCCAGAGAAATATTTAAAACTATATAACAAGTATGATAGTTTTCCGATAGACACTTCTAATATGATACCTATAAGGGAATAAAAAACCAGAGACAACTACGCACATAAATAGTAGCAATTTTAGCGCTTTATTCAAAGTTAGATTTCTATTTTAAGTTAGATCATAAACCGATAAGTGCAGCCACAAATCGCCCCCCTATTTTTTCTTTGCTCTCTCTGTACTTATTGCATTGACATATGTCGTGATCAATGGGAAAAATGCCTCTCTGCAATAATTTCCAATTTATTCTTAGCTTTCGGTAATGAACGATACCGATTATTATTCCCATCTCTACGAGATAGCCAGCAATTTGAACAAGGAGTTTTCTTTGCATTCTGCGCTTCGCAAATCTTTGGAGAAGATGGTAGAAATCCTTAATCTGGAAACGGGTTGGGTCTGGCTTACGGAGCCGGATAACAAGTCAGTATATTTGGCAGCCTCCCATAATTTGCCTCCAGCCCTCAGTAATCATCCCGAACGATTATCGGGCGGGTGCTATTGCATAAAACAATACTTGGCAGATGACATGGATCAGGCCATGAACATTAGTGAGATTGCCTGTACGAGATTAAAGGATATTGGTTTGGGTACCGAAGACCTCAAGTTCCATGCAACCATTCCCATTATTATCAATAAACAAAAAGTGGGACTCATTAATTTATTGAGCAACGAAACCCGCAAATTAACCGAAAAAGAGCTGACCATTCTTAACACCATTAGTGAATTGGTGGGAACAGCCATTCAACGCACCCGATTACAACAATCTTATGGCCATGAAAGTGCAGAATCGGACACAAGCATACGCAATGTGCTAAAACGGGTTTTTGTTCCAAAAATGGATGCCATTATCTCTTCCCTTGAAAATGCCGATAGGAATAAAGTGATAGAAGCCCTTAAAACAACCTTAGACCTTCAAAAGCATTTGACCATTGTATTGGAGGAAACAGAGCCAGGTAAAAAACCTAGTGCTAAATCAAGGAAGTTCAACTACCCTGAAATGCCACTGACAAGTCGTGAACTGGAAGTATTGGCACTCATAAAACAAGGGCTCACCAACGAAAGTATAGGAAAACAACTGTACATCACCGAACGTACCGTAAAATTTCACGTCACTGCAATCCTGTCCAAACTTCATGCGGACAACAGAACAGAAGCCGTGGATATTGGATTAAAACGGGGGCTTTTTAGCATCTAATCATTTGGAGAAGCTATAACCTGTACTAAAGTACAGATGGCTTTCTGTACCAAGGTTGGTTTTACACTCCAATTTCAGGTTCCATCTTTGTAATCAAATAAAAAACAAAAACTTATGGGCACAAAGCATATCTATTTGGAGCACGCCAATATTACGGTAAACGATTTACAGGAAGCAATAAGATTCTTCAGAACTGCTTTCCCTCACTTTAAGATTAGGGGCGGCGGAAATGGCACAAGAGAATGGGTTCACCTAGGTGATGATGACACTTATATCGCTATCAATCAGGCTAAGTATAGCAATTTAACAATTGACAAAAACTACGACAAGATTGGAATAAATCATATTGGGTTTGTTGTTCCCGATGTTCAGAAAATAGCCAACAATCTTCTTAAAAATGGGTACAAACGTGATTTTCCAAAAGAAGTGGAACAATTTAGAATCAGGGACTATTTTGCCGATGCCGACGGAAACCAGTACGAGTTTGTGCAATATCTTAGTGAGGTGCCCGAGAAAAAAAACAGCTACAAAACACAGATATAAAAGCAGTTCATTTTAACATTTTTGAGATGCTCAGTCACTTTTTTGGTTATTTGGCGCTAATAACCTCATAAGTAAAGTCGTTAAAAATCCCGATCTTCACCAGGTCATCATTATCAAATAAAACGAACCATCTTTTAATTGTTATAGTGTATCCTGAAAAATGATTGTTGTAGAAATGATATTATTGGTCATTGCTTATACCTTGCTAAGCATCTCCATATTTTTAGGCATACTTTGTCTTAAAAAGAATATTGAAACCTGGGAGACCATCGCATTAATGTTTTCGCTACTGCTGTTAATCATCTCATCAACTGCTGAAACCGCTGAAAAAGTAATAAGGGACAATCCAAACCCCAACGAACCTACCGATGTTTTTATATTGTTGGCCATGGTTTTGGTGGGCTTGGCAACACCCTTGAATGTAATGGCAGAACGACGGCATAATTTATCCTCCTTTTGGAAAAAAGTCCTTTATTCTATTGCTGCGATATTGTTTGTGGCAACCATTATAGGATTTTTTACAAACACGCTAGACTACCTGCAATATGCGGCATCCTTATTTTTAGGGGTTTCTGTTATAGCTTCTATGGTATTGATCAGGGTTACCAAACCTCAGAAGAGACTGCAACACATTGAAAAACTGGAACGAATTTTTGCACTTATATTTTTATTAGTGGTTCCATTATCCCTGTTTATTAACTTTATTAATTCTGAAGTTGGTCAAACTTTAAAAGTAGGATTTACGTTGCCCTTGGTTTTTATTCTTATTTCTGCCAATAAAATATGGGACGATCTACAACGCCTTTCCATTCTCAAATCCAATGTGTCACCAAATGAACAACATTTTAAAAATTTTTTCTTGACCGAAAGGGAGAAAGAAATAGCCAAACTGTTAACCAAAGGAAAGACCTACAAACAGATTTCAGAAGAGTTGTTCATCTCGCTTCCTACAGTAAAGACCCATACCTCCAACATGTACAAAAAACTCAAGGTAAAGAATAAGCATGAACTGATAGTAATGCTGATGAATTGATTATATCTCCTCGTACTTTTGTATGAGATTGAACAACATCCCAACAACCATACTATAGTATGACGATTTTGGTCTGATCAGATCCATATACTTGCACTGTATAAATTACTTCGATCATGATCAAAAAGAAATTCACATTTACATTTGCACTTACACTTTTGGGATACATTGGCTTTGCACAAGATGATACCATAGTAGAAAATAAAAAAACACACGCTTTTATAGCTTATGAACTGGGCCAGGCCGCATTTAATGATTTCAATTCCTATTCTGGTGAGATAGGGCTTCGGTTCAACAACAATCATATGATCAGATTGGCCCACATGAATGTGAAGATGTCCGAAGAACATTTATCATCAAAATTCGCAGTAGTGGTAGATGGAGATAACGTTGAAGGGAAGTTTTTTGGGTTTGAATCCTTTTATGACTTTCCTGTTGTTTGGAACGGACTTTACCTAAGTCCTTCTATAGGATGGTACAGAAATGAATACAACCATACCATTCTTGATGAAAAGCTTAAAAAAGACTCTGCAACCATTGGTTTGGCTATTAGTTACCGAGAAACCAATATTTTTGGTGTGGAGGGACTCTATTACACTCTTTCATTTCCAATGAGGACACCCTTTAATCCAATCAAAAAAACTGAATTGGGTGACACCACTATTAAAAACAACACTTTTGACAACAATATTTTCTTTTTTATAGGATTTGAGTTTTGATTGGCCATCAACCTGTAAAAATAAGAACCCGCCTTTCATAATGTCATTGCAAACATGTTAAAGTACAGCTACAAGAAAGGTGTCTGCTTTTGATGAATGGACTGGATAAACCATCTATCCCAATCTTGTTTTTTTGATGGTTGAAATTAAAATGTTTAGGAAGTAGATAATTTGGCCCAATGCAAAAAATATCAATCCAAGGAACCAAAAACTCTCAAGTTCAGGAGTCAATTCTGTCCAACTAAGTACAAATCCCAATATAGATAGCAAACTGAAAGTCAAATGAGTCCATACCATCCATTTGGTAAATTCTATCTTGAAAAGATTGAGCATCCTATACCCAAAACCACATAGAATATACCAAGCACCAAATACATTAAAGAAATGGGCAAAGGCTATTACAAAATAAGTATCGTGAACATTGATATCCAAAGTTGAATCAGGAGAAAAAAGCATAAAATAGACCTGAAGAGCAATAAGTATTACGCCAAATATCAAAAAAACAATATGTGGTTTTTCGCTTATACTTTTCAATGCAGGTTATTTAATCATCTTTAAATTTACCACTTCCTGTTCGGTTAAATGCCGCCAGTGGCCACGTGGCAGGTCTTTTTTGGTCAATCCTGCAAAAATCACCCTATCCAACTTGGTTACATTATAGCCCAAATGTTCAAAAGTACGGCGTACAATGCGGTTGCGGCCACTATGTATCTCAATGCCAACCTCCTTTTTGGGAGAACCTTGAATGTAGCTAACATCGTCTACTTTTACCGGTCCGTCCTCAAGCTCCAATCCTTCTTCAATTTTGCGCAGGTCAGAAAGAACCAAATTCTTATCCAAATGCACATGATAAATCTTGCGAACTCCATGTGTGGGATGCGTAAGTTTTTTGGTCAGATCTCCATCGTTGGTAAACAAAAGCAGTCCAGTAGTATTACGGTCCAAACGGCCCACAGGCAATAAACGTGATTTTGAAGCGCTGGAAACAAGCTCCATTACCGTTCGCCGTCCCTTTTCGTCGTGGGTGGTTGTGATAAAGTTCTTCGGCTTGTTCAACAGTATGTACTCTTTTTTCTCTGGATTAAGTTTTCTCCCATCAAAACGGACATCATCGGTCAATTTTACTTTGTATCCCATTTCGGTAATCACCTTTCCGTTTACAGATACACTCCCTGCAGCTATGTAGGTGTCCGCTTCCCTTCGGGAACAGATTCCGGCATTGGCCACATAGCGATTTAACCGAATTTCATCGAGGTTTGAGTTCCTTACAGGCTTTTGAGGTTTTTTTCGAAATCCTTCTTTTTTAGAGAATGGTTTCTTTGGATTTCGTTTTTGAGAGTTTCCAGAAGGCTTTCTACCTTTGTTATAGTCTGATTTCGCCATCAGTCATAAATTTTTTGCAAAAATAGGGCTTTTTACTTCCCCAAACGTCTTGCGAACAATCATTTGCATGGCATTTTTAGTTTAAAATTCCCGAACTTCATTTTCTAATAGCCATGCCAATGAAAACCATGATTAACTTTAACAAAACAACACTTCTTTTACTCACATTGGCACTTGCTTTTGCCTGCACAAATAGAAAAGAATTGTTTGTCGATTATTCAAATCCTCAAATTGTATACTCAGGTAGAATAGATTCATCAAAAGTTAAAAGGGTAGATTTATATTGGTCTGGCAGTTCTATTAAATTCAATTTTGAGGGTGAATCAATTGCAGCATTGATTGAAGATGAAAAAGGGGACAATTATTTCAACATCATCATTGATGCCAATGACCCTTTTATTTTTCGTCCAGATACCACTAAACGTTACCACCAACTAGCTTCTGGGTTATCAAAAGGAAGGCATTCCATTGAAATCTTTAAACGAACCGAATGGGATCGGGGAAAAACTTCCTTTTACGGATTTCAAATTGAAGGAAATGCCAAGATACTGCCCAAGTCTTCGCTCCTTAAAAGAAAAATAGAGTTTTATGGCAACTCCATAACAGCGGGTTATGCGATTGAGGATCTATCCGGAAAAGATTCTCCAGATAGCACATACACCAATAACTATTTAAGTTATGCCGCTATAACTGCTAGGCATTTTGATGCAAAGTATCAATGTATCTGTAAAAGTGGTATTGGTATAACGGTGAGTTGGCACCCTCTAATAATGCCTGAAATGTACGATAGATTGATTCCCACAGATTCTACAAGCACATGGGATTTTTCTTTGTACAAACCTGATATTGTTGTGGTCAATTTGTTTCAAAATGATTCTTGGTTGATTAACATGCCAGAATATGAGGAGTTTAAGGTGAGGTTTGGTACTGAAGCTCCAGATGAAGATGAAATTATAGCTGCCTATCAAAAGTTCATTGCCAACATAAGACAAAAATATCCTGAAGCCAAAATCATATGTTCGCTTGGATGTATGGATGCTACAAAAGAAGGTTCAAAATGGCCAGGTTATATTGAAAAAGCAGTTGCCAATTTAAATGACAAGGCTGTTTATACTCATTTTATGCCCTATATCGAAGCTACCGCCCATCCTTCAATTAAAGATCAGGAAACAATGGCAAATGAGTTAATAAACTTTATTGAAAAAAACATTCACTGGTAGTTGGGAATTTTATCAATCCATAATCTGAATTCATCAATTAACCTTTGAATCTTTAGTTGAATTTTCCGAACTTCACTTATCCGTCGATATAGTTCATTAAAACGAACCATATCTTAAACGTTATCTGCAAGCCCAAAACAACAAATGAACCAAACGAGTAACATAGAAAAAATAACTTCAAAATCTTGGGAATTAGACAAAATTCATATTTCCCATAATGTTATTGACTATAATGCTCTTGGAACAAATAAATCGAAGAATGAAACAGAATATGTTAGACTTCATTTCGGTTTACAAGGTTCGTATGACTTCAAATTTGCTCAACTTAATTCTTCTTTTCAACTTTCTGGACATCATAATAATATTATGTATTCAAATGGACTCGAAATAGAGGTTGAGAACAAAACGGAACGAATTGAAACTTTTGGAATTAATTTCACTACGGAATCATTCGTGGAAATAGCAAAAAATGGTAACGAACCGTTAAAGAGACTTGCAGAAAAAGTAATGAATCGTGAAAACTCAATCTTATCTACTGAATGGAAAACCAATAATTTCAAGATTCAATCTGTAATTAACGAAATAATACATTGTCAATATTCTAAAGAACTTAAAGATTTATTTCTACTTTCTAAAAGTATTGAACTCCTTGTACTTCAAGCTGAATTATATAATGAACACAAAACTCAGAATTATATAAAGTCTCAAAAAGATAAAACTAAGTTAATAGAGGCTAAAGAATTATTGACAGGTCGAATAGAAAACCCACCAACCTTATGTGAACTTTCTAAATTAGTAGCATTAAATGAGTACAAACTAAAAAAAGGCTTTAAAGAACTCTTCGGAACTACCGTTTTTGGCTACATTCATCAAGTTAGAATGGACTTAGCAAAAAGGTTATTACTTGGCACCTCAAAAACAGCAAAAGAAATTGCTTATGAAACAGGTTATGGTTCGCCACAACATTTTTCAAAAGCATTTAAAGAACAGTTTGGAATTCCTCCGAATAGTATAAGAAATGTTCCCGATTCTACAATCAAGAATAATGATGATTCATCAAATTTGAACACTTAATATAAAATTCAAAAAAGATGGAAAAATCAATGATTATTGAAAAAACAGTAGATTTTAAAGTAAATAAAAAGCAAGTTTGGGATTTACTAACTAATCCAGAAAAGACAAAACTGTATATGTTCGGTTGTGAAGTGTTATCTGATTGGACAATTGGAAGTGAAATAATTTGGAAAGGTAAAACGGAAGACGGACAGGAAATCATTCACGTAAAAGGAGAAATAACAGAAATTAAAAACGGAGAAAAAGTTTCTTTTACAATGCTTGACCCAAATATCGGAATTAAGGACATTCCTGAAAATTATGTTAATCTGACGTATGAATTAAATGAATCTGAATCAGGAACAGTTCTTAAATTGACACAAGACTTTGCAGGAACAGAAAATGCTGAAAAAAGATATAACGAATCCGCTACTGGTTGGGATATGGTAATTGATGTGATGAAAAAGCTTGCTGACTGAAAAGCCAGCAGATAACAATGTATAAAAAACATAGGGCGGTTTAGGCTTAATTTGAAAGTCTGTGCTTATTTATAAAGTCGCCAAACCGAAACGTATCGCTTATTACCTGCCCTACGTTTCTTATACTAACCGATAAGTGACATACCTAAAAGTTTAGAAATAATCCTAAAACAACACTCTCAAATCTTAATCCTTAAACGCAACCGTAGATTGTCGGCCCCTATTTACATTTAATTTGGTAACATCCGGTCTTGAATAATGCCCTACCGGGTCAAAATTTTGTCGCTCTTCGTACACGCGGTTAAAATCCAACGTTTCATAGATCAGACCTTCTTTATCCACTATTGGTTCTACAATCCATTCACCATCTGGTCCTGCAATGGCAGAGCCTCCATTGGCCAAAACTTTTGGTGCTCTTTCCAAAATCTTGCCCAGATGTGGAGTATCTTTTGGAAAATCTGAAGTCTGCATCAACGAAGAAACCGAAATCACAAAGCTTCGTGACTCCCTTGCAATAAACCGGGTAATATCTTTGGTGTTATGTAGTCCACCTGGCCATACGGCCACATGTAAATTCTCACCTTGACCATACAGTGCAGCGCGTGGTAGGGGCATCCAATTTTCCCAGCAATTTAGCCCTCCTACAGTAAATTGTTTTAAGGAATGTACTTGAAGTCCGTTTCCATCACCTGGAGCCCATGTTAAACGCTCATCATATGTTGGTTGCAATTTTCTATGCACAGATCTTATCTCCCCTTTTTGGTCAATGTATACCAAAGAGCAGTACAAACTATGACCGCCACGATCTTTGGCTCGCTCCATCATTCCTAAATAAATGGCCATCTTATGGGTTTTGGCCAGCTCACTAACGGCGTCCAGTTCCCCAGCCTCAATCTGAATGGAATTTCTGGCATAATGGGCGTGTAATTCCTTGTTTACCTTTAAATCCCATGCCGCACCCTCAGTATAGGCCAACCAGAAAGGGTATCCTGGTAAAAAAGCTTCTCCAAAAACCAAAAGCTCTGCTTTTTCCGAAGCAGCCTCTAGAATTGTAGCCTCTATCTTGTTCAGCGTTGCCTTTTTATCCAACCAAACGGGGGCAACTTGTGCCATTGCCACTTTTAAAAGATTCTCCATTACAAAATCCGATTTAAGACCAAATCAACATCAATCAACAGTATACTAAAAACGCCAGCCACTATGATAAATTTTAGGATGTTGTGCAACCAAACATAGTGCTTTTTGCTTTTTGCTTTCCATAACAGAATGATAAAAACTCCCAATAGGGCAATACAGAGTAGGAAATATAGGTACATATACCCAACATCAAAACTATTGATCAGCAACAATGCCGGAACAAGGGTAAGTATAACCAGCAATCCAACAAATACTTTAGAAACCTTGGGGCCATACATGATGGGGATGGTTTTGTAGTTTTGGGCCATATCTCCTGCCATGTTTTCCAAATCTTTGACTATTTCGCGGGCCAAAATCAACAAAAACAAGAACAGGGCATGCACAAAAATTACATTCTCAAAATTCTTATAATAAACAAAAACCACAAAAAAGGGGGCAATGGCCAATGAAGCAGAAACCAGGTTGCCAATAAACGGAATACGTTTTAGCTTATGGGAATACAACCAAATTCCAAAAATATAGGTCGAGAAAAAGAATACCGCCCTAAATGAAATATAGCTTGCTGCAAACACCGCCAAAAAGTTCAGTATAAAATAAGTGGTAAGTTTAAACCGTTGACTCACCAATCTATCCAACATACTTTTGGTTGGTTTGTTGATTAAATCTTTTTCGGCATCGTAAAAATTATTGATGATGTAGCCGCTTGCTATGACCAAGGCCGAAGCGGTAACAATAAGAAAAAGGTTTAAATCTAAAATTACATTGTACAAAGGTGAATCTGGAGAAAGTATATAAATGGAAGCTAAATATTGGGCCAGCGTAATTATTAAAATATTATAGCCTCTAACTACAGAAAACAAACTCAGTAACTTGAACAGCAGGAGTTTATTTTTTCTGCTAAGCATTTGACATTTTTAGAAGTTGTAGACCACCTCCAAATTGTACCCCTTGAGAGCCTTTTTGGCTTTATCAAAATCTTGTGTAAAGCCCAAAATATAACCTCCACCACCGGAACCGCAAAGTTTAAGGTAGTAATCGTTCGTATCTATCCCTTGTTGCCAAAGTTGGTGGAACTTAGAGGGAATCATTGGTTTAAAATGATCAAAAACCACATGGGAAAGTTGTTTTAGGTTTCCAAACAGAGACTTTACATTTCCGTTCAGAAAATCTTCAACACAGGCATCTGTATGCTTAATGAATTGATTTTTCACCATACTTCTAAACCCTTCCTGCTTCATTTTCTCCATAAAAATCTGAACCATAGGGGCAGTCTCACCGGTCATCCCGCTGTCCAATAAAAATACCGCACCTTTTCCTTCTTTATTTTGTGATGGGATACTTGTTGATTCAATGTTATCTTTTGAATTGATAAGAATGGGTAAGCTCAAATAACTGTTCAATGGATCCAAACCGGACGATTTTCCATGGAAGAAAGATTCCATTTTCCCGAAAATCTCCTTTAATTTCAGCAATTTTTCACGGGTCAAGTTCTCTAAGACAGTAATCTTATCGGTAGCATATTTATCGTAAACAGCGGCCACTAATGCCCCACTACTCCCTATACCATACCCTTGCGGAATAGAGCTGTCAAAATACATTCCTTTGGCAACATCATTCTCCAAAGCTTCAAGATCAAAAGAAACCAGACCTTGCTCTTCGCTCTCCAATTTTCTAAGATAATCCACATAAGATTTTAAGCTTTCATTGGATTTCTTTGCCTGTTCAGATGGATTTTCATCGGTTTTTAAAGCTCCTTTGAAAAAATTATAGGGAATGGAAAGTCCCTTGGAATCTTTGATGATTCCATACTCCCCAAATAGAAGAATCTTAGAATAAAATAATGGTCCTTTCATTTATGCTTTCTAAAATACAAATAATTTGCCCCGCTTGTGCTATCTAACGGCAAACAGTGCTGATCATTGGGTGTTTTCCAATAGTTTTCGCGCTCCATTGCCAATTCGGTCGCAAATATAGTGCCCATTCTCACAATGCGCAACCAATTCATCCTGAATAAATTGGATTGCCTTTTCTTTTGCCGACTCTGGATAGAGTACATGAACATTGGCTCCAGCATCCAAGGTAAAACAAATAGGAATTTTGGTGTCTTTTCTGTAATCCCAAATCTTATTGATAATCTGTAAGGTATCCGGTTTCATCAAAATAAAATAAGGCATACTTGTCATCATCATAGCATGAAGTGTCAACGCCTCACTTTCCACCACTTTGATAAAGCCTTCTAAATTTCCTTCTGAAAAAATGGTTTTTAAATTCTCCATATTTTCATGGGCCTGCCCAAAACGTCTTTCTGCATATGGATGGTTGTGCATTAAATTATGCCCAACTGAACTACTTACTTGCTTCTGACCTTTATGTACCAATAAAATGGTATCATGAAAATTCTTAAAAACAGGATTTACTTTGAATGGATATTTAATTCCATATAAATTTGAACTATCGGCAATTGGCTTATGTTCTCCCCACTGAATCAAATCTCCTTCAATGCTTCTGCAGGCACTTCCAGAACCTAATCTGGCCAAAAATGAGGCTTTTCTATTGAAAAAATCCTTGCCCATTTCTGGATTCATCACTTTCTCCATATCCACCAGACACAATGCCAAGGCTGCCATTCCGCTAGCTGAGGAAGCAATTCCGCTACTATGGGGAAAGGAATTTGAGGTTTCAATTTTGAAGTGATATGATTTCAAAAACGGAATGTACCTTTCAATCCGTTCAAAAAAAACCTGAATTTTGGGCTTAAAATCCTCTTTGGACTTTCCTTCTAAAAATAGATCAAAAGAAAATTGGGAAGTATCTTTTTTTCTGGTAAAGAAAATAGTAGTGGTTGTAGCACAGGCATCCAACGTAAAACTCACTGATGGATTGGCTGGAATCTGATTTGTTTTTTTTCCCCAATATTTAACCAAAGCAATATTACTGGGCGCTTTCCACGTAACCTTACCTTCTGTAGGTAAATTAGTATATGGGTCGGGCAGAAAATCTGTCTCGGTCATTGGAAAAATATTTGGGCAAATATAAATGATACTGTTTGCTTCCAATGAGGCGGATACAAATAAATTCTTATTTTAGACGGAGTTGCACCAATCATGAAGAAAAAAGTAATCTACATTACTATAAGCGTTGCTATTTGTCTCCTCATTGGGTTTCTGTCCAGTTTTGCCACCCAAAGTTCAGTAAACGATTGGTACCTTACCTTGAACAAGCCAGATTTTAATCCTCCTAACGCTGTATTCGCACCTGTGTGGACCATGCTTTATATTTTGATGGGTATTGCTGCTGGCATTGTTTGGTCTAAAGGGTTTCATCATATTTGGGTAAAGACCGCTTTGTATCACTTTGGATTTCAACTACTCTTTAATGCCTTATGGAGTATTGTATTCTTCGGGTTGAAGAACCCTCTGGGAGCTCTCTTCATTATTATGGTGTTGCTCACCTTGATTATATTGACCATTAAATGGTTTAAAGTTGTAAGCAAAACTGCGGCTTATCTCTTAGTGCCCTATTTGCTTTGGATTTGCTTTGCAACCCTCTTGAACTACAAAATCTGGGAACTGAACTAGCTTTTTGTCATTTCTACCAATTTGTTCATCGTTTTTAAATTACGTGTTGTGGCCTGTACTTTCAATTTTCTTTCCACAAAGTTGTTATCAAGTTTTGCCTTTCCGTATCCTTTTTCACAACATAAATAAACACAGGTATTGGTAACATGGAAATCTTCGTTAACAAAATTCAATTGGTTGAATTCCTCCTGATGTTCTTTTGCCGGAGATTGTTTTAGCAATACAAAGTACAAGTTGCTTTCCTCTGTCTTATTCACAAAAGGATTTGCTTTTATAATAGCCTCAATTTCACTTCCTGTTACAACCATTGTTGGAACTTCAAAACCAAAACGGGTCAAGATTACATCCTTAATCTTGTCTTCAAGTGCGGCATTGTTCAATTCCGCGCTGTCAAAAACAATATTACCGCTCTGTATATAAGTTTTCACATTTTTAAGATTGCCTTTTTCCAAAGCATCTCTTAAATCTGCCATCTTAATTTTCTTTTGCCCACTTACATTGATTCCTCTGAGCAATGCGATATAGGTTTTCATATTAACAAATTATCAAGTCCAAAAATACTCTGATTTATTTTAGTAAATTCATTGACATCAAATCCATTAAAATGAATCAATACATCCTTGCTTTGGATCAAGGCACCACCAGTTCAAGAGCCGTTGTTTTTGATAGAAAGGGAGCCATAATTTCCGTTGCCCAAAAAGAATTCACCCAAATATTTCCCAAACCGGGCTGGGTAGAACATGATCCCAAAGAAATTTGGGCCACACAGGCGGGGATAGCAGCAGAAGCTGTTAGCAAAGGTAGTTTGAAGGGAGAGCAAATAGCCGCCATTGGCATCACCAATCAACGTGAAACGGTTGTGGTTTGGGATAAAAATACCGGTGAACCAATTTACAATGCCATTGTTTGGCAAGACAAACGAACTGCTGACTACTGTGATGAATTGAAAAGCAAGGGGAAATCTCAAATGATTCGAGAAAAAACTGGACTGGTCATTGATTCATACTTTTCTGGAACCAAGGTAAAATGGATTTTGGACAACGTAGCAGGAGCTAGGGAAAAGGCGGTGGCCGGAGATTTGATTTTGGGAACCATTGATACTTGGCTTATTTGGAAAATGACTGAAGGAGCACTCCATATTACCGATGTTACCAATGCTTCCCGAACGCTTATGTTCAACATTAATACTATGGAGTGGGATGATGAACTTCTTGAACTCCTGACTATTCCAAAAAGTATGCTTCCGGAAGTAAGACAATCCAGTGAAGTTTACGGACATACAAGCCCTAACTTTTTTGCGGCAAAAATCCCAATCGCAGGAATTGCGGGAGACCAGCAAGCCGCATTATTTGGTCAAATGTGCACCAAACAAGGTATGGTCAAAAATACTTATGGCACAGGTTGTTTCATGTTGATGAACATTGGGGAAAAACCTATTGTTTCAAAAAATAATTTGCTTACAACGGTAGCCTGGAAAATAAATGGAAAAACCCATTATGCTCTTGAAGGCAGCATTTTTATTGCTGGAGCAGTGGTGCAATGGCTTCGGGATAGCTTAAAAATAATCAAGACTTCATCAGAAGTGGAACAGCTTGCCGGATCAGTTGAAAGTTCTGAAGGTGTTTATTTTGTTCCAGCTTTTGCAGGATTGGGTGCTCCACACTGGAACCAACATGCCCAAGGAACCATTTTTGGCCTTACAAGAGGGAGTACAGATGCGCATATTGCTCGAGCGGCCTTGGAATCAATTGCTTATCAGACTATGGATATCTTAAAAGCGATGGAAGCCGATTCAGGAATCTCTATCAAAGAGCTTCGCGTTGACGGAGGAGCTACAGTCAACAATATGCTCATGCAGTTTCAGTCAGATGTGCTGAATACCATTACCATTCGACCAAAAATTATTGAGACTACCGTTATGGGTGCAGCATATTTAGCAGGATTGGCAGTGAAATATTGGGAGAGTCCAGAAGAAATTCAAGATATTTGGCAAACCGATGTGCATTTTAGTCCATCAACCCAACGAGATTTTATAGAAAAAGGAATCCAAGGTTGGTATAGGGCCATTAAGGCATTGGAGTATTGGACAGAAAAACATTGAACTTCATCAAAAAATAATCTTTAACCAAAAAAGTTATGACTCCTTTTGTTGCCGAGATTGTAGGCACTTTTCTTTTAATTTTATTGGGGTGTGGCGTAAATGCCAATGTTTCCTTGCAAAAAACCTACGGAAGTGGTTCCGGATGGATTGTTATTACCACGGGATGGGCTTTTGCAGTATATACGGGAGTCGTGGTTGCTGGACCTTATAGTGGCGCCCATATGAATCCAGCTGTAACAATAGGTTTGGCTATGGCTGGCGAATTCTCCATATATGATGTTCCAAATTACATTATTGCCCAATTTATAGGGGCCATGCTTGGAGCCTTTTTTGTTTGGCTTATAAACAAAGACCATTTTGATGTTACTGAAGATGGGAATACAAAGAGAGGTGTTTTTTGCAATGCCCCGGCTATTCCCAATATTTTCACCAATATGTTGACCGAAATTTTGGGCACTTTTGTTCTCGTATTTGCTGTTCTTTATTTTACAGATGCAGTTTCAACAAAGGATAATACCATTATAGGATTAGGCTCTTTAGGGGCATTGCCGGTTGCATTAATTGTTTGGGGCATTGGTCTATCTTTAGGTGGCACCACGGGTTACGCAATTAATCCAGCAAGAGATTTGGGCCCTAGAATAATTCATGCTTTGGTTCCTATTAAAAACAAAGGCTCCAATGGGTGGGGATATTCTTGGATTCCAGTAGTAGGTCCTATTTTGGGGGCTGCACTGGCTGCAGGAATAGCAATTGCACTTCAATAATAATTAAGAATTAGCGGCAATGGCCTGCGCAGCAATATAAGCCCCTGTCCATGCATTTTGAAAGTTAAAGCCTCCGGTTATAGCATCTACATTGATAATTTCTCCAGCAAAATAAAGATTAGGGATAATCTTGCTCTCAAAAGTCTTAAAGTTGATTTCTTTTAAATCTATGCCCCCAGCGGTCACAAACTCTTCTTTAAAAGTACTTTTCCCTTCTACCCTAAAAGAGCACGCTGTAAGTTGTTTTGCCAGATCATTAAGCTTTTCCTTGGTTACATCTGCCCACTTTAAATCTTTTTCAATTCCTGCGGCCTTCACTAAATTTATCCATAATCTTCTGGGAATATCAACCGCATTGGTCCTCAAAATGGTCTTTTTAGCCTCCACTTCTTTTATTTCTTTAAGTAAAAGTTCCATAGACCCAGTTGTGTATTCTGGCACCCAATTAATACTAACCCTAAAAACATAATGGTAATCATTCAAAATATTTGCTCCCCATGCCGAAAGTTTCAAAATAGCCGGTCCGCTCAATCCCCAATGCGTTATTAAAATAGGGCCATCGGATTCCAGAATAGGTTCTTCCGTGGGCACACTTTTAAGTTTAAGACCTGTCTTTGGTGTAGAAAAAATCTTTTTAGGCAAGATTTCGGCATAAGCATAAGTACTAACCCCGGGTATGCCTTTTATTCGCTCATCATTGATATTAAAAGTAAATAAAGAGGGAACAGGCGGAATAATTTTGTGGCCTATTTTTTTAAGCTGCATCCATATTTTTGGGTTACTTCCCGTGGCAAGAAGTAATTTTTTTGCATAGTAGTGCTTATTCATTGTAGTAACTTGCCAGCCTTCATCTTTCTCATTTCTTTGAAACTGTTTTACCGAACTATTCTTCAATACCTTTATCCCCAATCGCTCGGCTTCACCTACAAAACAATCGATAATACTCTGTGAAGAATTGCTCTTAGGAAAAACCCGTCCATCTTCTTCTATTTTTAATGGAATTCCCCGTTCTTCAAAAAAAGCCATCACGTCCATTGGTGCATGCGTATGGAATGGTCCCAAAAGCTCTTTTTGCCCTCTGGGATAATTAGTGACAAGTTCTTGAGCGGAAAATTCACCATGTGTTACATTACAACGACCCCCACCAGAGACCTTCACCTTGGAAAGTACATTCTTACCTCTTTCAAAAATGGCAATTTTTAAATCTGGCGCTTGCTCAGCAATATGAATGGCTGCATAAAAACCTGCTGCACCACCTCCAATAATAATAACATCTAACATTAATGCGCCCGTTCTGGATAGTTTGTAATGATTCCATCTACTCCAAAATCCTTCATTTTTTGAATATCTTCCGGTTCATTAACTGTCCATGTATAAATTTTGAATCCTGCTTTCTGCATTCCACCCACATTCTCTTCTGTTAGAGTTTTGAAGTTGGGGTTTATAGCATCGGCACTCAATTCTTTGGCCACTGGGATTGCTTGTAAAGGGTCTTCCTCTGTTAAAACAGCAATTTTTATGTCCTTGTTCAGTTCCCGATATGCCCGAAGTTCATCCCATTTAAAGCTGGAAATAATAAAACTATCAGGCGACCAACCTCTTTGCTTTATGAAGTTCTCGGTTATTAGATTCACTCCTCCTGCTGTGCCAACCCCTTTTAATTCGATATTAAGAGCAACCTTATTATTAATTAACATTAATACGTCCTGAAGTGTTGGAATTTTATGGTTGCCATCTAGAACGAGTTGTCCTAAATCCTCAATATTGTAATCTTCAATTTTACCTTCACCGTTTGAAAGTCTATCTACCTGCTTATCATGAAATACAACTATTTCTCCGCTTTTAATTTTAAAAACATCAATTTCAATCATATCAACTCCCAAATCCATTGCCTTTTGCACAGATGCCAGCGTATTTTCAGTTGCATGGCCCATGGCTCCCCTATGCCCAACAATTAAAGGTTTAGAATTCATAAGATCACAACTTATTATTAAAAAAACGGGAAATAAGATCAGTGGTAAATTTTTCTTCATGTTGGTTCATTGTTAATGTTAAAAATACGATATGAAAACGAGATTGATCATAAGGTATTTAATGCGAATACTTCTTTCAAATCTCAACATAACAATCATATCATCAATATTTTAAATCAAATTTTAATAATTTGTTAATTTTTATTTAATACTTTTATCACTTTATCAACCAATAATATAACTGACATGTTTTCAAAATCAAATTTATTAGCCACAGTTGGGGCTTTTATCACCATGTTTTTATTAGGATATGGTATCTGGGAATTTCTTTTGGCCGATTTTTTTGAAGGGCACACTCTTAAAAGCTTTCTGAGTGAAGATATGAATATGGGCTTAATTGCTGTAGCCAATGTGATTATGGCCTTTGTTCTAAGTTCTGTATATAGTAAATGGGCAAGAGGTCACCACAGTGCCAAAGAAGGTTTTCAGTACGGTGCTTGGATCGGTGTGTTTATGGGATTTGGCATGGGAATCTTAAATTATGCCTTAATGGGACTTATGGACATTACTGGGACCTTGGTCAATGGAATTGTAGAAGTTATTTTTTACGGGATTATTGGAGCTGTAATTGGATTGATTTATCAAAAAACTGCAGCAAAGGAAAAATAGCAAATTAACCAACTTTAAACTTTGGCGGATTGCTTTGCAATCCGCTTTTTTATTCCTCAATTCTGAAGATAAAAGATTCTAGGGGTTTAAGTTCCATATTAATGACTCCAATTCCATTTTCAATGTGGAGTTTTTTCCCATCACCGTAATAAAGTTCTTCTATTAAACTATATTCTCGATTTTTCAATTCCCATTTGGCAATAATATCTTCCGGAATCTTAAGTTGAAAGTCGTAGCTTTTATCAGCATCAAAATTGGATACAATTATCAGCTTTTCATTCTTACACCACCTTACAAAAGAAAGTACTCGATGATCATACCCATCTGTACGATCTTTGTTGAAAAAATGGATGTCTTGATACTCACCCATCAAGGCATCACTTAATATTGTAAAATTCAAGAGGCTTTTGTAAAAGTCCCTGAGTTTTTTTTCGTCATTGGATAACTGCCCTCCATCAAATTGCTTATTGTTCATCCATCTTTGGTGATGGGGCACTCCGATGTAATCAAAAATTGAAGTACGGGAAGGTTTTCCAAATCCTGCATCCTCAGCTCCGGGCTCACCAACTTCCTGACCAAAATAAATCATGGTAGGCGAGGTACTCAAAGTTGCAGAAACAACCATGGCAGGTTTTGCCAGTTCAGCTTTACCTACAAAGTCCGGACTTGCAATCCGCTGTTCATCATGGTTTTCTAAAAAATGGAGCATATGATGCTCAATATCAGCCATTCCTTTTTGTACCACAGGAATATGGTCTGTCCACCCATAGCCCTTCATAATATGTTTTATACTATCATACAATTCCACTTTGTCATACAGGTAATCCATTTTTCCTTTATGGATGTAGTCCCTATATAAATTTGGATTATATACTTCAGCTAACAAAAACGCATCCGGGTTTTTCATTTTGATATTGGAATTCAAAAAGCTCCAAAATTCCACTGGTACCATTTCGGCCATGTCAAAACGAAAACCATCAACCCCAAAATCTAGCCAATAGAGTGCAATATCCTTAAACTTGTTCCAAGAGTCCGGTATGGATTTATTGTTCCAAAACTCAAAATGGGCCTGGTGGCCTTTTTGGGCAAACTCTTGGGGCAGTTCTTCAAAATCTTTTGACCCATCTGGTCGGACTCCATAATTGATTTTTACCGTTTCGTACCAATCATTAAAATGTGGTTGGGTCAAACGCGAACCATTTCCTGTCCACTTCGCAGGAGTTTCTTTAAACTTTGAATCTGATAGTTCGTTTTCCTCTCCACCCAACGGCAGATAGCCATCTTGCCATTGGGGCACACTAAATTCTGTTCCGGGGATATAGTAAAAGTTGTTGTTTACATCATACTCCACATCCGTATTATCATTTGCCCCAAAATCCACTACCCCTTCTGGATTGGTCAACCCTTCATAATTTCTGGCGATGTGATTGGGCACAATATCAATAATGACTTTCATTCCAGCCTTATGGGTTCTTTTGACCAATTCCTTGAATTCGTCCAATCGTTTTGAAGCATCAACAGCCAAATCTGGATTGACATTATAATAATCTTTAACGGCATAAGGAGATCCCGCACGACCTTTTACAACATCTGGATCATCATTGGAAATTCCATAAGCCGTATAATCATTAATTACAGCGTGATGAAGTACCCCGGTGTACCAAATATGGGTCACTCCTAAGTCCTTGATTTCCGCCAGTGCCTTATCCGTAAAATCCGAGAATTTTCCAACACCGTTTTCTTCAATGGTCCCCCAAGGTTTGTTGGTGGAATTGGTATTTCCAAAAAGTCGGGTAAAAACCTGATAGACTACGGTCTTCTTTTTCATTATTGGCTGATGTGGTTTAGTATTTACCGTATTTTGACATGAGCACAAAACTGCAATAAGTGTTACAACGATACCGTAGCATAGTCTTTTCACACATGCACAATTTTTCCTGGAAGCAGTTTTACCTGTTTATCATTTACTTGTATCATTAACTCGTTGGAGCCAGAAATTTCAAAGTCAGTGCCTTTTTCCGAAACCGTAATGGTAACTATCTGATTCCTGAAATTGATTTTAAAGGAATAGGAAGTCCATTGTTTTGGAATTTGAGGGGTAAAACAAAGTTGATTGTTCTTTACCCGCATTCCCCCAAAACCTTCCACAATGCTCATCCAGGTTCCGGCCATGGAGGTAATGTGAAGTCCTTCTTCCACTTCTTTGTTGTAATCATCCAAATCCAATCTTGAAGTTCTCAAGTAAAAAGTGTATGCTTGGTCCATTCGCCCCAATTTAGCCGCCTGAATGCTATGCACACATGGAGATAAAGAGGATTCGTGTACGGTAAAGGGTTCATAGAAATCAAAGTGTTTTTCTAGCTCTTCATTGGTGAAATCATCTTCAAAAAAGTAGAATCCCTGCAAAACATCAGCTTGTTTTATGTATGGCGAACGTAAAATTCTGTCCCAGCTCCATTTTTGGTTGATGGGCCTATCGGACCTGCTCAAATCTTCCACTTTAATCATTTCCTTGTCCAAAAATCCATCTTGCTGCAAGTACACCTGATGCTTTTCTGAAAATGGAAAATACATGTTATTGGCAGCCTTGGCCCAATCTTCAGTTTCTGCCGAAGTCAGCTTGGTTTTTGATACAAGTATCTTGTAATCCTCCGAATATTTGTCCTTAATCACATCAAGTTGTTCCAAAGCGTAGTTGATGCACCATTTGGCTAAATAGTTGGTATACCAGTTGTTATTGACATTGTTTTCATATTCATTGGGACCCGTAACCCCAAGCATGACATACTTTTGTTTGTCTTCGGAAAAATTTGTTCGCTGATGCCAAAATCTAGCAATACCGATCAATACTTCCATTCCCATTTTTGGGATGTAACTGTAATCGCCTGTAAATCTGTGATAATTATAAATGGCGAAGGCAATAGCTCCGTTCCTGTGAATTTCCTCAAAAGTAATTTCCCATTCGTTATGGCATTCTTCGCCGTTCATGGTTACCATGGGATAAAGAGCAACTCCATTTTTAAAACCTAGCTTTTCTGCATTTTCTATGGCTTTTTCCAAATGGTTGTAGCGATATTCCAACAAATTCCAAGCTACATCTTGGTTTTTGGTTGCCATATAAAAAGGAAGGCAATATGCTTCTGTATCCCAATAGGTACTTCCACCATATTTTTCTCCTGTGAATCCTTTTGGCCCAATATTCAACCGGGAGTCCTTTCCCAAATAGGTTTGGTTCAATTGAAAGATATTAAAACGGATACCCTGCTGTGCTTTTACATCACCTTCAATAGTGATATCACTCATTTCCCAAATCTTAGCCCATGCTTCTATTTGTTTTTGGAGCAGTGTTTCGAATCCATATTTTGAGGCTTGATCCAAAACGGTATTAGCCGCTTTTAGCAACTGGTCTTTGGAATGGTTTCTATCTACCGTATAACCTCCATATTTTGTCAGGGTCACTTTTTCATTTTTCTTGACCTCAACACTATATGAATTTCCAATAGAAAGTTCGTCCTTTTTGGTTATTGGGCTTGCATCTACCTTGTCACCATCAATATGAAGCGCTGTTTGCATAAATGTGCAGACCGCAAAATTGGTCTTCATGGTATGCGATTCAATAAAAGCTCTGTTATCATCAGATGTAATCTTGGTAGTGTTCCAAAACTTATCCTCCCAATTACTGTCTTCATTGGTGATGCCACTGTCCAAATAGGGTAATAGGATAACTTCGGCATTGGCATTCAAAACTTGTAGATTGTATTGAATTGCCCCTACTTCATCCAAATCAACACATAAAAACCTAGTGACTTCTATAGCTACCTCAAAGTTATTTGGCATGGTTGCGGTAAAGCTTCGCTTATACCAACCTTCTTTCATGTTGAGTTCTCTTTTGAAGTTTGAAACACTTTTACATGTGTTCAAATCCAGAGGCTCACCATTTATAAAAACATCTATCCCTATCCAGTTAGGTGCATTCAATACTTTTGCGAAGTATTCTGGGTAACCATTTTTCCACCAGCCCACTCTGGTCTTGTCAGGATAATAAACACCGGCAATATAGCTTCCTTGAAAAGTTTCTCCAGAGTATTGTTCCTCAAAATTAGCACGTTGCCCCATAGCACCGTTTCCTATGCTGAACAAACTTTCAGAGGATTTTACTTGTTCTTTATCAAAGCCCTCTTCTATGACAGACCAGGGGTCTGCTTTTATATAATCTTGATTCATTTGCTTAATTAAACTGGTAAGTTAAATCTTGATCACTCGCTCAAAAAAGCTGCAAATTTAATTAATTGTGGAATTCCTAATAACCAATGTAGGCTCCAATATTTTGGTATGAAATGATTCCTCTTCCTCTTCACTTTCAACTTTATCTATGAGCATTTGAGCAGAAATTTCTCCCATTTTTTCACCATGCTGGGCAACTACCGTTAAACTGGGGTTGGCATATTTGGACAACAATCCATCGGTAAAACCGATAAATGAAATATCTTCTGGGATTTTTAACCCCTTTTTTTGGACTAGGCGCATGCTGAACACTGTAAAAATCTCGTTTACACAGAGTACAGCATCTACTTCTTGAGCATCAAAGAAATCTCTAATGCGCTCTTCATCCATTTCCATGGTAGACAATTTAAGTATTATGGACTCATCAATATCCAGCTCACTCTCCAACAAGGCTTTTCTATATCCCTCTGTTCTGGCCTTGCTCACACTTAAATAGTCATCCGTTGTAATTAGAGCTATTTTTTTTCTCCCCTGTTCTATCAGCTTTTTTGTGGCCACATACGCTCCCATCTGATCGTCTATAATTACCTTGTCGCAATCAATCTCATTTGTAATTCGGTCAAACAGCACTACGGGAATTCCTTGTTCGGTAACTTCCTTTAAATGGTTATAGTCACCTTTTTGTTGTGTTTCAGAAGAAAGAGACATTATAAAACCATCAATGCTCCCATTGGCAAGCATCTCCATATTAATTACTTCTTTGTCAAATGACTCTTCAGAAAGACATACTATAACATTATATCCTCTTGCATTTGCATATTTTTCTATCCCACGGATTACCGTTGTAAAAAAATGATGAACTATTGCAGGAATAACAACACCTATATTTTTAGTCCTTTTATTTTTAAGACTAATGGCAATATTGTTTGGCTTATAATTATAAAGTTTGGCAAAAGCCTGGACTTTTTCTTTTGTGTCCCTACTTATCTCCTCACTGTTCTTTAATGCTTTTGAAACAGTAGAAATAGAGACTTCGAGTTCTCTTGCAATATCCTTTAAAGTAATTTTTGCTTTCAAAAAATAAAAAGTTTGATTTTGTGGATTCCGGCCCTGAAATTAATCATTAAAAACCATTGACTTATCCTTAACATTTTTTTTAACAACAAGCCATGCAATAACTTATAATAAAGGTAAGAAAAGTCTTTAATTAGGCTTAATAAATAAAATTGTATATTAGTCAAAAAATTGCGGATTTCTTTAAATCACATAGATTAAATTATCATTCAAACAATTTAATCTTTATTATTTTAATATTCTTTCACTCTTTTAAAGTTATCAACACGAAACCGTTTTCGTTCGGTGTTGCGCTACACTTAAATTTCGTTTAACATAATTTTTATATATGTTTAACACTTGAACTAAGATTAACTAAACTTAAAATTAATTATTTATGAAGATTACGCTACTAAAGAGCTTTCTGCTACTTGGGGCATTTTTATGCTTTGGAATAGCTAAAGCCCAGACAGTATCCGGTACTGTTTCTGATGCGAATGGACCCTTGCCGGGGGCCAGTGTCCTTGTAAAAGGGACAACCAACGGTACGCAAACCGATTTTGATGGTAATTACACCTTGAACAATGTTGATAACGGTTCAGTAATCGTTTTTAGCTACATTGGTTTTAGCACGCAAGAAGTTAACTTCAACGGACAAGCTTCAATCAACGTAACGTTGCAAGAAGATGCTCAAGCCTTGGACGAGGTCGTAATTATTGGGTACGGTACTACAACAATCAAGGATGCAACTGGATCTGTAACAGCTGTTACAGCAGATGATTTCAATGGAGGTGTTATTTCTTCCCCAGAACAATTGATTCAAGGTAAGACAGCTGGTGTTAATATCTCTCAAAGTAGTGGTGAGCCTGGAGCTGGTATTTCAGTTAACATTAGAGGCTCCAATTCCGTTCGTGCCAACAACAATCCACTGTTTGTTGTAGATGGTATTCCATTATCTGGTGACAACACATCTCCAGCTGGTGATTCCGGGCTTGGTGCCACGGCAGTAAGAAATCCTTTGAACTTTTTGAATCCATCGGATATTGAAAGTATCAGTATCTTAAAAGATGCTTCTGCAACGGCAATTTATGGTTCGCGTGGGGCCAATGGTGTTGTTATCATAACCACTAAAACTGGAAAAGGCAGCCAAGGTGGTGTTTTTGAATTCTCATCAAGTTTGAGCATTGCTTCTCCAGCAAAAGATTATGACCTATTGGATCGTGATACATTTTTAAGTGGAGTAACCCAATTTGGCGGAAATGCTTCCGCTGTAGATTTTGGGGCAAATACAAATTGGCAAGATTTTATTTCAAGGAGAGCTGCTTCAACGAACAACAACTTGTCCTACTCTAATAACTACGGAAAAGGTAATGTTAGAGCCACCCTTGGTTATAGCAAGCAATTTGGAGTTGTTAAGAAAACTGACTTAGAAAGAATAACTGGAAGGGTTAATGCACGACATAGGTTTTTTGATGATAAATTAACTGTTGGACTTTCAGCAACCATCTCTAGAACTAACGATGAAACAGCTCCGTTTAGTGCAACAGCAGGGTTTAGAGGAGATGTTTTAGGCGCGGTTTACTCTGCAAACCCAACATGGCCAACTAACCCAAATTTCACAGATGGAGGCACTCAGATATTACCAGCTAATTTACTGCAGTATTCACAACTTCAAACTTTTACGGACAGAATCCTTGTCAATGGATCACTTGAATACACCTTTACTCCAGAGTTAAGTGCTAAAGTTAATTTAGGTTACGATACTTCTGAAAGTGAAGCAATCTCAGCCCTATCAGGAGATATCCAAAATTTATCCGGAATTGAGGATATTGGTTTTGGCGCATTCAATACACTCGAAAAAGAGAACCGTCTCTTAGAGGTTACAGTAAACTATAAAAAAGAATTTGAAAACTCAAAGTTTGATGTTTTGGTTGGTTATTCCTTCCAAGATTTCCAGACAAGAGGAAAAAATACTAACGGTAGAGGTTTCACCACAGCTAATCTTAATCAAATTGGTGATGACTTGAAAAACACCGTAAATACGATACAAGGTGTAATTCCAGGTAGTTTCCAACAATTTTACTACGGAGTTAATACTCCTTTGGTTCTAGCAAATAGATTATTCCCTACAGATGTTGCCGGGGATCCGGTTACATTTAATGGTGATAGGCCTGTACGAGCAATAGTTGCAGATTTCTTTGACAACACCGATGAACTGCAGTCTTTCTTTGGTCGCGTAAACTATTCTATAGCAGACAAGTATCTTTTTACAGCCACAGTTAGGGCAGATGGTTCTTCAAGGTTTGGACCAGAAAATCAATATGGATATTTCCCTTCTGCAGCATTTGCATGGCAACTTGCCGAAGAAGACTTTGTTGGTGATAATGTATCTACTTTAAAGTTACGTTTAAGTGCTGGTGTTACCGGAAACCAGGATGGTTTAGGTTACGGAAATTTTGTAGCTAGACAGCGCTTCTCTGACCTTACAATTCAAGATAACATGGAAGTTAACCAAAATGGTTTGGTCATTGTCGCCACTGATGTTCCTGATTTGAAATGGGAACCAACACTCAACCTTAACGTAGGTCTTGATTTTGGTTTCGGTGATGACCGCTTTAGTGGTAGTCTTGATGTTTACCGAAACGAAACTACAGATGTACTTTTGAGAACTCCTCCGGCCGCTCCGGCAATTGACCCATTCCAGTTTGGTAACCAAGATGCTTCCATAATTAACAAAGGGGTTGAACTTGGTCTTTCATATGATTGGATCCAAACTCAGGATGTTAATTTCTCTACTTCATTCAATGTTGCGTACAATGAAAACGAAGTATTGGATTTTGCCAGTTCAATTAATACGGGCGAAATTAACGGACAAGGGTTATCTGGTGCATTTGCTCAGCGTTTTGAAGCTGGTCACTCGCTATTCTCTTATTACATGGCTATTTTTGAAGGGTTCGACAGTGATGGCTTCCCAATTTACACAGATGTTGATGGTAATGGAACAGGCGATCCAATTGGTGATCAAACATTTATAGGGGAAGATGCCTTACCAGACATTACAACTGGCCTCTCTCTAAACTTGAATGTCAAGAACTGGGATTTGTCTGCTTACTTTGCAGGTCAGTTTGGCTTCTCCGTATACAACAACACAGCCAATGGTTTCTTTACCGCCGGTTCTATAAACAATGCACGTAACGTTACACAAAACGTTTTAACAAGTGGTGAAGCTGGTGGTGCATCAGCAGACGTTTCAACAAGATTTCTTGAAAAAGGTGATTTTGTAAGAATGCAAAACGCAACCCTTGGTTACAATTGGCCAGTTAGCGGAGAAGGACTACTAAAAAGTTTGCGCCTTTCTGTTACCGGGCAAAACCTATTCCTCATTACCGATTATAGTGGTATTGATCCCGAGGTTACTGTTGCTACAGGAGATTTAGGCTCAGGAGTTCCTACAAGAGGTATTGACTGGGCGGCTTTCCCTGCACCAAGAACAATCACCTTTGGTATCAACGCGTCATTTTAAATAAAAAATTGTAAATCATGAAAAGAATAATTAATAAAGTTTACTTATTCGCTTTCTCTTTCGTATTGGTATTCTCTGCCTGTACGAACTTAGAAATCGAAGAAACTGATTCACTAATTAGTGATGGATTTCAAGGATTGGCAAACCCATCTTCCTCTGTTGACGAATTGTACAATAGACTTAATGGACAATATGGTGACCAAGCAAATCTGTATGCACTAAATGAAGTTACCACCGATGCCGCTTTGGTTCCAACAAGAGGAACCGACTGGGGAGATAATGGTCGCTGGAGAAATTTGCATACGCATGAGTGGAATGCAGAAGCTGTTGACATTGTAACTCCATTTAACGATTGGAATGCCAACCAGTTAATTGCTTCACAGATATTGGATTCCAGAAGTAATCCAAGTGACCAAAACATTGGCGACGCCAGTTTTGTAAGAGCATATTCAATGTGGATAATTTTAGACTTGTTTGGGCAGGTTCCGTTTAGGGATGTAACCTTACCTTCATCATCCATACCTGAAGTTTTAACAGGTCAGGCGGCCTTAGATTTTATTTTAGCAGATTTGGAACAAGCTATTTCTAAATTACCAAGTGTAAGTGCCAGTAGCGGAGAAGCCAATGGTCGTGCCAGTAAAGCAGCTGCAAAATTTCTAAAAGCCAAGGTTTTGCTTAACAAGTTTATCTATATTGATGGAACGGCGGAATCAGCAGATATGGCTCAGGTAGTTTCATTGGTAGATGAAATAGCTTCAGAAGGCTATGGATTGCAAGCAGGGTATTTTGATTTATTCCGAAATACTGCAGACAATGAAACTATATGGTCATTAAGATCAAGTACTGGTAACCGTATTTTCAATGGCCTTCATTACAACTCAACTGCTTTAAGAGGTGGTGGATGGAACGGTTTCAGCACTTTGGCAGAATACTATGATTTGTTTGAAGGTGATGCCAATAGTAACCCGGTTGGAGGTACACAAGAAGAACGAAGAGGATTTGTGCCAACAGAAGGAACTGCTTTTACCGGTGAGGAAGGAACTTCAGATAATGGTGGATTAGAAGACGGATCTAATGTTGGTTTTGGTTTCTTGATCGGTCAGCAATATGATCTAGACGGAACAGCATTGAAAGATAGAGCAGGTGCTCCATTAACTTTCAAAAGAAATTTTCAGGACGGTTCTGGGAATAACAGCTTAATTAACAATGATGAAACTACCGGTATTCGTGTTATTAAATACCACCCAAAATATGGTGGAGGTGATGAGCCCCATGAAATAGTTTTTAGATATGCAGATGCACATCTAATGAAAGCCGAAGCATTAATGCGTAGTGGTGGAGACCCTACCGCTTTGGTGAATGAACTAAGGGCCATTAGAGGTGCGACACCATTTGGTACCGTTAGCGAACAACAGTTGTTGGATGAGAGAGGTCGCGAACTATATGCCGAATCCTGGAGAAGAAATGATATGATTCGTTTTGGACAATATACAAGAGATTGGGAGTTTAAGGCAGCAAACTCGATTGGAAATTCAACTTATGAGCTGTTCCCAATTCCTGCTGCACAGCTATTAGCTAATCCAAACCTGGTACAAAATCCCGGGTATTAACAATCTAAGTTTTAAGTTTATTTGATTATTTGAGAAGGCTGCCAAATGGCAGCCTTTTTTTTATCGAAATAACAGAGCTAAATACGCGATAAAATAATATACACGTTTTAAAGAAGGGAGGGAATCAACTATTCCTCAACAAATCAAAGGCAAATACCAATACAAAATTCTTATTAGTTTCCTGCTAAAGCTTAAATAACTGATCAGGTCAATCAGGACATTCATTAATCAAATAATTAATCTGACACAGTTAGAAATCTATTATTTAGCAAAATAGATATAGACTCCAATCACAATAAGGCAAATAATGGCGCCAAATTGTTTTACATATTTGAATGGAGTGATTTCAACTTGCTTGGTATATTGTTGTTCAAAAGCTTCTTTTCTAGGATAGAATTTTCCAATCAACAACATGATTCCGGCATTTAACAAAAATAGAATGGCCATTACATGTAAATAATGAGGATATGCGTCTGCCTCAACCAAATTCAAAGCAGCCTCATCTGTAATGCCAGATGCTCTAGCAGCCTCCAGGGCCTTCTCCACTCTATATGGGCCAACAATAAATTGACTAACAATATATAGCCCAGAGCCCATGAATATGGCAATTTTTGCAGCAATTGCAGGTACACGCTTGGTTAAATAGCCCACAACAATAATGGTTAAAATAGGAATGTTGTAAATACCGTTAATCTCTTGAAGGTAATTAAAGAGACTTCCAGCATTTGCAATTAAAGGCGCTATAAACATCGCAGCCAAAGCCAAACAGACACCAAAAATTTTACCATACTTTACAACTGTGCCTTCCGGCGCTTCTTTGTTAATGTGCTGTTTGTAAATATCAATACCAAAAAGTGTAACTGAACTGTTCAGAACACTATTAAAAGAACTTAAAATAGCCCCAAACAAAACGGCCGCAAAAAAACCAACCAAATATTTGGGTAGCACAGCACCAACCAGTGCCGGATATGCCAAATCGCTCGACTCTAAATTTCCATCAAAATAATGATATGCAATCATCCCTGGCAACACCAAAATTAGAGGCCCTAAAATTTTCAAGAAAGAAGCCAACAACAATCCTTTCTGGCCTTCAGCTAGATTCTTAGCTCCCAATGCTCTCTGTATAATTTGCTGATTGGTTCCCCAATAAAACAATTGAACCAACATCATTCCTGTAAAAATTGTAGAAAAAGGTACTTCTTGACCATGATTCCCTGTAGAGTCAAATCTTTCAGGATCGGAAGAAACCAGCGTATCCAATCCAGCAAGTACGCTGCCATCCCCTATTGCCATTAAACCAAACACGGGAATCAATATTCCACCGATAATCAACCCAATTGCATTTATGCTATCTGATACAGCAACCGCTTTCAACCCACCAAATACGGCATAAATAGAACCGATGATGCCAATCCCCCAAATACAGATGACCAAAGCTGTAGAATCTGACACATTCAACATTTCAGGCACATTAAACATTCCGCTTATGGCCACAGAGCCAGAGTATAGGATAACAGGCAAAAGCACAACCACATATCCTGTTAAAAACAATCCTGAAGTAATTGTTTTGGTAGTAACATCAAAACGATTTGCCAAAAACTGCGGTACGGTAGTCAATCCTCCTTTTAAATATCGCGGCAATAAGAATATGGCCGCAACAACCATAGCTATAGCCGCAAGTGTTTCCCATGCCATTACAGATAGGCCATCTTTATAGGCACTTCCATTTAGCCCAACAATTTGTTCCGTAGACAAATTGGTCAACAGCAAAGACCCGGCAATAACACCTGCCGTTAAACTTCTGCCTCCCAAAAAATATCCGTCCGATGATTTTTCGTCTGTAGATCTTGTTGCCAAATATGAAATGATTCCCACTAACAGGGTAAAGCCCAAAAAAGATAATATTCCTAACATTTTGATTCTTTCGTTTGGTTTGTTGTCCATAAATATATTGGATTATTTATCAAAACAAGAACCCCATATCAAGATTCGGGAAATCTCAAACGTTTTCGTTTAAATTCCACAAAATATTAACTATTGTTACGTTTCTAATTCTTACGGGATTGGTTATATTAACATCTTATTTTCTTGAAATAGATGAGAGGGAAATTTTGGATTTTTATTGGTGTTTTTTTACTGGTATTGAGCTGTAAAAAAAATGATTCAAAAAACCTCTTTTTGAACAGAACATCCCCCCGAACCGGTATCACATTTAAGAATGAACTAACAGAAACCCCAGAGCTGAATATTCTTAATTATCTCTATTATTATAATGGTGCAGGTGTTGCTGCTGGGGATTTTAATAATGATGATTTAACGGACCTCTACTTTACCTCAAATCAAGGCGAGGACAAACTCTATTTAAACAAGGGTCAATTCAGTTTTGAGGATATAACCAAGGTCGCAAAAATTGATAACGACACCGGGTGGACAACAGGGGTTACCCATGTCGATATCAATAACGATGGGCTTTTGGACATTTATATTTGTAAAGTAGGCAATTATAATACTATCAAAGGGAAAAACCTCCTTTATGTCAATCAAGGAGTAGATGAAAATGGCATTCCATCTTTTAAAGAAGAAGCGTCCAGCTACAATTTGGATTTTTCTGGATTTTCAACCCAAGCATCTTTTTTTGATTATGACTTGGATGGAGACCTTGACATGTACCTTCTCAACCATTCTGTAAATGCAAACCGATCATATGGCAAGGGAGCTAAAAGAAAATTAACTGATCCATTATCCGGAGATATTCTTTACAGAAATGATAATGGGAAATTTGTGGATGTTTCCAAAGAAGCAGGTATTTTTCAGGGAAACATTGGCTATGGCCTTGGTTTGGGGGTCGGCGACCTAAACAATGATGGGTATCCAGACATCTATATTGGCAATGATTTTTTCGAAAACGACTATCTCTATATCAATCAAAAAGATGGCACGTTTAAAGAAATTATCTCAAGTGGTGATGGAAAAATGGGACACACATCACATTTTTCAATGGGCAATGACCTAGCAGACATCAACAATGATGGACTAACCGATATTGTTTCTTTGGATATGCTTCCCGAAGATTTGGAAACCTACAAAACCTCGGGATTGGAGTATGGATTCCCTATTTATCAACAATATCTAAAAAACGGATATGCTCCGCAGTACATGCAGAACACGCTTCATCTCAATTTGGATGGAGAGCATTTTAGTGAGGTTTCCCATTTAAGCGGAATAAATGCTTCAGAATGGTCTTGGGGAGCATTACTTGCAGATTTTGACAATGATGGCTTTAAAGATGTTTTTGTTTCAAATGGTATAAAGGGTGCTACCAATGACATGGATTTTATCAATTATATCTCCAATGATCATATCCAGAAAACCATAAGTTCAGGGTTATCCAAAGATGATATGGCATTTATAGAACAGCTGCCCAGCAAAAAAGTGCCAAACTATTTTTTCAAGAATAATGGAGACATCACTTTTTCAAATATGTCGGGATTATGGTCTAAAGAAATTGAATCCTATAGCAATGGGTGTACATATGCTGATTTGGACAACGACGGTGATTTAGACGTGATAGTGAACAATGTGGACCAAGAAGCTTTTATGTTGGAAAACACCCTCAATACAAACCATTACCTTAAGGTAAGATTCCGTGGAGGCCCCAACAACTACTTTGGCATTGGTGCAAAGATCATTTTATATCAAGGCTCCAATATAATTACACAAGAAAACTTTGTGACTCGCGGGTATCTTTCAGCCAAGAATCATAACCTTCACTTTGGAATTGGAAAAGATTCTATCATTGATTCTCTTAAAGTAATTTGGCCTGGCGGAAAATATCAAACAATCAAAAACATCATTACGCCAAAAACTCTGAATGTCTCTTTTACAAATGCAATCGGAGATTGTTACAAAAAACAAAACATTGACATTGAATCCTTCTTTTCTGCCCCTGCTACAAAATTGAATTTTGTTCATAAAGAGCAGCAAACTTTAGATTTTGACCGAGATCCCTTAATCCCTTTTTCGAACTCCAATGAAGGCCCCTCTGTTTCCGTGGCCGATATAAATAATGATGGTTTTGAAGACCTGTTCATCAGTGGGGCAAAAAAACAAGCTTCCGCTCTCTTTTTACAAAATGAGCAAGGCGGGTTTCAAGAAAGTCAAGCAGATTTATTCGAACTTGATAAAATCAGCGAAGACACTGATAATGTTTTTTTTGATGCCAACAATGATGGAAACCTTGACTTACTTGTAGTGAGCGGCGGCAACGAATTTACCAAAGGAAAACCCCTAACACCTAGGCTTTATCTCAACAAAAAAGGTCAACTTATTAAAGATCAAACCCAATTTGGAAATATTGAAGTGAATGCCTCTAATGTAAAAGCTGTTGATATTGACAATGATGGAGACCAGGATGTTTGTATTACATCTGATTTGGTTCCCGGAAAATTTGGAGACATCCCCAAACAATATCTTTTTTCAAATGATGGTAAAGGAAATTTTACAGAAATCACCTCCACATTTGCTCCAGAATTTGAAGCCGTTGGAAACATAAAAGACATTGTATGGCATGATTTAGACAAAAATGGATATCCAGACCTTATTGTTGCCGGTCATTGGACTCCCATAACCATATTCCTCAATACTGGAAACAGACTTGTTAAACAAAGTGAAAACGGGTTGGGAAAAACCTACGGCTGGTGGAACAGTATCCGAATGGCAGATTTGGACAATGATGGAGATCTGGACATTTTAGCTGGTAACTGGGGCTTAAATACCAAGTTCAAAGCATCAGTTGAAAAACCGGTTACACTTTATAAAGCCGATTTTGATGAAAATGGGTCAATAGAAACATTGGTCACCCATTTCCACGGGGGTAAGGAAACCGCTTTTGCATCAAAAGACGAGTTGGCCAAACAAATGCCCGCACTCAATAAAAGGTTCCTTTTTTACAAAGATTTTGCGAAAGCATCTTTGGAAGAAATTTTTGAAAAAGAAAAGTTAGAAGGAGCCAGTAAAAAACAAATTTATCAACTGAGTACTTCCTACTTTGAAAATGATGGAAGTGGTAATTTTTCACCAAAAAATTTACCACTAATCATCCAATCTTCAACAGTTAATAACATTTACATTAACGATATCGATGGAGATGGATACAAGGATGCATTATTCGTTGGAAATAATTTTGAGATAAGCACGCAACTTGGTAGATTGGACGCATCGCATGGACTTTTATTGCAAAATGATGGCAATGGCGACTTAATCTGGAAACAAAACTTAAAAGTTTCAGGAGCTGCTAGAGAGATTGAAAAAATAAGAATAAATGGGAGAGAGGAATTCATCATAACACTAAACAATGACTCTCCTGTTTTTTTAGTCAAAAACCAGAACACCAAATGAAATTGAGATATGTAATTATGTCCGTTCTATTGATGCAGATTGTAGCCTGCACCAACCAAGAATCGAACAACACTGAAGAGAAAAAAACGGAAACACTGTTCACTTTGCTTCCTTCCACGGAAACTGGGGTTGATTTTGTGAACAAGGTAGAAAACCAGAAGAATTTCAACATTTTCAAGTACAGAAATTTTTATAATGGAGGTGGTGTGGCTATAGGAGACATCAATAACGATGGCCTTTCGGACATTTATCTTACCGGAAACATGGTACCCAACCGCCTTTACTTGAACAAAGGCAATCTAAAATTTGAAGATATTTCTGAAAGTGCAGGAATAATGGGCAATAAACCTTGGTCCACTGGAGTACTGATGGTCGATGTTAACCAAGATGGGCTTTTGGATATTTATGTTAGCAACGCCGGTAATTTGGAAGGCAATAACCACGACAATGATTTATACATCAATAATGGCGACCTCACCTTCACGGAAAAAGCAAATGAATACAATCTGGCAAAAACAGGGTTTACCACCCATGCTTCCTTTTTCGATTATGACAAGGACGGTGATTTGGATGCCTATATCCTCAACAACAGCAATATTCCTGTAAGCAGTCTTGGTTATGCAGAACAAAGAGGCGTTCGGGCCCAAGATTGGGAAAAAGTGCCCCATATTTTCCGAGGTGTGGGCGATATGCTCCTCAGAAACGATAATGGCAAGTTTGTAGATGTTAGTGAAGAAGCCGGAATCTATGGCAGTTTGATTGGTTTTGGGCTTGGGGTCATGATAACGGACCTTAATAAAGATCTTTACCCTGATATCTATGTTTCAAATGATTTTTATGAACGGGATTACCTCTACATCAATCAAAAAGATGGTACGTTCACTGAAGAAATCAAAGATTGGACCTCTCATTTAAGCCTATCCGCAATGGGAATAGACATCGCAGATATCAACAACGATGGACACAATGATATTTTTATCACGGATATGCTTCCAGAACCCGAAGAAAGGGTTAAATCCGTTATGGAATTTGAAGGCTATAACATTTTTGAGCTCAAACAGAGTAAGGATTTTTATCAGCAATACATCCAAAACACCCTTCAACTCAACAATGGGAATGGCACTTTTTCAGAGGTGGCCTATTACAGTGGTATAGATGCCACCGATTGGAGTTGGGCTGGACTTATGTTTGATATGGACAACGATGGACTAAAGGATATTTTTGTAACCAACGGAATTAACCACGACCTAACCGATTTGGATTTTGTTGACTTTTTTGCCAATGAAATCATTCAAAAAATGGCCCTAACGGGCAAAAAGGAATCCATTGATTCTATCATCAATAAAATGCCCATAAAACCTCAGCCAAATTTTGCTTATAAAAACAATGGCGATATCACCTTTAAAAATGCCAACAAGGAATGGGGATTTGATTTGCCCACAAGATCTAACGGTGCGGCTTATGGAGATTTGGATAATGATGGGGATTTGGATTTGGTGATCAACAATGTAAACACGGAAACATTTGTTTATCAAAATAATACCAACAACCAACTTGATAACAATTACATCCAGCTTAAGTTTAAAGGCCCTAAAGAAAATCCTTTTGCCATAGGAACTTTGGCGCAGTTTTATTTTGATGGAAACATTATCAACCAGGAACTCATCCCTTCCCGCGGATTTCAATCTTCCATGGATTATGGAATGACCATTGGAATGGGAAAATCGGATAAAATGGATTCAATCCGCATTGTTTGGCCCGATGACCGTACCCAAAAGTTGGAAAATGTAACCGGCAATCAGCTGATCACATTTAAACACGAAGAATCAACCGGGGTATATACAATTCCTAAAAAAGAAATTCAAAGATCCTTTTTAAACGAATTGGATTCGAAAATACTGGGTGAGCATAAAGAAGATCATTATAATGATTTTGATTTTGAGGGCCTTATTTATAAAAAATTGTCACAGGAAGGTCCCTCTTTGGCCGTTGCCGATGTAAACGGAGATGGTCATGAAGACTTTTTTGTAGGTGGAGCTGACAATCAAGCTGGTGCAATTTACATACACAAAGGAAATGGAAATGTTACCCGAAAAACCTCAAAAGCTCTTGAAGATGACAGCAAACATGAGGATGTGGCTGCTTCATTTTTTGATGCGGACGGTGACAACGATTTAGATTTACTGGTAGGTTCAGGCGGGAACAATGTCAACAAACAAAATAGCTACAGACCACGGCTATATTTAAATGATGGCAACGGCAATTTTTCCAAATCTGAAAAAGAACTGCCTTCAACATTTAAAAATATCTCCACCATTTCTCCTAATGATTTTGACAGTGATGGAGATATCGATGTATTTATTGGGTCACGAAGCGTGGTTGGAGTTTATGGGGTGTCACCAGACCATTTGCTCCTTGAAAACAAAGGCGAAGGTGTTTTTGTTGATGCATCTGAACGTTTAGGTTACGATCTTAAAAACGCTGGTATGGTCACAGATTCCAAATGGGTGGATATTGATGGGGACGGAAAGAAAGATCTAATCGTTACCTCCGAATGGGACACTCCAAAAATCTACAAAAATACAGGAAGAAGGCTTGTGAAATATACCTCTTCTCTGGATAGTCTTTATGGCTGGTGGAACACCCTTGAAACTGCCGATCTGGATAATGATGGCGACCAAGATTTGATATTGGGAAACCAAGGGCTGAATCTTCATTATAGACCAATGGAAAATCAACCCATGAAAATGTGGGTCAACGATTTTGATGATAATGGTACCATTGAGCAAATTGTAACATTACATTCCAACGGTGGTGACTATCCCATACATCAGAAAAAGGAACTGACAGAACAGCTTGTTTCTCTAAAAAAGGAGAACCTCAAAGCATCAGATTATGCCAAAAGAACCATTCAAGAGCTATTTTCTAAAGAAATCATAGATAATTCAATTGTAAAGCAGGTAGAGACTTCAGCCTCTATGATTGCTATAAATGAAGGAGGTGGCAAGTTTACCATTCAAAAACTTCCTCCAAGAGTGCAATTGTCCTGTGTTTGTGACATTACCTGTACCGATGTAAACAATGATGGCAACCTTGATTTGATCATGGCCGGAAACAATTATGAGTACAAGCCACAATTCTCCAGACTGGATGCCAGTTATGGTAACCTTTTGTTAGGAGATGGAAAACTTGGTTTTGAATGGCAAAACTATGACACCAGCGGTTTTAAAATAAAGGATGAAGTAAAATACCTGGAACAGTTCAAGGACAAAAACGGGAACACCTTCATAATTGCAGCTATTAACAATAACAAACCAAAGATATTTGCCATTAATGAGTAAGCTATCAACAATATTTATCATCGTTGTGCTTTTGGCATCCTGCAAAAAAGAGGGTGGTCTTTTTAAAAACCCAGACCCTAAAACCACTGGGGTCACCTTTAGCAATGACATCACTCCGTCCGACAACCTCAATATTTTGGATTATTTATACTTCTATAATGGCGGAGGAGTGTCAATAGGAGATATTAATAATGATGGATTACCAGACATTTTCTTTTCGGGGAATCAAGTAAAGAACAAACTATATTTAAATAAAGGGAATCTTAAATTTGAAGACATTTCCACCGCTGCTGGAATAGAGGGGAATAGTAGCTGGAACACTGGCACATCCATGGCCGATGTGAATGGGGATGGGTTATTGGATATCTATGTTTGTGCAGTTGTGGGTCTAAATGGATTCAACGGATTCAATGAGCTCTTCATTAACAATGGCGACAACACATTTACAGAAAGTGCCGCTAAATATGGGCTTGACTTTGACACCTACAGTTCCAATGCTGCTTTTTTTGATTATGATCTGGATGGGGATTTGGACCTTTATCTGTTAAACCATGCCGTACACACTCAAAATTCCTATGGCAAATTTGATTTACGCTATGAGCGCAATTATGAGACTGGGGATAAATTGCTCAGAAATGACCAAGGTAAGTTTGTGGATGTTAGCGAGGAAGCAGGAATTTACGGCGGTATAAATGCTTATGGTCTAGGATTGGCCATATCTGATTTTAATTTGGATGGGTTCCCGGATATTTATGTAGGCAACGATTTTCATGAAGATGATTACTATTATTTGAACAATGGAGATGGCACATTCACTGAAAGCCTGAAAAAGTATTTTGGACATACCAGCAGGTTCTCCATGGGAAATGACGTGGCAGATATAAATAATGATGGAAGACCTGATATGATTTCGTTGGATATGCTTCCCGAAGATGAAATTGCGCTAAAATCCTCCGAAGGAGATGACAACATTCAAACACAAAAGCTTAGAATAAATAGGTTTGGGTACCATTATCAGTTCACACGGAACATGCTCTATGTGAACCAACCTGATGGAAATTTTATGGAGACTGCTTTAATGAGTGGTATTGCCGCAACGGACTGGAGTTGGAGCGCTCTTTTTGGGGATTATGATTTAGATGGGCTACAAGATATCTTCATATCCAACGGTATTCCCAAGCGACCCAATGACCTGGATTTTATAAAATTTGTGTCCAGTGATCAAATCAAGAAAAAAATTGACAATACCAAGTTGGTAGACCAAGAAGCCCTACAACTGATGCCCTCTGGTAACGTGCATAACTATGTTTTTAGGGGTGGCAAAAATTTAATTTTTGAGAATATGTCAGGGCAATGGACAAGCAACGACACCTTGGTTTCCGGAGCTACGGCAATAGGTGATCTGGACGGTGATGGCGACCTCGATTTAGTGACCAATAACCTGAACCAACCTGCATCACTCTACATAAACAAAGCGGCCAATAATGGGAATTACCTAAAGGTAAAGTTCAATTTTTCCGCAGAAAACAAGTTTGGAATCGGCACCAAAGTATATGCTTATCACAAAGGAAAACTACAATTTAAAGAGCTGTTCCCTTCCCGCGGATTTCAGGCCTCTTCGGAGCCTATAATTCACTTTGGGTATCCAAAAAATGTGCAAAAAGCGGATTCTTTAAAGGTAATTTGGCCCAATAGGACCTTTCAGGTACTGAAAGATGTGGCACTGAATCAAACTTTGGAAATTCAACCAGAGGACACCAAATCTTTTGATTATCAATCATTGCATAAGAAAAATGAACCTTTATTTGTCCCTCTAGCTAATAACTTGGGGATGGATTTCACCCATGTGGAGGACAATTACACAGACTTTAACCGAGAAAAATTAATCCCATATCAAATATCGGATAGAGGTCCTGCATTGGCCGTGGGAGACCTAAACAATGATGGAAAGGAAGATATTTTTATTGGCGGTTCAAAATTTGGCCTTTCAAAAATATTTTTGCAACGAGATTCTGTTTTTGTTGACCATCATTTTCCCATCATTACAAAAGATTCCATCAAAGAAGATGTTTCAGCTGTAATAGCTGATTTCAACAACGACCAAAAAAACGATTTGTTTATAACCTCTGGTGGCGGTGATTTTTTTGGACAGTCCGATGCACTTTTGGAGCAATTCTATATTCAAGGAGATGCTACTTTTGAGACCACAAACCTTCCAGAATATTATCAAAATGCTTCTGTGGTCAAACCCAACGATTTTGATAATGACGGCGATTTGGATGTTTTTGTCGGTGGACACACCATAACTTCCAAATTTGGATCTCCGGCCAATTCCTATATTTTAAAGAATGAAAATGGAACTTTCAAAGTACTGGATGGATTTAACAAACAATCACATGGAATGGTCACCGATGCGCTTTGGAGCGACTTTGACAATGATGGCGCAACAGACTTGATTCTTATAGGTGAATGGATGTCCCCTAAGTTTTTAAAGAATGAAAATGGGACTTTCACCGAAACCCAAAATTTAGACCTAAAAGGGTTATGGCAAAGTATTGAAGCTTTTGATATTGATTCCGATGGAGACATGGATTACCTTCTTGGAAACTGGGGTACAAACTCAAAATTTAAAGCTTCCAAAAAATTCCCGATGAAGCTTTTCTTGAATGATTTTGATGACAACGGGCAAACAGAAACCGTTACGGCACTGGAAAAAGACGGTATCTATTATCCATTGGAGTCCTTGGATGGATTAGCCTCCCAAATGGTATTCTTAAGAAAAGAATTCAATAGCTATACCTCTTTCGCAGGAAAAACAGTAGAGGAAATCTTTGGAAAGGAAAAACTGGACAAGTCCACGGTACTAGAAGTGAACACCTTGGACTCTGGGTATTTAAAAAACAACAATGGAGAGTTTGTTTTTGTTCCCTTCAAAAATGAACTACAGGTTTCCCCAATGATGGCCTTTTTAGTGGATGATTTTGATGGAAACGGTACCAATGAAGTATTGATAGGGGGAAATTACTTTGGAGTAAAACCTTATCACGGCCGGTTTGATTCATTTCCGGGAGCATTGCTTAAAAATGAAAATGATATAATTTTAGGAAATCAATTAGGTTTGGATTTTACCAAAAAATCTTTGAGACATTTAAAAACAATTACCCTCAACAAACAAAAATATTTACTTGCAATCTTTAATAATGATAAATTGCAGGTTTATAAACTCAACAACTAAACTGAAAGATCATGAAAGAACGAATTGGCATTGTATTACTGCTTTTGATTTTTGTCTCCTGTCAGAAAAAAGAAGAATCTATCAACATTACCCCTGAAGATTTCCATAGCTCGGTGGACAAAGTCACTGAAATTATGATCCACGATATTTTTTCACCTCCTGTTGCCAGTAGAATTTACGCTTATCCAAATGTGGCTGCTTATGAAATTTTGGCCAAAAATGATGATTCCTATAAATCGTTAGCAGGTCAGTTGCGTAATTTGGAAAGCATTCCAGAACCTCAAGAAAAAGAAAAAATAAACTTTGAGTTGGCCGCCTTGATTGCACATATAGATATGAGCAAAAAGCTAATTTTTTCTGAGGAAAGAATTGAAACCTACCAAGATAGCCTCTACAATACTTGGAGCGAAAAAAATGAAGTCGTTTTTAACGCTTCCAAAACTTATGGCCTAAAAGTATCTGAGCATATTGCCGCCTGGATGGACAAGGACAATTATAAGCAGACACGAACAATGCCAAAATTCTCAGTTAACTCAGATGATCCATCACGCTGGCAACCTACCCCTCCGTCTTATATGGATGGCATTGAACCCCATTGGAACAAAATTCGGCCCTTTGTAATTGATTCTGCGGGTCAATTTAAACCACTTCCTCCTCCTCCTTTCTCTATGGAAGAAGACTCGGATTTCTATAAAGAAGTAAGAGAGGTTTATGACATTAGCAATGAAATTACTGCAAAGGGAGATGAATCTGAAGAAGTGGCCATTGCACAGTTTTGGGATTGCAATCCATACGTTTCGGTTACCAGGGGTCATTTGATGTTTGCCACAAAAAAGATTACACCAGGAGCGCATTGGATAGGTATTGCAAAAATTGCAAGTCTAAAGACCAATGCTGATGTAGCAAAAACGGTTTATACCTATACCAAAACCTCCATTGCCATTGCAGATGCATTTATAAGTTGCTGGGACGAAAAATACCGAAGCAATTTGATTCGCCCAGAAACACTGATCAACGAGCATATTGATGATAGTTGGGAACCTGTTTTGCAGACTCCTCCGTTTCCAGAGTATACAAGTGGACACAGTGTTGTTTCAGGAGCGGCAGCTACTGCACTAACTTCCATTTATGGGGATAATTTTGCTTTTGATGACAATACCGAGGTTCCCTACGGACTACCAGTAAGGTCTTTCAAATCGTTTAAGCAAGCTGCCGATGAGGCTGCGATTAGTAGAATGTATGGTGGAATACACTATCGCGCTGCAGTAGAAATTGGTGTTAAACAAGGACGTGACCTAGGGCGGTTTGTAGTTGACAAGCTTAACATGACAGCACCCAATTAAACACTATTACCTATGAGGAGGGTTTTTATAGCACTCTGTGCTCTTATCATCATTGCTTTAGTTTGGTACCTTTTTTTAAAACCACAGGATTACCAAGTCAATTTTAAAGTCAAAACTACACCTGGGACCGTAAATCAAACGGTAAAGGCTTGGCATACTTCCATGGGTGATTTTGAACCTGTTGAACAAGAGAGTCTAAACAGTTTTAAACAAGAATTGGCTTTTAACGATTCCATTCATGAATATCATTGGGATGTATCTGCAATTAATGATTCAATGAGTCACATAAAAGTAAATATCAAAGATGTTGAACATAGTTTAATCAATAAGATACAAATTCCTTTTTCTGACACTGATTTTGAGAAAAAATCCAGAAAGACCCTGCTTGCCTTTAATGATTTTTTAAATGATCATCTTAAGGATTTTAAGGTCACAATAGTTGGTGAGGATGAGCTTTTTTCATCTGCCTGTGCATGTATTCCGGTAAAAACATCACAAATTGGCAAAGCAAAAGGAATGATGCGGAACTATTCCTTTTTAAATTCTATCTTATACGAAAATGGAGTGGAGTTAAACGGCCCTCCCTTTGTTGAGGTAATTGATTGGAACATAAAAACGGACAGTCTATCCTATAACTTCTGTTATCCCATTATTCGTTCCGAAAGCCTCCCAAACCATCCAGACATAACATACAAACGCATTTTTGACAAAAAGACATTGAAAGCAGAGTATAATGGCAATTATATTACTTCGGATAGAGCTTGGTATGCATTGCTCAATTACGCGGAGCTAAATAACATTGAAGTAGAAAAAAAACCCGTAGAAGTTTTTTACAGCAACCCTAACTTGGGCGGTAACGAATTACAATGGAAGGCAGATATCTATTTACCTATAAAGGAAGCCAATGAGTAAGTTCTCAGCTATCCTTGCCTTAGTATTCTTGCAAGGTTGCGCACAAAAACCGTATTATGGTGATTTAACCTATTTAGGGAAATTGCCCTCTAAACTTAGTGAAGTTTCCGGTATTGCAACTTTTGATCAATCAAGAGCTTGGGTTCTAGAAGACAATGGAAATAAAGACATTATTTATGCCATAAACCTTGAAGGAAAACTTGTTAAAGAATTCAAGGTGAAACATGCAAAAAATAATGATTGGGAAGATTTAGCAAAGGATAAGAAAGGAAATCTATATATAGGGGATTTTGGCAATAACGACAATGACCGAAAAAACCTGACCATATACAAACTCCCGAATCCAAATCAAGAAAAAGGGAGTAGCATCCCTGCAGAGAAAATAGAGTTTTACTATCCGCAACAAAAAGAATTTCCACCTTCAAAAAAAGAACTCTTATTTGATGCTGAAGCTTTTTTTCACTGGAACGATCATTTATACATATTTACGAAGGATCGTTCCCGTCCATATTTAGGAAAAACTTTGGTGTACAAAGTTCCTGACAAAAAGGGAACTTATGAAGCCCGACTTATAGGCACTCTAAATTTGTGCAACGAACAGCATCACTGCTCTGTTACCGGTGCCGACATCTCCAAGGATGGTAAAACCCTTGCACTTTTAGGATATGGTTATCTATATTTAATACGGGATTTTGAGTTGGAACATCTAAGCTTCGCCAAAATAAGCCGCACTTACCTAAAACATGAAACCCAAATGGAATCTATTTGCTTTCTTGATGATTCCACCTTGCTCATTGCTGATGAACAATCGCAGACCAAAGGGCGAAATTTGTATTCGTATAAACTTGACTAGGTTATCTTTGGCAATCCACCAGACCATGCTTTATTTTTTACTTAATTTTTAATTGTCAGAAAAATGAAAAAAGTCAACAAAGAGCTCATCAACAAGTTACTCGTTGAAGTCCCAAAAGGAACCATTGAAATGCGGGATGACCGAATAAAAAAGACTTGGGAGGTCAAAATTGATAGTTTTTATTTATCTAAATATCCAACGACCCAAGCTTTATACAGGTCGATCACAAAAGAAAATCCAAGTTCTTTTAAAGGCGATAAACTCCCCGTTGAAACTGTTACTTGGATAGATGCTGTTGCTTTTTGCAACAAATTATCCGAACATTTGGGAATAAATCCATGTTATATAATAGACAAAGAAAGAGGAGAAATAAGATTTGTTTCAAATGCTGATGGATTTAGACTCCCAACAGAAGCTGAATGGCAATATGCATGTCAATGCGGAACAGGAAAGAAAAGATACGACGGCATTGAATCAATTGCCTGGTACAAGAAAAATTCTAAAAACCAACCTCATGAGGTTGGTCAAATGAAGCCAAACGCATGGGGACTATATGATATGTTAGGAAATGTTTGGGAATGGTGTTCAGATATCTATGATGAAACCAAATATGGTGAATATCGAGTTTTTAGAGGTGGGGGTTGGTGTGATGTAGCAAGAAGTGTTATGGCCACAACCCGCAGAAGAAGTCATCCATTTTCTTTTAAAATTGATGACTTGGGATTTAGAATTGCAAAAAATGCATGTTAAAATCCTATAAACCAAATTCAGACGAAGGGAAGAAATCTATACTCTTATATAATTGACTAAATAGTTCTCTACGACTTCACCCTGCTCAATGCGGTAGGCTCAAGACGATATTTGGAAAAAGAATTTTACTGGGATATTTATGATAGTAAAAAAAGCTGCTTTTTTGGCGCTGCACTTATCGGCTCGAATATGGGGCGTTTGGTGTTTTAAAGCTCCAGACTATCAAACTGCTCTATATTATGGTAATTGCGCTCATTTTCAATTATAACATTATCCGCCAAATGACCTATATTTATTGTTAGCGGCTGGCATTTAATTCAAGCTAGCCACACCTTTTTCACTAAATATTAATTTCTAATTTTTTTCAAAGTATCAATTATTTACAATCTGAATGTGTAATACATTTCATCGGCTTGCTTTTTCTAATCGGTGTTTTATTAATTCTTTTTCATTTTTTTTATTGGCAAAACCAATGGCAATATTTAGGTATTCTATTTCTTTTTCAATGTTATTATTCATACGGTATAGTTCCGCTAACAAACAGAAATAGTGGTGGTTGTTTTTCAATTCTAGTTTATGTGCCTCTTGAATAGCTTCGGCAACTGAATTAGCCCGTGCAAGGGCATATGTCCGATTCATAGCAATAATAGGTGAATATTCTATTGTTAGCAATTTATTATATAACTGTAATATATTATTCCATTTCCCATTATTGTCTCTTGTGTGCCAATAAGCGATTCCCGCTTCAAGATGATATTTGCTAACAATATCTCCCTCAGCGGATAGTTTAAGGTATTTCGTACCCTTTTGAATTAGTGCTGAATTCCATTTGCTTTTATCCTGTTCATGATACAGCAAATCACCCTCTTCTCCTGAAATCCTGGCATCTAATCTAGAAGTATGAAAACACATTAAGGCTATTAATGCATGTATTTTTTGCTTCGGAAAGATTTTATGCTCAGATAAGAAAATACTAAGTCGCATGGCTTCCCAGCATATTTCGTGTCGGATATTATCTTCATTAACACTGCTATAATAACCCTCATTAAATATTAGATAGATGACTCTTAATACGTTGTCAAGTCTTGTAACATATTGGTTTAATGTAAGATTCGTCTCAACTCGATTTCGTTCTTTAATTGCTTTTTTTGCTCTGTATAATTTTTTGTTTATTGTTTCTTTATTTGACAAAAGTGCCTTCGCAATCTCTTCAATACTAAAACCACACAAAATTCTTAAAGCAATACAAATCTGAGATTCTTTGTTAAGTTCATTGTCACAGAGCACAAACATCATGTGGAGCTGGCTGTCTTCAATTATTTTATCAGTAATTTCAATCTCGCCAATTTGCTGAGTTCTTGCTCCTAATTCAGGAGTAATTTTTTCCTCAAAGGTCTTCTTCCTCCTGAAATGTTCCAGCATTAAATTCTGTGCTACCTTTCTAAGCCAGGCTTTAGGATATTCGGGAATCCCTTTATGAGACCAGGTTTTCATTGCTCTTAAAAATGTATCGGATACAATATCTTCCGCTAATTCCAAGTCTTTTAATCCATAATAGCTATTGAGTACAGCAACTAAGTTGCTGTACTCAGATTTAAAAATATCAGAAAGTAACTTGTTATCCATTTAATCAGAATATTACATTCCATCAAAAACCATAATGTCTCTGACCTCTACTTTACCACCGCTACTTAATGCAGGACAACCATTTCCCAATTGGATGGCATCTTCAATAGATTCAGCTGATACAATGATAAAACCTCCAATAATTTCTTTCAGCTCTGCATAGGGTCCATCTGTAATAGTTCCGTCAGCATGCATCGTTTTTCCTTCAAAACCAAGTGCTTCACCTGGATTTTTTAATTTGCCTTGTGCACCAATTCCTCCCATCCAATCTTGCCAGGCTTTTACTTCTTCTTCTATTTGTTCTGGAGTAGGATTAAAATCAGGATTGGGTTCGCTGTGAAATAACATCATAAAATCTTTCATGTCTTTTGTTTTTTAATTTTAAATAATAAATTTTTATACGCTTAATGATTGAAAAGTTTGAAATAGGACAATAATTTAATTTGGTGAATGCAGTCCCATTTTATTCCCTTCCGAATCGATGAATAATGCAAAAAAACCGCTTTCATCGGCATGGGGTGTTTTGGGAACAAGAATGCTTCCTCCGTTTTGTTCCACCTTTTCAAGAATTACCTGCAAGTCGTCTCCTCCATTAAGATATAGGGTTACCCCTTTAGCTGAAGGTTCGTAACCTTCTCCTTTCATAATAACACCAATAACCTGTTGGTTTTCAAATGGTAATAAACCCATTTCCATTCCTGGAAACGCCATGTGCTCAATATCGATATCCAGAATGGCTTCATAAAAGTTTATTGCGCGTTTTATGTCCGTTGCCGGAATCTCAAAAATAGAAATATAACTTTTCGTTTGTTTTTTACTTTGGTCGATGGTTGCATCATAATCATGATGTTCCATTCCATTCACATTGCTGAATGCAAGCATTGTGAAAAATAAATTCAAAATTGTTCTTTTCATGTCTTCTGTTTTTAATGAATAAATAATAAACGTTTAATTCATAATGATTGAGAACATGGAAATAGGACAACAAACTTATTTTTTTTACTACAATGTGATATAAAACCATGGATAATCGTTCTCATCAGAGCCACTGCTTGCCGCTAACGTTTAAGATATCGCTCGTTTTAATGAGCTATATCGCCCGATAAGTGAAGTTCGGGAAAATCTACTTAAAAATCTAGTGCAAATTGATAGATGTCCGTTATGGATTGTTATATGACTTCATTTCACATAACATTTGAATCCACGTCAAAAATGGCCCTCTTTTCCGAGCTAAAAACCAAATCCAACCCCAAAGGCAAATCGCATTCCATCCGAGCTGTTAAACAATCCAAAGTTAGCTGATAAGAGGTCGGCCCCATTCAAAAAGAAACCCCCTCCATAGGAGTTGTGCCATTTATCAGAGTCTTCCCCCGGAAACCAAACCCTTCCATAATCAAATCCCCCATAAATGCCGGGTGTGACCGGCAACAATCCTGTCTGCCTATTTCTAAAGCTTAATCTAAGGTCAGTGTTTTGGTAAAAAGCTGATTTTCCGGTAAAGCGCTCAAACCTGAACCCTCTTAATCCATTGTTGGCCCCAATATTGGCTCCTTGGTAAAACTCAAAATCATCACCAATGTTTATATGACCTTTAACTTTAGTGGCCAAAACCAGTTTCCCATTGGAACATAACTTGTGATCTATAGAAAGGCTTGGGATAATATACCCAAATGCTCTGTTGGAATCGTCCAGATTCATTTTATACCCTCCTTGCAACGAAAAACTCATTCCCATGGTAGGGAAAGCCGCATTATCTGTGTTGAAATAGCTGTACTCGGCATCTACACCAAAGAAACTTTGTTCATTCTCTTCACCATTTTGCACATAAAACTGGTTAATGAATCGGTCTTCGGTCTCTTCAACCTCAATATCTTCATAGGAAACCCCCAACCTTACCTTAGAACCCAAATATCCTCGCCAAACCAAAGATGGTGCAATCTTTATGGTCTGTAATTTCACCCTATTATAATCGAGGCCCAAAGGTTCATCATCCTCATCATTATCCGTCTCGTTGCCAAATCCAAAAAAGTTGATAGCAAAATTTGGGCTGGTAAATCTAGCGTCCAACTCCAGATTCACCCCTTCAAAAATATTGGCAAACTCTCCATTGTACCCCAAATCAAAACCGTTGGTGGCAAAATAGTAGGTTGCATTAAAAATGTGACGTTGCGTAAACGGATTTTGCCTAAAACCATTGACAATATAGGTGTCCGTAAATCCTATTCTAAACCCATCATCTGGATTAGACCCTATGGTAGGCAGAAATTGGTTGTTGCTAGCCTTGATTTTTAAAAAATCGTAGGTGTTGGTGTCATAATCATTGATACTATGCACTTTTCCGCCAAATGCTTCATCATAAGTGTTCTTTTTAGCTTTAAAATCATAGGTATGTACTTTTTTTGACTTCTCCCTTATTTTATAGACGTCGTTATTTTGCCCACCAACAATGCGCACTTTAATTTTTGAATTGGGAGTATTTACATCAAAAACATCATCATCATCAAGGCCATATACCCAAACTTCTTTTGTGAACTGGGGATGGTAGGTCTTTTTGAAGAACATATCTTTATTCTCTCCATCTTTTATACGATATCCCCTTACTTCCAAGTCTCCGGTTTGAGTTGAAGTTATGTTGAAGTAATCATCTTTATCAGTACCGGTCACCACACTGTACTTATTAATTACGCCAAAATATTCCCTAGCTGTATCCACTAAGTTTCTTTTCCTCGCCAAAAGTGTCTTTTTGATTTTGGTAATGGTTTCATCCCGCACTTCCTCCGGAAAATTCAAAAAGGCTTTATCAATTACTGCCTCCGTAATATGTTGTTGAATAAATTTTGCTTGTGCGACCCAAACATCCATATCTACTTCTGATAACAAAGCCATATCCAAGGCAAAAGTCCTAGGAGAGGAAGTAAATCCTTTCACACTTCTTATTTCTTCGTGAAAGCCTTCAAAAATGCGTAGGGCAGGCACGGCACGAGAACCTAATTCCAAGATAAAACCGTCTCCCCAACGTGAATAGGCTTGGTCTCTATCTCTTGGTATGGGTTTATATACTTTTTTGCCATCATCTCCTTTAAATTCAGCCCAACGCCACTGATCTACATGTCGGTCCCAATCACCAATCAATATATCGAACAATCTAGCCCTTGCATAAGTTTCGCCATCCAAAGCATATGCTTCGTCTTTTCTTAGCTTTTGGATAAAATCATAAGTGCTTTCAATCTTTTTGGTTTTTCCAAAGCTTTCCAAATCAGAATGTCCATCGGAAACATGCTCCTCAATCATGTACAATCCCTCACCAAAATCGGTATTAAAACTCCCCAGCACAGATTGTTTGGGTACGTAAAAAAGTTTTGGATTGGTATGATAGAGTTCCACTGCATCTGAAAGTTCACCTACGGTAAAAGGAGCATACGGGTGAGCACCTGTGTACAAGTCCATAAGTAGTTTTTCCGTATAAGTGTCATCAAATTGCCCAATAACGAATCTTTCTTGGAAAGCCATGGCCTGCAAATAGCGTTCTACACTTTTACGTAAGTCGCGCATTACATATTGTTTGCCCTCCTTGTCCATTAAGCGTAATGAGTTGGATTGGTTTCCTCCGCCTTTTCTCACCACTGAAAGTCCACCGTAAAGGGTATCCAATAATACGGTAGGTGCTTTTATCTTTGTAGCATAATATTCTCTATAGCGCTCACCCCAAAGCCATTTATGGAATCCGCTTTTATCAATTTCCTCATCGGTATAGATAGATGCTTCTTTATATGCAGGAAATTTATCATCATAAGATGCCTTTTTTGTTGAAACATTCGGTGTTAGCACTTGGGTTTGGAACAAGGATTCTTCCTGACCTGCATCCGCCCCATAAAAATCTACTTTAGAGGAACCATCAGTGTACACCTTTAAAACGGCATATCCTGTTTTTCCGGTTGAAAACTTACTCCCATTTAGAAGTCGGGTTGCCCCCTTTTTCGCTCCAGAGCCACTCACGATCTGCGGAATCCCATTTTCTACAATATATTGTAAGGTGTGTTCATGTCCAGAAACAAAAACTACCTTATCAGAATACTGAGAAAGGGTGATTATCCTTTTTCTTAAATGATTGTACATTTTGTTATACACGTCCGTAATGGAAGCTCCTGATGTTTTTCGCAACAAATTTGCCAGCGAACCAAAAACCGGAAAAGGGAAGTTCCCACCGCTGGGGTTCATGTGCTGTTTAAACGAAAAATATCCGCCATGGGATCCATAGGTAAACATGGGATGGTGCATGGCAATAATTGTAGTTTTGTCCACATTTTTTTTGATCAAACTTTCCAGTTCTTCAAAAAACCTTGTGCGGGACTTGATCTCGCAATCATCGTTCATGGTGGGATGTTTGTCCCAATTGGTCAAGTACCATTCCGTATCGATTGCAATTACCAGGATATTATCGCTCACCTCTATTTTTTCAATGGGACATCCATTATCTGGCAGAAATACTTTTTTGCTGTCCAATGCCTTTTGCACATATTTTTCCTGGCGTTCCAACCCTTTAAGCCCATTGCTGTACCAATCATGATTACCAGGAATAAAAATCGTTTTCCCTTTAAAATCATCAACAGTACCCAATTGGGCATCCAAATGGTTTTTTGCCAGCTCATGACCCGAAGGGTCAATCTTTTTGTCAGGAAAACCTGCAGGATAAATATTATCCCCTAAAAAAAGAACAGTGCTGTTCTTGTCAGCTTTCTCTAATCGCCCTTTAAATTGTTTAAGAGTGGGGTTCATATCTCCAACTGGCGACTTCCCTGCATCCCCAATCAAATAAAAGGTGTGTTCAACTTCTTTATCGGAAGAAATATCTGTTTTTTTGACGGGTACTGCATATTTTGCTTCGTAGGTAGCACATCCTGTGGCCAAGGCCAATAAAAGAGTAACTAAGTAATGTTTTTTCATATCTCTGAGGTTGATTCCAAAATTTTGTATTTTGGAGAATTCAAAGTACTGTTATGTCGGAAATTGTTGAAAAAGCTGAACATTTTGTCTCTGAACTTTTGGAAAATGAGTTGAATCCAAAGTTCTTATACCACAATTTGCGACATACCCAGCGTGTGGTTAAAAGTACTAAAGAATTACTCAATTTCTATAAGCTTGATGCCGCAGAAGATGAAAAGCTCTTGCTGTCGGCCTGGTTCCATGATACAGGCTACACCAAAGGAGTACAAAACCATGAGGAGGCCAGTTGTAACATAGCAGTCAATTTTCTGAAAGAAAACAATTATGATTCCAAGGACATTGAAGATATAAGCGCCAATATTATGGCTACGGAACGGTACCACAAGCCTGAAAATCTAAGCCAACAAATAATCCGTGATGCGGATGCTTCCCATTTTGCGCAAAAGAGCTATTGGGAAACCACTGATTTTTTGAAGGAAGAACTGGAACTGCTTGATATTGCCAAATACTCCAACAAGGAATGGAGAGATGCAAATATTAAAATGTTCCGGAATGAGCATGAATTTTACACGGATTATGCCAAGGAAAACTGGGAAGAAGGTAAAGAGCGTAATCTGAAACAATTGGTCAAAGAGAAAAAAACAGAGAAAGAAATTGCCAAAAAAGAAGCTTTAAAGGCCAAATACAAAAGTGAGAGTCCTGATAGAGGCATCCAAACCTTATTCCGGGTTACCTTAAAAAACCACTTGACTCTCAGTGACATTGCCGATACCAAGGCTAACATATTACTTTCTGTAAATGCCATTATTATATCGGTGGCGTTGTCAAACCTTATTCCCAAACTGGACAACCCATCTAATGCCTACCTAATTTGGCCCACATCAATTTTTATCACTTTTAGTGTGGTTTCAATGGTTTTGGCAGTATTGGCCACGAGGCCCAACGTAACTAGTGGACAGTTTACCAAACAAGATGTAGAAAACAAGAAAGTTAATCTTTTGTTCTTTGGCAATTTCCATAAAATGAGCCTCGGCGATTACGAGTGGGCCATTCAAGAATTAGTAAAGGACAATCAATATATTTATTCTTCCCTAACAAAAGACCTTTACTTCTTAGGGTTAGTATTAAATAGAAAATATAAGATTCTTCGGTTGACCTATACCATATTTATAATTGGAATTGTGATATCGGTAATAGCCTTCGCCATATCGTTCCACTTTTTAGGCGGAGCGGATAGGTTATAGCTAAGATTTTAGCTCTTCCATTAAGTCTTGATACGTATAAGTACGTTCAGATTTTGTATCCTTGGTATATAGAATTTCTGCCCTTATAGCTTTTAACCCAGTTACTCCTTGCAATCCTTCTAGCTCCACAACTTCAATATTATTGGTAAAATAGCCTTTTGCCTTTAGGAACTTGATATAGCGCATATATTCTCTCTCATCCTTGCGCTGACTGTACACAATGGAAAGCTTTCCTTTTTGGGTCAATCTTTCGTTGGTCCCTTTAATGTAGGACTTATCAATGCGCTTCTTGATAATCTCGTATCTGGCATTATAGGTCCCGTCCACATCAAATCGCTTTTCATCCATTCTAAAACGAATGGCCAAAGAAGTACTGTACACTAAAATGAGGGAAGCGACATCTAATTTTACCGGCAATTTCGGCTTTAGTGCATAGTACTTATTTTCCATATCACACATTACCTGTAATTGCCATAGCCGAAGGTTGCTCAAGTACAGTTCACTAAAATTTCTATCATTGGCAATAGAGCTTCCAATATACATGTTGTGCTCTACCCCATCAGTTTTATAGCGCTCAAAATAGTGGGGAAACATTTCTTGGGCCTCCACTTGCTTTTTATCCAATAACGCAGCAAGCTGCATGTTGGACTCCATTACACTATTGTCATAATTTCGACGATGGTCATAATATGATTCCGTTCCTTCGTCTATTTGAGATTCATAATTCTCAACCAAAGCCTTGAGTTCCTTGTCTTCTTGTATTAAGTGTTTAAAAACCGGCGCTATTTCCTCTTTCACAAAATCAAATACTGCCTGCTCTGTATGGGTATACAATGCTTCTTTAACCTCTTCAAGATAAGTATCCACCCTAAACATAAGTTCTTCGTAAATAGGTAATTTGAACTTTTTGAAGGCTTCGGTCAAAACTCCGTTAATCTCCGAAAGCTGGATCATTAAATCTCGCTGAATAGATAGGTTTCTATGCTTGGATGATTCCTTGATATCAATTTGACCATAAAGCGGATAAACATCTTTAAAGACTATTTCCTTAAAAACCGGTTGGTTTCCTTCAAGCTCATCGGCCATAAAACGTTTTGCCTCTTCCTGAAACTTCCAATACACCGATGAATGAACCGTGGTACACTCGTGCTGTATAATAGCATCAATTAAATTCTCCTCTTCTTCAATAGATCGAAGCACAGCTGAAATGATGAAGGGCATGACATCTTCTAACTTGTTTGCGTTGATGCTGTTTAGTTCGTTTACCGTGGTTGACACCAACTCTAAAACACCCAACAAATTGCCATCGCTGGCTATTGGGGCCAGTATGGCACTTTTTATTCCCTGTTCATGAAGGTTTTTATAGGGCTGCTCCCCATTTGATCTTTTAAAGTACTTCTCTACATTAGAGATTGCAAAATAAGTGTTCTCCTTAAACAGTTTTTCATGGGAATAGCTACATAACATTTGATCACAAGACTCCATGTCTTTTCCTTTAAGGATGTAACTTTCTATTCCCTTACCATAAATTTTAAGGAATCTATTGGTATTTGAATCATATCCTGCAAAACCAACATTTATCTTTCTTAAATTGAACAAGGACCTAAAGGTTTCTTGAAAACCATCCATGAAATCTTCATTTGCCCTCTTGTTACTTCCAATAAGTGTAGATTTTATTTCAGAAATAGAATGTTCAGCGGTAACATCGAACATATTGGAAATCACGAATCCTTTGGAAATAAAACTGTTTGGCGGAATTTTCTCTTTCCATAGCTCTACATTGTCAAAATTCTCCAGTAGTTCATCCACATCAGCTTGCGAAAGTTCCTTTGCCTTTTCCGTAGGAACTATCTCCATAAAATCTGCATTGTAGAGTATTCTATAATGCCGCATTACCCCATTGGCATCGGGTATATCATAAAACAACGGCCTCTTAAAATCCAGTTTAAAACCATAATAAAAACTTAGTACCACCGTACACCGCATAATATAATCCACATTTGTGGGCATATTCCGGATTTGGAGTTCAAACCCATCCCCAGCATCGGCTAAAATACTCTGGAAACGCTCAGAAGAATTAAAAAACAAATTCTCATACGGGACAGATGCCGTTTTAATCTCATTCTTGGTAAGTACCGGTGAAAATGTATCGGATAGGATAGTACTGATTACATCTTTATGCTTGTTCAACAGCCCAATATCACTAAACCCTTTCCTCAACTCTGGAAATGGAGCTTGCGCATCAAGTACATATTTAGCCCTTGCAGCCAAATATTTATCCTTGCTTTTCAGTTGCTCATCGTAGTGTTGCATCAATTTGTTGAAACTAACCAGATGCAACATGGGGCTCTCTGTCTGGTAATTTTGCTCCATACAATATAAGTCGAGGTTTAGCAGGTAAAGTTACAAAAAGAAAAAATGCAAGGTTGTTAAGGGATTCCTTATGGATTTGTCGGCTTTTTTTGGATATTTAATGAAATTTGTTCCATGTCCTCCAATTTTAGGTTAGATCGGGCTTATCAGAATGCGAAAATCATCCCTTTTGATGGTTCTTCCAAGTTTATCTTATTTAGTGACTGCCATAGAGGAGATAACAGTTTTGCAGATGATTTTGCCAATAATCGGAATATTTACTTCCATGCATTAAACCACTATTATCGCGAAGGTTTTCAATATTGTGAGCTTGGTGATGGGGATGAACTTTGGGAAAACCTCAGTTTTGAATCCATTTTTGAGGCCCATAAAAACGTCTACCAATTACTAAGGCAATATCATTTGGAAAACCGACTGCACATGGTATGGGGAAATCATGATATGGTCTATCGACATAAACCTTATGTTGATAAACATCTATCGAGTTATTTTGAACCCATAGAAGATACAGATAAAGAACTTTTTGAGGGAATAACCTATCATGAGGCAATAATCCTGAAACATCGGGAAACTCAACAAGAACTGTTCTGTACCCATGGCCACCAAGCCGATTGGTGGAACTATGTTTGCTGGCGAATTGGAAGGTTTTTAGTGAGAGTTCTTTGGAAACCTTTACAAGTTGTTGGGATAGCCGACCCTACCAGTCCTGCAAAAAATTATAAAGAGCTCATCCGGATTGAAAAACGTATCAAACGTTGGATTCTGAAGAACAATCTTAGAATTACAATTGCAGGACATACGCATAGGCCCAGGTTTCCGGAACCAGGGCAGATTCCATTTTTTAATGATGGTAGCTGTGTCCATCCAAGGAGTATCACCGGAATTGAGATTGAAAATGGTGAAATTTCCTTGATTAAATGGCATATTGATACCAAACCTGATGGTACGCTTCAAATTGTAAGGGTTCTATTGGAAGGGCCGGAAAAATTATCCGATTACATAGATTCCTAGCAATGTAAATCATCGATTTAACGTCTCTTTATCATGCAGATGGCAAGGTATTTGTTAACTTTAGAACAACGTATCGACCAAGTTGCTATGAAAACTCTTGTTCTTTTGCTATCCGGTTTTGTCTTCGGGCTTACAACTTTACAAGCTCAAGGAGACATTCCAACCACTCGTCCACTCAAAGTTGGGGAACGCAACAATTTGGATATTAAATCCAGTAATCAAGGTACCTCGCTACGTATACCATCGGTTATTAGTGAAAATTTGACCTCCAAAAACAATACTCCCAACATTAAAATGTTACCTGATAAAAAGCTAGTGCAAGCCGGTCATGATTTAGTTATTGATCCCAAGGTTGGGGAAAAAGAAAAAAAAGGTTCTAAAAAGCACCACGGTGATCAATATTTGGGCGATGTTAAAACTACAGCCAAATTTATTGGAATAGTATGTAGGGATCATGAGTATGTAGATGGCGATCGTGTAAAAATATATCTTAATGGAGAAATTATTGAACACAACATGCTCCTTTCAGGTTCTTTTAGAGGTATTAACATTGATTTAGTTCAGGGGTTTAACCGACTTGATTTTGAAGCACTGAACCAAGGTTCCTCAGGACCCAACACTGCACAAGTTGTAGTAGCGGATGATAAGGGGAATATTATCCATAACAACCGTTGGAACCTTTCCACAGGTTCCAAGGCCAGCTTAATAGTGGTAAAAGAGAAGGAATAGTTGATGCTGAATATTGTGAAATACAAGCTTTCAACAGCATTTATTTGTTTTGTTTCATTGTCCACTTACTCTCAACTAAAAGAATGTATCCCTTTTAATAGTTTTAATCAGTATTCCTCTGTAAAAGAAATTTCTCGGGATTTTTCTTTTCTTGAAGATAATCTTTATTTGAATGAGAAATTGAAAAATGAAGTTCTTCAGCTAATTGTCTTAAGAGATGAAATAAAAGATTTACCAAAATATAGCAACTTATATAGAAAAGGTGTTTCCAAAGGCTATTGTATTTATTTGATAAACAATACTAATGACCCTGTTGTATTGCAAGGAATGGATGGTGCTGTTTTAATCACTAGACAGGTCTTTCACTCCGGAAAATGGACAAGTTTGAAAAGCTCAAAAAAGGCTAGACGCCCTATTTGTGGGAACAGCTTCTTCAGTTCTAGAAAAATTTCACCAAATAGCTATTTATCATTTGTTGCCCCCTGTATAGAAGGAGAAGTTCCGGTTAAAATGAGATTCGTCCTAAACAAAAAATCTAGCTCCAGTAATAATCTAATCATTTCTAACTCCTTTGATACTTTTGTCCATTGGTCACTGTTAAACTGAATCACTCCCCAGGCTTATACGTCTTAACTGCTCTTTCTAAAACATCCTCCTTATAATAAGCAGCATCTTTCCATTGTATATCAGCATACATTTGAATTTGGTCATCAAAATGAGGAGAATCTGGGTTTCCACTTTGCCCCCCGGCTAAAATGGTCTTGGCTTTGACCTTATCGCCAAATTCCACTACTGCTACAAAACTATTCCCTCGTGTACCGTAGATTTTTTTTGTTCCATTATCATACCTAGCTCCATAGGCAGCCAACGCACCCCATCGTCCACTGGCAAAACCAATGGGCATACTGGGTTTGGTATCGTCAAAAGCTTGACGGATATCTCCATTCAACCTTTGGTAACGATTTACCTCTCCCCAGGGCATTTGCCATGTTCCAAAATCCTGCTTTAGCCGATATACGGTTTCTTGAAACAAAGCCAATTTTTCCGAATCTGGCGATTCGTCACCCCAATATTCCACCAATTGCATACTATACAATCCATCTGGTCTGTTAGCTTGTCGATAACACTCTGTTCCATAATAATGGGCCAAGGTCATTGCCAAGGATTCTTTGGATGTTCTAAAATCCCATTTTCGTAAAACCTCAATCGGTTCTTTGAGCTTTGAGATTGGATTCTTGTCATACGCCTCTATCAATCCTGGAATCAACGCCTCAAAAGCTGGCAAATAAGTATCATGGGCCAGTTGAATCAAACTATCCAAGGTATACCCACTTTGATTGGTCAACAACTCAATAGCATGGATTCCTCGAAAGTTTTCCTGATCACGGGACATATATTTGGGATAATCATTTCGGTTGGGACTGAACTCCAAAGCTGAGGTGTAAGGTGTTGAATTACAATTTTGAATCCATCCATTTTCAGGATTCAGCACCAAAATGTTTTCATCAACAGTGTGCAATCCTTGCCAATCGGTTTTGGGGTTATTGCCATCAACAGGACTTGAATAATCAAAAATAGTATCCCTTTTAGGGATAAAGTTCCCGTGGAAATAGGCAATATTACCTTCACTGTCAGCATAAACGGTATTGTTGGAGGAATTAGTTCGGATATCCATCATTTCCCGAAATCCCGTGTATCCATCTTGTTTTGTTCGAATGTAAGATTGTTCTAAGGCTTTGACCGGTTCCCACATCATACCCGAAGCAGTCCATTGACCATCTACCGCATGGGTAATGGGCCCGTGATGAGTACGATGCAATGGAAATTTTTTCTCTTTTAGCTCATCTCCCGTTTTATATTTTAATGTAATCTCTGATGTTTCAACCGGCCGCAGTTCCTCTCCATATTGATAAAAAAGGCTGCTGTCATTCTTAACAATTGTTTCCTTAAATTCATCCATCACATCAGTATAGGTAGATGTATGCATCCATCCTGTATTCTCATTGAAGCCCTGATATACAAAAAACTGACCCCAAGTAACCGCTCCGTATGCATTTAGTCCCTCTTCACTAACCACATGCACCTCACCTCTAAAATAAAAAGAGGTGTGAGGATTAATCAATAACATTGCATTGCCCGATTCGGTTAAGTCTCCCGATATGGCAATTCCGTTAGAGCCTTGAGGCTCGGCCATTTCCTTTTCTTTTTTAATTTGAAACTGCTCCATTTCTGGAAGCTCCATACCACTTTCATAAAATGCCTTGATTTTTCTGATTGAAATTCTTTCAATATCCCCACCTATACTCCCTTCACTAAAATACATGGGCATCCATGGTTCAAATCTGGTCAAAAGTTTGGGTTTAACTTCGGGGTGGGTATGTAAATAATAGTTGATTCCATCGGCAAAAGCATCGCAAAGTTCTTTCAACCAGTCAGGGCTTTTTTCATAATTGCCAATGGCTTCTTCCTTTGTCATGAACAAATTAGCACGTAAATCACTATAAATGGCATCTTCTCCCTCTACTTCGGCCAACCTACCTGTTGCCCAAATGTAATTTTGTTCCACACGGTTAAAATCATCTTCACATTGCGCATATAACAATCCAAAAACTGCATCAGCATCTGTTTTGCCATAAATATGGGGTACGCCAAAATCATCTCGTATAATGGTGACGCTTTCTGCTTGGGCCTTCCATTGTTCAACTTCGGTCTGTGGCTTCTCCCCACACCCAACTAGTATCAACAATCCTAGCAATGATAAAATTCTCATTGGTTTTAGTTTTTTAATTCTCAACAGCGCTGGAACTTACATTTCCTTATGCTTTTTTCAAAAACTGGGTCTTCAGAACAATTTGTGCTTTTCCAACACGACATTCAACTTCCTGCGGGCTTCCAGTCAAGCGTATATTTTTTATTATGTTTCCTCTTTTAAGGGTTTTGGACATGCCTTTGATCTTTAAATCTTTAGTCACATGTACATTATCTCCATCCTCAAGAATGTTACCATTGCTGTCTTTGGTATCCATAGGTTTATTTTAGACTGTTAATGTACAGCAAAAGCCATTGAATTACTAATTGAATATGGGCCTGTCACCAACTACCGCTTGCGCCTCCACCTCCCGAACTGCCTCCACCACCAGAAAAACTACTGGAACTGCTACCAGAAGAACTAGAACCAAAGGAGTGGCTACCAGAGGACGAGAAGGTTTTACTTATATATTTACTATCGCTTTTCAATAATGACAGCTTGAAACCATCCTTACCTTTTATCAAAATCTTTACTGAAGCCAACAATATGGTAAAACCAAAAAATCCACCAACAAGCACATAAATCCATGACGAGTCTTCCAACAAGTATCCCAAATTTTCTATGTCTATTCCAAAATCAAACACTTCCGCGGCAAATAACAAAGGCATTAAAATAAAAGCCAATGAAAAGATAACTGGAATGACTCCAAAAACCACCATAAAAAGGCCTCGCAAAACACCAAGTTTGCCAATCAGCATTCCTCTAAATGCTTCCACAATACCCGAGTATGTCCGGTAAAAAATAAAACCCCCGGCAACAATAAAAATTAGAAAGAAAAAACTCATAAAAACCCTTAATCCCCAACCCATCTCATTTTCAGATTCTAGCTCTTCTTTAAATTCTTCAAGAGCTTCAGGGTTGTTCAAAAATTTGATGAGCTGGTCAGTAGCTAAATCCAGTCCCTTAAAATAATACTCTTCCTTAAACTCGGGAATCATGGTGTTTCTAATAATTCCAGAGGCAACGGCATCAGTAATATAGGGTTCCAAACCGTAACCCACTTCAATCCTAACTTCCCTATCGTTCTTGGCAAAAAGAATCAGTATGCCATTATCTTTTTCTTTTTGCCCCAATCTATTTTGATTAAATGTCCCGTTTGCATATTCCTCAATGGTCTCATTTCCCAAAGCGTCAATCGTTAAAATCACCAGTTGGTTGGTGGTTTCGCTTTCAAACCGGGTGAGTTTGGCTTTTAGCCCATCCAGCTCTTGGGTTGAAAAAACAAGAGCACTGTCGGTAACAATTTCTCTTAATTCCAAATAGCGTTGCTGACCAAGAGTTATGAAAGAAGATAAAATCAGAAAAACAACAAGAAAGCTTTTTCTCATAATACTATGCATACCTAAACATCTAAATATACAATATGTTAGACGGATTTTATTACACCTCCATTGTGCCTGCCACAATGGTTTCACGTCAGTATAATTTCAACTAACTTGTACCTTCTTTTAAAATTCTTCATGTCAGAGAAAAAAGTAAGTATCCTAACAGCATTCAAGACCATTATCTGGCCCAAAAGAAAATTGGTGTTTATTGGTTTGTTATTAATTGCTGTTAGCAAAGCAGCAGGTTTTGTTGCCCCAATTGCATCCAAATACCTTATTGATGATATTATCGTCAAAAAAGATGTGACTATGCTCAAATATCTGGTCGCCGGGGTAATGTTGGCCATTTTAGTTCAATCGGTCACTTCGTTTTTGTTAACAAGAATATTGAGTGTCCAGGCTCAATTTTTGATTTCAGAGCTTAGAGCAAAAGTTCAAAAACACGTACTCTCACTACCTATTCGTTTTTTTGACAATTCTAAATCAGGTGCCTTGGTATCTAGAATCATGACCGATGTGGAAGGAGTTAGAAATCTAGTAGGAACCGGTCTGGTTCAATTGGTAGGAGGTGTGATCACAGCCGTAGTTTCGTTGATTCTTTTATTGGATATCGACGTTTTTATGACACTTTTTACTTTTATTCCTTTGATCATATTTGGTTTAATCGCCCTAAAGGCTTTTAAAATTATCCGACCCATTTTTAGGGAACGAGGCAAGATCAATGCTGAAGTAAAAGGAAGGTTGACTGAAACTTTGGGAGGTGTTCGTGTAATCAAGGGGTTTAATGCGGAAAAACAAGAACACGAAGTTTTTGAGGCCGGAGTGGATCGCTTGTACCAGAAGGTAAAGAAGAGCTTGACCACCACTGCATTTATGACCAGTTCTTCCACTTTTTTACTTGGGGTTGCCACCACAAGTGTTATGGGGTTTGGTGGTTATATGATCATTCAAGGAGATCTTAGCGTAGGTGAATTTGTGGAATTTACCGTGTTACTTGGTATGATGATAGCCCCCATTGTGCAAATGAGCAATATTGGAAGCCAACTGACCGAGGCCATGGCCGGTCTGGACCGAACCGAGGAATTGATGAACATGGTTCCCGAGGCTGATGAAGCTGAACGAACCATTACATTGGACTCAATTCATGGGAATATGAATTTCAATAACGTTTCTTTTGCCTATGAGGAGGACAAAGAGGTGCTGCACAACATTAGCTTTAAGGTAAAATCGGGGCAAGTGATTGCTTTGGTGGGCAGTTCAGGTTCAGGAAAATCGACAATTGCAGGGCTTGCCGCCAGCTTTTTGACCCCAGATTCAGGCACCATTACCATTGATGGGAAAGATCTGTCCAAAGTTGAGTTGAACAGTTTTAGGCAATATTTGGGTGTGGTTTTACAAGATGATTTTTTGTTTGAGGGCACTATAAAAGAAAATATTCTCTTTCCGAGGCCCAATGCCTCAGAAGAGCGGTTGCAAAAAGCTGTAAAAGCAGCTTATGTGGATGAATTTACCAACCGATTTGATGAAGGGTTGGACACCTTGATAGGGGAAAGAGGTGTGAAATTATCAGGAGGGCAACGTCAACGCATTGCCATTGCCAGAGCGGTTTTGGCCGACCCAAGGATATTGATTTTGGACGAGGCTACATCCAATTTGGATACGGAATCCGAAGCTTTGATTCAAAAAAGTTTGGCAGAACTTACCAAAGGAAGGACAACTTTTGTCATTGCCCACCGATTGAGTACTATCCGAAAAGCGGACCAAATCTTAGTAATTGAAAATGGTAGGATTGCCGAACATGGCACACATGATGAGTTGATAGCTTCCGAAGGAAGGTATTACAATCTGTTTACGTACCAGGCCAGAATTTAAGCTTCTTCCGGAGCCAATTGCACTTCCAGACCATCTAAATCATCGGTCATATGGATTTGACAGCCTAGTCTGCTATTATCCTCTACGAAAAAAGCTTCAGCTAGCATAGCTTCCTCATCATCCGACTTTTCTGGAAGTTGGTGTTCCGATTTCACATAACATTGACATGAAGCGCACATGGCCATTCCACCACAAATTCCAATAGTTCCCTCAGGAGCTAATTCATAAGAACGAACCACTTCCATAAGGTTCATGTTCATATCAGTTGGAGCATCTACTTCGTGCAATACCCCATCACGGTCGGTTATTTTTATCTTTATATCTGACATTCTTATTCAATACTTTTCACCACAGCCTTTGGAGCCTCTTTTTTACTTCCATCAAATCCAGTAACGCCACCAACAGTAGTATATTTCATTACATATTTTTTATCTGGAAAAATACGTTGATAAGCACTTTGGCACATTAATGTAGCTTCATGGAAACCACATAGAATCAATTTAAGTTTACCTGGATAGGTGTTTACATCACCTATGGCATAAATCCCTGGAATATTGGTTTGATAGTCCAAGGTATTGTCCACTTTTATGGCATTCTTCTCAATTTCCAATCCCCAATCAGAAATAGGGCCCAATTTAGGAGAAAGTCCAAAAAGAGGGATAAAGTTGTCCACATCTAGATCAATTTCTTCTGAATTATCTGTTTTTCTAACAATTATCTTTTCAAGCTTCTCTCCACCCTGAAGGTCAATCACCTCCGCGGGAGTAATCAAATTGATTTTTCCTTGGTTCTTCAATTGTTGTACTTTTTCTACAGAATCCAACGCTCCCCTAAATTCGTTACGGCGATGCACTAAAGTTACCTCAGAAGCAACGTCAGCTAAGAAAATAGACCAATCCAGAGCAGAATCACCTCCGCCAGCTATCAATACTTTTTTATCACGATAAACCTCAGGCTCCTTGATCATATAGGCCACTCCCTTATCCTCAAACTTGAAAAGATTATCCAACATGGGTTTTCTGGGTTCAAAACTACCCAGTCCGCCCGCAATGGCAATAATAGGGGCATTGTGCTTGGTTCCTTTGTTGGTAGTGACCAAAAAAGAGCCGTCTTCCAACTTCTCAATTCTTTCGGCTCGTTCTCCCAAGGTAAAACCAGGTTGGAAAGGCTTTATCTGTTCCATTAAATTATCAACCAGTTCACCAGCCAAGACTTCCGGAAATCCTGGAATATCGTAAATGGGTTTCTTAGGATATATTTCTGCACATTGCCCTCCAGGTTGTGGCAAAGCATCAATTAAATGGCATTTTAGCTGCAAAAGACCTGCCTCAAAAACAGTAAAAAGACCCGTAGGGCCTGCTCCAATAATCAGTATATCGGTTTTAATCATTCAGAATCGTATTTGGATATCCGCGCAACTTAAGATTTGTAATAGGAAGGATTTATGACTTTTATCAGCCTAACTCACATTAATGACCTCTTCAATCTGAGGAACATATTTTTTAATGGTCATTTCAACACCACTTTTAAGGGTCATCTGGTTGACGCTACAGCCAATGCAATTACCCTCAAGCCTTACTTTAACGGAGCTGTCATTATCTATTGAAATCAACGAAATATCGCCTCCGTCACTTTGTAGAAAAGGTCGTATTTCATCCAAAGCTTTTTCAACATTACTTCTAATTTCTTCTGATGTCATGCTCATTTCTTTTTAACGGCAGCACAACCTGCCATTGTTGTAATCTTTATTGCTTCTGTTGGTGGTAAATCAGTATTTCTTCTTACCAATTCCTGCACCACATTTTTAGTCAACTCCTCAAATGCCTCTTCAATAGGGGTGGCAGTTTGCATGGCCGCTGGCCTACCTACATCTCCCGCTTCGCGAATACTCTGCACCAGAGGAATTTCTCCCAAAAATGGTGTATCCAAATCTTTTGCCAAGTTCTTGGCTCCATCTTTTCCAAAGATATGGTATTTGTTATTAGGCAGCTCTGCCGGCGTAAAGTAGGCCATGTTCTCCACTATTCCCAAAACAGGGACACTAATGGCTTCTTGTTGGAACATGGCAACTCCTTTTCTGGCATCTGCCAAAGCAATTTCTTGAGGGGTACTTACCACAACAGCTCCTGTTACCGGAAGTGACTGCATTATGCTCAAATGAATATCTCCGGTACCCGGAGGCAAATCTAATAACAGAAAGTCCAATTCTCCCCAATGGGCATCAAAAATCATCTGATTGAGTGCTTTGGAAGCCATGGGCCCTCTCCAAATCACTGCTTGGTTAGGCTGGGTGAAAAATCCAATGGATAATAGCTTCACTCCATAATTCTCCACAGGTTTCATCTTGGACTTGCCATTAACATTAACCGACAGTGGTTTTTCCAAGGCAACATCAAACATTATAGGCATAGATGGCCCATAGATATCCGTGTCCAACAAACCCACTTTAAAACCCATCTTTGCCAAGGTAACCGCCAAGTTAGCTGTTACCGTAGATTTCCCTACGCCTCCTTTTCCAGAAGCAACGGCAATAATATTTTGAATTCCGGGGATTGGGTCCCCTTTTATTTGATTAACCTTAGGCTTTGAAGGTGCATCAACCTTTAGGTTAACCTTTATTTTTGCTTTTTCATAAACCTCTCTGTGGATAATCTTTAAAATTTCCACTTCGGTTTTCTTTTTGGCTTGTAGGCTTGGATTCTTTATGGTCACATCCACTTCAACTTCATCTCCAAATACCTGTATATTGGTAACCGCACCGCTCTCCACTATATTTTGGCCTTCTCCAGGAGCGGAAATACCTTCTAATGCCTTAAGAATATCTGCTTTGTTCAACTTCATCAATCCTGTTTTTGTTTGCAGTCGTTTAAACTTATTCTAAATTACAAAGATACGGCTTGGTTGTTATATTAAGAAGTTTGGGTATTGAAAATGAAGATGGTGTGATAGTATAGGGTAATAGTTGGCGTGTATTGAATAAAGGTAAAGGGGAAAAGGGATGGAGGTAAGACGTACGAAGTTGGGTTTATAGATTGTTACATTGTTGAGATTTAAGTGAAGGCTATGGTAAATTTCAAAGCAATTCCTGCCCAGGGTCCCAAAAGTGTTTTTTAAAATCAATAATTTGATTGTCTTTCACCTCAATGCCCTCATTCTCCAAAAGTTGTTGCATTAAACTAGTTCCATCAAAATGGTGTTTCCCAGTAAGTACTCCCACTCTATTTACCACCCTATGTGCCGGCACATCTTTTGCCGCGGAATTGTTCATTGCCCAACCTACCATTCTAGCGCTACGGGCCGCACCCAAATACTTGGCAATGGCACCATAGGAGGTTACTCTACCAAAAGGAATTAGTTTGGCAACTTCGTAAACCTTTTCGAAAAAATTTTGTTCTTCCATATTATTTATAAAAAATACGGATTAAGGTGATTACCAGCAGAACCAACATTAGAGCACTTAAAATATAGTTGGAGTTTTTTGAAAATCGATTGGTCTTGGTCTCTAGCTTATTGAAATAAAATGTGTAGAGATACAACACCGAAAATGTTCCTGTACCGGCGGCCAACACAAAGGTAGTAATATCCCAAGCTTCAAATTTAATCCAGCCCGCCTCGTTCCACATGGCATTCAACCCACTATAATAGGGAATGGTGAGCAAATTGAGTGCAGCCAACAATACTCCTTTAAAAAAACTATTCTTTTTGCTTACCCCAACTTCTTGGAAGTTCTGAGTTTTATTTCTTTTGGCCACAACAAAAAAATAAACGGCAAAAAAGGCAAAAACCACCAAAGCAATCTTTAATAAAATGTCAATTACTTCAGGATTCCGATATAAAAACTTAGAAATAAGGACAGCTATATACGCCTGAACCATTATCATGGAAGATACTCCTAAACTAAAAATGACCCCATTCAGCTTTCCTTTTTCAACACTGGTTTTAGCAGCATTCATATTTAATAGCCCAGGAGGTACCGTTGCCATGAATGCAGCCGAGAAAGTAGCAAAGAAAAGTATTAATACGTGCGTCATTGGCTAGTTTATCCTAAACTGGATGTAGGTAATTGGTTTTCCCTTGTCAAGATACTGATTTTCATAAAAAGTTTGTATTTCCAAAACTTCTGGTGGGCTTCCCGCATTTTTATATACATCATGATTGGAGTACAAAACTTCGTTCCCCTGACCTTGTAAAAGCCCTAGGGTATAACCATGCATGAATTCACTATCGGTTTTTAAATGAACTACTCCCGTCGGTTTAAGGATTTGTTGGTATTTCTTTAGAAATACAGGATTGGTCATACGGTGTTTGGTTCTTTTGTACTTGATTTGCGGATCTGGGAAAGTAATCCAGATTTCATCCACTTCATTTTCAGCAAAAAGGAGATCAACAAGTTCAATCTGCGCCCGTAAAAATGCTGCGTTCCCCAAATCTTCTTCCTGAGCCGATTTAGCTCCACGCCAAAATCGTGCACCTTTAATATCAATCCCAATGTAGTTTTTATTCGGGTTTCGTTGTGCAAGTCCAACAGTATATTCTCCCTTACCACAACCCAGTTCCAAAACTATGGGGTGGTCATTCTTAAAAAAATCGTTCCATTTTCCCTTGAGTTGAAATCCCTCAAGAATTTCTTCTCTTTTTGGCTGAACCACATTGGAAAATGTCTCATTCTCCTTAAATCGTTTTAGTTTGTTCTTACTTCCCACTTAAGCATTTTGAGTTGCGCAAAAATTTAATGTTTTGGCAAAACTAAGGAAATCCAAAGGCAATTCTGATTTTGTTTTTTTGTTAGCATGCAAAGTTCTAAACGTATTCTTGTTGCTCCATTGAATTGGGGCCTTGGGCATGCTACCAGATGTATCCCAATTATACATGCACTTTTGGACCATGGTCACCAGCCCTATTTGGCCTCTGACGGGGTTGCCCTTTCACTTTTACAAAAGGAATTTCCTGATTTGCCCTCTTTTGAATTGCCTTCTTACAGAATTAAATATGCAGAAAAAGGGAGAAACTTTAAGCTTAAAATGATTTGGGATTCGCCCAAAGTGGTCAAGGCCATGTCGAAAGAAAAAAAGAGCATAAAAAAATTGGTGAAAGAGCATCATATTGACGGGATCATCTCTGACAATAGACTTGGTGTTTCTTATAAGAAAATTCCATGCGTCTTCATCACGCACCAGCTCAATGTGCTCTCAGGAAACACCACCTGGATGAGCTCTAAAGCACATCAAAAAATCATTAAAAAGTTTGATGTTTGTTGGGTACCCGATGTGAAAGACAAACCAAATTTAACCGGAAAACTAGGGCATTTAAAAAAACCCAAGATGCATGTAGAATACATTGGCCCTTTGAGTCGTTTTGAAAAGATGGACACAGAACTATCCTATGATCTTATGGTGCTTCTTTCTGGTCCTGAGCCGCAACGTACATTGTTGGAGGAAAAACTTCTGAAAGAACTTCAATTATTTGAAGGAAAAATTCTTTTTGTAAAGGGCAAGATTGAAGCTTCCCAGACCAAAGAAGAAATAAAGACCAAAAAAGGGTCAATGACCCTCTTCAACTTCATGCAATCCAAAGAGCTGGAAACTGCTCTGAATCAATCTTCAAAAGTGCTTTGCCGCTCTGGGTATACCACAGTTATGGATTTGGCAAAAATGGAAAAAAAGGCATTCTTCATTCCCACTCCTGGGCAATACGAGCAAGAATATTTGGCAAGGCGCTTACAAAAACAAAAACTGGTTCCGTACAGCTCTCAAAATGATTTTAGTTTGGATGATATAACTCGAATTGAAAGTTACAAGGGATTGAGCCAATTTGAAACAGCAATTGATTATGCAGGGTTATTTGCAGCTTTTTCTAAGGTAAATGAGAACTCAGAACCTACCCCTTCCTCACTTTCCACATAGATTTTCTCATCATGAGCTTCTATAATATGCTTTACAATAGAGAGTCCAAGTCCAGAACCACCTTCGTTACGGCTTCCACTTTGGTCCACACGATAGAATCTTTCAAATAGTCTTGGAATATGTTGCTCGGGTATTCCATATCCATTATCCGTGACCCTAATTATTACCTTGTTCTTGATCAGGTTTTCTACACTTACTTCCGTGGTTCCATTGGCATGCCCATATTTTATTGAATTTACCAGCAGATTGCTTATCACCTGTTGAATTTTCTCCCTATCCGCATTGACATATATGGGTTCATATTCCATATCAAAAGTTAGCATAATGTCCTTTTGTGCAGCTTTCATTTCCAACAAATCAAATACATTCTGAATAAGTTCCAAAACATTAAAATCTTCGCGCTCCAATTTCAGTTCGCCCACTTCTAGTTTGGTAATCAAATCGAGGTCTTTTACTATGTAGATTAACCTTTCTACTCCTTTATTTGCCCGATTCAGGTACTTTTCTCGAATCTTTTTGTCATTCATTGCACCATCCAACAGGGTAAGAATATAACCTTGAACGGTAAAAAGCGGTGTTTTCAACTCATGGGATACATTTCCTAAAAAGTCTTTCCTGTATTCTTCCTGAATTTTTAAGGTATCTATCTCTATCTTCTTTCCTTGGGCAAATTTTTCAATTTCCTGGGTCAAGGTCTTCATATCTGTGGTAACCGCCCTTGATGAGAATGAAGAAGATTCCAAAAGGGAAACATCATCATATATTTTTTTGACGCGTCTGTAAATAAAGCGTTCAACCCGTATTTGGATTATGGTAAAGGACACTACCAAACAAACCAATGAAAACAGTATAACAAAAAGCCAATCTATCTGGTCTTTATAAACAAGGAATGTTATAAATAATCCGGTAAGGGATACCGTTATTGAAAGAGATGACCAAAAGGCAAATTTATAGGATTTCCTAAGCTGAATAGCCATTACAAGACAAACTTATACCCTACGCCCTTAACAGTTTTAAAGTGATCCTCTCCTATTTTTTCGCGTAATTTCCTAATATGTACATCAATGGTCCGGCCACCAACCACTACCTCATTTCCCCAAACTTTATCTAAAATGACTTCTCTTTTGAATACTTTATTGGGTTTTGAGGTCAATAAGGACAAAAGCTCAAATTCCTTTCTGGGGAGCACTATCTCTTCTCCATCATTAACAATCTTATATTCTTCCCTATTGATTACGATATTGCCAACTTTTACAATATCCTCAGTTTCTGCTTTTTCTTCTTTCAACCTTCTAAGCAGAGCTTTTACCTTGCTTACCAATACTTTGGGTTTTATGGGCTTGGTAATATAGTCATCCGCTCCAGCATCAAAACCAGCTACCTGCGAATAATCTTCACCACGTGCGGTCAAAAAGGTAATTATGGTATTTTCAAGGCCAGGTGTGCTCCTTATAATTTCACAAGCTTCAATGCCATCCATTTCTGGCATCATAACATCTAAAATGATTAGGTGAGGATTCTTCTTTTTGGCCTTGGCTACTCCTTCAGCTCCATTTTTTGCCGTAAAAACCTCGTACCCTTCGGCAGATAGGTTATAGCTTACAATTTCCAGAATATCAGGCTCGTCATCAACAAGTAAAATTTTAATGTCCTTCGTTTTCATGTGATGGTATTTAATGCTTAAAATCGCCCAAATGTAAAGATAATACTATAACCGCATTAATGCTTAACATTCATTTAATGTCGTAACGTTATTGTAACAGTTCCTCAATAAATACTTAACTCGTCCATAACATCGCTTTTACAACCTCTAGCGTTCTTTGCGCCATTCATATTTTATACGTAAATGAAACATATCTTATTGATTTTCACGCTATTTGTAGGGTTACAGATGGGTGCACAAGAGACCACTGGAAGCATTGTGGGCAAAATGACGGACAAAGAGTTAAATGATGAACCTCTAGCATTTGCCAATGTACTCATCAAAGGCACAACACAGGGAACTACTTCTGACTTTGACGGACTCTATGAAATTTCAGGAATTGAACCGGGAGTATATACCATTGTATTTAGTTATTTAGGTTACGAAACTATTGAAATCCCAAATGTTGAGGTTATTGCAGAGAAAGTTACCAATATAGATGTGCCCATGAGCGCATCTTCTGGTTTTGAATTGGACGAAGTAGTGGTGACCACTGTGGCCAGAAAAGATTCTGAAGCCGCTCTATTATTGGATCAAAAGAAATCTATTGAAATAAAGACATCTATAGGTGCACAGGAATTGGCCAGAAAAGGGGTAAGTGATGTGGCTGCCGCTGTAACCAAAACAACAGGTATTTCCAAACAAGAAGGTTCCGGGAACATTTTTGTTCGAGGACTAGGTGATCGCTATAATGTAACGACCATGAATGGTCTTCCCTTACCTTCCAACAATCCTTCTAAGAAAAATATTGACCTTAATATTTTTTCTACCGACATTGTAGAGTCTATCGGAATTGACAAAACTTATGTTGTTAGAAACTATGGAGATTTTGCCGGAGCCAACATTGACATCACCTCAAAAGATTATAAAGGAGATGGTTTTCTAGCTATAAGCATCGGTTCAGGAATTAACACTGAGGCAACATCCGTAGATCAGTTCTATTTAAATGATGGCCCAAATAAATCAGGGTTCTATGATATTATCTATCCTGCTTCTCCACTAAGCAATTACAATTTTACCACAAGTTGGGATAGAACCGAAGCTTCTTCTCCAATAAATCTTGATCTATCATTAAAGGGAGGTGATTCTTTTAAAATTGGTGAAAATGGACTCCTCAGTATCTTTGGAGTTGGGTCATATTCTAATGATTACAACTACAATGAAGGAATCTCCAGAGGAGGTGTCAACGTTTCCGGGCTTTCAAGAAGGGATTATACCTATAACACCTACAAATACAATACAAACACGACTCTTTTAGGCAATGTTGGCTATACCACACCTGAACACAAACTTCTTTACAATGCATTGATGGTAAACACCTCTAGCCAACAACAGCAAGAGTACTTTGGTGTTGTAGATGCCTTTGATTACGCCCCCGAAGGAGGTGCTTTTGTTCAAAGAGCTCTTTTTGATCGAACTGTCCTCATAGTCCATCAACTTTTAGGAGAACACTCCCTTTCCGACCAACTTGAGGTTAACTGGGGTGGGGCTTACAACTTTGTTGAAAATGACATCCCAAACAGAAGACAGGTTATTCTAACACCTGATGATTGGGATGAACCTGAAGGTCCAAAATCTTTTCAACAAACTTTGAATTCATCCGACAATCACCGATTCTACCAAAATCTTGAAGAAGAAGAAGTTGCCGCCAATATGGCAATCACCTACAAATTCAAGGAAGATGGGGAAGAAGGCACCTTTGGAGGAAAATTGACCTTAGGTTACAGTGGAAAATTTAAGACTGTTGATTTTGAGGCCATACAATTCAACTTCAATATCACCCAAAGAAATCCTGACAATTCTCTAGCTGACCAACCTATTATTGATGACATTTATAATGTAGATTCTTATTTCAATCAAGAAAATTTGAATGCAGGACTTTTTAGTATTGCAACTTTTAGGGGTGGATTGGGCACTCCAAATGTTTTGGATCCCCAAACGTATGACGGCACACAGGACATTCATGCGGGTTTCCTAAATCTAGAGTATGCTTTTAATCCTAAATTTACTATTACTGCTGGCTTGCGGGGGGAGCAGATAAACCAATCTATTGAATGGAGTACATCATTAGATCCATCTGGAGATAAAAGTGAATTTGACACTTTTGAAGTATTGCCTTCCCTATCCATCAAGTACGAACTTAATGACAAACAAAATTTAAGGTTTGCAACCAGTAAAACTTATACATTGCCTCAATTTAAGGAAAGGGCACTATTTCAGTTTGAAGAAGTCACCCAAGTATATTTTGGAAACCCCTCCCTTTATGCTTCCACTGACTACAATGTGGATGTGAAATGGGAACTTTTCCCTAAATCCACAGAACTAATATCCCTAGGCTTTTTTGGAAAAATGATTCAAGATCCAATTAATGCAGTTACCGTAAACTCGGCCACAAATGATATCAGTTATGTAAATTCTGGGGATCAAGGCACTGCTTTTGGAGCCGAATTTGAATTAAGGAAAAATCTTTTTGAGAGGGAAACGGAGCTTGAAGATTTCTTTGCTAAAGAAAATCTTACTCTCGGCTTTAATATGTCCTATATGACTTCCGATCAGGATTTAGATTCTGAAAAAGTAATTGAAGAAACCACCGAAGCAGGTATTTTACCATTGAGTGTAGATTTTTCTACTGATAGCGATAGACTTTCTGGAGCTTCTGACTTATTGGTCAATGGAGATTTAAGTTACTATAAAGAATTCAAAAAAGATAAAAACATCTTAGCAACCCTGGCCTACAATTATTTTTCGGACCGAATCTATGCTTTAGGAACAGAAGGAAAGGGAAACTTGGTCGATAAAGGTTTTGGAACACTTGATTTTGTTTTTAGAACAAACTTCAACAAGCACGTTGGGTTATCGTTAACAGCCAAGAACCTATTGAACCCAGAGATTGAACGATCTCAAGAAAACCAAGATATAACGGTGTTATCATATAAAAAAGGACAAAACATAAAACTGTCCCTTACATATAACTTTTAATTAAAGTTAAGATTACTAAAATGTAACTATTTGGACAAACCTAAGTTACACACCAACAATATTTTAGCGCCAAATTAAATTATATAAACTAAATTAAAATGAGAAAAACGACAGCATTAATTATGCTTGTATTGGCTACAACAACATTGATTACTTCTTGTAGTAGCGATGACAACAGTCCGCCAATGACAGATACCTGTTCTAACGGCAAACAAGATGGAGATGAAACTGGAATAGACTGTGGTGGTTCCTGTGACCCGTGCAAAACAAACAATGTACTTTCAGGAGATGTAACAGAAGATGTAACATTGGACGCGTCTATAGAATATGACCTTACTGAAGCTTATGTAGTTAAAGATGGTGCTAGTCTAACCATTCCTGCAGGTACGGTAATCAAAGCATCTGGTGGAACCAATGCATACATTGCAGTAGCTCAAGGAGGTAAGATTTTTGTAAACGGTACTTCCGACAATCCTGTTGTTATGACATCTGCAAGCTCTAATCCAGCAGCCAAAGATTGGGGTGGTTTGGTTATCTGTGGCAAGGCCCCAACTAATGTTGGAGCAACTGCTACCTCAGAAGTAGCCGACCTTACCTACGGAGGCACAGAAGCTGGAGATAGCTCTGGAAGCATCCAATATTTAAGAGTTGAATATACTGGTGCCACTTTTAACGGAAGTAAAGAGTTTAATGGTGTTTCCTTGTTTGGTGTAGGTTCCGGAACTACGTTTAAATATGTGCAATCCTATAATGGTGGTGACGATGGCATTGAATTCTTTGGAGGTACCGTTAACGGAGAGTTCTTAGTATCATTGAACAGTGGTGATGATTCCATTGACTTTGCAGATGGATGGGCAGGTACTGGTTCCAATTGGTACATAGCCGGTGGCGCAAAAGCTGGTATTGAAGGTTCTAATAATGGTGACAATGGTGATGCCGCGCCAGTTACCCAAGCAACATTAAAAAACATTACAGTAGTTGGCCCTGTTGATGAGGGAGCACTTTATTACAAAGAAGGTGGCGGAGATTTCACTATCGATAATTTCTTTATCAGTGGTGTAGATCTTGGTGTAAAAGTAAAAGATGGAGACTCAGAAGCTGCTACACGTTTAGAAGCAGACAAATTAGTCATGACCAATGTACAATTTGTGGATGTTGAAGCAAACTTTGTTTACACAGATTACACAGGCGCCAATACAGATTTTATACAGGAAGGTAGTGCCACTGGAGCAGGAAATGGTGCAGCCGCCCCAAACTGGGCCTCGGGCTGGACTGTTGGCCTTTCCAATAGTGGATCTCAAAAAGGTGAAGTTTTGAGTGGGGATATAACTGGAGAAGTTACCCTAGACGCTTCTAAAGAATACGAATTGACAAGCGCCTATACCGTTAAGGATGGCGGCAAATTGACCATTCCAGCTGGAACCGTAATCAAAGCCACAGGAGGAACAAGTTCCTATATTGCTGTTGCCCAAGGAGGTCAGATTTTTGTAAATGGAACATCGGATAACCCAGTTGTAATGACTTCAGGAAAAGCCATTCCTGCCCCTAAAGATTGGGGAGGCTTGGTAGTCTGCGGAAAAGCCCCAACAAATGTTGGAGAAACTGCCACTTCAGAAGTAGCTGACCTTACTTACGGTGGAGCAATCACAGATGATAACTCCGGTTCTATAAAGTACCTTAGAGTAGAATACACAGGAGCCACTTTTAACAACACTAAAGAATTTAACGGGGTATCTCTATTTGGTGTAGGCTCAGGTACTACTTTCGAATACGTACAATCCTATAATGGAGGAGATGATGGCATTGAGTTCTTTGGTGGTACAGTAAACGGTAAATATTTGGTTTCTATTGGTAGCGGCGATGATTCTATCGATTTTGCTGACGGATGGTCCGGGAATGGAGATTATTGGTATATCGCCGGAGGTGCCAAAGCAGGTATTGAAGGTTCTAACAATGGCGACAATGGTGATGCTACACCTGTAACCACTACAACTTTGAGTAACATTACGGTAGTTGGACCAGTTAGTGAAGGTGCCCTTTATTTCAAAGAAGGTGGCGGAAACTTTACCATCACCAACTTCTACACTAGCGGCGTTAATCTTGGTGTTAAAGTTAAAGATTCCGACACCGAGGCAGGTGTACGACTTGAAGCGGATGCATTATCAATTAACCCAATGCAGTTTGATAATCCTGCCGATGGATTTGTACAAACAGATTATGCTGGTGCAAACCAAGACTTTATTACTGTTGGAAACAATACCGGTGCCGGTAACGGTGCTGCTAAACCTGATTGGGCCAACGGCTGGACCATAGGTATAGAGTAGCAATAACATAAATAAGTTTAAAAAGCCCCGCTTCACGGGGCTTTTTTTTGCACTTCATCGAAAAGTGTGGGTTTTTTCCTTAGGCTAGCCCTAATCAGACATCAAATTATTTATATTTGTGGCATAGCCTTTGTAACCAATACTTTATGAAGCACCTTTACCTTGTCTTATTCTTTTTTGTTTGCTCTCTTGGATTCTCACAGAATTCCCAAGCCAGCGCCGATATTGACGGGTTTAAGTTGTATCCCAATCCGGTTACTTATGGTAAGGTCTTTATAGAAACTTCTAATAATTCCCCAAAACAGATTCTTATTTTTGACGTTCTAGGAACGCAAGTGCTTAAAACCACTATTTTGGGCAAGGAGCTTAATCTTTCTAATTTGGATAAAGGTGTTTATATTCTTCGGGTTGTAGAAAATAATAAGGTCGCTACTAGAAAGCTCATTATCAAGTAATTTTAAAGGCTATAGCTGGTTTTTGAATCTAAAACATCATTTTTTCTTACTTCACCTACATAATTCTTTGTTTCACAACATTTTATAGCTCTTTTTAACGAGTTTACATACTTTTATATTGCTAATTATCCCCAAATCAGCATTTATGAAGAAAATCTACTTTGTTCTCATTATGGCTCTACCTATATTATCTTACGGTCAAGAATTGGTCAGTGTAAACACTGAACAAGTACAAGAACTACAGGGTTTTAAAATGTACCCCAATCCCGTTTATGGCGATGAAGTATATGTTACAACCGCTACCAACGGAAGTAAACAGATTAAAATCTACGACGTTTTTGGAGAGGTTGTACTCACGGATAAAATTTCAACCAACACTCTAAATATTTCAAGACTGGTTCCTGGAGTATATGTGCTCCAAGTAACAGAACAGAAAAAAACAATGACCCGAAAGCTGGTCGTAAAATAAAACTATCTCAACCTCATAAAAAGGCCCTTCAATTGAAGGGCCTTTTTATTTTAGGTACTTTTGCAACGCTTATGGATAGGATAAACACGGAACATATTTTTTCTATTTCCACGCCCACAGAATTTGAGTCATTGGCATTGGAAATTTTTAGATTTCAGTACAAAAACAATCCTACATATCAAACCTATTGCGGACACCTAAAAAAATCCCCTTCCAATGTTCTCAAAGTTGAAGAAATTCCATTTCTACCCATTGAATTCTTTAAAACGCACAAAATAAGTTCCTCCTCTAAAAAACCAGAAGCAATTTTTGAAAGCAGTGGTACTACAGTGGGAACGACCAGCAAACATTATGTTTCTGAAATTGAAATGTATCAAAAGAGTTATAGAAAAGGTTTTACCGCATTTTATGGCCCTATTGAACACTACTGCGTCTTGGCCTTGCTGCCATCATATTTAGAGCGTGTAGGTTCGTCATTAGTTTACATGGCCAACGATTTTGTGACTCATTCTCAGCATCCAGATAGCGGGTTTTATTTATACAACCTCAATACACTGCATAAAAAATTGTTTCAGTTAGAAAAAGAGCAGACAAAGACCTTACTAATAGGTGTTTCTTTTGCACTTCTGGATTTAGCAGAACAATTTCCTATGAATTTGAAACATACTTTTGTCATGGAAACTGGTGGTATGAAAGGAAGGCGAAAAGAATTGATTCGGGAAGAATTGCATTCCATTCTTAAAAATGCTTTTGGTGTTTCCCGTATTCATTCTGAATATGGGATGACAGAGTTGCTCTCGCAAGCCTATTCTTTAGGTGATGGCTTGTTCAAATGCCCTTCATGGATGAAAGTTATGACTCGCAATACCGAAGACCCTCTTTCTGTTCAATCCTTTGGAAAAACTGGTGGAATAAATGTCATTGATTTGGCCAACGTGTATTCTTGCTCCTTTATAGCCACACAAGATTTAGGAAAAACCAATGAAAATGGAACTTTTGAAGTTCTGGGTAGGTTTGATTACTCCGATGTTAGGGGATGCAACTTAATGGCGCTTTAATCCTTGGTATAGAACAACCCAATTTCATCATCCGCAATATCAGGGTTATCCACAAATATGAGATTTAGTGAATTCCCTTCTATATCATAGGTATAGAGCCTCCCATTTATGTTTATGGTACTGCCATTATTTATAAATGTGTAAGTCCCAGATTCGGCAACAAACCAGGTATCATCAGTATTTTCAACAATAACCCTTTGCTCAGAACTATCAAACGTTAGTTTATGTCCGCTAAAGTCAAAGTCCTCACCAAAACCACAAAAACAACTCGCTTTATTTAAAACCCATGTTCCGTTCAACGCCGCATCAACCACATCATCATCAGAGGAACAACTGTTAAAAACAAACAATAAGGTAAAAAGAAAGACAGCTTTCCTCATTTAAAAAAATATTGATTCCTTATGTAGATGGGCAGTCTTGCTAAACGTTGCGCAAATTAATCCACGACCAAAACAAAATAATTTTTCTTTCCCCGCTGTAGCAAAACAAATTTGTTGTTAACTAAGTCGGTTTCTGAAATAAGGTAATCTTCTTTTACTTTTTGTTTATTGACCGAAATGGAATTCTGCTTCAATTCCCTTCTAGCTTCTCCATTAGATCCCAAAAAACCTGTTTTAGCGGCTAAGGCACCTATCATATCCAATCCAGGGCTTAGTTCACTTTTAGACACATGGGCCTGTGGCACTCCCTCAAAAACATCCAAAAAAGTTTTTTCATCCAGCTGTTTTAAATCTTCAGAAGTTGACTTGCCAAACAAAATGTTACTTGCCTTGATGGCGTTTTCCAAATCGGCCTTGGAATGGACCATGGTAGTGATTTCTTCTGCCAATCGTTTTTGCAAGGCCCTACGATGTGGTTCTTCCTTATGGGCAACTACCAACCCCTCAATTTCAGTTTGACTTAAAAACGTAAAGATTTTGATATATTTCTCTGCATCTTCGTCAGATGTGTTCAACCAGTACTGATAAAATTTATATGGAGAGGTCCTTTCTGCATCCAACCAAACATTTCCGCCCTCAGTTTTCCCAAATTTGGCCCCATCAGCTTTGGTAATCAATGGGCAGGTCAAAGCAAAACCTTTTCCTCCTCCAATTCGTCTTATAAGCTCGGTTCCCGTGGTAATATTTCCCCATTGGTCGCTCCCTCCCATCTGAAGAGTACAGTTATGGTTCTGAAACAGGTATAGAAAGTCGTATCCCTGCACCAACTGATAGGTGAATTCAGTAAAGGACATTCCTTCTTTGGCATCAGAAGAAAGCCGTTTTTTTACAGAATCCTTGGCCATCATATAATTAACAGTGATGTGTTTTCCAACATCTCTTATGAAATCAAGGAATGAAAAATCCTTCATCCAATCATAATTGTTCACCAAAACCGCTGCATTTTCCGTATCGCTTTCAAAATCCAAAAATCGACTCAACTGTTCTTTTATGGCCTCCTGGTTATGTCGAAGTGTCTTTTCATCCAAAAGATTACGTTCTGCAGATTTTCCAGATGGATCACCGATCATTCCCGTTGCGCCACCTACCAAAGCAAATGGTTTATGGCCAGCCAACTGAAAATGCCTAAGCATCATTACACTTACTAAATGCCCAATATGCAAAGAGTCTGCCGTGGGGTCAATACCAACATAGGCTGCTTGCATTCCTTCCATTAGGTGTTCTTCAGCACCGGGCATGATATCATGCACCATTCCTCTCCATTGCAGTTCTTGTACAAAATTCTTTGTCATTGTAATCTTTTAGAATAGTTGCAAATATAAAATGAAGTTCTTACATCCCTGAATAAATCCAATACAAATGGTATTTTTACGAAATGATTTTGGTTACCGGAGGTACTGGTTTAATAGGTTCGCATTTGTTGTTTCATTTGGTTAAAAGTGGAAAAAGCGTCAAAGCATCCTATAGGAATAAAGATACAATCCATAAGGTTTCCAAAGTTTTTGGGTACTACTCAGATACCCCATCTGATTTTATTGATAAAATAACTTGGATACAGGCCGATATATCTGATATAGAAGCTCTTCGAGGCCTTTTTACAGATATTGAATATGTGTACCATTGTGCTGCCCTGATTTCTTTTGATCCAAAAGATTATGCCCGTCTTGTAAAAATCAATATTGAAGGCACAGCAAATGTTGTCAATCTTTGTTTGGAACATCACATTAAAAAATTATGCTATATAAGCTCTATCGCTGCAATTGGGTCAAGTCTTAAAGACAAGGAGACAACTGAGGAAAATGAGTGGAACGATAGCAATGTTTCTGTTTATGGTCTTACAAAACATGATGCTGAACTGGAAGTTTGGCGTGGCTCCCAAGAAGGTCTGTCCGTGGTAGTGGTAAACCCAGGTGTGGTTTTAGGGCCAGGTTTTTGGAATTCTGGTAGTGGAACTTTTTTCAGGCATGCTTCTAAAGGGAAAAAATCCTTTATTCCTGGTGGAACCGGATTTGTCACTATTCACGATGTGATTAATGCTATGACACTTCTCATGGAATCCCAAATAGTACGTGAACGGTTTATTTTGGTGAATGAAAACCTAACCTATCAACAGATTTTCCAGAAAATTGCAATTAGCCTTGGAGTGGAGCCTCCTCGTAAAAAGATTCCTTTCTGGATGCTTGAATGTTTGTGGAGAACAGATTGGCTGCGGAGTAAACTTAGGGGAAAAAGAAGAAGACTTACCAAAAGTATGGTGAAAGGATTATATCATCAGGAGATGTACAACACTGACAAAATTAAAAAAGCAATTAGTTTTGAGTTTGGTGACTTGAACGCAATGATAGACTTCTGCTCCGAGAAATTTAGAAACTAAGTGTTTGGGGATTTCTTTTTATCCTTATTTGATTTCTTCAAAGAATCATTTTTCTTTTCTCGTGATTTTCTTATACTATCTGTTTTCTTTTGCTCTTTCTCCTTGATTGCGTTTTTTTTCTTTTCAAGGATAGCTTCCACCTTTTCATAAATTTCTTGATATTCCAAAGGAATGGACGCATAATATAAATCGCTTTGCGAAAATTGGACACTGTCAATTTGATGCTTCCTATAAAGAAACTCCATGATTTTTATATCGTTGTTGTCCAATACATGTTTGAAAGATGATTTGGTAGCATTGAGCACTGCTAAATCATGAAGAATAAGTGTCATTTTTTCTTTGGGAATAAGATTCTCTGGCTCTTCCACCACTTTCTCCCCACAAGAGAACAAAAGCACTCCAAAAAACAACAATACAATCTTTCTCAAATCTTTACCTATTGAATGTGAGCCTTTTGGCATTTTTGGTTTTTCCGAAACTTCCGTTGTCATATGCCAGATATCCATTAACAAAAGTACGCATCACTTGAGAGTCAAATGTAATACCTTCAAACGGTGACCAACCACATTTATACAAAACATTATCCTTTTTAACTTCAATTTGTGAATCTCGATTTACCTGAACCAAATCGGCATAATACCCCTCTTTAATAAAACCTCTCCTATCAATATCAAAGAGTTTGGCCGGGTTATGGCACATTTTTTCAACCAGCTTTTCTAGGCTGATTTTTCCCTCTTTCTCCTTCTGGAGCATGGCCTGCAATGCATGTTGCACTAAAGGCCCACCAGATGGTGCTTTAGTGTATGGATTATCTTTTTCTCCTATAGTATGAGGAGCATGGTCTGTTGCAACCACATCTATGCGGTCATCTAAAAGTGCCTCCCACAGTTTTTCTCTGTCCGTTTTTGTCTTTACAGCAGGGTTCCATTTGATCAAAGTTCCTTTTTCTTTGTAATCCTCATCAGAAAACCAAAGATGATGTATGCAAACTTCAGAGGTAATCTTCTTTTCCTCCAAAGGGACAGTGTTCGTGAACAAGTCGGTTTCAATACCCGTTGAAACATGAAAAACATGAAGTCTAGCTCCCGTTTTTTTGGCCAAAGCTATTGCTTTTGACGAAGAGAGATAACAGGCCTCCTCACTTCTGATGATTGGATGAAACTTTACAGGAATGTTATCACCGTATTGTTGTTGGTACTTCGCCATATTTGCTCTAATCGTGGATTCATCCTCACAATGAGCAGAAATTACCATATCTGTATTGCTGAAAATCTTTTCTAGGACCACCTCATTATCCACCAACATGTTTCCTGTTGAGGAGCCCAAAAACAATTTCACTCCTGAACATGCGTTTTTATCCAGTTTTTTTAACTCCTCTAAGTTATCGTTGGTACCTCCAAACAAAAAGGAATAATTGGCGAAAGAATCCTTGGCCGCGATTGAAAATTTTTCCTCAAGTTTTTCAATGGTAGTAGTTTGCGGATTGGTATTGGGTTGCTCCATAAAAGTGGTTATCCCTCCAGCCAGAGCAGCTCTGCTCTCCGAAGCAATATTACCTTTATGGGTAAGTCCTGGCTCCCTAAAATGAACCTGGTCATCAATAACCCCTGGCAACAAAAGGTTTCCTTTTAAATCGATTACATTGGCATTATCATCGGAGATGTTACTATCCAACCGCTCAATAACATCACCATTTAGAAGCACATCGGTCTCAAAAATTGTATTCTCGTTGACGGCTGTCGCATTCTTTAATATGGTTTTTGGCATCCTAAAAACTCTTTTTGAAAAATATACTTCTAAACTTCATCGCAATCACTCCAAAAATCGCTTCCCTAATAATAGCGGAATTCATTTTTGATTTTCCATTTATTCTATCCGTAAAAATGATGGAAACTTCTTCAATATTATATCCTTTTAGATAGGCCCTGAACTTCATTTCAATTTGAAAAGCATACCCAATAAATCGAACAGCATCAAGATTTATATTTTCCAGCACTTCCCTTTTATAACAGACAAAACCTGCGGTTGGATCATGAACTTTCATTCCAGTGATAAACTTTACATAGAATGAGGCTCCATAGGACAATAATATTCTAAAAAGAGGCCAGTTTACAACATTAACTCCTTTTTTATATCTAGACCCAACTGCTACATCAGCATCGTTTAAGCATGCCCGATGCAATCTGGACAAATCTGCCGGGCGATGGGAAAAATCGGCATCCATTTCAAAAATATATTCATACTCCCTTTGTAACGCCCATTTAAATCCATGTATGTATGCGGTCCCCAAGCCAGATTTTTCTTTTCGCACCTCAAGGAATAATCGGTCTGAAAACTGCTCTTGTAGAGCCCTCACATTTGCCGCGGTACCATCTGGAGAGTTATCATCAACAACAAGAATGTGAAAATCTTTCTTTAGGTCGAAAACCGTTTTTATGATGGCCTCAATGTTTTCAATTTCATTGAAAGTGGGTATAATGACTAAACCGTCTGGCATTCGCACAAGATTAGAAAACAAAAATACGGTTTTCTATCTTGCGTTTACAAATTGTTGTATGTATTGCCGCACACCTTGTTATTCAATATTTGTAACTTTGAACCCTATAAAATTCATTTGATGACCCAAAAGTTTCCCAGACTTTTTTTCATTCTTCTGGCCGTTCTTTTTACTCTGAATCTTATTCAAAGTCATTTCACGGAACTTATGTATGATGAGGCTTACTATTGGTATTACTCCCAAAATCTTGATTGGGGGTATTTTGACCATCCTCCCATGATGGCTTTTTTAATTGAAATAAGTAGTTGGTTTTTTAAAGGCGAATTAGGAGTACGGTTCATGAGTTGTGTCCTCTCCATAGGAGTTTACATGATTTTATGGCTGCTTATTGACAACAAAAAAAAGAAGGATTATGTAGTGCATTTTTTTCTTCTAATGTTTTCGATGACTTTGATGAATGCCTATGGGTTTCTTACACTCCCAGATACTCCATTGCTCTTTTTTACAGCTCTTTTCTTGCTGAGCTATAAGTATTTTTTGGAAAAACCCACTGTCTGGATTTCCATTTTTATGGGTACTGTAATGGCAGCCTTAATGTATAGTAAGTACCATGCTGTGCTGGTGATTTTATTTGTTTTTCTTTCCAATGTTAAGCTTGTTAAGGATTGGAGAGCTTGGTTAGCCGTAATTGTTGCTTTGATTTGTTACACTCCACATTTTGTCTGGTTGTACCAACATGATTTTGTTTCAATAAAATATCACCTTTATGAACGTCCAAATCAGGCATACTCGTTTTCCAAGTTTACATTAGGGTATTTTGTAAACCTTGTTGCCATTTTTGGATTGCTTTTTTATTGGGTCTATTTATCCCTTATCAAAACCAAAACAACTGATAGATTTACCAAAGCACTTAAGTATTTGACCTATGGAGTGCTTATTTTCTTTTTCATATCAAGTTTTAACCGTAGGGTACAAACACAATGGATTATTGTTATTTCCATTCCTATGGCCATTATCGCCTTTAATTATCTTTTGGAAAATACCAAAAGTAGAAAATGGATGTATCGTATGGGAATAGTCAGTTTTGTTCTTCTATTGTATGCTAGAGTTTGGATGATGCATCAACCTTTATTCCCTATCTTCTTTGAAACTCATGGCAATAAACAATGGGTTTCTTCATTGAACTCTAAGGCAGGAGACATTCCAATAGTCTTTGAGAATTCCTATAGATTAGCCCCTATGTATGAGTTTTACTCCGGAAACCCTGCTTTTTCCCTTAACAATCACATGTACAGAAAAAATCAATATTCCATTGATGATTCGGAAGAAAGGGTAAGAGGGGAAAAAATACTTTATTCTGCTTATTATAGGAATAGTGGCGATATTTCATATCAACATGCCGATGGCACTGTTTTTCATGGCGTCTTTATAGATGATTTTAAATCGTACCGTAAACTACAATGTATTGTAGAGAAGAATCATGACCCTTTACAATATCATTTAAAGGTTTTTAATCCTTATGATTTTGACATCCCTCTTGATGAATTAAAATATACAGTTGCATATTCCAATAAATATAAAGAGGTAAAAGAAATGAAGTCTTTAAAGGTACAACCATTGTACCCGCACCAAGCAATGCTAAAGTCTAGAGATACGGCTTTTTTTAATTTTCAATTACCACTAACAAAAATGGAAAGTCCTGGTTATTTTAGAATTGGAATATCTGAAAATGGCCTATTGCCAGGATTAAATGGCAAGCCAATAAAAATTACAGAATGAATCCAATTTATAAAGCAGTTGAATCCTTAGATTGGATAACCATTGTACTTTTTTTTAGCATGGTTGTACTTGCTTTGGGAAAATATCTGTTTCAAAGTAGATTCTGGAATTTTATGATTTTGCCCTTTAACAACAGATATGTCGTGCTTTACAATAAGAAAGGTCAATTATTGAACTGGTTTCATATTCTATTGACCATATTTCAACTGGTCAATCTTTCACTTTTCGTCTTTTTGCTTCAAAAAGATCTGTTCAACCTTTCTTCCCAGTCCCCTGTCCAGTATTTTTTCACCATAATGGGGGTCTTGGTCCTTTTTCAAATTATAAAAGTGCTTCTTCAATTTACCAAAGGCTTTGTCTTTAATACCATGGAACTTGTTTCTGAATTATCATTCAGTAAAATCACCTACTTAAACTATAGTAGTTTAATAATGTTCATAAGCAATATTGTTCTTGTATACATTTTTAAAGATTCAAAGATTGTACTTTATACTGCCTTAATCTTAATTGTTTCCATTAATCTCATTGGTGTGGCAAAGCTGTTGAAGAACCATCAAAAAGCCATAATTTCTTACTTTTTATATTTTATTTTGTACCTTTGCGCACTCGAAATTGCACCCTTAGTGATAGTTGGAAGCTATCTAAAAGACTGAAAGCTTATGAAAGTAAAAACAATTTTGGTTTCCCAACCTGAACCCAAAATCGAAAACTCCCCCTATTCACGCTTAATTGAAAAAGAAAAAGTAAAAGTGGATTTCAGGCCTTTTATTCATGTAGAGGGCGTGGAGGCAAAAAGCGTAAGGCAACAAAAAATTGATTTGAACAATTTTACTGCCATTATTCTTACTAGCAGAAATTCAGTTGATCACTTTTTCAGAATAGCCGAGGAAATGCGTTTCAAGGTTCCTGATTCCATGAAGTATTTCTGCCAATCTGAAGCTGTAGCTTACTACCTTCAAAAATATGTGGTATACCGCAAGCGTAAAATATATGTAGGTAAGCGAACCTTCAACGAGTTGGTTCCCCTTATAAAAAAGTATAAGGATGAAAAGTTTCTATTGCCTTCTTCAGACACACTTAAAGCTATAGTGCCCTTAGCGCTAGATGAATTGGGTGTTGATTGGAAGAGAGGTATTTTCTATAAAACCGTAATCAGTGATTTATCTGATTTAAGAAAAGTCACTTACGATGTTTTGGTATTCTTTAGTCCTTCCGGGATTGAATCACTCTTGAAGAATTTTCCAGATTTTGAGCAAAACGATACCAGAATTGCTGTTTTTGGAAACAGTACGGTAAAAGCTGCTACTGAAGCTGGTTTACGAATAGATATTCAAGCGCCAACTCCTGAAACGCCGTCTATGACCATGGCTTTGCAGAAGTACATTACCAGCGTAAACAAATAGTTCAGTATTTATATAATAAATAAAGGCCCGATTCTTGGAATCGGGCCTTTTCATTTTTAGAAAGCGTAACGCTGTGGTCCGCCCCGCCTTATTTCTTCGCTGGCGTAGACTTCAAACTTTTTAAAGTTTTCCCTGAACGCATTCGTTAACTTAAATGCTGTAGTATAATAAGCTTCATCATCATTCCAAGTAGCTCTAGGGCTCAACACACTAGTAGGTACGCCTGGACATTCCCTTGGTTGGGCAACACCAAAAACAGAATGTATGTGATAATTATCATAACTATATAGTCCCAGCTCGCCACTAAGTGCAGCACTGATCATGGCTCGCGTATATTTCAATTCCATTCGCTTGCCCACACCATATGACCCTCCAGTCCAACCGGTATTAATCAACCAAACATCAACACCAGATTCCAACATTTTTTTGCTCAGCATTTCGGCATAAGCAGCTGGGTGCAATGGCATAAAAGGAGCGCCAAAACAGGCTGAAAATGATGGCTGGGGCTCAACAACTCCAGCCTCTGTACCTGCCACCTTTGCAGTATAGCCAGAAATAAAATGATATGCCGCCTGTGCCGGCGTCAATTTAGAAATTGGGGGCAGTACCCCAAAGGCATCTGCAGTAAGGAAAAATATATTCTTTACATTTTTGCCAATAGAAGGTTGCTGAATATTATCAATATGGTAAATGGGGTAACTCACCCTAGTATTTTGGGTAATAGAAGTATCGGCAAAATCCACCACTCCCCGGCCATCCATAATTACATTTTCCAGAATGGCTCCTTTTTTAATAGCCCCGTATATCTCAGGTTCCTTTTCCTTAGAAAGATCTATCACCTTTGCGTAGCACCCTCCTTCAAAATTAAAAACCGAATTATCTGCGGTCCACCCATGTTCATCATCACCAATTAACTTTCGGTTAGGGTCTGTAGAAAGTGTTGTTTTACCAGTTCCAGAAAGGCCAAAAAAGATGGCAGTATCCCCTCCTTCACCAATATTGGCCGAACAATGCATGGGCAAAGTGTTTTTATCTACTGGAAGGATGAAATTTAAAGCGGAGAAAATTCCCTTTTTAATTTCGCCGGTATATCCAGTACCTCCAACCAATGCAATTTTTCTTGAAAAATTAAGAATGGCAAAATTGTGTTGCCGTGTGCCATCAATTTTGGCATCCGCCATAAATCCAGGCGCATTCACAACAGTCCATTCAGGGTCAAAACCTGCCAATTCTTGATCAGTTGGTCTCAAAAACATATTATGAGCAAACATATTGGACCATGGATACTCATTAATAACCCTAATATTCAATTTATAAGCTGGGTCTGCACAGGCATAACAATCCCTCACAAATAATTCTTTTTCATTCAGATAAGCAATGACCTTGTCATATAGCTTATCAAATTTTTGCGGCTCAAAGGGAATGTTAATGTTTCCCCACCACACTTTATCCTTGGTAATATCGTCTTCTACGATAAAGCGGTCCATGGGAGATCTTCCAGTAAACTCTCCTGTATTTACGGCCAAAGCCCCTGATGAAGCTTCTTTCCCCATATCCTTTTCTATGGTAATCCGGTGTAGATCATCAGAAGAAAGCTGATAATGTATTCGATTATGGCTGATTCCATAGGAATCCAACGAAATCGATTTCGTAGTTGAATTAGGCGTACTCATTGAGTTAATTTTAAGTTGGTGCAAAGCTAGAAAATCTAACCAGTTTCACCTTAAAATATTGTCTATTTATGTGTTTTATCCCTCAAAATATAATAGCCAAAGATGGCCCATCCTGCAATTAATATACTACCACCAATGGGAGTGATAAATCCAATCTTTTTAAAGTCGAAAGAAGTAAGTTCATTAATGGCCAATAAGTAAATTGAAAACGAAAAGAATAGAATTCCAATGCATATCACTAGGAACACCACTTTTTTCCGGTTTGACTCCATACCATCCCACATTCCCAAAAACAGCAGAAAAAAAGCATGGTACATTTGATAACGAACACCAGTTTCAAAGGTTTCTACAGCGGTCTTTTCTATCACTTTTTCAAGGCCATGCGCGCCAAAGGCTCCTAATATGATGGCCAACAATCCAAAGCCAGTTGCCGTCGCCAAAATTGTTTTGTTCATAACTTTGTATTCTTATTTTTTTAGAAATATAACAATTTGATACTTTAGTGTCCGTTTTAATCAAAAGTAAACAAAACGCATGGTTCGCACTATTTTGGTTCTTGGAGCGGGAAAATCCACTTCCTATTTGTTGGATTACATCCTTGAAAATTCTAAAAAAGAAAATCTTCAGATGGTCATTGGTGACCTCCATCCAGAAAATATTTCCCAAGATATTTCTACTCATCCCAATTGCAATGTAGTTGCACTGGATATATTTAATGATCAAGAAAGAGGAAGGTTGATAGAATCTTCTTCTATAGTAGTTTCCATGCTACCAGCTAGGTTGCATATTAAAATTGCAGAAGATTGCATTAAATACAAAAAACATTTGGTCACCGCCTCTTATATTAGTGATGAAATTGCTGCCTTAGATAAAGAAGCCAAGAAAAATGGGCTTGTTTTTATGAATGAGATTGGGCTAGATCCAGGGATTGATCACATGAGCGCCATGGAAATTATTGACCGTATCCGATATGAGGGCGGAAAAATGTTACTTTTCGAATCATTCACCGGTGGATTGGTAGCACCTGTCAATGATACCAATCTTTGGAATTATAAATTTACATGGAATCCGCGCAATGTGGTTTTGGCCGGACAAGGAGGGGCTGCGAAATTTATTCAAGAGGGAACCTATAAATACATTCCTTATCAAAAATTGTTTAGACGAACAGAACTTGTTGATGTAGAAGGCTATGGTTCTTTTGAGGTATATGCCAATAGAGACTCTTTAAAATATACTGCCGCATATGGACTTCAAGATGCATTGACCCTTTATCGCGGAACTATGCGTAGAGTTGGGTTTTCCAAAGCATGGCACGTATTTGTGATGCTTGGCATGACAGATGACAGTTATGTGATAGAAAATTCCGAAGGGATGTCTTACCGTGATTTTGTGAATCTGTTCTTACCCTATTCACCAACGGATTCGGTTGAGTTGAAATTACGACACTATCTCAAGATAGATCAGGATGATATAAGGTGGGGGAAACTAATAGAGCTAGATCTTTTCAATTCTTCTAAAAAGATTCCTATTAAGAACGCCACACCTGCCAAAATGCTGCAATACATTTTGGAGGATAGCTGGACCCTTGGAAAGGATGAAAAAGACATGATTGTGATGTACCACAAGTTCGGTTACGAAATTAACGGCAAGAAAAAACAGATTGATGCCAATATGGTGGCACTGGGAGAGAACCAAAGTCATACTGCGATGGCCAAAACCGTAGGGTTGCCAGTAGCCATGGCAACACTTCAAATTCTCAACAAGAAAATCACTACGCCGGGAGTTCAGATTCCAATAAGTCAAGAAGTCTACAAGCCTATTCTTTCTGAGTTGAAGTCTTATGGAATAACCTTTAAAGAATACGAGGTTCCCTATTTAGGCTACAATCCTGATTCAATTGGAAATTAGGGCTTTAAGTATCATGTCAGGTCGAGCGCAGTCGAGACCTATTCAAAGAGGCAATAGTATAAAACTTCTCAATGCTCCTTCGACTGTGCTCAGGATGACATCTCGAAGTGACATTTCGATATATAATCTTATTTAACCTCAAGGAAAATTCACTTTTATAGTTTTTCGGTATCTTTAGCTTCAATTTTGAAGCTTTTCCATGAAAAACACTAACACTTCCGTCAAGATTGACGGTATTGACAAAAAAATACTTAGGTATTTAATGGAAGATGCCCGTAGGCCCATTCTTGAAATTGCCAGAAATATCGGAATATCTGGCGCCGCCATTCACCAACGGTTGAGAAAACTGGAAAATTCAGGGTTGTTATCCGGTTCAAAGTTTGTTATCAACCCTAAAGTGTTGGGGTATACCACTATGGCATATATTGGTATTTTTTTAGATAAAGCAATGTCCAATCCACAAGCGGTCAAGCAACTGGAAAAAATTCCAGAAGTGTTAGAATGTCATTACACCACCGGTAATTGGTCTATATTAATCAAAGTACTCTGTAAGGACAACGAACATTTGATGCACGTGCTCAACAAACGCATCCAGCAAATTGAAGGCGTTTCGCGGACAGAAACCTTCATTTCATTACATCAACAAATAGATCGACAGATTTCAATCTAAAAAACCTGCTTGGGTTTCTCCAAACAGGTTTTCATATCCATTCCTTCTAAAGAAGGAAATTATTTGTTAATCCCTACCTCCAAAAACTTGGAAAGCCCAATACACCAGTGAGGCCAAAGCACCTAAAGCTGCCACCAAATACGTTCTTGCGGCCCATTTTAAAGCATCCTCAGCACCTGCATACTCCTCTTGACTCACCATATTCTTTTGTTTTAACCATGCCAAAGCTCGGTTGCTGGCATCGTACTCCACAGGTAATGTGATAAAACTAAAAATCGTTGCCAATCCCATCATAATCAATCCAGCAACTGCAATATAAAACCCAAATCCAACTCCTGCTGCAGCACCCAGCATCAATCCTCCAAAAACTATCCATGTTGACATTCCTGAGGTCACACTTACCACAGGAACCAATTTAGATCGCATGGCCAACCATTCATAAGCTTGTGCATGCTGAACGGCATGACCTACTTCGTGAGCAGCAACGGCAGCAGCAGAAGCATTGCGTTGGCCATACACTCCTTCACTAAGGTTCACTGTTTTATTCTTTGGATTGTAATGATCCGTAAGCATTCCCGGAGTTGAAATCACTTTTACATCGCGAATACCATGGTCATCCAACATTTTTTGGGCAATTTCGGCACCACTCATACCATTGCGTAGATGCACTTTGGAATAATGCTTAAATTTACTTTTCAATCTACTGCTTACCAGCCAGCTAATCAGTGCTATCCCACCAATCAGTATATAGTATGTCATCATAATTGTTTCGTTTTATTCTTATAAATATACCAACTATACAGCAAAAATCTAGCCATTGCATAGATACTGACAATTTGTTAGTTGTCAATATATAACCTATCAATACCTAAGTTTGAGTAGAATAACAAAAATGACTAAAATGCCCGTAATGGCATTTGCCAAAATAATGGCCAAACTTCCATGTTCAATGCCATAGTATAACCAAAGTATGGTTCCGACCAAAAATGCCAAATACATGGTTAAGGAAATATCCCTGGTAGATTTATGTCTCCACGTCTTATAGACCTGAGGCACAAACGAACTAGTTGTCAATGTAGCGGCTATTAGGCCTACAATCTCAATGGTATCCATGGCGATGTATTTATCTGGTTATATTGAGCATCTATCTCTTCACTACAAAAAAGCACCTACTGGCTCAGCGCGATATTTAGAATCAAACTACCCAACAATATTCACAATTCTTCCCGGTACTACAATTACTTTTTTTGGTGTACGTCCTTGCAGCTGTGCCTGTGTTTTTTCATGGGCCATTACAGCAGCTTCAATATCATCCTTGCCCATATCCAATGGCAGTTCCATGGTGAAGCGCATTTTACCATTAAAGGAAATGGGATATTCTTTACTGCTTTCCACCAAATACTTTCCTTCAAATTTTGGAAATGGCGCTTCTGAAATGGATTCAGAATGACCCAATTTTTCCCATAACTCCTCTGCTATGTGCGGAGCATAAGGTGACACCAAAATGGCCAATGGCTCTAAAATGGCCTTGCTGGTACATTTTTGGGCGGTCAACTCGTTTACACAGATCATAAAAGTAGATACAGAGGTGTTGAAGGAGAAATTTTCAATATCCTCCTCTACTTTTTTGATGGTCTTGTGCAATGTCTTTAGATTTTCAGCGGTGGGTTCCGCTTCGACTCCACTCAGCGACCCATCCACAAAAGGGGAATAGAGCTTCCATATTTTTTTAAGGAAAGAATGTACTCCGCTTATCCCAGCAGTGTTCCATGGTTTAGATTGCTCCAAGGGACCCAAGAACATTTCATATAGCCTTAACGAATCGGCTCCGTATTCCTCACAAATGGCATCCGGGTTAACGACGTTGAACCATCTTTTGGACATTTTCTCAACCTCACGGCCAACAACATATTTGCCATCTTCCAAAATGAATTCTGCTTCTTTAAAATCGGGCTGCCATTTTTTTAAATCTTCTATATTAATCTCATCCGAAGTATTCACTAAATTGACATCAACCCTTAACTCCTCAACTTCATAATCTTTTTTTAAACCACAGGAAACATATTTATTAGTCCCCGAAATTCTATAAACGATAGCACTCGTCCCTGTAATCATCCCTTGGTTGATCAGCTTTTTGGCAAACTCCTCTTTGGGTGCAATGCCTTTATCAAACAAAAACTTTTGCCAAAAACGGGAATACAACAAATGTCCAGTAGCATGTTCACTTCCTCCTATATAAAGGTCTACATCCTGCCAATAGTCAATCGCTTCTTGGGAATAAATAGCTTTGCTATTCTGTGGGTCCATGTAGCGGTTAAAGTACTGGGAACTTCCTGCCCATCCCGGCATGGTATTCAACTCCAAAGAAAACACAGTAGTGTTGTCTATTTGTTCATTTTCCACTACAGAATTGGTATCAGTATTCCATGTCCATTTGGTAGCGTTTCCCAGCGGCGGTTCTCCAGTTTCAGTAGGAAGGTACTTTTTTACCTCCGGCAATTCCAAAGGCAAATGCTCATCAGAAATCATCTGTGGCATTCCATCCACATAATAGACGGGAAAGGGTTCTCCCCAATACCGCTGACGACTAAAAACAGCATCGCGAAGACGGTAATTGATCTTACCTTCTCCTTGTCCTATCTTTTCAAGTTCTTCAATGATTTTTTTTGTTGCTTCCTTATATGGAAGGCCATCTAAAAAGTCAGAATTGGCAATAATAGTGTTGGCTTTATCCGCAAATGCTTCTTCAGAAATATCCACTCCTTCAAAAATATTGGGAATTGGAATGTTGAAGTGTTTTGCAAAGTCATAATCGCGCTGGTCCCCACAAGGAACGGCCATAACGGCCCCAGTTCCATAGCTTGCTAAAACATAATCTCCAATCCAAATTGGAATGGGTTCCTTGGTAAATGGATGCTCCGCATAACCTCCGGTAAACACTCCGGAAATGGTCTTCACATCCGCCATTCGGTCACGTTCAGAACGTTTGGCCGTAGCCTCAACATAGGCATCCACTGCCTCTTTTTGATCAGGAGTTGTAATTTTTGCCACCAATTCATGTTCTGGTGCCAAAGTCATAAAGCTTGTTCCAAAAATAGTGTCGGGGCGAGTAGTGAAAACTTCTATTTGAAATTGGTGATTGAGCGGAGCCGAAATCACATCTTGGTCACTTCGACTTCGCTCAGTGTCCAAATTATCAATAACATTAAAAGTTGCGGACGCTCCTTCAGAGCGACCTATCCAGTTGGTCTGGGAATCTTTTAAAGGTTGTGGCCAATCAATAGTATCCAATCCATCCAACAAGCGTTGGGCATAGGCTGTGATACGCATCATCCATTGGGTCATCTTTTTTCGAATCACAGGATGTCCCCCTCGTTCCGAAACTCCGTTGACCACTTCATCATTGGCCAAAACAGTTCCCAAAGCTGGGCACCAATTCACCTCTGCATCTGCTAAATAGGTGAGCCTATATTTTAAAAGGATTTCTTGCCTGGTCTTATCGGAAAAATTTGCCCAATCTTCTGCCGAAAATATCGACGTATCATCATCACAAACGGCTTCGACTTTTTCGTTTCCTTCTTTTTGGAAAATGGAAATCAATTCAGAAATATCCTCAGCCTTATCCGTTTTTTTATTGTACCAGGAATCGAACAATTGGATAAAAACCCATTGTGTCCATTTATAATATTGTGGGTTAGAAGTACGTACTTCACGGCTCCAATCAAACGAAAACCCAAGTTCATCCAACTGCTCACGATAGCGTTTTATATTGGTCTCCGTGGTTATAGCAGGGTGTTGTCCTGTTTGAATGGCATATTGTTCCGCAGGCAGACCAAAGGAATCATATCCCATTGGGTGCAATACATTGAAACCCTTATGCCTTTTGTAACGGGCATAAATGTCACTTGCAATATATCCCAAAGGATGCCCTACATGCAATCCGGCCCCAGAGGGATATGGAAACATATCCAATACATAATATTTTGGCTTGTCAGAATCATTATGAGCCTTGAATGTTTGGTTTTTAGCCCAATACTTCTGCCATTTGGCCTCTATTTCCCTGAAATTGTAATTCATTTTATATCTTAATCCTTTGATTTGGCAAAAATAGGCTTAATCATGCAAAGCGAAAAAGATAATCTACACAGTCCAGTAAAGCCATAAAGAAGCCATCCATTGCAAAAATTCACCCCCATTCTTTCCATCTTGTTTTTTTGCTTTATGGCAAACGACATTCATGCGCAATTAGGATTTTGTAATGGAAACTCGGGCGACCCTATTTTTACCGAAAATTTTGGGTCAGGGACAACCAATGGACCGGCTTTATCCAGTGGAACAACTTCGTACAGCTACACAAGCGGACAACCTATTGATGGTAGTTATACCATTTCCAGTTCAACACCATATTTTGATTGGTTCAATATTGACGATCGTACTCCGGGCGACACCAATGGAAAAGCTCTTATTGTAAATGCCAGCTATACGGCTGGAGAATTTTTTAGACGTACCATTGATGATCTTTGTGAAAATACGTCTTATGAATTCTCATCTTGGTTGATAAACTTATTGCCTTCAACATCAGGCTGTCCTAATGGTGGTATTCCTATCAATGTGAAATTTCAAATTTGGGACAATACGGATACTAATTTATTGGCATCTGGCGATACCGGAAGTATTTTTGGCAAGACCTCCCCAACTTGGGAACAGTATGGATTGGTGTTCCAGACTTTACCTGGGCAAACTTCTGTAATTCTGAAAATGCTCAATAACGGAGCGGGGGGTTGTGGCAATGACCTAGCTATTGATGATATTGTTTTTAGAACTTGTGGAGACCGAACCACTTTGACAGATACGGCAAATAACACCAATATCCTTGGCGTGTGCAAAGAAAACACACCCACATCTATTGAATTAACAGCAACACCAGATTTTTCCGTCTATTCCACCCATGCTTACCAATGGCAGGAAAGTACAGATGGCATAAATTGGAACAATATTATTGGGGAAACAAATCAAAAGTATACCTCACCACCAATCTTTGGAACTACATATTATAGGGCGAAGGTTGCTGAAGATGCCATTAACCTTTCTAACCCTAAATGTAATACGGTGTCCGATGTTTTTCAGGTTATTATTGAAGGAAAGCCAAATGCCCCAGTACACCAAGGTGATGTAACCCTTTGTGCTGGTGAAACAGGAGGGGTTTCTGCTTCTGTACCTAACGGGATAACCATAGATTGGTACGATACTCCCACGGGAGGAAACCTTTTACTAGCTGGTAATTCATTTTACGAAACCAAGACCAATGGCACCTACTATGCCGAAGCAGTAACCAAAATTGCGGGGTGTTTTTCAGATACAAGAACCGCTGTTTCCATTGTTTACAATGATTTGCCGGTTTTGCAAGATGAAAAACTTATTCTCTGTGAAGGGGAAGCTATAGTTTTGTCCGCAAATTTTCCAAATGCCTCATATTCCTGGAGCACTGCGGAAACCAGCCCTCAAATATCTGTGGATACTCCGGGGACATACACGGTGAAAGTAACCGATATGAATGCATGTAGTGCCACAAAAACCATTGAGGTCACGCAGATTGACAAACCCATTATTCAAGATATAGTCTCAAACCATAGAGATTTAACTATTCTAACTAAAAATTCAGGTAATTTCGAATATTCCCTCAATGGCTTTATTTATCAAGATAGTCCGCTTTTTGAAAATCTTAAAGGGGGAACGTATACAGCCTATGTTCGGGAAAAGGATTATTGCAGTATAGTCCAGTTTCCATTTACACATATTGTGATTCCAAAGTTTTTCACTCCAAATGGAGATAACTTCAATGATAATTTTAAACCAGAGGGCATTGAAACCTTCGCCAATTTCGAGATTCGCATTTTTGATCGTACTTCAAAACTCATAGCCCAATCAAAAAACAAAAATTATTCATGGAATGGAACCTATAACGGTAGGCCATTACCAGCTTCGGATTATTGGTATGTTCTAAAAGTTGGTGAAAGTTTGTTCAAAGGGCATTTTGCCTTAAAGCGTTAATCCAAAACTATTGTACTTCCAGTAGTTTGGCACTGTACAATACCCATATCATGGACAAAATGGCCGAGATATTAATGGCATACCCAAAGAGAAGCATCTGCTTTTGGGAATAAGGTTTGTCTTTGAAAATAAAAAAGGCATCCAATATCAACCAAATGGAAAAAAGCATCAGAAAGGAGGCCAAAACCAAATCGTTAAACCAATGCAAGAGCAAATACGATTCAACCACCAGTAGCACCAACATCAATATCTTGGTTTTCTTTCGGCCTAAAACAACAGCTGTGGTAGCTTTCCCTGCTTGTCTATCTGGTTCAATATCCATTATTTCACCGGCAATATGCGCTTGAAAGGCAAATAGTGCCAAATAAATTACCGTTTGCCATGGAAGTGTTGGTAGTTCATTGAGTAGGATGCAAAAAAAAGCTGTGAGCACATATCCAGACTGCATCAAGATTTCAAACGGAGGTCTTCCTTTTAACCTAAAGGGTTCAAAATTGTAGATGATGTTCACAAACACCATTACAATCAACAGGATCAACATTTTTACACCAGATAACATGGTGAAAACAACAACAAAAGGAAGTATCACCAAACTAATCCTTCCAAGTATTGATTTCAGTTGTTCCTTATTTGCTTTTGCCCCGAAAAGATAGTTTCCCTTTCTTTGATTGATCTTATCCGCATCAAAATCTTTGTAATCGTTTAGCCCATAAACAAGGTAGTTCAATGGAAATGAAACAAAGAGCAGGCCTGCCCAAAAGGTAAATGATTGCAAAAAATCCTCCTGATTGCCAAAAGGAACTAGATAAATCCAAATTGTGGGAAACCATAACCCTGGCCTTGATATTTTTAAGTCCAATAAAAATCTATCCATAAGTTGAAATCACAAAAGTAAGTTTATACAAAGATTAAGATTTACTTTTCTATTTTTACATATTGATTTTTCTATATGGCCCAATATATTGAACGATATCAACGAAGAAGGCTGATCTCGTCTTATTTTTCAGTTGTTCTAAGTATTGCCCTTGTGCTTTTCCTTTTGGGCGTCTTGGGGCTTTTGGTATTGAACACCAAAAAATTAGCAGATCATTTCAAGGAACAAATTACCATCTCAGTCTTTTTAAAGGACAATGCCAAACCTGTAGAAATTGAACAACTGCAAAAAAGCTTGGCCATGGCAGAGTATACCAAATCGGCAGATTTTGTATCCAAAGAAGATGCAGCAGAGCAATACAGTGAAGACATCGGTGAAAATTTTATTGAGTTTTTGGGGTACAATCCACTTAAAAATGCCCTAGATGTAAATCTTAAAGCAGATTTTGTATCTCCAGAGCAGATTGCCGATATTACTGAGGGCATTTCAGCAAAAACTTATGTGGATGAAGTTAGTTATGACAAACCTCTGATTTCTTTGCTCACCAATAATGCACGCAAAATTAGTTTGTGGATTCTTGTGGCCACTGGCATTTTTACTTTTATAGCTGTGTTATTGATCAATAGTTCCATTAGGCTATCTATTTATTCAAAAAGATTTATAATCAAAACCATGCAAATGGTGGGCGCCACCAAAAAATTTATTCGAAAACCATTTATTTGGACAAATGTTAAACTGGGAATGTTGGGTGCCACTATCTCACTTGTTGCTTTGGGGGTTGTTCTTTATTATGTGAACACCAACTTTCCAGAACTGAATATTTTCCATGATGTAATTGTCCTTATTATTCTCTTTACCGGAATTTTTGGGCTTGGAGTCCTTATTTCTTGGTTCAGTACGCATATAGCGACCCAACGTTTCTTGAATTTAAGGACAGATGATCTTTATTATTAACTTTACGCCATGAGTAAGAAAAATAAGAACATTCAAAAGCCATCCAAAGAATTTATCTTTCAAAAAAGAAATTATACTTTCCTTTTTATTGGCCTAGGTTTTATTGCTTTAGGGTTTATTTTAATGAGCGGAGGTGGAAGTGACGACCCCAATGTCTTTAATCCTGACATCTATAATTTCAGAAGAATTCGCTTGGCCCCCACTTTAGTACTTATAGGTCTAGGCATTCAAGTCTATGCCATTTTGTTGAACCCTAACAAAAGGAATAAATAGTTTGGAAATTATAGATGCTATCATCCTTGGTATTATTCAAGGACTTACGGAGTTTTTACCAGTATCATCCAGTGGACATTTAGAACTTGGCAAAGCTATTTTGGGTGCAGATTCACTCCCTGAAGAAAGCTTGTTGTTCACTGTGGTTCTTCATTTTGCTACAGCCCTAAGTACACTTATCGTATTTAGAAAAGATGTAGCGGAAATTTTTAAAGGACTCTTTCAGTTTAAATGGAACGAGGAAACCCAATTTTCCTTAAAAATTATCATTTCCATGATTCCTGCGGCTCTAGTAGGTTTCTTTTTAGAAGATTTTCTGGAGGTTTTCTTTGATGGCGCCATCATTATAGTTGGGATTATGCTATTAATCACCGCCATTTTACTGTATTTGGCAGATTTGGCAAAAACCACAGATAAAGGTGTCTCGTGCCGAGGGGCATTTGTTATAGGAGTGGCGCAGGCGGTAGCTATATTACCTGGAATCTCACGAAGTGGCGCCACTATTTCGGCTGCTGTATTACTAGGGGTAGATAAGAGCAAATCTGCACGTTTCTCATTTTTAATGGTAGTCCCATTGATCGTTGGCAAAATGGCCAAAGATCTTTTGAGTGGCGATGTTAATTTTGTAGGCGATCAGGCCATAGCTATGGGCGCTGGGTTTATTGCAGCATTTGTTGCCGGTCTGGCAGCATGCACATGGATGATTAAATTGGTACGCCAAAGTAAGTTAAGCTATTTTGCCATTTATTGTTTAGTAGTTGGCCTAATTGCAATTGCGTGGAGCATTTGGGGATAAGGCATTCGTACAAACCCACAATCTTTATATAATGATTCTTAGTATGATTGGTCCTTGGCAGATTATTTTACTTCTTATTTTTCTTTTAGTTCTTTTAAGTGCCGTTTTTTTTATTGGCTATGTCATTGGCAAAAAATCAGGTTACCTCAAAAGAATCAAAGAAACTGAAAATCAATAGATTCAATTAAGTTGAAAACCAAGGACGATTTTTTAAACGGACAGATTCTTTTAATCGACAAGCCATTGGAATGGAGTTCGTTTCAGGCAGTAAATGCCCTAAAATGGGCCATCCGAAAAAAATTTCACCTTAAAAAATTCAAAATAGGCCATGCAGGAACGCTAGATCCTTTAGCAACTGGTCTATTGATAATATGCACAGGTAAGTTCACCAAAAAAATTCCTGAATTACAGGGGCAGGTCAAAGAATATACCGGCACCTTTACATTAGGGGCAACTACCCCCTCTTATGACCTTGAAACCGGTGTAGATAAAACCTTTTCCACAGAACATATTACGAATGAGCAAATAAAAAATGTAGCCAAGCAATTTCTTGGGGAAATAGAACAAGTACCTCCAGTATTTTCTGCCTTAAAAAAAGATGGTAAACGTCTTTACGAGTTTGCTAGGGAGGGAAAAAAAGTAGAGGTGAAATCTCGAAAAATTGAAATTCTTGAGTTTGAAATTGTTCAAATAGAAATGCCAAAAATCCATTTTAGGGTAGTCTGTAGTAAAGGAACCTACATACGTTCCTTAGCGCATGATTTTGGCAAATCATTGCAATCTGGAGCTCACTTATCTTCCCTCAGAAGAACCAAAATTGGTGATTTCAACGTAAATAATGCTGTTACTCCAATGGTTTTCAAGGAAAATCTGTAAAGATTAAAGATTTAATATCTTTAAGAATCAGGCTTCCATAACCCTTTGAGTAAAATATTTTTAGAAAAACACGGTTATAATAGCACCATGAACCTAAACAGAAACCAGTTATCGTTTTTAATAACTTTTTTCTCCATGTCCCTCATTGTATTGTTGTTGTACAATATTCATTTAGGAGGCGTGCAGGAGGAAGAGTATGTTATTGAAATGAGCTTGGCAGATGAGGATATTGAAGAACTTTTAAAGGAAGAGGAGGAGCGGCTGGAAGAATTGGCCAACAATGACCCTATTAAAAGTCATATGGCATTCAATGAAACCGCCAAGCCCTCTGTTGGAAATCCAGAACCCTTAAAAACTCTTGAGGAAATCATGGAAGAAAGGGCCTTGAATAGTGATGAAGGTGAATATTCAGATGCCGATGGTGAATTTGCCGAGCAACTTAAGGAGTTAGCCGCCAAACGTGAAGAGAAAAAACAACTTTTAGGTGAACGTGAAGCCCAAAAAGAGGAGTTTACCAATAATCTGAAAGATAAGCGCACATCTATTTCCTACTCTTTAGTGGACCGAAATGCCTATTCCCTTCCCCCGCCAATTTATACTTGTATTGAAGGAGGAAAAGTAGTTATCAATATAAAAGTAGATAGTAACGGTTATGTTCTGGAAGCGGATTTTAATGACCAAAGCTCCGGAACCAGTAATGGCTGCCTGGTAGATAATGCCATTTCCTACGCTCTAAAAGCACGTTTTAGTCCAGATTCCAAAAACTCACAAATAGGAACAATCACTTATTTATTCCAAAGGAAGTAGGGCTACAATATCTGATAGGGCGTTCTGTCCTTTATCCTTATTATACCATACCTGGAGTGCCTGTTTAAATTCGGAAGTCAAGCTACCATATTCTTGCTTAAAATCCTCCACCATCTGTGTTGCTATGCTAGGTCTTGGACCCCACTCTGCAACAACTTTCTCATCTTCCCTATCCCAAATAATCAATTTTGGAATAGATCGCGCCCCATTGGTCAAAAATTCATCCATCAATTCTGGGTTCTCATCCCGTAGCAGAACTTTAAAATCAATGTTAGGGTTTAATTCAGAAATCCTATTAATAACAGGAAGACTGGGGGCAGCATCCCCACACCAACTTTCACTAAGGGCTAAAAATGTTAGTTTTGAATTTATATTTGAAATCTTTTCTTGGATTTCGTTGGGCACCTTCAAGGTCTTGTCCCATCTATTCATCCGACGATCATTCAATTCTGTATAATTTATTAGAGATTCCAGTTGATCCATTCCAGTGGTCTGTCTATGTACCGTAAGTTGATGCACCAAATCTCTATACTCATTATAACACATCCCTTCTGAAATGCTTCTACGGATGAGTTCTACCTGCTCTTTCCCTGTATGTTTCTCTACCACTTCCATTTTAAAATTTTTCCAAAATTAAAAGTATCAACCCTCTTATTTTGTGACTTTTGTCACATTGGTTGCAATCTTTTCTTAAAACTTACAAGCATTAATTCATAAGGAATCTACAATAGTGAAGAAGTATCTTCCTTAAAGATAAAAGCTATGTTTTTTGTTGACACTACGTATTGAGGAACCTTTTCTTTACCATGCCTCCTTTGGTGTCATTAATACTGTTCATGACCACAAATGCCTTTTTATCTAACTTTTCAATTTCGATATGCAGCTTTCTAATTTCCAGACGAGTGATCACGGTATAAATAACATCATATTCATTATGCCCCCCATTTTTACCATAGCCTCCCTTTGCTTGATAAATTGTAAGCCCCCTGCCCATTTTCCCAATGATCATTTCCCGAATTTCCTCGCTTTTATCAGATATAATGGTGACTCCCGTATATTCCTCAATCCCTTCCACAACAAAATCCAAGGTTTTTGAAGCCGCCAAATAAGTGAGCATAGAATACAAAGCAGCCTCAATAGACAATAGATAAGCCGCCGCCATAAAAATGACAACATTGACCAGAATTATGACATCACCAATTTTTACACCCCATTTTCTGCTAAGAAATATGGCCAAAACTTCTGTGCCATCAAGAACACTGCCTCCTCTTATTGACAATCCTATACCGGCCCCAAGAAAGAAACCTCCAAAAACAGCAACCAACAACTTATCCTGTGTCACCTCCGGAAAATCAATCGCAACCAACACGAGGGCCAATCCCAAAATGGCAATAATGGCCTTTATGGCAAATTGACGCCCAATTGCTTTATAAGCCATAAAAATGAAAGGCACGTTCACAATAATAATTAAGAGCCAAAGCGGTATTTGCGTGATTTCTGTAATCAAAAGGGAAATACCAGTAACTCCTCCATCAATAAATCTATTTGGCAATAGAAAACTCTCCAACCCAAAGGCTGCCGAAAAAATTCCCGCAGCTATAAAAAATGCATCTTTTAAATATATGTTGATGGACATCAAGTTTAAACCATCCATTTTAGGAATTTCTTTCTTCTGTTTTTCTTTAGTCATTGCACTAATATTATAGATTCAACGGGTTAATTGCCAAACTCTTAAAAAGCATTGCTTTTGTGTAAAAAAACTTGTTCTGCATTTGGTTTCGCTTTAAGTAGGCATCAATAAGTTTACTTTCACGGGAATTGATTAAGAACAAAGAACTTTCACCAAAGCCAAACTTTCGTTCTTCCGCAGCCAGCAATGTGCCATAGTCTTCTACAATGTTAGCAATCAATTGGTTTTGAACGACATATGAATCCAGTTCGCGATATATGGCCTGTACCTTGTTCTGAACCTCAACAAATGCATTATCTCTCTCAAACTCAGCGTCCCTAAGTTTAAACTTAGCCAGCTTTAAATCACCACGTTCCTTTCTTAAAAACAGTGGAAGCTTAAATGTGACTCCTCCCTTAAATGCCTCTGCATCAAAAGAGTTTATGTTTTTGGGAATTTCCGATAAAAAATTGTACTCCACATCCAATTTTGGCAATAACTTATTCGCCTTAAAACGCTTTTCCACCACAAGACCATCTATCTTATATTCCAAAGATCTTAGCTTGGGATGGCTCTCTAGCACAAAACTGTCCAAAGACCTACCCATTATTTCCAAAGTAAGGTCTACATCTCTTTCAACATTGATTTCAGGAACAACCTCCGCTTGAAGCTCTACGGGCACATCATTTATCCATAGAAAATTGGAAAGTTGCAATGACTTCTTCATAAGTTTTACATTGCTCTGCTCCAAACTTAATGCTCTGTTCCGCACTGCAATTTTTGCCTCAACGGTATCGATCATGGCAATTTCACCAGCCATTGCGCTTTTTTTAACCCCTTCAAAACGTTCCTCCGCATTCTTTAAAAAATCCTGGAAAACCTGTTGGTCTCTATAGGCCTGTAACCAATCAAAATATGCCAAGGATGCCTTGTAGAGGACTTCATTAACAAAAATATCTTGGTCTGCTTTGGATTGTTCCCTATAAAATTTTGCCTTGTGCAATGTGGCCATACGTTTGTTCACCCAAAAACCTTGGCCCAACGACATGGAAATTCCTGCGCTGTACAAGCCATCGGCCGGAAGGGTTTCATCTGGATTGATGAATTGTCCTTCACTGCTCTCATAACTTCCCTTTAGTTCTATTCCAAACCAGGTAGGAATTTTGAATGTCGTGTTGAGGCGGTTCCAATATTCGGTTCCCTTAAACTCCTTTCGATCATAATCCACTTCAATCTTGGGGTCAAAACCACCTCGGGCCTTCATCAAATTGGCCTGTCCAATAGCAATAGTAAGTTGGGCCTGTTTTACCACAGGGTGATATTTTTTCACATACCCTAAATACTCTTTAAAATTGAGCACAGTAGTATCTTGTTGACCATACATCTTTCCGAAAACAGAAAGAAAAAATATGCAGAAAAGAATGTTGAATCTACTTCTTTTTAACATCGGCCACCTTGTTTTGGGGTTGATAATAGTTAGGCGGAAAACCGTTCAATTGTCGCCACAACTCAAACCAAATGGGCACATCTTCCAATAAAGCCATGGTGTTGGCCCCTGAGCCAACCCTAACATCTTTGGGCCAAGGTGTATCTTCCTGGTCTGGTGCTAACAGCACCCTATATTTTCCGTTATCGCTAATAAAGGTTTCAATAGCAACCACTTTCCCTCCAAATGTTCCAAAAGAAACGTTGGGCCAACCGCTAAAAACAATAGCAGGCCAGCCATCAAATTGAATACGCACCTTTTCACCAATGTGCAACAACGGTAAATCAATGGGTTCAACATAGGTCTCCACCGCCATATCATAATCTGAAGGCATAATTCCCACTAAACGATCTCCTTCCTTAAAAGTCTCCCCAATTCCAGATTGCAAAGCCTTGTTGATAAATCCGTTTTGTGGTGCGCGGATATACAACAAATTATTTCGCATTTCATAATTGGTGTATTCATTTTCCAATTTGGTCACTTGTGCCTCAGAATCAAATTGGTTGGACCGAGCAGTGAACTTATTGCTCTTTGCTTTTGAAATCTTGTCGGTGTACTCTGCCTGCACCCTACTGATTTCAACTTGGGCATTAATGACATTGTTTTTGCTAGCCAATAATTTGTTCTCCTGTGAAATAAGCTTTGCTTGGGTCTCTTGCAGCTTTAGGCGTTTGGCCTCTACATCCGTTATGGCCTTTAATCCTTCTTTCTCTAGTTGAGAAGTACGATTATACTGGCGTTGGGCAATGGTGATATTGGTCTTTGCCGCCGCCAAATCAATACTATCACTTTGAACCTTGAGTTTGGATTGCATCAATTTGTTTTTGGCCTGCTCTAATTTCAGTTTACGCTCATTGAAAAGTGCTCCTATTTGGGTATCCAAGGCTTTGACCTTTTCTTGGTATGAGGTCACTGCCATGTTCTTTGCCTGAATCTGTTGGCCGGTTCTTTCTACCAGGTTGGGGTCAAAATATTCACTTTTGATTTCCGAAATATGTAAAATAGTATCTCCTTTTTTTACAAAGTCCCCTTCTTGAACATACCATTTTTCAATACGACCGGGTATTGGGGATTGTATAGTCTGTGGACGCTGGTCGGGCTTTAATGTTGTTAAGTATCCCTTGCCGGAAATGTTCTGGGTCCATGGTAGAAACAGCACAATGATGGCAATAACAAAAAATGCAGCCAAAAACCTATTGAAATGTTTGTAGTGCGTTTTATGAAAAACTTTTATCCCCGACTTATATCCGGTTAGGTCTACCTTTTGATTTAATTTATTATGTGAAATGTTCAGCATATCCTCTATCTTTCATTTATCAATTTTCCATTTTCAACGGTAATTATGCGCTTGCAACGTTCTATCCATTTGGGATTCTCACTTACAATTACCAAGGCCCATCCGTTGGCACTATCCGTTAAAAAGTCCATGATCTCTGTAGCTTCTGCATCGCCAAATTGGTCCAACGGATCCTTTAGGATCAAAAGTTTGGGTTTTGCAACTATACTTCGTGCCAAAACAATCTTTTTGGAAACGGTGTAGGGGATTTGTCTCCCTTCAGGGTATAAAATCGTATTCAGTCCTTGGGGCTGTTCTTTGACAAATTGGGTCAATCCGGTTTTTTCCATGGCCCAGTATATATTTTCCCTTGGAATATCTTTATTTCCAAAGGTGATGTTGTCGAGAATGGTGCCTTCAAAAGGTGATTCTTCACTCAACGATTGCCCAATTTGGAAACGGTAGTCATTAAGATTTACCCCTTGCAGCGCTACATCGTCAACAAATATTTTACCCTGGTCAGGTTCTAGAATTCCTGCTATTAACCGCAATAAAGTTGATTTCCCGGAACCACTTGAGCCTTGCAACAAGGTTGTGCTGGATGGTATAATTGTCAAGGAGATATCATCAACTATTTTTTTTCCGCTATCTGGAACTTTATAAGAAACATCTTGAAGTTCAATGGTGAATCCTTCTCTCTTGGCAAAAGGATTCTCTCCATTTTGCGGTTCCAATTCCTTATCCACAACCTGGCCCAGTTTTTCAAGGGATGTCAATAGATCATAAAAGGTTTCCAATCCTAAAATCATCTTTTCCACGGAGCTTATCACCAAAAGAATGATGATTTCCGCGGCTACAAACTGCCCAATATTCATTTCTTGGTTCAACACTAAAAGTCCCCCTATCAAAAGAAGTCCGGCCGTTACCAAAACCTTAAACCCGATCATCTGCACAAATTGCAACACCAATACCTTAAAATGACTTTCACGGGCATCTAAGTAATTGGCAACCAAAGTGTCATTTTTATCAATGGCATGGGTCGTCTTTCCAGAAAGTTTAAAACTCACCAAGGATCTGGCAATTTCTTGAATCCAGTGAGCCACTTTGTATTTGTTTTTGCTCTCGTCTAAACTAGTCTCCAATCCTCGTTGTGCAGTAAACTTGAAAACAACATAAATGAGCAAGAGCAGGAGTAGGCCATAAATAATAAAAAAGGGATGATAGAAAGACAGCAGCAAAAGCCCAAATACTATTTGCAGGAATGCAGCAGGGAAATCTATCAGAATTTTTGATAATCCTTTTTGTATGGTCAATGTATCAAAAAACCGATTTGCCAATTCTGGAGGATAGTAATTGGTCAGTTGACTCATCTTAATTTTGGGAAACCTGTAGGCAAACTCAAATGAGGCCCTAGTGAATATTTTTTGCTGGATATTCTCAATGATCCTGATTTGCATCAACTGCAATGCCCCAACAAAAGCAACTCCAAGCGTGACCAACGCGACCAAAACAATCCATGAGGTACTTACCTGAGCCCCTTGTATTAAATTGATTATCACCTGAATCCCCAATGGAAGTGAAAGATTTACCACACCGGCAAAGACGGCATAATAAAAAACTTGTAACACATCCTTCTTGTCCAAGGTCAACATCCCTATAAGGCGCTGCCAAGCAGTTAGAATGTTTTTTTCAGCCATATGTTTTTGGGTTTAGGGCTCTAAAGACCAAATCAGTAAAATATTCTGTTGGAGTGATGTTATCATTACAATCTGTAAGCATTGGAAAATGCTCTTTCAAAAAATATTGGTGTAATGATCCTTCAAGAACGGTACTCGCCAAACTTGAAGGATAGGGGTAGCTTTCATTAACGGCCTTAATCATTTCATGTAACCGATTAACCAGCCTCTTATAGATTACAAAATAACCTTCCTTATTTTCCTGATCCACTTCTTTGGTCAAGTAAGATTTGGAGTATTCATTGATTACTATTTTGTTGAGTAGCACCTCATTAATATGGGAAAAAGACACATCCTCTTTTACTGTTTGTGTTAGAATTTCAATGGCCCTTTTCAATTTTTCGTTTTTATCCGTCATACCTGTTGTGGCAAACACCATCTTATACTCCACCCAGCCCCAATACCAAGAAGCCAAATAGAGCAGCAGTTTGTGTTTGTTTTCAAAATATCGATAAATAGAGCTTTCATTGGATTTGATGCACACCCCAAGTTTTTTGAACGTAAAGCTTTCAAAACCCATTTCGTCAATCATCAAAATACTTTGTTCAATAATCCGTTTCCCCAAATCTGAAGATTCAGGGTCTTTGACATAGATTTTATCATTGATTCCTATACGAATGGATTGCATTAATCTTTCCATAATTTTTCTTTTGAAATATTATATCGCAAATATAATAGTAATACTATCAATATCTAATAGTTTAACTAATATTTATAATAGCAATACTCATTTTATTATGTTACTACTACTTTTATGTTGTAAATTGTATTTGAAATGAGCAAGATTTACCTCTTAACTATCGTATTTTTTTCTTCCCTGTCTTTTTTATCAGCGCAGGAAATCCAGATTGACACTGTCAAAATTGGAGATAAGCTAATTATCGGACAGCCTTCAAGCAATTCATTTATCCATATTGATATCCCAAGAAATAACTTTGTCATAAAAAGGGGAGGCCTTCCTAATATAAGTAGCCTACAAAATCAACAGGTTATGGTCACCGACATTTCCTACGGAAAAAGTACCGTTGTAACTTTTAAAAACGTCAGTGGCAAAAAATTTTTCAAGGTCTACAAAACCTTTTCGACCAACCTTGATAAAGCCCTGGAAACTGGGGAGCTTATGCTTCATAAAAGCAAGGTTTAACATCATCCTTCTCGAGCAAATTCAATCTTTTTTGAAATAGGCTAACATGCTGCCCTTGTTGGTTAAAAAAGTGGAGCTTGTTAAAATACAATTTGCAGTATCTTTAAGCAAAAACTTACTTATGAGCAAACATCGCTGCGGATGGTGTGAAGGTGATTTATTGTACGAAGACTACCATGACCGAGAATGGGGAGTACCTGTCAAAGATGATGAGACCCTTTTTGAATTTTTGATTTTAGAAACTTTTCAAGCAGGTCTTAGCTGGATTACCGTATTAAAAAAGCGGGAAAACTTCAGAAAGGCTTTCGATAATTTTGATTACAAAAAAATTGCAAAATACAATCAAGATAAAATTGATGAGTTACTTGACAACCCTGGAATCATTCGTAATAAACTAAAGGTAAATGCCACCGTCTCCAATGCGCAGGCATTTATAGAGGTTCAAAAAGAATTTGGGAGTTTCAGCGATTACATTTGGAAATTTGTGGACGGTAAACCCATTAAAAACTCACTCAAAAATTATAAGGAAGGACCAGCAACCACCCCGCTATCGGATACTATTAGTAAGGATTTGAAAAAGCGAGGTTTTAAATTTGTAGGCAGCACCGTAATTTATGCCCAAATGCAGGCCACAGGAATGGTCAATGACCATGAGGTTAGTTGTTTTAGGTACAATGAAGTCTAGGGTTTAGCCTGTAGTATTTTTAAAAACTCTTCTCTCGGAATTTCCCCAGCACCTAAACTTTCCAAATGGTCGGTATGCACTTGGCAATCCACAAGTTCGTAGCTTTTGTCCTGTAGTTCTTGTACCATTTTAATAAAGGCATATTTGGAAGCATTGGGCACTTTACTGAACATACTTTCGCCACAAAAGACATGTCCTAAATCCACCCCGTATAATCCTCCTACCAACTCTTCATTCTCCCAAACTTCGTAAGATTTTGCAAGACCTTTATCAAAAAGTGTTATGTAAGCCGATTTCATTTTAGGTGTTATCCAGGTACCTTCTTGATCTCTTCGTTCCGCTTTGGCACAATTGTCCAATACTTTTTTAAAACATGTATTTTGAGTGATTGTGAATTGATTGCTTCGCAACACTTTGCGCATACTTTTGGAAATCCTTATTTTCTCTGGGAAAAGTACCATCCTTGGGTCAGGACTCCACCACATAATCAAGGTATCTTCGTTGAACCAGGGAAAAATTCCGCTTTTATAGGCCAATAACAAGCGTTCCGGTGACAAGTCACCCCCTACAGCCAATAAGCCATCATCATTTGCATTTTCAACAGGAGGAAATTCCAATCGGTCTCCCAAAAAGAATAGCGGAAAGTCTTTTGAGTCTTTTTCCAAAATGCAATTTTAAATAAAGTTACAAATACCTTCTAAAAAACAAGAAGTCCTCCAATATAAATAAGACTGCCCACCAACATAAAAAGTAAGGTGTACGGTAATATTTCTTTGGCCTTTAGTTTGGTGATTCCCAACAATGGCAACGCCCAAAACGGCTGCAACATATTGGTTATTTGATCACCATATGCCAGGGCCATTACCGCTTTTGGCAGTGAAACACCCAATTGAAGCGAAGATTCTAGCACCAAAGGTCCTTGAATGGCCCATTGCCCTCCCCCACTAGGCACAAAAATATTGACCACCCCAGCACTTATAAAAGTGAAGATTGGTAATGTTGTAGTGGTGCTTATGGACGCAAAAAAGTCAGAAATTCCATTAATCATACCACTACTTGCCATTATTCCCATGATTCCAAAATACAAAGGAAACTGAATCAAAATACCTGCGGTATCGCCTATTGCCTCTTCTACAGCTATTAAAAAGCTTTTAAAGCTTCCATGTAGTGCTATGGCCAACCCCAACATAAAAAAATTGAGCATATTTGGGGTAATGTTCAGCTTACGCAACGCAGGCAAATATTGAAATAGAAATGTCAACAAGATCAATCCTCCAAAAATAGATGCCGCAATTCTTGAGTAATCCAATTTCTCAGCACCTTTTAAGTTTTCTCTACCAATGGATTGGAATCGATATTCTTTTAACTCAACACTTTTAGGAGCTGCCAGCTTGCCCAAAAAATAGACCAGCGCGCTTATTGCTATAGCAACAAGAAGAAATAAGGTAAGATTCCATCCGCTGAAAACAGTCAATGAGGTGGAGATGGTTTCAGGTAGTTGACCAAGCACTTCCTGATTTGTGACACCTCCCATCAATTCCCTTAAATGTCCTGCTTCAGAAACCTTGATCGGGGCAGACCCGCTTATTCCTCCATGCCAGACCATTAAACCCACATACCCGGAAGCACCTATCAATGGATAATTGACAGGAACATTGTTGGCTTGCGCATATTCTCCCACTTTTCTGGCCAAAATAGCTCCAAAAACGAGCCCCAACCCCCAATTAAAAAACGAAACCAACATGGTTGGTAACGCAACCAACACCGCCGCATTAGACGTGTTTTTTACAAACTTGGTGATACGAAGTATCAATCTTTCCATGGGTTTGCTCAGTACCAAAACGTGACCCAAGACCAGAATCAACATCATTTGGTAGGCAAACACCAAAAGACTGTTGTTCCAGATACCATTTTCCCAATAGGAAAGAATGGTCACTAAATGGTTTCTCTCCGAAATGTTGTCCGTGAAAACAAGTGCCAATACAATTGTCAACACCGTTAGGAGTACCGCAATTGTAAACGGGGAAGGTAAATACCTTCTAAAAATATGTTCTATGACCTTTGTAAGGCCCATAGTGGATTAAAACGGTAAGTCGTCGTGATCCTCTTCATTGAGATCATCCGCAGGCTCAAAAGCTTCCATTGGCGGAACCGGCGGCATATTTTCGCCTCCTTGAGCAGCCTCTAGGTTTTCAATACGCCATCCCTGGATTGAATTAAAATATTTGGTCTCACCTTGCGGGTTAGTCCACTCTCTACCTCTTAAATTGATACTCACTTTAACCATTTGTCCAACAGTATAGCTGTTTAAAAGATCACATTTATCCTGAACAAATTCTACCAAAATATGTTGTGGGTATTGCTCTTCTGTAGTGACTACCAATTCTCTTTTTCTGAAACCATTGTTGCCATAAGTTTTGGTCTCATCAATCATTTTAATTCTTCCCTGAACTTCCATTTACGTTACTTTTCAATAAGCTCCAAAAATACATAAAATGAAGTCTAATAAAAACCACAAGAAACCACGAACTATCAACATAATTTTACATTTTCTCCTATCTTTAATCCGAATTCTGCCAAAAAATGAACTTCAGCCCCAAAAACAAAGCATCCAATATTACCCTATTGATATCTGCATTTGTTATTGTAAGCCTCATTCTTTGGAATACAAACAGTTTTTTTAAGAAATTCAAAGAAGAGGAACGTTTAAAAATGGAAATTTGGGCAACTGCCCAATCAGAGCTCATACAATCTTCAGTAGATCAAGAATTAGGAAACCTCACTTTGAAGGTAATGGGAAACAACACCTCAACTCCTATGATCTTGGTAAACGAGGAAGGTTCTATAAAAACTCACAATATTTCAACTGAAAAAGTTACTGACAGTGTTTACATACAAAAAAAAATACGGCAGTTTGAAAGTGAGAACAAACCTATCCATATAATTCAGGAAGGAGAGCTTTTGGAAACTCTTTACTATGGAAATTCCGAAGTTTTGAACAAACTAAAATACTATCCTTTGGCCTTGCTTCTGATCATCTGTCTTTTCGGAGCGGTCATTTTCTTTTTCTTTAAAACCAACAAAGCTTCAGAACAAAACAAGCTTTGGGCAGGAATGGCCAAGGAGACCGCACACCAAATTGGAACTCCGTTGACATCGCTCTTGGGCTGGAACGAGCTTTTAAAGTCTGAGGACATCAATCCTGACATTACCAAAGAAATAGCAAAAGATATTACTAGATTGCAGACCATTACAGATCGATTTTCCAAAATTGGATCCATTCCAAATCTTGAGGTGCATGATATTGTTGAAGAAACGGAAAAAGCTTATCAGTATTTAAAACGAAGAAGCTCTAAATTGGTTCACTTTTCTTTTAGTTCTGAAATAGATGAGCTACCCGTTTTACTGAACGTGCCATTATATAATTGGAGTATTGAAAATTTGGTAAAAAACGGGATAGATGCCATGAAGGGAAAAGGAAACATTGCAATTCAAATTGAACAAAAAGGGCAAAACGTAAATATTTTAGTATCGGATACAGGACACGGAGTACCCAAAAGTGATTTTCAAAACATATTTAATCCTGGGGTAACATCAAAACAAAGGGGCTGGGGCTTAGGACTTTCACTTGTTAAAAGAATTGTGGAAGAGTACCATAAAGGAAAAATTAAAGTACTTTCGTCAAGTAAAGAAGGAACAATCATGCAAATTTCCCTTAGGGCTAACACTTAATATGTTATGGCAAAGGAAAAACAAGTTGCAATAAAAGATGCGGCATTGACCAACAATTGCCCTGAGTGCTTCAATCAGGAGTTAAAGCTCACCTTTTATCAAAAGCACACCTTCAATTCGTTTTTTCATAAGACTACAGATCAAGTAACATCTGAGATAAAATGTAAAAAATGTTATTCCATTATTTACCCGGTAAATTGGACTCCAGACATTGAAAGGGTGTATGAATATTATAATAAGTTAGTAACCCCGGACAAGGCTTCCATACGATTCACGACACTCTTCCTCGTTATTCTTGTATTAGTGCTGTGTTTGGTCACAGTTGGAATTTATCTTTATATGGAAGGCTATTTTAGATAATTTCTGATTTTCTCTGCAATAGTTTCAAACTCTTCTGAATTCAAATTTTCTTTATGTTGAAAAGTTGCATCTTTCATACTATGCAACGGAATGAGATGAACATGAACGTGTGGCACTTCTAATCCAATCACAGACATTCCAACCCGCTTACAGGCAACAGCCGCTTCAATAGCTTTACCAATCCTTCGGGAAAACGACATTAACTTCATATAAGCTTCTTCATCAAGGTCCATTATTTTGTCCACTTCTTTTTTGGGGACACAAAGGGTATGGCCTTTTGCATTAGGGTTTATATCGAGAAATGCAAAATTATCGGCATCCTCCGCAATTTTATAGCAGGGGATGTCTCCATTAATAATCTTGGTAAAAATACTTGGCATGTTTGGTTTGAGTTTGAATAAAAAATCCTGTCACCAGGGACAGGATTAAATATAAGAATTTAAGTATCTCTTAATCCCTGGTAATTTCCAAAATATCAAACTTTAACGTTCCATTAGGGACCTTTATTTCAGCCACATCACCGACCGATTTCCCCAATAATCCTTTTCCTATAGGAGATGTCACCGATATCTTTCCAGTTTTCAAATCCGCTTCGCTTTCCGCCACCAGCGTATATTTCATTTCCATACCATTGGTCTGGTTCTTCAGTTTTACCGTGGACAGTACCAATACTTTTGACATATCTAATTGGGACTCGTCAATCAATCGTGCATTGGACAAGGTCTCCTCCATTTTGGAAATCTTCATTTCCAAAAGGCCCTGTGCTTCTTTTGCCGCGTCATATTCTGCATTTTCAGACAAATCTCCTTTATCCCTTGCCTCTCCAATAGCCTGGGAGGCCTTTGGCCTTTCCACATCTTTCAAGTGGTTCAACTCCTCTCTTAATTTCTTTAATCCTTCTGCTGTATAATATGATATTTTGCTCATATTGTCTTTTTTTAATGCAAAAGAACATTGAAGAAAATGCAATTATTTTCCCAATGTGCTTTATCGCTAGAAATACAAAAAATCCTCTACGACCCCTATGTCCAGCATAGTTTTTTTGCGAGGATTTAACGCAAATATAGGTAATTTTTACCCAAATTTGCCTCTGTAATGTTTTGAAACCCTAACTATGAGGCATCTGTGGAGCTGTATTTTATTGTTTTTCTTAATTTCTTGTAATTCAGATGGTACCAACCGAAATCCTTACCTTCAGGAGGTGAGTTTTAGGTTTGATTTAAACCTAAATCTGCCCTCATACAATAAATTGAGTACTATTGGCAATCCAGTCTATATTCCTAATAACGGTGTTGGCACCAGAGGGGCTTATGTAATGAAAACCGGATTTGACACATTTTTTGCCTTTGAGGCCAGTTGTCCCAACCACACCCCAAATAATTGTTCCACTATGTCCTTGGATGGCCAAAATGTGGTTTGTTCCTGTGAGGATTTTACATACAACCTTTTTACAGGCGAACAATTGAACAGACCTGATGATGGTAAACGTTATTATGACCTGCTTTTTTACAGGACCACACAACGCGGAAATATTATCACCATTTCCAATTGATCAAAATTATAAGTTCCCTAAGATTTTATCCATTGCCCAACTTGTATTCAGACCTGAATCTCCCGTAGAAGGATGTGTTGTATTGTCCAATAAGTGCCTTTTAATATTTTCTACATGAAATTGCTGAATATGCACTGGGTGGGAAATTTCCAAACTTTGTTTACCAGAAGCATTTTCAAGCAATATTGGAGCCTCATCTAGCACCGAAAAACTTATTTTTCCTTCCGAACCCATTATTTCAACCTTGTCTTTCCGTTCACCAGCCCCAAAATTCCAACTTCCACTTCCCACAACACCATTTTTATGCTTCCATGCTCCAGTAACCGCATCATAAGCTGAATATAATCCAAGTTGATTTGAAGCAACTCCATGAGCTTCTTTAATATCGCCCAATAAATAAGCAAACAAATCTAACCCATGACTTGCCAAGTCATCAAAATATCCACCAGGAGCCACTTTTTTATCAGTTCTCCAGTTGTAAGAACCACTCAAATCCATTTCGTTTGATTGTTTTGTTTTTTGCCAATGGATACATCTAGCCTCGCCAATCAACCCTTCATCCAACCACTGTCTTATTCTTAAAAATCTAGGCAAAGAGCGTCGGTAATAAGCAATAAAAAGCGGAAGGTTTTTTGATTTGAAGGCTTCATGAATTGACAAACTATCCTGATATGTGGGAGCCATAGGTTTTTCTATGCAACAGGGTTTCCCTGCCGCTGCTACTTGGAGTCCATAAAATCTATGGGTATCTGGTGGAGTGGCAATATAAATGGCATCTATTTTTGGGTTTTCAATAACCTCTTTCGCATCTGTTGTCCAATGAGGCACCCTATGCCTTAAGGCGTAGTCCTTTGCTTTTTCGGCATCCCTCCGCATCACCATGCTGACTTCAAATCCAGCAGTCATGCGGTATGCTGGCACACTTTTTTTCTCTGCCACACTTCCACAGCCAATAACACCCCAACGAATTGGGGTTTTATCAAAAAAATTAAGGGATTCTGTCATCATTTATAAAAATACAGAATCCCTTAAAAATGTGTTACTGCTTTCTAAAAATTAACCGTGGCTCCCAACAAAAAGTTGATTCCAGCTTGGGGATAATAGTAAATATAGCCTCCTCCATAATCTGCTCCATTGGAAACAATATCCTGATCCAAAATATTGTTCACTAAACCGGTTAGTGCAATATTCTTTACAAAAGAGTTGATTTCAATAACATATTGTACGTTAAAATCTGTTTGGGAATAACTGTCCAACACGGATGCCTCAGAATCTATATTGCCCATATATTGCTCTCCCACATATTTTGAAAGCAATGAAACCTGCAGGTTGTCATTAGGTGCAAAAGCCAAGATACCTCCAGCAACTATGCTGGGTGAAAATGCAATATGGGTATTTCCTAGGTTTTGAAGCACATCATCATTTTGAGTAATAAAGTCCACATTTTTATTATCACTAAGGGCTATATTGGGTCTCAACATAAATTGTTTTCCCAATTGGATATTAGCATCCAATTCCAGTCCTAAGCGATAGCTGTCCCCCACATTTTCTCTAAGCGGAGCTCCAACATCATTCAATTCACCAGTGAGTACCAATTGATCTTTGTAACCCATATAGTATGCGTTTGCATTCAATTGAAATGAAGGGGAAACATAACGCCATCCCAATTCAAAATCATTCAAACGTTCTGGTTTAGGATTTCCATTTTTATAATCATTACGATTAGGCTCTCTATTAGCCACAGCATATGAAAAATAGAAGTTGTGGTTAGGGTTAAGGTCAAAAGTGATTCCAGCCTTGGGGTTAAAAAAATTGAAGGTGTCATCCACTAGGCCAGTATCCGCAGCATTGGCTTCGTAACCTACTCCTCGATATTGGATATCACCAAAAACCGACCATTTATCATCCAATCTATAGTTTGCCTTTACATAAGCATTGAAGTCGGTTTTTGTTGAATTGTTATCATAATAACGATCTCTAATATTACTATTGCTTGCAAAACGGGCCCAAACAACCTCTCCAAAATGATCTCCTTTATAGGAATTATACCCCCCTCCCAAAATTAGGTCAAGGTTTTCTTTTTTGTGGTTAATGGATGTCACAAAACCATAAACATCATTGTCCAACCATCTTCTTCTTACCAAATCAGTTGTATTGACAATCTCTCCATTTACTGTCAAAGGTTCAAATCCATAGGTTGCGAAATCATCGTCTTCCTTGAATTGCTCAAAAAACCCTCGCCCGCGAGTATAGTGTAATGCTATATTGGCATTCCATGAAGGATTGATTGTTTCATTCCAATGTAATTGAAAATGGTCTTGCTTATAATTGTCCTCTTCCTTTTCATAGAACTGTGTGTTTCCGTTTTCATCGGTATAGATTCCTGCAGAATTAAACGTCCTATTAGTTCTCAAAGTTTCTGCATCAATGCCATTCCATGCTTGATACGTTACCTCATGTCCCCCAAAAAGCAAAGCTTTTATCAAAGTGTTCTCATCCTTATATGTCCCCTGCAAAAAATAACCATCCAATTCGGAAGTGGCCCTATCAATATAGCCATCAGATGTAATACGCGATAATCTTCCAGAAAGTTCAAAATGATTGTTCATAAGCCCAGTACTGAACTTCATATTATTTCTGAGTGTGTTAAAACTCCCAATTGATGAAGATATTCTACCATAGGCCTGTTCTGAAAAAGCATCGGTAAGCAAATTCAGACTAGCACCAAAAGCACCTGCTCCATTAGTAGATGTACCAACACCTCTTTGCAACTGTAAACTTTCGGTAGATGACGCAAAGTCTGGCATATTCACCCAAAAGGTACCCTGCGATTCAGCATCGTTGTACGGGATTCCATTGATGGTAACATTTACCCTAGTGGCATCGCTTCCACGAACCCGAATTCCAGTATAGCCAATTCCAGCGCCAGCGTCAGAGGTTGTCACCACAGCAGGCAGAAAATTCATTAAAACAGGGATATCTTGCCCCAAATTTCTCGGAGTGATTTCTGCTTTGTTCAAATTGGAAAAAGTGATGGGGAACTCTTTAGTTACCCGAACTGCTTGAACCAATACCTCGTCAAGCACAATTTTCTTGCCTTCAAGCGAATCTGTTGGCGATTGTTGTGCACTTACTGTAAGTGCCAGCCCTGTAAGGGCAATTGTTGTGAATAAAGATGTTTTAACGCGATAGTTCCTATTGTTTTTTAGTTGTCGCATTGAACCGCTTTTTACCTCCGCGGCCTTGAGGTTGATCATTGAATAAATCGGTTTCATCCGTAAAAATGTTTACGAATAAAAGGGGCCATTATTCCTGTTAATTAATTTGATTTTGTTTCAAAAGAAACATAGAAATTCCAAGATGCGCTAAGCGCAATCCCTTGGCAGCATTACCCGCCCAGGTTCATTGGGTATAATCTCAGCCTTCATTATAAAAGCACCCCTTTGAGATGCCACAAATGTAAGATTGGATATTGATTTTTCATAGTAAAAAAGTATCATAATTAACATTTTTATAGAACTACCATTAATACGCCTTACGTACATATTTAAGCAAGACTCTTTTATGCTCACCAAATCCAGAAAAAGATTTACTATAAAAATTATTGCCGGTTATTTAATATTGGGCATGATAACCCTATTGGCCGGTTTTTTTATCTATGCTGAATTCAACAACTACTCAGCTGGTCAAAACAAAGAAAATGAAAGCACCAAGTTACTAAAGACCAATTCATTGCTCACTGAGCTTTATGAAGCGGAGAACCTCTCCAAGTTGGCATTACAAAACAAAAAAAGGAAGAGCTTGAATACCTACGCAAAAAAGGTAGACTCCATTTTCCATACTATAGAGGCGTTAAAACTACTAGCAAAAGATACAGGTCAAATTGGCAAGCTGATCACTGTACAAAAATTATTGCAGCAAAAGGTTTACAACAATGCTGAGCTTAGAAAGCTTAAGGTGAAAAATGAGAATAATGCCCCTATAGACTCTCTTCTGAGCGCTTTTAAAAAAATGGAAACGGATTTAGGCAGGATTACCCCTGAGACTTTTGTGCCCAATTTTTATCAACTTCCTGCCAAGACCCAAAAATCTATCCGTGAATATGTAGCCATTTTGAACGAAAATATTCCAGAAAATGCTTCAAGAAAAACCAGCGCCAATGCATTGGATTCGATTCTAAATCTATCTAAATCAATGTTGGAAGATGCAAAGATAGAAACAGCAAAATTAGAGCGTTCTATGATAGCCAAAGAGCTGCAGATCTATAAGGTAGACCTTGAACTTTCCCAAAAACTCAGGAGTATAATTTCCGCATTTGAGCAAGAGCTGATCATGGAGGTCTATTCCAATAATTTAAGCAAGCAAACACTCCTTAAAAGAAGTGCGCAATTTGCGTGGGCAGCAGCTATTCTAGGATTTATACTTGTATGTGTCTTCACTTTTTTGATTGCTAATGATTATTGGAAAGGTCAACTATATAGGGAAAGATTGGAAAAAGAAAAAAGGTATTCCGAATCTCTCTTGAAAAGTAGGGAGCAATTGATATCAACGGTAAGTCATGATATAAGATCTCCGTTGCATACCCTGAAGGGCTACATGGAATTATTGGAACATGAATCCACGGACAACGAGCAGGCACACTATTTTGAAACTATGAAATCAGCAGCAGGATATGTAGAGAATCTCATGAACGACCTGTTGGATTTTTCAAAATTGGAAGCAGGCAAGACATCCATAGAAAATGTTTCTTTTATTATTTCCGATTTAATTTCGGAAACAATCTTAAATTTTGAAGAAACAGGTTTGGAAAAATCCATTCCATTGCATCTAGAAATTGCTGAAAATTTGAAAACTCCAATAATTGGAGATCCATTAAGGGTAAGACAAATATTGACCAACCTAATTGGGAATGCCTTTAAATTTACCTATAAGGGTTCAGTGAAAATCAAGGCTTTTGTCAGGGAAGAGCATAGAGTTTCTAGAGTACAAATCCAAGTTGCCGATACCGGTATTGGTATTGAGAAAGAGAAACAGGAGCTGATATTCAAGGAATTTGTGCAAGCAGGAAATTCTTCTGAGGAGAAAATAGAGGGGTACGGATTAGGACTTACAATCTCAAAAAAACTTGCCGAGTTATTAGGAGGAACTTTAGAGGTTGAAAGCGAAGTAAACAAGGGCAGCACATTTACTTTTTCAATGCCGTTGACATTTTCAAGAAACAACATTCCTTCCAAAGAAATTTTAGAGCCCCATTTTGAAAATAGGTTATCACTTATCATTCTTGATGACGATAAAACCCTGTTGAAACTTTTAAAGGAAATCTGTGAAACATATGGTCTTAGAATAGAAACGTTTTCGTCTTTTGAAGATTTAAAAAAAGTAAGTCCATTGGACTATGATGTTGTTCTGACAGATATTCAAATGCCAAAAATTAGTGGGTTTGAAGTAATAAAGGAGTTTAAAAAAGGAGCTGTTCCTAATTATAAAAGCCAACCTATTATCGCAATGACCGGTAAGCGTGAAATTCCCAAAAGCCAATTCCTCAATGTTGGATTTAGAGATGTTCTGTTAAAGCCTTTTTCCGGAGAAACCTTGCTAAAAGTCCTGAATGGAATTAACAAACCTTTTGATTCAGCAATTGAAAAAATTAATCAGATGAAAGGTGTATCCTCTGACTTGTTCAGTACGGAAATCATCTCATCATTTTTGAATAGTGATCAGGCAATCCACGAGGTTTTGAACACTTTTTTGAGCAATACGGATAAAAACCTGAAACTCCTTTCAAAGGCCGTCAAAAAAAGAAAGCATCTTGAAATCATTGCTGTTTCGCATAAAATGCTTCCTATGTTCAGGCAACTCAAAGTTGATAGTGCAGTGCCCATTTTGGAAAATTTTGAACAGGTAACACCCAATATTTCATACCAAAAAAGCCTAGAGGATTTGGAACTGTTAAACCTTTCTATCTCCAATTTAAAAGAAGAAATGCAAACGTATTTGACTACACTTCTAGTTGATAATAATTAATCTTGTTGTATAAGGTCTTTCTTGTTATTTGCAAAAGTTTGGCAGCTTTGCTCTTATTAAAATTGGTTTGTTTCAATGCCTTGAGAATCCTTTCCTTTTCAAATTTATGTTTTGAAAAATCTCCTAATTCATCTTCTTCAGATTCAGTCTTCAAAGTTTGAGGAACAGCATCTAAACCTATGATATCACCATCAGTGAATAGCACAGATCGTTTTATCACATTGTTCAGTTCTCTTAGATTTCCGGGCCAATTGTAACTAAAAAAAATTTGTTTTACTTCCTTCGATAGTTGGTTTACATTTTTGTTCAGTTCGGCATTGGCATTTTTCAAAAAGAACTCGACAAATAACATTAAATCCTCTTTTCTGGCTTTTAGTGATGGGATTTCAATTGAAAATTCATTCAGGCGGTGAAATAAATCTTCCCTAAAATTGCCCTGTGCAACAGCTTCGGTCAAATCTTCATTGGTAGCGGCCACAATCCTAACATCCACAGAAACCTCTCTGGTACTCCCCACCCGTTTTATTTTTCGTTCCTGAATTGCCCGGAGCAGCTGTACTTGGTTTTCATAGGAAAGATTTCCTATTTCATCCAAAAAGAGCGTACCTCCATTTGCTGCTTCAAAATGCCCTATTTTGTCTTCAATGGCCCCTGTAAAGCTCCCCTTTATATGACCAAAAAACTCACTGGTCGCCAACTCTTTTGGGATGGCCCCACAATCAACAGCCACAAAGTTTTTGTCTTTTTGTTTACTAATATTATGGATTGCCCTAGCAGTAACCTCCTTTCCTGTGCCACTTTCTCCAATTAACAAAACAGACATGTTCGTTGGGGCTACCAGCTCAATATATTGTTGTAATTTTTTTGACGCCTCTCCACTCCCTATTATTTTGTTTGTACTCTTATTGGCACTTATAGTGCTTAATTTAATCGTTTCGTGAAGTTTCAATTCCTTGGAACCATTTGCATTTAGTGCACTGGCAATTACTTCCAAGATACTTTCAGGTGTAAAGGGTTTAGATATATAATCAAATGCCCCTTTCTTCATCGCCTGTACGGCAGTTTTAACCTCGGCAAAGCCTGTCATTAAAATTACACGGGTTTTGGGTGACTTCTCTTTTATTTTGGAAAGCAATGAGATTCCATCTCCTTCCGGCAGTCTAACATCACACAAAATGATATCGAAAAAATCAGTCGCCAATTTTTCTCGGGCCTCTTTAAGATTAAAGCTTGCGGAAACCCCATAGCCTTGTCTGGTCAAAAACTTTTGAAGCATTTGACAAAAAGCAGTATCGTCTTCAATGATTAAGATTTTGGGCATCTCAGTATCTAATATACGATACCGATCAAGTATGGGATTTTAACTATTTGGTAAAATTATCACAAAAGGGAGGGGCCTGCTACAGCAGACCCCTCTCAAACCAAACTAACCTAACACGATTAATCAAAACTCATGCTATATCTCTATCCAGTTACCTTCGGCATCTGCATAAACAGTTCCCTTAGTTCCATCTTTAAGGGATAGTTCCAATTTATACTGATCTGACTCATTTTTATAAGCTTTGTCAATACTCGCCGTTGGGTAATCTTTTTTGACAGCAGCTTTAACTGTCTCAGGCAAATCTGAAATATTGATTTCCTGAAAATCCTGTATTGAAGCTACTGTGGTAGTCTCATCCATTTGTGCCTCTGCGGTCTCTTCTTGCGCCATAGCTGTTAAACCAACAAAAGATAAAACTGTAGCAAAAAATAAATTTTTCATGTGTATTCTATTTTTAAAAATTAAACTTGACTATTCTTATGAAAATCCAATGCCATTATTTATTAGATTTGGATTTTATCTTAATCCACTGATATATAGATGTTTAATTTCTTATTATGAAAAGAGGCGGTGTGTATTTTTGTTTACAGTAAGGTGAAAACTGTATATTTTTTATACAGAAAAGGCTGCAGAAGCAGCCCTTTCAATTTCACCAACATTCTAACCTTAAAGGATATTGGCTACTATGGATAACGCAAAGGTTAGTGTTTGCATAGCATCATCCTGATTTTCTTTTTTTTCTTGCCTTATATTCACTGTTTAAATGGGGTACCACTAAACAAACAGCCAATACAAATGAGAACAACCCAAGAGCAAATACGATTTTAAAAAGCATTTTCAGTGTTTCTATATATTGGACACTACTTTTTCATTTAGGTCACAAAGAAAAGGTCGCACCGTGTACGACCTTTCAACCAAATCAACCAACCAAAAAAATCTAGACATCTCTATCTAGATGTATTTTTAATTTCTTTTGCTTACAATTTCTTTTTTCTTCGAACATTTTTCATTCTTCTATTTATTGGACACCATTTTTTTAATTAGGTCACATTGCGAACAAAAAATGCGGCTTTGGAATTTTTTATCCAAAGCCGCATTTCAGTAAAATAAGTTCTACAATTATGCTTGGTGTGTAGCTTTTAGTAAATCGTTCACAGTTTTCACCGGATTAAATGTTACCAAAGGGACCTCAACAAAAATTGTATTCCAAAAGGCCATGGCGCCATTCCAAAGTCCAGGGAGCTCTAAAGCCTTCAGTTCTTTTCCTTCTTTTGTTTTGTTGGTGATAAATCCTTGCTTTTCATCCACAAAATCCAAAAGGTTATACTTTTCTCCTTTAAAATTTCTTACTCCACAAATCAAATCGACAGGATTAAAGTGTGTTGAATTTTTTAAAATAGCGACCTGCTTTTCATTGGACATATCAATTTGGGCAGATTCTATAATCTGAAGTGATATATTTCCCTGAGGGTCACTTATCCAGAATGGGCCTCCTCCGGGTTCACCTTCATTTTTTACCATTCCGCAGACTCTAATGGGGCGATTCAATTTGTCGTTCAACATATTCATTTGCTCGTTTAGGCTGGAACCATTAAACTCCTGCGGTAATCTTGCGTTCAATTCTTCTTCCAAAAAATGTTTGATTTCTGCCACTTGCTCTTCAGAAACATTGTTGTCTTCAAGCTGCTTTGCATAAGCAAATGCCTTAGTTTGGGCTTTTTTTAAAACCCCTGCCAGCATTTTTTTACTGTCTGCAACCTCTCTCAGGTTTTCATCAATGACCACATTGTCAATATTCTTGATAAAAATAATGTCAGCATCTTGGTCATTCAGGTTTTCAATTAACGCACCATGACCCCCAGGCCGGAAGAGTAAAGAGCCATCATTGTTTCTAAAAGGTTTATTTTGCATATCCACCGCAATGGTGTCCGTAGAAGGCTTTTGGTTAGAATAGGAAATATTGAACTGTGTTCCTGTTGTTTTTTCTGTCTTTGGACCTACCTCTTGGTGTTCCGCCTTGAACATGTCATTATGTTGCTCCGAAATGGTGAAATGAAGATTCGCCTTTCCATCTGTTTTGGCATAAAGGTAAGCTTCCTTTAAATGCTCTTCAAAAGGAGTGGCACTTCCAGAATTGTATTTATGAAAAGGAAGTAATCCTTTGGGATAAAAGCCGTAGTTCAATCCTTCCGCCACCAACATCTCCTTTACAAACAAATAGACTTCTTCATCTTTATTAGATGCCTTTCCTGAAATTCTTTCCATAATCAAGTCATAGAATGAAAAGTTTTCTATATTCTCAGAAAATTGTTTAACAGCAGCATCTCCAGTTCTATCTATGTAGGTCGATAATGTTTCTTTAGAAAAGTCATATGCCTCCAAAAAATTGAACATGGCCTTGAACATACGTGAAGCAGCGCCTGAGGCTGGCACAAACTTCAATAATTGTAGTTCACTTCTAGAATCCTCAAAATACTCCACCAGTTCTTTTTGCTCCTTTTCCGATGGTTTGAAAATGCCATCTTCAACCACGGCCTCTTTTTCAAGCTTAACAAATGGGATACCATCCTTAAAAGTGCTTATTTGGTTTTCAACTTTTTCTTTGGAAATGCCCTTCTCTTGAAGTTGCTCCTGATCTTTTACAGTTAGGTCTATCATGCTTTGAGGAGTTTATCGATATGTTTGATTGCTGTTTTGAGCCTTGTTTTTTTATCTCCTTTCAAGATAATGAAATTCCTATCATATTTTTCCAAGGTTTCCTGAAAACACTTGAACATTTTTTCTCTTTCATTTGGCTTATCCCTAAGATCATCGGCCTCCCAAGGTGTGTCTATATAGGTTAAAAAGTATAGGTCATAGGTATTCTGCAGGGCATACTTCTCTAAAACCGGATCACAATATCCAATATAATAGGCTTCTGAATAAACTTTGGTCTCTAACAAATCGGTATCACAAATAAGGACATCGCTTGTTTTTTTAGACAATTCATTTTCCAATCGGATCTGTCCCTCGGCTATTGGTAATAAATCATGGGGTTCGCAAGTTTTACGCTCGTTGTTCCATTTATCCTGCAAATATTCCCGAGCGTATTCTGGAACCCAAACTGTATTATAGTGTCTGGCCAATTGTTGGGAAAGTGTTGTTTTTCCAGTAGATTCTGGGCCAAAAAGGACTATTTTAATAAGGTTTGAGGGCTCTTGCCTAAGTTTTTCTTCCATGCTTTATAACCATAAATAGCAATAATAGTTAACAAAAAATATAGCAAAGAGCTAAAAACAAGCCCCTTATACCAATACAAGGGCACTGTAATAATATCTCCGATGATCCAATATATCCAATTCTCTAATTTCTTTTTTGCCATCAACCACATGCCCACAAAAAAGATAGCTGTAGTCATTGTATCCACATATGCCGTCCATACATTGAATTTATCAGCAAGAAAATAAACAACACTAACAAATACTATAGTACCTATAAAAAGAAAAACGGCCCATTTTTTTTCATTCGTTGTCATTTTGGTAATTGGCACAAAATGGGTTTCATCTACTTTGCGCGTCCACAGGTACCAGCCAATAATACTCATTACAAAATAATAAGCATTAATGAGCATATCACCCAAAAGTCCCCAAAAAAGTAAAATATACGCAGCAATTCCGGTTGCGATTATTCCAGTAGGATAAACTAAAATATTCTCCCTTTTGGAATACCAAACACTTAAAAGTGCGAAGACTACGCTTATGAGCTCCAATACCACAATATGTGCAGAAACTCCTTCGTATTGCGAAAAAATCCAATCAAAAATGTGGTTCATACCCGCTTCGGTCTGATTTTACCATCTTCATTGTCAATACCACATGGTCTAAATTTGAGAAAGCTTCCTTTATTTCAGTTTGAAGCAATCCCGTTACCTCCTCATAATCCCCATAAACTTGGGTACTCAAGGGGTTCTCTAAAACCTTTAGTCCGGAAGCTCTTAATTTTTTAATGAATTCAATAATCGGAGGCTCAAAGTTATCTTGAAGCGGGGTCAGGGTAAGTTCAACAGATATGTTCATGGGTATAGTAAAAAATTACAATGGCAAAACTACTAAAAAGAAGTATCACCCACCCATCATACGAAGTGCATATACGCAGGTAAAACCTTCAAATTCCATAAATTCTACCTCATAGTGCGATTTAGTTCCCTTATATAAAATTTGTGCAATAGTTCTTTTATCGTCAAAAGCAAAATCCATTACGTCAATATGTTTTAAAAAACTAAGCCCCTGTTGTGCATAAATCTTATAAAGAGACTCTTTTGCTCCCCAAACTATGGTCAACTTCCTAATAATCGCCTCGGTATTGGCCAAAGTTCTATATTCTACTAATGGAGTAAATTTATTGGCAATTCTCAAGATTTTATCTCGCTGCATTTCAATATCAATCCCAACCTCATCCGTTTCACTTATAATGATTCCAGTAAAATTATGGGAATGGGTTATGGAAATGTAATTTCCGTCCTTTAAATGAGGTTTACCAAAATCGTCATAATACAGATCATCATCCTTATATCCTGCTTGACCCATTAAGTGGCGAATGCTCAGAAAAGCTCTTCTATGCGCTTCAGACTTCATACCATCCATTCGTTTTTGGCAATGCGAGGTGAGCACAATTCCTTGGGATAGTTGCTCTTCCGACTCTTCAACTTTCCAGATATGCGCTTTAGTCGTGGGTGAAACTGTTATGGTTTTGTAAATAGGCACCGTTAAAAATTAAGTGATTTCGTATCTTTGCATCCTATTTTAGCTAAGCTACAAAAAGTAAATCGAAGATAAATATGAGCACAAAGACAATTCCATATGTTCCTTACAAAGTAAAAGACATTTCACTAGCAGATTGGGGACGGAAAGAAATTGAACTTGCCGAGGCTGAAATGCCAGGTTTAATGTCATTGCGTGAAGAATATAAAGAAGAGCAACCTCTTAAAGGTGCAAGAATTGCCGGATGCCTGCACATGACCATCCAAACCGCTGTTCTTATTGAGACTTTGGTTGAATTGGGAGCTGATGTTACCTGGAGTTCTTGCAACATTTTCTCTACGCAAGATCATGCAGCTGCAGCGATTGCAGCAGCGGGTGTTCCTGTTTACGCTTGGAAAGGCATGACAGAGGAAGAATTTGATTGGTGCATTGAACAAACTCTGTTTTTTGGTGAAGATAGAGAGCCATTAAATATGATCTTGGATGACGGAGGAGATCTTACAAACATGGTACTAGATCAGTATCCTGAATTGGCAGCAGGTGTTAAAGGTCTTTCTGAAGAAACTACCACCGGGGTACATCGTCTGTACGAGCGAGTGAAAAATGGAACGCTCCCTATGCCCTCCATTAACGTGAACGATTCGGTCACCAAATCCAAGTTTGACAATAAATATGGTTGCCGCGAAAGTGCCGTTGATGCTATCCGAAGAGCCACCGATACCATGCTGGCCGGTAAAAAAGTGGTGGTTGCCGGTTATGGAGATGTAGGAAAAGGAACAGCTGCTTCGTTTAGAGGGGCTGGTGCTATTGTTACCGTTACCGAGATCGATCCTATCTGTGCGCTACAGGCCTGCATGGATGGTTATGAAGTAAAGAAGTTGGAAACCGTGGTTGGCAAAGCTGATGTGGTCATTACAACTACTGGAAATAAAGACATCATTCGTGAAGAGCATTTTAGAGCATTAAAGGACAAGGCCATTGTTTGTAACATTGGACATTTTGATAATGAGATTGACATGGCTTGGCTGAATGGAACTTATGGAAATACCAAAGATGAAATAAAGCCTCAAGTAGATAAATACACCATTGAAGGCAATGATGTTATTGTTTTGGCAGAAGGTAGATTGGTTAACCTAGGTTGTGCAACTGGGCACCCAAGTTTTGTAATGAGCAACTCATTCACCAACCAAACTTTGGCACAAATTGAGCTTTGGAACAACAGTAACAATTACGAAAATGACGTCTACATGCTTCCCAAGCATTTGGACGAAAAGGTGGCTAAACTTCACTTGGCACGTTTGGGTGCCGAACTTACAGAGCTTAAACAAGATCAGGCCGAATATATTGGCGTAAAAGTAGAAGGCCCGTTTAAGCCTGATTACTATAGATATTAGATTTAAGGGGAAATAAAATCAAAACCCTCGTATTTGCGAGGGTTTTTTGTTTACATATCCAACCACTTTTTAAAATTGGTGGTGCGTTCCCTAGAAACAATCACCTGTTCGTCTACCATAGGAAGTAATTTTAAAAGCAGACGACTGTTAAAATAGCTATGGATCTCCACCACGGCCTTTACGGAAACCATAAACTTACGGTTGATTCGAAAAAAATGTATGGGATTAAGAATATTTTCGAGCTGATCAATAGTGTATTCAATGGGGTAGGATTGTCCCGAATGGGTCTGTAGGCAAATCAACCCGTCCTGGGATTTAAAGTATGCAATGTCCTCAACATTGAAAGATCTGAATTGATTACCCACCTTCACCATAAATCGGTGCTTATATTCTTTATGAAAAAGCTGTTTTAGATGCTCCAAATTATCAGTATGGGTGTGGCCATTTCGGGTTACATTTTTTTTGAACTTTTCCAGAGCTGCTTTCAAATCCATTTTTACAATGGGTTTTAACAAATAGTCCACCCCATTATATTTAAATCCACGAATGGCAAATTCATTATAAGCGGTTGTGAAGATTACTGGAGGATGATCTTCTATATCATCCAAAATATCAAAGCCATAACCATCATTTAATTGAATATCGAGGAATACCAAATCTGGCAGTTCATTTTTTTTGAACCACTTAGCACCACTTTCCACAGAATTCAACCTAGCTTCTATTTCAATTTCTGGGGCCAGCTCCCCTACCAGTTGTGCCAGCCTTTTTGATGCAAATTCTTCATCTTCAACAATTACTGCTCTCATATCATGAAATTGACTTAAGGTTCATTTTTGTTACATCTTTATCCAATAGCGGAATAATGACTTCAAAGTAATCATTTTCCTCCCTCACCAATACCTGTTTATTGGTATAGTACGAGTATCTTTTTTTAATATTTTCCAACCCAAGCTTTGTAGTGTCCTGTTTTCGCTTTCGTTTTCTAAGATTGTTCTTAACAGCCAACGCATCAGCACCTATTGAAGAAATTGAAATTTGCAATGGCCTCTCCTTGGAATATAGATTGTGCTTCATTGCGTTTTCAATCAACATTTGTAAAGCTAGGGTAGGAATCCAGTAATGGTCCGGCGAAACTTTAATATCAATTTTAATGACAACTGCATTTTTATGCCTGACCTCCATCATAAATACATAGGCATCCAAAAAATTCAGTTCTTTTTGCAAGCTCACCAAGTCTTCTTCTTTGTTGTCCAAAATATAGCGATAGCTAGAAGCCAATCTTGTCACAAAATCTGAGGCCAAATCTCTGTCCTCATACATTAATGAGGTCAAAGTGTTTAGACTATTGAACAAAAAATGGGGGCTTATCTGATTTTTGAGTGAGGTATATCTTGAAGCCATCATTTCCTTTTTCAGGTCCTCCATTTGCTTATTCATTTCTTCCCTTTGGTTCATGGCAAAATGAAACATATTGAAAAAAATAACCGTCAGACCAAGGAGTATTGCCCTAAAAAAATCTATGGTAAACTCGATCAAAGGTGGATCGTCACAAATAATTCCAAAGGTTTCCCTAAACGGAAACAATCCTAGGTAATAGACCAAAGCTGCAACCGGGGCAACCAAAGTCATATTTTTCCCTATAATAAGCAAACTGCTTTTAAAATCAAGGCCACCCTTGGCTCGCTGTTTTTTTAGAAACCAATCATTGAGTTCCCAGGTAAGCATAAACAGAATGAAAGCTGAAACATAATAGAAAATGCTAGTAGCGCTAAAAAAGCCCTGAACACCATCATCATCACGTTCCATGGTGATTTTTACAAGAAAAAAGACCACGTTGATTACCGTCAACCTGAACAGGAATTTCTTTGAAGCTTTCTTTTTAAACATTGCCATTTGTTAAAGATACATAAGGCTGTTCTACGATAACGAACACCTGAAAGCTCAATCGTTAAAAAAAAGGTTGGATCGTAACCAAATCTATTTCAATTGAGTTTAACCCTTGAAGAGTTCGATGGCAATATTCAACTCCTTCTTTAACACTCCAACTTTTAAAAGATCATCCCATCCTTTTTCCTTCGCAATCCTCACAGTATTGCTTCAATTTCGGCAAAAACAAATAAACAAGTCATGAAAAAAATCATTTTAACGGCCGCTTTCCTGTTTACACTAACCGGTTGGGCTCAAACGGGTATCATCAAAGGAATTGTTTTGGACAAGCAATCCGAAAGCCCTTTGGAAGGAGCAACCGTTCAACTAATGGATATGGAAATAGCTACAGGTGTTATTACTGATCTTGATGGAAGATTTATCTTAAAAGATGTTCCAATTGGCAGACAAAGTATACAGATAAGCTATATAGGTTTTGAAAGTTCTACTGTCCCCAATATAGAGGTTACAACGGGAAAAGACGCTGTAGTCAATATTACATTGCAGGAAAGTTTTAATCAACTTAATGAAGTTGTTGTATCATCCAATACCACTTTGGATAAACCTAAAAACAAATTGGCTGTTGTATCAGCAAGGCAATTCGGAATTGAGGAAGTAGGGCGGTTTTCTGGCGGAAGGGGCGACGTTGGAAGACTGGCCTCAAATTTCGCAGGAGTGTCTGCACCCGATGACAGTAGGAACGATGTCATTATTCGAGGAAATTCTCCAACCGGATTATTATGGAGAATAGAAGGTATTCCAGTTCCCAACCCCAACCATTATTCTTCTGCCGGTACCACGGGGGGGCCTGTATCTGCATTAAACCCCAATATGCTTAAAAATTCCGATTTCATTACCTCTGCTTTTCCAGCAGAATATGGCAATGCCATTGGAGGGGTATTTGATATTGGGCTTAGAAATGGCAATACTGATGATTATGAATTTTCCGCCCAAGCTGGTCTCTTCTCGGGAGTGGAAGCCAATGCCGAAGGTCCAATGGGGGAAAAGGGTTCCTTTTTAGTAGCAGCTAGGTACTCCTTAATCGGATTAACAGGTGGAGCCGGAACTTCGGCCACTCCCAATTATGGTGACCTTTCATTTAATTTCAATTTTGGAAAAGGAAAACTGGGAAGTCTATCACTATTTGGCATTGGAGGCACCTCAGACATAGAATTTTTGGGGGATGATATAGAAGCCGACGATCTTTTTGCAGCCGAAGATGAAGATGCTTTTGTTAAATCCGGTTTTGGTGTGTTGGGATTAAAGCACAGTTTGCCTATTGGCAAAAATTCATTTGTTAGAACAGTGATTGGTTATTCTACTTCACAAAGTCAATATACCGCCGACAGATATTTTGATAAGGACACCCCTCAAGAAAATATCATATTATACACTAAAGACGATGAGACTGAAAACAGGTTTACCATTTCATCCTTGTTCAATTCAAAGATCAATAATAAGATTACCCTAAGAACCGGACTTGTATATGAAAACCTAACCCTGGACTACATCAACCAAGACCGCGAAGAACAGCCAGATAATGATGGTGATGGTTTTTCAGATCTTGTTACGCTAGTTGATGTCAATGAAAGTCTTAACCTTTTTCAACCCTTTGTTCAAGGCCAATTCAGGCTTAGTGAAAAACTGACCTTAAATGCAGGATTAAATGGGCAATATAGCAACTTGAACAAGCAATTTGCGCTAGGACCAAGGGCCGGACTCAGTTTTGATGCCAATGACAACCATAGGTTCAGTTTGGGTTATGGCTTGCACTATCAAAACATACCTTCTCCCATACTTTTCCTAAATGAAAATGTGAATGGCAATTTGGCTCAGACCAACAGGGATTTAGAGTTTGTGCGCAGTGCACATTACGTGATGGGATATGATGTTAAACTTGGTAATAAATGGAGAGGAAAAGTTGAAGCCTATTACCAAGATATTGACAATGCACCTGTACATCAGTTCTCATCAAGCTATTCCACATTAACAGAAGGTGCCGATTTTGGATTCAGTAAAGATGCAGTATCATTGGTAAATGAAGGGACCGCTTTTAATCAAGGTATTGAACTGACCTTGGAAAAATTCTTTAGCCAAAATTATTATATGCTCTTTACCTCATCATTTTATCAAAGCAAATACAAAGGCAGTGATGGTGTTGAGCGCAATTCCCCGTTTAACAATGGACAGGTAATCAATTTTCTGGCGGGCAAGGAATTTGTTGTTGGGAAAGCTAGAAAGAACAGGTTTTTTATGGACACCAAAGTGACTTTCTCCGGAGGGAGGTACTATACCCCAATAAATTTAGAAGCTTCCCGAGCAGCCAAATATGAGGTGCTCTATGATGATTTGGCATATAGCCTTCAATATGATAATTACTTTAGATGGGATGTAAAACTAGGTTTCAAAATCAATAGTAAAACCAAAAAACGGTCTCATCAATTCTATGTTGACCTACAAAATGTGACCAATAACAAAAACATTTTTTCTAGAATGTACAATAGGCTAACGGATAATATTGATCGCGAGGATCAGATTGGGTTTTTCCCAGATTTTGGGTATAGATTTCAGTTTTAGTGGTTTGTTTGGTAGTTTGCGTAGAAACCCTTGCTCTTGGCAAGGGTTTTCTTTTTATAAGCACTATCATACGTTAAGCTGATAAGATTTTATTAGTTTTAAGACTCAACTTTAAAACCTTCCCGTTGGCAAAAAGTGAATTGAATTCAGCTTCATTTTTAAATAAAGAATTGTCTAAAATTGAAGCGTATATTTTGCAAAGAGATTCTTTTAATCCTAAAGTATCCAAGGTCGATGTTGCTTGGCATTTAGATCATATGCTTAAGACCGTTATTGTAATATGCAAAGCTCTGGAGGCTTCCAATCCTGCAGCATTTAAACCAAACTTTAATCTTACGAGGTCTTTAATCTATATATGGGGTGATTTCCCTAGAGGTGTTGCCAAATCTCCCAGGGTTGTGCTACCTCCAGATAATATTCTGACCGAAGACCTTCACCTACAAATTGAAACAGTGAAGGAAAATTTAAAAAAGATCCAAGGTTTAGATTCCAAAGCACATTTTGAACATCCCTATTTTAGCGTTATCAATAAAAGGCAAAGCATCAAGTTTTTAAAAATACATACTCGTCACCATTTAAAAATTGTAGCGGATATTTTAAAAGGGCGGTAGCCCTCGTCATCATGACTCTATTGTTTTTCCATTGAAACAATAATCTTTTTTAAAAGTTGAGTAAGCTGCTCCCTGTCCGATTTGTTAAGTCCAAGGAGATTAGATTCTGCCGCTCTAAATCGTGATGAAATCGCTCTATCAATAACCCTTCTTCCTTTATTGGACAATACAGCCAGACTCACCCTTCCATCCTTTGGGTCTGGCAATCGAAACAACAACCCCATTTTCTCCAACCTATCCAACAAAGCTGTCATAGCACCAGAGGTAATCAAGACCGATTTTCTGAGCTGAGTTGGTGTAAGCTGAAAGGGCTTCCCCGACCTTCTCAAAGTTGCCAATACGTCCAAATCTGTATAATAAATCCCATATTCCTGAAGTGCCAAACTGGTTTGTTTTTCAAATTTTTTTCCAAGAAAAAGTATCCTGCCCACAACATTCATAGCAGATGCATCCAAATCTGGTCTTTCTCTTTTCCAGTCGACAATCAATTCATCCAATAAATCGGTTTCCTTCATTTGATCTTTCATAACAACATGAATTTTCTTAGAATTTATCTCAATATTAAGATAAATATCTTAATATTGAGATAAATTTAATGAATTGGATTCATAATCAAAAAACATATAGTATATCGAACTATTTACTTATGAAAAATCACTCTTTTGCAACTAAACAACATTCCAAATTCTTGACTCTAAGACTATCTAAAGCGCAAGCGTTTTTTTACTTGCTAGCTTTCTTAGCAATAGCACCCCATACCTTTCACGCACAACAAGCATCAAGCATAATAAAAGCTAATCATTTTTTAAAAAAAACACTACTGAAAAACAACTTACCAAGTCTTTCTGTTGCAGTATCAAAAGAAGGGCAACTTGTTTATGCAAGTGCCCAAGGTTTTGCCGACTTGGAACTTAATATCCCTGCCACCACAGAAAGTGTCTATAGAATTGGTTCTATTAGCAAAAGTATGACCGCTGTTTTAACAATGACCTTAGTAGAAAAAGGTAAATTGAAAATTGACATTCCAATACAAAATTATTGCGGCATCTTTCCTGATAAAAATGTACCAATAAATCTAAAACGATTATTAACACATCAAGGTGGGATTCGACATTACAATTTTGATAAAATCGAAGAGGAATATTATAGTATTACGAGATACTCTTCCTCCTCTGATGCAATTTCAATATTTAAGAACGATTCTTTAATCACAATACCAGGCACAAAACACTTTTATAGCAGCTATGGCTACACCCTTATCGGTTGTGCAATAGAGCATATAACCAATACCTCATTTGAAGAAGCATTGCAAAAATACGTCTTAGATGTAGCACAAATGAGTCAAACGCAACTTGACTATTATGAAAAGATTATCCCTAACAGGGCAAAAACGTATGACTTAGAAAAGGATAGCGGTTTCAAAAATACAAGACAGGTAGACTTAAGCAACAAGTTTCCAGGAGGAGGTATTTTGTCTACTCCCACTGATTTGGTGAAATTTGGCAATGCATTGCTTAATCATACATTGCTCAAAAATGCAACTTTGAAGAAAATGTGGAAGGAACAAAAGACTTCAACCGGTGAGTCGACCAATTATGCCTTGGGATGGCGCATATCTAATGATAAAAAAGAAATTTTTCATGGTGGATCAAGCGTTGGCGGCAAATCCTTTTTATTGATTATTCCAAAAGAACAAATAGTGGTTGCATTTACAACTAATTCTTCATCTTTTTCCACTTCTCGTCTGAAATTTGCGCAGCAAATAGCTACATTGTTTTCCAAATCAAATAACTAAGGCTTTACTTCTTAAAATAAAAGAAAATGACAACAAATTGGTTTAAAATAAAAAATATCGACTCGGTGGATTCCCCGTCCATTGCATTGTACAAAGAACATTTACAGTTCAACATTGACCACATGCTAGCCATGGTGAACGGTGAAACGCATAGGTTAATGCCCCATGTTAAAACCAATAAAATGCCAAAGGTCTTAGAATTACTTGTGGCATCAGGAATTACAAATTTTAAGGCCTCTACTGTTTCTGAAACCGAAATTGCTGCTGAAGCTGGGGCCAAATCTGTTCTAATAGCTCATCAATTGGTAGGGCCCAAAGTAGATCGTTTTCTTTCTTTGATAGTGCATTTTCCTAACACAGATTTCTCAACAATTATTGATACAGAAGAAACTGCTTCTCTTCTTAACCGAAAAGCCTTAGAAAAAGGGATACTTGTAAATATTTACATTGACATCAATAATGGCATGGACCGATCTGGGATAAAAATTGGCCCTAATCTTGATTCGCTTCTTTCATCCATCAAAGAATGTGAAGGTCTTCAATTCAAAGGCTTCCATATCTACGATGGTCATTTAAGGGATACTGAATTTACTGTCCGAAATAAAAAAATTGAAGCTGGATTGGAAGATGCTACCACTTATTTTGAGGCATTACAAAAAGTGTATCCCTCTATCAAGTTAATATGCGGTGGAACACCTTCCTTCACTTCCCATCTTTTGCAAGAAAACAGGATTACCAGTCCAGGAACCTGTGTTTTATGGGATTGGGGATATGGCGAAAAGTTAACTGAGCAAAAGTTCAAACATGCCGCTCTTTTGGTCACCCGTATTATTTCAAAACCTGCCAAAGGTGTTGTAACCTTAGATTTAGGCCACAAATCTGTAGCTCCTGAAAATCCCATTGACAAGCGGGTCAAGTTCCTGAACATAGAAAATTATGAACTCCTCTCACAAAGTGAGGAACATGGCGTGCTTCAAGTCTCCAATTGGGAAGAGCTCAAAGTAGGGGATGTTCTCTACGGAATCCCCTATCACATTTGCCCTACCATTAACTTACATGACGAAGTATCTGTTATTGAAAATGGAGAAAAAAAGGATTCTTGGGAAATTACCGCCCGAAAACGGAAGCTTCGGTTTTAATTTTCTATTGCTTCCCCCAATACTTTTCCCAGATCATGGAAAAAGAAGTTTTGTTCATCGTTCATGGAAACAAAAAGTCCATTTGGAAAGGTTTTATTTAATGGAACGGTTACTACCTCACAACCATCGGTTTCCAGTGTAGTCAAGTTCACTGCCTTTACAAATGAATTGTCTTTTCTTGAAAAGATATTGAACTGGCCACGCTGCTGGTCAGACACAAGGATATATCCCTCCCCATTAGGATATGTAGCAACTGCAATTCCTTCAATGTCATTCAAAAAGTGTTCCCCACCAAAACATGAAAGCTCATCATTGCCTTTATAGGGTTCTGCATAGTATTTTCTGATACAAACCCCTTCATCTGAATAATATATCATTCCATTTTCATCATCCACGGCAATCGCCTCAATCTCCTTCTGCCCACTGAACTTTCCAAATTTTCGAACTAATTGAGATTGTACTTCACCACTATCACTTATCAACCTATATTGGTACAAATGGTTATCTAACGGGCCTGTTTTTCTCCCTACAATTGCATATACCGATGAATCATTGGGCGATTTATATAGGCTAATTCCCATGGGCAATCGTTGTTCAATATTTGACTCATCTTCAAAGACAGGAAATCCACCTCCATCCAATGGCTTCATGTCTGGAACAGAGAATACCCTTATTTGTTGTTTCTCACGCTCGGTGAAGGCCAAAATATCGATGGTTACGGAATCATTCAACTGAAAACCATACTCCACATCCACATTATTGGGTCTTTCAATATTTCTTATGGTTTTTTCCTCTATAATCTTTCCTTCCAAATCAAAAGCATAAATGGCTCCATTGGTTTTTTTGTCTGTTCCAAAAACAACACTTTTTGACGCATCAATGGGATTCACCCAAATCGCTGGATCATCAGTATCATTAAGTGTTTTTTCGGTAATTACATCTGGTTGGATAGGTGGCAAAGTACTTTTGGTGCCGCAGGATGCTAATCCTACAAAAGCTAAAAATAATATGGTTCTATTTTTTGTCATTTTATTTTGTTTTACGACAAAAGCTGCCCAAAGGCAGCTTTAAAGACTGTAGGTTAATGGTTTTTATTTTTTGAACAGGTCATACTTTAATCCGAAGGTCAACCTTTTTTCATAAAATTCAACTTGTTGTGTTCTGTTTTCAACACCTTGATAATAACGCAACGGCTGATTGGTGATATTGTTCAAATCAGCATACAAACGCAAGTTTTTATTGATGGTAAATGAAGCATTCAAGTCTACAAAAAACTGCTTGTCATAATATCTGTCTTCAAAAGAATTCTCACCCAATTCATCAATATAAGCATCTGAAAAATTGGTAGATAGACGAAGGCTGAACTTTTTATCCGCATAGCCCAATGAACCATTGAACATGTTTGGGGCTGTTCCTGGAAGATCTATATTCTCTCTAATTTCATCTCCATTTCTGATTCCATCAGTTGAAGAGGTAAGCATTGTATAATTTAAATAGATGCTCAAGTTTTTGGCAAACCCAGGGAGGAAATCCAATTGTCTTTGGAATGCCACTTCGGCACCAAAAATGGAAGCACTATCACCATTTAAAGGCTGGAACAGATCATACCCTGTGGCTGTATCCTCACTCAATGATGTATAGATAAAATCTTTGATATCCTTATAGAATACCCCTCCAGATATGATTCCAACTGACTCAAAATAATGTTCTGCCACCAAATCAAAATTCATGGAGCGGGTTGGGTCCAATTCTGCATTTCCTGTTTCAATTTCCTCATCTTCATTGATCACATTTCTAAATGGAACCAAATCCACATAATTAGGCCTTGCAATGGTGTTGGTCCAAGCAAAACGCAACACCGTTCGGTTGGTTGGGTCAAATTTAAAGTGGATTCCTGGAAGTACATTGGTATAGGAACTCTCATCACGAACTTCGTTAAAGCTCTCAAAATCTCCTTCATCATCAAAAATCACTTCATTGCCTAAACTATTGATTTTTGTATTTTCAAGCCTTACCCCAGCGAGTACAGATAGTTTTTCTGAAAGTTTTTGATTGGCCATAACATAACCCGCGTAAACTTTTTCATCCACATCAAAATTTCCTGCCAAGAATTCATCCTCTACTGAACTTTTATCAAAGCTAGCTGCATTTGAAAAATCAAGTCTCCCCAAAAAAGCCGGATCAACAAACTCACCAGCAGCATATTGACCTCCGGCCAAGAAATCAGTTTTAGTATAGTCACTAACCTCTACATCAGCTAACGTGTCAAAACCACTAACAGGCTCCACTTCTATAAAGTCATTGTCCCTTTCCTTATTTTTTGATTTAAATCTTGCGCCAAATTTTATAGTTCCATCCCCTGCCCCAAATATATCAGCTGGTATTTGAAAATTTAAAAACGCATTAAAATCTTTTTCTTCAGTAAACTGGTTTTCTTCGGTAAATTCCTTAAGCTCAAAATTGGAGAGTGTTGCATCAGAGGCATTTGAAGGACTAAAAGAAGGGTACCTTGGGTTTCCTAAATTTGCATTAATTCCAATGGCATCACCAATTTCATATTCGGCATAGCGTTCATTGGGTCTTTCTTCAGAAGCCATTGCATAAGAGGCCATCCAATCTACTTTTAAATTTCCAAGTAAATGGTTTCCTCCCAAGCTATAATTCTGCATACGTTGGTCTTCCAATCTTGTATTTTTGATTCGACCTCCAGGGATTCCACCTTTGGTCTGTCTTCGTATTTCACCTTCGTAACCAATGATATTCTCTGTACCATCGGCAAAAACTGGTTCCATTTTTCTGAAACGAAGACGAAATCTATTCTCACGATCATCACGCCAGTTATACATTGTTTTTAGATAGATGGTATTGTTTGCATCAAAAGCATAATCCACATTGGCAGAAAAACTTCTGCGGATACGCTGAACCTGATAGGTTCTGATATCTGATTCTTCTACAAATGGATTTACCTCAATATCTTCTTCAGTCAATGGACTTTCCGCTTCATTGACCCATTCGGCCTCAACATTGTCTGAGCCAAAGTCCACATTGTTATAGGAGGTAGCAATCATCCAGCCAAACTTGCCATTTTTGGTACGATCCCCATATAAAAAACCAATATTGTATATAGGTTCATCATTTATGAAACTCACGCCTGAACCCAGAGTTGTTGATAATCTAAAACTTTGTGGTGAGGAGCGTGTGATAAGATTGACAGACCCACCTAACGCATCACCATCCATGTCTGGAGTAACCGCTTTATTCACCTCAATGGTCTGAATCATATCCGAAGGAATCAAATCCATCTGAACATTCCTATTATCTCCTTCTGCGGATGGAATACGACTACCGTTAAGGGTTACAGAGTTCAGTTGTGGAGCAAGCCCACGGACAATAACATTTCTGGCCTCGCCTTGATCTACTTGCATTGTAATACCAGGGATACGTTTTACCGCATCGCCTATATTTGCATCTGGGAATTTCCCTATTTGATCAGTGGATACTACATTGGTAATGTTTTGATTGGTCTTTTGGGTATTCAGCGCTTTTGCTTGACCGCTCAATCCATAAGCCGATACTTGTACCTCATCCAACTCCAAACTCTTAGGATTTAAATTGATTGACACAACCGTAGTTTCTCCACCTTTTATATTTATGTTTTGTTCTATGGTAGCATATCCTAAATAGGATATTTGAAGGGTATGGTCTCCGGTTGGAACATCTAGTATTGTAAATTTTCCGTCAAAGTCGGTAATTGCTCCTTTGGACAATTCCGAGATTATAACGTTTGCCCCTGGAACATAGATTCCATTTTGATCAGATATGGTTCCTTGAATATTACCTGTTTGGGCAAAAACAGATAATGGAAGAAAAATTAGGATAAAAAACTGTAAATATTTTTTCATTTCTAAGTGGTTGTTATTTCGCCACAAAGAAATTATTATGTCTAAAAAAAGGAGTTAGCTAATTTTTAAGAATAAGTCATTTTTGATGTCTTTTTCAAAGCAGTTTAGAATAGCTTAACAATGAACTAACAAAAAACCCCCACTAAAAAGTGAGGGTTCATCAATTTTTTATTGCTTAAGTCATTAAGCTTCAAATGGGTCAATGGAAACAAATGATTTTCCACCAGCCTTCTTTTGAAACTTTACTATACCATCAACTTTGGCATGCAATGTATGGTCTTTTCCAAGGTAAACATTTTCACCAGGATTGTGTTTTGTTCCTCGCTGTCTAACAATAATGTTACCAGCTACCGCAGCTTGTCCACCAAAAATCTTAACACCAAGTCGTTTCGATTCTGATTCTCTACCGTTTTTTGAACTACCTACACCTTTCTTATGTGCCATGATATTTAAATTTTAGTTCTTTCTATTTGTTTAAAGCCTCTATTAAATCAGCTTTCTTCATAGAGGAAATACCAGCAATTCCTTTTGCTTTTGCCATTTCCTTCAATTCAGCAACAGTTTTTCCGCTCAAATCCTCAGCTACCTTTTTTGGGGCTGCTTTCTTTGGAGCTTCTGCTTTCGCTTTTGCTGGAGCTGCTTTTTTAGGTTCAGCCGCTGGCTTTTCAGCTTTCGCTTTTGCCGGAGCTGCTTTCTTCGCTCCTTTGGCTACGATACCTTCAACAACAATCTCAGTCAAATATTGTCTGTGACCATTCTTTACACGGTAACCTTTACGTCTTTTCTTTTTAAAGACGATTACTTTATCTCCTTTTAGGTGTTTTACTACTTTGGCCTCAACAGCCGCACCTTCTATGACCGGGGCGCCAATGGTAACGTTGCTTCCGTCATCCAAAAGAAAAACTTTGTCAAAAGTGACTTTTTTGCCTTCTTCCGTCTGTAAACGATGAACGTACACCTTCTGGTCTTTTGCAACTTTAAATTGCTGCCCTGCCATCTCTACAATTGCGTACATAATGCGTTAATTAGATTAATTATTTTCGCTTTACTAAAATTAGCGGGTGCAAATATACTGCTAAATCCTTAATGCACAAGTATTATTGGGGCATTTGAAACTTATTTTTTTAGATTATTGGAGGTTTTGAAAAGTTGCATAAAAGATAATGTTAAAACCAAGGTGGTGGTAAAACCCATAATTGCCACGGTAAAAAAAACGATGGCTTCAAAATTATGATAATCCTTTGCCCATACCTCAGAAAGTTCATCCAAGAAACCCGCATCCAGTTCGGTTGCATAAAATGCAAAGAAAATAGTGAACAACAAGGTAGCTACAAATCCGGTTGTAATACCTGCCATAAAACCCTTACCGTAACCAAAATCCTTTCCCAACCTTAACTTGAAATACTTGATAGTCTCATAGATTCCAAAACCAGTGATTACCCCATTGAACAAACTATAAAAAACATTGGTATGCTTTCCCATGAGGGACAAAATCAGGAAATAGGCTATAAGAACGGCACTGGTAACCATACCAAAACGAATGGGCAAGGATAAATTTTTCATTTCGCTAAATTTATGGATGGATGTATAATTTACTGAATATTGACGAATTATGCTACAAATTCTTGTTAAAGACTTACCTTGTAATCTCTAGATTTTTTAATTTTTGTCCCCATTTAATGTAACATCAATTCAAAAATTGACACTAATCCTATTTATTAAACCATTACAAAACACATGATCATGAAAAGATATTTGCTATCCATGCTTTTCATATGTGCAACGGGCTACTTTGCAAATGCCCAAGAAGTTGCTTTTGAAGAGTACAATCTGGACAATGGGCTCCACGTAATTCTACATCAGGACAATACTGCTCCGGTTGTAACAACAGCTGTTATGTACCATGTAGGTTCCAAAGATGAAGATCCAGAAAAAACCGGTTTCGCCCATTTTTTTGAACATCTTTTGTTTGAGGGAACCAAGAATATTGAGCGCGGTGAATGGGACAAAATAGTCGCATCCAATGGCGGAAGTGGAAATGCAAACACCTTTCTGGACCGAACTTACTATTATGAAACATTTCCATCAAACAGTTTAGAAACTGGATTGTGGTTAGAGTCTGAAAGATTACTTCACCCGATAATAGGCCAAGTTGGTGTAGATACCCAGAAAGAAGTTGTACAAGAAGAAAGAAGATTACGGGTTGACAACTCCCCTTATGGAGCTTTCTTTGAAGTATTACTTAAAAACTTATACAAAAAACATCCATATAGATGGGGTGTTATTGGCTCTTTGGATCATTTGGCCAGTGCAACTCTGGATGATTTTAAAAATTTCAATAAAACCTATTACGTACCTAACAATGCTGTTTTGGTAGTGGCCGGAGATATTGATGTCTCCAAAACAAAGAAAATGATCTCAGATTATTTTGGCCCAATACCTAGAGGAGCTGAAATAAATAGAACAAATGTGGTTGAAGATCCCATCAACAATACCATACAAACCACATATTATGATCCCAATATTCAAATTCCCGCTATTTTATTGGCGTATAGAACTCCGGGGCAAGCCGAAAGAGATGCTTATGTAATAGACATGATCTCTACTTATTTAAGTGATGGAGAAAGCTCCAAACTATACAAGAAATTGGTTGATGAGAAAAAAATTGCCCTTCAGATATTTTCTGTCCCTATAAATGCCGAAGATTACAGTTCCTATGTTGTTGGAGGTCTTCCTGTGGGTGAAAATTCAATCAAGGATATCAAAAATGAGATTGATGCTGAAATATTGAAAATACAAACAGACCTTATCTCAGAAAAGGATTATCAGAAACTACAAAACAAATTCGAGAACAACTTTGTGAATGCCAATAGTAGTATAGCTGGAATTGCCAATTCTCTTGCTGAGAATTATATGTTGAGGGACAACACCAATCTCATCAACACCCAAATTGACATATACCGCTCCATAACACGAGAAGAGATTAGGGAAGTTGCCAAAAAATACTTGAAGGTGAATCAAAGGGTGGAGTTAGAATATTTACCAGAACAAAAAGAAGCCAATTAAGATGAAAAAGTATATCATTTTTTCCGTTCTGTCAATCTTTATGGCAGTATCACATGCCCAAATAGATAGAAGCAAACAACCCAAACCTGGACCTGCTCCAGAAATCAATCTACAGGAGCCAGCTCGTTTTGAATTAAACAATGGCCTTAAGGTCATGGTAGTAGAAAATCACAAATTGCCCAGGGTTTCCATGCAGCTATCCATTGATAACCCTCCCGTTTTGCAGGGCAATAAAGCAGGTGTAACAGATTTGACCTCAAGTCTTCTGGGAAAAGGGTCCAAATCCATTTCCAAAGATGATTTTTATGAAGAAGTGGATTTTTTAGGCGCTTCCATAAACGTAAGTGACCAAAGTGCCTCAGCAAACTGTCTTTCTAAATATTTTCCAAGGATTTTGGAACTAATGGCAGATGCTGCCTTAAATCCAAATTTCACCCAGGAAGAGTTCAACAAAGAAAAAGACCGGATAATTACTGGAATAAAATCTGAAGAAAAAGATGTTTCTGCCATTGCAAATAGAGTACAATTGGCATTGGCCTATGGAAAAAATCATCCATATGGCGAGATTACAACCGAAGAAACCGTAAACAATGTAACCCTAGCTGATGTAGAAAAACATTACAGAGACTATTTTGTTCCTGCCAATGCTTACTTGGTTATTATTGGTGATATAGAACTGGAAAACGTAAAAGAGCTGGTCACAACTCATTTTACTCCATGGTCAAAAGCTGCGCCACCATCTTTTAGTTATTCAAAACCAACTGACGCCCAGTATAACCAAATCAATTTTATTGATGTACCCAATGCTGTACAATCCGAAGTTGCTGTTCAGAACATTACTGAACTTAAGATGAAAGATGAAGATTATCTGGATGCTCTCTTGGCCAATAGAATATTAGGTGGAGGTTCACAAGCAAGACTGTTTAAAAACCTTAGAGAGGACAAAGGATATACTTATGGGTCATATTCTGGAATCCGTGCCAACAAGTATAGTCCTATGCGGTTCAATGCGTATGCACAGGTTAGAAATGCAGTAACGGACAGTTCCGTTGTTCAAATTTTGGATGAAATCAACAAAATTGTCCATGAACCCGTCACCGAAGAAGAGCTTACCAATGCCAAAGCCAAGTATGCAGGTAGTTTTGTAATGGCTCTTGAAAACCCTTCTACCATTGCCAATTATGCCTTGAACATAGAAACAGAAGATTTACCCAAGGATTTTTACAAAACCTATTTGGAACGAATAGAGGCCATCACGGCAGAAGATGTTCAAAAAGCTGCCCAAAAGCATTTTTCAACTAAAAATGCTAGAGTGATAGTTACTGGAAAGGGAAGTGAAGTCTTGGAGAATTTGGAAAAAGTTGACTTCAATGGCAAAAACATTCCTGTCCTATTTTATGACAAGTATGCAAGTAAAACGGAAAAACCAGATTACAGCGCTGCAATACCTGAAGGCATCACGGTTGAAAGCATTCTAAAAAAATATATAGAAGCAATTGGGGGTAAGGAAAAACTTGAAGGAGTAGAGTCTTATGCCATGATTGCCGAAGCTGAAATGCAAGGTGCCAAATTGGAATTGGAGATGAAAAAAACTACCAAAGACCAGTTTATGCAAGATGTAAAGGTGATGGGCAATTCCATGCAAAAACAAGTTTTAGATGGCGATAACGGTTACGTGGTCTCTCAAGGACAACGTAAGGACCTTACTGAAGAGGAAATCACAAAAATAAAGGAAGAATCTGCAGCATTTCCGGAACTGAACTATTTAGTTGCGGGTGGAATTACTTTAGAAGGTGTTGAAACTGTTGGTAATAAAAAAGCCTATAAACTCAAAATCACGGATAGCAAGTCATCTTTTTATGATATTGAAACTGGACTTAAACTTCAAGTGATAAATCTTGAAAAAGTACAGGGGCAACAAATGACAAATACTTTGGAATTTGACGATTACCAAGAAGTATCAGGAATAAAATTTCCATTTAAGCTCACCCAAACCATGGGGCCACAAAACCTAGAATTTATTGTTAAAGATATCAAGGTCAATGAAGGAGTAAGCCCTTCAGATTTTGAATAACTTTCATCAACTTTTATTTAAAGACGCCCTTTGAGGCGTCTTTTTTTTGTTGACCATATACACCCCAAAAAGTATCACCAAAGCGGCAATAAATTGCCATAGTGTGAATTTTTCTCCATCCACCAAACCCCAAAAAATACCAACTATTGGAATCAAATAGGTGACTGATACAGAAAAAACCGCGGTAGAAATCTGAATCAATCTATTGAACATAATCTTGGCCACACAGGTACTGATTATACATAAGGCAGCAATATATCCCAGAGAAGTTAAAAAATGCGGCCCGGCTACAACCTCCCTATCCAAAAATCCAGAAAATAGGAGAACAATTGTTCCAGGGATTAATATTACAGCAAAATTTCCAACCGCAATCCCCATTGGCGAAACGTTTTGCAATTTACTTTTTATGATATTGGCGTTGCATGCATAGCATATTGTAGCAACAATGACAAACCCAGCATACCAATAATTCTGATCAGGATTTACCGTTGTACCAAAGAAAATTAGAAATGCCGCTCCTATCAAACCAATAACAACACCCAAAAGTTGATTCCGGTTAAACCCTACACCAAACGCAAACAATCCAATAAACAAAGTAAAGAGCGGCACCAAGGAATTTAAAATGGAAGCTATACTACTATCAATTTCCGTTTCGGCAAAAGCAAACAAAAACATAGGTATAAAACTCCCAATGATACCGGAAACCCCAACCCAAAACCATTCCTTTTTGGATATGGTCTTCATAGATTTAAATCCAACAACAAACAAAAAAAAGGTAGACAATACAGCCCGAATGGCACCTAGCTGAATAGGGCTAAAACCTCGTAACCCCTTTTTAATCAAAATATAGGATGTACCCCATATTATGGAAAGCGTTATTAAGTAAACCCATTTTTTGTTATGCCCCTGCAAAACTCAATTTTAAGATGCAAAAGTGCGCCTTATTTGAGACTTTTTATCATTATATGGTTTAATTTTGCACTTTGAAAGTTTTCTGGTTGAAACATTCCATTGTACACGGATTTGTATTGCTCTACTTAATAGCCATGGTGCGTCCAATTGCCCCTGTCATTGAGTACGTTATCAATGAAGATTATATAGCAGAGTTTCTTTGTATCAATAAAGACAAGATAGAACTGCAATGTAATGGAAAGTGTTATCTGATGCAGCGTCTTTCAGAACAAAATGAAGAAAAGGGGAAAAATCTTCCCAAAATAACCTTAGAAGAGTACCCCATTGGTTTTATAGAAATTACTTCTTGCTCCTCCGGAAGTAGAACCGACCATTCTTTACAGCACATTTTTGGTTATTACAACCATTACAACTATTTGTTCTTTACCAGTAGTTTCCACCCTCCAAGTATTTTTTCCTAACTATTCCCTAAATCAACATTTATTTAAAGGCTATAGAAATATTGCCTAAAACTTCAATTGCAAAAACCGAATGAAAATATATATATCGGTCATTCTTATGATGGCCACAATTACATTTTATGCACAAGAAACAAATGATCAATATCAAAAATGGTCAGCCGGAAGGCCTGATGGCCATGCCCCAATCTCTGTAATGGGAGATCATATGCATGGCAAGGGAGAATGGATGTTCTCCTACCGATACATGCACATGAATATGGGAGATCTTAAATTGGGAAGTGATGATACCACAACCGACAGTGCTTTGAACAATTATATGGTAACCCCAACCAATATGCCCATGAACATGCATATGTTAGGTGCCATGTTTGCTCCAAGTGATAAAATCACCCTAATGGTAATGTTCAATTATTTATCTATGGAGATGGAACACCTTACCAGAATGGGAGGAGCTTTTACAACAGAGGTTAGTGGCTTTGGAGATGTCAATCTTGCATTACTCTATAAATTTTTCAACAAAAACCAACAAACCCTTCATGGACAATTAGGGTTTTCTATTCCAACCGGAAGTATTACGGAAAGTGATGTTACCCCGGCTTCTACACCAAATGAAACGGAATTGCCCTATCCTATGCAATTGGGCAGCGGTACTTTTGACCCTAATCTGGCATTGACCTATTTGGGTCAGAACGCCTCCATTTCTTGGGGAAGTCAGGTAAAAGGTGTTTTCCGTATTGGAGAAAATGACCGTGAATTCCGTTATGGAAACCGATATAACCTCAATAATTGGCTTGCCATAAAAGTAGCTGACTGGTTAAGTTTTTCGGCACGACTTGAAGGTTTGATCATTGGGGAAATTGAGGGAACAGATCCTAACCTAAATCCAATGATGGTTATTACTGCCGATACTACCAATTCTGGAGGAACTTTTATGAACGGTGGTGTTGGGTGCAATATATATTTACCCACAGGCGCCTTAAAAAATCTTAGATTTGGTTTTGAACTTGCTGCACCTTTATATCAAGACCTGAATGGCTTACAGCTTAAAAACAAGGAGACCCTGACCTTTGGTGCTCAATATGCATTCTAAATTTTAAATCCTGGGACGTTTACCGTCCCAGGTCAATTCAACTTTATGACCAAGAGAAAATTTATACAACTTAATCGAAAATGGCATCGGTACTTGGGGGCTGTTTTGGGTATTCAATTTTTATTGTGGACGCTGGGGGGATTATACTTCAGTTGGACCAATATTGACGAGATCAGAGGAGATAATTTAAAGCAATCTAAACCGTCCCTTTCCATTTCGGATGATTTTGTTTCGCCGAGTACTTTTTTGAATACTGGGTTTACTTCGGAAGACAACGTTCAATCATTGGAATTGACCACTATTCTAACTAATCCTATTTATAGGGTTGTATTAAAAACAACCGATGGGGTAAAAGTTAAGCTTTATAATGCCAAAACAGGCAAGCAAAGATTACCTCTAACAGAAGATGAGGCTGTTCAAATAGCAAAAGAAGGCTTAAAAATTAGCGCTAACCTAACGAACGTAGAATACTTGACCGAAACTGGAAAGCATCATGAATATAGAGGGAGACCCCTGCCCGCCTATGCCATTACTTTTGCAAAACCAGCAAATACCACAATTTATGTTTCTCCAGAACATGGAAACATTCAAACATTTAGAAGTAATAAATGGCGAGTTTTTGATTTCTTTTGGATGCTGCACACCATGGATTATGAAGGCAGGGATGATTTCAACAATCTATTGTTAAGAGCTTTTGCCTTTTTTGGGCTTTTTACAATTTTTTCAGGTTTCAGTCTATTCATAATCACCTCAAAAACAATTCAAAAAAGTTTCTTTAGAAAAAAATGAAATAAAAAGGGCAGGTTATCTCTTACATACCTGCCCAAGTTTCATCAACTATAATCTTAAAAACTATATTGAATAAAGGCCGATAAATTTCTGCCCGGATCATTAATAGGTACTCTTCCAAAATCAGCTTGATTAACAAAGGAAAAGTTCAAGTGATTATTATAGGTAACATCAAAAACGTTCATTGCGGCCACACCAATATTCACATGCTTAAACGGTTTTGCTCCAAATCGAAAATCCACAATACCATAACCGTCAGTAATCTGCTCTCCAAAAGATGGTGCAATATCTGATTGCTCTGAAGTAAGTGTGTATGTTGCTCTAGCCCATATTTTTTTCTTTTCGTAGCGTAAATTAAAACGTGTAACCAATGGTGAGGTAAGAGGAAGTGCTTCATCCAAATCCTTGTTTTTGGTATAAACGTAAGCAACTTCGGTCTTGAAATTAAAATCGTTTAAAAATTGTAGCTCTCCATATACTTCAAAGCCAGTTTTATAAGCATCATCAACGTTGGTAAAACGCTTAACTTCCCTAGGTTCTGCCATAGGCATGTATTTTTTCTGTATCGATGGGTCAATCAATCCAGCAATATAATTGTCATAAACAGCGTAGTAGGCAGAGGCTCCATAATTAATCTTATCTAAAAAGGACTCGGCAAACGTAGCTTTTGCCTTCATTCCTAATTCAAATTGATTGTTCACTTCAGCATTCAAAAAAGGATTTCCAACATATTCATAAGGGTCTTGCCCTGCATTAAAATGGTTGATATACCTTTCCAACATATTGGCTGACCGCACACCTCTTCCATAAGCCAATTCGAATAGGATATCAGGAGTTGCCATATATTTTATTGAAGCTGTAGCGCTAACGTTGTTCTCCGTTCTACTATCCAATTCCGGATAGAGTGCTACAAAATCTTCCGCAGGGGTATCACTTTTAGAGTATACCATGTCATATCGTACTCCAGCGTTTAGCAAGAGTTTTTTTGCCAACGGATATTTCCCTTCCACAAAGACACCATAGTCATCTATTCGGGATTCTTGCCATATATCATCAGTGAACTCCATGGGCATTGGAAGTAGATCACCATTCATATTTTGTTTCATTGTGCGGACTCGCTCTCCATTTCTACCTATGGAGATCATATCTACCCCGGTGAACAGTTTGAAATTGGCAGATGGCTTCCATTTTAGTTCTATCCGCCCTCCCATTGTGGTGGCATCAACCGTCGAGATTCCGCTCATACGTACAAAACTAGGTCTTAAAGTATTGGACATTATATGATCTACTTTTGAACGATATGCTTTGGCACTCACCTCTTTTAAAGCCCCTTTTAAATCTTTTACCTTGTAATCCAAGGAAACTATAGTGCTATTATCCTCATCTGTGTCCATGGGCAGACCAGCATGCATAACATCCCGTCCAAATGATTGCCTGAACCCAAGCTGAAACCGTTGTGTTGTGCCCAAATTATATCCAAGCTGTACCCCATAATCCGTACTCTTGAATGAGGCGGGTATTTCATTTCCATCGCCATCTTCATAATCACCAAAATCACGATACCCTACATTAAAATTCACATCGTACTGGTCATGTACATACTTTAGGTTTGCCAAGGTTGTAATCGAGTTTCCATTGCTTTCATCACCAAAATTGATCTTGCCATGATAGCCTTTTTCCTCTTTTTCAACTTCTTGGGTCACAAGATTAATGACACCACCAAATGTAGGCCCATATCTAAAAGTATAAGGCCCTTTTACCACCTCTATGCGTTCAATTTCCTCAGGAATCACATGAGTGGTTATTGGGTCCATTCTGTTGGGGCATGCATGCATCACTTTGGTACCACCATTAAATTGGACATTTAACTGCTCGTACTGTGATGCGCGAAAAGAAGGATCTATAGCATAGTTTCCGCGCTTGATCAGTGCAAAACCATTTAAGCCATTAAATAGGTCGGCCACATTCTTGGGCTGAACTATTTTTTTCGAATTTTCGCTCCTGACCATGGAAAAAACAGGGTCAGATTTACTCTCTCCGGTTATTAGGACTTCATCCAACCGAATAAGTTTGTTTGTTAAAGAATCTTGCTCGTTTTGAGCCTGGACATGAATTATGCACGTTCCGAGGAGCAAGGCTAAAAGCCTTGCTTTTATATGAGTTTTCATTTTAAATAAATGTTTAAGATTATACCTATTTGGTGAGAATGACAATCACCTGATGCTGTAACAAAATCTTAAACAATTGGAGGTTTATGGGAAATACCGCTAAACTTATAGGAATACGTAATGGTATAATGAAAGTATGCTTTATGATTTTGCCCAATAAAGAGAACACTATAAGAAGACAGGTCCTTTATAAAAAATAATGTTTGCTCCCAACCAATCAGAGGCATCGGCAATTCTTTGTCATCATCTTGTGTTACCAACATTTGGGACAACATACACTTTCCCTCGCATTTTAGCTCAGGCTTATCTGTATTCTCGCAAAGCGCTTCTATGAATCCCTCCCTATCAACACTATAATATAGATACATAGATGAAAACCGAAGATTGCTCACCAAGACCAAGGCAATAAAAAGCGCCGAAAAAACAACAGATCTATATTTTATATATGTTGCTGATTTCAATAGAATTATTTTAAGAACCTAATCTTTGGCAAATTTACTGGCGATCCCATTCTTAAAACCTGATAATTGTCACTCTTTTAACTACTATAAAATTCCCTGGAACATCTCAGTGGAATAGAACAACAATCCCTAAATTTGTTGTTCAAATACACATCATGAAAAAACTCATCTTTTTACTCCTTTTGGCCCCATTCGTTTTGTCCGTTTCCTGTAAACAAGAAAAGAAAGTAGACAATAAACTTACCCAAATGCAAGAAGTAATGGCAATCCATGATGAAGTAATGCCAAAAATGGGAACCCTAGGTAAATTAGTGGGTGAACTCAAGAGCAAAGTTGATACAACTGCCACAGGACAAGAGTATGAAGCTGCCATGAAAGATTTACAAGAAGCCAACAAGGCCATGATGGATTGGATGAGAAGCTTTGGCCTCCGTTTTGACTCTGATGAAATTCTAAATGGTAAAGAACTTACCGAAGAAAAACAGAAATGGTTGAATGAAGAGGAGGTTAATGTAAAGGCTCTTAAAGAGCAAATCAATTCCAGTATTGAAAAAGCCCAAGGTTTATTAAAGTAAAAGTCGCACTATTTTTTCCAACGTAGTGTTTCCATTATTCTTCTAATGTCTTTTTGCAAATAAGCCGCCGCCGGGAGAATGGAGTCATAATTTGGCTTGGCATAGAAATAAAGAGACCCTGTTACAAAGTGGTTTGTACTGTCCGTTACATAAAACTGGGATTGTGATGCAGCATCTCCACTTACCTCATAGAACATCCCGTAAACTTCATCTTCAGGATTTATAAAAGGTTGCTCAACAATATTATCTGCCTTTACAACATGCTCGTACGATAGTTTTTGGGCATCGGTCAGCAAGGTCTTGAGGTTATCATCCACCGGTTTATAGGTAAGGTAAACCGATCCTTTCATCATTGGGTAATCCAAAACCAATGAACAATCCTTGTTTTCTTTAATGTTTGATATGGTGTTGAGTTCAAAGGTATAGGTGCAATCTCCTCCAATATTTTTATATTTTGCTTCAGGATATTCCAGCCGCAACATCGCTTTGGGTTTGGGCAATACTTCTTCCTTACAACCTACAAAAAGTATAAGGAACATAACAAGTACTGGTAGTGTGTCAACCTTCATGGGGCAATGTAATTTTAATGCGTTTTAATCTTTTTTTATCTAAACTTTCAACAACAAATTGATAATTCTTGAATACTACCTTTTCTCCTCGTTTGGGAAAACTTCCTGATATTTCCAAAACAAATCCTGCAATGGTCTCAGATTCTCCTTTCTGATTTTCAAACTCCTCTTCGTCCTCAATTTTTACCACCCGATAAAAATCTTTCAGCGTCGTTTTTCCATCAAACACATAATTATGGTCATCCAATTTAGAGTAAACAAGGTCCTCATCATCAAACTCGTCGCTAATGTCACCAACAATTTCTTCAATAATGTCTTCCAAAGTAACAATTCCGGAAGTTCCCCCATACTCATCCACCACTACAGCCAAATGATTCTTTTTATCCTGAAACTCCAAAAGTAAATCATCCAATTTCTTGTTTTCCGGAACAAAATAAGGCTCCCGTATCAACGACATCCAGTTAAAGTTCTTCCGGTCTATATAGGGCAATAAATCTTTTACATATAAAACACCCAATACATTATCCATATTTTCAGAAAAAACCGGAATTCGGGAATAGCCGTTCTTTTTTATTTCTTCAAGAACTTCAGGGAATTTCATTTCCTCGTTTAACGCAAAAATGTCAATTCGAGGCCGCATGACCTGTTTGGTATCCGTATTGCCGAAGGTTACAATCCCCTCCAAAATTTTCTGTTCTTCTTTTGTAGTATCTCCTTCCGATGCCAGTTCAAGGGCCTGAGACAGATGATCTACACTCAGGTTTGATTTCCGTTTCCCCAACTTTTCCTGAAGAAATCCAGAAGCGGAACTCATAGGAGAACTTAAAGGTGTAAACAAGAAGTTCAACATTTTTAAAGGAATGGACATGAAATGTGAAAACTGAATCCTATTCCTATTGGCATAAATCTTTGGAAGAATCTCACCAAACATCAAAATCAAAAAAGTAGCCACAACAACTTCCAAAAGAAAACGTACCGATACAACTCCAAACAAAGTTTGGTTAACCTCAGAGAAAATGACATTTCCAATGGAGCTAAACAATAGTACAATGCCAATATTGATGGCATTGTTGGTAATTAAAATAGTTGCAAGTAGCTTTTTGGGATTTTTCAATAATTGAACGATAAGCTTACCTCGAGAAGTATTTTCTTCATCCAGTTCGTTCAAGTCGGTTTGTGAAAGTCCAAACAAAGCTACTTCTGCACCCGAAATAAGGGCAGAACATGCCAAAAGTAGTATGAGCACAATCACTTTTGCGGTGAAAATACCGCTAAATGTGGTTAAGAAAATTGCCAAACAATAGGGCTCGGGATCCAAATTTGTATTGTTTAAACTTACTTTTTAGAACGGCAAATCATCATCCTGCTCTGTTTCTTGAACAGGCGCAGGGTTGGAAGGCTTTACCGGTTCGCTCTGCTGGGTTGCTGTGGGCACCTGTTGAGCATTTGCCATACTTTCCTTTTTGGTTGATAAAAACGTAAAATCTTGTACGTGCACCTCAGTGGTATATCGGGTATTCCCATCTTCACCTTGCCATTGTCGATTCTTCAACCTTCCTTCAACATAAACTTTATCTCCTTTACTCAGGTATTTTTCGCAAATTTCAGCGGCTTTGTTTCTAACTACAATGTTGTGCCAATCTGTATTGGTCACTCTTTCTCCCGTTTGTTTGTTGGTATAGGTCTCATTGGTAGCCAAAGGAAACCTTCCTATACAATTGCCCCCTTCAAAATAGTGGATTTTTACTTCGTCTCCCAAATGCCCAATCAGCATCACTTTATTTAATGTCCCGCTCATAATTTTTTAATTAATCAAAAGTACTAAATTTTATATGTCTTGATGAAATCTGCAATCAAAACAGGCACCGGAAAAGACGTAATCGTTTCCCATGAAATTCCCTCTTTTAATCTATCCGTAGTTTCCAAAATCCAAAACCGGGTATGCAGGTGTTGGTGCGAAAGTTTGTGAATTAATGGTTCTTTATTATATAATGTTAATGATTCTATTTTTGGAAAACCACTTTCCTCCATAATCTGTTCTTTAAGTTCCACCAAATTCAAAGCTTTTTTAGCTTCCAATAAGGGAAATTGATAGAGGTTTTGCCAAATGCCCTTTCCTCTTCTTTGCTCCAATGCCGTGTTTCCATTTGGATCTATAAAAACCAAATAGTTAAAATATCTGTTCTTGATTTTAATCTTATTGATTTTTACAGGAAGTTCTGTCACTCTATTTTCCTTAAGTGCAATACAACTTTCATTCAAAGGGCAGTGTAGGCAATATGGTTTTTTAGGAGCACATTGGATAGCTCCAAACTCCATAATTCCCTGATTATAGTCCCGTATATTCTCAATATGCATGACCTCTCTGGCCAATTCCTTAAAGTATTTGATTCCTTCTGTGCTATTTATAGGTGTATCAATACCAAAATATCTGGATAAAACCCTATATACATTCCCATCCACAACAGGCTCCGGTTCATCAAAACAAATTGATGCAATGGCGCTTGCGGTATAATCGCCAACGCCTTTTAATTTTTTAAGTTCTTTATAAGTATCTGGAAACCCTCCAGCATATTTTTCAACCACCATTTTGGAAGTTGCGTGAAGGTTTCTGGCCCTGGAATAATATCCAAGTCCCTGCCATAACTTCAAAACTTTCTGCTCATCAGCGTTGGCCAGATCGTAAACTGTAGGGAAAGCTTCCAAAAATTTATAATAATAAGGCATTCCCTGGGCAACTCTGGTCTGTTGCAACATAATTTCAGAAAGCCAAATTTTATAGGGGTCCTTTGTGGTTCTCCATGGGAGTTCACGCTTGTGTTGGCCATACCATTTTAGAATACGCTCAGAAAAAGTCATGCAAGAAAATAATAAGCGTTAAAAGTATCAGTTTATATACTTAAAATTAAAGGGTTTAAACAAAAGATTAATTTTAATTTTTATATTTGCAAGCCTAAAAAAATAAGAAAATAATAATACGAAATGACGAAAGCGGATATTGTAACTAGAATCTCAGAAAAACTAGGTATAGAAAAAGGAGACGTACAAGCGACTGTAGAATCTTTTATGGAGGAGGTAAAATCGTCCTTAGAGAATGGAGATAATGTTTATTTAAGAGGTTTTGGAAGCTTTATCATAAAGACCAGAGCGGAAAAAACAGGTAGAAACATTTCAAAAAACACTACCATTAAAATTCCAGCACACAATATACCTGCATTTAAACCTGCCAAGGTTTTTGTTGAAGGTGTAAAAAGCAACGTTCAAGTAAAATAAAATATAACTAACACTAAAGGAAGAGCCATATGCCGAGTGGTAAAAAAAGAAAAAGACATAAGGTAGCTACCCACAAGCGTAAAAAACGCAGAAGAGCTAACCGACACAAGAAAAAGTAGTTGTTGCAACTACTTTTTCATTTTACACACATACGTTCTTTGACATAGAGATTCAAGTAAAGAATTTCAATTGGTTTGCTAGCAAACCAATTCTATATATTGTTTAATCATTTATACCTCAATTTAAGAGGGTAAATAAAAATCGATTCAGGTGAATAGAGAATTAATTGTTAGATCTAGCGCTGATGCAGTCGATTTTGCCTTACTAAAGGATGGAAAACTAATTGAATTACACAAAGACGAGGACGACAACAACTTTTCTGTTGGGGATATCTTCCTAGCCAAGATAAGAAAACCCGTCACTGGCCTTAATGCGGCATTCGTAAACGTAGGTTATGAAAAAGATGCGTTCCTGCACTACCATGACCTTGGTCCGCAATTGTCCTCCATGCTGAAATTCATTAAAAAAGTTAGAACGGGAAAGCTAAAAGATTATTCCCTAAAAGATTTTCCATTTGAAAAAGATATAGACAAGAATGGCAGTATTAACGAAGTTATTAAAGCCAATCAGTCATTATTGGTACAGATTGTAAAAGAACCCATTTCCACTAAAGGACCACGAATAAGCTCCGAGCTTTCCATAGCCGGACGTTATTTGGTAATGGTTCCTTTTTCGGACCGTGTTTCCGTTTCACAAAAAATAGGAAGCAAAGAAGAAAAAGACAGGTTAATACGACTTGTAAAAAGTATTAAACCCAAAGGATTTGGAGTAATTATACGTACCGTTGCAGAAGGCAAAAAAGTTGCAGAGCTTGACAAAGATCTTCAGAATTTGTTATCCAAATGGATATCAATGTGCAAGAAATTGCAAAAAGCACCTCATCCATCCAAAGTTTTGATAGAGCTCAATAGGGCCTCATCAATATTACGGGATGTTTTTAACGATTCCTTTACAGGAATACATGTAGATGATGAGACGCTACATGATCAAATCAAGGATTATTTACATGAAATTGCGCCCCAAAAAGAATCCATTGTAAAACATTATGCTGGTTCGGCACCAATTTTTGAGAAGTTTGGAATTGAACGCCAGATTAAAACTTCTTTTGGTAGAACAGCCTCAATGAGCAAAGGAGCCTACCTTGTTATAGAGCATACCGAAGCACTTCACGTAGTAGATGTGAACAGCGGTAACCGTTCTAACAAGGCCAAGAACCAAGAAGACACAGCTTTAGAAGTAAACCTATTGGCCGCTTCTGAAATTGCACGTCAACTTAGGCTTCGCGATATGGGTGGAATTATTGTTATCGACTTCATTGACATGACCAAGGGTGATCACAGAAGAAAGCTGTATGACCACCTTAGGGATGAAATGAAAGATGATCGTGCCAAACATAAAATTTTACCTCCAAGTAAATTTGGATTGGTACAAATTACAAGGCAAAGAGTTCGTCCAGAGATGAATATCAAAACAAGTGAGCAAAATCCAAATGGTTCAGGAACCGAGGTAGAAGCTCCCATTGTTTTGATTGATAAAATCAATGTTGATCTAGAGCGAATCATGAAAGGCAATCAAAAGGATAGTGGCATAATATTGAACATACATCCTTTTATTGCAGCATACCTTACAAAAGGATTTCCATCTGTACGCTACAAATGGTTTTTGGAGCATAAAAAGTGGATAAAAATCCAACCAAGGGATGCCTACACATACCTTGAATATCGTTTTAAAAACAAAGACGGTAAAACAATTAGATAATACAAAAAGCGACTTCAGCAATGGAGTCGCTTTTTTTGTTTTATATATTTGAAAAATGCACTCTTCCAAATCTTACACCCTTACCGAAGCTCAGAAGAAAATAGAGCGTTACTGCGCCTATCAAGACCGCTGTCACAAGGAAGTGTTGGGGAAATTAAGGGAAATGCGAATGATTCCCGAAGCCATCGACCAAATTATGACACATCTTATCCAAGAAAATTATTTGAATGAGGAACGCTTTGCCAAAAGCTATGCAAGAGGCAAGTTTTCCATAAAGAAATGGGGGAGAAATAGAATTGTGAACGAGTTAAAACAGCGTCAAATTTCAAGTTACAATATAAAAAGTGCTTTAAAGGAAATCAATGAAGAAGACTACTTGGACACCCTGAACACTCTTGCCCTTAAACGATTAGCACAAATTCATGAATCCAATCTTCAAAAGAGAAAGAAAAAATTGGCCGATTATCTCCTTTATCGCGGATGGGAAAGTAATCTTGTATACGAAAAATTAAAAGAATTGATCTAAGCTATCGCCATTTCTCCACCAACAAACGATGGGTGCGTATTACAGCTCTTTCGTTTTTCCAGTCAATCCATTTTTGACCTTTCATTTTGCGCATTAGATTATCAAAGTGACGCATGAAAAATATATTGTAGATAGCCTTTCCAAAATTTCGAGGTTTCCTCGGTATTGCTCTCAAGCTCATAGAAAATCCAGGGGTCATATATTTCATGTGATGCCAATATCCCTCAGGTATATAAAGTAAGTTTCCATGTTCCAATTGGGCAACATGTCCTTTTGCATGTTTCAACGCTGGCCATTTTTCTAAATCAGGATTTGCAAAATCAATATCCTCACGGGTAATTAAGGAGTGTGGAATCTTGTACAAAAACTTGGTTTCGGATTGAGGAAAAAGAATACATTGTTTTTTTCCTTCAAAATGAAAATGAAAAATATTGGCCAAATCAATATCATAATGCATAAAGGTGTGGGAGTCACTACCTCCAAAAAATAGCATAGGCAAGCCCTTCATCAATCTTAGTCCAAAATCTGGATACTTAAAATCTTTTTGAAGCATGGGAACCTCTTTCAAAACATTCCAAAGAAATATGCGGTATTTGGTGGGTTCTCTTTTTAGTAGGTCTACATAGTCCCGCATCTTCATTTTGGCGTGGGGCTCATTGAATCCCTCGTCATGCCGCACCGGCCTATCGTCGTATAAAGGGACCGTTTTATTGCCTGCAATCTCCTTTATATAATCAAAATCCCATTTGGAATAGGCAGGCCAATCCTCAATAAAGTGTTCAATGACCACCGGTTTTTGAGGTTTAAAGTATTTATGGAGAAATTCTTTTTTGGAAAGCGTTTTCTCTCGAGGAATTTGTTCAAGGTTAAGCTCCAAAATTTAAATGATTTTGAAACAGCTAAAATAATAAAAAGGTTTTTACACAGTTTTTGTAAGTCTATTCCTTAGCAACCAATTTTGATTTTTGCTTTGCCACCTCATTGCGTTCAATGGTATGTTCTGGGCGCGACCATTTTGGTTTCTCTCCCAAAGGTTGGAGTTCAGAATCTTTGGCCTCAACAGTTTTGGGCTGAGAAATTTTAGTGAAAGGCTTTTGTGGATTCAATCCCAGCAACTTGAACATTTCCATATCCTCATTTACATCGGGATTAGGTGTAGTCAATAATTTATCCCCGGCAAAAATAGAATTTGCCCCAGCAAAAAAGCACATTGCCTGCCCTTCGCGGCTCATCTCTGTTCTACCTGCAGACAGTCTAACCTGTGTTTCTGGCATTACAATTCGAGTAGTGGCCACCATTCTTATCATTTCCCAAATAGAAACGGGCTCCATGTCTTCCATAGGAGTACCTTCAACAGCCACAAGCGCATTTATTGGTACTGATTCTGGTTGCGGGTTAAGCGATGAAAGTGCAACGAGCATACCTGCACGATCTTCCAAGGCTTCTCCCATTCCAATAATTCCGCCACTACATACAGTAACATTACTCTTACGCACATTATCAATGGTCTCCAATCGGTCTTCAAAAGCGCGGGTAGAAATCACATCTTTATAATAATCCTCCGAAGTATCAAGGTTATGATTGTAGGCATAAAGTCCTGCTTCAGCAAGCCTTTTTGCCTGGTTTTCCGTTAGCATTCCCAGAGTACAGCACACTTCCATATCCATTTTGTTGATGGTACGCACCATTTCCAATACTTGATCAAACTCCGGTCCGTCCTTTACATTTCGCCATGCAGCTCCCATGCAGACCCTAGAACTTCCAGATGTTTTAGCACGAAGTGCCTGGGCTTTTACGTGCTGCACACTCATCAAATCATTCCCCTCAATATCGGTGTGGTATCTGGCTGCTTGTGGACAGTATCCACAATCTTCCGAACATCCTCCTGTTTTAATGGAAAGTAAGGTAGAAACTTGCACCACATTTGGGTCATGATGCTGTCTGTGAATCGTTGCGGCCTCATATAACAACTCCATCAATGGTTTGTTATAGATATCTAAAATCTCTTCTTTCGTCCAGTTATGTCGTGCTACAATCATGGGTTGAGTATAAATCAAGGTCAAAAATAGGTCTTTTCCTAAAAAGCTGTAATAATATCACCTTAAAAAGAAAAAGGCCATGATAATTATCATGGCCTTTTTTTCATATGATCAGGGATTTATTCTAAATCTTTTATCTCTTTCTCTATACCTCCTTCTTCTTTTTTATCAGATGAATCAGTTATATCTTTACCTTTCAGGTATTCAGGTAATTGCATTCCTGCCATATTGAACATCTCCTGTAATGGCGGAACTGACTTGTACATGCCTGAGATAAAATTAGCCGTGGAATTTTTACCATCTTCTGAATTTGCTCCGGAATCCCAAACAGTGACCTTGTCAATCTTGATATTTTTAATTGCCTCGGCTTGTTTTTCAACCAATTCTGGTAATTTATCAGCAATAAGCAATAGTGCTGCATCCTTCGGGTTATCTCCAGCAGCTTTCACAATCCGATCAAGCCCTTCTGCCTGTTTGGTCAAAACTTCAAAAATACCCTTGGCTTCGGCCTCTGCTTTAAACAAAATAGCATCAGCTTCACCTTTTGCTTTTCTCCGAATCATTTCGGCTTCGGCTTCGGCATCAATTTCAACTTTTTTCTTGTCAATTTCTGCAGGAACTACAATATCCGCCATTTGTGAGCTTCGTTCCCGTTCAGCTCTTGCTATTTCCGCATCTTTTTCAGCCGCATAGGATTCTTCCAAGGCTTTTGCAGTCTGTACTTTCTCTGCAGCTATTGCGGTCCGTTCTGCCTCTGCCTCTCTTTGTCTCCTAAGGGAATCTGAGTTGGCAACATCAATTTTTGCGATGTTTTCCCCTTCTACAGCTTTGGCATTTGCGGCTGCTACCTGGGTTCGTTCATCTTGAACGGCATTGGCTTCTCCAATAGATCCATCTCTATTCTTTTCGGCAACCGATTTACGTGCCGCGTTAATTGCATGTGCCGCAGCCTCTTTACCAAGAGCTTCAATATAACCAGATTCATCAACAATATCTGTAATGTTAACGTTGATGAGTTTTAATCCCACCTTTTTCAATTCTGATTCAACACTCTGGGAAATGTTGGACAAAAATTTATCTCTGTCCGAGTTTATTTCCTCAATGTCCATGGAGGCGACCACCAAACGAAGTTGACCAAAAATGATTTCTTTGGCTAAATCTTGTACCTCTTGCATTCCCAATCCCAAAAGACGCTCAGCAGCATTTTGCATGATTCCGGGTTCGGTGGAGATACCAATAGTAAACCTTGAAGGGACATTTACCCTAATATTCTGTCTACTCAAAGCGTTGGTCAAATCCACTTCTATGGAAATTGGGGTCAAATCCAAAAACTCATAGTCTTGGATAACGGGCCAGATAAAGGCCGCACCACCATGAATACATTTTGCAGAATTACCAGAACCTACTTTTCCATAAACCACCAGTATTCGGTCAGATGGACATCTTTTATACCTTCGAATAAAGGAAATGATGATGATAAAAAAGAACAGTATGGCAAAGCCAATAGTTAAGAGCGAAGCTCCTCCGCCCAATTGTAAGGGAATTAATAGCATATGGTTATTTATTTAGGAGTTTAACAATCAATATTCCGTTATCGGTAACTTTGTGAACCTTTACAACATTACCTTGCTTAAGGTCTGCATCTTCATCCGTCAATGCTTCCAATTCTCGAAGTGTTCCTTGCACATTGATGCTCACCTTTCCAATACTAGATCTATTGGCACCAATGGTAAGGTATACTTCCCCAATCTGATTCAGAGCATTTTTTAGTTTCAAAGTCCCGCTACTTTGCAGCTTGCTCAAATAATAGAACAAAGAGGCCATGGCCAACATCATTAGCAGTCCACAAACAACCGAAACCAAAATAGTTACGCTGGTTGAAAGGTCATTTTCAATACATGAGATTCCCGACCAGCCAAAAATGGTGAAAAACCCCATGAGGTTTTTAAAGGAAAGAAACTGAAACCCTATTCCACTATCTCCATCTATGTCTGCATCAATATCACCACTTACATCCTCAACATCTCCTCCAACGAATGTTAAAACCATTAAAACCAAAAGCACAAAAGAGCCAATGATGGCGGTAATCCAATAGACTTTTTCAAATAATGTAAGGGCGGTAAACCATTCTTCCATAATCAATAGTTTTTAGGTTGTTATTTCGATGAAAAAAGATAAGACTTTATATGTAATATTTGTCTTATTTGGAAAGTAAAATTGAGACTGCATTTCCTCCAAAACCTACAGCATTTACCATTACCTTCTGAATTGGTTTGGCTCCAACATCCTGTTTTAAAAATGGAGTTTGAATGTAGGTTTGATTTTGCAACATAAGTAGTGCCATTTCAACACTTAGAAGTCCCGAAGCACCAAAGGTGTGACCTACTTTCCATTTATTGGTTGTTAAAAATGGGATTTTGTTACAAAAAACTTTTTCAATGGCGTTAACTTCGGAGATATCTCCCTTGATTGTACCTGGTGAGTGCATGACCACAATGTCTACTTCTTCAGGGTTCATATCACCAAGTGCCATTTTCATGGAATCTTGAAAACACTGTGCCTCTGTTGAAATGGAAATACTATGTTTCAATGTTTCCGTGGCATATCCAATTCCTGCAATTAAAGCTAATGCATTGGTCTTTTTTCCTTTTTCCAAACAGGCCATCCCCGCTCCTTCACCAAGAACCATGGTGTTTTTCTTCTTTTTTAAATCCAAAGCTTTACATGGGTACTTCCCCTCTTCTTTAGAATAAATCTTTAAAGCCTGCATTTGTGCAATAGTGAATGGGGTTAACGGCGCTTCAGCACCCCCAACTAAGAATTTGTCGGCCATTCCACTTTGAATCCATGCAATTCCATTCAATATGGCATGCAATGCCGTAGAGCAGGTGATTGAATGTGAAATATCTGGTCCTTTGGTTTTTAAATCGTGTGCAACCCATGAGGAAATATTGCCCAAAGTTGTTGTAGGCGATGACAAGGTTGAAGATTTTCCGCTTTCCAAATATTCTTTATGATACTTTTCAAAAAGTGAAGTGGCTCCGCGTGATGACCCTATATTAATCCCAAAATTGTCTGAACTGTTCCAACTTGCTTGTTCCACTGCTTTTCTAGCCGAATACACAGCATAAAGTACCGTCTCATCCAAAGCTGCATACTTAGACTCAGTCTTTCTTAGATCTTGCAAGGAAGCTTTAATATCCTTGGGTAATTTGGAAACCCAAACTTTTTGTGCAGCAATATCAATTTTGGAAAAAGAATGGTTGTTATCCAAATAAGTGCTCCAAACTTCTTCCGCTGAGTTTCCCAACGCTGAGATAGAGGATAATGCTGTTATGGATATTGGTTCTTTTAGCATGCTAAACTATATCCAAGGCGGATTGAATGGTTGAATAAATCTTTTCCATTTGTTCTTGAGAAGTAACAAAGGGTGCCAAGATATAAATGGTATTCCCCAATGGACGTAGAAATACTCCATTCTCCATAAAATGATTGAACAATTTATCTCTTAAATTCCCATAGCGTTCCATCTTCACATTTAAATCCAACGCATATATAACCCCCAACTGCCTTGTTGCAGCAACTTTTGTGTGATTTTTGATTTTAGCATCAAATTCTTGATGCCATTTTATAATGTTCTGGATGTTATCTTGGATTCCCTCCGTTTGCAACAATTCCACAGCCGACAAAGCGGCTGCACAGGCCAAAGGATTTGCCGTATAAGTATGTCCGTGAAATAACCCTTTGGAAATATCATCACTATAAAAAGCCTGATACACCTTTTCTGTACACGTGGTGAGTCCCATGGGAACCAATCCAGCCGTAAGCGCCTTTGAAAGACACATAATGTCCGGTTTGGTTTGTATATGATCAGATGCAAAATATTTTCCTGTTTTACCAAACCCTGTCATGACCTCATCGGCAATGGTCAGGACATCATCTTCTTTCAACAATGCCAATATTTGATTAAGACCATTGGCATCATGCATTTTCATTGCCGCAGCTCCTTGAACCAAAGGCTCATAAATAAATCCTGCAATGTCTTCTTGTTTTAATCTCTCTTTTAAATTGGTTAAAACCTCTCTAATATTTTTTTCGGTCGGAACGGGTATTCTTTCCACTGAAATAAAGAAATCTTCAAATGGCCCATTATAGACCGAAAGTCCTGAAACCGACATCGAACCAAAGGTATCTCCGTGAAATCCCTCTTCAAAGGCCAACAGCACATTCCGTTTTTCACCTTGGTTGAAATGATATTGTAGGGCCATTTTGATTCCAATTTCCGTACTTGTAGAGCCATTGTCCGAAAAGAACAGTTTCTCTTGATTCTCTGGAAGTATCTTTATTAATTCTTCAGATAGTTTAACGGCAGGTTCATGAGTAAATCCGCTAAAGACCACCTGATCCAATCGTAGCATCTGTGCCCTCACTTTTTCCAAGATATAGGGATGGCAATGACCATACATACAAGTGTACCAAGAGGCAATGCCATCAATATATTCCTTGTCATTCTCATCAAAAAGCACAGCCCCCTTAGCTTTGGAAATGCCCAACATCTCAGGGTGGGTCTTATGCTGAGTCAATGGATGCCAAAGATGTTTCTTATCTCTGTCCGATAATTTTTCCAATACAACTGGATTAGTAAAACGCTTCAATTTATCTATCTTGCAAAGATGCTAATAAAACGCATAAAACTCCTTACCAACCATGCTTAAAAAGGCTAACTTGTATTTAACCTTCAATTATCAAGCACTTGATTGGAAAACAGTTTTCTTAATCTTGTTTTTGATTGCTTTTTTTATCCGGTTTCCCTTCTTTTTTCGAGATTACATTGATAGGGATGAAAGTACATTTATCATCATGGGGCAATCATGGGCAGATGGTTATTTACCTTACACCCAGCTTTGGGACCTAAAACCTCCCATTACCTTTTTGTTTTTTGCTCTTGTTATCAAAATTTTTGGGAAGAGTTTTATAGCTATCCGATTTTTTGGAACTCTATTGGTTGTCATTACGTCACTGTTCACATATGGGATTGCCAAAAGGATCGTATCTAAAAAAGTAGGCTTTTGGAGCGCAATTTTCTGCGTTTTCTTTTTAAGTATGTTCGGTAGTTTACAAGGTGTTATGTCAGAACATATTTGCACCTTATTTTTTGTAATGGGAGTTTACCTCCTACTTTTTAAAGAAAGTATGGGCTGGTTTTTTGTTGTCGGCATTCTTTTTGGACTGTCCGTGATGTCCAAATTAAACATGGCCTATCCTTTATTGACCTTGATGGCATATTGGGTTTGGAAAGCCGTCACAGAAAAGCGATTTTGGCATAGTTTTCAGCAGCTTGGTATTCTGGGCATTGGTTTTTTGGTATTGATTGTTTTAACTGCCACTCCCTATTATCTTCAAGGAGAAATTCAAATTTGGTGGGGATCTATTTTTGAAGCGCCCCTGGCTTATGCTGGATCCAAGCAACATTCAATAGTCAAAACGCTACCTTTTGTGTTTGTAGTAGCCATACTATTGTACATAGGGTTTGCATCAAAAGTGATTGATTTCAAATCCAAACCCATTCAAATACTCACAATAGTAATTGTTGGCGTTTTATTTTCATTCATGCAAACTGGCAAAGTAAATGGTCACTATTTAATTCAATTATATCCATTTATCCTAATTCCTGCAGGAGTCGCTGTTAGCAAACTTCCACCAATAAAAAAGAAATATAATATCCTCATTGCCTCGCTCTTGATTCTTCTTCCCATGGAGGCTTATCTAGAATACACCAATGTTATTTCCAATAAGATGGAAAAAGGTTCTTTTTATAATGGGGAGGGAGTTGACATTCCCAACTATATTATTGAAAATAATGTGGATACAAAAAATATCTTTTTTACCGAATATCATATTGGTTATTGGGTGTTAGGGAAAAACCCGCCGACAAAGGCAGTAACACACCCCTACAATATTCAAAGAGAAGAGCTTTTCCCTTTTATGCAGAATGCCAGAAAAACTGGGATACAGGAATTACAATATATAATGGACGTTATTAAACCAAAAACAATAATAGTCCGAGAAGCTGAAAGAATCTATGATGAAGAACTGCCTGAATTCAATTTCTACATGAATTTATGCTTAGCACGTCATTATACATTGACAAAGACCATTGGCAGAGGATTAATTTATCAACGACTAGAAGGACAGTAGAGCAGACCTGAATTGGGTGGCATATTTTTTAACCACTTCCTTATCAAAGCTTTCCTCTTCATTGATCCTACCCAAAAAAAATACTCCAGTTTTTTTAAGAATAATACTTTCAGTAGTTGGGTGTTCATTCCCGCTAAAAATGATGCCAATTTCCAGATTTCTTTCTTGAAGTTTTTCAATGGTCAAGAGTGAATGGTTAATACTTCCCAAATAATGTCGAGAGACCACAATGACCATATCTTCGGGTTGAATAATATCAAAAATCGTATCGATATCATTTAATGGCACCAACAACCCTCCTGCTCCCTCAATCACCAAATGATTTTCTGTTTGTGGAGGAGTAATTTTACTCAATTCGATAGTGATTCCATCAATTTCTGCTGCTGCATGTGGGCTCATGGGTGTGTTCAGCGCATAACTGTTCTTATGGATTTTTGTCTTATTGTTTGAAATGAGATTTTGAATCTTATGGCTGTCAGAATTATCCAAATCTCCTGCTTGGACGGGCTTCCAATAATCGGCCTCAAGTGCTTCTACCACAATGGCAGAAGCTATTGTTTTGCCCACTTCCGTGGATATACCTGTGATAAAAAAGTTCATTGCTGGGCTTTGGTAATAAAATTACAATGGGTACACCGATACTTTTTAGGTTCAAAAAAGGGAAAAAGCTTATAGAATATGGTGTTTCTCAGGTAATGTGTTTCAGATTTACGCTCACCACAGTTTGGACATTTTACAAGAAGCCCATTTTCATCTACTGCATAATTTCGGACTTCATTAAAAATAACTTGTGCCCTTTCTTTGTCAGAATTATAAACTTGTAATTTAATGCCTCCGAGAGCATTACTGGCAAATGGATCTATACTTACAGTGTTTTCATCTTTTAAAACAACTTCAATACCTTCGGCTTCTAGCCTTCCCTTGATTATTTGAACATCCGCCAAAAACTCAAAACTTCCTAAAGTCACTAAATCCTTACTCATATTTGCGCTCTGATTATTTGAAATAAACTCTCTATTTCTTCTTTTGTATTGTACGAATGTAAACAAAATCGAAGTCGTTCCTCTCCGGCTTTTACCGTAGGAGAAAGAATGGGTTTCACATCAAAGCCTTCTTCCCTCAACCGCTTGGATAATTGTTTTACTTTTTGGTTTCCCGGCACTATCAAACAACAGATTGCTGAATCACTCTTAACAAACATACTTCCATACTTCAATAAGCTAATCTGCTTCTTAAAACAATGAATGTTGGAATATAGTTTTTTACGCTGTACTTCACCTTCCTTCATCATAAAACTATATGCAATCAAAACGGAGGCAATAGAATGCGGAGAAAGTGCGGTGGTATAAATCAAACTTCTTGCAAAATTAACGAGATATGCTTTTAATTCACTATTGCACAATATGACTGCCCCATGACTTCCCAGAGCCTTACCAAAGGTAACTACCCTAGCAAAAACTTCTTTTTCCAGTCCTAACTGACAAATCAATCCTTTTCCTTCACCAAAAATTCCTACTGCATGGGCCTCATCCACGATCAAATTATAGTCATTTTCGCTGCAAAACTTTACCAAAGCTTCTAAATCTGGGGAATCGCCATCCATAGAAAAAACGGATTCAGTGATGATGTAAATTTCCGTTTCCATACTTCTCGACTGCACTCGAAGTGACATTTCTACCTTTTGTCTTAAGTCATTTAAATCATTGTGTGCAAACCGATAACTTTTGGCATTACCCATTTTGATGCCATCACGAATGCTGGCATGTATCAATTCATCGTAAAAGATAATGTCTCCACGTTGTGGAACAGAAGAGAAAAAACCAATATTGGCATCATAGCCCGAATTAAATATCAAAGCTGACTCCGAATCGTGGTAATGTGCCAAGAACTCTTCCAAATCACCATACAAAGTATGATTGCCACTTAGCAAGCGAGAGCCGGTAGAGCCGTTTTTGTACAATTGACTTAGATCCAAAAGCTCATCGGTCAATTTGGACAACTCAAAAGTACCCGCCAGCCCCAAATAATCATTAGATGAAAAATCAATAAGGGATTGTTGCTCTGGTAGAATCCTTAAAGCATCTTCCAGTCTTCTTTTCTCCAATTTTTGTTCTAACTTCTTGGGAAGTTTTGCCATAGAACAAATTTAGCATTTACTATCCTTAAACATTATATTTAGTCCTTAATAAACCCATTGGAAGATGAAAATCCCGTTTACTCTTTTTACAATTCTGTTTGCATTGACCACATTTGGACAAACCAACACCTATAAAATTTCATTTGAGAATGCCGTACATCATGAGGCTGCCATTGAAGCTATTTTCCCTAAGTTGACCATGGATACAGTTTCATTTCGAATGAGCAGGACATCTCCTGGAAGATATGCCCTGCATGAATTTGCCAAAAACGTGTATGGATTCAAAGCCGTGGATGGTAAAGGAAATCTATTAAAGATCCATAGGCCAAACCCTTATGAATGGGAAGTGACAGGCCATGATGGCAGCATAAAAATAAGTTACATCCTTTTTGCCAATCGAGGGGGAGGCACCTATTCCCAAATAGACGAAACTCACGCCCATTTGAATATTCCAGCAACATTTATGTATGTGTCTGCTTTAAGCGACCGCAAGATTGAGGTTGAATTTGATGTTCGCAAGGATTTGAATTGGAAAGTGGCTACACAATTGCCCTTGGTTTCTGGAAACACCTTTATGGCACCAAACCTGTATTATTTTATGGATAGTCCAACAGAAATCAGTGATTTCACTTTAAAATCTTTTGAAGTGGATTCAAAAAAGATACAATTGGCCTTGCATCACAATGGAATTGAAGAAGAGGCTTATGAATATTTTGAAAAGGTCAAAAAAACGGTGCTAGAACAAAAAGAGGTATATGGCGAGCTTCCTGAATTTGATTATGGCACTTACACTTTTCTGGCATGTTATATTCCAAATGCCTCTGGTGATGGCATGGAGCACAGGAATTCTACCATCTTAACCAGTACCAGAAGTTTGGCAGATGGAGGAATGAAACGAAATATTGGAACGGTTTCCCATGAATTTTTTCATGCTTGGAATGTGGAACGCATACGTCCACAAAGCTTGGAGCCTTTTGATTTTGAAGCTGCAGATATGAGCGGAGCTCTTTGGTTTGCCGAAGGGTTTACAAGTTATTATACCAATTTAATTTTATGCAGGGCCGGTCTTATTTCCCCTAAAGAATATGTAGAAGGGCTTGCTGGTAATTTCAATTATGTCTGGACTTCTCCGGCTCGACAGTTTTTTAACCCCATTGAGATGAGTTATCAAGCTCCTTTTGTAGATGCGGCTACCTCAGTTGATCCTGTAAACCGAGAAAACACCTTTATCTCCTACTATTCATACGGTAGCGTTTTGGGATTGGCTTTAGACTTATCCTTAAGGCAAAGTGGTTTGAATTTGGATGATTATATGAAATTGGCTTGGCAACGTCATGGAAAAAAGGAAATCCCGTATACCATAGAAAATTTACACACACTACTGAATGAATACGCAGGTAAAACTTTTGGAGATAACTTTTTCAACAAGTATATATATCAAAGCGAGATGCCTAATTATGCAACACTTTTTGAATCTGTTGGGGTAGTTTTAAAACAAAAGAAGGAAGAACCATATTTTGGCGCATATATCTCCATAAGCGAAGATGACGCCAAAGGTACTATTAAAAGTAATCCGAAAATTGGAAGTCCATCTTACAATTCTGCATTGAGTTATGGGGATGTCATCACAAACATCAATGGCGTTCCTTTCTCCAAAGGACAGCGATTAGCTGATTATCTTAAACTATTTAATCAGGGTGATTCGCTACTTGTAAACTTCTCTAGATTTGGTAATACTAAAACCACAACTTTGGTATTGACTCCAAGTCCTAGTTATTCCATAAAATTAATGGAAGATATAGAGCAAAAACCTACGGGCAATATGCTAAAAAACCGAAAGGAATGGCTCAAAAATGAATAGATGATACGCTATATTCAAGCTTCAACAATTAATCATCTTGAACAGATTCTGTTGTTACAGCAACATAACCTTCCCAAAAACCTTACAGATGAAGAAAAGGAATGCGAGGGTTTTCTAACAGTGGAACATTCATTGGAAATTCTAAAAGAAATGAATGATGAGTGTGGTCATATCGTTGCTTTGGAAAATGAAAAAGTGATAGGCTACGCACTTTGTATGCTCCCAAAGTTTGCAGAAAGCATTGAAGTTTTAAAACCCATGTTCCATGAAATCAACAAAGTTGTAAAGGGCAAAGACAACTATATGGTGATGGGACAGATTTGTGTGGCCAAATCACATAGAGGTCATGGTATATTTAGACAACTCTACAAAACCATGAAAGAAAAACTGCCCTATGGTTTTGATACTATCATTACAGAGGTGGATGCTAAAAACCGAAGATCTATGAATGCACATCTAACAGTTGGTTTTACAGAACTCAAAAAGTATTGTTCGGATGGAAAAGATTGGGTTTTAATTATTTTGAAATAAAAAAGCCGCTGCACTTCGACTTCGCTCAGTGACCGCGGCTTTTTAATCTATAATGTTTGTAATTGGCTTAATCTGCCAACACAATAACCTTGTTATCTTTCATTTCAATAGTGCCACTTGAAATGGACAATATGGTTCCTCCATTTGGTCCTTTGGAAAATTTATTTTGAAAATCTTCCTCAATAGTGATATCCCCCTGCACTTTAACATCTCCTTCTTGCAACAAGGAAACTATAGGTGCGTGGTTTTGCAACATCTGAAATTCGCCATTGATACCAGGAACGGTAACCGACGTTACTTCTCCGGCAAACAAAGTGGCTTCTGGTGATACAATTTCTAAATACATTCCTTTTGGTTATGAGTTATGAGTTATGAGTTATGGGTTACGAGTATCAGATTGAAAACTCTGAACTCATAACTTTATAACTCTGAACTTTTATGCCTCGGCCAACATTTTTTCTCCAGCCTCAATAGCATCTTGGATGCTTCCTTTAAGGTTGAATGCAGATTCTGGAAGATGATCTAACTCTCCATCCATAATCATGTTGAAACCTTTAATGGTATCTTTAATGTCTACCAATACTCCAGGGATACCTGTAAACTGCTCGGCAACATGAAAAGGTTGTGACAAGAAACGTTGTACCCTTCTTGCTCTACCTACTGCCAACTTATCCTCTTCAGAAAGTTCTTCCATACCAAGAATGGCAATAATATCCTGTAGTTCTTTATAGCGCTGCAACAACTCCTTTACTCGTTGTGCACATGCGTAGTGATCTTTTCCTAAAATTTCTGCAGTCAAAATTCTTGAAGTTGAATCCAAAGGATCCACAGCAGGATAAATCCCCAACTCAGCAATTTTACGTGAAAGTACAGTTGTAGCATCCAAGTGAGCAAACGTTGTTGCTGGTGCAGGATCCGTTAAATCATCCGCAGGTACGTAAACCGCCTGTACCGATGTAATGGAACCTCTTTTTGTTGATGTAATCCTTTCCTGCATGGCACCCATCTCTGTTGCCAAGGTTGGTTGGTATCCCACCGCTGAAGGCATACGTCCCAAAAGTGCAGATACTTCAGAACCAGCTTGTGTGAAACGGAAGATATTATCTACGAAGAAAAGTACATCTTTTCCTTGACCGTCTCCAGCCCCATCACGGAAATATTCCGCAATGGTCAATCCTGAAAGTGCCACACGTGCACGTGCTCCAGGAGGTTCGTTCATCTGTCCAAAAACGAAAGTTGCTTTGGACTCCTTCATTGCTTTCTTATCTACTTTGGATAAATCCCATCCACCTTCTTCCATGGAGTGCAAGAAATCATCTCCGTATTTGATAATACCTGATTCCAACATCTCACGAAGCAAATCATTTCCTTCACGAGTTCTTTCACCAACACCAGCGAATACAGAAAGACCACCATGTCCTTTTGCAATGTTGTTGATCAATTCCTGAATCAATACTGTTTTACCAACACCAGCACCACCAAACAATCCAATTTTACCTCCTTTTGCGTAAGGCTCAATCAAATCAATTACCTTGATTCCGGTAAAAAGTACTTCGGTAGATGTAGAAAGGTCTTCGAACTTGGGAGCTTCCCTGTGAATTGGAAGTCCGTTATCACCTGTTTTTGGCAAGTTTTCCATCCCATCAATCGCGTCTCCAATTACATTGAAAAGTCGTCCGTAAACATCCTCTCCAATTGGCATTTGAATTGCATTTCCAGTTGCATGAGCTTCAACTCCCCTGCTCAAACCATCAGTTGAGTCCATAGAAATGGTTCTCACCGTGTTTTCTCCAATATGGGATTGAACCTCTAAAACCAACTTGGAACCATCGGCTTTATTGATTTCAAGGGAATCGTAAATTTTTGGGATTTCTGTTCCCGACTCAAACTCAACGTCAATGACCGGGCCTATAATTTGGGCAACCTTACCTGTAACTTTCGACATTACTGTGTTTATTTTTAATTGAATACGAAGGAAAAAACTGCTTTTTTTCCGGCTGCAAAGATATACTATTCCATTTGTAATAAGAAACTTAAAATTTGTTTTTTTAGCAACAAAAAAGGCATCGAAAAATTCGATGCCCTTACTATTTGTTTATGTAATTCTTTTATGGGTTGATTGTCCACGAAATATAGTAGATGGAACCTATATTACCTGTACCAATGGCTTGAAAGTATTCATCTCCCAAAAGGTTTGACCCCCCTGCTTTAAAAACAGATTTAATACTGGGCACTGCATAATTGATCTGTGCGTCCAATACGGTATATGCCGGAACGTCTCCATCTGCAAAAGTTGCTTCCCAGAAGAAACTGTCACTCCATCTGTAGTTAACATTAAATCCAAAGTTTTTGAAAAGCTCTGTATTTCCAAAGGATGCTTTTACTTTATGCTTTGGCGTATTGAAATTGGTTTCAAAATCAGGGAATCTTGCTTTATCAAAATCAAACTCGGCATAGGTGTAATTAACTCCTAAATCAAAATTACCAAGCACTTTGGTATCCACACCAACAGTACCTCCCCAAGAATCAATATCAACCTCAGCGTTAGTATAGGTTTGGTAAGGCTGCCTATCACCATTTTGAAGTGCAAGCAACGAAAGCCCTCCATCTCCGGCAGTTCCATAAAACGGAACCAATACGGTTACATTGGAGATGAAATCCTTATACCTGTTATAATATCCACTAAGATCTATTGTGAATTTTCCTATCTGCCCTCTATAGCCTGCTTCAAAAGCCGTAATCTCTTCTGGTTTAATAACAGAAGTATTAACTGCTTCTGGTGCTCCTGCCAAAACTGAGCTTAAGGAATATGCATTCTCATAAGCGGCACGACCCACTATTTGGGTTGTTGCTGATTGCCCTAAATCATCTTGTGCTTTTTGGCTAATATTAAAAGTCCTCACATCTTTATCTAAATTAGAAGGAGCGGAACCTACCAAAATTGCCGACCCGGCATTTAGACCAATAAAAAGGTCTTGGGTTGTTGGATTTCTAAAACCTTGTTGCGCGGAAACTCGAAAATTATGATTTCTTTTTTCTCCAGCGGTGTATGACAATGAAAGCCTTGGTGAAAGGAATCCATCAAAGAATTCATTTTTGTCATAACGTGCAGATCCGGTAAACTTAACCCTATCATCAAGGAATTTTTTCTGTAGCTGAACGTATGCGCCATACTCATTGTATTTGATAGGTCCATCTGAATCAGTGAAGATGGTTCCCCCAGAATTTAATTCATATTCACGGAAAGAACCTCCAATTTGCACATCTGCCCAATCATCGATTAAATGTGCCAAATTGTAGTTCCCGTTTACGTGACGGAATTTAGTATTGTCGATAAATTTGGCCCCACTTGTTAAATCTCCATTACTGATAACAGAATTAAATGCGCTTTGAAACTGTGGGGTCCCTGGCACAAGTCGACCAGTGTCCGCTGCTTGTCTTGCGGCTGCATGAGCTGCAACAGATGCCTGCTCTCTAGTTAAGCCCCCAGCCTGAACACCGCCCAAGAAAGTAGGTATGTAGGTTTGGGCATATTCCGTGAACCATTGTGTGTCTGATTTCCATGCCCTGTTTACATTAATTGCAGCGAAACGGGTGTCATACGAATCGCCCGAATTTTCTGTAGTAATATATCCTCTAAGGAAAAAGTTCTTGTTTCTAAACTCTAGCTTGTGCTGTTGAAGAATAAAATTCTTCACAGAGTATCTATTGGCTCCTTGATAAATTGTGTTTCCACGCCCTACTCTTCCGTTATATATGATTTCGAAATCATCTGCAAACGGTCTGTAGTACACAGAAAAGTCTGATTTAACACTTTGTGCATCATAATTGGCCAAGTCTCTTTCTTCATAACCGGTTCTAGAAACTTGGGCAGCGCCGACGGTTCCGGTAGGCAAGCCAGCAGCAGCATCAAAGTTCAATAAAGTTGTAACCTCATCACCGTAGACATTCAATCCATTATAATTAGGGTTTGTCCTATCTGCTCCCAAATTGTCCAAATCCATTGTGTTAACAGCATGCCAATCTTCTCCTTTCAAAAAAGACAGGTTGGCCTTAACGGCCAATTTATCACTAAATGCATGTGCTACTCTAATTCCAAAATCATAATAATTATTATCACCAGCTGCCTCTTGAGATGTTATTCCAGTTTTGCCATAGGCACTGATTCCTTGAAAATCAAAAGGACTCTTACTGGTCATAAATAGTATACCGTTAAAAGCACCTGCTCCATACAAGGCCGAAGAAGCCCCAGGTAAAATTTCAATACTTTGTACTTCAAGCTCCGACATCCCCACTAGGTTACCCAAAACAAAATTTAGCCCTGGCGCCGAGTTATCCATACCATCTACCAATTGCAAAAATCTGTTATTGGAAAATGCCGCAAACCCCCTCGTATTAATGGATTGGAACGTTAAGCTATTCGTATTGATATCAACTCCTTTTAAATTTTGTAAGCCTCCGTAAAAGGATTCAGCCGTAGTATTCTTAATTTCCTTTAGTCCAAAGCGTTCAACAGATACGGGAGATTCAAAAATACGTTCCGGTGTTCTGGAAGCAGAAATTACAATCTCATCCAAAAGCGTTGATGCTTCATTAAGTGTTATGGAAAGTGTTTGATTATTAGATGTCACATTTGCTGTGAAATCCGAAAATCCAATGGCTGTAAATTGAAGTTGAAACGGGGGTTGTTCTGAAGTATTGAACGTGAAGTTTCCATCGAAATCAGAAGTAGTTCCTTCTGCTTTTCCAACCAGTACCACATTGGCTCCCGGGATAGGTTCATTATTTTCATCTACTACCTTTCCCTGTACTGTAGTCTGCGCATAAGAAACAACACCAAACAGCATAAGGGAAATGATTATTAGTCTTCTCATTAGCTTTGAATTTGAGTTAAAATAGTTTTAAGTACCTGTTAAGTATTGGAGGTGGAAGATACATTTTTTTTCATTTGATTTCTACTAAATTGAAAAAAAATTATGCATGCATAATACTTTTTTACTAAAAAAAACATGTATTGACTACGTATTTAACAAATAAAGACACCTAATTAGGTGTCTTTATTAGATTTTTATGATTTTCCAAAGTTACTCTACGGTAACCGATTTTGCCAAATTCCTAGGTTGATCTACATTACATCCTCTCATAACAGCTATATGGTAAGATAGTAATTGCAAGGGTATTGTTGTTAACAAAGGAGAAAGGCTTTCAGAAGTCTCGGGTATTTCCAATACATGATCTGCCAGTTCCTTAACTGTCTTGTCACCTTCGGTAACAATAGCTATGATTCTACCACTTCTAGATTTGATTTCCTGAATATTGCTAACCACTTTTTCATAATGTCCTTTTTTAGTAGCAATGACCACAACGGGCATTTGTTCATCAATCAAAGCAATTGGACCATGTTTCATCTCTGCTGCAGGATATCCCTCTGCATGAATATAACTAATCTCTTTAAGTTTTAATGCTCCTTCCAAAGCCACCGGAAAATTATATCCGCGACCAAGGTACAGACAGTTGGTCGAGTCTTTATAGATTTCAGAAATATCCGCGACCAATTCATTAGACAGCAATGTCTTTTCAACTTTTGCAGGAACTCCTTCCAATTCTGCTAAATACTCATGATATTTAGATTCAGAGAGCATACCCTTTTCATGTGCCAATTTTAGGGCAATTAAAGTAAGAACGGTAATTTGGGTAGTAAAAGCTTTTGTAGAGGCCACTCCAATTTCAGGTCCGGCATGGGTATATGCTCCGGCATGAGTTTCTCTTGCAATGGATGAGCCAACAACATTACATACACCAAATACAAATGCACCCTTTTCTTTCGCCAATTTGATAGCAGCCAAGGTATCTGCAGTTTCTCCAGATTGTGATATCGCAATTAAAACATCATTCTCGGTTATAACCGGGTTTCTATAACGAAACTCAGATGCGTATTCCACCTCTACCGGAATCCTAGCTAAATCCTCAAAAATATACTCAGCTACAAGACCCGCATGCCATGAAGTTCCGCAGGCAACAATTATAATTCTATTTGCATTAAGGAATTTTTCCAAATTCTGGTCAATCCCAGCCATTCTGATAATTCCTTGATCCGCCAACAAACGCCCTCTATACGTATCCATTATGGCTCTGGGCTGCTCATAAATTTCTTTGAGCATAAAATGGTCATAACCTCCTTTTTCTATCTCTTCAAGGTTTAATTGAAGTTCAAGAATATTTGGATAGGCTATTGCATCGTCCTTAATTTTTCGCAACTTGATTTCCTTACCAATACGAATTATGGCCATTTCCTCGTCTTCCAAATAAACAGCATTATTGGTAAACTCAATAAATGGCGAAGCATCTGATGCTATGAAATATTCATTTTCCCCTATTCCAATTGCCAATGGACTTCCCAATTTGGCAACAACAATCTCATCTGGTTTGTTTTTATCAAAAACAGCGATTGCATATGCCCCAACAACTTGATTCAATGCTATTTGGACGGCCTTACCCAATTTAACGCCCTCTTTTTTCTTTACTTCTTCAATAAGGTTTACCAAAACCTCGGTATCCGTATCAGATTCAAAGGTATATCCACGCTCAATGAGTGCTTTTTTTATAGCCTCATAATTCTCAATAATTCCGTTATGGATAATTACCAGGTCGCCCGAATTAGAATAATGTGGATGAGAATTAACATCATTAGGAACTCCGTGAGTTGCCCATCTGGTATGTCCAAGACCCAATTTTCCATCAACTGCAATAGTAGCTTCTGATTTTTTCTTTAAATCCTCTACTTTACCTTTAGTTTTGGACAGGTGGGTTTCTTTTCCATCAAATAGTACAATCCCAGCACTATCGTATCCCCTGTATTCAAGTCTCTGAAGTCCTTTTATTATGACGGGATATGCATCCCTGTGACCAATGTATCCAACAATTCCACACATAAGACCAATTTTAAGTAGTTAATAGTTTGAGTTATGTGCAAATTTAGTATTACAATTGGGATAATTAGTATCACAAAGGTTCTAACGCAGAAAAAATCTGCAAACGGCAATTAAAATGGCTTATCTGTTGGCTTTGGTATAATAAATCTCCAATTTCAGCTTTTTATCACTGCTCACTCCTTCACCACTGCCATAAAGCACGGTACCTAAGGGGCTTACAGCCGACATAAGAGGGAAATTAATATTAGGAGATTCATTACTCATCGATTCAGAAACCCTAGAATCCAATATATTAGAGGTTAATGTAAGCGCTAGCTTGGCATTGGTGGAATCCCGAATAATTAGATTATTGATATGATCAGTAATCCTGAAAGTATATTTTAGCCCTTTATTATCCTTTTTTTCGAGAATACCATCAAAATCCAAAAAGCGACCCAATGGTTCATCAACATCACCTCTTTCATTGTTTGGATTAAATATAATACGGCTTGTCTCCGCATTATAAAGGTTCAATCTAGGTGGTTCATCAACAGCTCCATCTCCCAACGTTGTTCTGTCAACATAAAAAACCAGATTTGCCTCATTAATAATCCAATTATTTAATTTTATCTCGTTGATAATATCTTCTCCGCCATTTTCAAATTCATCAAACAATCTAATTTCGGTAAAAGTTCCGGCTCCTCCTTTTACATATATTTTTGAAGCATTTTCCCCATTGTCCAATGCATTTGATATTTCCGGCAAATACGCATCGTTGGAAAAGCTATTTACTGCGTTCCCAGTAATTATTCCATTACTACTGTTTCGAACAAGCAGATTAAATACAAAATCCCTTTCTACAGTCTCCACCTCTTCATCTTCAGTGTTATAATCCTGGTAATCATAGGTCACCGTTATTGTGGCTTGAGTAAGGTCCAACAAAAACATCAGGTTTTCCGTATCTGTGTTTCCAGATAATCGTATGCCTCTAAAAAAATCATTGAAATTAGCTTGACTCAACAGCTCAGACTGCCCTTCCTTATCCAATATTTCTTGAAAAAAATCAATGTCCAAAGGCACTCTAATGCCTGGTGCTATTCTATTTTTTACTTGCTTAGATTCATCGACATCAGTAGTCTCCGGATCATCTTCATTAAAAACAAGTTCTTCTTGATTATTAATGGTAATCTCATCGTTAAAAAGCACTACTCCTTCAAAAGCGGAAAAATCCTTATTGGAGAAATATTCTTGTCTTTCTTCAAAATTTGAATTTGGGTCTAAATCCCTAAGAAAAAATGTGGAAGTGGTTACCTTTAAATTAAAAGGCAACTCTCTATCTCCATATATACTGTCCAAATCAAACCTTTTAGGAAAAGTGTTGGCCACAAAATCATCGCCTGTCCCATCTTCATCAGCATCAAAAGGGTCCGAACCTAAAATACGTTCGTCATTATCACTTACCCCATCACCATCTTCATCTGAGTTTGGATCGTCCGGATCGTTATCAAATTCATCATCTACGCCATCACCATCACTATCTTTCAAAGAAGTTGGGGGAAGCAGAAATGGAATATGTAAGTATACTTTTTTTACAGTTTCCTCTTCAGGGATAGTACTAGCTGAGTCATCATCATTTGCCTTATCCTCAGAAGCTTGTGATAAATCTCCAAAGGTTGGATTTCCTTGACCCCCTGGCAACGCTATTTGAGATACAATACTGGCATTTGTTTTCCCAAAAACTGGGTCGTTAAATGTTCCCAATTGATATAACGGAAGTTGATTGGTCTGAACAGCCTGTATTCCCCTGTTAAAAGCAAAAACATCATATGTTTCTTTGCCTGTTGTAAAAGGCTCCCCGGCAACAACTCCTTCTCCCAAGGTCCTGGTCAGTTCATCTTCACAGGAAGTGGTTATTAGAAACAAAGCCCCAACCAAAGCCGAAACTTTTATAATCCTAGAAAATTTCATGCAATTTATTTTAAAACTTCTGTTTGATAGAAATTTGTGTATGCATCCTCTGCTTCTTGAAGAGAAACATAGGGCAGTACAGGTTTGGAAAGATTTGCAATATGATTTTTCAATTCCTCTGGCACCTCTTCCGAGGCTAAAATAATGGCATCAGAATAATCTACTGCTACTTTTAACAAATTATTATAGTCAGGACTGGAAAGAACCGAGACACTCTCTTCTTCAATACCATCAAAAGCTATTTTATTCTTCATCTCGCCGTCCAAAGCTCCTTCATAACCCCTATCATATACAGATGTTACTATTTTACTATCTGCAAAAAGTGGTTCATCCGCATAATACTTACGAAGATAAAGTGGGAGTAAAGAGGCCATCCATCCATGAACATGAATGATATCCGGGGACCAATTTAATTTTTTAACCGTTTCAACTACTCCTTTTGCGAAGAAAATGGCCCGCTCATCATTGTCTGGGAATAAATTTCCATCAGCATCGGCAAACGTTGCCTTTCTTTTGAAGTATTCCTCATTATCAATGAAATATACTTGAATTCGTTCTTTGGGAATTGAAGCCACTTTGATGATAAGAGGCATATCCATATCATTGATCACCAAATTCATCCCTGATAAACGTATTACTTCATGTAATTGATGCCTTCTTTCATTGATACTCCCATATCTGGGCATAAAAATTCGTATTTGCCCACCATTACTGTTCACCATTCTAGGCGCTTCGTAAGACATTAAGGATACTTGATTCTCTGGGAGGTAAGGCACTAATTCAGAAGATACAAACAATATCTTTTTACCATTCATAAACACTTTCTTTTGCTGATCTGAAAAACGTAGGCGCAAAAGTACAAAAATTATGCTGATTAGCAGTATTTATAGTATTTTTGCACGCTTTTGAATTGCTTTATGCATGTATTTGACCGGAAAAAGGAACTCTCACTCTTTCTAGAAACGGAAAGAAGTAAAAACCACACCATTGGTTTGGTTCCCACAATGGGGGCCCTACACCAAGGCCACATTTCGTTGGTCAAAACAGCACTTGCACAAAATGATCTGGTAATCGTTAGTGTTTTTGTGAACCCTACGCAGTTTGACAAAAAGGACGATCTAAAAAAATATCCCCGAGATCTGCAAAAAGATATTGAACTCTTAAAAAATGTTTCCAGGAACATTGTGGTCTTTACCCCTTCCGTAGATGAAATTTATGGGGATGATGTAACATCCCAATCCTATGAGTTTGATGGTCTGGACAAAGTAATGGAGGGAGCATTCAGGGAAGGGCATTTTGATGGAGTGGGAACAATTGTTGAGTTATTCCTCAGAACAGTTTCGCCCAACAACGCATATTTTGGTGAAAAGGACTTTCAGCAACTCCAAATCATCAGAAAAATGGTAAAATCAAAAAAACTGCCCTATCAAATTGTAGGTTGCCCCATTGAAAGGGAACCAAACGGTTTGGCCATGAGTTCCCGGAATGAACGCTTGTCAAAAAAAGTCAGGGAAGAAGCAAGTTTTATCTATAAAACACTACTAACTGCCAAAACAAAATTTGGCACGGAAAGTGCACATATCATTTTGGATTGGGTAAAATTCCAATTTGAAAAAAACAAAATGTTGGAGTTGGAATATTTTCAAATTGCAGAAGAAGAAACATTGGCGCCAACACTTAAAAAGGAAGTAGATAAAAAATATAGAGCGTTTATAGCCGTTTATGCCGAAGACGTTCGTTTGATCGACAACCTAAGACTGAATTAATTAATTTTGCACCATGCAAGTAGAAGTTGTAAAATCCAAAATCCATAGAGTAAAGGTCACTGGGGCCGACCTCAATTATATTGGTAGCATAACCATTGATGAAGATTTGATGGATGCAGCAAACATAATTAGAGGAGAAAAAGTGCAAATCGTGAACAACAATAATGGAGAACGATTAGAAACGTACGCAATTCCAGGGCCAAGAGGTTCTGGCGAGCTTACTCTTAATGGAGCAGCTGCTAGAAGGGTTGCCGTTGGAGATGTATTGATTCTTATAACCTATGCATGGATGGGCATTGAAGAAGCTAAATCCTTTAATCCAGCATTGGTTTTCCCAAATGAGGAAACCAACCTTTTGAACTAGTTTTGAACAATTCGCTCAAAAAGTTTCTGAAAATTGCCGTTCCTATCCTAATTGGTTTAGGGCTTGTTTTTTATTCCTATTCCTCAACAACACCAGAGGAGCGAACAAGAATACTGGAAGCCATCAAAAACGCAAATCCAATTTGGGTGATTTTATCAATTTTCATTGGAATCTTAAGTCATATTTCTAGAGCAATTCGATGGAATTATCTTCTGCATCCAATGGGGTATCGCCCTAAGTTATTGAATAATGTCCTCATCATTCTTACTGCATATTTTGCCAATACTTTGGTGCTTCGTTCTGGGGAATTTTTGCGTGCCACGGCATTGAACACCTATGAAAATGTTCCTTTTGAAAAAGGATTTGGCACAATCGTAACAGAAAGAATTATCGATGTGATCATGTTGCTCCTCATAATATTAATGGCACTTCTGGTACAAACCGATGTAATTCTAGGCATCTTGGAAGAAAACGGTATCGGCTTGGCAGGTTCACTTGGACTACTTTTGGCAGGAGTCCTAGGCCTTTTTATTGCAATACGCATCATTAAAAAATCCACCTCCAAATTTGCCCTCAAAATAAAAAAGTTTCTAAACGGGTTATTAGATGGGGTGCTAAGTATATTCAAGATGAAGCAAAGAGGTGCCTTTATCTTTCACACTCTTTTTATCTGGGCATGCTATATTGCCATGTTCTGGGTGATAAAGTTCACTGTTCCCGAAACAAGCGAGTTACCCCTAGGAGCATTTTTAGTCGCCTTTGTTGCCGGAGCTTTTGCCATGGCAACCACTAACGGTGGTTTGGGGCTCTTCCCTATTGTCGTCACCGCCGCTTTATCGGTTTATGGTATTAGCAAGACCTCTGGTGATGCCTACGGCTGGATCATGTGGACTGCGCAGACCCTGATGGTGGTTGTTTTTGGGACAATATCCTTTGTAGTCTTACCGTTATTGAATAGAAATCGGTAAACCCCTACCACTTAAAAACTTTACCAAATGAAAAGATGTCTATTTCTCCTAATAGGCCTAATCTGTTTTAACCTTGGAGCCCAGGTTAAAAAAGAAATTTTTGAATCTTTCAAACTCCAGGAACGAAGAGGTGTCTCCTATTACTTCCCCGAAGATTATACCGATGACAAAAAATACCCCCTATTGGTGGTACTAGATGCCGAATATCTATTCGATATTGTCGTTGCCAACGCTAAATTTTATAGCAATTACCATAGAATGCCGGAAGCCATTATCGTGGGGATAGACCAAGCCGAAAATGACCTTAGATGGGAAGATTGTGATTTTGAACAGACCACTGGTTTGCCTACTGAAAAAGGAGCCAAGTTTTATGAGTTTTTAGGTACCGAGCTTATCCCGTATTTAGAAACCAATTACAACATTGCCCCATTTAAAATGTTTATTGGGTACGACATTACAGCAAACTTTGGCAATTACTATCTATTTAAGGATAAATCGTTGTTCAACTCCTATTTGTCCATATCACCCGTGTTGGCCACAGAGATGGAAAGTAGGGTTCCATCAAGATTATCTGATTTAAATCAAGAAATCTTTTACAATATTGTTCTCGAAAAGGAAAAAACTGAAGACCGTCAGCGCATTTTGCAAATGAACAATGCCATAAAATCCATTAGCAAAGAATCATTACATTATTTCTTTGATGAATATGACAATGCAGATCATACTTCCATTGCAGCCTATGGAATAAGCAAAGCTTTTGACAATGTGTTTAAAATATTCAGACCAATAAGTCCCAAAGAATACAAAACTGAAATTCTTACTTCGGATGAACCTGTTTTTAAGTACATGGAAGATCGCTATAATATGATTGAAAAACTCCTTGGTTTTGAAAAACCTGTGGAACTTAACGACATCATGGCCATCTATGCCGCTTGTTTGAAAAAAGAGGACTTTGAATCTTTAAAACCCCTTTCAGAAGTGTGCAAAAAACAATTTCCGGACACTATGATGGGCTTTTATTTTGAAGGTGAATATTATGAACAACTCGGCGAACCCAAAAAAGCCTTTAAGACTTTTGAAAAAGCATTCCAAATGGAAGAAATCGACTTTTTGACCAAGGATATGGCTCTCGAAAAAATAGACGCCCTTAAAGCAGATTTCGGTTACTAGATTTCTGGATTATTAGATTACTGGATTAGTTGGCATATATTTCCAACAGTCCAACCATCCAAAAATCTGTTCATCCCACCATCTAATTCCATATCTTTAGGCTCTTCTTTTATAACGAATGGCCAAGACCAAAACAGCTTTTTTCTGTCAAAACTGTGGTGCCCAATACCCAAAATGGGTGGGGCAATGCTCTTCTTGCAAACAATGGAACACTATTGTGGAAGAAGTGGTGCAAAAAGAAGAAAAGAAAAGTTGGAAAACCGATTCTTCCCAAGCAAACAAAACCACAAAACCCTTAAGGGTTTCCGAGATAACTAACGAAAAAGAGCTGCGGTTAGACACTCAAGACCAAGAATTTAACAGGGTGTTGGGAGGAGGATTGGTGCCAGGCTCCCTAACACTGTTAGGCGGTGAACCGGGAATTGGAAAAAGCACATTATTATTGCAAATTGCGCTAAAACTTCCCTATAAAACCTTATATGTTTCTGGAGAAGAAAGTCAAAAGCAGATTAAAATGCGGGCAGACCGCATTCACCCCAACAGTGAAAACTGTTTTGTACTCACAGAAACCAAGACGCAAAATATCTTTCAACAAATTGCAGCTATTGAACCTGACATCGTGGTCATTGATTCGATTCAAACACTGCATACGGATTACATAGAATCAGCGGCCGGAAGCATTTCACAAATTAGGGAGAGTACAGCTGAACTTATCAAGTTTGCCAAAGAAAGTCATACCCCGGTGCTTCTTGTTGGTCATATTACCAAGGATGGAACCATAGCAGGACCAAAAATTTTGGAACATATGGTGGACACGGTTTTACAGTTTGAGGGTGATCGCAATTATGTCTACAGAATTCTTCGCTCTTTAAAAAACCGATTCGGTTCCACAGCCGAGCTGGGTATTTATGAAATGCAGGGGAGTGGACTTCGCGAAGTAAACAATCCATCGGAAGTTTTAATTTCCAAAAATGAAGAAAGTTTAAGCGGAACAGCCATTGCCGCCACTGTTGAAGGCATGCGTCCATTATTGATAGAAATTCAAGCCTTGGTGAGCACAGCAGTTTATGGAACTCCGCAACGATCAGCAACTGGGTTCAATGCTAAAAGATTGAACATGCTTTTGGCCGTATTGGAAAAAAGGGCTGGCTTTAAACTGGGAGCCAAAGATGTTTTCTTGAACATTACGGGCGGAATTTCTGTGGATGACCCTGCCATTGATTTGGCCGTTGTGGCCGCCATCCTTTCCAGTAATGCGGACATTCCCATTGAAAAAGGAATCTGTTTTGCCGCAGAAGTGGGGCTTGCAGGCGAAATACGCCCAGTTCAACGCGTGGACCAACGCATTCTTGAAGCTGAAAAATTAGGGTTCACTTCTATATTTGTTTCCAAAAACAACAAAATCGGACTAAAGAACACCTCGATTCAGGTACACCTTGTTTCCAAAATTGAAGATATTGTGAGCAACCTGTTTGGGTAATCCTAAGGTGCCGGATTGGGAATGGAATTATGGATTTCCTCGATTCCCTTTATCACCTCATCAGAAAGGTCAACATCAATACTATCAATGTTTTCCTTTAACTGTTCCATGGTTGTTGCGCCAATAATGTTGCTGGTCAAAAAAGGTCTTGTATTGATGAAAGCCAATGCCATTTGCGACAAACTTAAACCATGTTCCTTTGCCAACTCATTGTACTTTTGGGTGGCGGTCGTAGCTGTTTCGCCACTGTAACGATCGTAATGTGGAAACAGCGTCAACCTTGCCTTTCTTGGAGCAATCTCATCCAAATATTTACCGCTCAGTACACCAAAAGCTAGCGGAGAATATGCCAAAAGTCCAATATCTTCCCGCATTGAAATTTCAGAAAGCCCAACTTCAAATAACCTGTTCAATAAGCTATATGGGTTCTGGATGGTAAGCATTCGAGGTAGACTTTGGTGCACCTTGCTCTCTTCCAAATAACGCATGGTTCCCCATGGTGTTTCATTGGACAATCCCACATGTCTGATCTTCCCCTCAGCAATCAAATCGCGAAGGGTTTCCAATACTTGGTGTATGTTGTCTTCCCAAGGATCTATGGAATGTGCATTAAATCCGCGTTGCCCAAAAAAGTTAGTGTTCCGTTCTGGCCAATGTAATTGGTACAAATCAATATAATCGGTTTGCAATCGCTTTAGACTTCCATCTACCGCACTGATTATGGAATCCTTGCTAAATCCCGTTGTTCTAATATATTTGGCAAAATCTGCTCTCCCCACAATTTTTGTGGCAAGCACTACCTTATTCCTATTCCCAGTTTTTTTGAACCAGTTCCCAATTATTTCTTCGGTTACCGCATAGATTTCCTTTTTAGGTGGAATTGGGTACATCTCAGCCGTATCAAAGAAGTTGACACCTTGGTCCAACGCATAATCCATCTGCTTATGACCCTCTTCCTCTGTATTCTGTCTTCCCCAGGTCATGGTTCCCAAACAAATCTTGCTGACTTTGATATCGGTATGTGGTAGTCTGGTGTATTTCATCTAGCTAATCATTTTTCAATTGGCAAAAATAATCAATCCATTTTTTGCCGCCTTAAAACTAATCTTACTTGTCTATTTCCAAAAGAATTGGGCAATGATCGCTATGCTTGGCATCAGAAAGAATAACAGAACGCTTTAATCTGTCCTTTAAGGAATCGTTCACCATGCCATAATCCAATCGCCATCCCTTATTGTTGGCCCGGGCATTGGCACGGTAGCTCCACCACGTATAATTATGGGGGTCTTTGTTGAAATGTCTAAAACTGTCAATGAACCCACTCTTCATAAAATTTCCGATCCATTCCCGCTCAACAGGTAAAAATCCGGATACATTTTTATTTCTCACTGGGTCATGGATGTCAATAGCTTCATGGCAAATATTATAATCGCCACAAACTACAAGGTTTGGGCGTTCTTTTCTTAGTGTATCAGCATATTTCTGAAAATCGGCCATATAGGTAAGTTTCAAATCTAAACGATCCAAATTGGTGCCTGAGGGCAGATACATGCTCATTACGGAAACATCCCCATAATCTGCCCTAATGTTTCGGCCCTCAAAATCCATATAATCTATTCCAGTACCGTATTCAATATGATCAGGCTTTTCCTTGCAAAGCAAAGCCACTCCACTGTATCCTTTTTTTTGCGCGCTGAACCAGTAATGGTAGTTATATCCCGCTGCCTCAAACAAAGACACATCTACCTGTTCCTTCATGGCTTTTATTTCCTGTAAACAGACCACATCGGGATCAACAGCCTGTAACCAATCAATAAAACCCTTGTTCAAAGCCGCCCTAATTCCATTTACGTTGTACGATACTATCTTCATGCTCAAATTTTCACTAAAAATAACCATTGTGTTTGGCTCCTTAAAATGATTCTATTTGATAGTTGTGGTTTAAATTTGATTTTTGGAACATTAATTGATTATCCTTGATGGATTTAAAATCATGGTCATGAGAAAATTAGTATTTATTGGCGTTTTGCTTTCAGGATTTTTCTTGAAAGCCCAAGCCTATCCCAATTTAGATTCTGGCAATGAACTAAAGTTCAACATTGGACTTTTTCTGGCCACCACTGCGGTAGAAGGATCCTATGAATATTACCTCAGTGAGGATACCAGTATTGGGGGAACGGTTTATTTTGATAATGACGCCACAGATTATAACGGTAATTTTGGAATAGGACCCAACTTTAGGGCTTATTTTGGTTACCAACCCAGAAGCGGATTCTTTGCTGAGGCCTTTGGCCTTTATTATACTGGGGAAGATGATAACTTACAAGATAACCTCGGTTCCAGAAATAATGATTACAGCACTGTGGCACTCGGATTGGGATTGGGCAACAAATGGGTGACACGAAGCCAAAAATTCTCTTTGGAAATCTTTGGCGGATTTGGAAGAAACATCAACCCTGAAGATTTTCAAGACACCTTTATGTATAGAGGTGGTTTATCTGTTGGTTTTAGATTTTAAATTATTGACATCATCAAAATATCCTCTATTTTTAATCCCATTAAGAAACCTCTAAACCAAAAAGAATGGATATTAAAAAATTGATTGTTTTACCTCTTTTTCTATGCTTGTTTTACTCAAAACTTGGCGCTCAAGAAATAACCATATTTCCCAGTTTTTGGGGCTATCAATATTATCAGGATGATAACCGAATCACAAAACAAGATTTGATATCCCTATTAGAAAAAAAGGAAGAATCCTACTCTTATTGGAAAAAATCGAAAACAACCAGCACCTTGGCTTACATATCCGGTGCTGCTGAATTAGGTTTCTTTGCTTGGCAGATGAATAATTATTCAAATGACAAAAATACAACCGGGCCGTTCCTAGGGGTGCTAGGTTCCTTTGGTTCCTTTCTCACCTTTGCTTTGATCTCCAACAGTCAAAAAAAGAAGGCAATTTTAAAATATAATGAAGGTCTTAGCAAAAAATCGGTATTTAGGCTAGCTCCTTCCAAACAAGGTTTTGGGTTGGCTCTTCAGTTTTAGAGACAACCCCCGTAAACAACAATTTATTTTTCAAATGCTCACCCTTCTGTTAATAGACATACAAGTTGGCCTACGAGAAACCAATTTCTACGGAACCGAGCGTAACAATCTTGATGCCGAAGTTAATGCCGCAAAAATTCTTGAGTTTTTTAGAACTAAAAAACTCCCTGTCTTTCATATTCAACATTGTTCCACAAATGTTGAATCACCGCTTCATCCATCCAAACCAGGAAATGCTTTGCATCCTTTGGTTTCACCTTTGAAAGATGAACCTGTATTTCAAAAAAATGTGAACAGTGCTTTTATAGGCACTCCTTTGGAAACCGAACTCAAATCCAAAGGCATTGAAGAAGTGGTCATTGTTGGATTGACTACCGAGCATTGTGTATCCACCTCAACCCGAATGGCGGCCAACCTTGGTTTTAAGGTCAATTTAATTTCTGATGCCACCGCTGCTTTTGACAAAATAGGGGTCAATGGACAAAAATTCAGCGCCGAACTCATCCACAATACCGCCTTGGCCAATCTTAAAGACGAATTTGCCATCATAAAAGATACCGTCACCCTATTGAATGAACTTCAGGATTAGTTCTTATTTTTATGGGATATTGATTTTGAACCAACTACACCCTATGCTTCGCTCGTTTATTCTCATCTGTTGTTTTGTATTGTTTGCCCCAAATGGCATGTCCCAAGAAAAACCCTTGCGAGTTGCTGTGGCTGGACTTACCCATACCCATGTGCATTGGATTTTGGGACGTGAGGATATTGGAGACATCGAAATTGTTGGTATTGCAGAACCCAATCGAGAACTGGCACAACGCTACGCCGACCAATATGGGTATTCCATGGATATGGTTTTTGATAGCTTGGAAGAAATGATTTTCGCAACTAAACCCGAGGCAGTTACCGCCTTTGGGACCATTTATGGCCATCTGGAAGTAGTACAGACCTGTGCCCCTTTGGGCATTCATGTAATGGTAGAAAAACCCTTGGCCGTAAGTTTGGACCACGCACAACAAATGGCCGCCCTTGCAGAAGAACATGACATCCATTTATTGACCAATTATGAAACTACATGGTATCCCACAAACCATATGGCCAAAAGATTTTTGAACCATGGTAAAATAGGAAGACTAAGAAAAATCATTGTTCGGGATGGACATAAAGGCCCGGTTAAAATAGGTGTCAATAAAGAATTTTTGGACTGGTTGCAGGATCCCAAAGAAAATGGCGGAGGCGCTATTACCGATTTTGGTTGTTATGGTGCCAACTTGACCACTTGGCTTATGAGCGGAATAAAACCCAATACCGTAACGGCCATAACCCAACAGTTACAGCCCAAAAACAACCCTAAAGTAGATGATGAAGCCACTATTTTACTTACTTATGATGATGCCCAGGCCATTATCCAAGCTTCGTGGAATTGGCCCATTGGCCGTAAGGATATGGAATTGTACGGATTGACGGGCGCACTCTATGCCGATAACAGAAATGAACTTCGTCTTCGCATTGCAGAGGGCTATGACGGTTATCATGAAGAAAAATTTACTTTGGAAGAAAGACCGGCCCCTTACAACGACCCTTTTGCTTTATTGGCCGCAGTTGTAAACAACAAAATTCGGTTACGACCATATGGCCTGTCCTCTTTGGAAAACAATTTGGTGGTCATGGAAATTTTGGACTCCGCACGAGAAAGTGCCCGAACCGGAAGAACAATTACTTTAAAAGAATAACTTCATCAATCAATCTCAATGCAACCTATGGCCTATATAAAAGCCCCCAGTATTTTTGTTTTCTTGTTTTTTACCTTTTCATTTTTTGCCCAGGAAGTCCAAAAAGATTCCGTGAACCAATTGGATGAGATTATTCTCATTGAGGATATCACCATCAGAAATGCTACCGGGATCACTCCCCATTCCATTATAAACGGGCAGACCTTTCAAAAATTCAATCCTATCGACATTACTTCGGCAGTAAATCAAATTCCGGGGGTTTATGTGCTCTCCGGGGCACTCAATACCAACCGGATTACCATCCGTGGTGTGGGCGCACGTACCCCTTTCGGAACCGATAAGCTTCGTATGTATTTTAACGGCATCCCAGTAACCAACGGAACAGGCTCTTCAACCATTGAGGCCTTCGACTTGGAGAATCTGGGAAAAATTGAGGTTATTAAAGGGCCCAAAGGCACCGCTTTTGGCACCAATTTGGGCGGGGCCATTCTGCTCGATACCAAAGACCATGAAGAAAACCAAACTAAACTCACCAATTCCTTTACCCTGGGGTCATATCAAATGTTGAAGGAGAACCTATCCTTTACACATTCTGAAGACAATTTTAATCTCTCCTTTAGCTACAACCATTTTGAAACCGATGGCTACAGACAGAACAACAGCTTTGATCGTGATGGTTTTTTGCTGAATACCAATGTTGACCTCAGCGAAAAAAGCAAATTGGGCCTGTTGGTCAATTATATTGATTACACCGCTCAGATTCCAAGTTCGTTGAACCAGACCGATTTTGATGAAGACCCAACCCGTGCAGCTGGAAATTGGCTGGCCGCCCAAGGTTTTGAGGCCAACAAATATGTGCTTGCCGGATTGTACCATACCTACGAGTTCAACACTTCCTTAAAAAATACCACCAGTGTTTTTTACACCTATTTAGACCATTATGAACCTCGCCCTTTTAACATTTTGGATGAGTTCACCAATGGATTTGGTGTTCGAAGCCAGTTTAAGGGCATGGCAGGAAGCTTTGAATACACTTTTGGTGGGGAATTGTACAAAGACGAATACCATTGGGGCACTTTCCGAAACTTGTATCGGGATAATAACGGCAACGGCAGCTTACAAGGTGATCGCTTAAGCGATAACAGCGAATTCCGGAGGCAGTTTAACCTTTTCGGCACGCTTACCCATACCATCACCACCCGGTTTTCGGCCCAATTGGGGCTTAATTTGAACAAGACCAACTATAATTTTCAAGATCTGTTCAATCAGGGAGATGCCAATACCTCTGCCGACCGAAATTTTGATGCCATTCTTTTGCCCAGTTTTGGGCTGCAATATTTGTTTGCGGGCGGAAAGTTATATGCCAACGTAAGCCGTGGATTTTCCAACCCCAGTTTGGAGGAGACTCTAACGCCTGACGGAGTCATTAATCCAGATATTGCCCAAGAGACAGGAACCAATTATGAACTTGGCGGAATGTCCACACTTTTCAACGAGCATCTGTTTTTGGACTGGTCCCTGTACCATATGGACATCAACAATTTGTTGGTGGCCCAACGTGTGGGTGAGGACCAATTTATTGGCCGAAATGCGGGGGAGACCCGCCACCAAGGTTTAGAACTCAGCGCAAGATCGGTATTTGAGCTTTGCAAAGACCTTAAGGTCTATCCCTACCTCAACTACACTTTTAGCAACCACAGTTTTGTGAATTTTGTGGATGGGGATGATGATTTTTCAGGCAATCCTTTGACCGGGGTACCCAAACACCGAATCAGTTCTGGCTTGGATATAAAACACACCGCTGGTTTTCAGCTGAACTTGACCCACCAATTTGTGGACGAGATTCCATTAACGGATGCCAACAGCCTGAGCAGTGATTCTTTTAATGTGTTCAATGCCAAATTGGGGTACGAGGCCCAACTCTCTAACCATTTTTCTTTGGGGTTGAATGTTGGTGCAAACAACCTTTTTGATATCCGTTATGCCCAAAGTGTATTAATCAATGCCGTTGGGTTTGGTGGCGCCCTGCCCCGCTATTTTTATCCCGGAAATGACAGAAACTTTTACGGAGGGGTGAAATTGGGTTATCTTTTCTAAACCCAATTTATTTGTCATTCCTGCGTGTCACACTGAGCAAGCCTGTACTGAGCCTGTCGAAGTATCGAAGCAAGCCAAATCATACTACGGAACAACAAAAACCACCACTTACACACATAAATTTACTTATAGAGACAATTACAGATATCCCTTACTTTTTATGGCGTTTATAAGTTATATTTGGAGGCTATGGCATATAAGTTTTATGTGTGAATATAAGTCGGATGTAATATCAAAAAAAATTAATGGCAACAGAATATCCCGAGAATCTAAGTTTCCCAATAGTTGGCTATAATCTAGAAAATGGCTCCCCAAAAACGAATAATATTTATGGAACAGCATCATACTTAAAAAACAACATATTCATTACAGCTGGTCATAGCATACTTAATGCTAAAGAGTCAGAGTTTACCGCAATAGCTTTTAGAGACAAAATGGACTCGACTAGCAATTATATATACCATACCATTGAGCAAGCTGAAATATTTGAGGATTTGGATATTGGAATTGTGAAATTAAAGAAAGGACATATTAATGCTAAAGCTGACAAATGGACATCTAAATCTGCTGAAATGTTGGGTGACGTTTTCGCATTAGGTTACCCATTCGGGTATAATATTTCAGAAAATGAATTCGTTGTTCGAGGTCTACAAGGATACATTGTTACCAAAAGACGTTTTCATGAATTTCAAAAGAAGCCATCCGTTTATGAATTATCATTTCACTGTCCAAAAGGAATATCAGGAGCTAGTCTAAAAAATTCAGATTCTTGGCATGTTATGGGATTCATAATTGCAAATGCATCCACTGAGATTTTAGTATATGAAGAGAAAGAAATTGATGAAACCGAAAACAAGAAAACTATTTATGAAAAATATGAAACCACCAAATACGGTATTGCAATTACTGTGGATAATTTATTGGATAGGAAATCAAGTATTCTCAAAACAACATTCAGAGAATATTTAGAGAAAGAAGGATTACTGGAATAAAGCGATCCTATAAAATCTCTTAAATTTTCAAGTTCACCTCATATATCTATCAGGAGAACTATTCCAAAACCTCCCCAAACCCCTTTAACAATTCCGCTGCGCTTTGTATTTCTCTTTTAGTAAAAACTTCTTCTTCTAAAAAGTGCAGTATAAAAATGAGCTTGTCTAATTGTTTGGTTAGTTCTTCCGGAGAACCATAGGCTTCCTTGATCCATACATTTAGGTTTTCTATTTGGGTAGGTGTCAACATGTGGGCAAGTTATGCTCCAAAGTTTTCATGTGTTACTACTAATTAGTAGTATTTTTAAAGTAGCAAAGTCCTAACAATGACCATCAATCTCCTTACTACAGAAAATATAACCGTAGAAATGGAAAACCAAATGGTTAAGCTGTTCAAACAACTTAATCCCGGTCTACAACTTAACCCCTTGGCCAAGATCATGGAAAAGAAAAATCAGCTGAGCTTGGTGTATTGCCAAGAGGGTGACCAAATTATTGGCATGGCCTCCATGTGTACCTATAATGTATTTTCGGGCAGTAAGGGCATTGTAGAAGATGTGGTGGTAGATACCGCTTACCGAGGACGGGGCCTAGGCCGCCAACTCATGGAGAAACTGCTCACCATTGCCGAGCAAAAGGGGCTAACGGAGGTATTGCTCTTTACGGGTAACCACAGGCAAAGTGCCATTCGCTTATATACAAAACTGGGGTTTGAGAAATCGCAAAGTGGTATGTACCGTTTAAAACTCGATCAAAATTAGCCCATGAAAAAGCTACAGTTACAATCCAAGCCCGAGGTCGCCTCGGTTTTTGCAAATTATCCAGATATGGTAAGGGAGCAAATGGAGCGCCTGCGGCAATTGGTTTTGGAAGTGGCCCAAGAAGACCCGGAGATCAGCGAGCTTGGAGAGACCCTAAAATGGGGCGAACCCAGTTACGTGACCAAAAAGGGCAGTACCCTACGTATGGACTGGAAGGCCAAAGCGCCAAATCAATATGCACTTTATTTTCAGTGCACCAGCAAGCTGGTGCCCACTTTTAAGCTGATCTATGGCAAGCAATTTACCTATGAAGGTAACAGGGCCATTATTTTTCAACTGGATGATGAACTCCCGGAGGCCGAACTCAAAAACTGTATCCGGGCCACCCTTAACTATCATAAAGTAAAGCATTTGCCCAATTTGGGGTTGTAGATTTGTCTCCTCGAGCGCAGTCGAGAGGTCTTAATCATTTTATCCTTTAAAAGGTCTCGCCCTTCGACAAGCTCAAGATGACAACTCGGCCTGACAAGACAATTAAAAGCTCCTTCCCTTTTTAAGGGAAGGTGGATTGTGGCCAAAGGTCACAAGACGGAAGGGATTGTTTTAGATTCACCCTTTCCGTTGTTACTCCGTAACACCACCTTTCCCTAAAAGGGAAAGGAATTTATTTGGTTTTATCACCAACAATGGCTCCTCACCTTGGATAAGGGGAGGTGGTTCCAATTTCATTGGAATCGGAGGGGATTGATACTTGAGATCATATGAAGTAGTTTAAACTAAAACCGCTTCCGTCCTTCGGACACCTTCGCTTGACCAAGGGAAGGAACAACCAAAAAACCAGCACTAAACCAAGCCAAATTCTCCGCTGATTGTAGTATCTTGTTGCCTACAAAAACAAAGGTTTTTTTGTTTTTCAAGCTAACTCAAAACAACTACCTATGACCGATTTGGAAATTGCCAAAGGCGTTACCCTACAACCTATTACCAACATTGCAGAAAAATTTGGAGTTGACCCAGATTCCATAGAAATGTATGGCAGGCACAAGGCCAAACTGCCCTTGAACGCCATTGACAAGCAAAAAGCCAGTGAAAGTAATCTGGTGCTTGTTTCGGCCATTTCACCAACACCGGCCGGAGAGGGAAAAACTACCATGTCCATAGGTTTGACCGAAGGTCTGAACCGCTTGAACAAAAAAACGACCGTAGTGTTGCGGGAACCTTCTTTGGGGCCTGTTTTTGGAATTAAAGGTGGTGCAACCGGAGGTGGGCACTCGCAAGTATTGCCCATGGAGGACATCAATCTTCATTTTACAGGGGATTTTGCCGCCATTGAAAAAGCTCATAACCTGCTCTCGGCAGTTATAGACAATAATATTCAAAGTAAAACAAGGTCTTTACGCCTAGACCCCAGAACCATTGGCTGGAAAAGGGTGATGGACATGAACGATCGTTCCCTTCGCCATGTAATCGTAGGTTTGGGAGGAACCACTTCTGGAATTCCACGAGAAACTGGTTTTGATATTACCGCTGCTTCGGAAATTATGGCCATTCTTTGTTTGGCCGAAAACCTGAGCGACCTAAAAGAGCGTTTAGGGAATATTTTCATTGGCTATACTTTTGACAAAGAACCCATTTATGCCAAAGACCTAAAGGCCGAAGGTGCCATGACAGCTTTGCTGAAAGATGCCGTAAAACCAAATTTGGTTCAGACTATGGAGGGGAACCCTGCCATTATTCACGGTGGACCTTTTGCCAATATTGCGCAAGGAACCAATTCCGTGATCGCTACGCGAATGGGGATGACATATTCAGACTATACCGTTACCGAAGCCGGTTTTGGTTTTGATCTGGGTGCTGAAAAGTTTTTTGATATCAAATGCCAGAGTGCAGACCTAAAACCAAAAGCGGTTGTGCTTACGGCCACCATTAGAGCGTTAAAATACCATGGCGGAGCAGATTTAAAATCCTTGACGGAACCCAATGTGGAAGCGCTTAAAAAAGGACTCCCCAATCTGGAAAAGCATTTGGAGAACATTGCAAAGTTCAATGTGGTGCCCGTGATTGCCATCAATAAATTTATTACCGATACCGATGCCGAAATTGAGGTTATCAAGGAACTTGCCGAGTCAAAAGGGGTTCGCGTTGCCGTTGCCAAGGTCTGGGCCAAAGGTGGAGCCGGCGCAGAGGAGTTGGCCCAACACGTAATCGACATTGTGGAATCCAAAGCCTCGGATTTTAAACCGCTCTACAATTGGGAATCCCCAGTAATGGACAAAATTGCCACAATTGCTACAGAAATTTATGGCGCAGAGCATGTAGACTACACCTCAAAGGCAAAGGCACATCTGCGGAAAATTTCCAATTTAGGATTGGATCATTTGCCTGTCTGTATCGCAAAGACCCAAAAATCATTATCGGATAATCCTAAACTTTTAGGGAGACCCAAGGATTTTATTATTACCGTAAGAGAAATTGAAATTGCAGTTGGAGCTGGGTTTTTGGTTCCCATAACCGGAGACATTATGCGTATGCCCGGCTTACCAGCCCGTCCTTCTTCTGAAGGGATTGATGTAAGTGATGAAGGAGAGATTACAGGTTTGTTTTAAAATCGATGTCACCTCGAGCGTAGTCGAGAGGTCTTTTTTCTAGGTCTCGATGCTCTTTAGACTGCGCTCAAGAAGATATCTCAACCCTGATAGTTGGTCCGTTTGAAATTACTACGTTGTTCATCCACTCACTTTGAACAAAGTATCTGTCAAACCATATTGGCAATCCATATATTGATCTAAAGTTCGTTTTTGTTTTATCCATACTTTTCCTCCCTATTTTAAAATGAATAGCACATGGAAGATTCAGATGACCCCAAAACAAACTTTCAGGAATTGGCAACACTTTCAGAAAACATGGCAACTCTGTTTTTGAGGCAAGATTTTATTATTGAGGGCAATCCTGACTATTTCAACATAAAAGTAAAAAAGGATCTCTTCTTGTTACTCATATTTCCCATCTTGTTCCTGATTACTTTTCCAAGTATCATTATAAATTCCTCCAACTTAGGGAATCCAAAATTCTGGATAATGGAGATTTCAATAACTGCAATCGCAATAAGTCTTTTGAAATTTTACGCTACTTCCAAAAACATTGTTGTAGATACCAACAAAAAAACTATTGTTATAAAAAACCTCAACATTTTTAAAAGGCCCACATCCAAGCCAAAAAATATATTATTTAAAGAATTTGATAAGTTCCGCTCAGAGGCAATATCTGCTACCGTTGGCAGGTTTGGCCATAGGGTTCAATATCAAAAAATCCATATTTCATATGCTGATAAGGAAACTTTTTTATTGGACCTGACCTATCACCCCGAACAATTAAATTCCCATAAAATATTTATGGCTCGTTTGGGTAAAATTATCAAACACACTATTTAATTCCGATAAGTTTCTCTTCTGAAGAAAGGTTTTTTTTAAATCTTCTGCAACCAATATCGCATATCCACTTCCTTGGAGATAATGTCCTTGACCTCCGACAGCTTTACACGCTGCTGTTCCATGGTATCCCTGTGACGAATGGTCACAGTTTCATCTTCCAAGGTTTGATGGTCAACCGTAACACAGAAAGGTGTACCCGCTGCATCTTGTCTTCTGTAACGACGGCCCACAGCATCTTTTTCATCATAGATTACATTGAAGTCCCATCTTAACTCATCTATAAGTTTGTGGGCTACTTCCGGTAATCCATCACGTTTTAACAATGGTAAAACTGCTGCTTTGGTGGGTGCCAATACTGCTGGAATTTTAAGTACGGTTCGTGTAGTTCCATTTTCCAGTTCCTCTTCTTTTAACGAATTGGAGAACACCGCCAAGAACATACGATCCAAACCTATAGAAGTTTCGAGTACATAAGGCACGTAGCTCTTGTTCTCTTCTGGGTCGAAATATTGTAATTTTTTACCTGAAAATTCTTCGTGTTGACTTAAATCGAAATCGGTACGGGAATGGATTCCCTCCAACTCTTTAAACCCAAAAGGAAACCTAAATTCTATATCGGCCGCGGCATCAGCATAGTGTGCCAATTTCTCATGATCATGAAAACGGTAATTATCCTCGCCCATTCCCAAAGAAAGATGCCATTTCATTCGCTTTTCCTTCCATTTTTCATACCACTCTTGTTGGGTTCCCGGTTTGATGAAGTACTGCATTTCCATTTGTTCAAATTCCCGCATACGGAAAATGAACTGACGGGCTACAATCTCGTTACGGAATGCTTTTCCGGTCTGGGCAATCCCAAACGGAATTTTCATACGTCCGGTTTTCTGAACGTTCAAAAAGTTGACGAATATTCCTTGTGCTGTCTCGGGACGCAAGTACAAATCCATGGCGGAATCTGCCGAAGCACCCAATTTGGTTCCAAACATCAGGTTAAACTGTTTAACATCCGTCCAGTTTTTGGATCCTGAAAGTGGACACGCAATCTCTAATTCTTCAATCAATGACTTAACATCGGCCAAATCTTCATTTTCAAGAGATTTCCCCATGCGTTTTAGAATTCCATCGACCTTGGTCTGATAATCCAAAACACGTTGGTTAGTAGCCAAAAATTGTTCTTTGTCAAAACTATCCCCAAAGCGTTTGGCCGCCTTCTTGACTTCCTTTTCTATTTTAGCCTCAATCTTGGCAACATGGTCCTCAATCAAAACATCTGCCCGGTATCTTTTTTTAGAATCCTTATTATCTATCAGTGGATCATTGAAGGCATCTACGTGACCAGAAGCTTTCCAGGTGGTGGGGTGCATAAAAATAGCGGCATCTATCCCAACTATGTTGTCGTTGAGCTGCACCATGGCCTGCCACCAATATTCACGAATGTTCTTTTTTAGCTCAACCCCGTTTTGCGCATAGTCGTAAACAGCACTGAGTCCGTCATAAATCTCACTGGACTGGAATACGTATCCATACTCCTTTGCATGGGAGATTACCTTCTTAAAAATGTCTTCTTGATTTGCCATGCGGCAAAAATAGAATTTTGCCCAAAAAGATAAGCCCTATTTCAGCTGAAATTCAGTAGAAGCCAACAGTCTCTCGTCTTCGAACACATTTAGGGTGTAAATTCCTTCAGAAAGAGAACCTTCTGGAACAGTAATGGCGTCACAAATACTGATTTCCTTTCCGGTAAAGATTATTTCTACTTTTTTGCTGTAGGTGTTTCCACTAACGGATATGGTATTGGCATTATCTTCAATAACCGTCATGTTGGGATCCAAAAACTGTAGATAGAGCACTTTTACATCTCCGTCTTCATTAGAATCGGCCAAAATGGTAACACAGCCTCGTAATTTTTCTATAGTGGATGCCTTGTTGGTCTTTAAAGGTCTACCGGCTCTTAGCCTAAACCCACTTCCTTCCGCATCTTGGAGTTTTAGATAGCTCTTGATCTTGAGTTCTCGTGCCAATTCCTTGTTGGTTTCGCGTAACAGTGACTCCGCTTTTTCCATATTGCTTGCCCTTCCACGCACTTCCTCCAATCGTTTTCTGGTTTCTTCATATCTGCTGGCCAGTAAACTATTATTGTACCTAAGAAAGTTATTTTTGAGTTTAAGGCTGTCAAATTTAACTTCTAACATCCTAAGTTCTTTTCGTGTCTCCTTTAATTTGGTAATGCTGAAGTTCAACCTTCCCACGGAATCCAACAATTGTTGTACTTTGAACCTTGATGTCTGTAGTTCAATATCGTTTACCTCATTTAACCCGGATAGCCGATCTACTTCGGCTTTCATTAAGGTAAGGTCTTTTACCAAAAGGGATTTTTCCTGTTCCAAAAAGGACATTTGGTTTTTGGATTGGGCATAACTATAATAGAAGGCTATTAAAATACCCACGATTACAGCGACAAGTGCTGCAAAAATAATCTTGTAGTTGAAATTGTTATCTTGGGCATCCATGGGTTAATAGACTACTCTAAAGCGTAATAAGATTTGACTCCGAAAAGGTTGGCTAAGATAATAAACGAGATTAACAACATCCTATTGCCACAGGTATGTTTTGGATGTAATGCGCAATTAACCAGAGGAGAAAGCATATTGTGTACCGTTTGTCGACATGAATTGCCTCTCACCGATCATAACCTTACTGATGAAAATGTGGTAGACCGAATGTTTTATGGGAGAATTCCTATAAAAAAGGCAGCTTCTTTCGTGTTTTTTTCCAAAAATGGAATTGTAAAGAACCTTTTACATCAACTGAAGTATAAAAATCAAGAGCAAATAGGAGGTTTTTTTGGAGATTGGTTCGGCTCATATTTAAAGGATGAAAAAATGCTTCAAACGGTTGATGTTGTAATCCCAGTGCCCTTGCATCCCAAAAAAGAAAAAAAGCGGGGTTATAATCAAGTTTCTCTTTTTGCCCAACATATTGCCGTGGCCATTGATGCTGAATATAGAAGTGATGTTCTTCTGAGAACCATAAATACAAAAACCCAAACAAAAAAGGATAGGCAACTGCGTTGGGAAAATGCAAAAGATGTTTTTGAATTGAACCCAATGACCAAACAAAACTTTAAGCATGTACTATTGGTGGATGATGTAATTACCACGGGAGCTACTATTGAGGCCTGCGCAAAAACATTACATCAACTTAAGGATGTATGCATTTCCGTGGTCAGCATTGCGGTAGTCCCTTAGGTTAAATTTTATTAATGCTAGGTTTCAGTTTTCAAATTAGTTGTTTCTTTGTCCCATTCTAGTTTTTAAGATGCGATACCTAAGAAAACTATTAAGTATTTCCTTTCTTGTCCTAATGGGCTTGGCCCTTTGGCAATGTGCCAAAAGAGGAACACCTTCGGGCGGACCCAAAGATGTGACTCCACCGAAATTATTGAAAACAGAACCTGAAAATTTTACTACAAGTTTTAAGGCGGAAAAAATACGGTTGTACTTTGATGAGCTCATTAAACTGGAAGATGTACAGAACCAATTGATTGTTTCGCCTCCTTTGAAGTACCCTCCCGAGGTAAAACCTTTGGGTGGTGCCAACAAGTATATTGAAGTTATTATAAAGGACACCCTAAAAGAAAACACTACTTATACCTTAAATTTTGGCCAGAGCATAGTGGACAATAATGAAGGTAATCCCAATAGTTTTTTGACTTATGTTTTCTCTACCGGCACCTATATTGATTCTTTGACCCTGTCCGGTGCCGTAAAAGATGCATTTAACCGAAAAGCCGATGAGTTCATTAGCGTTATGCTCTATGAATTGGACACAGCGTATACAGATTCCACTGTTTACAAAAGCCCTCCCAACTATATTTCCAACACATTGGATAGTTTGCCCTTGTTTGAACTTAAAAATCTAAAAGCTGGGCAATACATATTGGTAGGTCTAAAAGACATCAACAAAAACAACCAATTTGATCAACGACAGGACAAAATTGGGTTTTTGAAAGATACCATTACCATTCCCACGGATTCCATTTATTTATTGAACCTCTTTCAGGAGAAGCCGGATTATAGTATTTCTGTGCCCAGTTATGTTGCCAAAAACCGCATTCTTTTTGGCTATCAAGGAAATTATGAGGACATCCAAATTAAAACTCTGACCGAATTACCGGATTCCGTAAATACCATCATTCTAAAAGACAGGGAAAAAGACACGTTGGATTATTGGCTTACCCCAACAGATTTAGACTCTATTATTTTTACCGTAACAAATACAAGTTTAGAGCGGATTGACACATTTACTGTTAAATCTCGAAAATTGGCTTTGGATTCTTTGCAGCTTAGTTCCAACATTAGTGGGCAAATGAACTTTGAGGATACTTTTAGTGTTTTGGCCAATACGCCCATTGTGGAATTGGACACTTCCAAAATTTGGTTCTTTAAAAGTGATTCCATCATAGCTCCATACTCTTTTAAAAAGGATTCTGTACGCAATAAGATTGATTTTGGTTTTGAGATAGAACCCAACCAAAGCTATGCTTTTGAATTGATGCCAGGGGCAATTACCGATTTCTTCGGCATTCAAAACGACACATTGAGCTATAGGTTATCAACAGGGAGCTATGCAGATTATGGGAATCTGCAGATCAATGTAAGCGGTGCCACGCGTTTTCCCATGATTTTGCAGCTCACAGATGATAAAGGAGAAATACAGCGTGAAATTTATGCTACCAAACCTGAGCCCTTTGAGTTCAACAATCTTGATGTAGGGAAATATCAACTACGGGTAATCTTTGATGATAATGGGAATGGCATTTGGGATACCGGAAATTACTTGCAAAAAATACAACCTGAAAAAGTAAGCTATTACCCAAATACGATTGAAATGAGAGCCAACTGGGAACAGGTAGAAAATTTTATCATTTTACCAGATTAAAATCGTCCCGATCTTCCAAGAACTTGAGCTTGTTCCTTGTTATATCAATATCGTTTTTCTCTAAAGTGGTATAGAGGACTTCTTTTTTTTCAGAATATGCTATTTGATTTCCCAAGGTATCGTACACCGCTGAATGACCTGAATACTCATAACCTAGACCATCAACCCCAATTCTGTTGACTCCCACACAATAGGCCATGTTTTCAATAGCACGTGCCTTTAGTAAGGTGTCCCATGCTGCAATACGCGGTTTTGGCCAATTGGCCACATAGATCAAAACATCATAATTTTCCACATTTCTGGCCCATACAGGAAAACGAAGATCATAACAAATCAATGGGCAAATTTTAAATCCTTTGTACTCCAGAAGTAATTTAGAGGTGCCCGCTTCATACACTTTGTCTTCTCCTGCCAAGGTAAAGGTGTGCCTTTTGTCATATGTTTTTGGATTTCCATTTGGATCAACAAAAAAGAGGCGATTGCGGTAAGTTTTTCCTTCTGAAAAAACAATGCTTCCAATCAAAGCCGCATTGCACTGTTCCGCAACTTTTCGCATCCACTCTACCGTTTTTCTGTCTTCTTCAGCTTCAATATTTTCTGGATTCATGGTAAACCCCGTAGAGAACATTTCTGGAAGAATAATCAAATCCACATCCTCGGTAATTGTTTGAATCTTCTCTTCAAATAATGCTCTATTTGCTTCTGGGTCTTCCCAAATCAAATGGGATTGTACTAGGGCTAATTTAAGTTTCGGGCTCATAACTCATACTAAAGTCCTTCAATAAGCTCAGGGAAACATTGTTCAGCATTATATTTTTTATCACCGTTGCTAATCAAAATACACGTCAGATTCCGAAGACTTGGACAATTGGAACAAATGCTTTAATTGGCTTTCCAAAATCCGTTCTTCCGAAAGTTCCGGGAGTTTTTCTAACGGAAAAAAATCAGCGTCAAGCATATCAAATCCAGCTTTGAGTTCTCCACCAACCATTCTACATAAAAAAAACAGTTTGTAAATGTAATAGGGTTCCGGGGGGTGTGCATGTACCTGTTTGTCATAGACTCCTAAAAATCTTACCACCTCTGTTTTTATTCCTGTCTCTTCCTCAATTTCCTTAACCGCAATTTCTGAGGGTGTATTACCAATATCTGCCCAACCACCGGGTATGGTCCATTTGCCATCAATACTTTCCTTGGCCATTAAAATTTCATCCTTCTCATTCAATACAAGTCCCCTGACATCAACTTTTGGAGTAGGGTAGTCATTCTCTGGCATAAAAAAATCCTGCAACACTTCAATGGGAGCGTTAGCCATATAGGCCATAAGTTTCAGGCTTATCTTCTTCAATTCTTCATAGCGCTCCAAATCGTAGGGATCCTTGGCATATACCAAGCCTGTTTCTGAAATTGCCTTAATTCGTTTTAATAGGTTGAGTTGCTCTTTTGAATCCATTAAACTGTTTATCCTTTTTCTTCCAATAGTTCTATTAAAGATTTGGTTCCTTGCATTTTTGCGTGATCCAAGGCCGTATTGCCCCTTGCATCTTTAGCCAATGTATCAGCACCATGCTCCAACAGTAATTGGGCAATTTCTATTCGGTTGAACGTTGCAGCATAAATGAGACTTGTGGCACCCATCGCATTAATATGATTTACATTGGCCCCAGCTTTGATCAACAGCTTTGCCAAGTTAACATAGCCTTTAAAACACACTCCCAATAATGCAGTATTGCCCGAACCATCTTTTGCATCAATTTCGGCCCCTTTGTTCAATAGCAGTTCTGTAATTCCCTCATGATTGTAATAGGTAGCCAAAATCAAAGGAGTTGACCCTCTTTCATCTTTGGTTTCCAACAATTTGGTATCAGATTCAAGTAGTTGTGAAACAGCTTCAAGGTTGCCACTTCTTATTTCACTGAAGAAGTCATCTTTATTGTTCATATTCCTTTGGAAAGGTATAAAAAAAACTGCCACAACCTTAGCGGATGTGACAGTTCTTCATAGTTAATTTCCTTTTTCTATTATTAAGCCAGGTCAAAGCGATCTAAGTTCATCACCTTAGTCCATGCGGCTACAAAATCTTTAACAAAACGGGCTTTGGAATCATCACTTCCATAGACTTCTGCTATTGCCCTAAGTTCGGTGTTTGACCCAAAAATAAGATCCACACGGGTACCTGCCCATTTTACCTCACCTGAAGCACGGTTGCGTCCTGCAAAAACATTTTCCTCTTCGGAGGTTGCCTCCCACTTGGTATTTAAGTCCAATAGGTTTACAAAGAAATCATTGGTCAAGGCTCCAGCTTGTTCAGTGAAAACTCCATGCTGCGATTGATCATGATTTACATCTAGAACCCGAAGCCCCCCTACAAGTACAGTCATTTCCGGAGCTGTTAAAGTTAATAGTTGAGCTCTATCTATCAACATTTCTTCTCCTGAAATTGCATATTTAGATTTGATATAGTTACGAAATCCATCAGCTTTAGGCTCCAGTACAGCAATAGAATCAACATCTGTTTGTTCTTGTGTAGCATCACCTCTTCCTGGCGTGAATGGAACAGCAATATCATGGCCTGCATTTTTAGCGGCCCGCTCAACACCAATACTTCCTGCCAGAACAATCAAATCAGCCATTGAAACTTTCTTGTTACCTGATTGGTTGCTATTGAATTCATTTTGGATTCTTTCCAATGTATCCAATACTTTTGATAATTGCTCTGGATTGTTCACCTCCCAGTCTTTTTGAGGTGTCAGCCTTATTCGAGCTCCATTGGCACCTCCTCTTTTATCTGAACCACGGAATGTTGAAGCTGAAGCCCAAGCTGTACCAACCAATTCAGAAACTGTTAAACCGGAGGCCAGAATATTGGCTTTTAGCCCATCAATGTCTCCATCATTGATCAATTCGTGCTTAACCTCGGGAATAGGGTCTTGCCATATCATCTCTTCTTTGGGCACTTCTGCTCCAAGATAACGTGTAATAGGACCCATATCACGATGTGTCAATTTAAACCAGGCACGGGCAAATGCATCAGCAAAATCGTCTGGATTTTCATGAAAACGTCTTGAAATTTTCTCGTAGGCCGGGTCCATGCGCAAAGAAATATCTGTGGTCAACATAATTGGGACATGTCGTTTAGAGGAATCGTGAGCATCTGGCACACTATTAGCGCCAGCTCCATGTTTTGGTATCCACTGGTGTGCTCCTGCCGGGCTTTTTGTCAATTCCCAATCATATCCAAACAGGTTCCAGAAAAAATTGTTGCTCCATTTAGTAGGTGTTGTTGTCCAAGCGCCTTCCAACCCACTGGTAATAGTATCCCCGGCATTTCCTGTCCCAAAGTTGTTTTTCCAACCCTTACTCTGCTCTTCAATACCAGCTGCAGCTGGTTCTCTCTCCACATATTTTCCCGGATCTGCTGCGCCGTGTGTTTTTCCAAAAGTGTGACCTCCGGCAATAAGGGCTACTGTTTCTTCATCGTTCATGGCCATTCTTCCAAAGGTTTCCCTAATATCATGTGCAGCGGCAATAGGGTCTGGGTTTCCGTTGGGCCCTTCTGGGTTCACATAAATTAATCCCATCTGAACCGCCCCAAGAGGGTTCTCTAGTTCCCGGTCTCCTTCATAACGTTTATCTCCAAGCCATTCTGTTTCAGCTCCCCAATAAATATCTTCTTCAGGATGCCAGACATCCTCACGTCCTCCCGCAAAACCAAAGGTTTTAAAACCCATGGATTCCAAAGCACAATTTCCCGCAAGAATCATTAAATCTGCCCAAGAAATCTTCTTTCCATACTTTTGTTTTATTGGCCAAAGCAGTAAGCGTGCTTTATCCAAATTTGCATTATCTGGCCAACTGTTCAATGGAGCAAAGCGTTGAGTTCCCGAACCAGCACCTCCACGACCATCCGCAATACGATACGTTCCCGCACTGTGCCATGCCATTCTAATGAAAAAAGGGCCATAATGTCCGTAATCTGCAGGCCACCAGTCTTGAGAATCAGTCATTAAATCATAAAGATCTTTTTTAATCGCATCTAAATTCAGTGACCTAAATTCTTCCGGGTAATCAAACCCATCATCCATAGGGTTGGACAGAGAAGAGTGCTGACGAAGAATATTCAATTTTAATTGATTGGGCCACCAATCATGGTTAGATGTGCCACCTCCAGCACCATGTTTTAAGGCTCCATGCATAAATGGACATTTGCTAGCTCCATTTTGACCGCCCGCGGCAGTGTCTTTTGTTGATTCTTTACTCATGATAGTATGTTGTTTTAAATATGTTTTTTTAACCCACATAAAATTAAGAAAACAGCAGTCTGAATAATAGACAATTAATATTAAAATGTTATTAAAACATAAATATTATTTATATTCTGGTCATATGCTCAATTCCCTAAAGGCAAGTTCTTAGCATGAACAGCACCTTTATATGGCGTATTTGACCCTTTATGTGGCCATTTTATACCTTATCTTTGCTTATTGTCATTATTAACACTATGAAAATTTGTTTTTATACATGTCCAATTAAAGTTGCTTTAATCGTCAATAAAGTAGTATTACTATACACACATAATTAACTCAAATTCTATCGCAGATGAAAAAATTCATTTTACCAATCGTTGCCTTATTGCTCTTTAGCTTTAGTGCGGATACTTTTAAGCTAACAGATGTTGATCGTAAAATGGCAATCAAACATTTGACAGAAACCCGTGATCATTTGTCAAAAGTCCTTAAGGGACTTACAGAGGAGCAACTAAATTTTCTTCCAGAAGAGGAAGCTTGGTCTATTGCTCAATGTGTTGAGCATTTAACCATTTCTGAGAATGCTTTTGGAGGTTTAATAAAAAAGACAGTGACCTCGGGCACCAATCCTGCTTTAAAAGACTCCTTAAAATTCAAAGATGAACAACTCATGGGCATTATTACCGACAGGACCAACAAAGTAAAAACAAGAGAACCTTTTGAACCAACTGGAAAATTTGGCACCCATGAATCCACAGTGAAGACTTTTATGGACAAAAGAAATGAGCATATAGCATACATCAAGACTACAGAAGATGATTTAAGAAACCGATTTAGCAACGACTTGCCCTTTGGTACTGTTGATGGCGTACAACTGGTCATCTTTATGGCAGGACATACGGAACGCCATGTAAAACAAATGGAAGAAGTAATGGGACACAAACTTTTTCCTAAAGGAAACTAAAGAATCGTATTAACACTTATTGGCAAACCCCTTCCAGATTGGAAGGGGTTTATTTTTTACCTTTATTCTTTCTTTAAACACGATATATGAAAATAGCAAAATCCCTGACAATAACAGTATTAATGCTGCTGATTGTTAATGTAAATGCGCAATCCAAAAAGGACAGGAAAATTATAAACGATGCAAAAAGTGCAAAAAAAACATTGTTGAAAGCAGATAGTGGTCTTGAACGCTTTTTTGATAATTCAGCAGGTTATGTTCTTTTTCCCAATGTAGGCAAAGGAGGTTTCATCATTGGTGGTGCCTCTGGGAATGGAGTAGTTTATGAAGCTAGTGAAATGGTTGGAATGGCAGGACTTAAAAAGCTGAACGTTGGTCTTCAGGCTGGTGGACAAGCAATTATAGAGGTTATCTTTTTTGAAACCCCAATAGATTTAGAACGCTTTAAGGAAGGAAAGTTTGCCTTTGCTGCCGAAACCTCTGCAGTTGCCCTAAAATCTGGTATTGCGTTCAACGCAAAATATAAAGATGGGGTTGCCGTTTTTGCACTTCCCAAAGCTGGCTTAATGGCCGATGCTTCTGTGGGAGGTCAAAAGTTTAGCTATCGCCCATTTTAATAAACTCTTTGACACAAAAAACCCCAAGAAGATATAGTATTTTCTTGGGGTTTTCTTTTTGGAAGTGTATTGGTATCAGAATTGATATCTAATCCCAAGTCCTAAATCAAAATCAAAGTCACTACCATAACCCTCATCGTTAAAGCCTATTTCAGGTCTTACGTCCAAGGACAAAAGCAATGGAATCTTAAAATTGTACTCTATTCCAATGTCTCCAGCCAATAGTGCAAAGGTGTTAGAACCTGCACCATCAACACTGACATTTCCTACACCGGCACCCGCACCTACATACCAATGAAAAGAACGATCTAAAGGCATTACCCATTGGTAAAGGCCAACCAACTTAAAAGCATCATAGGAATCCTTTTTGCTTCTAATTCCTAAGTCCAGTTCAAGCCGATTTGCATCTGAAAGACCTAATTGATAGCTTATTTCCGCACCAAATCCATCATCATCCCCGACTCTAATTCCCAATGCATGTTTTGAAATTTCCTGGGCCTGACACTGAAATACCAATGCAAGACCAAAAACAAGAGTAAATAAAACGTGTTTCATAGTTATGGTTATTAATGTTTATTGGAATAATCTACGTGTTTCTTGTAGGGCTTGGATGTTTTGTGTTAAAAATTGCACTGTTCCCCATTGTGTTATTGATGCTCATTTGGAGTAAAATCTTCTGGAGCATTTTGAAGCAGTTTTGTTGTTCCCGAATCTCCCGTATCATTAAAAATTGTCCATTCTGAAAAAGTGTAAGAGGGGTTCCCCTTAGTAATATTTAGGTTTCTTACCGCCCTACCATCTTCAAATTCGTGGTTGGTGCCAGAGCCATCTTCGCCAATAATTCCAAACCTATCGATGATAACTCCAAAGGGATCAACCAATTCCAAGTTATCATCTCCATTGGAATCTGCAGGACTATTTGTAGATACCCCTAAATCTGGTGAAAATCCATATATCAACTCAAATTCAGCTGCATTAGGAGATATGACAAACGTACTTTTTCCCTCAATGATAAATCCAGATAAATCAATCGAGGAACTTACCGCTGTTTTATCGTTGGTATAGCGTTGCAGTATCCATTTGTTCAGATGCAAAGATTCTTCAGATGCATTGTACAACTCAACAAATCGTGCTTTGGAATTGTTATCCGGGTCTGCCAGTTCTGAAATAAAAATCTGGTTCGATGTAAATTCAGTTATGATTTCCGGACAGCGATCGTTAGAAAAATCCAAATCATTCAAATCCCGGATAACTAATTGATGTTTCTTTCCATCTTTTTGTAAAATTCCAGTTATTGTTCCATTTCCATCTGGCAAAACTTCGGCCTGAAAATCCGAAAAACCACTGTTTAGCATCACCATTTCATTTTCGTTACAGTCTTTAAGAATAATCTCTGTTTCTTCTTTGGGCAACGCAAAGGTCATTCCCAACCCTTCATCCATTACCTCCAAGCTATCGAGTTTAACTAAGACATTGGCCGGAACATTCTCCACATCCAAAATGTTTGTCAAAATCGGTTTAACTTCTTCAATATCTCCGCACGACAAGAAAATGTGATCAGGGACCTTCAAAGCTGGCAGTCTTCCTACTGAAACATTTCCAAATGCTGAAAACGACCCACCAAGTTTGAGTGTTTCTCCACTTTTCCCCAAGAATAACCCTTTAAGTTTCACCTGAACTTTACTGCCAACTTCAAAAAACAAGTGCGAATTCCGTAAATCAATTTCAAGTTGAAGCCCTTTGGCAGGATTAGTTGGATGGTCTTGTAGATAGAGAACTCCATAAAAATTCCCAGCCCTATCAGACGAGATTATGTATCCCTCAATAATTAAATCTTCCTGAATCTGTATTGTTTCATCATTAAAAAACCCTTCTAAGTCCTCAAAACTGATGTTGGCTTCCATGTCTGAATCACAGTTATCTTCCGGAGCTTCAAAATCCGAGCCTACAACACAAGAAAAAACAATGATTAAGCTTAAAGAACAGCATGTTTTATTTATAAATCTCATTATCATCAAATAGTATTTGGTTTTCTTTGGTTCATTCTTTTGATTAAAAGCTAATGGCAAGATTCAGAAAATATGTCCGCCCGTAACTATGCCAGTACTTTGGGCCAAAAGAGGGTGTCCCGCTCAAATTGTCCTTTTGCAATTGTCCATAATTTCCATTTCGGCTTTGTTCATAACCTCCAGTTCTAAAAACCTCATCAAACAAATTATTCACGCTTACAAAAGCACTAATATATTTTCGGTCCACAAACCATGATTTCCCACCAACAAGATTGAGCAAATAGAAGTCATCCAGTTTTTGTTGTTTTAAAACTTGAGCTACATTTTCTTCAGTGGCTTCTGGAAAACGTTCGCCAGTATCTGGATTCAACAAAAAGCTTTGGGTGCGGGTTATGGTCGAGAGATTCAAGTAATTATTGGCCAAGTAATTGGTTGTTAAGCCCATCCACCAGTATTTTGGATCTCTATATTCTACTCCCAAGGCCAAAGCAGTTTGAGGGCCTTGTGCCAATTTTAACTCCTTTAATTTAGCAATCCCTAAATCCAAATTGCCTTCAAGGCCCAATACCTCTTTTTCGCTCCCTGCTGTGTCAAAGTTTATGATCACAGAAGGGTCGCTAGCATAAACATAGTGCCCAATATTACCTATTGCCGATATTTTTACATTTGATGAAACCTCATACTCCAATCCAAACTCAATTCCTTTATTCAGCTTGTCCAATCCAGTTATTACCTCTTGAACAAAATCTGACCCAAAACCTGAATCCACATAAAAGAAATTGATATCAGTTGTATGCTGAAATCTAGTGTAGAATGCACTTATGCGCCCTGTAAGATCAGGTAATCTTATAAAATAGCTTAAATCAACGGAGGAAATGGTCTCCTTTTGGATTTCAGGAACAGCTTCATTGTTTTCACGAGGATTTACAAACATGTTCTGAATAGTAGGAGGCCTGTTTATGAGAGCTCCATTTGCAGTTATCCAATGTCTCCCGGAAAGAAAATAGGAAATCCCAGATTTAAGACCCACTCCCGAAAAAGAAACTTTATCTCCCTTGCCCAAAGAGTTTTCCAAAAACCGTTCGTTTTGAAAAAGGCCTTCCCTTTGGGCCTCAAAACCAGAAAAAGATGCAGAAGCAAATCCTTTCAAGTTTTTATACGCTGCTTGTATCTGTCCAAAACCATTAAATTGAGATACCATCATGTTATAATGGTAATTGAATTTCTGTCCTTCACTTTTAGTCAAGCTGCCCGCAACATCATTCTTTGTTTCTGAAAATGAATCAACATCCTCATGATAATCTGCACCCAACAAGTCATCAATTTCAGCAAAGTTTTCGGAAGCAAGTTTTTTATATTGCATACCTGCTCCTACTTTAATATGTTCATTGATTCTATAGTTCAAAGAACTGGACAAGGTAATTTGCCGGTCATTTATTACATCATTATAGTGTACATATGATGCCTTTCCTTGATTTAATGTATTGGTATTTGCAGCGTATATTGCTTCCCATTCCATTTGAGGGTTACGTAAAAAGCCTTCTTTGGCCAAAGAGGCATTTGTAAAATCCGCTCCCAATGAGCTGTTCAAGTAATAACTGGGTAAATTCTTGTAATAGGTAGGGTCCGGATTTGAAGCATTGAAGTACCCCAACCTGCTTCTGGCATTCCTCCCAAATTGATAGGAAATTCCTGTTGTCCAATATAGTTTGGGAGACTGGAAAAAGTGATTCAAAACAAATAAAGGCTCAAATATTTCCCTAGTTCTGGAATTTCTGATCTTCCCATCCAACTTTCCCCAATATGGATTGTATTTATTGCCCATTAAATCAAAAACCTCTTGGGTAATTGCGGAGGAACGTCCTCTTCGGTTTCGAGCCATGATGGAGGTCAGCACTATGCTGTTTTGCGCATTGAGTTGATATTCCAAAGCACCAAAAAATGAATACGCATCATACAAAGTTCCATCAACATAACCTTCACCGGCCCATCTCCTTGATGATGAAACTGAATATGCCAATCCCTTGTGCAATCCAGAGTTGTAGGTTGCCATTAACCGACCTCTATAAGTCCGGTTAGACATTGAACTGGATAACCGAATTCCAGGCCTAACAGCAGATGGCCTTATATTTATATTCGTATTTCCCAGTATTCCTCCAAATGTGTATGGATTTATCGCCAAACCATAGGTGAACTCTTGATTACGCAATACGTCATTCAATCCACCCCAATTATTCCATTGCGGCCTTCCATCAAAGAATTTATTCATGGAAATTCCATTGACCATAACAGTTCCGTTTTGGGAATCATACCCTCGGACTTTAAAAAATGCTTGACCAAAATCAAATGCTGCACGGTTTAGAAAAATATCCTTGCTGGATTGTAAAAGTCCTGAAGAAATTGCAACGGTTTCCTCATCGCTGGACAAATCATCAGCTGTCAGTGAAATCAAATTGTCCGTTTTTTCTTTGGTTAAATCTTTTTCCAGAAAAATATCTCCAAGAATAATAGGTTCACCTTCCAAAACAATTGGAAGTCGCTTTAAAATATAATCCTGAGCGCCAATTTTAAGGGTCTGTTCGCCAATTTTTGGTGTTCTTATTGTAAAACGGCCATTGCTGTTGGTGGTAAAGGCTTCAGGAAAGCCTTCAATTAAGATGATTACATTCTGGATTGGTCCTTTGGTGGCTCCATCCATAATAATTCCAGATATTGAAGTACTCTGCTGTCCATACAAAAATGAGGTACAACATAGCACAATTTGGAACATAGCAGTTCTCATAAGCTAGCTACGGTAGGTTAATAAATAAGATTTTGGGGTTATAATCTTTCGAGATGTGTACGAAAAACGAGCAATCTTACTTATTTTAGACCACAAATCAAAACCCAAATGCAATTTTTAACCTACTTATTTGTATTGGCAACGGTATGCCTATCTGCACAATCCCAAAAATCCTATCGGATCAGAACTATAGCATTTTATAATGTTGAAAATCTTTTCGACACCGTAAATGACTCTTTGACCTTTGATGACGAAAGGACTCCAGAGGGACGATATAATTGGACTGAAACTCGTTACAAAAAGAAAATTGAACATATTTCAAAAGTGCTGTCCAAGATTGGCGAGGAAGCCTCCAAAACCTCCCCAGATATTATTGGGTTGTGCGAAGTGGAAAACAAAAATGTGATTGAAGATTTGGTAAATCATCCCAATTTAAGAAATAAGGATTATGGAATTGTCCATTTTGATTCGCCAGACGAACGAGGTATTGATGTGGCACTACTTTTTAAGAAATCTTCCTTTTTGCCCACTTCGTTCAAAAGCAATAGGCTTCTTTTGTTTGATGAAATGGGTGAAAGAAACTATACCCGTGACCAACTTGTGGTTGGAGGGATTCTTGATGGGGAAGAGTTCCATTTTATTGTTAACCATTGGCCCTCCAGAAGAGGTGGGGCCACTAAAAGCAAACCAGATAGAATTAGAGCTGCCTTAGTTAATAAACGAATTATTGATTCCATCCAAAAATTCAACCCAGAGGCTAAAATTATCAGTATGGGCGACCTGAATGATGACCCCAGGGACGAAAGCCTTAAAAAAATTCTCAAAACAAAAGGGAAAGTGTCCCAAATGGATAGTCTATCGCTCTTTAACCCAATGGAAAAATTATACAGAAAAGGGATTGGCTCATTGGCATATCGTGACAAATGGAACCTCTTTGACCAATTTTTTATGACTCAAAATCTTACACAAAAAGGCAGCAAAGGTTTTTCTTTTTGGAAAGCTAGTGTTTATGCACCTTCCTATTTAAAAACACAAGATGGGAGATACAAAGGGTATCCCTTTAGGACATACGCGGGAGGCACCCATGCAGGGGGGTATAGCGACCATTTCCCCGTGTATTTATTTTTAATAAAGGAAGTGAAAGAATAACTAACGGCTTGAAAAAAAGTCCCGCTTGTGCCCAATCTGAAATTTTTTCAATCTGTAAGACTTCTAAAAAACGAGGGCAAGCATGTTTTTGATATATGTGATACACCAGAATTATACGCAAAATATATAGTGGTGAAGATCACCTTTGATTTGTAGTGGTTTTCTCAATCAGAGTTTTTGTAAGCATGTGAAAATCCTTCAATTTCATGAATTTTGACACTATGGGAATCGGTTCATCCAAATCTTTTATTGATATGTCCATGGATAATTCCGAATCAGATGCATTAATCCCAAAATCTTCTATATCAGAATAGCTGAGTTCAACCCCAAAAAGGGAAAGATTGTCCTCCCTTAAAATAATCTTATTATCCTTTAATCTAAAAAACATTGAAAAGGAATAAAATAGATATATTGCCCATCCTATCAATACAAACACCAATACAATACAAACCTGATTAATCCATGTTTCCTTTACTGTCAACACTCCAAGCCTGTAAATGGTAAAAGCCCCATATATCTGTCCAATTCCAATGAACAACAAACTGTACAATGGCTTAATTTTTATGGTTTTGACAGGTTTTGTTTCCCTCATTGTTTATCTTTCGACTACCGTAATATAAACGTATAGTGGTTACCTTTTTTTTAGTTTTGCTCTTTTCTATTTGGAGTTATAAGTTGGTGAAAATCATACGGAATTCAAAGGATTTGAGTGGGTTTGTAAAAGAACTCGAAAACCTATCCAAGAAAAACAAATTTTTGGATGAACAGAAATCGGAGCGGTATATGTTGGAATCCAATCGTTACAGGTTAGCCAATAAAAAAATAACCAAATCAAAGTTATTGTGGTTTTCCATCGAAGTCATGAGCATCGTAGTATTGTATTTTGTATTCATACATGAGCATTTTTCTTAGAATTCTCCAGGCTAAAAGCCGTTAAACTGAGTTATGTCCGGGGTAATAAATAGAGGATACGTTCAACTTTGGGCTATAAAACAATAGACGAATTTGAAAACGAAATGTATAACCAAAAAACAGCGGCATGACTCGTAACTTTATATCCGCCTTTTTGTTCCAAGCACATAGAATCTGCATTATTTAAAATGCACAATGGGTATTAATAGTATTATTCTTTACTACATATTATCCTAGCCATTGGCCCCAAGGTATACGGCTTAAAATCAACAAAAGTCCCAAACCATAGAAAATGGCAATGCTCTTGAATTTTGCACTGCTCTCATTTTTCTTTTTGTGACGAGACCAGCCAATGGTAATCAAGGCCACGGCCAAAATATTGGTAAAGGGGTGTTCCACAGCCAACAAACGAGCGGCAGAGTTCAACCCTCCCATGCCTAACGCCTGAACCGCCTTAAGGCCATTATCAGAAATAAAGTATAGGATAAGGCCTATCAAAAGCTGCATATGTGTTAGAATCATTGCAAAAAGGCTTACTCTTAAATCTTTATGCATGGTAAATTCTCTTTTTCCAAGCCATCCAGTTATGGCATTAAAAACGGCTAAAATCAATATAGCCAGCACAACATAGGCAAAGTAAGAATGAAGGTTTTGTAAAATTTCCATTGGTATAATTTGATGTTTAAATGTAAGGATTTTGAAAATAAAAAACCCTGCCGTTGGCAGGGTTTTATTCCTATTTTATGGTCTATCCTAGAAATTGTAGCTAAGGCTTAGGTTCCAAGTTCTTCCAAATCCAAACCACACTAAGTTTCTATCGTCAATTCCTTTATAGGTAGAAACTGGAGCATCAGATGCAGGACCTTCATCTCCCACATATATACTAGAGCTTGCTTCAGAAATATATTCAGTATCAAATATGTTGTTCACATTCAAACGAATAAATATGTTTGATTTTTCAAAATCAAACTGATAATCAAGACCTAAATCAAATAGGTTATAGCTTGGCAATTTTAGAGCACCTCTATTGTTTGGCGCCAAGAATTGTGCATCGTTTGCCCAGTTACGTGTATCCAACTGAAAAGTAAAGTCAGAATAAAGGTTGGCGGCGTGCCTCCATGTAACATCTACACCCAGGTTTTCGATGATTTCATAGTCAGCTTCCAAACTAGCGGTAAATTGAGCTGCATCACCAACTTTGGTTCCATCAACATACAACGTAGCAGTATCTACCAAGTTTTGATCTCCATCAAAAACACTTGCAGTTACGTTGTCTTTGAACTGCCAGTTACCAATAGACATCATACCATCCAAACGGAGTCTGTCTACTGGACGCATATTGAAATCCAATTCCAATCCAGAGTGTACTTGTTTAACTCCTGCAAAATTTGCAGTACCGTTATCCAACCCCTGAACTCCTCGGATAGATTCCGAAATGAATCTGTTATCCCAGGTGGTATTGTAAAGGTTAATGTTTGCGTTTAAAAAACTAGAGCGATATCCATACCCAAGCTCAAAAGATGTTATCTGCTCGTTTTCTGCATCTTCGTTTATGGCATTGGCGAAGTTTGGAAAAATAGCATCAAACAAAGGCTGTCTTTCAATATAACCAGCATTGAAGAATACATTATGGCTATCATCAATGTTATAATTGGCTCCACCTTTTATGTAACCTCCAACTTTACTGTCCTTATCACTTTCTGCATCTTCATTTGGTTGGTTGAAGTAATCGATTCTTTGATAAGTCTGGTTGGAAACACCAATTTGAAGAACCGCCGATAGGTTATTACGATTGTTATATTCAGTTATCCCGTTAAAACCAAACCAGTTTACCTTACCTACATTATAATAATCGATTTTGTTATCTGTTAACCCTGTGTTGTTGAAAGGGGAGGCTTTGATAGTCTCTCTTATTATTAAGCCCTCCGTAATATTTTCATTTCCAGTACTAACATATCCGTCCAATCCAAGTAGGTCGTTCAAAACACGGTAGTGAAATCCTTTGTACGAACGTAAATCCACACCTCCTCCAAGAGTCCACTCATCATTCAATTCCCATTTTAAGTTAGAGATAGCTCCATACCAGTTATGAGAGTTCATAGAGGCCCTTCTAATGGCAATGTTACTGTTAACACCGTTATCACTGAATCCATTTGAACCAAGGATGGCACCTTCATATGGTCCTTCCACAGTGTATGCATCTCCTGCTCTGTTATTGGCAACCACCGCATCAAAATCAATTGTTCCATCTGCATTACGATATGTAAGCCCATCCGTAATACCTTCGGTTAAATCCTTTCGGAAAGGATTGATGCTAAAATTACGTCCACGAGGTCCTGTTCCACCACCACGGCCCCAAGAACCATAAATTGAGGTAGATAGTGATAGTTTGTCATCAATATTCCAATCCCAGTTTAGCGTACCGATTGGCTTGTTGTAGAAGTTTCTTCTAAAGGTATACGTTTCACCGTTCAACATACCCCAATCACCATTGAACTTTCTGAAGTCATCTCCACCATAGTTTAAATGATCACGAATAGAGAGCTCAAAATCTCTTTGGTTGTGCCATTGGGCAGCTCCTGTAAAAGTAAAGTTAAATGCATGCTTATCGGATGGCATATAACCTAACGAAAACAAATAGGTATACCCTTCGCCTTCTGTGGCATCAACATAACCATCACCTGACCAACGTCCTAAAAGAATACTTGAAGACCATCCTTTTTCATTGGTACCTGTATTGTACCCAACAACAGTTTTGAAATACGAATCGTTACCGGCAGAGATCTTGGCAAAACCACCTTCTTCCTTTTCTGTACTCTTTGTAACAATGGTCAATGTTCCACCTACAGAAGGAACAGCCAATTTAGAAGAACCTAGTCCCCTTTGTACTTGCATTCCAGAAGCAATATCTGAAAGGCCCTGCCAGTTGGACCAATATACCCAACCGTTTTCCATATCATTAACGGGCTGTCCATTTATAATTACGGCAGTGTTGTTTTGGTTAAAACCACGAAGGTTAATTCTAGAATCTCCATATCCACCTCCTTGCTTAGTAGCATATACAGAAGGAGTAGTATTCAATATTTCAGGGAATTCAGTATTTCCAACTTTTAGTTGGATTTCTTTGGCTGTAATTGTGCTAACAGCTACTGGAGTCTCACGCTCCTTTGCCAAATCAATTACCCCTGTACCAACTACTACGACGCCTTCCAATTCTTCAGCATCTGGGTTTAAGGTAATAGAGCCTATGTCTCCATAGGTACTAAAAGAGATTCTCCTTTCAACAAATCCAATATAAGAAACAACAAGAGTTCCTGAATCCTCAGAAACTTCAATTGTAAATTTCCCATCAAAATCCGTTGATGTACCGTTTTGTGTTCCTTGGAGGACAACACTGGCACCGGGAAGTGGAGTTCCCATGTCACCGTCCATAACAGTACCGGTAACTGTTCCTTGTGAAAACATAATTGTGGATACAAACAGAGCCACAATCAATGAATAGAGTTTTTTCATTTTAATAGTGTTTAAGTTATTTGAATAGCCTTGCAAAAGTCTCATTTTTTAACATGCGCTATGTTAAGCAAACGTTAACAAAACCAAATATAACAATAATCAGTGACTATCTATTTCACTGATAAACAACTACTTAAACTCTTTTGAGTTTTTAATAAATCTTAAATCAATTCTTAAAAAATTGCAAAAGATTCAGGGTTGAACTGTCATGCTTGCCAATTTCTGGGTTTTCAATATCGGAGAGTATATTTTTAGCAAGTTGCTTGCCCAGTTCAACACCCCATTGATCATAGCTGAAAATGTTCCAAACAATACCTTGGACAAAGATTTTATGCTCGTACAATGTAATTAAAGAACCAAGGGTTTTAGGGGTCAATTTTTTGATGAGTATGGTGTTGGTTGGCTTGTTTCCTTCAAATACTTTGAAAGGCAGTAACAACTCCAATTCTTCCTCTGAAATGTTTTGTTTTTCCAACTCTTCTCTAACTTCTACCGAGGTTTTCCCATTCATTAATGCTTCTGTTTGAGCAAAAAAATTGGCCATTAACTTATTATGATGATCTATATCGCCATGCAATGGTTCTTTAAACCCAATAAAATCTGTAGGGATAAGTTTTGTTCCTTGATGAATCAACTGGAAAAAGGCATGTTGTGAATTTGTGCCCGGTTCTCCCCAAATAATTGTACCTGTTTCATACTGAGTGCGGGTGCCCGCTCTATCCACACTCTTACCATTACTTTCCATAATGCCCTGTTGCAAGTAGGCAGAAAAACGATTTAAATATTGGGTATATGGAATAATGGCCTCGGTCTCGGCCCCATAAAAGTTATTGTACCATACACTGAGCAAAGCCAAGATCACAGGAATGTTTTCTGAAAAAGGTGCTTCCTTAAAATGGACATCCATTTGATTGGCCCCCTGCAAGAGCTCCTCAAAATTTTCATATCCAACAGATAGCGCAATGGAAAGGCCAACAGCGCTCCAAAGTGAAAAGCGACCTCCAACCCAGTCCCACATTGGGAATACGTTTTCATCCGCTATTCCAAATTCCTGGATTTTTTGTGTGTTGGTTGAAACTGCAGCAAAATGCTTGGCAATATCATTTTGTGAACCATGCTTCAAAAACCATTTTTTAATGGTAAGGGCATTGCTAAGCGTTTCTTGGGTGGTAAAAGTTTTGGAAACCACAACAAATAAAGTGGTCTCAGGGTTCAACTCTTTTAATATTTCATGGACATGATCACCGTCAACATTGCTAACAAAGTGAGTTTTTAAATGATTTTGATAGAATTTGAGGGCCTCTGTGACCATTGCAGGGCCAAGGTCCGACCCTCCAATACCTATGTTCACTATATCTGTAAAAGGCTTATTGGTATATCCTTTTCTTTCTCCTGAAATCACAGATCTTGAGAAATCCTTGATTTTTTCTTTTACTTGATAAACTTCCTTGACAATGTTCCCTCCATCCACAAATACCTGATCATCTGCTTTGGAACGAAGCGCCGTATGGAGAACTGCACGTCCTTCGGTTTGGTTTATCAATTCTCCATTAAAATAGCTGGAAATTGCATCTTTTAATCCTACCTCATCTGCAAGTTGCAATAAATGGGACAAGGCTTGTTCGTCAATTCTATTTTTGGAATAATCAACGATAAAATCATTCCAGAGCAAAGTAAACTTCTTTCCGCGACTCAAGTCCGAAGAAAACAGTTCTCTGAGATGTACGTGTTTGGTTTTTTTATAGTGTTCCGATAATTTTTTCCAAGCTTCTGTAGTGGTAGGGTTTATTTTGGGCAATATCATTTTATGGGTTGAGTGTTAGTTGGTCTCCTTCTAGCTCTGGTTCAGGAATTACATATTCAATACAATCCAATTGTATTCTTAATGGATCTATATGCTCCATGTAATTGGCCTTAAGGGAATCTGCAATAGGTTCTGCTGATGGTAATTTTTCACGCAAGGGATCTACTTGTCTTCCGTTTTTCCAGAATCGATAGCAAACATGCGGGCCTCCTGTATTTCCCGTCATTCCAACCCAGCCAATAACATCTCCCTGCCTAACAAATTCTCCTCTTTTCACCTTTTGCTTTTTCATATGAAGGTATTGAGTGCTATATGTCCCGTTATGTCTGATTTTCACATATCTTCCGTTTCCTCCTCTTCTTGTAGACTCAGAAACAGTACCATCTGCAGTGGCGATAATAGGTGTACCAACTGGTGCAGCATAATCTGTTCCTTTATGTGGTCTTACTTTATATCCGTAGTATGCTATTCTGCGCTTTAGATTGTATCGAGACGATAATCGATATCCAAATTTTATAGGAGCCCTTAAGAAAGTGCTCCGCAAATTATTAGCGTCTTGGTCATAGTAGTCTAGAATATTCTTAAGTGAATCGGTTACGTAAGGAAACGCGTATATTGGCGTCCCTTTATGCTCAAACAAAGCTGCTTTTAGCGGGCCACGACCTGCATATACACTATCGTTGATAAAGTGCTCGTCATAAATAACCTTGAACTTATCTCCTTTTTCCAACCTAAAAAAGTCAATGGTCCAGGCATAAATCTCAGATAGGTCAATGGTCACATTATAGTCTACACCAAGCTTATCCAAAGTTTCAGAAAGGTTGTTTTCTATAACACCGGCAACTTCACGTTCAACCGCCCTTACCGTTCTTCTTCCTTTATAGGCATAGGCACTACTGTCCCTAAAATCAACAACAGTGTAGTTGATTTTATCGTTTTGGTATATAAATACTTCAGCTGCTTCTGCGGTATCTTTTGATTTTAAAAGAAGATAGGGTTTGCCCACCATTACTTTTCTAACATCAAAAGTATCTTTATAGTTCTCTGATATGGAGTATATTTTGGGATACTCAACCTTATTTTTAAGCATGAGTTCTCCAAAAGTCTCTCCTCTTTTTATGGTATCATACTCGGTATTGAAATTATCCAAATTGAACCCAAAATGTTTTACTATAGGTTTTTGAACCGGTTCTTTTGGCTCCAATTGTTGTACCAACTCTTTCTTTTCTTTGCAAGACACCAAAACTATTAGTGCCAAGATTGCCCCAAAAAATCTTTGCATTGTAACTATTTATTTGCGGGATTAAATATATGATCTACCCATTGTTTTCCCCATGCATCCAACTCTTCTTCTGTATACAAAGTTGGGAAAAATATTATTTTCTGAAAACTCGGCGGCAAAAAGTCCTTCCAATTTGTGCCTCCGGTAGCTTCTACTTGTTTATTTCCTTTTGCCAAATACCTATGCGCAGAGCCCATATGCATTAATGGCCAATTTACATTGGCATTCACGTCCAAATCCTTTAAAGACTTGATCAATGTTTTATTTTCTCTTGATTCTTCAGGCAATTGAAGGTATTTAAGATAAATATTACTGTTTTTGACTTGATTGGATATTCTCAACAGCCTGGGGGTATACCGAAATTCAAATTGCTTTAAAGTGAGCGTTTTCTCCCCTGTTGTTAAATCGGTAGCTCCTTTTTTCCAGTAAATGTGCTCAAAGAGCTCTTCAACGCTGTTTTTGGCCGAAAAGGATTTTCGCTCCGAAAAATGAACCAAATTTTCCAAAGGCGTTGAATAAATCTCAATCATTCGGTATTGGGCAGATTGGAATCCGCTTGCCGGCAACAATGCCATTCTATACCTTAAGAATTGCTCTCGTTCCATTCCCTTGATCATAATGCCAAAGGATGAAATAAGTGCTTTAAAATAATTGTTGATCCGGTTAACCTTTTCTATGAAAAAATCCAGATCTTGGGATTTATCCTCTACTATTTGTTTTTGTTCATGCAAAATCAGCTTAAAGTAAAGCTCTGTTATCTGATGATACATGATAAAGATCTCTTCATCCGGAAAATGGGTTCGTGGCACTTGAATACTTAATAGTGTATCCAAATGGATATAATCCCAATAAGTTAGGTAACGTTGATAAAGGAGTCCGTCAAGGTAAGAACTTAGGTCTTGTCCAGAGTTTTTGTACTTTTCTTCAAGCTTATTGATTTGGGACTCAATTCGCTCATCATTCTTCATTCAAACTATCTCATTATTATTTTAAACTGGTTTCTGAGCCCGTTATAGGCATCCAAATCTGCTTTTAATGATCCAACCGCCAAATCGGCCTTTATTCTCACCGGAATTTTATTCAAATCATTAGAAACCCAAAGCGTAAGGCTTTCTTTTTCTTTAAAAACTCGGCCAGATTGTACCACGGGCCTAAATTTAAGACATTCTACTTTGCCAAACTTGGTGCGTATGACTTCTTTTCCCAAAAATTTCAACTTAAATTTATAAACTCCATCATCATCAAACAACATATCCATATCTATAGACTTTCCTACTTCAAATTCATCCAAGTCATATTTATTTCGCAAATGATAGGAAGCAGACAACAAATCTTGAATATCATCCTGCACGGGAATCTCCATTTGTTTCCCATTTTTATTGTCCTTTAAAATAGCTTTATCCTCATTGTAAAGGAAGTCTATTTCTATATCCTTAGTATAACCGCCTTCATTTATTTTTCTAATAAACCGGTAGGGCTTCCCATCTCTTTTTCCAAAATAACTTTCGTAGGTATCATCTACTTTAAAAAATATACTTGCAAAGCCCGTAGTTTTTCCTCTTCCAACCACATGATATACCGGGACACTGTCCATAGTATCATTACTGAGTTGAAGAGTGGCATAACTGGCATTTAAAAATCCATAGTGTATGCGAAACTTTAACCATTCCCCCGCTTTGAAGGCTGGACGCTTATTTTGCGCCATTAAGGGCATGACAAGTAGAAGGGCAGAGATGGTTAAAAATTTTTTCATAGCTCTTTATATCAGTATAAAATTACTAAAATCGCTTTTGAGGTTAATCAGTTTACATTTACTTAAACAAAACTTGTTCCAAAATATTATAAATAAAAAAAGCCCAGTTGTACAACTGGGCTTTTCCTAAATAACCAACCAAACTTTAAATTATGAAAAACCAATACTTAAAGTTATAAGGGAACCACCCCTTATGTGACGTAAAGATACATCAAGGTTTTGTAGGAAAATAAGTTTTTAACGGACTTTAACTATTGATTTTTCATATTATAATGGGCTTAGTAAATATTTGGCAATCCATTAAGAAAAAACCCTTGTTTTTTATGGTTTTTATTTGTTCGTATTGGGTAAAATCCACAATTGGTTCTCTTTGCAAAATTTGACAGAGGTTTTAGTCTTAAAAAATACTTGGAATCAATCAAAACCAATATCCAACACTGAAGAACACATTGCTATTGCTATTTTCCGGTGACCAAGAATAATATATTTGCACAGGGCCTAAAAAGGATTCCAGACCGTAACCTATACCATAACCAGAAAAACTTGGCTCTGTAAACCAATCTCCTGTTCGGAACAAATCATCTGCAACATTGGCAAAATTTGCTGAAAACAAAACATGGTTTTTAGAAGCAAATTCATAATCCAGTCTTCCATACGCTTTTACAAAACTGTTCCCGGGCAGGCTTAAAAAATCGTATCCAAAGAATGGTATAAAATTGTTCACAAAATCATTGCCGTATCCTCCAAGGATAAAGTCAAAAGATTTTACACTAGATGTTCCCAACTTAACACCGCCTTCCGCCTCCATATTGAGGCTCAAATTATGAAACAACGGAATCACAGTGCCCAATCTGGCTTTTCCTACAGAAAACTCCCTAAAATTGTCATTAAAATCTGAGGAGAAAAGGTAAAAATGAAAATCGCTATCAAAGTACAATCCTTTTGTGGGAAAATACTTGTCATCATAAGTGTCTAGAGTAATCTTTCCATAGGTGCTGAAATAATTGGAATTATCAAAAAATGTCCTATCCGAATTCGTAGGCAAAAAACTTCCTTCATTTCCTTCTTCGAACTGATTCAAGGTTCTAGTACTATAACGTAAAAGCTTATGTTCTGCCCCAAGTGTAAATGCAAACTCTTCTTTCAACACAGTCTGTAGATATACTTGATTTGTCAAATCTGTCACATCCAAAGTAATGCTTCTAATATTAGGGTCATTAGGCACATCAAAATTTGAACGTATCAGTTCAAAGTCAATTTCTTCATCAAAATCCGTGAAGTTTGATGTGACTCCAAAGCTCCAATAAAACCCCTTGTCCATGTAATATTCCATATTGTACCTAATATGGTCACCAAGAATAAAATCGAATGATGCAACATCATCTTTGAGCAGAAAGTTTTTTTTGGTAAGATTGATCAAAGCAGCGCTCTTGTACAAATCGTCATAATGCGCAGACATCTTTATGAACATCTTTGTTGGGTCTTCCTTAAGCTTTAATATAAGATCTGTTCCCAATCCGTTTGATACCAGTTCATATCGAATTGTTTTAAAGTTTCCCGTGGCAGATAAGTTGTTGATTCCTTGCTTTAATTCATCAAATGAAATTTTCTCAGCTAGATTAAATCGTAGTTTTCCTTTGATATAGCCCCTTGTATACCTGTCATTTCCTTCAATAATCAATCGGTTTACGGTAAGGCTATCTTTTGTTCGAATTCTTTTTTGTGAGACAACAACTCTGTTTTGTTTTTGGGCAACCTCCACCAATTCGGGCAGTTTTTTATATGCTGCGCTCTCTCCAATTTCAACAATTTCAAGAGAACGATCAAAATCGATGACAGAATAATCATCAATATCCGGTCTAATATAGATATTGGTTTCCTTCACCTTGTTCTTCATATCATTTACTGTCCTATAATTGTTGATTTGAAGAAGGATTTCAGTTGCAGAGGACAAGGATTCCCTAGTGGATAATCCGTGTTGTACATCTACCCCAATAATTAAATCGGCCCCCATTGCTTTTACTTCTTCAATAGGATAGTTATTTACCACACCACCATCTATTAAAATTTCTCCTTCTATTTCAGATGGTTCAAAAAGTGAAGGAAATGTTCCACTGGCCATAATGGCTTCAGGAAGATACCCTCTATCCAACAGGACCCTTTCTCCTGTTTCCACATTTGTGGCAATACACAAAAAAGGAATGGGCAATCTTTTAAAATCTTGAACGTCCTTTACATGGAATAATAACCTTACCAATTCATTATAGATGTTCTGCCCTCCAGAAATTGCCTGTGGAAAGGATACATTAAAATTTGTGAATGGTAAGCCCAACGCGTAGCGTTCAGAGTCGTCTTTTTCGTAGAATGTCTTGGCTCCTCTTGGAACGTTATCCTGAATAAGCTTAGAAAAATCTGTTACCCTAAAAATAGAATCCAGTTCCATTGCGGAATAACCAGAGGCATACAATGCTCCCACTATTGCCCCCATACTGGTTCCTCCTACATAATCAATTTTTATTCCAGCCTCATCAATCACTTTAAGTGCACCAATATGTGCCAATCCTTTCGCTCCTCCTCCACTTAGCACAAGACCAACTTTAGGTGTCCCTTTTGTTCCATCAACTTGTGAAAAACCCAAAAGCCCTAAAAAAACAAACAATACTGTGGTTATTATATTTCTCATGTTCGTTTTGTTAATGGAAAGTTTTATAAATTTTTTTTGCTTTTGCCATACCAACTGATTCGGCAAGGTTTTCAATGGTTGCTTCCTTAACTCTTTTTACCGATTTGAAACTTTTCAATAACTGCTCTGCAGTTTTTTTGCCAATTCCTTCAATATTCTCTAATTCCGAATCAATTGCTTCCTTACTTCTTTTGTTACGATGATGGGTAATTCCAAATCTATGCGCCTCGTTCCTAAGCTGCTGAATGATTTTTAAAGTCTCCGATTTTTTATCCAAATATAAGGGGATAGGGTCTTCTGGGAAATAGATTTCCTCTAAACGTTTAGCAATTCCTATAATGGCAATCTTTCCTCTCAGCCCCAAAATATCCAAACTTTTTAATGCCGAAGATAGTTGACCCTTACCTCCATCAATAACAATAAGTTGCGGCAGAGGTTCATCTTCATTTACAAGTCTTTTGTACCTTCTGAATACTACCTCTTCCATACTTGCAAAATCATCAGGGCCTTCAACTGTTTTTATATTGAAATGTCGATAATCCTTTTTTGATGGTTTTCCGTCCTTAAAGACCACACATGCCGCCACCGGATTGCTTCCTTGAATATTGGAATTATCAAAACATTCTATATGGATGGGTTCTAAAGATAGCCTTAAGTCAGCTTTCATCTGTGCCATAATTCTTTTGGTATGCCTATCCGGGTCCGTTATTTTTATTTGCTTGAACCTGTCCTGTCTAAAAAACCGGGCATTCCGTTCAGAGAGCTCTATAATCCGCCGCTTATCCCCTAATTTAGGCAAAGTGACCTTCAGGCTTTCTTCTACCATTACCGGAAATGGCAAATAAATTTCCTTGGACTGGGATTTGAATCGTTGTCTGATTTCGGTAAGGGCCAATTGCAACAATTCTTCATCCGTCTCCTCAAGCTTCTTTTTTATTTCCATGGTATGTGATCGTACAATGGCGCCGTGCGAAAGTTGCAGAAAGTTCACATAGCCATGGGTCTCATCAGAAATTATGGTAAACACATCAACATTGTTGATCTTTGGATTGACCACCGTTGATTTAACCTGATAGTTTTCCAGAGTCTCTATCTTATCCTTGATTCTTTGGGCTTTCTCATATTCCATCTTGTTGGCCAGTTCTTCCATTTGGGCCTTGAAGAATTGTTGCGAACTTTTAAAATTTCCTTTTATGATCTGCCTAATATCTTCAATCTGTCTTTGATAATCTTCATCTTCTTGGAAAGCTTCACATGGCCCAAGACAATTTCCCAAATGATATTCCAAGCACACCTTATATTTCCCAGCTGCAATCTTATCTTCGGAAAGATCATAATTACAGGTTCGCAAAGGATATAGGCTTTTGACCAAATCCAATAAAGTTCTTACCGTCTTCATACTCGTGTAAGGCCCAAAGTATTCAGAGCCATCCTTGATTAATTTTCGCGTAGAGAAAACTCTCGGAAACCGCTCCTTTTTAATACAAATCCAAGGATAAGATTTATCATCTTTTAACAAGACATTATATCTGGGCAACAGTTTTTTGATAAGATTGTTTTCCAAAAGCAGTGCATCAGATTCGGTAGGAACCACAATATGCTTAACCGAGTGTATCTTTTTTACCAGAACTCTAGTTTTTCCATATTCATGCTTTTTATTGAAATAAGAAGCCACCCTTTTCTTAAGATTCTTTGCCTTGCCCACATAAAGAATCTTATCGTTGGAGTCGTAGAATTGATACACCCCTGGATTACTAGGCAAAGTACTTATCTGAACACTTATGGATGAAGGATTGGGCATATGATCAAAAGAAAATAAACTCTAAACAAAAGTAGTTTTAATAATAACGTTTTTTTATCAAAATTGAGCTATCACTTCTATGGTTTAACCTTTATTTGATTTTGATATATACATTCCAAAGGATGGTTGCTTTTTCTTACAAAATGCCGTTACGGCTGTTTCAATTCTTAAAAAGGCAAGTTTTTTGTTTTTTTTATTTGTTTGTATGGCTATGGGAATTTTAAACAAATTTTGAATAAATCACCTCATTATCAATCATTTAAAAAGAGTTTATTTCAAAATAAATCCTTAAGAAAACCCATCGCCTTGTTAAACTGTTATTAAAAATTATGCGTTTCATCGATTAAAAATGCATTTCATGGTGAATTTTTCAATTCTTTTACCTACATTTAACCGTATAAATACAATTCTATGGAGAACTATGTTATCGTTTTGGGAATGTATTTGATTTTGATGCTTTTTTTCAAAATCTTTTTCTCTGTATCAACTAAGGAGTAAAAAAGTTTCCCAAAAACGCCACCCCAAAATTTTCAACACTAGATGTTGAAACATGAACTAAGAAAGAAATATAAAGATTTGAGAGAAGGACTTGGTTTTTCTATCATATCGGATTATAGTATCCTTTTAGCAAATCATGTACTTCAAATCCCTATTTGGGATTTTTTTTATTTCCATATCTTTTTAAGTATTGAAGAAAATAAAGAGGTAGATACTCTTCCACTGATTACTCTTTTGCAAGGAAAAGACAAAAATGTAGTCGTTCCAAAAGTAGTCAGCAAAAACTCAATGGAAAATTATTTGCTAACCGATAATACTGTCTTCAGAAAAAACAAATGGCACATTCCTGAGCCTGTAGATGGAATTAAAATTCCAGAAACCCAAATAGATGTAGTTTTTATGCCCTTATTGGCTTTTGATAGAAAAGGAAACAGGGTAGGTTATGGTAAAGGGTTCTACGATAATTTTCTTCACAAATGTGGAAACCAAACTCTAAAAATTGGACTATCCATTTTTGAAGCTGAAGATAGCATTGATGACATCCACGAAAATGATGTACCCCTTGATTATTGCATTACCCCAAAAAGAGTTTATAAATTCTAACTATTTGACTCCTCTTTAATTTGCTTTGGGAAAGCTTTTTTGTTGAATACAATTAAAATCCCGACTCCTGTGCTTATCGCCGTATCAGCAATATTAAAGACGGGTTCAAAAAACCGAAAACTTTTACCGCCAACCGAAGGAACCCAGTCTGGCCATGTAGTATCAATCAATGGGAAATATAACATATCCACAACTTTGCCATAAAACAGTTTCCCATATGGCTCTTCGGTAAATAAAATAGCTACCTGTCCATTGCTATGATCAAAGATCATCCCGTAAAATACGGAATCTATAATATTACCCAATGCCCCAGCAAAAATCAACGAAACGGCTAAAATCAGCGTTTTAGGAGATTGCTTCTTAATTATATCTCTTAACCAATAGCCAATGCCCAGAATGGCAAAAAGTCTAAATATGGTTAAAAACAACTTTCCAGAAGATTCAGAAATTGGCAAAAGGTCGCTCAACTTAGTTCCCCAGGCCGCTCCCTCATTTTCAATAAAAAGGATTTTAAACCAGTTAAAAACATCAAAAGATTCACCCAAAACAAAGTTTGTTTTGACATATATTTTGCTAATCTGGTCTACAAGCAGGACCAATACAATGATTATTAGGGACTTTTTTAGATTCATAAGTTTAAAAGAGATTGCGCAAAAGTATGGATATTATTTTGTTTTCTTGAGACGAATCGTCCCCTCTATTGTGTTCAATTTGTATAAGTTATGCCCATTGGGAATATTTTCTTCCAACACTTTGCCATACGTACTTTTGGCAACAATATTTCCGTTTGAAGTCATAAGCAAAATATCTCCTTTCTGTGTAGTGACTTCAACGGTTTCCGCAACATTATCAATAACACATCTTCCATCGGACAGTTTTACTTCCAAATTCTTGTATTTTCCATTGACCAAAACGTTACTATTGGTCCCATAGACTAAAACTTCTCTATATTCTGGCAGTATTATGTCCAATGCAATAGAAATGACCTTATGGGCACTTAACTTATCATTGGGGTTAGAAAAATTAGGTTGAAATCCTGCACTGATCAACATGGTAGCACCACTTTCCTCCATATTGACCAATAAATCTTTAGAATACTCCCCTTCAATACTTGCCATTACCCTAACTTCTTTTGTGTTTGAAGTATGAAGCTTAACATCATAACAATGTTGGGAGTCAATTTGAATGTATTCCGTTTCTGGATTGATCAACGCCTTTTTGACCAATTTTTGGCCATGTAGCTGCGCAAAAGCAAAAAATCCCAGAAAACAGTACAGGGTTTTCATAAACAAAAAACGCCCAAGGGCGTTTTTATTATTTCTGCATGTTCTTTGCCTCAATACTGAGGGTAGCATGCGGAACCAGTTTTAAGCGCTCCTTATTGATGAGCTTTCCGGTTACACGGCAAATACCATAGGTTTTGTTCTCAATACGAAGCAAAGCGTTCTTAAGGTCTCTAATAAACTTTTCTTGACGAATTGCCAATTGTGTGTTGGCTTCTTTGCTCATGGTCTCAGAGCCTTCCTCAAACGCCTTAAAGGTAGGCGATGTATCATCCGTTCCATTATTGCCATCGTTCATATAGGAACTCTTCAAAAGCTCTAAATGCTTTTGGGCCTTTTCCATTTTTTCTTCAATAAGTCCTCTAAATTCTTCTAAGTCTTTATCCGAATATCTTACTTTTAAATCTTGTGCCATGTTCTAATGTTTTTGGATAAACAATTTTGTATTCACTTCATCGAAGGCTATAGCGACACCTTCTTCTAGTTTCTCTTCAAAATTAAGTTCTGCGGTCAAGGTTTCTGTTTTAATGTATTCTTCATTACTGGAAACCGCATTTTCCACAAAACCGTCTTTCAATATTTTAATATCAATTTTATCGGTCACCTCAAATCCTGATTCTTTTCTCAAATTTTGAATCCTATTGACCAATTCTCTCGCAATTCCTTCCTTCCTCAGGTTTTCATCTATGGTAACATCGAGGGCAACTGTTAATGCTCCAGAGCTTGCCACCAACCAACCTTCAATATCTTGAGAGCTGATGTCCACATCAGATAACTGTAAAATAATACTTTTATTTTCCAATACAAGCATTAATTCGCTTTCGCGTTCAATTTTTTGGATATCGTCCTGTCCCAATTGATTTACAGCAGCAGCTATCGCTTTCATATCCTTGCCAAATCTTGGTCCCAAAACTTTAAAATTGGGTTTTATCTGCTTTACCAAAATACCGGATGCATCATCCAACAGCTCTATTTCCTTTACATTTACTTCTGATTTGATCAGGTTGGAAACTGCTTCAATGTCCTCCTTTTGTTCATTGTTCAAAACAGGAATCATGATTTTCTGTAATGGCTGGCGCACTTTTATCTTTTCTTTTTGTCGGATTGATAATACCAACGAAGATATTTTTTGGGCCAACTGCATTTTACGCTCCAGTTTTTTGTTGATCATTTTCTCATCAAAAACTGGAAACTCTGCCAAATGCACACTCTCAAAACCATCTTTTTGGGTAGTGGTGTCCAAATCTTTATACAACCGTTCCATAAAGAAAGGTGCTATAGGTGCTGATAATTTGGCAATTGTTGCCAAACAGGTGTGGAGTGTTTGGTAAGCCGATATCTTATCTTGTTGATAATCTCCCTTCCAGAATCGCCTTCTGCTCAAACGAACATACCAATTACTCAGGTTTTCCTGCACATAATCTGAAATCATACGTGCAGCCTTCGTTGCCTCATAATCGGTATAAGCCTCATCCACCTTTTTGATCAGCGAATGAAGTTCCGATAGAATCCATTGGTCAATTTCCGGCCTTTCCGTTAATGGAATATTTGCCTCGGAATAAGTAAACTCATCAATATTGGCATAAAGCGCCATAAAAGAATATGTGTTGTACAAAGTGCCAAAAAATTTGCGCTTTACCTCTACAATACCATCAACATCAAATTTGAGATTGTCCCAAGGATTGGCATTGGAAATCATGTACCAACGCGTGGCATCTGGGCCATGTTCCGGCAATACCTTAAATGGATCTACGGCATTCCCCAATCTTTTGGACATTTTCTTGCCTTCCTTGTCCAAAACAAGTCCGTTGGAGACTACATTTTTGTAGGATACAGTATCAAAAACCATGGTAGCAATGGCATGCAGGGTATAGAACCATCCACGTGTTTGATCTACACCTTCCGCAATGAAATTGGCCGGAAAGGCGACTCCATCATCTATCAATTCTTTGTTTTCAAACGGATAATGCCACTGTGCATAGGGCATGGAACCACTATCGAACCAAACATCGATCAAATCAGATTCTCTTTTCATTGGTTGCCCAGACTGTGAAACCAAAGTAATCTCATCTACTATATTTTTGTGCAAATCGATTTTGTCATAATTGGACTCGCTCATATCACCCACCACAAAATCTTCGAAAACGTCTTTTGCAAGCACCCCTGCATCAACGGCCTTGCTCATTTCCGATTTCAATTCTTCAACAGAGCCAATTAGCATTTCCTCTTTGCCATCTGCTGTACGCCAAATAGGCAAAGGAATACCCCAATAACGGGAACGGGAAAGGTTCCAGTCGTTTGCATTGGCCAACCAGTTTCCAAAACGTCCCTCCCCGGTAGCTTTGGGTTTCCAATTAATGCTTTGGTTCAGCTCAAACATACGGTCCTTAACATCTGTGACCTTAATAAACCAAGAGTCCAATGGATAATATAAAATAGGCTTATCGGTACGCCAGCAGTTAGGATAACTGTGCACATATTTTTCAACCTTAAAGGCCTTGTTCTCAATTTTTAGTTTGATGGCAATTTCTACATCCACCGATTTCTCGGGAACTTCATCATCGGCATAGTATTCGTTCTTTACGTATTTACCGCCAAACTCCTTCATTTCAGGTCTAAACTTACCTTGAAGGTCAACCAATGGAACTGGATTGTTATTTTCATCTAATACCAACATAGGCGGCACCTCTGGTTTAGCCTGTTTTGCAACCAAGGCATCATCTGCACCAAAAGTGGGTGCAGTATGCACAATTCCAGTACCATCTTCTGTGGTTACAAAGTCCCCAGATATAACTCTAAATGCGTTTTCAGGGTTTTGGTAGGGTTGCGCATAATCAATCAATTGCTCATATCTTATCCCTAGCAAATCTTCTCCTTTGCACTCCGTTGCAACTAAGAATGGTATCTTCTTATTCTCTTTGGTGAAACTGGAAAGCACCGAAACATCTTCCGTTTCTTCATATTTGCCTCCAAATTGTTTTCCAACTAAATTTTTGGCAAGTATAACATGTACAGGTTCAAAAGTATATTGATTGTATGTGGCCACCACCACATAATCAATTTTAGAACCAACTGTTAGGGCCGTATTACTTGGAAGTGTCCATGGGGTAGTCGTCCATGCCAAAAAATGTAAATGGTCAAACCTTTCTAAGAATTTGGGCAATGTGCTTTCATCGGCCTTAAATTGGGCTGTTACCGTGGTATCTGTAACGTCTTGGTAAGTCCCTGGTTGGTTCAACTCATGGGAGCTCAGTCCTGTTCCCGCCTTTGGCGAATAGGGCTGTATGGTATACCCTTTATACAGCAACCCTTTATTGTAAATTTGTTTGAGCAACCACCAAACGGATTCCATGTATTTGGGTTTGTAGGTAATATATGGGTCATCCATATCCACCCAATACCCAATTTTTTCGGTCATCTCGTTCCAGACATCCGTATAGCGCATCACCGCTTTTTTACAGGCAGCATTATATTCCTCTACTGAAATCTTCTTTCCAATATCTTCCTTCGTGATTCCCAATTCTTTTTCAACACCAATCTCAATGGGCAATCCGTGGGTGTCCCATCCGGCTTTACGTTTTACCTGATATCCTTTCATGGTCTTGTACCTTGGAAAAATATCTTTTATGGTACGGGCCATTACGTGGTGAATTCCGGGCATCCCATTTGCAGATGGTGGTCCTTCGTAAAACACATAGCTTTCCTTACCCTCTCTTGTGGAAACACTTTTTTCAAAAATCTGTGCATTCTTCCAAAAGTCAAGAACCTCTTCTGAAACTTTTGGCAAATCCAATCCTTTATATTCTGCAAACTTCATATGTACTGCTACTTCTTCAAGAATTCCAAGTTTGCAAAATTATAAATTTAGCTGGAATAACAGCCTTGTGAACATGGTATTTAGATTTCCTTAATATGCTTAACCTAAAGATGATACCCCTAAAATCGCCATTTATGTTAAAATCCATATCTTAACACCTTTAACACTAAACCATTTTTAAGATGAAAAGAGTATTTATTGCAATTATGGCATTGTCTTTATCAATGTCCACAGTGGTATCTTGTAAAGAAGCTACCAACAAGGCAAAAGAGGCTACCGAAGAGGCTGGAGAATCGCTTGAAGAAGCCGGCGATAACTTAAAAGATGCTGCCAATGATGCGGTTGATGCAGTAAAAGAGGCCGGTGACGAAGTTAAGGAAGCCGGAGAACAGGCTTTGGACAGCATTAAAAAAGCAGGAGAAGAAACTTTGGACAAAGCCAAAGAAATGGGAGAGGATATAAAGGATGCAGCCAATGAAACAGCAAATGACCTTAAAAAGGTAGCTGAAGACACTAAAGACAAGTTAGAAAATTAATTTTCCTTGCATTCAATTAAAAAAGCCCGACGTCTGTCGGGCTTTTTGTTTAAAAAGTATACCCTATGCCCAAAATCAAGTTAATCCCAGGAGCTACAATCCCAGAGGAATAGGTCCTGTAGCGTTGATTTGTTATATTCTCCAAACTCATAGTTGCCTTTACAGCATTAGATATACGATATTGAGATCTAAAATTCAAGGTATACCATGAAGGAGAAAATGGGTTTCCGTTATCATCAATAGCGTAAATATATGTTTTACCTCTTTCAGACAAAGCTAAATTGGCATAACTGATTTCTCCATTATAGTTCAGAAATGCATCTGCTCTAAATTTTGGGTTTTTCCAAACTAGATGGATGTCCCCAAAAACAGGCGCAACATGTCTTGCCGGGGAATCAGTCCCGTCATCATCTTCCTCAGTACCTTCAGTAAGTGTCAAATTTGATGATAGTGACCAGTTTTCATTAAAAAAAGCTTCAAAACCCAGTTCAAAACCATATACATAGGCTTTCGCCGCATTTTGAATAGCTTGCACATTGCTCAATTCACCGTTGTACAAAATTTCTGTTTCGCCATTAAACGCATAATTCCTGCGCACTAGAGCATCCACTAAATAAGTATAAAAAGCTGCTCCATTTAAAACCAATTTATCTTTAAAATTCTTTCTGACACCTATTTCCCCATTGTAAGCATATTCAGGCTCCAAATCTGGGTTGGGCACAACTACAGAACCTGGTTCCGAATCAAATATCTTACCGATATCATCAATATTAGGTGCTCTAAATCCGGTAGATCCATTCAAGGTAATCTGGAGATTGGCCTTAGGAAACCAACTAAAACCCATACTTCCGGTAAATGCACCGGTTATTAGGTCTGCTTCATCAAAAGGAAAAGGATAGAACGTTTTATCAAATTGGGCGTCTACCCAAACCTGGCTATAGCGCGCACCAGATAATACTGTGAAATTGGGCTTTAATTGATATTCTCCATTAACATAACCTGCAAAAGTCTGCCATGTGGCCCCATCGGGGTAGCGAGAAGCCGCAATAGAAAATTCATTTGTTTCAATGTTATTTTGACTTCCTTCGGAATTCACCTTGTTGAAAATGTACTCTGCCCCATAATACAATCTCAAATCTCCGATTTTTTTGTTTTCAAAATCCAAGTTTACGGATAATGCATTGACTTTTTCCTTGGTCGTGAACAGCTCTACATCTTGAAACCCCCTATCGCTACGACTTTCCTCAAAATGCTGGTAGGCCACCGTCAACTTCACCCCATCATAAAACTTATTTTGTCCTTGCTTGGTTATCTGGAAATTGCCCATTAACCATTTCTGTGGACCATAAAACCATTCAGCAGACCTAAGTCCATCACCAGAACTATTTGGACGTATTAACCTATCGTATCTAGGATAATCCGAAGTTTCTGAATAATACAGTCCCAAATCATAATTCCAAGAGCTATTGGGCTTATAAGTAAATTTTTGAAGAAAATTGATTTGATCATAGCCCGACCAAACTTGTTTTCTAGGGTCATTATTGGTCATTAAAACATCGGTTCCATTTTCACGAACTACGTAATTGTTTCTCAGATAAGAATCGAGTCCATTCTTTCCCATGACCAAATCGTCAAAGTTGTTGTAGGTAAAACTCGTATAGGAAGCCCACTTCTGTTGTCCAAGATTAAAGTCGATATGTGCTGTATTCTCTTTATTGGCAGAAGCGAATCTATAATTCACATTTCCAGAAAAAGTAAGACTGTCCGTAAAAGAAAATCGAGGTTTTTGGGTAAAAAAGTTCATAACTCCTCCAATGGCATCGCTTCCATAAATTACAGACCCAGGGCCAAAAATCACTTCAGTATTTTTTATTGTAAATGGATCAATGGAAATCACATTCTGAATGTTTCCTCCTCTAAAAATGGCATTGTTCATTCTAACCCCATCCACGGACAACAATAGTCTATTGGTAGCAAAACCCCTGATCAAAGGGCTTCCCCCTCCCAATTGACTCTTCTGCACAAAAACTTTCCCGCTGTTTTGTAATAAATCTGCCGAGGTTTGTGGATTGGTAAAAGCTATAGATCGGGCATCTATGGATTCTATCTTTTGTGGAACATTCTTTTTTTGCTGCTCCCATTTAGAGACAGACATAACAACTTCCTTTAATTCCTCTGGTCTAAGGTTTAAATAGATCCTATTTCCCTTTCTTTCTATCTGCGCCTTGGTAGCATTGTAGATTTCATAACTGATATGTCTAAATGTAATCCTCTCGTTCTTTGAAAACACACGAAGGTCACTTTTTCCGTTAAAATCCGAAACGGCCGTTTTGGACCTATCCTTGTTATATATTGCAATATTAGCAACAGGATTACCTGTATCTGCATCCAAAACAGTTACTTCTTGGGCACACACGGTGAGGGAGAGCATTAAAAAAAAGAGGGCAAAACCTGTGTTGCGCATATTATCCGAAAACTGCATTTAAAACGGCCAAAGACTTGGGTTTCCTAAATCCGTGCAAATGTAATTCAAAATACAGAATAACTTTTCTTAGGAGTTCTTGTCTTTGGGTCTTGTTTACCTTAATTGTCTGTAATGCATCAAAATTTATGCCCAAAAATTTCTTGAAATGTTCCAGGTTTTCACTTTCAATCAATGGGTTCAATGTTGGTGTTCCGGTAAAACTTCCTTCTAACAAATCAAAAAATGAAGCATTTTCATGGGTAGTATCTGGATAAAACCCTAAATACATGGTCAGGTTGAGCAAAAAAAGTAAATGAAAGTTTGGTGTTGATGGGTTTTCATCCAACCAATGCAATGCATATTCCAAATAGTTAAAAAGACTCTTGTCCTCTTCCTGCTCTTGAATACTATTGCCCAGCATTTCTGCCAAAAAAAGAACCATGCTGTTCTTCACAATGTCTGTATGAAGTGTTTTATAGGGCATAGCCACCTTTACCTCCCTTATACTTTCTAAAGTCCCTTTATTTCTATGGTTGACCACCATTTCCAATTGCATCAATGGAAGAAAATAAGCTGCTTTCAGCTTTCCTTTTTTAGAGGTCAAAATACCTTTGAGCAGATAAGATTTCAATCCGTCAGATTCCGTAAATGCTTTTACAATAAGGCTGGTGTCCCCATATTTTAATGATGAAAATATTATGGCCTTGGTAGTAATTTGCATTTGGAAATCTAATAACTTTTGGTAACCGCCTTTATTTAATGCTTCGACAAGCTCAGCATGACATTTATTGAAAATATAAGAATTGAATCAAGATAAAAAAAGTGGACGATTGAAAATCAACCGCCCACTTTTTAATTTTAATATTTGGTCAATAGCTTAAATAACTCCTTGCGCCAACATGGCATCGGCAACTTTTACGAAACCAGCAATATTGGCTCCTTTTACATAATTGCAATAACCACCATCTTCTTTTCCATATTCTATGCAAGAATCATGAATGTCGCCCATAATTCCTTTCAATCTATCATCAACTTCTTCTCTAGTCCAACTGATTCTTAGTGAGTTTTGCGACATTTCCAATCCAGATGTTGCAACTCCGCCGGCATTGGAAGCTTTTCCAGGGGCAAACAATATTTTAGACTCATGGAAAGCATGAATTGCTTCAGGTGTTGAAGGCATATTTGCGCCTTCTGCCACAGCAACACAGCCATTCTTTATCAAAGTGGTGGCATCATCACCATCAAGCTCATTTTGAGTGGCACAGGGCAAAGCTACATCACAAGGTACTTCCCAAGGTGTTTTCCCTTTGTGATATTCTGCAGAAGCGTATTTATCAGCATATTCCGAAATTCTTCCCCTTCGGTTATTTTTCAAATCCATGACAAAAGCCAGCTTTTCTTCATCAATACCATCCTTGTCGTAGATATAACCGCCTGAATCAGAAAGAGTTAATACCTTTCCTCCCAAGTGCATTACTTTTTCAGCAGCGTATTGGGCCACGTTTCCAGAACCTGAGATTACTACGTTTTTACCTTCAAAAGATTTCCCTTGGGTTTTCAGCATACTGTCAGCAAAATAAACAGTACCATAACCGGTTGCTTCTGGACGAATCAAAGACCCTCCCCAAGAGCGTCCTTTTCCTGTCAACACCCCAGTAAACTCATTTCTGATTTTTTTATACATCCCAAATAGGAATCCTATTTCTCTTGCACCAACACCAATATCTCCTGCGGGAACGTCGGTATTAGGACCGATGTGCCTGTTCAATTCCAACATGAAAGCATGGCAAAAACGCATTACCTCATCATCTGACTTTCCTTTGGGGTCAAAATCGGAACCTCCTTTACCTCCGCCCATGGGCAAGGTTGTCAAACTATTTTTAAAGACCTGCTCAAATGCTAAGAATTTTAATACACTTGCATTCACCGTTGGGTGAAAACGGAGACCTCCTTTATAAGGACCAATTGCGGAATTCATTTGTATACGATATCCGCGGTTTACGTGAATCTCTCCTTGGTCATCTACCCAAGCAACTCTAAATGAAATCAATCGCTCTGGTTCTACCATTCTCAAAAGAATATTCTTCCCGTGGTAGATATCGTGTTTTACAATGTACGGGATAACGGTTTCCGCTACCTCTTGTACCGCTTGGATGAATTCAGGTTCATGACCATTTCTGGCCACAACCTCATCCATAAATGCTTTGATTTTTGCTTCCATAAAACGGATTTGTAGTTTGAGTTTCCCACATTTTTAATGTGGGTCAGTTTTAATGAATTATAAATTAGACGGCAAAATTATGGTATTTACATAATTTAAACCCCTGTTTTTTAAAAATTTTTCAAAAAACAATTACCCAATAGCTTGTTCTAAATCAGCTATTAGGTCATCTACATCCTCAATTCCTACACTCAGTCTAATTAGGGAGTCGACCACTCCGCTTTTTTCACGTTCTTCTTTGGGAATACTGGCATGGGTCATGCTTGCAGGGTGACCAGCTAAACTTTCCACACCGCCCAAAGATTCGGCAAGGGTGAAAACTTCCAGTTTTTCCACAATTTTAATGGCTTCTTCGTAGCTACTCCCTTTAGGAACAAAGGAAATCATTCCGCCAAAATCATCCATTTGACTTTTGGCCACATCATGATTGGGATGGTTCTCAAATCCAGGCCAATACACTTTTTCAATCTTCGGGTGCTTAACCAAGTATTCAGCAATTGCCTTACCATTATCGCAATGCCGCTGCATACGAACATGTAAAGTCTTGATTCCGCGAAGCGTTAAAAAACTATCCATTGGTCCGCAAACGGCTCCACTGGCATTTTGGATAAAATAGAGTTGGTCCGCCAAATCCTTATTCTTTACAACCAAAGCTCCAACCACAACGTCACTATGCCCACCTAAATACTTGGTGGCCGAATGCATTACAATATCAGCTCCAAGATCTAATGGCCGTTGTAGGTATGGCGTAGCAAAAGTATTATCAACCGCCAAAAGCAAATCATGCTTCTTAGCCAAATCAGACACAGCTTTTATGTCAATTACATTCATCATGGGATTAGTAGGGGTCTCCACCCAGATCAATTTGGTCTTGTCGTTAATATGTTCCTCAATAGCATCAACACTTTGCATGCCTACAAAATGAAACGTAATTCCATATTTTTCAAAAATCTGCTTGAACAAACGATAACTACCCCCATACAAATCGTTGGTGGAAACCACTTCATCACCTGGGTTCAACAATTTTATCACGGCATCCATAGCAGAAAGTCCACTTGCAAATGCAAGTCCATAAATGCCATTCTCAATACTGGCCAAAGCATTTTCCAACGCCGTTCGGGTTGGGTTCGCGCTCCGAGAATATTCAAAACCTTTATGTCCGCCCGGTGTGGTCTGCGCATAAGTCGATGTTTGGTAAATAGGAGGCATCACCGCTCCATATGCTTTATCGGGATGTTGTCCCCCATGAATCGTCTTACTGTTGAATTTCAAATCTTTTTTGCTCATTTCTTCTAAATCTACATACAAATGTATCGTTATCTTTTGGAGTAATCAATCATGTCTTATTTTTGAAGACCCTAAAACCTCTCCTTATGAAAAAAGCGTTCTACTTACTCCTCTTAACTCTGCTCATCCTTGGTTGTGAAAATGGTAACAAACTTACTTTTGAACCTATCCATATATCCAATGAAACATGTGCTGACTGCCCCAAAATAAATGTCAACATTCCTCGGGCTTTGGACGAAACCAATTTATCTGACCAAATAAATTCCACCTTAGAAGAGGAAATTATTTTCCTTTTGTCTTTTGACGATGGACAAGAAACCTCATCTATTGATGATGCCATTAATTCATTTACAAATAGTTTTAAGGAGTTGAAGGCCAAATTTCCGGATGAGACGGCTGGCTGGGAGGTCAAAGTGGAAAGTGACGTGGCTTATGAAGATAATGATATGCTTACTTTGGAATTCAACGCTTATTCTTTTACGGGGGGAGCACATGGATATAGTTCTGATTCATTTTTAAATTTTGACAAACGAAAAGGTAGTGAGTTGGAAAATTGGGAGCTTTTTGAAGATTTGGAAGGATTTTTAAAATTTGCCGAAACCAAATTCCGAATCCAGGAAGATATCCCACAAGATGAAAACATCAATGCTACCGGATTTATGTTTGAAAGAGATACTTTTCACTTGTCGGAAAATGTGGGTTACACCTCTAAAGGCGTTTCATTGATCTACAATCAATATGAAATAGCTTCTTATGCCGATGGCCCAATCACATTGATCTTGCCCTACGCTGAAGTGAACAAATACTTAAAAAGAAAAGTAAAGCTTTAATTTGCTTTCAACCCACATACTTTTAAGGTTGAATGCAAAAATTAAGTTAAGACATATCTACTTTTTTAGATATATAAATATTTATATATCTTTGTGCTATGGACATTGTTGAAATCAGTAAAGTATTGTCAAACAAAACCAGGGTGAATATTCTAAAGTGGTTAAAGAATCCGGAAGCAAATTTTCCGCCACACCAGGATATTGATCATTTTGATGACGGGGTTTGCGTTGGGAATATCCAAGATAAAACTGGATTGTCTCAATCCACTATTTCAACATATTTAAACTCCATGCAAAATGCCAATTTGGTTATTCCAACACGACATGGCAAATGGACCTATTATAAAAGGAATGAAAAAGTGATCAAAGCATATGTGGAAAGTTTAAAGCAAGATTTATAATTTTTTCTTTCCACGTATCGATATTTAGCGAAATATAAATTTGAAAAAATGGAAAATTGTATCAACAGTAACTGTATTGACGAAGTTTCAATACCTCAAAAGCAATACAACTTGGTAATAAGACGAGTTACAAACTTCCTAAACACTTTTACCATTGAGGGCGCGGAAGAACTATCAAAAACTAAATAAAAAGCAATGAAAACTATAGGTTTAATTGGCGGGATGAGTTGGGAATCCTCAAAAATATACTACCAACATATCAATGAAATGGTTAGGGAAAGATTAGGAGGTTCGCACTCGGCCAAAAGCATTCTCTCCTCGGTAGATTTTGATGAAATTGAGCGGTTCTCATTTTCCAATGACTGGGATAAAATTGGAAATATTATGGCTGCCTATGCCAAAAACTTGGAAAAAACCGGGGCAGATATGGTAGTACTGTGTACAAATACTATCCACTTGGTCAGTGATGCTATAACCAATACGGTAAGTATTCCTTTTTTACATATTGCCAATGCCACAGGAGAGGCAATCCAGAAAAAGGGACTAAAAAAAGTGGGGCTTTTGGGAACCAAATTTACCATGGAAAAGGATTTCTACACCAAAATATTGGAAGAACAATTCGGTTTAGAAGTTCTTATTCCGAATATTGAAGATATGGACATCCTTCAGGATATCATATATAACCAACTGGTTAAAGGGGTCTTTACAACGGAAGCCAAGGAAACCTGTATCAAAATCATTAAAAAGTTAGAGGAGAAAGGTGCACAAGGTTCCATTCTGGGATGTACGGAATTACCCATTTTAATTCCTTCACACGAAGTAGATATCCCTACGTTTGATACTGCAAAAATACATGCCCAAAAAGCTGTGGATTTTGCGCTTTCTTAATACGAAATCAACCTAATACATGTCCTTTGTTGCTTAAAATAGATTTATTTTGCAAAGTAGAATATAACCCAGAAAAATTTCACAAATGCAACGTTTCAATCTAAACAACAAGACGTTCTCGCTGCTTGAAAATTCTGAAAACGGAAAAGTTAATTCTGATACCGTGTTTAGATATCAACAAGAGGATGATCTTGTAACGGCAGAATATGACGGAGGGACCATTCGATATGGAAAAATAATAGCCCAAATTGATCAAGATAAGTTGGAAATGCTCTATCAATGTATAACCGTTGATGGGGAACTGAAAGCTGGGAAAGCAAATGCGCAAATACGAGTTGATCAAAACAATAAAATCCATTTACATTTGGACTGGGAATGGTTGGGAGATTCTTCAAAAAAAGGAATCTCTGAATACATAGAAAACTAATAAAACCCGCTTAAATTAATTCAACACCCTATGAAAAAAATCTACCATTTGGCCAGTTGCTCCACTTGTCAACGCATTTTAAAAGAACTTGAACCTTTGAACGGAGTTGAATTGCAAGAAATAAAGACAGCATCCATTACTCCTGGGCAATTGGATGAAATGAAAAATCTGACTGGAAGCTATGAGGCTTTGTTCAGCAGAAGAGCTATGCTTTTCCGACAAAGGGGACTCCACGAACAGCAACTGTCTGAAGATGATTTTAAAAACCTCATCTTGGAACATTACACCTTTCTAAAAAGACCCGTAACCATTATTAACGACCAGATTTTCGTTGGAAATTCTAAGAAAGTGGTCGAAGCTGCAAAAGAGGCACTACATTCATGAGTAAACGAACCCTAGCAATCTTAGCCGCTCTTGGGGCCACAATTATCTATGGTATTAATCACACTGTTGCCAAGGGTGTTATGCCCGATCATGTAGGAGCTTTTGGCTTTATCATGCTTCGCTTGGGTGGAGCCACCATACTTTTTTGGGCGATTTCTATTTTTGGACCTAAGGAGAGAATCGAAAAAAAAGATTGGGGCCGAATTCTTCTGTGCTCTCTCCTTGGTATGGCCATAAATATGTTGGCGTTTTTCAAGGGACTTGAGTTATCTACCCCAATCAACAGTTCGGTATTGGTTACCATTACACCCATTATGGTTGTAGCGTTATCTGCATTCTTTATTAAGGAACGTATAACTTGGAACAAGGGACTAGGGATTTTTATGGGATTCATTGGCGCTTTGGGATTGATATTATTTGGCGCTGAGATTAGACAGGATGCACCAAATATTCCTTTGGGCAATGCCCTATTTGTGGTAAATGCAACAGTGTACGGGTCTTATTTGATTCTGATAAAAAAACTGATAGAAAAGTATCACCCCTTCACTTTAATGAAATGGCTATTTACTATAGGGTTAGTTCTTGCTTTTCCTATTACCCTTCCCGAATTTTTAGAAATTGAATGGCTGAATATGCCCGTCTGGGCTTATGGTGTAATCGTCTTTGTTGTAGTTGGTACTACTTTCTTAACATATCTTTTTAATGTGTTTGCCCTTACTGAACTTAAAGCATCCACCGTAGGTGCGTTCATATACCTGCAACCATTAATAGGAATTCTATTTGCACTTTTTTCCGGCAAAGATCATCTTACTTTGGTAAAAATCTTAGCAACCGCTTTGGTTTTGCTCGGGGTATATTTAGCAAGCAAAAAGCCAAAGCCCCGCTCATAAATTGGTTGACATCAAATTTACCATCCAAGTTTAGCATACTCCAAACTAAGCTTGGGAGCAACCGTTAACCTATATAGGTCATTCATTTAAAAATATGGCCTCTCTATCAATTTTGAATGGCAAAATGACTTTCAAATCCATACTTTGCAAGTAATATCGTACAACTTAAAGTAAAATTTATGCAAAAAATAGTATACTATGTAGCTTGTTCTCTTGATGGATTCATATCAGGGCCGAATGAAGATATCAGCCAATTTCTTCATGAAGGAAACGGAGTTGAAAAATACAAACAGGACTTATTGGATTTTAAAACCGTAATCATGGGTCGTAAAACATATGAGTTTGGATATCAATTTGGGCTTGTGCCGGGTAAACCTGCCTATCCACATATGGAACATTTCATTTTTTCCAATTCTATGGAAATCGAAAATTTGGATAGCTCGGTCCATATTGTGGACTGGTCTATTGAAGAAATTGAGAAAATTAAGCGTAACGCACAAACAGATATTTATCTATGTGGTGGCGGGGTGTTTGCCGGTTGGCTTTTGGAAAATAATCTTATAGATACATTAAAAATAAAACTTAACCCTATTGTTCTTGGTAATGGAACACGATTATTTGGCCAATCCAATACTTCCGCACAATGGCATCTGGAAAATCAGGAATCCTATGATGGTGGATTGCAGATTTTGACCTATAATCTAAAAAACTAGACAACCGCCTTTAAAGGTTTTTTGGTATTTGAACATGCTTTCGGGTATCTGCTTTGGTCAAGGTCTTGAATTCCTTGGCCTTTTCCATTTTAGCAAAAGCATCTAAAAAAACCTGGGGCAAGGCGGTCAACTTTCGTTCCTTAAGGTCCATCCAGGCACCCATCATCTCACAACGTGCAAAGTTTTTACCGTTGCTATCATAAAAATCATGCTGAAACTCAAAGAACATCCCATCTTCGCTCATCCCCTTAAAATTCAATGACACTTTTACAGGTTTTCCGGGAAACACTTCCTTAAAATAGTACATGTGTTCATAAAAGACTACTGGGCCAATACTATACTGTGCCATGGATTTTTGGTTAAATCCCAGTTGTCCCAAATACGCCATTCGGGTGTGGCTCATAAAATTGATATAAGCCGAGTTGGCCAAATGTCTATTGGCATCCAAATCGCTCCATCTAATCTCAAATTCTTTAAAAAACATTTTCAGTTATTTGTTATGCGTGCATAATAATTGTAAAATTACCATAGTTTTGAAAACAGACTGCATTTGAGCGCGATAATTAATGTTATTTTTAAAGACATCTTAATAGAAAACCCATGAGTGAAAAAGCCGAATTCATCAAAGACCTTTCCTTGCCAGCAATTGCTGCACCCATGTTCCTTATTTCTGGACCCAAATTGGTCATTGAATGCTGCAAGAATGGAATTGTAGGGACATTTCCTGCTCTCAACCAACGCACAAGTGAAGGTTTTGAAGAATGGCTTATCCAAATAAAAAGAGAACTGGAACAGTTTGAAAAGGAAACTGGCAAAAAAGCAGCTCCTTTTGGTGTAAATCTTATTGTGCACCCTACCAACCCAAGATTGGAAGCTGATGTAAAACTTTGTATGAAACACAAAGTCCCATTGGTAATTACCTCTTTGGGGGCAGTTAGCATGGTGGTAGACGCGATACATAGTTATGGTGGATTGGTGTTTCATGATATCATCAAAAAAAGGCATGCAGAAAAAGCTGCCGAAGCTGGGGTAGACGGACTTATTTTGGTCTCCGCCGGTGCCGGAGGGCATGGTGGCAATCTCAACCCGATGAGTTTGATTGCGGAGGTGAAGAAAATCTTTAAGAAGACTATCTTGCTTTCCGGATGCATCAGTACGGGAAGGGACATAGCTTCTGCCATGCAAATGGGAGCTGACCTTGCTTATATGGGGACACGTTTTATCAATGTTGAAGAAAGCAAAGCACCAGAGGAATATCGTAAGATGATCATTGAAGCTGGAGCTAATGATATTGTTTATACTGCTGCAATCTCTGGAGTACATGCCAATTTCCTTGCTGCCAGCCTTACTGCTGCCGGAATTACGAAGGAAGATCTTAAAAAAGAACATAAAGTTGATTTTGGAAAGGAATTGGATACTGAAGTAAAGGCATGGAAAACCATTTGGTCAGCCGGGCAGGGTGTTACCACTATTGAAAATGTAGTGCCCGTTTCAGAATTGGTGGACACCTTAAAATCTGAATTTAAAACAGCAATCAAAGATCAGGCAAAACTATTGGAGGTCTTTCCAAAAGATTAGCACATCTTAACTTTCTTTGTATTTTGGTGATGCATATAATCAACTAACTCAACTGTCATGTACATCAAAAGAAATATAAGTTTAGAGCTCATCTTACGCTTTGCCTGGAAAAACCTCATTTTTTTTACCATTTATGCTGGAGTTATTTTCTACTTATATCATGCTTTGGATTGGAAACATATCGATATTCCCTTTCAACCGCTTTCTGTAATCGGTATTGCTGTTGCATTTTATATTGGTTTTAAGAACAGCCAGAGCTATGATCGCTTCTGGGAAGCTCGAAAAATATGGGGAGGAATTGTAAACTATTCCAGAACATGGACCAATAATGTATTAAGTTATGTAATGGATGATCGTGAGGCTCAGGTTATCTTGGTCTATCGTCACATCGCCTGGATCAATGCCCTTCGAATCCAATTACGGCAACCCTCAAGTTTTTCTATTAGGGAAAACCGCGCCATTGAACGTCTTTTTGATCGGCACGGAGAACGAAATCCCGTTTGTAATGGTATGGATTCTTTATTGGGTCCTGATGAAGTACAAGGTTTGGAGAATCGAAAAAATGTTGCTACCCATTTAATCAAAAACCAAGGGCTACACCTTAAACAATTATTAAAAGAGGAAAAGATAACCGAGTTTGACAAGCAGATATTCCATAATAACTTGGAAGAAATGTATAACCTGCAAGGCAAGTGCGAGCGCATAAAAAATACTCCATTTCCAAGGCAATACGCGTATTTTAGCACCTTGTTCACCTGGATTTTTATACTTCTGCTTCCCTTTGGGCTACTTAATGTTTTTGAAACGCAATTGGCAGAATTGGACTTTGGTCACAACTGGTGGTATATTGTTTTGATGATCTTCTTTTCTGTGTTGATTTCTTGGATGTTTGTCACCATGGAAAAAGTGGGAAGCAATAGTGAAGATCCTTTTGAGGGCAGAATTAATGATGTCCCCATGACCGCACTTTGTCGCACCATTGAAATAGACCTTAGGGATATGCTTGATGAGGACAACTTGCCCGAAAAGACAAAACCGCAACACAACATCCTTTATTAATGCCTCAAGTACCATCTAACTATTTGCCTCCTTTATTTTTTAGAAATGGGCATTTGGCAACCATTTATTGCGGCTTGTTCCGAAAAGTAAATGGAGTCATACAAACTAGAGAAAGATTGACTTTGTCAGATGGTGATTTTTTGGATTTGGATTGGAGTAAATCTAGCTCCAAAACCAAAAAATTGGTTATACTGTTACATGGACTCGAAGGTGATGGTCAACGCCCCTATATTACCGGAAGTGCCAAATTGTTCAATCAAAATGGTTTTGATGCTTGTGCTGTAAACTACAGGGGGTGCAGTGGGGAACCAAACATTACATATCGCTCCTACCATTCAGGCGCTACAGAAGACCTGGCTGAAATCGTCCATCACATTCTTTCTAACAAAAATTACTCAGAAATCTATTTAAAAGGCTTCAGTTTGGGCGGGAATCTGGCTCTTAAATATTTGGGAGATGGCAATGTTGTTCCAAAGGAAGTTAAAGGAGCTGTGGCCATTTCTGTTCCTTGCAGCTTAAAGGATTCATGTAATCAATTACTTTCAAATGAGAATATATTGTATGCCAGAAGGTTCAAAAAACATCTGATTGCCAAACTAAGACAGAAACAGCCCATGTTTCCAGATTTAATAACCAATTCTGCCATCAAGTCCATAAAGACATTGAAGGATTTTGACGACATCTACACCAGTAAAGCGCATAACTTTAAAGATGCCTTGGATTATTACACCAAGTGCAGTTCCTTGCAGTTTTTACCCAATATATCGGTGCCAAGTTTAATCATCAATGCTAAAGATGATTCTTTTCTGGGAAATGATTGTTACCCTATTATAGAAGCAGAAAAAAACAAGAACCTCTATCTAGAAACGCCAAAATATGGAGGTCATGTAGGGTTTTGGGGTAAGCAAAATGTTACATACACTGAACAACAAGCGCTAAAATTTTTTAAAACGCATTGACTTCCTCTTATCATTCGTTGCCAGTTTTCTAACGAAAAGGTTTTCGCTTGACAAATCACCTCAGAATGGGCCTAAACAGCCATTTTACTTCTAATATTTCTCTATATTAGTAGCTTCTGTTTAGCATAATCAAATTATTATCCATGAAGAAATTGATATTATTTATTGCCCTAGGTGCATTTGTAGCAAGTTGTGGTGGAAAAAAGGAAGAGAAAAAGGACGGTTTTGAAGTAAGCCGGGCCAAGAAAGAAGATAAAAAGGCCCAAACCAGTGAAGGTGTACCTGTAGACCTGGATAATGATGGTGTGGGACCCATTAAAGGTTTTGAATTCCCAAAAGACATTGATACTGATATGGCCGCTCGAGGTGAGACTAAATTCAACTCTATTTGTGTAGCATGCCATATGATAGATCAGCGTATGATCGGACCGGCTGTAAAAGGAGTTTATGAAAGACGTAGCCCTGCTTGGGTGATGAACATGATTCTTAATCCTGATGACATGCTCAAGGAAGACCCTATTGCAAAAGCATTACTTAAAGAATACAACAATGCCATTATGCTCAACCAAAATCTTACTGAGGAAGAAGCTCGTGATGTTGCTGAATACTTAAGGACATTATAAAATACATCTCTTAAATCATTAACGCTGCTTACAGATCATACTGATTAGCAGCGTTTTTTTGTTTAGGTTATTTTGAAAACCAACATTAGAATTTGAATCAACAATAGTTATCTTTATTCCTCTAAAATCCATCTATTTTGAAAATCTTCCATCAAATACTTTGTTCAACAATCTTAATGTTTTGTCTATTTTTATCAAATACTATGAGCGCACAAGAAGAATTGCCATACTATCAAATTCCTGATTATCCTGAAGATTATGAGTCTGGAAATGTGGTGGCTAGAATGATAGATGGCCTTGGTTTCCGTTATTATTGGGCAACGGAAGGGTTATCTCAAAAGGATTTGGAATACAAGCCTTCTAAGGATGGCAGAACCATTTTGGAGACCATGCAACACGTTTACACCATGTCTGAAATGATCAAGAACGCCCCAACGGCAACTCCCAATGTTAGAGGACAGGGGGTTCCAGATTTTTCGTATGCTGAACTAAGGGAAAAAACGCTTAAAAACCTTCAAGCTGCCAGTAACTTGATGAAAGGCAAGAACTCTAAGGGTGTTGAAGATTCCAAAGTCATTTTTCAACGCGGGGAAAAGCAATCTATATATCCCTATTGGAATATGATCAATGGAATGCTTTCGGATTGTATTTACCATGCTGGGCAAATCACCTTATTGCGACGTGCTTCTGGCAATCCAATCAATCCAAAGGTCAGTGTGTTTAACGGACGGTTGAGGGAATAGCCTTAGCCCTAGCGAATAAATCAAAACTACCCGCATGTCATTCATTGTTTTTAATTGGGAAACCTTGTTCTTCAATAATAAAAAAACAAACACATTAAAATCTTCTTAAGTAACAAACTTTAGCGAGATTTGTTAGTACTGTTGACCCTCCCTGTACTATTATTTACATACTTTAAAAGAATCGGGAACGTAGTTTAAAGTGGTAAAAAATCTTCTTCAAAACTGGTAATGAAATCATGAATGTATTTTTTGTTCCTATTTACTTCTTTTACCACCAAATAATGATCTCTTTTAAGTCCATTTTTGCTAATTCGCTTAAAAACAATATCCTCTGAAAGTTTAAATGGTTTTAGCTGCCATTTGGGCGCACACATTACTCCCATATTGGCCTCAATCATTGACAGTGTAGTTTCCGTAAACGGAATGGCAGAAATCTTTTTAGGAGTTATTTTATTTGACTTTAAAAAGTACTCATAAACATAAACACCTTCAAGCGGAAAACAATTAATAAATAAATGAACATCTGAAAAGTGGCTTGCTTCGATAAAATCAAAAGCGTTAAGAGGGTTCTCTTTATGCATTACCGCAAATATTTCATCTTCGTGAACTTTAATGCTTGTCAAGTCCTCAGACGCAGGTTTTGTCGTTACAATGGCAATGTCAATTTCACTGGACAAAACTTGGGAGATGGTCTGGTGGGTAGCTCCCAACGTTAAATCAATATCTATTTCAGGATAGAGAATACCCATTTTTTGGATAAATCCAGGAATGGAATGAAAAAAGGATTGACACTCCGCACTCAATTTTATAGAACCTTTGGAACCTTCCTTTATGTGCTCTATAGCGCTAAAACTCTCATCTATGGAGCTAAACAGTTTATTGGCAAGTTTATAAAGCTCGCTGCCCTCTTCGGTAAGCTCCCATTTGTTACGGGTTCTATGGAATACTTTAAAGCCCAAACGCTCTTCAAGATCACGCAATTGATGGCTTAAGGCCGATTGTGTCAAGAACAACCGCTCAGAAGAATTGGCCAAACTACCTTCTTCGGCAATGGTTTTTATCAATCTAAAATACTTGAGTTCCATTGGATAAAGATACAACATCACTTAACCGGTTGTAGTTGAAAAAATATCAACTATAGCCTCAAGACCATTCAATCAACTTTCTAGCAAAATACACCTCTCAAAAATACTTTTGGATAAAATTTAGATGCTTTACTATGCTAAAAGCCAACATTTTAATTTCATTATTTTTTGTTTTCCCACTTATTGTTTTTTCCCAAAGACATAAAGAAATTTCAAAAAGAACATTTACAATCAAAAAGGTTGTAAAATCAGAAGTCCCGGTAATCGATGGGAAACTGAATGATGCCATTTGGATCAATGTAAATGAGTGGGAATCAAATTTTATTCAAAGGGAGCCTAACGAAAATGTCCCTCCTTCGGAAGACACTTCTTTTAAAATATTTTATGATGCCAAGCATGTTTACATCGGTATAAAAAATTTTGATAAGCACCCAGAAAAGATTACGAATTGGATGTCGAGACGTGATGGATTTGAAGGCGATTGGGTAGAAGTCGTTTTTGATAGCTATTACGACTTACGTTCCGCATTTTCCTTTACCGTAACGGCCGCAGGTGTTAAAGGTGATAAAATAATCACTTTGAACGGTAAGAATGAAGATATTACTTGGAATCCTATTTGGTATGCGAAAAGTGCAATTACAGACGAGGGATGGACTGCAGAAATGAAAATTCCTTTAAGTCAATTGCGATTTGGCAAATCTGAAAAGCAGGTTTGGGGATTTCAGGTCATCCGAAAATACTTTAAAAATGATGAAATATCCGTCTGGCAACGTATTCCCATGGATGCATCCGGCTGGGTCAGTGAGTTTGGTAAGCTTCATGGCTTAGATTGGGTTAAACCACAAAGACAATTTGAAATTCAACCTTTTGTGGTCACTTCTTTGGAAACTTTTGAAAAAGAACCTTCAAACCCATATCGAAATAAAAATAGCACCTCTATTAATGTTGGAATAGACGGAAAATTGGGAGTGACCAATGATCTTACATTGGATTTTACCATAAATCCTGATTTTGGTCAGGTAGAAGCAGACCCAGCGGCCATTGCATTGGATGGTTTTCAACTGTTCTTTAAAGAACAACGTCCGTTTTTTGTGGAGAACAAGAATATTTTTAACTATCAGTTTTCAAACCCAATAATTGGTGGAACATTTAGCAGTGACAACCTTTTTTATTCCAGACGAATTGGTAGAAGTCCACAAGGATCGGCTCAAGCCGCTGCAGGAGAATTTGTTGATACTCCAGAGCGAACTACCATATTGGGAGCCGTGAAATTTAGTGGGAAAACCAAAAACGGTTGGTCAATTGGAGTGATGGAAAGCATGACCGCCAACGAGTTTGCAACCATCAATGCCAATGGGAACGAAAGAGAACAACTTATTGAGCCGTTCACAAATTACTTTGTGGGTCGTCTACAAAAGGATTTTAACCATCGTAATACTTTTTTAGGTGGAATTGTAACATCAACATATAGAAATTTAGATGCAAACACTAATTTCCTACATAAATCCGCTACCACGGTAGGAATTGATTTTATGCACCAATGGAAAGATAGAACCTGGTATTTTGGTGCCAATATGGTTATGAGTCATGTAGGGGGCACCGAAGCGGCCATTTTAAGAACACAACTTTCTATCCCACACTTATTTCACCGCACAGATGCAGGTCATGTTTCTGTTGATCCTACAAGAACCTCGCTTACAGGAACAGGAGGGGATATTAAATTTGGAAAAGCAGGGCAAGGGCATCTTACGTTTGAAACTGGAATTACCTGGCGTTCTCCTGAACTGGAATTGAACGATCTTGGTTTTATGCGTGAAGCCGATGATATTCAGAACTACACCGGAGTTACCTATAGCTCACTAAAACCTTTTGGTGTGTTCAGAAAGGGTACATTGACCTATAAACATTGGGTGAAATGGGATTTTGAAGGTAACCTGAATTATGTAGATTGGGATGTGGAGGCCGTAGGAACATTTCAGAACAATTGGAATGCTACTTTAGGGTTTTTCCACCAACCACATATTTATGCCAAGTCACTGTTGCAAGGTGGTCCTAGAATATACTTGCCGGACCAACATGGTGCTTGGTGGGCATTGGGAACTGATTCTAGAAAAAAATTGTCATTCAGTTTGGATGGATGGACAAAAACTGGAAACGAGGACAGCTATTTTTTGTTGGATAATGGATTGAAAATCACGTATCAGCCATTAAATCGTTTGGGGTTGTCCATATCTCCGCGATACAATTTGATCAGGCACCGGCTACAATACAATGAAACTGTTGATTTTAGTGGTTCGCCGCGTTACCTCATGTCCAAACTAGATCAGGACACCTTTAGTTTGGCGTTTCGGTTGAATTACACCATCAACCCCAATTTGTCTATTCAATATTATGCAGAACCTTATATTTCCAAAGGGCTGTACACAGATTTTGGATACATGGACAATCCGTTGGCAGAAAACCAAAACGAACAGCTGTTCCAATTTTCTGAAGGACAAATTTTTTATGATGAAATGAATAACACCTATACCGTTGACGAAACTTTGGATGCTACAGTTGATTATGATTTTAGAGATCCTGATTTTTCCTTTGCCCAGTTCAGGTCAAACCTTGTGGTGCGATATGAATACAAGCCAGGTTCGGAAATATTCTTGGTGTGGGCACAGGGTATTACTGATTTTGGAAGGCCAAATGGCAACTTGTACAACAGTTTTGACAATCAAATTTTTAGCAAACAACCCAATAATACCTTTCTAATAAAGGCAACCTACCGTTTTTTCTAGAGTAGATTTTGTAATAAGTGGAGTATATGGAAGCTCAAACAACATTCAAAAAATTAAGTAAAAGGCATTCTGACAAAATGTTGATTTTGATAAGGCAATTAAACCCCGATATTGAAAATGAAGTTTTAAAACAACGCTTGGAGCAAATGTGGGAGAGCGATGCATACCAATGTTTCGGGCTTTTAAAAAAAGATACCTTAATTGGGTTAATAGGATGCTGGACGTTCACCAAATTACATTCAGGGAAACAATTAGAATTGGATAATGTGATTATTGATGAAAGAATCCAATCCAAAGGATATGGAAAGTTGTTCTTCAATTTTATAGCGGATTGGGCTCTAAAAAATGGCTATGAATCTTTGGGATTGAACACTTATGTTGACAATGATAAATCACACAAATTTTATTTTAATCAGGGGTTCAAAATATTGGGATTTCATTTTCAGAAAATACTAACAACAAAATAAGAAGATTATGAGAATAGTAATTATCGGTGGAAACGGTACCATAGGAAAAAAAGTGTCAGCTCATTTTTCAAAAAACAATGAAGTCATTATAGCAGCAAGAAACGATGGAGATGCTTGCGTGGATATTAGCGATAGCAAATCCATTGAAGCGATGTTTGATAAAATTGGAAACATTGATGCTATAATCTGTATTGCAGGCGAAGCAAAATGGAAATCTTTTGATGAGCTTACGGAAGACGAATATTATATAGGTCTAAAAAGCAAACTAATGGGGCAAGTGAATTTGGTTAGAATAGGCCGGAAATATCTCAACCCCAATGGCTCCATAACCCTCACCACTGGTATCCTTGCAGATGAACCTGTTGTATTGACCGCAAGTGCCGCTATGGTAAATGGCGCTATCCACAGTTTTGTTAAAGCAGTTGTATTGGAAATTGATAATGGTGCAAGGATCAATGTGGTTTCCTCGGGAGTGGTTGAGGATGCCTACGAAAAGTATCAAGACTACTTTCCTGGCCACAATCCAATACCGATGCATAAAGTGGTCAACGGCTATGTAAAAAGTGTTCAGGGGAAAATTAATGGGGAAATCATACGAATCTATGACTAAAACGTAATGATATGAAAACAATAGGATTAATAGGTGGTATGGGTTGGGAATCTTCCAAACTCTATTATGAGCAAATCAATAGGAAGGTGAATGAAGTTTTAGGTGGCTCACATTCCGCTAAGATTATTATGGTTTCGGTGGATTTTGCAGAGATAGAAAAACTCACATTTGCCAATGATTGGGATTCCATTGGGAACATTGTGGCAAATAGCGCCCAACAATTGGAAAGAGCGGGGGCAGATATGGTTGTGCTGTGCACCAATTTAATTCACATTGTTAGCAACACTATCATCAAAAATATTTCCATCCCATTTTTGCACATTGCCAATGCAACCGGAGAAGCAGTCCTAGAGCAGCAAATTAAAAAAGTGCTGCTATTGGGAACAAAATACACCATGGAAAAAGATTTTTATACCAAAACTCTTGAAGATACTTATAGATTGGAAATTTCAATTCCTAATGAAGAAGATAGAAATAGCATACATAATATTATCTACCGTGAATTACTGAAAGGAATATTTACTGAAACTTCAAAGCGAAGCATTATAAGGATCATTGAAAAAGCACAATTGGATGGAGTTGAGGGTGTGATTTTGGGGTGTACCGAATTAAACATAATTATTAAAGAAGAAGATGTGGGCATCACAACTTTTGATACAGGAAACATTCATGCCAATACAGCCATACAATGGAGTTTAAATGATTCATCCAAGTAATCTGAAAAAATGTTTTTCAATAAAACAAATACCATAAATTTTAATCAGAAAATATGAAAACAACTAAGCTTTTATTCACAGTCAATCTATTCTTTTTTGTAGTGAGCACCATTTCCTTTTCACAAAACAAACAGTTAAAGAATCATGTGCTTTTTTACAGTTCCTTTGATGGAAAACTATCTGCCGATGTATCCTTTGGGGATGGAAATATTTATACAGCTGAAAATTATAAAAAAGCTGCCAGTGCCAAAACTGGTTTGCACAACCCCAATGTTGTTTTAGCAAAAGCTAAAGGTCTTACCGGAGATGCTCTTCACTTTAAAAAAGCAAATACTTCTGCTATTTTTTACAAGGCTTACAAAAATGTGGGGTACAGCAGTAAATCATGGAGTGGTACCATATCATTTTGGTTGCGACTAGATCCAAATAAAGACCTAGCGCCAGGCTATTGCGACCCAATATGTGTTACGGATGTTAGATACAACGATGCGGCCTTGTGGGTAGATTTCACAGACCATGATCCAAGAAAATTTAGATTTGGAGCTCTGGGAGATTTAGAAGTTTGGAATCCGAAAAACGAAAACAATGAAGCCGAATGGGAAAAACGTACCGTTACAGTAAATCAGCCTCCTTTTGAGAACGGAAAATGGACACATATTGCTCTTACTTTTTCAAAAGTAAATACAGCAAAACCTATATTCAAATTATACTTAGATGGCACATTCAAAGGGGAAATAAAAGATATTAATGATCCTTTTTCTTGGGAAGCAGAAAATGGAAAAATTATGTTAGGTCTAGGCTATATTGGCTTAATGGATGAGCTTACAATTTTTGACAAGCCATTAGATCTTGATGAAGTTAAACAGGTTTTTGAACTAAAAACCGGCATAAAGACTTTATTCAACTAAGCATTTTAAAGAAGGAGAACTAAATAGTTTTTAAGTTATAGTTTACCTTAACACTTTAGAAAACAAAGCAAACATGAAGGTCAAAAATTTAGAACACATCGATTTTTCAATGCTCATGGATTGCTTCTTAAAAGCATTTGAAAACTACTTTGTAAAAATGCCAACAGACCATGAATATTACAAAGACAGGTGGAGAATGGCAAATGTGAGATTTGACCTATCCTATGGTATGTTTGATGGTGATAAATTGGTAGGCTTTATCATTAATGCGATTGACGAACGTGCCGAAAATCTGATTGCATTTAATACCGGTACAGGAGTGCTTCCCGAGTACAGAGGACAACGTATCGTAAATTCAATATGTCAATATGCATTTCCCGAATTACAAAAAAATGGTATTACTACGTGCCGGTTAGAGGTCATAAAAGATAATGTTAGGGCTATAAAGGCTTATAACAGTATTGGATTTAAAATCACCAAGAGTTACAAATGTTTCAGCGGGGATATTGAGTTCAATGATGAAGCATCGGACTTTGAACTGAAAAAGGTAGATGAGGCTTATTTTGATTGGAGCAGCTTGCATCAACACATCTATTCTTGGGACAACCACATTAATACCATAAAAAGAGGATCATATAGTTATTATGCCATTTTGGTAGAAGGAAAATTGGATTCGTATTTTGTTATGCAACCAGATAATGATTATGTGGCTCAATTGGATGTGATAGATAGTACCATACATAGCTGGAACAGGTTATTCACTGCAATGAAGAGCATTTTAAAAACTATAAAAATCAATAATGTTGATGAACGATTGAACCAAAAGATTGATTTTCTTAAAAAAGTAGGTTTAAAAAATACAGTTGATCAGTATGAGATGGAGCTTAACTTGTGATTCATTGTTGAATGTTTTTACAAATTCAAGATTCAACCCACAAAAAGGGACAAATATAATTTTAGCAAGAATTCATGATAGACTCATTGAAAAATGGGGATTCTAACCTAAAAACTTAAAGGTAAGTGCTGTGAAAGGATAAAAGAGTAGTTCTTATTATTAGATTTTATCCGCAACAACCTTATAAGTTGGGTCCTCAAGAACGTTTACCTCAATAATGTCCTGGGCATTTTTCAACAGTCGGATGCAGTCTTTGCTCAAGTGTCTTAAATGCACTTTTTTGCCCGCCTTGGCATAGCGCTCCGTGATTTTGTTCAATGCCTCAATACCGGACATGTCAGCAACACGACTTTCCTGAAAATCGATAATCACCTCTGTTGGATCATCTTGTACTTCAAATTTTTCAGCAAACAAGGTGGTGGATCCAAAGAACAAGGGACCGTAAATTTCATAATGTTTTACCCCATCTTCGTCAACATACTTTCTTGCCCTGATTCGTTTTGCATTTTCCCAGGAATAGGCCAAGGCAGAAATAATAACCCCCAACAATACTGCAACGGCAAGGTTATGGGTTATGGCTGTAATCAAAGTCACCAAAACCATAACAATAACATCTGAGTTGGGCATTTTTCTAAACGTTTTAAAACTGGCCCATTCAAAAGTTCCAATGGCGACCATAAACATTAACCCTACCAAAGCGGCCATTGGCAATTGCTCAATAAGGCTACTTCCAAACATAATGAATACCAAAAGCATAACTGCAGCAGTAATACCGGATAGTCTTGCACGCGCTCCAGAAGATGTATTGATCAAACTTTGCCCAATCATAGCACAACCACCCATACCTGATAGGAAACCTGACAATATATTGGCAGTTCCTTGGGCCACACATTCCTTGTTTCCACTACCGCGGGTTTCGGTAATCTCATCAATAATATTCAAGGTCAATAAACTTTCAATAAGCCCCACCCCAGCAACTATGGCTGCATATGGAATAATAATCAGAAAGGTATCCAAGGTAAAAGGGATTTGAGGAATGGATAAAGGCGGGAATCCACCTTTGATACTTTCACCCTCTTGCATGGTATCCGCTACAGTCAAGGTATCAATGCCAAAACCAATAACGATGCTTGATACAACAATTATAGCCAACAAAGAAGATGGAATGGCTTTTGTCAACTTTGGAAAGCCCCAAATAATAAGCATGGTCAAAAGTGTAAGGCCCAACATAGTATATAATAATGCTCCCGATAAGAGTTCTTCAGTTCCTTTTTCATAAAAATTGGGAAACTGGGCCATAAAAATGATGATTGCCAGTCCATTTACAAACCCAAACATTACCGGGTGCGGAACAAGACGAATAAATTTTCCCAAACGCAGTAAACCAGCAAGAATCTGAATCACCCCAGCAATAATGACCGTTGCAAAAACATAGTTTAGAATGGTAGTGGGCTCAATTCCCGGAAAAGTCTTTTTGAGTTCTAAAATCAATCCAACAAAAATAACGGCCACGGCGCCTGTTGCCCCAGAGATCATTCCAGGTCTACCACCTAAAATTGAAGTTACCAACGCCAATACAAACGCAGCATACAATCCGGTCAAAGGAGAAAATCCAGGAATCAATGCAAAAGCGATAGCTTCTGGCACCAAGGCCAACGCAACGGTTAAACCGGATAAGACTTCTGTTCTATAATTTACTTTTTGAGAAAAGTCAAAAAGGTTGAGATACTTTTTCATCTGTCGTACTTGAAGCCGGCAAAAATACTATTATTCCCTTAGCAGACCATAAGTATGCTCATTTTTAAGGATTTGCTAATCTTACCAGTCCTTTAGACCCAATAATTTCTCTCCCAACGGGCTTAATTTTGCAGTTTCGTATTTATCCCTTTCCCAATTTCTAGGGTCGCCCGGAAAGGCATAGCCTTCCGGCGCAATTCTATTCTTCCATGAATTGATACGCCATTGCCGCAATTCCCCATTTTCTTCCTCCGCTGGCATCATTGAAATGTATTGCGCAATCCGCACTTTATTTTTTGATTTATTGGGTCTGATACCGTGAGGTTCGGTGCTGTTAAAAATCAATAAATCGCCAGCTTCCATTTTTACTTTCACAATTTTATCTTCCAAACCTTTCAAATTCGGCTGAAAATGATCTCTATCCTTAGGTTGGGTCAATTTCCAGGTATCATAATTGCGATATAACCATGGAATACATTGGAATCCTCCCATATTTTCATCTGTCTGGTCTGCAAGTGCCAGTACCCCCTGAACATTTTGCGGGCGGGTCTCCGGATTATAATCCCAATGAATGAATCCTTTTTTCTCCACGCCTGGTTGCAATGGAAAGTTCAGATTGGCCCTATCTATGGTCACCCATAATTTCTCTGTTCCCCAAACATCAACAAAGGCATCATAAACCCGTGGCATTTGCCTATTGTTCCATAAATGTTGATGGTTATATACTTCCACCATCCCTGTTCCGGTCAATTCCTTCATTTTCATTTCTGCACGAGGTGGTGCATACCAAGTTTTAGGGTCACTCGGGTCTTTTTCATCAAACTCCCAGATAAAATCTGCCGTTGCTTTTGCCTGTTCTTTGGGTATTGCATTTTTAATGACAATGTACCCGTTATGCATCCAAAAATTCCAATCTTCTTCTGAAAGTACCTTTAAAGGTTTCCCATTAGACCGATCATTTAATTTTATCTTACTACTGGTTGCTGTGGATGGGTTTCCTGGGATTTCTTCATGTGCCTTGTTGGCCATCTCCAGTTTTGTTTCTTTATCCATGATTCTATTTTTTTCTCTTCTAAAATTCTATGAAATAAAACTAGCATGTACACAATGGTTTGTCCACCTTAATATTGATAAAAATTTGAATTATTTTGACATTTGATATAAAATTCTATATTTTAAATGGCATTAAAGTGAAAATTGAAGATAGAATTAGAGACCATAACACCAAATACCAAGAGTCCGTTCCGGCTCTTGCACTTACCTCGTTTGAATCATCTTTTTTATTGGCATTTTCATCCGGAATATGAATTGGTATACATTGAAGGTGCCAGTGCCACAAGACATGTGGGCGATAGCATTTCCAACTTTGCGGGCAGTGATCTTGTTTTTATTGGCTCAAACATTCCTCATCTGAATTTTGATTATGGGGTTAAGACAGATTACATCAAAGAAGTTCTACACATTAAACCAAAATTTAAAGAGCAGGTTTTAGAAGAAATCCCTGAGCTTGGACCTATTGACACCTTATTTGAAAAATCAAGACATGGTATAGTATTTACTGGAGAAACAAAAAAACGAATTGGGGAACGATTGAAAAAGCTTTATGAGCTTTCCTCTTTTGATTTCTTTATGGAGTCCATTCAAATATTAAAAGAACTTGCCCTTAGTGACGACTATTTTTTGCTCCATGAACATCCTTTTGTAAACAGATATAGAAAAAAGGAACAAGACCGTCTCAGAAACATACATGGATTTGTAGATAAAAATTACCAACGAAAAATTGAGGTTGCCGAAGTAGCCGAAATATGCAATCTGGGCAAAGAAGCTTTTTGTCGGTATTTTAAAAAGACCACTGGAAACACTTTTACCAATTTTTTGAACCAATACAGGATAAGCCAAGCCAAAAGGTTATTGTTGATGGGCAAAAATGTTGGTGAAACTTGTTACGATTGTGGGTTTGAAAGTCTTTCGTATTTCAATAGAACCTTTAAGAGGATAAGTGGACAAAACCCTTCGGATTTCAAAAAACAGTATTTGGTGAATCTGAAAAAGAAGGGGTAAGATGTAAGTGTTAGGTCCAAATCATCCATCCATATTTATTAATGTCTTCTAACCTCCCAAAAAAATATGTGTTGTTTTTACTTTTGGCCGATCCATATAACTTTTATTTAAGCCACCAGTCACAGACAGGCAGTAGTAGTGTTACAACATTATTACAACCTTTATGTTCAAGCCCAAAGGGGTAGTAATTGCTCTCCTCCACAATTTCAAGGGTTCCGTTGTCATCCATATAGCTCAATCGCACATTACCTAAGTGGTCCTTATACTGGTATATATAATCGTAGCCTCCATTTCCATCTGGGGTGGTATAGCCCTCGGGAGTGTTAAAGAACTGTAGCTCCCCGTTCTGGTAAATGTAATTGCCCGCGTATTCTGTATCACTTCCCGTGCTCACCGTTTTCCTGAGTTTAACGCCTGTTGCATCGTAAATATACGAAATCGTTCCCCCGCCCGTGCTCACCTTGGTGGGCAGGTTAAGGTGGTTGTAGGTTATGGCCGTAATGCCCTTGTTGCGGTAAGAGGTCATGTTGCCGTTCTTTTCTATGTGGACTCGTCCAATATCTCTACCAGATACCAACAGCCGTCTATTAAGTTGAACTTATAAGTTACATGGATACCATTATCTATTCCAAGTAATTTATATAGATTATGATTTTCCTTTTTCTCAATTTCAACTTCGTATTTATCATACTCATTATTAAAAGCCTCCTTATCTTTGGTAAAATCCACGTAATTAGAAGAACCATATTCAACGATTTCCATTGTAGGGGCTTTATCTGTTACGTCCTTATAATAAAACCATTCTAAAGGATATTTTACCCTATTCCTTTGAAAGATACTATCCTTGGCAAATCTTTCGAAGAAAGCATCAAAGATCTCTCCACAGTCCTTGTCCATTTCGATGGCTTTGGCTGCACCATCTTCTTTATGTTTATCAGACACTGGTTCCGTGTCTAACACAATCGATTCAATGGTATCTAAAGAAGCTTCTTTATTACGGAGTTCCCGTTTACAGGAAAATACTCCCAACAATATACAGAAACCCAATAGTGTTAAATTTATTTTCATTATGGTTTTTTGAAGTACATCATGTAACTTGGTAAAAGAGAACTGGTATCAGAATTAAGACTTAAGTAAGTGTTATCTATATTACTTAATTGTCCATAGTCTAATTATTTATGTGGACTCGTCCAATATCTCTACCATGTACCAACAGCCGTCTACTAAATGAAATTTAAAATTCATCAAAAGCCCAGAATCCAACCCTATTCGTTTATAGATGACACTATCTTTATGTTTAGCCTTTTCAATTTTAAAGGCTCCATATTCTCTTTCAATAGCTTTTTTATCTTGAGTAAAATCAAAATATCTAAACTTATCTTTTGAATTGATTATTTCTTTGTCTAAACTCGCATAATTGGCATTTCCATAGAAATACCATTCCATAGGGTATTTCACTCTGTTTTTCTGAAAGACACTGTCCGTAGCGAACCTCTTAAAAAAAGCATCAAAGGTCTGATTACAGTCTTTGGCCATTTCGATGGGTTTAATTATTTTTTCTTTCTCTTCTTTGTGATTGTCCACTTTCTCGCTCAATACGGGTGATTCAATGGTATTTGAATAAGCCTCTTTGTTACGGGGTTCCCGTTTACAGGAAAACACTCCCAATATTATTAAAACAAACATGTACAATGTAGTATTCTTTCTCATCATGTGGACTCATCCAATATCTCAACCAAGTACCAACAATTTTCATTCTGCTTGAATATATAAGTAATCAGAATACCATTATCAATCCCTGTTAAATAATAACTTTTTTGGTCACCATTTTCTTCAAAAGAAACTTCATAGTCAATACCTACCATGGGGCTATTTTCTCGAAGATCAATATATATATACGACGATCTTTCAATGACATCAACAGACAAACTATCATCCAGAACATCTTTAAAATATGATACCCTTAACGGGAATTTAATTCTACTCTTTTGAAAGGCGCTGTCCTTGGCAAACCTTTCAAAGAAATCGTCAAAGGTCTCTCCACAGTCCTTGGCCATTTCAATGAGTTTGGTTACATCTTTTTCTTTTTGATTAGCCACTTTCTCGCTCAACATGGGCAATTCAATAGAACTTGAAGAAGCCTCTTTATTACGGAGTTCCTGCTTGCATGAGAATGTTACCAACATTATCAAAACAAATATGGTCAATGCAATATTCTTTTTCATCACGTAGACTCATCCAATATCTCAACCAAGTACCAACAGCCATTTATCAAACTGAACTTGTATGTCACATGGATACCGTTATCATAACCAAACCAAAAATAATGAATCAAAGAGTCTTTAATTATTTTGGTTTCAACCGTATATTTTCCATATTTATTTTTCATAGCTTCTTTGTCTCTGGTAAAATCCAAATAGATATATTTTTTATACGTTATACTATCTACTTTTATTACAGTCGGGTCAAGGCTCTCAATATATGAATCCTTCATAGGGTATTTGACCCTATTCTTCTGAAAGACACTATCCTTGGCAAATCTTTCAAAGAAATCATCAAAGGTCTGGTCACAATTCTTGTCCATTTCGATGACTTTGGCTACATTTTCTTCTTTGTGTTTATCAGACACTGGTTCAGGTTCTGAGCCGGACACGATCGATTCAATGGTGTCTGAAGAAATCTCTTTGTCGCGGGGTTCCTGTTTACAGGAAAATACTCCCAACATCATCAAAACAAATACGGTCAATTTTATTCTTCTCATATCTTTTAGTTTCTTTTTTTTAACATCCTGTGCTCCAAACCATTAGTCGCAGACTGACATGTTGTAAAAGAACTGTTAGAGTCTTTCCTCTTTAAATGTGGTTTACAAAAACTTATGGTATAAAAAACCACAACTTTCGCTGTGGTTTTTCATTTACTTTTATGATAGTTATTTATCAAATGTTAAATTAATATCCTTTTGTTGTTTTTGAAGTAATTCTTTATCCTGATATTCATCACAACAAATCAGCGCATGCCTGATAATCTTGCATGCACAACCAATCCTTTAAATTCAAGGGAGGTGAGCGGCAAAATTCATCAATTATTTATCCTCTATTCTGTGGAGTTAATTGAACAAATAGTTAGGAAAAAGAATGTGTTCTCGATAAGGTGTCTCATAGGTTAAGTTTTAATTTGGTAAGATCTATTGGGGTCTTGGGTTTCCCATAAATGCAAAAGAACATTGCAAAATCAATCCGGTGGAGATGACCAAATCCCACCTTATACAATGAACCCTTTCGCCTGTCTTAAGCATACAGACCTTATGGGTTCAAGCTTTTATAATTACTTGGGAGTTTTTTACAAAAAAATAGATGGAAATTAGGCATAAGCTCAACATAATTTACGGATTAAACAATAAAATATGGGTTATGCTTTTCGAAAAGTAATAATTTATCTACAGTTTATTGAGAATATAAAACAATGTTTTATTAACAATATTTGTTTTTATCGTGTAGTTATTTGAATATCAAATAAATAATGATTGTTTTAGATTTTCAGGAACACATAACAATCATGTGGAAAGTATTGTGGGTTGTTTTTAGAAAATTCTAAACTATGGAGATTTAGTTCTTGCATTTGTACATAAAAAAACCGCCCCAAGCTAAAGTACTTGAGGCGATTTTTACTAAATAACCAACCAAAAAACTTGTGTATATAGTCGAACACTATAGTTATTCCTTACTTTTTCTTCTGTCTAGTAACGTTCATTATGGGATTTTTAACTTTTGAACGCTTTTTGCCAATTTTATTACCCGATTTTAAATATTGTTTATATCCTCTTCCCGTAAACTCATATGTTGTTTTACTGGATACATGATACAACTCAATGGTACTATCATTAATAACGTAGAGTTCAAAATAATCATTGCCCAAGAAGTCATAATCCAGTGTTAAAGTTTTGAGTGTTGCGTCATTTGCCACATCAAAAACTTCATAATCGCCTTCATAATCCCATTGCAAATTCATAATAGCTGTTCCTGACCCATCTACGGATAATCTGAAAAAATCGCCATTATTTCCGGATAAAAACTGAAGATAATTTTCATCATCAAACTCATTTATTGCACCTAGTTCACTCGTATAGGTTTTTTCCCAAGCATCATATTCCTGCAAAAAATAGTTGATGTTATCATAGAAAACCATATCATAATCAAAATCATTGCTGTCATACCCCCTTAAAACATATGAGATATTTGATCTTGAATCTTGGAGTTCCAGGGTATTGTTGTTCAAAGCATAAACTTCCAACAACCAAAGGCCATCTACTTCATGGTCAATTTCCACAGCAGCATTCAGCGTTCCATAAGAACCAACATCTATACCCAGGCCATTTCCGGTTTTTCCAATACCCACCATATTATTATTTGCGTATACCACTCCTCTGTTAAAAGAAATGGTAAATGCACGTTGTAAAAATGGAACCTCCCCCGTTCCTCTTGTTTCATTGATATCTACATACCACAAATCATAAGACTCTAGCACCAAAGCTGTATTTAATGGAGATTCTTCAATAAAATCATCTTCCACAACAACTTCTGTGTAGCAAGAGGTGGCCAAAATCCCTATCAATAAAATTCCTAAGAGTAGTTTTCCATTTCCCATAACCTTGGTTTTTGATTCCCTTAATCTAAACCAAGCACCATGCCAAAAAATGTAATTTACTGACAATCAAACAATAATGATTCATCTGATTTATTTTTTAGCTTTGCTGCCTAAAGTCTATTGATGGAGGAAGGTAAACTTAGGTTTGGTGTATTGGGAGGTGGTAGCTGGGGAACCGCTATAGTTAAAATGCTCTCTGAAAATTTAGAGCATATTTCCTGGTATATGCGAAATGAATCAGCGATTCGACATTTAAAGGTTGAGGGGCATAACCCAAATTATATCAGCTCCGTTCAATTTGATGTTTCCAAATTTTTGTTAAGCAATGATATCAATGAAGTGGTCAGTTCATCTGATGTTCTCATTTTTGCCATTCCATCAGCTTTTTTAGAGAATGAGCTTCAAAGACTTAGCGTATCTCTCTCAGATAAAATAATTTTTTCCGCCATTAAGGGAATTGTCCCAGAGAGTGGTTTAATCGTTGGCGAACACTTTCATGATTATTACCAAATTCCCTTTAAAAATATTGGTGTCTTAACTGGTCCTTGCCATGCGGAAGAGGTGGCCATGGAGCGTTTATCCTATCTTACCATCGCTTGTGCGGATTCATCTAAAGCCGAATTGGTGGCTAAAGTGTTGAAAAGTGACTATATCCGAACAAAAATTTCTGATGATATTATTGGCACTGAATATGCAGCCATGTTAAAGAATATTTACGCCATTGCAGCTGGAATTGCACATGGCTTGGGATATGGTGATAATTTCCAGAGCGTACTGATGAGCAATGCCATCAGAGAAATGAAACGGTTCATTGATAAAGTATATAAAATGAAGCGTAACATCAACAACTCAGCATACTTGGGTGATCTTTTGGTGACTGGTTATTCCACTTTTAGCCGTAACCGTATGTTTGGGAATATGATTGGCAAAGGCTATACGGTAAAAAGCGCCATGATGGAGATGAACATGGTTGCAGAAGGTTATTATGCCACCAAAAGCGCTCATTTACTTCATGAAAAGTTGAAAAAAAAATCAAAGACACCGATAATCAATGCTGTATACAATATCCTCTACGAAGAAAAAAATCCTAAAAAGGTTTTCAAAAAACTGACGGAAAAGCTGGATTAAAGCTAATTTAAAAGGACCTCATCCGTAACGCTTTTTCCTCTGGGAATGGAATTGTCCAGAACATCAATTGTCATAGCATCATAAGATTTTATATATGCCCTGTTAACGATATAGGATTTGTGAACTCGCCTAAAATTATCTGGTAATTGTTGTAACGTTCCTTTTATACTTCCATAACTGGTTATTTTGGATTTATCCACCAGGTGATAGGTAACATAATTACCAAGGCCTTCCACAAAAAGGATATTCTCCGTAGGTACGCGATGTGTTTTTCTATTGGACCGTATTTCCAATATTTCGTTTTCCAAACCTTCGTTTTTTTCATTTTCCATAACCCAAAGCTGAAATAACTTAACCCCAAGAATCAGCAATACCGTGGTGTTAATCAACACAATGGCCCTTACCAACATCATAACACTAAACAATCCTGAACTGGAATCGTTCAACAACAATTCCTCATAAAAAAGATGAATAAAAACCCGTTGCAATATTCCGCCCAACAACAATGTGAGGCCATATCCTATAAAAAAGTTCAAGAACTTTCGCTTCAGCAAAAAACGGGGCAATAAAAAATAGATGGTGACATAAACCGCCAGAATTCGAATTGGAAGCAACACAAATTCCAAATAAAAAGAGGCCAAGTAGCCTTTATCGCCCACCCAAATCAATCCAAACAAAACATAGTACAATACCCAAAAAATGGCATGCGTAGCAATCCTTGAATTGAATAGATAGAAATTAGTTGCTGATTTCATGATTTTAAAATTCCATACATCATTGTTCAAGGTTCATTCATATAAAAAATGGCTTTCTACGTATAAATTCCCTCTCAGCTAAAAATAGGCAATCTAATTTTAAAGAAAACTTAAATCCATAATCATGAAATCAAAAAACGGTTTATTCCTATTAAGTGTTCTTACCTTATTTTCAACACTAAGTGTCACATCTCAAATTCTGGGAAGAAGAAGCTCATGGGAAGCAAAAATAAATGGCCCAAATGGGAATACTCCAGGAGTTACCATAGCGGAGTTAAACAAGAATAGCCCTTTGGAAAAAGCAGGTTTCCTTACCAATGATGTAATAGTTGAAGTTGATGATATTTTAATAAAGGATGGTGAAGTTTGGAGCGATACTTCCTATGGTCTTAGGTCCAATACTCCAACCAAGGTCAAAGCCATCCGAAATGGAAAAATGGTTGAGGCAATCGTTCAATTTAATCCTTTGGAAAAGGAAAACCATACAGAATTGGATACCTTTTATGAAGAAGTAACCAGTCCGTACGGTATTACCCAAAGAATCATTATTACCAAACCCAAAAAGTCAGGAAAACAACCTGCTATTGTTTTAATAGGAGGACTAAGTTGTTCCAGTATTGAAACATATCCTGGCAGGAAGGGGAATTGGGTACAGACCATAAAAGATCTGGTTGAAAAATCAGGAATGGTAGTTATGCGAATTGAAAAACCCGGGGTTGGGGACAGCGAGGGGAATTGCGGTCAATCTGATTTTTTGACAGACATTGCTGGTTTTAGGGCGGCCATTAAAAATTTAAAGTCAAAATCGTATGTTGATACTTCAAAAATTGTGGTCTACGGTTCCAGTATGGGGAGTGCTTTGGCTCCGCTTTTTGCCAATGAATTTGACCTGGCCGGGGTTATCTCAGATGGGACTTTTTTTAAAACGTGGTACGAGCATATGTTAGAGATTGAACGTCGTTTACTTCAATTTAGGGGCAATACGGAATCTCAAATAGTGGAAAAAATGAACAAGTACTATATCCCTTTATATTATGGCATGTTGATTCAAAAAAAGACCTATCAAGAAGTGGTTAATGAATATCCTTCCCTGGCAGATTACAATTATCACTCTGCAGCACACATGTATGGAAGGCCAATGGCCTACTATCAACAATTGCAAGATTTTGACTTGGCAGGCCAATGGGAGAAAATAAAAGTACCTGTGCGGATTTTGCGCGGCACCAACGATTGGATCATGTCTTCTTTTGACAATAAAATGATTATCGACGTTTTGAAAAGAAATGGACACCAGGATCATCTTTTATATGAGTACCCCGGTTTAGATCACTGGAACACCATACACGAATCTCCTAAAAACTCATTTGAAGGAAAACCGGGCAAATGGGATGAGGGCACCATCAACCTAGTAATAAAATGGGCCCAAGAAATGGTAGGGTTAACATCCTAATTACGTTCTAGGGAAAAGTTGGAGTGGGATATTATCTCTTTTTTCAATTTTTCCCTAAAAGAATTGATTTCATCATCGCTGTAGCCGTATGTTTTTTTGAATTCTTCCAAAACCGGTTCCATGTAGTTGCGCACACTGTCAATATCAAAATACAACATTCCGGTTCTTCTGATGAAGAAATCCATGGGATTGAGTGCCATTTCGTGGTCAATACAGAACAACGCTTCGGCACATATCAATTTAACCTTGGCATCCGCTCCGTTCAATGACGCATAGTTTTCCAAAATCACTTCTACTTGTTTTCCATATGTGGTAACCAGATACCATGCGTCGTACTCCGTAAATCTATCATCTTTTAAGCGGCTAAAAACTTGACTAATACATTTTTTAACATGCTTGTATTTTTTAAAATCACTTCCACAAAGTGGGATTTTATCCGTAGTACATTCAGAGATTTGGGCTCCATGATCTTCCTCCATGGACTTGACTATGCGATCAACCGCCCTTTCGGCCATTTTTCGATATCCCGTAAGCTTACCCCCTGCTATGCTTACAAGGCCTGTGTCCGAAGTAAAGATTTCATCTTTCCTGGAAAGTTCGGATGCCGATTTCCCTTCTTCATGAATCAAAGGACGTAGACCTGCCCATGAAGAAATAATATCGTTCATCTCCAGATTGATGGAAGGAAACATATTGTTCACGGCTGAAATCAAGTAGATGGCATCTGCCAAATCGGTTTTAATATTGTCCTTGTCCAGATTGAAATTTGTATCGGTTGTGCCTACATAGGTAACCTTTCCCCGGGGTATGGCAAACATCATTCTTCCATCGGGAATATCAAAATATACAGATTGTTTTACTGGAAGTTTCTCCTTTGGAAAGACCAAATGCACTCCTTTGGTCAAATGCAACCGTTTTCCCTTTTTGGAATTGTTCAAGCTACGCAGTTCATCAACCCAAGGCCCAGCAGCGCTTATAACATATTTGGACTTTATACTGATCTTCTTGCCAGAAACCTCATCTTTGACCCTAACACCTGCCACTTTTTCATTTTCATAAATGAAATCCACAACTTTTGCATAGTTCAACGCTTTAGCGCCAAACTGTAAACTGGTTTTAATATTTTCAATGGTCAATCTGGCATCGTCGGTTCTGTATTCTGCATAATATCCAGCTCCATTCAGAATTTTTTTAGGTAAAAGCGGTTCCAATTTCATTGCCTCTTTTTTCTCCAGCATCCGACGTTTATCATCTCCTGAAACCTGTGCAAGAATATCATAGACCTTCAGGCCAATTGAAGTTAACCACTTACCATAAGAGCCGCCTTCTATTAAGGGCAACAACATTTTTTCTGGTAAGACCAAATGAGGGGCCAATTTGTGTACAATGGCTCTTTCTGAGCCGACTTCTTTTACCAGCCAAAAATCGAATTGTTTTAAATATCTAAGGCCTCCGTGAATTAATTTAGTTGATTTACTACTAGTGCCAGACGCAAAATCGTCTTTCTCCAACAACAAAGTTTTCAAACCCCTTGAGGCCGAATCCAAAGCAATCCCACCTCCAGTAATTCCACCACCAATTACAATGAGGTCATAGGTTTCTTCTTCTACTTTTCGAATGGTTTCTCTTCGGTCCAGATTGGAAAATCTGATGTACTTTTTCATATCCTTAATTACCAATCAAAACAAGTTACATAAAAAGAAACCTTTTGTTGGCAATCATGAATTAAGATTATATCAATTCTATCTGGTAAACTCATATTCTCTTTCTACCAAACATATCCTTACTTTATACCAAGAATACCACTCTTTAATTCCATTTTGCTGTGCCACCTTGTGGTCCATATTAGATTTCCAATTGGCAATGGCCCCTAAACTTTCCCAATAGCTTACTGAAATTCCAAGTTCATCCCTAGCACTTTCAAAATCGATGAATCCAGGCTGCTCACGAGCAAGCTTCTCCATCTCATCTGCCATTTGTCCATACCCATTATCCTCTTCTGTTCGGGTATTTGTAAAAATTACGGCGTAGTAAGGTTTTTGTAGCTCCATTAATCTATGTATTGCTTTTCCAAAAAATAGTTTACAAGTGCCTCTTTCATTAAAACCGATTGTTCTCCCGCTTTCAATGGAGGTAATTGCTCTTTTATCTTATAATGTGGCCAACCATCTTCATCAAAAAAATCGAAATCATAATACCCATAAGGTTCCAGCAATCTGCAAATGGCTATGTGCATCAAATTCAGTTTTTCGTCTTTTTTAAAGCTTCTATGAAAATTGCCCAATTCTTGGACTCCTACCAGATAGATAATCCCATCTATTTCCAAAGGATCTTCGTCAGAAAATTGACTGGACAGTTTCTCTACCAGAAAATCCCACCTTTCTTTTAGTTTTTCGTCTCGTGACATCTGCTTTTTTAGAAGTCCTAAAGGTACAAATCAATATCCTATATTTGTTGAAAACCAGTTTATGAGCTTTTTGGATATTGTTATTGGAATACTCTTGGTCTGGGGACTTTTTAAAGGCCTTAAAAATGGTCTTTTTGTCGAAATTGCTTCGCTAGTAGCCCTTATAGCAGGTATTTATGGAGCAATCCATTTTTCTTACATTGCTGGGAATTATCTTGCTGAAAACCTCAATTGGAGTGAGCAATATCTAAAAATAACTTCTTTCCTTATCACTTTCTTTGCCATTGTTTTATTGGTTCATTTTGCTGGAAAATTTTTGACCAAGATTGCAGATTTTGCCATGTTGGGATTGTTGAACAAGATTGCAGGAGGGATTTTTGGTGCGCTTAAGGTCGCTGTTATTGTAGGTGCACTATTAGTTTTCTTTGATCGTCTTACTTCCTCTTTCAACTTCATAAATGAGGATACTAAAAAGGAATCAATCTTCTACGAGCCGGTAAAAGAAATTGGGGCATTTGTATTTAGTCTGGTTCTAGAAGAAAAGGGCGAAGATTCTAATGAACCTGAAAATTGACACCTCATACAAACGGTATGTTTTTCCCGACAACCCGAATGCCCGTTAACGATGATTTCTTTCTTCACATCCTTTTTTGTGCAACTTAACGGATTAATTTGCAGTCTTATGGAGATTTTTGGTCTCAAAAAAATCTCCCTCTAGATTAGCCTTCTGGAACACTTGGAATTCTTAGAACAAATTCCAAAATAATATATCCTGAAAATGAAAAAATTGTACTTCGCTTTTCTAGCGGTGGCGCTTATATTTTCCTTAAGCACATGCAGTAAGACATCCAACAATGAGGAAGAAAAATTGGCCGAGGCTCTTCTTGGGAATGAGAAGGTCATAATTGATCCTGAAAAAATGGAAGGTGAATTGCTCGATCTTGTTAATGATCACAGAGCTTCTATCGGACTGACCAAACTTCAAGCTAATTCTACATCATACAAATATGCTCAGGAACATAACGATTATATGATCTCAAAAAATAAATTGAGTCATGATAATTTTCAATCCAGAGCTTCAAAAATAGTTGAAGAGATAAATGCTGTCAAAGTAGGTGAAAATGTAGCAAGGTATTATTCTACCGCCGAACTTACTTTACAAGGTTGGTTAAATAGTTCATCACATAAAAAGACTATTGAGGATAGCTACACCCACACCACATTGAGCATAGAACTGGATAAAAACGGAAGGGCTTATTTTACTCAGATTTTCATACGATTGGAGCAACCTTGACACAAGCTTATTTTATTGTTTAAATTATACTTTAAGACCTGTTCAAGAACAGGTCTTTTTTGTTACCAAAGGTTTTTATACCTTTCCTAAAAAGTTCATAGATGGAGATACAAGCACCTTTTAATCTTAACAAATGGATTGAAGAAAACCGGGACGCCCTAAAACCCCCGGTAGGCAATAAAAACCTCTATAAAGATGCAGGAGATTATATTGTTATGATAGTAGCTGGCCCTAATGCAAGAAAGGATTATCATTACAATGAAACAGAAGAGCTTTTTTACCAATTGGAAGGGAACATAGAAGTTCATGTACAAGAAGATGGGCAAAAAAAAACTATGAAACTTGGCCCAGGTGATATGTATCTTCACCCTGCCAAAATTCCTCATTCTCCTGTGCGATATGAAGGCTCAATTGGTCTTGTTGTGGAACGAAAAAGAGCTGACATGAATGTTGATGATGGGCTGCTTTGGTTTTGCGATAATTGCAATCATAAATTATACGAAGCCTATTTTACATTGCACGATATAGAAAAAGACTTTTTGGGGCATTTCAAGCATTTTTATAGTTTGGAAGAATTACGGACTTGTGACAAATGCGGTACGGTAATGCCCGTAGACGAAAGATTCATAGCTAAAGATTGAAAACTATGTTGTTAATAGCAAAATTTATCATTGTACTGGTTGCCATTTTACATATCTATTTTTTGTGGTTGGAAATGTTTGCTTGGACTACAAAGGCCAAGAAGGTATTTCGCAAATTCCCAGAAGATTTGTTTGAACCTACCAAAACCTTGGCGGCCAACCAAGGCCTTTACAATGGTTTTTTGGCAGCAGGACTTATTTGGTCCCTATTGATACAAAATCAAGAATGGCAAATGTATGTGGCTCTATTCTTTCTAAGTTGCGTGGCCATTGCAGGTATTTATGGGGCAATCACAGCATCAAAGAAAATATTTACTGTTCAGGCACTTCCCGCACTTATAGGAATTATGCTATTACTTCTATCTCATTTCCTTTAAAAATCTTAGTTTGGCTCTCTCGTAATATTCGTAATTTTGAAAAATATAACAATTCATACTTAAAAAGTTATAAATGTCAAAAATAGCAATGACTTTTGGGATAGATAAAGCCCTAAAACAACTTGGGCTGTCAGAAATAAATGACGGCACCTCAACAGGTTCTAATTATTTTAGTTCAGGCGAAGCCATTTCCTCTTATTCACCAGTTGATGGTGCTCTTATAGGAAAAGTAAAAACTACTTCTTCTTCAGATTATGAAAAAGTGATGGAAACTGCCACATCTGCTTTTACAACATGGCGCTTAATGCCTGCCCCCCAGAGAGGAGAAATTGTAAGACAGTTTGGGGAAAAGCTTCGCGAGCTTAAAGAACCTTTGGGGAAATTGGTTTCTTACGAAATGGGAAAATCATACCAAGAAGGACTAGGTGAAGTTCAAGAAATGATAGACATCTGCGATTTTGCAGTGGGCCTTTCAAGACAATTACATGGTTTGACCATGCATTCCGAGCGTCCGGGACACCGCATGTACGAACAATACCATCCTATGGGAATTGTAGGTATCATTTCCGCTTTTAATTTCCCAGTTGCTGTTTGGGCATGGAATACTGCTCTTGCCTGGGTATGTGGAGATGTATGTGTTTGGAAACCTTCAGAAAAAACTCCAATGTGTGGGGTAGCCTGCCAGAATATTATTGCACAAGTCCTAAAAGACAATAATCTTCCTGAAGGAATTTCTTGTCTAATAAATGGTGATTATAAGGTCGGTGAACTTATGACCAACGACAATCGTGTTCCTTTAGTTTCTGCAACCGGTTCCATCCGCATGGGAAAAATTGTGGCCCAAGCAGTGGCTGCAAGGTTAGGGAAATCTTTATTGGAATTAGGGGGCAACAATGCCATTATTGTAACTCCAGATGCAGATATTAAAATGACCGTAATAGGTGCTGTATTTGGCGCTGTTGGTACCGCTGGACAACGTTGCACCTCTACCCGTAGATTAATCATTCATGAATCTATATATGATAAAGTAAAAGATGCTATTGTCGATGCTTACAAACAAATAAGGATTGGAAATCCTCTTGATGAAAATAATCACGTCGGCCCATTGATAGATACAGATGCCGTGAATATGTATAAAAAAGCATTAGAAGAGGCTAAAGCTGAAGGCGGCAAAGTTTTGATTGAAGGAGGTGTATTTGAAGGAGATGGTTATGAAAGTGGGTGTTATGTAAAGCCTGCTATCGTTGAGGCTAACAATTCGTATAAAATTGTGCAAGAAGAGACCTTTGCCCCTATCCTTTATCTTTTAAAATATTCTGGAGAGGTTGAAAATGCCATTGCCCAACAAAATGGCGTGGTACAGGGATTGTCTTCAGCAATTATGACCAATAATTTAAGGGAAGCTGAACGATTTTTGTCTTCTTCAGGAAGTGATTGTGGCATTGCCAATGTAAATATTGGAACCTCTGGCGCAGAAATTGGTGGAGCTTTTGGAGGTGAAAAGGAAACAGGTGGAGGCCGTGAAAGTGGTTCTGACGCATGGAAAATTTATATGCGAAGACAAACCAACACCATAAACTATACTACTGAATTGCCCTTAGCACAAGGGATAAAATTTGATTTATAAAAAAGAAAAGGCCGCCTATTTCCATGAACACTTAATAGGCGGTCTCTCAAACCAACTAAACTAACTCAAATTTAAATTAAACCCTATTCCAATGCCGGAACTTCGTCGGGAGAAATAGGGTTCCTTACCTAATATATAACCACTAAGATCCGCATATTTACAATTCTGGGTAAATGCTAAAGTATCGTTGGTCATAAAAAGTGTATGGTTGGTTTCTTTTAATACATTTCTTGTTTTCCAAAAGTGCTCAACTAAACTCTAAACACCTCACTTTCTTGGTTTTAAATGCCAAATTTTAGCATTTTTTTAATACTTTGGTGTTATAAACACTAATTTTCGTTACTAATGACAACAAAGACTTCCTACCTCTTAGGGATATTTGCCGCTATAGTTATTGGTACGTTACTCTATCAAAAACTCTGTGTGGGCTGCATAATTCCCCAAAAACCTATGAATTCTGATAAAGAAAGTTTACTGGATTCGGGGCCAGTTAAATCCTTAATATCTCCTTTTTTGGTTAATGATGGAACGTATACTCACGAAGTCAACGACAATTTTGACTTCTATCTTTCTAGCCCTTCTTTTATTATGCCCATTTCAGATGAGCTAAAAGATGGCATTGCAAACCTTAAAGATTATCTGGATTCTAATCCTGAAAAAATTATTGCTCTAACTGGAGTTTATACAGAAAATGAAGAAAACAACACTCCCTATGCAAATTTGGGATTAGCTAGAGCGAACTCCGTAAAGAACCATCTTGCATTGAGTGGCATTTCCACTACCCAAATCAACACTTTTGGTAAATTAATGCAAAACTTAGTGGCCGAACAGGATGTTTTATCGGGCCCTATTTTATATGCTTTTTCTGAAATGATTTCGGAACAGCAACAACATTAAACTAAACATTCAACCTCTAAACTATATAAAATGAATCTTGAAAATCTGAATATCTGGTGTTGGGTCATTCCTGCATTGGTTGGAATCATAGCTGGAGTTCTTGGCTACCTTATAGGAAAGGGGTCAAATACGTCCGTAACGGGAAATACAGCAAATATTAATGTTCTTGAAACAGAAAATGCAAAACTGAAAACAGAGCTTGAAAATTGTAACAAGAAACTCTCTGCTGCGGCCACCTTGCCGAAAACCAAAGTTACCCCAGCCTCATTAGCAGCATCAGTCCCAACTGCTGACTCTTTTGATGCCGAAGCAGCAAAGGCGGCATTTGGAAAAAAAATAAAAGAAAATGACCTCAAAATAGTTGAAGGCATTGGCCCAAAAATCGAAGAACTTTTCCACGGTTTTGGAATTAAAACCTGGAAGGACCTATCAAAGGTCTCAACAACAAAATGCCAAGAAGTTTTAGACTCTGGTGGTAGTCGCTATCGTATCCATGACCCTGCCTCATGGCCCATGCAGGCCAAAATGGCGTATAAAGGACAGTGGAAAGAACTGGTCAAATGGCAAGACATACATAAGTCCGGAAAGTATTAGTCCCTAAAAGTAAAAATGTCAAAGAAAAAGAAGTTGACCAAATAGGTCAGTTTCTTTACAACATACCATTGGCTTCTACCCATTTAAACTTGTATTGGTCCTCTCCAAATTGCATTCGCCCAGCAATTCGCTCAAGTCTCCCAGGCAGATTCATAAGGTAGTCTCGTGCTTTTTCTGCCTGTTCAGAAAGTCCGTTCAAGTTTCCAATTTCCCAATAGTTGTTCAACTTCTGTAAGATTTCAATATAATCTTGGGCCGTATAAACCCCTAGACGTTGTGCACAGTTGGAAAATTGTTCGAATGCCACACCAATACTTTCTCCAGATTCCCTTAGAAAATGCGCTGGCATCACTATCTTTCTTTTCATCATATCAGCAAAGGCTTCGATCATTCCATTAGGGTCCTCTCCCAAAATTGTCTTTACAAACTCCCGATATGCCAAATGATGCCTCATCTCATCTCCAGCAATAATGGAACACATTTTTCCCAACAGCTTATTCCCTTTCTTTTTGGCCATTTTACCAACACGCTTGTGTGAAATATTTGTTGCCAACTCTTGAAAAGACGTATAAACAAAGTTTTTATAGGGGTCTCTATCCGTGCCAATATCAAAACCGTCTGCTATTAAATGTTGGGTCGTGATCTCCACTTCTCTCATGTTAACCCTTCCAGATAAATAGAGGTATTTGTTTAATACATCTCCATGCCTGTTTTCTTCAGCAGTCCATGCCCTTACCCACTTGCTCCAACCATTGTCACGACCATCATGTTGATCAACTCCTTCAACATCCATTAACCAAGATTCATAGGTTGGCAAGGCTTCCTCTGTTATGGTATCGGCCACAAGTGTAACCCAAAAATCGTATCCCAATTCTTTGGCCTCTTCTCTAATTTGCTCTGTTTCGCTAAAAAAATCATCGCTTTGGGAGTCAGGTAAAAAATCACTCGGTTGCCATATTTCTTCTATTGGAACAAGAAAAGAATCCATAAATCCCTGAACTTGTGGCTCAATCGCCTGCATCACCTCCAAGCGGATATTTTTTAACGACATAAATTGTTTTTTGCAAAGGTCTTTATTATAATCTGATTATCGGGTGGTATTGTCTTAATTTCTTCCCTTTTCCCCAGGATAAAAAGTATGTACTGGATCACTTTGCCAAAATTCCTTGGTTTCAACATCCATTGCGGTTAATCCTCCCATGAAAGCTGCTCCTGTATCAACATTCCAAACATTGGCTCCATGTTGTGGCACTACAATACCTTTTTTTGAAAGTGGAGTATGTCCAATAAAAATCTCCTTATAATGAATCAATCTATTAGGAAAATCTTTGTCTTCTGGAGATAATTTAGGATCAATAGCTTTTGCCAATTCCCATAAGGTACGGTCCCAATAAAACAATTGATCAAAATATTCAAAATCTACCCCTTTTAAATTGGTATAGCCCGCATGTAGATAAAGTCTATTTGTACTGTCCAAAAAATAATTTTCCAGGTCAGCATAAAATTCCAAATGACTCTGCCAGTTCTCCCTTTTATCATTTAAATACGAATTTCGGGTAGCCATGCCTCCATGGGCCAACCATTGCGGATTTTCTTTTTTGGTCAATAACCATTCCCTACAAAGTTCATCATGGTTCCCACGAATAAAAGTGCACTTATGTTCAGTCTTTAATTCCAATAAAAAATCAATGGTCTCCACCGCGGTGCTCCAGCCATCTACATAATCTCCCAAAAAAATAAGATGGTCATTAGGCCTTACATTGGCACGGATCAACAACTGCTCCAATGCTTTCATACCTGAATGTATATCCCCAATAACCAAAGTGCGCATGGTAAAATTTTTCGCAATGATACATACAAACCAACTTATTCCAGAAAGATTACTGTAAAATTTTGTTGCTGTTGACAAACGTTTCCTCAACAAAAAAATAGATAACTTTTGGTTGCTGGAAGATTTTCTGTGTACATTGTAATATTGTATTTATAGTATGAAGAAGGTTTTTTGTGTTGGGGAACTGCTCATAGACTTTGTGGCAGAAAAACAAGGAAGTGACCTTTCCAAAGCAAATGAATTCACCAAAAAAGCAGGTGGCGCGCCCGCAAATGTGGCCTGCGCAGTTGCCAAACTTGGAGGAAAGGGAGTTTTTGTAGGAAGTGTGGGCCAAGACCCGTTTGGAGGTTTTTTATTGAACACTCTAAAGAAGGAGGGAGTAGATATTTCTTTGGCTCAAGTTTGTGACACATTTACGACCCTAGCTTTTGTTTCTTTGGCAGCGAATGGAGAGCGTGATTTTGTTTTTAGTAGAGGAGCCGATAAAGAACTTACCTATGATCCAAATGTTAGAAAAGCTTTTCAAGGGAGTCTACTACATTTAGGAGCCGCCACTGCACTTTTAGGAGGTTCTTTGGAAAAAGCCTATGGCAAATATCTTTTTGATGGGCTTATGAAGGATATGTTTATAAGTTTTGACCCTAATTTTAGGATTGATCTGTGGAAAGGCAATCAACAGCAGTTTATTAAAAAATGCATGCCTTTTATTGAAAAATCCCATTTGTGTAAGTTCAGTCTTGAAGAGGCACAATTGCTCTCGGGAAAAAACGATCTTGATGAAGCCTGTGATTTTTTCCATGAAATGGGCACCAAAATTATTACGGTAACCCTTGGCGAAAAAGGCACTTTGTTGAGTGTTAAAGATTTCAGGAAAATTGTGCCCAGTAAAAAAATAAAGCCTATTGACACCACAGGCGCCGGTGATGCATTTATTGGATGTTTATTGTATCAAATTGCCAATCTGGATAATTTTGACCAAGCCTTGAAAGATCATCAATTATTGTCAGAAATGGTGGAAACAGCTAACAAGGCGGGAGCCATTACCACAACCAACTATGGTGCTATTCCTGCTTTACCAAACAAATCCCAGCTTGAGGCCTTATGAACCAAACTGCTGTACATCGTTTAATTTCCTCACAGGCCAAAGAGAAAAGTCCAGAAAACCTTTTTAATCTTAGATTAAATGCAAATCTTGGCCATATACAGCATTTATTCCATTCGCTTTATCCTGAAGAAAAATATCATAGTACGTTTAAAAACCTGCTCTCTTTACTACCTAAATTATTTGCGTCCAGAACAGAAGAATTGAAACTTCAAGATCTGGAAAGACTGTCTTATGGAAATTGGTATCAATCTGAGCAAATGGTGGGCATGCAACTTTATGTTGAGCACTTTAACAAAAATCTGAAAGGATTAAAAAAGAAACTCCCTTATTTCAAAGAACTAGGCGTCAATTTTCTCCATCTCATGCCCATTACTCCCCGACCAAAAGGAGAAAATGATGGAGGTTACGCTGTAAATAATTATTACGAAGTAGACAAAAAATACGGTACAACAAAAGAACTTTTGTCCCTTACAAAAGAGTTAAGGAGTGAAGATATGTTCCTGATGTTGGATTTTGTCGTTAACCATACCTCCGATGAATTCTCTTGGGCCAAAAAAGCCAAGGCCGGAAACAAAAAATATCAGGATTACTATTATACATTCAGTGATGACAGCATTCTCAAAGAATATGAAAAATCCATGCCTGAGGTTTTCCCAGAAATCTCTCCAGGAAATTTCACTTTTAATCCTGAAATGGACCGATGGGTCATGACCGTATTTAATAGTTATCAGTGGGATCTTAATTACACCAACCCTGAAGTTTTTCTGGAAATGCTGACCAATTTGGTTAAAATGGTCAATCAAGGTGTGGATGTGGTACGTTTTGACGCATTGGCTTTTCTCTGGAAAAAAATGGGAACAATATCCCAAAATCTTCCAGAAACGCATGTGTTGGTTTCCTTGTTTAGAATGTGCCTTCAAATTGTTGCCCCAGGTGTTATTGTTTTGGCCGAAGCTATAGTTGCCCCAAAAGAAATCATCAAATATTTTGGGGAAGGCCTTAGAAAAGGAAACGAATGTGAAATTGCCTATAATGCCTCTTTGATGGCTTTACTTTGGAATTCCATTGCAACAAAAAAAACACTCTTGCTGCATAAAAGCTATACCAACATCGCTACAAAACCAGTGGATTGCACTTGGATAAATTATATTAGGTGCCATGACGATATTGGCCTTGGGTATGATGACAAACATATCCAAGAAGTAGGTTGGAACCCACAACAGCACCGCAAATTTTTACTGGATTATTATTGTCAGAATTTAGATTGGTCGCCAGCAATGGGGCTACTCTTTATGTATAACCCAAAAACTGGAGATGGAAGAATTACGGGTAGTGCCGCTTCACTTTTAGGGCTGGAAAAAGCATTAGTTTCAAAAAACAATAAGCTCATCAATGAAGCGATTTCAAAAATCATAATGCTTCATGGTATCATCCTTGCCTATGGAGGCATTCCGATGGTTTATGCAGGAGACGAGATTGGCACATTGAACGATTATTCTTTTAAAGAGGATGTTGCCAAAAAAGATGATAGTAGATGGGTGAATAGGCCAAAACAAGATTGGAATCTTATTTCAAACTTAGAAGATAAGACCCTTGCCCAATCCAAAATATTCAAGACGCTTAAAAAGTTAATCGCTGCACGAAAGAAATATCCAGTTTTTGCAGATAACAATAATCTGGTTATCCACCGGACTGGCAACGATCATATTTTTGCTTTTGAAAGAACTGGGGAAAACAGCGGGCTTTTAGTTCTATGTAATTTTGATGAAACACAGCAAGTGGTAGAGCCAAGTTGGATACGGAAGCTTGGGTATTTCAGTAAAGGAGGGCCCAAAGATTTGGTTCTGGACAAAAAAATAGTGGTTAATAGTGGTTTATTGAGCTTAAAACCATATCAGATTGTATGGTTGAAAAAAGGCTAGTTGTATTTCACTTTTCTAAGTATTCTTAAAGATTCTTTCAAAGATTCATATACCTTTTTATCGTTCGCTTTTAGAATTGGTCTTGCCAATTCCATCTGTTCCCTCGCCTCTTCAAATCCGTTTAGATAACAAATAAGATATGTGGCAGGCAAATGTGATAGGTCTACCTCTTCGGCTTTGCTCAAAGTAATTTTCTTTTCAACTTTTTGCAAAAGTGAATTATTGGAATTCAACACGTGGTGAAGTGTCTTTTTATCATATTGTGGGGGTTCAAAAACCAACTTGCTATTTATAGCATAGTTGCCATTTTCAGAGAAAGTAATGACCATTTCTTCCAGGGGATAATACTTTTGCTGTGAGCCCAATCCAAGTTGCACAAATTCCAATGTAGTAAAAGAATTCTCATTATATGTAATGGTAATCTCATCCAAAGCAGAATAAAACAATTTTACCTGCTCATTGATCAATTCAATATCCACCCTTGAATAGTAGATTTCATTATTTATGGTTTTTTTATTTCCAGCCCAACAGACCACAAACTGTTCTTTAAATACTTTATAATTACTAGTTAGATCTGCATGTCTATGGTTTATAAAATCGATCACCGCATCCAATGTCAGTTCAATATTGTTCCGGGCGTGCTGTTCAATGGTAGCTACAACCTCTGAATTTATATCCTTTAGCACAATATCAAAAGCTTTAGGTAGACTAATGCTCCCTTCTCTAAAAAATACTGCCCCCCCGTAATACTTCCATATATTCTTTTTGAGTGCACATATTTTTGCACCAGACCTTATCGTGACCAGACCAACAACTTTCCCCTCGGGCAGATGTGGGAATGGAATGTTTTCATAAGAAATAATGGGTGGGTTATCCAAATATGCGTTTACCAAGTTTTGGATTTTGCTATCATCAAAAAAATCAACACCAACAATTGCATTATCCTCATCCTCAACGCCGATTACAATAAAGGAATTGTTTTTTGGATTACTGTTTGCCAATGCACAAACATGTTTTAAGAACTTGGCCTTACCCTCTTTTTCACCTATCGATATAAATCTTTTTTTGTCATAAAAACTATTCTCATCATTATGCGCTAAAAGATTCTTTACCAGTAGGCGTTTATTGATCATAGTTCTTTCTTGACAATGGTACTACTTGCTTGGGCGGTAGGCATTACAACTAAATCAGCAATGTTTACGTGATAAGGTCGGGTTACCGCAAAGTGAATAATCTCGGCAATGTCTTCTGGTTTTAGAGGTTGATATCCTTGGTATACTTTTCCAGCCTTGTTAGAATCTCCTTTAAAACGAATATCACTAAATTCCGTTTCCACTAATCCCGGATTAATGGCACCAACACGAATTCCGTGTGTATTAAGATCCAAGCGCATACCTTGGTTAATGGCATCTACTGCATGTTTGCTGGCACAATACACATTTCCTTTAGGATATACCTCTTTCCCTGCAGTAGAACCAATATTAATAATATGTCCAGATTTTCGTGTTACCATTTGCGGTACCACTGCCTTAGAAACGTACAATAACCCTTTAACATTAATGTCCAACATTGCATCCCAATCATCCAAACTTCCTTGATCAATAGTGTCAAGCCCGTGAGCATTTCCAGCATTATTTATCAAGATGTCTATTTCAGAAAATGGCCCTGACAGTGATTCAACTGATTTAAACACTCCTTCCTTGTCCCTAACATCAAAATTTAATGTGCAAACCTGGGTAATACTCTCAAGTTGCTGTTGAAGTTCATCCAACCGTTTCTGTCGCCGTCCACATAGAACCAAGCAAAATCCATGTTTGGCCAACAATTCTGCCGTGGCTTTCCCTATACCACTGGTCGCTCCTGTAATCAATACTGTTTTCTTCTTCTCCATTTTGATGTAAACTATGGCACAATATGCCCCTGATTTGCTTTCAAAAATTCAAGTCAATTTACCTATGAATCTCCTGAATAAATATCTACATAATCAACAAAAGTCTCTACACTCTAAATACACTGGTATATTAGACCGATTATTATGTTTTAAGGAAATTTTTATCCTATCTTCCCCAGATTGTGCCTCCGGCAATAATTCTAGAATATTTATCCGTATTGTGCATTAGGAGTGAAAGTATAAAATTAAACCCTTAAATCCTTCACAAAACTAGGGGTTCGGCGTTTTTTTTAACCATTAATTAACAGACGGATTTTAAATAAATTTTCATTTTGCACTTCTAGAAAAAAACTAACGATAACTCAATAACGATAAAAGTTAATATGGAAGAAAACACTACTATTGATATTAGTGCTGTGAATGAAAAAATTGCCCAAGAAAGTGCTTTTATTGACTTACTCACCCATGAGATGAACAAGACCATTGTTGGTCAAAAATACATGGTTGAAAGATTGCTTATTGGTCTTTTGGGCCAAGGCCACATTCTTCTTGAAGGCGTTCCCGGGCTTGCAAAAACACTAGCCATTAACACTTTGGCGAAAGCGGTAAAAGGCAGTTTTAGTAGAATACAGTTTACTCCCGATCTTTTACCTGCCGATGTTGTGGGTACATTGATCTATAACATTAAGGAGAATGATTTTTCCATTAAAAAGGGACCCATCTTTGCAAATTTTGTGCTAGCAGATGAAATAAACAGAGCACCTGCCAAAGTACAATCGGCTCTACTTGAAGCTATGCAGGAAAAGCAGGTGACCATTGGGGATGAAACTTTTAAATTGGCACCTCCTTTCTTGGTAATGGCAACCCAAAACCCGGTAGAACAGGAAGGAACTTATCCATTACCTGAAGCACAGGTTGACCGTTTTATGCTAAAAACGGTTATAGATTATCCTAAACTCAACGAGGAGCAACTCATTATAAGACAAAATCTAAAAGGTGAAACCGAGCCCATAAAACCCGTGGTTACCTTAAAACAGATATTAAGTGCACAACAAGCCGTTCGTGAAGTTTATATGGACGAAAAAATAGAAAAGTACATCTTGGATCTTGTGTTCGCCACCCGATATCCAGAAAAATACAATCTTGAAAACCTTAAACCCCTAATCAGTTTTGGTGCCTCCCCAAGAGGAAGTATCAATTTGGCAAATGCCTCCAAATGCTATGCATTCATTAAAAGAAGAGGATATGTTGTCCCTGAAGATGTTAGAGCCGTTGTTCATGACGTGCTAAGGCATCGTATTGGGATAACCTATGAAGCCGAAGCTGAGAATATCACTTCTGAGGAAATCATTAACAAGATTGTCAACGAGGTAGAAGTACCTTAAAAAGTTGACCTTTGGCAACATGGGGTGATGGCTTCTCCCTAAACAATCCACCACCTTAAAAATTGATTGCTGAATACTGTTTGCTTGCAGATGGATACAAAAGAGTTATTAAAAAAAGTTCGTAAAATTGAGATAAAGACCAGGCGTCTTTCCGACCATATTTTTGGTGGGGAATACCATTCTACCTTTAAAGGTAGAGGTATGACTTTTAGTGAAGTACGACAATATCAATTTGGGGATGATGTAAGAAATATTGATTGGAACGTTACTGCAAGGTACAACGAGCCTTTTGTGAAAGTCTTTGAAGAAGAACGGGAACTTACCATGATGTTGATGGTTGATATTAGTGGCTCTGAACTCTTTGGAACCACCAATCAATTTAAAAAAGAGGTTATTACCGAAATATCTGCAACCCTTGCATTTTCAGCATTACAAAACAATGATAAAGTTGGACTGATTCTGTTTTCTGATGAAGTGGAACTGTTCATCCCTCCCAAAAAAGGGAAAAGCCATGTACTTCGTATTATCAGGGAACTTTTGGAGTTTACTCCAAAAAGCAGTCAAACCAATATTGCCGAAGCATTAAAGTTTTTGACCAATGTGATGAAGAAAAAGGCCATTGTATTTGTGCTTTCCGATTTTATTGCTAACGATTACGACAATACGTTGCGCATTGTAGGCAACAAACATGATGTTACAGGCATCAGAGTTTTTGATGAACGCGAAGAATCCATTCCCAATTTGGGAATGGTACAAATGCAAGATGCTGAAACCGGTGCATTGCAATTGGTAAATACACGCTCCAAAAAAGTACGTAGCGCTTATGGACAGTTCCATAAAGACAAGGTTGCCTATTTTGTGGATTCATTTACCAAATCTGGTTGTGGTGTGATCAATTGCCGTGTGGATGAGAGCTATGTGAAAAAATTGTTGGGCTATTTTAAACGTAGAGGATGATGAGAGCTAAAAAGTTAAATTCTAAAATAGTCTGTACTACATTATTGATGCTCCTATCTTTTGTTGGATTCTCTCAAGATGATTCCAAAATCACTTCAACAATTGACACCACTTCCATAAAAATTGGAGAACAGATTCAATATACCATTACCGTAGAAACAGATTCCCTGAATGTCGTCCATTTTCCAGAAGGGCAAACTTTTTCTCCACTGGAAACGGTAGAGGCTATTATGCAGGACACAATCAAAAACAATAATAAAGTAATTCTTCAACGCATTTATGCCCTTACTCAATTTGATAGTGGGGCATATACTATTCCACCCCAGCGGATAGCAATCAATGAACAACCCTTTTTCACCGATTCTTTCCGTATTAAAGTGGCCGATGTGGTAGTGGATACCATAAAGCAGAAAATGTTTGACATAAAACCTCTGATCGAGGTTGAAAAAAGCAATGCTAAAATTTGGAAAATCGGATTGACGATACTTCTTGCTCTTTTGATAATTGGTGGATTGGCATATTGGTTCTTCCTAAGAAAAAAACCGCTTACCGAAGAAGAAAAAGAAGCTTTGCTCCCACCATATGACAGAGCCTTATTGGAGCTTAAAAAGTTGGAAAATTCTAAATACCTTATCCATGACGAGTACAAAAAATACTATTCAGAGCTTACAGATATCGTACGCTCCTATTTAGAAGAAGATGTCCATGTTTCCGCTTTGGAAAGTACTACTGGACAACTGATCACAAAATTGGAGATGTTAAAGGATTCCGGAGAACTCAACTTGGATGATGATACCATAACCCAATTCCAAAAAATATTACAAACTGCTGATTTGGTGAAGTTTGCCAAATCAAAGCCTCCAACTTCCATTGCAGAGCAAGATCGCCTAGCAGTAGAGCAAATTGTAGTCAAAACACATGATGCCCTTCCAGAGCCTACAGAAGAAGAATTGCTGCAAAATGCCGAATATTTAGAAGAACTTGCCAAGAAAAAGCAACGAAAAAAAATCTATTGGGCCGCTGCTATTTTTGCTGGAATCCTATTTATAGGAGGTGCATTTTCCGTAGCTTATTTTGGATTTAGAGAAGTTAAGGATACTGTTTTTGGTCACCCAACAAAAGAATTATTGGAAGGTGAATGGGTTGCGAGTTCTTATGGATTTCCACCCATTGAAATTGAGACACCAGATGTACTTCTCCGTCAAAAGGTAGAACTCCCGCAAGAGATATTGGACAGCATTCAAGACATACAAACTTTTGCTTACGGAAGCTATACTCAAAACCTTTCCTTAAGCAGTACTTCAGTGACTTTCAAAAACCAGAGTGACCCTGATTTTGAAGGAGCTATTGGTTCAGCTATCGGTATTTTTGAGCAGGTGGGCATCAGAAACATTATTACCAAGCAAGAGGAGTTTACCACTCAATCAGGTGTTACCGGACTTAAAGTATATGGCACGGGTAATTTTAAGAATCCTATAACTGAAAAGTCAAAAAAAATAAAGTATAATATCTTAATGTTTGGTGGCAAAGGATTCATTCAGCAAATTGCCATTACTTGGGAAGATGGTGATGATTATGCCGAACAAATTGTAAGCCGAATATTGAACACTTTAGATGTAAAAACGCAGACCTAAATGTTTGAGAATATAGAATTTGCAAATCCACAGTTTTTTTGGTTGCTGCTTTTGCTTCCAATGGCTTTGCTATGGTATTTTTTCAAACGAAAAGATGAAGTAGCATCCTTGAAAATTTCCAGTATAAAAGGATTTTCAGTAAAAAACATTGCCTCCCAGCTAAGACCTGTCCTTTTTGCACTGCGCCTTTTAGCACTTGCTGCTATCATAACAGCATTGGCAAGACCCCAGACTGAAGATATCTCTACACGAACCAAGACTACAAAAGGAATTGATATTGTTATGGCAATTGATGTCTCCTCTAGTATGTTGGCTCGTGATTTAAAGCCCAACAGGCTCACGGCACTGAAAGAAGTAGCTGGGGATTTTATCAAACAGCGTCCCAACGACCGCATTGGTCTTGTGGGCTATGCCGGTGAAAGCTATACCAAAACCCCCATTACAAGTGATAAATCCATTGCCCTGAGTGCCCTAAAGGAAATAACATATGGTGAATTGGAAGATGGTACCGCAATAGGTATGGGTTTGGCAACTTCGGTGAATAGATTAAAAGAAAGTAAGGCCATTAGTAAGGTCATTATTCTTTTGACAGATGGAGTGAACAATTCGGGTTTTATTGAACCCAATACAGCTGCTGATCTAGCTGTGGAATTTGGTATAAAAACCTATACCATAGGTCTGGGCACCAATGGCAATGCCTTATCACCAATTGCTTACAATCCTGATGGGTCATTTAGATATGGAATGCGAGAGGTGAAAATTGACGAAAAACTCTTGGAAGAAATCGCAGATGTGACCGGCGGAAAATATTTCAGGGCTACGGACAATGAGAAACTGGAAGAGATTTATGATGAGATCAATAAATTGGAAAAGACGGAGATAGAAGAATTTAAATACTATAAATACGAAGAAAAATATAGACCCTTGATATTATTGGCTGGAGTATTGTTATTAATTGAATGGGTATTGCGCAACTCAATTTTTAAAAGTTTTATTTAGAGAAGAATGATTCAACTTGATGAAAAAATGTATTTCTACCTATTGGCCATTATTCCGGTAATGGTTCTGGCTTTTTTCTTTCTTCAAGTTTGGAAAAAAAGAACTCAACGCCAGTTTGCGGAGATCAAACTTTTAAGAAGATTGGCCCCAAATAAGTCTAGTTTCAAATCAGCCTTAAAATTGATTTTTTTATTACTGGGATTGGCCTTTTTGATTATTGGTCTGGTCAACCCAAAAATTGGAACAAAGCTGGAAACGGTAAAACGCGAAGGAGTTGATATTGTTTTTGCCGTTGATGTTTCTAAAAGTATGCTCGCTGAGGATATTGCCCCAAATCGATTGGAAAAAGCCAAAAGATTGGTTTCAGAAATCATTAATCAATTGGCCAGCGATCGAATTGGAATTATTGCTTATGCTGGTCAGGCATATCCGCAATTGCCCATTACCACTGACTACGGAGCTGCTAAGATGTTCTTGCAGGGCATGAACACCAATATGCTTTCTTCCCAGGGAACTGCAATTAATGCCGCCATAGATTTGGCAAGCACTTATTATGACGATGATGACCAAACCAATAGGGTCTTATTCATAATCTCAGATGGAGAAGACCACTCAGAACAATCAACTATCAATGCTGTTGAAAATGCTGTCCAAAATGGGATACGCATCTTTACCATTGGGGTAGGAAAACCAAAAGGCGCTCCCATTCCCATCAAAAGAAATGGGATTGTTCAAAGTTTGAAAAAGGATAACCAAGGAGAAGTGGTCATTACAAAATTAAATGAGACAGTCCTTTCGGAAATAGCTAGTGAGGGTAATGGAGAATATATTGAAGGCTCCAATACAGAAAATGCTGTAGAATACATAAAAGAGCAATTGAACCAGATGGATAAAAAGGAATTTGAGGCCAAGCAATTTGCCGAGTATAAGGACCAATTTCAATGGTTCTTGGGCATAGGTCTTTTATTTCTATTTTTGGATATTTTCGTTCTCGACAGAAAAACTAAGTGGTTGAAAAAACTAAACCTTTTTAATGAACACGATAAGGTATAAGATAAGATGGATGTTTGGCCTATTGTTGTTTGCCAGTTTAACTGGTCAAGCACAGGAACATGAAGTGATCAAAGAGGCCGAAAAAGCTCTTCAAGCTTCCACAAATCTTACGTGGGAGGCTAACAAGGAACTTACTTCAAACGATTTTACCACTGCAGAGTCCAATTATAGAAGGGCTATTTCCAAGAGTGGAGAAAACACTGTGGCACCATTTAATCTAGGTACCGCCTATTACAATAGAGAAAGTTATAGTGAAGCTTTTGGTAGATTTAAGCAAGCTGGTGAAAAAACGGTCGAAAAACCAAAAAAGCATAAGGCGTTTCATAATATGGGCAATGTCTTTATGAAGAACAAAGAGTATCAAAAAGCTGTTGAAGCCTACAAAGAAGCGTTGAGAAATAATCCAACAGATGAAGAGACCCGTTATAATCTAGCATTGGCCAAAAAGATGTTGGAGAAACAACAGGACGAGCAAAAAAACGATCAAAACCAAGACAATAAGGATAAACAAGACCAAGAGGATCAAAAAGATCAAAATAAGGATCAGAACGACGAAGGCGACCAGAACAAGGAAAATGAAGGGGAGCAAAATGAAGATGAGAACAAGGACAAGGGAGATGAAGGCGATAATGGAGAAAATAAACCAGAAGAGAACACAGAAGGAGACGGCGATAAAAAGAAAGAGCAAGAGAAAAAACCCAATGAAGGTGATCAGCCCGAAGAACAAAAACAACAACCTAGACCCAATCAGCTATCCAAACAACAGATTCAAAATTTGTTAGAAGCTATGCAAAATGAGGAAAAGAAAGTCCAAGAAAAAATGGAAGCGAAAAAGGTAAGGGGCAAAAAGACTAAAAACGAGAAAGACTGGTAATGCAAAAAGTGTGGTTCAAATTTTTGTTTTTGAGTATGTCCTTGTTTTTAGGACTTTCTTCGCATGCCCAAGAAAATGAAGTCACGTTTGAGCTGAAGGTCAGCAAGGAAAAATTGGGCATTAATGAGCGCTTACGGGTAGAGTTTACCATGAATAAAGATGGGGATAATTTCAACCCCCCTCCGTTTGAAGGTTTCAAGGTGGTCATGGGACCCTCCCAATCCATAAGCTCATCCTGGATTAACGGAAAACGAACCTTTTCCAAATCGTATTCCTATATTTTGGTGCCAACAGCAAGAGGCAAGTTTACCATTAAACAAGCCACTATTGAAATAAGCGGGCAAACCTACAAAACTCTTCCAAAAGCCATTGAGGTTACAGCTGCTGTAGATAAACCCAATAGCGAAAAAACAGTGGATGATGTTGCAGATGAAAGTCTGCATTTGGTAGCGGAAGTCTCCAAGACAAGCCCTTATTTAAATGAGGCGGTTACGGTTGTCTACAAATTATTTGTGAGTCCAAACATCAGTGTTACCAACTACCGCCCACTGGACAATCCTAAATATAATAATTTTTGGAGCCAAGAAATTCCAGTTACAAAACATACTGCTCAGAATGGCACTTATAAGGGAAAACCGTACCGTTATGTTGTACTAAAACGAGTAGTACTGTACCCTCAGAAATTTGGAAGGTTAGAAATTGAACCGCTTTCACTAGAAATATTTGTAGATGTGCCTACCAACAGAAGAGACTTTTTTGGAGGCCGTATTTATTCCCAGACCAGTAAAACTGTTTCTGCAGGAAAGCGCACCCTAAATGTTAAGGCATTGCCGGAAGCAGGCAAACCTACAGATTTTGGGGGAGCTGTTGGAGATTTCGATTTTTCAGTCACAACAAGTAAAAAGCAGTTAAACGCTTCTGAATCGCTACAAGCAAAGGTTCAGGTCAGCGGAAAAGGAAACTTGAAGCTATTCCAACTTCCAGAGCCAGAACTCCCAAGTGCTTTGGAAGTGTACGAACCAGAGTATGATGAAAATGTACGTACCATTAGTTCAGGAATGGAAGGCAAAGTTGCCAATAATTACACTATTGTGCCTTCATACAGAGGCAAGTATCCTATTCCCGGTATTTCATTTAGTTACTTTAACCCAAAAACCGCAAAATACGTTACCTTAAATTCAGAGGAAATCAATATTGAAGTATTGGAAGGCCCCCTTGGAGCATCAGACAATGCAGTAACACCATCAAACAACAAACAATTTGTAGTACCAACAGGAAAGCAATTTCATTTTATAAAGCTCAATCCCAATTTAAGCAAGATAGGCGTCAATTATTTCTTTGGTTCAAACAAGTTCTATCTCTTACTATTTGCTCCCTTGTTACTAATTCCCATAGCAGTTTTCTTTTTTAAGAAAAGAGAGGCCATAGCCAGTGATGTGGCCGGAAATAAGATAAAAAGAGCCAACAAGCTTGCCAAAAAATACCTTTCAACCTCAAAAAAGGAATTGGGCAACAAAGAGGCATTTTATGTCGCTCTTGAAAAAGGACTTCATAATTATCTAAAAGCCAAACTGAAGATAGAAACTTCAGAATTTAGCAAAGAAAAAATCACTGCAATTTTAACGGATAAAAATGTGGAAAGTTCTTATGTAGAAGGATTTATAAGCCTTTTGAAAAACTGTGAAATGGCTCGTTACAGCCCTTTTTCAGATGTACAAATGCAGAATGATTATGAAAAGGCCAGTGAAGTAATCTCTAAAATGGACAAGCAATTATGAGCATTAAACAGTTAAGTACCCTCATTTGTTTGTTTGTGTTCTTTTTTGGGGTGTCTCAGAACAGTTCCATTTTTGACCAAGCTACAGAACATTATAATAATGGTGAGTACTCAAAGGCCATTGAAAACTATGATAAAATTTTAGAAAATGGGGAGCATTCTGCAGAACTATACTTTAATCTAGGAAATTGCCACTATAAATTAAATGCCATTGGTCCAAGTATTTATTATTATGAAAAGGCACTACTTTTAAAACCAAACGATGGCGAAATCCTGAATAATCTCGGATATGCCCAAAATATGAGATTGGATGCTGTGGAGAAAATGCCCAAAACGGAAATCGCGCAATTATACAATGATTTTGTCACTGTTTTATCATTTGATCAATGGGCATATTTATGCATCTTGCTGATTATTTTGTTTGTTTTGGCCTACTTGGCCTATTTCTTTTTGCGCTTCGCCTCCCAAAAACGCATAGCATTTATTGCCAGTGTTTTATTCTTGATTGGAGGAGCTTTGAGTGTGCTATTGGCCTATCTGCAGTATCAGGATTTCAAAAATGATAATCCCGCTATCATTTTTAGCAAAGAGGTAAAAATCAATGCAGAACCCAACAATAATAGTGAGGTTGTCTTTATGTTACATGAAGGGACCAAGGTCAATGTTCTGGACCAACTTAAAGATTGGAAGAAAATTAAATTGGCAGATGGGCAAACCGGATGGTTACCCAAGAACAACTTAAAATTGTTGAAAGATTTTTAAAGTTTCCTTAACAGAAAAAATATTGTTTCACCTTATTTTTGCCACAAAGTACCCAAATGCTTAAGACCATAGCACATCCGATGATTTGTCTTATGTTAATATTCTCCATATTGACTCCATCCATTATTTCCTTATTAAATAAGGATTGTGCAGTAGTCGTTCTTTTAGATACTAATGATGAAGAAAAACAAGAAAAGGAATCTGAAAAAAAAATTGGAGAAAAAAACTTGTTTGCTGGACCCTTTGATATGAACAATGGGCTATTCTTCGATCTTACGGAAGTAGAAAACATCGAATATCTACTTTTTAACACAGATTACATGGCAGAGATATTCCTGCCGCCACCTGAGAAATTGGTTTAACCCTCACTATTTATCGATCAATTTCTAATCGTCTCCAACCTAAAAACACTGTTGGGGGCACAACTATTTTATTATCATGTTTAAACATATTAAAAACGACTTGCCTGCAAGTATCGTTGTATTTTTTGTGGCACTACCCCTTTGCTTAGGAATAGCGCTGGCTAGTGGAGCACCTCTATTTTCAGGCTTAATTGCTGGAATTATCGGAGGGATCGTTGTAGGTTCCCTTAGTGGTTCCCACATCGGGGTCAGTGGTCCTGCGGCAGGTTTGGCGGCAATAGTATTGACCGCTATAGGAACCTTGGGAGGTTTTGAAAACTTTCTGGTTGCCGTTGTTCTTGGTGGCCTCATCCAAATTGTTTTTAGCATTCTAAAAGCTGGTGTCATTGCTTACTATTTTCCATCCTCTGTAATCAAAGGAATGCTTACCGGAATCGGGATTATCATAATATTAAAACAAATCCCCCATTTCTTCGGTTATAATTCCAACTTTTCCTTTTTCCAAACAGATGGGGAAACTACCGTTAGTGGCATTTTTAACGCCTTGAACTTTATAAGTCCTGGAGCCACTTTAATTGCTGTAATCGCTCTTGCAATCCTTATTCTGTGGGATAAAGTTTTAAGTAAGAAATCAAAAATTTTCCAGCTGGTGCAGGGGCCTTTGGTAGCTGTCGTCGTTGGGATATTATATTTCGTGTTCACCAATGGCAATTCTGAGTGGGGAATAAATGAGAAACTATTGGTAAGTGTTCCAATTCCTGAAAGCATAGAGTCTTTGGGTAACTTACTGAGCTTTCCAAATTTTGCCGTAATAGGTAATTCCGAGGTTTGGATCACCGCTTTTACCATTGCCTTGGTAGCAAGTTTGGAAACCCTTCTTTGTGTGGAGGCCACGGACAAATTGGATCCCGATAAGAGAACCACCCCTACAAACAAGGAACTTCTTGCCCAAGGAGTAGGTAATAGTATCTCCGGTCTTTTAGGAGGATTACCCGTTACCCAAGTTATCGTTCGCAGTTCGGCAAACATCCAATCTGGCGGAAGAACTAAAGCATCGGCTATAATTCATGGTTTTTTCTTGTTGATTTCCGTCATTTTAATTCCACGGTTGCTCAATATGATTCCACTATCCGTATTGGCATCAATTCTGTTCCTCGTCGGCTATAAATTGGCCAAACCTGCTTTGTTCAAAAAAATGTACGGTTTGGGTTGGAAACAGTTTATTCCTTTTACAGTTACTGTTTTTGGTATCGTTTTCACGGATTTGTTGATTGGCATCGGATTGGGTCTTATGGTCGGTATTGTTGTGATTTTATTGAAAAGCTACCAAAACTCCCACTTCCTTCATATTGAAGACAAAAGTAATGGCAAGCATAGAATCAAAATGACCTTGGCCGAAGAAGTGACCTTTTTTAATAAGGGTGCTATTCTAAAGGAGTTGGACAGCCTTCCAAATGATACTTACTTGGAATTAAATCTTTTAAATACGAGATTCCTTGATAATGATATCATCGAAATTCTTGAAGATTTTGCCTTAAAGGCAAAGCAGCGGAATATCGATATTCAGTTGGTCTCTAAACGCGGGGTGGAAGAAAACCCATCAAGCTATATTGAGTTCTTTAGAACTCGTCCAAAATCAACACTAAGTTTGAGTTAAAAAATAAAATTATGGAAAGTAAAAATTATAGAATACTAGTACTCTCAGATTTGAGAAAAACTTCAACCACCATTTTGAAAAATACCGCCAGTTTGGCAAAAATGATCGGTGGCGAAATTGCATTGTTGCACGTAAAACAACCTCTAGGCGTAGTAAAGCAGGACAATCAACTTTCTGCCGTTAGATCTATCAATGACACCTATACGTCAACCAAAAGCCAAATCAACGCATTGGTAAATCCAATTACCGAAGATTATGGGGTAAAAATCAGTACCACTTTTAAGGTTGGAAACGTTAAGGAGGAAATCAAAAAGAAAATAGAAGAGTTCCATCCAGATATCATTGTGCTGGGACAACGCAAATCTAAGCCGTTCAAATTGTTGGGCAGCAGCATCACAAAACATATCATGTCAACTTTTGATGGCCTGGTCCTGATTGCATCCCATGAGCAAAAAATCGGGAGCGATAAGGAGCTTTCTCTAGGTACCTTAAACAGCTCCAAAAACTTGATGAAAATGGGATTGTTGGAACAATTGATGAAACAAAGCTCACAACCATTAAAGTTATTTAAGATCAAGCATGGTAAAACTGAGTCCACTCAAGAAGAGCTCGCTGACAGACACATGGTAGAGTATGTTTTTGAACCTCAAGACAATGCCATCAATAATATGTCAACCTACCTTACTAGAACGAACGTAGATCTTTTGTTCATGGATTTGGATGACATTGCCAATACCAATATCAATGTTAAAAATGTAATTGGTAAATTTAATGTACCTTTTCTCTTGGCAGGAAAACAAAAATCAAAAATTAATAACTCTTTAAACTAAGAACAATATGAATGCACATACTAAAGAAACACAAGCCGCCATATCTCCTCAAAATGCCCTTGAGCTGTTAAAAGAGGGTAACAATCGATTTGTAGAAAAAAATCCCGCTGATAGGGATTTGTTACAACAGGTCTCCCAAACTGCTTCTGGACAATATCCTTTTGCCACGATTCTGAGCTGTATAGACTCAAGAGTTTCGGCAGAATTGATTTTTGATCAAGGTGTTGGTGATATTTTCAGTGCCCGTGTAGCAGGAAATATTGTGAACGAGGACATCCTTGGTAGCATGGAATTTGCTTGTAAATTGGCCGGAACCAAAATCATTGTGGTTTTAGGGCATACCGCTTGTGGTGCCGTAAAAGGCGCCTGCGATGATGCCAAAATGGGCAATTTAACTGAATTGTTGAGCAAAATAAAACCTGCTGTTGATGCTGTATCTGAACCTGCCGACGCTTCACAAAGAAATTCAGGTAATATTGGTTTTGTAAATACCGTTGCAGAAAAAAATGTTCAAATGACCATTGACAACATTAGAACCCAAAGTCCTGTACTAAAGGAAATGGAGGATAACGGTGAAATTTTGATTATTGGTGGCATGTATGATATTGGCAATGGAAAAGTGAGCTATATATAGATTTTCTTTCCCTTAGTAATAAAAAGGTCAATGTTAACACTTCATTGACCCTTTTTATTTTTTGAAAATCACTATCTTAACAGCTATTCACTTTTAAACGGCTGTTAGGTATGTTCAAACATTTTAGAGGAGATTTATTCGGTGGTATCACCGCAGGTATTGTTGCCTTGCCCTTGGCGCTTGCTTTTGGGGTAAGTTCTGGTTTAGGTCCAAGTGCTGGACTTTATGGTGCAATTTTCATCAGTTTTTTTGCTGCTCTTTTTGGCGGCACAAATACGCAGATTTCCGGCCCCACTGCACCAATGACAGCAGTAAGCATGGTAATAATCGCTGGTATTCTGGCCGTTCACGATGGCGATGTCAACAAAGCTCTACCTATTATTTTAGCAGTATTTCTCTTGGCCGGATTAATGCAAATTGGTCTGGGGCTCATCGGTCTTGGAAAGTATATAAAATACATACCGTATCCCGTTGTATCTGGCTTTATGACCGCTATTGGGGTCATCATTTTGGTAACACAAATTCTTCCTGCAGTTGGTTATTACCCTAAGGAAGATGCCGAATATGTCAATCAATTTAAAGCTGCCGCTGAGGAAGAAATCCTAGAAAATATTCTGAGAGAAGAAGCCGGAGAGGGAATTTTGGTATTGGAAAACTTTGAGGAAACTATTAGAAGAGCAGAAAAAATTACTCCTGCAGATATGCAAAAAGAAGCCAAGACATTGGCAGCTAAAGATGCATCTGGTGTCATGGGTACTATAAAAGTACTCCCAAGGGCATTGCAAAACATTAATTGGTTGGAGCTAGTTTTGGCATTGGCCACCATAATTATCATTTATGGCTTTAAACGTATTACCACAGCCGTTCCGAGCACGTTAGTTGCGTTAATAGTAGTCTCTGGTGTAGCTGTCGGATTTGATCTAGGTTATCGGCCAATTGAACAAATTCCAGAAGGGCTTCCAATTCCACAGCTTGGAATTTTTACAGAATTTAAACTATCCGCACTTACTCCATACATATTTACAGCACTTACATTATCGCTTCTAGGAGCAATTGATTCCTTATTGACCTCAGTAGTTGCAGATAATATGACCCAAACCAAACATAAACCCAATAAAGAGTTGGTGGGTCAGGGAATAGGAAATAGTATTGCCGCATTTTTTGGTGGTATTCCTGGTGCAGGTGCCACGATAAGAACTGTAGTTAACATTAACTCTGGAGGTAAAACCAGACTTTCTGGAATGGTTGCTGGGATACTTTTATTGGTAATCCTTCTTGCTCTAGGACCAATTGCTTCTCAAATTCCTGCAGCTGTTTTAGCTGGGATTCTGGTAACTGTAGGTATTGGAGTAATGGATTATAAAGGATTGAAAGCAATCCCATTCCTACCAAAAGACATAAAGCTTGGGCCGTTAAAATTGAGCTCTGAAGTCATTATCATGTTAGTCGTTTTAGTACTGTCCTCTATTTGGAACTTGGTATATGCAGTGGGAATTGGGTTAGTGATAGCTTCCTTGATGTTCATGAAAAAAATTGGGGATCTTACTGCAACTAGATCCAATGTTAGACCATTAAAAGAACAACCTTGGGCAGATGAAAAAGGCTTCCCTTCCAAACTAAAGGAAGAAGTTTTTATAAAACACATTAAAGGTCCTTTGTTCTTTGGCTCAACAAGTGATTTTCAGCAATTGGCAGAGCAAATTCCAGATACAGCATCAACGGTCGTCATCAGATTAGACCGCATGCAATACATGGATCAATCAGGGTTATATGCCATGGAAGACATATTGCAAGACCTGAATAAAAAGGACATCAAAGTATTGTTTGTGGGCCTTCTTGATCAACCCAAATATATGATGGAGCGTATTGATATTATTCCTGACCTAATTTCGAAGGAGAATATTTTTGAAGACTTCCAGCATTGTATAGATTGGATTTTAGCTAATATTGAAGACACCCATACAAGTTGATTCTTTTTTGGCAATAATGTGATGCTTTTTTTGAAGTTTCCAAATGATTCAGGACCCATTTATTTGGAGACCATAGAGGGAAGGTTCCCAGTGGAGCCTTTTAACACCTATAGTAATTTGGTCTTTGTTGCACTGCTCATTTATTGGGGCGCTAAAGTATACAAGAACCCAAGACGGCACCTTTTCCTGTCTTGGGTTCTTCCAATTATTGCCATAAGCTATATTGGTGGAACGATTTTCCATGCAACCAGAAGTCATGAATTTTGGCTCAGACTGGATTGGATGCCTATCATGCTTCTATGTTTTACAGTCGTTATCTATTTCATTTTTAAATTATCAAAGTTTTGGTGGAAACGATTTTTGTTGATTGTTATCATTCTTGGAACTTCATTTTTACTGAGAATTTTACCCATTCCTGCACCGCTTCGTATTTCTTTAGGTTATATAATCACAGCCTCAACCATCCTTTTCCCCATGGTATGGTACATGGCAAAAACCAAATGGCAAAATGCTCATCTTACACTTTTGGCTTTTTCAATCTTTGGGGTGGCAATTTACTTTAGGAGTATAGATTTATCACAAGCCTTCTTTCCAATGGGAACGCATTGGCTATGGCATCTGTTGGGTGGTATTGCAGTACATTTTCTTATTGCCTACATATTCAAAGACAATTTGCTAAATTTGTCGGCCAATAGCGCCAACAACAATGATTGAGACCATTAAGGAACATTTAGCCGAAGTAGAAAGTTTTACTTCCACCTCAAAAGATGAAATAGAAGTTTTCCGAATTAAATATTTAGGAAAAAAAGGGTTGCTGAACACATTCTTTGCCGAATTCAAAAATGTCCCGAACGAGCAGAAAAAAGAATTCGGACAGGTTATCAATCAATTGAAGAGCGCTGCTACGGAAAAAGTAAATTCACTTAAGGCCTCATTTGAAAACCAAGCAGATGTCAAGGGGAAATTTGGAGATCTTACCCGGCCGGGAGAACCCATAGAAATTGGAGCAAGACATCCTATTTCCATTGTGAAAAATCAGATTATCGATATTTTTTCACGAATAGGATTCAATGTTTCAGAAGGTCCTGAAATTGAAGATGATTGGCACAATTTTACAGCATTGAACTTGCCTGAATATCACCCTGCTCGAGATATGCAGGATACGTTCTTTATCCAGACCGACCCAGATATCTTGCTCCGCACCCACACATCTTCGGTACAGGTACGCTATATGGAGAATAACAAGCCGCCCATTAGAACCATTTCTCCGGGAAGGGTATACAGAAACGAGGCTATTTCTGCTCGTTCCCACTGCTTTTTTCATCAAGTGGAAGGATTGTATGTAGATAAAGACGTTTCTTTTGCCGATTTGAAGCAGACCTTACAGTATTTTACATCGCAGATGTTTGGAAAATCAAAGATTAGGCTTAGGCCGTCCTATTTTCCATTTACAGAACCCAGTGCAGAGGTGGACGTGTATTGGGGTCTTGAAACGGAAACAGATTACAGAATGACCAAAGGAACAGGGTGGCTAGAAATTATGGGCTGCGGCATGGTGGACCCCAATGTCCTTCAAAACTGTGGAATTGATTCAGATATATATTCTGGTTTTGCCTTCGGAATGGGTATTGACCGAATTGCTCTGCTGTTACATCAAATCTCGGATATTCGTTTATTAAGCGAAAACGACATTCGGTTTTTGGAACAGTTTAAAAGTGCACTTTAGTATATTCTTTTACCAAAAATTATCTTTTCTTTCCCAAAATTAGGTAGGAGGCATTTGAAATTAAGGAAATACTCAACCAATATGTGCTCAATATAACCAAACCAGATAGGTTGAAAGGGGATCTAAATTTGTTGACGGCAATCATTGTATCAGAAAACATAAACAATAAAACTGCCAAAGCTATTAATAGATAAGCAGTTTGTTTCTGTCTTAAAAAAAGGCTCATTCCTTGCCATGCCATAAAAATGATGACAATAATGTATATAGTCACTGGGAGCTCAAAATTCCCCAGATTTGGCTGTAACCAAAATAAAATAACTCCACCTATTACAAGAAAAATGAGTAGTGAAACCCAATGAAAATGAAATCCTTCCAATTTGATAAAAGCCGATGCAAACAACAAATGACCTATTAAAAATGACCCTAGACCAAAAACAAAGTAACTGTCCTTAAGTAAAAATACGTCTCCCAATAAACAGAATGCCAGGGCTATAATTATGAGATTCCTGTATTTGGATAGTGTGCCGCTTTGCACAAAAAACAAAAGTGACAATATTAAAATTGTGGTTAAGGGTTTAAATATGGAAAACAGGGTTTTATCTACAGCAGAGTCAAAATAAATAGCTAAACATGCAGAAATAAAGCTCAATATGTTGATGACCCTTCGGGTTTTTGAATTTTTCATAACCAATCCTTAAATGGCTTTTTGCTTAATTGGGAATTATAATATTTTACATCTCCTGTTACTTCTTTTCCCAACCATTCTGGCCTATCGAACAGTTCGTCTTCATGTTGAAGCTCAATCTCTGCAACAACAAGGCCTTTGTTCTCTCCTAAAAATTCATCAACCTCAAAAACATGATTGCCCAAGGGAACCAAAAATCGATTCTTTTCCAGAATGACTTCCTCACATAGATCAATTAAATTAGTTGCTTCTGCAATGTTGATTTCTGTTTCCCATTCAAACCGGGTAGTCCCCGCCTGATTGCTTTTCCCTTTAATAGTCAAAAAAGCAGCATCTCCTTTAATTCGCACACGTACAGTTCTTTCTGGATGGGTATTCAAAAACCCCTGAACTATTCGCTCTTGCGAATTTGCTTCCTGCTTGTACATGTCAGATCTGACCAAAAACTTACGTTCTATTTCTAAGTGTTCCATCAAACTAAATATACCCTAAATTTGAGTATGGACTTTGATTTTCCTCTTAGAAAAATCATTCATGTGGACATGGACGCGTTTTATGCTTCTGTGGAACAACATGACAACCCCGAGTTAAAGGGAAAACCTGTGGCTGTGGGTGGAGGATCCAAACGGGGTGTTGTTTCCGCTGCCAGTTATGAGGCCAGAAAATTTGGTGTCCGCAGTGCCATGGCCGGATATATTGCGCGAAGAAATTGCCCTGATTTAATTTTTGTAAAGCCCAGATATGATCGCTATAAAGAAGTCTCCCAACAAGTACGTAGCATCTTTTTTGAATACACCGATCTTGTTGAACCTCTTTCATTAGATGAAGCTTATTTGGATGTAACCGAAAACAAGAAAGGGAACCCTTCTGCGACACTCATCGCTAAAGAAATCCGTCAAAAAATATTGGCCGCTACTGGATTGACCGCCTCTGCGGGAATCTCTATAAACAAATTTATTGCCAAGGTAGCCAGTGATTATAATAAGCCCAATGGACAAAAAACCGTTAACCCCGAAGAGGTCATTCAATTTTTGGAGGATCTTGATATCCGAAGGTTTTACGGAGTGGGAAAAGTCACCGCTGAAAAAATGTATAAGCTGGGTGTTTTTACCGGAAAAGATTTAAAGGAAAAATCCATTGAATTCTTGGACAGCAATTTCGGAAAGAGCGGCAAATATTATTATTATGTGGTTCGTGGCATTCATAATAGCGAGGTGAAACCTCATCGTATTCCAAAATCTGTTGGAGCTGAACGCACTTTTTTTGAGAATCTAAGCAGTGAAATTTTTATGCTAGAAAAATTGGAAAACATAGCCAATGAACTGGAAAGAAGGCTCAAAAAATCCAAAATCTCTGGAAAGACCATCACATTAAAGATTAAATACAGTGATTTTACGCTCCAGACTCGCAGTAAAACACTTCCATATTACATTGCAGACAAAGAATTGATTTTGGAAACTGCCAAAGAGTTATTGTATCAATCTTCTTTGGAGAATTCGGTAAGATTGTTAGGTATTTCATTGGCCAACCTCAATACCGAAAAGAAGGAGAAAAAGGAAAAAGAGGAGTCCGTATCTGTACAGTTAAAGTTCGATTTTTGAAAAATTCCTTTTCTACATAACAGAGCCATGCCCAGCAATCATATTTTGTTCATGGAAATGGCAACTGTCCAAACAAAAACTGAAGAGATAAAAATACCTATGGTGTTTGCCCAAAATGCTTTCTTCTTTTCAATCCCGAACAAATAAGAGGCTATACTACCCGCATACACTCCTGTTCCTGGTAAAGGAATCATAACGAAGAACATTAAGCCAAAAAAGCCAAATTTTTCAATTTTCTTGCCCGACCCTGTTTTGGCACGCTTGGCAACGTATATGGCCGATTTTTTATAAAATCGCCATCTTATAAGGTAACGATTAATGTGCTCCAGAAAAAACATCATCAATGGAAATACTGCAACATTTGCCAAAAAGCATGCCCCAAAGACCAAATAACTATTAAGGCCTTTCATAATACCATAAGGTATGCCCACTTTGGCTTCCCCAAAAGGAGACAAACTCCAAAGCATAGAAGTCAACAAATCCACCATAGCAATTTTAATCTGCTAAATTAAGCTAAAACTGCATCGCCAACTAGTTAAAAAAATATTAACCCTTAACTGTGGGAAAAATGTTTTCGAACAATAACCAAACTGAACAGACCAGTCTTTTTATATTTGTAGAATGAAAAAAGCCATACTTCGCGAAAAGATAATCAGTACTGCTGGTGAACTGTTTTATTCAAACGGATATAATTCAACTGGAATTAACGAAATTATTGCAAAGTCTGGAATTGCAAAGGCCACTTTGTATAGTCATTTTAAGTCAAAAGAAGATATCTGTATTGCGTATTTAACCCAGAGACATGAAGATTTTCTTACTTCTTTGAAAAACTACATCTCTAAACGCAAGAAGGGTAAAAACCAACTCTTAGCCATTTTTGATTTCTTACAGGATATGTATCGCGAAAAAAAATTTCATGGCTGTTGGGCTCTTAAGACCTTGGGTGAACTCTCTCCAAAACAAAAAAAGGTTTTGGCTGTAATTCAAAAACAAAAGAAAGACCTTCTGTTATATTTAGGAGAAGTTGTGGGCAATAATATCTTGAACGTCTCCAAGGCGGAAACCGAAAAAATATCCGGGGGGATTTATCTTTTGTATGAGAGTGCCATTACAGAAAGTCATCTTTTCAAAAATGATTGGCCCATTTACATGTCCAGAAGTCTAGCCCCGTCTGTTTTTGCAAATTCAGAATTGGTATGAACAAAAAAAGCCCCTTTTAGTAAGGAGCTTTTTTGTCGACTATCCCATCTTTATTTTACAATCAATGTATTGTCTGTTGATGTTGGATTCAATGGACAGAAGTAGACATATTCTCCTTTTTCCAATTTTGTGGGTTTTGATGTTTGTGACGCTCCCGTTTTTACAGGTTTTGTTACATAAGCTGTTTGAATGTGATTTTCTGGCTTGCTCACATCTTTTCCTTTTTTGACCAATACAAAGCCAACATCATGTCCTACTCCATTATTGGTAATGTCAAAAACATAGGTTCCTTCAGAAACGGTAATTTGTTTTTGGGTAAACTCACCTGCTGTTTGCTCTAATGCAACAGTTTTCACTGTAGCATCCTTCATCATCTTATCCTGTGCGCTTGCGGAAAAAACGGTTCCAACGGCCAATACTAAAATTGCAAATACTTTATTCATCTTGTCTTATTTAATTTATTACGATTTATTATTCTTATTAGGCTTCAACGGCTTGTAAAGGTTGGGCCGCTGGGAAATCAACAGGTATTTCTGTTGTATTGTTGATATAGTTTGAAATGGTCTTATCACCAACCAATAGTATCGTGTCTATCAAGTTTTCTTTAGTCCATCCAGCAGTAAAGAAATTATCTACAACCTCAGCATTGGTAGCTCCTCTATTTTCTGTGATATTTCTGGCCAATCTTGCCAACGCATCCAATTTATTGTCAAAAGATGCCCTACCGGCTCTCAATTCCAATATTTGATCTTCTGTAAAACCATTCATCTTACCAATGGCAGTATGCGCGGATAAACAATATAGACAACCATTAACTTCACTTACGGCAAGGTTAACCGCTTCTTTCTCTTTTGCCTTCAAAGATGTTTTTGCATTGGCAAAGTTTAAATAATTGCCCAGTGCATTTTCTGAATATGCATATGTGGCATAAAGGTTAGGGACAAACCCGACGGCCTTTTCCAAATTGTCAAAAATTGCCTGGTTGGCGCTACTTACTTCTTCTCTTTTTGGTACATTAAATGTGCTCATAGTTTAAAAATTTTATGTGTTGTTATATGGATTAAAAATTCTTTACAAATGGTTTTTCCGTATCACAATAAAAATCGTGATGGTGTTTTTGCTCACAATGTGATGCGGGTATGACAGCCTGATCGGCGGATTTCTTTGAAGTCCTAAAAATCTCTATGAGATTAAAAATTGATTTTTCTATTGCTTTCATCTTTACCTTACTTTTAATTACACAGCAAAGATGTGGCGAAAAAGAAGGGTAGTGTTAGCAAGAATTTCCCGATGGCTTGCCCAAATTTCCCTTAGGCGCTTGCAAGAAGGTTTTCTCGGTATTCGGAAGGTGTCATCTGGGTCATTTTTTTAAAGAAACGACTAAAGTGTGCTGGATCATTAAATCCCAAATCAAAAGCAATTTCCTGATTTTGTTTATCTGTAAAATGAATAAGTCGTTTTGCTTCCAGTCCCAAACGGTCCAATATAATTTGTTGTGGAGATTTCTGATTATATATGGAAAACAAATTGGATAGCGTCTTTGGTGATTTGAACAACATTTCTGCATAGTCGCTGACTTTTCTTTTGGTCCTATAATGTATGTCCACTAAATAATTGAATTTTCTAATGGTATCTATCTGGTCATTATTCAGTGTTTTTACAATAAGTTGTTCTTTGGCCAAACGTGTGCTCATAATGATTAATCGTTTTAAGAGCATTTGTAGCATATCTCCTTGAATATTGTCAGGGGTTGAAAATTCTTCAACAAAAACTTCAAACCAAAGGTTGAATTTTCTAGCCTGTTCTTCTGGGATTGAGATAATAGGTAAATTTTGAGTGCCAAAAAACAAAATTCCATTGCATGATACCTCACTGTCATGATCAGATATACAATAAAACTCCCTATTAAAAAGTATGGCTGAAAGCGGCAGGTTGGTCTGCGAAAAAGAAACGTTTTGCAGATAGGTAACTGTAACCAATTGATTAGGCTTCAATTTCAGTTCCATCTCATCAACATTAATGACCAATGGCTCATTGTTTCTGTTCCACAAAAATTTTATGGTGTTGGTAGTTATGGAGAAACGATTGTTATCATTCTTAATATCATCCGTTAAGCCTAAAATAGCACCTAACTTTGTATCCTTATATTCGTGTTTCATCCCAATTTCCCTTCTTAAATTGATTGTTCAGGTTGAATTTATTAGCAATTAGTCCTTCAATGTTGTTTATACTTACACATGGTGGAAGTCCTTATTTCACATCATTCCTTAAACAAGAATGTTAATTTCTTGACCAAATTTTACTAATCATCATACTTTTTATAGTATTGGGTATGGAAAATACCAAATTTTATGACCAAGCTGTAAGTAATTTTTATAGTGATAAAGAAATAAATGGGTATCCTATAAGTTCATTGGACATCTATGCGCAGCACTTTGGTAGAGTATGTAAAAATCTACATGACATAAAAAATCTTAACGCTTTGGCTAAAAGGGAAAAGTGGAAAGGTAGTTTGCCTTTGCGTACGGAAATTCTGGACAAAGAACATATAGTAGTTGTTACCGATGCTGACTTGAATATTGTTTATGCCACCCAAAACATGCATCAAATGAACGGGTATATGCCAGATGAGGTTGTAGGCAAAAAACCGAATATGTTTCAGGGTGAAGCGACTTGTAGAAAAACAACTAAACTTGTTTCGCAAGCAATCAAGAACCGCAAACCTTTTGAGGTAACTTTAGTCAATTACAGAAAAAACGGAACCGTTTACAACTGTAAAATTAAAGGAGTTCCAGTTTTTGATATTACTGGAAAAGTTGTCAATTTTATAGCTTTTGAAAAAGAAGTTGCCTAACCCTAAATCCTATTAAAAGTTACAGGTTTCAATTTCTGTAACCCGTAGGGTGTTAACCATACCCTTATCCTTAATGGGCATAGCTGCTAGACTGATGAGCATATCGCCGACATCCAAAAATCCTTTTTTGCATGCAATTTGATTTACATCATCAATAGTTTCATCTGTTGAAACATATTTGTCATAGTAAAAGGCCTTAACCCCCCATAACAAGTTCAACTGCGTTAAAATCCTTGTGTTGGATGTAAATACAAGAATATGTGCACTGGGTCTCCATGCCGATATCTGAAAAGCTGTATATCCACTATTAGTAAGAGTAGAAATTGCTTTTGCTTGAATTTCATTGGCCATTGTTGCCGCGTGGTAGCAAACAGATTTGGTAATATATCTTTTGGTACGAATATGTGGAGGTGTTTGTGGAACGCTAATTAAGCTGGAACTTTCAACACTTTCCAAAATACTAGACATTTTTTCTATTACTTGAACAGGATAGTTTCCTACAGAGGTTTCACCAGAAAGCATCACTGCGTCTGCGCCGTCCATTACGGAATTGGCAACATCATTTACTTCTGCTCTAGTGGGTGTTAGGCTGGTAATCATTGTTTCCATCATTTGGGTAGCAATAATCACTGGAATTCTTGCTTTTTTGGCACGTAGCACTAACTTTTTTTGGATGAGTGGTACCTCATGGGCCGGAACTTCCACACCTAAATCTCCTCGGGCTACCATTAAACCGTCGCAGTAGGCTACAATCTTATCAATGTTTTCAACCGCTTCTGGCTTCTCAATTTTGGCAACAATAGGAATCTTATGTTCTGAGTGCTGATTGATTAAGTTCTGTAAATCAATGAGATCTTGGCTATGACGAACAAAAGAGAGTGCCATCCAATCCACTTCTTGACCTATGGCAAATATGGCATCCTTGATATCTTTTTCGGTCAGCGCCGGTAAAGAAATATCTGTATTGGGAAGGTTCACTCCTTTTTTTGATTTTAAAGGACCTCCTTGTATAACAACAGCTTTTACCTCATCTTTCCCATTGGTTGATTTTACCTCGAAAATCAATTTTCCATCATCCAATAAAATACGTTCTCCAGGTTTTACATCCTGCGGAAAACTTTGGTAGTTCATATATACCTTTTTGGCACTTCCTTCAAAAGGCTCTCCTGTTGCAAAAGCAATTTCATCTCCTGGAGCAACAACGGCTTCTCCGCCCATTACACCAACTCTAAGTTTTGGTCCTTGTAAATCTGCCAAAATAGAGGTGTTTACCCCTAACTCTTTATTTAGGTCCCGTATCATTTGAATGCGCTCAGCTACATCATCATGAGAGGCATGTGAGAAATTTATTCTAAAAACATCCACCCCTGCTTTCATCATTTTTGTTAAAACTTCCTTCTTACTGGTGGCTGGGCCCAAAGTGGCCACTATTTTTGTTTTCTTACTGGTTGGCATTGTTAAAAGATTAGGTTTCTTTTTGATTTTAAGGTTTGCGCATCTATTGGATATGCTGTAATAACCTTTGGTATTTTATTTATAGATTTAACTTGTTCCTCAAGGGTAATCGTATCCCCTGCATCCACTTTTAAAAAATAATCAACTTCCTTTTGTTCTTTAATCAAATGATCTGTTCTAAAAGAGGTGTTTTTTTCAAAAAGGCCATCAGAAGGGATATCCACTTCAACTGCACATTTATTGGAAATAAGTGTCCAATAGATATCGTTCATCTCATCATCCCATTCAAATACAGAAAAAGAAAGGTTTTGATCAAAAATCAAATCCTTCCCCAGCCTTTTTAGATACAGTCCACAATTGAAATTTATGGCATAACCTATGGCATAATCTTCCAAATTGCTATGTATTGCGATGAGCTGAAAGTCGTCATCATAAAAGTCTGCTGATATCTTATGTGTTGTCAACATGCTCCAAAAGCGAACTGTAAATATAGTCTTAATCCATTAGCCAGCCTAGTTGAAGTAGTACAATAGCCTTTTAAACATTACGAAAACGTTTGAGTTTACCTTAATTTAAAGTTATTGGTTTTCCATTTTGCTCTGTAGCGCAAAATAGGCTCTTCTTGATGCTTTTTCTTCGGCCTTCTTTTTGGAAGTGGCCCTCGCTTTGGCCAATATTTTATCCCCTATGGTAAGTTTAACAGCAAAGTGTTTTAATTCATCATTCCCTGTATCCTCGTAAACTTCATAATTAAATGATTTTTTTTGCTTTTGACACCATTCAATTACCAAGCTTTTATAACTAATGACCTTTCCTTCTAACTGCTCAATGTCCACATAGGGTTTAATCACTTTTTCATTGATGAATTTTTCGCAATGAGCATAGCCTCGGTCCAAATAAATGGCTCCCACCAATGCTTCAAACACATTGCCATGGATGTTCTCCCCAAAATGCGATTTTGGAATTCTACTCTCCACATAACGTAAAAGCTCCAAATCCTTGCCCAGTTCGTTCAAGTGTTTTCTGCTTACAATTTTAGAGCGCATTTTGGTTAGGTACCCTTCGTCTCCCTCAGGAACTTCGTTGTATAGGTGTTTTGAAATAATGGTGCCAAGCATGGCGTCTCCTAAGAATTCCAATCGTTCATAGTTCATGGGGTTGCCCTCAGCATCTCTTTTGTTCACCGAGCGGTGCAAGAATGCCTTTTTGTAAATAGCCAAACCTTTAGGTTTGAATCCCAGAATTGTTTTGATGCCCAAAAAAAAATCCCCATCCGATTTTGGATGGGAATTGAATATTTTGGAGGTTAATTTCATCTTTTACAAAACTATCCTATTTTTTTGAACAACACACATGCATTGTGTCCGCCAAAACCAAAAGTATTGCTCATGGCTACATTTACTTCACGTTTCTGAGCTTTATTCAACGTCAGGTTCAGTGATGGATCTATATTTTCATCAACTACGCTATGGTTTATGGTAGGTGGCACCAAACTGTGTTCCATTGCCAATATAGAGGCAATGGCCTCAATTGCTCCGGCAGCTCCTAACAAATGTCCGGTCATGGACTTTGTAGAGTTGATGTTAATATTGGTTGCATGCGCTCCAAACACCTTGGATATCGCTTTTAACTCAGCCACATCTCCAAGAGGAGTTGATGTTCCATGCGTATTTATAGCATCTATATCTTCTGGTTTAAGTCCAGCATTTTGCAAGCAATTTTCCATTACTTTGACCACTCCAATTCCTTCAGGATGAGGTGCTGTCATGTGGTGTGCATCACTAGAAAGTCCGCCACCTAGAACTTCTGCATATATTTTTGCCCCTCGGGCTTTGGCATGCTCGTATTCCTCAAGAATCAAAGCGCCTGCACCTTCCCCTAAAACAAAACCATCCCTGGTTGCATCAAAAGGTCTTGATGCTGATTCTGGGCTTTCATTTCTTGTTGATAGCGCATGCATTGCATTGAATCCACCCATTCCTGCAATGGTAACTGCTGCTTCGCTTCCTCCAGAAACAATAACATCGCAATGACCCAACCTTATATAATTAAGTGCATCTATCATTGCGTTAGCGGATGACGCACAGGCTGAAACTGTGGTATAATTGGGGCCCATAAATCCATGTTTTATGGAAATATTTCCTGGCGCAATATCTGCTATCATTTTAGGAATAAAGAATGGATTAAACCGAGGAGTTCCATCTCCTGCGGCATACCCCATCATTTCATTTTGGAAAGTTTCCAGACCTCCAATTCCAGCTCCCCAAACAACACCGACCCTAAATTTGTCGATTTTATCCAGATCTAACCCAGAATTTACTATTGCCTCATCGGAAGAAACCAAAGCATATTGCGCAAACCTGTCCAGTTTTCTGGCCTCTTTTCTATCAAAAAAGTCTTCAGGTTTATATCCTTTAAGTTCACAGGCAAACTTGGTCTTGAACTTTTCTGTATCAAAATACGTAATTGGAGCGCATCCACTTTTACCATTCTTTAGTCCTTCCCAATAAGCCTCCAAATTGTTACCAATAGGTGTAAGTGCACCCATTCCAGTAACCACTACTCGCTTTAACTGCATTGAACTATGTTTTTACCTTTAGAACCTAAATTAAAAAAAAATTATCCATGCGATGATCATCACATGGATAATTTAAAATCTTTAGTAAAATATCATAAATTTACTTCGCTTCTTCTATATAGCTAATGGCTTGACCAACAGTTGCAATGTTTTCTGCTTGATCATCTGGAATTTGAATATCAAATTCTTTCTCAAACTCCATGATAAGTTCAACAGTGTCCAAGGAATCCGCACCTAAATCGTTGGTAAAGCTTGCCTCAGCTACTACTTCATTTTCATCAACACCTAGTTTATCAACGATGATAGCCTTTACTCTTGATGCAATGTCTGACATAATTATATCGGTTTTAAAAATTTAATCGTTGGCAAAAATATAAAACTTTGGATTAAATACACCATTTGTCGATAAAATGTGCCTCAAATTAAACATCTTAGGCTCTAGTACACTACTTTAGCCTGATAAATTTAGTGAAATAACCATAGTAGTAGTCCCATAATGAAGCAAATAGTGATCTTGGCCTCCGGCAGTGGTTCAAATGCAGAAAATATTATTTCTTATTTCGGAGAAAGTAAGGTCATAAAGGTAGTAGCGGTTTTAACCAATAAAAAAAATGCCAAAGTGCTGGAACGATGTGAAAGATTAGAGATTCCGGCTTATTATTTTAATAAAATGGCATTTTCAGGGTCAGAAAGCCTTGTCCAAATGCTCCAAGGAATAAATCCGGATTTAATAGTTTTAGCCGGGTTTTTATGGAAAATTCCTTCTGCACTGATAAATGCCTTTCCAAACAGAATCATCAACATACATCCTGCGCTACTTCCAAAATATGGTGGAAAGGGAATGTATGGAATAAGGGTGCATCAAGCTGTAAAAGATAATTTAGAACCTGAAACCGGCATCACTATTCATTTTGTCAATGAAAATTATGATGAGGGTGCTGTTCTATTCCAAGCAAAAACAGAAGTGGTTCCTACGGATGATGCGAACACTATCGCCCAGAAGGTACATCAACTGGAATATGAGCATTTTCCAAAAGTGATAGAAAAATTGTTGCTAGAAGATGGCGAATAAGAAGAAGTTTTATGTGGTTTGGAAAGGCAAACGCCCAGGTATTTATGAATCTTGGGCCGATTGCAAAACACAAATAGAAGGTTTTAAAGGAGCCCAATACAAATCTTTTCCAGCTTTTGATCAAGCTAAAAAGGCCTTTAATGGCAATTATTTAGAATATAAAGGTAAATCCAAGGGTAAAAGTGAACTGTCCCCAGAAGAGCTTTTAAAAATTGGAGAACCCAACTACAATTCCATTTCTGTGGATGCCGCATCCAGCGGAAATCCAGGAAGAATGGAATACCAAGGCGTTGACACCAAAACCAAGAAACCTCTTTTTAAACAAGGCCCTTTTAATCAAGGCACTAACAATATTGGTGAGTTTTTAGCACTTGTGCACGGTTTGGCATTTTTAAAACAGAAGAAAAGCAATCGGGTTATTTATTCCGATTCTAGGATTGCCATTGGCTGGGTACGAAAGAAGAAATGTGGCACCAAACTGAAGAAAAATGTTAAAAACGCTGTAGTTTTTGAGTTGATTGAACGTGCAGAGGATTGGTTGAACAAAAATTCATACAACACCCCAATTGTAAAATGGGAGACAAAGGCATGGGGAGAAATCCCTGCCGACTTTGGAAGAAAATAACCCCCCCCTAAACCCTATTTTCTCATCTTTATCTTAAAAACAGTTGCCTTTAATGCAAATGGATTGGCTAAAGTGTATATTTGCAGCAAATTTCAGGAATGGGCAAATTGTTGATTGTTGGGAGTGTCGCTTTTGACGATATTGAGACACCTTTTGGCAAGAGCGATAAAATATTGGGCGGAGCGGGAACTTTTATAGGCTTGGCCGCTTCACAATTTAAAGTACAATCATCTGTGGTATCCGTTGTGGGCGAAGATTTTCCACAAAGCTATCTTGATATATTCACCGACCATAATATTGATATCTCAGGAATAGATGTTGTAAAAGGCGGAAAAACTTTCTACTGGAAAGGAAAATACCATAACGACCTAAATTCCAGGGACACCTTGATTACAGAGCTTAATACCATGGCAGATTTCAATCCAGTTGTTCCAGACAACTTTAAGGATGCCGATGTGGTCATGTTGGGCAATCTTCACCCAAGCATACAGTTGGGTGTAATTGATCAAATGGAAAAACGACCAAAACTCATTATAGCGGACACTATGAATTTTTGGATGAACAACACATGGGATGAGTTGATGGAAGTGGTTAAACGGATTGATGTAATCACCATAAATGATGAAGAAGCACGACAAATGACCAATGAATATTCGCTGGTAAAAGCCGCTGCTAAAATTCAAGAAATAGGACCAAAATATGTGGTCATAAAAAAAGGAGAGCACGGAGCACTTTTGTTTCATGAAGAGCATATTTTCTTTGCGCCCGCCTTACCTTTGGAAGAGGTTTTTGACCCAACAGGTGCAGGAGATACTTTTGCAGGAGGGTTTGCAGGTCATTTGGCCGAGACTAAGAATATTTCTTTTGAAAGTATGAAGAATGCAATTATACACGGTTCCAATCTTGCTTCTTTTTGTGTTGAACGATTTGGCACAGAACGAATGCTCAACCTGAAAAGGCATGAGATTGATAGCCGCCTATTACAGTTTAAAGAATTGACACAGTTCAATATTGAATTAACATAAATACACGCCCTGAAAAATTTCGGGGCTTTTTTTATTTTGGTTTGTTATGAGTGATGCGATTAAGCACGAATGCGGAATATCAATGATCCGTTTGCTTAAACCCTTAGAGTATTACAAAGAAAAGTACGGTACAGCTTTTTATGGAGTGAACAAAATGTACCTTATGATGGAAAAACAGCACAATAGAGGACAGGATGGTGCTGGTTTTGCAAGTATAAAACTGGACATGAATGCCGGGGAGCGCTACATGAGTAGGGTACGTTCCGCACAACAGCAACCCATTCAGGATATCTTTGCCCAAATCAACGACAGGATCAATACTGCTATTGAGCAAAACCCTGAATATGAAAACGATGTCGCCCTTCAAAAAAAGAACATTCCGTATATAGGGGAATTATTGATGGGCCATGTTAGATATGGAACCTTTGGGAAAAACAGCATCGAAAGTGTTCATCCATTTCTACGTCAGAATAATTGGATGCACCGTAACCTTATTGTTGCAGGTAATTTCAACCTAACAAATGTCAACGAGCTTTTCAATAATCTGGTAGAATTGGGACAACACCCCAAAGAGTTGGCAGATACCGTTACCGTAATGGAAAAAATCGGCCATTTTTTGGACGATGCAGTAGCCAAACTCTACAAGCAGATAAAAAAGGAGGGGCATAATAAAAGGGAAGCATCCCCTTTAATTGCAGAGCGATTGAATGTTGCCAAAATATTGAGAAAAGCTTCCAAGAATTGGGATGGTGGATATACCATGGGAGGCCTTTTAGGACATGGCGATGGATTTGTGGTAAGAGATCCAGCGGGAATCAGACCTGCATATTTTTATAAAGATGATGAAATTGTGGTAGTGGCATCAGAGCGACCAGTTATCCAAACCGTATTCAATGTTCCTTATGAAAATGTTCATGAATTAGACCCAGGACATGCCCTCATCATAAAGAAAAGCGGCACCACCCGCATTGAGCAAATCAAAGAACCAGTTGAGCGAAAGGCCTGCTCCTTTGAACGCATTTATTTTTCAAGGGGAAGTGACAAGGAAATCTACCAAGAAAGAAAGATGCTTGGAAAATTAGTATTCCCTCAAATTTTAAAATCTATTGATGACGATTTGAGCAATACTGTTTTTTCATACATTCCCAATACAGCCGAAACTTCCTTCTTTGGAATGGTGAAAGAGGCTCAGAATTATCTTAACAAAAGAAAGGAGGAGCAAATTCTAGCTCTTGGACCAAATATTACTGGAGAAGAACTCCATAGAATTTTGGCCGTAAGACCTCGTATTGAAAAAGTAGCCATTAAGGACGCCAAGTTACGTACGTTCATTACCCAAGATAGTAGCAGGGACGATTTAGTGGCCCATGTCTATGACATCTCTTATGGTTCTGTGAAGAAAAATGACAACCTTGTTATTATTGATGACAGTATAGTGAGAGGAACAACCTTAAAAAAGAGTATCCTTAAAATTCTAGATAGGTTATCCCCTAAGAAAATCATAGTAGTCTCCTCCGCCCCACAGATTAGATATCCAGATTGTTATGGTATTGACATGGCCAAGCTGGAAGACTTTGTCGCCTTTAAAGCTGCACAGGCCCTACACGAAGACCATGGAACCACACATAAGATAAAAGAGATTTATGAAAAGTGTTTGACCCAGACAGAATCAAAGGATAAAGAGGTGGTGAATTACGTTCAGGAGTTTTATGCTCCGTTCACTGCTGATCAAATCTCTAAAAAGATTGCAGAAATACTCAGTCCCGAAGGAATAAATGCAGAGGTGGACATTATTTACCAAACTATTGAAAACCTACATGAGGCATGTCCTAAAAACTTAGGCGATTGGTATTTCACCGGCAACTATCCCACTCCAGGCGGAAATAGAGTGGTAAACAAGGCTTTCATCAACTTTTATGAAGGAAAGAACGAAAGAGCTTATTGATTAAGCTTGCATAAATTAAAGTTAATCCGTGCATTTCATCGATGAAATACGCAGATTGTCGTGTTTTTGTACATTAGGCAAATGTCGAACCTACTTTAGTATTGCCATAGCATAAGTAGGTTAAGTTCATGGTAAGATTTGGGGCAAAAAAGGTGGAAGCTATTCCACCTTTTTTATTTTACGGTAATCCAAGTTTCTCTTCACGTAATCCTTTTCCTTAACAATAGTACTCCCTGCCGACAAGGTTGGCAATTCAACCAAATAAAAGGGGTTTCGTCTAAAAGCTTTTTCAATAAGGGTCGCCTTGGCTTACATTTGGAGGACCATAGCATAAGTAGGTTAAGTTCATGGTAAGATTTGGGGAAAGAAGGCGGAGTATTCTCCGCCTTCTTTATGTTTGAACCTCAAGGATTTATCAAATTTTCCATCCAAAACCTCTTCAGTTTTTTCTTCAAAACACAAAAATTTCCTCAAAAACTTTTGTTATTTCTCACAATACCAGTAATTTAGTTTTGCCATAGCATAAGTAGGTTAAGTTTATGGTAAGATTTGGGACGAAAAGGGTGAGGGCTTCCTCACCCTTTTCTATTGTAGCCTGTCAAGACAATAAAAAAGGGGTGCCGCTGAGCGGCACCCCTTTTTTAAGCAGATGTTTTCTACCTATTTATTTGACTTGTAATTTTCAGAAACTTTATCCCAATTGATTACATTGAAGAATGCAGATACATAGTCTGGTCTTCTGTTTTGGTAATTCAGATAATAGGCGTGCTCCCAAACATCCAATCCAAGGATAGGATGCCCTCCACAATCTATTCCAGGCATTATTGGATTGTCTTGATTGGCAGTTGAGCAAATTTCAAGTTTTCCTCCTTTGTGAACGCAAAGCCATGCCCAACCAGATCCAAATCGAGTTCCCGCAGCTGCACCGAACTTCTCTTTAAATGCATCAAAAGAACCAAAAGCATCATCAATGGCAGTAGCTAGATCTCCACTAGGCGTGCCTCCGCCATTTGGCGACATTACTTCCCAAAAGAGGGCATGGTTATAAAATCCGCCACCGTTATTTCGTACTGCACCATTGGTCATGTCCAAATTGGATAAAATATCCAAAATATCTTTCCCTTCTAAATCTGTTCCCGCTATGGCACCATTCAATTTTGTGGTGTATCCATTATGATGCTTTGTATGGTGTATTTCCATAGTTCTTGCATCTATATGTGGCTCCAAAGCATCATATGCATAGGGTAAATTAGGTAATTCAAAAGCCATAATTATTTTGTTTTTAAGTTAATAATGATAACTGTAAAAATACGATTTTAAGACTTATTTTTAATGCATTTGCTAGTTAAGTTCATGTTCGTAATCCGTAATTTGCAGTAAAAACATTTTTGGAAGTTTCCAATTTCGAAATATACAGTGCTTCAGCAGGTTCTGGCAAAACATATTCTTTGGCCAAAGAATACCTTAAATTATTACTTGCCAATAATTCCCCTTTGAAGTTTCGCCAAATTCTGGCCATTACTTTTACCAACAAGGCCGTGGGCGAAATGAAAGCCCGAATTCTTGACAACCTTTACGCTTTTGGTGCTCCCAAGGATCCAGAGAACCAAAGCACCTTATTCAAGGAGATTTGTCATGATCTTTTAATGAGCCCAGAAGAATTGCAACAACAAGCAAAACTTGTGCTAAAAAGAATTTTGCACAACTATTCTTTTTTTGAGATTTCCACCATTGACAAGTTCAACCATAAAATCATAAAAACATTTGCAAGGGACCTCCAGCTTTCCCAAAGTTTTGAAGTTGAACTGGACACCGAAATATTGCTAGAAGAAGCCGTAGGCAGATTATTAGAACGGGCGGGGAACGATCAAGAACTCACCGAAGTCCTTTTGGCTTTTTCACTTGAAAAAATTGATGAAGACAAAAGCTGGAACATTTCCTATGATCTGGTGGAAATTGGGAAATTGCTCTTTCAGGAGAACCATTCGTCCTCTATTGAAGCGTTACAATCAAAATCACTCCATGATTTTAAAGAAATCCAGCAGAAAATTACATCACAGTTAAAATCAATTGAAGCTTCAGTCATTGAAGAAGCGCAAAAAATCCTTGTGGAAATGGACAATCAAGGATTTGCCCCTTCTGATTTTCCAAGACAGACCTTGCCCAATCATTTTAAAAAAATAGTTGCTGGAGAGTTTAAAACAAAAACACTTTACAACAACAAACTAGAACAAAATCTTTTAGAAGGAAAAATTCTAAAAGCTACAGACAAAAGAGATGCATCCCATTTGGCAAGTTTGGTTTTGGAAGCTTTTCTACTGATCAAAAAGAAGCTGTACAGGCGAAGCTATCTTAAAAACATTTATGGAAACATTGTCCCTTTGACCGTGTTGAATGAAATCGCCAAAGAAATAAAAAACATAGAAAACGAAAAGGATATTATTCCCATTTCATCCCTGAACTCTTTACTGTCCAAAGAAATTAAAGACCAACCCGTTCCTTTTATTTATGAGCGAATGGGTGAAAAATATCGGCATTATTTTATTGATGAGTTTCAAGACACCTCTCAAATGCAATGGGAAAATTTGATTCCATTGATCGGCAACGCCCTTGAAAGCGAAAACGAAAGAAAAGAATTGGGCTCCTTATTTATTGTTGGCGATGTAAAACAAGCCATTTACCGATGGCGGGGTGGCAAGGTAGAACAGTTCCTAGATCTTTTAAACAGAAAATCGCACCCTTTTGTGGTCCGGCCCACGATTAAAACATTGGACACCAATTGGAGAAGTTACAGTGAAATTATCCAATTCAACAATGACTTTTTTACCAAAATTGGCCCATTCCTAAAACCTGAAGATCATAAAACCCTCTTTTTGGAAGGTTGTAACCAAAAACCCAATAACCGAATAGGGGGCTACATACAATTATCCTTTTTGGACAAGGAAATTATAAACAAAGAAGAAGCATACTGCCATCAGGTTTTGGAGATAATCAATGAGGTCTCATCCAAAAAATACGCGTATTCCGACATCTGTATTTTGGTGCGCGACAATAAAAAAGGAATGCTTCTTGCAAATTTCCTATCCCAAAAGCAAATTCCCATTGTGTCTTCAGATTCACTACTGTTGGGCAACAATGAGACCGTAATTTTCTTGATTTCGATTTTAAAGGTTCTTGAAAACACCAATGATAAAGAGTCCATTTACACCATTCTTAGCTTTTTAGCCAAAGATGATGGTGAAAAACATGATTTTATAGCATCTTATATAAATAACATAGAGGAGTTGCTTGCCAAAGGGTATGACTTTCACCTTCAAAATCAAAAAGGCAGATCGGTCCTAGCAATTTTAGAGAATACCATTATCCATTTTAATCTCAACACCAATGCTGCAGCTTACCTCAACTTTTTAATGGATGAAGCTTTAACTGTTGAGAAAAAAGACAGTGCGGGCATATATTCCTTTTTGAAGCATTGGGAGTTAAAAAAAGGAATCCTTTCCATTGCTGCTCCGGATAATGTAAATGCGGTAAAAATCATGACCATCCACAAAGCAAAAGGGCTTGAGTTTCCCATTGTGATCTTTCCTTTTGCCAATTCCATTATTGATGATAAACGAAAGAAAAAGAAATCCTGGGTGCCCGATACGCCTTCAGAACCTGATTTAGGATTAGATGAATTCCTCATCAACACCAATTCAGAAATGTTGGAGTACAACGATAGCGCCGCTGCAGCATATGCTGATGAAGTAGTTAAAACGGAATTGGATGCCATAAACATTCTGTACGTAGCCTTAACCAGAGCAGAAAAGGGTCTGTACATTATTTCTGAAACTGGAAAACCAATAACCACATTGGCCAATGCCAATTCATACTCAGATTTGTTTCAATACTTTTTGCTAGAAAAAGGCCTTCAAGAAAACGACCAAGGTGTCTATACTTTTGGTGATTTGGATGAAAATCGCACTCCTTTAACCATAAAAGCGGATGAACAACAGTACATTCAGTATATCACAAGAGATAAAAAGGATAAGGATTTTACTATTTCCTCAAGATCCAGTGGATTATGGGATGATGAAAAAAGAGATGCGATAGAAATGGGCAATCTGATTCATTTTGCCTTAAGTCATATCAGAACAGCAGACAATGTCCCCAAAGTTCTTGAAGAACTTGAACTTCTAGGACGTATTCCAAAGGATGCTTCGCAGTATGTCAAAGAAAAAGTGCTGAGTGTTGTCAACCATCCCCAATTGATCCAATATTTTTCCAGTGGATATGAAATCTTAAATGAACAGGAAATTTTAACTGTAAATGGTGCATCTTTGCGCCCTGATCGGATAGTAATATTCGATAATGAAGCTATAATAATTGACTATAAAACCGGAAAACCATCACCATCCCATAAAGAGCAGATAATGCAATACGCCACGGTTCTAAAAGAAATGGGTTATAAAATAAAACATTCCATAATTATATATATTGATCAAAAAATAAATCTCATTTTTCTTTAAACAAAAACTATGTACGGCAAAATAAAAGAACACCTGACCAATGAACTGGACACTATAAAGGAAGCAGGGTTGTTTAAAAAAGAACGCATTATTACTTCTCCACAAGATGCGGTTATTAAAATATCAACCGGGCAAGAAGTCATCAATTTTTGTGCGAACAATTATTTGGGACTTTCTTCCCATCCAGATGTGATTCAAGCGGCAAAAGATGCATTGGATTCCCACGGTTTTGGAATGTCTTCGGTTCGATTTATATGTGGCACCCAGGATATTCATAAAGAATTGGAACAAAAAATAGCCGATTTTTACGGTACGGAAGACACTATTTTATATGCTGCAGCCTTTGATGCCAATGGTGGGGTTTTTGAACCTTTATTGACCGCTGAAGATGCCATAATCTCCGATTCGTTGAACCATGCATCCATTATTGATGGGGTTCGTTTGTGCAAAGCCAAAAGATACCGATATGCCAATAATGACATGTCCGACCTTGAGACCCAATTAAAACAAAGCCAAGAAGATGGTGCCCGATTCAAGATCATTGTCACCGATGGCGTTTTTTCTATGGATGGCTTATTGGCTCCGCTAGATAAAATCTGTGATTTGGCCGATAAATATGACGCTCTTGTTATGATTGATGAATGTCATTCGGCAGGATTTATTGGTGAAACCGGAAGAGGTACCCTGGAGGAAAAAGGGGTTATGGACAGGATTGATATCATAACAGGAACCTTGGGCAAGGCACTGGGAGGAGCCATGGGCGGATACACCACAGGCAAAAAGGAGATTATTGAAATCCTTCGCCAAAGATCCCGGCCTTATTTATTTTCCAATTCTTTGGCACCTGCCATTGTTGGAGCCTCCATAAAGGTTTTTGAAATGTTGGATAAGGATACTTCTTTAAGGGATAAGCTCCAAAAGAACACAGAATACTTTAAAGAAGGAATGAAAAAAGCTGGTTTTGATATTGTTGATGGCGATTCTGCCATTGTACCGGTAATGTTATATGACGCCAAGCTATCCCAGCAAATGGCAGACATGCTATTGGAAAAAGGTATTTACGTCATTGGTTTCTTCTATCCCGTTGTTCCCAAAGGAAAGGCGAGAATTCGTGTACAGTTGTCTGCAGCACATGAAAAGCACCATCTTGACCAAGCAATAAATGCATTCATTGAAGTGGGAAAAGCACTTAAAATCGTTGAAATGCAGTAAAACTTCTATGTAATGCAGTAAAAAAAAAGAAAAATTGATTTTGTTAATAAGTCTTAACAACTTACATTTGCTGCTGATAAACACTTAAACTTAAAATTTTGAGCATGAAACATCTTAGCAAATTATTGGTTGTTGCACTAGTCTTTTTGGGTGCGAACAACATACAAGCGCAAGACGAGAATAATCCATGGCAGATTAGTTTTGGAGTAAACGCAATTGACGCTTACCCAACTAACGATGAAAACAACGCATTTTCAAGTACTACATTATTTGATGAGTACTTCAACGTTTCTGATCACTGGAACATCTTGCCTTCTGTTTCCTATGTAGGCGTATCCAAATATATTGGAGATGGTTTTTCAGTAGGTGCTAGAGGTTCTTTAAATAGAATTGAAAAAATTGGAGAACAAACAGTAGATGATTTGTCTCACTACGCTATAGATGGTACTATTAAGTACAACTTCCTAAAGAACACTACAATAGATCCTTTTGTTGAGATTGGTGGTGGTTATACTTGGGTTGATGAAATCGGAGCTGGTACCGCTAACGGTGGTATAGGTGTAAACTTCTGGTTTTCTGAAAACATTGGTCTTACTTTACAAACACAGTACAAGCATGCCTTTGAAGATTACTTGGTTAAGCATTTCCAACACATGGCTGGTATTAGCATCAAATTTGGTGGTACAGATACCGATGGTGACGGAATCTATGACAAAGACGATGCTTGTCCAGAAGTTGCTGGCCTTGAAGCTTTCAACGGTTGTCCTGATGCTGATGGTGATGGTATCGAAGACAGCAAAGATAGCTGCCCTAACGAAGCTGGTTCTAAAGAAATGAACGGTTGTCCTGATGCTGACGGTGACGGAATTGCTGATAAAGACGATGCTTGTCCAAACGAAGCTGGTCTTGCTGCACTAGCAGGTTGTCCTGATGCTGATGGTGACGGTGTTGCTGATAAAGATGATCAGTGTCCAAACGAAGCTGGTCCTGCTGAAAACAACGGATGCCCTTGGCCAGATGCTGACGGTGACGGTGTTCTTGACAAAGATGATCAGTGTCCACAAGTTGCTGGAACAGTAGCTAACAACGGTTGTCCAGAAGTAACTGAAGAAGTTCAAAAGCAATTGAACGACTATGCAAGAACTATCTTGTTTGATACTGGTAGATCTTCTATCAAAGCAGAATCTACTTCTGTAATGGTTGATATCATCCAAATCTTGAACGAGTATCCTAACGCTAAATTTACTGTTGAAGGTCACACTGACAGCGTAGGTAGTGGAAAATTGAACCAGTCACTTTCTGAGAAGAGAGCTAATGCTGTTAGAGATTTCTTGGTTGACAAAGGAATTTCTGCTAGCAGATTGACAGCTATTGGTTATGGTGAAGACAAACCAATTGCTACCAACAACACAAGAGCTGGTAGAAAGCAAAACAGAAGAGTTGAAATCAACTTGGTAAAATAATAAGAAAACAATCGTTTTCTTTTCAGAAAAGGCCCTGCAATTGCAGGGCCTTTTTTATTTTTAATACATGCAGCAAAGTTTTCTTGAATACGTTTTGGATGACCTACAGAAAAAAAATGTTCCCATTGGGTCATGTATCTATGTTCTTCCCAGTAAACGTTCTGGAACATTCTTAAAAAAGCATATTTCAAATCAGTTCAACAAAAACATCTTTAGCCCAGAAATCATTTCCATTGAAGATTTTGTGGCACAAATTGCAGGTATTACCACTGCCCCCACAATTGACCTCCTTCTTGAACTCTATGGGGTATACCTAAATTCTGCGGTTGAAGTACACGATGACTTTCTAACCTTTCTAAAATGGGGGCAAACATTGTTGCAGGATTTTAATGAAATTGACAGATACCTTATCCCAGCAAAAGATATTCTCAATTATCTATCCGCTATCAAAGAGTTGAATCATTGGTCTCTAAAAAAGGACAAGACCAATCTGGTAGAAAACTATCTATTGTTCTGGAACCACCTTGAATCTCTCTACAGTAAATTTTCTGAAAATCTATTAGCCAAACAGAAAGGCTATCAAGGATTGGTCTACAGAACTGCGGTAGACAAACTGGAGGGCTATAAACAAAACACCACAAATAAACCCATTATTTTTATCGGGTTCAACGCCCTAAATACTGCCGAGTCAAACATAATACAATCCTTTTTAGAGCAATCCGATAATCACATCTACTGGGATATTGATTCTTGTTTTTTAAACGACCCTGTTCATGATGCGGGATTGTTTATTAGAAATTACAAACAGGAATGGTCATATTACCGCACAAGAAATATTCTTGGCGTCCACAATAGCTATTCATCAAAAAAAAGCATTTCTGTAACTGGTGTCCCAAAAAGTATCTCTCAAGCCAAATATGTTGGAAAAATATTGCAGGATATTCATTCCTCTTCTAATAACGGAATCCAAAATACAGCTCTTGTTTTAGCAGACGAATCCTTGCTTGATCCTATTCTTCAAGTGATACCCTCCGCTATACATGAGGTAAACATTACCATGGGATTGCCTCTGAACAAAACTGTACTTTATTCTTTTTTTCTATCCTTTCTGGAACTAAGTATTTCCAGGACCAAAAAAGGATGGTTTTATAAGGATGCTCTTAAATTTATTACAAACCCATACAGTATAACCGTTTCTTCGTCAGAAAAAAACAATCCTGCCAATGTCATTGCCAAAGACATCAAAGAGCGTAATTGGATTTACCTCACACCAAGCAACCTGTCAAACTATTCTTCCTCATCCTATTTAGATGCCATATTTCCAAATAAAAGCCCATCACCTCTTCAGTGGATTGAAAATTCCTTGTCGCTTGTTCAAATGCTAAAAGACATTTTTCAGCAGGAAAACAATGTAATGGAATTGGAATATTTATATCGGTTCTATACCCTGTTCAATCAATTAAAACAGCATGTAAGCACACTTGATTTTATCACTGATTTAAAATCAATAAAGAGTTTTTTTAAACAACTTGCCTCAACAGAAGCGTTGGATTTTATTGGGGAACCACTCTCGGGCCTTCAAATTATGGGAATGTTGGAGAGTAGAAACCTAGACTTTGAAACTGTAATATTAACCTCTGTGAATGAAGGTATCCTTCCTTCTGGAAAATCCAACAATTCCTTTATCCCTTTTGATATTAAAAGAGAATACGGCCTTCCTACCTATAAAGAAAAGGATGCTATTTACACCTATCATTTTTATAGACTGATACAACGAGCCAAGAATGTATACCTGGTTTATAATACGGAAACAGATGTGCTGGAAGGAGGCGAAAAAAGCAGATTGATATCCCAATTGCTTACAGATGAAAGTATTTCGGATTGTATTACACATACTATTGCCTCTCCAGAAGTTAAAATTAACCCTTTGCCCACAGAAACAATTGTCAAGACCCCATTATTACTTCAAAACATCAAAAAGGTAGCCGGCAGCGGATTTTCACCAACATCGTTAAGTAATTATATCAGAAATCCTATTGAATTTTACAAAAAAAATATTCTTAAAATCCGTGATCTTGATGAAGTAGAGGAGAATATTGCAGCCAACACTTTTGGAACCATTGTACATGACAGTTTGGAGCAATTGTACCAACCCCTTATTGGCCAAATCTTGAATCTGGAACACCTTACTTCATTAGATTCTGAGATTCCTAAAGTTGTCAAAATTCATTTTGAAAAGAATTTGTCAGGTATTGATATCACAAAAGGAAAATTTCTTTTGGTATATAGTGTAATCGTAAAATACCTGCACAACTTTATTAATAAGGAAAAGGAGCAACTCTCCAAACATGAAATAAAGATTCTGAAACTGGAAGAAAAATATGAAATTGCATTGAATGTCCCTGGTCTGGATTTCCCCATAAAACTCAAAGGAACTTTAGACAGAGTGGACGAAGTTGATGGTGTTATAAGAATAGTGGACTACAAAACAGGAAGGGTTGAACCCAGAAATGTTAAAATCACTGAATGGGAAGAACTGATTTCAAATTATGATAAAAGCAAAGCCTTCCAACTCTTATGTTATTCTTATATGTATTCCAAAAAACATGGACTCCACAACCACCTTCAAGCTGGAATCTATTCTTTCAAAAACTTGAATCAAGGTTTCTTGTCCTTTTCATTCAACGGAAACACAATAACAACAGAAACCTTGAAAACTTTTGAAACTTCCCTCCATCAGCTAATTCATGAAATCTGTAATCCAGACATCCCGTTTGTTGAAAAAGAAATTTGAATTATTTTAGGTCAGGTCTTGTGGGGCGCACCTCTATTTTACTAGGTAATGTGCGCGGATGCATCTGCAACAAATCCATCACTAGCTTTCCAATATCTTCAGCTTGGATTTTCCAAGCATCCTTTTCAGAAGGATCATTGCCATTAAAATGGGTAGCTACAGAACCAGGCATAATAGTCGTCACTTTTATGTTGTATTTCCGCAAATCCAACATAGCTGCTTGGGTAAACCCAACCACGCCAAACTTGGTTGCATTGTAACCTGCTCCTTGCGCAAAAAAATTGGTGCCCGCCAAACTGGCCAAGGTCATATAATATCCCTCAGATTTTTTTAAAGCTTCTACACAAGCTTTTAGTGTGTGGAACACTCCATTCAAATTGGTGTTGATCATTTGGTGCCATTTACTTTCTTCCATCTCATCAATTGGTGCAAAATGACCCACTCCAGCATTGGCCAACACCAAGTCCACTTGTCCCCATTTATTCAATATCTGTTTTATCGCTTTCTCTTCATCACTTAATATAGATACATCAGAACATATGCCAAGAACATTTTTATTATCATCAAGTGCTTTAATTGCTGCCTCTACTCCTTCTTTATTTCGTCCACTAATGGCAACCTTCATGCCTTGATCAAGCAAACATTGAGCTACCCCAAATCCAATACCTTTGGTTCCGCCAGTGACATAAGCAACCTTACCATTCAATTTCATGCTATAATTGTTTTTATTAATATATAAACATTATTAAGACGATTAAATTTATGCTATTTGCCTTGCACCTACCTAAAATATATTCAAAATCTAAGCAATAATAATATTGATAACAGCAAAATAACCTCTTGTCCATTGAATATTACCAGTCTAAATTGGTCAAATAGTTATATTGAAGCAATTTACAATCTCAGAATGAGGTCTTTATCTTAAAAAAATCTTGATGAAACTTTATGTTATATGGCCATTTATACTATTGATGGTTTTTTTTACGGGTTGCCAAACAAAAGAAACGCACTTGTATATTGGCAAGAATTTAAACGATCCAGATAAAATATCTTTTAACAGTGTACAAGAAGGCCTAACCAAAGCGAAACAAATCTACCAGAGCAACAAGAATTCCAAGGTCATTATGCATCTTTTGGAGGGAAATCACTATTTAGATTCTTCTTTAAAGATTACCTCAGAGCTTAACGGATTACAAATCTTGGGACCAAAAAATGGTGTTGCGGTCATAAAGGGTTCTCGAAAATTATCTTTGAACTGGGAGAAATATTCAGATAGTATATGGATGGCCAAGGTTTCGGGCAATACCATGTTTGATCAATTGTTTGTAAATGGCAAAAAGCAAATTTTGGCCAGATACCCCAATTACAATGAAAATGGTGGACACTGGCAAGGGCATGCCTCGGACGCCATAGCTCCTGAACGTATTAAAACCTGGTCTCAACCTATTGGAGCAATAGTTCATGCGATGCACGCAGGTGAATGGGGAGGTTTTCATTATATGATTTCTAAAATTGACGAAAACGGAGAAGCGGTATTGCAAGGAGGGCACCAAAACAACCGAAAAAGTGCCGGGATTCATGATACATATAGAATGGTAGAAAACGTGTTCGAGGAATTGGACGCTCCACGAGAATGGTTTTTGAACAGTGAAACCCAAATTCTTTATTACTGGCCAGAAGAAGGGGTAAAACCACAAAACACGATTATGGAAGGGGTCCATTTAAAACATCTGATTACCATAAAAGGTGACCAGGAAACACCCGTAAAAGATGTTTTGATTAAAGACCTGAAATTTGAACATGCCCAAAGAACCATAAATGAAGACTATGAACCACTATTGCGCAGTGATTGGACCATTTACAGGGGTGGAGCGGTATTCATTCAAGATTCAGAAAATGTTACGATCAAAGATTGTGAATTTTCCAATTTAGGAGGAAATGTTCTTTTTGTTAGCAATTATAACCAACAAACCCATCTAATAGGGAATCATATCCATGATTGTGGGGCATCTGGTATTAGCTTTGTTGGAAACCCTTCCGCCGTGCGCTCCCCCGCTTTTCAATACCGGGAATTTGTTCCTTTTAATGAATTGGACACCGTAAAAGGACCAGCAAACAATTCTTATCCCAAAGAAGGTTTAGTAGACAACAACCTTATATACAGAACTGGAAGACTTGAAAAACAAACTGCTGGGGTACAGATTTCCATGGCAATGAATATTACCGTAAGCAATAACAGTATTTATGATGTTCCAAGAGCTGGAATAAACATTAGTGAAGGTACTTGGGGAGGTCATCTGATTTCGTATAATGACGTGTTCAACACTGTATTGGAATCTGGTGACCATGGATCTTTTAATTCTTGGGGAAGAGACCGTTTTTGGCACCCCAACAGAGCAATTATGGACAAAATGGTCTTGGAAAATCCTGAAATGCCCCTTTGGGACGCCATTCACACCACAGTTATCAAAAACAATAGATTTAGATGTGATCATGGATGGGATATTGATCTGGATGATGGTTCGTCCAACTATAAAATCTACAATAACTTATGCTTGAATGGAGGTCTGAAATTGCGAGAAGGTTTTTACAGAACTGTTGAGAACAACATTATGATCAACAATGGGTTTCACCCTCATGTATGGTTCAAAAACAGTGGTGATGTGTTCCGTAAAAACATAGTCCTTACAGACCACAAGGATATTCGATTGCAATCATGGGGCAAAGAAGTAGACTACAATCTTTTTCCTGATGAAGAAGCCCTTATAGATGCACAAAAAAACAACGTAGATACTAATAGCTTTTTTGGGAACCCAAAATTTATGAACCCGGAAAAAGGCAATTATACAATTGCGGAAGATTCACCTGCACTTACCCTTGGTTTTAAAAACTTTTCTATGGATAGTTTTGGGGTTAAAAAACCATCTCTACGCAAATTGGCAAAAACTCCTGAATTTCCTGTGCTCTGGTCCATTTCCGGCACTAAAAAAACAAAAGGCACCTCACTTGTTTGGCTTGGCGGACATCTTAAAAATATTGAAACCCTTGCAGAAAGGTCTGCCTCCGGGCTCAATAAAACTTCTGGAATACTAATAACCGAAATTGATACACAAAGTGTCCTTGCCCTCTCCCAGTTGGAAAGTGGAGATGTTATTGTAGGCGGAGAAGGCGCAGAGATAAATACCATAAAAGATTTAATGAAGCTATATCAGGAGCATGGCTGGAAAGGACATCTAAGTCTTCAAGTCTATAGAAACCAGAAAAAAAACGACTTCAGGGTAAAATTAAAAAAATAGAAGACCCTACAATTGACCTGTAAGTCAAAAGAAAAACCATTGTGCTTGCATTAGTTTTATGGTACAGGTCAGACCTATGAACAATCCTTTTCAAACACCAACACTTAAAGCCCCTCTGGTCCGTTAGCATTTCCATTTCGTAATGTTCATTCAAGGTTTAGTTGTAGAGGTTGTCTTAGCGTAATATTTTGAGGTCCATTTTCCCTGCTATTGTTGAAAAAAATACTATTTTTGATACTATCACAGTATATCATAGTTAATATATTTGTTTTTAATCATAAACAATAGCGAATTGATAAGCAGCATATTAACTAAGCATAGCTTATAAGTTCGTAGAAAATTTCATTTCTAGCATTAACATAAGAACCTATCTTCATAAAACCTAAAATGAAAAATATAAAAATACTAGCGCTTTCATTTTTCTTGTCAGGGACCTTATGGGCTCAAGAAAATCAAACCATAGAAGTAGCTCAACAACAAGTTCAACTAGTTGGTGATTTAAGTTCATTTGAATCAGAGATTTCCGCGGAAAAAATTAGCGAAGGTCTTGAAATTATCACTATAAGACTGCTACAAGAAAAAGCTACTACTCCTCCAAAATTTTCTCTTAAATGGAAAATGCCCTCAAGCAATGTGGCCGGATTTTGGAGTAGCGGTGCATTTAACGATAAAACTATCGGCCCAAGTTGGGGGCCTTCTTCGGTTCGTTCTATGTTGGCCAAACAAGCTCCTGTTGTAACACTTTTTGGCCATGACGATATCAATCAACTAACATACGCGGTATCCGAAGCATTAAACACAGTGGTTCTAAGTGCCGGGATCAGAGAGGAAGATGGGTTTGTTTATAATCAGATTCTGTTTTTCTCAGAAAAACATAGTCCTTTAAAAAATTATGAGGTAAAGATTCGTTTTGACACAAGGCCCAAACAATATTCAACTGCTCTCGGCGAAGTGGCCGATTGGTGGGCATCTTTTGATTTTTTAAAACCCGTTCCCGTTCCAGAAGTGGCAAGAAGGCCGGTATATTCAAGTTGGTATAGCTATCATCAAAATGTTAGCATGAACGATTTGCTTGCAGAGTGTAAACTAGCCAAAAAAATGGGATTTGAATCCATTATTGTTGATGACGGGTGGCAAACCCTTGACAGTAACCGAGGTTATGCTTACACTGGAGATTGGAAACCAGAACGGATTCCAGAAATGAAACAGTTTGTGCAAGCCGTTCATGATCTAGACATGAAGTTTATATTATGGTATGGGGTCCCCTTTGTAGGTGAAAAATCAGAAGCCTATGAAAAAATGAAAGGAAAATATCTTAGGTATTGGAATGGGCAAGGAACTTATGTGCTAGATCCAAGATATCCTGAAGTGCGGCAGTTTATAATTGATACCTATGTTGATGCCATTCACAATTGGGACCTTGATGGATTTAAACTGGATTTTATTGGAAGGTTTACGGCCGATGACAACACTAAATTCACCAAGGAAAATGGACGGGATTTTGCTTCAGTTAACGAAGCTACAGATGTTTTGATGACGGATTTGGTAAAATCCCTTCAAGAAATTAAGCCAGATATCATGATTGAATTTAGGCAACCCTATGTTGGCCCTGCCATGCGAAAATATGGTAACATGTTCAGAGCAACAGATTGCCCGAACCTTTCATCTGTAAACCGAATCAGAACATCAGACTTAAGACTTTTAAGTGGTTCCACAGCAGTCCATTCCGATATGTTGATGTGGCATTATGATGAACCAGTTGAGGTTGCAGCCCTGCAGATGCTCAATGTAATGTATTCAGTTCCACAGATATCCGTTAGGCTGGAAGATATTCCAGAAGACCACTTCAAAATGATAAAGTTCTATACTGATTATTGGTTAAAAAATAGAGATGTCCTTTTAGAGGGCGATTTTCACCCTACAAGCCCTCTTACTAATTATCCAATTTTGGAGGGAATGACCCCAGACAAAAAGATTACTACTATTTTTAATGACAACCTTGTAAAATTAGAGACTGGAGCCTATAAAAATGTGGATATAATTAATGCAAAAATATCTCCTCAGATAGTTGTTCTGGTCACTGGAACACCCGAAAAATTTGAATATAGCATAAAGGATTGTCTTGGCAATGAAACTGGAAAGGAAATTGTAGAACTCTCTGAAGGCACTCATACTTTTAATGTTCCAGCATCTGGTTTAATTTCTTTTACAAAAACCAAATAAAACAAGTATATGAAACTAAGAGGTTTATGCAAACAAAGTCTTCTGTCAGCAGTTTTTGTAATTGCTTTATGCATTTCATGCGTTAATAAAACACAAACTGAAGAGCCTCCTCAAAAGCCAAATATTTTATGGGTTTTTTTAGAAGATACCGCCCCTATTTTAAGTTCTTATGGCACTACCTTAATATCTACTCCAAATATTGATAGCCTTGCAGCTCAAGGGGTTTTGTATAGAAATGTTTTCATGCCCGCACCTGTGTGTTCGGCAAGTAGATCAAGTATCATAACCGGAGTTATGTCTACAACTACTGGGACCCACAACCATCATAGTTCTAGAACAAAAGAATCTGGTATTTATTTGCCTGATAGCTTGAAAACTATTCCGGAAATTTTTAAGAGAGAGGGCTATTTCACCTTTAATAACGGTAAGGATGATTATAATTTTATGTACAATAGAAGAGACTTGTACACTCAAGATTACAGAATGCATCCGCTCTATGGTAAAAATGGAATACATATAGATTTGGCCACTTTGCAGAACAAACAACCTTTCTTTGGGCAGATACAATTATATGGAGGAAAAGAGATTTTTTCAAAAAGCTTTAAGGATAATATAGAGACTCCTGTAGATCGTTCATCCATTGAACTTCCCCCGTATCTACCTCAACATCCGGCCATAATAGAAGAATATGCGAATCATTTGGATGCTATTCAAATTACAGACAAGAAGGTGGGCAATATCATAAAAGACTTGCGAAACAACAATTTATTGAAAAATACCATTGTCTTCTTTTTCTCTGATCATGGCATGCGCATCACCCGAAACAAACAATTTTTATATGATGGAGGACTACATGTGCCATTGATTATTGCCGATTTTACCAAAAATTTCAAAAAACTACCAGAAGGCGTCACAAACAATGAACTAATCAGTGGGCTCGATTTAGGAACTAGTTCTTTGGCATTGGCAAACATTGATATACCTAGTTACATGGAAGGGAAAAATATCTTTAGCGATTCCTTCCAACGGGAATATGTTATCTCCACTCGAGACCGGTGCGATTTTACCATTGACAGAATACGTTCGGTAAGGTCAAAAAAGTTTAAATACATCCGGAATTTTAAAACAGACAGGCCCTATACCCAACCTACATACATGGATTTTGACGGCATTGAGTTTGTCAAGGTCATGCACCAATTACATGATGAAAAAAAACTGGACTCAGTACAAGAAGTTTTCATGTCCGATAAGCGTCCTGCAGAAGAACTCTATGATTTGGAAAAAGACCCTTTTGAACTACATAATCTAGCCAATATTCCAGAATACGTAAACATTCGGGAAAAGTATGCTGGCATTTTAAAGGATTGGATTTCAGAAACGGATGACAAAGGACAATTCCCTGAAGATGAAGAAAATCTGAAGTTGATGCTCGGTATTTGGGGAAAGTATGCAGCAAATCCCGAATACGATGTACTCAGAAACAAGTACCCGGACCTGCCGGGTTCTTTAGTTCATTTAAAAACTGCATCTTCTGTTGTAATTGATTCCACATTTACCGAAGAACCGATCCTAGAACTGAAAAACTACTTGGAGAAACCTAATATTGATTAATTTACAAACTTGATTTTGTCCAAAACATGTTGGCCAACTTCTTTTCCCTGGCTAACACCCAATTCAATAGCCGGTTTATAATGTATTCCTCCATACAACCTACTAATAGCTGCTTCTTGTGCTGCCCCATTAAAGGATTCATAACTTCTGACCGGAAGTCCATAAGGCACCTCGGTGGCATCATCAAATGCATAGTTGTCTCCAAAAATATTAGTTAAAATTGTTGCTGCTGCAGCCGAAGCCACGCTATGACCTGATGTATGCTCTGGAAAGGCCGGGGTTTGTAGTATGGGTTCCCAATCAGGGTCAATGTATTTGTTAATATAGGTTTCAGGGCGGGTAAGGCTACTTCTATATTTTTGGTCCCAACAACTTATAAAGGCGTCCGCTATGGCAACACTAACTTGTGCCAAAGCCGCTGCCGAATCTTCCATATTTATCTTTTTTTCATCAAGCACCTGAGCTGTAATATGTATCCAATGCCCACCTGGAGAGATTTGCTGTTGAAAGTACATTACATGTCCTTTGGTTGTTGAAATGTTAGGATTGCAGTCCCAAAACTTAGCAATCTCCAGTCTTTCCGAATTCAGATTTTTTACCGTGGAGTACACTTCTTCAGCCTCTTGATAAAATTGTGAGGTCTCGGCTATGTCGAAATTAGTCGGCAACCCGGGGTCAAATTGTGATGCAGAGTCAAGCGCAAAGGGTTTTATGGTATTCCAATGTGGTTCTATCGCTTCCATATAATCTGGTGGCGTTGGTCTCCACCTACCAGGGTCATCATTTACGCTGAACCTGGGCAAAGCTGTTCTTTTTAAGTATCCATCATTGTGAGCTCTTGCGAGCACATCTTGTCCTATTTTCTTTCCTAAATCAACAGAATTATTATAAATAACTTCATCTATTCCTATTTTTTTCACATCCCGTAAAAGCGCAGTTTGCAAAGTATCAATTCGTTCAAGGTTATAAACCAATTGTTTAGCCACCTCGGTAAAGGCAACCAAAGAAGTTATTGGATAATAGTAATTTTGACCGGCTATTGGTTGAGTCAGTTGAGATAAATGATTCAATTGACCTCCCAATGAAGGCCTGTGCTCTGGGTTTTGAAGCCTAACGCCTTCATATGCAGCAATATTACTGTAGGCATAGATTCGGCTGGCAACGGGAGGGGTGAATATATCGGCAACAATAACATCTGTTAAATGTCGATTATATTTGCTCAAACTACCCTCAAAATATGCATCCAATCCTTCCTGGTTGTGTGGGTTTCCACAAGACTGGAGCAATAACACCAAGATAAATATGCTAGTTAATTGTTTCATTGTTGTAGCTAGTTTCTGTTGTTCCGTTTACATCCGTAATCTGTACTTTCTTGATAATTTCGTTCACAAGAATATTCCTTGAACTCTGGGATAGATAGCCAGAGCCATGATAAAATTCCTTTTTATATTTTCTGCCGTCCTTAAGTATAATATTAGCGTAAGTAGCATTTGCTCCAACATGGATCATGCGATGGTTTTCTTTGACTAGATTCGCTTTAAAAATCTTTAGAGGGCCATTATTATTTGCAACCATAATCTGGTTTTCATTTTTCGCATTCTTTAAAATGGCCAAACCACTTCCATCAAAATCATTCAGAAAGCCACTTTCATCCAATTCCAATGTATTGAAACTTCCATCCCCATTAGATATCATAACAACACCTAACAAACCATCATATCTTCCTGTTGCGACTTCCGTAGCATATGAATTACCGGTTAAAAGGACGTCTTCCAATCCATCTTTGTCAAAGTCCTCAACAACAATTCCTTCAACTGGTGCAGTTTGTGCAAGAATAGGTAGCGTACTCAACTTAAATACACCATTGCCCAAGTTTTCTAGATAACTACTTGCAAACCTATGGCTCTTCACTACATATGACTTTTTCAACTCTTCTGGCAAAAAAGACTCTTCAAAGGTCACTTCAGCATAGGATTTATAGGTCTTGAACCTTGACCTCATTGCACTAATCTGATTTATTAATTCATCTCTTGAGTGTGCGATATAGTTTTCCCCATCATTATAATAGCACATTATAGGGTCAATATTCCCATCCATATCATAATCGCTCGCATAAATGCATAGGGGCTCCTCATCTGTTGCGCTGTATTTATGGTTAAGCCCTAAATTTCCTAAAATATAGTCTGTATCACCATCGTTGTCAAAATCTCCTCCCGCAATGCTGTTCCACCAACCCTCTGTCTTATCCAATCCTGTGGCTTTGGTTGCATTTATCAGTTTTCCATTTTCGTTGTGAAAAAATTCTAAAGCCATAAATTCTCCAACCACAATAAGGTCTATCCAACCATCATTGTCATAATCTGTCCATAGCCCAGCTGTTACCATGGTCAATTTTTCCCAATTATCAACCTGGTCACTTATATCTTTGAATCTTGCTCCGTTGTCCTTGTCAGAAATGTTTTCAAGAAGATAACTTTTTGCAGGCAACGGGTATTTTCCCGGGCTAACCCTACCCCCAACAAATAAGTCCAGATCACCATCCTTGTCAAAATCTACAGCATTTACGGTTGACCCACTATTAGTAATATTTGGCAGAGCATCAGACTTAATAAGGTTTCCTTTTCCATCATTTACATATAATCGGTCTTGATATGCCGATTCGTCCGAAAGCTGCACTCCACCGCTAACCACATATAGATCGTTATGTCCATCGCCATTGGCATCAAAAATAAGGCTACCCATATCTTCATAGTTTGCATCCATGGACCAATCGGAAAGAGTGAAAGTGGCATCCTGATTCTGAATCCAGAGCTGTCCGGATTGCCCTGCGGCACCTCCAACATAAAAATCCTCAAGCCCATCAGAATTCATGTCCGAAACCGAGATTCCCGGTCCATTTCTAGATTGCATATGCGGGATAATAGGTTGTAGCTTAAAATCGACCACATCGTCTTCAACATGAGCAAAAGAAATCCCAAGGGAGTCTGTATACTCTGAAAACAATCGCTTTTTTAGCCCTAATTTGTTTTCCGGTCTTTTTGAACCAGCATCATTCTGATCAATTTCTATGAGTTGGTCAGCAGCAACATTTTCAATTATTTGGTATTCATTGTTGGGCCACCATATTTCTATTTTTATAATGTTTTCTTCCTCACCAATACCAAAATGCATTACGGGGTCTACACTGGATTCATAGCCCTTGCTTAAAAAATGTTGGTCATATTGAATGGAAGTACTTGTGGTCAATTTTACCTTGGCACCAATTCCATCAATATTTCCCGCTTTGCCGTTTAATTTCAATTTCAAGAAGTTTCTCCCAGGTTGTCCTCCTCCTTTGTTTTCATAAACAAAAGCGGTCTGATTCATATTGTTGATGATCAAATCCAAATCACCATCATTATCCAAATCTGCATATGCTGCTCCGTTAGAACAACTTGGCACCTCTATTCCCCAGGTTTCAGAAACATCTTTGAACCTTAAATTACCATTGTTCTTATACATATAATTGGGCAATTTAGCTGGAGGCAGTGCTTTAATCGAATTTAATTTTTGCTTAATTTTTGTCTCAGGGTCTCCCAATGGGTTGTCATAGATTCCTTGGTAATGAATGTAGTCCAGGTCACCAAGGTCCCGAAGAAAACCATTGGTTACATAAAGGTCCTTATAACCATCATTATCATAATCGGCAATCAAGGAACTCCAACTCCAATCGGTACTGCTGACACCGGCCATGTTCCCAATCTCACTGAACTTGCCCTCACCCAAATTTAATTGAAGTGTGTTCCTGCTATATTGATGTTGATACCCAGCCTCAAGCATTATTTGAAAGCGATCATACCCTGTTGACGAAATAATTGTTTTTTGACGCGCATTGTCTTCAGGGCGCATATCTAAAACCATGATATCTGGCCTGCCATTATTGTCAATATCTGATATAGTATTCCCCATTCCAGCATATGAAGTGTGGTTGAGGTGACTGGCGATTTCATCCTTAAAGGTTCCATCACCTTGGTTAATGTATAAAATGTCATTACCGATAAAATCATTGGAAATGTAAATGTCTGGCCAAGAATCATTGTTGATATCTGAAATTCCAACTCCAAGTCCATAACCTTCAATTAAGATACCGGCTTCTTTAGATACATCTGTGAATTTGCCATTGCCATCGTTACGATAGAGACGGTCATTGCTTATGGATTCCCCATTTAGTTTTCTAGGTTTGCTAGAATTTACCATATGTGAGTAAGCCGCTGGGTTTATCAGCAAGTACATGTCTAGATCTTGATCTTTATCATAATCGAAAAAAGCGGCTTGCATGGATTCTTTAGTATCTGCCAAACCATATTCTTTGGCCTTTTCCGTAAAGGTAATTTCACCGCTACCGGTGGAAGATCCGTTGTTTATGTACAATAAATTGGCTTTTTTAGAGGATTCCCCACCTCCAGAAACGGATATATAAATATCCAAAAGGCCGTCTTGGTCAATATCCACCATGGTTGCACCAGTGCCCCAACTGTCATTGAGCAAGCCCGCTGTTTCAGTTATATCCTTAAATTTTAGATTTCCCATGTTTAGATATAGCCTGCCAGAAACCATGTTGCCACTAAAATAAACATCCGTAAGTCCATCATTGTTTACATCCCCTACCGCTACACCCGCTCCTGTATAAATGTTCATGTATTGAAAAACATTGATGCTATCGTTTTCCTCAATTTTGTTATTGAAATTAATCCCCGTTTGGGAAGCGCTCAACAATTTAAACTGACCAGTTCTTTTGGTTTCACAAGAACTTAAAATCAAAAGAAGAAAGAAAAAAACACCTACATTTTTCATTGTTTCAAATCAATTTCAGATTCATTTCCGTTTGAACTCAAAATATGCACAGATTCTGCTTCTTGTGGTAGAACCAAGCTTCTGGATTTTTGTGATAAGTAACTTGATCCATAATGAAATTCAACTTTTTGAATCTTACCATTTGGATATTGAATAATTGCGGCAATATCATCAGGCTTAGCATTGTAAATTCGCAGCCCTTCTCGTGATATCGAATAAGTTATGCTATCCCCATTGTTAATCGAAGCCACCACAACTTCAGTGTCACCCATAAAAAGGTTGGTTAGACTTTTGGCATCACCAGGAACAAAAAAACCAGTTTTCCTTACATCTTCCGGGCTAAAATTACCCGAGCCATCACCAGCCAAAAACCATCCTATAGCAGCATCATACCTGCCTCCAAAAACTTCCCCGTTATAAAAGTTGCCCACAGCTAGAAGGTCCAAATTGTTATCTTGGTTATAGTCTCCAACCAAAGTTCCATACATTGGGGCAATCTGGGCAATATTGGGCAATGGACTTAGTTTCAATTTGCCTTCCCCAAGATTCTCAAGATAGCTGTTGGCAAAGGTTTCACTTTTAAAAACCTGAGCATTTGCTATTTCTTCTTTGGTAAAAGATTGTTCAAACGTGGCATTTGCATAATCTGAGTAATTTCTGAAACGTCCACGCATTGCATTTATCTGATCTATAAGATCACTTCTTGAATGGGCTATTTGTCTTTCGCCTTTAACAAAATGACATAACACAGGGTCTATTTGTCCGTTTTTATCATAATCGCTTGCATAAACACAAAGTGGTTCTTTTTCTGATGCTTTAAAGCGACTGTTCAAGCCCAAGTTTCCGAGCACGTAATCAGTGTCCCCATCATTGTCAAAATCTCCAGATGTGATACTGTTCCACCATCCACCTGAATTATGAAGTCCACTGCTTTCAGATATTTCTACAAGGGTTCCTTTATTATTTTGAAAGATTTTTACAGGCATAAATTCCCCAACTACAATCAGATCTTGCCAAGTATCATTATTGATATCTGTCCATAAGGCAGCTGTAACCATCCCAAGCTCCTCAATAATAGGGCTGCTTTGAGCGTCCTTCTCAAACAAAATATTTCCCTGTACACTTTTGTTGGTTAGTATAAAACTGTTTGGGGATAATGGATATTCCCCAGGACTTACCCTACCTCCAACAAATAGATCCAAATCACCATCTTTATCATAATCAGCCGCAGTAACCACAGAGCTGCTACTATAAACCGCGGGAACGGCATTTAATCTAGAGAAATTTCCGGCACCATCATTTTCATAAAACCTGTCTTGATAAATGAGATTGTTCTTTTCTTTGGAAGATCCTCCGCTGGCCACATACAAATCTTGATCTCCGTCTCCATCGGCATCAAAAAACAAAATGCCCATGTCCTCATGAATTGAATCTGGGAAAAGTACTTCGGAAAACGTAAAATCTGTTTGTTGGATTCTTAAAAAGGCGGGGTGACCCGAAGCGCCTCCCATATAAATATCCTCAAGTCCATCTCCATTTACATCGGCAACAGCTATTCCAGGCCCATTTTTAGAATGCATGTGCGGTAATAAGGGTTGAATCCTATAGTCCACAAAGTCATTTTCAAGATGCGAGAATTCCAGTCCAACACTATCAACTTTTTTAAATCGTGTGTGAATGGGCTCTGTTTCATTGTGAACCGCAGGTTTTGCTTCCGTTTCATGCAATACCATGCGCTGATTTACACTTACATTTTTTAAAACTTGCTGCAATCCATTGGGCCATGTAACTTTGACGCTATCCAGCTCTGAAACATTTCCCAATCCAAAATGGAGTGTGTTTTCTACTGTGGATAGATATCCTCGATAGGGTGTGAAGAACTGTTTTTGCAATTGACCTTGGTGAAAAATTTCAACTTGGCTCCCAATTCCTTGCAAGTTTGGTGATTCTCCTTTGAACTTGAAGCTTATGTAATTATGGTTGCCATCATTTTCGGTTGTATTTTCATATATGCCTGCGGGATCATCAATATTATTGACAACCAAATCAAGGTCGCCATCATTATCCAAATCGGCATAAGCCGCACCATTTGAATAGGTGGGTTTAGAGAGTCCTGCATCTTCAGTAACGTCCTCAAATTGCAATCCATTAGTGTTGCTGAACAAAAAATTGTTCAATTTTATTCCAGGAAGTTTATTTAGAGCTTCTAAGCGTTCTTTTCTATTGGTCTCTTCTGTTCCCATACTCATCACCGTATTGCCATAGACCATAAAATCAAGATTGGTGATGTCCTGCCTATATCCATTTGTTATAAACAGATCTTTGGTTCCATTTTGGTCATAATCAGCAAATAATGGGCTCCAGCTCCATTCTGTAGCAGATATTCCGGAAAGTTGCCCAACTTCACTGAAGGACCCATTACCGTTGTTAAGCTGCAAGGTATTTCTGATGTATTGGTGTTGATAACCACTTGAAACCCTAGTATTGAAAGAATCGTAATTGTTACCAGTCATTGTAAGTTTCCACCTCTTATTGTCAGGAGGCAACATATCAAGAACCACAACATCCATCAAACCATCGTTGTTGATGTCCGCGATATCATTTCCCATTCCATTAAAGGTCAGGTGTTTCATGTATTTTGTAATCTCATTTTCAAAAGTGCCATCCTTTTGATTTATGTATAGGATGTCATCCGTTAAAAAATCATTGGAGACATAAATATCCGGCCAGCCATCAGTATTCATATCACAGACCTCAACTCCAAGGCCAAAACCTTCAATCTTTATATTGGCATCTTTAGAGACATCTGTAAACGTATTATCACCATTATTACGAAAAAGTTTATCTGTAGATGGTGCATTTCCAGAAACATCCTTGGGACGTGGGGTATTCCTATTATAATCTACCAATGCATTGTTTAAAAGGTACATGTCTAAATCCCCATCCAAGTCGTAATCAAAAAAATTGGCATGGGTAGAATAATTTTCATCTGCCAAACCCCAATCTTTAGCTTGCTCCGTGAAGGTAAGTATCCCTTCTTTATCAACTCCGTTGCTTACAAATAACAGGTTTGTTTTGTCTTTAGATGAAGCTTTGCGATCACCTCCACGGCAGACATAAATGTCGAGAAATCCATCCTGATTTATATCCGTAATTGCGACGCCATTAGACCATCCTACGGTGTTTACATTGGCCGACTTGGTGATGTCCTTAAATTTCCATTCACCTTGGTTTATGTATAATTTATCATTTACCATATTACCGGTGAAGTAAATGTCAGTGAGCCCATCATTGTCAAAATCTGCGACCGCCACACCTGCACCATTATACATATATTCAAAATCAAGCACATTGGTCTCGCCCCCAACCTCCAGTTCATTATTGAACACAATACCCGTATTATTTGGACTGTGTTCCCTGAACAGAGAACCCTTGGGGTCATTACAGTTGACAAACCCTAATCCTACGACTGCGGCAAACAGATATTTTTTTACGCTACTTTTCATTACATCTTGTACAAGCATAAAAACCAAAAAAGGAATCCAATACGTTTGATTGGATTCCTAAAATACTATATTAAATTTCAAGCTTATTTCTAGTAGCCCGAATTTTGATTTAACAATCCATTTGAACGATCAATTTCAGAAAGAGGAAAAGGAAACACTTCCAATTTTGGGTCCCAATCTCCACCAAAAACAGCAGCACCTATGTCCCATCTCACTATATCAAACCAACGATGGGGCTCCATGGCCAATTCTACTCTTTTTTCCTGCATCATTGCCGCTAAAAGATCACTTCCTGGTGCCAAATCTGGCAAACCAGCCCTATTTCTAATATCATTAATTTGTTGTTCTGCAACTGTTTGGTCTCCACTACCTCGTATCAATGCTTCTGCATATAACAATTTAAGCTCTGCAAAACGGAACCATCGTTCGTTATTAAAAGTAGCTCCTAGATTTGGCGAATAATTGGATGGATTTGCATTCTCTTGTCCAAAATATTTTGCCGGTGTTGCCCCCGTATCTGACCATGCTGCATCAAAAGGAGCTTCAACTGTTGCGCCACCATTTACCGCATAATACATTTCACCTTCTTGGATGACCGTAACTGCCAACCTTGAGTCTCCCGGTTCGTACGCATCAATCAAATCTTGGGTGGGAACATACCAGCCTAGACCTCTGCGACCAGGAGCTCCAAGACCTACACGAGCTTCCCAATAATATGCTCTTCCTGTTCCTTGGCTAGCTTTAAAGTCCTCAGAGTGCGTATCATCAAAGACCCATATATTATCATCTGAAAAAGGGCCTCCAAATTGAATCTCAAAAATTGATTCCGAATTGTTCTCCGACAGAAACGAAAAGTTATCTGAATAGTTAGGCATTAAAGAATATGGTCCGCTGTCCACAACATTTCCCAAATCTGTAATAGCTCCTGCCCAATCTTCCTGAAAGACTTTCACTTTACCCATTACAGATCTTGCGGCCCAAGAGGTAGCCCTCCCAGTATTTCCACTATCCCATGAAACTGGAAGTCCGCTAGCCGCTTCTCCCAAATCAGCTAAAATGGCCGTATACAAATCAGCTTGGGTTGAATTTGGCAATGCCTGGCTGTTTATATCGGTGATGATCTCCATAGCCAATGGTGGGGTGCCAAATAGTTTAAGTGCCTGAAAATGAAACCAAGCTCTTAAGAACTTAGCTTCTGCTCCCAAAACAGTTTTGTCTTCTGCAGTAAGTTCATTTTCACCATCCAAATTGGCCAACACAAGGTTAGCTCTATAGATTCCCTCATATATTTGGGTGTAAATAGATGCATATGGTTTATCTGCAGCCCTAACTATCAAGGCGTCGGCATCTCTGGCTGCCTGATCTACATTTGACAAATTGTTCGCGGATAAATCATCCGTGATCATTGTTGTAATTTTCCAAAACTCTCCTCTTTCCGAAAGCGTCTCGGTACTTGTTCCCCAAAAATCCTGAATTGATGAGTAGGATGCGAAAATTGCACCATCAAAATCAGACCGAGTGTTATAAAATGTATCCACGGTCAACCTATCCAACGGCTGTAAGTCTAGTTGGTCACTACAACCAGTAAGAGTTAGGATAGATATGATTAATAGTAATAATTTATTTATTTTCATAACTATGATATTACGTTTCATTAATTAGTTTAAGGTTATTGATAAACCTAATTGAACTATCCTCGGAAGAGGTGAGGCTCCGGCATCTTGACCAGTGGCCAAAGTAAAGTCTCCCTTTTGAAAGCTTTGTGCGCGACCAACTTCTGGATCATAACCAGAGTATTTGGTGAATGTAGCCAGGTTTTGAGCACCTAAGTAAATTCTAAAACTAGAAACAAAATCATTTGTCCAATTTTTTAGATTCTCTTTGGATAGGCTATACCCAATCTGGATATTTTGGATTCTCAGATACCCAGAATCTTCTACCCACCTATCTGAAATACGATTATTACCGTTAGGGTCATTGATCGCAAGTCTAGGGTTAGAGCTTGAATTGGTTGAGCCATCACCTGACCAACGATTTAAAACCTGGGTGCTAAAATTGTTAGCTCCTGTCATTCCTTCAAGAGCAATTCTAGAAGAATTATAGACTTGCTTGTCTCCGACTCCCCTCAAGTTAACTGAAAAATCCAACCCTTTATATTCCGCATTAAAATTCATCCCATAAAAGAATCCAGGAAACGGACTACCTAAAATGGTTCTGTCATCTGCATTTACCTGGCCATCTCCATTAACATCCACAAATCTGATATCTCCGGGTGAAGGTGTTCCATTGGCATCTGGAAGAGCTGCGGCAACTTCAGCATCATTTTGATAAAGTCCATCAGTTTTATAACCAAAGAAGTGGCCCAGGCTTTCTCCTACAATTGTTCTGTGGGTTTGCGCCCCCCCAACACCAGTTATTATTTGATTAACGGGACCTAAATCAGTAACCTCATTTTTAACGGTGGTCAGGTTTCCACCAAAACTGTATTTAAAGTCTCCTATTTCACTTCCATAATTAAAAGAAAATTCAATTCCCGAGTTTTTAATCTGACCTACATTGGCATCAGCTGGAAGAAAAAATCCTGATACAAAAGGCAAAGGAAGGCCAAGAAGCACATCATTCGTTGTCTTATTATAGTAATCAGCTGTTATGCTCAATTTACGATTCATAAAACTTGCATCGATACCAATGTCAAGTTGATCACTGGTTTCCCACTTAAGGGCCTCATTTGCAAATGTTGTTGGCGCAGGTGCTACTATGGACGATTGGTCGTCTCCAATAACATATCTTATATTGTTGTCAATAGCACTTAGGAATGCAAAATTAAGCCCTGAAAACTGGTTTCCTGATTGCCCCCATCCTGCTCTAATTTTAATATCATCTACAAACTCTCCCTTATTGAAAAACTCCTCATCGGAAAGTCTCCAACCTATTGACACCGATGGAAACACTTGATCCCTATTTCCAGGTGCAAATCTTGAAGTCGCATCTCTACGGACATTGAACGTGGCTAAATATCTCCCTTTGTAGTTGTATGTCAAACGTCCCAAAACACCTTGAATGGTCCACAAATCTGCTTCGTTGGCTGAAGCTGTTGTAGTACCAGACGAAGCAAAATTTGTGTTAAACAAATTACGTCCTTGTATTCTTACCTTATCAAATCTGAATTTTGTTTGTTCAAAACCAAATAATGCCCCAATATTATGATCGCCAAAAGTTTTGTCATATTGCAAAGTAGCTGAGCTTGTTAAGGTAAGTTCAACTGGTCTGGAAGAAACTAAAAGTGATTGTCTGGCTCCACCACCAAAATCTGCAGCTCCTTGCAAGAATTCACCACGACCAACATTATAGTCAATACCAAGTGAGGTCCTTGCTTTAAGTCCATCCATAATTTGGAGTTCAGCATAGAAGTTACCCAAAACCTTTCTGTTTCTTACATCTACTGAAGTTAACCTTCTATCATTTATAAAAAGGAAGTTTGTTCCAACACCACCAGGTCCAACTGTTGTGCCGTTAGACAGATTATACCCAAATTGACCATCTCCATAGGGTTGAAAGTATGGTGCATTGCGCGCCGACCTATTACCAGAGAATCTGGCACCCTCATCTTGTATAATCCTGTCCGTTTGGCTAATCAATAGAGATTCTCCTATGGTGAAACGCCCTGATTTGATTTCAGAGTTCGCCTTGAAGGAATATCGCTCAAATCCTTGTGAAAGTTCAATACCCTCCTGATCCAAATATCCTCCAGATATGAAGTAAGTTGCTTTTTGGTTACCCCCACTAATTGATACGTTATGATTCTGAACAAAGCCGCCTTTGAAAACCAAATCTTGCCAATCAACAAAAGGTGAACCTGCAAACGAAGAGAAATCACGACCCAGTTCGTTTTGAATGGCAATATATTGATCTACATTTAGTACGTCTATTTTATCTCTAACACTTGCCGATGAAATGTATCCATCATAGGTAACACGAGCATCCCCGCTTTTTCCTCTTTTTGTTGTAACGATGATAACACCGTTTGCGGCTCTAGCTCCATAAATTGCAGTTGAAGCTGCATCTTTTAACACATCAATAGATTCGATGTCATTAGAATTTAGCCCAGCAAGAGGGTTAGAATCAGTTGTTGAAGAAGTATTCACAGTAATATTTGTGGTTTGCACAATAGGAACACCATCTATAACCCATAGAGGATCATTTACCCCTGGAGTACCCACACCTCTAATACGTACGGCAATCGGTGCTCCTGGATCACCACTCCTATTTGTAATGTTAACTCCTGAAATTGTTCCCGCCAAAGCTTGGTCAGGGCTAGTCAGCGGCTTGCTAACAATTTCACTTGCCCCAATAGAACCAACCGAACCTGTTAAATCAGCCTTTCGTTGCGTACCATAACCTACTACGACCACCTCTCCCAACGCTTCAGCGTCTTCCTGTAAGGTAACATTAATAGTACTTCTGCCATTAATTTCAATTTCTTGAAGTGCATAGCCTACATAAGAAAATTCAAGTGTGTTTGAACCTTCAGGAACTTCAATAGAATAGTTTCCATCAAAGTCAGCAACAGCACCTACTGTAGTTCCTTTAACTACAACGCTTGCTCCTGAAAGAGGCCCTTGCGAATCACTGATATTACCTGTTACGGTAGATTGAGCAATTGCAAAATGACCCACAAATAGCAACACCGCCATCAGCTTAAAGCCGAAAGAGCAGAGTTTGCGACACTTTTTTGAGTTTTGTTCCATAATCATTTGGTTTAAGTTGTTTTACTAGTTAGCGTTCTGTATTTCACATTTACATACAGTGGCAACAAAACCACACCATTCATATACTTGATTAAATAGTTCGTGTATTTGTTGAAGCAAATATTAATTAATAATCAACTATGATATACTGTGATACAATTCAAAAGTAATATAATATTTTGAATATAAAAACAGAATGCCTTAAAAATTGACATATTTATACATATACGGTTAAAAGACTACAAAGTTCTTAACATGCATTTATTAAGGGAATTACCAAAATATATCACCTGCAACACCCTTTATAGTTTCTTACAGGCATAGATTCCCCGTGCATTAATTTTGTATTTTAGCCCAGCTGAAAGATTTCATATATAATATCACAGAAAGTAACTGTTGTTTATTTTCCAGTTATAATATCCTTTTTATGTATGGAACATTTCTTGGGTTTGGGCAATAGAAATAGGATACCCTAGAATGATATATTACTTTTGAGATCTTGAAATGCTAGATTAGTAGGTATAAGACATTTGGAGTCAAATATTATGACGTTAATTGACAAAATAATAGAGTTCAAAAAGAAAAGTAATCTGACCAAGCACGAACACTTGGTTCTTGGTACCATTGAGGCAATAGATGACGGCGTACTAAATAGAGATGACAAAATGCCTTCTATAAACCTCATGATCAAAGAATCTGGTTACTCCAGAAAAACAATCTATGATGCATATGAAGAACTAAAAAAGCGCGGCCTCATTGAGTCCAAAATGGGTAAAGGATATTTTGTTTCTAGTGATCAAACTGCCATAATCAGAAGCGTAGCCCTCCTGCTTTTCACATTCCAGCGTTTTCAACAGGAGTTTTATAATGCCTTTAGAAAAGAATTGGGAGATAAATTTCGTATTGATGTTTATTTCCATCACAACAACATTGATGTTTTTAAAAGTATATTGGCCAACATCAAATCCAAATATGGCTACTATGTAATAGCTCCAATTCAAAATCCTTCACTAATACCTCTGCTAGAGCAGTTTGACCATAAACGAATGCTTATTGTAGACAGGTATCTTCCGCTTAACCAAAAATTCTCGTTTATATCTCAGGAATTTGAAGATTCAATCTACTCAAAACTAATAGACTTAATTCCTGATATCAAAAAATACAAAGCTTTCATAATGTATTTCAAACCAAATTCTATACTCCCTGTAGAGATATTACATGCATTTAAAAGATTCTCAGATAAATATGAAGTACATGGAATTATAGAGGAGTCATATGAGCCTGGTGGCGTTGAAAAGGGCAATCTCTATTTTTGCGTTGATGACAATACTCTGTGGGATCTATTAAGGGATGCTTCACAAAAAGAATATGAAATAGGGAAAGATGTAGGTGTTTTGACTCTTGACGACCATATTGTAAAAGAAATGATTCACGGTGGACTCACATCAATTTCATCAGATTTTAAGGAAATGGGGCGAAAAGCGGCAAAACACATAAAATCAGAAGGAACCACTCGTGAGTTTATGTCTTTAAGCCTTATCAAAAGAAAATCCCTCTAGCAATTAAAGTCCAAGTTGCAAGAAAAAGATAAACAGCAAATTACCTCGCTGTCACTTTCCAAATTTTTTATCATTCTGTTTTTATATTCAAAATATTGTACTACATTTGAAAAGTATCACAGTATATCATAGTTAAGATTGATAAATAAATACTGTAGCGGAGAAGTGTTTTTCAAATTAAGAAATAGAGAGCGCTGTTCATTAGGCAGCGTAGTTTAGTTGATTAGTTTTGAGTTAGTTTGAGTTAAAGCCAGGCCTTAAGTTGTCTGGCTTTGTTTTAAACCTTGTGGAAATCAGAAACTGCACAGAAATTTATTAAAAGATAAGACTGGATTCTGTTCAAAACTAGAATGGCGTTAATACAATTGCATAAACAAAAACGCTCTTAGAATCAAACAAATAACAAATCTAATAGAAGCATAATTTATTATGGCAAACCTAACAATTAAGGGTTGGAACTTCATTGAACGCATTGGAAGTGATATCCTCCCACATATGGGAGTTGGCATCTTTTCTAAAGATACTGTTCTCAATTATTCAATTACGAATACTATTGAACAATTTGAAGATGGCCTATTTGTGATTTCTTTAAAATTTAGCTCAGAAAAACCTACCAATTCTTCCCCAATAAAATTAGTATGGAAAATTCCGGCCATTAACTTAAAGGGAACATGGTTGACTGACTATGCAAGTGACAGAAGGGTAGTCTCCGAATTCGATAATGAACGAATGCTAACCTCAAGAGCAGCATATCAAGCTCCAGTTGTTTGTTTGTTCGGTCATGATGACTCTAACATACATACTTTTGCATGCTCTGATGCCATAAATACCCTTTCGTTAGGGACTGGTCTTTATGAGGCTGAAGGTTGGTCTCAATGCAATATAATTTTATTCAAGGAACCTGTTCCCGATTTTAAAGAATATGAAATAAAACTCCATTTGGATTACAGGAACCATCGTTATGAGACCTCATTAAACACCGTTTCAAAATGGTGGGCATCAATGGAGGCATATAAACCAATGTACGTGCCCAATTCTGCCAGAATGCCCATGTATTCCACTTGGTACTCTTATAATCAGGAAATGACAACCCACGGCCTGCTTGAAGAATGCAAAGCCGCCAAAAAGTTGGGGTACGAAACCATTATTGTGGATGATGGCTGGCAAACTAAAAGTACAGAAGGACTCTATTCATATACCGGCGATTGGCGCCCAGAGCGATTTCCAAACATGAAGGATTTTGTGAAGGAAGTTCATGATTTGGATATGAAAGTAATGCTTTGGTACGCAGTCCCATTTTTTGGACTTAACTCTAATGCGTACAAAAAATTTGAGGGCAAATTTTTATATATCTCAGATACTTATGAAACCGCTATCGTAGACCCCAGATATCCAGAAGTAAGAGATTATTTGGTAGACCTTTATGTGCAAGCCCTACAGGAATGGAAATTAGATGGTTTCAAACTCGATTTTATCGACTGGTTCATTCCAAATGAAAACACAGCCTTGACCCTAGAAAATGGAAGGGATTATGCATCCGTAGGTCCAGCAGTTGATAAACTAATGACAGACGTCACCAAAGCGCTCTCAACAATAAACCCCGAAATTTTGATAGAGTTCAGACAACACTACATTGGTCCAACCTTGAGAAAGTGCGGAAATATGTTCAGGGCACATGACTGTGCCAACGACTCTGTTTCCAATAGAAGGCGTATCATAGATTTACGTCTACTCACAGGTGATACAGCAGTACATTCAGATATGTTCATGTGGAATTATGAAGAACCTGTTGAACTGGCTGCACTGCAATTTGCCAATATTCTTTTTTCAGTACCACAATTATCAGTTAGACAAGGGCAAATTCCAGACACCCATAAAAAAATGGTGGAATTCTTTTCAGGGTATTGGATTAATAACAGAGATGTATTTCTGGATGGGAAATTAAAGGCAGTAGGGCCTGCAGAGAATTTTCCGTTGATAAGAGCAAATAACTCAAAAAAAGAAATTTTGAGCATTCATACAGATAGGGTTATGGAGCTCAACGGAAATTTTCAGGCATATGACATTATAAATGCAAAAACATCTACAACCGTTGTAGTGAATATATTAAAAGGACTTGGAAACTGCAGAATAAGTATATTGAACTGCCTTGGAGAAGTAATAAGTGATAAATCCATGGATTTACAAAAAGGACTGACTCAATTTGAAATCCCAGTTTGTGGATTGTTAAACGTTTCCTTAAACTAGCATACTTCCCAAAAAGCCATAATGAATAAACACATATGAATCTAATTCAAAGGAAGGACAAGCTTATACATAGTGCACTGCCTGTGCTCTTTTTGTTAGCATTAATTGTTTACGGCTTGGTTTTAAGACCATATTTCTTTGACCAACCCACAATTCCTTTAGAGATTATTTTCTTGTGCTCCTCATTCTTTGCCACAGCTCATTTATATTATTTAGGATATACTTGGGATGTTATTTTAGCCAATGCCATAAAAAAACTGACAAAGGGTCTCCCAACTATTCTTATTTTGTTTGCCATAGGCATTGTAATAGGAAGTTGGATTGTTTCAGGAACTATACCGATGTTTGTTTACTACGGTATCGAGTTGGTCAATCCAAAATATATATATGTTTTGGCCTTTATTGTTCCTATATTCTTTTCCATGTTCACAGGCACATCATATGGCTCTGTTGGTACAATTGGGGTAGTTATTTTTGGTGTGGCAATGGCAATTGATGCCAACTTGCACATAGTGGCGGGAGCTGTTATTGGAGGTGCATTTTTTGGCGACAAGATGTCCCCATTGTCAGATACAACCAATATTGCGGCCCTTGCCGCGGAGATAGATTTGTTTGATCATATAAACTCTATGCTTTACACTACATTACCTTCAGCAATAATTGCTGCTTGTATCTATACTGCTGCGGGTTTTATCTACCCTGTAGATTCCATGGTCGAGAATTTTTCCGAAGTAGAGGCAACCTTGAATGGTGTTGCATCAATTTTCAACTTTAACGTACTATTACTGGCACCTGTTTTAATTGTGCTTTTGGGCTCCATTAAAAAATTGCCCACCATACCTGTTTTGTTAACATCTTCCTTGGTAGCCTGTATCCTTGGCTTGTTAGTCCAGAGTTATACTTTTGATGATATTGTACAATCAGTATACAAAGGGTTTGATACAAACATGGCCGTATGGCAACAAACCATTCCCGAGAACATTAGCACCTTGTTTAACCGTGGAGGAATGTATGCCCTAAACGATGCTATAATTATAGCTCTATTTGTCTTCTTATTTATAGGAATCCTAGACACCAATAAGGCAATTCCAAGGATTGTAGATAGAGTGTTTTCCTATGCAAAAACAAAAACTTCGGTAATTCTTTCCTCTCTTTTTGCCTCCGGAGTAACCAACAGTATGACGGGAAATCAATATGCAACAAGCTTCATTGTTGGTGAAGCATTTAAATCTAAGTACGATAAACTAGGGATAAGTAGAAAGGTACTGAGCAGGTCCCTTGAAGATTATGGAACAATGATCGAAAGCTTAATCCCATGGCACCCAACGGCCCTGTTCATGGTTTCGGTAATGGGAGTATCTGTAGGGGATTATTGGAATTGGCAATTACTTAGTTTAATAAATCTTATTATTGCTCCGTTGATAGCCATCCTTGGAATAGGATGCTTCTATAAAAACAAAAAAGTATTGGATGAAAAAAAAGGAGAGACAGATAGAAACTGACTTGGCTCATTTTGGTGAAGAAAGAGAAACATACAATGGCGCTGTTGTTTCTCCAATTTTTCAGACATCACTTTTTACCTTCAAAGATTGGGACGCCATCAGTGATGCATTTGATAATAGAACAAAAAGCTTTATTTACTCTAGAGGAAACAATCCTACTGTGGACATTGCTCAAAAAAAGCTGGCAAAACTGGCAGGAGGCGAAAGAGCGCTGCTATTTGGGTCTGGTATGGCCGCTATATCCGCCGCAGTGTTGCATTGCGTAAAAAATGGCGGGCATGTTGTTTCCGTAAAGAACATTTATGGCCCTGCAAACAATCTGTTTTATACGTACCTTAAAAACAAAATGAATCTTTCGGTAACCTTTGTCTCCGGAGTAGATATAAAGGAGTTTGAAAACGCCATAACAGAAACCACGGACTTAATATACTTAGAAAGCCCTTCGTCCGGTATTTTTTCTTTACAGGACATTGCTGCAGTGGCCAAACTGGCCAAAAACAAAGGAATAAAAACAATAATTGACAACACCTGGGCAACTCCTTGTTTTCAAAAACCATTACAAATGGGAATAGACCTCGAAGTCCATTCCTGTACAAAGTACATTGGTGGGCATAGTGATTTGGTAGCTGGCGTTATAATAGGTAGTAATGAGCTCCTTGATCAGATCTATCTTAGAGAATATGAATGGCTGGGAGGTAAAATTTCCCCAATGGAATCGTGGCTAATTACGCGAAGTCTGCAGACACTACCTGCAAGAATGAGAATACATGAGACAAATGCGCTTCAAATAGCCACTTTTTTAGACGAACACCCAAAAATTGAAAAGGTTAACCATCCGGGATTAAAAAGTTTTGATCAATATGAATTGGGGAAAAGGCAAATGACCGGGTATTCTGGTCTCCTTTCTTTTCGTCTAAAAACGAATGACTTAAAAAGGATTAAAACATTCTTTAACAGTCTGGATATTTTTCAAATTGGAGTTAGTTGGGGAGGTCATGAAAGCTTAATTTATGCTTTGGCAATAAGTTATGGCAAAGAATTAAACCAACAACAATTTGCTGGAACTGGTTTAACCTATGGCGATATTAGAATTTCTGTTGGCTTGGAAAATGTAGAAGATTTAATTGAAGACTTAAAACAGGGTTTGTTGTTGATATAAGCTGGGTATATTCAACGAAATGATATTCAGAACAGCAAAAGAGTTATTTGGACTCTTAACTCTCCTAGAAAAATCCTTTTACCCCTCAAGTATATCAATTTGAAATAATATTTCTAAACAAAAAAGCCCTAACACATGTGAAGGCTTATATTTTACTTGTGGAGAATACCAGGGTCCAATCGATGGCCTCTTGTATGAAACCCATAAAATTAACGGCAAACGAACATATATTTCATAAGTTGTAACAGCCTATAGGCTAAACAATTCGTATTCAAAGTAATCTGAATAGAAAAATGGTTAACATTCCCCAGCCAGTTCCTGTTACCATGCTCAAAATGGCCAAAACAATAGCATGCGGCATTAGCTCTTTTTTGTAGGCTGAAGTTACAGCAGGAGCAGTGGAAATCCCTCCAAGATTAGCCATACTCCCGATTGCAACCCAAGCCATATTGGTTTTAAGCAAGCGTGCGGTAAGTAACATGGCAAAAAAATGAAGTGCCAGCCAGAAAACTACCAAAACGACTAGAACCGCTGGAAGGGACAGATTGTCAAAATTTAGTTTTAAACCTAAAATGGCCATAATTAATACTATGGAAAAACTGGCCATCTTTAATACTAGTTTATGGTTCCAGATGGGCATAATATTTCCCAAAACCAATCCAGCTATTGATAAAATAATTACGCTCCCCAAGAAAGACATGGAAACAAAAGAAGTCAAAAACATTATTAACAAAATAGTGCCAATCGTTAAAGTGTTTACCAACCAGGGTCGGTTGTTTCCAGAATATTGGGGTGTCTCAACAACAGGAAAATTAGGGTCAATACCCCATGACTCGTTAAGACGGTTGCTTCTTTTGATAAATTGAAACATCAGTATCGTCCAGATATTGACCAAAATATTATCTAGTACCAAAATGGAAAGGAATAGTGCTTCAGGTGTTTCCGCTAGTTCCTTTAAAACTAATTGACTGGTGCTACCACCAATCCAGCCACCTACAATAGGCACAAGTCCCTTCCAATATCCTTTTGTGATAAAGAGAACAGTATTAGATTCATTGAAAACCCCAAAAAAAATGACCAGCAATACGGGTAGAGTTGCAATCACCAAAGACCCCACTCCAAAAACGATAATCGGTTTTACCCCAACAATTTTAAGTTGTTTTATGGACAAAGCGCTCATCACCGTGAGAATGGTAAAAGGAATGATCCATGATCTGCTCAGATCGTGGAGCAGGACGTTTGATAGATCGATGCATGAAATATGAGTGAATGTCGCAGGCAGTACATAGGCAAAGAGGATAGCGGGAAACCAATCAAGTACCAACTTCACCCATTTATTATTTACTTTACCAATCCAAAGTACGTATAAAACAGTGACCAGTACTACCGCGCTTGCAGTCCAAAACAAGTTTATACTACTCATATTTCTGCGTTAAGATACCCAGGCACATTTTTAATCCTTCATGAAAATTTCCTAATCGTAGATTTTCATTGGGAGCGTGGATGTTGTTATCGGGATTGGGAATTCGCACCGAAATGGCAGGGGTCCCCAGTTCAGAAATAAAAGGGGCAATGGGCTGAGAACCCCCTGTGGATTGCATACGGATAAAGTTTCCTTCACCAAAAACATGGGTCATGGCCGACCCTAACCAATTTCCAAGCTGGGAATCCAGTGGGGTTCTAAACGGTCGGGAACCTATTCGGGATTCAATTTTAATTAATTTTGGATACTTTCTCCGCTCTGCCTCTGAAGGTTCCTCCCCAAGAACATAAAACCCTTTTGATTCTATAAAATTGGTCAATAGCTGAATTTGTCGTTCCGCTGGTGTTTCGGGAACCAGTCGTATATCTATTTCGGCCAAAGCTTCAGAAGGAATTATGGTGCGTACTTCATTCTCCACCCATGCGGCCCTCAAACCTCTTACGTTCAGAGAGGGAAATTGAAGCGCTTCCTGATAGGTTTCTCCAATGGCTTCCCTTTTGGCTATTCCCAAAGTCATCAATAATTTTTCTTCATTTTCAGGAACAGAATTAATTAGGGCCTTTTGGTCGTCCGTTAGCTCTATATCTCCATAATAACCGGGAATCAACACACGTCCCTCTTCGTCTTTCATTGACCCCAATAGCCTTGATAAGCTAAAAACGGGGTTTGGGGCATAATTCCCATATTGACCAGAATGCAAGTTTTTATAGGCTCCATAAACAGTTAGTTTCATGGTTGCTATACCCCGCGCTCCAAAGGTTAGGGTTGGAAGATTGTTCGGTGGTCGGGTGCCATCCATAATTAACATGGCATCCGCACTTAATTCGTTCCTATTATTCCTTACGAGTGCAGGTAGGGTTGGTGAACCCAATTCTTCCTGAAAATCCATAATGACCTTAATATTAAAGCCAGGATTTATCTTCTTCTCTTTAAGAATCTTTAAGGTTTGTAAAAATGCAATTGCAGGTCCTTTGGAATCCGAAGCCGATCTAGCAAAAACCTTCCAATCTGCGTTAAAGTTTTTGGTCAGCTTTTCCCATGGTATATCACTACATTCATCTCCAACACATTCTTTTAGTACGGGATCAAATGGGTCTTTCTGATTCCACTTTGAGGAATCTACAGGCTGTCCGTCAATCTGAAGGTAAAACAGCACTGTTGGAGCCTTTTTCCGATATGCTTTTTCGGCAAGTAAATGTTTTACTCCTTCAGACGTCAACAGTTCAATCTTAAAATCTAAAGCTTTAAATGCGTTTTCGCACCAAGACAGATTCAGGTCAATATTATCGGGATTAGATCCAATGTTAGGAAGTTGCAAAAATTCTTTTAATGTAAACATACCTTCCACGAAATATTCATCTGCAAACTGATGGATTTTTTCTCTTTTCAAACTTTGCCCAAAGCTCATTGAGAACATTAGAGATATAAGGAACACTATTGCTTTTTTCATCTACGGAATTTAGTAAATCTTTGAATTGAAAGAAAGCAAGTGACTATATGGATAGATTATAGATTGTATGGTTACAAAAGCATGATTTAAAAGTGTGCACAAACTGTGCATTTTAGGAAATAAAAAGCCCTCACATCAGTGAGGGCCTATGTTTACTTGGTGGAGAATACCGGAGTCGAACCGGTGACCTCTTGCCTGCCAGGCAAGCGCTCTAGCCAGCTGAGCTAATCCCCCAGTAGAGCGTCGCAAAGGAAAGACATTTTCCTAAAGTTTCAAAATAGAACTTTTTACCTTCCCTTTATTTCTTAACACTTAACACTAAAACAGGGATAGGAACAAAAAATTCTGATTTAGGAATGGTGTTTTTTTCCCAAAGCTTCTTAAAAAATCCTCTTTTTCGTCTAAAAACGCATAACATGTCTGGATTCTCTTTCTGAAAATATTCCAAAACTCCCAGATAAGTTGTTGCTTGTTCAGTAATGGTCAACTTCTCACTTAAATCTAAAAGTGCCGTGTTCACTTGTAAGTCTTCCTCAGAATATCCAGGTCTTTTCACCAATAACAAACCAACCTTAGATCTAAACTTGTCCTTAATTTCAATTAAGGGGTTCAATATCCTATTCCTCTTCAAAATTCCTGATCCAAAAGCAGCTATCATTTTGTTAACCGGCTTAAAAGTGGTTCCCTTAGGAACTATTAGCGTAGGAAGATTGGTTCGTTTCACTATTCTGCCAGAAGTATGCCCCAAATAGAGTCCTTCCTTAATATCGTTACTGCGTGGCGCAATGATAATCAGGTCAATTCCCAGTTCCTTGTTAATATCATTAAGACCATCAATAATATCCCCATTGTAGGTGGCGATTTTTAGCTCCACGTTATTGGTGTCCACAGCATCAATAATGTCCTTTAAACGATCCTTGCTGCTTTTGGCCACCTTTTCCGCTACATTGGCAAGACTCCCAGTTCCCGAGGTAACCGAAAAAACATCCATCACAAAAACTTTAGCTCCAAAGTTGGAGGCAAAATCAATAGCATATTGAAGAGTGTCCGATGCGTTGGGAGAAGTTCCAATAGGTACCAGTATATTATTCATTGTTCGGTGGTTATGATTATAGCTTAAATTTACAATTTAATTGAGACCAATGCATGATTAGACTTGCAAAGATATCCGAAATTAAGTATTTACTGAACATTGCCAAGGCATGTGCCCTTAAAATGGAGGCCAAAGGAATCTACCAATGGAATGAACATTATCCTTCTAAAAATGCTTTTTTAAATGACTTAAAAAGAGATGAGCTTTATGTTAAAATACATGAGGACAAGGTCATCGGTGCCATTGTAATATCCACTAAAATGGATGAGGAATACATCCCAATACAATGGCTTACCCTAAATGGAAACAATGCCTATATCCACCGAGTTTGTATCCATCCTGACTATCAGGGTATGGGATTTGCACAAGAAATGATGGATTACGCTGAAGAATTTTCAAGAACAAACGGCTTTACATCAGTGAGATTAGACACTTTTTCCCAGAATGAACGCAACCAAAGGTTCTATGAACAACGAGGATATCAAAGATTGGGGAATATCTTCTTTCCAAAACAAAGTGCCCATCCTTTTCATTGTTATGAATTAGTGCTGTAACTTGCATCGACTTTGAGAACAGAAGTCAATTTTAAAACCATAAACCGACTAGCGATTCCGGCAACCATTTCAGGGATTGCGGAACCCGTACTTTCCATTACCGATACGGCCATTGTGGGCAACATTCCTGTGGATGGATTAGAGTCGTTGGCAGCTGCAGGAATCGTTGGTTCCTTTCTCTCCATGCTTATTTGGGTTTTAGGGCAAACGCGAAGCTCTATCTCTGCGATTATCTCACAGTATCTTGGGGCAGGAAAACTGGAAGAAGTAAAAAACCTACCTGCACAGGCCATTTTCTTCAATATCTTGTTGAGCATTGTATTGTTGTTATCTACCATTTTTATTGTCGAGGAGATTTTTAGCCTGCTTGAAGCCAGCGGAAAAATATTGGAATACTGCATTTCCTATTATTCCATTCGCGTATGGGGCTTTCCACTGACGCTGTTCACCTTTGCCATCTTTGGTATTTTTAGGGGACTTCAGAATACGTTTTATCCCATGATAATTGCCCTGATTGGTGCTGTGCTCAATATTATTTTGGATTTCATCTTTGTTTATGGTATTGAAGGATTGGTTCCAGCCATGTATTTGGAAGGAGCCGCTTGGGCCAGTTTGATATCACAAGGCGTAATGGCCATTTTGGTATTTATCCTATTGTTGAAAAAAACCGATATAAGTTTAAAATTGGTATTTCCACTGAACAAGGAACTCAAACGTTTGGTTTTTATGAGTCTTAACCTGTTTGTTCGGGCTTTGGCATTGAACGCTGCTTTGATCATTGCCGTTCGAGAGGCCACTGCACTTGGAGATAGGTTCATAGGCGCCCACACCATTGCCATTAACCTTTGGTTATTCGCTGCTTTTTTTATTGATGGATACGGTGCGGCTGGTAACAGTATGGGTGGAAAATTATTGGGGGCAAGCGATTACAAAGGCCTTTGGAAATTGTCCAAGAAAATTATCACCTATGGAATGATCATAAGTGTTATATTAATGGCTTTGGGATTTGTCTTTTATAAACCTATTGGACATATTTTCTCAAACGAAGCTGTAGTTCTCAGTACCTTTTATGGAATCTTCTTTATTGTTATTCTTGGGTTACCGATGAACACCTTGGCTTTTGTTTTTGATGGGCTTTTTAAAGGATTGGGTGAGATGAAATATTTAAGAAATGTACTGCTCTCGGCTACCTTTCTAGGCTTTATTCCAACTTTATACATAGGCAAGTATTTGGATTGGGAATTCTATGCCATTTGGATAGCTTTTGTGGTCTGGATGCTGATTCGAGGTCTCGCTTTGGTATGGAAATTTAGAAGAAAGTTCAAGCCCTTGGTACAAAACAGTTAATTTAGTGTTCTAAAGAACAACTAACAGATTCATCGACCTATGACCACAAATCGAGTCAACGGAAGCCTTTATACCAAAATTGAAAGTCGGATAGCAACGGTAGAGTTTGGCCATCCTGCCAGTAACTCATTTGTATCTGAATTATTGGCACGTTTGGCTAAGGAGTTTGACAAGCTCTCGGCAAATCCAGAAATTTCAGTTGTTGTTTTAAAATCTGAAGGGGAACGGACCTTTTGCGCTGGAGCTTCTTTTAACGAGTTGGTCGCCATATCCAATCTTGAAGAAGGAGAAGCTTTTTTTAGTGGCTTTGCCAATGTGATCAATGCTATGCGAATATGTTCTAAACCCATTATTGGACGAGTTCAGGGAAAAGCCGTTGGTGGAGGTGTTGGTTTGGCTTCGGCATGCGATTATGTTTACGCTACAGAAGCCTCTTCCATAAAATTATCAGAAGTCTCTATTGGCATTGCGCCTTTGGTCATTGCACCAGCCGTGGAACGAAAAATTGGAAAAGCTGGATTGGCAGAACTTTCTTTGTTCCCAACTGAATGGAAAAATGCCTATTGGGCCAAAGAAAAAGGCTTGTTTTCCAAAGTATTCGATTCCATTTCAGAAATGGACAATGAACTGGATTTCCATACCCAAAAATTAGCATCTTATAACCCTGAAGCTCTAGCCGAAATGAAGCAAGTTTTATGGGAAGGCACAGAGCATTGGGACGAATTACTGTTGCAACGAGCTCAAGTTTCTGGAAAACTTGCACTATCGTCAACCACCAAAGCTGCCTTGGAAAAATTCAAAAAATAACCAATATCCTTTCAACCCAAACCCATATTGTTCCAAAACTATCAACTCCTATTAGACTTCAAGAATATGGTGTTGGCATTTTCACAAAAGCACTAACCAAATCAGCCTTAAAAAAGGCCCTAAAGAAGCGGTATATTACAGTAAACGATGCTATTGCCAGTTCGGCCACGTATATAAATGGCGGTGAAACCATTAGGTTTTTCATTCCAAAAGAAATCACGCCTAAAAAAAAGTTAGCCTTTCATCTCAACGTACTATTTGAAGACGAACACTTGGCGTTAATTCATAAACCTGCGGGGATTTTAGTTAGTGGCAATAGTTTTAAAACTATTGCCAATGCCTTAATCCAAAACATTAGATCAAGTAAGCTCCCAGACGCTACAACACCTCAACCTGTTCACCGATTGGATTATGCAACTACAGGTATCTTATTGGTGGGCAAAACAAGCAGCAGTATTCATGCATTAAATAAAATGTTTGAGAACAAGGAAGTTAGCAAAACTTACTATGCTATTACCATTGGTGAAATGAACTGTAAAGGTGAAATAGCAACAAAAATTGGCGGCAAAACCGCACAATCAAATTATACCATTGTTAAATCAGTCCCTTCCAAAAGATTTGGTAAACTAAATTTAGTAAAATTGACCCCACTGACCGGAAGAAGGCACCAACTTCGCAAACATTTAACAGGTATTGGAAATCCAATACTGGGAGATAAAGACTATGGAACGGAAGGCTTAATTTTAAAGGGCAAAGGATTGTATTTGCATGCCTATTCCTTAAAATTTGCACATCCACATACCGGTGAAAAAATCCATATCATTGATGAACTTCCTAAACGGTTTAAAAAAATCGTTGCGCAATAAGGATAGTGCAAGAAGAAATAATGTCGACAGAAAATCGTTAATTAGGATATTATTTGGCTTCTTGGTCAAAAATTTCATGTATTAAAAGAAATAAATGGAACTTCTTTCTTTTCTAAACAGTGATATTGTTCTGCCATTGGTGGCTTTTCTTGTAATAACCGTTTATCTTATTACCCGGTTTCGTAATAGAAGAAAATTTAAGCGATAGCCTAAAATGGCCATTAAAAAATATACCATGTGGTTAGTATTGTACGGTGGTTTTTTTGCTTTGGGAACTGTCTTGCTTTTTATGGCTTTTCAGCAATATCAAAAGACACAGAACCTACTTCTTGATGGTGTAAGGACCACAGCTATAGTTTCAGATTTACTAACCAACTACGATAGTGACGGAGACACTTACACTCCTATTTTTGAATTTAAGGACCGGACCAATACCACCAGAACCTATAAAAGCCCCATAAGTTCAAGTCCTCCAGCATATAAGGTAGGTGAGAAAGTTAAAATCATCTATGATAGAAATGACGCTGAAAACGTAAAAACGATATCTTTTTGGGGACTTTATAGAGTCAGTATTATACTCGCAATAATCGCCTCTCCCTTATTGGTCATTGGTGGCAGCTATTTACTTTATACCCTAAGATAGAGATATCATTCTGTTTGGTCACGGAGTTATAAATTTATATGGAAACTTGAACTCATATTAAGATTCCCTTGAAATGATAGTTACCTTTGCATTTTAAGGCATCCTAATGGGAAAAATCAGAATCACCAAACAGTTCAATTTTGAGGCGGGTCATGCCCTTTATGGGTACGATGGCAAATGTAGAAATGTACACGGACACAGCTACAAACTCTCTGTAACCGTTATTGGCACTCCCATTTCTGATGCAGATCATGTAAAACATGGAATGGTCATTGATTTTGGCGACCTTAAAAAAGTTGTGAATGAAGAAATTGTGGACCAATTTGACCATGCGACTATTTTCAATAAGAATTCTCCTCACGTAGAACTTGCCAACGAACTATCAGAAAGAGGGCATAGCATTATTTTAGCCGATTACCAACCAACCAGTGAAAACATGGTCATAGATTTTGCATCAAAAATAAAAGCAAGGCTCCCTGAAAATATTCAGTTGCATTCCATTAAACTTCAAGAAACAGAAACCTCCTTTGCCGAGTGGTATGCATCAGACAATTGATTCATTTCAACATCCCAAGAGGTAATTCTTATATTTACAGGCAAATGAAAAACATCACCATTCCATTAGGTAAAAAAGTCTATTTTGCAAGTGACAATCACCTAGGTGCGCCGACTGCCAAGGACAGTTTACCGCGGGAAAAAAAGTTTGTCGCCTGGTTGGATTCCCTAAAGGAGGATGCAGCTGTCATTTTTTTAATGGGTGATCTTTTTGATTTTTGGTTTGAATACAAAACCGTGGTCCCAAAAGGTTTTACGCGAACGCTTGGAAAACTTGCTGAGCTGTCTGACATGGGCATACAAATTACCTATTTTGTGGGCAACCATGATTTGTGGATGAACGGTTATTTTGAGGAAGAGCTCAACATTCCTGTGTATCACGAGCCACAACAGTACGTTATTAATGATACTTCCTTCTTTTTGGGCCATGGTGATGGCTTGGGACCACATGACAAAGGCTTTAAACGAATGAAAAAAGTCTTTACCAATCCATTGGCCAAATGGTTGTTCAAGTGGCTGCATCCTGATTTGGGCGTACGGTTGGGGCAACACCTTTCCGTAAACAACAAAATTATCTCAGGGGATGCAGATGCAACATTTTTAGGGGAGGATAAGGAGTGGTTGATTCTATACGCCAAACGAAAATTGGAAACCCAACATTATGACCATTTCATCTTTGGACATCGCCATCTTCCCATGGAAATCCAATTGAACGAAAAATCCACTTATACCAATTTAGGCGATTGGATCTCCTATTTCACCTATGCCGTTTTTGATGGGGAAAAATTGTCATTGGAAAAGTTGGAGGGATGATAAAATCAAAAAAGAACGGCGAGCATTATTATTGGGGAGATAATTGTAGTGGTTGGCATATGGCGAAAACTGAAAGTCTGAGTATTATTGAAGAATTAATGCCTCCCAATACTCAGGAACAAAAACACTACCATCTAAATGCCCAGCAGTTTTTCAGAATTTTAAAAGGGATTGCAACTTTTGAGATTGAAGATGAGGTCATTCATGTCGTAAATGGGGAAGGAATCCATATACCTCCGAAAACAAAACACAAAATTCGGAACGACCAATCAGAAGATTTGGAATTCATCGTGATTTCTGAACCAACAACCAGAGGTGATAGACATCAAGAAACATCGTAATTGTCCTTAATCCTTTTCATGCTCCTCAATATCTTTTTGAAGGTCCAGCTTTCTAAACTTTGGCGAGATTATGGCCGTTGTTCCCACCGTCAACAATGTCATACATCCACCAAAAACTACAGCAGGAACTGTGCCTAAAAGTTTTGCGGCAACACCACTTTCAAAAGCGCCCAACTCATTGGAGGATCCCACAAAAATGGAGTTCACGGAAGCCACTCGCCCTCTCATATTATCTGGAGTTTTTAATTGCAAAATGGTTTGACGTATGATCATGGAAACGCCATCAACCGCTCCACTTAAAAATAGTGCGGCCACAGAAACCCAAAACAGGGTGGAAATTCCAAAAACAAGAATACAGATGCCAAAGGCAAATACGGCCAACAACAGTTTTTTGCCCGCTTTTTTGTGTAGCGGAAATCTTGTTGATCCCAACATGGTGATTGATGCCCCAACAGCAGGAGCTGCCCGTAAAATTCCAAAACCCTCAGAGCCAACATGCAAAATATCTTGAGCGTAAATGGGCAATAGTGCCACTGCACCTCCAAACAATACTGCAATCATATCCAAAGTCAAGGCCCCAAGAATAGCATTACTGCTAAACACAAACTTTAGCCCATCCTTTAAACTTTTAAGTACCGGTTCACCAATATTGGGATTTAGAATGGGTTTCTTTGAAATCTTTAAAAGAAAGAGCAATGCAATAAGAGAAAATGCTAAAATGACGCACATGGACCAATGCACTCCAATCCATCCAATCAAGAACCCAGCAATTGCCGGACCTACTACTGCGGCCAATTGCCATGTTGAGCTGCTCCAAGTAGCTGCATTCGGATAAATTTTCTTAGGAACGATCAAGGCAATGAGTGAAAAAACGGTTGGCCCTATAAACGCTCTTACCAACCCTCCTAAAAACACTAAAAAGTAAATGGAATACAATATTGTGCTTTGACTAATGGAGTTTTCCAAATTAGGGTCACTAATCAAAAACAATCCCAGACTTATGACCGAAAAACCCAAAATACATTTGATCAACAAATTCCGTTTTTCCTTTTGATCCACTACGTGACCAGCGAATAGGGCCATTCCCACGGCAGGAATTATCTCCATCAACCCAATTATACCAAGCGACAAAGGGTCTTTGGTCATAGAATACACTTGCCATTCAATCACAATAAACTGCATGGACCATGCGAACACCATCGCAAAACGAACTACCAAAAAAATATTGAACTCTTTAAATCGAAGTGCTGCGTATGGATCCATAAATAATTATCGAATATCCCGTAGTTTTAGTTGTAGGCTAACTTGACCGTTCCACTCGTTTTCATCCAAGGAAAAAACGGCTTCAAAGGAACTTTTCTCTGTTACCCTATCCAATTTTTGACCTAGATTAAAACCAATAGCTCCAATAGCCATTGATCTATTTTGAACAACTGAAAGTTTTAAATGCTTTTCACCCTCACCAACACCTTTTCCATATCCGGTATCATTTAATTTCTCCGCCATAAAAACCGGGGTCATATTGCCCGGTCCAAAAGGAGCAAATTGTTTTAGAATCCGCATTAATTTAGGACTGATTTGGTCTAAATCGATTTTGGCATCAATAGCCAATTCGGGTTCCAGCAACTTGGGATCTATGGATTCGGCCACGACCTTTTCAAATTGTTGTTTGAAGTTTTCATATTGTTTTTCCAAAAGCGTTAATCCAGCGGCATATTTGTGTCCGCCAAATTGTTCCAAACAATCCGAGCATTTTTCTAGGGCATTGTATACATCAAACCCTTTTACAGATCTTGCAGAGGCAGCCAATTTGTCTCCACTTTTGGTAAACACCAGGGTTGGACGGTAATAGATTTCGGTAAGTCGAGACGCCACAATGCCGATAACTCCTTTATGCCAACTTTCGCTATAAACCACCGATGTAAAACGTTCTTCCTCGTCGTTTTCTTGAATCTGTTGTAATGCTTCTTCAGTAATTTCTTTATCCAGGTTTTTTCTGTCCGCATTAAATTGTTCTATTTCCGAAGCAAATTTTTGGGCCACACTTAAATCAGTTTCTTTTAAAAGATTTACGGCATGTTGCCCGTGCTTCATTCTACCTGCCGCATTGATTCTGGGGGCGATAATAAAAACAACATCGGTTATAGTAAGTTCCTTCTTTTTAATTTGGTCAATAATGGCCTTAAAGCCAATTCTAGGATTTGCGTTGATGACCTGAAGCCCATGATATGCCAACACCCTATTTTCTCCAGTTATCGGAACAATGTCTGCTCCAATGGCGGTGGCCACTAAATCCAAATAAGGAACAAGGTCTTCAATTGTATTTCCATTTCTTAAAGCCATTGCCTGAATCAGCTTAAACCCTACTCCGCAGCCGCAAAGTTCCTTGTACGGATACTTACAATCGTCCCGTTTAGGGTCCAAAACTGCAATTGCATTTGGCAAGGCGTCCCCAGGTCTGTGGTGATCACAAACAATAAAGTCAATCCCTTTTTCTTTGGCATAGTCCACTTGCTCAATAGCCTTAACCCCGCAATCCAAAGCTATGATCAAGGAAAAATCATTATCCATAGCAAAGTCGATTCCTTTCAAGGACACCCCATATCCTTCGGAATAACGGTCAGGGATATATGTAGCAACGTTTGGATAGCTTTCTTGAAGAAAGGAGGATAAAAGTGCCACTGCAGTAGTACCATCTACATCGTAGTCTCCATACACCAAAATATTTTCATTCTGGGTGATTGCCGACTCAATTCGTTCCACTGCCTTGTCCATATCCTTCATCAGAAATGGGTCGTGCAAATGGGATATTTCGGGACGAAAGAATCGTTTTGCTTCATCGTATGTTGAAATCCCTCGCTGCAATAGCAAATGTGATATCAATGCATCAACATTTAATTCTTTGGAAAGGCGGTCAATTTCATTGGGGTTAGATTTAGGTTTTATGGTCCATCTCATAAGTAAAGTTCAAGTATAAGTTCAGGAAAAACTTAGTTCAAAATTTAAGTGCAAATCAAAAACTCAAGTTCAAGCTCAAGTTTAGGTTTAAGGATTAAGTTCAGGTTCAAATTCATGGGGTCTTGTTTTTGATAATTGTTGAGATGATTTTTACCAATTGCTCAATTTCATCTAAAAGGTTGTGCTTGATTTGTTCTGAACCATAGCTGATCTTATCTAAGATTCTCAAGTTAACCCTTGATTCCTTCAACTCCTTTAAAACCAATGATGCCTTGAAACGATAATCTTTATTTGTAATGGTTCCTTGGGCTTCTCCAAAGTTCAACGCTGCACTTCCTCCTGACCGAAGCAATTGATTACCATAATAATTCCCTGCAAAATTTGATGGCAGATCTTTACAAAATAAAGCGATGTTTGCAGCCAACTGAACAAACCTATCCTCTAAATCAAACTTTTTGTCGTTCATAATTTCTATGATTTGATTTCGAGGCTGAAAATATTTCTAAATGTAAGATTATTTTGTATTCTTATACTTGTGTTTAAGTTTTGAGTTTGAGCTTATTTGCCTTGGAGTCAGATTTAGGTTTCATGGTCCATTGCATGAATCATTCTTTTAAACGGATTCGGTTTTTGTAGACCTCCTTTCCGTCAATTACCACTTTAAAGTAGTACCTCTTTTTAGGCAGGTATGACAGTTCATAGGTAAAAAGGCCTTGTTTTAATGTATGGTACGTATGGGATTCCATTATTTTTGATTCATCTTCCTGATCAACGATCAGCACTTTCACCTCAGCTTCCGCATTGCTAAAATAGTCCAGGGTCAACGGGCCTTTGGTGCGGGAAGGAAACATAGAAATAAAAGGTTCGTCATTCAGCTTGTACGTTTCATTGGACTTCACCACAAAATTCAGGCTTAAGTTCTTGCCGAAATCAGGTTTAAACTGTTTTAAGGCCCTACCCATGGTATCCAGAATCTTGATATTTCCACTTCCTTCTTTGGCCATAAACCAAAACTCCAAACCGTTGTTCCCGGTATCATCCACATTAAAGCGATAACTGCCTTCGGGAAGTTTTAAGGTATCCCTGTGCACCATATCTGGCTTGAGTTCCGTGCTATCCTTTTTAAAAACCTTGTTGCCCTGCACATCTTCAATATAATAGCTGTTCTGTCCCGGTTTTTTATTGGTCTTAAAATATAGGATAAGCTCTTCCGGCAATATTGCGGGTTTTTTATAGGTTGATATTAATCTGTTATCATATTTGAAAGCATCCTTTTTCCCGTTGGGGCGCTTGATTGAAACTTCAAAAGTGGACTCCGCTTTGTTGGAATAAATGGGTTCCGGTAATGTAATAAGCGCATTGCTGTTAAAAGGAATATTACCCTCCCATTTAAAAACTTTAGGTTTATCTCCTTCCAAACCATAGGTAATGGTCATCTTTTTCAAAGGTTGGCTTCCGTTGTTCTTTACTTGAATGAGCGGCAGGCCTCCTGTTGGGTTTTCCCTCCCATGAATAGGTTTTGTAGATGGCTTGATGATTTCCGTCAATGTCACATCATCCTTAGCATTGATTTCGCCATATTCTATCACATAGGCCGAAATAAGCTCGTTGGCACTTGGTTTTTCAATCTCAAAGGGCTCCATGTTCATATCAACGGTGAAAGGGGTATTTTTTGATGTCTTTAAAAGTACCTCATCAGGTTGAAGTAAATACCCGGGACACCAATTGGCGCGGTCAAAAATCCAGGTGCCCGCTTGCGGATAGAGTGGATTATCCCCACAGGCCATCCATAAATCTTTATGGTCTACAATTGCACCATTAAAAACAATATCTCTGTACTTGCTGCAAAACTCCCCGCATCCATCGGCATCCATGCCATGGCCCGTTTGATGTATTTTTATCTTGGAAAAAGCAGTATTTGAACCTGTAGTGAGCGTAACCGGTTTTAATTCGTCCTCAATAGGTTTTTCAGCATTGCCATAGGCATAGTTGCCATCGTATATTTTATGGACAGCCAATGGTTCGGCAACGGGTGTGCCAAAGGTAATCTCAAAATCCACCGTTACCCGCCATCCTCTGGTCTTGTTGTCTTCGTAACCTGTGTGTATGTAATCTATCTCTATCTCATCTCTTAAAATTGAACTGAAATCTGTAACATCCACTTCCCACTTAAAAATCCAATCCTTTTGAAAAAACCCTCCGTATGGGGTGAGCATTCGGGCTATTTCATAGGTTTCATTGCCATTTTTTGGTCGGGCTTTTATGTGGTCCACATAATCCCAATCCGCGCAGCGCATACCATCCTTGTCAGGGCACTCAAAAGTGAGCAATAGTTTTATCTGGCGAATGGATTTATCCCTTGAAGGAAACACAACCGTGTTCTTGTAACTGTTTGTCCCCTTGCTGGGGTCGGTCACAATAGTTTCTTGATCATGGGAGATTACATGGGTGATTTCTTGCGCTTGGGAGCAAAAAACAACACCCAAAAATAGACATAGCGAACAAGCTAGGTGTTTCATTAAAAAAAGCTATTTATTAAAGTGAAGGGTTACATTAAGTTCGGCAAATCTTCTAAACATTTCCATTACACCACAATATTTTTCAATGGAAAGATCTACTGCTTTTTTAAGCTTGGCTTCATTTAAGTTAGAACCATAGAAGTGATATTCAATCGTTACGGAATCGTAGTATTTTGGATGCTCATCGGTTAGGTTGGCGATAGTATCAATGGAGAAATCATCCACTTCCAATTTCATTTTTTTAATGAGCGAAGCTACATCCAATCCAGAGCAACCGGCCAATGCAGAAAGCATCAACGCTTTTGGTCTAAGGCCCTCTCCTTTGCCCCCATCATCAGGTCCCGCATCAATTTTTAAGTTATGTCCAGAGGGGTTATTGCTTTCAAAGGCCATTTCGCCCAACCATTTGGTAGTGATATGATTTGTCATGCTATTAAATTTTTGTTTCTTGTAGCAATCAAAAATACGACTAAAAACTGCACTTATGGCATTAGTAAAACCACTTGACCCCAACCATGATCCTGACACCAAACAACTAGCTGAATTCTTTAACGAAACCCTTGGGTTTTGTCCAAATTCGGTCTTGACCATGCAGCATAGACCTGCTATTTCAAAAGCTTTTATAAATCTTAATAAAGCCGTTATGGCCAACGAGGGAAGGGTGACTTCAGCACTTAAGCGAATGATTGCCTGGGTGAGCAGCAATGCCACCGGATGCCGTTATTGCCAAGCTCATGCCATTAGGGCAGCAGAGCGGTATGGTGCGGAGCAAGAACAATTGGACAATATTTGGGAATACCGAACGCATGCCGCTTTTTCAGATGCGGAGCGTGCGGCTTTGGATTTTTCATTAGCGGCTTCGCAAGTGCCCAATGCCATTGATGCAGATATTAAAGCTCGTTTGTACGAACACTGGAACGAAGGTGAAATTGTGGAAATGCTCGGAGTGATCTCTTTATTTGGATACCTGAACCGTTGGAACGATTCCATGGGAACCTCCATTGAAGATGGTGCCGTGGAAAGTGCAGAGCAATATCTGGGCAAAACCGGTTGGGAAAAAGGGAAGCATGATGGTTCTAGATATTAGATGTCAGAAACCTGATGTCTGATGTCTGATGTCTGAAAGTAAGATTTCTTAATTTACATCAACATTTATTGCCGGGCTATAACCGAACAATAATTGGTAGACTGTAACAAGTGGCAAAAAAAGTTGTCTTTTTGGAAACAAAGTTTCCAATATGTTGTTTCGAGTTGCCATTTTTCTCATACTGCTTCAAGCTGATTTTTTATTTGGTCAGACCTCATTACAACAAATAGACCTTAATAATGGAAAATACAAAGTAGGGTTTCTCCATTATACCGCTTCGGATAGTACCAGAACCTATAGTAGAATCTATGATTATAGCAATGTCAAAATAGCAAGACCAATCCCCATAAGCATATGGTATCCTGCAAATCAAAATGGGGATGACACCTCTCAACTCAGGGTTCTTGACTACTTGAGAATTTTATCGGAAGAAGAAGAGTGGGAACACCTTCCTGATGAGCACATATTAAATTGGTTCTACGCCAATACCCCTGTAAACCAAAATCATCTCAAGGAAAAAACAACGGCTTATCCAAAACCAGCATTTGCCAATGGCAAATTTCCAGTGGTGGTCTATGCCCCTAGTCTCATGGCCTCTTCCATAGAGAATTTTGCGCTGTGTGAATATTTGGCCAGTCACGGTTACATTGTGATGGCAAGTCCAAGCCGAGGAACTGAAAATAGACGGTTTAGTAATAACGGTGCTAAAGAAATGGAAACTCAGGCAAGGGATGTGGAGTTTTTGATAAAGGAGGTTGCCAAACTTCCCAATGCCAATGGCAATAAAATTGCAGTAATGGCATTTAGCCTTGGCGGCCCTGCAAACATCCTTGCCCAAACAAGAAACAAGAACATTAAAGCCGTTGTAAGCCTTGACGGTACGGAAAGGTATCGGTATGCACTGCTAAAAAAATCGCCGTTCTTTGATGCAAGCAGAGTAGATGTTCCATACATGCATATGGCCCAAAAGAGCATTCCCGAAAAAGTGCTGAAAGAAGATAACATTGACCCTGATCTCAATACTAAATTTGAACTGTATGATAGCATTTCCAAAAGCAGGGCGTTCCAATTAAGATTTCATAACCTGACCCATTCCTATTTTAGCACGCTTGGGGTTCTTTTCCAGAATAGGGATAAAAGGCAGGACAAAAGCGATGCTGAAATCATGGAATCGTATAAATGGGTTTCCGTTTATGTCCTAAACTTTTTAAATGCCTTTTTAAAAGATGATGCTACCGCTTTGGCGTTCATTGAAAACTACCCTTCGGACAACGGAATTAAAGAGGGTTTAATTTCCCATACCTCCAAGCAACCCAAAAGGGATGCGTTTTCCTTTCAGGATTTTAATGATCTGGCAGCAAAGCAGCACTATAAAAATCTAATGGAATTATATCTTTCGATTAAGGAAAAAAATCCTTCTTTTCAACTTCCAGAAGGCAATTTAAACACTCTTGGATTGCAACTCGTTTTTAATCCCAAGACTTCACAGCAAGGTATACGTGTCTTTTTATTGGCAACAGCACTTTATCCAAATTCGGCGAATCTTTATGATAGTTTGGCCGAGGCGTATTTGTTTCTTGGGAATACCGAGAAAGCGATTGAAAATTTTGAAAGATCCTTGGAGTTGAACCCTCAAAATCAAAATGCAATTGAGCGATTAAAACAGCTGAAAAAATAGCGTTGAATTGGCCGGGAAAAAGGGAAACATGATGGCTCTAGATATTAGAAGTGAAGACGCTTCGCTTTTAGATATTATGCTGTAGTTCATTTTAATGAAATTCGTCAGTTTGAGTGAATTTTCACGATTGAAATGAGTGAAATTTGTATCGAAAACGAGAATTTCAACTTAATTGTAGTTCTCGATACAATTTTTCGTTCCTCAAAATCACTCGAACTGACGTTTTATGGTATTTCTTGATTTACATCAACATTTATTGGTTGTGTATAGCTGAACTTTGACCCAATCAAACAACGAGCAGTTATGGCAAGCTTAATCGTCTCCTCAGAAAATCAAATACAGCGTTTAAACGAGATTGTCAATAGGGTAAAAGAGCTCCAAGCCCTAGAGGTCGCGCAGTTGACCATACCTCAAAACCTAAAATCATGGAATGTTGTTGAGGTCTTGGAACATTTGAACATTGCTTACGGTATTTACATGCCCAGACTGGATGAAGCCTTTACCAAATTACCAGCTATTAATTCTGGCCCTTCGGAATTTAAGATCAGGACATGGCAAAAAATTGTGATTGGGGGACAACGGCCCAAAAATGGGGTGCGAAAATGGAAAATGAAAACGCTGAAGCGTTTTGAGCCCTTGTTGGACAGGCAAACACTGACCCAAGAAAAAATAGATGCCGTTTTTGAAACTTTTTTTACCCGCCATGCCCATTTAAAAGAGGCCATCTTAAAAAGTAGAAACAAGGATGTGGCCCAGGTAAAGATCATTTCGGCCATTGGGCCCATTGTCAACTTTTATTTACCGGAATGTTTTGAGTTTTTGCTCTGCCATTTGGAACGGCATATGGTACAGATTGAGGAGATTTTGGGATAATACTAAACGACCATGAAATTACCTCAATAATTATTTTACTTTCTTTTTTTATTGCGGTATGCATCTCCAATATTCCATAATATTTGTTCTTCAATTTTTTCCCATGTTGGATTCAGCCTTTTGTTTACTGAATAAAACTTTTCATTTGGAATCAATTTAGAAATTGAAATTGCCAGTTCAGGGTTGTAAGTCTTTATAGAATTAATTTCAAAGGGAACTTGAAAAAAATTTTGACCACGAGACGTAACTTTAATAGAGTCTGGACTTTTCTTTACAATGATGATCTCCATATATGGGTAAGTGGTAAAATTTCTGGATAAAAGGGTTGAGAAAAAGGTTTTCTTAAATAATTTGAAGTCTTTTAATGCAAAAAAAACGTTATTTTTGGAGCTGTTTTTTGCATTAGGAAACATTCTGTTCCATTTTTCATATAATCTATCAACATTTTTTTTGAGCCAAATACTATCAATACCTTTTGTATTAAGATAGCCGTATGGTGAAAGACTCTTTGAATTCAAAGTTGACAAAAAGACTTGGATAGCCTTTTTGTCAATTTGGCCCAAATCTCTTTTCCCATTCCAATTTTCTGGTCTTTTAGAGGTTCCCCAAGCAATAGAATCCATCTTTTCTTTAATCATTGAGCGCTTTTTATTTCTTTCATTTATTTGCGCGGTCATTTTTTTTGCTTTCGATTTTGAAATCTCTTTGGACTTAAGAATTTTCAGGGAATCAAACTCTATTTCGTCAACATCAAACTCATAATTTTTATAATATTCCTCTAGCTGATAAAGTCTGAACATGTTCGTATGGAATTCAATTACATACCTTCTGCCCCAAACTCTTTCATAGTTGTCATTATATGCATCAAGGATAATTATTTTTTTTATCGAATCGATTTCAATTTTTGGGATTGGTTGTTTTGGTGTCTGAGAGTTCCCTAACAAAGGAAGTACTAACAAACACCATATACGGATTGGGTTTTTCATAAGTATTACAAACTCATTTATACCTCAATTTACCCTTTTTACACAATTAACCTTTGGTTGGGAGCTGAAAACGCATATGGTACAGATTGAGGAGATTTTGGGGTAGCATAATTGCTAAATAAATTGTAGACATTGTTAGCGGTAGTTATTTTTTCCTTTTTTGATGGTAAGAAGTATTATGAAGAAGACTAGAATGCTGTGAATCACAGGGATTAATGGATATCCAAACAGAAATCCCAATCCGTATTCGTCATGTCCGGTGATAATTTTGGAATGATTTAGCCAAAGGATTGAGTATACAATTAAAATTGCCGTGTTGACAATGGCATATCTTATTAGTTGTTTTCTTTTATTGACTATAAAAAACCCGTATCCCCACAAAACTAGGCCGAGAATAAGGAAGAATAGATAAATAAAAAAGCTCATTTACAGTTTTATAGAATTACCGCTAACGTTTAAGATATCACTCGTTTTAATAAGCTATATCGACGGATAAGTGAAGTTACCCCTTTTTGACATAAAAATCCCACCATTTTATTTTAAGCTGTATCTTTGGGTTGCTACACTTATTGTTCAAGGTGCTGGACTATGGTCGAACTAGATATAGGATAGGCAAATGGGTACAAATCCCTAGAATGTTCACGGTAATGCCTTGATACATTCTACGATTCCTTTCCTTTTGTTTAACTTTTTAATCACCTTGTTATGAGAAGTGGTGAAGATAGTCAGCGGTGTCCCAAATGTAATTCGCCCATGGCTACGGATAATGCACGACACGCATTAAAAAACTCCCAAACGCTTACCCCGGCGCAGTTAAAATTGTTGCAATATGTAGATGCCCTTGATGGCCCCGATCGGGTAAAGGCCCTAAAATGGGTGCACGATATTGCAATCTACGAATCCAGAGAACCCTTGTGCGAAGAAGAAAAAGATGCCCTGTACCAAGTAAAGGTGCTATGGCAGCTTATTGAGGGAACTTTGGGCCAATAATTTCATGAAACTGTCATCCTGAGCTCGTCGAAGGATGTTTTAAAAAACGAAGCACATTTCGACAGGCTCAGTGTGACATTACTCAGGATGACATCTCGAAGTGACAAATTCCTACGTTACAAAGTCAATCCCGGACGCAACGAACCGAGAGTGCGCCACGAATATCACCATCGAAACGGAACGCTTTTGATTTAATGGACATGTCAGGACCACCATAACTGATGTCCCATAACCAAGCTTTGCCCTCTTCATCCGTGGGTGTGGATGACCACCAGAAGCTGAAATACCCCAAGACGCGATAACCCCCAAAAGTTGTGCGCTGACCACCAGGAAGTGCGTTAAACCCGCTGCTGTTGGTACCGTTGCCGTCTTCGTTCCAACCGTTGGTGCTTTTTAGAGCCTCCCCAGCCTTGTTGGTTCCGCCATATTGATTTACCAGTAGGGACCATTCGTTATCCGTTGCCAAATGCCAACCGCAGGGACAGGCTTTTTTCGCTGCTTCCCAAGTATAAAGCAAACCTAGCTCTTTCCGATTGTTCTCATTGTCATCATAAGCGTAACTGCCCTGTACTTTGTAGTTCAGATTCCGGGCCATCCAGGTAAATGTGGTGCCCGTTCGAGTGTTTTTAAAGCTGATGGTTTTGTACGTTTTACCATCTCGCGAGTCAGTAAAGACACCTGCAGATTGTGCAATTCCCGCCTTCACAAAAAGCAAGGTGGAAATTACTGCGAAGGTGTATGTGAAAAAATTGGCCTTCTCCATTCGCCATATTGTTTTTCGTAAAGGTATTGGCAGGTATTTCACACAAGCCAAATCAATTGTAAAAAGATGTCAATGAAATGCAAATATTACCATGTTGGAAGGTGAAAGGCCCTTTCTGTCCATTTTTGGTTTAATCTGTTTACGGACATTGTTTAATTTTTTGCCACCGTTTGACCTCTCTCTGGTTCACCCCTTGCCATTAACACATCATCTTCATAGTAATTGGTAAATTGGGCGGGCAGTCCTATTCCGCTAAGATAATCAGGTGTATTTTGTAAATGATAATGTAAGTGCGGGCCAGTAGAATTTCCACTGTTTCCGGCCTTGCCAACTTCTTGTCCTTTAACAACCATATCCCCTACAGCAACTGTTATAGTACCTTTTTTAAAATGTGCCAACATGGAGTATTCACCATTTAAATGGTCTATCATAATATAATTGCCCGCTAGATTACTGTCATTAATATTACTATTTACAGTACCTGAAACATAATTGTCATCAATATTGTTTTCCATGGCTATTATTTTACCATTAGCAGGAGCATTTAAGCGCTTTCCAAAACAATAGTGGTTTTCATTTTTGCTGCTATCTCCTGAAAAACTACTTCCATCAATTACCACGGCAATATCATAAGCATATCTTTGACCTGCACCCCGGGTAATGAAATGATGTCGTCCATTTAAATGTGTTCTGCCCCCAACAAATACATACCATTCTTCTTCAAAAGGCAATTCTAAATCCGTTTTTGTTTGATAGTTTAAATAAGCGTCTTCATCCAATTTCCCTTCATCACCAATTAAAGTATCTGAGCAGGATGTTGTTATTGAGATTACTACAAAATAAAAAACATTAATTATAGGTGAGTTACATTTCATAATTAAAATTTGTAATTAATGCCTAGGTTAACCTGATGTTGCAATTCTCTGAATGCATTTGGTATTTGAAGTCTATTATATTTAAAATCATAGCTTAGACGCAGGCCAAAATTGTTTGAGATTGAATATCCATATTCCAAATTCCACAGTGCACTCTGATAACGATTCAATAAATACCCATCCAAACCAACATCTCCCCTTAGCCTTATTAAGACCAAAGGAACGGTCAGTTTAGAAGCTAAATGTTGTTTTCTGTTTAACTGATATGTAAATCGGCTTGCCACACCAAATTCTTGATCCACCAAATAATAATTGTCTCGATATAAGGAGGCGGTGGTTTGAGATTGTAATCCTAAGTGGATGGAAAAAGCATTTTTGTCAAAAATTTGTTTTAAATATGAAAAGCCCAGCCCTATTTTAGAATAGTCCGTGTTTAGTTGCGGTATTGCGTCTGATTCTAATTCGGTGGCCAAATAATCCGCCCGTATTTCAAATAAATTCTCATTTCTGGTTTTACGTTCATAATTTAAACTATAAAACAAGCCATTATAATCGTACCGGGATACTGGCGCAAATTCTAAATTCTTTAATGAGCCCGAATTGAAGCCTGTAGAAAGTTCTAGGCTGTTGTTTTGAGGGTCTGTATTTGTTTGAGAGAATCCATTGGTGTATAAAAGGGTGAAAATTGAAATTAGAAGAAGTAGTTTTATTCTCATAGATGATAGTTTAGCCCACCAAACTATATCCATTCCATTTCAATCATTCTTAAATTATACACAATTAGGTTTTTATTAACCCATAAAACTAAAAGGCGGAAGATAATTGTGATTAGCACGGCCTCATTATCTCATCTTGCTCAATACAGGTTTTTAATATGTATGCCTAGCAAGATGTGTTTTTGTATTGTACTTATATTTCTCTTATTTAAATAGGTAAGATTAGTTGTTAGTGCCTTTTTGGTCCAGATTCAAATTAATTTCAAACAAATTGGCCGGGGCTTCCTTATAATGTCCCGGTAATCCATCAGTATTCTTTAAATCAAACATTCCCAAGAATTCAAAACCAGCATTAACGTAGTATTTAATCAGCTTTTCATTATTGCCCAAGGTATCTAACCGCACATAATCCTTATTAAGCTTGGCAGCATATTCTTTTGCCCATCCCACAATAATCGCAACAAAATTGTTGCCTCTAAAATCAGGGTTAGTAGCAATTCGATGAATATAAATAGCGGCATCGGCATTCCTTTCTTCCCAGATTTGCTCATCACTGAATGCAATTGCCCAAACGCACGCAATTTGATTGTCAATAACCAATTTCCATTGGCGATTCTCATCGATTTCAGTTTCTACAAGTTGCCTTTTAAATGTAGGCCACACCACTACCCCTTCTTTTGAATTTTGATACTCAGATGCTAGGCTGTACAACCGAAATATTTCATCAATGTCGTTTGCTGTAGAATTTTTGATTTCCATGGGAATCTATTTTTAAGAGAACTCCTTTGCAATGAATTCTTTGTACAAATATCGTGTGTGTACACAACTTGTTCAACACGAAACTTGCTATTTCTTCCCATTGATTTTTGTTTGAACCGTCAAATTCCTTGGGAAAGTGACTTCCAACCTTTGGATGGAAGAGAAGTAAGATGTTTTTACTCTAATTTGTTCCCTTTTTGGCAACACTTACCCCAAAAAATCCGAAAAGACCAACGGGTAGAAGTAAAATCCATTGCGGTGCCAAGATTTGCTGCCAAATACTTACAATTATAAATATGAGTGAAAATAAAACATATAACCAGCTTATTTGCTTGATGAGTGTGTATTTTGGTGGCGTTTTACTTTTAAACCCTTCATTTAAATAAACATACGAGGTTGCAAATAAGATAACGGTTACAATATGCCAAACTCCAAGCCATTCGATTTTAGCTTGAGCGTTTAAATCGCTATCCATTAGCGGGTTTACCAAGGTTGTTTGCCCCAGAAAGGTATGCACCAAAGCACCAAATAGGTTCATAAATCCAGCTAGTTTTATAGATATTTTTGTCTTCATCAGATGTTTTCCAGGTTTAAAAAGTGGTTTAAATCGTTTTTGACTTCTATTAAATAATTTTTGGACTGTTTTTTGTTTTTTATCATCTCGTGATAGCCAATAAGGTAGTTGTAAAAAACGCGGGCCTTTATCACGGCCATCTCTTCTGAATAACCTAGTTCCTCAAATAGTTTTGCGGAATAAGCAAGTCGTTTAGCATCTATATCATCTATTACTTGTTGTATTTCAGAGTGATTTTTAGCATAACGCTTTAAGAAGAAGATAAACTCTAGGTAAGGCTCTTTTTTAAAGGCCACCTTCAAAAAACTATTCACCTTATCTTTAATACTTCTTTCTTTTTCGGTATTGCTAATGATTTGAAGCGTTTCAATCTCTACCCAATATGTTACCAAATCATTGATGAATTCTTTCTTGCTTTTAAAGTGCCAATAAAAGCTAGACTTATTACAGGAAAGTTCCTTTGCCATGGTTTCAATAACAATTCCTGAGATACCTTTTTGTGAAAACAACTGATACCCGAGCTTTATCCAATCTTCTTTTTGTGCAATTATTTTTGGCATAATTAGACGCAATCGTTTAATAGAGCAAATGTAGTTTTTTTATTTATTAAACGAAAGCGTTCAATAAAAAACTGCTAATTATAAAAACGAGATAACATTTTTAATAAGCCTCCATAAAATTCTTGGCCGTATTCTTATTTTTAGATAAAAAATGCGAGTCATATGAATGATCGAGACTTCCTTCGCCTAAAGGCATTTTTCCCACATGTTGACTTTGACAAAGAAGAGGAACACTATTTTAGGTCTTTATGGTCGGTAAAAACTTTTAACCAATACGACCTGATCACAGAGGCTGGAAATGTTGAGCGGTATTTCTATTTTGTACTGGAGGGTGTACAGGCCATTTACATTTTAAATGATAAAGGTGAGAAGGTAGTGCTGGGCTTTTCGTATTCAGGAAGTCCGTCTGGAGCGTTTGATTCTTTCATTAAAAAACAACCTTCCGATACTTTTCTGGAGGCCTTGAAGCCTTCCAAAATGTTGGCCATTTCGTATGAAGGTTATCAAAGCTTATTTGAAAAACATCAAGAGTTTTACGTTTGGGGGCATGAATTTTTTCAGCACATATTGTTTGGAAGGTTGAGCAGGGAGGTTGAACTGTTGACGCTTTCTGCAGAGCAACGCTATATTGCCTTTATGCAACGTTGCCCCAAAGAGCTAAAAGTGATTCCGCAAAAGTATTTGGCCTCTTACCTCAACATGAAACCCGAAACCTTTAGTCGGTTACGGTCTGGCACCTCGTATTGAAAGACTTCTCGACTTCGCTTGAAGTGACAACCTAAAGATTAAGCTGTTTTGCTATCTGTTCTTGGAGTTTTGGAATCACTTCAACTTCAAACCAAGGGTTCTTGCTCAACCAAAATCGGTTTCTGGGAGAGGGATGTGGCAACACAAAATAGTCTGGTGCGTAGTTGCTATAATTTCTAACCGTCTCTGTTAGGTTTTTTTCCATTCTACTCCCTAAATAATGCCGTTGGGAATATTGCCCGATCAAAATGGTCAATTTAAGGTTTGGCAGTTTGTCCAATAATTGCTTGTGCCATTGGGGGGCGCATTCAGGCCGCGGGGGCAAATCGCCCGACTTTCCCTTTCCGGGATAACAAAATCCCATGGGCATTTGGGCAATTTGGGTTTCGTCATAAAAAGTCTCATCGGTAACACCCATCCATTTTCTGAGTTGTTTTCCGCTCTGGTCGTCCCACGGAATTCCCGTTTGGTGCACTTTGGTACCCGGAGCATGTCCAATGATCAAAACCTTGGCATCGGAGTGTGCTGCAACAATGGGCCTGGGCCCTAAAGGTAATTTTGAAGAGCACAAGCTGCATTTTCTGATCTCAGAAAGTAGTTTTTCCATTACTTAAAGATAAAAACTAAAGCACATCAATTTAAATTGACATGCTTTAGATCATGAAAAAGCATTCAATAGCCTAGCGTACTATTTGGTGCTCAAATTTTTCCAATTCTTGTTTGCCGTGGCCAATAATTTTGACTCATTTTCGGCAATCCACAATTGTTTGGCGTCCACTTCAACATCGTTCAAGAACAGATAATATTTACCATTGCTCACCACAAATTTGGTGGGATCTACCCTGAATTTTGCCTTGGCATAAACTCCAAAGGCACAAAAACCACCATATTGCGGCATATATTTTTCAGGATTTTTCTCAAACTTTAACTTCTGCTCAGCCGAAGTAAAATAATAAGCTATGTCCTTATGCACGGCCTTATATTGTTTTGAGCCTCTTTGTGCCAACCCAAGATCCAAATAAGACACTGGGCTATATCCTTGCAAGCCGATCTTACTGTCATCAATGTTATTTGCTTTTTTGTCCTGCCCAAAAGTTATTGAGCTTATTGCCAAAGCAAAAAGGATTACTGTTGTTTTAATTGAATTCTTCATTGTTCTATTTTTTTAATAATTGTTTTATGTGTTTATAATTCTTCTTTTGTTGCACTCAGGGAAACCACGGTAAAAACCACCGCTGCGTTCACCCAATAATAGTGCGCATCCAACCCTTGAAAACCAAGGGCAAAAGGGATAACCATAAAGGCTATGGCCACCGCTAGATCAATGGTCAAATGACCTTGGAACGGGATAGTGCGAAGTGCTCCCAGTCTATAATCCGTTAAAGCACTTACCACCAAAACCGCGGTTCCCGTGATCACCGATATCCAGAGGGCCAAATTGTTGGTCCCACCTAGTCCTAGTAAAAAGGGAGCCAAAATCAAACCGATTCCGGCTGAATAATCGGCTACGCCGTGTAGTGTTGGAGAAATACATCTGAACTTCATTTTACTGTGCATTAAAATATTCTTCCTGTACTACTTCTCCGTTATCGTTCCAGATACGTCGAATGATCTCGTGCCAGTAAATTTTACTGTCGTCCTTCATGTTGAAATCGAAAGTGAATTCTGATGCAGACACATTTCCATCCACAATGGTGTGGTGATGGGTAATGCCGTTCACTTGGGCAATTGCTCCTGCAAAGCCTTCCATTTTTTCAACCATTTGTTGTTTGTTGGTAGTTGCTACGCCATTGTAGTCAGCTGTGGTCGCATCCTCTGCAAAGAACTGTTTTACAGCATCCACAATAGCGCCTTGGGCAACTATACCATCCATTTCCGTGGCTAATGATTTAATATCCATTACTTTTATTTTTTAATGATTAAACAAATTTTAGTTTGTAATTACATTGCAAATTTCAGCATGGAATGCCCGTTAAGACCTACAAAAAAGACGCTAAGAATTGTACTTTTTGGTTCTGTAACCAGAAGGTGTTGTTCCCGTATAATTTTTGAAGAAGTGGGAAAAATGATTGGCCTCCTCAAAACCCAAAGCAAAGGCAACTTCTTTAATGGGTGCATCCTGGTCCAGTAATTTTTTTGAAGTGGAAATCAGCTCGTTTCTAATCAATTGACCCAGGGAAGCATTCATTTTGGCCCTGGTTTTTTTGGAAAGTGCTTTTACAGAGAGATTCATTTTATCTGCATAAAAAGCAAGGGGACGCTGCTCAGTGTGGTATGTCTTCAACAATTCAATCAGGTTTTGGGCAAAGGTGTCCCTGTTTTCATAATCAAAATCGTTACGAAATTGAGATGGTGTCATTCCGGTGGTGCCTTTAAATACACGATTGAAATAGGCAGGGTCTTTGTAACCAGTCTCATAAGAAACCTCTTGAATACTTTTGTCCGTAAAAACGATTTTCTTTTTGCCTTCCATCAGCCTCTTGTTCGATATCAAATTTTTGATGGACAGGCCAATTTTATCCTTGACCAAGGTCTGAGCTTCATACCCATTTTCGGTCATTAACTGGGTGAGGTCATTGTTATTGAAATTACCATAGTAGTTTTCATCAATAATGTCCTTAATGTCAAATATGATTTGATATTCTTGCTTGCTGGCCTTGAACGGATTTTGCCAATACCATTGTTTTGAAGAAATATCGATGATTTCGGAAGTATTCTTAGAAAACACTGTGTTGGACAGGTATCTTTTGCACTCCTCACATTCGTTAAAGTTGATGTAGCCCAATGAAATTAAATGCTTAAAAAGCACCCTTACCTCTTTCTTTTCAAAAATGGTCTTGCTGGGGAATTCTATTTTTCTGACCACAAAATCATCCGAAAAGAATTTGATGTACTGTCCTTTTTCCAAATAGATGGCTTTATCCTGCCAATCGTTATAGTTTTTAAAATCGACCTGAATGGTCCCCGAGCCTGAAATAATGTGCAGCAGGGTATACTTGTTAATAAAGTACACCTTGTTTATCTCCGGATGTAGTTTTTGTACCACTTTGGCTTTTGGTTATTGCCCAAATAAGTCGAAAATGAAGCGGCTTACTAACAATCATGAAGTTTCATAATGGATAAAATATCAATTCACAAATCAAGACATTCAATAGGGGTCACTCCTTTCGATGGAGCGTGTTTATGAGTGACGAGAAATAATTTAAAAGAGATTCCTCCTCATGCTTCGTTCGGAATGACAAGTAAATGTATAGCGTTTGTCACACTGAGCCTGTCGAAGTGTGTAGAACGAACAGAGATGTCTATCCTTCGACAAGCTCAGGATGACAGCTCAACTTGATTCGACAGATAAATGATTAAGGCATTCCGCCTACCACAATAACAAATTCACCTTTAGGTGGTTTTGCAGTAAAGTGTTCCAAGACCTCAGCAACGGTTCCCCTTACGGTTTCCTCGTACATTTTGGTCAATTCCCGTGAAATTGAAACGGGTCTATCTTCTCCAAAATATTCAACAAATTGGGTAAGGGTCTTGATTAATTTATGTGGTGATTCGTAAAAAACCATGGTTCGAGATTCTTCCGCGAGCTGTTTTAACCGAGTTTGACGCCCTTTTTTTATTGGAAGAAATCCTTCAAAAACAAAGCGGTCATTCGGCAGCCCACTGTTCACTAAAGCAGGTACCAAAGCTGTGGCCCCTGGCAAACATTCCACCTCAATACCATTTTGAACACAAGCTCGGGTCAGCAAAAATCCGGGATCAGAAATAGCCGGAGTTCCAGCATCGGAAATCAAGGCCAGAGTAACTTCCCCTTTTAATTTTTGAACCAAAGATTCAACCTGTTTGTGCTCATTGTGCATATGATGGCTTCGCAAGGGTGTGGGAATTTCGAAATGCTTGAGCAGTTTTCCACTGGTACGGGTATCTTCCGCCAAAATTAAATCAACCTCTTTCAGCACTTTAATAGCTCTGAGGGTGATATCCTCCAAATTTCCTATTGGTGTTGGAACCAAAAACAGTTTTCCCATGGGGCCAAAGTTACGGCCTTACCTGCTTTCCTGTAAAATAAGATATCAAAACCAGAACAAGGGCCATTGCCGCTCCACCTTGACTACCATCACCAATCATATAATGGGCGAAAAAAGCGAGAAGGGTGTTAAAGAAAAAGCCTGCATACGCCCATTCTTTCAACCATTTGGAAAAATTGCCCCAAATGGTGACTAGGCCCAATAGCTTTGCTAATGCCAAAGGATAAATAATATAGGTGGGGTACCCCATGGTCTCAAAGAAACCGGCAATAGTTTCATGGTTGAAAAAGTAATTGTAAACGGAAAAGCACATTAGCGCCGTCAACAATCCAGTAGACAGCCAAAAGGCAATTTTTTTGATTTTCATGTTGGTGTTTTTAGGATGTGTTCCTAAAAATATAAAAAGAAAACGGAAAAGTCATTAGGCAAATCTGCGTTCAACTAAAGCCACAAACCTTGCTTCGTAATCCTCCTTGCCCTCCCAATTGTTATATTCGGGCTTTACCATATTGTTAATAAACGATATAGACCGCTCTTCGGTATCAATAGTGTTTAATTGTGACAACACTCTGCTGTAATCGCTCATATTGTCATCGAATAAATGTTTTACAAAAGCCAATTTATCATTAAGCCCTACCTGAATATCTTTAACAAAAGTATCATTCAAAGATTTTGTTTTTGTGTTTCCCGGAGGAGATAAAATCTCCTTTTCATTCTTAATGGTCTCCGGTTTGGCAACAAACTCAGTAAAAACTTGCTCCAGAGCAGCCTCCGTTGGCATTTCTGAAACCATGTCCTTTATAGTGTCCATCCCTGGTGTAATAATGTCATCTTGATGAGGGTTGCTCTCTGGCACGGCAATGTTTCCACTCAACACTGCGTTGGCCATTTTTTCAAATCGAGTAGCAATTACATTTTTGGATACATCAACCTCAATGTCGCTTAACTTCTCATCTATAAATTTGAGTACGGCCAATTTTTCGTAAATACCTTTAGCCTTATCATAAAGTTCTATCAACTCCTTATCTTCCCGCGCAGTAATAATATCCGTGGATAATTTTACCAACTCTTCCCTTAATTTCCTTATCATCGCTATTAATCTTTATTATAAAAATAAAATCATTTTAAATACACCACTACGAACAAAAGGTTAAATTTTAATCCAAAATTGGGGCATATTTTTTTAGTAGTTTTGTGCTTTCTCATAATAAAAACGAAAAAACCACTCAATTTCGTTTAAAAGTACATTATGTTTCTCGAAAATACGGTAAACCCTAAAGAACAATTTGGATGGATAGAAGTTATCTGCGGTTCCATGTTCTCTGGAAAGACCGAAGAACTTATTCGAAGATTAAAGCGTGCACAATTTGCCAAGCAAAAAGTTGAGATTTTTAAACCTATTGTGGATACGCGCTATAATGAGGAAATGGTAGTTTCCCATGATGCCAATGAAATCCGTTCAACACCGGTTCCAGCTGCTGCCAATATTCGTTTGTTGGCCGATGACTGTGATGTTGTTGGGATTGACGAGGCCCAGTTTTTTGATGATGAAATCGTATCGGTATGCAACGACTTGGCCAATAGAGGCGTTAGAGTTGTTGTAGCCGGATTGGATATGGATTTTAAGGGAAATCCCTTTGGACCCATGCCCGCTTTAATGGCCACGGCCGAATATGTGACCAAGGTACATGCCGTGTGCACACGAACAGGAAATCTTGCCAATTACAGCTTTAGAAAAGCCAATGATGATAAACTTGTACTGCTTGGCGAAACAGGAGAATACGAACCTCTGAGCAGAGCGGCATTCTACAAGGCCATGCTCAAGGAAAAAGTAAGCCAAATGGATGTGGAAGCTGAGGAAGTACAAGCCAAAAAGAAACCTGCCAATGGATAAAATTGGTGAATCTACACTTTTCATAGACCTGTCTGCCCTTGAGCACAATTACAGGTATTTAAAATCCAAAATAGCTCCAGAAACGAAATTTTTGGCTGTTGTAAAAGCCTTTGCCTACGGAAGCGATATGGTGTCCATTGCCAAAAAAATGGAAAGTTTAGAAGCTGATTATTTAGCCGTGGCCTATGCCAAAGAGGGAGTTTTGTTACGAAATGCAGGCATTAAAATACCTATTTTGGTATTACATCCCCAACCCATAAATTTTGGGGAAATCATAGATAATAATTTAGAGCCCAGCCTTTATTCCCCAAAAATTCTACGCGAATTTTTAGCAGAGGCAAAGCAAAGACAATTGGCAAACTTTCCAGTCCACATCAAATTCAACACAGGATTGAACAGACTTGGTTTTTGGGAAAGTGATGTCGCTTTTATCCATCAACAATTGCAAGGACGAAATGAATCGAAGGTAATTTCTATTTTCTCCCATCTGGCCGCTTCAGAGGATAAAAATGAAAAGGAATTTAGTCAAACACAAATTTCCACTTTTGAAAAAATCAGCAAGGAAATTGACCAAAAATTGGGCTATTCCCCTTTCCGACACATGCTGAACACTTCAGGAATCATTAATTATCCACAAGCACAGTTTGAAATGGTCCGCAGTGGAATTGGATTATATGGATACGGTAATGATGCTAAAGTTGATGCTCAACTTAAGCCAGTAGCCACTCTCAAGACGGTAATTTCACAAATACACAAAATTGAGCCACATGAAAGTGTAGGATATAATCGAGCGTACAAGTCTGAAGGATATCGAATAACAGCTACCCTTCCCTTGGGTCATGCCGATGGCATTGGTCGGCAATATGGAAGTGGAAAAACCTATGTGTCCATCAATGGAAAAAAAGCTTTGATCATTGGCAATGTGTGCATGGACATGATCATGATCGATATCACAGGAATTGATTGTAAAGAAGGAGACGAAGTGCTAATCTTTGGTGAAGAGTCATCGGCGGAAGATTTTGCTGGCTCCGCAAACACCATCTCTTATGAAATTCTCACCGCCATATCTTCTAGGGTAAAGAGAGTTGTAACCTCATGATTTTTAGACGTTCCAGTTGGTGGGAAACTCTTTTTTTAATTACATTGTAAACATATTAACCAGTTAAACTATACAAAATGCTAAAAGAGTTCAAAGATTTTGCAATGAAAGGGAACCTAGTGGATATTGCCGTAGGTTTCGTAATGGGTGCTGCCTTCAATAAGGTCGTTGCCTCCTTTACAGGTGGAATTGTCTCTCCCTTGATCGGTCTTATTTTCAATGCGGATTTCAAAGATTTAAAATATATCATTAACGAAGGAACAATGAATGATGCGGGTGAAAAAGTAGGAGAGGTTGCAGTTATGTACGGTGAATTCTTGACCAATGTCATCGATTTTATCATTGTGGCCTTTGTAATGTTCATGATTGTAAAAGGAGTGAACAAGATGAAGAAGAAAGAAGAGCCAGCTCCAGAAGCCCCAAAAGGTCCTACTACCGAGGAATTGTTGGTTGAAATTAGGGATGCTCTAAAGAAATAAATGTAAAAGACCCTGAAAAATTTCAGGGCAGACCGCTACACCTAAACCAATCTATAAAAACCGTCAGGTTGTTTCGCTAACATGCTGACGGTTGTTTTATTTATAACATTTTGTTATTTTATGATTATAGTGTAATAAAATGCTTGCTTAAAAGCTATTCTGCCCTAACTTTGTCCCTTCATTAAAGAAAATTAAAATGAAAGTAGCAGTTGTAGGTGCCACAGGAATGGTTGGCGAAGTGATGTTGAAAGTATTGGCAGAGCGCAATTTTCCAATAACGGAATTGTTGTTAGTAGCTTCGGAACGTTCTGCGGGCAAACAGTTGACCTACAAAGGAGAAGAATATACCGTGATTGGTCTTGCAGATGCCTTGGCCGCCCAACCAGACATTGCCATCTTTTCAGCTGGAGGCGCAACCTCATTGGAGTGGGCCCCAAAGTTTGCAGAAGTAGGTACAACGGTGATAGATAACTCATCCGCTTGGCGTATGGATCCTAGCAAAAAATTGGTGGTTCCTGAAATCAACGCCCATGAATTGACCACTGAGGACAAAATTATAGCAAATCCCAACTGCTCTACCATTCAAATGGTGATGGCTCTTGATCCATTGCATAAAAAATACCAAATGAAGCGCGTGGTGGTCTCCACCTACCAATCCGTTTCAGGAACCGGGGTAAAAGCCGTTCAGCAATTGGAAAATGAAATTGCAGGTGTAGAAGGTGAAATGGCCTACCCATACCCCATTAGCAGAAATGCATTGCCGCACTGCGATGTGTTCATGGAAAACGGCTATACCAAAGAAGAAATGAAACTGGCCCGGGAGCCTCAGAAAATATTGAACGACCGAACGTTCTCCGTTTCGGCAACAGCTGTTCGAATCCCTACAGCTGGTGGTCATTCAGAATCTGTGAATGTGGAATTCCACAATGATTTTGATCTTACAGAAGTACGAAATCTCTTAAGTGAAACCCCCGGAATAGTGGTTCAGGATAATCCAGACACCAACACCTACCCCATGCCCATTTATGCGCATGACAAGGATGATGTGTTTGTAGGTCGAATCCGCAGGGATGAAACCCAACCCAATACGTTGAACATGTGGGTGGTATCCGATAACCTTAGAAAAGGCGCGGCTACCAATGCCGTTCAGATTGCGGAATATTTGGTGGAAAACAGTTTGGTTTCATCTACGTCAGAGGCTATTTCATAGAAAATACTAAACATTAGTTGCTCTTAACACGGGTAAAAGTTTATTTATGGTATTTTTATCAGAATCAATCTGAAAAAAATGCGAAAAACAACTATCCTTTCTACAGCACTTATTTTTGCTGCTTTTGGAACAATTTTCAGTCAAAAAGAACAAATTCCTGTGAAATATCCATATACTTCAAAAATTGGTGTTATAGACACTTATTTTGGCACTAAGGTTGAAGATCCTTATCGATGGTTGGAAGATGATCGAAGTCCAGACACCGAAGCTTGGGTTAGAAAACAGAATAACCTCACGTTTGGTTATTTAGAAAGAATTCCTTTTCGGGAAAATCTGAAAAACCGATTGGAAAAACTCTGGAACTACGAAAAACTGGGTTCCCCTTTCAAAGAAGGTGATTATACCTATTTCTATAAAAATGATGGTTTACAGAACCAATATGTGGTCTACAGAAAAAAAGACGGTGGTGAGGAAGAGGTTTTCTTGGACCCCAACACTTTTTCTAAGGATGGAACCACTTCCCTAATGTCCTTAAATTTTACTAAGGATGGTTCTAAAGTAGCCTACCTTATTTCCGAAGGCGGAAGTGATTGGCGCAAGGGCATTGTAATAAATGCCGAATCCCGTGAAGTTGTGGAGGACACTTTGGTGGACATCAAGTTCAGTGGTATTTCCTGGAAAGGCAATGATGGTTTCTTCTATTCCAGTTACGATAAACCCAAAGGAAGTGAGCTTTCGGCAAAAACCGACCAACACAAATTGTATTATCATAAATTGGGAACACCTCAATCTGAAGACAAAATTATTTTTGGCGGCACACCTGAAGAGAAACACCGCTACGTAGGTGGTTATGTTTCGGAAGATCAAAAGTATTTATTCATCACGGCATCTACTTCAACATCAGGAAATAAATTGTTTTTGCTGGATTTATCTCAACCTGATAATGGTTTGGTCTCCATTTTGGATCATACAGATTCAGATACCTATGTTATTGAAAATGTTGGTTCTAAATTATACATGGTCACCAATATGGATGCTCCCAACAAAAAAATTGTGGTGACAGATGCCACTGATCCCACTCCTGAAAATTGGAAGGATTTCATTCCTGAAACAGAGCACGTGCTTACCACTGGAACCGGGGGAGGTTACTTTTTTGCCGAGTATATGGTCGATGCCATTTCAAAAGTGTTGCAATATGATTATGATGGCAACTTGGTACGCGAGGTTGAGCTGCCCGGCGTAGGTAGCGCTGCTGGTTTTGGTGGCAAGAAGGATGAAAAGGAATTTTATTTTTCCTTTACCAATTACAATACGCCAAGTTCTTCATACAAATACAATGTAGAGACTGGAGTGTATGAGCAATATTGGAAGCCTGAAATTGATTTCAATACAGAGGATTACGAATCAACCCAGGTGTTTTATACCTCAAAAGATGGTACAAAGGTGCCCATGATCATCACCCATAAAAAAGGAGTAGAGCTCAATGGAAAAAACCCTACTATTTTATATGGTTATGGCGGTTTCAATATTAGCTTAACACCCTCTTTCAGCATTGTAAATGCCGTTTGGATGGAACAGGGAGGAATTTATGCGGTTCCAAATCTAAGAGGTGGGGGTGAATATGGAAAGAAATGGCATATTGCAGGTACCAAACAACAAAAGCAGAATGTTTTTGATGACTTTATCGCCGCAGCCGAATACCTTATTGACAACAAATACACTTCCAAAGAATATTTGGCCATTCGTGGAGGGTCTAATGGAGGCCTTTTGGTAGGTACTACCATGACCCAACGCCCAGATTTAATGCAAGTGGCGCTTCCAGCTGTAGGGGTTTTGGACATGCTCCGCTATCACACGTTTACTGCAGGTGCGGGCTGGGCATACGATTACGGAACTTCTGAAGAAAGTGAGGAAATGTTCAACTACTTAAAAGGCTATTCACCCTTGCACAATATTAAAGCAGGAACATCCTATCCAGCTACTTTGGTCACTACCGGTGACCATGATGATCGTGTGGTTCCGGCACATAGTTTTAAGTTTGCCGCGGAGCTACAAGAGAAGCAAGCAGGAGACAATCCGACATTGATAAGAATTGAGACCAACGCGGGGCACGGAGCTGGTACTCCGGTCAGCAAAACCATAGAACAATATGCTGATATTTTCGGTTTTACCTTTTTTAATATGGGGTATGACAAGTTGCCAAATCAAGCTGTTTTAAAAGAATTCAAGGATTAGAAATACTTCTATTGGCTTAAAATCCGTTTCTATAGAAGCGGATTTTTATTTTTTAACTCCAATATGCTTAAAGTTCATATAGATTCCTTCACCTATACTACCAAAACCACCTTGGAGAACATTTCTTTTCAGGTAGCAAAAGGGGAATATGTGGCTTTGATGGGTGAAAGTGGTTCGGGCAAGAGTACCTTGCTTAAAATTATTTACGGCCTTTTGCATATTAAAAATGGTTCCATCTTTTGGGATGATAAGCAAATCTTAGGCCCCAACTTCAATTTGATCCCCGGTGAATCATACATGAAATACCTTTCACAGGATTTTGATTTGATGCCATTCACCTCTGTTGAAGAGAATATTGGACAATACCTCTCTGTATTTGAAAGGGAAACACATCAACAGCGTATTCAGGAATTGTTGGAACTTATTCAGCTGGAGAGTTATGCCAAAACAAAGGTCAAAAATCTGAGTGGCGGACAACAACAGCGAGTTGCGTTGGCTAGGGTTTTGGCCCAAGAACCTGAAATATTATTGTTGGACGAACCCTTCGGGCATATTGATAATTTTAAACGCACTTCGCTCCGAAGAAACCTGTTCCATTATTTAAAAGAAAAAGGAATTACAGTGCTTACCGCCAGCCATGACCCCAATGATGTATTGCCGTATGCAGATCGAACCTTAATTTTGGAAAACGGTAAAATCATTGCGGATGAAAAAACCAAAAAACTGTATAAAAATCCTCCAAATTATTATACTGCTTCATTGTTTGGGGAAGTCAATGAGGTTCCCATAAAACTATTAAAGTCCTATGCAGCCATAGATCGTTCTGTATTGGTTTACCCGCACGAGTTTCAGCTATCAAAAGGCTCTGGGCTAGAAGTAACTGTAAAAGACTCCTTTTTTAAGGGAAGCCATTATCTAAATGAAGCAGATGCAGAAGAAGGTACCATTTTGTACTTTGTCACTTCCAAAAAACTAAGTCCAGGCGACACTGTTTTCCTTAATGTATCTTTGGGTACCATTAATGCACGCCTCCACGTTGAACAAAGAGCAGATTCTTAAGGAACTAAAATTTAAAGCCATACGAAGTAGCGGTGCGGGTGGGCAACATGTCAATAAAGTGTCCTCTAAGGTAGAACTGTCATTTTTTTTACAATCTTCTGAAGGACTTACGCAAACCGAAAAGGAGCGATTACTTTTAAAACTGGTTTCCCGACTCAATAAGGAAGGGGTTCTTATATTACAGTGTGACGAAGCTAGGAGCCAGCACAAGAACAAACAGATTGTGATTCAACGTTTTTTTGAGTTGATGAAAAGGGCCTTGCAGGTTCCCAAAAAAAGAAAAGCTACCAAACCTTCAAAATCTTCCATTGAAAAACGGTTAAAATCCAAAAAGAAAGCTGCCGAAAAGAAAGTGAGTCGTAAAAAACCGGATTGGGATTAACCGCTAACAAAAACTCCTTCCTATGGTAAGGTAATAGGCCATCGGGTTTTATCAGCTGCTGTTATTGAAGTATTTTCTAATTCATCTGGAATAATGAGACCCTTCTATATTTAGCTTTTCCTTCCTCCGATTGTAAATCCAATGGACAGCCCAAAATAACTGTTGTTTACTATTCCTACTGCCTTATCTCCTGGGATTTTAATATCTGCTTTGGGAATAAAATTATATTCCAATCCAAGTCTAGTATTTCCTAATTCAAATCCCCCTCTAAGCAAAAGACCCAATTGGTTTTTGACCGTTCCTTCAAGGATATTTTGACTTCCAGCAAAAGATACGTCGATGGGGCTCAACAAATAATACCCTATTCCAATACCCAAATAGGGGCGATTATAATTTTCATTTAGATAATGGTCAAAAGTGGATACAAAAGAAATGACAGCATTATCATTTTCTTCATCGATAAAGAATTGGGAGCTATTATTAGTTTCAAACTTTTGAGAGTTCACTGAAATTCCAAACCTCAATCCGATAACACTATTATAAGAAATTTCGATTTTAGGCTCAACATTGAGCATTAACCCAATGTTCTCAGATTTCGTTTTTAAAAGAACACCAGGTTCTATTCTCAATTTCACTTGCGCATTTAGATAGAAAAACCCGAATAAGAATACTAAAGGCAATAATTTTTTCTTGCAAAAAAACCGAGGAAGAAAAACTTTCATAAACGCTTTTAGTAGGATTATTTAATTAAAACGTTCTATGTTTTTCATAATTGTGGGAAGAAAAGATGAACAAAGGGCCGAAGGAATGATATGACCCTTTCCGTCACTTCGAGCCCAGTCGAGAAGTCTTAATAGTACATTTATGGTCTTGATTACACTCGACCTTGCACATGAAGCTACAAAACCTCAAGAATCACAATTTCATTACCATTAAAGCTAACCATGCCTCCTTGCTCTTTACCCAATAACAACTGTGCAATTGGAGTACCCGGTGAAATACAAAATACAGTAAAATTTTCTGTTTTATAAAGTCCCACGGAAACGGAAATGAAATAATTGGCGGTTGATGTTTTCACCAGACTTCCCAATACAATTTTTGAAGAGTTTTTAGCAACATTTACTTTTTGAAGTGTTGCTTTGGTCTTATCCAGGTCTAAAAGTTGTTTTCCTAATTTCTCCTGTTCTAATTGTACCATGGCCCTTCCTGTTTCATGTTTGTCGCCAGCACTACTTTTGGTTTCTGAGCCTAGGGACTCCTTCAACTCAATACTTCGTTGTTTTAAGTTACTCGATTTTTGATTCAGTTGATTCCAGCAAAATTTTAGAAGCTCTTCCTTCATTTTCCTTTTTATGTTAACCAAAAATCAATCTAAAAACGGTTTCCCTATTTGGAACAGAATGTACCTTTAAGTTGCCCCCATGCATTTGCATTACCCTTTTGGAAAGACTAAGCCCAATCCCGGTACCTTCATTTTTAGTGGTAAAAAAAGGAACGAAAATCTCATCTATTAACTCTGGTGGAATTCCAGGACCATTGTCTCTGACCTCGATAAACTTCACCCCTTCTTTATCAATTCCAGCTTCAACATGTACCTTTCCGTTTTCAACCTTTACTACAGATTGAAGGGCATTTTTTCCAAGGTTGATGAGCACTTGGGTAATTTGCTTCTCATCAATAAAAAACTCAAGATCCTTTGGTGAACAATTGATTGAAAATGCGGTACTCTCTTCCAACCTTGCCGACATCAATACATTTATTTTTTCCAACAATCCACCACCTCCAATGATTGCCCTATTGGGTTCAGGAACATTCAACAAGCTTCGGTAAGATTGTACAAAATCCATTAAATCTCCGCCTTGTTCCTTAATTACCTCAAGTCCTTTAAGGGTATTGGCCACCTGGCTTTCCTCCAAGTTTTTCAAAGGAACTATTTCTCCATTTTTGCGATAATATTTAATAATAGAGTCTGAAATGGAGGCAATTGGGGTTATGGTATTCATAATTTCATGTGTAAGCACGCGAATAAGTCGCACCCAAGATTCCGTTTCTTTTTCATCTAACTCCTGATGAATATCTTGCACCACCACAAGCAACAATGATTTTCCATCAAGGGATATTGGTGTTGATTTTAGCGACAATTGTATCTGTTCCCTTTCATTGGTTAGTTGAAAAAGTTTCCTTTTAAAGGGTTTAAAAGGTTGAAAAACCTCGTACAATTTTTCATCTACTTGAGCCAGCTGTTTTATATGGTTCAGAGGAGTATAGTTCAATAATTTTTCCAAAGTGGGGTTCGCAAAAAGAATATGACCCTTTTCATTAAAGGTCATAATACCAATGCTGGCCTGTTTTAAAATTTCCTGATAATATTGCTCTTTAACCTGCAATTGCAAATGCACTTCCTGAATAAGGTCGTTTACCCTATTTAAACTTTTATTGAGTTCTTTAAATGACTCTATGGATACCCTTTCCGGAAACCGTAATGTGAAATCCTCATTACGGATAGCATCAAAGAAGTAGGCAATTTTGCGGTTGGTGCTATTGATGAATTTGATTAAAAAATGTAGTTGTGCCCCAAGAAAAAAGACAGCAAATGCCATAGCAAAGTACCATTCCCAAACAAAAGAAAACGCAAGAGTCATAGCAGTTAAGGCTATTATTAGTACCCTAAAGATTACCTGAAAGTAAAAATTTCTACTGGCCATTACTTACTCTTTTTCTTTAGTTTATTGTATAAAGTCTGACGCGAAATTCCCAATTGCTCTGCCGCAGCACTATAGTTTCCATCATGTTGATCCAATGCTTTCAAAATCATCTGCTGCTCCATTTCATCCAAAGTGGCCGGACCATGTTCAAAAGATTGAGAAGGCTTGTTGTGCAGTAAAAAATCAGAAGGCTTCAATACATTTCCTTCTGAAAGGATAACCGCCCTCTCCATAGTATGCTGTAATTCACGCACATTTCCAGGCCATTGGTAATCCATTAGCTTTTCTTGTGCCAAGTTGTTAATGCGCAGCCCTGGCTTATCATATTTGTTTGCAAACCGTTTCAAGAAAAAGTCGGCCAAAATCAGGATGTCCCCCTCCCGTTCTCGCAAAGGAGGAACCTCTATATGAATGGTGTTGATCCTATACAAAAGATCTTCCCTAAAAAGTCCATCAACCACCATTTGTTCCAAATTGCAATTGGTGGCACATATCAAACGGATATCCACATCAATGGGTTTATTGGACCCCACCCTGGTAACAGATTTATTCTGGATAGCCGATAACAACTTGGCTTGCATCTGTAAAGACAAGTTGCCCATTTCATCCAAAAACAAAGAGCCTTGATTGGCTGCTTCAAACTTTCCGGCACGATCTTCTTTGGCATCGGTAAAAGATCCTTTGATATGTCCAAAGAGCTCACTTTCGAACAGATTTTCTGCAATGGAACCCATATCTACACCAATAAAAACTTCATTTTTTCTAGGCGACAAACGATGTAATTCACGGGCAATAAGCTCTTTTCCTGTTCCATTTTCGCCCGTAATCAAAACATTTACGTCCGTTTTGGCTACTTTTCTTGTAAGGTTAAGCACTGCGGTCAATGCCTTGGAATTACCAATAATAAGGTTTTTGCCATCGTTGATGACTTGTTTTAAATGGCTCTCCTTTTTTTTGAGGTTACGAATCTCAAGTTTGGATTTTCGATATTCGTAAGCCGATTTCACCGTAGTCAATAGCCGTTCATTGTTCCATGGCTTTAAAATGAAATCGGATGCTCCTTGTTTCAGTGCCCTTACCGCCAAATCTACAGCTCCATAGGCTGTCATCATAATTACGGATGTGCTTGGAGATTTTTTCTTGATTTCATTCAACCAGAACAAGCCTTCATTTCCCGTGTTGACCCCAGCAGAAAAATTCATATCCAATAAGACAATGTCAATCTCATCTAGGTTAGGAAAAGAGGAAATTTGGTTGGGATTAAAAAGAGTTTGAACGCTTTTGTACTCAAACTGCAATAGAATCTCCAATGCGCTCAAGACATTTTTGTTATCATCAACCACCAAAATACTGGCATTCGTCATAAGGCTTTAATTCTTAAGTGATTTAAAACTACAAATTGTAATCATCAATTTTTTACATGTGTAAAATATTTGGACATTTTTTGTACAAAATTTTTACACTCTTTCTTTAAGAGTGGTTTTCATTGTTATTTAACTAGCTGATTATCAACATAATATTTATTTGGCACAAGAATAGCTTCTACTTTGGCACAGATAAAAAATCATGACCTTTAAAACATATCTTGTACTACTTACTTTCCTTGTTTCCTCTACTGTATTTTCTCAGAAGGTTTGGACATTGGATGAGTGTGTTACCTATGCCGTTGAACATAATCTTCAAGTAAAAAATGTGTCTTATAGCAACAATTCAAGCAAAGAAACTTATAGACAATCTGTAAGGGATTTATTGCCTACAGTAAATGGTTATACGGATTATAGAATCCAGTTTGGTCGATCAGAAGATCCAAACACCAATGATTTTGTAAACACTGAATTCTTTAGAAACAATTATTCTCTAGGGGCCAATCTTGATGTTTTCCGAGGCTTTCAAAAGCTCAATGCCATAAAAGCTTCCAAGTTCATTTACAAAGCCACTCAAGAGGATGTTTTGCAAGAAAAATTTCTATTGGCATTTAGAGTGATGAGTGCTTATTATGACATCAAATTTTATGAAGGGCTAGTATCCAACTCACTAGAACAACAAGAAATTTCACAATCCAACTATGATCTGGTAAAAAAGCAAGTGGATTTGGGAATGATGGCCGGAGCTGACCTATATGAAGCGGAATCCAATTTACTTGGAGACAAACTTCTGGTTACTCAAAACAAGAACTTGCTTGCCAATGCCAAGCTTACCCTGCTTCAAGAAATGAACCTAACGGAAGAAAACGATATCAATTTACAGCCTACATTAGAAGCCTCTGGTGATGGCAGAACCAATAAAATTGCCTTGGATTCGCTGTACAATGTGGCAAGAGGTTTTGTCCCTCTTGTAAAATCACAAGAGTTTCGTGTTAATGCTGCCAAAAAACAATTGCAATCTACCAGAGGAGGTCTTTATCCATCCCTCTCGGTTATTGCAGGAATAGGAACCAGTTATTTTGAGACCAATGTTGATGATGATGGGAATTTGATTCCTTTCAGAACTCAGTTCAAAGACAACACTTCAAAATTTGTTGGTGCAGAGCTAAGCATTCCTCTCAGCAATGGCTGGTCCAATAGATCAAGGGTAAAGCAACAAAAAATAGCCTATTTGCAAGCCAAAAATAATCTTGAAATCCAAGAGCAAGAGCTCTTTCAGCTTTTGCAACAATTGGTTCAAACCAATAGTGCGCTAACCAATGAGTACGAACAGAGCCAGAAAAAGGTACAGGTACAGGAACTGGCCTTTGCCATTGCACAAAAAAGGTATGAAAAAGGATTGATCAATGCCTTAGACCTTTTTCAGGCCAAGAACTTGTTCGGTGTTGCACAAAATGAGAACTTACAGGTAGGTCTCAGACTTAAAATAAATAAGAGTACCATTGATTTTTACAGCGGGCTACCCATTTTTAATATCAACTAAAAAGAACCATGGATATACAATTAGAAAAAAAGAAAGGACTTAAACCAAAACATTACGGCTATATAGCTTTAGGCCTATTGGTGTTGTTCACTGGCTATAAATTGATTTTTGCCAGCTCTGTCTCTACCTACAGAACAGAAAAAGAACGCCTTTCCATTGCCCAGGTCACCGAAGGAAAGTTTGATGATTATATTACTATAAATGGTAACGTAGCCCCCATTGCCACTATTTATATGGACGCTTATGAAGGCGGGCGGGTTTCAGAAAAGCTAATCGAAGAAGGAACAATGGTGAAAAAAGGAGACATCATCCTTAAGCTGGAAAATATGGGGCTGTACGAGCAAATCTTGGCCAGCGAAAGTAACTTGGCCTTAAAACAAAATGACCTGCGTTCTACAAAATTGACATTCGATTCAAGACAAGTAGAAGGCCGGAGGTCTTTGGCCACAGCAGAATATGACCTTCAAAGGCTAAAAAGAAATTATGAGCAGAATGATGCTTTATATAAGGATGAATTGATTTCGAAGGAAGAATACCTGCTGTCCAAGGAAAACTACGAGCTTTCTAAAAAACAGTATGAAATTGTAAAACTACAGACCGAGCAGGATGATCAACTGAGAAAAACCTCATTGACTGGACTGGATACGGATTTACAGCGGATGCAAAAAACTTTGTCCATGGTTTATGAGCGACTTGACCATTTAAATGTTAGAGCACCAGCAGACGGACAGCTTGGTTTTTTGGATGCCGAAATTGGGCAGAGTATTTCTCAAGGGGAACGTATTGGTCAAATCAACGTTCTCACAGATTTTAAGATTGAAGCCGAAATAGATGAGCATTACATAGATCGTGTAAAAAGAGACCTATCGGCTACATTGGAAAGAAATGAAAAAGAATACGGACTTCGCCTGCGAAAAGTTTATCCAGAAGTAAGGAACGGCAGATTTAAAGTGGATTTGGTTTTCACTGACGAAAAACCAGAAACGATTAGAGCTGGTCAAAGTTATAATATACGACTGCAATTGGGAGCTTCAAGTGATGCTATGTTGTTGCCCAAAGGAGGATTTTTCCAAAGCACCGGGGGGCAATGGGTCTTTGTAGTTGGAACAGATGGCAATGAGGCCTTAAAACGAAACATTCGTATTGGAAAGCAAAACTCCAGATACTATGAGGTATTGGAAGGATTGCAGCCGGGTGAAAGTGTAATCACCAGCAATTATGACAGCTTTGGAACAGCAGAAAGAATAGTATTAAAATAAAAAACTGTCACAGAGTGTACAGTCAAGAAGTCTTTAAAACAGAATAACAATCAGAAAATGATACAGATACAGAACCTTAAAAAAAGTTTTAGAACCGAAGAAGTAGAAACTCTTGCCCTGAGTGGGGTTAATCTTAATGTTGCCAACGGAGAATTTGTGGCAATCATGGGTCCTTCTGGTTGCGGAAAATCAACATTGCTCAATATTATTGGAATGTTGGACAACCCTACAGAGGGCAGTTACCAATTTGCGGGACATGAAGTCAGCGGGCTTAAAGAAAGTCAGCGTACTCAATTAAGAAAAGGAAACCTGGGCTTTGTATTCCAAAGCTTCAACCTCATCGACGAGCTAACTGTTTATGAAAATGTAGAACTGCCATTGATTTATTTAAAAATGAGCAAATCAGAGCGAAAAAAGAAAGTAAAAGCCGTTTTGGAGCGTATGAAAATAGCCCATCGTGAAAAACATTTTCCTCAACAACTTTCAGGAGGTCAGCAACAACGTGTTGCCATTTCAAGAGCAGTGGTAACCAATCCAAAACTTATCCTTGCGGATGAGCCAACCGGTAACTTAGATTCCAAGAACGGTATCGAAGTTATGAACCTTTTAACTGAACTCAACCAAGAAGGAACCACTATTGTAATGGTAACACACTCCGATAGAGATTCACATTATGCCCACAGAGTCGTGAACTTATTTGACGGACAAATTGTAACGGAAAGCAAGAACAGGGAAATAGGAGCCATGGTTTAATCGAGTTTATTCATCAATCACAACAATCAAAAAACGCAACTATGTTTAAGAACTATATCAGAATCGCATGGAGGAACCTTGTAAAAAGAAAGGTGTTCACGGCCATTAATATTTTGGGGCTTGCAATTGGCTTTGGAAGTAGTGTTCTCATTTATTTGTTCTTAAGCTATCACCTATCATTCGATAATTTTCATGCCAATTCGGACCGAATTTATAGAATGGTTACAGAAGAACACAGGGATTTTGTTGGGTACGATCCCAGTGTTCCTCCTGCGTTTGCCAAAACTTTTAGAGAGGATTATGATTATGCCGAAAAGGTTGCCAAAATCGTTTTTCAAGATGGCTTTGTCCTAGACTCAGAAAAGAATGGAGAGGTAGATAAATTTAAGCAAAGTGTGGCATTTGTGGAAGAAGATTTTTTCAAAATCTTCAACTATCCTCTTTTAGATGGCAGCAACAACGTTTCCCTTTCGGCTCCCAATACCGCAATTATCACTGAAAATATTGCACAAAAAATGTATGGTAAAACAGCTGTGGTCGGAGAGACTTTCATCTTGGAAAATGATAAGGCAATTCAGATTACAGGAGTTTTAAAAAATCTTCCGAAAACAACTTTTCTGAACACAGAGGTATTTATCTCTTTTCAGAACCTTAAAGATTTTTTTGAGTTTGCAGCCACGGAAAATTGGAATGGAATAACAACCAATCTAGAATGTTTTTCGCTGCTCAAACCAAATCAAAATATAGATCACATTGAAACCGCTCTTTTAGAACTTCCTAAAAAGCACCGGCCAAAAACCAAAAATAAGCATATATACAAATTACAACCGCTATCAATTATGCACTTTGACCCTTTATACGGAGGGCTTGATCCAGTTCTTCTTTGGGTTTTTGGCATCATTGGCCTTTTTTTGGTTGTCATAGCATGCATTAACTTTATCAACATTTCTACAGCACAAGCTTTCTATAGGTCCAAAGAAATTGGAGTTCGCAAGGTGTTGGGCAGCTTTAAACACCATTTGTTCTGGCAATTCTTGTCAGAAACCTTTGTGATAAGCTTGTTCGCAATACTGATCGGACTAGGATTGGCCATTCTTTTTCTTCCATCTTTTAACGATCTCTTCCAAATAGAGTTATCTATAGCTCATTTATTGAATATTAGATTTCTTGGATTCTTGATTCTTGTTTTATCATTAGTTTCCTTTTTATCTGGAAGTTACCCGGGTATTTTAATGTCTCGCATTGTTCCCGTACTTGCCCTTAAAGGAAAACTAAGTCACAATGATACTGGAGGCAATACCACAAGGAAAATACTAGTGGTTGCCCAATTTGCTATCTCAATTACTCTTATTGCTGCAACGCTCATAATCTCTAGACAGATCGATTACGCTATAAATACTGATTTAGGGTTTGACAAAGAGTCTATAGTTATGGTAGATATTCCAGAAGAGATAGAACCTGTTCAGCTACAAGGTTTAAAAGAGAGATTTAACCAAATTCCGGGAGTTCAAAGTACTACAGCTTGCTTAAGTAGTCCAGGAGGAGCGGATAGTAACTGGGGTACCAATTTAAAATATCACAATAGGCCCGAACGAGAAGAGTTCAATATTGGAATAAAAGCTGGAGATGTAGATTTTATCAATACGTTTGAAATACCCCTGGTTGCAGGAAGAAATTTCTTTAAGAATGACTCTCTTTCCGAGGTTTTGGTCAACGAAAAACTTGCTCAGAAATTAGGGTTGGCGTCTTCCGAAGAATTACTTGGAAAAAAAATAGATGCCAATGGTGGTGGTGTTAAAGCTACTATTGTTGGGGTGGTCAAGGATTTTCATAGTTCTGATTTTACAGAAGACATAATTCCTATATTCATTGGGGCAAAAAATAATTGGTATTCTGAGCTGGCCTTCAAAATAAACATGCACGATACCAAGTCTACTTTAAATCAAATTGAGAAGGTCTGGACCGATGCTTTTTCAAATTATATATATGAATACCATTTTTTAGATGAAAGGGTAGCTCAACAATATGAAGCGGAACAGCGATATCTTTCCCTTTCCAAAGTATTCTCTGCTTTGGCTATTTTAATAGGTTGCTTGGGATTATATGGTTTAATCTTGTTTTTTGTAGGTCAACGAACCAAGGAAATCGGTATCCGAAAAGTTTTGGGCAGTAATGTGGGTAATATTTTGGCTTTGTTCACTGCAGATTTCTTTAAACTGATATTGATTGCCGGAGTATTTGCAACTCCAATCGCATGGTATTTAATGGAGCAATGGCTTCAGGGCTATACTTATAGAACAGAAATCCATTGGTGGGTGTTTGCCTTTGCCATACTGTCCATAATGGTTATTACACTGCTTACCATCAGTTATCAAACATTAAAAGTGGCAGTTGCCAGTCCGGTAAAAAGCTTACGTACAGAGTAAACAAACCTATACTGGTCTTGTATCAGTATCAGAAAAAGAACATCATGTTAAAGAACTATATAAAAATTGCCTGGCGGAACATTGTAAAGAACAAAATCTATTCCTTAATCAATATAGGTGGATTGGCAATAGGCATGAGTTGTTTTTTATTAATCACGCTATATATAATCAAGGAGCTCTCCTATGACAGCTATCATGAAAATGGAAATCAAATCTACAGAGTCTTACACCACAGCAATTCTGAAGATACTTCCAAAGCTTGGGTGTGGGGCAATGCCCCTGTAGGTCCTGCATTAAAAACCGATTTCCCAGAAATAGTTGAAAAAGTGCAGTTCTCCGGCCGTTCAGCAATTTTATTAAAGTATGAAGCTAACTCTTTCCAAGAGAACGAGTGTTTTTATGCTGACCCCGCGGCCTTTGAAGTATTTAGTTGGCCTTTGGTTTCCGGTGATCCCAAAACAGCATTGGAAGCACCATATTCCATAGTGCTAACTGAAACTACTGCCAAGAAATACTTTGGTGACCAAAACCCTTTGGGGAAAACCATTGAAGGTGTTGGCGGAAGGGCCAATGACGGAAACTATACAGTAACCGGAGTAATGAAGGATGTACCCGAAAACTCACATTTTTCATTTGACGTCCTGATGTCTATGGGATCGTTCTATCAATCACGTCCTGGCATATTTGATGCATGGGGATATGTAGATTTCTATACCTATTTATTAGTTTCAGACAATTTTGACCAAAAGGCATTCCAATCAAAAATCCCTTCTTTTCTGGAAAAACATATTGAAGAGGTCTCCAGTGACGAGTACTTCTACAATATTTCCTTAGAGTCTCTTGATCAGATATATCTCCATTCCAAGGCCGATCGTCAACCTGGTATTACGGGCAGTCTTTCCAATATTTACATTTTTGCCATCATTGGGCTTTTTATTTTGATTATCGCCTGCATCAATTTTATGAACCTTTCCACCGCAAGATCATTGGAAAGAGCTAAAGAAGTTGGCGTAAGAAAGGTTATTGGCGCAAATAGGAAAGGTTTGACCTACCAGTTCTTTGGAGAGTCATTGGTTTTGGTATTACTATCTTCCATAATAGGATTGTTATTGGTTTTCTTGGCATTGCCTTGGATGTCAAACCTTACGGGCATAAGTTTTTATGCAAAAGATGTTCTCCAAATACCAATACTATTGTTCTTTTTTGGCACAGCTTTATTAACTGCTCTCTTTTCAGGAAGTTACCCAGCACTCATCTTATCTGGGTTTAAACCGGTTAGTATTCTAAGAGGGACCTATAGAAAATCACCTCAAGGAGCCAATTTAAGAAAAGGGCTGGTCATTTTTCAGTTTAGTCTTTCCATTGCATTGATAGCAAGCACTGTTATAGTGTATGATCAACTAGGGTATATGTTCAATAAAGATATGGGCTTTGATAAAGAGCAACAGCTCATACTTGATTTTAATTGGGATCAAGAAGTAATCGCAAATATGGAGACCATAAAAAGCGAATTTAAGGCAATGCCCAATGTTACTTCGGTTTCTATGTCAAGAACGGTACCAGGAAGTCATTTTCCAGCGGCTGGAACTGAAGTGGAAACAGTTTCTGGAAATATGGAGCATTTTAGTCCATATATCTACGAAGTAGATAATGATTTTATTCCCCATTACAATATAGAAGTGGTAGCAGGAAGAGCTTTTTCACCAGACTTTCCTACGGATAGTATTGGTTCTCTGGTTATCAATGAAGCTGCAGTGAAGGCTTTTGGGTATTCCGAACCTAATGAGATAATAGGCAAAAAATTTGATCAGTGGGGAAGGCAAGGTACCATTATAGGAGTGGTCAAGGACTTTAATTATTTATCTCTTCACCAAGATATAGCTCCCTTAACGTTACGACAGGTGCCATATGGTCAGTATTTTTCAATAAAGCTCAACTCGGATGACTATTATGCCACTGTTTCAAAGATTCGTCAAAAATGGGCGGCTCTAGCTCCACATAGACCATTTCTTTACAGCTTTTTAGACACTTCTTTCAATGAACAATATCAGGCAGATGTTAGATTTAGAAAACTCTTTACCATTTTCTCATTTCTCACCATATTCATCGCATGTCTAGGACTTTTTGGTTTAGTTACGTATAGTGCCCTGCAACGAACCAAGGAAATTGGTATTAGAAAAGTATTGGGAGCAGAGGTTACCAACATCATCGCTTTAATATCCAAAGATTTTATCAAATTGGTGGGTATTGCACTGCTTATTGCGATCCCATTTTCATGGTATGCCATGGATCAATGGCTCAATGATTTTGCCTACCGAATTGAGATTCAATGGTGGGTTTTTGTCCTATCCGGAGTATTGGCCTTGTGCATTACTTTTTTTACCATCAGTTTTCAGGCAGTAAAATCAGCTCTTGTTAACCCTGTAAAAAGCCTAAAAACTGAATGAATCAATCAAAATAAACTATCATGTTAAAAAATCATGTTAAAATAGCTTGGCGCAGTCTTCTTAAAAACAAAGGCTATACTTCACTCAATATTTTTGGATTGGCCATAGGTATTACCTGTGCAAGCCTTATTCTACTTTGGGTTGATGACGAAATGAGTTTTGACAGTCATTTTCCTAAACAAGATTTAGTGTATTACGTACCTACCAATCAACTGTATGAAGGAGAATGGAGCACTTTTTATTCCACACCAATGTTATTGGCTCAGGATTTAAAAGATGAAATACCAGAGATCACAAGAGCTGTCGCAACATCTCCAGAGAATCTGCTTTTTACCGAAGGAGAAAAAGGAATTAACAGACGAGGAAGATATGCCAATTCTGATTTCTTCGAAATATTCAGTCTCCAATTTTTGGAAGGAGATAAGAACACCGCATTTAACACCCCAGATGCAATTGTATTGACCCAAAAAACAGCTTCAGATTTATTCGGGGCAAATGTTCCCGTCCTAAACAAAGTACTACGGGTCAACAACAAAGAAAATTATATTATTACAGGTGTTGTTAAGGATCTACCTAAAAATGTGAGTTTTGGTTTTGAATGGTTAGCTCCTTTTGAACGCTATTCCGCTGGTGTGGAATGGATGCAAAACTATGGCAGTAATTTTACCGACACTTTTGTGGAATTAGCCCCAGAGGCAGATTTTCTAGCTGTTAACGAGAAGGTTAAAAAGATGCTGCCGGCAATAACAGAAAACCAAGGCACCTATGCCTTTTTACACTCCATGAAAGATTGGCATTTAAGATCTCATTTTGAAGGAGGTAAAATTGTAGGCGGACAAATAGAGCATGTACAGATGTTTACAATCATTGCGTTGATTATCCTATTGATTGCCTGTATCAATTTCATGAACTTGTCCACAGCGCGGAGTGAAAAAAGGTCCAAAGAAGTTGGTGTTAGAAAAGTATTGGGTTCCGATAAAAAAAGATTGATATCGCAATTTATGTTAGAGGCTATGATTACTGCCTCTATCGCCGCAGTATTTAGTGTTATTTTATTATTTCTATTGTTGCCACAGTTCAATCTAATGGTAGCTAAACAGCTTTCATTTAACCTTTTTGATACTGCCCACATACTTTCACTTCTTGGTATTACTGTAATCTGTGGCCTACTAGCCGGTTGGTATCCAGCATTTTATCTGTCCTCCTTTAGGCCTGTGGAAGTAATTAAAGGTGTAAAAGCAAAAGACAGCAGTGCTGCTGTAATTAGGAAAGGCTTGGTGGTAGCTCAGTTTGCAGCTTCAATCATATTTATTATCAGCACAATCATTGTTTATCAACAGATACAACATGTAAAAAGCCGTGATCTAGGGTATGAAAAAGAAAACTTGGTCAAACTGCCTGTTAATGGCGATATGATCAAAAACTTTAATCCAATTCGAAAAGATATGGTCGCTACAGGGGTTATAGAAAATGTGGCGCTCAACAATGCTAATATACTCTCTGCTGGCAACAATGGTTCTGGCTTTCAGTGGCCAGGCGGCACGGACACCGAGGATGTTTTGATTTCATTTAGGCACATTACTTCTAATTTTTTTGAAACTGCCGGCATGCAAATTGTTGAAGGAAGAGGTTTTAGTGAAGATGTCTCAAAAGACAGCACAAATATTTTGATTTCACAATCTTTAGCCCGTTTGATGGGCACAGGAAGTCCTTTGGGCAAAATAATCACTCGTGGAGAACCTCATACCGTAATAGGCGTTGTAAAAGATTACCAGTATGGTGATATGTACAATGCAAGTGATCCCGTAATGTACTTCAACAATCCTGATTGGGCAAGATTCATGTATATCAAAACAAAATCAGATGCAACAATGGCCTCTTCACTTGCGGTAATGGAAAGTGTATTGAAAAAACATAACCCTGCCTTCCCATTTGAATACGAATTCGTGGATAAAGCTTTTGATTCAAAGTTCCGGAGTGAAAAGCTGCTAAGCAATTTATCAAGAATTTTTGCGCTGCTCGCCATTATCATTTCCTGTCTAGGGTTATTTGGCCTTTCGGCATATACCGCCGAGCAGCGCAGAAAAGAAATCGGAGTAAGGAAGGTTTTGGGATCAAGTGTTGCAAGTATTGTAAAGTTATTGTCCAAAGATTTTATACAACTGGTGATTTTTGCCCTGTTGATTGCGGGTCCTCTTGCATGGTGGATAATGCATCGCTGGCTGCAAAGTTTTGCTTATCATATAGAAATTAATTGGCAGGTATTTGCCGTTGCTGGAGTAGTCGCAATTTGCATTGCCTTACTAACAATAAGTTTTCAGTCTATTAAATCGGCCATGGCCAATCCAGTTAATAGCCTTAGGGCAGAATAATCAAAAACGAACCATCATGTTAAAGAACCATATTAAAATAGCATGGAGAAGTCTTAAAAAACAGCCTTTTTTTACCTTTCTCAACATTTTTGGGCTTGCCATTGGAATAGCCGGAGGCCTTCTCATCTCACTCTATATTCTTGACGAACTAAGCTACGATACGATGTTCGCCGATGCTGATCGGATTCACAGGGTAAATGCCGACATCAAGTTTGGTGGTGAGGACCGCAAATTTGCCGTCACCCCAGCTCCCATTGCAGAAGCCATGAACAATGATTTGTCTGAAGTGGAGCTCACTACAAGGTTTAGAACCCGGGGAAGTGTATTGGTAAAACAATCCGGAACAGAGGTCAATGTAAAGGAATTACAATCCACTTTTGTAGATTCTACTTTCTTCAAAATGTTTGGTATAAAACTATTGGTTGGTGATAAACAAACTGCATTAAAATCTCCCAACACCCTGGTCATGACCAAAACTGCTGCAGAAAAGCATTTCGATATTGGCAATGCAGTTGGTCAGACTCTTCAACTAAACAATACCCAAACTTTTACCGTGACAGGGGTTATAGATGATTTGCCAAAAAATTCCTTCTTAAGAGATCATACTGTATTTATGGCAATGCCGGGTTATGAGGACTCTCGAATCGTAAACTGGGGCAGCAACAATTATCAAACCTTCATCAAACTAATTCCTGCGGCCAATGCAGCGGACATTCAGCAGCCATTGCGTGACTTTTTGGGCAAATACGTTATCCCCGGAGTACAACAATTTATGCCCGGTATTACCGAAGAACAGTTCAAAGCTGCGGGCAACCACTTAATTTATAGCACCATCCCTTTAACAGATATTCATCTGAATTCTGATAGAGTGGCTGAAATAAGTCCCAACAACACTATTCAGAGCATTTACATTTTGAGTTTTATAGCTGCCTTTCTCCTTGTTTTGGCCAGCGTTAATTTTATGAATCTTTCCACGGCGCACTCATTAAAAAGAGCAAAAGAAGTTGGTGTGCGTAAAACGTTGGGTTCAAACAAAATAGATCTGATTCGCCAATTTTTAATAGAATCTGGATTGGTTTCCTTTGGAGCCTTACTATTTGCAATTTTAATAGCGGTTATAGCACTCCCTTTCTTTAACGAGCTCGCGGACAAAGATATTTCCATACCATATAGCAATCCTTTTTTCTGGTTCATATTGTTGGCCGCCGGAATCTTTCTCGGTCTTTTTTCTGGAAGCTATCCAGCCTTCTTCATGTCAAAATTTATTCCTGTGGAAGTGCTCAAGGGTTCCAATAGCAACAGCCTTGGCGGAAGTAGGGTAAGAAATGGTCTGGTAATATTCCAGTTTGCCATTTCCGTTTTTCTCATCGTTAGCACCCTGGTTGTTTATCAACAATTAAAATATATCCAAAACAAGGACCTTGGCTTTTCCAAAGATCAGGTTTTAGTAGTCAACGATGTTTATGCCATTGGTGACCAAATCGATTCGTTTAAAGAAGAGGTGAAAAAACTGGGGTATGTTAAAAATGCAACTCTGAGCAGCTTTTTTCCTACTCCTTCGGCCCGAGGTGACAGTACTTTTGGCCCAGAAGATGGTGCAACTGACCAAGAGCGTGCTTTGAGTATGCAAACTTGGGGCGTAGATCAAGATTATATCTCCACTATGGGTTTTGAAATCGTTGCTGGAAGAAATTTTGACAAACAGTTTAAAAACGACTCTACCAGTATTATCATCAATGAGTCTGCAGTTGCTACTATTGGACTTCCCGCGGAAGAAGTGCTTGGTAAAAGGTATACCCCTGATCTTGGAGAGGAAAATGCGGAATTCTACACCATTATTGGTGTGGTCAAAGACTTCCATTTTTCCCCCTTTAGGGATGATATTGAGGCCCTAAGTCTTCATCTAAGCAACGATGCCTATGCGCTGGCCGTTAAACTCAATACTTCCGAATTTCAGAATGCCATTGCCGGTGTTGAGGCTATCTGGAACAAACTCGCTCCAGGGCAGCCATTTGATTACTATTTTATGGAAGATTCTTTTGAACGAACCTACAGAGCAGAACAACGCCTTAGCCATATTTTTTTCATTTTCACCACACTCTCCATTCTTATAGCCTGTCTGGGACTGTTTGGCTTGGCTGCTTTCAATGCAGAAAAACGCACTAAAGAAATAGGCGTTAGAAAAGTATTGGGTGCTACTGTAGGTCAAATCACCTACAAGTTGACCCAAGATTTTCTCAGATTGGTCGGTATTGGCATCTTGGTGGCACTTCCCATTGGTTGGTTTGCCATGGACAAATGGCTCCAAGATTTTTCCTATCGAATCAATATCGGATGGGAAGTTTTCATAATTGCCCCTTTATTGGCAGTGAGCATTGCAATTTTTACGGTCAGCTATCAAAGTATAAAAGCGGCTATAGTAAACCCGGTAAAAAGCCTTAGAACTGAATAATCAAACAAAAAACAAACCATCATGTTAAAGAACTATATCAAAATTGCCTGGCGAAACCTAGCCAAAAATAAGGGCTATACAATTATCAACATAGGTGGTCTTGCTTTGGGCATGGCCGTTACCTTGATCATTGGTCTTTGGATGGAAGATGAGCTTACCCACAATGATTATTTTGAAAACAAGGACAATATTGCTCAAGTATTCCAGTCCCAAACATTTAATAGTCAGATTGGAACGGGACCTGCTATTCCTAGACCTTTGGAAAAAGCACTTAGAGAAAAGTACGCAAATAATTTTAAGTATTTGGTAATGTCTACATGGACTAGCAAGGTATACTTAAAATATAAAGAAACAAGTCTCTATAAATCTGGAAACTTTATGCAAAGGGAGGCTCCAGAGTTATTGAATCTGGAGATTATCAAAGGAGAGAGAGACGGTCTTAGGGAAATGCACTCCATCATGCTTTCAGAATCAATTTCCAATGCCCTTTTCGGGACAGAAGATCCTATAGGCAAAGTTGTTAAAGTGGCCAATAAACATGATGTAATGGTAACCGGGGTATATAAAGACATCCCTTTCAACAATTCTTTTGCCGATACTGGATATATAATCCCATGGGAAGGATATGTAGCTTCTAATGAATGGGTGAAAAACTCTGAAGATCATTGGGGCAATAACTCTTTTCAGATGTTTGTGCAACTGGCGGACAATGTCAATATGGACAAGGTGTCCGCAACAATAAAAGATGTAAAAAAAACTTTAGACGAGGATACCGCGGAATATAATCCACAACTATTCCTGTTTCCAATGAAAGATTGGTATTTAAGGGGCAATTTTAAAAATGGGAAACAAGTGGGCGGAAGAATTAAATATGTTTGGCTTTTTGGCATCATTGGGGCATTTGTCTTACTATTGGCTTGTATAAATTTTATGAATCTGAGTACTGCAAGATCAGAAAAGCGCTCCAAAGAGGTTGGTATCCGAAAATCCATAGGATCACAAAGAGGTCAATTGATCTATCAGTTTTTAGGAGAATCCTTTTTGGTAGTTTTATTTGCTTTTCTTGCAGCCCTTATTATCGTTTTGGTATCATTAAATGGTTTTAATGAACTAGCGCGTAAAGAAATTGCTTTCCCATGGGCAAGCCCTATTTTCTGGACTATTTGTATTGCCTTTATATTGTTTACCGCTGTATTGGCCGGCAGTTATCCTGCGCTGTATTTATCCTCTTTTAAACCGGTTGATGTATTAAAGGGCACCTTTAAAACAGGAAAACATGCTGGCACACCTCGTAAGATCCTTGTTGTTTTTCAGTTCACGGTTTCCGTAGCATTTATAATTGGGACAGTAATCGTGATGCAACAGATAAACCATGCAAAAAACCGTCCGGTAGGTTATGACAAGGAAGGTTTGGTGCAGATTCCAACCTATAGTGAAGATTTTGAAGGCAAGACCGATGTTATGCGTGAGCAGTTCTTAAATTCCAGCGCTGCAATTGCCATGGCCACCTCCAGTAGTCCTACAACCCGAATATGGTCTAACCGAAGTGGTTATACATGGGAAGGAAAACCTGATGGATTTCAAGAAGATTTTGCTTGGACAGAGGTGTCACCGGAATATGCCAGTACACTTAATTTAAAAGTCGTCCAAGGAAGAGATTTTTCTAAGGACATGGCCTCTGACTCCCTAGGCATACTTATCAATGAAACAGCGGTAAAATACATGGGGCTTGAAAATCCTGTTGGAACAATAATCCGAGACTCTAACAAGGAAGATCCAGGACCATCAATGAAAATTATTGGTGTAGTTGAAGATATGATTGCACAGTCTCCATATGAATCTGTAAAGCAAGCCTGGTATGTTTATGATCGTCACAATAACTCTAGCTTCTATAATTTAAGATTGAATCCTGACCAAAGTGTAAGCCAGAACCTTGCCATAATCGAACGGGTATTCAAAGAAAATTTCCCGGCAATTCCATTCCAGTATGATTTTGTGGACGAGGAATACGGCAAAAAGTTTGCCGCTGAAGAACGTATAGGGACCCTATCTGGAATTTTTACAGCTTTGGCCATTCTAATAAGTTGTCTTGGCCTTTTTGGACTTACTTCTTTTGTTGCAGAACAACGCACCAAGGAGATAGGGGTAAGAAAAGTATTGGGAGCATCTGTCTTCAATGTCTGGAACATGCTCTCCAAAGATTTTTTAAAGTTGGTCATTGTTTCCTGTTTTATTGCAGTTCCAATTTCATATTACGTAATGAACGGTTGGCTACAAGAATACCCTTATAGGGTAATCCTTAAATGGTGGATTTTTGCACTGGCCATGATTGGAGCCGTACTCGTAACTGTCCTTACAGTAAGTTTCCAAGCTATTAGGGCGGCTAGGGCCAATCCAGTAAAAAGTCTTAGAACGGAATGAAATAATATCATCAAAAACCAAAGGTCATGTTAAAAAACTATTTAAAAATTGCCTGGAGGAATTTTATCCAAAAAAAATGGTACTCCTTTTTAAATATTGGTGGACTGGCTATTGGAATGGCATGCAGCATACTTATTCTTCTTTGGGTCCAGAATGAATCCAGCTATGATACTTTTCATGCCAATGCTGATGAACTATATAGACTTACGGCTATTGCCAACGAAGACTTTAAAGCTGCTGTAAGTCCTGCAGGTATGGTGGAAGAACTACCCGACCTCATCCCAGAAATAAAATCAAGCGTTCGTCTTAGTTCACCATTCGAAGCGCTGTTCGAAGCGGATGATCAAAAATTCAAAGAAGAGTCCATCTTTTTTGCGGATTCCAATTTTTTGGATGTGTTCACTTTTCCATTAATTAAAGGGAATCCAAAAAAAGCTCTTGCTCAACCAGATGGAATTATCCTGACTGAAACCGCCGCCCAAAAATTCTTTGGCACAACAAACGCATTGGGAAAAACCATAAAGGTTGATAACAAGGATGTTTTCACTGTAACCGGTATTCTTGAAGATATTCCCACCAATTCCCATCTGCAGTTCAATATTATAATGCCAATGTCTTATTACGCCAAGACACATTCCGATTTAATTAATAAGGTATGGGACAGTTTTAATTTTTACGGGTATTTCCAATTCCAAAAAAATGCCATTTCTTCTGAAGAAGATCTTTCTAAAATGGTATATAGAATCAATGAAATATATACCTCAAGAAACGAATTTGAAATCACATTTAACCTTCAGCCCTTAAAGGACATCCATTTACATTCAGACTTACAAATAGATGTTCCAGGACATGGAAACATACAGTATGTAAATATATTTCTTATAGTGGCTTTCATTATTTTAATAGTGGCTTGCATCAATTATATGAATTTAGCCACCGCACGGTCCTCAAAAAGGGCAAAGGAAGTGGGACTGCGAAAGGTAATTGGTGCCGGACGGCGTCAACTTGTTTTTCAGTTTTTGAGCGAATCTTTGGTTATCTCATTTTTCTCTTTGATTCTTGCCATTGGAATAGTCTTCCTATTGTTGCCCGCGTTCAATGATCTAGCCCAGAAAGAACTGGTTTTCCAAATGGGTGATTCCTCAATTTGGATAACTTTAATCATTATTGCTCTTGCAACCGGTCTTATTTCTGGCAGCTATCCAGCTCTGTTTTTGTCAGGGTTTAAGCCAGTAAGAGTTTTAAAGGGCAGGTTAAAGCTTTCAAAATACAATCTTCTTTTCCGAAATGGACTTGTAATTGCCCAATTTGTGGTTTCGGTATTGTTACTTATAGGTACGATGGTAATTTATAACCAACTCAATTTTATAAAAGATAAAAACTTGGGATATAATAAATCCAACCTACTATACATACCCATGGAAGGTGAGATATGGGGAAAGATGGATGCGCTCAGGGCTGCATTGACTCAAAACTCTTTAACAAATGACTTTTCCATAATGTCGGATTTGCCCGCTAATCTGGTTACAGGAGATTTTGATATCCATTGGGAAGGTAAAGACCCCAATCAGCAAATACTTTTTCCAAGTGTTCGTGCGGATGAGAATTTTCTGAATGTCTTTCAAATGGGCCTTTTGAACGGTAGAAGTTTTTCAAGAAACTCTTTTGAGAACAATGATTATATAATCAATGAAACTGCTGTGAGGATAATGGGAATGGATGTTGAAAATGTGATTGGCAAAAGTCTAACATTTCGTGGAGACAAAGGAACCATAATAGGGGTTGTCAAGGATTTCAATTTTAAGCCCCTCCAATATGCAATTGAACCTTTGGTATTGCAACATGGCAAGCGAGGAAGTCTTACGGTAATAAAAACAGCTCCAAACAACATAGAAAATACTATTGCAGCTCTTGAGCAAATTTATGGTAGTTTAAATCCTGCCTATCCCCTGATTTATAATTTCATTGACACCAATCTAGATGCTCAATACAAGGGCGAACAACAAATGGGAGCAATATTTAATGTGTTTGCCTTATTGGCCATTCTCATTTCATGTCTGGGGCTTTATGGTCTATCAGCGTTTATGGCCGAACAACGTTTTAAAGAAATTGGTATTAGAAAAGTATTGGGCGCAAATGCTACAATGTTGGTGAATATGCTTTCCAAAGATTTTCTGAAACTTGTTTTTATAGCTTTTGTTTTGGCTGTTCCTCTTGCCTGGTATACTATGAACCAATGGCTGGAAGGGTATGCATTTCATATTGAACTGCAATGGTGGATGTTTGTCCTTGCCGGATTAATTGTTTTAACTGTAGCCTTATCAACTGTAAGTTACCAAAGCTTAAAAGCTTCAATGTCCAATCCAATAAAAAGTTTACGGACTGAATAAATCAAAAAAAACGAAACATCATGTTAAAGAACTATCTAAAAGTAGCCTGGAGGACCCTTACCAAGAATAAAACATTCTCATTGTTAAACATCTTCGGTCTTTCCATTGCCTTTGGAGCTGCCATACTTTTAAGTATGACCGCTTTCTTTGAGCTTTCATATGATAGTTTCCACAAGCATGTTGACACCGTTTATCAAATCTATTATACAGAGCAAACACCTAAAGGAGCAGTGGCTTCAACCTCTCATCCAGAACCTCTGGCAATGGCCATAAAAGAAGAGGTTCCGGGAATACAAAATATTGCTCGCCATTTAGAGGACGATGCGCTAATACTTCGTGAAGACATCGAACTAAACTTGGATGGTGTATGGGTTGACAAATCGTTTTTTTCCATATTTAGTTTCCCTGTTTTAAAAGGTGATAAAACCCCAATACAAGAAAAATCCTCTGTAGCTATTACCCAAGATGCTGCTAAACGGGTTTTTGGAGAAGAAGAAGCTCTTGGGAAAACCTTAAATATTTTAGTGAATGGGCAAGAAAAGTCGTTTAAGGTCTCCTCAATACTTGAAAACATTCCTGAAAACAGCAGTGTTGAATTTGATATTGCCATTGGTTTTCAAAATCATGGTAGTTATAATGAAATAAAAGGAGAATGGGACAACAGGAACCATAACGTTTATGTTCAGCTAGACAAAAATGTGTTACCTGAATCCTTTGAAAACAATACCGTGGCGTTTTCCAAACAGCATTTTGCCGAAGAAATTGAAAACGCCATCCGTGATGGAGCGGTAAAGGACAAAAATGGAAATTACAAACAACTTAAACTACTACCATTTAAGAATACTTCTTTTGCCTCATTTGGAAAAGGAGTTGCAAAAGTGGATAAAACCCTCACCTATTTAATTTTTGGAGTTGCACTATTGATTCTGATTATTGCTTGTGTCAACTTTACCAATATGAGCATTGCCGGAAGTACACGGCGCCTAAAAGAGTTTGGAATGAGAAAAACATTGGGTGCTCCAAAAAAGCAATTATTTCTTCAGCTTTGGACAGAAAGCCTAATTGTTTTCATAGTTTCTGTTGGACTAGGGTTACTTTTAAGTATACTCTTTTTAGACTCTTTTAAAACCATATTCAATACCAATATCTCTTTTGAGGATTTTAGCTCTCCACAAATTATTATGGGTTTTATGGTAATGTTGTTGGTCATCACATTTATTTCTGGAGGATACCCTGCTTTGCTCATGACAAGAATAGGAACCATTCAAGCATTGAAGGGCAAGCTCAATATGGAGAAAAAACCTCATCTAAGAAATGCCCTAATTACTATCCAATTTGGTATTTCCATATTGTTGATCAGTGGAACATTAGTACTCTGGAAACAGTTGGACTACATGCGAAGCAAAAATCTTGGCTACAACAAAGAGCATGTAATTTCTTTTCCCCTAAACGGAAAAAAAAACTCTTATGAAGCTGTTCAGTTATTAAGAAACGAATTACAAGGAAATCCAAATATTTTGAACGTTTCGGCTTCAGACAACAATCTTGGCAGAGGCAAGGATGGCAGTGCCTATAGAAGTGTTCTAGGATTTGATTACAAAGGACGGGGTATCAAAACCAATATGCTCGTTGTCGATTATGATTATATTGAAACTTTGGATTTAAAATTATTGAAAGGACGAGGGTTTGACAGAAAGTTTGCCGCAGATAGTTTGTCATTGGTAATCAATGAAACCATGGTAAAAAGTTTGAACGAGGAAAACCCCCTCTCCATAAACATTATGATGGAAGACTCCGTCAACTATAAAGTAATAGGGGTTTTAAAGGATTACCATTTTGAAAAATTAAACAAATCCATAGCTCCAATTACCTTGTTCATGAATAAAGAATGGGACATGTACTATGCGTATGTTAAGGTAGCTCCCAAAAACATTTCAGCCTCATTTGATTTAGTTAAAAATGCCTATGCAAGGGTTGAGCCAAACGCACCATTTTTAGGTTCTTTTTTAAATGAGAATGTTGATCGAACTTTTAGAAGAGAAAGAGCATTGACCACAATGATCACAAGTGGTTCTTGCATCGCAATTGTTTTAAGCTGTATAGGTCTTTTTGCAATGTCTCTGCTTGTTGTAACCCAAAGAACAAAAGAAATAGGAATTCGCAAGGTAATTGGTGCCAACATACTCTCCATTACCTATTTACTGGCCAAGGATTTTCTAAAACTAGTAGTTATAGGATTTCTAATAGCTTCTCCTTTGGCATGGTGGCTTTCCAAAAGCTGGCTAGAGGATTATGCTTATCGTACAAGCATTTCTATTTGGATGCTTTTAGTCCCAGGTGTTATAGCATTTTTTATAGCATTGCTCACAATAAGTGCTAAAACCTTGAACGCAGCTTTGCAAAATCCAACCAAAAGTTTGCGAACAGATTAGAATAATTAAAAAGTAAGGAACAATGTTCAAACTATTTTTAAAAATCGCCACAAGATATCTGCTTAAAAATAAGCTGTATTCCTTCATCAATATTTTTGGACTTGCCATTGGCATTGCTTCTTTTGTGCTAATCATGCTCTATGTGAACTATGAGCGGAGCTATGACAAATTTGAGGGTTCCGAAAACGTACATCGTGTCTTCATGGATTATTTGGAAGGGGGTGAGTATGTCCCCGGAGACGCTAATGCTTACATAGTAAGTGGCCCCGCTCTGAAAGAGGAATTTCCTGAAATTGAGAATTTTGTACGGTTCAGAAGAATTCGTGATTTAGTGGTACTAAACAATAATACCCCTTATGATGGTATTGTTGGGTCTTTGGCAGATCCTGAATATTTTGATGTTTTTGATCATGGTTTGGTCAAAGGTGATGTAAATACAGCGCTTAATGAGCCCTATTCTGTAGTGTTAAGCACCTCTGTGGCACAAAAATTATTTGGTGATGGAAATCCTATTGGACAGTCCCTTAAAATCGCTGGGGATGCCACGGTGACCTTTACAGTAACCGGAGTCATGGACAACACTAATAGAAACACTCACATTAAAAACGATCTGCTTATTTCCTTTAAAACATTCTACACCTGGAAGATATTTGAGAACGATTGGAAGTACACTTGGAATCAAAATGAATATTACACCTATGTAAAAGTTGCGGCCAATACCGACGTGGAGTTGCTCAATAAAAAAATCATGGCGTTCGTGCCTAAGGGATTTGAGTTCAAGGAAAGACACCACATGGAGCCCATAGAGAGCATTCATCTGTATTCTAATAAACCCTATGAGGCAGGGACCAATGGTAATGGCAACAATATTAAGCTCTTGTCCATTATTGCATTCATCACGCTTTTGTTGTCCTGGATGAACTATATGAACCTATCCAGCAGCAAGTCCTTGGAACGAGCCAAAGAAATAGGGATTCGTAAAGTAGTTGGGGGCAAAAAATCACAATTGACCTTGCAATTTCTATCAGAATCTGCATTGCTAAATTTCATGGCAATTCTATTGGCCTTGGGGGCTGTTTTTCTGCTGTTACCTGGGTTTAATGCCATGGTTGGCCAAAATTTAGGTTTAGATGGCACACAGCTAACCGCCCTCATGCCTTATTTGGGGATTATGCTTTTGGGAGCTTCATTGGCCGCGTTATATCCAGCATTTGTATTAAGCAGATTCAATCCAGCCAAGGTGCTCAAGGGCCAAGTACAAACCTCAAAAAATGGTCTCCATTTTAGAAGAGCCTTGATCATTACTCAATTTGTAGCCACCATCTCGTTGTTAATCTGCACTCTTATGGCAAACAAGCAGATTAATTTTCTCAAGAATCGTCCCATTGGTGCCAACCTTGATCAGGTAGTAGCCTTGAAAGGTCAAATATTAGATCGGGCATACGACTCCATATTCTATAAAGATTTTGATGTACTGTTAGAGGAACTTAAAAGAAGCCCCTACGTAGCTGAAGTTGGTTGCACTGGCACTTATCCTGGGGATGATTTCTCCAATATGAATTCCAATATTCAACTTACTTTTCCTGATGGGCATACCGATGAAACACACATTTGGTATAACTATGGAGCCAGACCCAATTATTTTAATTTGATGGGAATGGATTTCGTTGCTGGAAATGCCTTTCTTCAAACCGCGGAAAAATGGAGTCACAATGTGGTAGTCAATGAAGAAATGGTGCGTTTTATGGGTATTGAGGATCCAAATGCTCTTATCGGGGAAACCATTAAATTTTGGGGTCAAGATTGGACCGTAAGCGGAGTGGTTGAAGATTACAACCACTTTGGAATGAAATCCGCTGTTGTCCCTATTATCATTAGACATGATAGAAATACCCAGAATGTTCTTGTAAAACTGGATCAAAAGGCCATTACTATGGCAGGAGTAGATAAGGCGCTAAATGAACTAGAGCAAACATGGCACCAGGTTTTTCCTGTGAGCACTTATAACTATACTTTTTTGGATCAAAAGTTTCAGGCGTTGTTCAATGAAGATCAAAAATTTGCCAAGGCTTTTCAAATATTCACCTTACTGGCCATTCTAATTGCCTCTCTGGGGCTTTTTGGGTTAACGTCATATACTTGCATTCAACGGAAAAAGGAAATCGGGGTTCGAAAAGTCAATGGGGCCACCATTGCCCAAATTCTACAATTGCTCAACCAGAACTTTATTAAATGGGTTGGGTTGGCCTTTGTGATTGCTGTTCCCATTGCCTGGTTTGCCATGGACAAGTGGTTGGAGGGCTTTGCTTACAAAACAACCATAAGTTGGTGGGTTTTCGTACTGGGCGGTTTAGTTGCTTTGTCCATTGCCATATTAACTGTAAGCTGGCAAAGTTTTAGGGCGGCGATAGCCAATCCGGTAGAATCATTAAGAGATGAATAAACAAATCATGGTGCGGGGCAAAAACCTCCACCATCATAAATTAAAATCATGAAAAAAAGAAAAAATACAATCCTTCTCCCTATAATAGCTTTTGCTTTTTTCAATTTCCATATTGGTTTGGCCCAAGGTACTACAACAAAAGTGCGTTCGTTTGATAAAGTTATCATAAGCCCTCATATAGAAGTAATCTTCCAACAAGGCAACTCTGAAAGCGTACTTATTGAAAGTAGCACGGTATCCGCAAATAAAATCAACATTGAGGTCAATTCAAAAACGCTTCGTATATATCTGGACGATGCCAAAGAACTAACCAAAAGTGAGAAAACTTACCATCAAGGATACAAACAAAAAAGACCCATTTACAAAGGAACGGTGTTAAAGGCCATTGTTACCTATAAAAATCTTGAAGAACTCTCTTTACGGGGAGAAGAAAAATTTATTTGCAAGAGTACATTGACCGGAGACAAGTTCCGTCTAAAGATTTATGGTGAATCCCAGGTATATATTAAAAGTTTAGCACTGAGGTCACTTCAAACTACTATTTATGGGGAAAGCTATTTGGAACTTGAAGATGGTACTGTAGATCGACAAAAAATAACGGCATATGGAGAAACTAGGGTTAACACTTTAGGTGTTGAAAGTAAATCGGCCAAAGTAACGGCATATGGAGAAGGTAGTTATCGATTAAATGTAAGTGACAATTTGAAAATAACCGCGTATGGAGAAGCTACTGTGGCATATCAAGGAAATCCTGAAGTAAACAAAGGCATAATTATAGGGCGCTCTAGAATTCAAAAAATACAGTAAGTCATTAATAATAGAAACAAAAGGCATGTTTAAAAACTATCTAAAAATAGCTTGGCGCAACTTGCTCCGCAATAAAGGCTTTTCATTGCTTAATATTATTGGGCTTTCTATTGGGTTAGCAGTTGTAACCCTGATTGTTCTATGGATCAATTTTGAGGTTAGCTATGATCGGTTTCATGAAAACAATGACCGCGTTTATCAAGTAAACAATCAATATCCAGTAGATGGGGAAATCTGGACTTGGAACTCTACTCCCAAAATAATGGCCTCGGTGATTGCCAAAGATTACCCTGAAGTGGAAAACGTTTCGAGGTATAACTATGAAGATACTTTCCTGTTTTCAATCGGTGATAAAAGAATAAAATCGACAGGTTCAATAGTTGACCCAGATTTTCTTAAGATTTTTAGTTTTCCTTTGGTGGAAGGTAACATTGAAACTGTCTTAAAAGATGTCAATTCCGTTGTTGTCACCCAAAAATTGGCGGAAAAACTGTTTGGAAACGAATCACCAATAGGAAAGATTCTAAAGGTGGACAATGCAGACAGTTTTACAGTTACTGGAGTGTTAAAGGATCTACCCCGGAATACAACTTTTAACTTCGAATTCTTGATGCCATGGGCATACTTGCATCAAAAAGGATGGAATGATGATTATTGGAGCAATAATTCTGTTGCGACCTATGTCATGCTTAAATCAGGAACCAATTATGAGATCTTCTCAAAAAAAATCAAATCCCTTAGAGAGAGGTACGACAAAGAATCTCCAGAAATGGAAACCTTATTGTACCCTTTTGAGCGAACCTATCTCTATTCGAAATTTGAAAATGGTATTGAGGTAGGAGGTAGAATAGATATAATCCGATTGTTTGGAATCATTGCAGGAATTATTTTGATTATTGCATGTATCAACTTTATGAACTTGAGTACCGCTCGAAGTGAAAAACGCGCCAAGGAAGTTGGCGTTCGTAAAGTGATAGGTGCAAAAAAAGGAGCATTGGTCAGTCAGTTTTTGGGCGAATCCATACTCATTTCCTCAATCGCTGCTTTTCTTGCAATTTTAATTGTTTGGGCTTCTTTGCCATCATTTAACACACTAATTGAAAGGGAATTATCACTCAATTTTACCGATAAATGGTTTTGGTTATCCGCTGTTGGAATAGTGCTATTTACAGGTGTGTTGGCCGGTAGTTATCCGGCATTATATCTTTCCTCATTTAAACCAGTTTCAGTCATAAAAGGGGTCTTTAAAAAAGAGAGCACGCTTGTTAGTCCAAGAAAAGTGTTGGTCGTACTTCAATTTTCAATCGCTATAATACTTATTACAGCCACCATTGTGGTAAATCAACAGTTGGTCAATGTACAGGACAGGGACCTTGGTTACAACAAAGATAAACTAGTATACATAGCCATGGAAGGCACAATAAAAGAAAAGTATCCTTTGATAAAGGAGGCATTGTTAAATTCAGGGGCTGCTACAGCGGTTACGCGAACTGTTTCTCCCCCAACAGAGAATTGGAGTAATTCTTGGGATATTGGTTGGAAAGGCAAAAAAGAAGATGATAAGACCTTGATCTTACGTTTTACCGCGGATACGGATATTGTAAAAACTCTGGGGCTGGAACTAGTAGCGGGAAGGGATTTGGACCATATCAGGTTCCCTACAGATTCCACCGCTATGCTGATCAATGAAACAGCCATGCGCCATATGGGTTTTGAACAGCCTATAGGTCAGCAAGTAGAAGATATGGGCAGGCAATGGAACGTGGTAGGTGTGGTAAAGGACTTTATCCTTACTTCACCATTTCAGAAAATAGAACCCATAATCATACATTCAGCAGGAGAGTGGACAAACTTTATTACGCTAAAACTCAATGGAGAATACAAAACTGCTCACAATATTGCTAGTCTTTCCCAAATATTCAAAGAATATAACCCAGAATATCCATTTGAATATGAATTTGTAGATCAGCAATACGCCAAAAAGTTCAACGACGAAAAACAAACTGGACAACTGGTAAGTTTGTTTACAGTATTGACTATTTTCATTTCGTGTTTAGGGTTATTTGGACTTACCAGTTATATGGCAGAGAATAGAATTAAAGAGATTGGTGTGCGAAAAGTTCTGGGGGCAACCGTACAAAGTATAACAACCTTGTTATCAGTAGATTTTTTAAAACTGGTACTGATATCAATTGTATTGGCCATTCCAGTTTCATGGTATTTTATGACCAAATGGCTCGAGAGTTTCGCCTATAAGGTGACTATTTCCTGGTGGTTCTTTGCTTTGGCAGGAGTTTTAGCCTTAGCGATAGCTTTTTTAACGGTAAGTTATCAGGCCATAAAAGCAGCAATTGCAAATCCTGTAAAAAGTTTAAGAACTGAATAAATTAAAAACTATGTTATTACAACTAAACAATATTTTTAAATGGGTCAACTCTGGTGGCCAACGCATTTTTCTATTAAAAGACATCAACCTCAATGTTAATGAAGGTGAATTTATTTCCATTATGGGACCCTCTGGCTCCGGCAAGTCAACCTTGCTCAATGTTATAGGTATGTTAGATGGATTTGATGAAGGTGAGTACCATTTTCTGGAGGAATCGGTGCATTCTCTTAAGGAAAAGCACAGGGCAAATCTTTATAAGGAGTACATTGGTTTTGTATTTCAGTCGTACCACCTACTGGATGAATTGACTGTAAAGGAAAACTTGGAAATGCCATTGCTTTATAAGAAGTTTAAAGGTTCTGAACGCAAAGCCATGGTAGCAGATATGTTGGACCGTTTCAATATTGTTGGAAAGAAAGATTTGTTTCCTGCCCAACTGAGTGGCGGGCAACAACAACTTGTTGGTATAGCCCGAGCGTTGATATCTAATCCAAAACTTATTTTGGCCGATGAGCCTACAGGAAATTTAAACTCGGCACAAGGAGAGGAGATTATGGAGCTGTTCAAAAAACTGAATGAAGAAGATGGCGTGACCATTATCCAAGTAACCCACTCCGAAAAGAACGCTGCTTATGGTTCACGAATCATCAATTTATTGGATGGGAGAAAGGTCTAATCTATTAGACTGGCCAATTCTTTTCCAATCAAACTGCCTAGGGCAACACCCATTCCACCAAGGCGCACGCCACACATAACATTATTGGACACCCGTTCTACAATGGGTGTCTTTTGTTTTCCAACACCCATGATACCGCTCCAGCGTTGGTCAATTTCCACTTCCTGATGGGGTAAAATTACTTTTTGCAGCAATTGCTCCAACTTATTTTGAATCAACTCCGTTTGTCCAAACGCAGTAGTCTCCTCTGCCTTAAAATCCAAATTCCTTCCGCCTCCCAATAAAATGCGATTATCAATATTCCTAAAATAATAATATCCTTCGTCCAAATGAAAAGTGCCTTTTATCTTCAGGTTCTTTATAGGTTTGGTCACCAACACTTGTGCCCTTGCAGGGAGTATGGTTTCTTTTTTTAACAACTTTGCCGCAAATCCATTGGTGGCCACAAGCAATTTTTTTGTTTCAAAAGAAAAGAAATCGGTTGCAACGGATACGCTATTGCCAACATCTTCAAAATGTTTGACCTCTACACTATTTAGAATATGTACTCCTTTTTTTAATACTTTTTGAAGCAAAGCATCCATAAGTTTCCCTGTATCCAATTGCCCTTCAAACTTATGGGTGATATATTGATTTTCAACATTTCCGAAACTAAAGACATTATCTTTCTTGATAAAAGGGGCCTCTCCAAAAATTGGTTTGAGCAACTTATTTATTGCTTCCATTCCACCCAAACATGATTCAAAAAGATTCAGACTGGATTTTAGGAAAAGTTCATGGCCGCCATTTTGTTGAAAACCTATTGATTCATCGCCTAAAAGTTTTCGCGAAAGTTGAATGCCCTCCCAGCGTTTTTTTACCAAATCAGCCACGTCCTCTTTAGTATGTGTCCTCAAGTCTGATAAAACCTCTGAAATACTCCCAAAACAGGCAAACCCTGCATTTTTTGTGCTGGCACCTTGTGGAAGCATTCCTTTCTCAAGCACTAAAACTTTAGCCGCCGGGTACTTCTCTTTTAACTGAAGGGCACAATTAAGCCCAACTATTCCACTTCCAATTATGGTAAAATCCACATTGGAAAGCCAAGTCTTATATTCCCAATAGCTTAACTCCATAAAACAAAAACCCCGATTTTCATCGGGGCTGGTTATTAATATGAATATTTTTCGTCCATTTCAAAATCTTCCATGAACTTGGTGGTATAATTGCCCGCCAAATAGTCCGGATGATCCATCAATTGTCTATGGAACGGAATGGTAGTTTTTACACCCTCGATCACAAATTCATCTAGAGCCCTACGCATTTTGTTGATAGCCTCTTCCCTTGTTTGGGCCGTAGTAATCAACTTAGCGATCATAGAGTCATAGTTTGGGGGAATAATATAACCACTATATACATGAGTGTCCAGACGTATACCATGACCTCCAGGGGTGTGCAATGTTGTGATTCTTCCTGGTGATGGCCTAAAGTCATTATATGGATCCTCTGCATTGATCCTACATTCAATGGAATGTAGTTTTGGAAGGTAGTTTTTTCCTGAAATAGGAACTCCTCCCGCAACCAAAATCTGCTCACGGATAAGATCATAATCCACTACCTGTTCTGTTATGGGATGCTCTACCTGAATACGGGTATTCATCTCCATAAAGTAGAAATTTCTGTGTTTATCCACCAAAAACTCTACTGTCCCGGCACCTTCATATTTAATGAATTCTGCAGCTTTCACTGCGGCGGCACCCATTTCTTCACGAAGTGAATCCGTCATAAACGGAGAGGGTGTCTCTTCTGTAAGCTTTTGGTGCCTACGTTGAACGGAGCAATCTCTTTCTGATAGATGGCATGCTTTTCCGTACTGATCTCCTACAACCTGAATCTCAATATGTCTCGGTTCTTCTATCAATTTCTCCATGTACATTCCGCCATTGCCGAATGCTGCAGTTGCTTCTTGTACTGCGCTTTCAAAATTGGGTTCCATTTCGTCCTCCGACCAAATGGCTCGCATCCCTTTTCCACCACCACCGGCAGTGGCCTTTATCATTACGGGATAGCCCATTTTCTTTGCCGTCTTTTTGGCATCCTCAACATCTTTTAAAAGACCATCAGAACCAGGAACACAGGGCACCCCCGCCTTTTTCATGGTTTCTTTGGCTGTGGCTTTGTCCCCCATTCTATCAATCTGCTCTCCAGAAGCTCCAATGAACTTAATTTCGTGCTCGGCACATATTTTTGAGAACTTGGAATTCTCCGAAAGGAATCCATATCCTGGGTGAATGGCATCTGCATTGGTGATTTCCGCAGCTGCAATAATATTGGGAATCTTTAAATAGGATTCATGACTGGGTGCGGGACCAATACAAACCGCTTCGTCAGCAAATCGCACATGAAGGCTTTCTTCATCTGCTTTGGAGTATACCGCTACTGTTTTTATACCCATTTCCTTGCACGTACGTATAATACGGAGTGCAATCTCACCTCTATTTGCAATCAACACTTTTTTAAACATAGAAAACAATTTTAAACTGTGAATTCTAAATCTTAAATGATTTTAAACGACTTGTATAAGCCACTTAAAATTTAGCATTTAAAATTTTCTATGACGGATCAACCAAAAATAAAGGCTGGTCAAATTCTACCGGAGAAGAGTCATCCACCAACACTTTAACAATCTTTCCAGCAACTTCTGATTCAATATCATTGAAAAGCTTCATTGCTTCAATAACACAAAGCACATCTCCCGGATTGATTGTACTACCTACCTCAACAAATACTGGCTTATCTGGAGATGGTTTTCTATAAAATGTTCCAATTATTGGAGATTTAATGGTGATGTATTTCGAATCATCTTCGGCTGAAGCTTGTTCTTTTGCCGGAGCGGCCGGGTCAGCTGCTACTGGAGCTGGGGCCACGGGCATGGCTGGAGCTTGTGCCATTGGAATTTGCTGTACAATTGTAGTCTCGGGAGTAGAAGACCCACTTCCTGTACGAATTGTAATCTTAATGTCTTCCATCTCCAATTTTACCTCGCTAGCACCCGATTTGGCTACAAACTTGATTAAACTTTGAATTTCCTTAATGTCCATGGAATATGATTTAGTTAGTTGTTCTTTATGAATTATATGCCCATTTTAGGTAAATGGATCCCCAGGTAAACCCTCCGCCAAAAGCCGCAAAAATAAGATTGTCACCTTTTTTAAGTTGCTTCTCGTAATCGTACAACAATAAAGGTAATGTTGCAGATGTGGTATTTCCATATCTTTGAATGTTCATCATTACCTTATCAGCATCTACACCCATCCTATTGGCCGTAGCATCAATAATACGTTTATTGGCCTGATGTGGCACCAACCAGTTTACATCTTCTTTGGTTAGTCCGTTTCGCTCCATAATCAAAGCTGAAACATCTGCCATATTGGAAACGGCAAATTTAAATACCGATTTTCCATCTTGATATACATAGTGTTGTTTGTTCTTTACGGTTTCTTCCGAAGCCGGCAAGATTGAACCACCCGCCTCAATCTTTAAAAACTGACGGCCACAACCATCTGTTCTTAGGTATTCATCCTGATGTCCTAGACCTTCATCATTAGGCTCAAAAAGCACGGCTCCAGCTCCATCACCAAAAATGATGCATGTAGTCCGGTCTGTATAGTCTATAATGGAAGACATCTTATCCGCTCCTATCAACAACACTTTTTTATAACGCCCTGATTCAATATAGGAAGTAGCTGTTGACATTCCGTACAAAAAACTGGAACAAGCTGCCTGTAGATCATAGGAAAAGGCATTGACCGCTCCTATTTCTGATGCTACGTACGCTGCTGTTGCGGCAACGGGAAGATCTGGGGTTGCAGTGGCCACCAATACAAAATCAATTTCTGCCGGGTCTACTCCGCTTTTTTTAATCAAATCTTCAGCAGCCTTTATGGCCATATAAGATGTTCCTTTGTTCTCTTCCTTTAGGATTCTACGTTCTTTAATTCCAGTTCTTGTAGTAATCCATTCGTCGTTTGTGTCCACCATTGTTTCCAACACTTTGTTGGACAAAACGAAGTCGGGAACATACCCTCCCACAGCTGTAATCGCTGCTGTTTGTTTTTTCATATTAGTGTCTTTTTTTGTCAAAAAAGTTAAAATTTGACCCAAAAACGGTGAAAAATAGTCATTTTATATGACTTTTTGGCCAAAATTGACTGGTTTTTAAAATTAGCTATATTCCATAAAAAAACTCCCGTTGTTAAAAAACGGGAGTTGGTTTATTTTAAAGCCTTTGGGATTAAGCGGCAGTTTCTTCTTCTGTTTTGTCTATCAAAACTTGCCCTCGATAGTACAATTTACCTTCATGCCAATGTGCTCTGTGGAACAAGTGCATTTCTCCAGTTACGGAGTCTTTGGCAATTGTTGGCGCTGTTGCCTTGTAGTGGGTCCTTCTTTTGTCCCTTCTGGTTTTTGAAATTTTTCTTTTAGGATGTGCCATTATAAACCTATTTGTCCGTTAGTAACTTTTTTAAATCATCCCATCTGGGATCTGTATTTTCTGATTCTTCTTTGATTTCTTTTGGCTGTAATTCTTCCAGCTTGTCCAAGATCTCAGATTGCAACGTTCCATCCAATACACCTGGATGTATACGTTTTTGGGGAACGGCCAACACCAACATTTCATAAACATATTGCGAAATATTGATTTGGTACTCTCCGTGGGGAATGATTAAAATCTCATCGTTCTCATCATTATATTCTTCCCCAAATTTGATAACCAGGTGCAGATTTGAACTAACGGGTTGGTCATAAGGTTCACCTGTTAAATCACAATCTACATTCACTGTCCCTTTTGCCTCAATTTCCAGTTCCATCATATTGTTCATTTTGTCCAATATGGCAGCAATATCTATTGAAGCGGCATTAAATTCTTGGTATTCAAAAGATTCAAAGAACGTATTGTCAATCTCATACCCAAACTCATGTTTCCCTAACTTCAGTCCCGAAAAAGGAATAAAAAACTCCTTTAGCTTCATCATTTCTACACTTAAGGTTTGTGTACCAGCCCCTAAAGGCGGGGGCAAAGATACTATTTATTTAGAAAACCACAATTCAATTGCAATAAATATAATATGAGCCTAGCAAGTTTTAGCTTGCCCGTTTTGTCTTTTGCTTTTGTAATGGGTTTTTATTCCATGTTGTATAGTCTTCTCGGCTTTTAAAAACCTGCAAGGCTGTGAAAACCGCTTCTTTAAAAGAACTAGCATCTGCCTGTCCTTTGCCGGCAATTTCATAAGCTGTTCCGTGATCTGGAGAAGTGCGCACTTTTTCGAGACCAGCAGTATAATTTACTCCCTTACCAAAGGAAAGTGTTTTAAACGGAATCAGCCCCTGATCGTGATATGCTGCAAGGACCGCATCAAAATTGCTATGGGAATTAGAGCCAAAAAAACTATCGGCCGAGTAAGGCCCATACACCATAGTGCCTTTATTGAACATTTCTTGAATGGTGGGCTTCAAAATCTTATCGTCCTCTTCGCCAATTGTTCCATTATCCCCGCTATGTGGATTAATCCCCAACAAGGCTATTTTAGGTCTGCGAATGCCAAAATCCATTTTTAGGGATTTTTCCATTGTCAGCACCTTGTCCCGTATCAATTTTGGGGTTATGGCCTGAGCCACGTCTTTTACCGCGATATGATCTGTAAGTAGACCAACACGTAAACTATCTGTTACCATAAACATAAGACTCTCACCATTCAATTCTTGAGCAAGAAAATCAGTATGTCCTGGGAATTTAAAATCCTCTGATTGAATATTGTTTTTATTGATCGGGGCAGTAACCAAAATATCAATCTTATCATTCTTTAACGCAGTCACCGCCGCCCGAAGCGATTTAATAGCAAACCTTCCTCCTTCTTCTGTAGCTTGTCCAAATTCAATTTTTGGGTTTTCTTTCCAAACATTGACCACGTTGATCTTTCCATCTATGGATTGGGAAGCATCCCGAACTCCATTAAAGTTCATGTTTAGGTCCAAATCCGATTTTTGCTGGGATATTATTTTATTGGAGGCAAAAATAACTGGCGTACAAAAATCCAGCATCCTAGCATCTTCAAAAGTCTTTAGTGCCACTTCACATCCTATTCCATTAAAATCTCCAATTGAGATTCCCAGCCTAATTTTTCCGTTTTCCTTCATAAAATCATTGCCGTTATGGCTACATTTACATTACAAAACTACTCAATTAAAAAGATTCATGTTTACAGGTATTATTGAGACTTTGGGAAGCATTGAAAAGTTGAAAAAAGAAGGTGATAATTTACACATTACCGTTTCTTCTGAAATCACTCCAGAACTAAAAATAGACCAAAGTGTTGCCCATAATGGAGTTTGTCTTACCGTTGTTTCCATTGAAGGAGACAATTACACGGTAACAGCCATTGAGGAAACTTTAAATAAGACCAACTTGGGTGATTTGAAGGTTGGTGATTACGTTAATCTGGAACGTGCCATGAAGCTGGGTGCAAGATTGGATGGCCATATTGTGCAAGGGCATGTGGACCAAACTGCAAATTGTACTTCTATAGAAGAAAAGGATGGGAGTTGGGTCTATAGTTTTTTGTATGATTCTGGTTTGAGCAATGTTACCATTGAAAAAGGATCTATTACGGTTGATGGTGTGAGCCTTACCGTGGTAGATTCCAAAAAAGATGGCTTTAGTGTAGCGATTATTCCATATACCCATGAGCATACACGGTTTCATTACTACGAAGTAGGAACCCAAGTAAATCTTGAGTTTGATGTTATTGGAAAATATGTAGCTAGGTTAATAGAGGTCCAACAATAGTTAACCACAACCAAAGAAATTTGAAATGAGTGTTATTGATAAACTCGCTTCGTCCCTTAACCGAAGAGATGAAATACCCAATCAAGAGTTAGCCAAGGAGATTGTATTGTCCCAGGATATAGAAGCCGTTAAAGTATTGGTTGAAAATCTTTCGAATAAAAAAGCCATTCAAAATGACTGTATCAAGGTGCTTTATGAAATAGGGGGGCACGCTCCCAAACTTATTTCTAAATATATCAATGAGTTTATTGCCCAATTATCCAGCAAAAACAATAGGCTACAATGGGGTGCTATGACAGCACTTGGAACAATTACACGGGAACGACCAAAAGAGATTTATACTGCACTCCCCGCTATTCTTTTTGCAGCCGACAAGGGTTCCGTTATCACTAAAGATCATGCTATGAACATTTTAATAGCATTGTGTTCCCAAAAGGATTATGCAAAAAATACTTTTCCTTTGCTGATCGAGCAACTTCTAAAAAGTCCAACAAATCAATTGCCCATGTATGCCGAAAGGGCAATACCCATAATTAATGACCAGAATAAAATTCTTTTTGTTAAAACGCTTGCTTCAAGGCTTGACGATATTGAGAAGGAGACAAAAAGAAAAAGAGTAGAAAAAGTAATAAAGAAATTTAACGGTCAATAAGGCATTCAAGCCCAACTACTGCTCCCCACTAATCTATTCTTCTGTTTTTATCAACTATACCTTTATGAAAATCTTTCTTTTGTACATCACATATGCTACCAAGCAATAAAAAGCCACCACACTTAATCCATATAGCAAAGACGAAAGTTCCATCGACATAAAATCATGAACATAGATTTTATTGAAAAGCCATCCGTGCAATGAAGTATCGGCATCCACTTTTATGGAATAAAAAAGCTTGGCTATAAAGCTGGACAGAAAATAAACCGTTATGGCATTGGCTCCTGCATATCTGAATATGCTTCCGAATTTTAGGCCCTTAACATCTGTGAGATAATAAATCAATGCCAAAGCAATGTTGGCCCACCCTGCAGTGACCAAAACAAAACTACTGGTCCAAAGTGCCTTATTGATTGGAAAGATAAAGTCCCATAAGTGCCCAAAAACCAACAGTGCAACTCCCAGTCCAATTAAAAGAGCGGTCTTTTTTTCTTGTTTTGACCGTAGTATCAATCCTGTAAAGATTCCTAAAAGGGCACTTACAATGGCAGGAATTGTACTCAGAAGTCCTTCGGGATCGTAATCTGGTTTATAATTATGTGTTCCAAATACTTTTACATCAAGATAATTGGCCAAGTTGTTTGGTGCTCGTTCAAAAGTGGACACTACTCCTTCCACAGGTACAAATGCCATCAACAGCCAATAACCTATTAAAAGAATAAGTGAAACTGCTATTAGTTTTTTCCAATCAAGATTTAAAAAAAGTATGGCTGCAAAGAAGAAAACCACTCCAATACGTTGCAATACTCCAGGGAACCGTATATCTGCAAACTCCTTAATAAAGGGAAAGCTAATGGTAAAAGCTCCCAGAAAAAGCCCCAATCCAATCAACTTTAAAGCTCTGAAGGATATCTTTTTATAGGTTCCCGCATTTGGTTTTTTGTTTTGATACGCAAAGACAATGGACGTTCCCACAATGAACAGGAAAAAGGGAAATACCAGATCTGTTGGGGTATACCCATGCCATTTGGCGTGCAACAAAGGGGCATATACATTGGACCAAGTGCCCGGGGTATTTACCAAAATCATAAGGACAATGGTTGCCCCTCTAAAAATATCAACGGATATGACCCTGTCTTTCATAATTGTGTTATAAAACAGAGTCCTTTATCTTATTCCAAGCTCTAATAAGCAGGATTCCTGAAACAACAACTACCGCGGTCAATATCAATGCCAGTTTGGTTTCACCATAAATCCAATACCCTGTTGCAAACATTATTGAATAAATCAAAACAACACCCAACAACATTGCAGTAATTCCAGAAGGCACGCTCCATTTTTCTTTGGAATCAACAATGTCTGCATTGTCCGCCTCTGCTTCATCCACAACCTTAGACCAGCCTGGACCTCCTGGCTGTATTTTCTTGTAAAAACTTCTTAATACATCTTTGGTTTCAGGTTGGGTAACAAAAGTTGCTGTCAACCATATAATGGTAGTCACAATCATTATAAACGGTAATTCTCCCCAATCTGGAAATATTCCGGTATCAGGATTAAAGAGAAAGCCTCTAAGTGATGTAGTTTCTAAAAGAATAGCTAGGATTCCTGATGAGAACATTGCTGTAATCTCACTCCACGCATTTATTCGCCACCAGAACCATCTCAGAATAAAAATAAGACCAGTTCCTGCTCCAAATGATAACAACAAATTGAAAATTCCCATTGCATTTTGCATGGCCAATGCCAATAAAGCGCTTAAAACCATTAAAACTACAGTTGACAACCTACCAACATTCACCATTTGTTTCTCGGTGGCATCTGGATTAACCTGCTGTTTGTAAAAATCGAAAACAATATAAGAAGAGCCCCAATTCAACTGTGTTGAAATTGTACTCATATAAGCGGCAACAAGTGAAGCCAAAACTATCCCTAACAATCCACTTGGCAGCTTGGTCAACATAGCTGAGTAAGCCAAGTCATGCCCCAATTTATCTTCTGCAACATTTGGAAAAGCCTCATGGATACTTGCTATATCCGGATATACCACCAATGAAGCTAAAGCCACCAAAATCCATGGCCATGGTCTTAGCGCATAGTGCATAATATTAAAAAAGAACGTTGCTCCTATAGCATGGTTTTCGTTTTTTGCCGCCAACATTCGTTGTGCAATGTAGCCACCTCCTCCAGGTTCTCCACCAGGATACCAAGAACTCCACCATTGCACTGCCAATGGAATAACCAACAAAGTGATAACAGCCTTTGTATCGCTCATATCTGGTAGGATGCTGAGCTTGTCCTTTACATTTTCATTTTCTATGATTGCCTGAATACCTCCTACTTCTGGAAGGTTTACCAAATAGTATGCGGCTCCTATAGCCCCTGCCATAGCCACAAAGAACAGCAGGAAGTCACTATAAACAACTCCTTTAAATCCTCCAAGGGCACTAAATATTACTGTAATTAAACCAGCAGCAACAACGGTAACCCAAGGTTCAAGCCCCAACATTACCCCGCCAATCTTTATAGCAGCAAGGGTAACTGCCGACATAGTGATTACATTAAAAATCACTCCTAAATATACAGCCCTAAACTTGCGCAAAAAGCTTGCTGCCTTTCCACCATATCTGAGCTCATAAAACTCCAAATCTGTTTTAACATTTGATTTTCTCCAAAGTTTGGCATAAACAAACACAGTAAGCATACCGGTAACCAAAAAACACCACCAGCCCCAGTTTCCAGACACTCCATTAGTACGTACCAAATCTGTTACCAAGTTTGGTGTATCAGTAGAAAATGTAGTAGCTACCATTGAAAGCCCTAAAAGCCACCACGGCATTGTTCGTCCTGATAAAAAGTATTCTGAAGAACTCTTCCCTGATTTTTTGGAAACATAAATCCCAATGGAAAGAACTATGGCAAAAAAACCAAAAATTATAATGTAATCTAAAGTTTGTATATCCATTTGTCTGGTTTTGGTTAATCACTAAAGATATTATTTTTTTATACTTAGTGTATTATAATGTCACATTTTGAAATTTTTATAGTACTATTTGACAATTTTATACCAAAAACGGAGAATAATAACAGATTAAAAACCTTTTGAAAAACGCTATAAGCTAAAGACGCCCTTCGCATTTTTAATGCCTATTTTTGTTCCTGATCGCACAAAAAGCTTCATGTTTTCATTATTCACTGATCACATTTCTATAAGTGCTTGGGTTATGGCGGCTACGGCCACTTTTTTAATGGGAACCTCAAAAGCTGGACTAAAAGGTCTTGCCACATTTAATGTAACCCTGCTTGCCCTTGCCTTTGGGGCTAAACAATCAACAGGATTGATTATGCCCTTGTTAATGGTGGGCGATGTTTTTGCTGTTTTTTATTACAATAGGCATACGCAATGGAAATACATTGTAAAGTTTTTGCCCTGGATGCTGGCAGGGATTCTAATAGGGGTTTTTGTTGGGAAAGACCTGCCCGAAAAAGAGTTTAAACTGGGTATGGTGATTGTAATCTTCATCAGCTTGGCAATGTTGCTTTGGTGGGACAGAAGAAAGTCTGCCAGTATCCCAACGCATTGGGCATTTGCCGGCCCTATTGGAATTATTGCAGGAGTGTGCACCATGATAGGTAATTTGGCGGGGGCTTTTACCAATATTTTCTTCTTGGCCATGCGACTCCCAAAGAATGAATTTGTAGGTACTGCTGCATGGTTGTTTTTTATTACCAACTTGTTTAAACTTCCATTTCATGTCTTTGTTTGGAAGACCATTTCTTATGAATCCTTGTTAATTGACCTTAAGTTGCTGCCGGCAATCTTTCTGGGGCTTTTTGCTGGTGTAGTTGTTGTAAAAAGAATCAACGATAAAAACTACAAAAGATTTATTTTGGTGGTCACCGCTATTGGAGCTATCGCAATGTTGTTCAAATAAATTCTTATTTCCTTGCTCTAAATTTGTCTAGAAGGATTAGACACTGAAATTGCCATTTTGTTTACGTCTGCCTTGGTAAGTGGTTTGGTAATGTATCCACGAATGAACCCATATTCCTTGGATAAGTTCAAGTCATCCGGTGCAATGGAAGAGGTAAGAATATAAATATGTACTTGATCATTGATCAAATCTGGCGCCATTCTAAGTTCTTCTAAAAATTCCCACCCATTCATCAATGGCATATTAATGTCCAACAAGATAATATCCGGTAGTTCGTTTATCTTACCAGCCAGTTCAAGTAGTTTATTATAGGCATCCAGCCCGTTTTTATATTGTTCAATCGTCCTTGTAAGCCCTTCCGATTTGATTAAAATCTCAGCAGCTGTTCTAAATATTTCATCATCATCTACTAAAAAAACCTTGTTTACCTCCATTCGTTAATCAGTTTTATTGGTAAAGCATAAGTTAAATATGGTTCCTTTATTTACTTCGCTCTCAACATCAATAATGGCATTCATTGCGTCCATTTGGTTTTTGGAAATAAACAAACCTATTCCTTTTGCGTCACTGTTCCCATGAAATGTCTTGTACATTCCAAACAATTTTTCACCATGCTTTTTTAAATCAATGCCTTGTCCGTTATCTTTAAAAGAGATGATGGTCTGGTTTGATATGGTTTTTGCGCTAATCTTTATCTTAAGTTTTTCTTCTGTCCTTCTATATTTGATACTATTGGTTAAAAGGTTTAAAAATATACTTGATAAATATGGTTTTATGGCATATACCTTTAGCTCTTTATGAATTTGGATGCTGATATCCGGGTCTGTTTCTTCAATATGGGCATTGATGCTTTCCAACGCATTTTTAAGTGCGGGCTCTACTTTTACCCACTGCAGGTTTTTGCCTTGATCAGATTGTATTTTTATTATTTCGTTTAGTTGTACAACGGTTTCATCCAATCGTTCCGACGATATACGGATCATTTCCAAAAATTTCTCCTGACTTTTAGGGTCTGTATTATCCAACAACATACCTGTGAGCATAGAAAGATTGCTTGAGTTTGATCTTAAATTATGTGATACAATATGAGCAAAATTCAACAGATTTTTATTCTGTTTTTCCGTTATGTTCAGTAACTGTCTAAGGCGATTGTCCACTTTTTTTATGCGTGTAATGTCTGCGTTGGCACCAACCATCCTAACTGGATTCCCATGTTTATTCTTAAAAACCTTGCCCTGACCATGAATATGGCGTATAGACCCTTCTGGGGTTATTATCCTAAATTGGGTGTTGAATTCTTTCTCCCCTCGTATGGCCATTTCAACCTCCTGAATGCTACGGTCTTTGTCATTTGGATGTATTGTTGTTTCCCAAGCTGCCACTTCTCCGCTAAAGTCTTCTTTCTTAACACCATATAGGTTATACATATTATCATCCCACACCAAAACATTGTCAATAATATTGTAATCCCATATGCCTATGTTCGAACTCTCAACGGCAACACGCATACGATCGGTCAATATTTGATATTCTATACTTGCCCTTTTTTCCTTGTCTATGTCTTGAAAAACACCAAACATCCTAGATGCTTTCCCGTTGATCATTTCCGAGTTTCCAATTGCCCTGACCCATTTTTGGTTTCCTTTCGCGGTAACAAGAATCAGTTCTTCATCATATGGAGTGCCTTTTTCAATGCACTCTGAAACAACTTCAATGATACGTTCCCTATGCTTTCCTTCTTTATAAAAATTGATTCCCGTCTCAAGATTGGGCACATGGCTTCTTGGTGTCTCATGAATTTCTCTTGTCATATCTGACCAAAAAACAGTATGGTTAACCAAGTCTACTTCCCAACTTCCTATTCTCGCAGCACGTTCTGCCTGAAGGGAAAGATCTATGGTTTTCTTTTTTTGAGTTACATCATCAAAATAGAGGTAATAACATTTTTCCTTTTGTGAAGGATATAACACCATTTTAAACCATTTCAGTTCATGTTTCCTTGTAACATGAGCTGTAAACTCTTTTAGTTCTTTGTTTAAAAAAGTTTTTCTGTTAAGAATCTTGGAAAACGAAATAGGCAGCTCTCCAATTACTTCTTTCAAAGTAAGCGATTGACAGTTTGAATGCGCCAATTCAAAAAAGTCAAAAAAGATTTGGGAGCAACGCAGTATTTCTAATTTTTTGTCAAGTACAACAATGGGAAATGGTAAATCTTCTATCGATATGGTAGGTTGGCAATTGGTTTTCATTTGATTTATGCGAAATACATTTATTATGTCAACGTAAGAAATTTCTTATTATTACATTTTGTGCTTTTGACCAAAACGTCTTGTTAATATTACTGGAGCAACCTAATTATTAAAGCTAGTCGGCAACAAAAGCCATAAAAGAAATCAATGCATATGGTGCACTAGAGACATAAACTTTTCTTAAAACCTGCCTGCTTCTTATATTGTTTTATAAATTATGTCCCGATCAAAAAATAAAGATGAAACAGTTTATTCACGTTCCTTTTTTCTCTCCCTTTACTGCTAATATTCAAACAAGAAAGTATAGCTGCCTAAATAATGATTATTCTTTCAGCACAAATTAATTTCAAAATGTTCTTACGTCATCTATTTGCCTATTTCTTTAGGAGGAGTTGTTTGTTCACTGTATAATTTATGAATAGAAAAAAGCATGCTTCCATTTTAAGGAGTACACGTAAAATACACAGGGTAATGGGCGCCACTTTGTGTTTACTGTTTCTTATTATCTCAGTAAGTGGTTTGCTCTTGGGGTGGAAAAAGAACAGTAACGGACTTATTTTACCTAAATCGTACTACGGAAGTTCCACTGAATTTAAAGATTGGTTGCCCTTGGGCACCCTTCAGCACATTGCTTGTACAACCTTGCACGATTCCATCGATGCTAATCTTTCTCTTGAATTGAGCCGAATTGATGTAAGATCCCAAAACGGCATGGTTAAGTTTGTATTCAAAGAACAATTTTGGGAGGTTCAGATAGATGGGGCAACTGGTAAAGTATTGCATGTGGACCAAAGGTTTTCGGATTTGATTGAAAACATTCATGATGGTTCTGTTCTTGATCACTACTTCCACACAAAGGGTGTATTAAAGCTTGCTTACACATCTATTATGGGGGCATCATTACTTATTTTCACCGTTACTGGCTTTTGGTTGTGGTATGGTCCAAAAGTTATGCGAAGAAGTTACAAAGGACACCTTTAAAGAATTTATTTCTTTTTCACAATCAGATACAATATCTCCAAAACTTCATAAATGCCGCAAAAAAGGCAGTCAACAGATATGGAGAAAGCGGTAAATAGAATTGCATCAAGATAGTGTTTCCCTAAGTAGTTGTTGGCCACTACTCATTTAAACCAAAAAAGCATCCTATTTTTACTGTAACAGTTTGATTTTTAATGAGTCATTAATAATACAACTAAAAACTTCGTCATGAAAAAATTCCTTTCCCGTTGCCAAGTTCGTTTGTTTTTTTACACTTATCTGTTCTTTTCCTTTTTAATTACCTCTTGTCAAAATCCAAAGAAAAACAACATCATCGTCACCGATGATGCCATTGCTTATGCCTTTCCTATGAGTAAAATAGTTTTAGACGGAGACTTGTCGGAGTGGCCAAAAGACATGACCAAATATCAAATAAACAATGCCGAGCTTGGTAAAGCTCCAAAAAACAAAGAAGATTTTGAAGGTAATTTCCGCATCGGCTATAATGTGGAACAAAATGAGCTTTACATTGCCATGGAAATTTCAGACGAATCCCAAGTTGTTCAATCATCAGATATGTCATTTTGGGATAATCAAGATGGTTTGGAGTTATACATCAATGAAAAGAGTTTAAAATCTGGCTCACCTGTTACCCAATACAGTGAATATGGCAATGATAGGAACGCATATGGGGCAAGAACCTCTTGGGACAATGTGGAGATGGTAAAAAATGTAACCGAAAATGGCAAAACTGTTGAGTGGAAAGTAACACTCGACAAGAAAATTGAAAAAGGCATGTCATTAGGAATAGATCTAGTGGCAATTGATAAAGACCGTGACAAAAGTTTCACATGGCTTTCCTGGGGAAGAGGTACTCAAAAAGTGTCAAACCCTGATAGACTGGGGAATATAATTTTTATTGCCGAAGGCACTGATATTGGGCTGGTCAAAGGTAAAGTCGACACTTCTAATCTTCATTCAGAACCAATTCCTGTAAGCGTTAGAATGAGTAATCTAGAGAATGAAAAAATGTGGGTTCAGACTGTTATAGACTCCCTCGGAAATTTCTCCGTTCCACTGCCTGTTGGCGATTACAAAATTGAAGTTCCAACAAAAATTGTGGAGATTGATTACAGATTTCATAGAATGGCCCCTACTGACCCAATAACTTTTTCTTTAAGAAAGGATGGCCATGATCCCCTTCCCTCACTCGAGGTAAAAATGCTTCCTGAACCCGATGTAATTCCTTCCAAAGGATTACTGCACGACTTTGATGATGACTCGAAAAAACAGACTGATCAAATAGTTAAAGCGTACCAAGAGCATTATAACATTCCAGGTGTTTCATTGGCCTTAATTAAAGATGGACAAGTAGTCTATCATAAAACCTATGGGGTAAAAAATTCCGTGACCAGCGAACTCGTTGATGAGAAAACACTTTTCGAAGCCGCCTCAATTACCAAGCCTGTTTTTGCTTTTGTGGTACTGCGATTAGCAGATCGCAACATAATTAACCTTGACAAACCACTACATGAATACCTGCCATTTGAGCAACTTGAAAAATACCCTGAGTACAAAAAGATAACTGCGCGACACGTATTAATCCATCGAAGTGGACTTCCCAATTGGGGAATTGAAATGATTAACGAACCCGGAGAAAAATATGGGTATTCAGGAGAAGGGTTTGAATACCTTAAACGTGTTGTTGTCAAAATTACAGGGAAACCCATAGAACAAGTTTTAAATGAGGAATTGATTGAGCCTAACGACCTCTATCATATGGAATTTAGCGATAGCGATTTGTTGCGCAAGGTTGTGTCTGATGGACATGTGAGAAATCATCCTACCAATTGGGGCATTCCTCAAGAAGCAGGCATGGCTTTTAGTATGCATACGGAAGCCAAAGCCTTTGCCAAATACGCCCTTGCCATTTTAGAAAGAAAAGGATTGAAACCAACTACGTATAACCAATTTTTAAAAATCCATACGGAGTCAAATCCAGAATTTTGGAATGACCCCAATAAGGCCGAAGGTGCTGGACTTGGTATTTTTATTCGAAAAACAGATTATGGGGATACTTTTTACCATGGCGGAAACAATGGTGATTTCAAATGCCAATTTGAAGTTTATGACAAATTAAAAATGGGCTATATTATATATACCAATTCAGATACCGGAAGCGAACTCACAATGGATGCATGGCAAATATTCGTTGAAGGGAAAAAACAAAAAGATTGAGCTTAACCCTGTAACTGTTCTTTCTTATTCCAAGGAAGTAATGCTTTTACACAATTCTCAATGAGGGTCATAAGACTTAACCGCTTATTTGCTAAATTGCACTTAAAATTATTCCCGCAATTTTATAGCGCTCAACCATTTTGTTAACTTTGTGATAGTGAACAAACTATTTTCCATAATACTATCTTTTTTAGTCCTATTGCAAAGTTTTGGGCTACACTTTGATGATTTGGTTCAGATTGATGAGTTTGTTGAACACGCCCAATTTCATAGCGAGCAATATGGAGATAATGTTATAGTCTTTATTTCCAAACATTACGGAAAACTCAAAGCTGATCACCAGAAAGAACACCAAGAGGAAGAACAAGAACATGAAGAGCTTCCTTTTCAGCATCAATCTCATACTTCCTGCCTTACGGATTTTGCCATAAACACATACATTTCAGAATTTAAGGCGCCTGAATTTGCCGAGTTTAGTGTTGCTACTTTTTATTATCAAGCATCTACCTCCTCTCTGCACTCTAAAGGACTCTTTCAGCCACCTCGGCTTTCATAAAATAATCAGAACAAATTCATTTAGCACTAGGTCAAAACTTAACCTAGGGCGATTCACGTAGATTATATTATGAAAAAATGCTATCACATATTATTAATTTCAGTATAAAGAACAAGTTTATTGTTCTGTTGTTCACAACCTTTATTATAGGATTTGGGTTATACTCATTGTCACAAATACCCATTGGTGCCGTACCCGATGTGACCAACAATCAGGTTCAGGTAATCACAACATCAAGAAATCTTTCCACACAGGATATGGAACAATTTATTACCTATCCAGTAGAGTTAGAAATGGCGAATTTGCCGGGTGTTAAGGAGATCCGTTCCATTTCCAAATTTGGGATATCCGTGGTTACCATCGTTTTTGAAGATAAGATGGGAACCTTTCTGCCCAGGCAACTTATTGCTGAAAAGATTAAATCTGCATCAGAGAAAATCCCGGAGGGTTTTGGGGCACCTGAAATGGGCCCAATTACCACTGGCCTTGGTGAAATCTACCAATACATTCTGGATGTAAAACCGGAATTTAAGGGTAAGTACACTGCTACCGATCTACGAACCATACAAGATTGGATTGTAAAACGACAACTCTCCGGTATTCCTGGAGTTGTTGAGGTCAATACGTGGGGTGGATTCTTAAAACAGTATGAAGTGGCCATCAATACGGAAAAACTAAATGCAATGAACATCACTGCACATGATGTTTTTTCTGCTTTGCAAATGAACAATAGTGTTTCAGGTGGAGGGTATATAGAGAAAGTAAACCAAGCATTTTTTATTCGGGGCGAAGGACTTGTTTCTTCACTCGAGGATATTAAAAACATCGTGGTAAAAAATGATGTTGGAATTCCCGTTTATGTAAAAGATGTTGCCAAAGTAGGCTTTGGAAGTGCACCACGCTTTGGGGCCATTACCGGAAACGGTGAAGGCGAAAAAGTATTGGGACAGGTTATGATGCTCAAGGATGCTAACTCCAAAAAAGTCATCGAAGCGGTAAAAGAGCGGGTTGCTTCCATTTCAAAATCATTGCCGGAAGGTGTCTATATCAATGCATTTCTTGACCGTAGTGAACTCATTGCCAAAACAACTTTTACGGTTACCGAAAACTTAATTCTAGGTTGTCTGATTGTAATTTTTGTAGTGGTATTGCTATTGGGCAATTTTCGCTCAGGATTGGTAGTAGCGTCGGTCATCCCTTTATGTCTCCTGTTTGCCTTGTCCCTAATGTACCTGTTTGGGGTTGATGCAAATTTAATGAGTTTGGGTGCTATTGACTTCGGAATCATTATTGATGGCGCAGTAATCATTGTTGAATTCATTGCTTTTCAAATCACAAGGAAAAAAGATGAGATCTACGCCTTGGCTAAAACAGAAAGACAAGCTTTAAAAGATAAGATTACTTTCTCTGGAGCATCAAAAATGATGAACTCCGCCATCTTTGGTCAGCTCATTATTTTGATTGTATTCATCCCAATATTATCACTGAGCGGGGTAGAGGGAAAGATGTTCAAGCCTATGGCATTGACATTCAGTTTTGCCCTTGTTGGAGCAATGATTCTTTGCTTTACCTATGTCCCTGTTGTGGCATCTATATTCTTAAAGCCATCCCATGTAACCGATAAAAATATATCGATTCGATTGATGAAATGGATCAATAAAATATATGATCCTATTATCCATTGGGCATTGCAAAGTAAAAAGTTAGTACTGGGGATTGCTACGGCACTTCTGGCAATCTCAATATATCTATATACTTCAATGGGGAGTGAGTTTGTACCAACCTTAGATGAAGGTGATTTTGTGATTCAACCTGTCCTGAAAACGGGAACCTCGTTAAGCAATACCGTAAAAATCACCACTGAAATCGAAAAAATACTACTAAAAGAATTTCCAGAGGTAAAGCAAGTGGTCACACGTATTGGAGCCGCTGAGGTGCCAACGGACCCCATGTCGATGGAAGAAAGCGATATCATAATTGTACTTAAACCAAAAAGTGAATGGACATCCGCATCATCCAAAGATAAGTTGGCGGACAAGTTTAAAGTGGCGCTTGCTGTTATCCCCAGAATGGAAGTGGAGTTTACACAGCCTATTGAGATGAGGTTCAACGAACTTATTACAGGAGTACGAGCTGATATCGCTATCAAAATCTTTGGAGAGGATTTGGAAGTACTGGCAAAAAAAGGAAATGAAATAGGTGCTTTGATAGAAAATGTGGAAGGAGCAGCAGATGTTACTGTAGAAAAGATAGTCGGATTACCTGAAATGAGTGTGCGTTATAATCGTTCTAAAATAGCTCGGTACGGACTCAATATTCAGGAGTTGAACGATATGGTGTCCATGGCGTTTGCTGGAAAATCCGCTGGGAGTGTTTTTGAAGGTGAAAAACGGTTCGATTTGGTGGTTCGATTGGATAAACAAAAACGGCAAGACATAGACAATCTTAAAAACCTATATGTTGACCTTCCTACAGGCGGAAAGATTCCACTAAATGAGTTGGCCGATATCAGCTATAAAAAGGGAGCTGCAAAAATCTCCCGTGATGATACTCGAAGAAGAATTGTAGTGGGAATCAATGTGCGTAACCGTGATTTACAATCCGTAGTTGATGATATCCAGGAGTTAATAGATACAAATGTAAAATTACCCGTAGGCTATACCATTACCTATGGTGGGCAGTTTGAAAATTTGCAGAGCGCCAAATCAAGATTGATGGTTGCGGTGCCCATCGCCTTGGTCTTAATATTCGTACTGCTCTATTTTGCCTTTAGATCCGTGAAGGAAGCTTTAATGATTTATTCAGCGATTCCGTTGGCTGCCGTGGGAGGTGTTTTGTTGTTGTGGATTCGGGGTTTGCCATTTAGTATCTCCGCAGGTGTAGGGTTTATTGCCCTATTTGGTATTGCTGTACTAAATGGAATTGTATTGATAGAACACTTTAAAGAACTAAAAAAACAAGGATTTGAAAATATGGAAACCCTTATCAAGCAAGGCACAAAGGATAGGTTGAGAGCAGTATTGTTAACTGCATCGGCGGCAGCTCTGGGGTTCTTGCCTATGGCAATTTCCACCAATGCAGGTGCTGAAGTACAACGCCCCTTGGCAACAGTTGTTATTGGTGGTTTGATAACCGCCACATTATTGACCTTAGTGGTATTGCCAGTACTCTATGCTTATTTGAATACCGACAAGAGAGGACTAAAGACTGTTAATAAAGGAGCAACCGTGGGACTGAGCATCGTTGGTTTGCTATTTTCTTATAGTACTACGGCTCAGCAAAAGCCCAAAACCCTACAAGAACTCATCCCAATGGCTGTTGAGAACAATGCGGCGCTGAAGGCAAGTGAATTAAAAGTAGAACAGTCAAATGCTTTGGTCAATAGTGCATTTAGTTTTGATAAGACACAGTTGTATTACCAGTTTGACGAGAACAATTTGGCATTGAACAATGAGCCGCTTAAAGTATTTGGTATTCAGCAAGATTTTCGCTTTCCCACGGTATACTTTTCCGAAAGGAAAGTGAATAAGGCCCGTTACAATGTTGTTTCCAGCACCTATGACATTCATAAAAAAGGACTGGAAAGAAAGGTTACTGCAGCGTATTATGAATATCAAATCGCTAAAGAAAAGGAACGGGTCTATCAACGGCTAGATAGTTTATACACCAACTTTTCCAAAATGGCCGCAAGACGTTTTGAGTTGGGAGAAACCAATTATTTGGAGAAAGTTACGGCCTCGTCCAAACAGAAACAAATACAGCTTAAATATACGCACACCCAAAAGGATGTTACCATTGCATACAGAAATTTGCACAAAACCATACAGCCGGAAGACAGCATTCAGGTAATAGACGAACTGGTGCTTAAAATCCCATTAAAATCATTGAACATAGACACTAGTCCAGAGCTAAGTTACCATCAAAACAGGGTTTCTTTATTTGAAGCTGAAAGACGTTTTAAAAAACAACAATTGTTGCCTGACATTGGTCTTGAATATTTTCAAGGAACCAATTCACAACTCAATGAAAGTTTGTCCGGATATCAATTAGGGATTAAAATACCAATCCTCTTCGGAGGCCAATCGGCACAAATAAAGGCAGCGCGCTTTGCGGAAGAAGTAGTAATAACGGAGTCCAATGAATATGCAATTCAACTGAATGCAAAATGGAATGCCCTTAAAATGGAATTGGCACAGCTTCAGAATACACTTGACTATTATGAAAATGAAGGTATGCCGCTTTCAGATGAAATTTTAAAAACAGCCAACGGTAGTTTCAAGAATGGAGAAATCGATTTTTATCAATACATCCAAAGCATAGAGAGTGCGTATGAAATAAAGTTGGATTATCTAGAAAAACTCCAACAGTACAACCAAACCGTTATTGCCATTAATTATCTAACCCTATAAACACATTGTAATGATACAAAGCCTATATAAAATAACCACCTTGAGCCTTCTTTTTGCACTATTGAGTTGCGGTGGAAAAACCAAATCATCTGAAGTTGATTTAGAAAGTAAAGAGCAAATGGATGACCGTATCCAAGTTACACAAGCCCAATTTGAACAGAACAAAATGACTTTGGGAAGTTTGGAAGAAATGCCATTTCCAACCAGTATTAATGTTAATGGGATGATTGATGTGCCTCCAGGCAACCGGGTAGTGGTAAATGCTTCCATGGGAGGGTACATCAAAACCACACCCTTACTTATTGGAGATAAGGTTCACAAGGGTCAGGTTTTGGTTACCATTGAAAACCCCGAATTTATTGCCCTTCAACAGGAATATATGGAAGTGAGTGGGCAACTCACTTATTTAAAGGCTGAATATGAAAGACAAAAAACCATGACCGAGGAAAACATCACCTCGCAAAAAAGTTATCTAAAAGCTGAAAGCAATTATAAAACGGCGGTCGCAAAACACACAGGATTAGGGAAACAGTTACAAATGCTCAATATTTCACCTTTACGTGTTTCACAAGGGAATTTTAGTTCTGTGGCCACCATTTATGCTCCCATTTCTGGTAGTGTAACCAAAATGAACGTAACAAAGGGAACATATGTTTCCCCTTCAACTTCTATTTTGGAGATTATTGACAATGAGCACATTCACTTGGAATTATCTGTTTTTGAGAAAGATATTATGAAGGTGAAAAAAGGCCAGGATATCGATTTTAAGATTCCAGAAGTATCTACAGAAACTTTTAAGGCCAAAGTACACCTTGTGGGTACGGCAATTGAAGAAACCCGAACAATAAAGGTACATGGACATCTTGAAAATGAATCGGAAAACAATTTTTTGACAGGGATGTTTGTGGAGGCAAGTATTTATACTGATTTTGAGACTGCAAAAACATTGCCTAATGAAGCTTTAGTTGTAGCAGATGAAATTCCATATGTACTGGTTTTGGAAAAAAAAGAAGGAAACATCTACTATTTTAAGCAAGAAGAGGTAACTGTAAAGGCAACTTCCAAAGGCTATACAATTATTGAAATAAAAAACACCTTTACTCCAAACACACAGTTTTTAACCAAGGGAGCTTTTAATTTGTTAGGAGATTAATTACTTTTTTTGAGTGAAACCTTTTAGACTAACTAGTGGTGTCTCTTCTAAAATAGGTGGAAGGGGACGTTCCCATTAAACTTTTGAAAGATTTATTGAATGTAGTCTTCGAATTGAACCCAGCCTCTTGCGCAAGGCCAAAAAAAGTGAGATTTTGAGCTTTTTCAGTTTTGGCAAGGGCTATAAATTCCTTTATGCGGTAGTAATTAACAAAGTCAAAAAAATTCATGCCAATACGTTCGTTTAAAAGACGCGCCAATTCTGGATTACTAATTCCCAACATCTTAGCCAATTCAGCCTTCATTAGTTTAGCGTTCAGATATGGTTTTTTGGCAATCATCATACCTTCCAATCTTGTTTTTAATTCATCCAAATCTGTATGACTAAGCTTAGACTGACTATATTTTTGCGAAAGATTGAAAGATTGTATTCGAAATAAGTTTGGTGCCACCATTCCATAATATGCAATAAAAAGAACAACAAAAGCAATGCTCATCCAAATGAATTGACGGCCTTCCCGTTCTATCTTTTCAAATCCAAATAAACTGGTGAGGTATAACGCGGTCCAAGTTAAAAGGCACCCTCCAATAGCCATTAGAAAGTTAAAAAAGAATTGCGTTTTAATGGTATAGCTAAGCTCATTTTTTAAATTGTTCCTGAACCTTAAAAAATGCTGTAGACTTAACACCCAATATGCACTATTAAAAATAAGGCCCGTACCCACAAAAATACTGACAACACTATATAGCTCTCCACTTTGTATTCTGGCCACAATTACTTTATCTGAAGGCACCATAAAATAAAACACAACAAATAGGATATAAAAAAATCCTGGGACATAATGAATCAAATCTTTTGACGAGAATCGTTGTTGGGCCAATGATGATTTGGTAAAGAGAAAGACTGTGGGGCCAAATAGTAAAATGGCAAATTCCGAAAGTGTGATAAGTCTAAAATTGTCACCAAAAACCTTTGAGACGTATAGTACGCGGCCACTTAATCCAATAAGCAGTACAAAAATCAAAAAAGCAATATACCCATTTATGTTTTTTCTATTCTTTGGAGAAAACAGATACACACAGAGCAAGAACAAGCTTTGAAAAAAACCAAAGTACACTAACTGGTTTACAAATGTCTGCATAAGAAATATTGGGCCAAGGGTTTTTACAAATCCCTGGCCCCTAATTTAATTGGTTATTTGATAACGAATTGGTTTACGTTTTGGATACTATTATTTCCCATTTTCATATTCTCTTTATAAAATGCATTAAAGGTTGCCCTATCTTCCCACTCTATCAATACCATATAATCTGGTTTGTACATATATCCCACGGAAGATTTAGCATCCGTTAATTCCAACAATACTTTACCTCCTTGGTTCTTTGCCTTTCTAAGCCATTCATTTTTATAGTTTTTGAATTCATTTTCATCGTTTCTCCAATATGCCGTAGCCACCACAACTTTTTCTGGGTTTATTTCAAAAGACACATCTTTGGGCATTTTGTAATATGCCAAATAAAATGATGACCACATAGCTCTTCGTTGTTCGTGAAAATCAGGGACTTCCTCTTCAATTTCATTTAAAAACTTCTTTCTGCTTTGCATATTTGTCCACTTTCCAAAAACAAAAGTTCCGGGCTGAAACCCTCCTTGGGTAGTTTCGGCAATTGAAAAAAGGGGTTGTGGTTGATAGCCAGTTTTTAGTGCAAATGCAAATGCGGTTTTTTTGTATTTTGGGAATAGTTTGCCCATTTCTGGTTTCCCCGTAAATAAAAGAATATCTAAAACCTCTCCTTTTTTAAAGTTCAGCAGCTTTGTTTTTGATTGTGCATTTACCATGTTTCCACTTAAAAGCAATAGGCCCATTAGCATTATTAAATTTGTTTTTTTCATGATTGAATTATTAAATTTTATTATCATGCTGCTAATGTATAAGTAGAAGAAAGCCGAAAGAAGAAAATCAGGTTCAGATGGGTTCACATACGGTATACGGTCTTGTTTTACAAGCATTTTGGAGAGTTTGGGCATTAAGTTTATGACCCCAACAGTGATTGATATTTCCACAAAAAGAATGAGGGGAAGGTGAATGCCTTGCTTGATACCGTGATCCTTTTGTTAGACAGATTTCAAAAAAGGGAGCATGTTATCCTTATAATTATTTCCTATAGGAATTTCAATTCGTCCTATTTCAACATCATTTCTGGTGTATGCCGTAATTTTCTCGCTGTTTGCTATGTAGGAGCGATGCAGACGAATGAACCTGTTGTCCAATCGTTTTTCAAAGGAAGAAATACTTTCTTTTATGGTTAAGGTTTCTTTTTCTTCCAAGTGAATTTTTATGTAGTCCTTAAAACTCTCAACATACAAAACAGTATCAAAAACAACTTTGATCTGCTTCTTTGATTTATTTACAAAAAGGAATGCATTTTTATCAGAATGAACTTGTGCCAAAACTCCATCTTCTGTTTTGCTCTGAAGTTTTAAAAACTTCTGGATCGCCGAAAAAAACCGTTCAAAAAAGATAGGCTTTAGTAAATAATCCAAAGCGCTGAGTTCAAATCCATCCACAGCATAATCCCGGTATGCAGTTGTAAAAATAACTTGGGGCTTGTATACTAAGTTCTTAAAAAAATCCGTGCCTTTAATCAACGGCATTTCAATGTCCAAAAACATCAAGTCTACATTATTGTTAGTTAACACTGAGCTTGCTTCAATAGCACTTGGGCAGGAAGCTATCAATTCAAAATCCGGTATTTTTTCCAGATAACCTTCTAGCAATTCTCTTGCCAAAGGTTCATCATCAACAATTACACATTGGTAGCTCATACCATTCCCAATTTTAAGTTAGCGGAAAAAGTGCTTTTGCTGTTTTCAATAATTAAATCGTATGCTTTAGGGTATAGCAGCTCCAGTTGTTTCTTGATATTTTGCAGCCCTATGGATTCTTTATCCGTCAAGTTTTCTGTTGTGTTCGGTTTGCTATTTTCAATTTTAAAGACCAGCTGTTCACCCTTCTTTGAGATGTTAATTGTTATATGAGCTTGCTTGATCTCATTAACAACACCATGTTTAAAGGCATTTTCCACAAACGTGAGCAAAAGTAAGGGAGCCACCTTTTCTTGGCCCGTTACATTATTACTGAATGAAATTTTGACCCTATCAGCATAACGAATTTTTTCTAGTGACAGATAATTTTCAATAAGCTCAATTTCTTTATCTAAAGAAACATAAGGCTCATTACAGCGGTAAAGAATATAGTCCAAGATTTCGGACAGCTTTTGTATGACCTTGGGGGTATTGTCTGACTTTTTTAATGCCAATGCATATAGGTTATTCAGTGTATTAAACAGAAAATGGGGATTCAGTTGGTTTTTTAAGGCCATGAGCTCAGCCGTTTTCTTCTGCTCGTTCAATTTAAGTAACTGCCGCTTTTCCTCATATAACTTCAATACCAATATTAAAAAAGTGGGGTAAAGTAAATAGAGTGTTTTTGATACAAATTCTCCTATACTCACAAGACGACCAAAAAATGAAGGGTCTTGAAAACGTTTAACGTAATTGACATAAGTGGACGGAAAAGTAGGCTCAAAAAAATGTATGAAGATAAGCGTACAAAGAATGTAAAATGAAAGCAAAACCAACACTATCGCTACTGCAAAAACCAACGTTTTGCCTTTATTTAAAAGCCTGGGAATCAACAGCTCGATTATAACAAAGGCCATTGCAATCTGCATTGTTGCCCGTATACCAAAAGTAACAAACAGTTCATACGTACTGGAGTAATACCAGTTGGAGGTAGAGGCGGAAAAAGCAAAAATCAACATCCAAAATACTAGGTACTTGAACTTTGAGATTTCTAAGAAATGTTGGGCTTGTTGCCACATAGAGCGCAATAATTGCTGATAAAGTTACAAATCTAAAGAGGGTGTCCAGAAAATTGCCCATGAACAACGAATAAACGATGCCAAAAAGCCCTTATTGGCAGACCAAACAGTTAGACCATTTTTACATACCCTTTGTCTTCACAACCACACTTTGTGGCCCCTACACCTATTAACCCCTTTTTCTCCAGATAAATTTGCCTCAAACTTCAATTTTTTAAACTAATGGAATACAAAAATGCTCTCTTTTTATTTTTTGTTGCAGTCACCTTTTACAGTTACGGACAAAACGGAACCATTACAGGAACCGTTTTTGACAAAATATCACAAGAACCAATACCCTACGCCAATGTTATCTTAAAAACCAACAATGTCATTGTAACAGGTGGGATTACGAATGAGAATGGCAATTTTAATGTAAACAATATAGCTTTTGGGAATTATTCTTTTGAAATTCAATTTATTGGATATAAATCGAAGGTTACTCCGGTAACCATAAATAAAACTAGCAAGAAACTAAATTTAGGTAGTATTTATATTGAAGAAGATGCAGTAGCTCTAGAATCTGTAGAGGTTATTGCAGAGCGGTCCAGTATAGAGCAAAAGATTGACAGGAAGGTCATTAATGTAGGTAAAGATTTAACTACTGCCGGTGCTTCTGCCAGTGACATCATGGGAAACATTCCTTCGGTAAGTGTAAACCAAGATGGTGAAATATCATTTCGCGGAAATGAAAATGTGCGAATTCTTGTAGATGGAAAACCAACCAATATAAGCCCTAGTGAGTTGTTGCAGCAGATACCTTCAACATCAATCAAGACCATTGAACTGATTACCAACCCATCTGCCAAGTACAATCCCGAAGGCATGAGTGGCATCATTAATATCACACTCAAAAAGAATGCCTCCCTTGGCTTCAATGCCTCCTTAAACACGGGTGTCACTTTCGGCAAAAGAACGCGATACAACAACTCTTTAAACTTAAATTACAGGGTGGGAAAGACCAATTTTTATGGCAGTTATGGCAATCGACTTGGTAAAAGTGTGACGGACGGACTTATTACAAGAACACGTGAACGTACCAGTCAACAAATTGAAAGTATTGGCGATAGAACATCCCATGTATTCAAATTTGGAATGGACTATTTTATGAACGACAAGAACACATTATCTTTCTATACCAACCAAAATGTATTTGATGCTGTCCTTGATGCCACTAGGAATATTGTCTTTTTTGACAATGCCAATGCCAATTTTAATCAATTTGATTTAAGCCATAGAGATAATATAAACGCTTCTTACAATGCAGATTTTAAACACAATTTCACTAAAGCGGGGCATAATATTGAATTGGAAGTGGATTACAATACGCTGAAAAGTGATACCAACAATGATTTCGATTTTAACGGAAATACTCCTCTGGCCAATTATGATGAGCTTGTTGATGATACTAGAACAAATACAACCATCAATCTAGATTATATTAACCCAATTTCTGAAAGTGCCACATTGGAAATTGGTCTGGAGACCCGCTTGCGACGTACAGACAACACCTATATCAGCACGCGTGAAGATTTTAATAACTCAGATTTTAGGTATGATCGCAACATCCATTCTTTTTACACCACTTTTAGTCAGACTATAAGTAAATGGCAATATAATATCGGTATAAGGTTAGAGGATTACAATGTAGACACTCAGTTTAATGAGGTGTCCGAGCCCCAATTCGATTTTAGTGATAAATTGTTCAATATTTATCCTTCTGGATTTTTAAAATATACCCCTGGTGAGGAAAGCAATAACTCTTATCAATTAAGCTTTAGCCGAAGGATTGATCGCCCTTCCTTAAACCAAATCAACCCGATAAGGCAGTTAAGCACCCCTCAGATTATTATTACTGGCAACCCAAGCCTAGTACCTCAATTTACAAACTCTTTTGAGCTCAATTACACCAGAAAATTGCGCAATGGAAGTTTTACCGTAGGAGGTTTTTATAGAAGAATAAACGATGAAATCAATAGAAGAGGTTTTTTTGATGAAGATAACCCAACCTTGTTGATTATTGATTATGACAACTTTGAAAGTAATAATGCCTATGGGTTTGAGTTTTCAAGCAATTACCGCCCTACAAATTGGTGGAGTCTAAATGGAAGTTTTGATGTATACACACGAACACAAAAAGGTGTTATTGAAAATGAAAATGTACAAGTAAACAACACCTTGTTAAACGCTAAATTGAACAATAGTTTTAAAGCCACCAAAACTCTCACTTTCCAGATATTTACATTCTACAGCGGTCCTCAGAAAATTCTACAATATGAATTGAAAGAGAATTTCTTTATGAATCTTGGAGCTCGCTACAATTTTGCAGGAGGTAAAGGAACGTTAAGCATAAATTTTAATGATGTTTTTAGGTCGCAACGCTTTGCGTTTAAAACCTACAGGACCATTTTTCAAGAAGGAGAATTTAGAAGAGATTCCCGTACACTATATGCAGGAATGGCCTATCGTTTTGGCAGCGGAAAGAACAAAAGTGTAAAACGGAAAAAGCGCGATAAAAATGAAAAAGCGGATAAGCTGCTCTAAATTCTATTCATTAAAACGCCACTGGCAAAGTAAAACCATATGTTTTCAGGTCTTTGGGGGCATACTTTTCTACAAATTCATCTTCAATTTCTCTATTTGTTTTGCCCTTTTTTCCTTACAAGCAGTATAGTAAATCGTAATAGCGATGGCTAGGGCAAACTGTTTTTTTGTGATTATTTTAAATTTTGGGTTATAGATTTCAGAACAATCTAATGCACCCAAATTTCCGTTTTCCCAAGCATAGTCAAAAAATAAAACAAGCGATAGAAAGGCACTTGTTGTATACAAAAATGAACATTTGACGCCAAATTATTGGTCAACCTAGGTCAAGGTGATAAAACCTCTATAGTACATTAAAAAGAAAAACCTTTCAAGAGATTGAAAGGTTTTTGAGTGGTCCCACATGGGCTCGAACCATGGACCCCCTGATTATGAGTCAGGTGCTCTAACCAACTGAGCTATAGGACCCGCAATTTTGCGGATGCAATATTACTACTTATTTTTCTTCATCGCAAGGTTTTAACGCCCCTACGCCTCTTTTATTTCTTGACAAAGCTCTACTAAAACCCCGTTTGTTCCCTTTGGATGCAAAAAAGCCACCAATTTGTTATCCGCTCCTTTTTTAGGAACTTCGTTTAAAACAGTAAATCCTTCGTCTTTAAGTCTGGCTGTTTCCTTTACTATATCCTCAACAGCAAAAGCTATATGGTGAATTCCCTCTCCTTTTTTTTCCAGAAATTTGGCAATGGGGCTGTTGGCATTTGTTGCTTCCAAGAGTTCAATCTTATTAGGCCCTGATTGAAAAAATGATGTCTTAACACCTTCAGATGCCACTTCCTCAGTTTTATAATGTGGAACTCCCAAAAGTTTGGCAAATAACTCATTGGACTCCTTCAAATTTTTTACAGCTATGCCTATATGTTCTATTTTATCCATTCAACAGTATTTTAAGGTGTTATCCTTTACCGGATACTTATAGTATTTTTTCAAAATTAAGCACTGAGGCCATATCAAATCATGAGGTTAGTCATTAATTCCGTTATTTTGCAGTTATGGAAACACAACGGCAAAAGAAAATAGCTGGAATTATCCAAAAGGATATGGCCGATATTTTACAACGAGCAGCTACAGATGGTGGATTGAAAGGAACCTTGATTTCTGTTTCCAAGGTCTATGTAACCACAGATTTATCCATAGCAAAAATCTATGTGAGCATTTTTCCCAATAAGGATGGAAACAAACTTCTGGAAGGGATTAGATCAAACCAAAGCCTTATTAAACATGAATTGGCACAGCGTACAAAAAACCAGTTACGCCGAGTTCCTGAGCTCAATTTTTATCTAGATGATTCCCTTGAATACATTGATAAGATTGAAAAATCACTTAAAGGAGAAGAAAACCCCATTGAAAATAGAGACCTTCTGGATAAACGAAAGAAATCCTGATTTTGAATTTTCCTTTTTATATAGCTAAGCGTTATCTGCGATCCAAAAGCAGTCAAAATGCTGTGAACATCATCAATTTCATCACTTTTTTAGTGATTGTAATTGGGTCAGCGGCACTTTTTGTTGTGCTTTCTGCCTTTGCGGGCTTAAAAACCTTTAGCTTATCCTTTACCAATACCTTTGATCCTGACCTGAAGGCTCTGCCAGTTACAGGAAAGTATTTTTCCATCTCGAAAAGCGAGGAAAATGCATTGAAAAACGTTGCTGGGCTTGCCAATTATTCCAAAGAGTTGGAAGAAAGAGCTTACCTTACTTTCCGTGAAAAAAGCTGTATTGCATATATAAAAGGGATAGACAATAATTATCGCTCAGTTACTGGGGTAGACAGTACTTTGTATTTTGGCAATTGGGGCGTTACGGAGTACAATGGTGTTGTTGGGATTGGAATTTATAATCAGCTTGGAGTTGCTCTAGATAATTACCAAAACCCAATGACCATTTTGGTGCCCAAACCTGGCAAAGGCTCCATCTCACAACAAGGGTTTAGTTCTAAACCTTATAATGAACTGCCTTTAGTGGTTAGCGGGGTCTACGCAATTGAAGAAAATCTGGATAAAAAGTATGTGTTTGCACAACTTCCCTTGGTACAGGCTCTATTGGAAAAGGATAGTACACACGTTTCTGGAATAAATTTTAAGATTAATAACTCCGTGTCTGCTAAAACCATTAAGGAATCCATCAAAACAATTTTGGGGAATAATGTCTTGGTCTTAGATCGACAAGAACAAAATAGTACCCTTCACCGAATGCTCAACACGGAAAATATGGCAACTTATCTCATTTTTACATTGGTCTTGATCATTGCCCTTTTTAATGTGGTGGGTGCCATAATCATGATGATCTTGGACAAACAACAAAACTCGAAAACCTTGTTCAGTTTGGGGGCAACAATACGGGAATTGCGTAAAATTTATTTTACCCAAGGGATTTTGGTTACATCGTTGGGCGGATTTATTGGGGTTCTGATAGGTTCTTTGCTTATTGCTTCGCAAATAGCTTTCAACTGGCTCATGATAACCCCATCATTGGCCTATCCTGTTGAATATAACGTCATGAACGTATTATTGGTCTTGGCCACAATTGTGGTATTGGGCATTATTTCTTCAAAAATTGCAAGTAGTAGGATTACAAAAAAGTTAATTGCCAATTAGGCAAACTGAAAATCACCAAATTTTTCCAAAACTTCATCAAACGCTGCAAAAACATCGGCAGATTCATCACTGGTGACCATTTTCATGCGATATTCCTTAAAATGCGGAATTCCTTTAAAGTAGTTTGTATAATGTCTTCTAGTTTCAAAAACACCTAGTTTTTCTCCTTTCCAATCAATGGACATTTGAAGATGCCTTCGTGCTGCATCTACCCGTTCTAATATAGTGGGAGGGGCTAAATGAGTTCCTGTTTTAAAATAATGCTTAACTTCTTTAAAAAACCACGGATAACCAATGCTTGCTCTGCCGATCATTGCACCGTCCAATCCAAAATCATCACGCATTCTTACGGCTGCTTCGGGAGTATCCACATCTCCATTTCCAAAAACGGGTATATGCATTCTTGAGTTGTTTTTCACCCCAGCTATCGGTTTCCAATCTGCTTCTCCTTTGTACATTTGAACCCTTGTTCTGCCATGTATTGCAATAGCTTGAATCCCAACATCCTGCAAACGTTCAGCAACCTCAACAATCTTAATGGAATTAGTATCCCACCCTAATCGGGTCTTAACCGTTACTGGAAGTTTCGTGCGTTTCACAATTTCTTCGGTCAATTTCACCATTAAGGGAATATCCCTCAAAATTCCAGCTCCGGCATTTTTGCTGACCACTTTTTTAACAGGGCAACCAAAATTTATATCAATAATATCTGGATTGGATTTTTCCACAATATCGACTGCCCGAAGCATAGAATCAAGCTCTGCACCAAAAATCTGGATACCCACTGGACGTTCCTTTTCATAAATATCAAGCTTGATGACACTTTTTGCGGCATCCCTTATCAATCCTTCTGATGATATAAATTCAGTATAGACAACATCTGCACCTTGCTCCTTGCACAGTGCGCGAAAAGGTGGGTCACTAACATCTTCCATTGGAGCGAGAAGCAACGGAAAATCAGGAAGTTCTATATTTCCAATTTTTGGCAAATCCTTAATTTTTTGGATTGCAAAAGTACAAAATACCTTAAATCAATTGTTTATTCCTTTATTTGGAGACGTTCTCTTTCTTTTTTATCAATTCCACGCTGATTATCCTCCAGTTTAAAGTTTCCAAAATTATAGGTAAAGCCAAACCTGATAAATTGTGTTTCTCCTCGGAATCTGTAGAAATTGTCTTGATTAAGATATTTAGAAGTAAAGGTGGCATTATAGCGTTCTAAAATATCTTCTGTTGCAATTGAAACTATGGCCCTATTATTAAAAAAGGACTTGCGCAAACCAACCGTAAGATTTAGTTGTTCACTTGATACAAATGAACCAAATAAAAAGTTGGAAAAATATGTCATGGTAATTTCTCCGGTAAAAGACCTGTCTTTGGAAAGTGTAAGATAATTTGCCCAATAACCATATACTCCATCTACTTCTGCAGTATATTCCTGGTTATTGCTTTGAACTGCCAAAAAAGTTTCCTCTTCATGAAAAAGGGAGGTATAGGCATACAAAAACCAAAAAGGTGTTATTCCCTTACTTAAAGTAAAGTCCAGGCCATAAGACTTGCTCCCAAGCACATTTTGTCTTACATCAAACAGTGTTTGGTTCTCATTGTTTTGGAAAACCAAACCCGCAATATTCCTTCCGTTATCCCTGTAATAGACATCAAAAAAGAACTCACTGTTCAACGTATAATTAAAATTAAAGTTATGGCTAAAACTAGGTGTAAGTCTTGGATTACCTTCTACAAAATCACTTTCATTGAAAAATATACGAAATGGGTTTAAGTCACTATACTTTGGTCTATCAACGTTTCTGCCATAGTCTAAAGCAAAGCTATGTTTATCTGAAGGAGAGTATAACAAATATACTGATGGGAATGCTTCAAAAAACTCCTGTTCTATACTTTCGCTCAGAGTTAAAGAGGTTCCTGTTGCATCTGTGAGTTCTCCTCTTAATCCAAGTTTCATGGACCATTTATCCCAGTTTTTCACAAAGCTGAAATATCCTGCATAAACATTTTCATCATATGTATAATTGTCGGATAGAGATGCATCAACAGAATCATCAGCTCCAACAAAATTGAAAAAATCCATGTTACTTTCAGAAGCAATGGAAGAGATTTTTAGACCTGTTTCCAAAGATGCATTTCCAAGTGGTGTTGAATAATCTGCCTGTCCCGTAAAAATTTGAATATCCTGTCCAGAATCTGTATCAAATCCAAAGTTTCTTAGAAAGTTTCCATTGTTATCAAAATAATTGGAATTGAGGTCTTGATGGGTTTGAGCGTCATAATATGTGAAATGTCCATTAACGGAAAGCCTTGCACCGGGCTTTTTCATTTTATGCACATAGGTTAAATCAAAAGCAAGGTTGGTGTTATCAAATTCTGCAATGTTCTGTGTCACAAATGTGGAGTCAACCTGATTTGAACCGTTTCGAATAACCGCGTTCAAATTGGTTTGTTTCTCCCTATTTGGATTGATTGCCATATTAGAAGTGACATTAAGGCTGTTTCTATCATCAATATCATAATCCAGAATGAAACTAGCATTGTGAGCCTTTGACCAATATTTCTGTTCATAATCCGATGCCCATCTGGAGAATATAGAATTTGTGTCGTCTAAGAAATTGACTCCTTTTGTTGTTTTCTTAACCTCTTTTTGAGGGTTAATTGAATAATTGGCAAATAAGTTGAGCTTCTCTGTTTTGTAATAGTGACTGGTTCCAAAACTAAATTTAGGAAACACCGCTTGCGTATATCTTGCATTTACACTACCCTTATATCCAGGAAAGATATTTTTACTCGTAACAATGTTTAAAATAGGTCCACTTTCAGCATCATATCTAGCTGGTGGATTGGCAATGACCTCAACAGATTTTATATTGCTGCCTGAGAAGCCCTCTAATAGGTCTTTAACCTCTTGACCGGATAGCTGTACTTTTCTATCATTGATATAAACCGTTGCAGCTTGTCCTTTGATTTGTAATTCTTCTTGATTTACGATCACACCGGGAGTACTCTTCAATATATCCCATGAACTTCCTTGGGAAACCACTGTGTTTTCAACCGAAAAGACCAGTCTGTCTGGAAGTCTTCTTAATGTTGGACGTTTTGATACCACCACTACCTCATCAAGATTAGTGGCTTCCAATAGAATCACCAAAGCACCTAGGGATACGTCTTGTTTTATATCTAAAGCTCTGGGCTCTGACCCCCTGCCCACATAACTGGCCTGTAATAAATACAAGTTCGGTTCCACTTCGGTCAATCTAAACAATCCATTGTCATCTGCCGAGGTCCCTTTTACAAAAGTGGAATCTGATGCTTGTAACAGTAAAATATTGGCAAATGGGATGATGTTGTTCTTGCCATCTATCACCTTTCCTTTAATTTCAAAAGTCTGTGAGCATAGGCTTTTGGAAATTAAAAACACCAATAAAAAAATACAGGTGATTCGCATTAGTTGAGTTTGGGGTTCAATATCAAATCTAAGAAAATATTTTAGAGCCATACCTGCAGTACCTTTTTTCATATTTGCAAAAAACACACTTGTAGGCAACGAAAAGACCTATATTTGCAGTTGCTTACACATCCTCAGTTTGTTGAGTTATAGTAGTTATGAAGAAGATTAGGAATTTTTGCATTATTGCGCATATAGACCATGGAAAAAGCACGCTGGCCGATCGCTTGCTTGATTATACAGGTTCTGTTACGGAACGTGAAAAGCAAGACCAGCTTTTGGACAGTATGGACTTGGAGCGCGAACGTGGCATTACTATAAAAAGCCATGCCATTCAAATGGAATATGAGCACCAAGGAGAAACTTATGTGCTAAACCTAATTGATACTCCCGGACACGTGGATTTCTCATATGAGGTCTCTCGTTCCATTGCGGCCTGTGAAGGTGCTCTCTTAGTTGTTGATGCCGCGCAGAGCATTCAGGCACAGACAATCTCCAATTTGTATTTAGCTCTTGAAAATGACCTCGAGATAATTCCTGTACTCAACAAGGTAGATTTACCAAGTGCCAACCCAGAGGAAGTAACAGATGATATTGTAGATCTATTGGGGTGTAAGCCTGAAGAAGTAATCCCTGCAAGTGCCAAGACCGGAATTGGAATTGGAGATATTTTAACCGCCATTATTGAGCGCGTTCCCGCACCAGAAGGAAATCCTAATGAATCTTTACAAGCATTGGTCTTTGATTCGGTTTATAACCCTTTTAGAGGGGTTGAGACCTATTTTAGGGTTATTAATGGAGAAATAAAAAAAGGGCAGAAGATAAAATTTGTTGCAACCAACAAAGATTACTTTGCTGATGAAATAGGTACGTTGAAATTAAATCAGGTTCCTAAAACAACCATTTCTTCAGGTGATGTAGGCTACTTGATAACGGGTATAAAAGATGCCAGGGAAGTAAAGGTTGGTGATACCATTACCGATGCCAGCAACCCAACCCAAAATGCCATTGAAGGTTTTGAGGATGTAAAGCCTATGGTTTTTGCTGGAATCTACCCTGTGGATACTGAAGATTTTGAAGAACTGCGTTCTTCCATGGAAAAACTACAGCTCAATGATGCTTCTCTAGTATTCACCCCAGAAAGCAGTGCCGCCCTTGGCTTTGGTTTCCGTTGCGGGTTCTTGGGGATGTTGCATATGGAAATTATCCAAGAGCGATTGGAACGAGAATTCAATATGACAGTAATTACCACCGTTCCCAACGTTAGTTACCATGCCTACTCTACCAAAGACAGGGAAACAGCTCTTATTGTAAACAACCCTTCAGATTTACCAGACCCTTCTACCGTTGATAGGGTTGAGGAACCATATATAAAGGCAACCATTATTACCAAGGCAGATTTTGTAGGAAATGTAATGTCTCTCTGTATTGAAAAGCGTGGACAGATTACCAATCAGACCTACTTGACAACGGAGCGCGTTGAGCTTATTTTTGATATGCCCTTGGCCGAAATCGTTTTTGATTTTTACGACCGATTGAAAACCGTTTCAAAAGGGTATGCTTCTTTCGATTATACCCCAATAGGAATGCGAACTTCCAAATTAGTCCGAGTAGATATCCTTTTGAATGCTCAGCCTGTTGATGCTTTATCCGCATTGGTTCATTTTGATAATGCGCACACTATTGGTAAAAAAATGTGCGAAAAGTTAAAGGAGCTTATTCCACGACAACAGTTTGACATTCCTATCCAGGCAGCTATTGGCTCCAAAATTATTTCAAGGGAAACCATAAAAGCCTTGCGAAAAGATGTAACTGCCAAATGTTACGGAGGTGATATTTCCCGTAAGCGAAAACTGCTTGAAAAGCAGAAAAAAGGGAAAAAACGAATGCGTCAAGTAGGAAATGTCGAGATTCCACAGCAAGCTTTCATGGCTGTTTTAAAGTTGAATGATTAATCTTGCGTGCATCTTTTTTACAAAACCGCCTATTTACAGCTCACTCCAGATTCTTTTAATGCAGCTATGAATTGATTGAATGTTAGTCCTTCCATACTAACCGTATTGGTCTCTTCCCCTGTTGTCACCGTCATTGTCCCATCGCCATTGTCACAATATTTGGATGTCAACGATATTCCCGAAGCAGAAACTGTACATGTTGAACATTTTTCGCCCTTGTCATCATCTTTGGAACATCCAACAAAAAATAATGCAATGCTGATTGTTGATAAAATTATCTTTTTCATTTCTTGAAAATTTAGTTTGTCTTACCAAAGTATTGCAATGCTTTTCTAGTTTATTAGGTCAATTTATGAATGCCCTATCCCAATTGATGGATAATACTTTTGGCACGAAAAGGTCAAACAAGTATTCTTTTGTAACTTACTTCAAAGATTTGTAGTTACGTGGGAAACCCATCTAATAGGATAATCATATGTGAGGACCATCAAATTGTTATTGATGGGCTATGTTCCATAATTGAACATTTTCCAGAATTTGAAGTTGTGGATACCGTAAATGGCTTTTCCCAACTGTATTTTTCGCTTAAAAAAAATACTCCCAACATTCTTCTTCTAGATCTTAATCTACCTCATAAAAATGGAATGGAAGTTTTACAGGAACTTAGGAGCAAAAACAATGAGGTCAAAGTTCTTATACTAACCATGTACAATAAAAGAACCATAGTTAATAAATCTATTAATGAGGGGGCAAATGGGTTTTTACTAAAAAACTGCTCTTCGGAAGATCTATATGATGCCCTTAAACATGTTTCCAGGGAAGAAAGCTTTTACTATGGGAAGGGAGTGCTCAAGCCTAAAAAAGAAAGCCATCAAATTGATGATGAGTTTTACAAGGGCATACAATTAACGCCTCGAGAGAAAGAGATTATAAAATATTTATGCGACGGCAACAAGGTTCCCGACATAGCACTATCAATGCACATTAGCCCCTTGACTGTGGAAACGCACAAAAAAAATATTTATCGAAAACTTGGGGTTGACAGTAGCATTAAACTTGTAACATTTGTACATGAAAATCAACTGCTGTAAGCTTTGCTGTTCTCTCTTTATTCTGTTTTCAGTTTGTTCTTCAACTGCATATCCCAATGACACTATTGTTATAAATAACACTTCTATTACAAAAAACTTAAAGGATTTTTCTCAACTTTATATCTCTCAAAAAGCAAGTTCCAAATTTACCTTAGAAACTCTTGATCATTTCAGGCCCATTAATGACATCAGGTCTTTTTTTTATTTAGGTTTTGATGTAACCCAAGCCTATGCAAAATTCAATTTGGAAAACAACTCAAAGACTTCAAAAGAAATTATCCTGTCCTTTTCGTATCCATTTTTAGAGGATGTAAAACTCTATAAGGTTGAACAAAACACATTAGAACTGGCAGGAAATATTGGAATAAAGACCCTAAAACAATCGGTTGAGCGAACTTGGAAAGTGGCCACACCCTTATTACCCTATGAAAAAGCATCATATTATCTGGTGTTTGAAAAATCTAAGGGCAAGCCGTTGGCTACGGATGTTTCTGTTCAGGACAAGAACACCTATTATCGCACCAATGCCTTTCAAAGTATAGCCATTGGTTCTTATGTTGGCCTTATTCTGCTTTCCCTTCTTTTTACAACCCTCCTATTTGTATTTATAAAACGTACTCTTTTCTTATTGTATGGGCTTTATTTAACCGTCTTGTTCATTTTCATTAGTTCTTATCTAGGTTACACCAATGTTCTTTTGCCTGCGGAATCAATGGATACAGGACGTACCATTTATGTAATTTCCATTGAACTCTCTACGGCTATCTTTATTCTTTTTGCCCAGCAGCTTCTTAGGGCAAAAAAGTATCTGCCCAAACTCAAAAGAAGCATCGAGGTAGTCATTGTTTTGCAATTTGCATTCCGAATTTTTCTGCATTTCATGGCAAATTCCATGTATGCTGCACAGGTTGAGCTCTTCATGAAATTATGGTACCTGTCCATCGTGTTTTTAATCTGTGCAATGGTCTATGAAATATTCGTGTACATTAAACACAATAAAAAAATAGGAGCTTACTTTACCGTTTCATATTTATTCATGGCCATTGGGTCAATTTTACTTGTATTGCATCACAGTTTTGGCCTTCTAAAGTTTTCGTTTTACGGTCTTCCAGGAATTTTCTATGCCTCGTCCATTGAAATACTTTTTCTTACGGTAACGCTTACTTTGGTTGTTGGGCACATTTATCAAGAGCGAAATTCATTGGCCAACAAACTTGTACTCCAACAACAAAAATTCCTGAATGCCTTTGTTCAAGGCCAAGAAGAGGAACGCAAACGGGTTGGTGGTGAACTTCATGACAATATTGGAAGCCGTATAGCCAACTTAAAAAGGTTGTTCAGCACTAAATATGCTGATAAAGAAATGCAAAAGGAGTTCGATGATATTTGTGAAGATATTAGAGGTGTGGCTCATCAAATTACCCCTTCAGAAATTTCACTTGTAGGACTCACTGGCGCCATTGATGAATTATTGGAGACCATCGAAAAAACAGAACAGTTAGCTATAAATTTTAATACTTTTCAATTTCCAGACAATCTTAATGAAACCATTGCCACGCATCTTTTTAGAATTGTTCAGGAATTGCTTCAGAATGTGATAAAACATGCCAACGCTTCCATTATAGATATCCAGTTGTTTGGACATAACAACTCCGTAACGTTAAGTTTTGAAGATGATGGACAGGGCGTTTCTAAAAAAAACACTCCAGGCATTGGTCTAAAAAACATTAAATCCAGAGTGGCACAACTGAACGGACAATTTCTTTTTGATTCCGCTCAGGGCAGGGGCACCTCCATTTTGGTCATTATTCCTACAAAATATACCTGAGTTCAGGTATTGACAGACAAGCTGTTTTTCTATCAATTTGATTGGTGTAAAACTTAGTAGAAATGAAAGCCTATTCTTTTTTTAGATCTTTGTTGTTCTTGACTTTTTTTATTGGTAATTATTCTTCTTTTGGTCAATTTACAGAGGGTAGTTCCAACATTGTTATCATGGATGATGAATCTTTGAACTTGCAGAGCGTTTTCAATAAAACCATCGCTGAAGCAAGTAGTGCAGGGGCTGTTGCAAATTCCCTTTGTCTGCCGAATGAATTTGTAGAACAACTCGATGCTTTTCTAAAAAAACAGCCCAGCCCAATTCCCTATAACTTACGACACGACTACGATTACATAATCGCTGACGATGTGGTTATTTTACTCCAGCCAGAATATGCAAAAGGTGCTTTTAACACACCTATGGACAAAGTATTGTCTACCTTCCAAAACACATCTAGCTATGTGGATTTTGTGACCCAGCTTACCGGCACGGACCTCGGGGGTCTTACCAAAAGAGAGAAATATAATGTACAAAGAGCATATGGGGTTTTAAAGTACATGCTAGATAAAAAAGGATCCTATCCTTTTGCAGCAAAAACTTCGTTCAAGTTTGAAAATTGTTTAGTTAGTTTAACCCCTGCTTATAAGGTTGCCAAATACGAATATCCCAGCATTACCTATGATTTGAGCATTGAAACCTCTATCGAATGTGATTGTCCTGAAGAAAATGGTTCTACATCAGTAAAAAATGGAGCTTTTGAATATAGAGCACAATCTAAAGGAATCTATTCTGGCACCAAGATTTCTTTTGGAGACCCAATTAACCCTGGTATTTTTACTAAGACGATTAAATGCTGTGCCGAAAGAACTGAAACAGAAAAGACTGCACGTGCCGAATCCAACAAGGAGGACACACACTTCATAAAAGATACCCGAAATATTTTTTTAAACCCTAACGCTGTTAATGAATATAAAAACTACGTAGTTACGGAATGGGGTAAAGATAAGGAAGAACAAAATGACCCTAACGCCGAGGGCGGGTTTTTCCGAGAAGCTGGTTCATTTGCTTATGGTGTATACCTTGGGAATACCGTTGGTAAAGAAAAGGATTTTTATGGGATTACCTATGGTGCGGAACTGGGCTATTATCACAACATAAGTGATGATTTCCAAATTGGTGCCACAGCAGGTTATAGTAGATATACAGGAAAGGAAACGGATTTTGGTTTTGAAGCCGAAGGTGAAAGTTTTATTCCTGTTATGGCAAAAGCGAGCTATAGTTTTAGTGATGCCTTTGGTGCTGAAGCTGGTTTGGGTTATGCCATTTCTGCAAGTGAAGGAGGAGAAGGAGGCCTTTCCTATAGCGCTGGTCCTTTTTGGAGGCCTCTAGAGGCCATTGTGATTTTTGTAGGATATAGTAATATCGCCTTTGGCGAAGGTAGCTTAGGTGCTTTTATTCTTAGTGGGCGTTTTTCGCTTTCCAAAAAATAGCACAGCAATTGTAATTTTTGAGTGCTTCTATATTAACCAAACTTCAACAATATGAAAACCACGTTCCGTAATTCCATTATTCTATTTAGTCTATTGTTCTTGGCCTGTATCTTAGCTGCCAATGCTCAAAGAAAAACTGAAACCACTCAAGATGTTCCCGTTGCGGTCTCTGATATTTCAGATGATGATTTGGAGAACTCATTTTACGCAGGAATAAGCATAGGTGTGCCTTCTGGAAGTCTTGGTGATGCCGCATCCTTTCTGTATGGCGCATTTGGGGGGTATTCCTTCAGGGTATCTAAATGTTTTAGTGTAGGTCCCGAGGTCAACTATACTCATTTTGTCGGAAAAGATCGGGATTTTGGTGACATTACTGTAGAAGGCGAAGGTTTTGATTTCGCCGGAGTAAGTGCTAGAGTTGATTACCATCTAAGTGATTCATTTGGAGTGGGTGCCAATTACGGATATGGCACTTATTTGGAAGAGAACTCTGATTTTGAAGATTATATTACAGTAGGCCTTGATATACGTCCAGTACCAGGACTTGTTATTAGACCAGAAATTACTTTTCAAAATGATAGTGAACAGTACAGTGTGAGGGTTTACCGCACATTCTAAGCCTTGTCCTATTTAGGCCTAGTGTTTAGTCTATGTCAAACATTTTTCCTAGATAGACTAGCTTATGTCCATCACCGTTTGGCGCAAAATCTTTACTGTTGGCTGGAATGATTTCTATGCTTCCAGAAGGTGATTTTGTAAAAACAGGGATAATATCATTGTCTTTTAGGGTAATATCGATAAGACTATCATAGTGTTTCTTGTCTCTCAAGTCAATTTCATGGATGGCCGGGTATTTACGCACGGCATCCATGAGTTTGATGAAATCATCCTTGTGCGAAAAAAGTCCTTCTACAGGGTTGTTTTCAGGGTCATTCATCTCTTCTGAATTGACCAAACGAAAAGCCCCGTTTTCCCCAAATTGATTTTTAAACTTATCAATGGCAAACTTGTTTATATCTGAATTTCCTGTTAAGGCCATTAAATATCCCATGTCGTTCAATTCAATGTTATCTGTTAGTGAGTCTGCAAAAATATTGGCCGACATAGCCTCCAATCCAGTTTTTTTTGCTTTTTCCACATTGGAATCATTATTATCAATAAGTACCACATGTCTGTTGTTTTTCTTTAGGTAATTTCCAATCAATCGGGATACTTTTGAGGCTCCAATAATCAAAATGCCTTCGGATTTTGTCAAAAACACCCCAATCATTTTGGCAAAAGCCCTAGCAGTTGTGGCATTTAGGAGTACGGTTCCTAAAACAATCATAAACACCAAGGGAGTAATATATTCCGCTCCAGGCTCGCCCTTGGCCAATAATTTAGATCCAAATAGAGAGGCAATACCAGCAGCAACTATACCTCGTGGCCCCACCCAACCAATGAACAGTTTCTCATTCAATTTTAATCCCGAACCTTTTGTACTTAAAAAAACACCCAAGGGCCTAATGATAAAAACAATTACCGCAAAAAGTATAGCGGTGTTCCAGTTGAAAATCAGCATCATATCACTGATATTGATATTGGCCGCTAACAGTATGAACAGAATGGAGATCAGAAGTACACTCAACGATTCCTTAAAATATAGCAGCTCTTTAAGGTTTGGCAGATTCATATTGCCCAAGACCATTCCCATAACAACTACGGCCAATAAACCTGACTCATGTGCAAATACATCCGACTCCACAAATACCAAAAGCACAACGGAAAGTGAAACCACATTCATCAAATAATGTGGAATGAAATTCTTTTTGATGGCAAATGCCAATGCGTGGGCAAATGTGAACCCAAATGTGGTCCCAAACAACAGGATCTTACCAAATTCTATCAATGCTGTCTGAGTGAAAGCACTGCCCTCACCTACACTTATAAATTCAAAAACCAATACCGCTGCCAATGCTCCAATGGGGTCAATAAGAATTCCTTCCCATTTTAAGACCGCAGAAACATCCTTTTTTAGGGGAATGTTTCGCAGAATAGGTGTAATTACGGTAGGCCCCGTAACAATAATCAATGCCGAAAACAAAAAAGAAATCTGCCATGAAAGACCAAATATATAATGGGCTGCTATCCCCGCTCCAAAAAAGGTGACCAAGGAACCCAGGGTTATCAATTTGGTAATAACCGGGCCAACGTTTTTTATTTCCGACCGCTTTAGGGTAAGTCCTCCTTCAAAAAGAATGATACTAATTGCAAGCGACACAAAATAATAAAGTCCCTCTCCTGGAAAGAGTCCTTTTTCTCCGTTCCAAATAGGTTCTATTAATTTTGTGCCATCTTCAGTATAAAGCGTAGCGATCGGGCCTACCAATAAACCTATTAAAATCAGTGGTAAAATTGCAGGCAATTTAAAACGCCATGCAACCCATTGTGCAATAATTCCAAGAATAATAATCCCCGCAAGCTCTAGCATCCTTATAGTTTTCTTGAAAAATACAGATTTTCCTTCAAAAATTTCACTAATCTAAAAAAGCACTGTCATCTCTTTGTTCATTATGTGCTATCTTGGCGTGCATTCTAAATGAAGAATCCTTGAATCACCCATATAAAACTGTTTTATTTGGATTTGCCTTTTCGCCTTCCCTGAAAATCAACATCATGGAAACTTCTAGGATAGCCCATTTTTTTAAAGCTAAACTCCTCCTGTTGCATGTAGGGGAGAAAACAGTAGAGAAAGAGCAGCAAATTCTCGAGATTTTATCACAAATTGAACATACGAATCTTGAGATTTCAATTGAATGGAAAACAGGGAGGCCTGATCAAGTACTATTGGAAACTTGTGAAGGTTCCAACATTGACCTTCTTATTCTTGGAGCTCTTCAGCATGAAAACCTATACCAATTTTATGTGGGATCCATTGCCCGAAAACTGACCAGAAAAGTTTGTTGTTCAGTATTACTGCTTATAAAGCCCTCTGAAGAAAGGGTTCCATGCAAACATGTAGTGGTAAATGGCTTGGAGGACGAGGGAACTGCTTTGGCGGTTTCTAATGCCATTTATGTCTCAAATGCACTTGGTGCAAAGCAGCTTACCATTGTGGAGGAGATCCGACAAAAAGAGGTTGCAGTTAGCGTTCAAGATGACAAATCCCTTAAGAAGGCTTCTATTTTGAAAGAGCGAATCAGGCACAGGGAAGATTCAAGAGTTAGAAAGCTTTTGAAATCCATACCAGAGCTGGATTTAAAAAATTTAAAAGTTAAAACCCAGAGCATTTTTGGAAAACGAGGATATTCTATCGGTCATTATGCTGAAGTTGTCCGTGCCGATCTTTTGGTAATGAACGCACCAAAAAAGACAGGGCTTCTGGATCGGGTTTTTCCACATGATATAGAATATATTTTATCTGATTTACCAACCGATCTACTTATAGTTAGAAAAACAAATTGACGCCGAAAACCAGCCATACCCAACTCTTTATTAAAGACTTGCCAAAAAACCTGTTTTCGGGATTTGTGGTTTCGTTGATAGCCCTTCCACTCGGACTTGGCTTAGCTATTGCAAGTGATGCCCCTCCCATTTCTGGGATTATTGCCGCAATTGTTGGTGGAACCGTGGTTGCCCTGTTAGGAGGGTCAAATGTTACCATTACCGGCCCCGGAAACGGTTTGGTAATTGTTCTTTTAGGCGCCATTACCACTTTGGGCGGTGGTGACCTCTATCAAGGATATTTGTTCACCTTAGCAGCCATTGTAATTTCAGGGGTCTTAATGTTATTGCTCGGCTTCTTAAAAATGGGCCGCCTTGCCGATTTTTTCCCAGCTTCTGCCATTGAGGGAATGTTAGCTGCCATTGGTTGGGGCATTTTTGCAAAGCAATTCCATATTATGATCGGCCATAACAATGAACATGGAAGTATTGTTCAATTGTTGGCCCAGATTCCCAACGGATTAATTGATCTGGCCCAAAATGCTACCGTTGAAGAGTTCGTTGCTGCCGGAATTGGAATTGTAAGCCTTTTAATCATGATCTTTTATTCAAAAATCAGAAATAAATATTTCCAGCTGATTCCCGCTCCCATGTGGATCTTGATATTATCGGTAAGCTTCAGCTATTCCTTCGGATGGTTGAACTTGCCTTTTCCCATGGATGCCTCCTATCTTATCTCCATTCCTGAAAATGTGCTTTCCAATCTTGCTTTTCCCGATTTTTCTAAAGCCTTACAGAAAGATTTTATTGTGAGTGTTTTTGCAATTACCCTTATTGCCAGCATAGAATCCTTATTGAGTATCAAAGCAGTGGACAAGTTGGACTCCCAAAGCAGGCGGTCCAATGTAAACAAGGATTTAAAGGCATTGGGGCTAGCAACTTCTTTAAGCGGTTTGGTAGGAGGGTTAAATGTGGTTACGGTAATCGCCCGAAGCTCTGTAAATGTGAACAACGGTGCTACAAACAGGTCTGCCAATTTTTTCCACGCTTCTTTTCTGATCATCTTTATTTTGTTATTTCAAGAACAGCTCAAAAAAATTCCCTTGGCAGCCCTTGCAGCCATTTTGGTGTACACAGGATATAAACTGGCCACTCCAAAAACCTTCAGAAAGGTGGCAAAAATTGGAAAGGAACAGATCATCATTTTTTTGGCCACACTGATCACTACACTTTTCACCAATCTTATTACCGGAATAGGAATGGGTATCCTTACCACCTTGCTTATCCACATCATCATTAACAGAAGTGCGTTCTTGTTTGTTGGAAATCTTTTTAAACCCAATGTGCTTCTTTTTCAAGAGCATGAGGAGAAAAACTATTATGTAAGCGTTAAATATTTCTGCAGCTTTCTCAATTTTTTTAAGCTCAAAAACAAGTTGGATGCCATTCCAGAGGATCAAAACGTAATCGTTGATTTTTCTATGTGCGGGTTTGTAGACCATACCGCTATGGAAGGGCTTGAATCTTACATGCATGTTTTTTCCAAAAAAGGTGGTAGTATAGAAATTGTAGGATTGGATAAACATGGTACAGATTCCAAACACCCCTTTGCCATACGAAAGATCCTTCCGTTGGAAACCTTAAAGCCCATAGAAAAGTATTTTACCAGAAGACAGTCACATTTGGAAGAAACTGCCATGGAGCTTCATTGGAGCTATAGCGCCAGAAAAAATGTTGAAACTTCTTTTTTATCTGATTTCATTTTTTTCAAAACCCGTGAGATAAGCTATTTGTATAACCATCTTATAGATGAAAAAGATAACTGTTCAATATTTGACCTTGAGTTTACCGAAGGAGCATTTGTGGCCAAAGAAGTAATCAAATCAACAGTCATGCACATTGACCTTCCTCATCAATTTCCAGTTTTTACCCTGGACAAAGAAGGACTTTTGGAACGGATTTATAAGCTGGCAGGGTTTAAGGATATTACCATTGAAAATCATTCCGATTTTAATAGAAGGTTCTTTTTAAGTGGGGAAGAAACGAGTGAGATACAAGCTTTGTTTCATGATGAGCTCATCTTATTTTTAGAGAGCAACCCGTATTATCACATTGAATCCAATGGGAATTCCCTGTTGATTCTTAAAAAAGAGCGCTTATTGAGCGTACAGGAAATAAAGGCCATGATTTACTTTGGCCTACAACTCCAAAAGCTCCTAAAGCCTTGCTTTGTTAGTTGATTTTGTTAAAATACGGCCAATAAACTACCTTTTTTTAACAATTTGCATCAGGCTTTTCTTATTTTGCACGGCATTTATTTTCTGAATGACTATTTATCCCGTTGAGACCGGTAATTTTAAACTAGATGGAGGCGCCATGTTTGGTGTGGTCCCTAAATCTATTTGGAACAAAACCAATCCGGCAGATTCCAACAATATGATTGATATAGCTGCTCGTTGCCTCCTTATTGAAGATGGAGACAAGCTTATTCTGATTGACAATGGAATGGGGAACAAGCAATCTGAAAAGTTCTTTGGCTATTACTATCAGTGGGGAAATCATTCCCTGGACGGTTCTTTGGCAAATTTAGGCTTCCATAGAAATGATATTACGGATGTGTTTTTAACGCACCTTCACTTTGACCATTGCGGTGGAAGCATTCAATGGAACAAAGACAAAACAGGTTATGAGCCTGCATTTAAGAATGCCCGCTTTTGGACCAACAAAAACCATTGGGAATGGGCCACAAAACCCAATGCCCGTGAAAAAGCTTCCTTTTTAAAAGAGAATTTGTGGCCCATGCATGAAAGTGGTCAACTCAATTTCGTTCAGTCCAATGATACTTTGTACCTTCAAAAATCAGAATTGGGGTTTGGTATCCTTTTTGTGGATGGACATACAGAGAAAATGATGCTTCCCAAGCTAAATTATAAAGGGAAAACCATTGTCTTTACAGCGGATCTTATCCCAACCGTAGGGCATATTCCATTACCTTATGTTATGGGGTATGATACTAGACCATTACTGACCTTGGACGAAAAAGCAAAGTTTTTAAACAATGCAGTTGAAAATAATTGGCTTCTGTTCTTTGAACATGATGCCCACAACCAACTATGTACCTTAAAACAAACTGAAAAAGGGGTGCGATTGGACGAATTGTTTTCTTTCGATGAAATATTCAAATCACAATAAAGTTTTACATTTCAATAAAATACGATTTATGAACATCAAATACATCAAAATACCTTTTGCCTCGCTTTCCGCTTCAATTCTTTTAATGAGCTGTGGTGCCACCACCCTTGTTTCAACACCGGTTGAAAACATTGATGCAGTGCCTCTTAAAGTTTCTGAGCTCTCCGAAGACCAGAAAAAAACCTGGGGCCATGCCGATCTTGTTTCAGATACCATTCCTGGAATGAGCGTGGACAAAGCCTACAAGGAAATCATTAAAAACAGAAGTGGAAAAACCGTTGTTGTTGCTGTGGTGGATTCTGGAATGGATCTAGAACATGAGGATTTGGATGATGTATTATGGACCAACAAAGGAGAAAGACCCAATAATGGAAAAGATGATGATGGAAATGGATATATTGATGACATTCACGGATATAACTTTTTAGGCGAAGCATATAATGAGCAATTGGAGTATGTTAGAATGTTACGCTTAAATATTGGCGATGCTTCAGCAAGAGCCAAAGCCAGATTAAAATTGGATGAAGAATATCCAAAAGCCCTTCAAAACAAACAACAGTACGAGCAGATTTTTCAGGTAGTGAAAAACGCCAATGATGCTATTAAAAAAGAACTTGGCAAAGATTCCTATACCAAAACAGAGCTTATGGCCGTTGAAGCCAAAACGGAGGAAATGAAACAAAATGTTGCGGTAATTAATCAAATGTTCTCCTATGGAGAGAGTATTCCAAGTGTTATGGAAGAGCTTTCCGAAGGGATTACTTATTTTACCGAGCAGGTAAATTATAACCTCAACAAAGAATTTAACGGAAGAACCCCTGTTGGTGACAATCCATATGATCTAAAGGATAAGGCGTATGGTAACGGAAACCCAAAAAACCGGGTAGATACGGAAAGCCATGGTACACATGTGGCGGGAATTATTGCTGCTGAAAGAAACAACGGAAAAGGAGTGAACGGTGTTGCCAAAAACGTGTAATTAATGAGTGTGCGTGCAGTACCAAATGGTGATGAATATGATAAGGATATTGCCAATGCCATTCGTTATGCGGTCGATAATGGAGCAAAAATCATCAATTGTAGTTTTGGAAAGGCTTTTTCCCCAAATGCCCAGTGGGTTTATGATGCAATTCAATATGCCGCTTCGCGTGATGTCCTAATTGTTCACGCAGCTGGAAATGATGGGAATGATTTGGACAATGCAGAAAACCCAAACTATCCCAATGATCATAAATACGGAGGGGTGGAATTTGCTGACAATGTAATCACGGTTGGAGCTCTTACCAGCAGCTATGGCTCTGAAATGGTGGCTTCCTTTTCTAACTACGGAAAGCAAAATGTAGATGTTTTTGCTCCGGGAGATGGTATTTATTCCACTTTACCCAATAATGAGTATGATTTTCAGGGAGGTACTTCCATGGCTGCTCCAGCGGTAGCAGGTGTTGCTGCACTGATCAGATCATATTATCCTCAGCTATCAGCATCTCAGGTAAAGCAGGTTATCATCCAATCTGGATTGAGCACAAAAGCTTCCGTAATTGTTTCTGGAGAGCCAGAAAATGCCACTACCTTCGATAAAATTTCAAAATCAGGAAAAATGGTCAATGCCTATAATGCACTTCTCTTTGCAGACAACATTTCAAAAGGTAAAATGACCCTGACCAAGAACACCAAATAAAATGAAAAAAACGTTTTTATCCCTGTTTTCCCTAATAGCCTGTATTACCATTTTAGCAGCACAGAACAATACTTCGTATTGGCAACAGCACGCGGATTATACCATGGATGTGCAAATGGATGTTAAGACCTTTCAATACACAGGTAGTCAAAAATTAATCTATACCAATAATTCACCCGATGTTTTGAACCGGGTATATTACCATTTGTATTTCAATGCCTTTCAGCCTGGGAGCGAAATGGATGCCCGTCTCCAAAGTGTAAAGGATCCTGATAAGCGCATGATGGATGATGGGAAAAGTCGAATTGCTTCCCTCTCGGAAAGTGAAATGGGCTATTTGCACGTACAATCCTTAAGTCAAGATGGAAACACCGTTTCTTTTAGCGAGGAAGGAACTATTTTGGTGGTGGATTTGGCAAGCCCAATTCCGGCAGGAGGGAAAACAGTTTTAGAAATGGAATTCAAAGGTCAGGTGCCACTTCAAGTAAGACGAACCGGAAGAAACAGTAAAGAAGGTGTTGCCCTATCAATGAGTCAATGGTACCCAAAACTTTCAGAATATGATTTTGAAGGTTGGCATCCCAATGCATATATAGGCCGGGAGTTTCATGGTGTATGGGGCAATTTTGATGTGAAATTGACAATTGATAAAAACTATACTGTTGGAGGTTCTGGTTACCTACAGAATCCGCAGGAAGTGGGACATGGATATGAAACTTCGGGAACTACGGTAAAAATCAAAGGCAAGACCATTACATGGCACTTTAAAGCACCCAACGTGCATGATTTTATGTGGGCCGCTGATTCAGAGTACATTCACGATGTAGTTAACATGGAAAATGGACCAACACTTCATTTTTTGTATAAAAACGACCCTGAAATTATTGAAAACTGGAAGAAGCTTCAGCCAAAAACCGAAGCAGCTATGCGATTTTTCAGTAAAAACATTGGCAAATATCCCTATGATCAGTATTCCGTAATTCAAGGAGGCGATGGTGGAATGGAATATGCCATGAGCACCTTGATAACGGGAAAAAGAAATTTTGGAAGTTTAGTGGGAGTAATGGCACATGAATTGGCGCATTCCTGGTTTCAACATATTTTGGCAACCAATGAGTCCAAATATGAATGGATGGATGAAGGATTCACAACTTTCATTAGCACACTTTGTATGAACGAGATTATGGAGGAAGGAAAACAAAATCCATTTGAAGGTTCGTACAAAGGTTACTACGCCTTGGTAAATTCTGGGTTGGAAAAGCCACAGACTACCCATGCCGATCGTTTTGCCACTAATTTTGCATATGGAATTGCAGCCTACAGTAAAGGCTCCATTTTTCTATCTCAGTTAGGCTATATAATTGGTCAGGATAAACTAATGGAAACCATTAGAAAATATTACGAAGATTTTAAGTTTAAGCACCCTGTGCCCAACGATATTAAAAGAACTGCAGAGAAGGTTTCTGGAATGGAACTGGATTGGTACTTGACAGATTGGACCCAAACCACAAATACCATTGACTATGCCATAAAAGCTGTTGAGGGAGATGGTGCAAAAACCACTGTTGAATTGGAACGGATTGGTGAGATGCCCATGCCTTTAGATATTTTGGTAGTGAACGCAGATGGCACACAAGAAACCTATTATGTTCCGTTGCGTATGATGCGGGGAGAAAAGGAAAATCCTTATCCCAATTTAAAAAGAACCGTCTTAGATGATTGGTCTTGGTCTCATCCAACATACAATTTTGTTATTGATAAACCTTTAACCGAAATAAAGGCTATCATGATTGACCCGTCCCAACTCATGGCAGATGTAAATGGGGAAAATAATGTGCATCAAAAAATACTTGATTAAGACTTTACAACAAACTCCATGTATGGGTTATACCATTTTTACTTGTAACTTAGAGTAAAACTAGGCTATCCCTGAAAGGATAATTTTGACATGGACTCTAAAGGTTTGTCATTCCCAAAAAAAGAAAAGCTCAAAAGCAAAATAGTTTTTGAGCAACTCTTTGTTGAAGGAAAGAACATCAATGCTTTTCCCATAAAGTTAATCTACACCAAAGTAGATTTTGAAGATAGTACAACGCTTAAAGTTGGGGTGGTAGCCCCAAAGAGAAAGTTTAAGAGCGCTGTTAAACGTAACCGTATCAAACGTCTGATGCGAGAAGCATACCGGTTGAACAAAGAGGTGGTTTTTAACAAGGTTGAAGGGAACTATGCATTTCTATTTTTATATCTTGGCAATAAGATGCCTAACTTCAATGAAGTAGACGAGTCCTTAAACAAGCTCTTGATGGCTTTTTTAAAAAAAGAATCCCATGAAAAAAACAATTCTCAATAAGAAGGTCTTAATCCCTATAGTAGCCGTTGTCTTTTTAGCAATGGGAAGCAGTTTTAAAAGTGATTTCTTCGAGATTGCCAAACAAATTGAGATTTTCACCACGCTGTTTAAAGAGCTCAACATGAACTATGTGGATGAAACCAATCCTGCCGAACTTATGGATTCTGCTATCAAAAACATGTTGGATGAATTAGATCCCTATACCCGGTTTTTAAATGAACAGGATGTAGAGGCTTATAAAATTAATAATGCTGGTGAATATTCTGGAATTGGAGCCTTGGTTCGTTCCTATGAAAGTAAAATAGTGGTGGTTGAACCATATAAAGGTTATCCAGCCGATAAGGCCGGGTTGAAAGCTGGTGATGAGATTATCAAAATTGGGGATATCAAAGTATCCGATTTTGACGATAATGCCAGTGAACTTTTAAAAGGAGCAAATAATACCGGGATTAATATCACATTTGTAAGACAAGGAGAAACAAAGACTGCAACCCTAAAACGCGAAGGTGTTGAAGTAGATGCTGTTCCATTCTACAACATGATCGATGACAAAACTGGATATATTGTGCTCTCAAAATTCAATAGGAAAGCATCCAGCCAAACCAAGTCGGCATTACGCGACCTAAAAGGGAAAGGAGCCAAAAGGTTGGTGCTGGATCTTCGTGGAAATCCGGGGGGATTGTTGTCAGAAGCCATTAATATTACCAATCTATTTGTACCCAAAGGAGAGCTTATTGTCACTACAAAATCCAAGGTAAAAAAATTCAACCAAGAATATAAAACCAAAAACCAACCTGAGGATCTTGATATTCCTTTGGTAGTTTTGGTCAATGGCAGAAGTGCTTCTGCCAGTGAAATTGTTTCTGGAGGTTTACAAGATTTGGATAGGGCGGTAATTATGGGGGCAAGAAGTTTTGGAAAAGGTTTGGTACAAAGACCCTTAAAACTCACTTATGGTACTCAACTAAAAGTAACAATATCCAGATATTATACACCTTCAGGGCGCTGCATACAATCTTTGGATTATTGGAATAGAGATACAGAAGGCAATGCTGTTAAAAACACAAACTTCAAAGAATTTACCACAAGAAATGGCCGAAAAGTACAAGATGGAGGAGGTGTAATGCCGGATATTGAAATCACTTCTTTAAAATCCAACACCCTAATCGACGCCTTGCAGCAAAACAGTGTGGTTTTTGATTTTGCTACGGACTATTATTATGATCATTCTTTTGATTCCGTGGATACGTTTGCATTCTCCGATTCGGATTTTGAAGCATTTAAACGTTATGCACAGACCCAAGATTTTTCTTTCCAAACCAAAACAGAGGAGCTTTTGGAAGACGCCATAAACAGTGATGAGCATTTATTGGGGTCGGCAGTTCAAGAAAAATATAAAGACCTACTACTAGCAGTTAACAAAGGTAAAATTTTGGCTCTGGACACTTATAAAAAAGAAATACAGAAGAACCTTGAAGATGAAATTATTAAGCGTTATTTCTACCGTGAAGGGCTTTATCAATATTACCTAAAACATGATGAGGCTATTTTGGCTGCCGCTGCTTTAATGAACGATAAGACAAAGTATAATGACGTATTAAAGTAAATTCACGCTTTTTTGTTGTTTATGTAACGCAATGCCACTTGTAGCCATTACATTTTGCCAACGGTAAGCCATTTTTGTTATCTTTCTGTAACACCATCATTTTTTAGTGAACAAAAGGTGGTAACCAAACCAAAAACAACCTTTCATGATTTTTAAGTTGAAAAGCGCTTGTATTGTCATCATTACTGCCCTGATGGCTTTTAGTGCGCATGCCCAAGAAAAAAAACGGCCAAATGTAATTCTTATTATTACGGATGATCAAGGCTACGGCGATTTGGGAATCACCGGAAACGACCAGATAAAAACCCCTGTATTAGATCAATTTGCCAAAGAGAGTGTTCGTCTCAACAATTTTTATGTGTCGCCAGTATGTGCTCCAACGCGTTCCAGTTTAATGACAGGGCGTTATTCTTTGCGTACCGGTGTTAGGGATACCTATAATGGCGGGGCCATTATGGCTGCTAATGAAGTAACCATTGCAGAAATGTTGAAGCAGGGCGGATACCGCACCGGAATTTTTGGCAAGTGGCATTTGGGAGACAACTATCCTAGCAGACCCAATGACCAAGGTTTTGATGAATCCCTGATTCATCTTTCCGGCGGAATGGGACAGGTTGGGGACTTCACCACCTATTTTGAGGGAGACCGAAGTTATTTTGATCCTGTTTTATGGCATAATGGGGAGCAGCAAAAATATACTGGTTATTGTTCTGATATTTTTGCGGACAACGCAGTTCAATTTATTGAACAAAACAAAGAGCAGCCTTTTTTCTGTTATCTGTCTTTCAACGCTCCTCATACCCCTTTGCAAGTACCCGATACGTACTATCAAAAATATAAGGATATAGATCCCTCAATTGCTTTTGAAAAAAACAATTCCACCTCTCGTGCAATGAGCGAGAAGGACAAGGAAGATGCCCGAAAGGTCTATGCCATGGTCACCAATATTGATGATAATATTGGAAAGTTGCTTAAAAAGGTTGGCACATTGGGAATTGCCGAAGATACCATTATCATCTTTATGACGGACAACGGACCTCAACAACTCCGCTATGTTGGTGGAATGCGAGGGCTAAAAGGAAGTGTTTATAGAGGAGGTGTACGGGTTCCCTTCTTCTTAAGATACCCATCACAGTTTAAAGGGAACAAGGATATAGAAACTACTTCAGCCCACATTGATGTGTTGCCTACCCTAGCCCAATTGTGTAAGGTTGAAGCTCCTTCTGATAGAAAGATTGATGGTAAGAGCCTTTTGCCCCTTTTGGAAGATAAAAAGGTAGGTTGGGCAAACCGTTCCTTGTTTTTTTATTGGGCACGAAGGTATCCTGAGCTTTACCATAATATTGCACTTCAAAAAGGAGAACATAAGTTGGTTGGACAAACAAACTATAATGCCTCCATTGCCGATTTTGGTCTGTTCAACATCAAAAACGACCCCAATGAACAACAAAACATTGTACGGGAAAACCAAGATTTAGCAGTTGATTTAAAAAAGGAAATGGATGCTGTTTATCACGAACTCATCGCTTCTGAAAATCTGGTGAATCCCCCACCAATTGTAGTTGGAAATGATGCTGAAAACCCTTTAATCCTTAACAGAAATGATGCCTCCGGAGAACGCGGAATATGGAACCAGGAAGAAGTCTATGGAAAATGGGAGGTAGAAATTGCCCCAGGTAACTACAACATCAAGTTTAAGTTTGTGAAACCCGTTGAAGCATCTGGAAGAATGTTTTTGGAAACAGGCACCGTGGTCAGTCAAATGAAAAATGAAACCAAAACCGACGTGATTGAAATGCAAAACGTTGCCCTCCCCAAAATGAAAGGTTCGCTTGTTCCTTTTTATATGTGGAAAGGAAAAAGGATTTTTCCTTTTTGGGTGGAAATGGAGAAAATCAAATAAGGTATTATTCATATAAATCAGAAACGCTTTTTACAATCATCATATTGGTTGTATATACAACTATTTGATTATATTTGTGTTATGCAGGACAGTTCAAAATATCCAAATATTGAAACATGCAATCCATCTACATGCATATCTGGGAATATTAGAAAAAGCAATAGGATCATCGCAAATATTTTTAGAAAGCATTTAAAGCCTTTTGATATTACGGACAGTCAATTGAGCATTCTTTTTGTGGTCACCAAAGGGAGTTCCATCACTCAGAAGCGAATTTCGGAGCTGTTGTATTTGGAAAAATCGACCGTTAACAGAAACCTGACCAGGTTAATTGAAAAGAATTTTATTTCCGCCAATTCTGATTCCTTTTTGTTTACCACGGAAAACGGCCAAGCTTTCCTTGAAAGTATTATTCCGCACTGGAATAATGCCATGACCGAAGTTCGTGGAATATTGGGAACAAACGGAGAAAACGCAATTAACCTGGTGCTAAGTAAACTGAGCAAGTAATTTTTTAATAAATAGTTGTATATACAACCTTAACTTTTAGCCATGATCAAAGCTTCTTACATTTTACTTTTTGTAATCCTATTGGGCGTTCTACTGTGGACGCTTAACAATGCCATGAAAAAAATTGGTGTTGCTCCCTCCAAAAGAAACTCGGCCTTGGCCATAACCATCATTGGTACACTTTCTTGGTTGACACTACAGTTCTTTGTTTGGAATACGGGCTTTTATTACGACCTATCCCTCCCACCCAGGATTCCGCTATTTATGGTCTTTCCCGTATTTTTATTTATTGCGCTTTTATTGTTTAGGAACAGGAACCGCAACATAATTGTTGCCATTCCCATTGCGCTTCCCATAGCAGTTCAAAGTTTTAGGGCCGTAATTGAGGTGCTGTTCTATTTCACTTTTTCAAGTGGAGTCTTACCTATTCAGGTAACCTTTGAGGGGGCAAATTATGATGTGTTGATAGGGTTGTCCGCCATAGTCATTGCAATTTATGCAAACCGACCAAATGCCTCTGCAAAAGTGCTCGTTGTTTGGAATATTATCGGAATTCTCGTTGTCCTTTTCGCTGCTTTTATCTTTATTACCTCCTTTTATTTCCCCGCTATTTGGGGCAATACCGGCATTCCGATTGCTTTCAACCAATTTCCTTACTTGTTATTACCTACATTTTTAATGCCCTTTGCCGTTTTTTTGCATGTTTTGTCAATTATTCAACTAACCCGTAAAAACTAGGGGGTATTTCACAAAAATGGAAAGCGTTGTTAATTTCATTCCTTGGTAAATCGTTATGTTTATACATTGATTAATCCAACCACATTATGAATAGATTGCTTTTTTTCCTCGGTTTTGCTGCTTTGATTCTTACTAACATTTCTTGCAAGGAAAAGGAAAAAGAGGTGGAGAAGGAGAAAACCCCTCCGAATATTGTTTTCATTTTTGCTGATGATCAATCCTACAACACCATTAAAACTTTAGGGAATGATGAAGTTCACACCCCAAACTTGGATAAACTTGCCAATAGTGGGGTGGCCTTTACCCATACATACAATATGGGAGGATGGAACGGAGCCATTTGTGTGGCTTCGCGAGCAATGCTGCTCACCGGGCAATACATTTGGAATGCCCATAAGGCAGATTCTTTGATGCGTGCCAACAGCTACCAACAGCCTTTATGGGGAAACATTATGACGAATGCTGGGTATAACACGTATATGACGGGAAAATGGCACGTGACCAAACCGGCAGAAGAAGTTTTTGAAAATGTGGTTCATGTTAGGCCCGGTATGCCCAATCAAACCGAAGAAGGCTATAACAGGCCTTTAAGTGAGACAGATACCATTTGGAGGCCATGGGACAAATCAAAAAATGGATTTTGGAAAGGTGGTACCCACTGGAGCGAAGTGGTGGCAGATGATGCTTCAAAATTTATAGCTGATGCCATCCATAAAGATAATCCGTTTTTTATGTATTTGGCATTCAACGCCCCTCATGATCCCAGACAGTCCCCTGAAAAATTTGTGCAAATGTTTCCATTGGACAGCATTGAGCTCCCCACTACTTTTTTGACGGAATATCCATACAATGAGGAAATGGGCAGTGGAAGAAAGTTACGCGATGAGCGATTGGCGCCATTTCCTAGAACGGAATACTCTGTTAAGGTGAATCGACAAGAGTATTATGCCGTAATTGCCCACATGGATGAACAAATTGGAAAGATTCTAGATGCCCTTGAAGCTTCTGGCGAAATGGAAAATACCTATATTGTTTTTACTGCCGACCATGGTCTATCCGTTGGTCAACATGGTTTGTTAGGCAAGCAAAACATGTATGATCATAGTGTGCGTACCCCTTTGTTTGTTGTTGGACCCAACATCCCGAAAAACAAAAAAATAGATGCAGATGTGTACTTACAGGACGTGATGCCCACCATTTTAGAATTGGCCGGGGCTGAAAAACCCGACTTTGTGCAATTTAAAAGTCTTATGCCCTTGATTAAAGGTGAACGATCTACAAATTATGAATCTATCTACGGATGCTACACCAACACCCAACGTATGGTAAGAACTGATGGCTTTAAACTGATCGCTTATCCCAATGCAAGTAAATTACGCTTGTTCGATTTGACAAATGACCCTCTTGAAATGAATGACCTTGCTGACGACCCAAAATATGCCTCTACTAAAAATACATTGTGGAAAGAGTTATTGTCCCTTCAAAAAACTATGAATGATCCTTTGAACTTGGAAGATTTTATGTTTAACTGAGAAATCCATATTCTGTACAAAACCTCCAAAGTATAAAACAGAATACACCAACCATCAATTTATGCAAGCACACTGAGTCATTTTTATTATATTTCCATATAAGTGTGCCCAACTCATTAGGGCGCTCTCAGATTTCATAGAATGGCAAAAATCAATAGAGAGGACATTCAAATTATAAATAGGCATAGCAATTGGTCGCAAAAAAATATTGCCAAAACCCTAAAAGAAAACATTTATAACAACGCCTCAGCATGGCATCAATTTCTGAAGTTGTTTTTTTTGGCTTTAGGCATCTCTTTCATCACTTTTGGAATAATTTTCTTCTTTGCATACAATTGGGAAGAGCTTCATAAGTTTACCAAAATTGGACTTATAGAAGGTTTACTGGTATTGGTCACGCTTATCCTTTTGTTTTCCAAAATCAGTTTGGTGACCAAAAATATATTGCTTACCGCATCTTCAATCTTAGTTGGGGTGCTATTGGCTGTTTTTGGACAGATTTATCAAACCGGGGCAAATGCCTATGATCTTTTCCTTGGTTGGACCTTGTTGATAACCCTTTGGGTCATTGTTTCAAACTTTAGCCCTCTGTGGCTGATATATATCACACTTATCAATACCACTTTGATATTGTATGCACAACAAGTAGCTTACAATTGGTCTGGGGTAACTGTCTTTACATTGCTTTTCACAATCAACACCCTGTTGTTACTTTCTTTTATAGCCCTTCCAGCGTTAATAAAGAAACCTAACCCTCCAGGCTGGTTTACCAATGTGTTGGCTTTGGCCTCTGTTTCTTTTGGCACAATCGGGATTGTTTCCGGCATTTTTGAAAACTACGACCCCTTTTTTGTGTTGCTGCTGTTTTTAGTCCTTTCCCTTTATGCTGTTGGTGTTTGGTATGCTTTAAGAATCAAGAACAGTTTTTATCTTTCAATAATCTCCTTTAGTTGCATCGTCATTGTTTCAGCTTTTCTCTTGAAAATTTCCGAAGATGCGGGAATGGTATTCTTTATAGGCCTATTCATTATTGCCAGTGTAACCTTGGTCATAAAAACACTAATAGATCTTCAAAAAAAATGGACAAAGTAACAAGCATAAAATCCATATTGGAAACTATTAGAGCAGATGAAACTTCACGTTTTGAATGTGATGAAAATGCATTAATGCAAGAATATTTGAACAAGAGCAAGGAAAAATCAAGCTTGGCAATTAAGGTTTTATCCATTTTTGGTGGGTTTTTAGCTTCTCTTGCCTTCATAAGTTTCTTGTTTATCTTGGGGCTATACGATTCGGCACCGGGATTATTAATTTTTGGAATTGGCCTTATTGTGGCTGCTATTTTACTTAATAAAAAATACGATAAGCTTATTGTTGACACTGTTAGCATTTCTGCATACATCATTGGCTTTATACTTTTAATCTTAGCGTTGGCTCAATATAATGTAGGCGAAAATGGTATTGCTGCCCTCATTATTGTCATTGCTATCTGTTGCATGGTTATTGTTCAGCGGTATATGCTGTCCTTCATTTCTTTACTTGCCATAAATGCAAGCTTCTTGTTCATGATAATTTCAAATGATCTATACGATTTTATTCATATTTACATCGCCATCAATACCTTCTTGCTTGCCTATTGGTTTATTAATGAGGCTGAGATAATCACATCTGGCATCAAACTGTCCAAACTATATGACCCTGTTCGTATCGCACTACTATTTTCATTGTTATTTGGATTTGTTGCCATTGGCAAAAGAGATTTAATGCCTTTGTCCTTTGGTTATGTGTGGCTCTCCTCACTTACCATATTTTCCGCTATTATTTATTTGGTGCATTATATTTCAGGTATTGTTGGTGTCAGTTCAATGAAAAACAAAGTGGTTTTATATACACTTAGCGCCTTTATACTTTTACCAACTGTATTTGCGCCCGCTATTTCTGGTGCTATTCTCATCATTTTACTGAGCTTCATGACCAACTATAAAACCGGTCTGGTAATTGGAATTATTTCACTTATTTATTTTGTTTCACAATATTATTATGATCTTAATTTGACGCTTTTAACGAAGTCGATAATCCTTATGGTATCCGGGGTTATTTTCATTTTATTCTACTTGTTCACATCTAAAAAACTTAGGGTATATGAAAAAGATTAAATGGATTGTTGTTCTTGCCAATTTATTGGTGGTCCTGTTGGTTTTCAACAATTCTGTGCGGAAAAAAGAAATTTTACTTGCTGATGGACAACTCATTTTATTGGAATTGGCCCCCGTTGATCCCCGATCATTAATGCAAGGCGATTATATGAATCTGCGGTACGAAATTTCGGAAAACATAAATTCAGATAGTATTCCCAAGCGTGGTTTTTGTGTTGTGAAATTGCTTCAAGATGGTTCTGCGGATCGTGTTCGCTTGCAAGAAGGCATAACCCCTTTGGGCGAGGATGAACTCCTTGTTGAATATACCTCTAGAGAATGGCGGGGAATAAATATTGGTGCAGAATCCTTTTTCTTTCAAGAAGGAGAAGCAGAGAAATATGAAAATGCAAAATATGGGGGCATAAAAGTAGATGACAAAGGCAATAGCCTTTTGATAGGTTTATATGATGAAGAGCTCAAAAGAATAGAATAGTCCTATTTTTGAACATGCAAAAACTTAAGGTTTGTGAACTTTTTGCCGGTGTGGGCGGCTTTCGATTGGGGTTGGAAAAGACCAACAATTATGATGTGGTCTGGAGCAACCAATGGGAACCTGCTACCAAAACACAACATGCTTCTATGGTCTATGAAGCCCGATTTGGGCCAGAAAACCATTCCAACACCAACCTTGAAGAGGTGCCCACTTCAGAAATTCCAGACCATGATCTAATGGTTGGTGGATTTCCCTGTCAGGATTATTCCGTGGCCACCACGCTAAAAAATTCCAAAGGACTTATTGGTAAAAAAGGCGTTTTGTGGTGGTCCATACACCGTATTCTTTCTGAAAAAGAAGTAAAACCAAAATATCTTTTTTTTGAAAATGTAGATCGATTGCTGAAATCACCTTCTACTCAAAGAGGAAGAGATTTTGCAGTAATGTTAAAAAGTCTGAACGACTTGGACTATGCCGTTGAGTGGCGTGTAATAAATGCTGCAGAGTACGGAATGCCCCAGCGCCGAAGGCGCGTTTTTTTTCTGGGATACCACAAATCCACTGAAATTTACAAAACGCTCCAAGAAACTTCACCCACAAAATGGATTTTGGAGCAGGGTACTGTTGCTTCCGCTTTCCCAGTTAAAAAGCAGGGAGCCATCACTTCTTTTTCTTTAGAAAAAGATTTGGTTTCTCTTTCCAATTCGTTCAATTTGGAGAAAGCGCTTTCTCCTTTCCTTAACTCGGGAATCTGTATTGAAAATGAAGTACATACCCTAAAAACGGTTACTGACTATAATGGGACCCACAAGCTTCTTTCAGATATTTTAGAAGACGTTTCCGCATCTGAGTTTTACATTCCCGAAGCCGATATTCCAAAATGGGAATACCTTAAAGGGGCAAAAAAAGAAATACGCAAGACCAAAACTGGTTTTGAATATAATTATAGCGAGGGGAGCATGGTTTTCCCTGATGCACTTGATCAACCTTCCAGAACAATCATAACTGGCGAGGGGGGCAAATCCCCTTCCCGGTTTAAGCACGTGGTCCAAACCTCTACAGGGCTGCGAAGACTTTCTCCTGTTGAATTGGAACGGTTGAACATGTTTCCCGAAAATCACACCAAGTTGGATGGCATATCCAACACCAAAAGAGCCTTTTTTATGGGCAATGCACTGGTTGTGGGTGTAGTGGAACAACTAGGTCATGCCCTGTTCCGCAAAATTGATGCTCTTGAAAAGCAACTTCAAATCTGACTTGGCCAAAGAAAAGCGCCTATCTGCCTTATTGGATTCCTACTATCAAAAACATTTGCGGTCTTGCCACTTTGAACGTGTTCGCAGCATGAAAGAACAACTCATGGGCATTGACCTTGTTCTACAACACAAAACAAGCCTACAAACCTTCTATGTGGATGAAAAAGCACAGTTGGACTACGTAAATGAAACCCTCCCTACTTTTGCTTTTGAACTTTGCTATCTAAAAAACGGTATTGAAAAGCCTGGTTGGCTTTTTGATCAGGCAAAGAACACTCATTTTTATGCCCTGATCACCAGTATTTTTTCTGATGAAGATGAAAAGTACACCTCCTGTAACATCACCTTCGTGAATAGAAAGAAGCTCTTGTCGTTTTTAGAAAAGCGAGGCCTCACCCAATCATTCTTAAAAGATATTACCTCTAGCAATAAAGGTTTACATGGAAAATTGGTTCTAGATAAAATTAATCCAAAAACGGAAGGCTATTTGTTCTTTTCCAGAAAAAACAAAGCTGAAAATCCGGTAAACTTAATTTTAAAATTGGCGTTTTTGTGTAAAGTTGGTATAGCCAAACGTTTGGTCTAACTATTCACAAGCTGAACTGAACTCCTGATTCTCAGATTTTTCAATGGTCGGTATTTCTTGACCTGCTTCAATTTTGACACAGCTTAAATCGGGGTTATTGTTAATGGTGATTTTTACAAGCTCTTTATAACTGCTCACATCTAGCTGGGACAGTAAATTGTTATGAAGGTTTAGGTATTTATAATTCACCTTTGTGCCAAAGTTGATGGTTTCCAATTTGTTGTTGTCAACAAATACATTTTCAAGCGCTGCGTTTGAGCTAAAATCAAGCTCCGTTATTTTGTTAAGTCTCAGCAAAATGTTTTTGAGGTTTACAGCACCTTCAACATTAAAAGTTGTTAGCTCGTTATGGCTCATAAGCAAATTCTCTAAAGAAGGGTTGTTAATACTGATTTCCTTAAACGAGTTAAAAGATAATCTTAGATCTTTCAATTGCTTTGCTTCTGGCAGACCCGTGATCGAGCTAAGTGAATTGACCTTAAGGTCCAATAGAATTAAATTTGGGTTGTTGCTAACATCTATACTTTTAAGATAGTTTCCCATTAAATATAAGGTATCCAGTTGTGTGTTTGAAGACAAATCTATCTGCTCCAACTCATGTTGAATTACCGATAACTGTTTTAAATTGACAAAGCCTTCAATTCCCGTTAGGTCCTTAATGGTTCCTTTTCCTGAAAAGCTTACATCCAACACCGTTATTCCCTCGGCATCTGTTTTTAACATTCGCTGGTTTACCATACCGTCCGAATCTATGCCTTGATCAATAAGCATAGTTTCAAAATGTTGGTCGGGAATGTTTACATAAAGGTCATTTTGTGAATCGTCATTGTCACTGGAACATGATACCATGACAAACAAGGCCATAATAAAGGCTAGGGGGCTAAATTTCATTTTTGCGTTTTTTGATTTGATGATATAAGAAGAGGTAAAAGTAAAATTGTTACAATAACATTTCAGATATTTTTCCTTAGTGTTCTGTTAAATTATTGTCGGTGGTATGGAGTGGCTTGTGTTTCTTGCAAATACCTCGTTACGTGTGTCATTTTGTAAGTATCAATTCTTCTATTTTGGCGTTATCCATACTGTTTAGAACGTGCTTGGAATCTTCAAGCAACACGGTTCTTTTTAGCGATGTAAAAATCTTTGATGCCCTTTTGAGCATTTTTTCACCTGGGAACATTATGTCTTTTTTTGCTGCAATCAAGGTTATGGGTGTTGTTATTTTCTGTGCTTCGGTTTTACTGATTATCGGAACAGGCGTAAAATCCATATTGAAATGCAAGAACACTTGTGAAAGATATTTTACGGCAAATTCATCCTTCTCGGTAAAAATCTCATCAAGGAATTTCTCCAGAAACTTTATCTTTTTAGTTCGTATAAACCACTTCATAGGAATAAATACTTTGAACAGGGCTTTCAATGGATTTCCGTTTACGATATATGCTGGGGCAGATAAATAAACCTCCTTAATCTTGCTTTCATTATTGATCAGTGTCTTCAAGATTGCCAATCCTCCAAAAGAAAATCCCACGAGGGTTACCTTATCCAATTTTAATGATACTATTATCTCATTCATCCATTTTCCATAGGAATCATCTTTCATGCTCAATCTTATCTCGGCACTTTTGTTGGGTTGCGCAAGAACATCAACGGCAAAAACTTGAAATTGAGTGGATAAATTGGGATATGTTTCCAAACTAATGGGAGCGCAGCCATTAGAGCCATGTATTATGAACAATGGCGGATTGCTTGGTTCTCCGGTTACAATGACATTGGTTTTTCCAAAACTTGTATCCACTATTTTGTATTGATATTCAATGCTCAGGGATTCCAATTTTTCATCGTACAAGTGTAGGATAGCCTTTTTTCCTTGTTCCGATCTATAGAGCGAAGTCATTTTTTATTTAATTTTAGGACAAATTTACTAAAAAGTTTATTCCTAGGACAAGTTTACTAATGGAAAGTACAAAAAAGAGAATATTGAACGTTTCGAGACAGTTGTTTAACGAACAGGGCTATAGTAATGTTACCATTAGAATGATTGCGCTGGAATTAAAGATGAGTTCTGGAAATCTCAATTACCACTATAAAAAGCGAGAGGATATTTTAGAGGCGCTGTATTTTGAAATGGTTGCCGAATTTGACGAAAGGATAAACACATTGGGCCAAAAGGATTTTACCCTGGAAATAGTAAAAAATGACATCCAAACCAGTATGCAACGAATGGTGGATTATTGCTTTTTTTGGACCGATCTCTACAACTTGTTGAGGTTGAACAAGAAAGTAAAAACCCATTTTGACAGAGCCTATCAAAATAGAATTAACGGCAGCCTATTTTTATTGAATTTTTTGACAGAAAAAGGGCTGCTTAGAAATTTTGAATGGCCTTTGGAAAGTCAATTTTTAGCTGAACGGATGGTTAGTTTTGGCAATACCTGGCTGTACAATACTTTTTTGTACACCAAAAAGATTAACGCAACTTATATAGATAAGCAGGCCAACAACTTATTGTCCATGCTTTACCCATACCTTACGGAATTAGGCAAAAAAGAATACAAGAAGCTGCTGCCAGATTATTTTAGGTAACGGCCTCATATAGCCTTCCCTGTTCTTATTTCGATTATGCATTTTTGCTTTTCAACACTTTTTCTTTTGGCCATTTCCAAGCATACCAAACAATTAGAAAAGTGATACTGCTTTCTAAAAAAGCCAGAAATACATAAAAGCCATACCATTCAGTTATTGAACTGACCCCTATCAAGACCATCATCAAGGTGAACAATATTCCAAATACGATATTAAGAACTCTATTTAGTTTTGGTTTAAGAATAATTGATGCTGCAACCATTACAGAAGGTATTGCCAAAATTATTGATGCGACCAGCAATTTGGTTGGACTATCCAAAACGTTTTCCCCAGTGATCAAACTGTTCACTTTATCTGGTGTATACAGCTCAAAATAGTCTCCATATAAATAACAAAAGGTTGCCGAGGCCCATAAAGCTGAAAGCTTTATTTTGATATTGACTTTTGGATTTTCCAGCATATTCATATGGTTTTATTGGTTCATTTTCAGGTGCTCCCTACTTTTATAGAAGTTAAATGATTGTAAATGGTTGCCCAGGGTGTAGCTTTTATGTTCATTGACGAACAATCTTGACCTTGCGTGCTACAAAAATGAAGTTGGGGTTGCGCCTATTTATTATGTAGCGCTTTTTCCTCTTTTCTATACAAAAGCAATGCTAAGCCCGTTGCAAAGACCATACAACTGATCAACATTATAATTCCGCTGTCCCAAACAAAATATGAAATGCCAACAAAGGGGCCTCCCAGAATAACCATAAGGGCACTCAACGTATTACTTTTTATAAAGTTTAGTGCATGGGCCGCCAGCCCAACAAAAAGGAAAGAAGGGCCAACCGTTACAAATGGAACTAAAATTAATGGTGTGTTGCTTATTTGCTCACTTAACGCGTTTCTTCCAGCATTATCATCTCCAAAACTCCACATGATAAAATCTATGGTACACAATCCAATATGGGCAATAACCCCTATTACTGTTAAAACGGATGCAATGGAATTAAGCTTGTTTTTTGGAAATACATTATTAAAATTGATCAACAATACCGCCCCAATTAGGTTAAACCAATGCGCTAGATCTATATGTTCTTGCTGGCTCAACGAGCCTTGAGAGAAAAAAACATAACTGATCACAAAAAATAACAGTCCTAGCAAGCATAAAGTTTTTGGTTTGGTCATAATGGTGTTCTTTTTCTTCCTTTAACTCCAGTGGCACACCCATAAAAGTACTCTACATATTCAACTTCTAATTCTGGTCGGTTAAAAATTTGTAGTGTGTTTTCCGCGTTTTCAAACTTCTCTGTATAAACTCCCAACATTTTATATGTTTCTGGTTTTCCCATAGCGGTTTGTTCTCAATTTATTTTTTTGAATTCTTCGTATGCTTCCAATATCTTTCTTCCAGTATCATACTCGGCAGCTTCTTTTTCAATTTCAGATATTTTATTATTGAAAAGCTCACACATTAAAGCCCAATATTCTGTTTCTTTTTTCCAATAAGCGGAATTGCTCGTAAGAACAGCCTTTAATAGGTCGCCTTCATAAAAATCTCCCTCTGCCAAAATATCTTTTTCCAATGTTTTGAAGGCTAACGGAATCAAGTATTTCAGCCCAATATCTTGGCCAATCATAATTCTTAAATCCTCTGTGTCAAACTCTTTCAATTGTTTTTTTCTCAATTGATGACAGGTGGTAATTAAATAGCTTTCATCTTTAGGAATTTCTCCCCAATATTCTTTTTCTAGGCTTTCTAAGGATTTTAAAAGCCAGTTATTTTCAGATTTAGTTTTCGCCTTTGCCATTTCTAAAGTATTGAACAACTTATTAATGCCTCGTTCCTATCTCCCCAATCTTAGCCTTACAAATCTTCTCCGTAAGCCGCTTCAACTCATTTACTCGCTCCGCCAAATACTCCAGTTCACCTTTGGTGATGGTGTATTCATCCATTTTGTAACGGGCATCAATATAGGCTCGTTTTAGGAGTTCAAAAAGGTGTTTTTCTTCATCTGTAATCTTGGGGAAAACGGCAAAGCGTTGGTCGCACATTTCCGCCTCTTTAAAAGATTCAACTCGTGAAGTGCGCAGTTGTAATTCTTCTTGTTTGAATTTGGGCAAATGGTTCACAAACGCAAAGTAAGGAATTATTAAATCCTTTTAATACATGTAGACTATTCAATTTGGAGAATGCAATCCCATTTTATTGCCTTCGGAATCTAAAAAGAGTGCAAAAAAACCAACCTCATCAGCATGTGGTGTTTTGGGTATTAGGATTTTTCCTCCACTGCCTTCAACTTTGTCCAAAACATGTTGAAGGTCGTTGCCCCCATTTAGGTAGATAGTAATTCCTACTGCCGAAGGCTCATACCCTTCCCCTTTCATAATCACCCCGGTCACCATCTGGTCTTCAAAGGGCAAAAGGCCCATTTCCATTCCGGGGAATTCCATTTTCTCTATGCTGATGTTTAAAATGGCTTGGTAAAAATCAATGGCCCGTGTAATGTCCGTGGCCGGAATTTCAAAAATGGATACATAACTTTTCATAAAAGTTGTTTTTTTGGTTTCTGAATCAGGTTTTGGTTTGTTCTGGCAAGCAGCAGGCCCAAAAATGAGCAGGCCCACGGATAGACCAAATAGTAATCTTTTCATGTTTTTTGGTTAAAACGAGGTATAAAAGTATAGTGCCCTTAGGCCGTGAAATTGTAAAAATGCGACAGCTGGGTCTATTTATAGAAAGCGGAAGAGAGCTCCATGTTTTCATGCCCTAAAAATTCCTTTGGGCTAATACCTGTAAACTCCCTAAAATCTTTAATAAAATGCGCCTGATCGTAGTACTCACTTTTGTAAGCGATCTTGGTGAGGTTGTCGCCTTCTTCACTCAACAACATTTTTAACGCACTCTGCAATCGGATGACCTTGCCCAACTGTTTGGGGCTAATACCTATCTGTTTCGAGAATTTTCGCTCCAATTGTCGTCTTTTAGAAGGGTCGTCTTTAACAATATTGCTTATTGATGTATTTCCTTTGGTGGCCAACAGCGTTTCCACAGTAGATTTTACAATGGAATCCACAGTAGACGCTTCACTGAGTCTGTTGAGAAGGAATTTTTCAGCGATTGCAATGCGTACTTGCGTATCTTTTGCCCAGACCATCTCGTGTTCCAGTTTTTCGGCAACGTCTTTCCCAAACAGCTTTTCAATGGGTGTTTCTTTGTTCGCCAAGATTTTAATGGGCTCTTCCATAAAATTGGCAAAGCCAAACGGATAAAAACTGATGGAAAAGGAGTTGACATACCCTGTGGGCTCAACGCAAAAAGGCTCCAAAATCTGTCCCAATACAAATGCCCGGGGCTGTAGTATAAAATTATTGTCGGTGGTATAGCGTTTGATGTCATCCCCGAAGATAAATACCATTTCAATCTTCCCGTCTGGGATGATCCGTTGCTGTTGCGGGTTATCAGAAGCTGGCACTTCCAACGACCAATAACAACTGACCAACGATTCTAAATCTGGATGGGGTTGATAGGTTTGGTAGTTCATGAGGCAGGCTTTTCTATTTTTTTCACCATCCTAACATGGGGAATACCGTCTTCCAAATATTCTTCGCCTTGAGCAACAAAACCCAATCCGTTGTAAAATTTTAATAAATAGGTTTGGGCGGAAAGTTCTATGGTGTTTTTAGGGAATCTTTTGCTCATTTCATCAATAGAAGCTTGCATAATTACTTTTCCATAACCATATTTTCGTTCTTCTTTGGCAACCACTACCCTTCCAATGCTTGGGTTCTTAAAATAATCGCCAGGTCTGAACATTCGCGTATAGGCCACAATTACACCTTTTTTAGTGCCCATAACGTGCAAAGCTTTTTCGTCTTTGCCATCAATATCTTGATATACGCAATCCTGCTCTACCACAAAAACCTCACTTCGCAACTGCAAAATTTGGTACAGTTCTGTGGTTGTTAATTCTTGGAATGTTTTTGTTATAATCTTCATCAATCTTGAACAATTACGCTTTTGGAATCACATTTATCAAACTCAGGTTGAATGTTCACATGGTTGATTCCATGTTTGTGATACACATGTTCTTCAATATCCACCAAAATCTTATCAAACTCAGATAGTTTAATGTCCTCTTTAAAATCAATATGCGCCTCCATATGGATTTCCTCTTCGTTCAATTGCCAAATATGTACATGGTGTACATTTTTAATGGGTTCCAACGTACAAATGGACTCCACAATCTTTTTTACTTCAATGGATTTTGGCGTGAAGAGCATCAACACCTTGGTTGATTCCTTCAGTAAATCATATCCCATGTAGATCAGATATACTCCGATTGCCATGGTCAGGGCAGCATCTACCCAATAAATTTGAAAATACTTCATCAACAGACCACCTATCAAAACTGCTACAGAGGCCATCATATCTGTTAACAAATGCAAATAGGCAGATTTCATGTTCATGTTATCCTTTGAGTCCTTTTTCAACAACAGCACACTGAAACCATTACCTAAAATGGCTATCAATGCCAACCAAATAACAAGGTTGGATTCTATTTCTTGGGGCTCAAAAAAACGCTCCACAGCCTCTATCATCAAAATGATCGCAACAACGACCAAAGTTGCTGCATTGATGAAGGCAGCCAAAATCTCTGCCCTTTTATAACCAAAGGTTTTAAGGGTTGATGCCTTCTTTTTTCCCAATAACGTAGCAACGTAACTTATTATAAGGGAAAGAACATCACTAAAATTATGGAGTGCATCAGACAACAGGGCAAGACTTCCGGAAATTATACCACCTATTACCTGCGAAATGGTAATAACAATGTTAAGGACAATGGATATGAGTAGGTTTCTCCCTTTTAAATCGTTATGTGAGTGAGAATGGCCATGATGATGGTGTCCCATATATTATACGGTTTATCTGCAGGAAATTTTTTCTACCCGTCTTTCATGACGTCCGCCTTCAAATTTGGTATCCAGGAAAGTTTCTACCATTTCCAAAGCCTGAGGCAGAGCAACAAAACGAGCTGGAAGACTTAAAATATTTGCATCATTATGTTCTCTGGCCAATGCAGTTATTTCTTTGGTCCAACATAGTGCTCCCCTTACTTTTTGATGCTTGTTTATAGTCATGTTGGCACCATTTCCACTTCCGCAGATAACAATTCCCATATCTACATTGCCTTCTTCTACATCTTTTGCAACGGGATGTACAAAATCAGGATAATCAACACTATCAGTACCATCGGTACCATGATTTATAACTTCTATATTTTTGGATTTTAAAAGACCAATAATTGCCAATTTGTAGTCGGTTCCGGCGTGGTCATTTCCTATTGCAATTTTCATAATATTTGTTTAGGTATAGCGTTATACAAAGGTACAATTCTTTTCACGCAACAGTGTTGATAATAATCAGTAAAAAATTGCAGTTATTTAATTTTCAGTTATTTACAAATTATTCATAATTGTTGATCTTTTGCTGAAAAAAACAGGAAACTAAATTTTGGTTTTCTAAAAAACAATCTTAATACATATAATTTCATTACAATCACACAATATTCAATTAAAATTTAATCAACAGTTAAGAAACAAAAAGTGTCCGTAATTAACATTAAATCCATAATTAGTTTTCAATAAAAACTTGTTGAAAATACTTATCAAAAATGGTTTATAAATAATCTAACATCTTGATTTTTAATTCCATTTTCAATTTAAAAAATGTGAACAAAAATATCTTTCTGTTCAAGTCAAGTTTTTCTTCATAAAATTATACCACATATCAACATCCCATCATAATCATCATTTTTATAAATTTTAAAAAAGAAAAAAAAGTGGAATATTAATTATTGTTGATAAAACTTGTTCTTTTTAATGATTACTGTTCAATGGAGGCTTTGTCACGGATTATAATTTGTAATTTTCAAAAAATTAAAATGTAAATGTCAAAAAAGAAGAAGAGAGCGAGTAGTCAGCGGAAGAATGAAATTACAAAAGGCATTTTCACAGTACTGGAAAAAGAACCATCCAAAAGTTTTAACTATAAACAAATAGCTTCAAAACTTGGTATTACTGAAACAAAAGACCGCAATGATTTGATAAAGCGGTTGGGGCAGCTTAAGGCAAGTGACAGAATTGTAGAGGCAGATAGAGGTAAATACCAGAAGAAACCTTCATTGTATACTTACTTTACCGGAAAAGTTGATTTGACCACAAGTGGAAATGCCTATATAGTGGTAGAGGATATGGATAATGACATCTTTGTACCCTACAATCGTTTGAACAAAGCTTTTCATGGAGATATGGTTGAGGTTTTTTTGAAACCCAGACGTAAGGGCAAAAAACCAGAAGGTGAAATATCTAAGGTTTTGGAACGTAAAAAGAACTCGTATGTAGGTATTGTGGACAAGCAAAAGACCTTTGCTTTTATAAGACCATCTGACCCAAAAATGTATACGGACATTTTTGTTCCGTTGGAAAAGCTGAAAAAGGCCGAAAACGGTGATAAAGTATTGGTGAATTTGGGAGATTGGCCAGCAGATGCTGATTCACCTTATGGAGAAGTTACCCAAATTCTTGGAAAACCAGGTGAGCATGATACGGAGATACATTCCATTTTGGCGGAATATGGTCTTCCCCATGAATTCCCATATGAAGTGGAGCAGTTTGCACAAACTTTGGACACCTCGATAAAGGAATCTGAGATTGCCAAAAGAAGGGATATGAGAGAGGTTTTGACCTTTACCATAGATCCAAAGGATGCCAAGGATTTTGATGATGCACTGTCGTTTCAGAAATTGGAAAATGGTAATTATGAAATTGGTATCCATATTGCCGATGTTTCGCATTATGTGCAACCTGATACCATTTTGGAAGATGAGGCTTATGAAAGGGCTACTTCGGTTTATTTGGTGGATAGAGTGGTGCCTATGCTGCCTGAGGTTCTATCCAACAATGCCTGTTCGCTAAGACCCAATGAAGAAAAATATACGTTCTCCGCCATTTTTGAGATGGATGAAAAAGCCAACCTAATCAACCAATGGTTTGGAAGAACTGCTATTAATTCCAATGAGCGTTTTGCGTATGAAGAAGCACAACATATTATTGAAACAGGAGAAGCTACAATTCCAAAGGAAATTTCAATTAGGGGAGGTAGTTATACGGTTTCACATGATATAGTGGAAGCTACACTGACTTTTGATAAACTTGCCAAAATTATGCGAAAGCAACGCATGGATGATGGAGCTATTTCTTTTGATAAAATTGAGGTAAGGTTCAATCTTAATGATAAAAATGAACCAGAAGGTGTTTATTTTAAAGAAGCAAAAGATGCCAATAAACTTATTGAAGAGTTTATGCTCTTGGCCAATAAAAAGGTTGCCGAATTTATAGGCAAACAAAAAAAGACCTTTGTCTATCGTATTCATGATGAGCCGGATGAGGAAAAATTAATGGCCTTGAATGGAGTTATTTCCCGGTTTGGACACAGTATTAACCTAAAGGACAAAAAAGGACTTAATTCCTCTTTAAATAAGTTACTGCAAGATGTTAAGGGCAAGAAAGAGCAGAATCTTGTGGATACCTTGACCATACGAAGTATGAGCAAGGCTATCTATACCACGGAAAATATTGGACACTACGGATTGGGCTTTGAATATTATTCCCACTTTACGTCTCCTATCCGTAGATATCCGGATGTGATGGTGCATCGTTTGTTGCAACATTATTTAGATGGTGGAAAGCAACCAAAAGCTCCTGTTTATGAAGAAAAATGCAAGCATTCTTCGGATATGGAACTATTGGCGGCGAATGCGGAAAGAGATTCGGTAAAGTACATGCAGATAAAGTTTATGGAAGACCATAAGGATCAAAAGTTTTTAGGAGTGATTTCTGGGGTTACCGAATGGGGCATTTATGTTGAAATTATTGAAAACAAATGTGAGGGAATGGTTAGAATTCGTGATATTAAGGATGATTATTATGTGTTTGATGAACGACAATTTGCCATTGTGGGAGAGCGTAGAAAACGTATGTACCAACTAGGTGATGAAGTATATGTGATGGTAAAGAATACAGATTTGATAAAACGCCATCTTGATTTTTCATTGCTTGGTAAAAGGGAGAATGTTACTTTGGAATAAAATTTGTGCACTATTGTGAACCAAATTTTGAATTATGAAAACCGTAAAGATTTTGATGTTGTTTCTTGCCTTTCAGGCAGTGCATGCGCAGGATGAGAAAATTACACAAGAACTTCGCAAGTTTACCGAAGTTAAAGGTTTTGACGGACTTTCCATCAACCTTATAAAATCAGATGTAAACAAAGCAGTAATTACTGGAGCAAACACTAGAAAAGTGGCTATTGTTAACAACGATGGTGTATTAAAACTTAGAATGGAAATTGATAAGATTTTCAGCGGATATAGAACATTTATAGATTTATATTGCTCGGAGGAGTTGAAAGTTTTGGACGTAAATGAAGATGCAAGAATAGCATCTGAAGAACAGTTTGTTCAAAATGTACTGGAACTCAAAGCGCAAGAAGGTGGAGAATTGAAAGTAAATTGTCAAACAGAACAACTTTTAATTAAAGCAGTTACTGGTGGAGAAATTGAAACCATAGGATTTTCAGATAATCAAGATATTATTATTAATACAGGAGGTTATTACAAAGGGAAAGGTTTTAAGACCAAGTTTACTACGATCACGGTGAATGCAGGTGGAAATGCGGAAATATACGCAACCAATTATGTAAAGGCCAATGTAAAGGCTGGAGGGGAAGTGTTGGTCTATGGAGATCCACAAAAAATGGATGAAAAGAAAGTGTTTGGGGGTAAAATAAAAAGAATGGAGTAAAAAATATGTTAGAGGACATTCAAGCAGCGGCACCTTTAGGTTTTTTATTGAGTTTTATGATAGGTCCGGTTTTCTTTGTTTTATTGGAAACCAGTGCTACCAAGGGTTTTAGGGCCGGGGTTAGCTTTAATGTTGGGGTTATTATTGCGGATATTGTTTTTTTGGTCATAGCATATTTCAGTAGTTTTCAACTGTTGGAAAACTTAAGTAATCAGCCGGGTCTGTTTGTTTTTGGTGGAATGATTTTGTTGGTGTATGGAATTGTAATTTTTGTAAAAAAAGACACAAAAAAGGCAAGTTTAAAGGCTTCAAAAGGAACATACTTGGGTTTGATGGTAAAAGGTTTTTTATTGAATTTCATCAATATTGGGGTACTTGCCTTTTGGCTTGGGCTTATTGTTATTGTAGGACCTAGTCTGGACAACAACCCTAATAGAATATTACTTTTCTTTAGCTCGGTAATTGTGGTCTATTTTATTACAGATTTGTTTAAAATTATATTGGCCAAACAATTAAAGCGTTACTTGACCAAAGAACGAATTATAATGATAAAAAAAGGACTTGGCATTGTATTGATAGTATGTGCAATAGTCCTTATCACCAAAGGTTTCCTACCAAAGGAAAAATTCAACATTAAACAAGGAATAGAAAGAATTAGCGAATAAAAAAACCCGATAATACAATATCGGGTTTTTTTAGAGGCATCGAGCGGATTCGAACCGCTGTACAAGCTTTTGCAGAGCTGTGCCTAGCCACTCGGCCACGATGCCGTTTTAGTGGTGCAAAGGTAGTACTTTTTTAACTTATTCAAAGAGCTATTTTGGTCTTTCGACCTTTAAAATTACAGTAACATTTTCTACATCGCCACCAATGGGGGGATTAATTTTTGAAACCTCCACTTGTGCTTTATCTACAGTGGACAATTCCAAGAAAATACGATTAATAATTCTTTTGGCAACATGCTCTAAAAGATTAGAGCGTACAGCCATTTCTTCCAACACAATTTTGTTCAAATGAACATAATCCACAGTTTCGTTGAGCTTGTCAGATTGGGCAGGTTTGGAAAGGTTGGCATGGACTTCAATGTCTACACGATAATCACTGCCAATAAGCATTTCTTCCTTAAGGCACCCATGATTGGAGTGTACCCTAATATTATTTATTCTAATTATTCCCACATTGGTTCATTGAGCGGGACAAAAGTAGTTTAAACTAAATTAATACATGCACCTACAATTACTTATGCCCTGAAATAGATCCATGCCCACAGTTAAAACATGTGTACCAGTACTATATCCTAAAATTTCGTTTGTGATTACCTGGTAGGAATATCCAAAATAGAAGTTGTTTTTTTTCAATCCGGCAATTGGGGCAATGTAAAGAGGTTGGCCTAATTGATCATTTAAAAAACGATAAGTAACACCAACATAATAATAATCTTCAAAATCGTGAAAACGGAATTTGGCATTTAGATCTGTTACGGAACGACCATCACTTTCGAACCATTGGAAAAAAGCGGAAGGTTCAACTTCAAGTTTACTGTTTTTGTTTTTTGAGATGCTATAACCAGCGTAAGCATAATAGTTTCTTAGGGTGTTCGGTTCAAAAACGGGATTAAACTGCTCTAAGTTTTTGGGTAAAATATTTGAAGCGTTTAAACTAATAAAAAACTTATTGTATCTGTACAGAACACCTAAGTCAAAATTGTGGTTAGTGGTAGATTTATCATCAGTGGGCCGTTGTCCGTTAAAGTCTGTAAAATTCTCAACATCAATCCTAAACTGATTAAAGTTGTAGGATATACCAAAAGATAAGAAAATATCATCGTACCTGTTCAATGTAAGGTGGTGCGCAAATGAAACCCGTGCGCCTCTTTGTTTTGTTTCACCATTACTATCGTTGTACATGAGCATACCAATTCCAGACCTGTTTCCAATCCTAGCGTCGGCAGCCAAAGTTTGGGTATCAGGGGCATCTTCAATGCCCACCCACTGGGTAAGCCCATTAAGACGAACCTTAATGTGATCTCCAATTCCTGCATAGGTAGGAGACATTAAGAAGGGATTGTCCGCTATATATTGTGATAGCTGTGGAATGGTCAACTCCTGAGCAGCAACACCAATGGTTAGCGAGAACAAGAATATTGAGGTATAGAGTTTTTTAAACATGATGTTGTAGGTTAAGCTATCATTGTCTGTAAAGGGTGAAATGTCCAATAAATTCGCGGTCATCCGTTTCGCCTTGGAGTTTTGTAATATACCAGTAATCACCTGTTGGCAATTCACTGTTATTGTACAATCCGTCCCAACCACTATCGCCATATTTCATACGATAGAGCTCTCTACCATAACGATCAAAAATGATCATTAGTACGTTAGGGAAAGCCTCTAAATTGTCCGGAAGCCATGTATCATTCATACCATCTCCATCAGGAGTGAAGAAAGTAGGAATCTCGATGTCTATAAATTCCATAAAGATTTCCATAGTAACTTCACAACCATTTTGATCTATGACCGTAACAGGGTATGTATCCGTTCTGTTAATAATGAACGTGTTGTCGGTACCATTATCAACATCGCCAAAGTAGAAAGTGTAATCCTCAAGACCTCCTGTGGCAATAGCTGTTATTTCATTAATGTTACTATTTTCCAACACAAGAGTTAAAGGTTCAAACCCTGTTATGGTGAAGTTAACCGTATTTAAACATCCGTTAGAGTGTGCTATGGTGAGGTAATGATCACCAGGAGCAATGTTTGTGAAATCAGAGCTCAACTGCATATCGGCAGGATTGGTTGAATCAATAGCATAAAGTACATCACTGATTACTGTCGTATCTTCAAAAGCGATATCCAATCGGTTGGTAGGAAGATTACCATCGCATTCATAGATAGGCGTAACCGTAGCAGCTAGATTGACTCCAGGATTTATTTCTACAAACACATTGGTTTCACATCCTTGGGCATCTCTTACGAATACGACATGCGTACCAGCGGCCAAGTTTTGGAACAATACTTGATCTTGAACATAATCTGCATCCGCATTCGAGTTTAGAGCAGAAGAATAAGGAGCTGTACCTCCTGTTATGTCCAATTCAAAAGAACCGTCCTCACTATTAAAACAAACCTCATGCATTATGTTAATGGCTTGTGCCTGTAGCGCTGCTGGCTGTTCTATTTCAAACTGGAACACTTCAAAACAACCATTTCTATCTTGTGCAATTACATCATAAATGCCAGGAGCAAGATCAGTAAACACATTTACAGTATCAAACTGATTAAGATTTGGTGTAATGGCATATTGAATTTCACCGGTACCACCTGAAACCTCAACAGTAATTGTTCCATCATCAGCTCCTGCACAAGTAACGTCAGTTGACTCTTGAGTAACAATTTGCAAAGGAGTTGGATCAACAATAGGAATTTCTAAACTGGTTGCCTGACAATCCATGCTGGTTACGTTGACATAGTAATTACCAGCATTCAAACCACTAAATTCTCCATTGTTTTGTGGTCCGGCAACAGAATTTGTTAAACCTGGATCCGAGAACAATTCGTAAGAATAGTTTCCTAAACCGCCTACTGCGGTTGCACGAATAGTTGCTGAAGCTTCACCAGTACAATTGATGGTAGCTGCACTATCGTCTATAATTACATCTAATGGAATAATAGGGTCTACGGTAACTTGATTGGATATCATAGCATCACAACCAAAGGCATCCCTTACATAGTATTGGTATGGTCCAGCCGGAACGGTAAACGTATGAGTGTTTCCTCCTGCCATTAAAGTATAAGCCACTCCATCAACACTGTACTCATAAGGGCCTGTACCTCCAGTAGCAGAAAGTTGGATCTGTGCTTGAGCTGTACAGGTAAGTTGTGTTAATTGGATTAGATTCGCCTCAACTTCCGTAGGTTCTGAAATGGTCACTTGTATTGTTTCAACATCACAACCCCAACCATCAGAAACTGTAATACTATAAATGCCAGCTCCTTGATTGTTGAAATCAGGACTAGATTGAGCACCTGAAGTAAATGCAATGGTTGTCCCTGTTGGATCATATACATTTAGCTGATATTGATAAACACCCTGCCCATTAAGCACATTGATGGCTGAAACAGTAGCATTTGTATCTCCATAACACACAAGAGTTGTTGGTGTTGCTGAAATATCAGCTGTAATAGGAGTTGGCTGAACAAGCACAATAGGCTCATTGATGGTACAACCGGCATCATCCGTGATTTCAACATCAAATGTTCCTGCTGAAAGATCTGTGAACACAAAGCTTACCACATCAGTTATATTGTATACTTGAGCAGTGGTCGTGTTTGTCAACTGAATATCATAAGGAGCAAATCCTCCGGTTGGTGAAACCTCAATTTCTCCTAGATTATTGGTACAGCTAACATTGGCCACTTCAACAGGCGTGGCAGTCAATGCCATATCTGGAGAAGCAATAGTTACCGTATTAGAATCTTCAATACATAATGGGTTTCCGGTTTGTGTAACACGCACATAGTAGTTTCCTCCAGAAAGTCCGCCAATTGGACGTGGATTTATACTGGTGTCTGTGTTCACTAAAGGACCAACAGGGTTGTTGGAGCCATCAAAAACTTGATAATCGTATGTTCCTGTATAACCTGCAACATTGATTTCCAAGGCCCCATTTATATCGCCAAAACAAATAGCAGGGGCTGTTGCAGTTGCCACTACATCTATAATATCGTATGGAGCGATGTCATACGGAGTTGTATCCACATAGCAGCCTGTTGTATTATCAGTAATTCTAAATGTATAACTGCCAGGTGCTGTCAATTCAAAAGTTGTGGTAACATTGGTTGGTGTTCCGGTCAAAGTTCCAAGGGCGTTACCAACGGGCAGCAATTCATATGTATAGCTGTTTGCTAGATTTCCATCATCTGTTACAGTTATTAGCACCTCCTCTGGATTGGCGCAGCTTATGGCCGTGTTTTGTGTTACCGCTGCGGTAAATACATTTATAGGCTGAATAGGAGCAACAACCGCTGTCTGAGGACAAGAGTTGCCGTCAGTAACATAAACTGTTATGTTCTGTACCACACCTGTATCAACAATATCAAAAGTGTTTGATGTCTGGAAATTGATATTATCAATACTGTATAAGTATGGAGTTGTTCCGTTTGTTGCTGTTATGGTTATTGTAGATGTATTAACCGTATTGCCAGCATTACAAGCAAAAGGTGTTGCTGTTGCAGATACATTTAATAAAGTAGGCTCTGTAACAGTTTCATCATAGAAATCTTCACATGACCTTGAAGATATTACCCTAACGCGATAGTCGCCTTGAGGCAAGTTATCAAAGATAGGACTTGTCTGAGCAGCCCTGTATGGCACTACCAAATTTGACATCTGATAAAGTTCATAGTTATATACTGGGTTAACTGCAGTTGCAGCGTCCAATTGTACTGTAAGACTTCCGTCTGAACCTCCATTACAACTTACAGGGCTCATAACCACATTGCTGATCACTGGGTCTACTTTATCGTCCAAGTCTTGGGTTACTACTACGGTACATGGTGTAACCGTGTCCCCATCCGTTACGGTGAAGGTGTAGGTTCCTGGCTGTGTAAGCCCCGTAAAGACGCCTGTGGCATTATTTGCTGTTGTAACGGCATCTGGGAAAAGAACGGCATAGGTGAGGTTGGCAGAACCACCATTTACTGTGATGGTTACATGACCACCTGGATCAGGTGTACAATCAATTGGTTTTACTACTGTTGGAGTAGCAGTCATTTCATCAAGCAATATTGCTGTCCCAATTGTGGTGGTACAGGACCATTGGTCGGCAATCAATACCTGATATGATCCAGCGCCCAATCCACTGAAAACAGGATTTGTTTGTGGCGAACCAATGTTACTTCCTCCTCTGATTAGTTGATAAGTATAGTTACTGCCTTGACCTCCGGCCGTTCCTACCACTTCTATTTCTCCTTGAAGTGCAGTACAGTTTTCTTGATTGATTTGTAAAGTTGCCGAAATAGCAGTTGGGTCTACCAAGTTTTCATTTGGTAACTGGAATGCACATCCATTTTGGTCTGCTACCCAAACCTGATAATTGGTCCCTGGGCCAACGCCGCCTGAAAGACCTGTAAACAATGGTGAGGCTTGGTAACTACCTGGGAATGTTGGTGCTGGATTTGAAGCCAAATCAACAAAATAGGTAAAACCACCCCATCCACCGGCAGGGTTTATTATTTCAATACTTCCGTCATTAAGGGCACATGTCACAGGGGTTACCTGAGTACCTGCTGAAATACCAACATTTGGTCCAGCTATAGTGAAAGATTGTGAATAGGAACATGCAGAACCTGGAGGGTTGGTATCCAACACTTCTATATAATAAGTTCCAGCAGCAAGTCCAGTAATGGTAAAACTACCATCGGCATCTATTCCTGCCGAAGTAATGTCATCTGCCAAGTTGGTTGGCGTATTGTTTACATCATAGTAAAGTGTGTAGCTTGTAGCACTTGCATAAGTAATGCTAGCTGCATCATGCAAGTCAAACACTACTTGACCATTTGTGTCTCCAAAACATGTAATGTTTGTTGTGCTTACTACATCCAGCTCTAAAACTTGTGGATTTGCAACGGTATGAGAAGTAGCAATGATACAACCAGTTACTGTATTTCTTACTTCAAAATTATGTGTGCCAATAGCCAAACCTGTAAAACTTCCGGATGCCTGAAAAGCAACAGCAGGCAACAGTCTAAACTCGTAATTGGCCGGTGTGGTCGTTGAGTTGGTCAATGAACCTGTTGCTGTGATTGTGATATTTTCACCAGAGACACAGGTTGCGGCAGCATCAATTGCGATGCTAGTGGATTGTAGTTCATCAAAAGGATTAATAGTAGCCGTTGTTGTGCCTACGCAACCATTATCATCATAAACATTGATGGTGTATTCGCCACCTGCAATATCGGTTTCAATGAAAGTTAAGTTGTTTCCTGATTGAACAACAACTGGAGCCTCAACAGGAACTGTATTTGGATCATCTTCTTCAATGAACTCATATATTACGTAGTTTCCGCTACCTCCGGTAATTCCAGGTTGAACGGTTATTGTAGCGTTGTTCATATTGTTACCAGAAGTACATCCAAACTCGATAACATTTGTATTTACATTGGCCAATAAATCAGGTTGAGTTATGGTTTGTGTTTGCGTTGATGTACAACCATTGGCAGCTGTTATCTCAATGGTATAAGTTATGCCAGCCGTAGTTCCTTCTAAACCTGTAAACGATGCTGTTGTTGCATTGTTTGTGGCAGGCGCTATTGGGAAAGTAGCTGAACTTCCTGGTCCAGAAATAATTTCAAAGGTATATGGTCCCGTACCATTATCTGTTGCACTTACATTAATAGTTCCGTCATCAGAACCATTACAGGTAACATCAGTAAAAGACGACACACTAAATGAGGGCATAATTGCAGCTGGAACTGAAACATTGAAAACCCTAGAACATGTTGGTCCTGCCGTATTGTTGTCATAAACGGTGATGGTATAGTTTTCTACCGTTGTAGTATTGAACACAAATGAATTACTAGGCAGCACGGTTCTTGCCACTACGGTTCCTAAACCATTGGTGATTTCATAGTCATAACTGCCTGCAAACCCAAGATTATCTCCAGATCCTGAAAGTACTTCAATCGTAATTTGTGCATCATCAGGGGCTCCAGAGCAATCCAATAGCTTTGTCAATGTTGCTGTTGCCTGAAGTACTGGATGAACTGTAACATTGTCTGTAGCAGTACAACCATTGCTATCAAGAATAGAAACATTATAAGCTCCTGCGGTAATGTTGTTAAAAATACCACCGTTGTCTTCATATGTAGTTCCACCATCCAAGGAATAAAATATTTGGGCGGCAGCACTTGTTGCGGTAATGGTAACTGTAGATGGGTCGCTGCAGTTATCCACAGCTATAGCATCAATTGTAGGATTTGGAGTCAAAGTCAATGGAACCGCACCTAAATTTGTTGAACAACTATACTGATCCGCCATAGTTACATTGTAGTTGCCGGCAGGTGAATTTGCTGGAATCTCAATAGGGTTATCAGAAGTTGAAGTAATAGTTACAAAAGGAGCTGGTCCGGTTACAGTATAGGTATATGTTCCACCTCCTCCCAAAGGGTTTTGAACTTGGATAAGGCCTGGGGTATCACAACTAATATTTTGTAACACTACAGGAGTTCCTGTTAAAGGATCTAGTTCGTCCAACAATTCATTTTCAGTTGCCCCAACGCAGCTATCGGTAACTCCATCGCTTTCTACAACTTCCAAGAAGTAGTTACCTGGGTCCAAGCCCGAGACAATAACGTTCTGTGGAGAAGTATAAGGTATGTTTCCACCGCTGTTTGTTATTGAAACGGGTGTGCCAGAAGACATATCAAAAAGTTCCCATCTAATATGAGATCCAAAAGGAGCCTGATTATCAGTAACAGTATATGTAATACTTCCATTATTTGCTCCATCACAAGAAGGGGTGATGTCGGAAGTGATTTCCAAAGGAACGGTAATTATATCATTCACATTAACACTACTTTGACGAACACAACCTGTAGGAGCTGCATCATCCCTAACGTAGAAAGAATAGGTTCTACCTGGAACCAAACCAACAAAAGTATGAGTGACGTTAAGAGCAAGCTGTGGGGTCCAAGTAGCAGTTGCAGGGTCAAAGTTGGCGGGATCATCAGAGTAGGTATACTCATAAGGAGCAGTACCGTTTTGACCCCTTACAGTGACTTGAAGCTCATTACAGTTGACAATGATTGGCAAAATGGTAATATCCAAATCATCTAAGGGATAAGGTATAATAAATGGTGGAAAATCTGTTTGGCATAAAGTGTTTCCAGACCCGTCAACAGTTCTCATGGAAGGGTTAACGGTGTCCCCGGAATTATACCCTCTAATTTCATCTGTAGTTCCAGGAACGGAATTGTCCCCAGCTGTCCAGGTGGCCCCTCCATCATCACTAAATTGGATGGTTCCCAAAGTTGTAGGGTAGGCAGTAAATCTGAACCCAAAATCATTTGGATCACCAGTACAACCAGCAGGGGTTATACCGGTAATAGTAGCGGTAAGCTCGTCTGGATTTGCAATATTGACAGGAGTTTCTGTTACAGTACAACCAGTTGCATCTGTTATATTGATGGTATAATTTCCTGGCGATAGATTGTAGTATGTTCTGCTTGTAACGAGAACATTAGCATCGGTTTGGTTTCCGGCTCCGGCATTGTCCAAATCAACAATTTGGATGGTGTATGGGCTAATTCCGGAGGTAATATCCACTAAAATCGAACCAGTTCCATCATGACATTGAGGATCAGTAGGAGTATTTGTAACGGTTAAAGGTGTTGCTGGGTTTACAGTAACAGTTTCCATGAATTCACAGAATGGAACTGTGGCGGAATTATCCCTTACATAAACATCATAATCACCATCATTTCCAGTGGTTACCGCAAATGTATTGGTAGTTGAAAACAAGCCAGTTGGACTCGTGGTCGTAGGAACAAAGGCGTATTCCAAATTGGGAACCCCTCCTGAAGCGGTAACTGTTATACTTCCATCTGCACATGTGCTGATATCCACAACATCAACTGTTGCCACTAGATTATCGGTAATGGTTACGTTTTGAAGTGTTCCAACACAACCAAAACCATCTCTTACATTGATGGTATAGTTTCCAGCTGCAAGACCTGTAAAAGTATGTGCTGTTGCCGTAGCAGGGCTTGGTGTAATCCAAGGACCTCCGTTTAGACTGAATTGATAGTCATTGCTGCCTGCAGTAACGTCTACCTGAATGGTTCCATCATTGTTTCCACTATAACAAGCCGTTGGGGTTGAAGTAAATACAATTGTAGTTGGTGCTACCACTGTAATTGCAGCATCAATTGGGTCTTCACAAAGATTGGCATCTCTTACTCTAACAATATAGTCTCCTGCTGCCAGTCCTAGGAAAACAGTATTGTTCCCGTTAGTGGCATAATCAAAGCCAGCAATGATTCCACCTACTCCATTTTCCAATTGATATTCATATGCAGGAGTTCCATCTGTTGCGGAAGCGGTAATAGTAGCTCCTCCATTGGTACATGTCATCACCGAGGTAATGGATGCTGAAGCAACCAAAGCGTTTGGTTCAGAAAGTGTTTGATTTAAAGTAACAGAACAAGTATTGTCCAACACATCCCGAACTTCAATAGTGTAGTTTCCAGCTGATAATCCAGAAAGGTTTATTGGGCTTGATGTTTGCGGAGCGGAAAAACCACCTCCGTTAACTTGATACTCAAAGCCATTTACAGCATCAAAATTATCCACTTCAAAAGAGATAGATCCATCTGTTCCGGTATTACAAGAAATATTGGAAAAAGCAGTTATGGACGCATCAAAAGCATGTCCATCCTCTATGTTGACATCTACGGTCAGCGAACCGGCACAAACTTCTGGTATTTGGAAAGCTTGGATATCATCAATGGCAATATCGTTTCCATTGATAACCGCAGAGTTGGTCCTGATAACAATGTCCAGATTAGTGTTAGCCCCTGGATTTAGGTTAACAGAATAGTTGTGCCAATCATTTGCATTATTATTCTTTGGTACATTACCAGTAGTTGTACTGGCAATTACAGCTCCACCTCCATCAACTAATTGAATCTCAATTGAAGGGTCTCCACCTCCAGTTCCATTTCTTAAAAGGTTAAACGCCCATAAAGAAACGGTAATATCTCTGTTGGGAATTACTTCAATCCCTGTCTTTTGATATACAATTCCTCCAACTCCGGCAACTCCACCTACATTGATGGCCAAGAACCTTCCATTCACATTTCCGGTATGGTCGTTAGGGTCTTGCCAGGAGCCATAAGGGGCAACTATGGATTGGGTTACCGAATATTCTCCATCTTGTATACGAGTATTGATGGCCCATCCGCAAGAATTAGCAGAACCATCTTGAGGTTCATAACAGTATGCTGGATCTATATCAGGTATACTAGTGTTTGGTCCCGACCCAAAATCTTCTAGTAGAAGAACACTTGGTGACGGAGCTACATTACTTGTATAATTAACTGTGATTGTATGTGTTCCGATAGCCACATCGTTAAAGGTGTTGGACGTGACCGGGGTGTTTGGGTTTCCATCAATTTCATAAGTGTAATCAAATAATGCGCTATCTGGGGTGATAGTTACCGTACCCTCCCCATCACATTCATAACTTATGGCAGTTGTAAGTCCAGGGGGTGTAGGCTCTGGGTCAATTGTTACTGTCATTGGGAATGTACAGTTATTGGCATCCCTGATGTAAACGGTATGATTGCCAGGCAATAAAAACCCTATTGGACTTGCCACATAATTGGTGCCGCCATCAAAACTATATTCGTATGGAGCTGTGCCTCCCAAGGCATTGGTGATTCTAACTTCAGCACCAAGACCCGGATTACATTCTGCCAATTGGGTTACAGCTGCAGATGCTGAAAGGGTCAATGGTTCTGTAATGGTATAAATTTGAGTAACATCACAGTTGTTCGCATCACGCACTCTAATATTGTAGCTACCAGCCAACTGATTTACAAAAGTATTGGAAGGTTGATAGGTTGTACCATTGTTGATGCTGTACTGATATGGGGCTTCGCCACCCGAAGCCGTTATGGTTATGGTGGCCTGTGCCTCTCCGCTACATTGGATTCCTGTATCTGCCACAGAAATAGATAATGCGGCATCTTGAACAATGGTCAAATTATAGCTTGCTTCGCAATAGCCCACATTGCCACTGTTATCTCTTACATAAACATCATAGTCACCAGCTCCTGTAATGTTAACAGGGTTTGTGATCGCAAAATCTCCGGGTGCCGGAGCAACTCCATCGGCTACAATTGCATATACATAATTGCCATCTCCTCCTGCGGCGGTAATGTCTACATTGGTGCTTGTTGCACATGCCGTAATGTTTGGAGCAGATGCAACAACGCTCAATTCTGAGTTTATGGTTATTGAGGCAGAGTCGGTACAGTTATTACCATCTCTTACATCAATGGTGTAAGTTCCTGATGTTAAACCATTAAATACATTACCTAGTCCAAAAGCCCCTCCATTTAGACTGTACTCAAAATTGCCATCACCACCAGAGGTTACATTTGCTGTAAGGGTCAAACCTACGGCGTCGTCATAACAAGTATCGTTTGGTACAATGGCCAATACGGGTGCAATAGCAGGGTTTAAAGTAAATGTGGTTGTAACAACACATCCGTTAGCATCTGTTACTGAAACATTATACGTTCCAGTTTGTGTAAGATTTGTAAATGTGCCAGTACTGTTGGTTCCGAAAACCGTGGTATCAGGATTTGTAAGCGTAAATGAGTTTCCGCCCCAGCCGCCTGTAGAGGTCAAAGATACACTACCATCAGAGATACAGGTTGGTTGTGTTTCTGAAGCACTAAGTGTTAAAGCTGCTGTGGGGGCATTTACAGTTACATCTGTGGTGGTCGTACAATTGGTCAAGTTATCAGTAACAATAATAGTATAAGTTCCATCATCCAACCCGGTCAAAGAAATGGTGCCGTTGGTTTGGTTATTTCCGTTGAAATTTGCCGGTCCGCTCACCGTATAATTGTAGTTGGTGTTGAAATCGGCAACAGTGAAATCTATTTCGCCATCTGTATCATTAAAACAGGATATGTTACTTATCAACTGTCCCGTAACGTTGATTTGGGAAACGGGATTTATAGTGAAGGATTCACTATAGACACAACCTTTGTTATCAGTTACTTGATAGGTATATGTTCCAGGAGCAAGTCCATCAAAATCTGCAGAGTTTCCCGTAATAGATGTTGCTGCTACAGGTGCTGGTGCGGTAATTTCAAATAAGAAAGGCGCATTTCCGTTAACAACAGTTGCAGTTACATCAGATGTTAATGCTGGACAATTTGGTGTTGAAGCGGTAAAGGTTAAATCCGTTGGAGGATTTAGAGGGTCCAATGTAATTGTATTGGTAACGAAGGTACAATTATTGGCATCTCGTATGGTAATGCTGTATGCTCCATTGGTAAGGTTGGAAAAACGCTCCGCCCCAACTCCGTTAAAGAAATTTACCCCGTCAATACTGTATTCATATGGAGCAGTACCACCAGCTACATTTTGTGCTTCAATGATACCGTCTTGCAAACAGGTATAGTCCTGAATCATTGTTGCATTTCCGCTAATACCTGAAGTTTGTCCACCAATAGTAAAATTTTCATAAAAGAAACAGTTATCAGTAGTTCCGGAAGGTCGCTGTCTTATCCGGACCGTATAATCGCCTTGAGCCAACCCGGTAAAATTTCCGGAGTTGTTATTGGTAATGGTATTCCCTAGATCATCCAAAAGTCTAAAGCGGACATCATAGCCATTCGAGTTGGTAATATTTATTGAAATGGTTCCATCTTCTGCACCAAAACAGACTTCATCGGTCGTGGATGTGGTGTATTCCACCGACGCAGAAACGACAATGGAAACACTGTTTGAAATGAAAGAACAGTTGTTGCCATCAACTACAATAAATTCGTAATCACCTTCTTCCCCAGTTGTAAAGGTAAAATCGTTGGCCACTTGATAAGCACCTGCTGGTATATCTCCAACACTAGCATATAAATCTGCACCATTGTAACTCCAGATGGCATAGTTATAGTTTGGATTAGGGAAGCCACCAGAGCCGGTAACAGATATAATACCATCTGTACAATCAATATTTTTTGTGTTAATCGCTGTTAGTGCTAAATCTGTAACATCATTTATTGTTACTTGCTCATTATATACACATCCGTCGTCTGTTGTAACATTTACATCATAAACCCCATCATTTAAATTTTCAAAAGTATAGTTGTTGTCTGATGATGGACCAAAAGTGTCTACTACGGTACCCCCTTGAGATATTTGGTAATAATATTGAGGTTCTACGTTGAGAACAGAGATTCCTATTTCGCCAAGACCATTGCAATCAGTATCCCTGGTCGTTACATCTACTTGAAAATCACGGGTTAGTATTCCAATGTTATCCAATACAAAAACACAACCATCAGTTACACCTTGCTGTCTCATTTCAACGGTGTAGGCGCCATTGTTGGTAATTGTGAAACTTGGGTTGGAATTGTAATTTACCAATACATTGTTGGTGGCTTGATCTATAAGGCGATACTCATAATCCAAAGGCATATTGGTAACGGTAATGTTCCCATCACTGGCACAGATTATATCTCTTGTAGTGTATTGAGGGTCTAATGGGTTCTTGAAAATATTGAAATAAAAACGACTAAAACACCCGTTTAAGTAGTTGATAATAACACGATACTGTCCAGCATCAGAGGCCAAAAAATCTCCTCCTGTGCCAACAGAGTTCCATGTACAGGAATTGTTGGTGTTGGCGCAATCTGGAGTTGCTGCTGCGCAACTAGATTCATCCAACTGCTCCCAAACAATACTATTGGCATCTGGAATGTTTATTTGCACCAGCTCGGTATCGTTCAACCCGCATAAAAAGATTTGTGGAAGCTCACTACCATCATTTGGACAAGTCACAATTTCACCTTCAACGGTATTGGAAACATCATTGATCAATGCGGTGATAGGGTTGGATTGTGTAACACCGAATCGCTCTACAATTATTATCTCTTCAAATCCTTTACAAGGGTCGGCTACATCTTTGTCAACAATATAGGTTCCTATATCAGTTACCAGGAGTGTACTTGGGTCACTATCTGGATCGCCGTCATTCAATACTGTGTCCCCAGCATCTATGGTTTGGTTTCCGTTATTGTCTAAGTACCAGGTGTAGGCATCAAAATTGTCACCTGCATCCAAGACCACATTGTTACCGCAGAGCTGTACTGTTCTTGTAAAGTTACAATTGTCAAGGTCATCTAAAAGAAAATTGGTTGCCCCAGGAGTTGTAAATCCACAATCATCAAAATCTGAAACACTGGGATCATCACTAATTTGGTTGGCATTAATATTACCTTCATAGGTAGAGTATGCCAGGTTTTGAATAATATCGGTACAAGCGTCTATGAAATCGAAACAGTTTTGGGCCACCTGTACACGAATACGTATCTCAGACACCGGATCACCTTCCTCAACCAAGTTGTCAGGAATGTTAAAAACAACCTCTCTTGTTGCTGGGGTATAGGTATAGGTTACCCCGGGAGGCAATGTCATTACTGCCTCATCTAGAGTTACATTGACTGGCAAGACATCTCTTATGGTATAGTTTACCGCATCATCGTTTCCTGTATTAACAAAGGAAAGCACATAGTCTAAAACCTGTCCTAGGTTTACTCCTTGGCCGGTAATATCATTACCTCCAATATCTTCAACCTTCTTTTCCAAGACAATATCTGGTTCTATGATTTCCACGCCAAAGGCCACCAAAAACGAGGCAAACCAGTCTCCGCTGGTTCCAAGCCGCAATGTTGCGCTGGTATCACCATTGTCAATGATACTATTGCTGGGGTTATTGAGATCAAAAACATCTGAATCAAAACCAATTGCATTGGTGCTGTTTACATTTCTGGAGGTTACGTTTGCGCCATCTTCTGAGATGGTTGAGTTAAAAAAGTTGTTGTTTGGATTTGCTGAATCTGAAATATCAGTAAATACTGAACTACTGTTGGATACTATACCAAAGGTATCTCCAGACAAAGAAGTTTCTCCTTCTAATGTGCTAACACCAATTCTTGCGTTAACTGGGCCAACCGGAATTGTGTTAAATCCTGAAACCGAGATATCGGCAGTGTTGTTTCCGGAATGCGTTGTTATCCCTTCATAACCATCAAAAATTGAAATATATTTTCCGGTCAAGGTTGGGTTTTCATAAATTACAACTAAAGTCCACCCTGCAGCTCCATGTGATGTTGCTCCTCTGGTACCTCTTACATTACCCACAAAATAGTCTCCTGTTGGGTCTGCTAAAGAGGTCAAAAGGTTGGTTACGTTCTTATAACATACATATGGGTCATTTGGGAGAATATTATATCCGTTTACAATGATGTCATCTTCTTCACCAACAGGGTCTGCAGCAGTATCCGCTTGAATATCCACATATGTTGCGCTTCCTGGCACCCTAAATTTAATTGAGGTTACATCGTAATGATTTGGATCGTCGGTATAACCGCTTACGTATCTACTCCTATGATCACCATCGCGCTCAACATCATAGTTTCCAGCCCAATAAAGACCGGCCCAGTATATTTGCGAACAAGCGGGCAGGGACAGTGTTGAACTACTGGAATTAAACGTGGAAGGGTCTGAATCAATATCAACATATTCCACATGAAGACTATTATTACTACCGTTCCCGTTATAGGGCGTGTTCACATCATGCCCGTCAGAGACACTGTTCATAACACTATTGGAAAGGAAGGTATAATCTCCTTTTATATTTATATAGGTATTGCCGTTATCAGAAAGTCTGGCAGAAAAAGGTACTTCCTGGGCCTGCCCTTTAAAGCCTATGAGCCATATGCCAAGAAGGCACAGAACTGTTTTTAGAAAGTGATTGGTCATTTTTAACTGTTGGAGTTTGGTTTTACACGCATGATCCACATTTTGTCATCATACGAAGCATTAAGTTTGGAATAGTATGAGGTGAGAGCATTGGTCCAGGTTTCATGTTTTTTCAGGTACACGTACCTGTAATTGTTTTCTGGATTTATAAAATAGCTCGCATTTAATCCTTTGGCATTTAGTTGTTTTACAAAGCGTTTTGCGTTTGAGGGTTTTTCAAACACATTGGCTATAATGTAAAACCCTGATCCTAGGCCATTGATTTTGTAGGTGGTGTAAGGAACTTGGGAAGTATTCTGTTTGGTGTTATTTACATTTTTGTGCAAGGTGTTGTCCCCATACTTGGAGGCTGCACTTTTATTGTTTGAAGCAAAATTGTTGTAAGCATCTTCGGCACCATGCACGTTCATTACCCATGCATCGCCATGGTAAGTCCCATTGAGTTGGGTATGATAGGCTTCAACCGCTTCTTTTTTGTTGCTAAAACCTTTTAGGTATACATAATTGAGACCGTTCTTTGGGTTTTCAAAATAGTCGGCATCTATACCTTGTGATTGTAATTTTTCTACAAAAGCGTTTACATTGTTCTGATCTTTAAAAACATTGGCAATTAGATAATGGCCACTCTCAACATTTGGAATATTGAATTTTCTAAAACGACCAATTGTTTTCTTTGAAGAACGTTTTGTTTTATCTCGTTTGATGGATGAATTCTCTGCGACCCTTGTTGTTTTGGAATTATCATTAAGACGAATGACTTTTTTGGCCGCCGTGGTATTGGAAAGCCCATGATTTGAGTTGGGCTGAACACGTTGTTTAGAAATGATGTCAATGCTATCCATATTGGCTAGGTAAACTGCTTTGGCCTTTTCCTCCAATTGTGGCATTTCTCCTTTGGTTTCCCGCTTGACCATTTTCATTACAGTTTCAAACCGTCTTTCCAGATTACGTTTGCGGGTACTTTCAATGGAATCTTGACGTAACAAAAGCTCATCTAGGATGGCATCGTTCTCAGCCAACTTATCCTTAAGCCTTTGTATTTCAAGGTCTTTTTCTGTAAGACTAAGAGTTTCCTGTGGTATTGAATCAGCCTGGGCCAAATCTTCAAATCCATCTTCTAACATCACCCTATCTTCGGTTAAGTTGGGGGTAAATGAATAGGCCAATGACACTTCATGGCTAACACCAAAATTTTCAAAGTTGCTAGATAGGCCTTTTTCCACGGTGTAACCAATAGAAAGGTTTTTGTTCAGGTTGAACCCTAGACCTGCAGACGCACCGTAAAAGTCATCGTATCCTGCCTGGATCCATCCAAGTCTAGGTAGGTCAAGCACTAGATTTCCGCCTAAAACAAGGTTTTCTTCACCTTTTTTGCGAACTCTTGCCAAAGGCATTAATCTACCTTTTTCCAAGATTCCGGTTGCATTTTTAAACTGATGGGTATATTGTAGGTGTCCGGAAAATGTTTTATCTCCAAACTCTGTAACAGACTTGCTGTTTTTAAGATTGTAATCAAAAAGATTTTCTGCAAAAGCGCCAAAATCAAAATTGCCATAAGAAATATTGAATCCTGGCTGAAACATAATCAATGAACTACTTTCCAGACTATTTAGGAAAGGGTCGTTGTTGTCCAGTGCATTTGCCCTATTTTGATTGAATGCACTTTGATAATACGAGAAATTTGCACCAAAAGTGAAGTTGCTTTTTTCACTTAATTTAACGCCATACGCATAATTGGTATGTACCCCAAAGTTATTGAACAAGCCTTCACGGTTGGTAAAAAGGCTTAGCCCCACACCACTGCGGTCACCAACTCTACCGCTGTAGCTCAAGAAATACACCTGGTTATTGTCATCAAAAGATACCGATTGGTTTCTGTGAAACAAGTTGATGTAAGACTTGTCTTCCCGAACAGTTGAGAAGGTTGGATTTATTAGAAACCTGTTGAACTTCAATAGGTTTTGTGACGGAACATTATATGTCACAAATGGATTCTCTTCCTGGGCGCGTACTCCAGAAAAAGCCAGTAGTAGGATGAAGGTTAATAAAAGTTGAGGTTTGTTTGGGTACATTTTGTTTATTGGATAACTGTTATAGTTCCTTGTTTTAGGCTTTCACCACCTTTGGTTACCTTATAGTAAAAAACCATATTTTGCTTATTGAAAGAGGTGGTTGATTGTGGCCAGTTATTTTCATAATTGGACTGGCTGAATACCTGTCTTCCTCTTTCATCATAAATTGTAATTACCACATCTTGGTTTCTTGAATAAGTATTGGGCAATACCCATAGGTCATTAATACCGTCCCCATTGGCAGTGATTACATTTGGAATGGAAAATGTATCCCTATAGGTAACTGTTATTACCTTATTGGATGTACAGTTTCCAAAGTTGGCTACCAGAAGAAATTCCCCTTCTAGCTCAAAATTGTAGAAATCCTGTGTGCCCAATAGGTTGTTGTTGGCGTCAAACCATTGGTATGATTCAGCACCGCTTGCGGTAACAGTTTCTGTTTCACCTTCAATTATTATCAACTCTTGTGGCTTATCCAATGAAAGAAGAGATTCATCAAACGTTCTTATGGTAACCTCGTTGGATATAATTGGGCAATCATGTGTATTTATAATCAATTGATAAACGCCAACATCAGTTGCGGTAATACTCTCGGATGAAGAATCTATTGTCGAACCATCTTTTAACCATTCAAAAGTTTCATCACCCAAACTTTCTGAACTATTGAACACTATAGGGTCTGCCCCTTCACAAAGAACAGTTCCATTTGCGGTTATCTCTAGAACTTTGTTGGTTGATAAAGTAACTGTTAGGTTATTTGAAGAAGCATTAAATCCATCTAGAACACCATCCAACTTGTAGGTTCCATTGTTTTCAAAGTTTGATATGGTAATGGTTTTTGAGGTTTCTCCATTAACATTACTATTATTGTGTGACCACTGATATGAGAATGATGACTGAAGTTCTGTAGTTACATCTGTTTTAGCACTTGAACCACTTACCGCGTTTATTGCTGAAAGACTAAGTGTGACGTCTGTGTTTTGACAAGAAGTATAGGAACCTACATAATCAACTACAAACTCAAAGGAATCTGGAGAAACTATGGTGGTTTTTTCGGAATCCAACGGGGATGCAGAACATCCTCCCCCGTTTTCAGTTACACGGGCAAAATAGACCCCTGTTTCATTGATTTCCAAGGTGCTGTTGGTGGCATCCGTTATAGGAGAACCATCTTTGAACCATTGGTATGTTGGGGTTGTTGCGGTTGTAGTTGTGGTAAGAGTCTTGGTTTGGGAGGGCAGCAAAACAATATTTTCTTCATTTTGCCTAGTGACCTCAAAGTTTCCTAGACTTCTAATGGTTACAGGTGCAGAGCGTTCCAAACATGCAGATGCTCCATCAATTTCCACTTCATAGTTTCCTTCAAAACCTGAAATAGATGTGTCAATACTAAAAGTATTGGCATCAACGGTTGGACCTGAAATCACCGAACCATCTTTATACCAAGTATAGTTTAGCCCCATACCACTTACATTTGCCTCCAGAACATGTGAGTCTCCTGGGCAGAGGCTAACATCACTAGAACCGTTCAATGCTATTCCCAAACTACTGCCATTGGAAATCTCTATGGTATTGGAAAGTGTATTCGCAGAACCTGAACATACAGACCCGTAGTCTAACTCCACATAATACATTCCGGTAGAATTTACTGTAATGCTTTCGCTTTTTTCAGAAAGAAGGGTACCGCTTCTATACCAATTGTAACTGTATGTACTTGCATTGGGTATATTGTGTGGCGCTAATGTAACAGAACCTCCTCCACATGCTTGAATGGTTCCTCCGGATGGTATGTTTCCACTTCCATCTTGACTTATTAACAGAGGTGAACTAAAGTTAAAAAAGTGCATTGGATACGAATCTGTGGCAGGACTTGTTTTTGCAGGACTAGTGCTCCTAACCCTTAGTTTGTAGTTTTCACCTCGGACGTTATTCGGAACGGAGAATGTAAAATCAAAATTGAAGTCGTTGTTTTTGTCATCTAGCCTAACAAGTTCTGTTGGGGAGCCAAAGTTTCCATTGGCATCAGAAAGCTCCAATACAAACTCGTTGTCTGAATCTACCAATGGGGGGTTCCACCGGAAGCTAACATCAAAAGAATTAAAACTTGCAGAAGCACATGCTGCTGTCCAAACTGTGGTAGGTTTCTCAAGAACTTGAGCACTCAAAATACCCGAAATAAGAAATAGTGTTGCAAAGGCAAACACCAAAATTCTGTTATATGAACTAGTTTTTTCCATCAGCGTTAGTTTTAAGAGGTTATGGGCAATAATGCCCTTTATGTTGCGCCCCTTAATTTCGTTTGTTCTGTTGGTGCTTCACAGCGCCTACTATTTCATATAATGTTCTAATAACAAATATGCTTTAAATTCCACCTACCGGAAAGATATTGTTGTAGGGGGAGCCAAAAGTGTTGTGAAATGGCTTTCTTTGTATACACCAAAGCACTATTATTCACTACAAACGCTGGATTTTACTACATTTGCGCTTCAATTTTTGGTTATGGGTGAAGAAGAGAGATCATTAAATTTTATAGAGCATATTGTTGAAGACGATTTGGCGAGTGGATATGTAAAAAAAGACCTTCGTTTTCGTTTTCCACCAGAGCCAAATGGATACCTGCACATTGGGCATGCCAGTTCAATTTGTTTGAATTTTGGGTTAGGACTGAGGTATGACTCCCCCGTTAACCTCAGGTTTGATGATACCAACCCTGCAAAAGAGGAAAAAGAGTATGTAGATGCTATAAAAAAGGATGTTGAATGGCTGGGATATAATTGGGATACGGAATGTTATGCCTCAGATTATTTTCAACAACTGTATGATTGGGCGGTAGAGCTTATCCGTGAAGGAAAAGCATATGTGGACAGCCAAAGTTCGGAAGAAATGGCTGAGCAAAAGGGAACTCCCACTGAACCCGGTAAGGAAGGCCCCTTTCGAAATCGTTCCATAGAAGAGAATTTGGAGTTGTTTGAAGGGATGAAAAATGGTGATTTTAAGGAAGGAACCCATGTGCTGCGGGCTAAAATTGACATGGCTTCATCCAACATGTTGATGCGTGACCCAATTATGTACAGAATCTTGCACAGACCTCACCACAGAACAAATACCGATTGGTGTATTTATCCTATGTATGATTGGACGCATGGAGAGAGCGATTATATTGAACAAGTCTCCCATTCCCTGTGCACATTGGAGTTTTTGCCACATAGGGAGCTTTATAATTGGTTTTTGGACCAATTGGTAGATTCTGATAAATTGCGCCCGAAACAGCGAGAGTTTGCTCGTAGAAACCTTAGCCATACGGTTGTTAGTAAGCGAAAATTGCTTCAGTTGGTGGAGAGTGGCGTTGTTAATAGTTGGGACGATCCTAGGATGCCTACTATTTCTGGATTAAGAAGACGTGGATATACGCCTGAGTCAATTCGGAATTTTGCCGATACCATTGGAATTGCAAAAAGGGAGAATATTGTTGATGTTTCCTTGTTAGAGTTTCATGTACGGGAGCACCTTAACAAAATTGCACCAAGAGTAATGGCAGTTCTGAATCCTCTAAAATTGGTCCTCACCAATTATGAGGAAGGAAAGGAAGAATGGCTGGAGGCAGCGAACAATCCTGGTGATGAATCTGCCGGCAGCAGGAAAGTGCCATTTTCCAGAGAACTTTATATTGAGCAGGAGGATTTTCGAGAAGAGGCCAATCGTAAGTTTTTTAGATTGAAGCTAGGTGGTGAAGTACGGCTTAAAAACGGTTATATCATCAAAGCTGAAAGCTGCACGAAAGATGATGACGGAAACATTGTTGAAGTACAATGTACGTATGATCCAAAAAGTAAAAGCGGAAGCGGTACTGAAGAGAGCTTGAGAAAAGTTAAAGGAACATTGCACTGGGTGTCTGTTGCACATGCAACTCCTACAGAGATTAGATTATATGATCGCCTTTTTACTGATGCGTCACCTGATACACACAAGGATAAAGATTTTATGGATTTTGTAAATCCTGATTCTTTGAAGAAGGTTACTGGATATTTGGAACCAAGTTTAAAGGATGCAAAAATTGGAGACAGATTTCAATTTCAGCGTTTGGGTTATTTTAATGTTGACACTGACTCAACCCCTGAAAATGTAGTTTTCAACAGAACGGTAACTTTAAGGGACACTTGGGCAAAATTGGAGCAAAAATCTTAGTATAGAATTTTTCTATCCACAACGCACAATACCATTTGGTTTAATTATTAAAAACTTCTTGTTTTAAGCTATTTTCTAAGCCTTTTATGAATTCTTGGACAAAAGGGATGGCCTTTGTTTTAAAATAGCAAGTAGTGCCTTTATAATAGGAAAATGCAAATTTCAAGGGATGCTAAAAGATTTTTAGTTTTCAATGGGAAGAAAAAAGAAAAGAGAGCAAATCTGCTCCCTTTTTTAATTTGAATAGGTTGATTTGGTTTATTCCTTTTTCTTGGGTGTTCCTGTTTTCTTCATTTGTTCACCGATCATATTGCTGGCCGTAAATGATGCAACCATATTGTTCAACATATCGCTACCGGCTTGTGGCGAATTTGGAAGCAAGATCAAATTGGTGTTGGTTTCTTCACCAATGGATTGCAACGTATCATAATGCTGGGTAACCACGATCAAAGCAGAAGCTTCTTGTGAATTGATACCCACTTTGTTTAACACCTCAACGGATTCTTCAAGACCTCTGGCAATTTCTCTACGCTGATCGGCAATACCTTGACCCTGTAATCTTTTGCTTTCCGCTTCGGCCTTCGCCTTTTCTACAATTAGGATTCTTGCAGCATCACCTTCAAACTGCGCAGCGATTTTTTCGCGTTCAGATGCGTTGATTCGGTTCATTGCTTCTTTTACCTGAGCATCGGGGTCAATATCAGTAACCAAAGTTTTGATAATGTCATATCCATAATCTAACATGGCATCCTGAAGTTCGGTTTTTACGGCAATGGCAATGTCGTCTTTTTTTACAAAGACATCGTCCAACTTCATTTTTGGAACTTCCGCTCTCACTACATCAAATACATAAGAAGTAATTTGATCATGTGGATACTCCAGTTTATAAAAAGCTTCATATACTTTAGTTTTGATTACGACATATTGCACCGAAACTTTGAGTTTGACAAATACATCGTCCAAAGTTTTGGTCTCTACAATAACATCCAACTGCTGGATTTTTAGGCTTACTCTTCCTGCAATTCTTTGGACGAATGGAATTTTAAATTGTATTCCAGAGTTTCTTACACTGGTAAACCTTCCAAAAGTTTCTATCAGAACAGCCGTTTGCTGCTTTACAATAAATATTAATGAGAAAAAGATAAATCCAGTAATTAATATTGTTGGAATAAGATATGTTAAGCTCATAGCTAAAGATTTTATGTTAGGAAGTTAAATTACGAAACTCTGTAAGATATGAGTAGCCAACGATCAAGTTTTGTTACACATTCGTCAATTGGCAAGTGAATTTATAGCAGTAGCAATTCGATTTAGACTTTCTTCTTTACCAATCATTTCTAAGATGTCAAACAAATGCGGTCCTTTCATGTCGCCAACAATGATTAACCGAAGGGGGCCCATAACTTTTCCAAAGGAAAGCTCTTGTTCCGTAATCCAGTTTTTTACTTGGGCTTCGATATTGGCCGAATCGAAATTATTACAACCTTCAAGAATGGCAGCCACACTTTGCATGAGTTCAGAAGTACCTTCTTTCCATTGTTTTTTTACCATCTTTTCATTGTAGGTAGATGGCGCTTCAAAAAAGAAACTGGACAGCTCCCAAAAATCTGAAAGAAAGTTTGCCCTTTCTTTTATGAGTTGAATTATTTTTTTAACCCTTTTTTCGTCTGGATCAAAAAGAACATTTTTTGATGCGGCGATTTTACCCAGTTCAAAATTATATTGTTCCGCAAGAATGTTTTCATCATAATTTTGCAAATACTGGTGGTTGTACCACTTCGTTTTTTCAGGATCAAATCGAGCTCCTGATTTATTTACCCTTTCCAAGCTGAAAGCATCTATCAATTCATCCAAACTAAATAACTCCTGCTCAGTGCCAGGGTTCCAGCCTAATAAAGCCAAAAAGTTGACTACAGCTTCCGGAAAATAACCAGCTTCGCGATAGCCTTGAGACTCGTTCCACGATAATGGAAAAACAGGAAAACCGCCTTTTTCGCCATCCCGCTTGCTCAACTTTCCTTTTCCAACAGGTTTCATGATAAGAGGAAGATGTGCAAATTGAGGAGCTTCCCAACCAAAGGCATTATAAAGTAGTTGGTGCAATGCCAAAGAAGGCAACCATTCTTCCCCACGGATAACATGGGTAATCTCCATCAAATGATCGTCCACAATATTGGCCAAATGATAGGTGGGCATGCCATCACTTTTAAATAAGATCTTATCGTCCAAGATGTTGGTGTCTATTTTGATTTCACCGCGGATAAGATCGTTGAGCAACAAAGTTTCATCTTGTGGTGATTTAAATCGGATGACGTATTTTTCACCAGCATCCAATTTTTGCTGAACTTCTTCCGCACTCAAAGAAAGGGAATTGGAAAGCTTGAGTCTATTATGCCAATTGTAGATAAAGGTTTTGCCCTTGGCTTCATGGTCTTTTCTATGGAAATCCAATTGTTCCGAAGTATCAAAAGCATAGTAGGCATGGCCTTTTTCAATCAGCTGCAAGGCATAGTCTTTGTATAAATGTTTACGCTCACTTTGTCGGTAAGGCCCAACATTTCCTCCCTTTCCAGGGCCTTCGTCAAATGGAATTCCACACCAGTTTAAAGCCTCAACAATATAATCCTCTGCACCTTCCACATATCTATTTTGATCTGTGTCCTCAATACGAAGCACAAAATCTCCGTTATGTTTTTTAGCGAACAAATAGTTGAAAAGGGCAGTACGAACACCGCCAATATGTAATGGTCCTGTTGGACTAGGGGCAAATCGAACCCGTACTTTCTGACTCATCATTATAATTTGAAGGGCAAAGATACTATTTGACAGGGCAGTAAAAAACTTGAAATGAAAGGGGATTTAACAAAATGTTTTCACGACTATTCGGAGCTATCGGGTATCTTGGTAATAAAATGACCCAATTTGGAAGGTTACAATAATATTTTAAGAAAACTCAACGAGTTTACAAGAAGGTATTACATCAAACAATTGATCAAGGGCGGTTTGTTGTTTTTGTCTTTGGGACTGTTGTTTTTTTTGGCGATTATGTCATTGGAATATATGCTCTGGCTAAACCAGAATTGGCGCTTGTTTCTGTTCTTAATTTTCTTATTGGTTGAGTTGGCCTTGTTGTATAGGTTTATTTTAATTCCCATATTTTATCTTTTCAAGGTAAAAAAGGGACTAACAAACAAAGAGGCTGCGAGATTGATAGGCAAGCATTTTCCTAACATTGATGACAAGCTTTTCAATTTATTGGAACTGTCTGAAAATAAAGAAAGATCCGAGCTGTTGTTGGCCAGTATTGAACAAAAGAGTCAAAACCTGAATAGTTTTTCTTTTGCCAAAGCGGTCAATCTAAAAGAAAGTATTGGCTATGCAAAATACGCTGTTGTTCCTGTTTTAATAATTGCAATTATATGGATTTCGGGAAATATAGCCTCTTTTTTTAGTTCGTATATCCGTGTAGTGAATTATGATGTTGCATATGAACAACCGGCTCCGTTTGTATTTAGGGTTTTGAATGATAAGCTAGAGGTGTTAGATAACGAACCCTTGACCATTCAAGTGGAAACCATTGGTGATGTTATGCCTGAAGATGTGTTTATGGTAATTGATGGTGAGCAATTGTTGCTTCAGAAGAAAGGAAACCATTTCATACATACTTTTGAGTCACCAGTTAGTGAGAAGAATTTTCACCTTACTGCAAATGGCTGGGATTCCCGGGATTACAGTATTAAGAGTTTTAGCACACCTTCCTTGGTCGATTTCAGAATGAGTTTGGCTTACCCAAGATATACGGACCGTGTTTCTGAAGTTGTTACAGGAACGGGTAATGCTATAGTTCCCGAAGGAACAAAAGTTACTTGGGAGATTGAAGGAAAAAATGTTGATGCTATTAAAATGACTTTAAGGGATACTATAATTTCCTTTACTGGAATGGGGGATAGCTTTAAGGCCGAGAAGAACATCTACAATGATTTTCCTTATGAGTTGAGCACATCGAATACCAATGTAAGTGACTTTGAACGGTTAGGTTATCAGTTAGATGTTGTAAAGGATGCTTATCCTGTTGTCCAAGTGGAACAAATTTTGGACTCGATTAATCCCAATCAATCTTTTTTCTCTGGGCAAACATCGGACGATTATAAGGTGAATTCAATTCGCGTTGTTTGCTACTCGTCAGATGACAGGAAAAGTGTTCAAAGACTTGTTTTGGAATCACCAAGGTCCAATGTACATCAGTTTTATTATACATTTCCTTCTGGATTTGAACTGGAGGATGGAAAGAATTATAAATTGTTTTTTGAAGTTGTTGATAATGATGGACTTAGAAATGGAAAGGTTACTAAAAGTAAAGTTTTTGATGCTTCCCTATTGAACAATAACCAACTGAAAAACAATGAATTAGAGTTCCAGAACAAGGTCTTGAATAATCTTGATAAATCCTTGGAGAAGTACAGGGAACAACAAGAAACACTTTCTAAGATCAATGACAAGCAAAAGGAAGAGAATAGCTTAAATTTTGATGATAAGAATGAGATAAAGGACTTTTTACGCAAGCAGGAGGAACAGGAAGAGTTGATGAAAAAATTTAGTAGGCAACTTAAAGAAAGCTTGGATAAGGATGAGGGCTCTGATGAAATGAAGAAAATGCTCCAAGAACGATTGGAAAGACAAGAATTGGAAGCTAGAAAGAACAAGAAGCTACTGGAAGAATTGAACAAGCTTTCGGAAAAAATCAATAAAGAAGAGCTGAAAAAGAAACTTGAAGAGTTGGGCAAGAAGCAAAGTTCTGGCGCCAGAAATTTGGAACAAATTTTGGAGCTCACCAAACGTTATTATGTTACCGAAAAAATGACACAGCTTTCCAAAGAATTGGAAAAACTTTCCGAAAGACAGGAGATGCTTTCAAAGATGAAGTTCGATAATATACTTCAGAAAGAAGAGAACAAGAAGTTTGAGGAGTTGTCCAAGGAGCTCGACACACTTAGGAAGGATAACGATGAGCTTAAAAAACCGTTGGATTTGGATGTTGCTCCGAGAGATCAGGAATCTGTGAAAAAGGACCAGCAAGATGCACTTGAGGAAATTAATAAGCATAAAGGTAATGAAGAGTCATCTGAAAGTGACGAGAAACAAAAGTTAGAAAATAAAGTTTCTCAAAAACAGAAGTCTGCATCGCAAAAAATGAAAGAGATGAGTACTGCCATGCAACAAAGTGCCATGAGCGGAGGGGGTTCATCAGACACTGAAGATGCTGAAATGTTACGGCAGATTTTGGACAATCTGGTCACTTTTTCTTTTAAGCAGGAAAACTTGTTTGGGAGTGTTGAAAATGCGGATGCTGACGTTTCCCAATTTTCTAAAACGGTTAGAGATCAAAGGGAATTGAGAAGGTTGTTTGAGCATGTTGATGATAGCTTATTTGCCCTTTCATTGCGGAGGGTTGAATTATCTGAATTTGTGAATGAGCAAATCACTGAGGTATACTATAACATTGATAAATCTTTAGAAAGTATTGCGGATAACCAGATTTTTCAGGGAGCATCTTACCAGCAATATGTTATAAGTGCTACGAATGCTTTAGCGGATTTTCTTGCCAATGTATTGGACAATATGCAACAAAGTATGAAACCAGGTCAGGGCAGCGGACAAGGCGGTCAAGACTTTCAACTTCCGGACATCATACAGGGGCAAGAAGGAATAGGAGAAAAGATGAACGGTTCTGGACAAAATAACAAAGGTAAATCTGGTGAAAAAGGAAAAGAGGGTCAGGGCAAAGATGGAGAACCTGAAAATGGGAGCAAAGGAGAAGGTGCTAAAACTGGAAATAGTGGAGGTGAAGAACAAGAAAAAGGTCAAGGTAACGAAGGGGGTAATAAGGGAGAGGGTGGTCAAGGAGGAACCAACGAGATGGGCTTAAGTGAGATATATGAAATCTATAAAGAGCAGCAATATTTAAGACAACAATTGGAAAAACAACTACAGGATATGATTGATAATGCTGATAGAAACTTGGCTAAAAAGTTGATTAAGCAAATGGAGAGCTTTGAAAATGATTTATTGGAAAATGGAATCACACAGCAAACAAGGAACAAGGTAAATACAATCCAACATCAATTATTGAAACTTAAAAATGCTTCATTAAAACAAGGCAAACAAAAGGAGAGGGAAAGCAGTACTAATCTTAATAGATTTTCTAATCCAATTATTACAAAACCTGAGGTCCTTAAGGAGCGCAAGAACAACATTGAAATATTAAATAGACAAGCATTACCTTTGCGGCAAAATTACGGTAAGAAGGTAAAGGTCTATTTTAAAAATGATTGATTTCCATTTCAAGTTGGAGTTTGGTTTGAAGGATGAAACGAAATATTCCGATTGGATAACTAGGGTTATTGTTTCTGAGGGTTTTGGAATTGGACAAGTTGACTATATATTTTGCTCTGATGATTATCTGTTGAACATCAATCAGCAGTATTTAAATCACGACACCTTTACCGATATTATCACCTTTGATTACTCTAGTGGAAGTTGTATTTCGGGAGATGTTTTTATCTCAGCTGATAGGGTTAAGGAGAACGCTAAGACCTACAACGTTGGTTTTGAAGAAGAGCTTTTGCGTGTGATGAGTCATGGCGTTTTACACCTAATGGGTTACGGAGACAAGATGGATGAGGAGCGGGAGTTGATGCGTAAAAAGGAAGATGAAAAGATAAAATTGTTCCACGTGGAACCATAGTTATGTTTGAAAAGGAGTATGATGTTATAGTTGTTGGCGGAGGTCATGCAGGGGCCGAGGCGACTGCCGCGGCTGCTAATATGGGGTCAAAGACTTTGTTGGTCACCATGAATTTGCAGACTATTGGACAGATGTCCTGCAATCCTGCTATGGGTGGAATTGCAAAAGGGCAAATCGTTAGGGAAATAGATGCACTTGGAGGCTATAGCGGAATCATTACAGACAAGTCTGCAATCCAGTTTAAGATGTTGAATAAATCCAAAGGCCCAGCCATGTGGAGCCCAAGGGCACAAAACGACAGAATGCGTTTTGCAGAGGAGTGGAGAATTGCATTGGAGAGCACTCCAAAAGCGGATTTTTATCAGGAGATGGTTTCCGGTTTGCTTGTTGAAAAGGACAAGGTAGTTGGGGTGAGGACCTCACTTGGAATTGATATTAGAGCCAAAGCAGTTGTGCTTACCAATGGCACTTTTCTAAATGGACTTATTCATATTGGTGAGAAACAATTTGGTGGTGGAAGAGCTGGTGAAAAAGCAGCAACCGGAATTACAGAGCAGTTGGTTGATTTTGGTTTTGATAGCGGTAGAATGAAAACTGGAACTCCGCCACGAGTAGACGGAAGATCGTTGGATTACTCAAAAATGATTCCACAGCCAGGGGATGAAAATCCAGACAAGTTTTCCTATTTGAAGACTCCAATTTTGGATAAGCAGCGTGAGTGTCACATGACCCATACAAGTGCTTTGGTTCATGATCTGTTACGTGAGGGCTTTGATCGCTCACCAATGTTCAATGGCAGAATCCAAAGTATTGGCCCTCGTTATTGCCCATCTATAGAGGACAAAATCAACCGCTTTGCGGAGAAGGATTCCCATCAAATTTTTGTGGAGCCTGAGGGGTGGCATACGGTTGAAGTTTATGTGAATGGATTCTCTACTTCTCTTCCGGAGGATGTACAGTATAAAGCGTTGAAATCCGTCAAAGGGTTTGAGAACGTTAAATTCTTTAGACCGGGATATGCCATCGAGTACGATTATTTTCCACCCACACAATTAAAGCACACCTTGGAAACTAAGTTGATAAACAATCTTTATTTCGCAGGTCAAATAAATGGGACAACAGGATATGAGGAGGCTGCTTCCCAAGGGCTGATGGCCGGAATCAATGCGCATTTAAAAATCAATGAAAAGGAATCTTTTATCCTAAAACGGGATGAGGCATATATAGGTGTTCTCATTGATGATTTGATTACAAAAGGAACCGAGGAACCCTATCGTATGTTTACCTCTAGAGCTGAGTATAGAACATTGCTTCGTCAGGATAATGCAGATTTGAGGTTGACTCCAAAAAGTTTTAAACTTGGTTTAGCGACCAAGGAGCGCATGAAGTTCATGGAAGAGAAACAGGAGAAGTCGGATAAGTTTGTGGAGTTTTTTAGAAAAACAAGCTTTGTTCCTGACGAAATAAACCCCATTTTGGAATCCGTTTCTTCATCAATGGTTAAGCAATCTGATAAACTTTTTAAAGTGTTTTCTAGACCAAAGGTGACTATGGATCACATGTTGAGTTTAAAGTCGGTGTCGGAATTTGTAAAGGAAAATGAGTTTAATACAGAAGTTTTGGAGCAAACGGAAATACAAGTGAAGTATTCAGGCTACATTGAAAAAGAAAAGAACAATGCAGATAAGCTTCACAGACTTGAAAATGTAAAGATTCCTGAAAACTTTGACTACTCCAAGCTTAAATCACTTTCTTATGAGGCAAGAGAGAAGTTGGAAACGATACGTCCGGTTACAATTTCACAAGCTTCGCGAATTAGTGGTGTATCTCCTTCAGATGTTAGCGTACTTCTTGTTTTTTTAGGACGCTAGGTATTTTTTGTTCCACGTGGAACATTTTAAGATAATCTACTTGATTTGTTGTGGCTTGGTTTTTGATTCATAAAATCAATCAAACCAAAACTAATGAAACGCAATCTACTCCTGCTTGTTTCTGCCATATTTATATATTCATGTATTCCACTTAGAATAGCTCCAAACATAAAAGACTATAAAGTGTCAAAAGGTAAAAGGTTTAAAAGAGGCCTACCTAGAAAGAGCATGTTTATTTTTGAAGATCCCAAGGACGCAAATGAGTTCTATCATTATGTGAATACCAAATTTCAATTAGAAGATTATTATGTGGATGTTGACGTGCCTTTTGAAGTGAAAGGAGATAAATTTTATTTTTCCTTTTATGAAGTGGAGATACCAACAAAGACCATCAATTTAATTCCGTTGATGATTGATGGCATTCTTGATCAGGCTGCGGAGATGGGTCCAATTCTTGAGGACACATATGAGTTAAGAGTTGGAAATTGGTATATAGCCATAGAAGTTTTTAGCGATTCAGAGAAAGATTGTTTACATGAAGATTCCATTTTTAGACCGAAGCTTTTAACGTATCTTTCGCAACTCAAAAAAGAGTATTTGAATACGGTCAATTACAATGAAGTTGTTTTTAAAAACTAAAGACTTTTCAGTTTCAAAAGAAAACTTTGAATTGCTGTTTGATACTGAGTTGGAGATGCTGGTAACCCATCCCAAACCGGATGATCTTGCTTCATACTATGAGAGCCAAGAGTACATTTCGCATACGGATTCCAAGGCCTCTCTAACAGATAGATTATACCAGTGGATAAAGCGATATAGTATCAAGAAGAAGATTCAACTGATTGATAATCAGTCAGTTAATCCAGAAAAATTGCTTGATTTTGGTGCTGGAACTGGAGATTTTTTGGCGCAATCTAAATCTAAGGGATTCAAAGTCAGTGGGATAGAGCCAAATGAGAAAGCCAGAGCCTATGCTGCAAAAAAGGGAGTTCCCTTATTCAAGGATTCAACAGAAATACAGAATGAAATTTTTGATGTGATTACGCTTTGGCATGTATTGGAGCATCTACCTAATTTGGATAGTCAAGTTAAAGAGCTGAACAGTTTGCTGGATTTAAATGGCACCTTGATTGTTGCGGTGCCCAATTACAAATCGTTTGATGCAAAACATTACGGAGCACATTGGGCCGCTTATGATGTACCTCGACATTTATGGCATTTTTCCAAAACATCCATTATTCGACTTTTTGATAAACACAACATGGAAGTGGTTTCTATAAAGCCGATGATTTTTGATGCATTTTACGTTTCACTGCTTTCAGAAAAATATAAAGGCAACATGCTATATTTAAGCAATGCATTTTTTGTTGGGTTATGGTCAAATTTCCGGGCATACTTTTCAAAGGAGTATTCGTCTCTTATTTATATCATTAAAAAGAAAAACTAGGCTTTTCTAAGCACTTTGTGGGCGTTTCTACATCAGTTCTTTGGAATCACCTTGTTTAACAAAGAAAAGAGCTCTAATGGGACTGTCTGCAATCCAATAAAATAAATATATTTTATCTTTTTTTGGCTAACCATAGGTGTTTCCTATTTATAAACAACTGACCTTTTTGGATTCCATGCCAGATAATGTTAGTCATTAAAAAAGCTTTTCTATTTTTGCGCATCTTTAAACTAGAGAAATGAAATCGATATAATTAAAATAATCATTAACCAATATGGACAATGATTATTTTAATTATCAAAGATTACATGTGACCAATAAAAAACAATAAAAATAAACACATGAAAAAAGGTATAGTATTATTTATAGTTGCTTTAACGGTAGTGGCTTGTCAACAAAACAAGATTGGGTACGTAGACAATGTGAAGTTGATGGATGGCTACCAAGAAAAAATTGATGTAGAAGCCAAGTTCAAAACCAAAGTTGAGGCATTGACCAAAAAGAGGGACAGTATTTCCCAAGCATTTCAATTAGAGCTTCAGGCCTTTCAGGCGAAAGCTCAAAAAATGTCTCAGAAAAACGCGCAGGAAGAATACGGTCTGTTGCAACAAAAAGGGCAATTTGTTGGTCAACAGTTACAACAAGAAGAGCAACAATTACAGCAACAAAGCCAAACTGAAATGGATTCTTTGGTGAGTAAGGTTAAAAGTGAAATAAAAGGTTACGGAGCTGCAAACGGTTACACCTATATTTTAGGTGGAGGCGATGGCGGAGCTGTGCTTTATGGGGAGGACGCGAACAATCTTACTGAAGGCGTGCTTAAGATACTAAACGACAAATACAAAAAATAGATCTTACGATGCTATAAAACTGAAAGGCCCATTCTTTAGAATGGGCCTTTTTCATTCATATTTTCCAATAAAACCCTAATTCCAATTTAGATTCCAACTCAATTTTGTAGTTTCATGGTAGTCTCAATGATGGCTGCAATGGACACAATTTCTTGCCTTTGGAAAAGAAAAACAAGGATGCTTATGGCAACCTGTATGTTTTTCAATATTGTTTCTTTTTCACAAACAACCACAAGTATCGGAGCCTATACCGAAGTGCCCGAAAAAGTATATCTTCAACTAACCTCAAAAGAGTATACCTCAGGGCAGACCATTTGGTTCAAGGCTCTTGTTACTGATTCTAGAGACCATACACCATCCTATCTTAGTGGTGTGCTTTATGTTGATTTGATTGACCCAAATGGACAAATTGTTTCACATAAAATAATTAAGCTGACAAGTGGTATAGGTCATGGCTTTATAGACTTACCAGAAAGTTATAATGGTCAGTTTTTAATTAGGGCATATACACAGTGGAACAGGAATTTTGGGAAAGAGTTTATGTTCAAGGAGTATATCACAATCCATGAATTGATAAAACAAAAAGAAGAAAATCCCTTTGGTCAACTTAGGAGAGTACAGAATGAAGAAGGAAAAGTTTTCTTGTCTGGAGAAATTGAACTGAAGGAAACGGTCAAAACAAACCCGGGCAAAATTAAGGTTAAGTTGGATTGGGGGGCGAGAAAAGATTCAATTTGGGTTAAGAGAAATAAAGGAAACACTTATTTCTTTAAACATGAAATCCCGAAAGAATTAAATTGGATTTCACTTGCTCTTGATACAGATGAAAGATTCAATTATTCAAAAACAGTTGTTTTAAAAGATGACGTTCTCGATTTGCAATTTTTCCCCGAGAGTGGTAAAATGGTACATGGCCTATATAGTAAGGTTGGATATAAAGCAGTGGGGTTCGATGGAAAAGGAAGAAAAATACAGGGTGATGTTTTTGATAATAAAGGAAGAAAAATAACCTCATTTAAAAGCAACTCTTTGGGTATGGGCATTTTTCACCTAAAGGCAGATAGCAATTTGCGCTTTCATGTAAAAATCAATTCAGAAAAAACCTCAACCGCCAAGACCTTGTTTCCCTTGCCCAAAGCTGTCCAAAAAGGTAGCGTCCTATCTATTGAGAAGACAAAAGATAAAATAAGATTGCGTGTCATTTCAAATGACCTAAAAGATAGTGTGTCCGTTAAAATCAGCTGTAGAGCTGTAGATTATTATCTGATAGAAGGGATGTTGGTTCAAGGAAGTCTTATCTCTAAGATTCCAATCGAAAACCTTCCTAATGGAATCTTGGTTTTCACTTTAATGGACAAAAAACAGCAACCTATAGCAGAAAGGCTTTTCTATAATGAATCAGGCAAGGATGAATTGCAGGTTGAACTTATAACCAATAAATCCAATTATAACAGAAGAGAAAAAACAAAGTTGGACATTCAAGCTTTGGAAGAAGGTAAGAAACCGTCCATTGCAAATATGTCTATCAAGGTAATCAACAAAAATCAATGGCGCGAAGGTATTGATGGCTTTATACGGTCTCATTTTCTTTTAGAATCAGAACTTAGGGGACAGATTGAAAACCCAGGACAGTATTTTGACAAAGAAAACCCTGGCCGCCATGGGGATATGGATGCTCTGTTGCTTACCCAAGGCTGGCGCAACTATAAATATCCGCCAAAAAGACAAGGAAATAGGTTTTTTTGGCCCCAACCTAGACTTACGGTGAGAGGTGTGGTTGCCCCACTTTCCTCAAAGAACAAAATACAGAAAGAGATTGATTTAACATTGGCCACTTTTGGGAAAGAAACATCGCTTTATTCACAAAGAACAGATAGTTTGGGAAATTTCCAGTTTTTGCTGGATGACACCTATGGTGAACAGATACGGATATTGCTTCACGCCAATAATGGGAAAAAAAGAAGAAAAAAACTTTCCATAAAGATTAATGACTTCTTCCCGATCGAAGTTAACTATAAGCACAATCCTTTTGCTGGCAAAATGGATGAAATGACCACCACGCTTTTGAAAGAGGAACAAAGACGCAAGAGAACAGACATGGTTTTTGATTCGCTTTATGGAGTTACCCAATTAGATGAAGTTGTTGTTGAAGATGTAAGATTAAATCCAGAACGCAGGGAACTCTATGAAAAATATGGAAAGCCAGATGTGATAATATCAGGAGATTCGCTAAGACATAAAGAGAAAAAATGGTCCTATGGCCTGTACAGCATTCTTTTGTTCAACTATGGCAGTGAGGTCATAATTGAACGATTCCCCGATGGCTTCATGCTAGCGCAAATTCCAGGAGGACCAAGTTTAGTCATGGTAGATGGGAGGTTGATACAGAAATATGAATACAACTATGTTCCGCATATGCCCCCAGGAGTGGTTGAGAATTTAGAACTGATAAAATTTGCAAAATCGTTTAAAGAGAGTTATTTGCAAGTATTCCCTGAAACACACCCAATGGAATTGCCTGCCGCCGGACATATTATTTCCATAAACACAAAAGGAAAGGTGGGATTATACAGTTCGGATAAACCCAAACCGGGAACTCTTGACACTACAATTGAAGTGTTCTCTCCCATAAAGGAATTCTATACACCCAAATATGACAAACCTATTCCTGTAAATGAGCAAAAACCCGATTTAAGGTCATTGATACATTGGAAACCGAGCTTAAATACTGATGAGAAAGGAAAAACTTCAGAAAGTTTTTACAATGGAGATGTCTTAGGTGATTATGTCATTATTATTGAAGCAATTTCCAAAGAAGGCTATATTGGATACCAAACGAAGACATTTTCTGTTGTAGAATAAGGTATTTACTTGGTCTATTTGAAGGCCAACAAGGTGTTTAATAATACAAACCATTTTGAAGAATGGAAGCAATGGCCTTTTTCTCATGCGCTAACAAAACACTGTATTCCTCCTTATCCAATTTACAAGGCACACCTACAAATGTAATAGCATATCCTTTTAGGATTTCATTAAAAACTAATCTAACCCTTTCCAAGTGGTATCCGGAAGTGATTATTGTAAGCGAGAGCTCATTTTTGAGTTTGGACAAAATAGATTTTGCCTTAACGGCATCGTCAACCGTGTTTTCTGAAAGAGCAAATTCCAAAAAAGCATTTCCCTGCACTCCTTTTTTCATTAAATAAGCTTTTGCATAATGCGCATGCGGATGTTTGGCAGTGTTAAAATTAGGGCCCCACCCACCAGTACAGAGCACAAGACTTTTCTTTTTGAATAAATCGGCGCAACAATCAAGGCGACTTTTGGAAATTGAGCTTAACTCCCCTGAAACAGAGTTGGGCGAACCCAAAACAATTAAGACATTTTTTATGGTTTTTCCACTTGCCAAATGATTGCTTTTTAGGTTGTTATTGTAGCAGATAAATCAAAAATATAGTTGGAATAAAATAAATTACAATTGTTTTTGCGCCTTCGTAATCTTTAGCCACCCGTTGTCCAAAAAGCAAAAATAATAGGGTGATTGCGGAGAGGATGGCTCCATATATGGCCATATTACTTTTGCCTGAGGCAACAAACTGAAAAGTTCCAACTGCACATAAAATTCCTGAAACCATTTCCATCAACAATATTGTTCCTAGCAGAAGAGGTACCATTCCATTAAAAATACTTTTGGAAAAATGGTCCTTTAGCCAGGTTATATTTCCTTTCCAATCCATAATTTTATCAATACCGCTTTGCAATAAGGTAATGGTTAAAAAAAGAAGTAAAAGAATTGGAGCGGCGTTTAAAATAAAATGTTCCATCGTTAGCTTGTTTTATGCTGCTTTGGCGTGTAGCAGTCTAGTGAGTTTTATAGAAAGATCTGTGAATATGATTTTGGAGTTACCATTTCGTTCCACGTGAAAAATGGCCTTTTCCAATTCTTCAACAATCTGCTCAATATTGTTCTCATGAACAAAAGGGGCAAATTTGGCGAGATCAAAATTTTCTAGGTGTATCTTAAGATATACCAGCTCTTCCGCCTTGTAATTTAATAAAAGGGCCTGTCTCATTGCTCTTAGACAGTAGTTTAAAAACTGCTTTTGAACCTCTCTTCCGGTTTTAGCGACTTCGTCACTCCAAAGAATTAGTTCTTGAATTGCTCCTTTATTTCCTTTGGCCTTAAAGGCACTTCTTACCCACTGTACAAACCAACGTTCAAAAACCAAATCCTCTGAATCTTTATTTAGAAGGTCCAACGCTTTATTAAAGTTGCCATTGGCCTCATGTGCAATAGAATTGGCTTCGCTTTCGGGAACTCCTCGTTTTAAAAGTTCGTGGACAATGGCGTTTTCTGCTACTGGCGGAAAATGTAAAATCTGGCAACGAGACCGAATGGTATTTATAATTTGTTCTTCCTCTTCAGCGACCAATAGTAGTAATGTTTTATTTGGGGGCTCTTCAATTAATTTTAAAAGCTTGTTGGCGGCGGCTATGTTCATTTTTTCGGCCATCCAAATAATCAATATTTTAAATCCGCCCTCATATGATTTCAAAGAAAGTTTTTTGACAACATCCATTGCTTCGTCCACACCAATCTGCCCTTGCTTTTTTTCAATACCAATGTGTCTGTACCAATCAAAAAGGTTTCCATATGGTTGCTCCAGAATAAAGAGTCGCCAATCTTCAAGATAATTATCACTTACCGCGTGCGATTTTATTTTGTCCGAAGTTGAGACTGGAAAGGCAAAGTGCAAATCGGGGTGGGTAAGTGAATTGCATTTAACATTACAAACTTCGTTTTCACCATTGTTTTCACCATCTATGTTTGCGCAAAGTAGATATTGTGCATAAGCAATGGCCATGGGCAACGCTCCAGTACCTTCTCTCCCCACAAACAATTGTGCGTGTGCCACTCTACCGGATTCAGCTGTGGAAACCAAATGGTTTTTGATGTGCTCAAGGCCTAAAACATCTTTAAATAGCATATTTCAAAGATACATTTTTTAGGTTCTGGTGCACTGAACACTTTTTTTGTTGGAACTTTAAAAATATGAGGGACTCAACCAATCTGGAAAGCAGGAAATCTTTACATTTGACCTTGCCATAAAATCAAACAGATGAAGACCATAGAAGATTTCAATTTTGAAGATAAAAAAGCGCTAATACGTGTCGATTTCAACGTGCCATTGGATGGAGAGTTCAATGTTACGGACACCAGTAGAATTGAAGCTGCCACACCTACTATATTAAAGGTTTTAGAAGACGGGGGAAGTGCAATTTTAATGAGCCACTTGGGAAGACCAAAGGGTCAAGTAAATAAGGATATGTCTTTGTCACACATCTGTGAAAAGGTTTCTGAAATTGTAGGTGTTCAAGTAAAATTTGTGAATGATTGTGTTGGTGCAGAGGTCACCAAAGCTGTTACCGAACTTCAAAACGGAGAGGTTTTGTTACTAGAAAATCTTCGGTTTCATGCCGAAGAGGAAAAGGGAGATGAAGCCTTTGCAGAAGCGCTGTCCAAAAACGGAGATATTTACGTTAACGATGCATTTGGAACGGCCCATAGAGCACATGCTTCAACCACAATAGTTGCCAATTATTTTGCTGAAAACAGATGTTTTGGATATCTTCTGGCAAAAGAAATCAAGGCTATAGAAAAGGTAATGCAGACTGGAGAAAAACCGGTAACTGCCATTTTGGGAGGCGCAAAGGTTTCTTCTAAAATTACCATTATTGAAAATATTCTGGATAAGGTTGACAACTTGATTATTGGCGGTGGAATGACCTACACTTTTGTTAAGGCAAAAGGAGGCAAAGTAGGAGATTCAATTTGTGAAGACGATAAAATGGAACTGGCCCTTAATATTTTAAAGCAAGCTGAAGCCAAAGGAGTAAAAATTCATTTGCCGGTCGATGTTTTGGCTGCCGATGCATTTGATAATAACGCCAACACCCAATTTTTGGATGTAAATGAAATCCCGGATGGATGGCAAGGTCTAGATGCTGGCCCCCAATCCTTGGAAATCTTCAAAAAAGTGATTCTGGAATCCAAAACCATATTATGGAATGGCCCTGTTGGGGTTTTTGAGATGGAAAACTTTGCCAATGGAACTATTTCTATCGGAAATTTTATAGATGAGGCAACACAAAGAGGTGCATTTTCACTTGTGGGAGGCGGAGACTCAGTGGCGGCCGTAAAGCAGTTTGGTTTTGAAGATAAAGTGAGTTATGTATCTACCGGAGGTGGCGCCATGTTGGAAAGTTTGGAAGGAAGAACACTTCCTGGGATTGCAGCAATATTGGGCTAACCTTCACGTTATGAAGTAGTAGGCAAGGGGTTACTTTAAGAGATGTTTTAGACCGAAAACTTTAATATTTCAGAAAAAAACACCATTTTCGTTTGCCCCAAAACCAAACCTTGTCCAAAATGAACCAAAAATTTAAAATCGCCTTGTCGGCGACGCTACTCTTTTCCGCTTCAATTATCTATTCTCAAGAAGCTGATTCTACAGTTGTAAATCAACAAGAGGTAAAAAACACCTTAAATTCTGCCGCGAATAAAGATTCCCTTTTACCCCAACCCGTTATAGATTTAAAAATTGATCAAAAGAAAATCGATGGTCAGCATATTGTAAAAGCGGATAAGGACAACAACTATCATTTAAAGGATTTACAAGAAGCTAGAAACTATGACAGCCTTTGGTTAAAGGAGCTACATTCCAGTGCGCAGTTGTTCAGTGAGATGTTGATTGAGGTTCAAAATCCATCTGCTGAAGAATTGACCATTGTCGATTTGCCAACAGATACGCTTAAGGCTCGCTTGGCCCTAATGGATGAAAAAACACCATTCAATATTTCCTATAATTCGTCCTTGGAAAGTGTAATCAGATCCTTTTTGACACGGAAAAAAGGATTAATGCAACGTATGTTGACGGCGAGTCAATTTTACTTTCCACTTTTTGAACAGGAACTGGATAACCAAGATATTCCCCTTGAGATAAAATATTTGGCCATTGTGGAATCTGCATTAAACCCACGGGCAAGATCTAGAGTTGGCGCAAAAGGCCTGTGGCAGTTTATGTATGGTACTGGAAAAATGTATGGTTTGGATGTAAGCAGTTATGTGGATGAAAGAAATGACCCAATTTTAGCAACCAAGGCTGCAAGTAAATATTTGTCAAAGCTTCATGATATTTTCAATGATTGGGATTTGGCCTTGGCAGCATATAATTCCGGACCTGGAAATGTGAACAAAGCCATCAGAAGATCGGGAGGGTATAAGAACTATTGGAACATTAGAAGAAATCTTCCACGTGAAACGGCAGGGTATCTCCCCGCTTTTTTGGCAACGATGTATATTTTTGAATATGCAGAAGAGCATGGACTGCAGTATAAAAAGGCAGAACGACCGTATTTTGAGACGGATACTGTTCATGTTAAAAACCTTATCACTTTTGACCAGATATCCAAACTTGTTGACATCAGCAAAGAAGAATTGGAGATGCTGAACCCAGCGTACAAACTGAACATTATTCCAAAAATAAAAGGAAAAACCTATGCGTTGAGGTTACCAGTTACCAAAATAGGCAAGTTTGTAAACAATGAGGAAGCCATTTATGCTTATGCCAAAAAAGAACTGGATTCTTTGGAAAAGCCTTTACCGCAATTGGTGACAACCAAGAACCAAATTAGATATAAAGTTAGAAGTGGAGATTATTTGGGCAGGATTGCAGAAAGATATGGTGTGGGTGTAAGCCAAATCAAAAGATGGAATGGTTTGCGAAGCAACAATCTTAGAGTTGGGCAACGACTTACAATATTCCCGAGAAAGCCTTATATTCCAAAACAAGCGACCACCAAAAATAATACTTCAAAATCAGCCTCTGGAACTGTGGCAGGCAGCTCAAAAGTACATACGGTACGTGAAGGTGACTCGCTTTGGACCATATCCAGAAAATATCCTGGAATTTCTATTGAAAATTTACGAGAATGGAACGGTCTTAGTGGTAATAATTTAAAACCAGGCACAAAACTGAAATTGTGCAATTGTTCTTCGTAAATTTAAAGCAAGATGAAAAAAATTGGAACACTAACCTTCGCCATTGTAACCTTGGTGATGTTATCATGTAATGATGGGCCTAAAAAGCGATTTCTTCCGCCTTCTACAGGTGGAGTGAATTCCTTGATGGTAGTAATGGATACAGAATTATGGAAGGGAGGGGTTGGAGATAAAATCCGGGAACATTTTGCAAAACCTGCGCCAGGTCTCACGCCAGAACAATCTATTTTTACCATAACGCAAATACCGCCACAAGTATTTAAAGGTGCTACGGCATATTCTAGATCTGTACTTTTTGTGGAACAGGACACCTTCTCCTTGGCCCACATTAAAACAAATGTATTTGCCAAACCTCAAAAAGTTGCAGTAATCAAAGGTGAAACGTACAACGATTTTGCAAACAATATTGATTCTTTGGCAGGAATGGCAATCTCGGCATTTAAAAGAGTAGAAATTGAGGAAGCACAGAAGCGCTTTACTCGTTCATTGACAAAAGAAAAGGCTTTTGAAGAGGAATTTGGGATAAGCTTAAAAGTTCCTTCGCTTTATAAACTTGGAAAACGGGAAAAAAACTTTGTTTGGATGGATATTCAAATCCCAAAAGGAACTATGAATATTTTGGCCTATTCCATGCCTTGGGATAGTTTTACCAATGATTCCACATTTGTGAACGATATTGTGAAGATGAGGGATTCCATTGGAAAGAAATATGTTCCAGGGCCTTATGAAGGCACTTTTATGGTAACTGAAAAAGCTTTTGCGCCATATATTTATCCAGCGCAGATTGGAGGGAAGAAAGCCGCAGAAGCTCGGGGAGTATGGGAAATAGATGGTTATCCAATGGCAGGTCCTTTCCTTACCTACATTATCAATGATAAGGAAAACAACAGAAAACTGGTTTTGGAAGGTTTCACTTTTGCTCCATCAGAAGAAAAGCGAGATTATATGTTTGAGCTTGAAGCGATATTGAAAACCGTAAAGTTCGCGACAGGTTCTTAACTAAAAATAAGCAAGACAAAAAAGCCCAGGAAAATCTCCCCAGATATTCTGGGCTTTTTTGTTCTCTAAATGCTTAAAAGGGATTATTAATCAAATGCAAATCCGGTTGCAATTCTATAAACGAATGCATAAAGCACAATAAAGAACAATATAAAACTGAACCAGGCAAAGATTTTAAAATACTTTTCGATTATAAAATGTCCAAGGTTTCTAAAACCTTCTACATAAATTTCTTTAACGAGTAATAGTTTTTTCATAAGTAAAGTTTTTAAGATTTAAAGACAAGGCAAAGATTAGAGCAAATCTGAGGGTGTGGAAAACTACCAGATAAAAAGCAAAAAAAGAGTGATGAAAACCTCAGAGTTTCTTAAAACCCTATAAAACAGTAGTTTTCATCGCCAAAATACATAGCTCAAAAAACAAGATATCGGAGAAAGCTGTCGACATAATGCAACTTTTGTAAAAAAAGGTAATAAAAAAGCCCCAATTGAATATTGAGGCTTTACGTATAGGTTGGTTTAAAAGCTACATTTCTACAATAATGAATTCCGAACGCCTATTTTCCTGATGCTTGTTTCTAGGGCATCTTTTCCTGTCCGTGCAATCATTCAGCAACCGCTCTTCTCCATAACCCATGGCGCTTTCAATTCTTGAGGCATCAATACCTTTTGATATAATGTAATCCCGAGTGGATTTGGCACGCTTATCTGAAAGGTATTTGTTATATGCCTTTTTACCAATGGCGTCGGTATGGGATTCAATTTTGATGACCATATCCGGGTATTCGTTCATTACTGCTACAAGTTTATCAAGTTCTGTTGCTGCTTGTTGTTTAATATTGAACCTGTCAAAATCAAAATAAATAGTTTCTGTCTCCAATGTTAGGATACCTTTTTCTTCCACAATAATCTCTTCAAGTGGTTTTAGGGATTGGGCAAGAGTTACGTTTATGTTGTTTTTGGTCGTGATTGTTTCACTTTTCTCAAAGTAACCTTTCTTCACAGTTTTTACCGTGTATTTGGTTAGTGGTTTAAGGTTTTTAAAGATGAAACCACCATCCTCTTCCGTTCTGGTCTCTGCAACACGGACATTGTCCTTATCAAACAAAACTATATTGGCATCAACAATGGCCTCACCGGTAACCTCGTCTTCTATATCCCCTGAAATTGCATTAAGGTTTAGAAGATGTTTAAAGGAATAAATATCATCATCTCCCTTTCCTCCTTTTCTATTGGAAGCGAAATAGCCTTTTTCACCTTTTTCGTCAATGATATAGGAGAAATCGTCCCTATTACTATTAATAGGTTCGCCTAAATTGATTCCAACGCTGAAAAGATCATCCACATAATCTGATTTATAAATATCCAGACCACCCATACCCATGTTCCTATTTGAAGAGAAGTACAAGGCATTCTCGGTTATATATGGAAACATTTCTTTTTTATCGGTGTTTACCGTTCTTCCCAAATTTTTGGGTTTGGAAAAACTGCCATTTTCCAAAATATCAACCATATAAACATCGGTTGAGCCATATCCGCCGGGCCTGTCTGAAACAAAATATAATTTTTTGCCATCCGGACTAACCGAGGGGTGCCCGGTGGAATAATCTTCACTATTAAATGAAACTTCCACTGCCTTGGTCCACTCACCATCAATTAACTTAGACTGGTATATTTTAAGGTGATTGATTCCATTTTTCCCTCGTTTTAGTTTTTTCCCATAATTGTTCCGGGTAAAATATATGGTTTTTTGATCTGGAGAGAACGCCACTGAGGCTTCATGATATTTTGTGTTGATTTCCTTTGAGAATTTTTTGGCACTAGTTAAATCACCTTCCTCATTATCTGCTTTGGCCACATATAGATCTAAAAAAGGTTGGTTGTTCCATCTGTATCTACGCGTAGTAAGAAATGATGAATCATGTGCGGATGCAAAAACAACCTCAGATTCATTGTGGAACATAGGAGAAAAGTCAGAATATTTTGAGTTTATCGCCATATTCTTGATTTCAACCAAAGTTGGAGTACTGGAGGCCGTATTGTCTTTTGCGAGCTCTTGAAGTGGTTGGTTTCTTTTTTGTCGAAATAGCTTAGTAAGTTTGGCTGCTCTTCTGTATCGTCCAGTTCCTTTTAAACTATGGGCATATTTGAAGAATTTTTCTTCCGTTATTTGGTCTTTAAAAGTTTCATAAAGCTCATGGTACCATTTATATGACCTTTCTAGATTACCACTGTAGTAATGGGAATCCCCTGCATTTGAAAGAAGATTAAATGTGTGCTTGGCCTCACTCTTTTCTAGTACAACGTCATAAATCTTGGCTGCTTCGGCATACCACATTTTATCAAAATACTCATCTGCTTTTTTTATCAGTTTTTCAGTGATGCCTTTTTTTCGCATGAACTTGGTCAATTCCCTCTTGTTCAGACTTTCTATTTTTTTTGAATAAACGAATTGCTCTGTTGACACAGGGGTATCTTGGAGGGTTGTTGCCAGCTCTTTGTCTTCAAACTGCAATAGGGATACCTCCTGAGATCTAAGTCCAGGTGCAAGGATTAAAAATATAAGTAGAATCAGTTTCTTCATAATCACTTCGTCAGCACAAATGAGCGTCAGGTGATCAATTTGCATGCCAAGCAAATACTTAGCATAAGTTTCAAACGCTAAAATAGAATAAGGCAGTAGCGTTTATAACTTTTTGTTGTGAAAGGGGGAATTTATGGCGTGTATGCAACAAAAATGTGGTTCTTCATCGACAAACCCTTTAAATACAAGGATTCGACAAGTAGGAAAAATCAGTATAAAAAAATAGAATTAAGAGTCTGACTCTTTGCCGCTTTCTAGTTTTTCGTCTTCTTTTGAAGCATCTTTAAATTCTTTGATTCCGCTGCCAAGACCACGCATAAGCTCTGGGATTTTTTTACCTCCAAAAAGTAAAAGTACTATCACCACGATAAGTGCAATCTGCCAAGGACCAACTAGACCAAGAAAAAAAGTTTGAGCAATCATAACATCAACGCCTTTAAATGAAAGGTAAAATTACTAAAAAGAACGGTAATGCTCTATGCCATTAACGAAAATTAGTATTTGAAATTGTTTTTGATAGTATTTTTGAGAGCCCTTATATTTTAAAAAGCTTAACAGCTAAAATGAAAATCTAAGGTTATATTTGTCCATTATGGCTAAGGACAGGAAGAAGAGAAAAGAGATAAAGCGTAAGCTGTTGCATAAGTACCGCTTGGTTATTTTGAACGAAAACACCTTTGAAGAAAAGATTTCGTTTAAGCTAAGTAGGCTTAATGTATTTGTTACCGGAACACTGTTTATCATTGCTTTGATAGGCCTTACAACACTTCTTATTGCTTTTACTCCCTTAAGGGAATACATACCAGGCTATTCTTCTACGCGATTAAAAAGGCAGGCCACAGAGTTGACCTATAAAACTGATTCTTTAGTGACAGTTCTAAATTATACCAATAGGTATTTAGATAATGTAAGATTGGTACTGCGTGGAGATATTGAAAACAACGAAGTAAATAGGGATTCGCTCTTTGAAAAATATAAACTTGATCCTTCCACAGTGGATTTGACACCTATTCGTGAGGATTTGTTGTTGCGGGAAGAGGTAGAGTTGGAAGACAAGTACAATTTGTTTGAAAGGAATGTTGAGAATGTTGGAGCTTTGCTTTTTTCTCCTTGTAGTGGAACGTTGTCCCAAACTTTTGACCCCAAGACCAAACATTTTGCTGTTGATGTGGTTGCGCCAAAGGATTCACCCGTAAAATCCATTGCGGATGGAACCGTACTTTTTGCGGAATGGACCTCAGCAACGGGCTACGTTATCATTATAAAACACCAGGATGATCTCACTTCGGTATATAAGCATAATGGCTCTTTGAGCAAATCACAAGGAGAATTGGTAAAAGCGGGTGAGGTAATTGCATCCATTGGCAATACAGGTGAACTTACTACCGGCCCACACTTACATTTTGAGCTCTGGAAAAACGGAAAACCCGTGAATCCTTTAAATTACATTGATTTTAAATAATGTCGTTAAAAGCATTTGCAGCAAAAATTTTTGCCAAGAATATTGTCAGAAAAACTGCTAAATGGATAAATGATCCAATAACTACCCAACAAAAGGTCTTTGAGGAGCTTGTTTCTACAGCAAAAAACACCCAATTTGGCAGGGATCATAATTTTGTCAACATTGAAAACCACACTGACTTCATAAAAAATGTGCCCATTAGGGATTATGAAGAACTCAAAAACTACGTTCAAAAAATTATAGCCGGTGAGCGCAATGTTTTGTGGCCAGAAAAGCCCATATATTTTGCAAAGACATCAGGGACAACCTCAGGGGCAAAATTTATTCCCATTACCCAAGAATCCATCAAACATCAAGTTGAGGCCTCAAGGAATGCCATTTTGACCTATATACATGAAACAGGTAACACGGGTTTTGTGGATGGAAGGATGATTTTTCTTCAAGGAAGCCCGATTTTAGAAGAAAAAGGAGGCATAAAATATGGTAGACTTTCTGGAATTTCTGCTCACTATGTTCCAAACTATCTACAAAAGAATAGATTACCTAGTTGGAAAACCAATTGTATTGAAGATTGGGAAACTAAAGTTGACAAAATCATAGAGGAAACCGAAAATGAGAACATGACCGTGATAGCAGGGATTCCATCTTGGGTGCAGATGTATTTTGAAAAGCTGAACGCAAAAACCAACAAAAAAGTTGGTGAACTTTTCAAAAACTTCGACCTTTTTATCTATGGAGGGGTCAACTATGAGCCATACCGGGCCAAATTTGAGAGTTTAATCGGTAGAAAAGTTGACAGCATTGAACTTTTCCCGGCAAGTGAAGGTTTTTTTGCCTATCAAGATTCTCAAACCAAAGAAGGAATGCTATTACTTTTAAATTCTGGAATTTTTTATGAATTTGTAAAGGCGGATGAATTTTTTGAAGAAAACCCCAAACGATATGCTATAGCCGATGTTGTGCTTGGTGTAGACTATGCCATGATTATTTCCACAAATGCTGGATTATGGGGGTATAACGTAGGGGATACCGTTCGGTTTGTTTCTCTGAAGCCCTATCGTGTAGTGGTCTCGGGTAGAATAAAGCATTTTATCTCAGCTTTTGGGGAACATGTTATAGCCAAAGAGGTAGAAGAGGCTATAAAAATTGCAATTCAACAAACAGATGCACTTGTGAACGAGTTTACAGTGGCGCCTCAAACTTCACCTGAAAACGAGGAACTCCCATACCATGAATGGCTTATTGAGTTTGAAAAACCTCCAACTGACCTTACGAAGTTTTCCAGTATTATGGAAATGAGTATGCAAAAACAAAACAGCTATTATTTCGATTTGATTGCTGGCAACATTCTTCAACCACTTAAAATTAGTCAAATTCGTCAAGGAGGATTTCAAGATTATATGAAGACTATTGGAAAACTTGGCGGACAGAACAAAGTGCAGCGACTTTCCAATGACCGCAAAGTTGCTGAAGGATTGACTCCCTTTAAAATTAGATAACAAGGAACAGTTCTTCTTTCGTAGGAAAACATGTATTTTTGCCAGAACGTATGATGGCAACCAAAGTTAAACAAACTACCCGGGCACAAGAATCTACCAACGCCATTGAGCGGTTGTACATTACTATGCGACACCTACTTAACCGCGGTTTTTATAAGCCCTCCGGAGTTTCTGGGAATGCACTGCGCAATGCACTCTTATTATTAAGACCAGAAATTTATGGTTCTGTAGCTGAGGAGAAAGCTGAACTTAGCGGATTAATTTATGTGTTGGAACGTCTGCCTGAAGGTATTGAAGAATGCAGGTTTATCAATCTTACTTCGGATGAAGGATTTTCCAAGTCACATTTAAAGGCCATAGTTCCACCTAAGCGAAGGAGGAATTGTTATCGTATTGATGATGAGCAAATGAATATTGAGATAACTCGTGGCCGTAGTGATATCTATGATATTCTTACCCATCTCACCTTCTTGTTTATCGAATCGGGCAAAATATGTAAACGTGTGCTGGTTGAGGATGGGGCAGCCACCATCCGTGATTGGGATAAATTGGAAGCTTTTGTTCAAAGTGCGGAAAAAGAAGAATCCGAAAGGGAAATAGCCTTGATTCATGCCGCCAATATTTTGGGAAGGACTTTTGATGAAGTTGTTGAAATCCTTAATCAACTTAAAACGCCTGAAGACCCTGATCGTTTTTTAAATGTTATCTATTGGTTGGGCAAACTGGCCATAGAAGAAGAGACCACAGGAAACAAACGCACCATAACCTTTAGTCCATTACTCCGAGAAAGATTGGGACACCACATACATGGAGAGCGATGGGCAAATAAAGTAAAACAAACACTTAGCAAACACCAATTATTACATAGGCCCATTCATATTATTAGTGCAAATATGCACAGTGTTATGAATTCTTTGTTTGCGAAAAAAGTACTGACCAAGGAATTTCCAGATTCCAAATCCTTGGATATTTACGAGGCTTTGAGCTCATCAAAAAATAAAACACTGCGAAAAAAAGTAATAGCAGCTGGAGAGAAGAACGGGATGATTTTTATAGATGATGCATCCGGCGCAAACATTGATGTTCAGATTTTTGATTCTGCCAAGTTTGGAAAGGACACTTGCTGTTATCCACTTCCCAAAGACATTTCTGAGGATGAAAAACCAGTTATCTTTGTTATGGACTACGCCTTTGGTGAACAGGCCTATGAAACCATAGATGAATTGCTAAAGCCTATTGAAGAAGATGGTCAAAAACAATTTTTGAATGTAGATTCTATATCCATAATGGGTAAAGCAGGTATTTTGGAAGGAGGGAAAGGAGATTTGATGATACCTTCAGCACATATTTTTGAAGGAACGGCCGATAATTATCCTTTTACAAATGAGTTATGTGCTTCGGATTTTGAAGGCCAAGGATTGAAAGTTTTGGAAGGTACTATGGTTACTGTTTTGGGAACATCGCTTCAGAATAGGGACATATTGAAATTTTTCCATGAGTCTACCTGGAATGTTATTGGGCTGGAAATGGAAGGAGTACATTACCAAAAAGCGATTCAGTCTGCATCAAAAATCAGGAAAAGCACCAAAAAGGATGTAAAAGTAAGGTACGCTTATTACGCTTCAGATAATCCATTGGAAACAGGAAGTACATTGGCATCTGGAGGTTTGGGCACAACAGGAGTAAAACCCACATATTTGATTACAGATAGGATTTTAAAACAAATATTCAACATATAACATGGCAGAGCAACCAGTAAATCAGAACACATCGGATGAAATAGATTTGGGGCAGTTGTTTCAGATGATCGGAAGAGGATTCAACAAGATTGGCATTGTTTTCTTAAGGATATTCTTATACCTAAAGAAAAATGCTCTGATCTTGGGGGGACTAATAATTGTTGGCTTCGGTATTGGATATGGCCTAAACAAGATTACCACAAAGAAGAAGAAAATAGAGGTTATCGTAAAACCTAACTTTGAAAGCAAGGACTATTTGTATGGAGCAGTGCAGGAGCTAGAGGGAAAGTTAAAAGGAAAGGACACAGTTTTTTTCCGTGGTTTGGGAATAAACTTAGAGGACTTAAAAAAGTTTGAGGTAGAAATAGCGCCAATGAAGGACAATGGCGGAAAGTCTAACCTTGAGGAAGACTTAAAATACCTTGAGTATATTGGAGATTTAAAAAATGATGGTCCCATCAAACAAGTTATTAAAAATGAAGTCCTATCAAGTAGTTTTGTAAACCATAAGATTGCTTTTTATTTTAAAAATGCATTGGAGGGAGAGAAGGCTGCACATATAATTATGGACTATATCAATGCAAACCCACAATTTAAAGAGCTTGGGAATATTTATACCAATAATGCAAAGGAACAGATTAAGGAAAACAAAATTTTGATTGATCAAATCGACAAGCTGGTTACAAATTATACAAAAGCCTTAGGAAACAAATCTAATGGGGTAGATGCGGATGGAACCGTTTTATTGGGGGGTGAGCAAGGACTTAACATACCAGCACTGCTATCTCAGAAAAAGAGCTTAGTAAAAAATAATGCCGAAGCAAAGATTGACCTTGAAGAAATGAAGGAAACCATAAAGATTTTGAATTTTGGCAAGCCACAGGAAATTGAGAAATCCTTTTTTGGCAAGTCCATTGTTTTGATTCCTTTGGTTTTGTTTTTATTGTTTTTTATCATTTCTGCCATTAGATACCTTAACAAGAAGGCCTCTGAGTTACCAACATAATTTATTTTGAAACAAAAAGAAATAACAACAGCACATAGTCTAGTCTCTAAGGATAAAAAACTTAATGGTTTTTGGAATAAGACCGGAGACGATTAAAACGGCCCCATTAATAAGAGAATTATTAAAGTATCGGGAACATTTCGAGATAAAAGTATGAATTACAGGACTGGTAAGGGAAATGTTGAATCAAGTATTGGAGCTTTTCACAATTTAGCCAGAATACGATTTAGATTTGATGAAACCCAATCAGAAACTGTTCTGATTGAGGGTCAGATAAAGGGGAGATAATAACAGAAACATCAAAACCGCTGATGACTAAACATGAATGACTAAAAATGAGCAAGTTTCGCAATCCATATGAAAAAATATATGCAAATAACAGTAAATAATATTATTGAGCTTAGTAATGAATAACAAACCAAAGGTGGTAATGTTGGGGTTAGGATACATTGGTCTGCCTACCGCTGCTTTAGTTGCACAAAACAAGATTCACGTACATGGTGTTGATATTAATCCGAATGTGGTTGAAACAATTAATGCCGGCAAAATACATATTGTAGAGCCAGAATTGGATGAAGCGGTGGAAGCAGCAGTTAGAGAAGGATATTTAAAAGCAGACACTACTCCTTTGGAGGCAGATACATATCTTATAGTAGTGCCTACCCCTTTCAAGGATAAAAATGAACCAGATATTTCATTTGTGCAATCTGCCACTGAAGCAATTATCCCTTTGCTTAAGGAGGGAGATCTTTATATAATTGAGTCAACTTCTCCAATAGGAACTACAGAACGTATGATGGGCCTGATTTTTGAAAAGAGGCCAGATCTTAAAAACAAAATTTATATTGCGTATTGCCCAGAAAGGGTATTGCCAGGGAATATTATGTACGAATTGGTAAATAACGATCGGGTAATCGGCGGTACAGATGTAACATCTACAAACAAAGCGGTTGAATTCTATACGCAGTTCATAAAAGGAAAGCTCCACAGGACCAATGCTAGAACAGCAGAGATGTGCAAGTTGGTTGAAAATTCATCCAGAGATGTGCAGATTGCCTTTGCCAATGAATTGTCTTTGATTTGTGATAAAGCTGACATCAATGTTTGGGAACTCATTGAATTGGCGAACAAGCATCCAAGAGTAAACATACTGCAACCAGGTTGCGGAGTTGGAGGTCATTGTATAGCGGTGGACCCCTATTTCATAGTTGCAGACTATCCACTGGAGTCAAAGATTATTGGAGCGGCTAGAGAAATTAACAACTATAAATCTTTTTGGTGTGCGGAGAAAATAAAATCCACTAAAATGGAATTTCAGTTAAAGCATGGAAGAAAGCCTAGTATTGCCCTAATGGGACTGGCTTTTAAACCCAACATTGATGATTTAAGAGAATCTCCGGCAAAATATATCGTTCAAAAGGTTCTTCAAAACTCAAATGATGAAGAATATTTCATTGTTGAGCCCAACATTGAAGATCATAAAGTTTTCAAGTTGACAGATTATAAACAAGCTGCCCAAAAAGCTGACATATTGGTTTATCTAGTAGCACATAATGAATTTATGACCATAAAGAAAAATGACAAAAAGGTCGTTTTGGATTTCTGTGGGATAATCAAATGATGATAAAAAAAGGAGTAGTTATCGGAATAATTTTCCTGTGGATTTTATCTGGATGTAAAAGTAAAACCAGGGAGAATACAGTTTTAAAACTGTCACTTCCACAAATAGTGGATGTTTCTGAAGACCTCAACTATATATTTACTGATGGTTTTTCTTTTACAGATAATTTGCGAATTGATAAGATTGGGATGAAGCGAATTGATGAGCACCAGTATAAAATCTTTTATTTTTTTAGCGACACAGGGTGTATGGAGCAAATAGAGGTTCTAAATATTGCTTTTAGGGTTTATCCAAAAAAACCAATGGAATTTAACGACAAGTTATATCAAAAGAATAAGGCAAGAACAATTGCAGCAAAATGTGTGTTGAATAGAATGGCTGATAATATTGTAGTTGCCAGCGATATTTTTGCATTAGTCCCTAAAACATTTAATGAGACAAAAATTTATTTGTATAAACCTGAAACAGGAATAGTTGGTAGAACAATGACAATACTTGATTTAAATTTTGATTTCTAAACGAAAAGGGGCCGTATCCCACAACAGAAAAAATAATATAACCAATGTTACAGGCAATAATTAAAAAAGGGAAAGTATTAGCGGAAGAAGTTCCTTCTCCGATATTATCTAAAGGTGAGGTTTTAATTGAGGTCTCCTACAGTTGCATTTCTGCAGGAACTGAACTAAAGAGTGTTGGCAACAGCGGCGAAAATCTATTGATGCGGGCCATGAAACAACCGGATAACTTAAAAAAAGTGATCGATTTGGCCAAGGCACAAGGTATTGCCAAAGCATTTTCAAAAGTACAGCAAAAGGTAAAATACGGAACACCAACCGGGTACTCCAATGCTGGCGTTGTCATTGCTGTTGGCGATGGTGTAACTAATTTTCAGGTTGGAGATAAAGTCGCTGCTGCCGGGGCAGGTATTGCCAATCATGCTGAATATGTTGTAGTGCCACAAAATTTGGTTATTGAGGTTCCTAAAGGCCTTGATTTAAAATTAGCATCTACGGTTACTCTGGGTGGAATTGCTATGCAAGGAGTTCGCCGTGCAGATTTGAGAATGGGTGAATATGGAGTAGTTGTAGGAGCTGGAATACTTGGATTACTTACTTTACAATTCTTGAAAAATTCAGGTGTACGGACCATTGTAAGCGATATTGATGAGAATCGTTTAAAAATAGCCCAAGAACTGGGAGCTGATATGGTAGTAAATCCGGCTAAGGATGATTTAGTAAAAGCTGTGACAAATTTCACAGGAGGCAATGGCACTGACGCAGTTATTTTCACCGCTGCCACCCCAAGCAGCGAACCGCTTTCTGATGCATTTAAGACATGCAAAAAAAAGGGTCGTGTAATATTGGTAGGTGTTTCTGGAATGGAAATTAAACGTGAAGACATTTACCAAAAAGAATTGGATTTTAAAATATCCACATCATACGGTCCCGGAAGATATGATCGCAAATATGAAGATTTAGGACATGATTATCCCTATGCTTATGTGCGATGGACCGAGAATAGAAATATGGCGGAGTATCTCAGACAGCTTGGCGAGGGCAAAGTAAAACTTGATTTGCTGATTAATAAAGTTTTTCCGATAGATCAAGCAGAGGAAGCATATGGTTCACTTCAGGGCCCTGACAAACCGATTATAGTATTGCTGAGTTATAGCCCAAAAGAGGATAAGGGAGCTTTTGCCAGAGTTACGGTAAACCCAGAATTCAGCAGTAGAAAGGGAGTTTTAAATGTGGCTTTGGTTGGCGCGGGAAGCTTTGCAACTGCAATGCATCTCCCAAATATGGAGAGGATGAAGGATAAGTATGCACTTTATGCTGTTGTAAACAGAACTGGGCACAAGGGAAAATCTGTCGCCACACATTTTGGTGCTAAATATGCAACATCAAATATTTACGATGTATTGACAGATGATGAGGTTGATTTGGTATTTATCACCACACAGCATAAAGATCACGCTGCCTTGGTTCTAAAATCTTTGCAAGCGGGCAAACATGTGTTTGTTGAGAAGCCATTGGCTACAAATCAAGAAGATCTGGATAAAATTGTTACTTTTTATAATGATGGTTCCAATTCAAAAAAGCCGTTTTTGCTTACAGGTTTTAACCGTAGATTTAGTAAACATGCTCAAGAAATAAACGAGCACACCAAAAATCGAATCAATCCTTTGTATGTTAGTTACCGAATCAATGCAGGATTCAAAGCGGCTAGTGATGCCATTCATGAACATGGAGGAAGGGTTGTTGGAGAAGTCTGCCATTTCATTGATTTGATTTCGTTTCTAACCAATGCTCCATTGGTATCAATAAGTGTGGACAAGATAAATCCAACCAATGACCAAGTTCGTAAAGACGACAATATAGCGATTGTTTTAAAATATCAAGATGGGTCAGTAGGCAACTTACAGTATTTTTCTGTGGGTAACAAGAACTATCAGAAAGAGAACCTAGAGGTACACTATGACGGAAAGACCATTATAATGGATGATTTTAAAAAATTGACAGGATATGGATTAAAAGTGAAAGAACTAACTAGTAAAGTTTCTGAAAAAGGGCAATATGAGGAGCTATTGTATATGCATGAGGCCATTACCAATGGAAATTGGGCAATTACCTTGGAAGATATGGCCCAAACTACTAGAGCCACCTTTATGATTCAAAACAATTGACCTTAAAACAAGTACCTTAAGTAAAAAACAACTGGCGTGAACATTAAAACCATTTTGTCAAAGCCACTTCCTGTTATTTGGTTTAGGGTCGTGCAATTGGTCTATTTAAAAATTTATCAAAGAACTAAGTTCTGGGAAAAAACAACTATCAGTGTTTCTGATAAAATAGCAACTTCTAAAACCACTTGGAAAGAAAAAAGTTTGCTGTTTTGTGCAGAATTTCGGGGATACGAAGATGTAATCTTAAATGGAAATAGGCAATATATAAGAAAGTCCTCAGAAAGTATCTTAAAAGGTAATATTCCTATTTTCGATTCTGCTCATCGTTTTGAAAAACCCTACGTCTGGAACACCGACTGGCGAGTTGGTCATAAATGGAAAAACAATTATTTCAAAGAGTATGGTTTTTATGAAAAGGAGAAACCAGTAGAATATGATGTAAAATTTCCTTGGGAGCTTTCCCGATTGAGCTTTTTGATTCCTGTTGCTAGACACTATCTCCTAGACAATAAGACCAAAAATTTAAAATACCTCTCTGATATCTTAACAGATTGGAAACAAAATAACCCCTTAGCGTATTCAGTGAATTGGTACCCAATGGAGGTGTCAATTCGCATTATTAACCTGATACAATTGCGAGAGTTATTGCTTATCAAAGAAGAAGCTAACGACGTAATTAATCTGTTAAACGAAATTTTAATATTGCATGGCGTTTTTTTATGGAGAAATATTGAGTATACCGATGTTCGGGGGAACCATTACACCGCCAATCTTACAGCGTTGTTGCTTTTAGGAATAATATTCAAAGGTTTTTATAAGGAGGCCAAAAAATGGCAAAGCTATGCTTTGGATAAGGTGGAAACTGAATTCCACTTACAATTTATCCAAGATGGAGTCAATTTTGAAAAATCAATTCCTTATCATCGATTGGTCGTTGAGCTCTATTTGATTTGTTTTTTGATAATGGACCGCTTGGGAATAAAAATTAAAACAGAGACAAAAATACTTTTAAAAAATGCTTGTCTTTTCTCAAAGAGTTATACAAAACCAAATTGTTTGGCACCTATTATTGGAGATAATGACAGTGCTTCGGTATTTCAGAACGATAATTTAGCTTTGAACAATCACACAAATCTTTTACAGTTGGCCAGTCTTTTTTTTAATGAAGAGAGTATAAATAGTACTGCCAATATATATATGTCTTCTCTTGAATTATTTGGTGTTGAAAAAGTCAAAAACTTTTCAAAAACCCAAATAACAGCGCGGAAACTTTTATATTATGACAAAGGAGGATTTGTAATTGTAAAAAATCAAGATAATTTTTTTATCACCGATGTGGGTGAAGTAGGCATGAAGGGCAGAGGCGGCCATGGACACAATGACCTTTATAGTTTTGAGCTTATGCTGAATGGGAAAGATTTTATTGTAGACCCTGGATGTTATACCTACACAGGCAATTTAATGCTTAAAAATGAGATGAAATCTTCTTCCTATCATAATATATTGACTATTGATAATGAAGAAATAGCGCCTCTAATAGGTGATTGGGGCATTGCTAATATTGCAATACCATATGATGTCATAGTCAACCAGAATGAAGAAGAAATCTGTGTTTCAGCAAAGCACAAAGGATATAATCGGCTTGATGATTCTGTGAAGTATCAAAGGACTTTTTGTTTGGATAAAGAAAGCTTTCGACTTTCTTGTTTCGACATTATAAAATGTAGGTCTGAACACAATGTTACAAGACATATTCATTTTTCTGAAAATGTAAAACTAAAGGTGCTAGAAAATGGCGTCTTGGCCAGTCTAGGAAAGAACCATTACTCTATTGTTTTTGACAGTCTTTCAACGGCTTACATAGAGAATTATTGGTTAAGCTATAACTATGGACATAAAATAGCTTCAAAGAAAGTGGTTTTGCGGACTAACACCTTGAGTTGCAGCGAACTTCATTTTACCGTTGAAAAAACTGACTCTAAATGAATAAACTTAGTAGGGACTTATTTTTTAGCACAGGTTTTTCTGTTTTAAATGTTCTCTTTAATTTTTGGTTGATAAGAGAAGCCGAGTACTTGTTTACTGCCGCCTCATTGAGTGTCTTTATGCTTTTTAGAAGGGTTGGGCCAACATTTACTAACTTGAGTCAATTGGGCACTTCCCAGGCACTTATTCGTTATGGAAGTATCCATATTAATGATAAAACAAGAATCAAAACATACTTCTTTATTTCTTTTATAGGGTGGCTTTTAAGTACTTTGTTAATGACATGTATTTATTTTCTATTTGGCGAAGAACTGGAATTATTGATATATAACAACCAAAAAAGCAAAGAAGTATACATGTTATATACTTTTTGGTATGTATCGATTTTACACCTAAGTTATCTTGTACAACCTTATTTTTTGACCCAGAGGAAAATAATTGTATACAACATAATCAACATGCTCAATGCGAGTGTAATAATGATTGTTGTGTTCATGTTCTTAGGACCTTCCCCAAAACTCATAGCTTTTTTCCGTCACTCATTATTTGCGATGAGTTTGTTGCAAATAAGTTTGATGTTGTTTATTGTTGTTGAACTTAAAATGCACAAACTTCCGTCTTTAAAGATGATTAAAGACTACGGAAAAGAATTCTATCTCTATGGAATGCCCAGATCTATTATAACATTTTCTGATATGTTATTGTTGACAATTGGTTCATTGTTGGTTGTAAATGGCGAAGCTAAAATAGCTTCTTTTTTAATTGCTTTAACTTTAGCTAGGGTAGTGATGATTGTTTTACAACCTGTTTCAAAATTATCTTCAGTTGTTATCGGTAATAATAATACTAAAGCGAAAGAAAAAAGAGCTATTAACATAATGACAGGGGCAATACTGTATTCTACAAGCCTACTTGTAATTATTCTGTATAATTGGATAGATGTTGTATTGGAATTTTGGCTTTCCAATAAGGAGATTATAGGTGATGTGAAAAGTGTCTTTCAGATTTTGGCTTTAGGGTTAATACCCTACTCAATATTCTATGGACTAAAAGGAATTGTGGAAATTAAGTTTTACAAGCCTTATAATTTATATACCCTTACTATTGCCATTCTGGTTCATGCTCTCTTTTTCTACATTTTTGGAGAATTAAATTATTCAATATTACAATCATTATCTTTCTCTTTATTGTTCTCTTTTTTGATTATGGGTGGGCTGACTATAATTTGGTGCAGAAAATATTTTATAAAACCCAAATATTTTAGATTTGATATATTACTTCTTATAGTGGTAGTATTGTTTACGGCAAACCACTATGCGAGTTTAACTTATGACAGTATATTCATTTGTATTTTGAGTAGTTTTATAAGTGTCATTGTCTATATCACTGCTCTGTATTATTTCAATATAGATTTCGTTAAAGACACGATGCAGATTTTTTCTAAAAAGAAAAAAGGAGTATAACAAAAGAGCTATGAAAATTTTATTTTTTATTTCACACCAACCCAATCCAAGGTTTGTTAAGCAAATTAATTTTTTAGCTAAGAATAATAAGGTTTCGTTGGCGTACTTTCAACGACAAACTTTGGCTGATTTGAACAGTTCTATCAATTCTTCTGTTAGACATACCAATTTTGGTGAGATACCAAACGCGTCAAAACCCATAAAGCGTATTTTGATCTATGCAAAGACAATAAAAAAAATCAGGCAACTTTTAAGTTCAAGTCAATATGATGTAGTTTTAGTTAACAATCTTGATATATTGCTATTGTATACTTTTTCAGGAATAAGATTCTTAGGAAAAAAAAAGACATCAAAAACCATTATCGAGATTTCCGATTTAAGAGAATACGTTTTTGGTACTGGGTTTATGGCAAAACGATTACGTGGATTGGAAAAATGGCTCTATACAAAGTATATTGATAAATTAATTGTCACCTCTGAAAGATACTATACTTGCCATTTTGAGAAGTTTTTTAAAAAAGAGGTTTTTGTCTTAGAGAACAAATTGCTTTCCAAAGAAATTAAAACATCAGATTCTTTAAGAAAAGAACAATCACCAAGAACTATAATAGGAATAGTGGGTCTTTTGCTACGCAAAGATGAATATATAAAGCTTTTCGAGACCTATAAAGACCATGCCGATATAGAAATTCATGTACACGGCAAAGGCCAGTACCAAAATGTGGTGGAGGAGTATGCTGCCAGATATGCAAATATCAAATACTTTGGGCCATATAATGCATTTACCGATACCCAAAAAATATATTCATCCATTGACATTATATATCTCATTTATGATATTCATCAGGTTTCATTAAACAATCGGTTGGCATTGCCCAACAAACTTTATGAATGTATGTACTATAAGGTACCTTTGCTCTGCAGCAAGGGCACCTACTTGGAAGAAAAGGTGGCCTTGTATGGGGTGGGAGCAGGAATTGATTACAAGGTTGAAGGCGCAATTGAAGCTGGAGTAGATTTTTTAATGAACAATCTTGATAAAATAAGTGCTCATTTTAAAACCTTGGACAAGAACCTATATTTAGGGGATAACGATTATATGTCACTTGAATCTTTTATAAAGGCATGAGTTATTTTAAGGATTGGATTAAGCTGAAAACGACGAATATTGATGTAGTTTTTTTTCTTTTAGTGGGAATTGCTTCGACTTTTGTTTTTAACAAGTTAAATGCGATTTTGGTTTTTTTACTTTTTGGTTTTCAGTTTTTTTATATATTGAAAAAAAGGGAGATAAAGCTTGAAACGACTCTATATTTTTGGGGTCTAATTTTATTTTTCGCACTTAGCTTTTTTGGGTTGATTTATACGGACAATCTGTCAAGAGGGTTTGATATTATTGGGCGACAGATTAGTTTTTTGCTTTTCCCTCTTTTTTATACAACATACAAAACAAGAAACATTTCCTTGTTGTTAAAAATCTATTGCGTCGCTATCTTTGGATTGATAATTCTTTTTGAAGTTGATACAGTCTATCGTTTTTTTTATAGAAGTGATACTTTTCCCTTAACTCTAGACCTGTTTTTGTCATATAGATTTACAGGGGTAAACCTCACAAAATTATTACCTATCCACAATAGTTACTTAGCAATGTATGTTATGTTTTCGAACGTAATAATTTTTCATCTTATAACTAAGACAAAAAATCTCTTTACAGTATTAGGATTGTTTTTATTGATTTGGTTGCAATCAATCTTTATTTTTCAGATGGTAGCCAAAACAGCAATTATTTTGAACACTTTAATTCTTGTCATATCCATCATATATGTTTTAATTAAGCATAAAAAATATAAAGTATTACTGATTTCGGTTTTTTCAACTATCATAATGCTATGGTTTTCATATTCATATTTAAACTATCCAATAAAAAGAATAAGCGATAGATTTACGGAGTTGTGTGAAGGGGAAATGGCGAAAAGAGAAACCCGAATAAAACTATGGAATTCTGCGCTTCCCATCATTAAAAACAACTATTTTTTTGGAGTAGGGACAGGTGATGTTGAAGGTGTATTGCACGATGCTTATAAGAGAAATGGTATTTCTTCAACAAGTAATGTACATAATCAATATTTAGATTATACCCTAAGATTTGGATTGGTAGGACTCATATTTTTCTTGTCTATTTTAGGTGGTGCTTTGGTTTATGCTGTTAATGTAGGTAATTATATATATTTTTGTTTTACAATTATTATAATGGGTTGTTGTTTTACTGAGAATATTTTTAATAGGCAATGGGGGATTATTTTTTATGCGTATTTTAATTATCTTCTATTCGTATTTGTTAAGGAAAATTAGATGGTGATTACATACATTCTATTGGTTGTTCTGTTCACCCACATAGTTTTGTTTAAAAAATTAATTTTCAAGTGGAATATTTTTGGAGTGTTTTTTGTTTCAACAATTATTTTCGCTGTAACTGGAGTTCTTGCCTTTCCTTTTTTTAAATCATATTTTTTTAGGGCATTCGTTTCATTTAAATTAGAAATTATATCCGATTCGGACATAATTCAAACGCAAATTATTCTTGTTTGTGGGTTGTTGTTGGTGCTATACGCATATATGTTCGGTATGATTCTGCTATATGGAAAAGTGAAATGCATAAATCATCTTAATTTTAGGGAAAGTATTTCTGATAACCTTAGCAACACCAATTATTACTTTATTACCGTACTCATTGTTCTGTTTGTTTTTGCATATTTATTTGTCAATCGAGATGTTGTGTTAACAGGAATTGCCCAAGGAATGCTGGGAAGGGAACCTGATGCCTTATTAGAGTCTAGAAGAGGGATTACGTCCAATTATCTATATACTGTTATAGTATATAATATACTGCCTTTTTTGACAATAGTTTCTTTATATAAGTCGATAAAGAAAAGTACTTTGTATTCACGAGTGTCGTTTTTAATCTTATTTTCAATATCGTTCTTTTTGATTTTAATGTTGTTTCAAAAAAGGCCTTTGATAATTTTTATGCTATCATTACTTCTAGCGGGTTATGTTTTTAGAGGAAACCTGATTACTAAAAAAACAAAAACAAAAGTCCTTTCAAAAAGGCAAAAAAGGAGAAAATACATTATTTACCTCGGATTTCTATTCTCACTTCTTCTGATTCTTTATTATTCGGCAACAACTTATCAGTTTCAAAACCTTTTCGAAGCCATACTAAAATTATCTGAAATTGTTTTGACCAGAGTTTTTGGAAGGCTTTCTATACCTGCTTTTATGTACACCCATTATTTTTCGGAAGTTGGAGGCCATTACGGATTTACAAATATTGGCATGCTAAGTAGTGTTTTTGGATTTGAACACTTTGAGGACACCAAAACACTTTACACCTACTTTTCTAGGAGCGACAAAGATGGTTCTCTTGCAATTAACAGCATAATGGATTTTTATGGAGGTTTTGGTTATCCAGGGTTGTTGGTGGGAAATGTAATGCTTGGGTTTTTATTGGCAGTGCTGGAGAGGGTTCTAAATACACTGGAAAAAAACAATATTAATATGGTTTTTACAATATTCTGCTTTGTGTTTGCATACTACCTATCTCAGGCAAGTCTTCCCAGGGCCTTAATGGGATATGGTTTTGTTTTCTTCATTTTAATGTGGCTTATGTTGCAAAAGAGGTTTAAAATTAAGCTAAGGAAATTCGCTTGACTGCAAGTCTAAAAGTCTTCTAGTTTTTATATCAAAAAACTTATTCTTCATAAAATGGAAATTGCATAGTTAATGGTATAATAAATTTGATAAATTTGCTGAATAACACAGCTCTATAGAAAAGAATGAATACTAAGAAAACAAATAAAATAAGGGGGCTCCTATGGAAGCTTCTTTTTTTTGCGGCGGTAATCATTCTTATTTTTTCTTTTAAGCAATTCTTATATAATAAAGAGAGATTATCATTCCTGCACAACGGAAATAATAATGCCTTTTTCAAAGCAATGCCAGAGAAGTATGCAAAATTGGTTTCCCAAACCCCTATAGACAGTGTTGTTGATGAGGGTGAGATTAGAGCTCAGAGAAATTGTTAAGGCAATAGCTATTGAAATTCTAAGGCTTATTGATGAAGGCGCCATTTAAAAAAGAATATAAGACGATAAAGGCTGAATCATATATCGAATTATTGAACTTTGTTTTCTGAATTATGATAAAAGGGATAATGCAAGAATTGAAGGGTGGGGAAATGAGTATGCAGCAATGAGAGAAATAAAGAGCTTTGAAAGAATAGCTCAACATATTAATTTAACATGAAACAAATAATACAAGACCTTAAGAACGGTGAAACCATTTTGGAAGAAATCCCAGTACCAACACCAAAAACAGGTAGTGTTCTTATAAAAACTAAAAAATCACTGGTTTCACTTGGCACTGAAAGAATGCTTGTGGAGTTTGGGAAGGCCAATTTTATTTCCAAAGCAAGACAACAACCGGACAAGGTGAAAATGGTCATGGACAAGGTGAAGACCGATGGTCTAAAGCCCACCATGGATGCTGTTTTCAATAAACTGAATCAACCCCTGCCTTTAGGGTATTGCAATGTTGGCGAAGTGGCGGCTATTGGAAAAGGTGTAACTGAATTCAACGTGGGAGATCGTGTTGCGTCTAATGGCAACCATGCGGAGTATGTGAACATTCCTAAAAATTTGGTGGCCAAAATCCCCGATAATGTAACTGATGAAGAGGCAGCTTTTACTGTGATTGGCTCCATAGGGTTGCAAGGTATCCGTCTATTGGATCCGACATTTGGAGAGACCATTGTGGTAGTGGGTCTAGGACTCATAGGCTTGGTCACTGCAGAGCTATTACTTGCAAATGGATGTAACGTCATTGGATTTGATTTTGACCCTGAAAAAGTCCGTATTGCCAACGAAAAAGGTATTGTGGCCATTAATCCAGGCGAAGGCACGAATCAGGTAAAGTTTGTAGAATCATATACAAATGGAACTGGAGCAGATGGAGTAATTATTACGGCTTCCAATAAAAGCAATGAAATAATTGCGCAATCGGCGCAAATGTGCAGAAAACGAGGCCGGGTTATTCTGGTGGGGGTTATTGGTCTAAATATTAGCAGGTCAGATTTTTATGAAAAGGAAATCTCTTTTCAAGTATCATGCTCTTACGGCCCTGGAAGATATGATGAAGAATATGAGCAAAAGGGCAATGATTATCCAATAGGCTATGTTAGATGGACGGAGAAAAGAAATTTTGAAGCTATCTTAAATGCAATTTCAAAAGGAACATTAAAGGTAAAACCCTTAATCACCGAACGGATAAGTCTTCGAGATTTCCAAAAGATTTATGGAGATATGGGCAACTCCAAATCCATTGCTTCAATTTTAGAATATGATAATACTGAAGAACCGGTTAGTACTGTTGGTATTATAAATAAATCTTTTGAAGGAAAAAAAGGAGTTATTGGAATTATTGGTGCAGGAAACTTTACAAGCTCAACAATACTGCCCAATCTCAAAAAATTAAATGCTGAAGTAAAATATATTGCCAGTTCCGGAGGGCTGTCCTCCACAATAATGGCAAAACGCCATTCCATTGCAAATTCAACTTCCAATTACAAGGAAATTTTAGACGATGGAGATGTTGATTTGGTTTTTATAACTACAAAGCACAATATGCACGCCCCAATGGTATTGGAAGCCTTAAAAGCGAACAAAGGGGTCTTTGTTGAAAAGCCATTAGCGTTGACCGAAGAGGAATTAGAATCCATTATCTCAGAATACAACAATCAGAATGTTAATGTAAGTGTTGGGTTTAATAGGCGCTTTGCCCCACTGGCAAAAAGAATGAAGAAGGCCTTAGGGAGTGATGATACTCCAATGAACATTGTGGCCACTATGAATGCAGGATTTATCCCTGCTGATGTCTGGGTTCATGATATGGAAGTGGGAGGAGGCCGCATTATTGGTGAAGCATGCCACTATATTGATTTGTGCACGTATTTTACAGGGAGCAAAGTAATTGCTGTTTGTATGAATGCTTTAGGCATCAACCCAGAGGAAAATACGGATAACACAAGTATTCTTTTACGATATGAGAATGGCTCAAATGCAGTAATCAATTATTTCGCAAACGGAAGCAAAGCTTATTCCAAAGAGCGTGTTGAAATCTACTCACAGGAACGTACATTGATTATGGACAATTGGAGAAAAATGAAATCTTACGGATTTAAAGGAGAGAAAAACTCTTCTTCAAAACAAGATAAAGGACACTTCAACCAGTTTCAGGAGTTGATTGAACAACAGCAAAAAGGGGGGCATGCCATTATCCCTTTCGATGAAATTGTGAATACAACTAAGGCTTCATTCGCAGCCATTGAATCCCTGAAGTTGAATAAATGGATAGAGGTAAAATAATATTACTATTCCATACACTGAGATTTTTACGGTATAAACAGGTTTATTATCGGATATTTTATTTTTTTAGAAACAAATTTTTCAAAAGAAGTTACAATGTTGATTTATTGACAAAAACTCCAAGTATAGTTTGGCGTGGAGGTATTGATAACCCACCTTCGCATCTACAAAACAATAGTTTTGAATTTCTGAATCTTACCAAAAACTTTGAAGAAACCATTGATTGGAATTTTAGTGATTATGGAAAACTTTGGACCTATAACCTAAACTATTTCGATTTCTTAAACCAAAAGAGAATCGATAAGAAATTTGCATTGGGCCTAATTGAAGATTATATAACAAAGGATAGTTTCTTAAAAGAGGGACATGAACCGTACACCATTTCTTTAAGAGGTATTAATTGGATAAAATTTTTAGCCAAAAGTGAGATCGCAGACACTAATGTAAATCGAAAATTGTATCAACACTATCTTAGGTTAAAAGATAACTTAGAATATCATTTGCTTGGAAATCACCTATTGGAAAATGGGTATTCAATGCTTTTTGGGGCCTACTATTTTAAAAATGAAGAATTTTATAAAATAGCCAGTGGAATTTTAAAGGAGGAAATGGAAGAGCAAATTTTGGAAGATGGCGCTCATTTTGAGCTATCACCAATGTACCATCAAATAATGCTTTATCGATTATTGGATTGTATCAATTTACTTAAGGATAATTCATGGAAAAAGGATGTTCTATATTCTTTTTTAATAAAGAAGGCAAAAAAAATGTTAGGGTGGTTGGCAACGATTACTTATAGCAATGGTGATATTCCGATGGTCAATGATTGTGCACATGATATTGCACCAACTTCAAGGGCATTATTTAACTATGCTGAGTATTTAGATATATCATTCAACAAAACACCTTTAAAAGAATCAGGTTATAGAAAATTCATTGGAAAAGATTATGAGTTGTTTGTTGACGTCGGCAATATTGGGCCGGATTATCAACCAGGTCATGCCCACTCTGACACGTTTAGTTTTGAACTATACCTGAAAGAACAGCCCTATATTGTTGAGGTTGGAACTTCGACTTATGAAAAAAACGAGAATCGACAAAAAGAGCGTCAAACATCTTCTCACAATACAGTAATGCTTAATAATATGGAGCAAACACAGGTGTGGGGAGGGTTTCGGGTGGGGAAAAGAAGTAAGGCCTGTGTAATGGAAGATAAAAAAGAGCATGTTTTGGCATGTCACGATGGATATAAAAGTATAGGAGCAAGGCACCTAAGGAAATTTGTGTCAAGTGATGAAAAAATAACCATACAAGATCAGGTTCTTATGAAAAGAAATCATAAGTTGAATCAAACTGCTTTTTTTCATTTTCACCCAAGTATTGAAGAATTGATAATCTTTGAGAATAAGGTAATTTTACCCCAAGGGAAGATTATGCTTGAATTTTCTAAATCAATTTTAGGGATCAAAGAAGTTAAATATGAATATGCCCTAGGTTTTAATAAAACAACAAAAGCTAAAAGGATAGAAGTTGATTTTCAAGAAGATTTGACAACTCATATTCACATTGTTGACAAGAATTGATTTTCATTTTAAAATTGCAAACAATAAATGAAGATACTTTATTTGAGCTATTATTTTCGACCTGATATTACTGCGGCAGCTTTTAGAAGCTCAGATTTTGTTGACTTTCTCGATGAAGAAAAAATCGAGCACAGAATTATTACCACTTTGCCTCATAAAACTAATGAAACTGTTGGCTCGGAAAAGGAAGAAGCATATCGGATTAAAAGAATAGAATTAAGAAAGCTAAACAATGGAAAATTTGTTACATATGTTCTTCACTATATTTCTTTTATCCCAAACGCTTTAAAAATTGCACTAAAATGGAGGTTAAAAAGATGGAGACCTTCTATCGTTTTTATTTCATCCCCCCCTATTTTCATTGGCTTTATTGGACTCCTGTTAAAGTGGATGTTTCAATGCAAATTGGTTTTGGAGGTACGTGATATCTGGCCTGAAAGTGCTGTAGCTGCTGGTCAAATAAACCCAAAAGGCAGGGCATATAAAATTGCTAGGGTTTTTGAAAAAAAACTCTATAAATGGAGTGATGGTATCGTTTGTGTTGGGAAATATATGAAAGATTATCTAGAAGGATATACTAACAAAGAAATTTGCATTGCATATAATGGCCCAAAAAGAATTTCTATTGAAGAAGAGTTTAGTGAAACTTATAATGGTTCTGGGTTGCCAAAGAAAATAAAGTTGGCCTATGCCGGAAATTTTGGGTTAGTTCAAGGATTAGATATTTTAATAGAAGCTTTTTCAAAGTTTGTTAAAGACGGTGCACAACATCAATGGGAATTGCATTTTTTTGGCACAGGTGTTCTTGAAGAAAGTTTAAGGGTGCAAGCCAATAAACTTGAAATGGAAGGACATATAATGTTTAGGGGAATATTTCCTAAAGACAAACTCAATGAGATATTAAGAAAGAAGGATGTTTTGTTTTTGGGGTTGATAAAAGGTGACGCCCTTGAAAAGACGATACCTTCTAAACTTTTTGATTATTTAGCTTTTGGAAAACCAATATTGGCAAGACTTTTAGGGGAAGGAAAGGAAATATTATCTCTAAGTCAAGCAAATATTATTGTTGAAGATTTCACTGAAAACGAAATTTTCAACGGTCTTCTTAAAATGGAAAGAGAATATTCTAATCGTGCAATAGAAGGAAAAGAGAACAAAGCAATATTGCAACAGGGATTCACGAGAGAGGAAAACAACGCAAAAATACTTTCCTATCTTAATAAGGTTGAATCATCTAATGCATGAAACACCTTCGATTGTTTGCAATTTTTCTAATAGCCTATTTAGTTTAAAACTCTATTTTTGAAAGAGAAAACCATAAGATATGGTAAAACGATCAGTATTAAATTCAATAGAAAGAAAATTCATTCTTTTGGTAGGAGATGTTCTGATTATCTTATCTTCTATTAATTTATTTGTAAACCATGCTATAGATGACCAATACATTTCCTTTGACTTAAAGATTTTTACTTTTTCGTTTGGAGTTATTATTTATCTTGGATTATCTTATATCTTAGATTTTTTTAATTTGGAAAAAGTTGCAAGAAGACGATATATTCTTTCGCAGTCTTTCTACATCACAGCAATCTTCGTTTTTTTAGTTTTTGTATTCACGGTTTTTATATATGATGTGAGTTTTTGGAGAATTCCACTATTGTCATTTCTTATTTTAACTCCAATTGAAATCTGGCTTTGGAGATTGTTTTTTGGAAATGTATTTAGAATAATCCCCACAGTCAAAAAGGTTTTTTATGTATATGATGCAAATAGTGAAGAAAGTTTACGGCAGAACGTTGATTATATAAATGGAGAGAGCACAAACACCTTTTACAAGGTTAAGCTTACCTATGCCATGGACGGAGAAAGCCCTTCAATGGATAAAAAGACTTTTACCGATGCCATAGAAAAGGTGGACACATGGATTTTAAACGTCAAAGATTATCATCGGATACCAAAGAAACTTGAGAAATTATTGTTAGAATCAATTTTGAAAGGTAAGGAAGTGTTGTCTTACACATCATTTTATGAGAATATTTATGAAGCAATGCCAATTCGATCTCATTATCATAGCTTCTATGAGCTATTACAGTTAAAGAATAAAAAAATAAGATACCTGCAGGTCCTATTTAGCTTTATTGTGAATTTCGTACTATCTGTTTTTGTTGGGGTTATTTTCTTCTTGATATGTCCAATGGTTTGGTTTTTTAACCTTTTTCTTAATAGAGGGCCTCTTTTTTACACCCAGCTAAGAGTTGGACAATATGGAAAAGAATTCAAGATTTATAAATTTAGATCAATGGTTGTCGATGCGGAAAAAACTGGAGCCAAAATGGCTTCTAAAAATGATACTAGAATAACACCTTTTGGAAGAGTATTAAGGACATTTAGGATAGATGAACTTCCCCAAATTTTATCAGTAATGCAAGGAAATATGACTTTTATAGGGCCTAGACCTGAACGCAAGGTGTTCGTTGAGCAATTGGATGGGATGATGCCATTTTACAGTATTCGCCATTTATACAAGCCTGGTATTACGGGATGGGCGCAGGTTAAATACAAATATGGAGAAGACCTGCAAGATTCTATAAGGAAATTAGAATATGATTTGTACTATATTAAAAACAAATCGATTACTTTGGACCTGCGAATTATTTTTAAGACAATAACAACGGTACTTTTTTCTAGAGGAGTTTAGATTTGAAAAAAACATTAATCACAGGCGCAGCTGGCTTTCTTGGATCTCACCTTTGCGATAGGTTTATTGCCGAAGGACACCATGTCATTGCCATGGACAATCTGATTACAGGAGATCTTAAAAATATAGAACATTTATTCCCACTGGAGCGGTTCGAGTTTCACCATCATGATGTTTCAACTTTCGTGCACTACGGTGGCGATTTGGACTATATTCTTCATTTTGCTTCCCCAGCTAGTCCAATAGATTATTTAAAAATCCCTATTGAAACTTTAAAGGTTGGCTCGCTAGGGACGTTAAATTTGTTGGGCTTGGCCAAGGAAAAAAATGCTCGGATTTTGGTTGCATCCACTTCCGAAGTATACGGAGACCCTTTGGTTCACCCGCAAAATGAAGATTATTATGGTAATGTTAGCCCTATTGGACCAAGAGGGGTTTATGATGAGGCCAAGCGTTTTATGGAATCTATCACCATGGCCTATCATCGACATCATGGACTGGATACCCGTATTGTTCGAATCTTTAACACCTATGGCTCCCGTATGCGATTAAATGATGGCCGTGTGGTGCCGGCATTTATGGGCCAAGCATTGCGCGGTGAAGACTTGACCGTTTTTGGTGACGGCTCCCAAACGCGTTCCTTCACATATATTGACGACCAAGTAGAGGGAATTTATCGATTATTGATGAGTGATTATGTGGAACCCATCAATATTGGAAACCCTGATGAGACCACTATTTTGGAATTTGCGGAGGAAATCATCAAACTAACTGGCACAGATCAAAAAATTGTGTTTAAACCCCTGCCTGTTGATGACCCGTTACAGCGTCAACCAGATATTTCAAGAGCAAGGGAAGTTCTGGGCTGGGAACCCAAAGTTCATCGCTCTGAAGGGCTGAGAAAGGTGTACGAGTACTTCAAATCCTTATCGCCGGAAGAATTGCACCAAAAAGAGCATCGCGATTTTTCACACCTGAAAGGTAAATAAATACAAATATCAGATAGCAAAAACCTGAATTGGGTTATTTTTGCCAAAATTTTGATTGATGAACATTCTTATCCTAGGTTCTGGAGGTCGTGAACATGCGATTGCCCATAAAATTTCGCAAAGCCCCAAAGTTAGCAAATTGTTTGTTGCCCCTGGTAATGCAGGAACGTCCAACATTGCCACAAATGTTGAGGTAGGGGTAAACGATTTTGAAGGCATAAAGGCCTTGGCGATAAAAGAAAACATCAATTTGGTTGTGGTTGGGCCAGAAGACCCATTGGTGAACGGAGTCCATGATTTTTTCCTTAATGATGTGGAACTTAATAACATTTCAGTGATTGGACCACAAAAAGCAGCTGCAGAATTGGAAGGGAGCAAGGAATTTGCAAAGGAGTTTATGATGCGTCATAATATTCCAACAGCGGCCTATCAAAGTTTTACTTCGGACAATTTGGAAGAAGGCTATGCCTTTTTAGAAACACTTAAACCTCCTTACGTACTTAAGGCAGATGGACTTGCTGCAGGAAAAGGAGTGTTGATACTTCAAGATTTGGATGAGGCCAAAGCCGAGCTAAAAGCTATGCTTGTGGACTCCAAATTTGGAGACGCCAGTGCCATTGTTGTTATTGAAGAGTTTTTGGACGGCATTGAATTGAGCTGTTTTGTTTGGTCAGATGGAAGCAATTATAAAATCTTGCCCATGGCAAAAGACTATAAACGTATTGGTGAAGGAGATACTGGGCTCAATACTGGCGGAATGGGCGCCATTTCCCCAGTCCCTTTTGCAGATAAAAGCTTTATGCAAAAGATTGAACAGCAAGTTGTAAAACCTACGGTAGAAGGGCTTAAAAAAGACAATCTACCATACATTGGATTCATTTTTATTGGATTGATCAAAGTTGGAGATGAACCCAAGGTAATCGAATACAATGTTAGAATGGGTGATCCAGAAACCGAAGTGGTTGTTCCAAGAATAAAGACTGATCTGGTAGATGTGCTTGTGTCCATGTCCGAAGGGAAACTCAATGAAATTAATCTGGAAATTGATGAAAGAGCTGCCACAACGGTAATGGCTGTTTCAGGAGGCTATCCAGAAACTTATGAAAAAGGAAAGGAAATCATTGGAATAGAAAACATCGAGAATTCCTTAATTTTCCATGCAGGAACTAAGGAAAAAGATGGTAAGATATTCACCAACGGAGGCCGTGTAATTGCAATTACTTCCTTTGGAAGTGATTTTAATGAAGCATTACAAAAATCCTATCAAAACATAGAAAAACTACATTTTGACGGGATATATTACCGAAAAGATCTTGGGTTTGACCTATAGATAAGAGTGTGAGCTAATGCTCTTGTCTTCCTCACCGTTGTCATTAAAAATCTTAAGCTCTTTCATCCAATAGACCATGGCAATAAAACCGATTACAGCGAAAATCCAATTTACTGAATTGGACGCCCACCAGCTTTCCACAAATCGAAAGAAATCATAAGGCGCAAAAAGACCATTTACAAATAAGTCTTCAATGCCGTACCAAAACTTGCTCATCTTAGCTATATTTACTTTACAAAAGTAGTAAAACCTAAGATGATTTCAAGATTTTTCGGGAAAACAAAACCAATAAATTATATTGTTTTATCCGGCTTTCTCTTCCTTTTTTATTGTGAGTTCTTGTTTTTTGGTTCTGGTCGGGGACTTTCCCTGGATACGCTCCCTATAGAATCGCTGGTTCTTGGAACACTGTTAATTTCCATTTATATTATCAGTAGAATAGTCGATGTTGAGAAAGTCACAAGCCTTAGTTCATTTGCAATTTTATTTTTCACACTCCTTTTGGTTGCATTTTCTGAAGTTCTGGACGATAGAAATGCCATTTTCGCCAACTTTTTTTTGTTGTTGGCCATTTGGAGATTGCTCGCTATTAAATCGGTTCGAAATGTAAAGCATAAGATATTTGATGCCTCTCTTTTAATATGTTTGGCAAGCTTTTTTTATGATTGGGCATTGATTTTTTTGATTCTTGTCTTTGTGGCCATTAATGTTTATGATAGAAAACCAGCTAAAAACTGGATGGTTCCCTTTGCTGCCATACTAACACTACTGTTATTGTCTTTTGCCATTTTCAGATTAAGTGGTTGGCCAGGTTTTTATGAAGAACATTATCAATTCACGATTGACTTTTTATCAAATGATTTTTTTGGACAATCGGGAATTGTAAAACTTTTGATTTATGTTTCCTTAATGCTATTGGTGATGTTTCTGGTTTTTTTGAAGGTGAGGAAACAGGGCGGTGGCAAATTGATTTTGTTGCGCATGGTTTTTTTGGCGTTTATTTTAGGAACGATCATGATATTTTTTAAGTATGATGAAGCATCTCCTGTATTGGTCACTTTTTTTCCGGCTGCAGTTTTTTTGACCAATTATTTGGAAGCCATAAAGAAAACCAAGCTTAAGGAATTGGTTGTGGGAATTTGTCTTGTGCTTTCATTCTTGCTTTTTGTGTTAGAACTTAACCTGTAAAGGATAAAGCAATATCTTTGTCCCAAATTTACACTCATGTTCAGTTCTTTTGCCTTTGAAATCTTTCAGAAGAGTATAGACACCTATCATGTCAAGGATGATGTTTATCAAGAGTTTGAAAATCCTTATCCAAAGGATAAAGTGGAGCACCTACTTTATAGAAAAAATTGGATTGACACGGTACAGTGGCATTATGAAGACATTATCCGCGACCCAAATATTAATCCGACGGATGCTTTGGTTTTAAAACGAAAGATTGATGCCAGCAATCAAGATAGAACCGACTTGGTGGAATATATCGACAGTTATTTTTTGGATAAGTACAAAAATGTTGAGGTGAGTTCCAATGCTACCATAAATACCGAAAGCCCGGCCTGGGCAATTGATAGGCTTTCCATTTTGGCCTTGAAAGTATATCACATGCAAGAGGAGGTAGATCGCACTGACGCCCCTGCAGAACATATAGAAAAGTGCAGCAAAAAACTGGCTGTGCTTTTGGAACAAAAAAAGGACCTTTCCGCCGCCATTGATCAATTGTTGGAAGATATTAAAGCAGGAAACAAGTACATGAAAGTCTATAAACAGATGAAAATGTACAACGATGATGAGCTAAACCCGGTACTTCGTGGACAAAAAGGGTAAACAAACCCATATTCTGATCATTCGTCTGTCTGCTATGGGCGATGTTGCTATGACCGTTCCCGTTTTGAGGGCAGTGCTAGATCAACATCCACAAGCAAAAGTTACGGTTCTTACCAAAAAACCATTTCTCCCCATTTTCTCAGAATTGGAAAATGTTGATGTTTTTGAGGCAGATGTCAAAAAAAGACATAAAGGACTGGTTGGATTATGGAGATTGTACAAAGAGCTCAAAACACTCCGAATTGATGCGATTGCAGATTTACACAATGTGCTGAGAAGTAGGGTTCTTCAAAAATATTTTGGATTGGGCAAAACTCCGTTTGCGCAAGTGCATAAGGGCAGGACAGAGAAAAAGGCACTGACCAGAACCAAGAATAAAATGTTCAAGCAATTAAAAAGTACACATCAACGCTATGCTGATGTATTTGCTGAACTCGGTTTTCCTGTTGATTTGAAAAAAGCGAAACTTTTGGAGCGTGTACAACTTTCGGACAAAGTTCTGAAACTGGTACAACAAGACGCTAAAAAATGGGTGGGAATCGCCCCCTTTGCAGCTCATGAGGGTAAAATGTATCCGTTGCACTTGATGAGGGGCGTAATCCAAGAACTAAACAATACCAATAGGTATAAAATTTTATTGTTTGGCGGCGGAACCAAAGAAATTCAGCAGTTGGAAGGTATTGCCAGTGAAGGAGAGAATGTTTTGAACATGGCCGGTAAGCTAAATCTTTCGGAAGAACTGTCGCTGATTTCAAACCTGGATATAATGTTGTCCATGGATAGTGGCAATGCACATTTAGCAGCCAATTATGCAATTCCGGTGGTTACGCTTTGGGGAGTTACACATCCTTTTGCTGGATTTTATCCCTTCGGTCAGCCAATGGATAATGCCTTGATCGCTGACCGAGAGCGTTTTCCATTGATTCCTACTTCGGTTTACGGCAATAAATTGCCCAAAGGATACGAATCCACAATGGAAACCATTGAGCCCCAGCGGGTGATGGACAAGATTACCGCCATATTGGAGCGTTAGGCCACCACTTGCCTTTCCGTAATGGAATTGAAATAATGTTTTAGCTGCTGCAGATACTGGTATTTTAATTGTCTACCGTTGTTTTCTGATAATAAAGAGCGCATACCTAAATAAGAAGCAATAATATAGGTGGCAACGCCTTCGCAATCAATATGGCGAGCTATGTGACCATCAATTTTTCCATTTTTTAAGACAGAAACCAGATTTACTTCCCAAACTTTAAGAATGTCCTTTAAATAGGAGCTTATTTCAGTGTTTCGCTTGTTAAATTCGGTCATAAAATCATGCAACATAAAGCCATAGGCCATTTCGTTGCTTTTACCGGGCTCCAGGGCATTTTCCAAACTGTCCACGATGGCATGTAATGGATTCTCATTTACGTTCAAAGGTTCCACCAGTAAGGCATATACCTTTTGCACAATCAGGTTTTGAATTATGCTGATAAAATAATCCTCTTTGGATTTAAAGTGATGGTAAAAAGCACCCTTGGAAAGTGACAATTCTTTCAAGATGTCATCCAAACTAGTATTATAATAACCTTTCGCATGAAAGATTTCAAGGCCCATTGCATGTAATCGGTGCATGGTTTCGCGTTTTTTTAGGTTTCGTTCCATAAGATTTGGTTTTGGGTTCAATTAGACCGTTAAGTCTGTTACAAAGTTTCTGCAGATCGGACCTAAACTCAAGAATCAAGGATGTATTTGTAAGAAAAATCGGTGAAATGTGAAAAATGACCCCAAAATGGAATATGCCAAAAATGTTGACCGACCATCGAGTCGGTTTAAGCGATGTTTTTTGGGGATAAAAAACATATGTGGTTTATGAATAGGCACTTAATAAAGAAAGCAAAGTTGTCTTGGATAAGTTTCTGATAAATTAATCCGGTAATTCGGCTTTTGTTGCTGGCATAAAATTTCCGAACTTAACCTATAATTTACCAAAACTGACCAGGTCTAATTTGTTGTCTGAAAAATGAAACTAACGTGAGTTCAAGTATGAAATTCCATTTTCTGTATACCATAATATCTATTGCTTTGTGTTCAAGGCTACTTATATCATGTGCGCAAAAACCTTCTGAAACTATTGAGATCAGAGGTGTTTATGGAAGTCCCAAACCTTTCTGGGATAAAGAACTCAATCTTCATGACCTTGGTGTTAACTCCATTTTTGTCCATAGTGGCTCCATTGATCATGATATGGTCAAGAGGGCAAAGGCCGAAGGATTATCAGTTTATGCTGAATTTGCCACCTTGAATGGCAAAAACTATGTGGAGAAGTATCCTGAGGCGTGGGCAATCAATGAAAAAGGCGAAAAAGTGGAAGCTGCCTCATGGTTTATGGGAGCATGTCCAACCGAACCTGGATTTAGGCAATATCGTTTTGAGCAGTTAAGGAAGCTACTTCTTGAGTATGACTTGGACGGCGTTTGGATGGACTATGTGCATTGGCATGCTCAATTTGAGGATCTGGAACCCATTTTGCCCGAAACCTGCTTTTGCCACCATTGTCTGAAAACATTTTCAAAAGATTCCGAAATTGAAGTTCCTGATGGCACTATTCCTCAAAAAGCAGATTGGATACTGAACAATCAGGACAATGCATGGCGCGAATGGCGATGTAAGGTAATATATGATTGGACTTTTGAAATGAAAAGCATCATCAAGGAAATTAAACCAGAGGCACTTCTCGGACTTTATCATTGTCCGTGGAATGATAATGAGTTTGATAATGCACGGTATCGCATTTTAGGATTGGACTATGACCTGTTAAAAGAAACCATAGATGTATTTTCCCCTATGGTATACCACGGAAGAATGGAAAGAGACCCTAATTGGGTAAAAGAGAATATAGAGTGGTTCAGCAATCGATTAAATATAAAAAAGAATGCTTATCCAAAAGTATGGCCCATTGTTCAAGCACATAATAGTCCAGGTGTTGTTTCCAAAGAAGAATTTGAAATTGTGTTAAAGGGGGGATTGGCAGGAGAATCTAGTGGAGTTATGATGTTTACCACTTCTGCCGTGGCGGAAGACAAGGATAAAATTGCAGTAATGAAAAAGATATATACCAACTTAAGGGAAAAATCTACTGATTAGAACAGATTCTATACAACACTAAGGTATTTCTGCTCAACCGACCAATAAGTCTGTTCTAAAATTTCTTTGGATTGATTCTAAACTCTATATTCAGGGATGTATATGTAAGAAAAATCGGTGAAATGATTAAAAAGTAATGTTATAAAAATACCGACCGACCTGTTGGTCGGTTTAAGCACTTCTTTTAAGGATGGAAAACAGGAGAATTGCACCATTTCGAGTTGGATATTGAATTCAGCAATCTAGAATTTCATTAATGTTTGACAATATGCGTAACAAAAACTTAAGTCTCCCGTCTCATTACCAATATATTAGTTAAATACCATAATTATGAAATCAATATTGACCAATAAGGCTCTCGCAGCCGTTGCAGCGTTCATTTTAACTTCTGTGTTTGTTCTTTGGGAGCACTTTAACGGCGGAGTAATTACCCATCATTTGCTTGCTAGAGAAGATCTGCCAGGTGTTTCTAACTTGTGGGGGTTATTGACCATTCCCCTTTTGTCTTGGTTGACAGTATTTTTGGTACAGAAACGTCGAGAGAAGAAAATAAAATCAGAATTGGATATCGGGGATTTTGAAAACAAGGTCCTGAAACATTTTTTGGGAGCTCTCATATTTGGTTTAATAGCATCATTGCAATGGGAGCTTAACTTTGATAGTATTTTGCAATACTATATTCTTCTCCCAATTCTTGTTGCTTTCTATAAACCCGTTCACCTACCGGAGTGTTTATTGGGATTTGTAATTGGAATGTTATTTACGTTTGGAGGAATATTGCCAATTATTGTAGGAGTGGTTTTATTGATAATATGCTTTTTGGTAAATAAGTTGGTACAAACGCTTAAAAATTTATTTTAGTCCAAAGTTGATTGAATAAGGTGTTTGTCAACCCAAAAAAGCTGCCCATCATTTTTTGTTGGGCTTTTAATCCGAAAACCAATAACTTCACTTATCGGTCGATATGGTTGGCAAAGCGTGTCATATTTTAAATGTTACCACTAATTTGAGAAGACTATTTATCATAGGAATAATTTTAAGCTTTTTGTCTTGTAATTTATCGGGCAAAAAACCTGAATCACAAAAGGACAAGGAAATGTTTGGATTGTTTAAGAAAAAAACTGGAAAGAAAACAGAAGTAATTTCTCATGCCGATTACAACCTGATTTTTGAAAATAAAGAAGTAGAAAACACACCAATTGAATTACTCAAAATCGGGGACTTAAATGTTCCAAGCGGCGAAATAGTTGTTTGCGACCCATTAGTCTATTCTGATACACCACCGTTAACCAAGAAAGTTAAACCGGGTAAATACCCAGTAAAAATTTATGTTGCGAAGACAAAAGATTCAGGAGACAGGTATGCGATTGCAAAACTAGAGTTCAGTAACAAGAAAGCTGAAAAATGGATTATGGCATTAAGAGCTGAGGATGATATTAACGAACTGATTGACGAAGCAGATTATTTTGGATTTCCTGTTGATGCAGGATTAGGAGGGTTTTATGACTTTCGATCAGGACAAGAATACCAGAAATTTGAGTCTGATTTTATGAAAACAAATCCGGAAGGAAATATTTATGATGACTTTTTTGCTGCAGAATTTAAAAAGAACGCGAAAGACCAAAATGACCCAAAGGACATAGGAGATTGGATAAACTTTCAGCTTCCCAACTCTGAATTAAATATTACGATGTTTCATTCAGGATATGGAGATGGAACATATCCGTCATATTGGGGAATTGATAAAGAAGGAGAAATTGTATCACTTGTAATTGATTTTTTGGTACTATTGGTTCCAAAATATGAATAACAAAAACTTCGGCAATATCAAAACCCAAAATCCCTTACCTTGCATTTGTGAAAGAAGAACTTAACCACCTACCAAAATCCAAACAAGAAGAACTTGAGTTGCTCACCGAGCAGCTATCCGCCCATAAATTGGTGGAAATGGTGATTCTCTTTGGCAGTTATGCGCGTGGCAACTGGGTAGAAGATCAATATGTGGAAAAAGGCATCACCTACGAATACCGCAGCGACTTTGACATCTTGGTCGTGCTCACCCACGAGGACCTTAAACAAAAGTTCCGGATAGAGGACAAAATCAAGGCCGAATTGGTTGTTACCGGAAAAGTCACCACTCCGGTGAGCCTGATCTTTCATGGCATAAAACAACTGAATGCCTCCTTAACCATGGGCAACTACTTTTTTAGGGACATTAAAGAAGAGGGCAAAGTGCTGTACAATTCCCAAAAGTTTAAACTCGCCCATCCCAAGAAGCTGACCCCGGAGCAGTACCAACAAAAAGCACAGGACCATTTTGACCAATGGTTTAAAAGTGCAAATGAATTTGTTGAGGGCTACAATTTTTATATGAGTAGAAACAGTTTACACATTGCAGCCTTCCAGCTCCACCAAGCCACAGAGCGCTATTACACCACTATTTTGTTGGTCTTTACGGATTACCGCCCCAAGGACCATAATTTAGAAACGCTCGGTATAAAAGTGGAAATGTGCGACAAGCGCTTTGCCGTTTTCCCCAAGACCACGGACGAGGAAAAGCACCTTTTTGAGCTCCTAAAACGCGCCTACATAGATGCCCGCTACAAAATGGACGAATACCAGATCACCAAACCCGAACTTGAATACCTCGCGGACAAAGTAGACCAGCTAAAACAGCTTGCGGAAACCATTTGCACCGAAAAGATAGTTGGGATTGGGGGAAAGGAATCATGAAACCATGTTTAGCTTGTAATTTGAGAAAATGAATAGAGATTGGAATAAGCTTTTAGAATTTGAAACGCGAGATTTAGTAGAAAGATTTGTGTTTACCCGATTCGAAAGAAAACCAAATGCTGCAAAAGTTCAAGAAATCACTTCTAATTTCATTCAAGGTCGAGAATATTTCAAAAGTGCTAATGATTCTGATTTTACAGTAAAACCATTACTTCAATATTATGGCATATTAGCGTTAAGTAAAGGCTTGATTTTAGCTCTTAATCCTTCTCTATCCGAAACACACCTTAAAGCATCTCACGGACTCGAAATTAAAAATTGGAAACAAATTTTAAAAAATAAAGAATTTGAAAAACTTAAAATAGGAATTGGAGATGGTAGTTTTTCTGAACTAATAAATGCAACCGAAAACCGCAATTATTTAAGAGCCAATTCAAGTGGAATTAATTGGAAAAGTAGTCTAACAAAACCAAAAAAAGGAGATACGATATGCCTTGAGCAATTAATTCAATATTATCCTGATTTAAATGCTGAATTCAAATCTTGGACCGGAAAAGAATTAGTTTATTTAGTAATAAGCGGAAGTCAGCAATCAGAAAATACTTCGAAAATAATATTACAAGGTAAAATTAATGAATCAGATTTAGATTTAATATTTCCAAAAAATTATTGTAAAAACCGAGTTTACAAAAATCAGGTTCTAACGTATGAATCTAAAAATTGGGGACCAAATGTAACTCAGAAATGGAACGGTCCTTTTAATGTTGGAGATGCTTGTGCAATTCCTGTTCTCAAAAATGACATTGGCCTGAATTTAATTTCAGGAATGTTTATGATTTCATATGTGTTTGGAATGATGGCAAGATATTATCCAACTGCTTGGATTTCTTTAAGAAAAGGAGAAAAAGGTGATAAAATATATCCATTTGCCTATCGAATTATGGAATTCATTGATAATAAATTTCCTAAAGTTGTAGTAGATTTTTTGAATGCACCTTATGATTTTGAGAAAAAACAAAAAACAGCAGTTAACAATGTATAACAGCAATTACGACGGATTCGACTACGCTCAGGGCTGGCTCAATTAAATCCACTCAGAATTGCGAGTCAGTTCTTAACCAAAGACCTTCCTTTTTTACATTATCTATCATGCCACCGTCCCCTGGCAACTGCTCCCTGCACCAGCGGTACATCCTCTTGCTGGCGCGAGTTTGTAACTCGTGGAAGGAATTATTCAAAATAGAAACTGTTTCCCTTATAGGAAAGATGCCCACTTTAGTGGACGGAAAGGGTAAAACGATCCCTTCCGTCTTCCAACCTTTGGTCGGAATCCACCTTCCCTTGCCAAGGGAAGGAGTTATTAGCGGGACTTCATCCGTCAAAACCAATAACTTGCCCCAAACTACATAAATCTACAGGAGTAACCCATCAAATTACGCAACAGTTCCCTGACAACTACTCCCCGCACCTGCCGTACAGCCATAACAATGTTGTGAGATAATAATGTTTCGGTCGTTTAAAATGTCCTCGTTATAGTCCTTAATGTGTTTTACCTTACTAGCGACCTTTAGGTCCAGCATTTGGTTAAAGTCACAATCGTATAGCCAGCCGTCCCAACTTACGGAGATTGTATTGGTACACATCACATTGGCTACTGCAGCTGGGTTGTAGGCCTCCACCAAGGCATACATATAATCCTCATAATTTTCCGAGGCAATCAAATAATCTAAAAAGCGCGAAATGGGCAAATTGGTAATTGCAAAGAGATTATGAAACTGAATTCCAAAATCCTCATCCAGTGCTTTCTTAAAATCCCGTTCCATGGCCATTTGGTCACCGGGTAAAAATGCCCCGGAGGGATTATAGACCAAATCCAACCGTAAAGGACTATCTGGTATGCCATACCCAACGGCATTCAATTCCTGTAATGCTTTTATGGATTTATCAAAAACCCCATCACCGCGTTGCTTATCAGTTTTACCTCGGGTGTAATGCGGCATGGAAGAGACCACATGAACATTGTGTTTTTTAAAGAACTCTGGCAGATCATAGTACTTTTTATTGGCCCGGATAATTGTCAAATTGGAACGGACAATAAAATCTTTGATCCCGGCTTTAGAAGCTTCTTCCACAAACCACCTAAAGTTGGGATTCATCTCTGGGGCACCACCGGTAAGGTCCAAAGTATGCGCTCCAGTATTTCGGATGACCTCAAGACACTGCTCCATGGTCTCACGGGTCATGATTTCCTTTCTGTCGGGTCCAGCATCCACATGGCAATGCTCGCACACCTGGTTGCACATATAGCCCACATTGATCTGTAAGATTTCCAACTTGTTGGGGCGAAGCGGAAAATGGCCTATTTCAGCAATCTTATCTTTAAAATAAGGAAGCTCACCATCGGCAAAGATTCCTCCGTTCAAGATTTCCAATTGCTTGTTGGTCTCGGCCAACGCATTGGCCTGTGCCTTAAGTGATTTTTTGGCCGCCTTTTTTATTTGGGGCATGATGCTTTCGTTCATTGTCTTAAATTTTACCAACCATTTGGGTTTAACCAAAATTCGTCAGCTTGAGTGATTCCGAGTATTCGGCTTTGTATCGAAAACAAGAATTTTATGGTTAAACGCTTATTCTCGATACTTTTCCCTTGATTTCGACTGCGCTCAATCTGACAGCGGAAAACTCGAATTGATGGTTTTTGTTCATTTTATCAGTTAAGGTTTAGAAATACGGAGTGAAAATTCCCTTCGTACTTTTAAGCTCGTACTTCTTACATGGATAGTTTATTGTACTTGTTCATCATTTGCACACCGTGAACCAACGTGGCGCCACTTTCAATAGCAGCACCTGCATGAACGGCCTCCATCATTTCTTCCTTGGTGATTCCCCTTTGCAGTCCATCTTTGGTATAAGCATCAATGCAATACGGGCACTTTACCACATGTGCCACAGCCAAGGCAATAAGGGATTTTTCACGAGCACTGAGCGCACCTTCTTCGAAGACTTTTCCGTAGTAATCAAAAAATTTGGTGCCGAGTTCCTCGCTCCATTCGATAATTTTTCCAAACTTTCTTAAATCTGCCGGGTCATAATAATTATTTGCCATTCTTTATTTTCTTAATTGGTTAGATGTTTTAAACTGATCCATTTAACATGAACCTTGAGATATTATATTTTGGATTGAAATACCCATTTTAACCAGAAAATCATTTTAGATCATATAATCTTGAAACCTGGACCGTTTGGGCAACGTTTGAACTGCCTAATTATCTGCAGAACAAAAAAAGGAAAGGCGATCCTTTGTTATTGTAGTTGGGTGTAAAATGCTTTGTGGGATTTCCGATATGCCTTAAAGCAATTGGAAAGCTGTTTTTTATGAAGGATTGAAGGATATTAAATACAGAAAAGGGAAGTTGCCTGAAAAAATTCAGCAATGTTATAACATCCGCTTTGTCGTCAATATCATGCAGTACTTGAAGTTGATATAAATCGGAACCTAGACTTTTAAATAGTTGGGAAATCTTGTTGAACAACCCAAAACGTTGCCATGGTAATCGAACAAATAGCTCAGGGTCGAAGTTAGATTGGTGGAGCCCCATCAAATAAAAACCACCATCCTGGGCAGGTCCTAAAATCGTCTTGCCCAGTCCAAGTTGATTATTTGCCTCAATTAGATGGTGAGTTTTTAACTGTGGAGTGTCGTTGCCAATGGTAATCACATTGGCATAGCCCTTATTATACACTGCTTTTACGGCATTGGAAAAACGTTCTCCAAAAGTGGTTCCGCATTGCTCTTTTTCAGTAATATGGAAAAACGGCAAGCCAGACTTCTTTACTATTTTTATAGTATGAGAAGTCAAAGCATGGAATAGCTTAACATCGGACACAGCAATTTTGTTGCGCGCATCCACCTTGGCAGAGTTCGCAAAAATCAAAACAGCGGTATTCTGTAAATTAGTATTCCTCAAAATTTAGGCTTGAATCCTAACCCTATATTAATGATTTTAGGTCGAAAAGAAGCCCACTGAATTACAATTTAGAGCTATTTATGCTGAATTTTAACATTCCGACTGGCTAGTCGGTTTTTGAAAATGAGCTTTAGGGTTCTTCAAGATTAAAATCGAAGCAATATCGATAAAGTGTAAAAAAGGCACTCAGTTTTGAAGAAAACAAACTGGGTGGTCGGTCTTCCTGTATATGATCTTCAGTCTATAGAAGGGTTTTAGAAGGTTAAAAAGCGTGGAATTCCCGGTAATCTTGTCAGGTCAAGCGCAGTCGTGACCTATGCGAAAAATAAGATTTCTCGACTGCGCTCGAAGTAACGCTGTACTATTATACGCTTACTCCATTACACGTCATCATAGTCCACTTTCAAGGTTGGCGTAAGCGGATGTGCCTGGCAGGTCAATACCAATCCTTCGGCAACTTCACCATCGGTTAAAATTTGGTTTTTGACCATCTCTGCCTTGCCTTCTGTAATTCGTGCTATGCAACTACTGCATACCCCACCTTGACAAGAATAGGGGGCTTCGATATCTTCTTTTAACACTGCATCAAGGACCAAGGTTTTTTTGTCCATGGAAAATGAAAAAGTTTCATCGTCAACGGTGACCTCTACTTTGGTTTTTCCTTCCAAATCTTCGGCCAAGGTATCCTCTGTCTTCGTTGAGGTGAACAGTTCAAACAAAATTTTGTCCTCAACGACACCATTGTTTTTTAAGGTGTCGGAAACGGTATTGATCATTTCCTCTGGGCCACAGAGATAAAAAGCATCAAAATTGGTTTCCTTGAACTTGTTTTTTATGATAAAATTGACCGTTGAAGTCTCTATTCTACCAAACAACGCATTTTCTTCTTGGGCACGGCTGCAGACATGCTGAACAAAAAACCTATTGGTATATTTTTCTTGAAGCACCTCAATAGCTTTTAAATACATGGTTTCTTGCAAAGATTGATTTCCAAAAACCAGCACAAAAGTGTTTACTGGATTACTTTCCAAAATAGTTTGGGCAATACTCATTATGGGGGTAATTCCACTTCCAGCTGCAAAGGCGGCTATATTTTTTGATGCCGAATCCTTTTTAAAAACAAAACGCCCTTCAGGAGGCTTTACCTCTATAACATCGCCAGACTTAATAGTTTCATTGGCATAAACAGAAAATGTTCCGTTCGGTACTTTTTTGATTCCCACAGTGATTTCTCCTGATGACGGAGCAGAAGAGATAGAATAGGCCCTACGAACCTCTTGGCCATTAACTTTGTGCTTTAAGGTAATATATTGGCCAGCGGTAAAAGCAAAAGTGGCTTTAAGGCTGTCCGGAATTTCAAAAGTTAGGGCTACTGCGTTTGGGGTCAATGCATCTACTGAAGAGATTTTTAGTGCATGGAAGTCACTCATCTAAGATAATTTTTTGCAAAGCTACGGATTCAGGTAATTTTGATAGTGTAGATTTTAAAAAAAGGTATGGTTTTGTAACAAATCAATCCAGCCAAACACTAACCTTTTGAAAATAGCTAACCTATGTTCAGATATTTTATCAACCTACAATGGAAAGCCTTCCTTAGATCATCATCTTTTGGCAAAGGCTTGGTATTAAAAATCCTAATGATTTTTTTTGGAATTTGGATGTTTATATCCTTGGTGAGTATAGGAGTAGGACTGTATTTTATTTTACGGAATAAGTTTCCTCACGAGAACCCCATGTGGATGTTAAGTAGATATATGGTCTATTGGGTGCTGATCGAGCTGTTTTATAGGTATTTTATGCAAAAGCTTCCCGTGATGGATGTAAAGTCCCTATTGGCCATGCCTATCAAAAAAAGTAGTATTGCTCATTACATTTTGGGTCGTTCTGGACTCTCTGGCTATAACGCATTTGCACTGTTTCTTTTTGTACCCTTTGGCATTGTATTGTTGTCTAACGGATATCCAGTTTTAAATGTGCTACTGTGGTTGGTTTCAATGTTGGCAATTGTTATGTGCATCAACTATGTCAATTTCATTGTGAACAAGAGTGACAAGGCAATGATTATAATTGGCGGAATTATTGCCATACTTTATGGTTTGGACTATTTTCAGTTTTTACCGGTAAAAGAATTTTTTGGACCCATTTTTCATGGACTTTATCAATATCCCATTACAGTTTTGGTTCCAATTACATTGGCTGTTCTGTCCTATTTGATAAATTTCAATTATTTGAAGAACATGTTGTTTTTGGATGCTTCTTTAAAAACCAAAACAAAAGAGGCAAAAACTTCAGAATTGGCGTGGACCAAGCGTTTTGGTGAAATGGCCCCCTTTTTACAATTGGACCTTAAAATGATCTGGCGCAACAAAAGAACAAAGGCTCAGGCATTTATATCCTTGTTGTTTGTGTTTTATGGTCTAATATTTTATACTCAGGACGTTTATTCCAACATGGTACCCATGTTCGCTTTTTTAGGGATTTTCATGACAGGAATTTTTCTATCAAACTTTGGGCAATTTATTCCGGCATGGGACAGCGGTTACTACAGCATGATGATGTCACAGAACATTCCACTGCGTAAATATTTGGAATCTAAAGCTAGTTTAATTTCTGTAAGTGTGGTAACCATGTTTTTGCTCACTATTCCCTATGCCTATTTTGGTTGGGACAAACTGGCCATAAACTTTGGGAGCGCCCTGTATAATTTGGGCGTCAACATTCCAATGATTCTATATTTTGGTTCATTCAACAAAAAACGGATTGATTTGGAGAAAAGCCCTATTGGAAACATGCAAGGTACCAGCGCCATCCAGTTTTTGATAATTCTACCTGTTCTAGGATTGCCCATTTTAGTTTTTACGGCTTTCTACTATCTAATTTCTGTGGAAGCCGCTGTATTGGTGCTTTCACTTTTAGGAATTATTGGGTTTGCATTGAAGAATAAATTATTGAACATGATTACCGAGCAATATCGAAGAAAGAAATACGGAATGATTGCTGGATTTAAGGAAAAGAATAATTAATTGTTGGATTTCTTTGTACGGGATCCAAATTGGAAAAAGATATGATCAAAACAGAAAATCTAACCAAAAAGTATGGTTCGCAACAGGTACTGAACATTACATCTTTGGAAATTCCCAAGGGGCAGAGTTTTGGACTTGTGGGAAACAACGGAGCAGGCAAGACAACGTATTTTAGCTTGCTTTTGGATTTGATTCGGCCAACTTCCGGGAGAGTAGTCAATAACGAGGTGCAAGTAGATGAAAGTGAGGCATGGAAGCCTTTTACATCTTCTTTTATTGATGAGTCTTTTTTAATAGGATATTTGACTCCCGAGGAATATTTTTATTTCATTGGTGATCTGCGCGGTAGAAACAAAGCTGATGTGGACAAGTTACTATCCTCTTTTGAAGATTTTTTCCATGGCGAGATATTGGGCCAGAAAAAATACCTGCGAGACCTTTCCAAGGGAAATCAGAAAAAAGCCGGAATTGTGGCCTCATTTATTGGAAACCCCGAAGTGGTGATTTTGGATGAACCTTTTGCTAATTTGGATCCTACTACTCAAATTCGACTTAAATCTATTATTAAGGATTTGGCGGCCAAGCAAGATGTTACTGTTTTGATATCGAGCCATGATCTTATGCATGTTACTGAAGTTTGTGAACGCATAGTTGTATTGAACAAGGGAGAAATTGTAAAGGACATCCAGACTTCAGAAGAGACCCTAAAAGAGTTGGAAACGTTCTTTGGGGAATAAAAAAGGCGATGGAACCCATCGCCTAAATCTAAGCTTGTTTTTTGAATAACTATCCACCCATTGCAGAAGGATCGTAGAAAAACTGGGCCTGGGTTATTTTTCCATTTTCAACTTGATAAACACAGAGCTCTTCCATTTTGCACCTGCCCATTCCTTTAAAAGTAACATCACTGGTCATAGGTACCACAAAATGATTGTCCGCTACAACAGGGTCTCCCACCGAGCCACCGTGCATTTCTTCAATACTGCTGGCCCATTGTTCAAAACCCTTTAAAATATTGTCTATTCCTTGAGTTTTTTCATTAGGGACCCCGGCCATTTCAATGCTAAGGGCATTATCTGCATATAGACCGTACGCTTCTTGATGTTTTCCCTCTCTACAAAGGCTCACTAATTTGTCTGCAACTTCTTGTGTTGTCATTTTGTACTTGTTTTATGATTAATAAATAAACTTATTGTCAGTTGAACGCTTGGTTCAAATAGGTGTTTAAAGGTTTAATGGCTTCAAAATGATTTAAAACCTCATCATTTAACTTCTCCGAATCGTAAAAAGGCTCTAAAGGAAACTCCGCCATGGCATAGAACTGCTTGTTATAGATTAAATCCGTTTTCTCAGCTACTGGAAGCAGGTTTCTATCCAAACGTTTTGCCTTTTCACCACTTAGCTTCCCAAAATTTTGAATAAAGGTTGAAGACTTTAAAACTTCTATGAATTTATAAGAATCTTTGGCAATATGATTTCTCACTTTTGAAAGCTCTGGTGGACGCAACATAAAAAGTCCACCCCCCACATGAATGCTAGTGGCATCAATCCCTAAATAATACCCTGGAAGAATCGACTTTTTTCCGTTGGGAGAAAACCCAGCCTTCAAAATAGTATGATATGGAGTTTTATCTTTTGCAAAACGGACATCCCTATTGATTCGGAACATAGCGTTTTTAGGATCGGATAGAATTCTAGGATCCCATTCTGTGAGGGTGTCTAGCAAACTTTCCAACAAATCAAGAAACGGCTTCTTTACATCATTTTCATAGCGTTTTTTGTTCGCATGAAACCATTCTTTATTATTGTTCTTTGCCAATTCCAGGAAAAAAGAAGAGTAGGCTTTCTTGACTAACATGAGTTAATTTTTAGAAGTTTCAATTAGATTTTATTCTCTCCAATGCTTTTAAAGTAATCATCTCCCATTTTTGATGTTGGTCAAAATCAATTTCATACCATCCTGCCAACGGTTTTTTCTTTTTGAAGGGATTGAATTCCGACACCTCTACTCCAAGTTTATCAAGAGGATAGTCCTTTCCCAAATTAAAAACCATTTTGTGTTTTCTTGAGAAGAATGCAAATACCTTTTTATTATAATGTATAGCAGGAGAACTCATCATTTTCCCTTCTGTTACCTCTGGGTACTTTTGGCAAAACAATTCCCTAATCTCCATAAACCTTTCCAACTCCATATCCCAAAACTACAAAAGAGGTAAAAGCAATGGTAAGGGCAAATAAGACACTTTAAAGGGTTGAATGTGCCAAGTATTACCGTTATTTTTATGCTTCTAAAAGCAATGGGAATGAAACATGTAAGTATTTTGGTGCCCAAGGGCAATACTATATTAAGTAGTGTGGTAGGTCCATTTAAGATATTGATGGCCGTAAATCAATTTTTAAAACAAACAGGAGCAAGGGCAGAAAACTTTTTTGATATCCATTTGGTGGGGTTGGACCGGGACTATTCTTTGTATGACGGACTGTTCAGTATCCATAGTGACTGTATTATCACTGAAATTGACAAAACGGATCTGATTCTGATTCCGGCATTAAGACCGGACAAATTGATTGAGGATTTGGATCAAAACAAGGAATTTGTGCCTTGGATTTTGAACCAACGAAATGTTCATAACGCCGAAGTGGCCAGTATGTGCATGGGTGCCTTTGTTTTGGCCCAAACAGGATTGGTTGATGGCAAGCAATGCGCAACGCACTGGGCGGCCATGGAAATGTTCAAGAAGATGTTTCCCCAAGTGGATTTAGTTTCCAATAGAATTGTAACGGATGAAGATGGTATTTACTCCAGTGGTGGCGCATTTTCTTTCTTGAACCTTATGCTTCATTTGGTTGAAAAATATTGTGGCCGCGCAGTGGCCATTTATATTTCAAAGTTTTTTGAAATTGATATGGATAGGGTGGATCAAAATCAATTTGCCATTTTTCAAGGTCAGAAAGACCATGATGATGTGGCCATCAAGGAAGCCCAAAAGTATATTGAGAGCAATGTAAAAGATAAGATTTCTGTGGAACAGCTGGCAAAGAAATATGCTATCAGTAGCCGAAACTTTGTGCGAAGATTTAAAAAAGCAACCCAGAATACACCCTTGGAGTATATTCAGCGCGTAAAAATTGAGGCGGCCAAACGCAGTTTGGAATCTACTGAACAAAATGTGAACGAGGTAATGTACCAGGTGGGTTACGCTGATCAAAAAGCATTTAGAACGGTATTTAAAAAATATGCAGGGCTTTCACCAGTGGCCTACAAAACAAAATACAATCGTGGCAGGGTAAATTTTGAGCGCCCTACTGCCTGGTAATCGCCACACGTTTATCACTATTTGCGCAATACCAAAAAATTATTGCATTTTGCCGATTAGCCTTATAATAAACTGGCAGTTTTTCAGTTAAGGTAAAACACGATTACCTATAATTTTGAAGCTTCGACAAATATTTTTCATTGTAATTATCCTAGGAGGAATGATTTTTAACGCTTGCTCTACCAAAAAGGACAAGTTTATAAATCGTAATTGGCATGCCCTAAACACCAAATACAATACTTTGTACAATGGTAATATTGCCTTTGAACAAGGCAGGGAAGAACTCAATTCAAGTTATAGGGACGACTATTGGGAAGTATTGCCGGTAGAACGTTTGGAAGTAACCGAAGAGATCAAGCTGGATTCTGAGGATAACAATCCTAACTTTATCATTGCAGAGGAGAAGGCAACCAAAGCCATCCAAAAGCACAGTATGGATATTAAGGATGAGGAGCGAAACCCTCAGACGGATGAAGCATTTTTGCTATTGGGAAAAGCTCGTTATTTTGACCAACGCTACATTCCAGCTTTGGAATCCTTCAATTATATCCTAAGAAAATATACAGAAAGCGATAAGCTTAATGAAGCTACAATTTGGAGAGAAAAAACTAATATGCGCTTGGACAACCCTGAGCTGGCCATTAAAAATTTGCGAAGGCTTTTTAAGTTTGAAAGTTTAAAAGACCAAGAATATGCTGATGCCAATGCGGTTTTAGCGCAATGCTTTATTAACCTAAAGGCAAAGGATACGGCTATTCAAAAACTAAAGATTGCACAGGCGTACACTAGAAAGAACCCTGAAAAAGGAAGATATTTATTCATTATTGGTCAGTTGTATAACCAAATGGGTTATAAAGACAGTGCAAATTATGCTTTTGATAAAGTAATTGCACTAAACAGAAAGTCGCCCCGTGTGTATATGATCAATGCGCATTTGAAAAAAATTCAGAACACGGAGATTACAGATACAAACCGCGAAGGGCTTTTGGAATATTTGACGGACTTGGAAGAAAACAGGGAAAACCGTCCTTTTTTGGATAAAATTTATCGAGAGATAGCACAATTTCATTTGGCCAACCAATCAGATAGTTTAGCGATTGTGTACTATAATAAATCGCTTATGGCCAATAACGGAGAACGTAAATTGAATGCACTGAATTATCAGAGCTTGGCAGACTATAACTTTGATCAGGATGAATACAAAACAGCAGGGGCATATTATGACAGTACCCTCACAAATCTTGCTGAAAACACCAGAAAGTATCGCCGTATAAAAAAGAAGCTGGACAATTTGGAGGATGTAATCAAATATGAAGATATAGTTCAGCATACAGACAGTGTTATCACCATTTACGAAATGCCCGAGGCAGAGCGCAAGGCGTTTTTTGAAGATTTTATAGCCGATTTGAAATTCAAGGAAGAGGAAGCTGCCCAAAAAGAACTAGAAAGAACCACAGCTGGATTTGCTGCTTTTGCAGAAAGCAAAGGGGGAAAAGAAAACAAAGGCAAGTTCTACTTCTATAACATAACCAGTTTGGGGTATGGCAAAAATGATTTTAGAACAAGATGGGGTACCAGAGAGTTGGAAGACGATTGGCGCTGGAGCAACAAAGCAAGAACATTGGTGTCTGAGGCCACGGGAGAAGAAGTTGCGGCAAATACACAATCCCTTGATGAAGTCCCAGATGACAAAAAATATTCTTTGGACTTCTATTTGGAACAAATTCCGATAGATGTTACCGTTATTGACAGCCTGCGAGGCGAGCGAAATTTTGCCAACTATCAATTGGGATTGATTTATAAAGAAAAATTCAAGGACAACATATTGGCTGCTGCTAAGTTGGAACGGGTTTTGGCTTCCAATCCTGAAGAAAGATTGGTGTTGCCATCCAAATACAACCTATTTAAAATATACGAGGAATCGGAAAGTCCGTTGGCAGCTTCAATGCGACAGGATATTATTACCAATCATCCAGATACCCGATATGCCGAAATTTTGCTGAATCCGCAGGCCGTGCTTGAAGGAAATACCGATAGCCCGGATGCGCGCTATGCGTCCCTGTACAAACTATATCAGCAACAAGAATACCTGCGGGTAATTACCCAATCCCAAGAGTATATCAACAAGTTTACCGGAGACCCCATAGTTCCAAAATTTGAAATGTTGAAGGCAAATGCCATTGGACGCCTTCAAGGATTTGAACCCTTTAAGGAAGCCCTTAACTATGTTGCGCTTACCTACCCAAATAATCCAGAAGGGAAAAAGGCAGAACAAATAGTGGCCGATCAGCTGCCAAAGTTGGAGACCAAGGAGTTTTCTCCAGAAACAGGATCCACCGGTGCAAGCAATTGGAAAGTAGTGTTTCCTTTTAAGATAGCCGACAACGAAAATGCCCTAAAGCTAAAAAAGCGCTTGGAAGAATCTATAAAAGACCTTAAGTATAAAAACATTGTTTCCAAAGACATATATAATTTAGAAGACCAATTTGTGGTAGTACATGGCTTTAAATCCAAGGATTTTGCTTTGGGCTATACCGAACTGATAAAAAAGAATAAGGACTACCGAATCAAAGATGAGAATTTTGTAGTTTTATCAAACAATTACAAAATCATCCAGGTTCACAAGAATTTAGAATCATACAAAGAACATATTGCAACCCCAAAACCCTAGAACACCATGTTTTCAGACAACAAAAAACCTCGCCCTATGACAGAATTTGGAGGACAACCCAACAGAATTGAGAAGAACACGAAAATAAAAGGAAACATTACTTCCGAAGCAGATTTCAGAATTGATGGAAAGCTAGAAGGCAATGTAAAAACATCCGGAAAAGTAGTGATTGGTAAAGATGGCTACATCAATGGAAAAGTAGAATGCGTAAATGCTGATATTGAAGGTAAGTTCAATGGAGAGTTAGCTGTTAAAGACCTACTTTCACTTAAAGCCTCTGCCATAATTGAAGGTACCGTAAGTGTTTCAAAATTGGCCGTAGAGCCGGGAGCAACATTTAATGCAGCCTGTACCATGGGCAAGGGAGCAATTGAAGCCGCTTCCAGCTCACCAAAGCTACAGTCCACAAAAACAAATGAACCAGCAAAAGTCTCCTAAAAAGAAAAACAACTTTAAGAATGCCGCAATGCTCTCTGGTATTGCTTTTGAAATGGGGGCCATTATTTTTTTGGCCGTAAAAGGCGGAAAATGGCTGGATGCCCACTACCAAAACGAAAAAAATATTTTTACCGTAATTGCCACTTTATTGGGAGTGGCAATTTCTATTTGGGTAGTTTTGCAGCAATTAAAACGAATTAAATATTGATGCCCAAACTCAATTTTCTCACTCAATTTTTAGTGCTTCTGGTCCTGTTGTTGGTCGTTTCATTTGGATTGCACATTCTTGTTTTATCTGCTAAAGCCCTGCCCGTTTTTGACAATCTTATAGTTCGCTCCTATGTGATAAATGGACTTTTGGCGGCAATTATCTTTGTGTTGCTTTATAAGTTTCGCCAAAAATTGAAAAACCAGATTGGGTTTTTGTTCATGGGCGGGAGCCTCTTAAAATTTGCATTTTTCTTCCTTCTGTTCTATCCTACCTATAAAAATGATGGGGACATGTCAGCTCTTGAATTTGCCGCTTTTTTTATTCCGTATTCCGTAGCACTATTTTTGGAAACATTTTACACCTCTAAAATGCTCAAAAACTTAGAAGGAACTACCAAAAAATAACGCTCTCAAGATCCTCGAAAATAAAAGTTTGAAAGCTTTTTTCTTTTTGTGAGAAAGACTTACATTTGCACCGATTTTGAGAGACCGATATTTTGAGCGAAATGCAAAAAACTTTTTTTAAGGGAATACTCGTTGTAACAGCACTATTGTTAGGTCAGTTCACTTTTGCGAGTGAAAAGAAAGACGAAGCCGGTGATCATGGCAAAGACCTTAAGACCGAAATAAAGGAATACATCACCCATCACCTTCAGGATTCACACGATTTTTCATTGTTTTCTTACACCAAAGAAAATGGTGAACATAAGTACGTTGGATTTCCATTGCCAGTTATTTTATGGGATGATGGATTAAAGATTTTTTCATCTTCAAAATTTCACCATGGAGAGACCTTGGCAGAGGTTAATGGAAATCACTATAAGCTTTATCACAGCAAGATTTATAAGACTGATGCTGAAGGCACCATCAATTATGATGAGGATCATCATGCTACCAATGTAAAACCTTTGGATTTTTCAATCACAAAGAATGTGGTTATGATCATTGTCACTGGATTATTGATGCTTTGGTTGTTCACTAGCTTGGCAAAATCCTATACAAAGAACAATGGTATTCCAACTGGAGCTGGACGTTTCTTTGAGCCAATTGTGATGTATATCCGCGACGACATTGCTAGACCAAACATTGGGGAAAAGCGATACAAAAAGTACATGCCTTTCTTGTTGACCATATTTTTCTTTATCTGGTTTTTGAACATTTTTGGATTGACTCCACTTGGCATAAACGTAACAGGAAATATTGCAATAACGGTTTCTTTGGCATTAATGACATTTGTAATTACCAATGTTACAGGGACCAAGGATTACTGGATGCACCAGTTTGACCCATTAGGAAAGTCATTGCCATGGTACGGAAAAATACCCTTGTACATTATTTTAGTCCCAATTGAATTATTGGGATTGATTATCAAGCCATTCTCATTGTTGATTCGTTTGTATGCCAACATGCAGGCAGGCCACATTGTATTGATGAGCTTAATTGGATTGATGTTCATATTTAAGAGTTGGTTGGGAAGTCCATTATCCTTCGGATTGGCCTTCGCAATTTCATTGATTGAAGTATTGGTAGCATTGCTACAAGCATATATTTTCACCATGTTAAGTGCATTGTACTTTGGATTTGCTTCGGAAGATCATCATGAAGAAGGTCACGAAAATGACCCTGAGTTGGCACATTTGTAAAATTGAATTTTTAATTTTTAAACTAGATAGATATGGAAATTCCAGTAATGGTAGGAGCAGGTTTAGTTGTTATTGGTGTTGGTCTTGGTATTGGTAGAATCGGTGGTTCTGCTATGGAGGCTATTGCACGTCAGCCTGAAGCTTACGGAAAAATCCAAACAGCGATGTTGATTGCAGCAGCGTTGATTGAAGGTATTGGTTTCGCTGCACTTTTTGCAGTTTAATCAAAACATCTAAGGCAAATGGCTGTAACGGTTGGTTGCAGCCCTTGCTTTGTTTAAAAATGTATACAAATAGAAAGTAATTATGGCAAAGTTATTAGAAGAGTTTTCGTTAGGACTGTTTTTCTGGCAAACCTTATTGTTTGGACTATTGTTATTCCTATTATGGAAGTTTGCATGGAAACCAATCCTTGGGGCAATCAATGATAGGGAAGAAGGCATCAAAAATGCCTTAGATGCAGCTGAAGAAGCCAAAAAAGAAATGCAGAATGTTACTGCAGATAGCGAAAAGCTTTTAAAAGAAGCAAGAGCTGAAAGAGAGGCTATGCTAAAGGAAGCTCGTGAAATTAAAGATAAGATTGTTGCCGATGCCAAGGAACAAGCCCAGGTTGAAGGCGATAAATTGGTAAAGCAAGCACAAGCCACTATCGAAAGTGAAAAGAAAGCAGCTGTTGCCGATATCAAAGCGCAAGTAGCCAACCTTTCAGTAGATATTGCTGAGAAAGTAATCAAAGAAGAATTGTCTGATAAAAAGAAACAACTCAAGTTGGTTGATGATATGTTGGGCGATATCAAATTGAATTAAAAAATGAACGAGAGCAGGGCAGCCATACGCTACGCAAAAGCAACCTTGGATTTCGCTATCGAAAAGAAAGCGGCAGATGCCGTTGAAAAGGATATGCGCGAGGTTTCAGCCACCATTTCTGAAAACACAGAACTCCAAAACCTTTTGGAGAGTCCAGTGGTTAAAGGTGAGGTAAAGAAGAATTCCTTGCAACAAATTTTCAAGGGATCTAATGAGATTACCAAAGGCCTTATTGGAACATTGACTGATAATAAACGAATTGCATTGTTGCAAGAGGTAGCCTTAAAATATATCATTCTACACGAACAGTTAAAAGGAGAGGACGTTGCCTACGTAACAACCGCAGTTCCTTTGACCAGCGACCTTGAAAAAAAGGTTTTAAGCGAGGTGACCAAGATTACGGGCAACAAGGTTACCATTGAAAATAAGATTGATGAAAGCATCATTGGAGGATTTGTACTTCGCGTTGGCGATTTACAATATGATGCTAGTGTTGCCAACAAATTGAACGGATTAAAAAGAGAATTTACAAATAGTCTATAAAAATGGCAGGAGTAAAAGCCGCTGAGGTATCAGCAATTTTGAAAGAACAATTAGCAGGTTTTGAAGCTACCGCTTCCTTGGATGAGGTAGGTACCGTATTACAAGTGGGTGATGGTATTGCCCGTGTGTACGGACTTTCCAATGCTCAATATGGTGAGCTTGTGGAGTTTGATGGCGGTATGGAAGGTATTGTTTTGAACTTGGAAGAAGATAATGTTGGTGTTGTATTGTTGGGCCCATCCAAAGAAGTTATGGAAGGCGCAACCGTAAAAAGAACACAACGTATCGCATCTATCAATGTTGGTGAAGGAATTGTTGGCCGTGTGGTTGATACCCTTGGTAACCCAATTGATGGAAAAGGGCCAATTGCTGGTGATACTTACGAAATGCCATTGGAACGTAAAGCTCCTGGTGTAATTTACCGTCAGCCGGTAAACGAGCCTTTGCAAACAGGAATCAAAGCGGTTGATGCCATGATTCCTATTGGTAGGGGACAGCGCGAGTTGGTTATTGGTGACCGACAAACCGGTAAAACCACTGTTTGTATCGATACCATCTTGAACCAAAAAGAGTTTTTCGATGCAGGCGAACCAGTTTATTGTATCTATGTTGCCATAGGACAAAAAGCATCTACCGTGGCTGCAATTGCAAAGACGTTGGAAGATAAAGGAGCTTTAGCTTACACTACTATTGTTGCAGCTAACGCATCTGACCCGGCTCCTATGCAGGTATATGCTCCTTTTGCTGGTGCAGCGATTGGAGAATACTTTAGAGATACAGGTCGTCCAGCATTGATCATCTATGATGATTTATCAAAACAGGCGGTTGCATATCGTGAGGTATCACTTCTTTTGAGAAGACCTCCGGGACGTGAAGCATACCCTGGTGACGTTTTCTACTTGCACTCAAGATTATTGGAGCGTGCCGCTAAGGTGATTGCCGATGATGGTATTGCAAAAGACATGAACGATTTACCCGATTCCCTTAAACCAATGGTAAAAGGTGGTGGATCATTGACAGCACTTCCAATTATTGAAACACAGGCAGGTGACGTATCAGCATATATCCCGACCAACGTAATTTCCATTACTGATGGTCAGATATTCTTGGAGCAAGATTTGTTCAACCAAGGTGTACGTCCAGCGATTAACGTAGGTATCTCCGTATCACGTGTTGGTGGTTCTGCTCAGATCAAGTCTATGAAAAAAGTGGCAGGTACGTTGAAACTGGATCAGGCGCAGTTCCGTGAACTGGAAGCGTTTGCCAAGTTCGGTTCTGATTTGGATGCCGCTACCTTGAACGTTATTGAAAAAGGACGTAGAAACGTGGAGATTTTGAAGCAGGCACAGAACGATCCATTTACCGTGGAAGATCAGGTAGCTATCATCTTTGCAGGTTCCAAGAACTTGTTGAGAGATGTTCCTGTTGATAAAATAAAAGAGTTTGAAAGAGACTTTATCGAGTTCTTGAATGCCAAGCATAGAGGTGTATTGGATACATTGAAGGCTGGAAAATTGACTGATGAGGTAACCGACACCTTGACTTCGGTTTGTAAAGACCTTTCTTCTAAATATAATTAGGAGTTATGAGTAAAGAGTTATGAGTAAATTGGATGAAAGCCCGATTCGGATAAAAAGCTTTCAATTTGCTTGTGATATTGTTCGGTACTGTGATAATTTAAAAGAAAACAAAGATTTTGAGTTAGCATCTCAATTGCTTAGAAGTGGCACCAGTATTGGAGCCAACACAAGAGAGGCACAAAGAGGAGTTAGCACAAAGGATTTTAAGAATAAGTTTGGTATTGCCCTTAAAGAAGCTGATGAAACCAAATATTGGTTGGAAATTTTAGAAGCTACTGGAAGAAAAGTACCTAAAGAAATGATGAACAATTGTGAAGAGTTAATAAGAATTTTGGTTGCTATAATCAAAAACTCTTAACTCAACACTTTTAACTCATAACTTGACAAATGGCAAACTTAAAGGAAATACGAAATAGGATAGCCTCGGTATCTTCAACCATGCAGATTACCAGTGCCATGAAAATGGTGTCCGCTGCAAAGTTGAAAAAAGCCCAGGATGCCATTACGGCAATGCGACCCTATGCGAACAAGCTTACTGAATTGTTGCAAAGCCTTAGCGCGAGCTTGGATGGTGATGCCGGAAGCAAATTTGCAGATAACAGGACCGTAAATAAAGTTTTGGTAGTGGCCATTACCTCCAACCGTGGATTGTGCGGTGCCTTTAACTCCAATATCATTAAACAAGCCAACGCTTTATTTGAAGAAACCTATGCTGGGAAGCAGGTTGATTTTATCGCGATTGGAAAAAAGGGAAATGATATTCTTGGAAAAAAGGGGAATGTAGTTGCAAACCACAGTACTGTTTTTGATGATTTGACCTTTGACAATGTTGCTGAAATTACCCAAGACCTAATGAATCATTTCACCGAAGGTGACTATGATAAGATTGAGTTGGTGTATAACAAGTTCAAAAATGCGGCTACCCAAATTGTGATGACTGAGCAGTTTTTGCCTTTGGTTCCGGTTGAAGGAGATACTTCAGGTACTGCTGATTACATTTTTGAACCATCTAAGCCTGAGATTGTGGAGCAATTGATTCCAAAATCTTTGAAAACCCAGTTGTACAAGGCTGTTCGTGATTCCTTTGCTAGTGAGCACGGTGCACGTATGACTGCTATGCACAAGGCAACAGATAATGCCACAGAGCTTAGAGATCAATTAAAATTAACCTATAACAAAGCAAGACAAGCTGCCATTACCAATGAAATATTGGAAATTGTTGGTGGTGCTGAAGCACTTAACAATTAGGCGGAACAAAGTGAAGTCAAATGCCTAAAGTGCGAAGCACTTAACAATTAGGCCGAGGCAGAAGCTGAATATATAATTTAAAAACGGTGCAATTCTTTAAAAGGGTTGCACCGTTTCTTTTTTGTTTGGATTTTTACAAGGACATTAAATGGGCAGTTATGGCAAAGCACAAACATCGATGGACTCTTAAGCTTTTTTTGGCAGTGTTGATTTTTTGCTCTTGTAAACCATCACCGCCTAATAAAGAAAATGACCAACCCAACATTGTATTGATTTTGGCAGATGATTTGGGCTGGTCAGATCTGGGCAGTTATGGAGGTGAAATTCTCACCCCTAACTTAGATCAACTGGCCGCAAATGGAATACGGTATACCCAGTTCAACAACACTTCAAAATGTTTCCCATCTAGAGCTTCATTACTTACAGGTCTTTATGCGCATCAAGTTGGATTTGCAAAAACACATACCAACCCTATAAAAAATGCAATTACCCTAGGTGAATTATTGAAGTCTGCGGGTTATAGAACATTGTGGTCCGGTAAGCATCATGGTATCGAAAATCCTTTGTCCAGGGGATTTGACCGATATTTTGGATTAGTGGATGGGGCTTCCAATCACTTTAATCCTGGATTGCAGAGAGAAGGAGAGCCAGCACCTGCACAGAAAAAACCAGATAGGACATGGTATGTGGATTCGACTCTGCATCGTCCATATACTCCCAAAAAAGGATTTTATACTACAGATGCCTTTACAGATCAGGCTTTGGATTGGATAGATGGGTACAAAGATGGGGCTTCTCCCTTTTTTCTGTATTTGGCCTATACAGCACCTCACGACCCCTTAATGGCATGGCCACAGGACATTGCAAAATATCGAGGGAAATATAAGGGGGGTTATGAAGCCATTCGGAAAGAAAGAATCAGGAAACAAATGGAAATTGGGCTTTTGAATGATAGTTCCGTGATTTCAAACCCTACTTTTGAAGCATGGAATTCTCTCTCCCAAGAAGAACAAGAAAAAGAAGATTTGCGCATGGCTGTCTATGCTGCCATGATAGATAGAATGGATCAAAATATTGGTAGAGTTATGCAAAAATTAAAGGAGTTGGAAAAGTTGGACAACACCTTGATCATTTTTATGTCGGACAATGGCTCTTCAAGTGAAGTGGTCAAAATTGGTGGTAATGGCGAAATAGGCACTGTTGGTCATTGGGAGTCGTTGGGAAAAAATTGGGCCAATGTCAGCAATACCCCATTTAAATTTTACAAAAACTATAGTTATCAGGGCGGAATTGGAACCCCATTGATTGTTTCCTGGCCCAAGGGGATAGAACAAACAAATACTATAAATAGTTCTGTAGGTCATTTTATTGATGTGCTGCCCACTTTAATGGATGTAGCTGGTGCATCCTATCCCAAAGAATACAATGGGAAACATGTGGTTCCTTTTGAAGGTGTGAGCTTTTCACCTACTTTTTCAGGGATGACCATTAAAAGGGATAAGCCATTGTATTGGAAATGGTCCGATGGCAAGGCTTTGCGCAAAGAAGATTGGAAAATAGTTTCCGAAGGAACAGATGCTCCGTGGGAATTGTACAATCTTGTCAATGACCCTAATGAGACCAAGAATTTAGCCCATGAAAACCAGAAAGTAGTAAAGCAATTAGATTCGCTGTATCGAATCTGGCAATCAACACATGATAATTATTAACTACCTTAATAGAAGCCAGAAAGTTGTTTTGGAGTATTGTGCACTAAAGACCGGTATACTATCAAGAGAACATCTTTTGTACAAAGAACCTTAATACCTATTTTTATAGAATGGTTCTGCCCTTAAAAAATTCTGGGTGATCTTGTTAACCCTTTTTTTCATTGAATTTGCTCAAAAAGCTATTTAAACAAACTTTTATTTACGGCTTGGCAACGGTCTTGCCCAGGGTGATTTCTTTTTTCCTACTTCCATTATATACTACCATTTTTGAAAATGCCTCTGGATTTGGACAGTATACCAACATATATGCGTGGATAGCCATCTTCAATGTGTTTTTGGCCTATGGGATGGAGACGGCTTTTTTCCGATTCTATCATAAAGGAGAAAATAAGGATACAATTATCTCAACCTCATTGATTTCGTTGTTGGGGTCTTCCCTATTGTTTTTGGTGATTGCACTTTCGATTAAAGAAACTTTGGCTGAGATTACCAATATTAATGTCGATTACATAAAATTCACGACCTATATACTGGTTTTGGATGCCTTGGTTATTATTCCGTTTGCTTTGCTAAGGGCACAGGAAAGACCCATGAAGTATGCTTCTTTAAAGATTGTGAATGTTGCCATAAATCTTTCCCTGAACGTTTTTTTCCTGCTCGTTCTTCCAAAATTGGCTCAAGAAAATGGCGATAGTTTCTTCCCAAGTATTTATAAAGAAGGTTGGGAAATCCAATACATTTTTATCTCGAATATTGTGGCCAGTGGTGTTAACTTAGCATTGTTGATACCTACATATTTTAAAGTGTCCTATAGGTTTGACCGCACGGTCTGGAAACAAATGCTCAAATATGCAGGGCCTGTAATGGTGTCTGGAATTGCATTTACCATTAATGAGGTTTTTGATAAAATTTTATTAACAGAAATTTTACCCGAAGATATAGCAGAAGCGCAAGTTGGAATATATGGTGCCTGTTATAAGCTAGCGCTTTTTATGACCCTTTTCGGCACAGCGTTTAGAATGGGCGTAGAACCTTTTTTCTTTAGTCATGCCAAAACAGAGAAACCGCAAAAGACCTATGCACAGATAACCAATTATTTTGTAATCTTGGGGAGCATAATTCTTCTTGCGGTTGTGGTGTTTGTAGATGTACTTGGAAAACTTTTGCTTGGCAGTGAGGTTTATTGGGAAGGACTCCATATAGTTCCCATAATACTATTGGGGAGTTTTTGTTTGGGAATATATCACAACCTATCTGTTTGGTACAAAGTCACGGATCAAACCAAGTTTGGAGCCTACATTTCTTCTATTGGAGCTTTGATCACATTGATCATCAACATTGGGTTAATTCCCAAAATTGGATATATGGCCTCTGCATTGGCAACCTTGGCGGCATATGGAAGTATGATGATACTATCCTACTATTTTGGAAGAAAGTATTATCCTGTTCCGTACAATATGCGCAAGATTGTGTTTTATCTCTCTGTTTCTATTGTGTTTTCAGCACTTTCCTTTTATGTTTTTCACAGAAATTTAATAGCCGGCAGCACACTACTTTTGTTATTTTTGGGGTTAGTTTACAAAATGGAAGGAGATAAACTAAGAACCATATTTCTACAGCGTGAAAATTAAGATAATAAACAAGTCAAGCCATCAGTTGCCCCATTACGAAACCCAAGCCTCAGCAGGGATGGATTTAAGGGCAAACCTAGAGAAGCCCATTACTCTAAAACCATTGGAGAGGACTGTTGTCCCTACAGGACTTTTTATAGAACTGCCTGTTGGCTATGAAGCTCAGGTAAGACCACGAAGCGGATTGGCTGCAAAAAAAGGAATCACTGTATTAAATGCTCCAGGAACCGTTGATGCTGATTATCGTGGGGAAATAGGGGTTATTTTGGTGAATCTGTCGAATGATAATTTTACCATCGAAAATGGAGAGCGTATTGCCCAAATGGTCATAGCCAAGCATGAACGTGCGGAATGGGTTAAAACGGAGGTTCTTTCAGAAACGAATAGAGGAGCGGGAGGATTTGGTAGCACCGGAGTACAATAAAACTAAACACTAAATACGTTATACTAAAAAGCTTATGAAAATTATAGTACCAATGGCGGGAAGAGGTTCCCGTTTAAGACCACATACATTAACGGTTCCAAAACCTTTAATTCCGGTTGCTGGAAAGCCGATTGTACACAGATTGGTGAGTGATATTGCCAGGGTATTAGGCGAACCGATAGAAGAGGTTGCCTTTATTTTGGGAGATCCTGCTTTTTTTGGAGATGATGTAGTGGATAGTTTAATGCAATTGGCGGAAAGCCTTGGAGCCAAGGGTTCAATTTATAGACAAGATGAACCTTTGGGGACAGGTCACGCGATTATGAGCGCAAAAGATTCTTTGAGTGGACCTGCAGTAATTGCCTATGCCGATACATTGATTCGTGCAGATTTTGATTTGGATAAATCTGCTGATAGTGTTATTTGGGTAAAGCAAGTGGACAGACCGGAAGCTTTTGGAGTAGTAAAATTAAGTGAGCAAAACGAAATAGTGGAACTCGTTGAAAAACCTGAAGAATTTGTTTCAGATTTGGCGGTGATAGGAATCTATTATTTTAAAGATGTTGGAGTGCTTAAAAACGAACTACAATATGTTTTGGACAATGAGATAATAAATGGGGGGGAATATCAGATTAATGATGGTATTAAGCGAATGATGCAAAAAGGCATGAAATTTGTCCCTGGAAAGGTGGATGAATGGATGGACTGTGGGAATAAAAATGTAACTGTAGAAACCAATCAGCGCATGCTCAACTTTTTGGAAAAAGATGGAGAGGGATTGATAGCAGATTCGGTTAAAAAAGAGAATGCCAATATTGTTGAACCTTGTTTTATTGGCGAAAACGTGGTGTTGAAAAACACTACGGTTGGCCCATATGTTTCGGTAGGAGCGGATACCATATTGGAAAATTCAACTATCAAGAATAGTTTAATACAAAGCCAAAGCAAAATTTCCAATGCTAATTTAGATAATGCCATGATTGGCAACCATGTGGTTTTTGATGGTAATTTTGAAACCATAAGCATAGGCGATTATTCAGTATTGGAATAAGGACTAATAGTGCTCTAAATAGAGAGGCTATTTATTGAAATGAAAAGAGCCATAGGTACATATTTGATTGTCTTCTTGTTTTCTTTTTGGATATATGCCCAAGAAGAAGAGCAAAGTTCCGAGGTCTTTTTAGAGGAATATACCGATGAGTTTCAAGAAAGTTTTTTTGAAGCCCTAAAGCAAAAGGGAATCCAAAACTACGATAGGGCCATTGACTTATTTTTGGAGTGCAAAAATTTGGACCCTTTGAACAGTGTTGTTGATTATGAGTTGGGGAAGGCCTATTTTTTGGACAAACAATACGTACAAGCACAAGAATATGCCATCAAGGCCTTAATTGCCGAACCAACAGATTTTTGGTATTTGGAAAACTTGGTAAATGTTTTGGAAAAACAGGGTAGTTCTGTAGGTCTTGTTGAACAGAGCATTCCTTTTACAGACCGTAAGTTGAAGGAAAACCTTGCGGTGATTTATTTCAAAAAGAAAAAATATCAAGATGCCCTAGAAGTGTTGAAGAAGCTCGGAAATTCTAAATTTGCTTCAGACCTGAGCTTGAAAATCAACGATTCTTTGCAGAAGAAAAATAAAAAGGCGTCTCCCGCAATTATAAAAGACCTTCCAAAGGAAGAAGATCCAGTTGTTCAATATAAAAACAAGATAGAAGGATTATTGGAAAAGTCCGATTATGTGCAGATGGAGATGGTATCAAAGGAAGCTTTGGACTCTTACCCTTTGCAGCCCTATTTTTATTTTGCATATGGTGCCGCTTTAAACGGGAGCTCCAGATCGGCAAAGGCGGTGGAAGTTTTGGAAAGCGCATTGGACTATTTGCTAGATGATGATGCATTGGCAAATAAAATTTATAAAGAACTTTCAAGGGCCTATACAGCAATTGGTAATACATCCAAAGCACAAGAATATTTAAACAAAGTAAAACCAGGTTTATAATGGTGGGATTTGAATTTCATATGATTAAAAAAATAGGACTGTTGCTTTCAATAGTGTTAATTTTTAGTGCTTGTAAATCCACAAAGGCGATAACAGGTGGTGAAGTTGATAATAGGATTGCCGCCAAAAGGATTATTGAAAACCATTATGCGAATCAAACCGATTTTAAAACGTTGAGCGGACGGGTTAAGATTGATTACTCAGACGGTAAAAGCAATCAAGGAGTAAATGTTAGCATAAGAATGGAAAAGGATAAAGTGATTTGGATAAGCGCTCCCTTAGGAATGGTTAAAGCACATATCACTCCAGAACGGGTATCTTTTTACAACAAGCTACAAAACGAATATTTTGATGGAGATTTTGGATATTTGAGCAACCTTTTGGGAACGGAATTGGACTTTGACAAGGTGCAAAACTTATTATTGGGCAATGCTATTTATGATTTACGGAAAGGAAGATATTCTTCACAAATCAACAATGGAAAGTATCAATTAAAGCCAAAAAGAGCACAGGAGTTATTCAAGATTTTGTTCCAGGTAGAGCCAAAGAATTTCAAAATTGCAACACAACAAATTGCACAACCAGAAGAAAATAGACGACTTCAGGCAGAATATACCTATCAAGATATTTCTGGCAAAGTTATGCCGAATGAAATTCATATTGTGGCTTTGGAAAATATGAGCAGGACCACAATTGATTTAAGCTTTAAGAATGTTGAATTGAATAGAGCATTAAATTTCCCATATAAAATTCCAAAAGGGTTTGACGAAATTATATTAAAGTAATATGATACATAAAAATTCATATTGCCTTTATTACTTGATTTTTACACTTTTTGTTTCAAGTTCATTGATGGCACAAACCAGTGAGCAAAAATCTTTGGAAGCTAAACGGGAACGATTACAAAACGAGATTAAGGAAATCAATAGACTTCTCTTTGCTGAAAAGAAAGAAAAAGGAAATGTTTTGGATCAGATGGAAGCCTTGGACCAAAGAATAAATGTTAGGCAAGAGCTCATCCGGGTAACAAACCAACAATCCAACCTTTTAAATAGACAGATCAATGTCAACATTAGGAGCATTAGTAAGCTAAGGGAAGATCTTAAGATTTTAAGGGAAGATTATGCCAATCTCATTCAAAAATCATATCAGAACAAAACCCAGAGTAACCGTTTAATGTTTCTGTTGTCGGCAGAGAATTTCTATCAAGCCTTTAAAAGGCTTCAATATATGGAGCAATATGCAAAGCATAGAAAGAAGCAAGGAGAGGATATTATCAAAAAAACTGATGAGCTGGCTGTTTTAAATAGGGACCTTGTTACTCAAAGAAAATCTAAAGAGCGTTTGTTGACTGAAAACACAAAAGTAAAAAACGAGTTATTTGGTGAAATTGAAGCGCAAAAGAATCTATTGCGCAGTATTCGACAGAACGAAACTAAATACTCGGCGGCAATAGCACAAAAAAGGAAAGAAGCACGTAAGATTGATCGTGAAATTGAACGACTTATTAAAAGTGCAATAGTTAGTACCAACAAAAAGGCTGGAAAATCCGGTCGAACCAAATTTGTATTGACACCGGAAGCCAAATTAGTGGCCAATAATTTTTCCGCAAACAAGGGAAAATTGATTTGGCCCGTGGAAAAGGGAATCAAAAGCCAGGGATATGGAGTATATGCGGATAAACTTTACCCTGGAATAAAACATCGTAATAATGGGGTCACTATTGCTACGGATCAAGGAAGCAAAGCCAGAGCTATTTTTGAAGGTGAAGTTATTGCCATTCTAACTGTTCCAGGCGGAAGCAGGGGAGTACAGATAAAACACGGAAACTATATAAGCACTTATTATAATTTGTCTAAACTATATGTCAAAAAAGGAGATAAAGTAACGGTGAAAGAGGTATTGGGCGACATATATACCAATCGGTTTGATGGTACTACCAAGCTTAAATTTTACCTTTATCAAGATTCCAACCGATTAAATCCAGAGGATTGGATTTACCAATTGTAGTTTATGAGAACAATTTCTGATTTAAAAGGAACATTTGAATTGAGCAATGGGGTTAAAATGCCATATTTTGGCCTCGGGGTATATTTATCTCAAGATGGAAATGAAGTAATCGGTGCTGTCAAGGACGCTTTGAATCATGGATATCGACATATAGATACCGCATCTATCTATAATAATGAAAAAGGGGTTGGTGCAGGAATCCAGCAAAGCAATGTTGACCGTAAGGATGTTTTTGTCGTTAGTAAGGTGTGGAACAATGATCAAGGATATGAATCCACCCTAAAAGCGTTTGACGATAGTCTTGAGCGTTTGGAATTGGATTATTTAGATCTTTATTTGATTCATTGGCCAAAAGGAGAAAAATCTAAAGAAACGTGGAGGGCCATGGAACGTCTTTATGCGGAAAAGAAGATTAGGGCCATTGGTGTTAGCAATTTTATGCAACATCATTTAGAAGATTTATTGACCACTGCCAACATTGTTCCCATGGTCAATCAAATGGAATTTCACCCATACTTGGTACAGGAAGAATTAATTGATTTTTGCCATGCCAAAGGAATTCAATACGAAGCGTGGTCCCCTATGATGCAGGGCAATGTTTTTAACCTTCCCCAACTAAAGGAACTGGCCAATAGACATCAAAAGACCGTGGCACAAATAGTGTTGCGCTGGGACCTACAGAAAGGCGTCATTACCATACCCAAATCCTCCAAAAAAGAACGCATCATTTCCAATGCGGATATTTTTGACTTTGAGTTAAGCAAAGCAGATGTCCAATTGATGGATAGTTTGGATAGGGGACAACGTTTTGGCCCTGATCCAGACAATTTCGATTTCTAATTGGAATAGGTTCAAAGATTTGTCACTTCGAGCGCAGTCGAGAAGTAGTAATAAGCTTGTTCTTTTGAGCAAATTTCACCCTTCGACAGGCTCAGGATGACAGTTCTCCCTACATAAATATCAAGAAGTAAACAAGGCCTTTAGTTCGGTAGCTTTGTTGGGCTCCATTTTCCCTGCCAAAACCAAGCTCAACTGCTTTCGTCTAAGTGCTGCATCAAAACGTTCCTTTTCCAAATCCGTTTCTGGCTGCAATTGAGGTACTTCGGTTGGGGTTCCTGCTTCATCTACAGCTACAAAGGTATAAATGGCTTCATTGGCCTTCGCGCGTTCTCCTGTAAAACGATCCTCCATCCAAACATCAATAAAAATCTCCATGGAAGTTCTAAAAGCTCTGGAAACCGAAGCTTCAACGGTGACCACACTTCCCAATGGCACCGACCTGTTGAATGCAACATGGTTAACGGATGCGGTTACAGTAATCCTTCGGCTATGCCTTCTTGCGGAAATACTGGCTGCCCTATCCATACGAGCCAAAAGCTCTCCTCCAAAAAGGTTGTTCAAAGGATTGGTTTCACTGGGCAATACCATATCGGTCATTACTGTACGGGAGTCGCTTGGAGTTTTTGCGCGCATAAGATTAAATTTTGCGCAAAGATATTGAAGTGAATAATGGTTTTAAAGAAAGAAGGATTATTTCTCCGAAAGCAACCAGGCATCTGAAGATACCGTACGTTTTATCTTTCTAAGAAATTTAAGTGCTTCTTTGGGGTTTTCGAAGCTGTCATATGCTACTTGGTGCAAACCAAATTTATTTGTCCCTAGATAAAATGCATTATAACCTTTCTCTTTAAGGAGGGCTACCTTTTTTTCTGCATTCTGTTCAACTCTAAAGGCACCGGCAATCACATGGTGTTTTCCCAGTTTCTTTTTGTTGACCGTAATATTTAGTGCCGGAAGTTCCAAGGGTGCACTTTCAAAAAACGTTGCTTCCTGTATTAAACGGGAAACCTGTTGTTGTGCATTTTGCTGTACCGTAACTTGTTTTTGCTGAAGGTCATCATAGGCGCGATAGGATGTAGATCCCAAAGAAACCGCTAATAAAATTACAGCAGCATATTTTAACCATGGCCTAAAAGAAGATTGTTCCCGTTTTTCTGGAGTGATAATAAACGGAATCTTCTCTTCAATTTCTTCAACCTGTTCCTTCAACACTTCACGTTGAATAGGTGTTGCTGCAAAAGCTGAAAGACCAAATGAGGAAGTCAAATAATTGATTTTGTTTTCTGGTTGAAACTGAATGTTGTGTTCACGGTTCAACCAAAGTTTACCAATGCCAAAAAGCTCAATTTTATCTCCTTGCTCCAACCTTTTCTTCCAATTTTGAGCAACATTTTCCACTTCTTCCAAAAGCTCTTCGTACCCAAGATGTTTTTCTTTGGCAATATACGATACCAACAAACCATCATTTTTGGAAAGCTGGGCATTAAAAGATACAGTTTTGGTAGGTGGAATAAGCGTATTGGTGGTTGAGTCCAACTCTGCGGATTTACCATGCGCTAAAAAGGCACCAAATCCAGGTACTACAACACAATTGTAATCGTAAAGTAATTTTTCTATGTAAGACTCAATCCGCATTGCCACAAATATTGTAAAAAAACTAGCAGAACAAAATAGCGCTTGCCACTTTTTATTAACATTTGAATTTCGGTATTTTGTGAACAACTACAATCCCAAATCGAAATGACTGAACCTGAAATTATTGCAGCGCTCCGGCTGCAGGCCATTCCAAATATTGGAGACATTACTTCTAAAAAATTAATTGCCCATTGTGGGAGTCCAAACGCAATTTTTAAGGATAAAATGCGTAACCTTCTAAAAATTGAAGGCATAGGAGAAATGACCTTAAAGGGATTGTATGACACAATTTACTTAAAAGAAGCAGAGGCCGAATATAAATATGTTATGGATAAGAAGATTGAATTCTCCTATTTTGAAGATAGGGATTACCCTTATAATCTTAAGCACTGTATTGATGGGCCTATTCTTCTTTTTCGTAGGGGAAAAATGAATCTACGGAGCACTAAAATTATTAGTGTGGTCGGCACTAGGAATATTACCGGGTATGGCACGTCGTTTTGCGAAGCTTTTATTGAGGAGATTGCTCCTTTGAATCCCATTATTGCAAGCGGATTTGCCTATGGTGTTGACATTACAATTCAGAAATTGGCCATTGAGGCTGGACTACAGACCATTGGTTGTTTGGCCCATGGATTAAATCAGATGTACCCCAAGGTGCATAAAAAATATGTTTCTAAGATTGAGGAAAATGGTGGTTTCTTAACCGAGTTCTGGAGCACCAGCAATCCTGACCGCGAGAATTTTTTAAAACGAAATCGCATTATTGCAGGTCTCAGCGAAGCTACTATTGTAATTGAATCAGCTGAAAAAGGAGGGAGTTTGGTCACAGCAGATTTGGCCAATGGATACAACAGAGAGGTTTTTGCAGTGCCTGGAAGGTCAACGGACAAATTCAGCAAGGGCTGTAACGATCTTATCAAAAGACAAAAAGCCCATATGTTGACTTCAGCTGCGGAGCTGGTTTATCTCTTAGGATGGGATTTGGAAGAAAAAAAGGAAAAAGAAGCCATTCAAAAACAGCTTTTTGTTAGCTTGGATGAAACAGAACAGTCTATCTATTCCTATCTGCAGATGAACGGGAAACAGATACTGGATATCGTTGCTTTGGAGTGTAAATTGCCCATTCACAAAACGTCATCAACTCTTTTTAATATGGAAATGAAGGGAGTGGTGCGGCCCTTGCCTGGCAAACTGTTTGAAGCGATTTAATACCCTAACTTTCCTCTTACCCGATCTAAAACCCCATCAGCAACTTTTCTAGCCTTTTCTGCACCAATGGCCAAGGCTTCATCCACTTCTTCCAAATGGTTCATGTAATAGTCAAATCGTTCACGAGGTTCAGCAAATTTTTCGAGGATTACTTCATAAAGCGCTTGTTTTGCATGTCCGTAGCCATAGCCACCTGCTAGGTAATTGGCACTCATTTCCTCAATCTGTTCAGGTGAGGCCAAAATCTTGTACAATGCAAAGACATTATCGTTGTTTGGGTCTTTTGGGTCTTCCATAGGCGTGCTGTCTGTGACAATGCCCATGAGCTGTTTACGCAATTTTTTGTCAGGTTGAAAGAGGTTAATAATGTTTCCCTTGCTCTTACTCATCTTTTGCCCATCTGTACCCGGAATGTACATAGTCTCCTCCTGTACTTTGGCTTCCGGCAACACAAATGTTTCTCCCAATTGATTATGAAATCTAGATGCCACGTACCTTGTCATTTCCAAATGTTGTAATTGATCTTTCCCCACAGGAACAATATTGGCATCGTACAACAAAATATCGGCGGCCATAAGCATGGGATAGCTAAACAATCCAGAATTTACATCCTCTAATCGATCTGCTTTATCCTTAAAAGAATGTGCCAGCGTAAGGCGTTGGTATGGAAAAAAACAACTGAGATACCAGGCTAATTCGGTTACCTGGGGCACATCACTTTGACGATAAAAAACAGTTTTTTCAATATCCAGTCCAAAAGCCAACCAAGTAGCCGCTGTGGCATAAGTGTTGTTTCTCAGTTCCTCCCCATTTTTTATTTGGGTGAGGGAATGCATATCCGCAATAAAAAGAAAAGATTCATTTTTAGGATCTTGAGCCATTTTAATGGCAGGGATAATAGCTCCCAAAATGTTTCCCAAGTGAGGAGTTCCTGTACTTTGAATTCCGGTTAAAATTCGGGCCATACCAAATATTTTGGGCGTAAAAGTAAGCATCCAAAAGGGATAAAAAAAGCGGTAAGGCCTACTGGGCCAAAAAGAATTAAAAGTTATTTTTTAAAGAGCCCAGCTATAAAAAGTACAACAACCGCTCCAATAACTCCGGTGATAAGATCACCCACTATTCCAGAACCAATATGGACGCCCAAAACACCAAAGAGCCAATTGCCCACAATCCCACCTACAATACCAAGAATAATATTTATGAGCGCACCAAAACCTCCGCCTTTCATAATTTTCCCGGCAAGCCAGCCCGCAGCGGCCCCGATCAATAAAGCATATAATAATCCCATTTTTAAGATTTTATGGTTATTCCAATAAAGATATTCAAAAATTCTACTTTTGATACATGGTTGCCCTTTTCAAGAATATAGGATACGTTTTGTATCGAATCTGGTTCTACGTATTAGTGACCCTTCCTATTTTAGTTTTCTTTCCATTTTTGTTGCTCACAACATTATCCGAAAAGACCTATAAACAGTTCTTTTGGTTGGCCAGAAATTTATGGGCCAAAATCATCCTTTATGGAATGGGCTGTTTTCCCAAGGTAATAAGAGAACAAAAAATGGAAAAAGGGAAAAGCTATATGTTGGTGGCCAACCATACCAGTATGTTGGATATTATGTTTATGCTGGTAGTGAGCAAAAATCCATTTGTCTTTGTAGGGAAGAAAGAGTTGGTTAAAATTCCTGTTTTTGGTTTTTTCTATAAACGGGTCTGTATTATGGTGGACAGGGACAATATTAAAAGCAGAACAGGGGTATACCGTCGTGCCCAAAGAAGATTAGATCAAGGTTTGAGTGTTTGTATTTTTCCTGAGGGAGGTGTTCCTGAAGAGCATATTGTTTTGGACAAGTTCAAAGATGGAGCCTTTAAAATGGCCATAGCCCATAAAATACCGATAGTGCCCATTACCTTTTATGATAACAAAAAACGTTTTTCCTTTACTTTTTTAAGTGGAGCCCCTGGAATTATAAGAGCTAGGGTACACCGATTTTTTGAAACAGGGATATTGGGCGAGGAAGACAAATCTACTTTGCGCGAAGAAGTTAGGGACGTTATTTTAAAAGAACTTAGGTAGTACCATATAAAACTACTGCTCTTTAAATAAGGTTGGGAAGTTTTAGTGAGATATTACTTCCTGAAAGATCAGCGTCATCTATTAAGACGATTTCTTTTTCAATTTTATATGGTTTAATGGCATTGAGCAATCTAATTTGATCTTCCCATTGAACAATGTTTTCTCTATATCCTGGACTGTAAGAAGTATTGGAATTGTCACTCTCATGTCGATATTTTATATGCAGTGTTACCGTATTTTCTTTAACTAAAAAGGTAATATCCAATCGTTGATTCTTGTGTTGATGAAAGATAGATCGTTCAACAATGTTTTCGAATAGTGTTTGAATAACGAATGAGGGAATAGCGGCACTGGGCACTTTTTCTTCTTTTTCGACCATAATGGTATATTCAAACTTATCATTGTACCGAAGCTTTTGCAACTCTAGGTACCAATGCAACATGTCGACCTCATCTTTTAGATTGACAGTTTCCTTGTCCAAGTGCTTAAGGTAAAATCTTATGAGTTTACTGAAGATGGATAAATATTCTAAAGCTTGCTTCTTTTTTTCCGAGGCGATAAAACTTTGAATGGCATTTAAGGCATTGAACACAAAATGAGGATTAAGCTGAGAGTTCAAGGCTTTTAGTTTTAACTCCACCATTTCCTCTTTAAGTCTAAGAAGTCGGTTCTGTTTGCTTAAAAGTGCCCTGTTTACGCGAACACTTTTTATTTTAATGGCACAAATAGAAGCGATAGCGGAAAGCATTTTGAGATGCTTTTTGGTAAAAAAATTTTTCTTTGGATGTTCACAATCAATTATCCCATAGATAGTGCCTTCATGGGAGATAGGGACACAAATTTCGGAAAGTCGCAGTTCATCATCTTCAATGTAACGCAAATCTTTGGAAGTGTCTTTAATTATTTCTGACACACCTGTTAGCGCCACATGCCCTGTTATACCTTCTCCTAGAGCAATTTCAACAGGATTGTAAAGGGAGTTGTCCTTAGGGTTTTTAGGTCCATATGCAGCTTTTTGGACAAGCATCTTATTGTCTCTATCAATAAGATAGATTACACAGTCTACAAAGCCCAGTTTTGCTATACAGTTTTTTGCTAGGTCCCAAAGAATATCTTCTTCATTTTCTTTTCCCAACAAGGATTCGGAAAAATATACAAGAATATCTGAGAACTGTTCGGCGTTCAATTTTTGATGATTTGAAAGGAAACATAAATTAACAAAATTTTTCCGACTTGCTAATTTTGATGGAGAGCACCTGATACGGTTTGATGGAGGTCGACACTTTAAAACAAAAAAACACCCTGCCAAAGCAAGGTGCTTAATTGATTGCCTAAAGGGGCAACCTTCCTAACCAACTTCTTTATATACCTAAAACTTAAAATTGATACCGCTGTATACACCAACAGAAAATGGTTTGAACGAACCAGCCGTATCAGAAAAGGTATTTAATTGATATTTAAAAACGGGAGCAACATTTAACTGCACCTTTGGGTTGAATTTATAATTAAGACCAACTCCTGCATTGGCACTAAAGTTTATTTCATTTGCATTATTGGCCTCTCCTATTTCTGTTACCAAATCTTCTGACTCCAACAAAACGGAGTTGTCAACCAAGAAAAGAGAGCTGACCCCGCCAATAATATCGACTCCAAATTTCTTGTCTATAAGGGCGTAATTGAGTTCTAAAGGCACTTCTATATAACCCAATTGCTGAACCATTTTCCCGTCAAAGGAAGGGTTTGTATTTGCTGCAAATTCTAGCAAAGGGTCGTTTGCTGATCTTTGGGGAACAGCATCTTGACTTTCAACTACAATGGTACGGGAGGTCTGACTATAATCAATATTATCAATTTTTTTGTCGGAGGCAGTTGTCAAGGATGATGAAAACACAACATTATTGGTGTCATAACCAAAATTGACCTTATGCACTCCAGAACGTACCTTAAGTTTCTTGCCTATGTTGTATGCAACGGTAAGGCCATAGCTTAAGTTTACGTTTCCGGATTTTGAGTTGGATGAAAAGTCGGAATGGATGGGAGAACCCTCACCAGAACCATTAAAGTAAACTGGAGCAACGGAAGGTCCAACGGACCATCTTCCGTCAATGTTTTTAGTTATAGCTTTTTCCTCTTGTTCTTCGATTACTTCAAAAATAGACCTCTTTTCAGTAAGTTGCTTTTCATTATCATTTTGGGCAATACCTTCATCCCCTGTAACATTTTCCATGATTTTCTCTTGTTGGGATGAATCTTTTTGAAGATTGTTAGCTGTTTTCGAAATATTTCTGGTTTCTTCATTTACAGCAACAGTGACCTCATTATTTTTGTCAGTAACACCTGCCAAATTGGTTTGCGGATTCTTAATTCTTACATTTTTATTCGAAGTATTATCCATTACGGCAACTTCTTGTTCAGTTTCTTCGCTAATACCCAATTGCCCTTTTTGATTTTGAATATCATTTGAAGGGTTTTTCTTTTCAAAAACCTCTTTTTCTGATTTGGTACTTGTCTGCACCACTTGTTTATCAGAACCGATGCTTTTGTTTTTATCAAAAAAGGCATCAGTATCTTTTTCGGTAATGGTTGATTCATTATTTATATTATCAGCGGCATTGTTTTCTGATGACTCCACCAACTGTGTATCATCCACATTTGATGGTTGCCCAAGCTTGTTGGCCTCTTCCGATGCATTGTTCTTGGGAAGGGTATCGTTGTTTTCAACATTGGAGATAATGGATTCACCATTATTTTCCTTCTCAAACGGATTGATTACATAAAATAGAATTGCCAACAGTGCGGCAACTCCCCCAAGGCGCCACCAAATTGGAATGACCCTCTTTTTTCTTTTCTTTTTGTCCAGAGAAGCCTCAATGGAATCCCAAACGTTGTCATCTGGGACTACGTTAAAATCATCAAACGTCTCTTTGAACAATTGCTCTAAATTCTTTTTCCCCATCTTAAGCAATGTTTATACTTTCTTTTTCTATTTTTTCTCTTAAAATCATTTTGGCCCTGGCCAAATTTGATTTTGAAGTACCAGTAGATGTCCCCAACATCTCACTTATTTCCTTGTGACTATAACCATCCATAACATATAGATTAAACGTTAATCTATACTTATTGGGCAGTTCTTGAATATATCCCAACAATGTGGACAGGCTAATATCTGCCTGGTCAGTATCTACATTGATTTCTTCAGCAATGTTTTCTGATACCACATTTAAATACTGCTCTTTTCTATACTTTTGTAGCACTGTGTTTACAGTGATTCGCTTAATCCAACCTTCAAAAGAGCCCTTGAAATTATATTGATCGATCTTACTGAAAATTGTCATAAAACTATCATGCAGATTATCCTCTGCCTCAGTTTTGTTCTTGGAATATTTAAGGCACATGCCGAAAAGAATACCGGAATATTTCCGGTATAATTCAGCTTGCGCCTGTCTTTTTCCTTTTTTACAATTATGTATCAGTTCTTCAAGATCCAAATGTTGGTCAATTTTGGATTATTGATATTTTGTTTTTCTAATTTAAGCTATTGAACAGGAATGGTATATTCCAAATACGTTGCTTTATCAGCAGCATCGTTCCCAGTGTAAAACCTAAACTTATATTCATTTGAATAAATTACATTGAACTTCAGGATTGCAACAACTTTTTCTATAGCTTCGGTGCATGCGGTATTGTTAGTTAATTCAGAGCCAATGGCAACTATATCCCGATTGGTCTCTCCAGTACGTGTTACATCAAAGCCTTCAAAGAAGGTACATCCATTAGGTCTTAAATAAGTGACCTCAATATCATAAGTTTTGTTTAGCTCAAAAAACTCCGGAACATCAACTTCTACAACCTCCAGGGTGGTAAAACGAAAATTTTGGCCATCGTCATCCAAATTGCAAGAGCTAAACAATGCGCATATCCCAAAGAGGGCAAATAGCACAATTACCTTTTTCATCATTAAAATTCTTTTAACTCCTAGATGAAAGGTATATGCAAGGGTTGCGTACTATTTTCACAACCTTGGTCGAATAATTTGGGGTTTTATCCCTTATTTAGGAATTTACGGCGGTGATGGCTTCCTTAATTTTAGCTTCTAGCTCATCTGCCAACTCAGGGTTATCTGCAAGAAGTGCTTTTACCGCATCTCTTCCTTGACCAAGTTTGGTATCTCCATAACTGAACCAAGAACCACTCTTCTTTACAATTTCATAGGCAACACCCAAATCAAGGATTTCCCCAATTTTTGAAATTCCCTCACCATACATTATATCGAACTCGGCAGTTTTAAATGGTGGGGCCACCTTGTTTTTTACAACCTTTACTCTGGTCTTGTTACCTAGCACCGTACCATCAGTATCTTTTATTTGGGTAGATCGTCTAATATCTAACCGAACTGAAGCATAAAACTTTAATGCGTTACCACCAGTTGTGGTTTCTGGGTTCCCAAACATTACCCCAATTTTTTCCCGTAACTGGTTTATGAATACTACGGTGCAATTGGTCTTGCTAATGGTCGAAGTTAATTTTCTTAATGCCTGAGACATTAATCGGGCATGCAATCCCATTTTGGAATCCCCCATCTCTCCTTCAATCTCACTTTTTGGAGTAAGTGCGGCAACAGAATCCACAATTACAATATCAATAGCGCCGGATCTAATAAGATTATCGGCTATCTCCAAAGCTTGCTCCCCGTGATCGGGTTGTGAAATGATGAGGTTATCAATATCGACACCCAATTTTTTGGCGTAAAAACGGTCAAAAGCATGTTCTGCATCAATAAAAGCTGCAATACCTCCATTTTTTTGAGCTTCTGCAATAGCATGCAAGGTCAAGGTTGTTTTTCCAGAAGATTCAGGACCATATATTTCAATCACACGACCTCTAGGATAACCACTAACACCTAAAGCGATATCAAGCCCCAATGACCCCGAAGGAATAACCTCAACATCTTCAACCACACTATCCCCCATTTTCATGACAGCACCTTTGCCATAGGTCTTGTCCAATTTGTCTAGGGTTAGTTTTAAGGCTTTTAATTTTGCTTCTTTTTCGTTGCTCATGGTTCTCAGTATTAGGAAGGCTAAAATACCATTTCTTTCTTCATGCAACAATAGCGACGCAACCTTTTTAAAACTTCGTATCTAAAGGGCAACTGATTCAAAAAGCGATATATCGAATCGAGAAATCGGTTCAACACCACACAAGGGCAAGGAAAATTTGCGCTATGAAAAGAACAAAGTGGTGGAAAGGGCTCTCTTTAGAGAGCCCTTTCCTTTTTGACCATATGCTTCGCAGAACCTTATGCCTCATTTTCTTTTTAAGATGTCCATGTTTGATCTGTCTTTTTAAAGCTTTACTGTGTATGAAGTAGTATTTCACTGCTGCCACAAATTGTACTATATTTACCATTAGTAATTTTATGAACCCTTTTTAAGAAAATACCATGTATTTTCTTAAATCAAGATAAAAAATATGGGATGTAGCAGTTGTTCAACCGGCAAGGATGGACAACCGCGGGGTTGCAAGAACAATGGTACTTGCGGCACAGATGGTTGTAATAAGCTAACAGTCTTTGATTGGCTTTCCAATATGTCGCTACCCAACGGTCAAAAACCTTTTGATTGTGTTGAGGTACGCTTCAAGAATAGCAGAAAAGAGTTTTTTAGAAATGTCGAGGGCATTCCTTTGGCCATTGGGGATGTGGTAGCCACGCAGGCCAAGTCTGGCCATGATGTTGGAATCGTGACCCTTACAGGTGAGTTGGTCAAAGTGCAAATGAAAAGAAAGAAAGTTGCGCATAATGATGAAACACTTCCCAAAATCTACAGAAAGGCATCGCAACGCGACATAGACATTTGGCAAAAATGTCGAAACAAAGAGCCCGAGATTCAAAAACGTTCGCGAGAGATTGCCATATCACTTAAACTTCAGATGAAATTAAGCGATGTGGAGTTTCAGGGAGATGGCTCCAAAGCAACATTCTATTACACGGCGGAGGAAAGAGTAGATTTTAGGCAATTGATCAAGGATATGGCCAAGGCCTTTGGCATCCGTATTGAAATGCGCCAAATAGGTTATCGTCAAGAAGCACAGCGTTTGGGAGGAATAGGCTCTTGTGGACGCGAACTTTGTTGTTCTACCTGGTTAACCGATTTTAGATCGGTAAGTACCGCATCCGCAAGGTATCAGCAATTGGCACTCAACCCACAAAAATTGGCGGGGCAGTGTGGAAAACTAAAATGTTGCCTCAACTACGAACTCGATATGTATCTGGAAGCCTTAAAGAACTTTCCGCCACAGGATAGTAAATTGAAGACTCAAAAAGGAATTGCCTTTTGCCAAAAAGCAGACATTTTCAAAGAAACCTTGTGGTTTTCCTATAAAGACGACCCGGCCAATTGGCATGCACTGAGCAAGGAACAAGTATTGGAAATTTTGGAATTGAACAAGAACAATGAAAAAATTGCCAGCTTGGAAGAATATGCCCAGGATAACATTAGTGAGGAAAAAATGGTTTTTGAAAATGTGGTGGGACAAGATAGTCTTACCCGATTTGACAAACCCAAGAAAAAGAAAAGAAATCATAAAAAAAGAAGAAAAAACAAACCCAAAGCTCGACCCAATGCACAATAAATTCTTCATTGCCTTGGTTTTCTCTTTGAGCCTGATTTCATGTAGTGACAATTTGATTTTTTCTGAATATCAATCAATGGATGATGGAAAGTGGAAAATGGATGATCAAGTGTCGTTTCAGTTTTCAGAATTGGATTCGGTGCAAAATCATAATATGTTCATCAACATAAGGAATGATAATACATTTGAGTTCAGCAATCTTTTTTTGATTGCGGAGTTGGAATATCCAAATGGAGAAACCATTAAGGATACGTTGGAATATAAAATGGCAGAGCCTGATGGAAAATGGCTAGGCAAAGGTTTGGGAAGTATAAAAGAAAACAAGCTTTGGTTTCAGGAAAAAATCGTTTTTCCAGATTCCGGCGTATATAAACTAAGCATTACCCATGCCATGCGCAAAAATGGCAACGTAAATGGGATCCATATTTTGAATGGTATTACCGATGTTGGTTTGGAAATAGAAAAAAGTACGCAATAAAAACGATGGCAAAAGCAAAACAAAAGAAGCAAAAAAGTTTCTTCCCATACATTAAATGGTTCTGGATTCTCTTTGGATCTGGGCTCTTTTTCTTTCTCTTATTATTCCTGTTGGCTGCATGGGGTGCATTTGGTGAAATGCCAACCTTTGAACATTTGGAAAACCCGAGCACTAATTTGGCCACAGAACTTATCTCTTCAGATGGCAAGACGCTAGGTAAGTTCTATTTGGAAGACAACAGAACAGATGTTTCGTATGATGAGCTTCCACAGAATTTGATAGATGCTTTGATAGCAAGTGAAGATATCCGTTTTCATAACCATTCGGGAATTGATGCGCGCGGAACCCTACGGGCCATGTTCTTTTTAGGAAAACGAGGAGGGGCAAGTACCATTTCACAACAGCTGGCCAGACAACTTTTTGTTGGGGTACGGTCTAGAAACAAGTTTGAGACCATAAAACAGAAGGCGATGGAGTGGGTCATCGCCACGCGTTTAGAAAGAAGCTACACCAAGGAAGAAATCATGAGCATGTACCTTAACATCTATGATTTTGGAAACAATGCAGATGGTATCCGTTCGGCATCGAGAATTTATTTCGGAAAAGAACCTAAGGATTTAAAATTGGAAGAATCAGCTATGCTGGTTGGAATGCTGCAGAACTCATCCCTTTATAATCCATTGAGGAGGGAAGAACTGACTTGGAAAAAAAGAAACACAGTATTGGGGCAATTGGCAAGGTATGAGTACATCACCGAAGCGGAAAGAGATTCGCTTCAGGCTATGGAAATCAACCTAAACTACAATCCGGAATCACACCGCGAAGGTTTGGCCACCTATTTTAGAATGTATATGCAAAAGTGGTTGAATGGATGGGTAAAGGAAAATCCAAAACCAGATGGAGAGAAATACAATATCTATTTGGACGGGTTAAAAGTGTACACCACTATAGATTCCCGTATGCAAAAAAATGCAGAGGATGCCGTTGAAGCCCACATGAAGAATTTGCAAGCAGAGTTTTTCCTCCAAAATACGCCGAAAAAAAACCCAACAACTCCTTTTTTGGATTTGACCAAAGGAGCCATAGATACCATAATGCGACAAGCAATGAAACGGTCGGATAGATGGAGGATTCTTAAAGGTCAAGGAAAAACAGCAAAGGAAATTGAAAAAACATTCCATGAGAAGACAGAAATGACGGTGTTTGATTGGAACAGTGATTCCTATGAAAAAGATACCATCTTGACACCGATGGATTCTATACGCTATTACAAAACATTCCTAAGAACAGCTATGATGTCCATGGAACCCCAGACAGGTCATGTTAAAGCTTGGGTTGGGGGCGTTGATTACAAACATTTTCAATATGACAATGTATATCAAGGAGCCAGGCAAGCAGGGTCAACATTTAAACCTTTTGTCTATGCAGCTGCTATTGACCAGTTGAGGTATTCGCCTTGCGATTCATTGCCCGACAATCAATATTGTATTGAGCCCTTAAAACACGGAAACCCAGAAGCGTGGTGTCCTAAAAATTCAGATGGAAAATATTCTGGAAAGAACATGACACTTAAACATGCACTGGCCAATTCTGTAAATACAGTGACCGCCCAATTAATGGACAAGGTGGGGCCAAAATCAGTAGCCACAATTGCAAGGAGTATGGGTATTAAGCGGGAAATTCTAGAGGTGCCTTCCATTGCCTTGGGAACTCCAGATGCAAGTGTTTATGAAATGGTTGGAGCCTTCGGCACCTTTGCCAATCAAGGCGTATATGTAAAGCCGGTAATGGTTACCCGTATAGAAGATAGAAACGGAACTGTGCTCTTTGAATATGTTCCCGAAACAAAAGATGTCTTGAGTAAAGATGTAGCTTATGCCATGGTCAATTTGATGGAAGGGGTAACCCAGTATGGATCAGGAGGGCGATTAAGGCACACTTACGGTAAGAATCAAACCATGTACAAGAAAATTATGACAGGGTACCCGTATGAGCTTACCAATCCAATTGCAGGTAAAACAGGAACCACTCAAAATCAAAGTTATGGATGGTTTATGGGCATGGTACCCAATCTGGTCACCGGTGTTTGGGTAGGTGGCGAAAATAGGGCTGTACATTTTAAAAGACTCCTATATGGCCAAGGTGCTTCTACGGCATTACCCATTTGGGGCTTGTACATGAAGAAAAATTATGAAAATGAAGAGTTGGGTGTCTCCAAAGATGCTTTTGAAGAACCAGAGGAACTATCTATCAATGTGGATTGTACCAAAGTGTTAAAAGAACTTCAAGAAGATTTGGATACCGAGGACGATTTGGAGGATCTTGGATTCTAAGAAAAAGTAGCACAAAAATTATTGGCCCCAAGACCATTTATGGCTTGGGGCTTTTTTATTTAAATCGTACTTTCAGGCAATCAGAAAATAAGAGATTAAATGATCAAAAAAACGGTTTCAGATGTAGAAAAAGCACTTGTGGGCGTAACTGATGGGATGACATTTATGCTGGGAGGATTTGGACTATGTGGAATTCCCGAAAACGCAATTGCCCAATTAGTGAAGATGGGAATCAAAGATATTACCTGCATTTCAAATAATGCCGGGGTAGATGATTTTGGCTTGGGACTTTTGCTTCAGCAACACCAAATAAAAAAAATGATTTCATCATATGTAGGGGAAAATGATGAATTTGAACGTCAAATGTTGAGTGGAGAATTGGAAGTTGAACTTACCCCTCAAGGTACTTTGGCAGAGAAATGTCGAGCGGCACAAGCTGGGTTTCCAGCGTTTTATACTCCTGCCGGTTATGGAACTGAAGTTGCCGAAGGCAAGGAAACTCGTGAATTTGATGGTAAAATGTACGTATTGGAACCCGCATATAAGGCCGATTTTGCATTTGTAAAAGCTTGGAAAGGTGATGAAGCAGGAAATTTGATTTTTAAGGGAACTGCTCGAAATTTTAACCCTTGTATGTGTGGTGCAGCCAAAATCACGGTAGCTGAGGTGGAGAAATTGGTTCCTGCCGGAAGTTTGGATCCCAATGAAATTCATATACCCGGAATATTTGTACAGCGTATTTTCCAAGGAGAGAAGTATGAAAAAAGGATTGAACAACGAACAGTTCGTTCAATTGATTAGTTATTCAATGTGGAAATTTGAAAATGAGAAATGATAAACAAAACCTAATTGTTGACAAAACGTTCGAGTTTTCATTAAACATTATTGAATTTTCAGAATGGATTAGGGGTTTGAACAGATTTGAAATGGCTTCTCAAATATTCGGAAGCGGTACATCAATCGGGGCAAATATCCGTGAAGCTCAGAATGCAGAAAGTAAAGCTGATTTTATACACAAATTTAAGAATAGGTATATTTTCAAATCATGTTAGATAAGAACGGAATCGCAAAACGAATTGCAAAAGAAGTAAAGGACGGTTACTACGTAAACCTGGGAATAGGCATACCCACATTGGTGGCCAATTTTGTTAGGGAAGATATTAGCGTGGAATTTCAAAGTGAAAATGGTGTGCTGGGCATGGGACCATTTCCTTTTGAAGGAGAAGAAGATGCCGATATCATTAATGCCGGAAAACAGACCATAACCACTTTGCCGGGAGCTTCATTTTTTGATTCATCCATGAGTTTTGGAATGATTAGAGGACAACATGTAGACCTTACAATTTTAGGAGCTATGGAAGTGGCAGAAAATGGAGATATAGCCAATTGGAAAATTCCAGGAAAGATGGTAAAAGGAATGGGAGGAGCCATGGATTTGGTAGCCTCTGCAGAAAACATCATTGTAGCCATGATGCATACCAACAAGGCCGGTAAATCCAAATTGCTCAAAAAATGCTCTTTGCCATTGACAGGTGTAGGTTGTGTAAAAAAAATAGTTACCAACTTGGCGGTCTTGGAAGTCACCCCTGAAGGGTTTAAATTGTTGGAAAGGGCACCTGGGGTCTCTGTTGATGAAATTATAAAGGCTACAGAAGGAAACTTGATTGTGGAGAACAACGTTCCTGAGATGGAAATATAGAACAGACCAATCAGTTTGTTTTACAACAAAAACAGCGCACTACACAACAAATTCTTTATTCTTTAGTTATGATAAGGTATTTTTGGATTTATTAATTTTTTTCCCCAAATTAACACCATAAAACAAACAACACCATGGCCTCCAAATTAACCCAAGCAACTATGGACGAAAACATCCAGGTCTATAGAAATGATTTTTTCACAGGAGTGATGCTATTGATCAAGAAGCTTTTTATGCTTTAAGACCAAACAAAACAAAAAAGATTTTAAGAGCCAACCCTTAAGGGTTGGCTCTTTTTTTTAAATACTTTTATGGAAAATGGGAATCATGAGCCTATACATTAAATGTTGTACAGAGCGGGATTTGGATGTTTTAGTCCAAATATCCAAGGAAACATTTATTGCTGCTTTTGAAGATCAGAATGACCCCGAAGATTTTAAAAAATATATTGACTTTGCCTTCAGCAAGGAAAAACTTAAATCAGAAATAGAAAATAAGGATACTCAATTCTATTTTGTCTTTGATCAAGAGGAGATAATTGGGTATATAAAATTAAACAAAGAAAGGGCTCAAACCGATATTAATGATAAGGAATCCATGGAACTGGAACGTATCTATGTAATATCGGAATATCAAGGAAGAGGCATTGGTAAATGGTTGCTTCAACAAATAGAACAATTGGCCCGCAAAGATGGATTGAACTATGTATGGCTTGGCGTTTGGGAAAAGAACCGAGCGGCTATAAAGTTCTACTTGGAGCACGGCTTTACAAAATTTGGATCTCACCCCTATTACATTGGCAAAGACAAACAAACCGATTGGTTAATGCGCCTAGACCTTTAGTAACGTATTTAGAAAAATGGTATCTCCTTCCGCTTGGAGTTTATATGCAATTGAATTTTCAAATGCAGCATGTACCAAAAGCGATATGGCTTTTGCATTGGACCTGGTTAAACTATTTGTTCTGTAAACAACATCCCGTATAGTGGAAAAGCTAATGCTGCTGCTTGTTGCAACATTTGCAAGGTCGTCTTTTGTAACATTTCTGCGAAGGACAGTAGAAAGTTGTTCGCTGATTGGTTTTCCATAATCTTCTTTGGAAAACATGTTATCAATATTGATAACCAAATTGAAATTTTTGATTGAACCCATGCTGTAGATTTAGCGGTTAAGAAATTATTTTATTGGGGTCAAATCCTATTTTCTATATTTGGCTTGTAACCCAATTACAGAAATGTAAAGACTAGCTGCGCATAAACAAATATACGAAAAAAAACTACACATTATAAGAAAAGTATGCAATCAATTAAGCAGCTAAGACGTAAAAAGGGTGTAAGTCAAACGCTTTTGGCCGAAGCAGTGGGTGTTAGCCTACGTACCATTCAAACTTACGAGAGAAGAGATGCTAACATTCCAACTAAAAATCTATCCAAAATAGCCACATATTTTGATATGACCATTGCCGAATTGTATTTGCGGGAGGTCAATGAAATGGGTGATGCCTATGCCAAAAGAAAAACGATTATAAAACATGGTTCCGTTTTTAACCCATTAGATTATGGTAAATATTTTACTCAAATACCATTGGTGTTGGTGGAAGGACAAAAGAACTATATAGAAAGCCTGACTGAAAGTGGTTTGGGCAACAGTCCGTTTAGAACAGGTTTTGTAATTGAGTTTTTGGAAGATGAGGCGTACAAGGCATTTGAAGTTTCAGGTGACTCTATGAACGATGGAAGCATTGACGCAATTCCGAACAAGACGATAGTACTAGGGATTAAAACAAAAAAGGAGCGCTTTGCCAGGGAAAGTAATTCAATGATTGGCAAACCCTACATTCTTGTTTGCAAGGATAGAATTATTTGTAAGCAAGTTGCCGGATTCGATATAGACAAAAAAGCCCTTCAATGTCATAACTTAAATAAATCCCCCGAGTACCAAGATTTTGAACTCCCCCTTGAAGACATATTGGAAATTTTTAGGATAGTCAAAAAACAATTTTAGTCCTATATGCCATTTAAGATTTCAGCAGCTTGGTCTAATACATTATTAGTCTTTGCAAAGCAAAAACGTAAAAACCTCTTATTGTAATCTGTACCACAGAATACAGAAATTGGAATGCTGGCAAGTTTATGTTCCTCAATCAATCGTTCCGCAAAATTGGTATCTTTTTCATTGGTGATTTCTGAGTAATCCAAGAGCTGAAAATAGGTGCCAGCTGAAGGCGTCATTTTAAATCGAGAATCCTTGATGGCATCTAAAAAGTAATCTCGCTTGTTCTGATAGAAACCATTAAGGTGGAGATAATGCGCTGGATTTTTTAAATATTCGGCCAAGGCAATTTGAATGGCATAGTTAACGGAAAACACGTTAAACTGGTGCACCTTTTGGAACTCTTGCATCAGTTGTTGGGGAGCAGTGCAATACCCCATTTTCCATCCCGTGGCATGGAATGTCTTTCCAAATGAAGAACAAATGATACTACGAGAGGCCAGATCTGGATATTTGGCAACACTCTCATGTTTGGCACCATCAAAAACAATATGCTCATATACCTCATCACTCAATAAAATAATGTTGGTTCCTTTTAAGATTTCCTGAAGTTTCAGCATGTCTTTTTTGGACCAAATGCTTCCGGTTGGGTTATGTGGTGTATTAATGATGACCATTTTGGTTTGGGATGAGATTGCGGATTTAAATTTCTCCCAGTTCATTTTAAAATCATTCCCTTCCAAAGCAACCGGAATAACTACACCTCCAAAAAGCTCAATGGCTGGTTCATAACTATCATAAGCCGGTTTAATGACAATAACTTCATCTCCAGAATGCACAAAAGTGGAAATTGTGGTAAAAATGGCTTGCGTGGCCCCAGCAGTTATGATGATTTCAGATTCGGGGTGATAGCAATGTCCATACAAGTTTTCAATCTTTTCTGAGATTACTTCCCGAAGGGAAAGAGCACCCTGCATAGGAGCGTATTGGTTATATCCGCTTTTAAAGGCATGACCCACTAATTCCAAAAGTTTTGGGTCAGGGTCATAATTAGGAAATCCCTGCGACAGGTTTACAGCATTGTGGGCATTGGCCAACTGACCAATGGTTGTGAATATGGTGGTGCCCACGTTGGGCAGCTTGGATGCAATATTAATCATGAGTAGAATTTCTTTTTAATGATTTTATGACTTTTTGAAGGCAGGTATCCAGATTCTTTTTCACCTCGCTCTCCCAAAACCGAAACACGGTATAACCCATTTCGCTAAGGGCAAGATTCACTTCTTGATCTCGCTGAATGTTGCGTTCAATCTTAGGAATCCAGAATTCGCGATTAGTTTTGATTTTCAATTTACGCTCTTCCCAATTGTGTCCGTGCCAAAACTCCCCATCAATAAAAATTACAGTTTTGTATTTGTTAAGGGCAATATCTGGTTTGCCAATCAGTTTTTTATAATCAATGCGATACCGATAACCTGCTGCCCAAAGCGCTTTACGAAACGCAAGTTCAGGTTTGGTGTTTTTTCCTCTGATCTTGCCCATAACCTTGGAGCGCTCCGGGGTGGTATAAAACCCGGACTCTTCATTAAAACGAGGAACCTTTATACGTTCATCAGGATACTTTTTGGGCATGGTTGAAGATTATCTACGTGATTTTCTGACAATTTCCAGTTTATAGCCCACCCCATGAACATTAAGTAGGTTTATATCGTTATCGTCTTTAAACTTCTTTCGGATTTTTGAAATAAATGTATCCAGACTTCTTCCTACAAAAACACCTTTATCTTCCCAAACCTCTTTAAGCAAAAAATCTCGTTTTACTACTTGGTTTGGATTATCACAGAATATTTGCAGCAACTCTGACTCTTTGGATGTAAGCTTGATGTTCAAGCCATCTTTTACCAATTTATTTTGGTCTTTGTAAAAATGGTAGCCACCTATAGTTGAATAAGCTAATGAATCATATACTTGTATTGTTTGCTTTCTCTTTATCCAATAATAAAATAGTCCAACCCCCATTGCGCCAAGAAGAACCAGAGAGAACCAAGGGGAACCCATATTAAACCCCATTAAGGAGGAACGCTTATTGAACTGTACATTTATAGTATAGCAATGTAAAGGAAGGTTTCTCCCCATACAAGGAACAATGTTCTTTTCCTTGTCATTGAATACATAGTAGCTATAGGACACTTCTTCCTTTTGGCACTCAACAACCTCAACAAGATATTCATTGGGCAGGTTTAGAGCTTGGAAGTTTTTGGTAACTGCCACTACTAGGCTATCAGGCGATATGGGTAGTTCTTTTTGAAATGACAATTGAAATTTATTCTGTTCCAGTTCAACTACGGGCAATATTAGAGAAGAGGAATCCTTGCTTTGCAACAACAAGGTATTGCCAGTGTTTCTAAGCGCGACTTTTACCAAACTTGGGAAAGCTTCTTTTTGGACACTTGGCGAATAATCAATTACAATAAAAGAAAGAGTTAATAAAACAAGAACGCTATAAAGGTGGATTATGGCTTTCATTTACAAATGGATTTAACTCGCAAAAAATTACATTTTTTTGCACTTCATTTACATTTTTTTCACGAATAGGAAGCTGCTCAATTCTAGTTTTACCCAAAAACAAAGACGATGAAAAAAATCATTATTTTATTGGTAGGCATTTGTACTCTTACAGCAGCTTATGGACAAGGTACTATAAAAATTGACACAGCAAAAAGTGTGATTAAATGGAAGGGCTCCAATCTCTTTAAGTTTAACCAGCATTATGGAACTGTAAAATTCTTGAGTGGTGAAATTTCTATGGCCGGGCCGGCTAACTTCCCAAGCGTGGAAATTTCCAATAATAAGCCCAAAATAGCTGGAGGAAAATTTGTTGTGGATATGAATAGCATTTTAAATACGGATGGGAAGTACAACGAAATGCTTGTTTCCCATCTAAAGAACAAAGATTTTTTTGATGTGGAAAAATATCCGGTGGCACAATTGAATATTAGTGAAGCCAAATATATAGACGGCAAGCAAATGGATGTAGAAGCTTTACTGACCATTAAGGGAATTACCAAACCTGTCAAGTTCAAGATGACCATTGAGCAACAGGGCAAAATTTATGAACTTAAATCCAGATTTGTAATAGATAGGACCCGATGGGGTATCAGCTATGAATCCCAAGGGCTAGTAGGAAGTCTTAAGGAAGATATTATTTCCGATGCCATTGAATTTGAGGTAATAATAGTTTTTCGACTATTATGTTGATTACAGAAGTTGAAAAGCATGAAAAAACACCTTTCGTTCGTTTTAATAAGTCTTTTGATTCTCTGTGTTTCCTGCAAGTCAGAAGAGAATAAAACAACACTTTGGACGCTTGCTTGGAGCCCAAATGGAAAATACTTGGCCACAGGGGGCAATCAAGATAGCCTCAAAATTTTTGATGCCAAGTCGTTTGAGCTGATAAAAATCTTTCCAGTTGAAGGAGTACAACTAAGTAGACTCAAATGGCACCCTTTTAAAAACAAATTGGCCATAATAACCCAGGGTAGAACCTTTAAGGCAAAAATTCTTGACGTTCAAGAAGAAACTTGGACAGAACTAGAGGGGTTGAAATCAAGCTTTAGGGCATTGGATTGGAACTATACCGGAGAGCTTCTTGCCGTTTCTGAACTGGAAAAAGCTGTATCTGTTTATACCGTTGATGGAATTTTTGTTAACAGATTCATGGCCGACCCTAAAGGGGTTGCTGGCTTGGATTGGCACCCTTCCAAAAATATCATGGTCACAGTAGGGGATCAAATAGGAATTTACACCCAACATGGAGATACAATCAATTCGTTTAAAGCTAGAACGGAAGAAACTCTCTTGCTCTGTGTGGAATGGCATAAATCTGGTGATTTTTTTGCAGTTGGAGACTATGGAGGACTCAAGAATAAAGTGAACGACAAGGATAAACTTATCCAATACTGGAACGTAGAAGGGAGTAGGCTTTTTGAAGCAGGAGTTGCAAAGGTTGAGTATAGGAATATAAGATGGAACCCAAATGGGGAAAAATTGGCCAGTGCCAGCGACGCTTTAAGGATATGGTCCAAAGAAGGGAAACTTATAGCTACATCAAAATCAACATCAGATTATTTGTGGGGAGTGGATTGGAGTCCGGATGGAAAATATATTGTAACCTCCAGTAAGAATGGAAAAATTGTTATTTGGGATGAAAACTTAAATATTGTCCGGGTGTTAAAACCATAAAATAATAACAAAAACTATCATTTTAATGCAAGGTCTTGGCACTATCTTTGACGTACTTTTACGAGAATTTAAAATAAGCAAATACTTACTTTAGATGACATCAGAGATGTTAGCACCGATATGTTGTTCACAAGACCTGCTTTAAAATCAGTTTATTTATGAGAATACAGAAGTTGGCATTGTACACAATGCTGTTATTAAGCTTTGGCGCCAAAGCTATAGCCCAAGATTTTTTAACTACCAGTAATCAAAAATTTATTGATCATGAAGGAAATCAAATTATTCTTCATGGGATTAATTATGTGAACAAGTCGGCCAAAGTTGACCAAAAACAATTTTCCAATCCTGAGAATTTTCAGCTAATGAAAAAGTGGGGTTTAAATTGTTTGCGATTGGGGGTTATCTGGGCAGGAGTAGAACCACAACCAGGGATTTATGATGAAGAATATCTAAAAGACCTGGATAAGCAGGTTAAATGGGCAAATGATAATGGAATATATGTATTCTTGGACATGCACCAAGACCTTTATAGCCAATTGTATAGTGATGGGGCACCAGAGTGGGCAACACTGACGGATGGGCAACCGCATATTGCCGAAGGTCCAGTCTGGAGCGATGCCTATTTTACAAGTCCGGCAGTTAAAACAGCAATCACCAATTTTTGGGAAAATAAGGCAGCTAGTGACAATGTTGGGGTACAAGACCATTATATAAAGATGTGGAAAATGCTTGCAAAAAGATATGCGGGGAACTCATCTGTCATTGGTTTTGATTTAATAAATGAGCCAAACCTTGGTTGGGGAAATTCCAAAGGAAGAGAATTAATGGCAATAGCCTTTATTGAGGCATATGCAAAAAAAAGTGGAATTGTACTTACAGGTGAAGAAGTAACCCAAAAATGGCTAGACCCAGTGGGAAAGAAGGAGATATTGGAATTTATTTCTGACCGATCCATATATGCGCAATTGGTAGACAGAATGTTTCCGGTTTACCAAGCTTTTGAAAAGGAGCAGTTGATGCCATTTTATAAAAAGACCGTAAAAGCAATAAGAGAGGTGAACCAGGACCACCTTATTTTTTTGGAAACCTCGATGTCATCAAACATGGGAGTCTATACGGCAATAGAAAGAATTCCTAATGAAGATGGCCTGGTATATGCTCCGCATGGTTATGATTTGGTAGTGGACACACCTGATGCGGCAACTACAAACAACAATAGGATAAATTTCATTTTTAACCGTCATGCAGAAAGTGCAAAACGTCTCAAAATGCCTTTACTTATTGGAGAGTGGGGAGCTTTTGGGGCTAACGGTAAAGCTCTTTCCTCGGCTTTTCAGGTTACCCAATTTTTTGAAAGTTCTCTTTGCGGAGAAACCTATTGGAGTTTTGATAAGAGATTGGATGATTCAGAACTTTTAAAGGCAATCAGTAGAGCGTACCCGAAGAAAATAGCAGGAGAATTAACAAGTTATTCTACTGATGTGGAAAATGGAAAAGCGGAGTTTAGATGGTTAGAAAGCACGAAGGATAACAGTCAAATCTATATCCCCAAGTTTTACAATTTGGAAGAATCAACCATTACTCTCAAACCTTATGAAAAAGGTTTTGAGTTAGTGGAAATAGATGGAGGGTGGCATATAAATATTCCTTCTGCGCTTAAAGCAAGAAAACTAACAATAAACCCTTAGTTATTTATCCTTTTACAGTAGCGGAAAGGTACTCACGGTTCATGCGAGCAATATTCTCCAAAGAAATACCTTTAGGGCATTCCACTTCGCAAGCTCCTGTATTGGTGCAGTTTCCAAAACCTTCCAAGTCCATTTGGCGTACCATGTTCTGAACTCGGTCCGCTGCCTCCACTTGTCCTTGAGGTAATAACGCAAACTGTGAAACCTTTGCTGAGGTAAATAACATGGCACTTGCATTTTTACATGCTGCTACACAGGCACCACAACCAATACATGTAGCAGCATCCATGGCAGCATCGGCAGCATCCTTATTAATAGGAATAGCATTGGCATCCACGGTATTTCCAGAAGTGTTTACTGAAATGTACCCACCGGCCTGTTGAATGCGTTCAAAGGCGTTTCTGTCCACAATTAAATCCTTGATCACAGGAAAAGCCTTGGCTCTAAACGGTTCAATAACAATAGTATCTCCATCATTGAACTTGCGCATATGCAATTGGCAAGTAGTAATCAATCTGTCAGGGCCATGTGGCTCTCCATTAATCTGTAAAGAACAAGTTCCACAAATACCTTCTCTACAATCATGGTCAAATTCAACGGGCTCTTCACCTTTTGAAATGAGCTCTTCATTTAAAATGTCCAGCATTTCTAAAAAAGACATATCTCCTTCAACACCATCAAGGGTATAATCTACCATTTGACCTTTTGAAGAAGCGTCTTTTTGACGCCATATTTTTAGATATAACTTCATAACTTTTATTTGTAAGAACGTGTCTTTAATTCAATGTTTTCGTAAACCAAATCTTCCTTGTGCAATTCAGCATCTTTAGGCTCGCCTTTAAATTCCCAGGCAGCAACATACTTGAAGTTTTTATCATCACGAAGTGCTTCACCTTCCTCAGTCTGATATTCTTCACGGAAATGACCTCCACATGATTCGTTTCTGTGCAATGCATCCTTTGCAAACAATTCGCCAAGCTCCATGAAATCGGCAACTCTTCCGGCTTTTTCAAGTTCTTGGTTCTTGGAATCCTTGCTTCCCGGAATTTTCACATTTTCCCAGAAATCTTTCCGCAATGCTGAAATCTCTTTGATGGCCTCTTTTAAATCATTTTCGTTTCTGGACATCCCACATTTGTTCCACATAATCTTGCCTAATTTTTTGTGGTAATAATCCACTGAGTGGATTCCAGTTCCAGACATCAATTTTCCCATGCGGTCACGAACTGCTTTTTCAGCAGCTTCAAACTCTTCAGAATCTGTTGGGATGGCCCCGGTCCTAATATCGTCAGACAAGTAATCACCAATGGTGTATGGCAGAACAAAATAACCATCTGCCAAGCCTTGCATCAATGCCGAAGCTCCCAAACGGTTTGCTCCGTGATCACTAAAATTGGCTTCACCTGCACAATAGCAACCTTCAATGGTTGTCTGTAGATTATAATCAACCCAAAGCCCACCCATGGTATAGTGCACAGCAGGATAAATCATCATTGGGGTTTTGTATGGGTTTTCATCCACGATCTTTTCATACATCTGGAAGAGGTTTCCGTATTTGGCCTCAATGACCTCTTCACCCAATTTGATAATGGTCTCGTTATCTGGATTTTTGATGCCCGATGTTAGCGCCTTTTCTTTTCCATAGCGGTCAATGGCGGAAGCAAAATCAAGATAAACAGCTTCGCCGGTCTTGTTTACACCAAATCCGGCATCACAACGTTCCTTGGCAGCTCTTGAAGCCACATCACGAGGCACGAGGTTACCAAATGCAGGATATCTTCTTTCCAAATAATAATCGCGCTCTTCTTCAGCAAGCTGTGTTGGTTTTAGCTTTCCTTCACGGATAGCGACGGCATCTTCTTTGCGTTTGGGCACCCAAATACGTCCATCGTTACGAAGCGATTCGGACATTAAGGTCAATTTGGACTGATGTTCTCCCGAAACCGGAATACAAGTAGGGTGGATTTGTGTATAACAAGGGTTGGCAAAAAACGCTCCTTTACGATGCGCACGCCAAGCAGCTGTCACATTACTTCCCATAGCATTTGTAGAAAGGAAGAAAACATTTCCGTATCCTCCTGTGGCCAATACTACGGCGTGGGCACTATGTCTTTGTATTTCTCCTGAAACCAAATCCCGGGCAATGATTCCACGAGCTTTTCCATCAACCAAAACCAAATCCATCATTTCATGACGGTTATAGGCTTTGATTTTTCCACGATTTATTTGACGGTTCATGGCGGCGTAAGCACCTAACAACAATTGTTGTCCAGTTTGCCCTTTGGCATAAAACGTTCTGGAAACCAAAACCCCTCCAAAGGAGCGGTTGTCCAAAAGTCCACCATATTCACGGGCAAAAGGAACTCCCTGTGCCACACATTGATCTATGATATTCACAGATTCTTCCGCTAATCGATATACGTTGGCTTCTCTTGATCGGTAGTCACCTCCTTTAATGGTATCGTAGAACAATCTGTAATGACTATCGCCATCACCTTGATAGTTTTTTGCAGCGTTGATTCCCCCTTGAGCGGCAATAGAGTGCGCACGTCTTGGTGAATCTTGATAACAAAATGTCTTTACATTATAACCCAATTCGGCTAAAGTGGCGGCCGCAGCACCACCTGCCAATCCTGTTCCAACAACAATAACATCAATGTTTCTTTTGTTGGCAGGGTTAACTAGATCAATATCATTTTTATGTTTGGTCCATTTATCGGCCAAAGGACCGGATGGAATTTTAGAATCCAATATGCCCATAATTAATGTGTTATTGGGTTAAGATGATGGTACAAAGCGATAAAAGCAAATGCTAACGGAACCACCACAGCGAATAATTTTGTAAATGTTTTTAAAGCAGGGGTATACTTGTTATTGACTCCCATGCTTTGAAGCGATGAAGAAAAGCCGTGCCATAAATGCAAGCTCAGCAGCACAAATGAAATTACGTAAATGATAGTGCGCCAAAATGGTGCAAATTTTTCCACGGTTTCGGCATAATAACGTGCAGGGTTCTCTGGGTTTACCTCAATATATTTATAAGTCATTTCATGAATCCAGAAATCATAAAAATGAAGCCCTAAAAAGGCTAAAATTACAAGCCCAGAATAAATCATGTTTCTGGATACCCATGGCGCATTAGCACTTCCTTTATATTTTACATAACTGATACCTCTGGCATTTTTATTTTGAATTTCAAGAACAAAACCCATTACAAAATGAACAATCACACCTATAACCAAGATGGGTTGCATAAGGTACTGTACCAAAACATTGTACCCCATAAAATGTGATGCCTCATTAAAAAAATCTGGAGAAATAACAGATGCTAAATTGATGGTGACGTGTAAAACAAGAAAAATTACTAGAAAAAGTCCCGAAAGTGCCATCACTACTTTACGGGCAATCGAAGATTTTATCAATCCACTCATTAGTGCTGGTTTTACTTACAAATTTACGGCACGATCAAGTTTTTAACAAGCATTGAACCTTGTAAAGTGGGTTATTTAGATTGATTTTAGGCTAGCCCGGGTGTTAGGCCATAAAAACAGATTAAATTATAATCATAAAGAAAGTCCTGCTTAAAAGCGGAACTTTGACTTTCAGAATTAGAAAGGTAATTTTTAACCATAGTTAACTTGTTGATTTGTTGGAATATTGATGAGGTTTTTCAACTAAATCATAATTTTTGTCCGATATTACTACTTAATATTTAACTTGACCCTGTTGGGTATGGATATTGCAATTTTATCGGTTAGCCTGAACGTGCATTCTACACGGCGTATTGCTGAAGAGGCACAAAATGCAGGCCATTATGTAGAGCTTATTGATCACACTAAATGCTCCGTAAAACTGGGTGATGAAAAACCTCAAATTTATTTGGGAGAAGAAGATGTTACAAATGAATTTGATGCCGTTATCCCAAGAATTGGAGCCAAGGTCACCAGACATGGAGCAGCCATTGTGAAACAGTTTGAAATGAACAATGTTTTCAGCACGGCAAGATCATTGGGAATAATGCGGGCCAGAAACAAAGTAAGAACACTACAGATTATGGCTCGAAAAGGAATTCCAATCCCTGAAACACTTTTTTCCATCAACCCTAACAATATAGGAGAACAGATTAAGCTGTTGGGAGGCCCACCCGTAATCATCAAATTACAGGAGGGAACCCATGGAAGTGGGGTTATTTTGGCGGAGAGCAATAAATCTGCCAAATCTATAATTGATACTTTTTATAAAATGGATACCAGCATTCTTCTTCAAAAATATATTGAAGAGGCAAATGGAGAGGATATCAGAATCATTGTAGTGGGCAATAAAGTTGTTGCCAGTATGAAAAGGATCAGTGATTTGGATGATTTTAGATCCAATGTGCACCGTGGAGCGGAGACAGAAGCAATTAAACCTACTGCCAAAGAACAATACATTGCCTTAAATGCAACTAAGTATTTAGGTCTGGGTGTGGCCGGGGTGGATTTGATGCGTTCCAAAAAAGGCCCGGTCCTGATCGAGGTTAACGCTTCTCCTGGACTTCAAGGTATTGAGGCGGCATCTGGAGTTAATGTTGCCAAGCATATTATTCAATTTGTGGAGAAAAATGGGCGTAGAGGCAGAAAATAATACAATAAACATAAATGGCGAAGCCATTTCTGCTGGGCAAAATAGATTGGTCCGCATAGGAATTTCCCGATTACCTACAGGAACCCTTATAGATATTCCTGTTCATATTTTTAACGGGAAAAAGGCAGGGCCAACAGTTTTGGTGCAAGCTGGATTACATGGTGATGAAATCAATGGTGTTGAAACACTTAGACGCATGCTTCAAGAAAACTCATTTAATGTTAAGAAAGGCGCTGTAATAGTCGTCCCCATCTTGAATATTTTCGGATTTATCCATTTTTCAAGGGATGTCCCAGATGGAAAGGATGTAAATCGTAGTTTTCCAGGAACGAAGTCCGGTTCACTTGCCAGTAGGATAGCATATACGTACACCTCTGAAATTTTGCCGCAGGTCAATTTTGGTATCGACTTGCATACCGGAGGAAGTCAAAGACATAATTTTCCTCAAGTGAGATATTCTGCAGAAGATGCTAAGAGCAGGGAATTAGCTGAAGCCTTTAATGCCCCATTCTATTTTGCATCGAGATTGATTAATGGATCATTTAGAAAAACAACCCTTAAAATGGGAATTCCTACTATTGTGTATGAGGCTGGAGAGAGCATGAGGTTTGATGATAATGCTATTGAAAAAGGAATAAAAGGCATCCGCAATGTGTTGGAAAAATTTGGAATGCTAGGCAAAAACAAGGTTGAAAAACAAAAAACTCCAATCCATTTAGAGCGCACCAGATGGATTCGCGCCCCCAGAGCAGGAATGTTTGTTCCGGAAATAAAAAATGGGGAGCGGGTTGTGAAAGGACAGTTGTTGGGTTTGGTCGCAGACACCTACGCAAAAAAGAACAAGAAGATTAAGGCTCCTTTTAACGGACATGTATTTTGTATCAACAACCAAGCTGTGGTAAATCAGGGCGATGCCCTTTTTCATATAGGAAGCATAGAACCAATAAATTTAAATAAATGAAAAAATCAATCGTATTTGTAGGAGCTCTTTTAATGGGAGTCTGCCTCCTTTTCAATGTTGGATGTAAGAGTGAAAAAAACCAAGAAACATCCCTTTTTGAAGAAAACAGTGATACTTGGTTTACTGACGGTGATTCTAAGTGGGAATTTGTAAATAATGAACTTATTGGAAAGGCTGATAGTACTTCAGGTTTTGTGATAACCCATGATAAATACCGGAATTTTGAACTGAGTTTAGAGTTTCAGCCCGATAGTACTATCAATTCTGGGGTTTTTGTACAATGTGCCAAACCAGAAATGTCAGCAACAGATTGTCATGAACTTAATATTTGGGACTTGCACCCCAACCAAGATTTTAGAACAGGATCTATCGTTACCAAAGTAAAACCATATGAGATTGTAGAAACCCTGAATGTTTGGAATACCTATAAGGCCATTACTGAAGATGGAAACATTAAGGTATATGTAAACAATGTGCTTACTTCAAGTATAGAAAAAGATACCTTAGTGGAAGGTCATATAGGACTTCAGGCGATGGGGACAGGAACCATTAAGTTTAGAAAGATAAGCCTTAAAAAGATGTAAAGATCTACCTGGTTATTGAACCATATCTTTTTTGCTCTCGATTTTTTTCATACTCCATTCAATGGCACTTTCAAGATTTGGAAACTGTTGAATATTGTTCCTGAAAAACATCTTTTCCAGAAGAAGACTGGCGAATCCACTTTTAGTATTGCTCACTACGGAATAAAGCTCAAGATGGTGTCTATGGGTATAAAATTTTAGCCAATCGGAAGGGACCACAGAGTAGTTGTTAATTCTATTGGAAATATAGGCTATGGGTTCATCCTTTCCTATAATTTCATAAGCAATAGCAATGATTTTTTCAGCCATGGCCCAGTTAAATACAACCCCCTCCTTGATTTCAGAAATAACAAGACCATCGAAAAAATAGAAAACACCAAATTCACACTCTCGGATTTCTCGGATGTTCTGGAAGAATTCTATTTCCTTTACACTTTGCATGATCAAATAACCTGAATGATGAATTTTAGGCCTAAAAGGCAGCTAAGAACTTGTAAAGGTATAAATTCTTGAACTTTATTCCTTTTCATAAAAGGAATTTGAATCAATTATAATTTGATCAAGCAGATTACAAATAGCTAAGCCACCATTTTTCTCTATGATTGGTTTTGTAGTTATTGTACCAATTGCATAAAGGGTACAGAGCAATTGTAAGGACAATCCAAACAACATATACAACCCAAAGATTAAAACCATACCCTTGTAGCTGAGGTTGCAAAGTTACCCATAGGTCGATGACCATATCAGAAAAACCAAAACCGGTAAGCATGGCGGCAATTACTCCGAAAAAATGAATTACATATAAATGCACAATATAAAAAAACATGGGTACACGGCCTATGACTACCATTTTTTCCGTCAACCAATTTTGCCAGTTTTCTGCCAATGCTAAAAACACAATTGATGGTCCCAAAGTAATTAGTAGATAAAGCAAGGAAGGAGGATATTTGGCAACATTAAAAAAAGAAGCTACTGTCATTCCTATGGAATTTTGGTTGGACCATGGAACTAAATCTCCATAAATGTTTATAGCGCGAAGCACAAAAAATAGCAAAGTAATTGCCAATCCCATCTGGAACAACCGCTTGACTCTGGTTTTTGGGTCAACTGAGGATTTATAGAGTTCTCCAAAATAGTACCCAAGAGGCATTACAAATATCCAAGGAATCAGAGGATAACCCACAAATACTTGGAAGCTTCCTAAATCTACTAAGTTGAATACGTGTAGAAAAGTCCAGATACCAGATATCACAGGATTCTCTGGTGAAATGGAATCAAGTAGATTATGTCCGAATATTGCAACGAAACACAGCCCTATCATCAGCTTTTTGGGTAAATGGATGAATCCAGCCAAAAAAATCATACTTATACCCAATACCCAAATCACTTGAAGTACAATGGAGGAGTAATCCAATTTGAACATCCATGCCAGTTTAATGATGGTAAGTTCTGCAATCACTAACCAAACGCCCCGTTTTAACAGCCAAACGGATAATGATTTCTTGTCTCTTCGCTGTCCTACAAAAAAGGCAGAGGTTCCGGCCAGAAAAACAAATACAGGGGCACAAAAATGAGTTACAAATCGAGTCCAAAACAAGGTTACATTGGTTTTGGTCATGTCAGCTGGGTCAAAAAAGTAGGCGTCAAAATGAAAATAATCTCGAACGTGATCCAAAGCCATAATGATCATGACCAGTCCGCGCAGCATGTCAATGGATTTAATACGGTTTCTTCTTTTGGTTTGCATTGGTGTTGAAAATGTTGGTTGGTGTATGTTGTCTTTCATATAGGCCTATTTAAAACCTAATGTGGCGGTCAATTTTTTCTAAGCTAAAAATATAAAGAAAGAAGCGTACAGATGATACTATTTCTTGCTCTTTTATTCATCCATGGCAAAACCGTAGACTTCAATCCAATCCAATCTGGAACAGGCATCCGAGTTGCCCCCAATCATTAGGTCTGTCCAACCAATTGCTTCTACCTTGGTCAAATCCGGGTTTTGTATTGGTTTTGTTTCAGCAATCAGCTGCATATCTAAAACCTTCCATTTAATATCAGAAATATTGAATTCTCGAACTCTCCAATCTGTTGATGGTCCATCAGAAACATCACTGACCAACCAAGTGCCATCAGCAAGTTTGAGCACTATGCGAAGGTGCCGAAAACCAGATTGTTTGGACCGCCATTTAATCTTTCCAAATTCAGAAAGATCAACCTGTTTTGAACGGTGTTTGAGGGTGACCACCCAAGTACTTCTGCACAAACCCGACCATACATAATGAGGGTCATCTTTTGGGGTGTCATGATGGCTTTTTTTGATTTGACCAGAGTCTTCACCATATAATTTGATGACCACATCCGTATTGTTGATATGATTTTGACCAACCGGTATTTCTGCAGGGGTTTCCTTAAAATCCTCACGAAAGAATAGCTGCGGTCGTTCTTGTGCAAAGAGCGAATATTGAATAAGCAGAAAAAACCATAAAAAGTATCTCATCATTCTTTTTTGAATTCAGTTTTCCCATTTTTAGCTTCTTCCAACTTCATTTTATTCTTTTGGTCAAGGTATGAATAAGAAATGGCAGGAACAAACTATGAAAATGGAATCACTTAAGTATAAATGCTGTCAAAATGAAAATTTGTTAAGGTTAATTTTATCGTATTCATAAAAAAATGCTTATTTTCTGCGAATTAACCATTTAAACTATAAATATGGAAGAGTACTTACCGTTGATTATTCAACTAATTTCGGGGGCCTTAGGCGGGAACCTAGCTGCAAAATTATTGCCTAAACTCAACTTGGGAACATTGGGTAATTCCATTTCGGGAATCCTTGGTGGCGGCCTTGGAGGATATCTTTTGGGTATGCTTGGCCTTGGCACCGATGGCGGAATGGATGTAACTGGAATTCTTGGAAGCATTGCCGGAGGCGGTGTTGGTGGTGGCGTTATAATGGCTATTATTGGTGCTATTAAAGGAGCTATATCCAAGTAAACAAATTATACAAATTATGAAAGGGGCCATTATGGCTCCTTTTTTGTTTGTAGCCGATTATCAAATTTTTACATTTGAAACAAATAGAAGAGTTCATGAAATACCATCAAATCGAAAATCAACTTTTTATTAAAAATCGCAAAAAGTTTATGGCGCAAATGAAGCCCAAGAGCATTGCGGTATTCAATTCCAATGATATTTATCCAATTAGTGCGGACAGCACCATGCCTTTTGAACAGCATCGGGATACTTTGTATTTGAGCGGAGCAGATCAAGAAGAAACCATATTGTTGCTTTTTCCGGATGCGATGGACAAAAAGCACCATGAAATTTTATTTGTTAGGGAGACTAATGAGCATATTGCTGTTTGGGAAGGAGCAAAGCTTACCAAAGAACAAGCCACCGAAGTTTCAGGCATTGAAACTATTTATTGGTTGACGGATTTTGATAAGGTCTTTTTTGATTTGATGACAGAAGCCGATACCATTTATTTCAACACCAATGAGCATTATCGCCAAGCAGTGGTAACTCAAACCCGCGAAGATCGTTTTATTGAAAAATGCAAAAAAGACTTTCCGGCACATCAATGGGCAAAAAGTAATCCAATACTTCAACATATTAGAGGGGTAAAAGAACCTGAAGAAATTGCTTTGATGCAGCGAGCTTGTGATATTACCGAAAAAGGATTCAGAAGAATTTTGGAGTTTACAAAACCTGGTGTTTGGGAATATGAAATGGAGGCAGAGTTTTTGCACGAATTTGTTCGGAACCGTTCCAAAGGTTTTGCTTACACCCCAATTATTGCAGCAGGGAACAATGCCAACGTACTGCATTATATTGAAAATAATCAACAAGTAAAAGATGGGGATTTGATTTTGATGGATTTGGCAGCGGAATATGCCAATTATGCCAGTGATATGACTCGTACCATTCCCGCAAACGGAAAATTCACAGATCGACAAAGAGCAGTTTATAATGCGGTGTTTAGAGTGAAGAACGAAGCAACCAAAATGTTGGTGCCAGGAGTTATTTGGGCTGAATACCACAAAGAAGTGGGCAAGATTATGACTTCAGAATTATTGGGATTGAACTTGTTGGACAAGGCCGATGTTCAAAATGAGAATGCTAATTGGCCAGCTTATAAAAAGTACTTCATGCATGGCACAAGCCACCATATTGGGCTGGATACTCACGATTATGGTGAGTTAAAAACCCCCATGAAGGCTAATATGGTATTTACGGTAGAACCCGGAATTTATATTCCAGATGAAGGATTTGGTGTGCGTTTGGAGGATGATGTGGTCATTCAAGAAAGTGGAGAGCCCCTTAACTTAATGCAGAACATTCCTATTGAAGCAGAAGAAATCGAGGAGTTGATGAACTAGTAATGCATCCACTAAGACAACATATTGAGGAGTTAGTTCACTTAACCGATACGGAATTTGATGTTGTTCTGAGTCATTTTGAACAAGTAAAAAAGCGCAAACACCAATACATTGTCCAAGAAGGTGATTTTGTAAACAGAGAATATTGGGTGATCAAGGGGTGTTTGAAGAGTTGTTTTTTTGACGATAATGGAAAAGAACATATACTCCAGTTTGGAATGGAAAATTGGTGGATTACAGATTATGAATCCTTCATTAAGAAAACACCATCAAAAATAGCGATTGATTGCCTTGAAGATTGTGACCTCTTGTACATTTCCTATGAAAATCGAGAGAAATTAACTGCCCAAATGCATAAAATGGAGCGCTTTTGGGCCAAAAAAAGCAAATACGGCAGAATAGCGCTACAAAAAAGAATATTATCCCTTTTAAAAAACTCAGCAAAAGAACGCTACAATCTTCTTTTGGAAGAATACCCGAAACTTTTTCAACGTGTTCCCAAAAAGTTGATAGCTGCTTACCTAGGCGTTTCCAGAGAAACCCTGAGTAGATTATCCTCCTAATACTTCTTCAAATTTTATTTCCTCGATGTGACTTATATCACATTGAATCTGTGATATATCTCCTTTCTATCTTTTTTGCTCTACTGGATCTTTGTATGGTAATTTAAAAATAAAAATATGCCATATGTAAACATTAAGGTTACTGATGAACAGGTAACTACAGCGCAAAAAAGACAATTGATTGAAGGGGTAACACAATTGCTAGTGGACATTCTAAACAAGAATGCACAAACTACTCACGTGGTTATTGATGAGGTGCCCATGGGAAATTGGGGGCATAACGGAAAACAATATAAGGGAACGAAAAGTTAGAATGATGAAAAACAGAACGATAATTATTACTGGGGCATCAACAGGGATTGGCAAAGAAACAGCCAAATATTTTTTGGATAAAGGCTATAATTTGGTGATGAACTCTTCAAATGAAGAGAACCTTAAAGACACATATAAAGCTTTTGGCTCTCCATCAAACGCAATTTGTTTTGCTGGAGATGTAAGTAAACCAGAAACAGGAAAACAATTGGCTGCCTTGGCTCTTGAAAAGTTTGGAAGGATTGATGTCTTAATCAACAATGCAGGAGTTTTTTCACCTAAACCTTTTCTTGAAGTAACTAAATCAGATTTAGAATGCTTTTGGAAAATAAATCTTTTGGGAACATATTTTACGTCCCAAGCGGTTATTCCACAAATGGTGAAACAGCAAGGAGGTTCCGTTATCAACATCGGAACCGTTTTAGTAGATCATGCCATAGGTGGTTTTCCTGCTACCGCCCCATTGACCAGCAAGGGAGCCATTCATGCTTTAACCAGACAGTTGGCGGCTGAATTTGGGAAAGACAATATTAAGGTGAACACTATTGCTCCAGGAATTATTAGAAGCCCATTACAGGGAAAAATGGGTATTGAAGATGTAGATAGTTTATCAGGGCTTCATTTATTGAACAGGATTGGTGAAGCTCAAGAAGTAGCCGAAGCTGCTCATTATCTGGCCACCTCAGATTTTGTAACGGGAGAAACCATTAATGTAGCAGGAGGGCATACTATAGGCCATTCAATTTAAAAAAATAGGATAATGTATAAGGAGAATAGATTGGAAATAGAGTTGTTGATAACCAGTTACTTTAAAGGTGTTTATAATGGGGAAGTTGATAAACTTGAAAAGTGCTTCCATAACAACTTATACCTTTACGGAGATATTAAAGGTGAAGATTATCTAAAAAGTAAATATGAATATATTGAAGGAGTAAAAAGCAGAAAAAGCCCTAGTAACCTGAAAGAGAAGTTCAATATGAATATTATTGGACTTGACATTTTAGGCAAGGTGGCCATGGCAAAAGTACATCTACCTTTCTCGGGATATAATTATTATGATTATCTATCCATGGCCAAAATTAATGGCAAATGGATTATTGTCAATAAAATATTCACACATGTTGAATAGACAATGATTCTGGATTCAAAATAAGATTGAAAAGCGGCTTGGGTTTTCCTAAAGCCGCTTTGTAATTTGTGTTAAATTAGGGCTATATTAATGAGCAATAAATGGAATATAAAATGAAACCAATTTTATTTTTAATTCAACAGCCTGATATTGAGGAGAAAATGAAAGAGGCTCCGGACAGCGCCTATGAAATTGGGGTGGTTATTGGATCATATCTTCCGTTTGTGATTTTGGCAGGCATTGCCTACGCCATTTATTATTACAATAAAAAAAAGAGAGGGTCTTGATTAATTAAAAGGGCGGATTTGTCTGTTTGCAAATATCATCTGCCAACCCTTGGAGGCTATTCTCCATAAAAATTTGAAGGGGCTATTGCTTTTTCATATAGACTGTCGCCAAGTCAGTTTTAGAGTTTGTAAATCCAGAAAGCACTTTCGTCAATTTGGCATAGATGATTAAATCAATATTTCCGAAGTTCATTTATTGATAACTCAAATACAATGGACGATAAGAGGGCTGAACGCATCAAAAAGAAATTGGAAAAGTATCTAGCTATTTATGATCTTCCTCAACATAATGCTGGGTCATACCACTTAAATTGGAATCCTCCTTCAATATCTACGGCTAATATTGGGCGTATAGAACAATTCTATAACCTTGATTTGCCAGTAGAATACAAATCTTTTTTGAATAAAATTGGAAACGGGGGCCTAGGGCCTACCTATTACCCTTTATTCTCCTTACAGTTGAGTATTTTAAAATCCAGTATAAAAGATATTCAAAAACCTTTCCCTTTGCACGGGACCTGGTTGAGGTGTGGTACAAGGGAAAATTATTATGCTGATTGGGAAGAAGGTGACCCATCATATGAGCAATGTTTTGAGAAGGATAAGAATGACCTTCTCTGGGCCAAATTGGTGAACGAGGATGACCAAATGGATGATTATATATATGATTTAAAGGGAGAGGATGAAGAAACGGATGGAACCCTGTTCATTGGAGAGTCAGGTTGTGGAATAAACTTTCACCTTGTGCTGAATGGTAAACACAAAGGCGAAGTATGGAACTGTAGGGATGGAGGCATGGGACCGGTATCTTCTGATTTTTTATCATTTATTGAAGAATGGCTGGATAATCGTTTAGAAGAAGAGAACCAACATAGCATACGTTACTATATCGACATGCACGACTTAAAAAAGGCCAGGCAGATTTTGAACAAAATAAAAACTTGGGAAGACCCTATTAATAATAGCGGTCATTTGGATGTTATGGAAGCTTTGATAGTGGCAAAGGAAAAAGGTGAAGGCTACAGAGTTTCGGGTTTGGAGAAAATTTTAAATGAAGAAGCTCCCGTTGTAAGAGTGAACGATCTCCTTAAATCTTGTACAGATCAATTCCATTGGGCCCTATATTCCACATTAAAGGAATTCACACATCTGGAATTTCAAGAAAACAAGCGCAAATTACTGGATAACGAAATTTTTAAGTGGGAGTTTGATTATGCACTTGGTGAAGCAAATAAAATACTGTCCCTTATTCCCAAGTGTAACCCTATCCTTTATGCTGTTTCACTTTTCTATTTGGAAATGGAAGATTTTGTGAATTTTAATGAATGGTTCAAAAAAATAGAGTGCAACAGTTATTATATTGAAAATATGAAAGGGTGCCTTGCTTTAGAGAACAAGGACTTTGAATTGGCCCGGCAATGCTTTGAAAAATCACGCTCTCTAAAAGAAGGCTGGCTGCCTTCGTTGAGCAATCTTGGTTTGTCTTATGCATATTTGGGGAAGTATGATGAATCTAAAAAACTGTTCAACCAAGTGATAGAGCATGACCCAAATTATGAATGGTCTTATGTGGGGTTGGCAATAAATAACCTATTGCAGAACAAAATACCAGAAGCCATTAAAGAACTCAAGATTGCCGTTGCTGAAAAAGGGCATGAACCATGGAGGGTAGTTAAGGATCCAATTTGGATTAAATGTTATGGAAATTCAGAGTTTCAAAGATTATTGGGAGAGTTGTAATGGCGATATTCAATAAAAACAAAAGTAACCTCCTTCTTGCTATATCAAATGTAAATACAGCTCTGTATCTCCATATGGCTGATTCATCAATTTAGTATTGGTTTTTTTGAACGAGCTTTTGAAATTCACGCGGTAACCAATAAAATTAACCCTTTAAAACTTTCAATAATGAAAAAACTATTTATCCTACTTGCTATTTTATTTGCAAATGTTTCATGTAAAAACAATTCTGAAATTTCAAAAGATGGTGAACCATTAACATCAAATAAAACAATAGATGAGAGTGTTTATGATAACGTAGAGGGTCAATCAGATACCTTCCTCAAAATTCAAATAAATGGTCAAGAAATGAAAGGAGTGGGTTGCATTTTTAAAGGAGCGGGTATGAGTGTCACAGGCTTGGTAAATGAGTTCAATTTTAGTTTCCCCGCAAGTGCATTTGGCGAAAAGGATGCTGAATTAAACTTTAGTTGGACCAAAAAGACACTTCCGGCTGAGTTAAAATTGGGGAGTTACAACATAAAAGGGATTGAAAGCGACCAAGATTTTTTTGAGAACAACAAAGAGGATATGTTCTATTGTAAGGCATCAACAATAAATGTATATAAAAAAGTTGTTGAAGAATATGGAGAATTGGATAAGGAGTTATTATCTCAATTTATACCTTTTGATTTTGCCGTAATCCCTAATGAAAAAAACAAATTCAATATTGAATCGATAGAACAAGTTAACGGAGCTGAAGAATTCACCGAAATTTCTAATGGAAAGGGAATTAGAAACAATGTCCTTTTAGTAAAAGGGAGTTTGTATATAAAATTGATGCAAGTATCTTCTAAAAAAGAATTTGTGGTTAGTGCCAAATTCAAATCAGAATATGACTATAATTATTCCGACTTTTAAAACAAAAGCGTTGGGCAGTATTCCTAACCAACAAGTATCATATAAATCACCCTCTTTTTTGTTGTATTAAATTCCCCAACACAAAACCACTAAGGTGGTAGCAATATTCATTCTAGATAGGGTTTTCTGCAGAGATACATTTAACTTGTGTTAGCTGTGTACGGTCAAGGTTTATCAATTATAAATAAGGTGTGGTCATTCCATATATACAATTCATCAATTGAGAGGTGGCTTGTATGACAAAATCTGCGAGTTTTGATGTTCAATGATGATTATTCATTGAACAATAAACAAAAGTATTTTACACTGAATATGGCGATTTATAATGTGCAAGGATTGTTTTTTGAATGAAATACTCAAATTCGAATCTCAATCAGATTTTGAAGAATTTGAATTTGAGCTGTTAGAGAAGGTGAGTGTTGGGAAAGTCACGGTATTTGATATTGAAGATGATTTAAATATATTCAACTTCGAAAACTACTATCAGTGTAACTCTTGTGCTGAGAATTGGATAATGTCAGCTCCCAATTATACTTGTAAAGGCTATTTTTTAATTCAAAAAAATGCTATCAAGTATCATAAAAAGTTGAAGACAATTGATGATGGAAAATTGGTGGGCTGTTGTTTTATATCAGCAGTATTCTTATTTATTATTCTGTGGCACATCATAATGTAATATTGCGCATAAAATATTTATTCTATTGATAGTGCGCAATAAGTGTCATGCTAATGCCAATCACCTTCTTTTGTGCTGTACCAAGTTGACAATAGTAAAAACTATCAAAGCTGGCAATACCCATCCCATATGATACTCCCTTAAGGGAATCCATGATGTAAAAGCAGTAGTTGAATCTCCATGGCCAATACTGACCAAAAAATCTGGGATACTAAAAAGCACAGTTGCCGTTACTACCCATTTAAAAATTTTGGGAGAAGCATATGTGTCGGGAACTACGTTCAGTAGAATCAAAACAATGGTTATGGGGTAAATAAACATGAGGGCAGGAATGGCCACAGCTATAATGTAACCCACGTTAAACTGCCCCATTAATACACCCAAAACACACCCAACAATAGCTGTGATTTGATAGGCCAAGGGAGAATCGTTAAATCTACCCTTTATAAAATCTGCTGTTCCGGTTATAATGCCAACCGCAGTGGTAAAACAAGCAAGGCCAACCAAAATGCTCAACCCTAAATTGGCTGTGTTCCCTAGTGTCTCTGTGCTGATTGCACTTAAAAGTCCAGTTCGGGAAATACTGGAATCAAAAGAATCATGGAACAATGCTCCTGTAAAAATGAGTCCTGCATAGATTAGGAAAAGGCCCAACCCGGCAAACCAACCTGCTTTTCTGATTAAACCTTTTTTAACCTCATAGGAAGCTGAATTTTCCTTTATATTGATGGAAATAATTATAACCCCACCAACTACAACCGCACCAATAGCGTCAAAAGTTTGGTAACCTTCCAAAACACCATGACTAAATGGGCTTTTGAACTGGGTTGGACCAAAGATAAAATCAATATTAAAAATGGTGGCACCTATTATCAGTAGTAGAACAATTAAAATTCCTGGTGTTAGAAACTTGCCCACAACATCCAAGATTTTGGAGCGGTTAACTACAAAAACATAGACTAAGGCAAAATAAATGATACTTGTAAGTAAGTATGATGAATTCCAAATGGGCTGTATGGCCATTTCATGTGTAACCGATGCTGTTCTTGGAGACGGCAATGCTATGGATATGGCATACACAATATAACAATATATCAAACTGAAGGTTGGAGAGACCTTTTTTGCAAAATCGAACATAGTGCCTTGTAATTTTGCATGCGCCAAAATACCCAATATGGGTATAAGGACGGCAGAGAGACAAAATCCAAAGGCAACTAACCACCATAAGTCACCAGATTTAAAACCTAATTGTGGAGGTAGAATTAAATTTCCTGCGCCAAAGAACAGGGAGAAAAGTGCAAAAGCGGTTATGGCGATATTTTTTTTACTCATATATTGTTAATAATTTTTTGTTAAAATAAATCAAAATATTATATTTCGATGTTGTATTTCGGCGAAGGAATCCAACTTTTGGTCGATGAGCATGCATTTCATCGAAAAAACACCTTCCCAAATCAGCAAGTAAAATAAAAAGTTATTAACAGGCGTTGCATAAGTAAGTCCAAATTCTAAAATATTAATCGTATAAAATAAAATTACAGTATAATGTTTTAGCATTCTTCGATCCCCAAATCGTAACCAATGCTTCCCCCAAGACAAAACCCAACTTATGAAAACATCTACTACCCAACATGGCAACAAATTTTCTTCTTTCTTCTGCAACTTATTTGGACATCATTATGTAGTGTCCAAAAGGGTGACAGAACACATCAAAGAATACAAGTGTTTGCATTGTCAAAAAGAAGTTACCACAGATGTTAGTGGTAAACTTTCTGCCTTGACCCCACAAATGCAGGACATCAACAGTACTTTGGAAGATATGTATCGCAAGAGGCAGAACAGGCACGTACAGCACGTGGCCTAATCTGACCATTTTACTTACAAATTTTCAAGCTTATCCCGGAATCAAGTAAGCAAACAGTCCTATGCAGTCCAGTGCCCCAAGACCGCATATTGGCAATGCTCTTGGCTTTCGGGATTTTTTTATGAAGTAAAGGAGTTCCATCCCTGTGCGGTAAGAGCGATTTTCGTATTTGCCCTTGTAATTAAATGTACACCTTCCTCTTCTGGAGCAATATGACCAATTACGGTCAAGTTGGGATTGCCCTTAATTTTGTCAAAATCTTTTTGGTCAATGGTAAACAACAGTTCATAATCTTCACCACCGCTCAAAGCGATCATGGTAGAATCCATTTTAAACTCTTCCGAAGCAGATATGACCGTTGGATCCAAGGGGATTTTATCCTCAAAAAGATTACACCCTACTTCACTTTGATTGCATAAGTGTAGAATCTCTGAAGACAATCCATCACTAATATCTATCATGGAAGTGGGTTTTACTTCCAACTTTTCCAATAATTCAACAATGTCTTTTCTAGCTTCCGGCTTAAGTTGTCGCTCTACAATATAAGAGTAGGGCTCTAGATCGGGTTGGTTATTGGGGTTTACTTTAAAGACCTCTTTCTCTCTGTCTAAAACTTGAAGACCCAAATAGGCTCCTCCCAAATCTCCAGTTACCACTAAAAGGTCATTTGGTTTTGCATCGCAACGGTATACAATGTCAGCTTCTTCTGCAACACCAATTGCTGTAATGCTAATGATCATTCCTTTTGCAGATGATGTGGTATCACCACCAACCAAATCAACGTTATACATTTTACAAGCCATGGCGACTCCCTCATAAAATTCTTCAAGCGCTTCTAAAGGAAACCTGTTGGAAACAGCTATGGAGACTGTTACTTGGGTAGCCGTTGCATTCATGGCATAGATATCGGACAGGTTTACAATCACAGATTTATAGCCCAAGTGCTTTAGTGGCATGTAGCTAAGGTCAAAATGTACACCTTCCACCAACATGTCTGTGGAGACAATCGCCTTCTTGTTTTTAAAATCCAGTACTGCTGCATCATCACCAATACCTTTAAGTGAAGATTCATGATTTAGTTCAAAATGTTGGGTCAAATGCTTTATCAAGCCAAATTCACCTAAATTTTCCAATGCTGTCCGTTGTGGATTCTTGTCTTCGATCATTTGGCAAAAATAAACAGGATAATTATAAATTGTATCTTTAATAGAAACTTAAAATTGCTATAGAATGTTGAAACCTACACCGTTAATGCTTCTCATTGCTTTTGCAGTTTTTGGATGCTCGAGTGACAATGGAACCGACAGCAATTCCGGAGACAACAACTTTGAAAATGGAGTTCAGCTTGGAACCGGTCTGGTGGTAAGAGGGAGTACTCCATGCCAAAACGGAATGGCATCCATTTACCCTTGCAACGGGTATGACCTGCTATTTCAAATGGATTTAACATCTTTTGCAGCTGCCGCTGGAAATGATATTTGGGGATGGACAGATTCAACTACCAACAACGAATATGCTATAATTGGTTTTGACAATGGAACTGCTTTTGTTGATATTTCAAATACTGAAAATCCAATCTACTTAGGAAAATTACCAACTGCTACGACCTCCAGTACTTGGAGGGATGTTAAAGTATATGGCGATTATGCTTTTATTGTAGCCGAAGCTACGGATCACGGCATGCAAATCTTTGATTTAAAAAGATTGAGGGATGTTGCAAATCCACCAGAGGAATTTGCAGCAGATGCCAGGTATACGGGATTTGGAAATGCACATAATGTTGTGATTAATGAGGAAATGGGTTTTGCCTATGTTGTTGGAACAGCCAGAAATGACGCTTTCAATGGAGGGGTTCATTTTGTAGATATCCAAAATACAACCAGTCCAAATGGAGTAGGAGGTTATGGTGCAAACGGATATACTCATGATGCGCAAGTGGTGACTTATGACGGTCCAGATACAGATTATACGGGGCGTGAGATTTTCATTGGTGCCAATGAAAATCAAATTGCCATTGTGGACATTACAGACAAATCCAATCCCACAGGAATACAAACTTTGGTTTATAGTAATATTGGATACACCCATCAGGGGTGGTTTACCGAAGATCAACGATTTTTCATTTTGGGGGACGAACTGGACGAAACCGATTTTGGGTTTAATTCAAGAACCCTTGTTTTTGATTTAATGGATTTGGACAATCCCGTTTTGCATACTACTTATTTGGGGCCAACAAGTGCAATTGATCATAACGGATATGTTCTTGGGGATGAATTTTTCTTGGCCAACTATACTGCAGGCATGCGTGTGTTGGATATTTCAGATATTGCCAACGAGAATGTTACGGAGAAAGCATTTTTTGACTCCTACCCTGCGGACGATACTGCTGGCTTCAATGGTGTTTGGAGTGTATATCCATTTTTCCAAAGTGGGAAAATCATTTTAAATGACATCAACTCAGGGCTATTTGTAATTCAAAAATCCAATTAAAGAAGGAAGATTATGAAAAGGGTATTTGGGCTTTTTATGGTGGCTTTGGTTTGGTCATGCAATACGGATGATGAGCCAATGGACCAGATGCAAGAAGTTACTTTTTTGGGCGAAGTGGATTGGATCAAAAATTTTGGAGGCTCGGGGGAAGATACAGCTCAAAAAATCATTCAAACCACAGATGGAGGTTATGCAGTTTTGGGATTTAGCAATAGCACTGATGGAGATATAGCTGAAAAGACAACTAATGTGAACGATTATTGGCTGTTGAAATTGGATGCCGAAGGAAACCTGCAATGGAGCAAAACCTATGGTGGGAGTAAGGACGATCGTGGACAGTCTGTGGTTCAAACCACAGACGGAGGCTATGCCATTGTTGGCTATGCCATGAGTAACGATGGAGATGGAAGCAACAATGAAGGTTTTCATGACAGTTGGATTTTACGATTGGATACCAGTGGAAATATTTTATGGGAAAAGAGTTTTGGCTTTTCTGGTCACGATCATTCTTATGATGTGATCCAGACAGCTGATGGCGGGTTTTTCTTTTCAGGATTTTTAGATGTGACCTCCTCCGGAGGAAGTGGAAATGATGGAAAGGGAAACTATCTCACTCGCCATGGCGTGGGGGAATTCTGGGGAACAAAACTTGATGCTGATGGAAACCTACAATGGCGAAGGTACTTTGGAGGCACCAACAATGACCGCTCCTTTGCAGTGGTTCAGGCAAATGATGGTTCTTTTTTGTTGACAGGAGCCTCAGAAAGCAATGATTTTGATATTAAAAATTCAAATGGAAGTTATGATTTTTGGGTAATCAAAGTAAGTGATAAAGGGGAATTGCTTTGGGAGAAATCTTTTGGAGGTAGTGGAATTGACAAAGCATATGATATTGTAAAATCCAAAGATGATGGATACTTAATTACAGGAAATACTTTTAGTACGGATGTCGATATTTCAAAGAATAACGGCGAATCCGATGTTTGGCTTATCAAAATTGATGATAATGGAAATCTGATTTGGGAAAAGACTTATGGTGGTACTGCTTTTGATGCCGCAAGAGGAATTGGATTAACAGCTGATGGAGGTTTTGTTATTGCCGGAAATTCCAAAAGTTCAGATGGTGATGCAACAGAAAACCAAGGAGAAAATGACCTCTGGGTAATCAAAACTGATGACCAAGGAAACGTTGAATATCAAAAAACATTTGGTGGTTCTGGTTTGGACTATGGTTTTGATGCTATTCAAAACAAAGAAGGAAGTCTAATTTTGGTTGGTGAAACCGCCAGCGAGGATTTTGCCGGCACTGAACCTAAGGGGATGACCGATCTTGTGGTCATCAAAATTAAATAGCACTTTTCTTCCATAGACAACCCCTATTGAACCATTCGTTATTATAATGTTAGGAAATATGGTAAAACCCTACTTATACCATATATTTGTAAGCTATTTAGACTAAATCCAAGTAAGAATGATTAAAGTTTCAGAAACAGCCAAGAAAAGAGTGGTGACTTTGATGACAGAAGAGGGCTTTGATGCAACTACAGACTTTGTTCGTGTAGGCGTAAAAAGTGGCGGATGCAGTGGATTATCTTATGAACTGAATTTTGATAAAACTGCTTCAGATACGGATAAAGTTTTTGAGGATAATGCAGTACGTATCATTGTTGATAAAAAAAGCTTTTTATATCTAGTGGGCACCACTTTGGAATATTCTGGAGGATTGAATGGAAAAGGATTCGTTTTCAACAATCCAAATGCACAACGAACCTGCGGTTGCGGAGAGAGTTTTTCATTATAAATTGTTAATTGGCCATTGGTCATTGACGAATTGAAAAAGTATGGCTTATACAGAGGAAGAATTAAAAAAAGAACTGGAAACCAAGGAGTATGAATATGGTTTCTATACAAATATTGAATCGGATACTTTTCCAAAGGGATTAAACGAGGATATTGTTCGTGCTATTTCCAAGAAAAAGAACGAACCGGAATGGATGACGGAATGGCGTTTGGATGCTTTTCGTATTTGGGAAAAAATGGAAGAACCAGAGTGGGCAAATGTCCATTATGAAAAACCTGATTTTCAGGCAATAAGTTACTATTCTGCACCAAAAGCGGCAGACCCCAATAAATCTTTGGAAGATGTAGATCCAGATTTGCTGGAAATGTACAGAAAATTGGGCATTTCCGTTGATGAGCAAAAGAGATTGCAAAATGTTGCGGTTGATATTGTAGTGGATTCTGTTTCTGTGGCTACAACCTTCAAAAAAACACTGGCAGAAAAAGGAATTATCTTCATGCCTATTTCAGAAGCCATTCAGGAACATCCAGAATTGGTAAAAAAATATATGGGAACCGTTGTTCCAAAAACGGATAACTTTTATGCAGCTTTAAACTCAGCTGTATTTACAGATGGTTCTTTCTGTTATATTCCTAAAGGAGTACGTTGTCCTATGGAATTATCTACATATTTTAGAATTAATGAAGGAGGCACGGGTCAGTTTGAACGCACGTTGGTCATTGCAGATGAAAGTAGTTATGTGAGCTATTTGGAAGGGTGCACTGCCCCATCAAGAGATGAAAATCAATTGCATGCCGCTGTTGTAGAACTTATTGCCTTAGATGATGCGGAAATCAAATATTCAACGGTTCAGAATTGGTTCCCTGGAGACAAAGAAGGAAAAGGCGGTGTATATAATTTTGTGACAAAACGAGGTTTGTGCGAGACAAATTCCAAAATTTCTTGGACCCAGGTTGAGACCGGTTCGGCCGTAACTTGGAAATACCCTTCCTGTATTTTGAAAGGAAATAACTCCGTAGGTGAGTTTTATTCCATTGCGGTTACCAACAATTTTCAACAAGCAGATACTGGAACTAAAATGATTCACCTGGGTAAGAACACCAAGAGTACAATCATTTCCAAAGGAATTTCTGCTGGGCAATCCCAAAACAGCTACCGAGGATTGGTGCAAGTAAACAGTAGGGCGGAAAATGCACGGAACTTTTCACAATGTGATTCATTGTTGATGGGTAACCGATGCGGTGCACATACCTTTCCATATATCGAAGCAAAAAACAAATCAGCCCAGATAGAACATGAGGCCACAACCAGTAAAATTGGCGAGGATCAAATTTTCTATTGCAACCAACGAGGCATAGATACGGAAAAGGCCATTGCCCTTATTGTAAACGGATTTAGCAAGGAAGTGTTGAACAAACTTCCTATGGAATTTGCCGTAGAGGCGCAAAAATTATTGGAAATAAGCCTAGAGGGGTCAGTTGGGTAAAAATTGTTGCCCTGACAAAGACAATGAGAAATGTGCCCAAAAACAATAAAATGAAAAGACTAATACTATTCACTTTAGCTCTAGCAGCAATAACAAGTTGTAAGCAGTCAAAAAAAGGACCGGAACTACCTAAACCAGAGATTAAGTTGTATACGTTTAGCGGCGGGACAGTTGTGGCCAACAAACTGGAACTCTTTTCACAGGACAACACTTATACAGGTCAATCCAAAGAATTTGCCGACCCCTTTTACGTTATTAGTCATCCCAAAGGGAATCTAATGTGGGATGCAGGCCTTCCGGAATGGTTAGTTGGATTGCCAGAGGCTTTTACACCTCCAGATCTTGCTTTTACCATTTCTAGAAAAGATTCTGTAATTAACCAATTGGCAAGTATTGGGATGAAATTGGAAGATATTGACTTTATTTCCCTCTCCCACACCCATTTTGATCACACCGGACATGCCAATGTATTTGCCGGTTCCACATGGATAGTGCAGGAAGCTGAATATGAATATGTGGCCAGTGGTGAAGCCAAAAAAAGAAGAACAGAATATTACAATGCCATTAAAAGTTTGACCAACATTAAAAAAATCAATGGCGATTATGATGTTTTTGGGGATGGGAGCGTAGTTATAAAATTTATGCCAGGCCACACTCCAGGCCACCAAGTATTGTATTTGGATATGCCAGAACATGGTCCGTTGCTCCTTTCAGGGGATTTATATCATTTCTATGAAAACAGAGAGTACCAAAGAGTGCCGAGTTTTAACAGTGATGTTGAGCAGACCAAGGAAAGTATGGAAGCTTTTGAGGATTTTGCCGAAGAAGAGGAAGCAAAAGTATATTTACAACATGCCAAAAGGGACTTTGAAAAATTACCTAAAGCCCCTAAATATTTAAAATAATATTGAAGAAGAAGACAATGTTAGAAATTAAAAATTTACACGCTAGCGTAGAGGATAAGAAAATATTGAAGGGAATCAACCTTCAGGTCAATGCTGGGGAAGTACATGCCATTATGGGACCAAACGGATCTGGAAAAAGTACACTTGCCTCTGTTATTGCCGGGAAAGAAGAATTTGAGGTAAAGAAAGGAAGCATTGCTTTGAAGGGTGAAGATTTGGAAGAGTTGGCTCCGGAAGAGCGATCTCATAAAGGAATATTTCTTTCGTTCCAATACCCTGTAGAAATTCCAGGTGTCACGGTGACCAATTTTATGAAAACCGCTATCAATGAATCAAGAAAGGCAAGGGGCTTAGAGGATATGCCGGCCAATCAAATGCTCAAATTGATTCGAGAGAAATCAGAGTTGTTGGAAATTGACCGGAAATTTTTATCCCGTTCATTGAACGAAGGATTCTCCGGAGGGGAAAAAAAACGAAATGAGATTTTTCAAATGGCCATGTTGGAACCCGAGTTGGCTATCTTGGACGAAACCGATTCAGGGTTGGATATTGATGCACTTCGTATTGTGGCCAATGGTGTGAACAAGTTAAGAGGTAAGGACAATGCCATTATTGTAATAACGCACTATCAAAGATTGTTGGAGTATATCGTTCCAGATTTTGTGCACGTATTGCATGACGGAAAGATTGTAAAATCAGGAACCAAAGAGTTGGCTTTAGAACTTGAAGAAAAGGGATACGACTGGTTAAAGCAGGAGACAGCGGTATAATCAGAGATCAGGTTGTAGAAAACTGATAACTGAGCTCTTGTAACTGAACACAAAAAAGATGGATTTAAAAGATAAATTACTTTCTTCATTTATAGCTTTTGAGAATAATGTGGATTTAGACAATCCAGTGCATGAAGTACGCTCGGAAGCTATCAAGAATTTTGAAGAAAAGGGTTTTCCTTCCAAAAAGGAAGAAGCTTGGAAATATACCTCATTGAATAATATTCAGAAAGTAGATTTCAGCGTTTTTCCAAAACAAGAAAACACCCTGGAATACAAGGAAATCAAAAAATATTTCCTTCACGAAATTGATACTTATAAGATTGTTTTTGTTGATGGGGTTTATAGCTCCTACCTTTCTGAAACAACTCATGATGGAGTAGATGTCTGTTTAATGAGTGCGGCGTTCAGCAAACCAATGTACAAGCAGATCATTGAGCTTTATTTTAATAAAGTGGCATCAAAAGATGAGTCGTTGACCACTTTGAACACTGCTTTTAGCAAAGAAGGAGCCTATATCTATATACCTAAGAACAAAGCTCCTAGAAAGCCAATACAGATATTACATTTCGCTACAGGCAATGAGGCAGCTTTAATGCTTCAACCACGAAATTTGATTATAGTTGAGGAAAATGCAGAAGTACAGATTATAGAACGCCATCAAAGCTTGACAGGCAATGAAGTGTTCACCAATTCGGTCACTGAAATTTTTGCTTCCAAAGATGCTATCGTTGATTATTACAAAGTGCAAAACGATAGGGACAATGCTTCATTGGTAGACAATACTTATATTTCGCAAAAAAATAGCAGCGTAGTTAGGGTGCATACATTCTCCTTTGGAGGAAAACTGACTCGGAACAACCTTAACTTTTATCAAAACGGAGAACGCATTGACTCTATACTCAAGGGTGTGACCATTTTGGGAGAAAAACAGCATGTAGATCATCACACTCTGGTTCATCATGCTCAACCCAATTGTGAGAGTCATCAGGATTACAAAGGAATTTTTGGGGAGAAATCCACTGGAGTTTTCAACGGTAAGATTATTGTTGATGAGATAGCGCAGAAGACCAACGCCTTTCAGCAAAACAATAACATATTGATCAGTGATAAGGCTACCATCAACACCAAACCCCAATTGGAGATTTTTGCCGATGATGTAAAATGTTCCCATGGTTGTACCATAGGGCAGTTGGATGAAGATGCGCTTTTTTACCTGCAATCAAGAGGTATTCCCAAAAAGGAAGCAACAGCATTATTAATGTATGCTTTTGCCAATAATGTTTTAGAAAGTGTTCGTATACCTGAACTCAAAACAAGAATCAATAAGATTATTGCAAATAAATTGGGTGTTCGTGTAGGGTTTGAACTATAGTCCTATCCATCGTTTTGTAGAAGAACTATCATGATAAAGACCTCTCTCGATATAGCGTCCATTAGAAAAGACTTCCCCGTTTTAAATAGAAAGGTGAATGGAAAACCTTTGGTGTATTTGGACAATGCCGCCACTTCGCAAACACCACAACAGGTAATTGATGTTATTGTTGAATACTATCATAGATACAACGCCAATATTCATAGAGGGGTACATACACTTTCGCAAGAAGCTACGGATGCTTACGAAGCGGCACGAGGAAAAATCCAAAAGCATTTTAATATAGCAAAACCTTATGAGGTTATCCTGACCTCAGGAACCACCCATAGTATCAATTTAGTGGCCAATGGATTTTCTTCTTTTATTAAGGAAGGAGATGAGATTTTGGTTTCGGCAATGGAGCACCATTCCAATATTGTGCCTTGGCAAATGTTGTGCGAAAGAACAGGAGGAATTCTGAAGGTTATCCCCATGAACCAAAATGGAGAGTTGATCATGGAAGAATATCATAAGCTTCTTTCAGAAAAGACCAAATTGGTATTTTGTAATCATGTTTCCAATGCTTTGGGAACGATCAACCCTATTGAAGAAATTATTGATGCAGCACATAACGTAGGTGCCGCAGTGTTAATTGATGGAGCGCAGGCAGCAGCCCACATAAAACCCGATTTGCAAGCCTTGGATGTGGATTTCTATACAGTTTCTGCGCATAAAATGTGTGGTCCAACAGGAGTGGGAATATTGTATGGAAAAGAAGAATTGCTTAAAAAGCTGCCACCCTATCAAGGTGGTGGTGAAATGATAGCTGAGGTCACTTTTGAAAAAACCACTTATGCCGACTTGCCTCATAAATTTGAGGCAGGTACGCCCAATATTTGTGGAGGAATAGCTTTTGGAGCAGCTTTGGATTATATGAATTCTCTTGGATTTGAGAACATAGCTGAATACGAGGATGAATTGATGAGCTATGCAACAAGGCAATTGTTGACTGTTGAAGGATTAAAAATATACGGAACGGCTAAAAATAAAACTTCGGTAATTTCTTTCAACATAGAAGGAACCCATCCTTATGATATTGGCAGTATACTGGATAAATTGGGAATAGCGGTTCGTACAGGTCACCATTGTGCGCAACCCATTATGGATTTTTATCAAATTCCAGGCACGGTAAGGGCCAGTTTTAGCTTTTACAATACCAAAAAAGAAGTGGATGTCTTGGTTGAGGGGGTAAAAAGAGCGCGAAACATGCTGCTTTAATAAGAAGTTATCTTTCTCTTAAAGGTTTGATTAGCAAATGTCCGAGTCGTATTTTTGAACAAAACGCATAAATGATCATAGCAGAAATACAGGAAGAAATTGTAGACGAGTTTTCCATGTTTGATGACTGGATGCAGCGATACGAGTATATGATTGAACTTGGAAAGTCACTTCCCCTAATAGATGAACCGTACAAAACGGAAGACAACATTATAAAAGGATGTCAAAGCAAGGTTTGGGTCCATGCTGAATTGGATAATGATAAGTTGGTTTTCACTGCTGATAGTGATGCCATAATAACCAAGGGCATCATTGCGATTTTGATTCGTGCTTTTAGCAATCAAAAACCGCAAGATATTATAGATGCCAATACTGATTTTATAGATGAAATTGGATTAAAAGAACATTTATCGCCCACCCGTGCCAATGGCCTGGTAAGTATGATAAAACAGCTGAAACTGTATGCTGTTGCCTATCAAACACAATTAAACTAAAAAAATGAGCGAAGAAATCACCATAGATACACAAGAACTGGGAGAAAAAATTGTAAAGGTACTCAAGACTATCTACGACCCAGAAATTCCCGTGGACATCTATGAATTGGGGTTGATATATGATGTTTTTGTGAATGAGGACAACGATGTCAAGATTCTAATGACGCTGACATCGCCAAATTGCCCAGTGGCGGAAACTTTACCGGTTGAGGTAGAAGAAAAAGTTAAATCCCTGGATGAATTAAAGGATGTAGAAGTTGAAATCACCTTTGACCCGCCTTGGACACAAGAATTGATGAGCGAAGAAGCAAAGCTTGAATTGGGAATGTTATAAAATTAGAATAAGATATCGGACTCCGGATATCAGAAATCAGAAAAAATGGAGAAGGGGTTTGAACAGATTATCTCTTGGAAAAAATCCAGAGAATTAAACAAAGAGGTTTACGTATTAACTGAAAGAGCTCTTTTTTCAAAAGACTTTGCCTTAAGAGATCAGATGAGAAGAGCTTCTATTTCAATCTCTTCCAATATTGCGGAAGGTTATGGTAGGAAAACAAAAAAGGAGTTTATTTATTTTCTAAATGTTGCTCAAGCTTCATGTTATGAAGTGAAATCTCAGCTGTACTTAGCTTTGGACATAAATTACCTAGACAAGGTGGAATTTGAAAAAGTTTATGGAATATGCGATGAAATTTCTAAAACGATTTATGGCTTGATAAAACATTTGGAAAACAAAACTTAAAAACTGATTTCTGATAACTGAATTCAAAATATGTCTGACATCATAAACAGAGTAGCACAAAGTAAGTTGATCACCTTTGATCTTGAGGAACTTTATCCTGAAGGTAAGAGAGAAGTATTGGACATAAAGGATTGGCTCCATGAAGGGATTATTTTGAGGGAGAAGGAATTTAGATATGCTCTGGAAGAGAATGATTGGTCCAATTACCAAGATACTTATGTTGCTGTAACCTGTTCTACGGATGCCATTGTCCCTGGGTGGGCCTTTATGTTGGTAGCATCCAAACTGAATGGATATGCCAATAAAGTAGTGGTTGGCAATTTAGAGGATTTAGAGGCTTCGCTATTCCAAACGATTCTTGATGATTTAGATGTTTCTGGGTTAAAAGATAAACCAGTGATCATTAAAGGGTGCTCCAATAAACCTGTTCCTGAAAATGCCTATATCATGGCCATGACCAAAATTCAAAAAGTGGCCAAAAGTATAATGTACGGAGAGGCATGTTCTGCAGTGCCATTATTTAAGAGGAAGTAACAAGCATTAAATTGAATGTGACATTTCGTAGTTTTGTGTTTCTAAACACAAAACTCCATACTATGAAAAAACTACTTTATGCTGGTGCAGCATTCTTTTTATTCGTTACGGTAAATGCGCAGACAGAAGAAGAACTGAAGGCACAAATTGCCCCTAAAAAAGACTCTATTGCGGCTATTCAAGGACGTGTAAATGCTCTTCAATCGCAACTGGATGCCCTTCCTGGATGGAAGGTGGGTGCCTTTGGAACCATTGGTGGAAGCCTTTCAGGTTTTAATAATTGGTTTTCACAGGGGATTCCCAATAACAATTCCGGAACAATTGGTTTCACGGTCAATGCATTTGCTAATCAACAAGAAGAAAAATTCTTTTGGAGGAATGCCATGAACGTCAACTTAAATTGGGTGAAGTTAGATGACAAGGATGACCCCAATGATGATGACAGCTTTAGAGAGTCTACCGATGTATTCAACATTTCATCACTTTATGGATATAAATTAAGTGACAAATTTGCCATTTCCACACTTGGGGAATACCGTACTACAATCTTGAGCAACTTTAATGACCCTGGATATTTAGATATAGGTGTTGGGGGTACTTGGACGCCTATTGCCGATTTGGTTGTGGTGATTCACCCGCTTAATTACAATTTTGTATTTAGCGATGAGGACACCATTTTTAATTCGTCGTTGGGAGCAAAAATTGTTGCTGATTATACCAAACAAATAGGAGCAGTAAGCTTTAAAACCAATCTTTCCATGTTCCAAAGCTATGAGAGTGGCGATTTGAGCAATTGGACTTGGACAAATTCTTTTGCCTACACCTTGTGGAAGGTTATAGGTGTTGGGTTCGATTTTGGGCTACGAAATAACAAGCAAGAAACCCTCAATTATATTGTGAACAATGCTCCAACTCCTAACCCCAATGCAACTTTTGATACTATTGATAATGAGCTGCAGACCTATTGGACGCTTGGGTTGAGCTATTCATTCTAAACAAGCTTATACAAACCAAAAAAGCCCTCCAAATTGGAGGGCTTTTTTGTGGGGTTAATACGATTTGTAGGTGTTGTTCAAACCAAGATTAAGTAGGTTAAGCTTATAGAAGACTCGGTTGTAACACTAACACTTAAAAACAGTATGAAAGTAGTTTTTCTGTTGTTACTGCTTAAACTTTTGTTGTGAACTATTAAAAATATGTGGTGGAAAATGTTAACGATTGTATTTCGTCGGTAAACTAAAACACATCATCTGAAACGTCCTCAATACTGATCAAGGTGCTCAGGATACAAAAAGTTGTTATACGGAAAGCGGGTTACATGAATATCTCGTACCTCATCGTAGACTCGTTTTCTAAAGTCGTCCAGGTTTTCTTTATTCAAGGCCGAAATAAAAAGTGCACGGTCACCTATTTTATTGAACCAGGTCTTCTTCCAATCTGCTAAAGTAAAATGTGCTTGGGTTCGTTCCGTTACCAAATCATCCTCTTCAATAATCTCGGCTTTGTATTGATCTATTTTGTTAAAGACCATGATGGTCTTTTTATCCGCACTTTTAATTTCATCCAAGATTTTGTTCACTGAGGCAATGTGTTCCTCAAAATTGGGATGTGAGATATCGACAACATGTAGCAGCAGGTCCGCTTCACGAACTTCGTCCAAAGTACTTTTAAAACTTTCTACCAGTTGGGTGGGTAGTTTTCGGATAAAACCTACCGTGTCGCTCAACAAAAAAGGAAGATTACCTATTACCACTTTCCGCACTGTGGTATCCAATGTGGCGAAGAGTTTGTTTTCGGCAAAGACATCACTCTTGCTAACGACATTCATTAAGGTAGACTTGCCAACATTGGTATATCCTACCAAAGCAACTCTAACCAAAGCCCCACGATTACCTCGTTGGGTTTCCATTTGTCGGTCAATTTTGGTGAGCTTCTTTTTCAAAAGAGAAATTCTGTCCCGTACAATCCGCCTATCCGTTTCGATCTCGGTTTCACCGGGACCCCGCATTCCAATACCCCCTTTTTGTCGCTCCAAGTGCGTCCATAATCCAGTCAATCTTGGCAACAAGTATTCGTATTGAGCCAACTCTACCTGGGTTCTTGCATAACTAGTTTGAGCCCTTTGGGCAAAAATATCAAGAATCAGGCTAGTACGATCTATAATTTTACAGCGAAGTTGTTTTTCAATATTTCGCTGTTGTGCGGGAGAAAGTTCATCATCAAAAATTACTGAGCCAATATCATTTTGCTTCACGTATTGCTCCACTTCTTCCATTTTCCCACTGCCAATTAAGGTTTTAGGATTTGGAATATCCATTCGTTGTGTAAACCTATGGATGACCTCTCCACCAGCGGTAAAAGTCAAAAACTCCAATTCGTCCAAATATTCTGCGACCTTGGTCTCATTCTGATCCTTATTGATTACCCCAATAAGAACCGCCTTTTCATAATCTGTAGCCTTCTTTTCTAGCATTGAATCTATTAAAGTGCAAATCTAAACAATGTTTACGAAGCTGTTTTTGTACTTTGGGTTTTTATATTTATTAGGATAACCATAAATCTTTTTAATTTGAAGCATCTGGAAAACCAATACACCATAGCTTTCTATAATCTTGAGAATTTTTTTGACACCAAGAATGACCCGCACACTTTGGACGATGATTTTACTCCAGAAGGGAGAAAGGCATGGAACGAACGTAAATTTGGAAAGAAAGTAAAGAAAATGGCCAAGGCCATCTCGCAAATAGGGTTGGAGGAAAGTGACACTTTACCTATTCTTATTGGAATTGCCGAAGTGGAGAACAGAAATGTGATTGATGCTTTGTTGGGAGCAAAGGCATTAAGAGAAGAAGATTATGACTATATTCATTTTAATTCACCCGATGAGCGAGGAATTGATACAGCCCTTATTTATCACCAACAACATTTTAAAGTTTTAAACTCAGAAACCATTCCGTTGCTGATTGATAACGATAACGGGGATAGAGACTATACTAGGGATATTCTTTATGTACATGGACAATTGCACCAAGAAGAGATCCATGTTTTTGTAAACCACTGGCCGTCCCGAAGGCAAGGAGCCGATGAAACCCAATATAAAAGAATCAAAGCCGCAGAAACTATCATTGAAAAATTAAATACTATTGAAGGTGAAAACCTGAATTGTATTGTTATGGGGGATTTTAATGATGACCCCAATTCAGCAAGTATTCAAAAACTGATGGAAACGGGAGTGTTTATAAACCCCATGCAAAAACTGTTGTCGCCCAATTCGGGAAGTGCCAATTATAGAGGGGAGTGGAGTTTGTTTGATCAGATTTTGGTTTCGCATAGTTTCCTTAATTATGAAAATGGAACTCACAGCTTCAGAAAAGCAGAAGTGTTTTCGCCTCAATTTTTGAAGGAATGGAAAGGAAGGTACAAGGGCAATCCATTTAGGACTTTTGTTGGTAAAAAGTACCTGGGAGGGTACAGTGACCACTTCCCGGTCTATGTTATTTTAAAGGAAAACATATAAATTAAAAAGAAGGAAAAATACTACACCACATAAAAATACAGTTTCACAACAGCTGGTCGTCGAAAGTGATGTAATTCATCGAAATAAAAGGGTTTTTTATCGACAAATTTTGATTCGTTGATATTTTTGTAGTCCAAATCTTACTTAACCTCAAATCATGGATTGCAGAATACCTACTTGGGCAACAGGAATTTTTTCATCCTTGCTATTTTCTTTTTTAAGTATGTCTTCGGCTTTCGCACAGACCGATGTTCAGAAGAGATCTATACAATCTACATACGATCATAGTACGATAACTTCTCTAATTGCTGAGCTTAAATTGGAGCATCAATCCAAAGAGGCCAAGATTAAGAATATGCTTGTTTCTAAAAATTGGAAGCATTCTGAAAAACAAAAAGATGGAACCATTGTGGAATTGCAAGACGTTGGAACTGATGGAACTCCTCTTTTTTATACTACGCTGAACGATCCAACTAGACAAACTTCAAGAGCGCATACTTTATATGCCAATGGTCTTTTGGGTTTAGGATTGGATGGAAAAGGAATGCAAGTTGGTATTTGGGATGCCGGAGTTGCCTTGACCACACATCAAGAGTTTGATTCCAGGGCGAAAAATGGTGATAATACTGCTGAAGTTGGACAACATGCCACTTTGGTTACTGGAAATCTTATCTCGTCCGGAGTAAAGTCCAATGCTAAGGGAGTTGCTTACGGAGCTGAAGCACTTACCCATAATTGGACTCGTGACAAAATTGAGGTCGCCGAAGCTGCGGCCAATGGACTTTTGCTGAGCAATCATTCTTATGGAATAAAATCGGATCGCGTACCAGATTGGTATTTTGGTTCCTACATACGTGTATCCCAAGATTGGGATAAGATAATGTACAATGCCCCTTATTATTTAATGGTGACCGCAGCTGGTAATGCCCAGAGATCCTTTGATAATGATACACCCAACTTTGGGAAAACTGCGGATGGTTTTGACTTGTTGTTGGGGTTTTCGCTATCAAAAAATGGGCTTACCATTGCGGGAGCCAATACCAAAATTGGAGATAAAGGAGAATTGCAGGAAGCACAAGTTGCAAGTTACAGCAGTTTGGGTCCGGTTGATGACGGACGAGTTAAGCCTGATTTGGCGGGAGATGGCTCCTCAATATTTTCCACGAGTTCCCAAACTAATACAAGCTATGATTCTTCTGCAGGCACCTCTATGGCTGCCCCTGGTGTTACGGGATCTCTGTTGTTGTTGCAGCAATATCACAATGACCTTTATGGAAGCTATATGAAAGCTGCAACCTTAAAAGGACTGGCTTTACATACTGCTGATGATGTTGATGCAAAAGGACCCGATTATAAAATGGGATGGGGCGTGATGAATGCCAAAACTGCTGCTGAACTGTTACAAAACAAAGGGTATAGCACTATGGTGCAAGAGGAAATTCTTACGGGGGGCGATACATTCTCCGTTACCGTTGATGCAAATGGATTGGGAAGTTTAATGGCGTCCATTTCTTGGACCGACCCAGAGGGAGAGTATATCAACAGAGGAGAATTGAACAGTACCACCCCGGCATTGATCAACGATTTGGATATCAGGATTACCAAAGATGGGGAAACGTTTCTTCCGTGGAAATTGAATCCAGCCAAAGCAGCTTCGGTAGCAACAAAAGGAGATAATTCCGTGGATCCGTATGAACGCATTGAAATTGCCAACGCCAAGGGGACCTATACGATAACAGTTACGCATAAAGGAGGGTTGAAAAATGGACTTCAAGATTTTTCACTGCTGGTTTCTGGAGTGAAGGTTACTGGCTGTACTGCTGAAGCACCTTCTGGATTTGAATTGCTTTCTGCTGATGAAACTATGGCTGCGGTTTTTTGGTCAGATGCAGCTGACACACTTTTTGAAATTCAATACAAAGGAGTTAATGAATCTGAGTGGAAAAATGAGTTGATCTGGGAAAATAAATTTGAGATGACCAACTTGACTATTGGAGCTACCTATCAGGCAAGGATAAGAGCTATTTGTACGGAGAATGTTGCGTCTGATTTTTCCGAGGAAATTCAGTTTGTATTTAAGGGAACGGAAACCGAATTTTTTACATATGAAACCTTTTCGGTGAATGAGGAATTACAGATTTCAGTATACCCTAACCCAGCAACGGAGTGGCTCACCTTGGATGCAAAACTTTCAACAGATGCAGCATATTCAATAATAACCACATCTGGAAATACCATTAGAAGAGGAGAGGCTACGGCCTCCATCAATGTTTCAAGTTTGTCTGCAGGATTATATGTACTGGTAGTGCAGGACTACGCAGGAATAAAGAGCACTAAATTTTATAAAAATTAGAGATGATCTTTATAAAAAACCATAGATCAGAAGGCGTTGTCTCAACAAAGTTGAGGGCCCGAAGTTTTTCGGCTAAATTTTTATGGTTGTTGCCTAAGCATCTTCTACAATAAAAATGGCATTGTTGTTAAGATCATAAAACCCAAATTCATGCGTATGCCATGGGGTATTCAACCTAAGTTTGTCTTTGGTTACTGTACCTCGTTGTATAAATTCATGGAAAATAGGCTCAATGTTTTTCACAAAGATTTTTATGACCGAACCTCCCAACAACGGATCGTCCTTCGTGTCGGCATGCCACTGAAGGTGAATAAACAAATTGTCTCTTTTGAGGCAAGCGTACATTTTATCTTTTGAACGTAACTCAAAGCCTGTATGTTTTGAATGCCATTCCACATCTCTGTTGATATCTTGAGAGGGAAGTACAGGAGTGATTTCCAATAGAGTGGTTTTGTCCATTATATTTTTATTATTTCTTTTTCCAAAAGTAAATCCTCATTTCGCAAGCGTAAGAAAACCTGTGCGGTGGTTACCACGTCCAGTTCACAATATGAAATGATTCGATCAAGGCCATTTTCTTCATAAAAAACATCTTTTACCATGCTGCCATCCATATCTTCTTTTGGAGAGGGAATTCCCAAAATATGGGCCAATAGTTTTAAGGAAGTATAGTGTTTGTAATCGCCAAATTTCCATAATTCCATGGTATCCAAATGGGGGACCTCCCAGGGTTTTTTCCCGAAAAGGTCCAATTTATAGGGAAGATTCATGCCATTTATCACCATTCTTCGCGCGATATAGGGAAAATCAAATTCCTTTCCGTTATGGGCGCACAGTAAATGTTTTGCCTGGCTGAAATGCTCTTTGAGCAATTGCTTGAACTGTTTCAACAGTTGTTTTTCATCACCTGAAAAAGAAGTGACCCTAAAACTTCTTACATCCCCTTTAAAGGTAAAATAGCCTACTGAAATGCAGAGGATTTTTCCAAATTCAGCCCAAATACCGGCACGTTCGTAAAAATCTTCTGCAGTAATTTCATCTTTGCGCTGGTATTGGGATTTTTGTTCCCAAAGTACTTGGGTGCTTTCATCTAAATCCGAAAAATTTTGTTTTTGGGGTACAGTTTCAATATCCAAAAAGAGGATATGTTCTAGGTTAAGTTTATAAAGCATGGTCAAATATTAAAAGAGAGCCATCTGTTTTGCAGGACTCTCGTGTTCTAAAAGCCATTTTTTGCGATGAAGTCCTCCGGCATAGCCAACAAGGTCTCCATTACTTCCAATTACCCTGTGACAGGGAACAATTATCCAAAGGGGGTTTTTGCCATTGGCCGAGGCTACTGCACGAATGGCTTTGGGGTCTCCCAATTTTTTGGAAAGTTCAAGATATGAAATTGTTTTGCCAAAGGGAATTTCTTGTAGTAATTTCCACACATTTTTTTGAAAATCAGTTCCCAATGGATTCAGTTTTAGATCAAAATTCTTACGGTTTCCCTCAAAATATTCACGAAACTGATAAACGGCATCTTCCAAAACCTCTGGAATTATACCAATAGGTTTTTTTGTATCTAAAACTCGTACTGCTGCCAGCCCATTTTCATCACCTTCAAATTCGGTTAAACCTATAGGTGTTTGTAAATAAGCTATTTCCACTATTTTATGTCATTTTTAACTTCAATAATTCCAATACGCTTAGCCCTGTTCTCCCAATTCTTTCTGGCAAGCATTTGAAGGTCTTCTACGTTGTCGCTTTCGTCCATAATCTCCAATCCGAGCAGGGTTTCAATAACATCTTCCATGGTGACCAGCCCACTTACCGAACCATATTCATCCACAACCAGGGAAACATGTTCCCGTTCCGCCACAAATTTTTCAAAAAGCTCTGGAATGGGTTTGTTCCTATTGGTGACCAAAATTTCCCTTTTAATGCTATTTAAGGTTTCCTTTCCTTTTTTGTTGATGATGGACTCCAACAACTCATCCTTCAGGAAAAAACCTGTTATATTGTCCATTCGATCTTTATAAAGTGGGATTCTTGAGAATCGAAGTGGTCTGTTAGCCTCAAAGAATTCTTGTATGGTAGTGTCTTCTGATGCTGTTTTCATCACTGTTCTGGGTGTCATGACATCCTTGGCCAGGATTTCATCAAATTTCAAAAGATTTTTAATGACCTTGGATTCCGATTCCTGAAAAACACCTTCTTCATGAGCGATTTCCGTCATGGCAGTAAAATCTTCCCTACTCAAAACACTTCCATGATGCCCCTTTTTGCCAATGAGTTTGGTAAATAATTGCAATACCCAAAGCAATCCGGTCCATTTAAGCATAAACACCATTAGCTTTAGGGCTTTGGCCGTAAAGTTGGCTAACTGTTTCCAATACGTGGCCCCAATGGTTTTCGGAATGATTTCAGAAGCAACCAAAATTAGAATGGTCATTATGGTAGAAACCACGCCCACCATTAAATCTTCGGTGAACTCAATCCCAAATATGCTTCGGGTTGTGGTTCCATAGAGATCTACATAAGCAACCTTTGCCTGTACGCCGACCAAAATTGCACCTACAGTGTGTGCAATGGTATTTAAGGTGAGAATGGCGATTAAGGGCTTATCCACATCTTTTTTTAATCCCTCGAGCAAAGTTGCATATTCCTTACCTTCCTGTTTTTTAACATTAATAAAGGTAGGGGTGATGCTCAACAGGACAGCTTCCAAAATAGAGCAGAGGAATGAAAAGAAAATGGAAACAAATGCGTAAAAAAGGAGTAAGCCCATGCGTTTTATCTAGTTGTACTAAGGTAATGAATACGGATGAATTCTACTCTGCCGAATTGACAAAGGCATTATAAAAAACCTGATGTAATGCGGTGCGTATATTCAATTCATAGAGCTTTCGGTGATCTCTTGATGGGTATACCCTGTTGGAAAGAAAAATAAATACCAATTGGTTTTCTGGGTCTGCCCATGCAAAAGTACCAGTAAAACCTGCATGCCCAAAGCTTGTTTTACTTGCCAAAGGTGCTGGATAAGCATCTTTTAATGTAAGCGTATCATTCCCAATCAACGGTTTGTCAAAACCCAATCCTCTACGATTTTCATTTTCAGGATATTGAATAGTGGTAAATTCTTTAACCGTTTCAGCTGAGATAACCTGCTTGCCATCCACCTTACCATAGTTTTGATAAAAGAGCATGATTTTGGCCATATCGTCGGCAGTAGCAAACAAACCGGCATTTCCAGAAACCCCTCCTAAAAGTGAGGCATTTTCGTCGTGCACCCATCCTTTTACCAATGTTTTTCTGAACAAAGTATCTTGCTCTGCAGGAACAATTTTATTGGGAAAATCCTTTTTTGATGGGTTAAACCCTATGGTTTTACATCCTATAGGGTTGTAAATGTTTTCTTTTAGATAGGTTTCGTAATCGGTTCCTGTCAATTGAGAGATCAATTCGGGGAAAATGAGAAATGTAAGTCCGGAGTATCTGTATTTTTTTTCAGAGGATACTTTTGAACGGTTGATAGTGCGATACATTTTTCGCCGAAAGCGGTTTTTCACATAAAGGTCATCGTAAACCTGTCTCTGGAATCTTTTGCTTGGCTTTTTCTTGATGAACCTCTTTTTGATTTTCCTGTTCTTCATCACTTTTTCCAAAAAAATGATATAGGGAACCAAACCAGCTTGATGGCTCAAAATCTGTCGTAAAGTAAGGTCTTTTTTGTTCTTTCTTTTGGCCCATGGTTTCCAATAGGTAATGAAAGGGGCATCCAAATCCAGCTTTTTTTCATCTACCAACTTCATAAGGGCAGGTAAAGGACCTGTAATTTTTGTTACAGAGGCCAGATCATAGATATCATCCAAACCAACGGGCTGAACACTGTCGTACGTATGATACCCATATGTCTTATGAAAAATGATTTTGTTGTTTTTGGCAACCAATACCTGTGCACCTGGAAAAGCCTCTTCTTGAATTCCCAAAGTCATTATGGAATCAACCTGATGGTTGATATAGGATTCATCCATTCCCATTTCAGATGGACTTGCATATGGCAAACTAGTTTGAGCAACGCTCAGTTGTACGAAAGTGCAAAAACAAAATAGAATCTGGATTGGCTTTTTCATTATATAGGTTATAAAGTTAACCTAAAATCCGAATAAAATCCTTGGCAAAGTAACTGGCTATAATATTGGCTCCAGCTCTTTTGATGGCGATTAGTTGCTCCAACATCACACTATCATGGTCAAGCCATCCTTTTTCAGCGGCAGCTTTGAGCATGGCATATTCACCAGAAACTTGGTAAACGGCCACAGGAACGTCGACTTCGTTTTTGATTTCCCGAACAATATCCAAATAAGCCAGACCAGGTTTGACCATTACAACATCAGCACCTTCATCAATGTCCATTTGAGTTTCGCGAATTGCTTCAAAACGATTGGCAAAATCCATCTGGTAGGTCTTTTTGTCCTTAGGCACATTGGCTATGTCAACTGGGGCGGAATCCAACGCATCTCTGAAAGGGCCGTAAAAAGCACTGGCATATTTGGCAGAGTAGCTCATTATTCCAGTGTTTTGGAAGCCCTCATCTTCCAGAGCTTCTCGAATGGTCAAAATACGACCGTCCATCATATCGCTAGGGGTAACAAAATCAGCTCCCGCTTGGGCATGGGAAACACTCATTTCGGCCAATACCTCTGAAGTTTCATCATTCAGAATTTGCCCTTCGGCAACAATACCGTCGTGTCCATAAGAAGAATAGGGGTCAAGCGCGACATCGGTCATGATCAACATCTCTGGACAGGCATTTTTAACCGTTTTAATGGCACGTTGCATCAATCCATCAGGGTTCAATGCTTCGGTTCCTTTGTTATCTTTGAGGTTGTCGGGAACTTTTACAAAGAGCAATACAGCACAAAGGCCCATTTGCCAAAGTTCTTTGGTTTCTTTTTCGAGATTGTCCAGACTCATCCTGAAATAATTGGGCATGGATGGAATTTCTTCTTTGATATCCTTACCCTCAACCACAAAAAGTGGAACTAAAAAATCATCTGGTGTGACAATGGTTTCACGAACCAATCGTCTTATGGATTCTGATGAGCGGAGTCTTCTATTTCGTATTAATGGAAACATTTGAAAGGAGATTTATAGCCAATTTTTAATAATATTTTTTACTTCTTCATAGGGTTTATGCCCAAACCAATGTTCAAGAATGGAATAATCTTTATCAAAAAGCACAAAGGTGGGTGTTCCCTTAAATTGATTCAATGTAAAAGTAACAGGGATTATGGGATTAGTGTTCAAATAATCCTTGATTTTATGGTCAAATTGTTCGCGTTCTACTTCCGAGGCCTGATCATAATTTGCAAAATGACTCCCAATGTAGGTGATATTTTCCTGTGTGATGAATGTTTTATCACCTAAAACATCCATGGCAATGGGGAAATCAATATCAGAAAGTTGGAGTTCGTCGGGATACGTGTCAAAAGCTTTTTTTGTTTCGCCAACAAGTTTTTTTTCGTCCAATAACTGTTTTGTGTTTTCTAAGTTGTTGAATTGAAAATCTTCAAAAGCTGTGGACAGCCCCAAAAAATTGATTTGTCCAGCATACTTTTTGAACAATTCCTTCATTGATGGAAAGCCATAGAAAAAACATCCTGGGCAATTCACTTGGAAGGCAAACAACAGATTGCGTTTTCCCGGAGAAAATTTGCCTTGTAAAAGGGATGAATATTCCAGTCTAAGTTTTTTCATGGCGTCGCTTATGGTTTGACACGATTTTTTCTAATTATCACAAATGGTTATTACACGAAAATAACATCGCTAGATTTCTATTTCTCCCACAAGATAAGGTGCGCCCTTTCCCGAAATTTTTACTCGCTCGCCCAAAAACTCACAAATCAAATCCCCACCGCGTTGTGAAAGTTGCTTGGCCGTCATTTTGGTTTTTCCCAAAGCACCGGCCCAATATGGTGCTAAGGTTGTATGTGCAGAACCCGTCACAGGATCTTCGGGAATGCCACATTGAGGGGCAAAAAATCGAGAAACAAAATCAACCTTTTCTCCTGGGGCAGATACAATGACTCCTCTACAATCCAATTGATCGAGCAAATGGAAGTTTGGGGTTATGGCCTCAATTTCTGCTTGAGAATTATAAATGAGTAGATAGTCCGTTTTTCCTTTTATGGTTTTTATGGGAGTAAGACCAATGGCATTATCAATTTCTGGGATGTTCCGAATGGCCACTGTTTCATCAGTGGGAAAATCCAAAGTCAGTAGACCATTGGGTGACTTTTCAACCTCGAGTGGGCCGCTTCGTGGTGAATGAAATTTGATGATATTTTCCGAAACACCGTAGTAATTGAAGAGTACGTACGCGGTTGCCAAAGTCGCATGGCCACATAGATCCACTTCAACCTCCGGAGTGAACCAACGAAGTTCATATCCTTCAGCATTTTTTACCGCAAAAGCCGTTTCGGCCAAGTTGTTTTCCTGAGCAATCTTTTGCATGAGTTCAGTATCAAGCCAACTGTCTAAAATGCATACCGCAGCTGGATTGCCTCCGAAAACATGGTCCGTAAAAGCGTCTATTTGATATATTCTCTGTTTCATAGGTTTGGTTCTCTAACAAAACTACGGATTAAACCCAATCCTTGGGTTGTTGCAATACTTGAATCAATTTTTCCTCATCGCTTCCTTCTTCAGGATGATGATTATAGTGCCACTGCACATGTGGCGGAAGGCTCATTAAGATACTTTCAATACGTCCGTTGGTCTTTAATCCGAACAATGTACCCTTGTCGTGAACCAAATTGAATTCAACGTACCTACCACGTCTAATTTCTTGCCAATCCCTTTGTTTTTGGCTGTAGGGAAGTTCTTTTCTTTTCAGAACGATTGGTATATATGCTTCCAAAAAGCTGTTTCCAACTTCGGTGACAAAGTTGTACCAATCTTCCATGGAGGTTGATTCGGTTGCTTTGCAATAATCAAAAAATAGTCCACCTAAACCTCTGGCTTCATCTCTATGACTATTCCAAAAATATTCATCGCAGCGTTTTTTATAGTTCTGATAAAACTCCGGATTATGTGCATCACAGGCCGTTTTGCAAACGAAATGAAAGTGTTTTGCATCTTCTTCAAAAAGATAGTAGGGAGTCAAATCCTGACCTCCTCCAAACCATTGATCTACAATATTCCCCTCCTTGTCATACATTTCAAAATAACGCCAGTTGGCATGGATGGTGGGTACCATTGGATTTTTTGGGTGAATGACTAAACTTAGCCCACAAGCAAAGAAATCAGCATCTTTTACACCAAAATAGTTTTGCATACTTTGTGGAAGTGCTCCATGGACCGCTGAAATGTTGACTCCGCCTTTTTCAAATACTGCCCCATTTTCAATGACACGTGTTCTACCGCCACCACCTTCAGGTCTGTTCCATAAATCCTGTTGGAATTTGGCCAAGCCATCTACTTCTTCCAATTTATCTGTTATGGTATCTTGAAGCTGCAGTATGTAGCTGTAAAATTTATCTTTCATTCATCTTCAATTATATAAACCAATTGGTTTTTTACTAAAGTAAAATCTGTTTCAACATCTATTTTAATAGCGTTTGAGGTCATCTCCCTTAAAACATCAATCACTTGACTTTCTAATTTTGAAAAATGTTCTTGGAAAATTGCTCTACCTATTTTATTGTTATGTAAATCCATCTTTTTGGCCAACTCCCGATTGGGAAACGCATTTTCATGCCAATTGGTAATTTTCTCGACCCAAACCAAAACGACATCCATATTATTTCGCCAACGGAAACACTTTTTTGCAATCAGATAGTTCCAAAAAGCATGTCTAAATGCATTGGCAGGCCCGTTTTTGTAATGTAATCTGCCATAAATTTCAGTTGAGGTTGACATACATTGCTTGGTGGAAGATAAGGTTGGAAAAATAAAAAACGGAAACCTTAAACATAGCTTAGCCAAGGTCCAAAAACTTTTTAAACTAATCCTTTTGAGTGTTTTTAGAACATTCATGATTGCAAGGCAGGATTATGGAGTTCATACAATTCCATGTCCAAAACTTCACCATCGCCAGTGGTGTGCTCTTCCAACAAAGTTTGTTTCCATTGAAACCCATTGTTCTCCGCAACCTTTTTACTACCTATATTACTGTTGTGCACTATGATTTGAAGAGTTTGTAGTTTAGCATCATCAAAACACCAAGGAACTAAATTTTTAATACTGGCGGTCATTATTCTTTTTCCCTCATATTGGTAGCCCATGCAATACGCCAATTCACCTATTTTTTTCTCTTTATCTAGTTCTTTTACATAAATAAACCCAATTATAGTCCTATTGGTATTTTCTTTTATAACAAAAAGAAATTCCTCACGAGCTATGGATTTTTTGACCATTTTAGAGACAAATAGTTGCGATAGTGTTGGGTTGAGGTTTTGTTCAAGGGTTTTGGGAAAATAATTTTTGAGCCTTTCTTCATTGGAAACCACAAAGTCGCACATGCGCCAAGCATCTTTTTCTTGGGTGGGGCTTATGCTGTAGTTGTCGAATTCGATTTGCATTAATACCACTAAAATTTATTCTTTGTATTCTTTTACCGCATCAATAAATGCTTTTGCATTTTCTAAAGGAATGTGTGGAAGAATCCCATGCCCCAAGTTTACAACATATTTATCCTTTCCAAATTCGCGAATCATTTGGGCGACCATTTTTTTGATTACTGAAGGAGGAGATAACAACCTTGCAGGGTCAAAATTTCCTTGTAAAGTAATGTTTCCGCCCGTTAAATAGCGCGCATTTTTTGGAGAACAGGTCCAATCTACACCAACTGCAGAAGCTCCCGATTGAGCCATCTCTCTTAGGGCAAACCAACATCCTTTTCCGAACACGATTATAGGCGCTTCGTCTTTTAGGGCATCAACAATTTGTTGAATGTATTTCCATGAAAATTCCTGGTAATCTTGCGGTGAAAGCATTCCTCCCCAAGAATCAAATACCTGAACAGCATTGACACCTGCCTTTACTTTAGCTTTTAAATAGGCAATGGTCGTATCTGTTATTTTTTGAAGCAACTGATGCGCAGCCTCAGGTTGTGTGAAACAAAACCCTCTGGCCTTATCGAAACTTTTGCTTCCCTGACCTTCAACACAGTAACATAAAATGGTCCATGGAGACCCGGCAAAACCTATCAATGGAATTTCATCTTCCAATTTTTCCTTGGTTTGGGTGATTGCATCCAGAACATAACCCAAAGATTCTTGAATGTCTGGAACAACAACCTTTTCCAAATCCTTTGCTGAACGGATTGGGTTGGGCAAATAGGGACCAAAGTTCGGTTTCATTTGTACTTCGATGTCCATGGCTTGGGGAATCACCAAAATATCGCTGAACAAAATGGCGGCATCCATTCCATATCTACGGATGGGCTGAACCGTGATTTCGGAGGCCAGGTCAGGAGTTTGGCAACGGGTAAAGAAATCATATTTATCTTTTAGCGCCATAAACTCGGGAAGATAACGTCCAGCTTGACGCATCATCCATACCGGTGGTCTGTCCACAGTTTCACCCTTTAGGGCCCTCAGGAATAAGTCGTTTTTAATCATGTTGTTTGAAATGTTTTATGACTTGCACCAACACATTTTCAACGGTTGGCTTGTTAGCTATTATAATTTGACTGGTATGTTTTTTAGCTTCAAGAGATGTGGTTGCCCCAATACAAAAGGCCCAACTATTGCCAATTTCGTTTTCCTGCAGGCAGCTTCGAATACCACTGGGGCTGAAGAAAAGAACTCCATCAAAAACCCTATTGAATTTTTTAGGTCTTAGATGGGTGTTGTAGACTTGGACTTCTTTATACCGAATGTTATTTTTTTCTAACAATTCTGGTAACTCTAGTCTTCTTTGGTTTCCGGATAAAAATATAAAACGCTCATTTCTGTGGTTTTTGACTATAAAATGACCTAATTCTGATGCATTTTGTGCCATTTTAACCACTTTTAAGCCTTTTTCTTCTAAAAACGATTTGGTCTTTTCTCCAACGCAATAAGCATGGAAGTTCAAAACATTAGAATCATCAGATTGTCGAAGAAATGCCTTTACAGCATTTTTGCTAGTGAAAATCAAATTTGAATAATCCGGCGGAATAGCAATATCTAAAAATTCAAATTCTAGAGCGTTGTACTCCACAAAACCAATTCCGGAATTCAGTAACAATTCTTTTTGGGAAGGGGTGAGTATTTTAGTGGATAGCACTGTTTTGCTCCCTCTACTAGAGGAGAGGGTTGGGGAGAGGTGGTTTTTACGAATGTTGCTTCTTTTTTTCAATTGTTGTTTCCTTGCTATTGAAAATTCATGTTGCTTTTTTTTGGCATTTTCAATTGCCTGAAATAATACATCAACTTGTTCAAAAACCACTTTGTTTTCAAACCTTATAACAATATATCCCAATTCCGTTAGGTGCAAGTCCCTCAGTTCATCTTTTTTAGCTTGGTTGATTTCGTTATGATATTCGCCATCCAATTCGATAACAATACCATATTCTTCACAAAAGAAATCAACAATATATTCTTTTAAAGGATGTTGCCTCCTGAATTTTAGATTTTCAAAATTCCTATTTCGCAGATAACGCCAAAGCTTCTTTTCTGCTTTGGTCTGTTCTTTTCTAAGTAATCTTGCTATTTGGATTTTCTTATTCATTTCCCCTCACCCTAGCCCTCTCCCCGGGGAGAGGGAACTATCTTCCTCTATTTTAGTGGATAGCACTGTTTTCATTGCGTAGGGCTTCCATCAATTTATCTCCACCTTTTTCTAAAACTTCTTTGGCACAAGCTTGTCCAAAACCTTTGGCTTTAGATAGTGGAATATTTTTTTCAACACCGATTTTTTCTTTCCCATCCAGTGAAAACAAGACGCCTTCAAAATAAACCTTTTGATCTTTAATTTGAGCTAAGGCTCCAATGGGTGCGGTGCAACCGCCTTCAAGGGTTCTTAAAAATTCCCGTTCAATGCCCGTGGCAATTTCAGAATCAGAATGATTCAGTTTGTGCAAAGCCTCTTTTGAAAAATCATCGCTTTGTTGAGCAACAACGACCATGGCACCTTGTGCAGGTGCTGGAACCATCCAGTCGAGTATCAAAGCATCCTTTGGAAGTAGTTTTATCCGCTGTAATCCAGCTTGGGCAAAAATGGCTCCGCTCCAATCGTTCTCAATTAGCTTTAAAAGACGGGTATTTACGTTTCCCCTTAAATCCACCACTTGATGATGAGGATATTTATGTAACCACTGGGCCTTTCGGCGCAAGCTTCCCGTAGCAATCGTTGAAGGTTCTTCCGCTTCTAGAAAATCCGCCCCCTTGTGCACAAGAATATCATTGGTAATGGCACGTTCCAGAACTGCAACCTGAACAATGCCCTTTGGCAATTGCGTGGGCACATCTTTCATGGAGTGTACGGCAATATCAATTTGCCCTTTAAGCATGGCAACATCCAATGTTTTGGTAAAGATTCCAGTAATACCAAGCTCGTAAAGTGGTTTATCCAAGACTTGGTCTCCAGTAGATTTTATAGGAATCAAAGTGGTGTCATAACCTAATTCTTCCAATTTGTGCTGAACTGTATGCGCTTGCCACAAAGCCAATTCGCTATCACGGGTACCAATTCTTATGATTTTGCTCATTGGGAATCGATTTCTAACTGAAACACTTTTTGGATAAGTGCCAAACTATCTTCTGTATCGACTTCTGAACTTTTCAAGTGGTTTGCAAATTGTTTGGTGATTTTTTGAATAATTCGTTCGGAAATTACCTCAGCTTGGTCTTCATTGAAATCGGATAACTTTTTAGACTGAAAATCAATTTCCTCAGCCTTCATCGTCTTCAATTTTTGTTTCAAGGCATTGATGACCGGAGCAAATTTTCTAGTTTCCAACCATTTAAGGAAATCCTTTTTCACTTGCTCGATGATTGCTTCGGCTTTGGGAACAAATTCCTTTCTTTTGGCCAAAGTGTCATCGGTTATTCTGGAAAGCTGATCCAAGTGTACCAAAGAAACATTGTCCAGTTCCAATACATCATCCGAAACATTTTTGGGAACTGAAAGATCCAAGATCAACAACGGTTTTTTGGAATAGATCAGCGCTTTGGAAACTGTAGGCAATTGTGCGCCCGTAGCTACGACAAGAATATCCGCTTTTCTTATTTCCGCTTGAAGGTCACCATAATCTTTTACGGTAAGGTGAAATTTGCCGGCCACATCTTCAGCTTTTTCCCGTGTTCTGTTTATGAGCGTTATGTGGGAATTGTTGGAATGCTTCACTAGATTCTCACAAGTATTTCTTCCAATTTTTCCTGTTCCAAAAAGCAAAATGTTCTTTTCAGAAATGGCTGAAACATTGTCCAAAATATATTTTACTGAAGCAAAGGCAACGGAGGTAGCACCAGTTGACAATTCTGTTTCATTTTTGATGCGCTTACTTGCCTGAATTACAGAATTGCAAAGGCGTTCCAAAAACGGATTTGCCATTTCGTGTTTTTTGGCACGATAAAAACCTTGTTTTATCTGGCTGATGATTTCAAAATCCCCCAAAATTTGACTGTCGAGGCCGGTACCCACCTTAAACATATGGGAGATGGCATCATGGTTTTTGTAAACGTAGGCCACCTCTTGAAATTCCTCAACACTACCCCTAGTTTCATCGCAGAGCATTTTTATCAGCTGAAAAGGGTGTTGGGCAAAACCATAAAGTTCGGTACGGTTACAAGTAGAAATTGCCAGAAGACCATCAATGCCCTGCTCTTTAGCTTGAATTATGATTCTATCTATGGCAGGAACATCCAAACTAAACTTTCCACGAACTTCCGCATCAGCTTTTTTATAACTGAGGCCAACGGCATAAAAAGAACTATGTTTTGAAATATTATAATTCCTCATAAAGGATTTAAAGTCGGTCACAAAAATAATAGCACTATTACTTAAAAAATAACGCTAGAGGAACTATAAATAACTGCTCCTGTACTTTTAGATGCATTTTTGCTCAAAAAGTTTCAAAAACATTGCATTTATTGATACTTTTGATAATAGAATATCTAATTTAGAATCGTTACAAATAGAATATTTCAATTCTTTTGACTAAAAAATTGTATGAAAAATGTCGCCAAAGGTTCATATGAGGAAATTTTAATAGAAGATGGATTTTATGTGCTTAAGATTCAGAACGATAGCGAAGAATCTGCCGTTGTTGAACGTGAGATTGACAGCACTTTTATCCAGTTTCATTTTTGTTTAAAGGGACGGGGACAGTTTCAGTTTAATCAGGGCAATTACCAGCTTGAAGTTTCCGAGGAAAACTCACTTTTGCTTTACAATACCCAAAAAGATTTACCGCTTAATCTTTTGGTTTCACCCAATTCATGGTTGCTGTCCGTGATAATGACCATCCGAAAGTTTCACTCCCTTTTCTCTTCGGAAGCCGATTACATTCCTTTCTTGAGCGATGATAACAAGGAGAAAAAGTACTATTCGCAGGAAGTGGTGACCCCTACAATTGCTGTGGTGCTGAGTCAAGTAATGAATTATAGCCTACATCCCTCCATAAAAGAACTTTACGTAAAGGGAAAAATATACGAGCTGATTTCATTGTATTTCAACAAAACTCCGGATGCCGATTTGGAGCAGTGCCCCTTTTTGGCAGATGAGGACAATGTAAGGCGAATCAGAATGGCCAAGGAAATTATGATTTCCCGTATGTCCGAACCGCCCACTTTGTCAGAACTTTCACAAGAAATTGGATTGAGCCTGAAGAAACTGAAAGAGGGCTTTAAACAGATATATGGGGACTCGGTTTATGGATTTTTGTTCGATTACAAAATGGAATATGCTCGAAAAATGTTGGAAACTGGAAACCATAACGTGAACGAAGTGGGCTTAAAAGTTGGATATAGCACGGCAAGCCATTTTATCGCTTCTTTTAAAAAGAAATATGGCACCACACCCAAAAAATATTTAACTTCAAGCGCTTAATAACAAACGATGCGGTCGATAAAAATTTCCCTGATAACTTTTTGTTTTGCTTTGATTGCCAATGCCCAGGAGCCAATTAATATTCAAGAAGGAGCAAAAATGCCCGATTTAGTATTGGTATTTACCAAAACCGAAGGATATCGACATAAAGCCATTGAAAAAGGAGCTCGGACGTTACGACAATTGGGTAGAACCAATGGTTTCATTGCCCTGCAAACCGAAACAGCTGAAGACTTTAATCCTCAAAACTTGAAAAATTTCAAACTGGTGATTTTTTTGAGTACCACAATGGATGTTCTCAATGACCAACAGCAGAGGGCTTTTGAAGGATACATTAAAAACGACGGAAGCTTTTTGGGGATTCATGCGGCAGCCGACACAGAATATGATTGGCCATGGTATGGCAAATTGGTCGGCGGATATTTTGAAAGTCATCCAGAACAACAACAGGCCAAAATTGATGTGGTGGACAAAACCCATCCTTCAACAGTTCATTTAAAAAATGAATGGCTGCACTTTGATGAATGGTACAACTTTAAAAACCTTAACCCTAAGGTTAAAGTGCTCATGAAATTGGATGAGTCAACGTATAAAGGGGGAACCAACGGAGATAATCATCCTATAGCATGGTATCATGAGTTTGATGGGGGCAGGGCTTTTTATACAGGATTAGGACATACTGAAGCTTCTTATGATGATCCTGACTTCAAACAGCATTTACTAGGTGCCATTGAATGGTGTCTAGGAAGAAAGTAAGGTTGGCCTTGCTACTATAATCCCAATATTGCTTTTTATTTTTTTGAGATAATCCACTAAGGGCTCTTTGGTGATTCTTACTGAACCTGAAATGGATGCATGCAGTAAATGAATCCTTCCATCAGCCTCACGAATGGCAATTCCGGTGTGTGTAACATCCAGCCCTTTTATAGAAGTTGCCAAAGCAATGATATCACCCGATTGGATTAAATGCTCATTTGACTCAATTTCATCCTGCGCCAGAATACAAAGACTTTCTTTGGCCAATTCAGCCTCAGATTTCAGTATGGAATTATAGTTTTTGTCCTGTTCTAAAAATGGATACAAATTACGATGTGTACCCATAAAATTGATGGCTTTTTTATGTTCCCTGCCACCTAGTTCTGAGGTAATATCTCTGACCAATCTTTTTTGTTCATTATTTCGAATCCAATCTGTAAAGTAGTGCAATCGAGAAGGATATCCATCCAAAACGCCATTTCTATACCGTATGGTTTCTAAATTTTTTACAAAATTCCCAAAATCGGCTTGTTCTTTTTTGAGCATGGAAGTGAATGCCAGAACGTTCTCTACAAAAGTGGTGCAGTCCAATCCGCTAAGATTGACAACCAAGGTTTCCGTATCACCTACTTCCAAGGTTTTTTCAACATAAGGAATATCCAAAAAAGACTTTCCTACAAATACTAGGCTATCCCCCAAATTTTGAGCTTCAATGTGGCTTAGCTCCATCATTTTAGAATTGAAAAGAGAAGAATCTTTAGGAGTGCAGGTGATTTGCGCCGTGCCCGTAATGGAAAACGCCAGAAAAAAACAATAAAGAATTCTTGGAAGCATAAGCATACTGATTTGTCCTTCGAAATTAGGATTATCTATGGAATTATAAGGAAACAAATTGGAAGAATCAAATGTTAAATCATCTTCAAGTAGTATTTTTATCGCTTCTAATAACAAAACTATCCTCAGTGCTATGAAAGGAGTACTATTGGTCAATTTAGGTTCCCCGGACAGTCCAACAGCAAAAGATGTAAAACCCTATTTGGATGAATTCCTGATGGATGAACGTGTCATAGATACCCCAAAATGGCTTCGAAACATTATAGTAAGAGGTATTATTTTGCAAACTAGACCTAAAAAATCGGCCGAAGCATATTCCAAAATATGGTGGGACGAAGGTTCACCACTAATTGTAATTTCGGAACGATTTGCGGAAAAGGTGCGCAAACAAACAGATATGCCAGTGGCGCTTGGCATGCGTTACGGTTCCATGACCATAAAAAAAGCACTTCAGGAATTGAAAGATAAAGGAGTGGATGAAGTATTGTTGGTTCCATTATATCCGCAATATGCCATGAGTTCTTTTGAGACCGTTGTGGTAAAAACGATGGAAGAACAGGCAGTACATTTTCCTGAAATGCATGTAACAACCTTGCCGGCTTTTTATGGTAACACTGATTATATAAAAGTGTTATCAGAAAGTATTGCAGAGGGATTAAAAGATTTTGAATACGATCATATTCTATTTTCCTATCACGGAATTCCTGAGAGGCACATTCGTAAGTCGGACCCGACGAAGTTTCATTGTAAAATTGACAATAGCTGTTGCATAACCAATTCTGTGGCCCATCATACCTGTTATAGACATCAATGTTTTAATACCACCGAAAAGGTAAAAGCATTTTTAGGATTGCCAGAAGACAAAACCAGTATTTCTTTTCAATCCAGATTGCCCAATGACCCATGGTTAAAACCATTTACTGATTTTGAGTTTGAAAGATTGGCCAAAGAGGGGAAGAAAAAATTGGTTGTGATTACACCAGCTTTTGTGAGTGATTGTTTGGAAACTTTGGAAGAAATTGCCATGGAAGGTAAAGAGCAGTTCAAAGAAGCGGGTGGTGAAGACTACATTCATATTCCTTGCCTTAATGATAATGATGCTTGGGTTTCCTTGATGGCCAAATGGGTTAACGAATGGCAATCCAAGGAAACGTTGCCAGTGTAAAAAAATGTTAGGTCGAGCGTCATCCTGAGCCCGTCGAAGGACGAGACCTATTAATAGTAATAAATTCTGCCAATATCTCGACTGCGCTCGATATGACAGATACAATATCATGTCGTAAAATCTGTGGCAAAAGTATCTTCAGATCAATTAGGGATTGAACCTATCGGTAAATTACTGATCAAGCAAGCCGTACCTGCATCGATAGGCATTTTGGTCATGTCCCTGAACGTTTTGGTCGATTCCATTTTTGTGGGAAATTGGATTGGTTCCATTGCCATAGCTGCTATTAATGTGGTACTCCCTGTTTCATTTTTTATTGCTGCTTTGGGGATGGCCATTGGAATTGGCGGATCAAGTATTGTTTCCCGCGCATTGGGTTCAGGAGATAAGGAAAAAGCACTTAAAACCTTTGGAAACCAAATAACCCTAACGTTTATCATAACCACTGCTATGGTAGCGTTGGGACTTTACTTTGTAAACGATCTTATTCCGGCATTTGGAGGTAAAGGTGCAATTTTTGACCCGGCCAAAACCTACTATACCATCATTCTATATGGAGTTCCATTTTTGGCACTCTGTATGATGGGCAACACGGTGATTAGGGCAGAGGGAAAACCAAAGTTTGCCATGGTGGCCATGATTATCCCATCCGTTGGAAATCTATTTTTGGATTACCTCTTTATCTATGTTTTTGATTGGGGAATGCACGGAGCTGCTTGGGCAACCACGGCCGGATATTTATTATGCTTTGGATATATCCTATATTTTTTTCTTTCCAAAAATTCTGAACTGAAGATTGGTCTTCCCCATTTTGGTCTTAGCATGCCCATCCTACAGGAAATTGGCGCTCTCGGTTTTGTTACACTAGCAAGACAGGCTGTTACCAGCATTACCTATCTGCTCATGAACAATATATTGTTCAATTTGGGAGGAGAGGCCATGGTCGCCGTATATGCTATCATTGGAAGGATGTTGATGTTTGCCTTCTTCCCTATTTTTGGTGTTACCCAGGGCTTTTTGCCCATTGCGGGATTCAATTACGGAGCGATAAAGTATGATCGAGTAAAGGAGTCCATTTATACCGCCATAAAATATGCAGCCTTTGTGGCTTCGCTAGTGTTTGTTGTACTCATGGTGTTTCCGGACTTTTTTACAGCTTTGTTTTTGAGTAACAGACCAGATTTGCCACCTGAAGAACTTGTTGCCAACGCTTTTGTAATGGAGCATGCTCCTATGGCTATGCGATTGGTGTTTGCAGCCACCCCAATTATTGCTTTACAGCTTATTGGAGCGGCATACTTTCAAGCTGTTGGAAAAGCTATTCCAGCTTTGTTATTGACCTTGACCAGACAGGGATTCTTTTTTATCCCATTGATTCTAATACTCCCAAATTTTATGGGCGAACTGGGCGTTTGGCTCTCTTTTCCCATTGCCGATGTATTGGCTACCATTGTAACCGGTTTTTATCTCTGGAGAGAAATCAAAACCAAACTGATTCCAGATGTGTAAACCCTTTTAAGGGTTTATAGAGGTAGCAGCTTTGCTTATAATTTTCCATTCACCTTCCAATTTTTTCAATAGAAAAATATCAATGAACAAAAGGTTTTTTAAAGGGATAGCAATTTCAGCCTTGGCACTGGCAATATTATTGGCATAATCAACATTCAGTATTTTTCCAACCCTTCCATTGAACTTTCCTTTCTTCCTATTCTTAAAAAGATTGGCATATTCTTCCGGTGAGAGCACCCAAAGCTCCTGATCTTTTTTGGAGAGAAATAAATCCGCTTCTGTGTAAAAAGCGGAAGTGATTAATTCCAAATTATTATATGAAGACCCGTCCAGATATTTTTGAATGGTTTTCCGAATCGCATTTTCTTCGGATTGTGCAGTTACGATTAACATGGAAAATAAAAAAGCAAGTGTTAGAACTAGTGTACGCATATTTGTTTTGAATTTAGTATTGAGGTTTTATTTGAATGAGTTTGCCATTATCTTCATCCGTAAGGATATAGAGCTTTCCATCAGGGCTTTGCCTGGCCTTGCGAATACGGACCCGGTCATCCAAGAATAATTCTTCGGCACTTTTAATCGTTTCATCTTCTATTCGAAATCTCCACAAACTGCCCCGTGAAAGTCCTGGTACGATCAGGTTGTTTTTCCATTGAGGGAATTCATCCCCAGTATAAAATGTAAGTCCGGTTGGAGCTACGGTATGATGCCAGAACCAAACAGGAGGTGTAAAACTCACACCATCCAATTTGGGTGGTTTGTAATCCGAACTTCTTAGTTTTCCGGAGGTAACATTGGGCCAACCATAGTTGGCTCTTGCCTCCAAAATGTTGATTTCATCCCCTTGAATGGTGCCGTGTTCGCTAAACCAAATTTTATTGGTTTCTGGCTGAACGGTTATTCCTTGGGCGGCTCTAATTCCCATGCCATAAAGCCCGGGGACTGCCTCTTTTCCAAAGTCAGGGTTATCATCTGGGATACTACCATCTGGATTGATTCGATAGATTTTTCCTCTTTTATCTTTTACATCTTGGGCGATAGGAATCTCTGGCTCATCCCTTTCCCAAAACAATCGTTCCCCAATGGTCACATAGATTTTTCCATCTGGGCCAAATACCATTCCACCTCCATAATGAAAATATTCCCGAGTATAAGGTTCAGCTTCAATCAGCGTTTCATGATTAACAAGTGAGTCATTTTCCAATTTTGCCCGTACCACTTTGGTGGTTGTGCCCACCCCTTTCTTTTTAGCGGCATAACTCATATAAATCCATGGCTCTGTTTCAAAATGCGGGTCTATCAAAACCTCGAAAATTCCAGAGTTGTCACCAAAATGTATGACACGAATACTATCCGTTAAATCCGTTGGAAACCCTTTTATGATATATTTTTCTTTTGATTGAAGATCAACCCTCAACAAATTGCCATCCTTTTCAGAAATCAATGCTTCTTTATTGGATAAGAAAGCGATACTCCAGGGGTGATTAAGTCCTTCCAGTATGATTTTTTTGGACGGAAAAGAAGGTAAATTGCTATGTTGTTTGGAAGATTTTTGACCTTGGGAGCAACCCATCAAAACAACTGTCAAAGAAAGCATCAATTTGTTCATCATGATTTTACTTTGATGCAAATGATGAAAATTTCAGTATCCTAAGCTTTAAAAATCATGATTTTTAAAACGAAAACTATTGGTTTTTGGATTTATTTCGGAATTGTGAAGGGGTTAGTTGTGTTTTTGCCTTGAACGCCAAATTGAAAGATGTTACGTTGCCAAAACCACAATCATAGGCAACAGCAATAATTTTTTCTTGAGCATATTTTGGGTCGGATAACATTGCTTTCGCTTTTTCTATCCGGTACCCATTCACAAAATCGGAAAAATTCTTTTGTTCATTTTCATTAATGCATTGGGAAAGTTTTCTGGGAGGAACACTTAATTTTTCCGCAATGGATTCAAGTGAAATGGAATTATCCAAAAAAACTTCTTCCTTGATAAAAAGATGTCTTATCCCATCCATTAACTCCTCTGAAGAAGACTTGTCCAAAGTTGAGGTATTGTACTTCCCCAATCTAAATGCATGCTTTTGAAGAAATAAAAAAGAAAAAGCATAAATAAGCAATGAAAAAAAGAGGGCTCCACCAATGTATAAAGAAAAGAGACCTGCAAGGTTGCCCATGTAAAATAACCAAATAAGAGTAACACCTATGCTAAGATTTTTATACCATGTGGCCCGCTGTGGGTGCACTTTGGTTTGGTATTTATTCAGGATGTTGAAAGATAGACCAATGTAAATTGCCAAATGGAAAAACACCGTTATATAAATGGCATAGGAGATTGAATTTCCTGTATTTGGAATAAGATAGCAACCTATGGCAAACAGGATAAAAGGAATGATATGGAAATAATTTTTGTTGCTGAATCTTTTTTGTTCAGTGAGCAACAACTTTCCATAGAACCACAAGAAAGGACCAGTCAATAAAATGCCTGATAAGCCCAAGTTCCTTTGCCAAGGAGTTAAATCCAAATAAACATTGAGTACAGATTTGCCAATGCGGATGGTGAGTCCCAAAATGACAAATGCCAGGAATATGTTGGCCTTTCTATTGCCTTTTTTAAGTGTGAACAGATATCCGCAAAGAAAAAGAGCTTGAACAACTCCCAAGCAACTTAAAACTAATATTATGGACTCTTTGTTCATGTCTCAAAAATATAAAGATGGGGGTAAATAAAATTTACATTCCGTATTTAGTTGTTATTTTTAGCAAAAGACAATTTTAGCGATGAGATTTTTTAGTTTGATTTTAAGTGTTTTATTGATGGGTTTAGTAGGGTGCTCCGAAAAGAAAGAAGCGAAAAAAGAGTTTCAATTATTTGTTGGAACTTATACAGATGGCGACAGTGAAGGTATTTATAAATTCACTTTTGATGCCGGTACGGGAGCTTTAACAAACAAGAATTTGGCGGCTGTTTTACCCAATCCATCATTTATCAAAATTTCTGAAGACAAGAAAAATCTATATGCGGCTCAAGAAACTGCTGATTTTGACAGTTTGGGCGGAGGTGTTACTGCATTTAGGTTGAAAGATGGACAACTCGAGCTTTTAAACAGTATGGGAACTGAAGGAAAGCACCCTTGCCATGTAGCACTGTCAGGTGATGGTTATTTAGCGGCCTCAAACTATTCTGGTGGAAATGTTTCTATTTTTAAGCTGACAGAAAATGGATCGTTGGTATCAAATCCCCAAATTATAGATCATAAGGTATTGGACACAACCAAAACATCGCATGCCCATATGGCAAACTTTAAAGAGAACGACCTTTTTGTCGCCGATTTGGGATTGGATGCGGTGAAACGATATAGCAACTTGAATCATCTCTTTGTTCCTTCGGAACAGGCTTCTCTAAATGTTGCTGAAAGGGCTGGACCAAGGCATTTTGTCTTTGGGAAGGAAGGCATCCTGTATGTGATCAATGAGTTGAACTCAACCCTTACCGTTTTCAAACAAAAAGAAGATGGCTCGTATAAGGAAATTGAAACCAAAAGCACCCTCGATTCCGCCTTTGAAGGCAAAAGCTATTGTGCTGATGTGCATCTGTCAGCAGATGGGAAGTTTTTGTACGGATCTAATCGAGGCGAGAACACCATTGTGATTTTCAGCGTTGATTCAGATTCTGGCAAACTAAGTTTGGTTGGGAGGGAATCCGTCCGTGGCGATTGGCCCCGCAATTTTACTTTGGACCCTTCAGGAAATTTTCTGTTGGTTGCCAATCAAAGAAGTAACAACATCACCATTTATAAAAGAGATGTTGGAAAAGGAACGCTTGAATTCTTGAATGAAATCAAACTTTCCAGCCCAGTTTGTTTGGAGTTTTTGGACTAGCTCCCCTTTACTCGCATCGAAAAGTTTTACCATTAAACTCAAAAGAAGTATTGTCGTTGGGCCTTAAGGCACCATGCCATGTGTCTTTGTACCACTTGTTAGGCTCGTCATCTGCCTTGTAATCTGCTGCAAAAAATAAAAAATCATCTGTAAAGGTGATGATAATATCTCCTTCACCGTCTGCATCATGCCATCTTCCGGTCATAACGTTGCCTTTTAATTTTCCCCAAATACCGCCCAATACATTTTTATGTTTTAAAAAATAAGCTCCAGCTATTTCATCATCATCAAAAAGCAAATCAAAACGACCAATCTCGGTGCAATATCTTTTGGACATTACCGTACTTTTTTCATCGTTTTTATCATTACCTGCCAAGTTTGAAATTAACAGTTGGTAATTTTCCAACTTTGCAATATCCTTAATTTCATTGGTTTCTTGATTTAACAAATCCAGTTGGGAGTCAGACACAAAGTACATGGTGTCACCATGAAGGTCAAAAGTTGTTGGAATATCCGATAAGCGTGGGAAATTCTGTAGTTTTTCCTTTTCTACAATTTCAGTGTTGTTTTTATCCAAATGGAACCGATAAATACCATTCAGTGTTGCATCACGCCGGCTATTCACAATAGCAACCAAGCCGTTGTTGTAAAATTTCATGCCATCAATACCCTTATGATTGTTAGGTTGATTGACCAACTTTTTGGTAGCAATATCCAAAATACGAATCCCACTGGTGTATGAGGCGAAATAGAGAAACTTATCATCTGGGGAAATTGCTATTCCATTGGAATGTTTGATTTCGTCATTGGAAAAAAAGACTTCCAGTTCATCCTTGGATTTGTTTACGGTATAGATGTTATTGCTTTCGGAGTCGGTTATATAAATGTCTCCATGTGAGCCGATGGCAATGTCATTGAGATAGATGAAATCGGGAATATTCAGAGGATATGATTTGATTAACTTGCCCGAAGGGATATCCAGCAACAACAAAATAGATTTGTTGTTGATTTTTGGGAGACTATTTCCCAAGGCATACAAAGTATCTCCTTTTATGGTCATTCCAAATCCAGCGAGATAGCCATATTGATTGTTTGAAATAAAATCCTCAGGATCGGAGCCATCAAGATTGCAGCGGACAATTTTATTGTGAACAAGGCTGTTGATGTACACTTTTTTGGATGGCAAGTGCATCGCTATACCTTCTGGAATCAGATCTTTTTCAAAGTCCAAGGAAACAGATTGTGCTTTTAACACAGAAGAAATGAAAATGAATAGCCATAAAAGTGTTCTCATGTGGTTGACTGTTTTTCCCAATTTAAGCGATAAATTGTCCTATCATTTTAAAAAATATGTTAAACTAAAAATGGGAGTGCGGCTATAATCAATCTAAATTCTTAATTCCAGATACATGTGAAGCAACTGCTTTCCACGCTCCTTTGCGCTTGATCAGGATATTACTGGATTGATAAATAGTTTCTGTGCTGTCATTAAAAATATGACCAGTGCCGCAAATCAGTGCAGTTCCATTGGGGAGTATGTCCAAACGTTTAATTTCATAAAAGAAAGAGTCATTTTCCATGGCATTTTCCTTGATCCATTCAAGCTCTTTGGTTTTTGTTGACCATTCACCACTGGCATCTACCATTTGAAAATCATCACCTAAAATCTTATCGAGCAAAAGAGTATCTTGTTCGCGATAGGCCTTGGGCCATTGTACCTCTTTGAGGTTCTTGAGTACGTTCCTATCCTCCCCGGTTACTAAGTTCTCAGAAAGTCGATTTTGTGCTTCCTTGCAACAGGCGGACAATATTATAAGGACGGAAAAGAAGAACATTGTTTTTTTCATTACTTATGAGGATTTGCCTAAAAGTAAGAGGTTTAGCGATTGGAAACCCTAGTAAACATGGCAGGTCGCGGAAAAAAAGGGGTAAGTTGCGGACTCTAAATATGTGATAGTTCTTGCAGATAGGTTCTGCTGAACTTCAAATCATCTCCAGTCTTCAAGCGAAGTTTGCCATCCCCACTGTTGTTTTTCTGTATTTGATCGATAAATTCTGAATTGACCAAATACGAGCGATGAATCCGTTTAAAAGTGTTTGGACATAGCGTTTGGGCAAATGAACGAAGGCTTTGGTATTTTACGAATCTTCCTTTTTGGGTGTGTAGAACAATGCAATTGTTACTGGTCTCTACATAAACAATTTCGCGGGGTTCCAAAAGAAACTGTGACCCCCTTTTTGAAACGGCAACCCTGTTTTTTTGATTGAGCCTATTGTTTTGCTGTGGGGCAGACTTATCTTTTTTAATGCCCACAAAATAAAAGAGCAATGAAAAATAGCAGAGTAAATTCACTCCTACGTTATTGGTAAGACTTGCATTGAGCATATTGAAACTTGGAGAGGTACAATTGTATATAGTGGTCATTAGAAAAATGACTAAAAATTGACCAACGAGAATATTTATAGCAGAAGCAGAAAGTCCAATTCCACCTTGAAGGAGAACATTCTTTCCTGTGGAATCTACTGCCCATCTTCCGGCCCAAGTCTTGATTTGTTTTGCCGATATATTCCAAAAGAAAAAACTGGTGATAGCAAGAATAGAAAGCTCTGAAAAACAGGTGGCACCCAAACTTTCTTGGAACATGCGACCAATGCCCATATTCAATAGCACAAAAATGGAGACCAAGCTGATTTGTTTTGCCATGTTTTAAAAGTAAGGGAAAATTACTTTTGCACTATATACTTTAACTATCTATAAACATGAAAAACAATGCTTTGATTAACCCTGTGTCAACAAAACAATCAGCCCAATTATGATTAATCCAAAAATGACTGCAAAAAATATCTTCCAAAAACTATAAGGGCGAGTTCCGGATATTTGTCCATTTTCACCGTTGATATAAAAGTTATACTCCTTGCCTTTATAACGGTATGCACTAACATACACCGGCAGCAGAATATGTTTAAAAGTCTCTTCGGCCAATTTCATGTTCATACTGCTGATGCGTTGCGTATCTCCGCCAATATCTTGTCGGCACCATCTTGTTGCTATATTTTTAGCCACATCTTTAGAATGTAGATGGCCCTCTTTTAGAGGAATGGTATACTTTTCTGTAACAAAACCTGATAAAAAACTACTGCTGAAAGGCTGCAGTTTTTTTAAATTCCAATGTGCAATTTTATTGGGAATTCTACCAGAACGTTGTTGCGATGCTTTAATCAAAGTATCATCTACAAAACCAGAAACATGACCGGAAGCTGGATACCACCGTGTTTTGCGAACTTGTCGAGTCTGGGTTTTGCCATTACTATCTCGGTATCGCTGGGTTTCATAATAATATTCACCCCGCTGTCCGGTGTAGGAGGCCGAGAGTTGCGCATCAAAAGTCCAATAGGGCAAATACAGGCCTTTGGTAAATTGCGGGTCCAGGGCGGCCTTTTTCAGTTTGTTGGGAGCCCACCATAAGCGGGCCACCCATTTTTGAAAGATGAGGAAGGATTTTTGCTTTTCAATCTGAAAGGGGAGCACGGCCCCGGGTAAAATCCAATCTTCTTTATAGGCATCTTCAATCACCAGAGGCATACTGCAATAAACACAATGCAGCGATTTGTAATTTTCTTCTACATGCTGATTGGCCCCACAGTTTTTACAATGGAGCATGGAAATCTCTTCACTGTGCTTTTGGGCGCCCATTTCCTGTAAATAAGGGTACAACTCCAATTCCTCGAACCCATTTTCATCAATTTTGATGGACTCTTCATGTCCGCAATACTCGCAACTGATGTTGATGGTCCCAGGTTTGTATTTGAGCTCCGCACCACAATTGACACAGGGTTTTTTAAGCTCTGTTTTTTTTACTGTTTCATTCATGCTGTCATTCCCGCGAAGGCGGGAATCTTAATTTTATGGATTCCTGTTTTCACAGGAATGACAAAATAATATTATGGGTTTGGCAAAGGTGGTGGAGTGTTTCCTCCCAAGAACGATTTTAACTCCTCAACATCCTTTAAGGCTGTCCAATTGGCCATGCCTTGTTTCCAGACCAAACTATCCCGATTTATGGTTCGCCCTGCAAACAATGCCTGCAATTGTTCAAAGGAAACTGGTCCTTGTTGGGCACTGTTCACTGCATAAAAATACTGAACTGCAGTTGGCATTGGTGGAGGAACAGCAACCCTAGATTGAGCGCTTCCACCCATCTGCGTATTTGCCTGCGGGGCTCCCGCCATCATTCCGCCCATTTGTTGTGCCAACACAAAGCCCATTCCCATGCCCATTCCAGCACCTGCGGTTCCGCCTTCATTTTTGGCAGCTGCCTCAATGGCTTTGGCAGTTTTGAACTTGGTCAACTTATCCAAATCCAATTTATCAATTCTGCTGTATTCGAAGATTTCCTTTTTAAGGTCTTCGGGCATGGAGACATTTTCAATATAGAATTTCTCCAAAGAAATACCCACAGATTGGAATTCTGGGGCCATGACTTCTTTACAAGTTTCTGAAAGTTCGGAGGTGTTGGCCGCATATAATTCTATAGGAAGATTGGCCTCACCTACTGTGTCAGTAAAACGTGTGGCAATCAAACTTTTTAGATGCTCATTGATTTCAAAATTGGTGAAATTGTTATCGGTCCCAACAATATCAACAATAAACTTTCCTGCGTCGGAAATTTTAAAGGCGTAGGTGCCAAATGCCCTGATTTCGACCAAACCAAAACGCTCATCACTTAAAGTGATGGGACTCTTGGTCCCCCATTTCTCATCCGTAAACAAATGTGTGTTTACAAAATAGACTTCTGCCTTAAAAGGCGAGTTGAAACCATATTTCCAACCTTTAAGGGTTGCCAAAATAGGAAGGTTTTTAGTGGTGAGGTCATAGGTTCCTGGAGTAAAAACATCTGCCAATTGTCCTTCGTTGACAAAGACAGCGGTCTGTCCTTCGCGAACAATGAGCTTTGCTCCGTTCTTGATTTCATTTTGATACCGCTCAAACCTGTGGGCGATAGTATCATCGGTATAATCGAGCCACTCAATTATATCAATAAACTCATGGGTGAGTTTTTCTTTGATCTTGCTAAAAATATCCATGGTAAAGTGTTTTGTGTTAATGTTTCTAAAGTAAGAAATTGGATGATTACTTTCTCTAATGGATTAGTATAAAATTATCCACATTGTTACATAGAGGGTGGTTTTTGTGATGTAAGAGTTGATATTTGTGGTGTTCAATCACAAAGAATGTAATGTTAATTCCTCCACAGAATATCTAGTTTTTCCCTACATTTAAGTCCGACTAATTCAACATCAAAAAAATGAAACAACTGCTTTCCAAAAGTGGAGTGCTCTTCGTCGCACTTTGCCTGTTTGCCATTTCTGCCCAATCCCAAAGAAAAAAGAAAACACAAACTACACCTGATTACCCAGAGGAACTCTATTCCAGTTTGGAATATCGTTTGGTGGGACCCTTTCGTGGAGGACGCTCTGCAGCGGTAACCGGAGTTCCTGGAGAGCCCAACCTTTTTTATTTTGGCGCCACCGGCGGAGGGGTATGGAAAACCACCAATGGAGGTCGTACCTGGGAGAATATTTCTGATGGTTATTTTGGAGGAAGTATTGGCGCGGTTGAGGTGGCCAAAAGCGACCCGAATGTGATCTATGTTGGCGGAGGAGAAAAAACACTTCGTGGAAATGTGTCAAGTGGATATGGTATTTGGAAAACAGAGAACGCTGGAAAGACCTGGACGTTTGCAGGACTAAAAAATAGTAGGCACGTACCTAGAATCCGAATTCACCCTACCGATTACAATACAGTTTATGCAGCGGTGCTGGGCAATATTTACAAACCCACAAAAGAAAGAGGAATCTACAAGAGTACAGATGGAGGCAAAAACTGGAAACAGATACTTTTTGTCAACGATCAGGCCGGAGCAGTTGATCTAACCTTCGACCCAAACAACCCCAGAATTTTATACGCTTCTACTTGGAGGGCAAAAAGAACACCTTATAGTTTAAGCAGTGGTGGAGATGGGTCAGCATTGTGGAAAAGCACTGATAGTGGAGAGACATGGACAGAAATTTCCAAAAATGAAGGCTTTCCAAAAGATACATTAGGGATTATTGGTGTAACGGTTTCTCCTAAAAATAGTGACAGGGTATGGGCCATTGTGGAGAACAAGGAAAAAGGAGGCTTGTATCGTTCTGATGATGGAGGCAAGAAATGGACCCAGGTAAATAGTGAACGCAAATTACGGCAACGGGCTTGGTATTATACTCGAGTATATGCCGATACCGAGGATGAGGATGTGGTCTATGTGTTGAATGTACGCTACCATAAATCGACAGATGGAGGAAAGAGCTTCAATACTTTCAATGCACCACATGGGGATCATCATGATCTATGGATTTCACCTGAAAATTCTAAACGAATGGTCATTGGCGATGATGGAGGTGCACAGGTCACTTATGATGGTGGTGAAACATGGAGCACCTATTACAATCAACCCACAGCGCAATTTTACAGAGTGACTACGGACAATGCATTTCCATATCGTATTTATGTGGCGCAGCAGGATAATTCAACCATCCGAATCAATCACCGTAGTGATGATGGGTCTATTGGCGAAGATGATTGGGAACCCACAGCTGGGGGCGAGTCGGCACATATTGCCATTGATCCTACCAATAATGATATTGTTTACGGAGGTAGTTATGATGGGTTTTTAACTCGGGTCAACCATAAAAATAAAACCGTAAGGGGCATCAATGTTTGGCCGGACAATCCCATGGGACATGGTGCGGAAGCTATGAAATATCGTTTTCAATGGAACTTCCCCATCATTTTTAGTAAGCACGCCCCGAAGAAGTTATATACTTTTTCCAATCATGTACATTTGAGTACAAATGAAGGACAAAGTTGGGAAGTGTTGAGCGATGATTTAACCAGAAATGACCCAACAAAGTTGGTTTCCAGCGGTGGGCCCATTACACAGGACAATACCAGTGTGGAATATTACTGTACCATTTTTGCAGCTAATGAAAGCCCCATAAAAGAAGGCTTGCTTTGGGTGGGAAGTGATGATGGATTAATTCATGTCACCAAAGATGGAGGTGCAAGCTGGGAGAATGTTACCCCTCCCAATATGCCCGAATGGAATATGATTAACAGTATTGAGCCTTCGGCTTTTGATGAGGGTACTTGCTATGTGGCAGCTACACGATATAAGTTAGGAGATTTTCAACCGTATTTATACAAAACCACGGATTATGGAAAGACCTGGAATAAGATTACAAATGGAATAGAAAACGAACATTTTACGCGAGTACTTCGAGAAGACCCAAAACGAAAAGGCCTGTTGTATGCTGGAACAGAAACAGGAATGTACATTTCCTTCAATGATGGAAGAAACTGGCAAAAGTTCCAATTGAACCTTCCCATTGTTCCCATTACAGATTTGGTAATCAAGGATAACAATTTGGTAGTGGCAACCCAGGGGCGTAGTGTTTGGGTTGTTGATGATCTTACAGTATTGCACCAGCAAGATACTTCCCAAAAAACTACTAGTTCAATTCTTTATCAACCCAAAGATAGCTATCGAACCAAGGGAAGTGCAGCCAAAGAGCCTTCAAAAACTGAAGGGCAGAACCATCCAAATGGAGTAATCACACATTTCTACATGAAAGATGTCTCTGAAAAGGACAGCATAAGTCTTACCTACACTAAGATGAATGGAGATACTTTGGCCACGTATAGCAACTTTGCTTCTAAAAAAGATAAAAAAATCAAGGTAAAAAAAGGAGGGAACACCCATGTTTGGGATACTCGTGGAAAAGGTGCTGAAAAATTGAAGGGAATGATTCTTTGGTGGGCCAATTTAAGTGGAGCAAAGGCCGTACCTGGCAATTATAAAGTTCATTTGAATGTGAATGGAACTAATCAATCCCAAGAATTTAAGATTCTTCCCGATCCAAGGGCTGAGGTTTCCGTTGCGGACATGCAAACGCAGTACGATTTTATTTCTGATATCAATGAGACGATTGACAGGGCGCATCAATCCATTAAAAAAATCAGAAAGATCAACGCGCAATTAGATGCTTTTGCAAAACAGTACAAAGACAATGAGCAGACCAAAGATTTGGTGGAAAAAGCCAAAAAGATGAAGGAAGGCTTTGAAAATGTTGAGAAAGCGCTCTACCAAACGAAGAACAGAAGTAACCAGGATCCATTGAACTTCCCCATTCGGTTAACGAACAAATTGGGGCACTTGAACAGTTTGGTCTCCATTGATGATTTCCCACCAACTGAGCAGGACATTGCGGTAAAAAATGAACTTTCGGGAAAAATCAAATCCCAATTGGAAGCATTTGATGCCTTGGTTGATAAAGAGATAAAGGAATTCAACGCTTCGTTCAACAGTCTAAACTTGAATTATTTATTTGTGGAAGATTAAATAACCGAAAGAAAAGAATTACAAGGAATTCATCTAAATTTAGCGTTTTTTAATCCTGAGGAACAGAACAGACTATATTTAGATGATTCATGACGATAGATACAAAGACTTTTTATAAAAATCAACTTCTAAAGTTCCAAGATGAGTTAAGTGGCATCAAGAAAAAGCTAAACCTTTCGAGCACTATACGATTATTGATTTTTGTTGTTTTGATCTTGTCAATCTATTTTGGGTGGGGCAACACTAAACTTCTTGTCGCAGTATTATTTTTGGGGATAGCTGCTTTCGTTTTTTTGGTGATGCGGCATAATCGCTTAAAATATCAACAAGACTTAAAAACCGAATTGATCAAAAGGAACAAATTGGAACTCCAGGTTCTTGACCGGAATTTCCATGGCCTTCCCGAAGGGAAAGAATTTCTGGACCCAGATCATTGGTTTGGGTCAGATATTGACCTATTTGGGAGAGGGTCTTTTTATCAATACCTCAACCGAACCGCTTTGGCAAGTGGCTCCAATATATTGGCGCAGATATTACAATCCAATAACATTAAAAATATTGAACAAAAACAGACTGCCATTCGGGAATTATCTGAAAAGCCTGAATGGCGCCAAGAATATGGTGCAACTGCAACTTTGGTAAAAACCGAAGTTCCTGCCAACAAAGTAATCAACTGGCTTATGCAGTATAAACCATTTGTGCCAAAGCAAATGAAAGTATGGGCCAATATTTTTTCGTTGATATCTTTTGTGCTGATTGCCTTTTATTTTATTGGATTTATTCCTGGATATTGGGTCTTTATTTCATTTGTTACAGGTATGGTGGTAACCGGTATCTTTGTCAAAAGGATTAATCGACTTTCGGCACACACCTCCCAAATACAGAGCACTTTTACACAGTATTCCAGATTGTTATTCCTAATAGAGAACCAAGAATTTGAAAGTAAACTGCTGACAGAAAAAAGAAAGAACATTGTTGATCAACAACAATCAAGTTCAGGAGTTTTAAAGAAATTTTCAAAACTCCTGGATAGGCTTGATCAACGAAACAATGTTCTTGTTGGATTGGTGCTCAATGGATTTTTCCTTAGAGATTTGATTATAAGCAGCGAAATAGAAACATGGATCGGCCAACACAAGACCAATGTTTCTCGATGGTTTGATACAATTGCGTTTTATGATGCGTATAACAGCTTAGGTAATTATACATTTAATCACAAAGACCACATATTCCCAAACATTGTGGCCAATGGAATAACGTTGGAATGTAAAAGTATAGCTCACCCCATGCTAGACCCCAAAAAAGCTGTTCACAATGACATTACCATATCGGAAGACGAATTTTTTATCATCACCGGTGCAAATATGGCAGGCAAAAGCACCTTTTTGCGAACAGTGGCGCTACAATTGGTGATGGCCAATGTTGGACTTCCGGTCCGTGCGCAATCAGCAAACTATAGTCCAATAAAACTGATTACCAGTATGCGTACTACAGATAGTCTTGCAGATGATGAAAGTTATTTTTTCAGTGAATTGAAGCGATTGAAGTTTATTGTTGATCAAATGGGTGCAGACAGATATTTTATTGTTTTGGATGAAATATTGAAAGGGACCAACAGTACGGATAAAGCTATTGGATCACAAAAATTTATTAAAAAACTAGTGAGTTTGGGGGGCACTGGAATTATTGCCACCCACGATTTAAGCTTATGTGAAGTTGCGGAAAAACTTGATGCCGTGTCCAACTATTATTTTGATGCCAATATTGTGGACGATGAACTTTTCTTTGACTACCAGTTTAAAAAAGGAGTTTGTAAAAATATGAATGCGAGTTTTTTGCTGAAAAAAATGGGTGTTGTTGAGTAGTTTAAGATTTCTTAAGGCTTAAATTTACAATGGTCAATAATGTGACGGTATGCTCTATCCTTATATAAAATCACTTCATTTAATTTTTGTGGTAACTTGGTTTGCTGGTTTGTTCTACATTCCCCGCCTGTTCATTTATCATATTGAAGCTTGGCAAAAACCTTCCCCAGAAAAGGAGATTTTATCGGAACAGTTAAAATTGATGACAAAGCGGTTGTGGTATATCATCACATGGCCTTCGGCCATTTTGTGTACCCTATTTGCCATTTGGTTATTGGTGATACAACCTGTGTGGTTGCAAGAAGCATGGATGCAGGTAAAATTAGGGTTTGTGGCTCTTCTATTTGTCTATCATTTTAAATGCCATCAAATTTTTAAGCAATTACAACGTAATGAGGTCAAATACACCTCCCGATTTATGCGCATCTGGAACGAAGTAGCGACCTTGGTTCTTTTTGCAATCGTGTTCCTGGTAATCCTGAAGAATGCCTTTAACTGGATTTACGGAGTTGTGGGAATCGTAGTTCTTGCAATTTTTCTGATGCTGGGGATTCGATTATATAAACGTATACGGGATAAAAACCCTAACGCCTAAATCTAAAAACCAATAATCAAGCACCAAATTCCAAGTTTTTGGAGTTTGGGATTTGAAATTTATCATATTCACTATTTTGGTGTGATTATTGCTAACTTTAATCTCAAATCCACAAAAGATTGTTCAAAAAATTATCGCTCCGTTCACGCATTTTTGTAGCCATGATTCTTTTGGTGGTCATTGCTTCAGTATTGATTGCCGGAGTTACCATCTACCAATATCGCGAACAGAGCAAGGACTATCATGAAAATAGATTGGAGCGAAAAGAGGAACAGATTCTTCAAAGTATATCCTATGCCTTAAGAGAGACCACCTATCCAGTGAATACAGAAAATTTGGAACTCATTTTTATGGATGAAATCTATAAAATAGCCGATGTTCAAAATGTTCCATTCAATATTTACGATTTGGATGGTGGATTGATCAAAAGTTCAAGACCTGCATTTGAGGCCGATTCCATTTCCAATTGCTTGGATGCCGAGATATTGAACAATCTAAAAATAGCCGCTAATAAAAGGCACATAGAGAAGAAAACTGCTGCGGGAGATAATTATCAAGCTTCTTATACATATATCAACGATTTGAAATTCAAGCCCATAGGAATTGTAAACCTCCCTTATTTTGAGGACAATTCCTTTAGCAATATGGAGCTTAGGGAATTCTTGTTCCGTTTAGGAGGAGTGTATCTTATCATGTTGCTCTGTGCAATTGTATTGGCATATTTTATCTCCAAGTACATTACTCGTTCCATACAAACCATATCGGACAAAATGACCCAAACCGACCTGACCAAGCGGAATGAGAAAATTTACATAGAAAACCCAACTGAGGAGATAGGAAAACTGGTAGATTCTTACAATGGAATGATAGATGAATTGGAGGAAAGTGCTGTAAAATTGGCAAGGAGCGAACGTGAACAGGCATGGCGAGAAATGGCAAAACAGGTTGCCCATGAAATTAAGAACCCGTTGACGCCCTTGCGATTGACCGTGCAAAGTTTTGAACGAAAGTTTAGTCCGGATGATCCCAAGGCGGATGCTAAGATCAAAGAATTTTCTAAAACTCTGATTCAGCAGATAGATACCATGAGCAACATTGCGTCTGCATTTTCCAATTTTGCTGATATGCCTGCGCAACAAAAGGAAACCCTTAACGTGGTTAAGATTGTTAAATTGGCCCTGGAAATTTTCACGGAGGACTATATCCATTTTATAGCGGACGAAGAAGAAATCATAGCCAAACTGGACCGTACCCAATTGATTAGGGTGGTGACCAATTTGGTCAAAAATGCCATTCAAGCTGTCCCTGAAGTTGATTCTCCAAGGATTCTGGTAACTGTAGCTTCAGAGCAGGAGCATGTGAAAGTTTCTGTGGCGGATAATGGTATAGGTATATCCGATGATTTCAAGGAGAAAGTATTTGAACCTAAATTCACCACAAAATCCAGCGGTATGGGCTTGGGCTTGGGAATGGTAAAAAATATTGTCGAAAACTATAACGGAACCATTGAGTTTACTTCAAAAGAAGGTAGGGGAACGGTGTTTACCGTTAAATTTCCAAAGGAATAAAACAAAAATATATATCGGGCCGGACACAGTAGAGATCCAAATAAAATAACACCTATGAACTACGAAAACATATACATTGAAGAAGAAAATGGCGTAGCTACGATAACCATTAATCGTCCAAAGAAGTTGAACGCTCTCAATAAAAGGACTATTTCAGAGCTTCATACTGCCTTTAAGGAATTAGATGATGACAAGGAAATTAAGGTTGTTATTTTAACTGGAAGTGGCGAGAAGGCCTTTGTGGCTGGGGCCGATATTTCCGAATTCGCCCATTTTTCAATAGAAGAAGGCTGGCAACTGGCCGCCGAAGGGCAAAAATTGCTTTTTGATTTTATAGAAAACCTTTCTACACCTGTTATAGCAGCTGTAAACGGATTTGCATTGGGGGGAGGATTGGAGCTGGCCATGTCTAGCCATTTTAGAATTGCCAGTGATAATGCCAAAATGGGACTCCCAGAAGTTTCTCTTGGAGTAATTCCTGGCTATGGTGGTACGCAACGTCTACCACAACTTATTGGAAAAGGCAGGGCAATGGAAATGATAATGACGGCCGGTATGATCGATGCCAATAAAGCTTTGGAGTATGGATTGGTCAATTATGTGGTGACGCAAGAAGAATTATTGCCCCTCTGTCTTAAAATAGCGAGCAGGATATCGAATAACTCCCCAGTTGCCGTAAAATATGCAATAAATGCTATAAATGCAGGTTTTAAGTATGATGTAAATGGTTATGCCGCTGAAATCGATGCTTTTGGTAGCTGTTTTGGTACCAACGATTTCAAGGAGGGAACTTCTGCCTTCCTTGAAAAACGAAAAGCCAATTTTCAAGGGTCATAGCCGTTTGTCTAACCAAACCGGACTATGATGAAAAAGCGATTTATTCTACTTTATTTGCTTTTAGCAGGAGTATTGGGCAGCGCTCAAGAAAAAATGCCTGTCTCTTATGACTTTGGAGAAAAATTTAGCGATAGATACCGTTATTCTAACCTGTTGACCATTTCAGATGATGGTTCTGGGGGTTACATTCTGGTACGAGCCTATTTTCAAGGATTGATTTTAAAACCCAAGGGATATTTAATAGAACGTTACAATAACAACCTGGAACTTGTTTCCGAATATAACTATAAACTTAAGGGATTGAATTTTGTTGACGGATTCTTTAAAAATGGTCAATTAAATCTTTTGTTTCTTAATTATAACTATGGAAGGGGTCAGTATGAATATTGGGTGCACAGCAGCCCAATTACGGCATTCAATTTTAAACAGCAAAAACTGTTGACAATTGCATCTGAAGAAGTTAGGAACCCAGTTGGGAAAAACTATTATAACCGAAATTTTTCAAAAGGATTTTCCACTACTATTCTTTTCAATGAAGAAAAAACAGGTTTTGTAATCAGCACACATCACAAAAGAGGAAAACAGAACAAGCATATTATCCACTTGTACGATACTGCGTTGAACAAACGCTTTGAGCACGACTTTTCACATGAAATAGAGGAGAAGAACTATGCTTTTGAGAATATCGCCATCAGTTCAGATTTGCAAACGGCATATATTGTAGGTAAAGCCTATTTTAAAAAGAAGCGTTTTAGAGTTGATGAACGAAAGTTTCAGTACGAATTGATCAAGGTTTCCCAGAATGGAAGCAAGACACAATCATTTGTTGATGCAGGTAAATATCCTGAGGCATTATATCCAATAATTCTAAAGAACAGACTGGTCTGTGCGGGATTTTATGCCGACAGAAAAGATAATCGCTACAATGGAATTGCCTATTTTGACGTGAACCCTATTTCTTTAAGTATCAATTCCAAAAAGTACAACCCGTTTTCTCAACAATTTATGGAAGACAAGTTTGGACGGGATGAAGAAAAAGTAATCAAAAACCTTGTTTTTAAGGGTGTTGAAGTGACCCAGCAAGAAGAAATCTTTTTTAATGCAGAAGAGTATTTTGTAACCACGGGAATGGAAGTAACAGGAGCTGGCCAGCGTGTTAAATTGGAACGCTTTCACCATAATGACATCGTTAGTGCCAAGCTGAACTCCAATGGCAATCTGGTATGGGCCAGGAACATCAACAAGGCAGAAGTTACCCAAGGCGATGGAGCCTATGCATCCTATAGTTCATATTGTAAAGATGGAAAGACCTACTTTTTTATCTGTACAGCTTCTGAAAACCCGCAATTGATCAACAATGAACGTTTGATCTTTAAACAGGGACTAAGTAGAAATCGTAATGTTTTTATGATTTCTTTGGATGAAAATGGAGTAATGGACTACGAAAAAATTATTGATAACCAAGAGGCAAGACTTCCTTTAATGGTATCCAAACCACTTAAGGCAATGGATAACGATAATATGATTTTCTATGCAAAAAGAGGGAGCAAAAAACAACTGGTAAAGGTGGGCTTCAATTGATGGAATAACTGGTTTACAAAAACATAGCTAAATATTTTTACATGATAGCCTCCTTTAGGAGGCTATTTTATTTCTGTACGTTCAATACTATAGGAAAACCCTCTCTGTTAATATCATTTATCAATCGTAAACGGCAATCCGTCAACTCATATACGCAATAGCTCAAGTATACTGCTGAAAACCAGCAAAGTACGCATAGCTTTGGGGTTCTAAAACCTTAAAATTTAAAAATCATGAAAGGATTAAAATTATTTAGTATGGCCATGTTAGCTATGGCAGTTACAATGGTATCATGTTCAGGGGAAGATGGTGAAACTGGTGCTCAAGGTATACAGGGACCTATTGGAGAACAAGGCCCACAAGGACCAGTAGGGTCAGCTGGAGACAATGGGGACAATTGTTGGGATTTGAACGGTAATGGTACCGCGGATTTTGATACAGAGGATTCTAATAACGATGGTGAAGTAAATGCTTTGGATTGTCAGGGTATGGATGGCACAAATGGCAATGCCAATGTCATAAAAGCTGATTTGGCAATTGGAGAATTTTTTAGTGATAATAAATACACTACAGATTTTGAAACGGTGGGACTTGGAATCACCAATGAAGAAGTTGCCAATTATACATACCTATTTTATTTAATTGGTTCTGCTCCAGCAAATCGCATATTTCCAATTCCCGGAGCTCTAATAAGTAATAATACTTATGCAAGAGTGGTTTATGATGAACTCGGTAATTTGGATATATTTTGGTATAATACTGATGATGATACTCCACACACTTTTGCCCCAGGAACTTATACTTTCATTAGAGTTGTTGCAATTGAGAACTCTGTGCTTACCGGTAAGAATGGTAACGGAGATGTAATGGCTAGCCTAAAAGCCGCCGGTGTAGACACTAATGATTATGAGGCCGTAGCATCATATTTTGATTTAGAAGACTAGATTTTTAGTTAGTTACATATGATTATTGGTTAAGGAGTCCCTTTTGGGACTCTTTTTTGTTGCCCCTGCAATTGTAACTCAACGGATTGTTGATAAAAGTGCAATTCAATAATGGGATTATTTCCATATTTTTGGAATAAATCCAGCATATTGAAATCCAAGAATATAATTAAAGGACGTGGAGCCCAGAAAAATACACCAAACAAGTTCCTTCAACATGTGTATGAAGTACGTGAGGATTTTTTAGAGTTTTGCCGACTTGAGGGCGAGCAAGCAGAAAGCAATAAGACCGAGTACATACCAATTTTCCCTAAAACCATTGTCAACAAAGTTGACAGTCCAGATGTTGGGATGCTATATTCCATGAATCCCTATCAAGGTTGTGAACATGGATGTATCTATTGCTATGCAAGAAACGCTCATGAATATTGGGGGTATAGTGCCGGATTGGATTTTGAACGGAAGATTTTGATTAAAAAAGCAGCTCCAGAGCTGTTGGAGAAAAAAATAAAGCACAAAAATTGGAAAGCGCACACTATTGTAATGTCCGGCAATACGGATTGCTATCAGCCCGCCGAAAGAAGATTTCAAATCACCAGAAAATGTTTGGAGGTTTTTCTTAAATACAGGCACCCTGTAGGTATCATTACGAAAAATGCGCTTATCCTCCGTGACCTAGATGTTTTAAAAGAGCTAACATCCCACCAGCTGGTAGGAGTGAATATATCGGTAACTTCCCTTTCGGAAAAAACAAGACGAAAACTGGAACCTAGAACAGCATCCATCCAAAAGCGATTGAATACCATTAAAGTATTATCCGAAAACAAAATCCCTGTAAATGCAATGTTGGCACCCATGATTCCAGGAATTAATAGCCACGAGATTCTGCAATTGGCAAAAGCGGTTGCCGATCATGGCGCAAGTTCTTTTGCAATAACCTTTGTGCGACTTAATGGCGCAATTGGTCAAATTTTTACGGATTGGATCAAGAAAGCTATGCCGGATAGGGCCGAAAAGGTTTTGCATTTAATTCAGGATTGCCATGGAGGCTCCATTAATGATAGCCGTTTTGGATTGCGAAATAGAGGAGAAGGAAAAGTGGCCCAACAAATACATGATATGGCCAAGCTTGCCAGAATAAAATATTTTAAAGACAAAAGCTTTCCTAAATTAAACTACGATCTACATGAACAATATAAAGATGGACAAATGAAATTATTTTAGATAAATTTATAGGGATTGTCCAATCTATACTTTTCTCTTCGTCATAAAAACAAGAATAAAGTAAAAACCAGTCCACATGCGTTGGACATAAAATGAAAAACAATGAGTAATTTTTTGTATTTATTTAGAGGAGGAGACGAAGCTTACGGCAAATTGTCACAAGAAGAGAAACAAGCCCATATGCAAGTGTGGGGGGAGTGGATGGGAGGTCTAAAAGAAAAAGGCCAGCTTTTGGATGGTCTCCCCTTGGGCGAGGATGGAAAAGTGGTAAAAAATAGAGGCGAATTGGTAACTAACGGGCCATATGCCGAAGGAGCTGAAATGGTTGGGGGATATTTGATTGTTTCAGCTAAGGATATTGATGAAGCTGTGGAAATATCAAAAGGATGTCCCATTTTTGACTATGATGGGAGTTTTGTGGAGGTCAGGGAGATTCTTACTATGGATGAGCACTAAACAAAAACATGTTAAACCTAGAAGCCTGATGAGAATCGGGCTTTTTCTTTTACGCAATGAAGCAGACCAACCTAAACAATACTGTTGATCATCTTTTCAGAAATGAATATGGGAAGATTGTAGCTGCATTGACCAACAAGTTTGGAGTTTCCAATTTGGAGAAAATAGAAGATGCGACCCAAGACACTTTTGTAAAAGCCATGCAAGTATGGGCGTTTAAAGCTATTCCTGATAACCCCACGGCTTGGCTGTACAGAGTGGCCAATAATGCACTGATTGATGTGCTTAGACGGGCAAAGAAAATGGACTACTTGGAGCATAGGCCATTAAAGGAGGATGATGAAGATTCATCAACTGAGGGGATTTCGTTGGAAAACTCCATATCGGATAGTCAACTGAAAATGATTTTTGCATGTTGTCACCCTTCTTTATCTGAGGAATACCAACTAATTCTCAGCCTAAAACTTATTGGCGGTTTTAGCAACAAGGAATTGGCTGATGCTTTGTTGAAAAAGGAAGAAACTGTGGCAAAATCCTTTACCAGGGCAAAGAAAAAATTTCGGGAAGAAGTACAGCTTTTAAAGATTCCGGTGCAAATGGGACTCCAGTCCAGACTATTTATTGTGTTGCGTGTAATCTATTTGCTTTTTTCAGAAGGTTATTCGGCAACCACAGGCTCACAATTGCTTAAAAAAGATATTTGTTATGAAGCTTTGAGACTTGCGTTATTGCTTCGCGATAATAAGTATTGCAGACACCCAAATTTAGAAGCATTGATTGCATTGATGTGCTTTCATGCTTCTCGATTTGATGCGAGATTGGATGAAGAGAGAGAGTTGGTGACCTTAGAATATCAGGACAGGTCTAGATACAACAAGGAATTGATTAAAATTGGGATTCACCATCTAGAAAGTTCGGGAACCGAAGATAAGCTGCCTTCCAGCTATCATTTAGAAGCAGCCCGATCATTTTATCATTGCCAGGCCAAGACTTTTCAAAAAACCGATTGGAAAAGCATTTTGTATTTGTACGATCTACAATTGAAGCAACAATATTCTTTTATATTGGCTTTAAATAGGATTGTGCCCTTCGCAAAAATTAATGGAGCGGAGAAAGGGCTTCTGGAATTGAACACTCTTGAAAAGAAAACAGATTTTAGTAAATCAGGATTGTTTTATGCTATTAAGGCAGAACTATTGTTGGAAATTAAACATGTTGATTATTATACCACTTTAAAAAAAGCCATTGAACATACGGATAATGAACTTGTGAAAAGACACCTTCAAAAGAAACTGGCTTAAACTTTAATAAAAGTGTTGTTCTTGTACATATACCATAGCAATAGATAAAGAATCCCGAATCCTCCAACAGAAAGAATCATTTGGTAATAAGCGCCAACATATTGTTCTAAACCATATAAAAGAAAGCTTGCAACCTCACGAAAATTAATTACATGGGAAAGTACATACGCGGTAATGGCATTCATGCCAATTACTTTTAAAGGGAATGCCCATTTCCTTTTTCCTTTTACATCAATAACCCAATAAAAGAGGGCCAATAGAATGTAACATACCCCAGATGAAGCCAACACAAATGTGCTTGACCATATCTTTTTAACAATAGGGTGCCATATCCCCCAAATTAACCCAAGGGCCAAAGCGGCAACCCCTGTTAGTAGTAGATATAAGGAAACCTTTTTTCTTGGAAGAGTGGATTTGATAAGCTCCCCTGCAAAAACTCCAGACAAGGTTGTAGCTGTAAATCCAAATCCAGTAAGAAGCCATGTATATTGAAGTCCATCATCAAATTTCCCAAGAACCAAACGGTCAAAATACAATGCAAAATTTTGATCAGGTAAGAGTAAGCTTCTTCCAACACCAGGAACAATTGGGGCGGTTAAAATCAAAGCATAAATTACTAGACAAAATGCAAAAACTACATAGAGCCATTTCTTCTGCAGATGGATATAGGCAATGCAAGAAAACAAGTATCCAACTGCAATAGCCTGTAAGGTATTACTGAAAACATGAAATTCGTTGATGTCCCAGGCCAATAAATTTCCTTGAACTACCCACCCAAGAATAAATAGAGTTATAAAACGCTTTATAAGCTTGCTATAAATGGCACTTTTACTAGTAGTGTTTTGTATCCTTTTGGACAAGGAAAAAGGAATAACCGCTCCAACCACAAATAGGAACAAGGGCATTATAATATCATAAAAAGTAGAACCAAACCATTTCGGGTGATTAAACTGCTCTGCCAATGTTGATGTAAAAGAGGTTTGGGCACCTTCATTGAGATTGAAAAAAAAGTGGTCGGCAAAGATAATCAGAAGCATGTCAAAACCTCTCAAGGCATCAATTGAAAGTATTCTGACTGGCTTGGTGGTCATATGTATTGGTTTTAAAGGACTTCCAATTCTTTAGGAATGGAAGCCCCTTAATTTTTGTAATGTAAAAAGATTAGGTCAATTCCCAACCCTTCCGGTATTCCCGGCTCACCCATTCATTGGCCTTATCGTAATTGGTGATTTTCATGTTTTTCCCATCCCAGAGAAGTTTACGCCTTCCTGGGTAATTGTAAGGATCCCAATCACCTGCTTTTTTCCCTTCCTTCAATACTTTGTATTGATACGCTTTTACAGCTAGGTTACCCATAAGCACAGTTTCCGTTAAAGGCCCTGCTTTGGCAAAGTTGGATGATGTTTCTGCACCACTCAAACACCCATCCACAAAATTGGCAATATGTCCTCCCATGCTACCTGGGACTCTTGCGTACTTAGGTTCTGGGGATTTGTATAGATCCATCATATCAGAAGGAAGTAGACGGGCATTTTGGGAATAGGTGTCACAAACCAAAATCCCCTTATCTCCATACATGATGGTGCCACCATCCCTGTTACCTACTATTTCACCATCTTTTAATTCATCTGGAAGATCTGGCATGATTCCACCATCGTACCAGTTCAATTGAATATCGCCATGCGTGGGATGTTCAAATTTCAAATGGATTTTTGAAGAAGGAGGGCATGAAGGGCTATAATCTGCCTCAACAAAATCACCTACCCAAACCGTGGTGCAACTAGCTTCTGCTTCAGTAGGATAGCCCAAATCCAAAACACTGAACGGTGTTTCCATAATATGACAGCCCATATCGCCTAGAGCTCCTGTTCCAAAATCCCACCAACCTCGCCATTTAAAAGGGAGGTAAGCATCATTATAGTTACGCATTGCAGCTGGGCCCAACCAAAGATCCCAATCAAGTCCTTTAGGAATGTTTTGCTTTTCGGTTGGTACGGCAACCCCTTGCGGCCATACTGGACGATTGGTCCAGCACTCAATGGTATGTACATTTCCAATAACACCAGATTCAACCCATTCACGGGCAATACGGCTATCGTCGCTTGATGCACCTTGGTTGCCCATTTGGGTTACTATACCATTTTCAGCGGCAACTTTGGTCATTAATCGTGCTTCATGGATATTGTGGGTCAAAGGTTTTTCAACATAAGCATGCTTTTTTTCGCGCATAAAAGGAAGTGCTATGGTAGCATGCGTATGGTCTGGTGTTGCCACTGAAATAGCATCAATATCTTTTAAATGATTTTTATAAACTTTTCGAAAGTCTTTGTATCGTTTGGCATCAGGAAAGGCTTCATATGTTTGCTTTGCCCTACGATCATCTACATCACAGAAAGCAACAAATTTTACTTTACCTGTCTCGGCCAAACCCTTAATTACGCCACCGCCCCTTCCGCCGGCTCCAAAAGAGGCCATATAGAGAGTATCGCTAGGAGGCACATGGTTTTTTCCGAGGACAAAACTAGGGACTATGGTAAAAGCCGCTGAAGTTGTGGCAGCATTTTTTAAGAACTTTCTTCGTTGCATTTGGTTTGTTTTTTTGATGGGATTGAAGATACAAAAAACAACAATAGACCAAAGAGGGTTGTTATGTATTCCACTCTTTATAAAATTGTTCCAAATAATCTAACATAAACTTGTGCCGTTCTTCTGCTAGTCTTTTGCCAGTTTGGGTATTCATTTTGTCCTTGAGCAAAAGTAGTTTTTCGTAGAAGTGATTAATTGTAGGAGCTTGCGATTTTTTATACCCCTCTTTGGTCATGTTTAAATTAGGTGGGATTGTTGGATTATAAAGTTCCCTGTTCTTAAAACCTCCATAATTAAAGGCTCTGGCAATGCCAATGGCACCAATAGCATCTAATCTATCTGCATCTTGGACCACTTGAAGTTCTTTGGAGTTGAATTTTTCACCAGCTTCCAAGCTGTTTTTAAAAGACATGTGTTTGATAATGTTCACTACATGATCAATGGTTTCTGGATTAACTTTTTGAGAACTTAAAAAATCTTCAGCCATTTTTGGTCCTACGCCTTCATCACCATTATGGAATTTTGGGTCGGCAATATCATGCAAAAGAGCTGACAATTGAACGGTAAGGGTATCGACTTCTTCATGTTTTGAAATCAATTTTGTGGTATTGAACACCCTTTCAATATGAAACCAATCATGTCCACCCTCAGCGTTTTGGAGTTCTTTTTTTACAAAGGAAATGGTCTCTTCAATCAGTTCGAGGCTATTCATTGATCAACCTTTATTTCTTGTTTGATTTGCTCCTCTACCCTAGTGATTAAATCGTCAATATTTCCTGTATTCTCAATGGGTTGGTGTACATGAAATTGCACGTATGCTCCTAATCCCATAGGGAATTGTCCAAATCGCAATAATTTCCAAGAATTATTAATGGTTATGGGTACAATAAGTGCAGATGGAGCTTTTTTCAAAAGTATTTTTAGCCCCATGGGCTTAAACGGTTTGGGGTGTCCAGTCCTGCTTCTTGTCCCTTCAGGAAAAATAACGGCCGCACGATTATTTTTTTCCACGTAACTGCCCAACTTTGCTATTTCACTAAGAGCCTGTTTGACATCTTTTCTATCAATTAAAGCAGAACCGCCATGCCTTAGGTTATATGATACGCTTGGAATGCCTTTACCCAATTCTTTTTTTGCCACAAATTTTGGATGGTGTTTGCGCATGTGCCAAATAATGGGCGGAATATCATACATGCTTTGGTGGTTGGTGACAATAATCAGAGGTTTATCCGTAGGAATCTGATGTAGATTATTAAATCGATACCTAGTCCCAAGTACATTTGTACACCGCATTAAAAACCAGTTTAGCACACCCACGCTTCTTTTATGCGCATCGTAACCCAAAACATTTAAACAAAACCATTGAATGGGATGGAAGACTAGCAAAGTCAACCCAAAACAGATTAAAAAAAGTATGGTCAAGGGATAAGAAAGCAACTTTTGCATACCTATATGTTTTTATAAGGCCAATTTGGTAAAATCTTTAGAATTAAAACAAAGATTCCCAATGTTTTTCTTCTAAATTTTAGTGCAAAAACAAAAAACCACCCTAAGGGGGTGGCTTCATTTTTTGATAGTTTGTGTTTAACAGAATTCGTTGTAAGCTTCCATTAAATTCTCTGCGATTATTTCAGCAGGGCGTCCTTCAATATGATGTCTTTCTATCATGTGGACCAATTCTCCGTCCTTAAAAAGAGCCATACTTGGCGAAGAAGGGGGAAAAGGCACCATATGATTTCTTGCAGTATCCACAGCTTCTGTGTCAACTCCCGCAAAAACGGTTGCTAAATGGTTTGGTTTTTTGCTGTTTTGCAAACTTAGCTTTGCAGCAGGTCTGGCATTGGCCGCCGCACAGCCGCAAACAGAATTTACCACTACTAAAGTAGTACCTTCTTGTTTTAGTGCGTTTTCAACAGCCTCACTTGTATATAGTTCTTCAAACCCGGCGGAAGCTAGGTCTGCTCTCATAGGTTTTACTAATTCTTCTGGATACATAGTCTTATGTTTTTATTCAACTTTCAAAGATACGGCTTTTGTCGAATTTTTTTCAATACCCTTAACATCCCATAAAGTCTTATTTATTGGGCAAAACCCTATATTTGGGCTCTAATATTTTTTAGGATGATTAAATGGGTAGCCGCTTTTTTGGGCTATTTTATATTTCGTTTTCCGGGAGCTGTCCTGGGATTCATTGTAGGAAGTCTTTTTGATAATATGGGAGGCTCCAATGGAGGTGGCAGAAATGTTTTTCAGGATTTAACACGGCAGAGTGTTTCTCCGGCCGATTTTGAGCTGAATTTACTTTCATTGTGTTCCATTGTTATTAAGGCAGATGGGCAAGTAAGCCAGCGGGAGTTGGATTATGTAAGGCAGTATTTTTTGAGCACTTATGGAAAGGAAAAGGCCAATGCCATTTTCAGGACTTTTAACGATGTCATCAAGAAAAGGGAGGTCTCAGCGCAACGAATCTGTTCTTATTTGGTGCAACGAACACGTTACGAAGTAAGATTACAGCTTTTACATTTTTTGTTTGGCATTGCGCAGGCCGATGGACAAGTCAGCAAAGCTGAAGTGATCAAATTAAGAGAATTGGCAGGGTATCTTAGGGTTGGTCAACATGATTTTGAAAGTATTATGGCGATGTTCATCAAATCTGCTGATAATGCTTATAAGATTTTGGAGATTGAAAAGACAGTTTCTGATGATGAGGTAAAGAAAGCGTACAGAACCATGGCTAAGAAATATCACCCCGATCGTGTGGTAACGGAAAATGAGGCCATTAAAAAAGGTGCAGAGGAGAAATTTAAGGAAGTGCAGAAGGCTTACGAGATCATTCAGAAGGAACGGGGGATTAGTTAAAAGCAGTAATTCTTAATTAACATTTTGTTGTTAGGCCGACATATCTACACAATTACTTTTGTCGGCAGAATAGCCATCAATGACAAATATTACCCTAAGTCTTTTTTTACTTATTTCTTGCCAAGTGCTTTCACAAGAAACTATATCAGGTAAAATAATTGATTCTGAAAGCGGATTAGTTTTGTCCTATGTAAACATTGGTATAGCCGATAAAGGAATTGGAACCATTTCAGACATTCATGGAAATTTTACCTTAAAATTGAATGAAAAAGTGGTATTAACCGATGCCATTGTTTTTTCACATATAGGATATGACACTCGTTTCATTCCGGTTTCAGTATTAATGAATTCAAAAGGGACAATTAAACTTGATTCTTTGGAAACCCGGTTGGAAGAAGTTGTTGTAAAATATAAAAAGCCAAAAGCTAAGAAATTGGGGCGCAGCGGTAAGGGTTTAGGGACAATGCATAAAAATTTCTATTCTTATTATGAAGAAAGTGTAGATGATAGGTTGAGCAAGGAAATGGGTGTGAAATTTTCTATCAGAAAAAATTGTAGGGTAGACGCACTTAATTTCAACATTACCTCAAATCAGTTTAAATCTTTAAAGTTTAGGGTCAATTTTTATAACTTGAAGAATGGACTGCCTGATAACTTGCTTAATACCAGAGATATTGTTTTCGAAATCAAAAACGGCCAGTTGGGTTGGTTTAAAGTAGATTTAAGCTCCTTTGATGTTTACTTGGAGAAAGAAATAGAGGAAGTGGCGGTTACTATCCAGTGGTTGGAGAGCAAGAAGATGAATGATAAGAGCAAATATTTTGGCATTTCAACAAAACTGGCAACCTCAAAAAGATTTTTCTATAGGGAGAAAGCTATGGATAAATGGTTCAATGGGAAATCAAAACCCAGTTTTTATTTGGATGCTGAATGTACCAGTGCTATGAATTAAAAATGAATCTTTAAATTGCAATTTCATCATTAACCATCAACAAAAAACTAACAGCTAAAAAATGCAAGATTTTATTTTTTACATTAAACTGGGACTAAACCATGTACTGGATTTTGGTGCTTATGACCATATCCTATTTTTATCCGCTTTGGCCATTCCGTTTACCTTTGCCAATTGGAAAAGAGTGGTGGTTTTGGCCACAATTTTTACTGTTGCCCATTGTACTTCCCTGGCACTTTCGGCATTTGATGTTTTAACTGTGAATGTAGGGTTGATTGAATTTCTTATTCCGGTTACTATTCTATTGACAGCCCTGTTCAACTTTGTATATGTAAAAAAGGAAATCAAAAATGTTGGAATGACGCTCCATGTTTTGGCCACCACTTTTTTTGGATTGATCCACGGTTTTGGGTTTTCCAATTACTTTAAAATGCTTATGGCAGAAGAGGAAGATAAAGTGGTTCCTTTATTGGGCTTCGCCACGGGAATAGAACTTTCTCAAGTGGCCATTATCCTTGTTATTTTAGGAGTGGCTTTTTTGGTTTTGGATGTGTTCAAGGTCAAAAGAGCAATTTTTATTGCGCTTGCATCAATTTTGGTCATTTGTATTACAATACCCTTGCTCATTGCTACGTTTCCCAACTAGGGCCTTTGTTAAATTTAGCCGAATAAGGTTGTAGGGGTCTGTTAAAGCAGGTATATTTATTTCATTATCGGAGATTTCTGACTGAATGAAGGAGCGTAAACAAGAAAAATACGACAAAGCCTATTTAAGAATGGCCAAGGAATGGGGCAAACTGTCCTATTGCCAAAGAAAACAAGTAGGGGCTATTATCGTAAAGGACAGAATGATCATATCTGATGGATATAATGGCACACCTACTGGATTTGAGAATATCTGTGAAGATGAAGAAGGATATACTAAGTGGTATGTGCTGCATGCTGAAGCCAATGCTATTTTAAAAGTGGCATCCTCTACCCAATCATGTGAAGGCGCTACACTATATATTACATTATCCCCATGCAGAGAATGTAGTAAACTCATTCATCAATCTGGCATAAAACGTGTAGTGTACCAAAAGGCATACAAGGATGATTCTGGATTAAAATTTTTGGAACGTGCTGGAGTAACCACCCATCATTTGCCTATTCTGGAAGAAATGGTTTAACCCCACCATTTAAATTATGAAAAAGAAATACAGTTATATATTACCTACCTTATTGGCTCTTGCCGTGGCCATTGGCATTTTTATTGGAGGAAAACTCCATTTTGATGATACCCCTGAAAAATTATTCTCCACCAATTCCAAAAAAGACAAGCTAAACAGGCTCATAGATTATATTGACTATGAATATGTAGATGAAATAAACACGGATAGCATTGTTGATGTTACCGTGAACAACATTTTAGGTAAGTTAGACCCACACTCCGTTTATATCCCTAAAAGTGAGATGGAAGAAGTCTCTGAAAACATGAAAGGTGATTTTGTAGGTATTGGGGTTAGTTTTTATATGTATAAAGATACCATTACCGTTATCAGGACCATAAAAAATGGCCCTAGTTATATAAGTGGAATCAAACCTGGAGACCGAATATTGATTGCCGATAAAGACACTCTTTTTGGAAAAAGAGCCGCAAACAATGTGGTGGTTTCTAGGCTAAAAGGAAAAATAGGAACTAAAGTTGACCTTAAGGTCTTTAGAAAATCTGAAAATAAGATGCTGGACATTACGGTTACCCGCGACCGGATACCTATTAAAAGCGTTGATGCCTATTACATGTTGTCAAAAGACATGGGGTACATTAAGATCAACCGTTTTGCAGAATCTACTTTTGGAGAATTTAAAGATGCACTCAAAAAACTGAAGATCAGAGGTGCTCAAAAACTGGTGCTGGATCTAAGGGATAACCCCGGGGGCTATCTTGGGATAGCTGAGAAACTTGCTGATGAATTTTTGGAAGACGACAAACTCATTCTATACACCAAAAACAAAAAGGGAAGAATTAAAAAAGCCTTTGCCACCAAGAAAGGTGATTTTGAGGACAAACCGGTCTATGTTTTAATCAATGAACGTTCAGCTTCGGCCAGTGAAATTATTGCAGGGGCATTGCAGGATAATGATATTGGCACCATTGTGGGTAGACGTTCTTTTGGAAAAGGATTGGTGCAGCGTGAAATGGATTTGGGGGATGGGTCGGCTGTACGCCTTACGGTCTCAAGATACTATACGCCAACAGGTCGTTCAATTCAGAGGTCATATAAAAAGGGTCATAGAGATTACTATCAAACGTTTATGGAACGCTATAGAAATGGGGAACTAATTTCCGTTGATAGTATAAAGGTGGCCGATTCCTTAAAATTTAGGACTCCAAAAGGCAAGATAGTATATGGTGGCGGAGGAATTATTCCAGATGTTTTTGTGCCTATTGGTAGCAACCAGGAAGAAGCCATTGAAAGTATGGAGGATACTTATGAATTCTTTTCAAGATTTATATTTGAACATTTAGAGAAGGATCGTAAACGTTATTCGGATTATACCAGAAATCGTTTCTTAGACGAATTCAAGGTAGATGACATTCTTTTTGATGAATTCATTCAATTTGTGCTCAACAGAAAAATCAAACTTGATTTTTATGCTTATGAAGAGAAAATAAAAGATTACTTGAAGGCAAATATCGCAGAGCAATTATTTTCTCCCAATCTTTCGGCTCAAATCAAGGGCGAGCACGATTCCATGCTAAAAAAAATAAAGCAACTTGATGAAGGGGCCACCATTTTTGGAAAACCTGATAATGGAATTGTAAAATCAGAAGATTAATCTTCTTTTAGTTTTTTATCAATCTTTTTTGATGCCATAAAAATAAGAAGCAACACAATGGCGCATAAAGAAGCAACTATGCCTATTAGGGCAATGGTGCTATCTCCCTGAAAAGGATTTTCAAAATCCACTAAGGTTACATTATAGACAATGAGTCCCATGGCCAAAAGAATCAGAATAATGATAAATGTCTTGTTCATAAAAAGAAAAAATACACGTTAGTGTGCCAACATCTGATTAATATTAGTGGCAAAAAGCTTCACTGCAATGGCTAATAGGATTACCCCAAAAACTTTTCGGATGACACTGAGTCCGTTCTTGCCCAAAACCCGTTCTATTTTTGCACTGGATTTTAGAACAAGGTATACAAAGATAATGTTTACTACTATGGCCACTACAATGTTTTCCACATGATATTCGGCACGGAGTGCCAAAATAGAAGTTAGGGTACCCGCACCTGCAATAAGTGGAAAGGCAATGGGGACTATGGAGGCACTTTCTGGTTCATCATCTTTAAAAAGTGTAATGCCCAACACCATTTCCAGAGCTAGAAAAAATATTACAAAAGCCCCCGCTACGGCAAAGGAATTTACGTCAATACCAATAAGCCCGAGAATGCTTTCCCCAACAAAAAGAAAAGCGGTCATAATGCAAGCTGCAACAATGGAAGCTTTTTCCGATTGAATATGGCCGACCTTATTCCTTAACGATATGATAATTGGGATGCTCCCCAGAATATCGATTACAGCAAAAAGAACCATGCTTGCGGTCACTATTTCTTTAAAACTGAAATTCATAGCCTTATTAGTTAATTTGCAAATCTACGTGTAAAAAAGGCTTTTGGATGATATAAAATGGTATTGAAAATGTCATTTTTTTGGTTTTGAAGTACCTTTGCCAAAAAAAGTAAGGATTCCCATGTTCCAAATAGGAAAGACAATAATTTCTGAGGAGATTATTGATAATGATTTTGTATGCAATTTAAACGCTTGTAAAGGAGCCTGTTGCGTTGATGGGGAGTATGGTGCCCCCCTTGATGAAGATGAAACTGAAATATTGGTCAATATCTTCAGTGATGTGAAGCCTTATCTAAGGCCTGAAGGTGTGGAGGCTATTATGGAGCAGGGTGCTTTTGTAAAAGGAGAAGATGGTGAATGGGAAACTCCTTTAGTGAACAAAAGTGAATGTGCGTACGTGATTTATTCTGATACTGGAATTGCAAAGTGCGGATTGGAAGAAGCATACAACGACGGTGCAACTCAATGGAAAAAGCCGGTTTCTTGTCATTTATACCCGGTTAGAACGCGAGAATATTCAGAATTTACAGCTGTTAACTATCATAAATGGGAGATTTGTGATACTGCTTGTAGTTTGGGAAAAGAATTAAAAATACCTATCTATAAATTTGTAAAGGAGGCCTTGATCAGGAAATTTGGCAAAGCTTGGTACGCAGAATTAGAGCAAGTTGCTCTTGAGAATTCTAAACTATAGGAATGTCCAGAATTACTTTGGTGCCTTTAGGTGCCCCGTTGTCATCGAAAAGGTCTACAATGTCTACTTCAAAATTGTTCTGATAATCTTTTGAAAAATTGGCCAGGCGTTCTTTGGTAATACGTATGCCCACCGATTTTCTTTTTAAAACCCTATTTTGTTTATTGGCCTGGGCCACACCCCTGCCTACACCATTGTCAATAATTTCTATGGATATATGATTTTTCTTTTTTCTTTTTACGTTAAGATGAATCATTTTCTTTCCTTCTTTTGGGGAAAGACCATGCCACAGCGAGTTTTCTAGGAATGGTTGTAAGGCCAATGAAGGAACTTTTATGTTGTCCGAACAAACATCATCATCTACCGTAATTTTAAAATCTATTTCATTGGAAAAGCGAATATTCTCAATATTCATATAAAGTTCTACGGTTTCCAGTTCTTCTGCCAAGGTAATTTCCTTTAAAGAGGATGCTTCCAATATTTTCCTTACCAACTTGGAAAATTTATTAAGGTAATGAACCGCATTTTTTTGTTCGTTGTTAATGATATAAAGCTTAATGGAGTTCAGAGAGTTGAACAAAAAGTGCGGGTTCATCTGACTGCGAAGCATGTTTTGTTCTAAGGATAACACTCTTTTTTCATTTTTACTTTGGTATTGTCTGTATAGAATGTAAAGGATAGAGGAAATTAACCCAACAATCAATGCGCTTACCAATAGAGTGGTCTGGTTTTTTCGAAGCCTTAGCCGCACAATTTCATTTTCCTTGGCAAGTACTGATATTTGATTGTTCTTTTTATCTGCTTCATATCCTACAATAACATCATTCATATACCTGAAATTTGTTGCGCTGGATATTTCTTCATCCAATTCATCAGCCTTTTTGTAGTACTCGTAAGCCGCTTTGTAATTTCCACGGGACTGTTCAAAATAAGAGAGTTTACGGTAGGAGTATAGAATGTTGCTTGGAATGTTATGGGTTTGGGACATTTCCAATCCTTCCATAATATACTTTTGAGCTTTTTTATAATTGCGAAGTTCAGCATATGCCCATCCTGTGTTAACAAAAACCAGGGGTGTTATATAAAAGTCTCCAATAGATTTGGATTGCTCATGTAACGGCTCCAAAAGCACCAACGCGGCATAGGGCATATCTTGCTTGAGATAAACCTGAGCTAGGCTGTTTTTGCATATAATTTGGCCATAAGTGGAGTTGATCTCTTCATTATAGAACAAGGATTTTCTATAATTTTCCAAAGCCCCTTCAAGATCTCCTTTATGCTCAAGGCAGTCTCCAATGTTTTGATGGTTAATGGCCAGGCCTAAATTGTTCTCCAACTCTTCTTCTAGTTTAAGAGCTCTTTTAAACTGCATAATGGCCAGATCATACTGCTCCAAAGTTTGATATAGGTTTCCGATACAGTTTAAGGAAACATTAATGCTTCTTTTAATATGGTGTGACGGATTTTCAACCTGTTCGGCTATTTCCAGAGCTTCTTGATTATACTTAAGGGCTGTTTTTATAGCATCTGTACGTCGGTAGACCACCCCAAGCATATTCAGGCTCAATACTTTCAGCTCGGTATTGTTGGCTTCTTCGGATAGTATTAATGCCTCTTGATGGAGGTCTGCAGCTTTTTTGTATTTTGAAAAGTTCCTATATATTGTTCCGATTTGATCAAGGGCATAAGCCGCTCCTTCTGGGTATTTTTCTTTTTTGCACAAATTGGCAAAATAGCGTAGTAGGGTAGTATCCCTTTTCTCAGCTTTTAGTTCTGTATCTAAAGTGAGATAGGTTCGGGGTTTTGTTTTTACAAGTTTTTCTGCCTTTTCTTTAAATGCTTCTGGAATTTCTTGTGCAAATACTATTGGAGAAAACAAGAAAAGAAACAAACATAGGAAGATGGCCTTTTGTCTAGGGAATATAGTTTCGGGCTTTTTAAATTTTAAGTTGAACACAGGTATCTTGGGAAGTTACAGCATATCCAGAAAATCGGATTTTTTTTGCCGGGAAACGGGAATTTTATGGTTGGATTCCAAAACCACATACCCATCTGTTTTGAGAAATTCTTTTATTTTATTGAGATTGATGATATATGAATTGTGAATTCTGAAAAAGCTATTGTCTGGTAACAATGTGTTTACTTCCTTTAACTTTTTCGTGAGCAAAATTTTCTGACCATCACTTAAAAATATAGTGCTGTAATTTCCATCAGACTCTGCGTAGAGAATATCATCACTGTTCAAGAAAAGTAATTTGCCATCAGTATTGATGGTTATTTTTTTGCTATGTGAATCGGCATTGAAGTTCAACAGGATTTTTTCCAGTTTGTCAACTGTCAAATTCTTGGTGTTGTACTTTTTTATCTTGGCAATGGTAACCTGAAGGTCGTCAGTGTCAATAGGCTTTAGTAGATAATCAATAGCTTCATTTTTCAGGGCTTTTAACGCGTACTGATTATAAGCGGTGGTTATAACAACAGGGAAGTCCTTGTTTTTTAGGCTTTTGATAAACTGAAAACCATCCATTGCTGGCATTTCAATATCAAGAAACAGGCAATCTGGAGTATTGCGTTCCAAATACTCCAAAGCTTCATGTGCATCGGTAAAAGACGCTACTATATCTACCTCATCACTCAGATTGGTCAATTCCCAACTCAAGCTTTGTAGGGCCTTTACCTCATCATCTACAATAACTGCTTCTAACATCCTATAAATTAAACAAAATCAAATTTAGGATTATTCTTTTTAAGGTTATTAAAATTATGTGCTAATGGACATTTTATACGTATAGTTGGTAAAAAATGGTCGGCTACAAGATTTTTGTATAATTTTTCTTAAAAATGCAATCACTTTTTTCTAGCAAAAACTGAAATGATAGAAGAGTATGTAAACCATCTATACACAAATGGTTACCGTTTATACAAACCAAACTAGGGTCTTGGTCTTTGTTTTATACTTTGGTAATGTCAAAAATTAGGAGATATCCTATTAAATAGTACTGTAATGAGGAAGTGTGTTGTATTATTCTTGATTTTGGTATTTGCCTTGATTTTTGCCGCTGTATTGGAGAGTAGAGAGTTGGAGATGGAGTCGGATTGGGATAAAGTTGCTCTTACAGATTAAGTATTGCATCGTAAAAGTTCTTATATATATTGCCAAAAAAACGTACGGCCGTAGCAACCAACCTCTTGATTTTAGAAACTGCTTGCAAAATAAAATCTTTAGTTGAACTTTAGTTTTGAATTCGATTTTGGGTTTCGGGGGAACTACCTAAAATTAGAATGCATTACTGGGTAAGACTGGGAGTGGCCGTACAGTTTGGTAATACGATTCATAAAAATTGCTCTACTTCCAATTTTCATAAACAAAAAAAGACCAAAAAGTATATGTTCTCATACTTTTTGGTCTTTTTTATTGCACGGTCATTTCTTTAAAAAGTTTTCATTTTCAATATTTATAACCAGCCCAAGTAATATGGGTTGCCAGCCTAGATTTCAACAAATTGTGTTAAAAACTTTGCGCCCGATTTCATAAAAGCACCTTTATAATCTGATTACATTTTTGAATCTTTGTTAGCCCTATCCACAGGGAAATTTTCTTCCGAAGTATAAATTTTTTAACGAGAAACTATGTCAGCAGCTAACGAGCCCATATTACAAGAAAACAAAGATAGATTTGTGATTTTTCCCATTCAACACCATGATCTTTGGGATTGGTACAAAAAACAAGAGGCTTGTATTTGGACCGCGGAAGAAATTGACCTTCACCAGGATTTAACGGACTGGAACGATAAGCTTAATGACGATGAACGCTATTTCATAAAGCATATTTTGGCATTTTTTGCAGCTTCAGATGGGATAGTGAACGAGAATTTGGCGGAAAATTTTGTAAATGAGGTTCAATATTCGGAAGCTAAATTTTTCTATGGATTCCAGATAATGATGGAAAACATCCATTCAGAAACTTATTCTTTACTCATAGATACCTATGTAAAAGATGAAAAGGAAAAAGGAATTCTTTTTAAGGCCATAGAAAATTTCTCGGCAATTAAAAAGAAAGCAGATTGGGCCCTTAAATGGATTGAGTCTCCAAGTTTTGCAGAAAGACTTATAGCTTTTGCAGCTGTTGAGGGAATTTTCTTTTCAGGAGCATTCTGCTCTATTTTCTGGTTGAAGAAAAGAGGGCTAATGCCTGGATTGACTTTCTCTAATGAGCTAATTTCTAGAGATGAAGGAATGCATTGTGATTTTGCTGTGCATTTGCACAACAATCACTTAATAAACAAAGTTTCCAAAGAACGTATCACCGCAATTATTGTGGATGCTTTGAACATAGAAAGGGAGTTTATAACAGAATCACTACCTGTGAGTTTAATAGGAATGAACTCTAAATTGATGACCCAATACCTTGAGTTTGTAACGGACAGACTATTGGTTGAACTGCAATGTGAAAAAGTGTACAATGCCACAAATCCATTCGACTTTATGGATATGATTTCATTACAAGGAAAGACCAATTTCTTTGAAAAACGCGTGTCTGAGTATCAAAAAGCGGGTGTTTTAAACAAAGAAAATGACACTGATTCGCAAAAAATCAGTTTTGATGCAGATTTTTAATTAATCAACCTTACAGAAAATCCTCTTGCCCCAGGGGTTTTCATGACCTTAACCTTGAGCATTGAATTATCCAATGCTAATTTGTAGGATGCTATAACCAACAAACGTATCATTTAAAAATATTCGTAGCGCATGTATGTATTAAAAAGAGATGGAAGAAAAGAGCCGATGATGTTCGACAAGATCACGGCCAGAGTTAGAAAACTTTGTTATGGGCTTAATAGCCTGGTGGATCCTGTAAAAGTTGCCATGAGGGTAATAGAAGGATTGTATGATGGGGTAACAACTTCAGAGCTGGATAATCTAGCTGCTGAAATTGCAGCGACCATGACCACCACGCACCCGGATTACGCAAAGTTGGCGGCTCGCATCTCGGTTTCCAACCTACATAAAAACACAAAAAAATCCTTCTCTGAAACTATGAAGGATCTATACGAATATGTAAACCCAAGAACCGGCAAAAAAGCGCCTTTACTCTCAGATGAAGTGTTCAAGGTCGTTGAGGAAAATGCAGAGAAACTGGATTCTACCATTATATATAACCGAGATTTTGGCTACGATTATTTCGGCTTTAAAACATTGGAACGCTCCTACCTCCTTAAACTAAATGGGAAAATTGCAGAACGCCCTCAGCATATGTTAATGCGCGTTGCTGTTGGAATTCATTTGAATGATTTGGATGCGGCGATAGAGACATACGAATTGATGTCCAAAAAATACTTCACCCACGCAACACCAACACTTTTCAATTCAGGTACTCCAAAACCACAAATGTCTTCTTGCTTTCTTTTGGCAATGAAGGATGATAGTATTGATGGTATTTATGATACCTTGAAGCAAACCGCTAAAATTTCCCAGTCAGCCGGTGGAATAGGTTTGTCTATTCACAATGTTAGGGCCACGGGATCATATATTGCAGGGACCAACGGAACATCAAACGGAATTGTACCTATGCTTAGGGTCTTTAACGACACTGCACGTTATGTAGATCAAGGTGGAGGGAAAAGAAAAGGAAGTTTTGCCATTTATGTAGAACCTTGGCATGCCGACATTTTCGATTTCTTGGATTTAAAAAAGAACCATGGAAAAGAGGAGATGCGCGCACGTGACTTATTCTACGCTATGTGGATTCCAGATTTGTTCATGAAAAGAGTAGAGGCGGATGCCGAGTGGACATTAATGTGTCCAAACGAATGTCCTGATTTGTTCAATACCCACAGTGAGGAGTTTGAAGCACTCTATACTAAATATGAATCAGAAGGGAAAGGCAGAAAAACCATTCGGGCCAGAGAACTTTGGGAAAAAATATTGGAGTCTCAGATTGAAACGGGAACTCCTTATATGCTATACAAAGATGCGGCGAACAGAAAGAGTAACCAGAAGAATCTGGGGACTATTCGTTCCTCAAACCTTTGTACCGAAATAATGGAATATACCTCTCCAGATGAGGTAGCCGTATGTAACTTGGCTTCTATTGCACTTCCAATGTTTGTGAAGAATGGTGCTTTTGATCATAAAGAACTGTTCAGAGTGACCAAACGTGTGACCAAGAACTTGAATAGGGTTATAGATCGTAACTATTATCCAGTCAAGGAGGCTGAAAATTCAAACATGAGGCATAGACCAATAGGTTTGGGTGTACAAGGTTTAGCTGATACCTTTATTATGCTTCGATTGCCATTTACCAGTGATGAAGCAAAACAATTGAATCAGGAAATTTTTGAAACACTTTATTTTGCTGCTGTTACCGCTTCAATGGAAGCATCTAAGGAAGAAGGAGTTTATTCCACTTATGAAGGGTCTCCTATTTCCGAAGGAAAGTTCCAGCATAACCTTTGGGGAATAAAAGATGAGGAATTATCTGGCAGATGGGATTGGACCAAGCTTAGAAAAGATGTCAAGAAGCACGGAGTTCGTAACTCGCTTTTAGTTGCTCCTATGCCAACTGCTTCTACTTCACAGATTCTAGGAAACAACGAATGTTTTGAACCTTATACCTCCAACATTTATACTAGAAGGGTGCTTTCAGGTGAGTTTATTGTAGTGAACAAACACCTTTTGGAAGACTTGGTCAAATTGGGTCTATGGAATGAAAATTTAAAGCAAGAACTGATGAGAGCCAATGGATCGGTACAAGATATTGATGTTGTCCCAGATGATATCAAAGAACTGTACAAGACCGTTTGGGAATTGAGCATGAAAGATGTTATAGACATGAGTAGACATCGGGGCTATTTCATTGATCAAAGCCAGTCCTTGAATTTGTTTATGGAAAATGCAAACTATTCCAAGTTGACATCAATGCACTTTTATGCATGGAAGAGCGGACTTAAAACAGGAATGTACTATTTAAGAACCAAAGCTGCGGTGGATGCCATCAAATTTACTCTTGACAACACTAAAAAGAAAGAAGTTCCTGTAAGTGTGGCTGCTGAAGCCGAAGTTGTGGCTGCAACGCCTAATACGGTGGAAGACTTAAAAGTTGAGGCCACTCCAGTGACCCAGCAAGAAGTTGATATACAGCCCATGACAGCTGAAGAGATGAAAGAAATGATTGCACGCGCCAAAGAAGGCCAAGCTGACGATGACTGCTTGATGTGTGGATCATAGTTTTACTGAACTTATCAGTATGTGATAGTGTTTATTAAATAGATACCTCGGAAAAGTTCACCCCACCAGGAACAGCTTCCGAGGTATTTTGTTTGAATTAAAAATTTGGAAACAAAAAAGCCCTTTTATAAGGGCTTTTTTATATCAATTAAAAAAGTTGTTTTTTATTATAAAGACCAGGCTTTACCTTGGGTCAAGGTTTCTACATCACCACAACCAATATATTCACCGGGAACGGGCAAATAGGCCAAAACGTTCTCTCCCACATATTCAGAAGTCTTATAAGACCAGATAGAAAAATCTCGTAATGAATTTGCAAAACTAAAACATGCAATCTCATCATCTAGAACTGCCTCGCCATTTTCCTCCACTCCTTTAAAATAAGCCTCTACAGCTTCTGAATGAGCTTCTTCAACATCATCTGTTCTCTTTTTGAGATATGTGGCCAAAACAGGCTCTAAATCCTCTTCATCCAAGTCTGCAAGCATCTCTTTTTGTGAAGTGGCCAAAATTTTGTCCGTAAACTTGCCCATACACATTTTCATAAAACTCTGGTTTTCCACCGGAAGTGCCTCTTGGGCATATTTGTCAATAAACATATGAACATTAACCTCTGTGGCCGAAGGCGTGTCGGTTTTTGGAAGCAAAACATCTACAAGAGTATGGATAATGGTTCCTTGGTCTTTGGTAAAGAACTCGGGAGTCCAATCCAACACTTTTTTGCTATTACAACTTTGTATTATTCCTAAAAGGGTAGGGGCAGCAACGGTATACCCAAAGGCAAGCCCCATATTTTTTAAAGCAACTCTTCTTTCCATTATATGTTTCCTTTTTTAAGTTCTTGTGCTGCATGATTGGCAGCTCTAGCCGTAAAGGCCATATAGGTCAATGATGGGTTAACGCAACTGGCCGATGTCATAAAAGCACCATCGGTTACATAAACGTTTTTACAAGTGTGTACTTGATTGTATCCATTCAATACGGAAGTTTTAGGGTCCCTGCCCATTCTTGCCGTACCCATTTCGTGGATTCCAAGTCCAAGTGCGCCTGGGTTGTCAAATGGTTTCACATCGCGCAAACCAGCTTTTTCAAGCATTTCCACTGCTTGATTTTTCATGTCTTCACGCATGTTCCATTCGTTCTCTTTAAACTCAGCATCAAAGGTAACCGTGGGCAAACCCCATTCATCCAGCTTGTCATAATCCATGGTCATTCTGTTATCTTCATAAGGCAATACTTCTCCAAAACCACCCATTCCAAATGTCCATCCGCCAGGTTTAAGAATAGCATCTTTAAGTTCTTTTCCATGGGATATTTCTGCGATGGTATCTTCCCAATTTCCTCTTCCTGCACCTCCTTGGTATCCGTAACCACGAATAAACTTGTCAGAATTGGAACTTCCGCCTAAATTTCTAAAACGTGGAAGATAAATTCCGTTAGGTTTACGTCCTTTATAGTATTTGTCTTCAAAACCGTCAAATTTACCGGAAGCACCAACGCCAAGATGGTGGTCCATAATGTTTCTTCCAAGTTGATCGGAATCATTCCCAAGGCCATTCGGAAATCTATCAGATTTGGATTGCATCAATATAGATGTTGAAGCAATGGCCGAAGCACAAAGGAAAATTACCTTTGCCTTGAATACATACTCTTCTTTGGTTTCACGATCTATAACCTTAACCCCAGAAGCTTTTTTGGTATCCGGGTCATAGATTACCTCATGAACAATTGAATCTGGCCTTAAGGTCATATTGCCAGTTCTTTCTGCTGCTGGCAATGTTGAAGAAACACTGCTAAAGTAAGCTCCAAAAGGACAGCCCCTTATACAACGATTTCTATACTGACATCTAGTTCTGCCATCACCTTCAAATTTTTTATCACTGTTTATGTGAGCAACCCTACCGGCAGTAATTACCCTACCATCAAAATGTTCCGACACCTTGTCCCTAACATGTTGTTCAACACAATTAAGTTCCATCATGGGCTCAAACTGCCCATCTGGAAGTTGTGGAAGGCCAAGCTTCTCCCCAGTTACTCCTATATATGATTCAACCTTGTCATACCAAGGTGAAATATCTTTATAACGAACAGGCCAATCAACCGCAGTCCCATCCTTTTTATTTGCCTCAAAATCAAGATCGCTCCAGCGATAACTATGCCGCCCCCACATTATAGATCTACCCCCAACATGGTAACCTCTCATCCAATCAAAGCGTTTGGTTTCGTTATACGGATGTTTTAAATCATTTACGAACCAATGTTTGGAAGCCGTTTTTGTGGTATATCCAGTTCTATTTTGTTTTTCTTGTTTGGTTAGATCTTCACGGGTAGGCTGTCCATTATTTGGAAAATCCCAAGTGTCTAAATTTGCTGTTGGATAGTCCTCACGATGCTTTACCATTCTACCACGCTCAAGGACTAGGGTCTTAAGTCCATTTTCGCATAGTTCTTTTGCAGCCCAACCACCGCTAATGCCCGTTCCTACTACTATGGCATCATATGATTCCTGCTCTTCGTTGTAATAAAATTTGCTCATTTAATAGGATTGTTTATTTCATAAATGTATTAATTATTAAATTAATTTTCTACATTTAATCCTTATGTTTACTGAGAATTCACTACTATAACGTTGTAGTTTTTCAATTCTATTTAAGATTTAACAACTAATCCTTATGAAAAGAAGAAATTTTATTCAAAACAGTGTACAATTGGGAATGGCTCTCACATTATTATTCGGCACCTATGCATGTAAGCAACAAAACAAAAAACAAGAATCTGCCGTGGCGGAAATATCAGAAGAAGTAATCGAAGAAACCGAACCCCAATTTAAACTTTCCTTGGCGCAATGGTCCATGCACAGAATGGTAAGAGAAGATGGGTTAGATCCGTACAAATTTGCGGAAAAAGCAAAAGCATGGGGGTTTGCAGGTCTTGAATATGTAAGTGGATTATATTATCCAGAATTGGAAAAGGACAATTTTTCTGAGGAGGCCATGAAAGCATTTGTGGATAAGAGTAATGCTGAGGCTGAGAAACATGGTATGGAGAATGTGTTGATCATGATTGATGGGCAAGGTGATCTGGCTACTCCAGATGCCACGGAACGAAAAAAAGCGGTGGAAAATCATTATAAATGGGTAGATGCAGCTGCGGCAATGGGATGCCATACAATTAGAGTAAATTTAAATGGATCGAACGATGCGGAAGAATGGACAGGTGCTTCAATAGATGGTCTAACACAATTAGCAACTTACGCCAAACCAAAAAACATCAATATTACAGTTGAAAACCATGGTGGATTTTCTTCAAACGGGGTTATGCTGGCGAATGTAATGAAAGAAGTGAATATGGACAATTGCGGAACACTCCCCGATTTTGGAAATTTCTGCATGAAATGGGCAGAATGGCCAGAATGTGACGATTGGTATGATCGTTATAAAGGGATGGAAGAGCTAATGCCGTATGCCAAGGCAGTAAGCGCAAAATCACATGATTTTGATGCAGATGGAAATGAAATCCATTCTGATTATGCCAAAATGATGAAGATTGTGAAAGACGCGGGTTATAAGGGGTATGTAGGAGTAGAATACGAAGGAACAGAAATGGGCGAAGAAGAAGGGATTATTGCTACCCGTGATCTATTGATTAAGTTGTTTGAAGCATCTGAATAAAAATTTTGGTCAATGAAAGGATTTTTGCACCAACTTTTTGATTATAATTTTTACTGCAATAAAAAGCTAATTGAACAATGCACTACAATGGAAGAAGTTCCCGAAAAGTGTATACAGTTATTTAGCCATATTTTGAATGCACACCATATATGGAACCATAGAATTACAGGTAAACCATATGAATATGAGGTGTGGCAGGAACATGCAATTGAAAATTGGGGCGACATTCATTATGAGAACCAACGCAGCTCATTTGAGATAATAACCAATGCCGATGATTTTACTAAAAGAGTGGACTATGAAAATAGTCAAGGGCGGACATTTGCCAATGAACTTAAGGATATTCTTTTTCATATAGTAAACCATTCAACACACCATAGAGGACAAATACTGATGGACTATAGAGTAAATGGGATTGAACCTGAACCTTTAGATTATATATTTTACAAAAGATAAATCCAACTATTTATGAGTCCAAAAGTAAAGTTCCAGCTGTCGCTGATGATGTTTTTAGAATTCTTTATTTGGGGAGGCTGGTTTGTGACTCTTGGAATTTATTTACCTAACACCCTTAAGGCAAGCGGAGGGGAAATTGCATTGGCTTATTCTACCCAATCCTGGGGAGCTATTATAGCACCTTTTATAATAGGGTTGATCGCTGATCGTTTTTTTAACGCAGAACGTATTTTGGCTGTTTTACATTTAGCAGGGGCCTTTTTGATGTATCAAATGGCCAATGCCACTGATTTCAGTATTTTCTATCCATATGTGTTGGGCTATATGATTATTTACATGCCAACATTGGCGCTGGTAAACTCTGTTTCGTTCAACCAAATGACAGATCCAGCCAAAGAGTTTTCGTTGGTTAGGGTTTTTGGGACCATTGGGTGGATCATTGCTGGGCTTACCATTAGCTTTATTGGATGGGATAGCGAAGCTGGCGTTCAAGAAGGGCTTTTAAGAAATACTTTTTTAATGGTGGCTGTGGCTTCATTGGTTTTAGGGCTGTTCAGTTTTACCCTCCCTAAAACTCCTCCGCAAATAGCAAAAGGGGAAAAAACAACCTTATCTGATATTTTGGGATTAGAAGCTTTGAAATTATTAAAGGACCGTAACTTTCTTATTTTCTTTTTGGCTTCAGTGCTTATTTGCATTCCTTTGGCATTTTATTATCAGCATGCAGGTCAGTTTTTGGGTGAAATAGGAGTTTCTAATCCTGCAGGGAAAATGACTATTGGTCAAGCTTCTGAAGTACTCTTCATGTTGCTGCTCCCATATTTTTTCAAAAAATTCGGATTTAAAAAGACCATCTTGGCGGGAATGCTGGCATGGACTCTTCGTTATTTGTTGTTCGCCTATGGCGATGCTGGTGAAATGGCATTTATGTTATTGATTGGAATCGCCTTGCATGGTATCTGTTACGACTTTTTCTTTGTGTCGGGCCAGATATATACCGACTCAAAAGCGGGAGAGAAGTACAAAAGTGCGGCTCAGGGCCTAATTACCCTTGCAACATATGGAGTGGGGATGTTGATAGGTTTTTGGATCGCAGGCAAGATTACAGATATATATTTAATTTCAGAGAACACACATGACTGGGGAAGTGTTTGGATTATTCCTGCAATTTTTGCCTTAGTGGTATTTCTGTTATTCGCTCTGTTCTTTAAAAAAGAGAAAGTGGAATATAAATCTTAAACCAACCAAATTATAATATATCAAATGGAAAATGTAAACAAGAAGCAGCTATTTATTGCAGCATGTATAGCATTAATCGTAACTGCTATGACTTTTGCGATCAGGGCTGGAATATTAGCAGACTTAGGAGTTCAATTCAATCTAACCGATACGCAATTAGGATGGGTTAACAGTATGGCATTCTGGGGTTTTCCGTTAGCTACTATTTTTGGTGGACTTCTATATAATAAATTGGGAGCAAGAAAGCTGATGATATTAGCTTTTGTATCTCATTTAATAGGTTTGGTAATGACCATATTTGCCGGTGGATTTGTTACACTTTTGGTGTCCTCTTTTTTAATTGGCTTTGCCAATGGTTCAGTAGAAGCCGCGTGTAATCCATTGATAGCAGATATGTACACGAACAATAGAACCACAATGCTGAATAAGTTTCATGTTTGGTTTCCAGGAGGAATTGTTATTGGGGCATTAGTCTCAAAATTTATGACCGATTTTGGCTTAGGGTGGCAATTGCAAATTGCAATTATGTTAATACCAACACTTATTTACGGGTATCTGTTCTTCAAACAAGAATTCCCAGAAAGTCAACATATTGAGACGGACACTTCAGTAAATATCAAATCTTTGATTAATCCTTTGTTCATATTTATTGCACTATGTATGACATTGTCCGCAACTTCTGAACTTGGAGTTCAACAATGGGTAGAAAAAATATTGGGAGGCTCAGGAGTTCAGCCAATGCTCATTTTGGCTATGGTAACAGGTATAATGGCGCTTGGAAGATATTTTGCAGGTCCGTTGGTGCATAAACTAAACCCAATAGGTGTCCTTCTAATGTCTTCTATCGTAACTACAATTGCAATTTATTCGCTAAGCGTTATGGATGGCCCTATGATTTATGTTTCCGCTGTGCTGTTTGCATTGGGAGTATGTTATTTTTGGCCTACTACTATTGGTTTTGTGTCAGAATATTTGCCAAAAACAGGAGCTTTGGGTATGTCTTTGGTTGGTGGTGCAGGAATGTTCGCAACTGGAATATGGCAACCCGTAATAGGCTCTTGGTTAGATAAAGGTAGAGAGGCCGCCATAGCCTCTGGAGCCACAGCTGATGTTGCTGAAATTGTTGCTGGTAAAGCAACATTGAGTTATATGGTATTTTTTCCGTTGGCTTTGGTTGTTTTGTACGGAATCTTGTTTTTTATGCGCAAAAAATTAGAAGAACGTCGTATTCCTCAAATTCAAGGTGCTGATTCATAAAATTATTACAATAAATTATCTTAAAAATGCCAAAAAAAATTAGACTTGGAATTATTGGAGGTGGAGGAGATTCCCTCATTGGAGTGTTGCACAGGGTAGCATCCTTTATCAATGACAATTATGAAATAGTTGGGGCAGTATTCAATCCTGATTACGAACAGAATTTGGCATTCGCCAAAGAGATTGATGTTCCAACTGACAGAATTTATAAGGATTTTGACACCTTGGTGGAGGAAGAGTTAAAACTTCCTGAGGATGAACGTATTCAGGTCTGCTCTGTTTTAACACCAAACTTTTTGCACTTTCCCATGGCTAAAAAGCTACTGGAAAATGGGTTTCATGTTATTTGTGAAAAGCCCATGACCATGAATTATGAGGAGGCCAAAACTCTGCAGGAAGTATATGAAAGATCTGGAAGAGTATTTGCGCTTACCCATACCTATACAGGCTATCCCATGGTACGTCAAATGCGGGAAATGATTAAAGATGGGGCATTGGGGAAAATCCATAAAGTGGATGCCCGATATTATCAAGGTTGGATCAATACCGTTATCCATGATAAAGAAAAACGCTCTACGGTTTGGCGGTTAGACCCAAAAAAAGCTGGGATAAGCTCTTGTATTGGAGATATCGGAGTCCATGCATCCAACTTGATTGAGTATACAACCGGTTTAAAAATTAAGTCAGTATTGTGTGACTTTAACTATCTCTATGATGATAATCAGATGGATGTGGATGGGACAGTCCTGATTAGAATGGACAAGCATGTAAAAGGTGTTGTTAGGGCAAGCCAGGTGGCCACGGGTGAAGAAAATGGATTGGCTATTGCCATTTATGGTGAAAAAGGAGCTTTTAGATGGGAACAAGAAAAACCCAACTTTTTATATAAAATGAGCGATACCGAGCCTCTTCAAGTATATAAACCGGGTCATGCCTATAATTCCGAACTTTCTTTGAAAGCATCGAAGATACCTGCGGGCCATCCAGAGGGTATTTTTGACTCCATGGCCAATATCTATCTTGGAGCGGCAAGAGCTATACGTGGTGAGGCATACAATGATGGCGAATTTCCAACCATGAAAGATGGAGTAAGGGGAATGAACTTTATAGAAAGCACAGTTGCTTCCCATAAACAAGGGAATGTTTGGGTAAATCTAGACTAGTCTCTTTTTGCAACTAAGAAATGAATGGCCGTCTATGTACGGCCATTATCTTTGGAATATCTTTTCAAATTCTTCAAAAACCACAATCATACTTTCCTTCGGAGCTTTGTTAAAGTCAGAAAGTTCACGCGTGTAATAATCCCAGTGCGTTTTTTGCCAGTATTCTAGACTTTTGTCCCCCTCACCCTCCAAACGGGCATGCTCGGAACGGATGGCAAAGTAAGGAACTAATTTTACCGAAGTAGTTCTAATAATGCACTTTGCCTTTCCAGACCAATCGGTGACCACGGCAAAATCGCCAATTCTTGGCATAACATCTTTGCGTAACTGAATGCCTAACAAAGAATGCGATGTAGCTCGCTTTATGTCTTTGCACACCAAGTTGGCGCAAGTGTCAGCATCTTTTTCATTATCGCAAAAGTGAATCACTTTAGGTGCGTCTTCAGAAGCGAATTCCAGATGGGCATCTAAAAAATCACCCCATAAATTTCGGGCAGAAGCGTTTTCCATAGTAGGTATTTAAGAAAATTTATGTTGTTTAAATTGTTTAACGGCATGATTAGCAGCTCGCGCCGTAAATGCCATATAGGTCAATGAAGGATTAACACAGCTGGCCGAGGTCATGAAAGCACCATCAGTAACATAAACGTTGGGCACTCCATGCACTTGATTATGCTTGTTGAGCACAGACGTTTTTGGATTATGGCCCATTCGGGCACCTCCCATTTCATGTATGCCCAAGCCAGGACCGGTTTCCCGATCATATGGTTTCACATCCTTGAATCCAGCTGCTTTCAACATGGCAACGGCCTCTTCTTTTATGACTTCGCGCATGTTTTGTTCATTTTCCTTGAATTCCACATCAAAATCTAATTGTGGCAGTCCCCATTGATCCTTTTTATCCTTGCTCAAGGTAACACGGTTATCATGGTATGGTAACATCTCCCCAAAACCTGTCATTCCTATTTCCCAACCTCCTGGTTTTAGAATAGCTTCTTTAAGAGCTTTTCCATAACCCATTTCGGCCACCATTTCTGACCAATGCGTTCTATTGGCACCTCCTTGATATCCAAATCCGCGTAAGAATCCATTTCGTTTTGTTTTTTCATCAAGATTAACAAAGCGAGGAATATAAAACCCATTGGGTCTTCTTCCTTTATAATATTTGTCCAAATGCCCCTCTACTTTTGCTGATGCACCTAATTGATAGTGGTGGTCCATAAGATTACGACCTACTTCATCATAATTGTTTCCCAAACCATTGGGGAATGCTTTGGATTTGGATTGCAGTAAGATTCCCACGGATGCCATGGCCGAAGCACAGAGGAATACTATCCTGGATTTGAATTCTATTTTTTCATTGGTCTCAGCATCAATGATTTTTACACCAGTTGCTTTTTTTTGATCATCATCATAGATAACTTCGTAAACAATGGAGTTTGGGCGTAAGGTCAAATTGCCGGTTCGTTCTGCAGCAGGCAAAGTTGAAGAGTTGCTGCTAAAATAACCTCCAAAGGGGCAACCTCTCCAGCATCGATTTCTATATTGACAAGGCCCACGACCTGTAAAATCCGTTGTGTCTTTGGTAATATGTGCAGCTCTGCCTATTGTCAAAAGTCTTCCGTCCTGAAACTCTGTCTTCATAGATTGCTGAAACTCCTTTTCCACGCAATTCAAATCCATGGGAGGCAGGAATTGACCATCGGGCAACTGTTTTAAGCCCAAATTTTCACCACTTACCCCAATATATGACTCCACTTTATCATACCAAGGTGCTATATCTCTATATCGAACAGGCCAGTCTACTGCAATCCCTTCTTTTTTATTGGCCTCAAAATCAATATCGCTCCAGCGATAACTTTGTCTACCCCAAGTAAGGGACCTGCCACCAACCTGATAGCCTCGTATCCAATCAAAACGTTTGGTTTCCTGGTAAGGATGTTCCAAGTCATTCACAAAAAAATGTTTGACATCTTCCCTCGGTGCCCAACCCACTCTAAGCTGCTTATGATATTTTTCTTTGTCGGAACGTGATAATTCACCTTTTAAGGGATAATCCCAAGAATCGTCATTCATGGTTTTGTAATCCTGAACATGATTCACCATCGGGCCACGCTCCAGTACCAGGGTTTTCAATCCGTTTTCACATAACTCCTTAGCAGCCCAACCACCGGTTATACCCGTTCCTACAACAATGGCATCATAAACAACATTTTCATTCATTATTGTGCTGTATTAATTGTTAGCTAATCGCTATATTTATGTCTTTCCATTGGGAAAATGAAAAAGTCATAATATTTTTCTTAAATATAGGTGATAAATCCCAAAACCTTAAGGATTTATCCATGCTAAAAAATTGATTTAAATGAAGACAATTAAAGGGCCTGCAGTGTTTCTTGCACAATTTGTGGATGGTCAACCTCCGTTCAATTCGTTGGATGGACTGTGCAAATGGGCCTCTGGACTAGGTTACAAAGGAATCCAAATTCCAACATGGGAATCGTTTCTGATAGATTTGGACAAGGCCGCCGAGAGCCAGGATTATTGCGATGAGTTAAAGGAAAAAATCAATTCCTACGGATTGGAAATCACCGAACTTTCCACCCATTTGCAGGGGCAGTTGGTGGCAGTGCATCCAGCATACGATATCATGTTTGATAATTTTGCCCCGGATGCTGTTAAGAACAACCCCAAAGCAAGAACAGCATGGGCTGTGGAAACCGTGAAAAAAGCTGCCACGGCAAGTAGGAGATTGGGAATAAAGGCCCACGCCACATTTTCTGGAGCATTGCTTTGGCATACATGGCATCCTTGGCCTCAAAGGCCACCGGGGTTGGTAGAATTGGGTTTTGAGGAATTAGCAAAAAGATGGATGCCCATTTTAAACCATTTTGATAACGAAGGAGTTGATGTTTGTTATGAAATTCACCCTGGAGAGGATTTACATGATGGAGATACCTTTGAACGCTTTTTGGAAGCCACAGGCAACCATAAGAGAGTGAATATTTTATACGACCCTAGCCATTTTGTCTTACAACAATTGGATTATATTACCTACATAGATCATTACCATGAATTTATAAAGTCTTTCCATGTAAAAGATTCCGAATTTAACCCAACTGGTAAAAAAGGTGCTTTTGGAGGATATAATGATTGGGGTGATAGAGCAGGGCGGTACCGTTCTCTTGGGGACGGCCAGATAGATTTTAAGACCATCTTTTCCAAATTGACACAATACGGCTGTGATGTTTGGGCGGTAATGGAATGGGAGTGTTGCATAAAAAGCCCGGAACAAGGTGCAAGGGAAGGCGCTAAATTTATCCAAGATCATATTATTGAGGCTACTACAAAAACCTTTGATGATTTTGCTGGAGCTGAAACAGATACTGAAAAACTTAAAAAAATATTGGGATTATGAAAAAACTAGTTTTATTGACAGCTTTGGCTGTTACTTTTGCTTGCAAAGACAAGCCAAAAGAGAAAATTACACAAGAAATAGAGGCTCAAACGGAGCAACAGGAAAGTGAATGGACAGTTTTGTTTGACGGGACTTCCTTTGATGGGTGGCATATTTTTTCTGGCATGGAAATAACAGATGGTTGGAAACTTGAAGACGGAGCCATGCTTTTAAAACCAAAACATAGGGAAGAAGGAAAGCGGTTTAACATAGTTACAGATAAAGAATATTCCAATTTTGTGCTTTCTGTAGAATGGATGGTGTCCAGTGGGGCAAACAGTGGGATTATGTGGGGTGTACAAGAAGGGGATAAATACAAAGAACCCTATCAAACAGGTCCAGAGATTCAAGTATTGGACAATGTGGACCACCCAGATGCCAAGAATGGCACAAGTCATAGGGCAGGTGCGTTGTACGATATGGTTTCCCCGTCCCAAGATGTGGTTAAGCCAGTTGGTGAGTGGAACCATTATTTAATTACCATAAATCATGATACCAATCAGGGTAGTGTTGTATTAAATGATGTGAAGATTGTTGAATTTCCGGTCAATGGAGAAGCTTGGGATGCTATGGTTGCCAACTCCAAATTTGCTACTTGGGAAGGTTTCGGAACGTCGAGAACAGGGAAGATTGCATTTCAAGATCATGGAGAGCCATTGGTTATTGGATATAGGAATATCAAGATTAAGGAGCTTTAATATGATGAAACGCCAAAGTGCTCTTTTTGGAGTATTTACTTTAATAATTGGTTTTGCGTACGGTCAAAAATCAGGGCCTACAAATCCTGAAGCAACAGAAGTTTATGAACCCATTCCACCTCGGGTGATTCCCGGAAAACTTGGAGCACCTCCAAGTGATGCCATTGTTCTTTTTGATGGTCAGCATTTTGATAGTTGGGTAAGCAGTGTTGATAGCACCAAGGTTAAATGGCATTTAAACAAAGATGGGAGTATGACGGTCAAAGACAAGACCGGAAACATTCAGACCAAGCAGAATTTTGGGAACATACAACTGCATCTGGAATGGAAATCTCCGAAAGAAGCACAACGTGAGGGTCAGAATAGGGCAAATAGCGGGGTCTTTCTACAACAACGTTATGAAATACAAGTATTGGATAATAATGAGAATGACACCTATGTAAATGGACAGGTTGGGTCATTGTATAAACAAGGTGTGCCTTTGGCCATGGCCTCTTCACCAACAGGAGAATGGAATACGTATGATATTATATATCATGCCCCGGAATTTAGTAGAGGAGGAAATATTGTGAAACCTGCCACCGTGACACTACTTCACAATGGAATTTTAATCCAAGATCATTTTGAAATTGAAGGCACTATTGAATACATTGGATGGCCTGCCTATGAAGCACATGGAAAAGCCCCTTTAATGTTACAAGACCATAACGATAACAGCAGGGTGAGCTTTAGAAATATTTGGGTGCGAGAACTCGAATGAGGGAGATATTTTTAATTAATATGGCTTTTCTATAAAGTCAATCCAAACCCCATTTTTGGTTACCTTTGCCAAAATTTAATCATACCGTATGATTCAATCCATGACCGGTTTTGGGAAGCATGTAGTGCAACTTCCTTCCAAAAAAATCACCATAGAGCTTAAATCACTGAACAGTAAAAATTTGGATATCAATGCCAGACTTCCACAATTTTATAGGGAAAAGGAACTGGAATTGCGTAAAATGATTGCAGATGTTTTGGTTCGTGGCAAGGTTGATTTTGGGCTTTATGTAGAGATTACTGGAGAGGAAACTACAGCTGAAGTAAATCAAGGAGTGGTTAGAAAATACATGAAACAATTGGCAAATATTGCTGAAGGTGATAATTTGAAACTGCTGGAACTGGCTTTACGTTTACCGGATACCATGAAGACAGAGAAAGGCGATATTGACCAGACAGAATATGACGCTATAAAAACCGCAATGAAAGAGGCGCTTTCAGAGATTTCAATTTTTAGAAATGAAGAGGGTCAGGTTTTGGAAGAAGATTTTAATGAGAGACTGAAAAAATTGAATGACCTTCTTGAACAAGTCAAAACCATGGATCCAGAAAGACTGGATACCGTGCGCGAACGTTTGGAAAAAGCTGTTGCCGACCTAAAGGTCGAGCTGGATGAAAATCGATTTGAACAAGAGCTGATCTACTATCTCGAAAAATACGATATCACCGAGGAGAAAGTGCGTTTGGCAAACCACTTGAATTACTTTGGAACTACTTTGAAATCGAACGATTCCAATGGTAAAAAACTTGGATTTATTGCCCAGGAAATTGGAAGGGAAATCAACACAATAGGCTCCAAGGCCAATTATGCACCCATGCAACAACTGGTAGTGCAAATGAAGGATGAATTGGAGAAGATCAAGGAGCAAATGCTTAACGTGCTATGAACAAAGGGGGAAAGCTCATTATTTTTTCAGCTCCTTCGGGAAGCGGTAAAACTACCATAGTAAAGCATCTTTTGGAACAGGCGGAATTGAATCTTGCCTTTTCTGTTTCAGCTACTTCAAGGCCTAGGAGAGGTAGGGAAAAGGAGGGTGTCAACTATTATTTTATGTCCATTTCAGAGTTTAAAAGTCATATTAAGAACGAAGATTTTTTGGAATGGGAAGAAGTGTATCGAGACAATTTCTATGGAACGCTGAAGACTGAGGTAGAACGTTTATGGGCCGAAGGGAAGAATGTCATTTTTGATATTGATGTGGTCGGCGGGCTGCGTATTAAAAAGAAATTTCCAGAGGAAACATTGGCGGTTTTTGTCAAACCTCCCAGTGTTGACGAGTTAAAAATCAGGCTTAAAAAGCGAAGCACTGAAAGCGACGATAAGATTAATATGAGAGTGGCCAAAGCATCTGTTGAGCTTGCAACCGCTCCGCAGTTTGACGAGATTATTAAAAATTACGACTTAGATACGGCATTGAAAGAATCCCATAAATTGGTGGCTGATTTCGTGGGAGCAACAATTCCAAGTTCAGAAGAAGAATAGCAAATGAAACTCGTAGGGCTGTACTTTGGAACATTTAACCCCATTCACATAGGTCATTTGGCAATTGCCAACCATATGGTGGAGTTTTCTGACCTTGATGAGATTTGGTTTGTGATTACACCGCAAAGCCCTTTTAAAACCAAGCAATCTTTGTTGGATGACCATCATAGGTATCAAATGGTGTTTGAAGCCTTACAGGATTATCCTAAACTAAAACCCAGTAAAATTGAGTTTAATTTGCCCCAACCCAATTACACCATAAACACTTTAGTGCATTTGGATGAGGAATACGGGAACGAATATCAGTTTTCCCTGATTATGGGAGAGGACAACTTAAAAAGTTTCCATAAATGGAAAAACTATGAGTCCATTTTAGAAAACTATTCCATTTACGTATATCCAAGAATTTCCGAGGGGAGAATTGAACATCAGTTTGAAGGTAACCCTAAAATCCATAGAATTGATGCGCCTATAATGGAAATCTCTTCTACTTTTATTCGAAAACAACATAAAGAGGGGAGGAATATCCGGCCACTACTTCCAGAGTCTGTATGGAAATATATGGATGAAATGAATTTTTATAGATAGCCAACTATTTTTTGGCAGTCACAACACCTACCATACTATCTGCGGTTCCATAATACAGATACCATTGCCCCTTAAAAAACACAAGGCCTTCCAAAAAGGTAGTGCCATCTGCGTATTGCCCTGATTTTTCAAATGGAAGCTCTGGTTTAATGAATGGTTTCTCACATCGGTCTAGCAGCTTCCAAGGTTCTTTTGAATCAAAAAGTGCTTGACCACCTGTGTAAACCCTATTTCCCAATTTCTTTACCCCAATATTTTGGGAGTTTCCTGCATTGTACATAACCACAATGCCGTTTTCGGTGAGAAGAGGAGGTGGACCCGCCTCTACCAACCATGAATCAAAAAAACCTGGTCTTGGACTCAAAACAGGGGCTAGAGTGCCTTCGTAAGTCTCAACAGGTGTCCAGTTAATCAGGTTTTCTGAACTAGCTAGCCAAACATGTGGAACACCGTAATACATCCAATATTTCCCGTCAATTTTTGCTGCTACCAACTTGCCATTTTTAAGTTGGGTTATAATAGCTCCAGATTTAGTTTCTTGAGTATGGTATTTACCTTCTTTGTGATTTTTGAATACAGGGCCGTGCTTTTCCCATTGAATGAGATTTTTTGATGTTGCTACAGCCAGTCTAGGGACTTGACGGTTCCATTGTGTATAAGTGAGTACATATAAACCTTCTTCGGTTTCTACAAGTCTTGGGTCTTCCACACCACCGGGCCATTCATTTTCTTGTTGATTGTCCAGGTCTGGATAAAAAATGGGATGCTCATTTTTTATATAATTGATTCCATCAAGGGAAATTGCCAATCCAATTCTAGAGGAATGACCTCCAATTTCTTTTTCTCCCAACTTTTCTTCAGCTCTATAAAGTACAAGAATCTTATCATCCTTAACTATAGCTGCGGGATTAAATGTGGCCATGGACTCCCAAAAAACTTTTTGATTTTTAATAGGATCTATAAATGTTGATGTGCTATCCTTTTGAATAATGGGCTGGGCATTCACAGCTCTTTTGAAAGGTCCCATCATCCAAGGTTTTTCCATTTCCTGTGCTAAACAGAAAGATGCTTGGGATAGTGCAATCAATAAAAAAACCTGAAACTTTTGGGTCATTACATCAATTTTTCATTAGAATATCTGTTCCTAAATATTTATCGTCTTTGTTGTAATACCAAGCTCGTGTTTTGGGCATTTTTATGCCTTGAATATCTTCCAATCCTTCAAGTAAAATATATTCGCCATCATTTTTGCTTTCATCATGATAGAATTGATAAACTTCCATGGCGTAGGTAGCAGGGTCAAAGTAAAAATACCATACATCTTTACCCACTCCTTCTTCATAATCCACTTTTAAAACCAAATATTCTTTTCCTTTAAAGGTTTTGGTTTGCACCTCGTCATTAAGTAGAGTGCCTGGATCCCTGAGCTTCATAGGAAGACCATATAGATAGGTATAGTAGTTTCGCATGATGGTGCCACGTTCACAGGTCAACCCAAACGTTTTGCTATCCTCTTCAGTAATTTTGGTGGAACCGTTCAAGCTAGTAGTACATTTTTCTTTGTCGAAAGCGTAGGAGTAAGAAACACTGTCCTTTTCAACCTGAAGGATGAACTGTTCCCTTGGAATATTGAGATTGATAATGCTCAATCGATCCGTTGATTTGGGTGTTTTCATCAACACCTCAAAAGTGTTGCTGAAAACACTCCATTGACCATTGGGGTCATGGAATGCTATGGATTTGTCCAACAATTCATTGGATGTTATTTTTTGGCCATGAAATACATTGCTGAAAAGCAACACTAAAACTAAAATAGAAAAACGCATGTGGCAAGATAGTCAAAAACTAGTCTTGTTTTTCAATTCGCGCAGGTTCCACGGTGCTATCATGTTCTACATAATAAAGTTCCAAGAGCTCAAAAATAACTTCTACCAAGTCCTTGCTCTCGGTTAGTATGGAGAAATAAAGCGTGGTGTTCTTAGGACTTGATTCTTCCGTCCTTGTTCGTTCTACCTGACGCTCAATTTTATCAGACACAAGTTGAAACAAATCCTTTTTGCTTTCGAGGGTATTTCCAATATCTTCAAACGATTTGTTCTCAAAAATTTGTTGAGTGCCTATAAACAATTTTTCCAACTCCAAATCAAGTTCTTTTAACTCTTTGATTTGGTTGTACTTCAGTTTTTTATGATTGTTGTTTACGTGTTTATGGCTCACTTTGCCAATGTATTCCAAAGACTGTGCAATGTCGGTAAGATGGGCCAAGGTATTAATATAGAAATTACTTGCTCCAACATTAGCTTCATCCAGATTTTTGATGAAAAAGAAAAGATGGTTTCTAAGATCTTCAATTTCGTCTGAAAGTTTGGCCCCTTGTTTTTTATTCTTTTTTAGAAGTTCCAAATCTTGTTTTGCCAATCCATTAATGGAATTGGTATAAATCTTATTGGTTCTTTTTAGAACACTGGCAATGTTGCTTGCACTTTCTTCAATAACTCCTTGTATAGAACTGCTTTCAGCTCTGTTAAGACTATCTTCTGCCTTTTGTTCCTTGGCCTTTTTCTTGTACGCGCTGTAGTTTCTGACCAAAAGTAGAATGGCAGTAAACAACAAAATGGCAATAGCTGCACCTTTCCCAAAATTAATTAAGGTTAAGACTGTTCCGGCAGCTATAAAAGCAATTATGGCCGTTCCAAACCAACCACCAATTACATTAAGTACACCGGCAACTCTGTAAACGGCACTCTCCGCTCCCCATGCTCTATCAGCCAAAGAGGTGCCCATGGCAACCATAAAAGTTACATAGGTCGTGGACAATGGAAGTTTATATGACGTTGCAATGGATATTAAGATTCCCGCAACCATAAGGTTAACAGCTGCTCTAACCATATCAAACGCGGGGAGTTTATGGGTCTTGTCTTGAGACAAAGCGATTACCGGTTTTTCAAATCGCCGATCCATATTGGCTTTGAGGCCTTTTGGCAATAAACTTGCTAAATATTCAGAAGTATTGGATGCCAATCTTACCAACCCTCTTGATATAAAGTTGGGTTGAAAACGTTCTTTTGCCTCTCCTTCTCTTGACAGGTTGATTTCAGTATCCGCAACATAACGAGCTTTTTTGGAAAGCCAAAGTGTGGTTACCATTACAATGCCAGATATAAAAAGAAGAAATGTAGGGGTCGGTACTTTCTTTGAAAGAACTTCCATGCTAAATTCCGTGGCTGGCACTCCAGAAACAACCCAGGCCTCATAACTTTGCCATGCTGCAATTGGTACGCCAATAAAGTTTACTAAATCATTGCCTGCAAAAGCAAGGGCCAAAGCAAAGGTGCCAACACCAATAATTACCTTATAGATATTGACTTTTACAAAATAGATAAGTACATAAGAAATGAATGACCATAAAATAAAGTTTACAATAATGATTGGAAGTACTTGGGCTTCAAGAAAATCTTTGATTTTCATACCTCCAAGAATATCAAACGCTTCACCGGCATATGGCGTTCCCTTTATTCCCTTCATAAGGATAAAGTAGACAATTGAAGATAAGGCGATACCGCCAAACAATGCTCCAACCCACTTGGCCTTTTTCTCAAAATTATATGACAATAAAAGCCTTGATATCCATTGAACAATAGCACCAATGGTAAAGGCTACTACAACAGATAGTAAAATCCCAGAAATAATCTGTATGGCTTTTGAAGTGTTTATGTAATTCACCACATCTGCAAAATCACCACTGGCAGCACCTATTTTTAACAAAGACATGGCAACTGCGGCTCCTAACAATTCAAAAACAATGGATACAGTGGTCGAAGTTGGCATGCCCAGAGTGTTGAAGAAATCCAGCAACAATATATCCGTGATCATGACTGCCATAAAAATGAACATGATTTCTTGAAAATAGAACTCCCCAGGATTAAAGATTCCTTTTCGGGCAACCTCCATTAAACCACTTGAAAAAATGGCACCACATGCAATACCTATACTCGCAATAATCATAATGGTTTTGAAGGAAATGGCTTTAGAACCTATAGCCGAATTCAAAAAGTTAACCGCATCATTGCTGACTCCCACAACTAAATCGGCAATTGCCAAAACAGCGAGGGCTATAATCATTAGAAAGTAAATATTATCCATAATCGTCTAAAAAATAATTTTCAAATGTCTATACTTTGCTGACTATCAATGTTATTTAAAGGTTATGTTTTTGCCTAAAAATGAACATCCATTTGTAGTCTATACATTAATTCGTCTGTGCCGTTGGGAACAGAAAGGTAGCTTAAATCTGTTTGAACTTTAAGTTTGTGCCCTAAAAGATACTTTGAAAGCCCCAATGTGTATTGATTTTGATTGTTACTTCGAGTAACATTGTCATAATTAATATCCGTATACCTACCAGAAACTTCCCAATTGTTTTTAAATAAATAACCTGATTGCAGATTGAGGCCGTTCCCCACAAGTACGATATCTCCAGTTTGTGAACCATCAGAATTTTTGGCGATGGGGTCTTTTGCATCCCTGTGCGCATATTCACCCATTAGTGAAAAACCATTGTATTTGAACATTGCATCTACAAAGGTTGTGTTTATGGTGGTCTCATAAAAACCAACATCGTTTGCCATATATGAGCCCATGTTGCTTCTCGTTTTTACTGCATTTTGGTTGGAATCATATGTGGCGGCCAACATTAATTTTGGAGTTTCTTCTCGTTTTAGGTCGGCCCCACTGTAGTCTCCTTTACTCTCGAATTTTCCAAAAGGGAGTAGTTCAATCCGTGCGGTATATTGATGCCCACCAAGGTTTCCAGAGGTTATGTTTCTTCCTTCCCCTTGAGAGATGGCCAATTTTTCTCGAACTAAAAAGGTATCTGTTAAGTTAAAATGGTGTCTAAGCTGAATACCAAGGTCGCGATCTATATTAAATCTACTATTCAACAAAGAACGGTCTACTTGCTGTAAGTTTCCAGAAGAAATTACACGTTCAATGTTGCCGGGAAGTTTAGTTTGCCCTACCCAGAGCTCAAAGTTTTCATGAAAATTCCACATTATCACAGCATCCAAAATATATCGAGGAGCATTGCTCGTAAATTGGTTGGCTCCTGAAATATCTCGATTGGACAAACCTAATTCAAATTTGTATTTTAATTTAGGGGAATAGGCGAAACCATCAAATTTTAACCTTGCTCTACGCACCAAAAAGTTCTGTTCTGGATTCACAAGGCCATCATCGGTGCTTTTATCCCATGTTGCTACACCCAAAAATTGCATACGCATAGCAAATTTCATACTCCATGTGCTGTCTTTACCAACAATATTAAGGAGACCTTTGCCAAACTTTGGGGCTTCTACTTGAGAATAGGAAGAAATACAAAAAAAGGTAACTAGACCAAAGGCCAAGAGTCGTAATTTCATTTCAATATTAGTTTTTGTCGGGTGCAAAGAACTAATATCAATGTTAAATTAACGTTTGGTTTATGTTATATTTAGTATGGCCGCCATGTAAGCGGCCATACTTTAGATTTCAAAGAATAGTCGACAAAAACTAATATCTAGAAATCCGTTTTGCCTTAAGACAAAAGCAAAAGTCGGATAAGAAAACCAACTTATTGTAATCTAAAGTTTATCTTAAGTTTAAAAATTGGAGGACCCTGAAAAGTTTTTATAGATTACAATCTCTTATTTGATAGGATGAAAAGCATACATAAATGTATCTTGCGCCTGATTAAATTCTGATTATGAATTGGGAACAATTACTGTCTCTAAAACGTCATGGAGATACCAATAAAAGACTTAGAAAAGAGCAGGATGAAACCCGTTTGGGTTTTGAAGTGGATTATGACCGAATTATTTTTTCATCTGCATTCAGAAGTCTGCAGGATAAGACCCAGGTTGTTCCCCTTCCCATAAGTGTGGGTTCTAAGAAAGATTTTGTACATACCAGACTTACCCATAGTTTGGAAGTTTCTGTTGTGGGAAGAAGCTTGGGACGGATAGCAGGAAAGCGTATTTTATCAAAATACCCATATTTAAGCGAAGTGCACGGATATCATTTTAATGATTTTGGTGCTATAGTGGCCGCAGCAGCACTTGCCCATGATATTGGTAACCCTCCTTTTGGACATAGTGGTGAAAAAGCGATAGGAAGTTATTTTAAACAAGGAAATGGGAAGAAATACAAATCTATACTTACCAATGAAGAATATCAGGATTTAATCGACTTTGAAGGAAATGCCAATGGGTTAAAATTGTTGTCAGAATCAAAAGAAGGTGTTCCCGGTGGCCTTCGACTAAGCTATGCCACTTTGGGAGCTTTTATGAAATATCCAAAAGCTTCACTTCCCAAAAAACCATCTAACCATATAGCGGATAAGAAATTCGGATTTTTTCAGTCGGAAAAAGAATTTTTTATGGAGGTTGTGCAAGAAATAGGGCTTAACACCAATCCTAAAAACCCGGGAATTGGATTCTACAGGCATCCATTGACGTACTTGGTTGAGGCGGCGGATGATATTTGTTACACCATTATTGACTTTGAAGATGGGATTAACCTAGGTCTAATCCCTGAGGAATATGCTTTGGAATATTTGATCAATTTGGTTAAGGACAATATCAACACCAAAAAGTACAACACCATGAAATATTCTAGCGATCGATTAAGCTATTTAAGAGCATTGGCCATAAATACCTTGATTGTTGATGCTGTGGAAGTTTTTGAGCAAAATGAAACCAGGATATTGGAAGGAGATTTTGATTCTGCCTTGTTGGATAAAGGGAAGTACAAAGCCCAAATAAATGACATTATAAAATTAAGTGTTGAAAAAATTTACCGCTCCAATGAGGTAATTGATAAGGAACTGGCAGGATACAAAATAATCTCAGATATTCTAGATGTGTATACCACGGCATTGATTAATACAAAGGATGGTAAGGGCACTAATTATGATAGATTGTTGATAGAAAGTCTTCCTGAAAATTATAAAAACACAAATACATCAACTTACAAAATTTTGTTAGATACTTGCTGTTTTGTGGCTAGCTTATCAGATAGTGCTGCGGTGCACATTCATTCCAAATTAATGGGAAAACAGTTTTAGAAGGCATAGGTAAGGCCCACACCTAATATTTGTTTAAATTGTATTTTGGCTATTCCCGGGTCAATAACAGTGCCATCATCAGCCACAACTTCATCAAATTTAATATCATCATCAAATATGACATGGGTTCCAACATTTGCATTGATGTATTTGTTAACCTTTAGGTTAAAGGCCAATTCCCAATCTACATCCACATTGCCAAAACTTAACAAATAATCTGTATATAAACTTATCCGATGGTTCAGTAACACGTTTTTGATGACTTCCTTTTCCCATTTATTGGTAATTAGAAAACCAATTTCCATAAAAAGATGTTCTCCTTGATCTACCCCAAATACGCCTTGGTTGGATAATTCCTCATCAAGAACAAAAGTTGCTTTTTGGGTGATGGGCGATATATATAAATTGAACTTCTTGCCTTCGGGGATATAAGAGGTTCCAGCACCTAAAAATAGATAGCCCGGAGCCATAAACCGTGAAATAGGAGTGGTTCTATTGGGATATTTATAACCATTAGAAAATTGGGTGTTAAAATTGGCTTTTACGGAATAGTACCAACTGGTTATGGTATCCTTTCTAAAACCAATAGTTGATGATATCCTGATTTGATCATCTGTTTTTCTAAGTTGTCTCCCCTCCTGCGCGTTAAGGCCATAACGAAGACGTAGTTCATTGTTCCAGTTTAAATATCGAAACTTGTAATTTCGGCGAAAGTGCATATTTGCAAGGGCGGAAACAGAATTGTCACCACCAGCGTTCCAATTAACAAAGGCAACTTCGTTAATGTTGAGGCCAAACTCATTTTTTTTGTCCCAAAAAGACTGTGGAGTAAAGCGCTTGTATTTTTTGACCAGAGGTTTTACCCTGTTTAAGATGGTTCTGGGATCAGTACGCCTTGCTCCCCGAGTCACATATTTAAGTTTAACATCCTTTATTCGCACTACCTTAAAAGCAGATTCGGTGCTGTCCCTTTCAAATACCCTGAGAGGATTAACTTGAGCATTTAAAGATGAAAAGGCTGAAAGAAAAACAATAAAAAAACAAATTAATCGCATTTGGTTGAGGTTGATTTTATATAAGAATGTAGTGTATCAAAATCTATACCAGCCATGGCATGAGTTTCAGGGATTGTTCCATGCTCAACAAACTTGTCCGGAACTCCAAAAATTTTAACGGGTGTGGTAAAGTTTTCTTCATTGGCAAACTCCAAAATGGCGGAGCCAAACCCGCCGGCACAACACCCATCTTCTACGGTAACAACACGTTTGTACTTTTCAAAGACCGTTCTAAGCATTTGCTTGTCAAGAGGTTTTACAAAACGCATATCGTAATGTCCAATGGATTTGGGGTGCCCCAATTCTTCCAATATGTTAGAGATTTGATTACCTATATGGCCTATAGTTAAAATGGCTGTTTCCGCACCTTCTTTTATGCAACGGGCAGTTCCAATTTCTATAGTTTCAAAGGCTTTTTTCCAATCCAGATTTACACCTTTCCCTCGAGGGTATCTGATTGCGATGGGATGGTCAAGACCATTTTGTGCTGTAAACATGATGTTGCGAAGCTCCATTTCGTTCATTGGCGCAAAAATAATAAGATTGGGGATGCACCTCAAATAGGCTAGGTCAAAAATACCATGGTGAGTTGGTCCATCCTGCCCCACAAGTCCTGCCCTATCCAAACAAAAAATAACTGGAAGTTTTTGAAGTGCTACGTCATGAATTACCTGATCATAGGCTCGTTGTAAAAAAGTGGAATATATATTGCAAAAAGGGATAAGGCCCTGAGTCGACATTCCGGCAGCCAAGGTAACAGCGTGTTGTTCGGCAATACCCACATCAAAAGCTCTATCTGGAATTTCATCCATCATAAGTTTTAAGGAACTACCGGTAGGCATGGCGGGTGTTATGCCCACAATTTTTTGGTTTTGCTTTGCAAGCTCAACTAGTGTATGACCAAAAACATCCTGGTATTTTGGAGGCTGCACTCCTTTGTTTTTTTTGAGTCTTTCCCCTGTGGCCGCATCAAATTTTCCGGGAGCGTGATAAACGACCTGATCTTCTTCAGCCTTCTTCAGCCCTTTTCCCTTAGTAGTTATTATATGGAGAAGTTTAGGTCCTTTTACCTTTTTTAGTCGCCGTAATTCTTCAATTAATTTTGCAATATCATGTCCATCAATAGGGCCGGTGTAATCAAGATTTAGGCATTCAAAGATATTTTCATCTTTGGCTGTTCCGGCTTTTACGTTGGTGAGGTATTTTTTTAGGGCGCCAACACTTGGGTCAATTCCAATGGCATTATCATTTAAAATGATAAGCGCATTTACATTGGTTACCCCAAGATGGTTTAAGCCTTCAAACGCCATTCCGCTGGCAATTGAGGCATCGCCCACAACAGCAATATGTTGTTTGGAATGTTCTTTATTTAATTTAGAAGCCATGGCCATTCCCAGTATGGCCGAAATTGATGTAGAACTGTGTCCGGTCCCAAAATCATCATATTCACTTTCATTTATTTTCGGGAAGCCACTTATACCTCCTAGTTGTCGGTTAGTATCAAAAATCTCTTTTCTCCCAGTCAATATTTTGTGTCCGTATGCTTGGTGTCCTACATCCCAAATCAACTTATCATTGGGTGTGTCAAAGACATAATGCAAAGCAATGGTCAATTCTACCACGCCCAGGCTGGCTCCCAAATGCCCTTCTTTTGTAGAAACTATTTCAATAATAAAACTACGGAGCTCCTTTGCCAGTTTATGTAAGTCAACTTCTGGCATTTTTTTCAAGTCCTGAGGACTGTTCGTATTGTTGAGCAATGGGTACTCCATATAGGTTTAAAATGCAAAACTACATTTTTTAAGCTTTGACAACGGGTTTGTCTATTCTCTACAACAAAGATTCTGAAGACCGAGGGTAATCCTCGTAGTTTTAATGCATCAAATCATAAAATTTTTTAATAAGATGAACAAAAACCTCAAATCATTAACCTTGACCGCTTTGGTGCTTTTAGCCTCTTGTAGCAAAGATGAATCTTCAGATGCGGAAAACAAGGATCAAGCCATTGAAAAACTTGAACAAACGCCTTTAAATATAGATACAGTATCGGATAACGTTATCATTGCTGGTGGCAAAAAGGAAACCGGCACGCTTCCCACCCCAAATAAGGCTATTACTTTGGATGTGTCCAAAGCTTCAACAACTGCTTTGTTAGGGGAAGGCTTTGAAGTTCCTTTAAGTTCGGATGGTACAATTACTGGGGCTTACATACAATTTAAAGCGAATGATGGTACGGTATCAGATACTTATTATGATATAGATTTGAATGCAAATGCATCAAACAAAGCAACAGAAAAGAAAGGCAAAGCTTCTCTGAGATCTGCAAAGGAAGATAGTGAAACTACACTTGATGTTGATTTTAATACAAAAATTGAACCTGGGACTTTCTGCTATGTTATATGTGTATATGATGCGGATGGAAACATTAGTGCTCCCGAGGAGATTTGTGTAACTGTTGAAAGTTGGGGAGGTAATAGTGCCATTTCAGGAACCTGGAACATAAAAAAATATGTGGACACATATGATGGGGAAACGAAGACGGAAGTCATAGGTGAGAAAAACTGTGATGATTATTCTAGATACTGTAGTGTAGATGAGACCTATAAATCGATTACTGAATGTGAAACTTTGGATTCTGCTATACTAATTCTGAATGCTGATGGAACATACAGCACCGAATCAAAGGGTATTGACGAATTCTTGGATGAAGATATTTTTGTGGATACTTGCGATATAAGCTATAAGGAATATGACTATGGCTACGAAAGTGAAGGAAATTGGGCCTATGTTGCCGAGACGAAAAGATTGACCATTGTTGAATATAAATATACCGAAACATATAGAGGAGAAACCGAAACTGAAACATTAAATGCTGGAGAAGGGGAATTGATGTTTGATGGCATTATTGATTTGGATGGAAAAAGTTTGATAATAAATGAAGATTTTGGACAAGGTGAAACCTATGTCGTTTATTTTGAGAAAGAGTAAGTTAGTTGACTTCTCCATATTGAAAAACCCTTTGCTTTGCAAAGGGTTTTTTGTTTTCAATTAGATTAATAACTACTATTGTGCCTTAAGTTCCAATATTGTTATGGTTGAACCTTTTGATGACAACTACTTTATGAAAAAAGCCTTGCAAGAGGCCGAAATCGCTTTTGAAAATGGTGAAGTTCCAGTTGGCGCAGTAGTGGTTGTTGATAATAGGATTATAGGGAGAGCGCACAATCTTACAGAACGGTTAAAAGATGTAACTGCCCATGCAGAAATGCAGGCGATAACCGCTGCGTCCAATTTTTTGGGAGGCAAATATTTGCATGGCTGTACGCTTTACGTGACCTTAGAGCCATGTCAAATGTGCGCTGGAGCATTGTATTGGAGTCAGATTTCTAAAATAGTGTACGGGGCGGCCGATTTAGAGCGTGGATTTAATGTTATGGGAGGAAACATTCATCCAAAAACTGAAATTGTTGGCGGAATTATGGAGAATGAAGCTTCTGAAATGTTGAAACGGTTTTTTGTGCAAAGAAGGAACTTGAACTAATCTTTAATATTTATCAATCCATTTTAACTCTGTATTTCGTACAGAGGATAATTACTTTGTCTTTGACTATATGGTCGATTCTTAGTGTTAAAATCAAAAAAAGAAGAATAAACTCCTTAATATGTAGGATAAAGATTATTTATATTTGAAAATATTAACAAATTAAATAATGAATATGAAAGTTTACATGACTTTAGTTTTGGGATTAACAATGGTTTTCTTTTCTAGTGCCCAGGAAAAATGGACTTTTGATCAAGGATTGAACGCTGCAAAAATGTATTGTAATAATTCAGAGGCAATGCGAGTGGGAGAAAAGCATGCTGATGAATGGAGAAGTAAGGGGCAAATTGAATATGCCAAAGGAATTATGGATGGTATTGCCAGATGCAAATCAGGTGAAAGTCCGGTTAAGAATAGTGGAGCCAAGAAAAGTTGTAAAAAACCAACAATTTGTTCTAGGATAGATAAGAAAAAGAATTCGGCATTATATGCCGCATTATGTGCATGTCCATTGGATAAAAATGACAAATCAAAACAATAGTTTTAATTCTTCTTTCTAAAAGAATAATATGGTCAGACGTAACTTATTAATCTGTACCAAGAACAAGTAATTATTGCTAGTCGACGGAATTAAAAAAGCTCTGATAGAAATATCAGAGCTTTGCCAATCAAAATAAAATATTTTTGTCAGATTACCTGCACTTGTGCAGCAACCACTCCTTTTCTTCCTTCTTCTTCTTGGTATTCTACTTTGTCACCTTCGTTTAGTTCCACTCCGTTCAATGCCGTAACATGAACAAAAATGTCCTTTCCTGTGTCGTCGTTAGTAATAAATCCATAACCTTTGGATCCATTAAAGAATTTTACTGTGCCAGTCATTAAAATAAATAATTGTTAAAATACTAAAATAGGGTATTTTGAATTCACCTCGGTGAAATAAGCTTTAAATCTTAATAAAATTATTGATTTTCAGCGTTTTCCCGTTCTTTTCCTTGCATTTTTTTTATGTTTTCCTTGGTCAACATATAATCTTTCATGTCTTTTCCCTTACTTTCTTTAAACAAAAAAAGCGGCATTGTCACCAAAAAAAGTCCTGCAGTACCTCCTCCAATAAATTTGTTGGCTAAGGAAAGGTTATCCTTTTTTATAGCGAAGCCATAGACAATAGATGAAACACTGGCCAAGAGTGCTAAAATGGTTAGGTGTTTTAACTTAAACTTCATCGGGTGTAATTGATTAATTTTCTTCGGTAGGCGGTCAATAATTTGGATTTTGAGATAAAGCCAACATATTTGCCTTCTCTGATTACAGGCAAGTTCCATGCACCGCTATCCTGAAATTTTTGCATTACCTCTTTCATGCTATCCGAATCGCAAAAAATATGTTCAGGAGGCGCATGCATCAAATTCTTTACAAACAAGGAATCATAAAGTTCTGTATCAAACATGAATTGACGAATATCATCCAAGACTATGATGCCCATCAATTTTTGTTCTTCATTTAAAACTGGGAAGATATTCCGCTTGGATTTAGACACCGATTCATGTAACATTTGCCCGAGTGACATTTCTGGGTGAATAGGTTTAAAATTCTTTTCTATGACGTCATCTATTTCCATGAGCCCCAAGACCATTTGGTCTTTATTATGGGTGAGAACTGCACCAATTTTTGCCAATTCCTTCGTGTAAATGGTGTAATCCAATGCATTTTTGGTGATTAAATAAGAAATTGAAGCGGTTATCATTAAAGGCACAAAAAGCTGATAACCTCCTGTGATTTCCGCAATCAAGAAAATAGCAGTCAAAGGTGCATGAATTACCCCTGCAATCAACCCTGCCATGCCAATGAGCGTAAAATTACTTTCTGAAACGCCAAATCCAAGACCGAGGTTATTAATGACCTTGGCCAATACATTTCCCAAGGCACTTCCCATCACCATGGTAGGAATGAAGATTCCACCCGCCCCGCCTGCAGCAAATGTTGTGGTCATGGCAATAGCCTTAAAAATAGTAATACCAAACAATAGCGCAATAACTACCCATATGTTGTTAGTGTAATCATCAAAAGGGGTTTTACCTAAAGCTTTTAAATGGTCACCATCCAAAAGGTTGTTGATAAACCCAAAGCCTTCACCATATAATGGTGGAATGGCATAAAGCATGATTCCGATAGCTATTCCACCAACAAGAAGTTTGTATTTCGGACTTTTAAATCGTTTAAAAAACTCGAGGATGCTAAAGTACATTTTGGTGAAATAGATAGAGGCAAATGCAGTGCCCACACCTAATAATATGTAAAAGAAGGTATCTCTAAGCTGAAAACCTTCGGATAAGGAGAAACTAAAAAGGGCTTCGTTACCCAAAAAGAAATAGGAGGTAAGTACTCCAGATATTGAAGCCAATAGCAAAGGGAGCATAGAAAGCATGGTAAGGTCCAAGGTAAATACTTCCACTGCAAAAATAATGGCAGCAATAGGAGATTGAAAAATAGAAGAAATTGCACCTGCCGAAGCACAAGCAACCAGTAAGGATCGTGTTTTGGTATCTATATGAAACAATCTGCTGAGGTTGGAACTCAGTGCAGATCCAGATTTAACCGCTGGCCCCAGCAAACCCACAGAACCCCCAAAACCAACTGTTAACGGAGCAGCAATCAGTGGAGTGTATATACTTTTGACTTTTAAAAGTCCTCCTTTTTTTGATAGCGAAAAAATGATGGAAGAAACCGCATGTTGAAGCGGTTTCTTGTGGATATATTTCACATACAGATAAACCAAGGTCAGACCAACGATAGGTAAAACAAAATACAACTGGTTTTGTGAAAAAACAATCCCACCTTCTAAAGCGAATTCAATAAAATAGGTAATATTTTTTAGGGTGACTGATACAATACCAGCTAAAAAACCCACTACCACACTCATGACATGCACAAAAGTCCGGTTGGAGATATGTTTGTATCTCCATTTAAGAAAACGTGTGAGCCAACTTTTCTTTTTGGGCATGAGGGTTATAGATTCTCTTAAAAGTATTAAAAATCCCGCTCAGTGGCGGGATTTTAATATGCTATAAATCCAATTTCAAGTGAAGTTCCTTTAATTGTCCCTCATCAATATTTGCAGGTGCATCGATCATTACATCCCTTCCACTATTGTTTTTTGGGAATGCGATAAAATCACGGATGGTTTCTTGTCCTCCCAAAATGGATACAAGCCTATCCAGTCCAAAAGCAATGCCGCCATGGGGTGGAGCACCATATTGAAAAGCATCCATTAAAAATCCAAACTGCTCCTTAGCTTCTTCTGAGGTAAAGCCCAAATGCTTGAACATGGTTGCCTGAATTTCTTTGTCGTGAATACGAATAGAGCCACCACCAATTTCATTTCCATTCAAAACCAAATCATAGGCATTGGCCTTAACATCGCCCGGTTTTGTTTCCAAGAGCTCCAATTGCCCTGGTTTTGGCGAGGTAAATGGATGGTGCATGGCATGGTAGGTGCCAGTTTCCTCATCGAGTTCCAGTAATGGGAAATCAATAACCCAAAGTGGGGCAAATTCATCTGGTTTTCTAAGCCCCAGTCGTTCCGCCAACTCCATTCGAAGTGCGCTTAACTGAGCCCTGGTTTCGTTGGTACTTCCTGAAAGGACACAGATTAAATCCCCAGCTTTTGCATTGGTAGCTTCAGCCCATTTGCCCAAATCTTCTTGATTGTAGAACTTGTCAACCGAAGATTTAAAGGAGTCATCCTCATTACATTTTACGTAGACCATGCCTTTGGCACCAACTTGAGGGCGCTTTACCCAATCAATAAGCTTGTCAATCTCCTTTCGTGTATAGGATGCTCCACCAGGAACTGCAATTCCAACAACCAATTCAGCTGAGTTGAATACATTGAAATCTTTGTGTTGGGCCACGGCATTCAACTCTCCGAATTCCATTCCAAAACGGATATCGGGTTTGTCGTTACCATAGCGTTTCATGGCTTCATCAAAAGTGATTCTTGGAAAATCGTCAACTTCAACACCTTTGATTTCTTTTAGAAGATGTTTGGTCAAACCTTCAAAAGCATTTAAAATATCTTCTTGTTTCACAAAGGCCATTTCACAATCTATCTGTGTGAACTCTGGCTGTCTATCTGCACGAAGATCTTCATCTCTGAAACACTTTACAATTTGGAAATATTTATCCATACCGCCCACCATAAGTAATTGCTTAAAAGTTTGAGGGGATTGCGGTAGAGCATAAAATTGCCCTTCATTCATTCTACTTGGCACCAAAAAATCCCTAGCCCCTTCAGGGGTGGACTTGATGAGGTAAGGGGTTTCTACTTCAATAAAACCATTATCAGAAAGATACTTTCTTACCTCCATGGTCACTTTATGCCTGAAGATCAAGTTGTTCTTTACCGGGTTTCTTCGAATATCCAAATAGCGGTATTTCATTCTGATGTCTTCACCCCCATCTGTTTCATCTTCAATGGTGAAGGGAGGTAGAATGGATTCGTTCAATATTTGAAGTTCAGCAACAAGTACTTCAATATCCCCAGTGGGAATATTAGGGTTTTTGGATGCTCTTTCAATTACTTCACCCTTGATTTGAATCACGGTTTCCCTACCAAGTTCCCTTGCCTTTTCCAAAAGCTCAGAAGGAGTGCGATCTTGATCAAAGACCAACTGAGTGATGCCGTAACGATCTCTAAGGTCTACCCAAACTACAAAACCTTTGTCCCTGATCTTGTGAACCCATCCACTTAAAATAACTTCTGAACTGATATGCGATGCCCTTAGTGCACCACAGGTATTATTTCTATACATGTTATTCGCTCTGAAGGGGCAAATTTAAGAGGAATGTCAATATTTATTGCTAGATATCTTGATTTTCTGAGGTAATATGAATTTTGGTTATGATTGATTAAAAAAAGCAAACTGTTTGGAAGATTTTCGGCATTTTTTATCGATGAAAACGTTTAGCGGTAAAACTTAACATTGGCAAAATACTGATAATCAATAGTTTGTGTTTTCAATGTAAATTTAACGTTACGTAATCATGTATTTAATGTAAAATAATAATTACATTTATATCGTTAGTGTTATTGATTAATCTACAAAACTCATATCATATGAAGAAAGCAATATTTTTTATGGCAGTACTGTTTTCGGTTGGTATGTACTCTCAAGATACTGAACCTACTTTGGAAAAAGTGGGGGAGATGGTTAAGGCTACATATTTTCACGAAAATGGCGAAATCGCCCAAACCGGGCATTTTTTAGATGGAAAATTACATGGACAATGGTTTATGTATAATACAGATGGCAAAAAGACTGCCTCTGGAAAATATGTAAATGGAACAAGATCTGGCAAATGGTTTTTCTGGGAAGGAGAAATTTTAAGAGAAGTTGATTTTGCTGACAATCGTATTGTTGATGTAAAGAATTGGAACCAATCGCAATTGGCTTCTACAAATAGATAAAATAAAAAGTATTTTATAAAAAAAGCCTTGGCAATTCCAAGGCTTTTTTTATTAGACTGCTATATCAAGCACCTTCTTTTTGTTTTCTTCTTTTCTTATTCTTCGTTTATGTAGTCTTACTTTAATTCTATATACCAAACTAAATAGAATTGGAACTACGATCAAGGTCAAGAAGGTAGCTACAAACAATCCGTAGATTACTGTCCAGGCCAATGGACCCCAGAAAATTACGTTGTCACCACCAAAGTAAATGTTTGGATTGAACTCACTGAATAAGGTAAAGAAATTAATGTTGAATCCTGTTGCCAAAGGAATCAATCCAAGAATGGTAGTGATTGCAGTCAATAGTACAGGACGTAACCTAGCTTTACCGCCTTTTACAACAGCTTCCAAGAAATCCTTTGACTCCAAAAGATCATCCTCTTCTAAATCTAGCTCCACTTTTTTCCTGTCAATCAATAGTTGTGTGTAATCCAATAGTACCACACCATTGTTTACCACAATACCTGCCAATGAAATAATTCCCATCATGGTCATCATGATTACGAAAGCACTTCCAGTCGCCACAATTCCACCAAATACCCCAATCAAACTTAAGAAAATGGCCAACATAATGATTCCAGGTTTGGAAACAGAGTTGAACTGGAAAATCAAAATAAAGAAAATCAATCCAAGACCGGTAAAGAAGGCTCCCATTAAAAAAGCCATTTGCTTGTTCTGTTCTTCTATTTGACCTGTATAATCAATTTTGATATCAGCTGGAAGATCCGCGAAACTTTCCATTTCATCCTGTACCTTGCTCACAATTGCACCTGCATCGGTAAAGCCTGGAGCCAATGCTGAATATACAGTTACTACTCTTTGCGTTTCTTTATGTTTGATAGCGCTAAAACCGGAAGTGTTTACCTGTCTGGCAACGGCCGAAATAGGTACCTCTTTGGTTTGTCCTGAGTTTTGATCCTTAAAAGTGATCTTTTGGTTGAAGATTGCACTGGTGTTATACCTGTTCTCTTCATTGAAACGAACATAGATGTCGTAATCCTCACCATCTTCTTTATAGATACCTGCTTTCGCCCCAAAAATGGAGTTCCGAAGTTGTTGCCCCACCTGACCAGTAGATACACTAAGCTCTCCAGCTTTTTTTCTGTCCACTTCAACAAGCATGGAAGGCTTGGATTTATTCACATCAATTTTAAGCTCATCAATTCCAGGAATGTTTTTTCCATTGATGTAATTACGCATTTTTTCTGCTGTCGCAATCAATTCAGAATAATCATTTCCTTCCAACTCAATGTTGATAGGATACCCCGCTGGTGGACCCACAGCATCTTTTTCCACTGAAATAGCAACACCAGGATATACATCTTTTAACGCTTCCTGTACTTTTTTCAGAAGATCATTACTGTTTGCACCTTCACGGAATTTGTACTCCCGCATGGTTGCGGTAATTTTTCCACGATGAGGCATTTCGGCGGCAGAACCACCATCTGTCTGTGGGTTACCAGCTCCTTCACCAACTTGAGATACCGCACTTTCGGTCAAAAAGTTGTAGTCCCCATGCATATAGGTATTCTCGTTGATGATATCATAGACTCTTTTTTCAATTTCATCGGTGATTTCATTGGTCTTTTTAATATCGGTTCCTTCAGGATATTCGATATAGACAATAATCTGATTTGGAGTGTTGTCCGGAAAGAATTCAACTTTGGTACGCTGACTTCCTACTGATGCTCCAAAGCCCATAAAGGCAATCAGCAATAATACAAAAGTGCCTATGGCAATATAGATGGGCTTTCTGCCAGCTAAAGCCTTACGCAAAGTTTTTTCATAGAGTTTTTCCCATTTGGGCAAAATTCTGTTTTGAAAACCGTTGGCCCAGCCTCTAAGGAAAAGTCGGTAGCCCCAAAGTAAAATAGCGGTAACGATCATCAATGTACCCAGAGCACGATAAGTGCCTCCAAAAATGACAATCAACAGACCAATTCCTGCAACAATAGAGGTTATTTGAATGATTTGTTTTAAGGGCATATCCTTGTCCTCTGTGGTCATATAACGAGATACCAAAACGGAGTTAAAGAAGATGGCCACAAACAGTGATGAGCCCAATACAACGGATAAGGTTACTGGGAAATAGATCATGAACTGCCCCATAACCCCGGGCCATAACCCTAACGGAACAAAAGCTGCCACCGTTGTTAGGGTTGAAATAATAATGGGGAAGGCAATTTCACCGATTCCTTTTTTTGCAGCTTCCATACGCGACATGCCTTCTTGATCAATAAGTCGATATACATTTTCAACTACCACAATACCATTATCTACCAGCATCCCCAGTCCCATGATCAAACCAAACAATATCATGGTGTTCATAGTATAGCCTAACATGCTTAAGATCATGAGTGACATAAACATTGACATTGGAATGGCAAACCCAACAAAAAGGGCATTTTTAAATCCTAGGAAGAACATCAAAACGGTGACAACCAGAATAATCCCGAAGATGATATTGTTCACCAAATCATCAACCTGGCCAATGGTCTTTGAGGATTGGTCATTGGCAATACTGATTTTTAAGTCTTGTGGAAATTCATTTTTAACAGCTTCGTCCACAATTACTTGGATTTGCTCTGCGGCCGCCACCATGTTTTTACCTGCACGTTTCTTTACATCAAGCATTACCACAGGTTCACCAAACTCGCGTGCATAAGTGGTTTTATCCTCTTCCTTAAAGGAGATTTTTGCAACATCCTTTAAATAAACAGGGTCATCATTCTCAGATTTTACCACAAAACTTTCAAGGTCACTTGGGCGATCTATTTCGCCAACGATCCTTATGGTTCTTCGTTGCCCGCTGGTAATCAGGTTACCGGCAGAAGTAGTCATGTTTTCCCTGCTGATAGTATTTATGATATCATCAAAGCTTACTTTGGCCGCCATCATTTTATAGATGTCCACTGCGACTTCAACTTCTTTTTCCTGGGCACCTCTAATATCAACTTGTTTTATTTCTTGCAAGCTTTCTATTTCATCTTCTAAATACTCCCCGTACTCCTTAAGCTTATCTACGGGGTAATCTCCAGAGATATTTATGTTTAGGATAGGAATTTCCTCGGACATACTGAGGTCAAAAACGTTGGGTTCCACTTTTGCTCCATTAAAGGTGGGCCAATCTTCGCCGGCAGTTTGTGAGTCAACCTCATCCTTTACTTTTTGTTTGGCAGCTTCAACGGAAATACTCTCGTCAAATTCCACAATGATCATGGAATAATCTTCCTGCGAAGTTGATGTTATCTCAACAACATTACTGACAGTTTTAAGCTCATCTTCAAGTGGGTCGGTGATTAATTTTTCAATATCCTCAGCTGTGTTTCCCGGGTAAAGGGAGCTAATGTAGATTTTTGTTTCCTTGATTTCCGGGAAGTTTTCCCTGGGCATGCTAAAGTATGCGGATGCCCCTAAAAAAAGGATTACCGCAATCAAAACATACATGGTTGTTTTGTTGTCAATGGCCCAAGATGACAACCGAAACTCTTTATCTACTTTTTTCTTTTGTTTGCTCATTCTTTTAAAAGTCTTTAGCCTATGATTGATAGACGTTAGTTGATTGTTTTTCTACAGATTGATCTGTTGGCTATTGACCATGGCTTTGATCACCATTCTTGATTCTAACTTTTTGCCCTTCCTTAACGCTTCGTGCACCTTCATCAATAATACCATCTCCATTGCTTATTCCAGAGATTACCTCAACATAATCCCCTTGGGTTTTTCCGGTTTCAATAATTACTTTCTTGGCAATGGCATCTGAAGAAATGGAGTCTGCATCCACTAAATACACATATTGTTCTCCTTCGGCATTTTCCGAAACGATACTTTGGGGAATAAGGATTGCATTCTCATTGGTGTAGTCATTGATCATGACTTTTGCCGTAAGGTTTGGCTTTACTTTGCCACCTTCACTGGGAACTGGGATTTCGGCGGTGAATGATCTATTACTTGGATTGATAAAATTCCCTGTCTGTCTTATTTTGGTCGATACACTATCCCCTAAAACTGGAAAATATACCTGAACATTTTTACCGGGTGTTACATTTGGTAAATGGCTTTCTGGAACCTCTACTTCAATGTACATATTGGACAGGTTCACAATTCGGAAGACCTCTGAACCAGGTCCAGGGCTCACTACTGTTCCCTGATCTTTGATCACATCATCAATAATACCTGAAAATGGTGCCCTAATTGTGGATTTTGAAACCTGACTTTGCATTTGCTTTACAGCACTTTCTTGTGCTTCATATGTGGTTTTTGCCTGTAGGTATTGAATTTCCGAACCAATGTTTTGTTCCCAAAGTCTTTTTTGACGTTCAAAAGTGGTCTTTGCTAACTCAGATTGAGTCTTTAGTTGTGCTAACTGGCTGGACAATCCTCCATCATCAATTGAGGCCAATATCTGTCCTTTACCAACTTTTTGTCCCTTTTTAACATAAACTCGGTATAACGTACCACCCATTTCTGGGTAAACCAATACATTTTGTTTGGTCATTACATCACCCTGAAGCTCCAGATAATGATTGAACTTTTCGGTTTTGGCCTCAATAGTGGTTACCAAAGGTAATTTGGCATTGTCATCTAGTGTAGCGATTACGGAATCTAAAGATTTTAGATTTTTTTCCAGAGCTTTTTGTTGTTCCGAAATTTCGGTTCTCTTTGCTCGGATAGCCCCCAAATCGTTTCCGGCAATAACACCTTCCACAGAACTGTTGCCTCCACCTCCGCAAGAAGATAAAATTACCCCTGTGAATACTATATATATAATTCTTTTCATGATGATATGGTTTTCTTTTTTGATTATTGATTTAGTATGGTTTCCAAGGTAGTTTTTCGGTTAATCACGTCTACCATGGATTGCAAATATTCTTGTTGGGTCGAGTAGAGCTGTGTCTGCGCTTGTCTAAGCTCGAAACTCGTGGCCAATCCTTCGGAATACTTTATCTGATTTTTATTTTCAATACGCTCGGCGAGCTTCAGATTTTCCTTAGAGGTGCCGTATTCTTCAATAGAAAGGATATAGTCGCTTTTTGCACTTTCCAATTGAAGACGAATCTGTTCTTGAGCTTCTGTCAATTGTGTTTTTGCTTTATCAAGGGCAATTTTGGCACGTTGTGTACTGGCACTCCTGCCCAAAGAACTGAATATAGGAATGTTAAGGTTGAAACCCATAACGGAAGACCCGAACCATTGCTGACCACTGCTCAAAAAATTAAAGCTGTCACTAAAAGAAGAACCTCCGTAATTGACAAAAGCATTTAAAGTGGGTAAGGCCCTACTTTTGGCGAGCTTATGTTCAAAAAATCGTTGTTCATTTAGATTTAGAGCCAGTTTATAATCCACATTGTTCTCCATTTTAAACTCTGTGTCCAAAAGGCCAAGATCAATTTGCTTTTGCGTAAGGTCGTCCAAACTTTCTGTCAAAACTGTGGGAGATTCAATGGGAAGCCCCATGGTCAAATTCAACATTTGGAGGGTGATTTTCTCCAATCGCTTGGCATTCTTTAACTGGTTCTCTATGGAAGACAACGTAATCTGTAATTGGTCGACACTTTCTTCATCTCCAAGACCGTTTTCATAAATGCGTTTGGTCTCGTAAAGATTTTTTTCCAGAGTCGCTTTGTTGTTTTCAGAGATCAAAACACTTTCCTGGGCAAGTAGCACATTGCCATAAGCTTCCACTACAGCTTTGCGAACATCCAAATCGGTCTTTTCCTTGTTGTTTTGACTATAGCTCAGAAAAGCTTTGGTGGCCTGAACACCTACAATATAGGATCCATCAAAAATTTGTTGTTCCAAGGTAGCCGTAGCAGTTGCCGTTTGCGGTTGTCCAAAAACAATAGGAACAAATACATCAGGGTCTCTTACAACTCCAGGAGGTAAAAACTCTTCGGGAACTAATATCGAAGGGAACTGTGATTGGGGTTGTTTAAGCTGATTTTGATAACTAATGGCACCAGAAATCTGAGGAAGGCCCGTTGCAATGGTCTCCCATTTTTGTTTTTGGGCATCTGTGATATCCCTGTTGGCGTTAATTGCACTATAATTGTTTTCTAGTGCATATACAACGGCCTCATCCAAACTAAAACTGTTTGTACTGTCTTGAGCCTGGGAAAACCATGTGAATAGCAATAATAAACTAGTTAAGGTTGTTCGCATTTATTCTTGATTTGAATTGATGATTGAGTTTAATATTTGTCTTCCTTTTGGCGTTACTATCCCTCTTAAATGATATTCCAAGTAATAATCCATTAGTTGGGGCATTGAGAAGATTTGCATTGGAAAAAGATTATTGTCCTTAATACTGGTTACCCCAGAAAAATAAATCCGGGATACAAATTCTGCATTTAGATTATCTCTGTATATTTCCATATCCATTCCCCGCATTACATTGTCCAATACGCAGTCCTGCATTACTTCAAAGTGCTTTTTTTTTAAAGTTTCGTGTATTTTGGGGTAATACTTCTGCAATTGGAATTGGGGAGACGATTTCTCATCTTTGAGATGTAGCATTACAAACTTCTTTATTTCATAAAGCTCCTCAATTGGGTTTTTTTGTAGGGCAACAATTTCATCTATGCCATTGGAAATGTACCAGAATAAATCCATAGTACTTTCTTCAACCAATTTGGTCTTGTTCTCAAAATGGGAGTAAATTGTTTTTTTGGAAATCGCCATCTCATTGGCCAAGTCATCCATGGTTACACTCTTAAAACCTAGATTTAGGAATAGCTCCGTTGCTTTATGTAAAATCTTTTCTCGCATAATGGGGAGCAAAAATAGACGCGGAAACTCTAAAAACAAAAAAAGTTTCCAAAGTTTTACATTTTTTTAACGAATGGTTAATTTTTGATTTTGCACTATGCTAATCAATACTATATTGACGAATATCTGGGCCAGAATTGGACTGAACTGTAGTTTTAGGTCTTGAACTCCAGAAAAAAGCTCTGCGGCCGTAATTTTCAATTCTTTTGAGGACTTTAGTTTTCTTCTGTGGAGCCATTGTTTTCTTCTTTTTTAATTCGTTCTACATAGGTGCTAAAGGCTTTTTTACCCTCCTCTTTCCAGTATTGGTCATAGTATGTCCAATCTGAACCTCCATTTTTTGGATCACAAAAGTTGTCCCATTTCTTATGTTTTTTGCTCTTTTTGCTGCCTGGCCCTGATGAATCACTGCCAAAACCGAAAATTATTTTGGCCAACAATAATAGACCAAAAGACTGCCAGTAGGTAAGGGTGGTCAGACCAAAAATATCAGGCATCAGCCAATTCCATAACCACATGAACACAAACCCCATTAGGAATATAAAGAGGATGCCCATAACAATCATGAAAAATATCTTGAACCCTTTGGTTACATATTTTTTCACTTTTTTCTCTACTTTTCTTTCATAGTATATATCACTTGGTTCCATATCTCTTATGTTTTATTCATTTTAATTTTTTCTGTTTCTAAATAGTTTGATAGTAGCGATAGCGCCCTGTGTCTTCTTGACATTAATGTTCCTTGGGAGATTCTAGTTTGTGCTGCAATTTCCCGATAGGTATAGCCTTCAAAATCAACCGCAATAATAATATCACGATACAATGGTTTCAGTTGTTGTATCGCTTTTTTCAGAGCATTCATCAAATCTTCTGAATATGAATTATCTGCACTCCCATAAAAAAGCTCGGCAAACTCGGCCCATTTCGTATCAATGCCTTCGCTTTCATGGACCTTCTCTTTTTTGGTCCGCATTACATCTATAATTTTGTTTTTAACAGAGTTATAGACAAAACCAGCAACGTTTGTAATTGGTGAAGAATCATCTGACCTTGAAAATATCCGCAAGGCTACATCTTGTATGATATCCTCCGCATCTCGTTCTGTAGAATCATCCACCTTGGACTGTACATAAGTCTTGAGAGAATGATACTCATCATTGAAAAAAGTCGAAAGGTTTTTATAATTCTCTTTGTTGGTCACCGTTCAAAAAAGACTGTTTGCTGCCTTCAATTATAAAGACGAAGGTTTTCAAATCTATTGCGTTTTTTGCACAAACTTTTTTTGAATCCTGTTGATTTTGATTTTTGAACCAAAGAAAATGACGTAATAAACTCTTGAGGAATACCCAAATTGTTTCATTTATTGATCTTATTTTTGGCGTATGGCGAATTCAAATTCAATTGAGCAATATCGGAATGCTTTTGTTTCTTACATGGAGAGAAAGACAAAAGTCAAAGAACCCAAAAACCTCTATGACCCCATTAATTATATACTAGGCCTTGGAGGAAAGCGCTTGCGTCCTGTACTTACCTTAATGACTTCGGATTTGTTTGGAGGGAATTATTCGGATGCCATGGATGCCGCTCTTGCCGTTGAAATGTTCCACAATTTTTCCTTGGTACATGATGATATTATGGACGATGCTCCTTTACGAAGAGGAAAAACTACCGTTCATGAAAAATGGGATATAAACACCGGTATTTTATCTGGTGATGCCATGTTGATCAATTCCTATCAGTTTTTGGAGAGCTATCCCTCCGATACTTTTAAAAAACTGACTTCTCTTTTTAGTCAAACGGCTATTGAAGTTTGTGAGGGGCAACAATACGATGTTGATTTTGAATCCAGGGATGATGTGACCATTCAAGAGTATTTAAAAATGATTGAATACAAGACGGCGGTTCTGGTGGCCACAGCCATGAAAATGGGAGCCATTATTGCAGAAGCCTCGGAGGAAGATACCCGGGCAATCTATGATTTTGGAAAAAACCTGGGCATAGCTTTTCAATTACAGGATGATTATTTGGATGCTTTTGGCGACCCCAAAACTTTTGGAAAACAGGTGGGGGGCGATATTATTGAAAACAAGAAAACCTTCCTATACCTAAAATCCTTGGAGCTGGCCGAAAAAGGAAAAAAAGAGGGGCTGATACATTTATATTCCATAAAGCCTGAAGATTCGGAGATAAAGGTGAACACGGTGAAATCTATTTTTGTGAACAGTGGGGCGGTGGAAGAAGCAAAGACGGAAATAGAATCCTATACACAAAAAGCATTTCATGCATTGTCCACAATCAATATGCCTGAGCAGAACAAGTTGATGCTAAAACAGTTTGGAGAAAATCTTATGAGACGAACGGTTTAGAGTTTTTTTAAGCAACCTTACCATTGTTTTTTCATCTTTGGATTGAAATTCAAAGAGATACCGGATGCGATTTTTTCTGTTGCTTGTTGTTTTATTAGGGTTGGGATGCTCAAATGATGATGAAAATTTTGAGATTGATTCTTTCTATGATTGTAAAAAGGGTACAGAAAAAGATTTTTCCATATCCAGTAGCGAGGTAATTGGAAAATGGAAGTGGATTGAAAGCAGCTGCTCATTCTGCTTGGATCCAAAACCTTACAGAGCAGATAAAAAAGTCATAGCTGAGTTTAAATCCGATAAGACATACATGGTGGTAGAAGATTCAAAGGTCGTTTCCGAAGGAACTTGGGATATACAAGAAAAACAATCGATATTTATTATGGTTCTTGATCCGAAGCCAAAATATCTTGATGGGACGATACTTGTATGCCAAAATCAGCTTATCTCAGATGCACGTCCATGGGATGGGGTCGGATATTTGTTTACAAGGAATTAGCTGCTTTATGTTATCCTGTTCCATAGCGCTTTTAAAAAAGGCAGTTTTGGACAAGCACTAATTATTTTCAAATCTTCCCAAAGGGAAGTTTCCTCATCCAAGAATTTTAAGATCAACTGCGGCTTTCTTTTTTTGAACATAGACTCAAATATGGATTGGCCCAAATAGTTGTCGCGATAAAGAATGTCCAACAACAGTAGATCATAAAACCAAAACCTATTTTTTTTAGAAAATTTAGGGATTGTTTTTTTCTTTTTTAAATGTTCCGCCAAAGCAGAAACTTTTTTGCTGGTATTGTAAAAAGTAAATCCAGTGCTGGGTTTTGTCCATCCGCCAGCTACTCCAATATGCATGATTCTGTTTGAATTATGCTTGTGAAATTTGTAGCAGGTCATGGGAATGGTTCCTTGTTCCACAGCTGTTATTTCAAAAGCGGTATTGCCAAAGTTTTGTTTCATATAATCCCGTATCCCATTTTCGTATTCTGATTTTCCCAGTAGATTTTCTGAGAAAAGGGTATACTCCAAAAGTGCTTCTGTTTCAGAAAATGGAAGCACATACATAAAGCGGGTATTACCTTGTTGTGGAATTGAAAAATCCATGAACGTAGCTTCTTCTGGACTAAAAACTGATTTCTCTGCTTTTATAAACCAACCCAAAAAGTGCTGTTGAAGCAAAGGATGTTTTTGCTGTTTTTTGATTTTTTGAAGGTTGAAGAGGCTGTTGAATACGGTTGTACCAGTAAAAAAGCCGTTTTGTGAAGTGACCAAAACCTTCTTTCCGTTTTCTTCAACCATGATTACACGATCCTTCACCCATGTAACATTAGGTTGTTTTTTGATTTTGTCCACATAATGGTCATAAAAATCAATTCCCCGGAGCATTTTGTATCTGTAGGGAACAATTGCAGAAGAACGGTTCAATTCTTTTCCGGCAAAATGAATGTTGGGCCAACTTTTATGTAGCAAATGGTCAAACTTTCCACTTCCACTTTCCCAGAAACACCATGTGCGGTCGTTTTTGGTTTTATCGTCCAGATCAATGATCAAGATGGAACTGGACGAAAAGAAATCATCGCTTACAAGGGCATCTGCCAATAAAAGACCAGCCGCTCCAGCACCAATAATGATGTAATCAAAGTGGGACATGTCTCAAAAATACGGAATGGAAAATTGTACGAAGGAGGAAATCGGCGGTTTGTTGTGTGAACTTAAAAAAATACATTTTTGTTAATGAATTAGTTAACCTTTTCAACTTCGAGAAGTCATCCTGAGCTTGTCGAAGGAGCATCGAGAAGTCTTAAATCCTAGATTTAGGTCTCGACTGCACTCGACCTGACACGATCAAATTATCGAGAATCAGTAACGTTATATTAAGGTAAGTATATAGCCTATCAAGGCCCCTCCCAAAACAATAAAGGCACTATTCAGTTTTTTAAAGACAAAAACAACGATTAAACTAGTAATGGCAATGGTAATAGTTCTCCAATCGGTCAAAGTATCTTTTCCCATTTCTACACAAACGGCTACGATCAATGCAACTGCTGCTACATTAACCGAATCTAAAACTGAGCCTACGATTTTTGATTTCCGCATTTTGGGAATCAATGGATTTAAGATCAGAACAAAAAGAAAAGAAGGCAGAAAAATACCAACCGTAGCCATAAGTGCTCCCATAGCACCGTCCATTTGCCAACCAATAAAAGTGGCGGTAGATAATACAGGCCCTGGCGTAATTTGTCCAACAGCAACCGCATCAATCAAAGCTTGCCTGGTCAACCATCCATTGGCAACCAGCTCTGCATCCAAAAAAGCAAACAAAACATATCCGCTACCATATAAAATTGCCCCAACTTTTAAAAATGTAAGGAATATTTTAAAGGACTCCACTTTAAAAGGGTCACTGATTTGAAAAAGCAAAAGAGGAACTAGACTTTTTACATTGCCTATACTTTTTTTGGCAAAATAGAGGCCCAGACCAAGCAAACCCGTGCCAAAAAGTGCTGCTATTTCATTTACACCTAACAAACAGGCCGCTAAAGCAATACTGCCCAATAGGGTAAGCTCCTTGGTTTTGACCGCTTTTTTTCCAAGTCGGAATGCAGCCATTATAATGATGGCAATAACAGCAGGTTTAATACCATATATAAAAGGTTCTACTTTGGGCAATTGCCCGTATTCTTGATAGAGCCATGCAAAAAGAGCAGTGATTACAACTGCGGGAAAGATAAAACAGATGCCTGCCACAAAAAGCCCTTTCCATCCGGCGCGCTCGTGCCCGCAATGCATGGTCATTTCGGTTGAGTTGGGGCCCGGAATAAGGTTGGTGGCGCCTACTAGATCAAGAAAATGCTCCTGAGTCATCCACTTTCTTTTATTGACCACCTCGTCCTCCATCATGGCAACGTGTGCTGCAGGACCACCAAAAGCAATGCACCCCAATTTGAAGAACAGTTTCGCAATTTCCTTTAGCTCATTCTTCTGGGACATTTTGGTTTGGCTTTTTTCGGTTTGATGAACTCATCTTGAATAGGGACAAAAATAGGAAAAGGTAGGTAGATCCGAATAGTTTTCGTCTTTACACGAATCACACGAATTTTCACCAATTGATGGAATCAGTGTTAAGAGTATTATTTTGCTCCTTCCCTTGCCAAGGGAAGGTGGATTAATGCTTTAGCTTCAATCCGGAAGGGATAATGAACCCTTTCCGTCACGCAAACGTGACACCTTTCCCTAAAAGGGAAAGGAATGTGTTTAATCCTCCAAAATAAGTACCAACACCTTATTTTCTTGAATAACTTTAACGGTCTTGCCCTGTTCAAAACCAAGTTCTTCCAGCCACTTGCCCTCCAACCGGATTTCGGGAACGGTAGTATGGTCCCAAGCACGGCGGCGGAATTTAGAGTGAATCTTAAGTTTTCGGAGTGGTTTCAATTACGAATATTCGATTAGAACGAATATAATATGGAAGTTTTTAGCACTTGTTCGGTATAGTGAACAACAGCCCATAAATTATGTTAAATATGGTCTTTGAGTTAAAGAATTATAGAAAAATGGAAAAACCAACCCTCGTTTATTGACCTTGATTAAAATTACAGAGGGGCTTGGGGGTATCTATAAGCCAACTTTTGGATTAGCTATTCTACTTTGTATTATCCTCAAACCAAGGTCTTGGATTTAATTCAGATTTGATTAAAACTTTCAAAACGGAATCTTTGTCAATATTCCAGTTAACCTCCTCAAATCCAGAGTTTTCTCCACTTATTAGATTGTAGGCTGACTCATGTAATCCAATCTCTATTAGATAATGAAGAAGGCTGTTTGCTTCTCCGGGAGTCAATTTTCTTTCTGGAAATTCGTATGAGATAAGTTTGGCAAGAGTGTCATTTATAATTTCGTGGTTGACTTCTAAATCAGAACCTTCATTCATAATTTGCTTTATCTCCTTGACAATTTTATATACTGTCGCATCATTACCTTCGCTTTTTCTTCTACCCCAAAATTCTTTGTAATATTTTGGGGATTCTTCAATTTCAATAAAGGTCAGTTCAAGACTATCAATAAGATTCTTAGGACTTTTACTTACATCCAAATACCAATTCCAGTCACTTTCCCAGTCTTCCTTACTTATTAGATTATTGTATCCAATTTTTTTGAAAGTTTCATGAATCATTAAAATATTCTCAGGCTTCTTAATCCAATTGTTTGTCTTGTCATAGCCAAATCTTAAATGCAGAAAACTCAATTCCTTTTCGTGAAACTTAGGAATCATTTTTTGATTATTGGTATTTCTACAGCTTAGGAGTGAAACAAGGACTGTTACCCAAAATATGTTTTTCATTCTATTCTTTGCTCGAATTTAACAAAGATGACAGACTTTAAAAAACCGTATACCGCAATCCAAAGAAGCCGCGAATGCCTTGGTTGGGGCCATACACATAGCTGGGGTCAAAAGTGAGGGCATAAGGGTTGTCGGCAGTGGCTACAACATTCCCTTGTGGGTCAAACTGTACGTCTCTATCAAAAGGATCATGTGATCTGGCAATAATAAAGGGGTTGCCACGGTTGGGGGTCCAGTCCAACAAGTTTTTAACACCTCCGTAGAGTTCAAAATCCTTTATCCCTTTATAGGTAAACTGAATATTTTGGATGCTCCAAGTGGGAGATTCAGGAGATCTTGGGTCCAAATCGCCCAAAACAGGCAATCGCATAGGGCCATAGAGGTTTCCGGTATAGTCCACACTCAAATCCAAAGAACGAAAGGTATAGGATACGTTCCAGGTTCCCGTAAAACTTTCGGTGAGTATTTGCTGCTCCGTAATCCCATTTTCGGTTTTGCTCACATCTTGCCAAGTGGCCCCAACCAAAAATTTAAGTCCGTTGGGCAACACAAAATCCAAATTGGCACTCACTCCCTGGGAAACCGATTTTCCATCTAAATTATCATAGATAATCTGATTGGGATTGGTTTCGTAATCGGGTAAAATAATATTGGAAAAATGGGTATAAAAAGCGGAGACATCAATACCTATAAAAGTTCCATTGTCGCTATAGATTTTTTTCAGATAGTTGAGGTTAACGTTTACGGAGCGTTCCGGTTTTAGCGCATTGGCAATGATCACGTCCCTGGCGCCGGTCAATGCTGCATGCTCTTCGGTAAATAAGTTTACCACCCTAAAACCGGTTCCTGCGTTCAATCGGAAAATATCATGGTCACTGATCTTCCATTTGTAAGCTGCCCGCGGAGTGAAGATGTTGCCGTGTCTTTTATCATAATCGTATCGGAGTCCGGTTAAAAGGGAATGCTTTTCAGCGAAGGCGATTTCATCTTGTGCAAATACACTGGGAATCCAAATGTTGTCTGCTGAGGTGGTAGCTGGCGTGTTATCGTCGTAATAATTGTATCGTACGGAACCTCCAAAAAGTAAATCGTGCTTGCCAAGGGATTTATCCCAGGTCAATTGTCCAAAACCGATGCGCTGATCGGCCAAATAAGGGACATCGCCATAAACGGAGTTCTGATTGTGGTCGTTGTATGAAAGGGAGAGCATTACTTTTTCTTTGATGGGCAGTTGGTATTTACCCAAAACTTCCCACCTACGCGTGTAAATGCTTTCACCATAAATTTCATCTCCTCCACGAAATTCCGGAGTCCAATTGAGCTCCCCTCCCCAACGGTCTTCGTAAAAAAATCTACCAGCCACGGAAAATATCTTGGAATCGTCCCGTTTAAAATTCCATTTCTGGAAAACCGAAATTCGGTCTTGAAGGGTAAGGTCGGTAAAATTGTCGCCATTATTATCTACGACTTCGTCAAAATTAAAATAGTTGACACCCAAGAGCAGGTCGGTTTTTTTGCCCAACTCTATTTTGCTTCCAACATCCAGATTGTATTCGCCCCAACCGGTCAAAAATCCGTCAACAAAAAACTCAGGAGCGTTGGGAGCGTGCTTGGTAATGATGTTGATTAAACCACCAACGGCTTCGCTTCCATACAAAGTAGATGCCGGACCTTTTACAATCTCAATTTGTTCGATCAAGGAATTTGGAATACCGGAGAGGCCATACACAGTTCCCAAACCACTTACAATGGGCATGCCATCTATCAAGACCAAAGTATAGGGCCCTTCCAAACCATTTATATGGATGTCGCCCGTATTGCATACATTACAATTGATCTGGGGACGTACCCCGTTCACGTTTTGAAGCGCGTCAAAAATACTGGGCGTAGGATTCTTTTTTAAGAAAGAAGGTTTGTATACTTCAACAGGAACCGGACTTTCCAACCTGCTTACGGGTTTCAGGGTTCCGGTGACCACAGTTTCGTTCAAGGATTCTGCGGAAGCCTCCATTTTAATGTTTACCGTTTTTGTCTCCCCTTGGCGAACTACAATTGTGGATTTATATGGAATGTATCCAATGGAGGAAGCTTTCAAGACATATTCGCCTGGTGCAATATTGCTTAAAGTGTAAAAACCATCAAAATTGGAGGCTGTACCTACCTTGGTTCCTTTCAAAAACACGTTGACATAGGACAGAGGCTGACCATTTTCGGTAATCTTACCTTTTATAGCCGTGTCTTGTGCTCGGCCTCCAGTAATGAAGGTCACGGTCAATGTTATTAAAAAGAGACATTTTAAGTGATTTTTCAACTTGTGTAAAATTAAATTTAGACAAAACTAAAAATTTGTTTTTATAAATAAAAATGTATTTTTGGAAAAATCTTTTTTTGATGACCCGATCGGAAGAGAATTACATCAAAACCATTTTTCACTTGGGTGGAAGTGATTCCACGTTAATTGCTACCAATGCCATTGCTGAGCAGATGGAAACCAAACCTTCTTCTGTAACCGATATGGCTCGAAAATTGGCTGAAAAAGGATTGGTGCATTACAAGAAATACCAAGGTGTTTCCCTGACCGATATTGGAGTGAAAACTGCGCTTTCCATTATTAGAAAACACCGTTTATGGGAAGTTTTTTTGGTAAAAAAATTGGATTTCTCCTGGGGTGAGGTCCATGAAGTTGCTGAACAATTGGAACATATTAAAAGTGAAAAACTCATCGATAAGATTGATGAGCTTCTGGATTTTCCGAAGTACGACCCGCATGGAGACCCAATTCCAAGCAAGGACGGAAAGTTTATGGAACGGGATAAGCAACTGTTAAGTGACATTCCTATAAATACCAAGGGGGTTTGCGTAGGGGTGAAAGATACTTCATCCACTTTTTTAAAGTTTTTGGACAAGAACAATATTGCTTTGGGCAATACCATAAAAGTTCTTGAAAAGGAAGAGTTTGACCAATCACTTCACATACAAATGGATGGAAAAGAACTTCATATTTCACATCAAATAGCATCTAATCTTTACGTAAAATTGAATGATTAATGGAACAGATAATTCAATATTTTGAAAGTATAAATCCTATTTTGGCCGCTTTTTATGCCACACTTTTTACTTGGGGATTAACTGCTGCGGGAGCAGCTTTGGTCTTTTTGTTCAAAGGAATGAACCGTGCTGTTTTAGATGGTATGTTGGGTTTTACAGGAGGGGTAATGGTGGCTGCCAGTTTTTGGAGTTTGTTGGCACCCGGAATTGAAATGAGCGAAGGCGAGGGTTTTGTAAAAGTTATTCCAGCTGCTGTTGGATTTCTTTTAGGTGCTGCCTTTATTTTTGGATTGGATAAAATTTTGCCCCATTTGCATATCAATTTTAAGGAAAGCGAAGCCGAAGGTGTAAAAACACCCTGGCATAGAACCACATTATTAACTTTGGCGATTACCCTGCACAACATTCCTGAAGGATTGGCGGTAGGCGTACTTTTTGGAGGTGTAGCAGCTGGCTTTGATGGCGCTACCATTGGTGGAGCCGTTGCGCTTGCGTTGGGGATAGGTCTTCAAAACTTCCCCGAAGGATTTGCAGTTGCCATGCCATTACGCAGACAAGGGTTGAGCAGGACCAAAAGCTTTATGTATGGACAGGCCTCTGCCATGGTGGAGCCCATTGCAGCAGTTTTGGGAGCTTGGGCCGTACTTACTTTTGAACCTATTTTGCCTTATGCACTATCTTTTGCTGCTGGCGCCATGATATTTGTGGTTGTGGAAGAGGTAATCCCAGAAACCCAACGGGACAAATACACCGACATTGCCACAATGGGTTTTATCGGAGGGTTTATTATTATGATGATGTTGGATGTAGGGTTGGGATAATAAGTTATTCTTTATCGGCAACCGGCGTTTTTATTCCCATGATCAATAACCACAAACATGTACCTAGTTCTCCAATACTAGCTGGGATGGTTATATAATCTGAAATCCAAAATTGATTGTAATCAGGGCATAGGATTCTAGTTATAAAATCTATAAAATATCCGCAACTGCCCACCATCAAGAAAAAACCTAAAATTTTAGGCAAAAAACCCGATTTGAATACCAAATAACCAAATGGGAATAGCCATAAACTCCAGAACATTTGCGCAGTTAAAATTCCACTGTAATAGGATTTGAAAGAAAGCATCACTTGAGCTTGAATCTCTTCGGGAGTTAAAACATTTAGATATTCAGCTCCGCGGATCAACGAAAGAATATCAAGTTTGCATACTACAGCATTTAATGACACGGGAACACTGATAATGGACAAAACCACCATAAGAACAGCCTGTGTTTTGTTGGTGTTTTTAAACAACTGATAAAGAATCAAAGGGAGCGGTATAAAAAACAAATAACACAGAAGCTCACTTAAAATCTCCATTCTGAATAAAAACTCTGAAGATTTGATGTTCTCGACGGTCTCTGCCGGATTCTCCCAAACTATAAGCAGGGAGGGAACGTACATCAGACTAAATAGTCCTGTTATGGCAATTAAAAAATAGAAAAATCCGGCCAAGCGAGCAGTTTTTTTATTTGCTTCCATGTTTAAAGATTGATATGGTTTGTAAATAGAAAGACGATTCTTTTTACCGGATGGTTGTCTAGGGCTCTTTTAAATCTTCAAGGGCTTGCCCAAAATCGTATTGCAAATCTTCATGAAGTGCATCCAATTTTTTGCTGATAAATGTTAACTGCCTTTGGTAAAGATTGAACAGGGCCGTGTTGTTTTGGATGGAAGGTCTAAAATTGCGAAGCTTTTGGCAGAAGTATAATAATAACTCTACTTCTGTTTCTTTGTTCCCAGAATAGCGAATGTACTTTTTGATGTTGCGCAATATCTTTCGGACACTTTTTTTAATGTAGAAAAAACTGTTGGTGTTGATTTCCCCAAACCATTCATCAACTTCTTCCTTTACACTTTCAATATAACCGGATTCATTTCCCGCTTCAAATAGGAGATAGGTAAGCAGTTCCTTGTTTTCTTTTTTAAACCTGCCCAAACGCAGACACAAATTCAAAAGCTCATCTGGAGAACGATGTTGGAGTTCTTTTTTAAGTTGGGCTATTGTTGAAGCTTTCATTTTTGCAATTACATTTCTTAAATATACTACTTTGACCCTTTATCCATTTCCGTTACCTTTAAAACCATAAACTTTAAAACCATGCGGAGATTTCTTCTTTTCTTTCTAGCCATTAATGCCTTGCAGTTTTCAACTGCGCAAAAGCAAAATTTTTCCTATCTCGATGTTTTTGGACTTCAGTACGTTTCAGACCCGCAGATTTCACCAAATGGGGAATGGGTTGTGTATCGCAGAATGGGATATGATATTATGAAAGATGGTCCCGTTGGGAATTTATGGCTCATTAAAACGGATGGGAGCCATCATCAAAAGTTAACAACTAGAGAGGTAAATGAGAATAGCCCTGTTTGGTCTCCATCTGGTAACCGAATAGCATTTTCGAGCAGTACGGATCAAGGTTCTGAAATTTATATGTATTGGGTAGAAACGGGAAAGTTAGCCAAGCTAACCCAACTTCCTTTTAGTCCAAGTTCTTTGACGTGGTCACCTAATGGTAGGAAATTGGCTTTCTCTATGAATGTGCCCAAAGCAGCTTCGGTAATTGCGAAAATGCCCAAAAAACCAAAAGGAGCAAAATGGGCCGAAGCACCTCGGATTACGGATCGTGTTTACCATGAAGCTGATGGAAGGGGATACATAAAACCAGGGTTTAATCATATTTTCACCATACCAGCCGATGGAGGAGCACTACGCCAGATTACCTCGGGCGATTGGCATCACAGAGGAACACTTTCTTGGGCAAAAGATGGAAGCAAAATTTATTTTTCAGCGAATAGGGTTGATGATTGGGAGTATCGTTTCCGTAATAGCGAAATCTATTCCGTGAATGTGGAAAGTGGAGAAATTCATGCATTGACAGACAGAAACGGGCCTGATTATAGCCCAAAAGTATCTCCAGATGGAAAATACATTGCCTATTTGGGCTTTGAAGATAAAGTACAAGCTTTCCAAACAAGAAAGGTGCATATCATGAACATTGACGGAAGTGATAAAAAAGCCATTTCTAGAGAATTGGACCGTACTATTTCAGATATTCAATGGAATGCAAAAAGTGATGGATTGTATATCGCTTATGATGACAAAGGGAATAGTAAGATTGGGCAAGTTTCGGTTTCTGGAGCTGTTTCAAAATTGATTGATAATGTTGGAGGCACTACTTTGGGAAGACCTTATGCCAGCGGTTCTTTCAGTATTTCAAAAAATGGGGCCATTGCATACACACAATCTCGGCCGAATCATCCTGCTGAGTTGACTATTCTTAAACCAAAGGGAAAAACTCCACTAAAGATTACCAATTTAAATGGCGCATTGCTCAATTATCGTGAGCTGGGCAAGGTAGAAGAGGTTTGGTATAAATCCTCTGTTGATAATCGAGATATTCAAGGTTGGGTAGTCTATCCTCCCAGTTATGATTCCTCTAAAAAATACCCCTTTATGGTAGAAAACCATGGAGGGCCTATTTTAAATTATGGTGATCGTTTTTCTATTGAGATGCAATTATATGCTTCTGCTGGGTATATTGTTTTTTATCCCAACCCTAGGGGTAGTACCAGCTACGGAGAGGAGTTTGGAAACTTGCTTTTTAATAACTACCCAGGAGAAGATTATAACGATGTTATGGACGGCGTGGACCATTGCATCAAAAAAGGAATAGCACATGAGGACCAATTGTTTGTAACTGGTGGAAGTGGCGGAGGTATCATGTCCGCCTGGATGATTGGCAAGAACAATCGTTTTGAAGCTGCTGTGGTTGCAAAACCCGTGATGAATTGGATCAGTAAAACTTTGGTGGCAGATAATTACTTTTATTATTATGATCATCGATATCCAGGACAACCTTGGGAAAACTTTGAAGGCTATTGGAAATTTTCTCCCATTTCACTCGTTGGTAATGTACAGACCCCAACAATGGTAATGGTGGGCATGAACGATTTACGTACTCCGCCAAGTGAGGCCAAACAACTATACCATGCTCTAAAACTTAGGAAAATTGAAACCGTTTTGGTGGAGATTCCTGGGGCAAGTCATGGTATTGCAAGCAAACCTAGCAATCTGATCACCAAAATTGCCCATACGGTTGCTTGGTTCGACAAGTACAGAACGGATAAAGAAAATGAATAGGAAGAAAAGACATTGGTTTTGGAATTTGCTCATAGTGCTTACCCTTGCAGCATGTTTGTTTGCCTTTGTCATACATTATAAAAATTGGCATAAGATTGAAGAAGGACAGCTTAAGGTCCTATCTGGAATTTACTATCAAAGAATTCCTATATCGAAAATTGACAGTGTCCAATTTGTGGATAAATTACCTGAAATGGAACGCTCGAGCGGTTTTTCATGGATGGCGAAAGAAAAAGGAGTCTTTAAGGACTCATTAACGGAGACCAAAGTCTATGTTTTTGTGGATGATTTAAGGCAACAGAAAATAAGATTGGTTCATGACGATTCCCTTAAAGTATTCCTTAATTTTAAGGATAGCTTGGAAACGCAACAAGTATACCAGATTTTGAAGGAAGAATTATTGTCAAACCTCAAAGACCCAAATTGATTTTGGCTTCGTATATTCAACAAAATAACTTTTCCCAAATTTTATTTATGAGAACCCTTGCCTTTTGCACTTTTATCGTTCCTGTATGGCTTTTTTCCCAAAACACCATTTCTGTCAAAGTACATAATGTTCCATCCCAAGAAGGAAAAATAAATGTTGCGGTTTATGATTCAGACAAAACCTTTTTGAAATTTGAAGGAGTGGTGAAGACCAGTTCCGCAGAAGCAGAAAAAGGTATGGTGACTTTAAGAATTGAAAACATACCTGCCGGTGAATATGCCCTTGCTGTTTTTCATGATGAAAATGCCAATGATAAACTAGACACAAACTGGTTGGGAATCCCTAAAGAGAAGGTTGCATTTTCAAAAGCAAAAATGCACACTTTTGGTCCTCCAAAATACAAAGAATGTGTCTTTAGTATAGATTCAGATTATGAAATTAGTATTGAACTCTAACGTCTAAAGTATAAATGGAAACAATTTTATTGACACAGTTTATAGGGGGTCTTTTTGGATTATTGGCTGTCATTTTTGGAGCATTTGGAGCCCATGCTTTGAAAAAAAAACTCGCCCCAGATCAATTGCAAAGCTTTGAGACCGGGGTGAGATATCAAATGTACCACGCCATTATATTGGTGGTTTTGGGCTATAATTTTGGGTTTGAACAAGCTATGGAGCGGTACATTGTATATTGTTTTATTCTTGGAACCTTTCTTTTTTCTTTCAGTATTTATGGGCTGTGTTTGAGTACCGCCAACGGTAAAAAACTTCGTTTTCTAGGACCCATCACTCCAATTGGAGGATTGTTGTTGGTTATTGGTTGGGCCTTGTTACTGTATTCGTTTATTGCACCAATGCTCTAAATACCTCACTTAAAGACGTAGATACATATTGCCATTTATGGTATTCAGTCGAAGTCGGTTGGAGCCACCATTAATACTTCCTTCAACCTTTTGTCCAACATGGCGATCAGTGACTTTCAATTTCAGTTTTTCATCGGCATAAATTTGACCATGGATGGTCTCGGCAATCAACCTTGAATTGGCCATGACCAAATCAATTTCCCCATTAATGGTCTTTAAATCCATATTGCCATTGTATTTTTTAATATCGATATTACCATTGATCAAATCTGCGGTAAAATCTGCCTCAATGATATCAGCTTCTAGATCACCATTAATACTGCTCACAGAAAAATTTGCATTTTTTGGAACATAGAGCACATAGTTAAACTCATACATATCACTGGTATAGTAATGTCTGCGACCATCTTTGGTTTGGCGTTTGTTCCACTCATCATGAAAAGCTTTAAGTATAGCTTTGGTTTCAGATGAAATACTAATGAAACCATTACTTTCTTTAACGTTGAGCTTGTACAGTTCTAAATACTTTCCATCTTCTGTGGTGATGTCAGCTTTAAAGTAAACGGTAGATTTATCCCAGGTCTTTACTTTGATGTCAGAAGCAAATTTCACTTCTACATCAATGATCTGGTTGTTGTATTTGATGTTTTTCTCAATTACCTTTTGGGCATTTAGAGATGAGCAGATGAAGCCCACTAATAGGATGATCAATAAATTTTTCATGACTTGTTCGTTTTTGATTTTGTTTTGATTATTGTTTTCTTAGATAAATGTTCCCGTTGGTAGACTTTAAGGAAATATCTACCCCGCCATTGTTGATGGCTGCTCTTACTTTTCTTCCAGAGATTGATTTTAGTCCATCTTTTTCTTCTCTTTTAATATCAAAATTGGTATAGATGTCGCCATTTATGGTGCTTAGCGTTAAATCGGCAGGGGTGTTTGCCGGAAGGGTAACATCTACTTCTCCGTTTGTAGTGTAGATGGAAATAGGTGAGGACTGTTTTACGGTGCCAAACTCCACGTTAACTTCACCATTTAGCGCATTTGCTGTAACAGGTCCATTCACGCCGGTTATTTCAATACTGCCATTAAGTTGGGCATCAGCTTCAATTTCTCCTGAAAAGCCATCAATTTCAATGTCTCCGGCCCATGTACTTTTTACGGATACATTTTGAGTCTTGGGAAGGTATATTTCCGCTCCTTCAGATTTTCTTAGGCTTTTTACGATTAAAGTGTTTCCATCTTGCACTACATAAAAACCAACATCGGTGTTGTCCGTCCCTCCTTCACCTACAAGTTTCAGTCCTTTTGCTTTTTCAGATACTTTTGAACTTTTGCTCCCTTTTATAAGCAATTCGTTGGTACTATAAGTTTTTAGGGTAATGTCTGATTTGGATTCAATTTTTACCCATTCAATACCATTTAATGATTTGGTAAAGTCGGTCTGTGCATTTGTGATTGCGCAAAAAGCTAATGCGATTAAAAGAATTGTTGCTTTTTTCATGATTTTCGTTTTTTGATGTTTATATGATTTTTGGTAATCCTAATTTGATTTCATTTTTGATAAATGGCTGGGTATCTTCCCTTTCCAACAACTTTTGCATGGGGCCAATGGCCTTTTTTTCTTGAATTTGGACCAGGGCCTGAATGATAGCTATTTGAATGCTCGGATTTTTCTCTGTTCCCAACGCTTCTATAAAAGCAGTTTTTACGGTCTCTGAAGACGTGAATTTTGAGAGCGCCTCAAAGGCATTCAGTCTAACATTATCATTTTCATCATAGCGTAATCTATTTGTTAGCGCTTTTACAATGGCCTCATCCGGGTTTGGGAATTCTTCTATATAATTGACACCCTGTATACGTTTGCTAGCTGATTGGTTTTCCATTAGCGAAAGCATAGCTGTTTGTTTTAGTTGTAGGCTCTCGTTTTGCACAAAGGCTAGATCATCATTGGATTTTTTTTGCTGAAAAACACTCCCCATTTGGAACGAGGCTACAAGCAGGGCAATACTGGCTGCAACTTTAAGCATGTTAGAGGCCCATGAGGATTTTTTATATCCTTCAGAAATTGAAACAACTTTAGTTGTAGTCGCTTTTTCCAGTTCCAAAGCTTTTTCAAATCTGTTACGGAGTCTATCAGACGGAACAGCATTTGGCTCATCTGCAATGGCTTTGAAGAGTATTTTAAGTTCTTCTAGTTCTTTTTGGCATTGGGTACAAGCTGACAAGTGCTTTTCTACGGCAGCAGACTTTGTTTCGGGTAAAATGTTGTCCAAATATTCTGGAAGCAGATCTATAACATGTTCTTTCTTCATGACTATATACTTTCTAAATAATATCCTTTTAGTTTTTTTAAGATTCGGCAGATCCTTGTTTTTACAGCTCCAGGGGTACTGCCAATTATTTCTGCCAGTTCCTCATATCTAATTTCTTGGAACTTGTTCAAAACGACCATCTCTCTATCCATTGCATCCAGTTTGTTGAGGGCATTTTGCAAATGGGAATAATCTTCCTGTTTGTTATCTCTGTTTTCCACCGATTTGTATTCAAGCACACTGATATCTTCATGATGTTTGGCATCTCTTGTAAAGTGGCTCTTCAAGTTGTTTCTGGCAATTGTGAATAACCATGATACAAACGAACCATTTTTGTAAGAACTTCTATACTTGATCAACTTGTAAAAAACATCTTGTGTTAAATCTTCGCTCAGCATTTTATCTCCAGACATTTTATACAAATAATTGTACACGTGTTTATGGTGTCTGTTAAAAAGAACTTTGAGCAAGTCAAGATTGCCATCAGCAACTTGCCGCATTACTATTTCATCTGAAGGCTCTTTCAAAAGATATTTTTAGTTGGTGTTACTTTATATAGTCAGGAAATTAAAAAAGGTTACAGCGTAAGTGATTTTTTTTCACTTCGCCCTATGAATATAAAGTATAATGGATTAAAAAAGGTCAGTCACAACCACATCCGTCCTGCCCACAAGCATTGGGTGTATTCTTTTTGCCCCTCAATAAAGATTTGGGCAGGATAAACTTCCAGACTAGATAACACACTGCTATTACAAGTGTGGAGTACATTAAAATGTGCTGAAGAATTTCCACTAGTTAAGGATTTGAAAGGCAGTCAACGCTACAAGATACGCAAAAACACTCATAAATAAGAGTTGTAGTAAGGGCCATTTCCACGTATTGGTCTCTCTTTTTACAATGGCCAGGGTACTCATACATTGCATGGCAAAGGCGTAGAATAACATCAAAGAAATACCGGATGCCAAATTGAAAAGCGGTTGTTGCCCAGAAGAATCCAACTCGGCGGCCATTCTGCTTTTAATGGTCTCCTCTTCATCGCTGCCAACACTGTATATAGTGGCCAATGTGCCAACAAAGACCTCCCTTGCGGCAAACGAGGTCAATACGGCAATACCAATTTTCCAATCGTAACCTAATGGCTTAACTATAGGTTCAATAGCTTTTCCGGCATATCCAATATAGGAATGTTCCAATTTATAACTGGCAATTTCTTGTGCCCTTGCCCTTTCTTTTAAGATTGGGGTCATTATCTTAACAGAATCCTGTTTTGCATCTTCCAAATATGCATCAAGATTGTTTTGGATATAATTTTTGCTGTAAGCTGTAAGGCCCTGTTCCTCTATTCTTTGGTTTACAATATTTTCTGCATTTTGAAAATCCTCAGAAGCGCCATTGGATCCTAAAAACCAAAGTACGATGGAGATAGCCAAAATGATTTTTCCAGCTCCAAAGACAAAGCTTTTGGTTTTTTCCAAAACCGTATAGGCCACATTTTTTAATAAAGGCAATCGGTAAGTGGGCATTTCAACCATAAAAAGGGAACTGCTCTTTATTTTCAGGATTTTGTTCAGTGCCATGGCTGAAAAAATGGCCATTCCAAATCCTATAAGGTATAAAAGCATCAAGGTTAATGCTTGATAGCTCAATCCAAGAAATCTTCCTTCCGGAATTACCAAGGCTATCAGAATTAAATAAACGGGCAATCTGGCCGAACATGTTGTAAATGGGGTTACAAGAATAGTAATCAACCGTTCTTTCCAGTTTTCAATGGTACGGGTTGCCATTACTGCAGGAATGGCGCAGGCAGTTCCTGAAATAAGAGGTACTACGCTTTTACCACTCAACCCAAAAGGGCGCATTAACTTGTCCATTAAAAAAACCACACGACTCATATAGCCCGATTCTTCCAACAATGAAATAAAGAGGAACAAGAAGGCTATTTGAGGAACAAATACCACAATACCGCCTATGCCTGTCAGGATGCCTTCCGCCAGTAAATCTGTAAAAACACCAGAGGGCAGGGTGTTTTTGAGCCATTCGCTGGCTGCTGAAAACTGTACATCTATAAAATCACTGGGATAGGTACTCCATTCAAAAATGGCCTGAAAGATGGTCAATAAAATCAAAAAGAAAATAGCGTACCCAAAAATTTTATGGGTTAGTACCTTGTCCAGGGTAGCCCGTAACCCTTTGGCCGACTGAAAATCTACTTTGTAGGTTTCTTTAAGTGTGTTATTGATAAATTGATACCTGAGTACGGTTTCTCTATGTTGTAATTTTTTGAGTTCTGTTTTGGATTTTGTTGAAAAGGAAGTAGCATCTTCTATGCGTTTCTTTTCAATGGGCATAAAGTTGACGTCTTGGGTAATGACCAACCATAATTTGTAAAGATCTTCGTTGGGAAATGCTTTTTGTAGACGATCGAAATACTCGGGAGAGATTCTGGAAGTATCGACATTGGATTTGGTGGGCAAGGATTTATAGTCTGCAATAAGTTCCTTAATGCGTTCAATCCCATTGTTTTTCCGGGTACTGATCAGAGCAATTTTAGTGTCCAATTTTTTTTCCATGGCCTGTACATCCAGGGAAATTCCTTTTCTGGACATCCGATCGGCCATGTTGATGACTAAAATGGCGGGAATTCTTAAATCTTTGATCTGTGTAAAAAGCAGTAGGTTTCGTTTCAGGTTTTCTACATCACTGATTACAACGGCCACATCTGGGTAGTCCTTGTCATTTTTGTTGAGTAAAAGTTCAACAACCACACTTTCATCTAACGAAGTGGTATTTAAACTATAAGTCCCGGGAAGGTCTAGAATATGTGCTTTTACACCTCTTGGGAGTTTGCATACCCCTTCTTTTTTTTCAACTGTGATACCAGGATAATTACCAACCTTTTGTTTTAGACCAGTAAGGGCATTGAATACAGAGGTTTTACCAGTGTTGGGATTGCCAATAAGTGCAACGTTAACATTTTTGCTCATATGGCCTTGGGGTCTTCTTGAATATCAATTTCAATCTGTTTGGCTAGAGATCGCCTTATAGCTATATGACTTCCGTTTACATTGATATAAATAGGGTCTTTTAACGGGGCAACTTGAACTAGTTCAACCATATTTCCAGGTAAACAACCCAATTCCAACAACTTGATGGGAAGAATATTATCTGAGAACTCTTTTATCACCCCCTTCTGCCCATGTTCCAATTCTGCAACGGTAACCACTAATTTTATTTAGATTGATTTTAAGTAAGAGCAAAAATAGGTAAAAAAGCGAACATAGACTCTGTAAATTATCATATGATAATTTTAGTTTATTCTGAGTAACTGGCCTTTAAGGTTTTTAGATCGCCAAGTAATTTTTCAATCTCCTCTTTTTTGGTGCCATCATAGAATCCTCGAATTCTACGTTCTTTATCTACAAGGATAAAATTTTCGGTATGAATCATGTCATAAGGACCGCCGTCGCCATCATTTTTTACAGCCAAGTACGATTTGCGTGCCAATTCGTAAATCTGTTTTTTATCGCCGGTGACCAGATTCCATTTGCGATCAATTACCCCTTTCTCCAAAGCATATTTTTTTAATTGGGGAACAGAATCAATAACTGGGGTAACCGAATGTGATAGCAATAGCACATCTTCATCATCCAAAATTGAATTTTGAATCTGAGCCATGTTTTTGGTCATGATAGGACAGATGGTAGGGCAGGTGGTGAAGAAGAAATCTGCCACATAAATCTTGTCCTTGTAATTTTTTTGCGAGATTTTTTGGCCGTTCTGATTTATCAACTCAAAATTGGCAATGGTGTGATATTTCTTTTTGTAGTGCAAGGTACTATCCACCAGTGACTGGTCAACCATTGAAGGTTGGAATATGGGAAGTTTTTTTTGAGGTTGTAGCGCATTGTAAAACAGGTAGATGATTACTGCGGACAATCCCAATAAAACTATACCAAAGAATTTATATTTAGAAAAGAAGGATAACACAAATGCAAAATTACGGCTGGCAGAAGGATTCATCAAGATAAAACCTAAGTTTTGGTGCTAAAACTTTCTTAAATACTTGTAATGCCAAAAATCATCTTTTTAATAGAACTGTTAAAAGTGTACTTTTGTGGGCTTAAAATATGATTTAGTTGTCGATGGATCTTTTTACACAAATAGTGATGTTTATTATAATCATCTCGGTTTTGGTGATTTTACACGAGTTGGGCCATTTTATCCCCGCAAAATATTTTAAAACCAAGGTTGAAAAATTTTATCTCTTTTTCGATGTTAAATTCTCACTCTTCAAAAAGAAAATAGGAGAGACGGTATATGGTATAGGTTGGCTTCCTTTAGGAGGTTATGTTAAGATAGCCGGCATGATCGATGAGAGTATGGATACGGACCAAATGAATGAAGAGCCAAAACCATGGGAGTTTCGTAGCAAACCGGCATGGCAAAGGTTGATCATTATGTTGGGCGGGGTCACCGTTAACTTTCTATTGGCTTGGGTCATTTATACCTTTATGCTTTTTAATAATGGAGATACATATATACCCTCTAAAAGTCTAAAATATGGTATAGAAGTAGATTCAATAGGTGAAAAGCTTGGTCTTAGAACTGGTGATAGAATCCTTGCAGTTGATGGAAAAGAGTCCAAGCGATTCAATGAAGCCGTTTTGGATATTATTCTTGGAGACGAGGTAACGGTAGATAGAAACGGAGAGGAAATTACTATTCCTTTAACTGATGAGGGAAAGAGAATTGTTTTTCAAACCCAAGGAAGAAACTTCATGACCTATAGGTCTAAACCTTTAATTGCTGTTGTTGCAGATTCCTCTGTGGCAAAAGAATCAGGAATTGAAGCAGGTGACGAGATTGTTGAGGTTAATGGAGCTTCTATTTCATATTGGGATGAGTTTAGAAATAAAGTTAGGTCTTCAGCAAATGAAGATTTGGAAATTACTGTTGCCAGAAATGGGAAAAAGCAAAAGATGAACTTGAAAGTTCCCGATGAGGGAAGGATAGGTATTTTGCTGGATATAGAAGATTTGAGCGTAACGGATACATTTGGGTTTTTACAAGCAATTCCGGCAGGGTTTTCAAGAACAATAAAGGTGTTGACGGATCAAATACGGCAATTTAAAGTGATATTCAATTCTAAAACAGGCGCTTACAAGCAGGTTAAGGGACCAATAGGAATTGTTGAGATGATGCCAACCTCATGGAATTGGACTTTTTTCTGGAGTTTTATGGCCATGTTTTCGGTTTGGTTGGCTTTTATTAATGTGTTGCCAATTCCAGCACTTGACGGAGGACATGTTATGTTTTTGTTGTATGAAATGATCAGTGGCAGGCCCCCAAGTCAAAAAGTATTGGAAAGAGGGCAAATTGTAGGATTCGTTATTTTGATGGGTCTTATGCTTGTGGTTTTTGGTAATGATATTTGGAATATTATTAAAAGATTTATTTAGAACAATTTTGTTTGGGGTGTTATAAAGAAACTGCTATATTTGCACCCGCTTAGGATAAAAAAATTCCTCCTTAGCTCAGTTGGTTAGAGCATCTGACTGTTAATCAGAGGGTCCTTGGTTCGAGTCCAAGAGGGGGAGCTTCAAAATCAGGCAGTTACATGAAAATGTAGCTGTCTTTTTTCGTTTTCAGCGTGCTTTCAGCGTGCTTTTTTTATAATGATATCTTTCCGTTTTTCTTTAAAACTTATGGTAATTCCTAGTTACCTGAATAATTCCTGCATGAGTTTGAATTAGTTTTTGAACTAATCAATTTAAATCTAGATTATTTTAAAGTTGTTTGAAGGCAAAGAATATAAATATCCGATATGTCATTATTAATCGAAATAATATTTTGTATTCAACAAAGTGTTCATTATATTTGAATGTTCATTGTCGCTGAACAAATTAAAATAATGAACAAAAAAAGTTATGTATCGTAATAACGACTTTATATATGAAGCTACTTCAAAGCTTGAGCAGCTCGTAGACATTCCCATAGAAATAGATAGTAGTCGGCAAAATTATGACGCTCTCCTGCGAATCAAAAACGAGCAGTTTATCGTCGAAGCAAAATCTGCTGTTAGAACTTCAAATCAAGGTCTTGTGCTATCTCAGCTACAGGAGATGAAAAATAGTAACAGTAGGCCTGTTATTTTAATTGCTGAATATATTTCTAAAATGGCTGCAAAGGAATTGAAGGAACGTCTTATCAATTATATTGATGTAGCTGGCAATGCCTTCATTAAACACAATGATTTAGTAATATATATTGAAGGCCAGAAAAAACCAAAAAGAGAAAAAACAAATCAATCTCGTGCTTTTCAAGAAGCTGGTTTAAAGATACTTTTTCATCTTTTATCAAAACCTAAACATCTTCAAGATTCTTATAGAAAAATAGCGGAAAAGGCGGATGTCTCTATAGGCTCGGTAAGTAATGTTATGGCAGAGCTAGAAGACTTAAATTTCCTTTTAAAAACTAATGAAAAACGAGTTCTTAAGAACACAAAGGAACTGCTAGAACGTTGGCTTGTTGAATTCAACTCAGTTCTTAGACCGCGAATTATAAGAAAGCGCATGCGTTTTATGGATTCAGACTATGCACGAAATTGGCGAAATATAGATACGGGTACTAATCTTGGTAAAATTCTTTGGGGTGGTGAACCTGGTGGTGCTATTCTTACCGATAATCTAAGACCAGAACACTTTACTCTTTTTACTGACCTAGAACTATCAGAATTGGCTAAAGTGCTTCGATTAGTGCCAAGTGAAAATGGGGAAATTGAAGTACTGCAAAAATTTTGGAAGAATGATTTTGATGATACTAGAGTAGCCCCTGCACTTTTGATATATACTGATTTGATCAATAGCGGTTATGGTAGAAATATAGAGACGGCAAAACAAATATTAGAGAATGAGTTACAATATATCTAGTAGTAGATTTACGCATCCACTATTAAAACCCATCCTAGTGGAGCTTACAGAATACTTCAAAGAAGCGGGAATTTCCTTTTTCGTTATAGGTGCTACAGCTAGGGATATTATTATGGAATTGCATAATGAAAAATCTGGACGCTTAACACATGACCTTGATATTGCCATTACAGTCAATGATTGGAAACAATGGAAAAAAGTTGAGGAGGAAATTATAAGTCTTGAAAATTTTACCAAGGACGAGAATCAAAAACAACGCTTTATCTACAAGGATAAGTTTCAATTGGATATCGTGCCTTTTGGAGAAATAATGAAACAGGATAGTAGAATATTCTGGCCTCCTGATGAAGAGTTTGCAATGTCGGTCTTAGGATTTTCGGCTGCTGATGAAGCAGCTTTGTCTGTTAGTGTCGATGAAGAGACTGATATTAAAATTGCCACCCTTAGCGGTATTTTTTTATTGAAAATAGCCGCATATAAAGACCGCAATCATAAAAACAACAAAGACGCTGATGATATGGGATTCATATTAGAAAACTATCTCAACATCAATTCAGAACGAGCTGCGATGGAATACTATGATGAAATTTATGGAGTTGAACCTTTTTCAACAACTACGGGCGGTGCAACTCTCTTAGGAAAGGATATCAATGAATTGCTCAAAACCCATCAAAAAACCAAAGCTTCCATAGTTGAAATATTAACTGCTGAAATCAATAAAAAGGAAGACAGTAAACTAATCAATCAGATTATAGAAACACACAAAGCATTCTCGTTTGAAGAGGTGTTAAATAGTATCGAAAACATAATCAACCAACTTAACTAACCACAACTATTGTTTATATGGCCACAGCTATAAAAAGTAAAGAAGAAGTAGTATTAGAAGATAATGAACTCGTTTGCATACTAACAGGAGAAGTAAAGAAAATAAAGGCGCAAGAAACCAATTTGCAATCTGTAATCTTGATGCTAAATGAAGAATATGGATTCGACCTTGATGATATGGAGCGTAATTATACCATTGAATACGAAGATCCAGATACCGGTAGAACTAAAAAACAAAAGGTAGATCTAACCATCTTTGAGAAAAATAAACCACACGAACAAGATTTTATTATTCGTATGTGCATAGTACAAGATGATAAGGTTAAGGAAACCGATAAGAAAAAAGGTCTTGCTGCTACTTTGGAGAATGCGATGGGTGCAGTCAATAATTGTGAATTTGGTCTTTGGGCAAATGGTTCTAGCTATCATTTTCTTCAAAAAGAGGAAGATGGAATTGGCTTCGATTTTGAATTTACAGATTTATCGGACTTTCCGGGAGAAGGAGAAACCTTGGAGGACCTAGATCGTGCGGATCGCTCGCACACACGTACGCCAGCGAACGATTCTTTAATAAAAGTATTCAAACGCTCTCATGATTATATCTATGGTAATGAAGGTCGAAAAAAAGATGCCTTCTGGCAATTGCTCAATCTTATTTTCTGCAAAATCTACGATGAGAAACGGAGATTTATGGAGTTGCCAAACGGCGAAAGCTACCGTCGTAAATTTTGGGTGGGGGTCAAAGAACAAAACACTGACGAGGGTCGCAAAGCTGTGGCCAAAAGAATTAAGGGTCTTTTTGAAGAACTAAAGAGAGATAATTTGTTTTCGGAAGTATTCCAAGGAAATGAAAGCATTGACCTTACGGATAAGGGACTCGCCTTTATTGCAGGAGAACTTTCAAAATATTCTTTCCTAGATGCTTCTGTAGACGTGAAGGGTCTAGCCTATGAAACTATAGTAAGTAATACTCTAAAACAAGAGGCAGGGCAATTCTTTACACCACGTAATATTGTGAAATTTATGGTAGAAATGCTGGATCCTAAAGAGCACCATCGTGTATTGGATCCTGCTTGTGGTTCCGGGGGTTTTCTGGTAATGGTTCTTGATCATGTGCGCCAACAGATTACAAAATATATGTATCCAGAATTAGAAGGGCCTTTGCTAGAAGAAAAATACAATTCGGTAGAAGTGAACGAGCGTGTTCGAACCTATGCAGAGCGTAGTATTTTTGGGTTTGATTTCGACCCTGATCTTAAGAAAGCCGCGCGCATGAACATGGTTATGGGGGGTGATGGGCACGCTAACATTTTTCACGTGAACTCGCTCGCCTATCCGCTATGGGAGCACCCCGCAGAGGTTGAAAAAATAAACCATACGATAGAAGAGAGTATCCAAGCTATGCAGGATATTGAAAAAGTATATACAGCCGATGCTCGTGGAAAGTTTGATATGGTTTTTACCAATCCACCATTTGGTGCCAAAGTAAAGGTCGAAACCGAAATTGCTTCGCGTTATTATCTGAGCCAGTATAGTAGTGCACCAGAAGTTTTGTTCATCGAGGCTTGTTATAATCTTCTGAAAGAGGGTGGTAAAATGGCAATTGTTTTGCCCGACGGTATTCTAGGAAACCCTAATATGCTTTCGGTAAGAGAATGGATTCTTAATCACTTCAAAATACTTGCATCCATAGATCTTGCGGTAGAAGCTTTTTTGCCACAAGTTGGTGTCCAAGCCTCGTTACTATTCTTGCAAAAGAAAACGGAACAAGAAAAACAATTGGCACAAGAACAAGATGAAGACTATGGCGTATTTATGGCAATAGCAGAAAAATTAGGCAAGGACAGAAGAGGAAATCCAATTTATTTGCGTGATGAGGATGGAGCGGAATTATTGTTCAGCTCCGAAACGAGATATCTTGCGAAAAAGAGAAATGGCGAAAAATTATTAAAAATCAGAAAAGAAAAGTTGAGGCAGTTAGACGATGATTTGCCAGGAATTTATGATGCGTACGTTCAATTTAAAAATTCTATGAAATAGATGAAAACTGGACTAATAAAAATATCAAGATTTGATGAAGGCCTAACAGTTTTTAAGCCAGACTATTACTTAAATAGAGGTAAAAGAATAATTTCTGACTTACTGGATAAAAATATAGAAAATAGTCTCTTATCTGAGCTTAGTGATAATATATACCAAGGCGGTATTTTCAAAAGAATTTTCAATAAAGAAGGAGAAAAATCCTATAAGTATGTCACGGCAAGTGATATGGTAAAAGCTCACCCATTAAATACAGCAAAAAATATATCGAAAAAATTTACCCCATGGGTTGAAGAAATGACCTTGAAGAGTAATCAAATTTTAGTTAGTTGCGCAGGTACAGTTGGAAATACCGCTTTGGTTAATGATAGCTTTTCTGGATGTATTGGTTCTCAGGAAATTATAAGAATAGAGAATCTAAAAGTACCCTTTGGTTATATCTACGCATATTTGAGTACTCCACTCGTGCATGAATATATACAATCAATGATTTATGGTGCTGTTGTGCCAAGAATTTCACCTGACGAATTGGGCAATTTGCCAATTTTACTTCCTACTGAAAACAAACAACAAGAAATCAACAACCTTATTGTAAAAGCTTCTGACTTAAGGGTAGAAGCAAACAGGTTTTTGAGTGAGGTTCACTCAATTTTCAATGAAAAATTATCCTTCCAATCAAATAAAGAAATACATTCTTCTAAAGAAGCCAATATAATAAAATATAATTATCACAAAAGACTGGATAGTTCTTATTACATAAATATAAATAATCCAGAAGATGAATTAAGTAAGGGAAAATACCAATCTATTGAACTAGGAAAACTGGTTTCAAGAAAAATGTTTACCGCACAAAGAGGTAAAAGAAATTATGTAGGATCAAATGGAATCCGTTTCCTTTCCACAACAAATATATCTGAATCGAACCCTTTACTTATAAAAAAATACCTTAGTCGAAACACAAAAGGGTTAGACACTTTAATTGTCGAAAAGGATTGGATATTAGTTTCTAGTTCGGGACAAGATATTTTGGGTTCGGCATTTCTTGTCGATAATTCATATTCAAAATGTGCAGTTAATCAGCATTCCATTCGTGTAATAATAGATAAAGAAATTATATCACCTTATTACGTTTATGGTTATTTGTCAACACCCAAAATTAAGGAATACATACGTTCTGGAATTTATGGGTCGGCTGTATTAACTATAGACGAAAACTTTTTAAAACATTTGAAAGTGCCAATTTTGAAAGATGATATACACAGTATTTCCAAAATGGTAAAAAGATCTTCTGCTAAGTTTGAAGAGGCATGTTTTCTGGAAAAAGAGGCTATTGACTTAGTAGAAAAAGAAATAGAAAAATGGCAAAAATAATTAAACCACCATATTTTGATACAGTAGTAAATGCAGGGGAGAAGCGTTTGCTTGATTTTTTACAGGTACAACTTCCCGACAATTATTTCTTAATACCAAACGTTGAGATAGCTTCAACAAACCCTCGAAATAATCGCACCCAATTTTGGGAATATGATTTAATCGTGGTTGCTCCCCATGCTATCTACAATATAGAAAATAAAGATTGGAAAGGCCGAATAGAAGGTGCAGATGATTACTGGTACATCAATGACAGACAAAAGCCCAATCCGCTCAAAACTGGTCGCCAAAAAACGGCTATACTGGCATCAAAACTTAAGGAGGCTAACAGAGATTGGGGAAAGGCTTGGATCCAGAACATGGTAACGCTTTCCTATCCCAATTCATTCATTCCAAATCTTAGACAGGAAGCAGGTAAGCTATCATTTATACTTACCGATGAGCTAATCGATTATATTCAAAATCCTGAACAAATAGGTAAATGGGAAGCGGCAATAATCGATATCCAAAATGAAATTGTTCAATTCCTGATAGGGGAGCAAAACAAAAAAGCTCCTGATGAGAAGAAAGAGGTACAAGGCTACCAGATTGTAGAAATCTTAAAACAAGAGTCGGATAATTACGTAGAATATCTGGTAAAGCCCAAAAATGTAACTTCAAACATACGGAAAAGGGTTAAGGAGTATTCGCTACAGGTGGTAGGTTTATCTCCAGTAGAATTGCTAAAGCGGGAAGAAAGTATCTTAAATCAATACAATGCGCTTGTAAAAATCCGTTCAAATCCGTTCATCCTTCCGGTAGAGTTCAAACTGGATGAAGAAAATCATCTTTTCTATGAAATTACAGACTTGATGGAAGATGATTCTATACGCTCAGCATCCAGAAATAAAACCTTCACTTTTGATGAACGTGTAAGTATTTTAAAGAATGTGATGAGCGCTTTAAAATCAGCCCACAAGGAAAATATCTTCCATAGGGATATTAATCCTGATAATATTTTTTTAAGTAATGGATATGCTTATTTGGGAAACTTTGGGAAGTCATACTTCACGGATCATAATGACCATGGCTACACTGTGATGCCTACGATTAATGAATCGAGTGCTACACCGTACCATCCCCTAGAACTTATCGCCAAAGACGCATCTAGAGCATCGGATATTTATTCCTTAGGGGTATTAATAGCTTGGTTGTTTACAGGAAAAGAACCTATAAAAAATCCTTTTGAACTTGATAAACTAGGAGGACAACTACCGCCGGACAGATTACCGTCTGCTGAGAATAGTTCGTTGCCAAAATGGCTAGATGATATTTGTTTAAAAACCATCTTAACCGACAGCGATAAGCGTATTGATAATATAGAAGAATTGGAAGCTAACATCGAAGAAGCTTTAAAAGTTGAGGTTTCAAGCAAAGAACCTACGAAGGCAACAAATCCTTCTGCCACAAATGACCAACCAGATACATATGATTTAAAAGAAGGCGATCGTGTAGATGACTATATTATTCATAAAATTTTAGGACGTGGTGGTTATTCCCGTGTTTTCAAAGCGAAACATGATTTACAAGGGCGTGATTTCGCTTTAAAACTATTTCATGAAAGTGTGAGTGTTGCTTCTGTAATAGATGAATACAAGGCACTATCGGAACTAGACCATCCGAATATTGTGAAATTTGTATGGAACGGACAAACTCGTTATGGGCAATTCTATACGACTACGGAGTTTCTTGATGGAGATAATTTAAGCACTTACACAAAAACCGATGCGAATTTGCCAATAGGTACAGTTTATAAACTAGCAGAAGATATGCTCTCTGCACTCAGCTATTTACAAAATAGAGAGAAACCTATTCTGCACCGTGATGTAAAACCGCAAAACATTATATGGGATAATGAAGGTCGCTTTGTACTTATTGATTTTAATGTGGCTTCCCTTAAGGAAGATGATAAGGCTTATGTTGGGACTAATCCGTACTTGGCACCGGATTTAGTGGACGGGCATCATATCAATTGGGATCTTTCAGCCGATACCTTTGCATTAGGAATTACATTATATGAACTAGTCACTAAAAAGTACCCTTGGCCACAAGGTCGCATTCCTAAAATAAGTATTGAGCCGGAAAATCCTAAATCGATTAATCAAAGAATTTCCGATGACTTTTCTGAGTTTCTACTGAAAGCAATTGGAACAAATAGTAATAAGCGTTTTTCTTCTGCTCAAAAAATGCTGGACCGCTTATATGAAATAGGAATAGAAAATCTTCTCTCAGAGAACATAGAAAAAGCAAGTTCCGTAGTACTCGATCAGAAGGAATATCATACAGAAGTTTCAATTAGACAAGGGAGTACAGTTATTATTCTTTTAAATGAAATGTCGAATTATAGTCAATTACGGAAAACCATATATTCATCATTAAATAAATTCAAAGAAAAAATCAACGGCTACAAAACCTCAATTTCATTGAAAGAGAAATTGAAAGTCGTAATCAAAGTTGATAACGAAGTCTTGATTAATGAAATTTTTTGGAAAGGTGGTGCGCGTAATTTTAACGATGGAAATATCCTCAAAGTCTACGATGCCCTAAAGAATTCTTTTAAAGAAAACACTAACCGTTTAAAAGAATACAAGATAGATGTTGAAGGAATTGACATGGTTGATTATATAAATTCACTTTATAGTCAATCTAAGTCAGGAAATTGGGGTACACGTGTTAATGATCGAGGATCACAATATGACGAGGCCACATATTCACCATCCAAACTGGATAGAAAATTAATTCCAGATATATTAGATGCACGATTTAAGTTAATAATAATTACTGGCAATGCGGGAGACGGTAAGACAGCTTTCATTAGAAAAATTGAAGATGCTGCTAGCGTTAAAAAACTAAATAGGTTTGAACATAAAAATGGAGCTGAATTTGAAGTAAACGGTGTTCCGTTCGAAAGTAACTATGATGGCTCACAGGATGAAGACGGAAAAGTTAATAACGAAGTTCTTGAATCCTTCTTCCACTGTTTTGAAGGACTCAAAAATTTTAATAAAGCCAGCGAAGGAAGAATCATTGCCATAAATGAAGGACGATTAGTAGAATTTCTAAAAACTTCGAAGAAGTATAAATCGCTTCACGACACCATTGACCAATATTTCTACAAGGAAGGTCATTTTGACTTACCTCCGGGATTAATGATAATAAATCTTAATTTAAGATCAATTACTGCCGTAGATGGTGATGAACCTAGCCTTTTTAGACAGCAAATCAAGGCCTTAACTAAGAAAAGTCTTTGGACTAAGTGCGAAGGTTGCTCACTGGCAAACAAGTGCTTTATCAAATACAATGTTGATTCTTTGAATGACCCTGCTTCTGGCAACGAGGTTATTACACGATTGGAATGGTTACTGCGAACAGTTGGTTTAAAGCGCGAGTTGCACATTACAATGCGTGATCTACGATCTTACATTGCATTCATGATTGCACGTGACCATAGTTGTGAAGAAGTAGATGATGTTTACAATCGTTCATTGAACAAGCCAGAAGAATACTGGCAGCTGTATTATTTCAATCTTACAAATCCGGATCATGAGGATTCTGGAGACAACGACCGTTTAGTAAAATTACTGCGAGAAACAGACGTAGGTAGTGTGGCCATACCGAATTTAGATAGAGATTTATTTTTTGGTCAGCACCTTGCAAGACATTATTTAGAATTTGTTGATCGTGAATTCCATTTGCTGGATGATTTCAATGCAAACAAGATTTGGGTACCCGCACACGAACAGGATAATGAGGTATTGGATAAGATAAAGTCAATTCAGAAATCCTTTGTGCGCCATCAATATTATGAAGGACGTATAGGTAATTATAAAAAGCGGCTTCCTTATCAATCCTTACAGAATTTTTACAAAGCACTTAATGTAGAAAAGGAGAATAGTGTTTCGGATGTAAAACTACGTTACATCACAAATGATGAGCAGTCTAAAAACAAACAGTTCAAGTTTGATGAAGAAGATTTTGCGAATAATTCTTCTTTCACAAAGGCATGTTTAAAACAAATTAAACCTCTTGTGCAAGAGGAAGGTAAAGGAATAAAGCAATTGTCAATAATTAATCCGGCTACTGAATTTATGGAAGTAATTTCTTTAGACTCCTATAAAGGCTGTAGCTGGACAGACTTTAAAAGAGCTACTAATACTCTAGCCATAAAAAAAGCCCTACCCAGACTATATGAGCAGCTAACAGAAGACTCGCTGTTACGCCTTAAAATGTCTATTTCTAGAGCCATCTCAATGAATGAAGGGTGTGAGAATGAGTCTATTTGGCAAAAAAACTTGGTATTGAGTTCCTCGGAAATCAACGATCCTTTTAGTAAATCATTCAGATTGTTCGATCTAAATGATTTTGAGCTATTTGTGAGCCGTACGGATCATCTAGTTAAATATCTGGAATATGAACCGGATAGTCTTGTATTTAGACATAAAAAAGAATCACATATTGAGTTAGTTATTTCACTAGACCTTTTTGAAATGCTTTATTTTATTCAGCAAGGATATAGTCCTTCCCTTAATGATATAAGAGGAAAGTTTGTGGAGCTAACCATTTTTAAAAACCTACTTGAGAACCTTACTTATAATAAGGTAATAGTTACAAGGGATAATCTTGAATTTTACGAAATAAGCAAAGATGTCAAGAATCATCTTAGCATAAAAACAATGCAATTATAATTATGGCCATAAAACTAAATAAGGAAGAAAGCGTCTTAAGGAATGAACTTATTTATGCAGGGGATGCAAAAGCTGTAAACATAGATAATGTATTTGTGAATTTGTTTATGCTTTTAAAACACAATGGTATAAGACCTAGGCAACGAGCCAGAAGCAATTCTTTTATTGACTTGGATACTTTACAGAGAGTTTTTGGAAAATTAGAAGAAGATGGATCTGTAAAAGGCTTCAACGAGAACAAAGAAGCCGCCGAGCTTTGGATGCGAAGTAACTTGGTAAACATGGTTTATAGAGGCAACTTGGATAAAGAGAAAATATCTTCACTTAGACCAATTCACCTTGAAAGTTACAGGGTAAGAAATGCAGCTCATACAAGAGATTATAACACCGCAGATCAAGTGTATTTAATGCTTGGTGCAAATCCCAACGTAAAAGAAGAACTCAAAAGTTTTTTAATGGAAGGTTGGGATAACACAACTAATAAAATTAATATCAGAACCGGTTTAGATGTAGACAGTCTGGGACTACTTCATATTATTAAAAATATTAAACCAGGTTTTTTAGATACTAATAGTTCTTTAAATCAAATCAAGCCACTACTAGAAGAACAAGCCAGACTCTATTGTGACGATGTAAGACGTTTACTGGTTTATAAAAGAAAAATTCCGAGAAACGTTGTAGTAGACTATTTGAAAACTATAACATCATTTCATTTATCAATTTATGTACAAAAGCTAGTTTTTCTTTTGCCTGAAATGGTAGAAAAAGGTTCTATTCGTCATAGTGATGATTGGAGTATTGTGGTAGACGCAACGGATGATTTTGAAAGTAAAATTGCAAAACTTGCGAGCTATGACGCTGAGAACTTAATTAATAGCATATATGATTATGTCAAGGCTACCTATCAAATAAACGCAGCTTTGAGAAGATTAAAGTTGGAGAAAACAAATTCAATAAATCTAGAAAAAGCTCTTAAGATTCTAGCAGAAAAGCCTGTAGGTTTTGAAATATATTTTGAGACTCAGTGGGATAATCTCTACAATTCACTTGAAGAGGATGATCGGGAATTAATTAAAGATATGGTGAAATATGAAGATTCTTATTTCGATAAGTATATTGAATTAATAGTGAAAGCGCGTGGCACGTATCAATATAGATACCATATACAACTTATTGATAATCTCTCACAAAAGAATTCGGAAAGGGGCTTTATGGCTCAAGGACGAAGTAAAAGGCATCCACGGCGTTTTGTCTTAGGTACTCGATTATTAGAAACACTAGTTCAAATATTAGTACTTAATGTTGAAGATGATCATTTCACAACAAAAACCCTTTCCATAGAGGAGTTGATAGAAAATATAAGAACACGCTATGGATTAATTATCAATGGCTTGTCTGAAGAAAGATTTGCGGGCGCAGATTTGAATACGCATTTGGCTTTTAAAGAAAATGTAGAATCGTTTAAAATGAAACTACGCCAAATAGGCTTTTATAATGATTTGAGTGATGCCTACATTTTGCAAAGAATACGTCCTCGATATGAATTAAACGATTAAGAAAAGAATGGAATCAATTACGATTAACATATACTATCAAAAGATAATAGGTCTTATTCTTCAGATACACAATACTGACTTCGAAGCGGCAGGCCCCGGTCATTGTATGAAAATCACAGGGCTAGGTGTTTTAGAATTAGAATATTTATGGGGTTTGCTTGTTGAAAAATATCCGCATCTCAATATTTATATTGTCTCAGAAGCGGAAAACCCAAGTAACAAATTTATTTCTGCTACAAAACTTATTGAGCTTCGTAATAAGCAGGACAAACCACTACTCATCTTAATACCGTCTAATAGCCGTACAGCCGCAGAAGATTCATATGGTAACGCAACCTTTAAAGAAATATCCCTTGAAGGTATAGAAGAGGAATTGGTTAGTACTCTAATAGAACAAGTTCCTGATGATGTTTATGACATAGTGGTCAATGATATAATAGACTATTTAAACCCGTCAAACACCGAAGTAATAGATTACCTAATAGCCATTGATCAGGAGAAGTATGAGCCTTCGGCAATTGGAAACAGTCTATTTAAACTTTCTTTGGTACCTGACAGTATTCTTTTAAAGTATGTTGAAAAAATCAGGTCAAGGTTAAATTTCAATAGGGAAAGTGTTGAGTTGTTGTCAGCTTTCAATAAACCATTATATGATAGAATAGCTAATCTTAAGTTAGAAACTGATTCCATACAAAAGGATATTGTCAATTTTCTCAAAATTGAAAAAGGAGCAAGAAATGCCCAAGAGATTTGTAGTGCTATAAAAAATGGATATGATGAATTAAATTTCAGCTATTGGCCCATTCCTGATTTGGATTTTACGCATATTAAATTAATAACTGATGAGATTAAGTCTAAAGATTTAAAAGTAGAAGATGGAACTAATGTGCTTTATGCGCAAGAGGGTAATGTAGCGAAGTTGAAAGTTCGTTTTCACACCAATCCAAATCCAAAGGATATAAAAGATTTACGATTCTTTAGGATTATACTGATGGCTGTAAATGGAAGTAACGGAGAAGAAATTACAGTACTAAGAAAAGTCAAAAACTCAAATTCTAATAGACCCTACAGAGATGCCACGCTTGAGTTGAACCCTAATATCATTGAAGAAGGTTCTTATTTTATAAAGGTTTTAGCCGAGGACGACCACGGCAATATGTTAAATACTAATGATGAGTTTCGTGAGTCTAAGATTCAAAAAGCGTGGGAAGAGGCTAAGAAAGAAGATGAAAGTTTATCAAAAAGTGCTTTTCCTTATAAACTCAGCTGTGATTCGATTGATTTTGACTATGTAATTGAGGAATCTGTAGAACGCGATGAAGACCAGCGCAAGGATAAGCTTAATAATGTTTTACAGGCCTATTTCAAATATCGTATTGAAGCGTTAAGGAATGATATCGAAATTGAATTACCAAAACCTTCAGAAACATCAAATATTTGGATTAATGACGGAAAGGAAAAACATAACTCTACGTTTCATATCAATTATTCTGACCAACATAATTATCAAATCAACATCTCGACCAAACTACGTCAAATAGAAAATAAGTTGCTCGCAAATGCTGATAGCTTGGGCTATGTAAGATGTCAACTAAAAGGCAATAAACTGGCAATAGGATTTGAACAATTACAATTTGTAAAGAGCGAATTAAATGAAATTGTACCAAAATCATTACTAAAGTCAAGATTGCAACTTTTTGAAGCTGTTATTAATTCCAATACAAATGCTAATGGAATTTTTGAAACGGCAGATATATTCAATCTCAAAGAGAACATAAGGAAATATGCAGACACATATACTAAATGGACAACAAAACTAAATAATCAGTTAGCGACAGACGAGATAACGTTAGATGAGAAAACAAAACTAAGAGAGTTTCTAATCGAATTGCAAATGATTGACCTGGTTAAGGTCAAAAGTAAATTACCTGACGGAAGTAAAGTTGAGGCAATACTCCTTTCGCCTCTGCATCCATTACGCTTATGTTGGACTTTACAACTTCTGGAAGTTTTTGAGAATTGGGAACAAAGAACAAAAGAGTTTTCTGGACACAAAGAATCTTGGTCACAACATTTAGAAGAATTGTTTATTGGTCAGCTCTCTCCTGAAAATAACCAACAAGTTTTAATTGAAACAATTTCTCAAAAACAATTTAATTATAGTGGCGAGTTATCATTTGGATGGGGGCTTTACCTGAGTACGGTGTCCCAAGAATCTAAAAATGGAATGACTTCTATTTCTAGGCAACTCCAGCATTATTTCAGGTTGCTATTTAATATCACAAAGGACAACTATGTAGAGACTGACTTAAGTGTCAAATTGGTAATTCGCCATATCAGAAATTACCTAGCGCAACATCCTTATATTGACAAATTAGTGGTTAACTTATTTAATGCAGGTGATGCAGAAGTTTTTGCCAACGCGTTTGTCGAGTTAGAAAAAGAAAGGGCATTTGAAAGTATCAACTATGAGGTTAGAATTTTTAAGGGCAATGACAAAATAATTGAGCATGGAGAGGCTTTAAAGACCTTAATTAATCCAGAATCAAATATTTCTGAGGAGGCAGAGGCATTTTCGCAACCTTCTAGAAATAGATTATTTCCCAAACTACGCTTTTCAATCAATGATATTTCGGACTTTTTAAAAGAACCTTCAGCCTACACTTCCCATTTGAGCTTTTTAGTAAGTCCATTTCCAATAACCATAGAACTTATACAACCAGGAGTCGAAGATCGTAATTTTTATTTGAACGGCTTAATTACGGAATCTACAGTTAAGGTAGACGAAAATGGATCACAGATTAAGTGGAATCGCTTTATTCAAGGTAATAAGTTACCTGTAAAATACGATACGGCAGGTACAAACGGTATTAAGCTTTTTGAGAACCTTCAAAGTTTTATAAGTGGAGCTTTAGTGTCAAAACACACTTCATCTGTACCTTCTACACAACTTAGATTAAACGATAAGGACAAGGTTTTACTTACCCATCTACACGACTATTCCGATTGGGTAGTTACGTTTGATAAAAATCTAGGGCCACAAATATTTGATCAACCATCTAAGGATGGTAAAATACCATTTTTATTAGACTATGTTCCCGGAGAAGAAGCTTTAGGAATTTCATCTTATCTTACGACAAGGCCTACCTCGGAAGTGTTAGGACTATTGGGGCCTCACTTTGAAGAATTTAATCTTAATATTCATAATGAAAAGGATGAGCATAAAATCAAAGTACTTCTTGAAGATTTAAGAGCAGTAAGTAGTTCATTGGTGCTTCAATTAAATTCTTCGAAAAACAAGGCTTTTGAGGTCATTGGCTCCGCATTTACTAAGCGTGTATTAGAAAAAAAAGAAATGTTGGAAGATGCTTTTCTGATTCCAATCGACTTGCATCAAAATCTATTTGAGAATCTGCCATCTGGAAGCAAATCAAGAGCAGATAATTTACTTGTTTCAATTAACCCTAATAAAAAGGAAATATTAATCTCGGTCATAGAAATAAAGTGCCGTAAAGCGCTAGGAGAAAATGAAAAAGATGCCCTTAGGCTAAAAATGCTCGATCAGATAGAAAATACAATACAAGCCTTGAGGAATCATTTTGACCCTTCATACAATAATTCCTTTGATCGGCTAGATAGAGAAATTAAAAACAAGGAATTAAAATCATTGTTGACATTTTATTTAGAAAGAGCACATAGGTATGAGTATCTATCCAATAAGGCATATAATCAGTATTTAGCTTTTCTACAAAAACTGGATTCTGGGTTTAGTCTTCATTTTAGAAGATTAGGTTTAATTTTTGATTTTGCATCAGCAGAAAGGCATAAAAAGGTTGTCTTGGATAATGAGTCCACCTTTTTTACTTTCGGAGGAAAATTGATTGATGATATTCTCGATCCTGATTCAGATTTGAATACTAAGAGACTTGAAGAAAGTAATTTTGACAAAGACCTAATAAAAGCCTTTGGGAATAGGAGCGAGCTTAAACCTTTTATTCAAAGATTCAAATCGAAATTAGAACCTAGCGAAAGTACAACAGGTACTAAGGGAGACAAAGAGGCTAAAGATTTATCGGAAGTTAATTCTCAAACCGATACCCCTACAATAAGTCCGACGACCAGGCAAACGCCATATCCAAAAGATCAAGAAAATACTCTTAGGGCAGCGGAAACTGAAATTGAATTAAACACAAAGGACAATTCTAGAGAACTCATATCAAGTCATAATGAATATGTCAGCCCTGAATTTGATATACTTATTGGTAAAACATCTCCTAGCGATCAATTTGGAATTCTTGGAGAAAGTATTCTACAGAAAAAAATCGCCATTGATCTTAGTGAAACAAATACGATTAGCCTATTTGGAGTGCAAGGTGGCGGTAAAAGTTATACCATTGGGACTATATCCGAAATGGTTCTAAAACAATTTAGCAATATAAATCTACTCCCTTCACCACTAGCAGGGGTTATTTTTCACTATAGTGAAAGTATGGACTATGCGCCTGAGTTTACCTCAATGATACACTCTAATGATGAAAATCGGGAATTAGAAAAATTGAAAGTACGTTATGGAGCTGAACCAGATAATATTGAGGATGTTATTATTCTTACCCCAAAGGATAAAATTGAAGAAAGACAAGCCGAATATCCATCTATTAAAGTATTGCCAATAGCTTTTAATTCCAAGGAACTTAATGTACAAGATTGGCTGTTTATTTTAGGAGCAATAGGAAATGACTCCACTTACATAAGACAGCTAAAAGCAATAATGAAACAGCATCGATCTAATATTACTATAAACGCTCTTTCAGAGAGTGTGGAAGAATCTGAACTATTGAGTAATTCTCAAAAAGCATTAGCAAGGCAGAAACTAAGCTTTGCTCGTGAATATATTGATGACAGCTTTATGATGAGAGATGTGTTAATGCCGGGAAGATTGGTGGTTGTTGATTTAAGAGATGAATTTATTGTAAAAGATGAAGCCTTGGGTCTTTTTGTCATAATGCTTAATATTTTCTCAGCGGTAAAAAATATTAACGGATTGCATTTTAACAAATTCATTGTATTCGATGAGGCTCATAAGTATATGGATAATAAAGATTTAACTGGAAATATTGTTACCGCAATAAGAGAAATGAGACATAAAGGAGTGAGTATAATGATTGCAAGTCAAGACCCACCTAGTCTTCCAAATGAAATTATTGAATTGAGTTCTGTTGTACTACTACACAAGTTTAATAGTCCACAGTGGCTTAAACATATTCAAAAGTCAATAACCCAACTTTCTACTCTAACCCCTGCAGACATGAGTGCTTTGACTCCGGGAGAAGGATTTTTATGGGCAACCAAAGCAACTGAAAAAAGTATTTCAGTTAAACCTGTAAAAGTTTCTACTAGACCTAGGGTAACCAAGCATGGGGGAGGCACTATACAAGCTACAGGTAACTAATGAATGCTATTACATTTTCACATATAGGTAAAAGAAAGACAAATCAAGATGTGATTTGTGAGAGTAGCCTAGGTTCCGGAACGGATCTTTATATAATTGCTGATGGAATGGGAGGTTACGATAATGGAAGGCTTGCGGCTTCGATGACAGTAGATAGCATTTCAACATTTTTGTCTACCCTTAAAGAAATTAATGAAGAAAGCATTCAGAAAGCGGTCAACAAGGCAAATCTTGTAATACGACAATTTCAAGAACTGAATCAGTCTAGGCTGGGAGCGACAATAGGGGGTGTCATTGTGGAAAATAATTTGGCTAGATGTTTTTGGGTTGGTGATGTAAAAATATTAAGGTACTCAGATAGCAAATTGAATTTTGAAAGTAAATCCCATAATTTATTTAATGAGACCTCAGATGACGCTACCTCTAATATTTCAGAAATAAAATCCAAATATTCACACATAGTAACACGATCTGTTCAGGGTAACCTGAGGAAATCTTACGTCTCTTATCAAGAATTAGAATTGAATGATAAGACAGATAAGCTAATAATCTGCTCAGATGGACTACACAATATTATAGATGGCCATAGCATCGAATATTTACTAAAAAACAGTAAATCATCAGATGAAGTAATTGAAAAAATTAGAAATAGATTAAAAATGGAGGCTGAAGATAATGCTAGTCTTATTTTTGTTTTTGGCGCATAGCCTTTGATTTAAGAGATTGGTAGTATTACAATTTGTTTATATAAATAATACCTTTTTTAAGCACTAAGTTCAAACATCAAAAACGATAGAAACCGAAAATGAAAATAACCATTAGTATCTAAAATCAGAAACTGCAAAGGTTTGCGTTTCTCTGCATATATATAGAAAAAAGTCAACCTTTATAGCTCTAAAGTTTAAATTTTGCTAAAATAATGACCGATTATTCGATAATTTTACTCTTAATGCGTAAAGCCCTTTACTTACTGATACCTCACAACGAATTAAAGAGTGATTTGTCGAAATCCGAAGCCTCACAATAATAGAAAGCATACCTTCTATTTTTTTAAGTCATATTATGGAGGTCGTTCTATTAGAAAAAGAAGCTTTTTTTGCCTTGTTTCGGAAGGTGGTCGAACATGTTGAAACCAATAGGAAGGACACCGAAGATAAATGGATTGATGGCGCGGAGGTAATGTCCATACTCAGAATAAAATCTACAACCACATTACAGAAATTAAGGGATGAGGGAAAAATCCGGTATTCCCAACCTCAAAAGAAAATTATCCTTTACGATAGGGAATCCGTTATGGAATATATTGAGAAACACGCCCGAGAAACCTTTTAATTATGGAAGAAGAAATCAAAGTCGACGACAAATTTAAAAGTGCCTTTAATATAGGTTACCGTGTGGCAGAGGAGCTGAAGCTAAAAACTCAAATTCTAAAAGACCAAGAAAAGCTGATGGCAAATAATCCGATACATATGGGTATGCAACAGTTTATTGATGAGGCCAAACTTTCCGTAAATATCAAAAAGAGCGAATCGTTAGATCAAAGTAGTGATGATACCCTTAAAAGAAAGAAAAATAAATCGCGTGGCAAAGGCCCGAGCTTATAATTGCAGGAGGACTATTTTATAAGAATCAATTTATTGCCGAACAGTACATATCAATAACCTCTAGAATATTCTCATATGTATATTTATCCACCAGCGATAAATCAAACTCGCTAGCGAAATTGCATAGGATTACTTTGAGTTCCTCAGAGGTATCTTCCTCAAGATTGCTCGCATTCGGTTCATAGATTTTATAAGCGAGAGACCTGCCGAATTCCTCATCGAATTTCTTTTCTGAATAAGTATCATCATATTCGAAATCTTCCAAATAGTACAGATATTTCTGGTTTACACCCCAAAAATATAAAGCGGTAAGCTCTTCTTTGTCCAGGTTATTTTTAAAACGCCGTAGCCTCTCAAATAGGGCAAGTTCAATTTCATAAGGCAGGTCAAATCCGTAATGGTTAACACTTTCGAACAAGTCGGTAATAGCCCTGCTATTTGATTGCGGTCCGAAGCAAAATTCCATCAATAATTTACGGAGTACTGTCTTTTTGAAATAGGCCACCGTGGCCGAATTGACCTCTTTTGTGATGAACATTTTGTCGCTGATACTGATCAAAGGGCTTTAAATTTTGAAGTTGTTTGCAGGTTGGGATTTTAAGATTACCCAAAGATACCGAGAAGAGAATTTAACCGAGGTTGTTATTCGCAATTTAACTTTTACCACCAATTATATATTCCCCAAGCCGCTGCGGAAGTCGCACGAACCTTCCACTCCGATCCTCCCGATCGGGCGACCTTCGACCGCCCACTTTCGGTCGTCTTTCCATTCCAGTTTTGCCCGACACCCTCACGGCCTCCCGAAAGCCCAAGCGGCGGAAATGCCGCTTGCCCTTTTCTCCCCCTACCCACAAAAAGCTTGGACATTTCCGTATTTCCTTCCATTTTTTCAACACCATATTAGACCAGATAAATCTACTAGCTGTACCCATATATATTGATATGGTCTTATATGATATATTAGGTTAAATAACTGAATATAAGTTGTTTATAAACAATATTAATCACTTATATTTATCCGTGAAACGGATAGCGAGGTGCATTCTAAGTAACTTAGAATTGTCTACTTCTTGCGAAGTGTTTTGCTTTAAAAAGCAATTAAAATGGAACAACGGAAAAGAGGCCGAAAACGATTGGGAGATAGGAAGCGATACCATAACATCATGCTGCGGTTCAACGATACGGAATACGAAAAATTGGGACAACTATGCCAATCCTATAATCTGGATATTTCGCAAAGGGGAACGATAAGTCCGCTTTTGAGAAGATTGGTTTTGCAACAAGAGGCCGATGAAAAAGATAGTCTACCCGATACCTCGAACCTTGCCTACCATATCAACAAAATCGGCAACAATATCAACCAACTGGTAAAGATAGCGCACCACAAGAACCTAAGAAGTCCGAACAGTAGTTTGCAAAACGAGATACAAAGAACAAACGAATTGCTTTACTCACTTATCAAAATTGCGATGGAAGAAAAACCAGCATGATAGCGAAGATCATTTACGGCGAAACCTGTACGGGAACATTGAACTATGTCCTCGGCAAGGAAGGTATGCAAGTACTCGGTTACGGCAATACGTTTTCGCAAAGCATATCGCCAAAGTTCTTCGGCAGTGTGCTTCATTTTCAAGGACAGCGCAACGCTACCAAGAACCGCTATGCCCATATTAGCCTGAACCTTCCGCACGGGGAACATTTGGATGATAAGACCTTCTATAAAATTTCCGAGGAATATATGGAAAATATGGGCTTTGGACACCAACCCTATGTAGTGGTACGGCATACGGATACGAAACACGAACACGTCCATATAGTAACGACCACGGTCAAGGAAGATGGAAAAGTACTCGGAATCTTCAATAGCCATAGAAGGAGCATGGCGACACGGCAGCATCTCGAAAAGAAATACGGCCTGACACCTGCTCCAACAACGAGACGGAAAGAGCAACTGCGGATACTCAGGTTGCCAGAACTTCAAACAGGTGCGAACGCAACCCAAGGAACGCGGTATTATTTACAGGATGTACTCAACACCATCAATCAAAGATATAAGGTGCGTAGTTTCGAGGAACTGGCAAGACTGGTCAGGCCCTATCATATTGAAATAAAGACCACCACAACCGAATCGGGAAGGATGGGGGTAATGTATGGACTGGACAACCAAAATGGGTATAGAACAAGTTTCATCAACGGCTCCGAGGTGCACCGTAACCTGAGCGGCCCGAAACTACAAAAGGTATTCGACATCCATTCCAAGTCGAAGCTGTTGCAGATGCACCGCAAACGCCTTTTGAAACAAATAGAGACTACCTACGACCTTTTTAAGGCCATCCATCCGTATGAACTAGAAGAAGTTTTAAAGGACTATCAGGACATCGACATAAAACTGGACACGAAAGAAAATGTCATCGAAGGATATACCGTCTATGACAAATCGACGTACGTTTTCAGGTCAAGGGAACTTTCCCAAAAAATCCGAATGCAGAACCGTTTGGATATTTTCGGGAACGGCAACCAACCCACACGAATTGATACCGAAAGCAAACAGTTCAAACTGGAAATCCAGAAACTGATTAAGGAAGCGTTCAATACATCCTATCTTAAATCTCCAAAACAAACAGGACTGCTATCGGAACATATGATGACCAAGAACTTCGGCGATATCGGCCCCATTCTTATAGCTTCCAAAAAATATATTTTCTTGGAGCGATATATTCCAAAGAGCCGGCAAAAGGAATTCAGGACGGCTTTACATGCCGCCTTTCCCATTGTAAGGAAAAGATTGTACGAACTTGAGACCAAGAAAGAAAAGGCCGCCCTGCAAGGTAAATTCGACTTGATAGGAAAGGTATTGAAAAACAAGATTTTCAATGTCGGCACGGAGCAGGGGAGCGTTCGTCTTTTGTTCCAAGCGTTGGGGGTAAAGTATCATGACAACCAATTGTCTTTTACGAATTCGAACAGACATACGGTTCCGGTAGAATTAGGAAAACTGTCTTTTCCAAAGGAAATGGAGAACTATGTGTCCTCTGGATTCGTCCGTCAGAACCATTTGATGCTCGAAACATTGTCCGAAAAGTCTTCCGAAAACACTCCCAAGTTGACGGCAACCGCAATGTTCCTGCCGATGATTTTCCCGAAGCTCTATAAAAGAATGAATCCCGAACACAAAAAGCAATATGAAAGCTTGGCGTTAAGTGCCTATGTAAAAAGTGCCGAACGGATGCATGCACCTTTTGAAAAATCGGCAAAGGACTATATCGCCTTGTTCAACGCGAAAGGTTTCTATTTTACAAAAGGAGAGGACGGGTTCAAAATCAAATCCATTTATACGGGCAACGAATCGAGTTATACCCTGCCCAAGAGAACAGGTCTTTATCTAAATTCGATTCCCGACTTGGCGAGGGTCCTACAGGAACAAAAGCCCATCATCAAAAATCTATTGGAAGAGGGCAGGAACGATTTAAAAAATCTCTGGGCAGGACATTTAATGGAAAGAGGATTGTATGACAAAGTCGCGTACATGCTAACGGCCGAAAATGTGCGGCCGAACTTGTACCGCGAGGTAATTCTCCACCACATGGATAACGGGCTGCGACCATGCCTTGTTCAAGTATCTCAAAGGCAATCCAGTATCAAACGGAACCGTGCGCTGAGAAAAGGAGTTTATGCCATTGGTAATTTCTTGGGTGGTGGTAGTTATATTGAAAAAGAGATGTTCAACGGGTTCAAGGACGAGTTTACGGATTTTACAAAATTCAAGAAAAAGGATACAGGGCCGTCATTGTAGAATAAATAGAGGGTTTTTGATATGAAATTTAGCGTCCCTGACGGGCGCTTTTTGTGGATAGGGAGAAAAAAGAATCTTTTTACTAGAAAAATAGAAAACCAAAGCCCTTTCTAATCATGCGAATAATCCCGAAACCAATTCCGACTTTTTTTTTGAAATCCTTTTGAAATAAAGTTTTAAACCCGACATAATTAGGTCTGGAATCGCTGTAAGCGTGGCATTCTATTTCCAGCACTTGGTTTATTTTTTACGAGGCTGTAATTTTAGCATTTATTTCATCCAGTATTTTCTCAGAAACACTTTTGCCATAATGTTTTTCTGTCACCTGAACGCTGGAATGCCCGAGACCCGATGAAATTTTTCGGATGTCGATGCCCATATCCAAGCCTATGTTTGTCCATGTGTCTCTCAAAGTATAAGTAGTAATCTTTTTATCGATTCCTGCAAGGGCTGCAATACGTTTGGCATACCTATTGAAAATTTTAACCTTTCCGTTGTTGACTTTATGCAGTTTCTCGGGTGTAGTGTTTGCTGGAATAATGGGAAAAAGATAATCTTCTGCGTTTTGTCCATTTAGATAATAGCTTATGATTTTGAGTGATTCTTCATTTTGAAGTACACTAAAGTAATCTCCCTCATAATGCGTCTTTTTACGGAAGTACTTAATGCGGTTATCCTCGAATTGAAATCTCTTGATAATTGCCATATCAAAATGGTTCATACCCATGTTGTTGAACATAAAGAGCAAATAATTCCGGGTATGCCAAATAGGGGAATTAGACGCTAATTTTAATTTTCGGATAGCATTTATATCTTCCAAGCTAATAGGGGCGGGAGCATTTTCATGGCTTTGTTTTTTTATGCTTGACATGGGTTTATGATCTCTTAAATCCTGATAGGTCTTTCCCGCATCGTTCATTATGGCCTGCAAACTTCTAAGATGAATCGCTGGTGTATTTTTTGATTTGTAACGATTGCTCATATAGGCTTTAAAATCTTTCAGAAAACCATAGTCCATAGCCTTTATTTCCATATCCAAATCCGTAAAACTATCCAATACTTTTAGTTTCTTGTCCTCCTTTTTGTAAAGGGTTTTAATCAAAACAGTATCATCCTGTCCTTTTAGGTTTTTTCGAAATTTAATCAAAGCTTTTAGGGCATCCTCGTAAGAGCTGGCCGTAGAGAAACGTTCTTCAAGCCGAAGCCGATTTAGATATATTGCCCCGTGGTTAAGGATTGAACGGGATGGTAATTTGTTAAAGAATATTCGTTCTATCTCGGATTTTAATTTTTTAATCTCCCACTTTCGTATTTCGCCCTCATGTTCTGCCAACCATAAATCAACTTCGGAATATATTTTTCGGACACGCTTTGTGTGCCTTACGGCGTTCATAATTCCCGTGATATTTCCAGTAAGAGGATCAAATTGATTTTCCTTTAGATGTAAATTGAAAGAAATGTAGCGTGTTTTTCTGTTATGACTAATACGCAGTACCAACATGAATTTATTATCTTTAGTGGTGTTAGATGAGCGTTTATCGAAGGTTAACTTAATTGTTGCCATAATGAGGGAGGATTTTTTTCAGCGTGCTTTCAGCGTGCTTTTTTTGAATTGAGGTGGTTTATATTGATATTAAAGATAAGTAAAAACCCTGTAAAATGGGTATTTAAGGACATATAAAACCATATAGAACCATAATTGAACCGACTGTTAATCAGAGGGTCCTTGGTTCGAGCCCAAGAGGGGGAGCTATCAATAGTAAGGCTTCAGAGAGTTTTCACTCCTGAAGCCTTTTTTATTTGCACATAATTTGCACATAATCCATTTTATTTCTTGCATAATTTAATTTCGTACTATTTGGATGTGTTTGAAACCAAATTAGCAGGAAATAAGTATTTGATAGTCAATATTTTTATTGCTTTGTAAAGCTTTTGATTTTCAAAACTTCTGGAAGATAGTTACTTCCGATTGAAATATTTTGCTGCTCTAGATTAAACTAACTTGATTCTCTTTAAATAAGACCTCATTTCATAATTTCTAAATTTAAATTGTTGATAACTCCAAAATCCCTCCATTTTTAGAAAAACGCAAATGGTAGCATTTGAATCGTTTTGAAACCAAATTTTATTCACTAAATGATATTTGGTTTCATTTATACTGATTTGGCACAAGTCATTGTATATCAAATATTTGTGTATAAAATTAGGGAATCGACTTTATCTTTTCCCGTCCTTCTTTTTACCTTTATACCAGGAATTTTCTAAAAGAAAGCAAAAGCGCTTTTGTTCATTTTTTAATCTAAAAAGAAACAAAATGGACAATTTTTTAATACTCGAACGGCTCGACCGTTTGGAAAGACTGTTGATGGCCAATAAAGAGGTACTGACCTTTGAGGAAACCTGCGACTATACGGGTATATCCAGAAGCTATCTGTACAAACTTACCGCCGCTGGGCATATCCCGCACTCCAAACCCAACGGGAAACTGATTTTTTTCGAAAAGAAGAAAATCGTCGATTGGCTGCTCCAGAACGAACGGAAACCCATTCCTGAAATCGAAACTATAGCGGAACCTGTTCGTTAGGTAATAACAATTCTAGGTTTTTATCAATTCACAGTACGCCTTTGGAATCACCTTTGGCTTCTAAAACCTTATCATATGAAATCAATTCCTTATTTAAGGGTGGGCACTTCGTACTACAAATTGGTACAGGCACCAACTATCGCCGGACATTTCAACGAGATCTTGGTCCATTGGAACATCGAGACCATTCGTCAGGACCATGGGAAGGATTATTTGAGCAAGGTGCCCAAGTACGATGGCTTTACATGCATCCCGAGCCATTTGGGTTTCAAGCAGGAATACAAAGGGTTCTACAATACCTATTCCCCGTTACCGGCAATCCCCAAAGAAGGGGAATACCAAACCTCATTGGAATTCATCGAACACATTTTTGGGAAGCACTATGAACTGGGGTTGGACTACCTGCAATTACTGTATACAAAACCGGTCCAGGTGCTGCCCATTCTCTGTCTGGTCTCCAAGGAACGTTCAACGGGCAAGAGTACTTTTTTAAAGTGGTTGAAGGCCATCTTCGAAAACAACCTGACCTATCTGACCAATGACAGTTTCAGCAGCCAGTTCAATGCGGACTGGGCCAACAAGCTTCTCATCTGTATCGACGAGGTACTGTTCAACAAGGAAGAGCTTACCGAGCGCATCAAGTACCTGAGCACTACCAATATCAACAAATTGGAGGCCAAGGGAAAGGACAAGCGGGAAGTGGAGTTCTTCGGAAAGTTCGTTCTCTGTAGCAACAATGAGGACAATTTTATCAAGATAGACGGGAACGAGACCCGGTTTTGGGTACTGAAGATACCAACGCTCAAAAAAGAGAAAACGGATTTCCTCCAACAACTGGTATCCGAAATACCAGCTTTCCTGTACTATCTGCAAAAACGACGATTATCGTCCGAACAAACCACCAGAATGTGGTTTACCCCAAAACAGATTAGAACAGCCGCGTTAAAAAAGTTGGTGCAGAACAACCGTAATAGGGTTGAAAAGGAACTGGCCAGTATCCTGTTCAGTGTCATGGAAAAGTTCGAAATGAAGGAAATACATCTCTGTCCCATAGATGCGCTGCACCTGCTGAACAAGACACGTGTCAAGACCGACCTGACCCAATTGCGGAAATTGCTGAAGAACGATTGGAAACTCGTCAACCAGGACAACTCCAACAAATACCAAAAAGTGACCATTTGGAGCGATGGAGATATCCACATGACCGATGCCAAGGGAAGGTACTTTACGGTGGAAAAGGACTTTTTGACCAAAAATTTTGATGATACGATGACGGAATAGCACGGGGCCAATGTTCATGGGGTCCGAGGCTGTCATCATTCTGTCATCATTCTGTCATCAAAAAAAATAATGATGACGGAAAACACTTTGAAAAAACGAAGAACGATGACGCGATGACGAAACGATGACAGGGAAAACCTAATACCGTAGGGGCCTTAGAAGGTGTTGTCATCATATCATCAAAAAAAAGGTAAAACCATTCGGCTTATGAAAAAAGAAAGAACAAACAGGTTAACGTGTGAAAGAGCCCGAGCTTTTCCCATCGAAAAAGCGCTGGCAAAACTCGGGCACTTTCCGACCAGATCGACCGAAAAAGAAGCTTGGTTCCTGAGCCCGTTCCGCTCAGAAACCCAAGCCTCTTTCAAGGTGTCCAAGAAACTGAACAGATGGTACGACCATGGAGCGGGAAAAGGCGGTAATGTAATCGACCTAATATGCCAAATCAACAAATCTTCCGTTAGCGAAACCTTAAGGTTCTTGGAACAGGGCCAGACCTCTTTCTCTTTTCAACAGCAGCACCCAGTTAGAATCCAGAAGAATACAGGGCTAGAAATTCTCCATGCACGTCCTATCCGACATTACGGTCTTTTAAACTATCTTTTTGAACGGAAAATTTCCATTTCTACGGCATCGACCATTTGTAGGGAGGTCCATTATCTACATAAGGGACGACGCTATTTCGCCATAGGATTGAAGAACGATTCCGGTGGATGGGAACTACGGAACAGATATTACAAGAATTCCAGCTCGCCCAAGGATATCACCCACATCAAAAATGGAAACGGAAAACTCATCGTTACAGAAGGCATGTTCGATCTATTATCCATTTTGGAATTTAATAAAGAAATAGAAACCGAATATGATTTTCTGGTCCTGAACTCTACGGCATTGGTCAAAAAAGCGATTAAGCTAATGGACCCTTACGACCGAATCGACCTTTATCTGGACAATGATTCGACCGGTAAAGCAACGACTCAAAACTTGCTGGCCCATTCCAATAACTGTTTGGACAAATCAAGTTTATACGAGGGGTATAGGGACATGAACGTATGGTTGATTTTTAAGGCTAAAAATGGATTTGGTCAGGAAGCGCAAGATGTGTTTTTGTTGCCACAAAAACGATCTTGCTTTTCTCCCGATGGTCGCAAAGTAAAAAGAAGATGAAGAAAACCTACGTTAAATTCAGGTGCTCCATCTACGAGAAGAAGCTGCTCAAAAAAAGGGCGGAACGGGCGGGAATTTCCCTCTCCGAATATTGCCGCAGTTCGGCTTTTGGAAATTCGGTCATCGAACGTTTGACCGAAGAACAATTGGCCCACTATAGAATGCTGGTGAAGTACAAGGGGAATTTTACGCGCATCGGCAACATGTTCAAGAAACACAACCCGAAACTGGCCAGTGAAGTCGAGACCTTGGCAGCGGAAATAAGAAAACACCTCTATAATTTCAAAAGAACAAAGAAATGATAGGAAAAGGGACATCCATAGCACACACCGGGACAAGTATCGATTACGGTTGGAACCAGGAGAAGGGTGCCGAGGTGGTCCTCAGTCAACACCTGGCAGGGGAAAACCCCAAAGAGATCACCGAAGAGTTCAGGCTGGTCCAGGAGGAGAACACGCGTTGCCAAAAGAACACCCTGAGTTTTATCCTTAGCCCGACCCGGGAGGACGGTAGGAATTTGACCAAAGCACAACTAAGGGAAATGACCCAACGGTTCATAAAAGAAATGCAGCTGAAGGAACGACAGGCCATCGCCTTCGTACACAGGGACAAGGCACATACTCACGTGCATCTGTACGTGAACCGTATCGGTTTCGACGGCAGGACCTATAACGACAGCTTTATCGGAAAGCGCAGCCAACTGGCGGCGGAGAGCGTGGCCAAGGAAATGGGGCTGACCACGGTCAAGGAGGTACAACTGGAAAAGGAACAGGATTCCATAAAGGTCCGGCTGGAAATAAATGACATCCATCATAAAGTAATGGAAAGCGATAGACCAAGAACATTGGACTCCTACATCAAGGCCATGCAAGAAAGGAACGTGGAAGTCATCCCGACAATAAACCGGGCCAATAAGTTACAGGGATTCCGGTTCCAATATGAAGGCCATAATTTCAAGGCAAGCGAGGTACACCGTTCCATGTCCGGGGGAAGGATAATGGCGCAACTTTCCCGGAACAAAGGGATTGCCAAACCAAAAGAAATCGGAAAATCGGTCCAATTACTAGGGAAAACGGTGGAACAGGGTACCAACCTCGCAACGGGCATCGCCAAGAACATCATCAAGAAAACCATAAAAAAGGCCATCGACACGGGAATCGGAATTTAAAACCGAAAATTATGGGATATAAAAAACTGGACGAGGTAATGGAACTGCTCACCGACGAGCTGGACGGGTTCAACAAGTCCATCGTTAGATTGGAACGGTTGACCCAAAATATGGACAACATCAAAGTAATACCTGATACTACGGAAATTGAAAGTTTGCTCCGAGAGCATTTGAATTCCGAGAAAGCGAATAATTCAAAGCTTCAGGAGTCGGTTCAAGGCATTAGGCATCAGATTTTAAAAGCAAGATTGGTTCCAAAGATACAGTTGTGGATTCATTACTCGATTTGGTTCATATCCTTGGTTGTCATAGGGTATCTGGCCTTAGAAGTCTCTGCAATTGGGGAAATTCAAGAAAAGGCATTTGCGAAGGGAGAGCAAGAAGTAATTTCAAACCTGAGAGGATATTTTGACCAAAACCCAGGGCACTACAAATCCTATCAAAAATGGTTAAGGGAAAAAGATAGTGTTCCAGACCAAAATTAGGTTGCGCCCTATGGAATTTTTGCTCTACGCTTATCTGCCCGAACACTACAAAAATTCCACAGGATCCACGCGCAAAGTTTGGGGTAAGTATTTGGGACGAAATGTGCAAAAAGGACAGTCTTTAATTGTCTCAAAAAAAGTTGGTTTTTCGGAACTCTTCTGAGCAAAAGCGAGTTTTTGGTTGAATTACATTGGTTTTTGTCCTTATCAAAATAGATTCTTAGGTGATGCTTACAACACAAAATTAAAGCCACACAACAAAAATCATATGGATTACAACATAGGTAATATTATTCTTACTTAGTTCAATAGGTTTGTGTTCTTAACCAGTAATAAAATTACTAAAATGAGCATAAAAACCAACCTAGCCTTTGCAACTCTGATTTTTGGTTTATTTGTCGTACGGGCGCAAACGATTCAAGTTTCCGGCGACGGTCAATCCATAGGTGTTGAAGCAACTATATCTACAGTTATAGCACCCAATTTGACAATTACCTCGAGTACCGATATTACCAATTTTACTGTTTCCATAACTAACTCTTTTACTGCGACAGACCAGCTTGGTTACAACGGTACATTACCTTTAGGAGTGACAACAAGTGGCTGGAACAGTAATACGCGGTCGATAGTCTTCAAAGGAACTTTATCTGCATCAGAATGGCAGTCATTTCTCAGGACGGTGACGATGACCTCAGGCCCAATTTGTTCGCCAGAAACGCGGCAGGTCACCTTTGTTGCGGAAGAAACTTTCTATAATCCCTTGAACGACCATTTTTATAGAGTCACAGATACACAAACTTCATGGACAGCAACAAAGGCGGCCGCCTCTTCACTTTCATTTTTTGGTAGGGAGGCTTATTTGGTGACGCTCACCTCTAACGCTGAGAATATTTTTGTCACTAGAATTGTTGGTCAAAATTCTTGGATGGGAGCTTCGGACGACCATAACCAGATTAACGAAGCATTGGGATATAATCTATTTGCGGATACAAATGCTTCTGAAGGAAAATTTTATTGGGTTACGGGCCCAGAAAGGGGTACTCAGATTACTACGGATAATGGTAACGGAAATGGAGTTCCCGGAGTATACCAAAACTGGCGGTCCGGCGAGCCAAACGATTACAATAATGGAAATCCTGGAGAGTCTTTCGGTCATGTATATTCCAGTGCCGGCGATTGGAACGATTTTCCAGATAGTTCTAGTATTTTTGGAATAATAGAGTTTGGCGATATGCCAAACGACCAATTAAGTGCAACTCCTTTCTTTACAAAAGATATCACAATTAATGGAGCACCAGGCGGCAATATAAGCGGTGGAGAGGTGTCTGTATGCTCTGGCACCAACAGTACTACGCTGACACTGAATGGCCTAAGTGGTTCGGTAGTCCGTTGGGAGAGTTCGGATAATAACTTCATCGACAACCCAACAGTTATTAGTAATACAACGACAACATTAACGGTCAATAATATTTCCACAACAACATATTACAGGGCAATCGTGAATACGAATGCCCCGACAAATTGTAGTAATCTGACCACTTCCAGTACGCCAATTTTTGTAAGGGAAGCGGATGCCGGAAATGTATTGGCCCAAAATACCACTATTTGCGCTGGATCCAATGTTGAACTCTTCGTTTCTGGGCAACAAGGTGATGTTCAAAAATGGCAACGTTCAGACGACAATTCAAATTGGGTGGATATTGCCAATACTACAACTACCTTAGAAGAAACTATTCCTACAACGGGTTCTTGGTACTATCGTGTCATTACGGAAATATCCGAGTGTGGAACATCAGCTATATCCGATTCGAAAGAAATCAATGTTGTTTCAGGCACCCCACCCGTTGGAGGTCAAGTAAGTTCTGGCATACATGACTCAACAAGTAATTCCGGAACCTTAACGTTGACTGGACATACGGGAACAGTTGAGAAATGGCAACAATCGACCGATAATGGTATAATTTGGTCTGACATAGTTAATTCCAACAGTACATATACATATTCCAATTTAGTCGAAACCACCCTTTTTCGAGCGGTCATTGTAAATGGTAGTTGTGGTACTGCCAATAGCGATACTGGATCGGTAACAATAGATACTGAGGCACCCTCCGGATATGCTGTAGTCATTGACCAAAATCCTATTGATTCTGTAAACGAAACGAACGTATCCTTTACTTTTTCCGGAGCAGAAATCGGAATAACATACAATTACAGCCTTACTAGCGATTCAGGCGGAACTCCTGTCACTGGAACGGGAACCATTACAACCGCTACCGATCAGATAACAGGATTGGACCTGAGTGGTTTGGGAGATGGATTAATTACTCTTTCCGTTACCCTAACAGATGCAGCCGGAAACATAGGTGATGCCTCAACAGATACAAAAACAAAGGATACTACAGCTCCCTTTGGATACTCCGTAGTAATTGACCAAGACCCAATCGATACTACTAACGAAACCGTTGCATCATTCACTTTTTCTGGAGCCGAAGTCGGGACAACTTACAACTATGTGTTTACTAGCAATGGAGGTGGAACCTCTGTTTTGGGCAGTGGAACAATTGTCACTGCTAGCGATCAAATTAGCGATGTAGACCTAAGCGGTTTAAGTGATGGCATAGTAACATTAGCGGTGACATTAACGGATACCGTTGGAAATGAAGGAAGCTCATCTACGGATACCGCAACCAAAGAAACTGATGGCGATGATGATGGTATCAAAGACAACATGGACAATTGTCCAACTATTGCCAATGCGGACCAACTTAATACGGATGGAGATGGTGAGGGAGATGTTTGTGATGTTGATGACGATGATGACGGAACGCCAGATACAGATGATGACTTTCCGTTGGATGAAAACGAGGACACCGATACCGATGGTGACGGAACAGGCGATAATGCGGATACCGATGACGACAACGACGGTACTCCAGATGCGGATGACGACTTCCCGTTGGATGAAAACGAGGACACCGATACAGATGCCGACGGCACGGGAGACAATGCAGATACCGACGACGATAACGACGGTACTCCAGATGCGGATGACGACTTCCCTTTGGATGATGAAGAAGATACCGATACCGATGGTGACGGAACAGGCGATAATGCGGATACCGATGACGATAATGACGGAACGCCAGATACGGATGACGACTTCCCATTAGATGAGAACGAGGATACCGACACCGACGGCGATGGAACAGGGGACAACGAAGATACCGATGACGACAACGACGGTACTCCAGATACGGACGACGACTTCCCTTTTGACGAAAACGAAGATACCGACACCGACGGCGATGGAACAGGGGACAACGAAGATACCGATGACGATAATGATGGTACACTGGATGCGGACGATGACTTCCCATTGGATGAAGACGAGGATACAGATACCGATGGTGACGGAACAGGCGATAACGAGGATACGGATGACGATAATGATGGTACACCGGATGCGGACGATGACTTCCCATTGGATGAAGACGAGGATACAGATACCGATGGGGATGGCACTGGTGATAATGCGGATACCGATGACGACAACGATGGTACTCCTGATACGGACGACGACTTCCCGCTAGACGAGGATGAGGATACCGATACCGATGGAGATGGCACTGGCGATAATGAAGATACCGATGACGACAATGACGGCACACCGGATGCGGACGATGACTTCCCCTTGAATGACGAAGAGGATACCGATTCGGATGGCGATGGCACGGGAGACAATGAAGACACCGATGATGATGATGACGGCACACCGGATACTGAAGATGACTTCCCCTTGGATAACGAAGAGGATACGGATACGGATGGCGATGGCACAGGGGACAATGCCGATACCGATGACGATAATGACGGTACGCCCGACACGGACGATGACTTCCCCTTGAATGACGAAGAGGATACCGATTCGGATGGCGATGGCACGGGAGACAATGAAGACACCGATGATGACAATGACGGTACACCGGATGCGGACGATGACTTTCCGTTGGACGGGGATGAGGATACCGATTTCGATGGAGACGGTACAGGGGACAATGCCGATACCGATGATGACAACGACGGTATTCCCGATTCCGAGGACAGCGAGCCGAACGATTCGACCGACACCGACAATGATGGTATTCCCGACTCAGCTGACGACGATGACGACAATGACGGTGTCCCTGACGATGAAGATGATTTTCCATTGGATGAAGATGAGGATACCGATACAGATGGTGACGGCACTGGGGACAACTCGGATGAAGATGATGATAATGATGGCACGACCGACGAGGAAGACGATTTCCCATTGGATGAAAATGAGGATACCGACTCGGACGCGGATGGAACGGGGGATAATGCCGATGACGACGATGACAACGATGGGGTGACGGATATACAAGACGATTTCCCGACCAACAACGAACCTGTCCTAAGACCTGCCGAGGCCTTTACACCAAATGGTGACGGGGTTAACGACAGTTGGATGATACCCGGTATCGACAACTATTCAAATACAACGGTAACGGTGTACAACCGGTACGGCCATGAGGTCTTTTCCGCTGTCAACTATCGCAACGACTGGCGAGGTAACTACAGCTCCAATTCCGATTTGCTGCCTCCCGGTTCCTATATGTACGTAATCGACTTGGGCAATGGTAGCGCACCGATTCAGGGATGGATATTTATCAACTATTAATACTAAAAATACGTAAATGAAGACCAATCATATATACCGATTTATTATTGTTTTTACGCTACTTGTCGTAGGCCGTATGTCGGCACAGCAAGATCCCAATTATACCTTTTATCGATTCAACATGAATCTCATTAACCCTGCCTTTGCAGGTGCGGACGAAACCACCGATTTCGGCATGAACCTGCGAAGTCAGTGGTCAGGTGTGCAAGGAGCTCCCGAAACACAGAGTTTTATCTTTGGAACTCCATTGGGGAAAAATGTGGGCATCGGCCTTTCGGTCATCAACGACAAAACCTTTATAGAAAACCAAACGGCGATAGCATTGGATATATCCTATAAATTAAAATTGAGCGAGAGCCATAATCTCTATTTTGGCATAAAGGGAGGTTTTACTTCCTACGATGCCAATACCGATGGTCTGTTGACCTATGGCATCATGCAGGATGCCTCTTTGATGAACATCGACGGGCGGTTCAACCCGAACGTCGGGGCAGGCGTTCTTCTCAGGCATGAATCCTACTTCATTTCATTATCGGTACCAAAGATATTGACCCCGGACCGCCTTGAGCAGAACGACGGCCTTGCGAGATTGGGAATGGATAAGCCACACATGTACCTAGTCGGTGGCTATGATTTCAATCTGGGCAGTAACATGCTTCTTAAACCTTCGACATCCATTCGCTATGTCGAAGCGGCCCCTCTTTCAGTGGACATAACAGGTATCTTAGAGTTCAATCGAAAATTCGGACTAGGAGCCGGATATCGTCTCAATGAAAGCATTAGCGGACTATTTATGTTCAGAACTAACTGGATCGACATCGGTTATGCCTACGAAATGGCTCTGGAAAATAATATCAGTAACATAGATAACGGCACCCATGAAATATTGATGAGTCTGAGGCTATAAGCAGATTATTATTAGAAGAATGACTAGCGATTTTCTGTGGTTGAATATGTAGAAGTGGAATAATTATTAGGTAGCACTGATTACTTACTCCTGTAAAACGGCCGATTTACGGCACACTTTTCCTAGTCTAGACGAATTTTGTGTAACGTGTCCCATTAGCCGTCTCTTTTAGTAGTTTCATTAAAAATGTTTTTACGAGACTTTTAATTCGTCGAATATATAATTGATTTGAGGGTCTTTAGAGAACATTCATCTCCTCTTGATAGGTATCTAGAACATTGCTTGGAAGAGATTTTAGGTAGATCTGTGTAGTAGATAATTTACTGTGGCCTAACATCGAGGAAATTGCCGGCAAGGGAATATTCTTAAATAGGGCGTGGGTAGCAAAGCTATGCCTTGAAACATAAGAGGTTAAACGCTCTTCAATTTTGCAAAGCTCCGCGATTTTCTTAAGGCCTTTGTTATAATTTTTTAATGCCCATTGCGCATCTTTGTATTGAAGTTCTAGCGAATCTCTCTTTAGAATTGGAAGAATAAAGTCTTTTCTTTTCTTTTTGGTGGTATAGAATTTTAAAATCTCCTGCATTTGCTCAGTGACTTTAATATCGTACATTTTAGATGTTTTCTTGCGCTGGAATTTGATTCTGCCGTCCACAATATTCTCCTTTCGTAGAAATGCCATATCAATAAAGGACATGCCCATGGTCATGTAGGAAAGAAGAAAATAGTTTCGGTAATGAAATAAGGAATGTTCCTTACTTAAATCCAGCTCTAAAATTCTTTTGATATACCTTACTTTTATTGCTCTCTTTTCAGTTGGATTCGTTCTGATTTGATATTTGTAAAAAGGATAATATTCCCTCTCTATTATATCGTCCTTAATGCCTTTGTTATATATCGCCTTTATAGTCCGCATATAGGAAGCTAAACCATTTTGGCTATTACCAGGTTTTGATAAGTGAAATCGTTCGAAGCGTTTTAAAAAGTCATGGTTCAATTCGTTGAACTTTAAATCCTTTTGTTTTGTGAACACTTTTAGGATACTTATCACCCCTTCATAGTTTCTGGCAGTACCAAAGCGCTGCGCAACCCTTAATTCCTTAGCTTGATTCAGACCATATACATAGAAAGAATCATACTTCGTTTTTCGAACTATTTTATCTTTTAACTGCTTAACGGATAAAAAATCCAGTTCTCCTTTGTAATGCAGTCGGTTAACAATTTCTTGAGCTTTGGCCAGTTCTGTGAGGAGCAGGTTGTTCAAAAACTTTACAGATTTCACCCCTTTATAGGAACGTTTTACCTGTTTTTTTGAATCGTCCCAATACATTTTTTCTACGGATTGGCCAGTGGCAATCGAAGTGGTTTTTTGAAAGTGACCCAACCGAATAATTATAGGGAATGAATTATCCTTTCGTTTTCTTCGGGTATCCAAACTTAGGCTTAAACTCGTCTGCATATTTTAAAGGTAGATAAAAATTTGCACATAATTTGCACATAAATATACGGTTTCAAATCAGTTTAAAAAAGACTTAATTTTATTAAAAAACTAATAATCAATTAATTATGAATTGAAACATATCAATATGTATCCATAATCCGACCGCTGTTAATCAGAGGGTCCTTGGTTCGAGTCCAAGAGGGGGAGCAGAGCAAGAAATCCAATACTTGTGAAAGTGTTGGATTTTGTTGTTTTATAGGGGTTTATTTCCAGCCTTATTACCGCGATAAGTTAAACTGTACCTCTTTTTTTCCAAAAAAAGGTATACAAAAAGGTAACATCAACTTTTAAAAAAGGTTGCGACCCTATTCCGAATTGTGTGCCAATTGTCTAATCAAATACAATTGGTATGAATCAAAACAAACTTTCAATCCGCTTTGTAATCAATAAAGCACGAGTAAACAAAAAAGGTAAATGTCCTCTTCATTGTAGAATGACCTATGGACAAAACCGTAAACAGTTCGCTACTGGACAATTTATGCAATACTCAGAATGGGATTCAAAAAGGCAGGTAACTAAGCATCAACTTGTCAATACCCAATTAGAGCTTGTAAAATCCAAAATCCAATCTTCTTACCTGAAACTACAACTGCAAGGTGAAGTATTCAATATTGATAATATATATGGTCTTTATCTGGGAAAGGAGGTTGATTCTGTTGCAGAAGCTTCAAAAAAATCTGGATTAAGTAAAACTCCTATCTCTAGAGTTTGTAGAAGTGAACGAAAAAAAGCAAGGGGATATGTTTGGAAGTATATTCAATAATGTTAAGCCCAATTCTTAATGGACTGGGTTTGATTTTTTTTTTAATACTTGCTTCTTATTGATAATGAGTCAACTATTATTTAACAACAAATTCAAGATTTTTGTATAAGTTATCCAGTACCTTCTTTGCTTTTTTCTGTTCATCCGGCTTAATAGGGTCGATTTTTAATCTCTTGAGTTCGTTATTGAACTTTTTCATGTCTGTATTTTTTTGAATTGAAATATAGTCGTTCATATTTTTACATACTTCAAATTCATGATGACAAACGTGGTAAAAAAATTGGAACAAAGGACTATGTTTTTTAAATTTTAAAACAACTTCTTCTTCTTTCCGTAACTCTCCAAGTGAGGTGTAAAGTGTGATATAAGCATAATTTTCAAGTATTTCGCATCTAAATGGTGCTGAATTATGTTTTTGAAATACAATCTGAAAATCCCCTCCATATTTGATTGCACAATGATAAAGGTTTATTATACTATAGCGAATGTCCTTTCTAATTTCTTCTATTAAAACTGAGGCCTCAACCAATGAAGTTGATCTATAATGATTTCTTTTGGCCGCTATTTCATGTATCAAATCCGAGTCAGGATGCGGCATTATCATTTTTAATTGTTGAAAACTGGTTAAAATTTGTTTTTTATTGGAGTTTTCATTGTATGCTTTTCGTGCCGCAACCCTTTTGCCAGCAACCCCTTTGAAAATATATGTTTCAGATTGGTAAAGATTATTTGTGAAATCTTTGTTGAACTCGGTATTTCCATCATTGTTAGAATGAAAAATATTATCCGGAGTAAATATGTTATCCTGAACAATTTTTTTTAAAGGATCAACTATTGATTCTATTGATTCACTGGTTTTACTAGCAATGGCATCAATGTTTATACTTTCTTCGAATACTTCCTTGATTGATTTTTTAATATTTTCCTGGTTTCTCTTAATAATGTATTTATTGTAAACCAGTGTGGTAATTAAGCTCACCAGAAATCCGACTCCAGCGCTATAAAAGAGAGCAGAAAGGTTTACGTTTTTTCCAAAATAGCCTATTGAAAAAAAAGCGATAGACATTATTAAAATAAATGATATTGCAATTGTAATACCATCATTTAAGTATGTTGTTATAAATGTTTTTTTAGAATTACTCATGTTTCAATATTCATTTAAGTGATTTAATTATTTTCATAAGGTTTTTTGAAACAATTTTTGAATCTGCTGGGGCATGTTTCCGTTCCGATATCAAATGATTGCTCAAATGATTTCTGTAAATCGTAGAATTATTTCTTATCCAACTTTCTTGCAATACCAAAGTGGCAGTGGGATATTCGGCTGCCTCAATTTTATGGATTATACTGGCATCTTGATAGTAAACATCTCCCTTTTTAATATCGATGGATTGTTTCAGCTTTAGACCTTTTGTTTCTTCTAAGGAGGTTACTTGTGAATCGTTGGTTTCATTATCAATATTATACCTATACAAATGGTAAGGGGAACTATTTTTGAGATCACCTTCAAATATTAGGTTTTTCAAGCCACCTTGAACTACAACTGAAGTAAAATTGAACGTATGGTTATGAATATCTTGATTGTTAAATTGCATTTCGTCCCAAATGTGCAGTCTAATTCTCCATTTTCTTGATTTTGATGTATATAAGATATACTTGTGAAAACCATTTTGGTGGACATATAGATTTTTGGATATTCTTTCTATAGTTTTTTTGTCGTTTAAAGCATTTTCAAGCAGAACTTTTGTCCTGGAAAGAGTTGAAAACGTTTTTTTAAAGCATCCATGAATATTTCTTGAGTTTTCAAGATTGATTATATCATGATTCTTTGAAATTATTTCAAGTGTCACTTAATATATTTTAATTTATAATATAAGATTAAAACTTTTTCTTTTAACTCTAATTTTTGAACCTATTTGAAATCAATTAAATAGGGCATGAATTAAGAGGGTAAAAAATATGAAATAAAATTTCTTAGTAATTATTAGTTTTAAGAACTAAATGTGATAATATTGGAGCTATGCTAAAAACTTTACCATTCAGGCCTATTGAAGAAAAAAGAGTGTTTGTCAATATGATTTAAATGGTAGACGAGTTAACTAACTGCTTTAATTCTGTTTCTACTACAAGTAAAAGTTCTGGCTATAGCAAAACCTCAATTTCTAGGGTTTGTAGAGGAGAAAGAAATCAGGCTGGTGGATACAAATGGGTTTATACATAGAATTCATTCTTAACTAAGTTGTTTATTAGTTTACCTCAATACCTACCTTACTGAAAATTCTTAGGTTTATCATAATAGTGCTTTTTTAATGTTGCTAGGTTTTGTTGGATAGCAGTAGTAATGTCCAATTGATTTTCCCTAAAATGTTGGACATGGTCTAGTAGATTTTCCAAATTAGAGGGGTTATGCAGCAATTGATTTCAATATTAATAAAAATATGCCGTAAAAGCACAACGATGTAACCAATTCTTTTTATAAAAGAGATCATTTTGGTAGCGTGTATAGAGAGTATCAACCAGAGGATTTAGAAATTATAAAAAGAGTCGGAAAAAGAATCCGTTTTCTACGTGATGAAAAAGGAATGTCTCAACATGACTTATCCATCGAAGCTGATATTCCAAAAACTCAGGTCGGACGAGTTGAAAGAGCTGAAAACAATACAAGTTTAGTCACCCTAAACCGTATAGCTGGGGCATTGGGTGTTTCATTACATGATTTATTTTTATTTGAAGAGTGATTCTTTTTTAAATACATCATGCGAAGAAAGTACACAGAAGAGGATTTACATTTTTTAAAAAGATTCGGGGAGCATCTTCTAGAACTTCGTGAAAAAGCCGGACTTTCCCAAGCAGCATTGGAAACCGATTCCAAAATGTCCAAAAATCAAATTGGAAGAATAGAAAGAGGGGAAATCAGTACCTCAATCACAAACCTAAACCTTATTGCCAAAGCATTGGGTGTTGAGCTCAAGGAGCTATTTAATTTTCAACAATAGTAGGTGAGTTGTTTGGCGCACTCTTCTAAAAACTTGGTTTATAAATACTTATAATCCCTCTTAAAAAGAATAATCTTTCCCTAACAATTTTTTAAACCCAAATGTGGGATGTTCTCTTACAAAAGTGAGTAATTTGAAACATATATTTACTATTTGTAAACATTTTACTTGTCTAGTAACTCACATACAAAGCGGTCAAACACCATTTTTATTCTTCATGCCTCTCTGGCGGCGTTTGGTACTTACTTCTGCATGTATGCCTTTAGAAAACCGTTTACCGTAGCAACTTATGAAGGGCTTAGCTTTATGGGCGTCAACTACAAAATACTGTTGATAATAGCTCAGGTTTTGGGTTATGCAATTTCAAAGTTTGTTGGTATCAAGGTAATCTCAGAGCTAAGGCCCAATCAACGGTTTTTATATTTAATGATGCTAATTGCCCTGGCCGAATTGGCCTTGTTTTTTTTCGCATGGGTACCAGCTCCTTACAATATTGTTTTTATGTTTTTGAACGGTATTCCCCTGGGGATGATTTGGGGCATCGTTTTTTCATATCTGGAAGGCAGGAAATTCACTGATATTTTGGGAATTGTTCTTTGCTCAAGTTTTATTGTATCAAGCGGAATGGTAAAATCTGTTGGGCTTTATGTAATGAACTTTTTAAATGTTGATGAATTTTGGATGCCTTGTGTTACCGGGGCTATATTTTTGACCCCGCTACTACTGTTTGCCTACCTTTTGCAAAAAATTCCTGCCCCAACAAGAGCAGATAAAGAACTGAAAGTGGAAAGATTGCCCATGTCCAAAGAAGACAGGAAAGCATTGATTAAAAAATTCTTGTTTCCACTTCTTTTGGTGGTTGTTTTCTATACTTTTTTAACGGCCTTTAGGGATTTTCGTGACAACTTTGCCAGAGAACTGTGGGATAGCATAGGTTATAAAGGAGATGTATCCGTATTCTCCACTTCAGAAATTGTTGTGGCAGTTGTGGTGCTCATCATCATTGGGTCAATTTTTTATATCAAGGATAATTTTAAGGCATTAAAGACGTATCATTCACTGCTTATTATGGGAACAGTAGTAATGGGCATTTCAACATTCATGTTCCAAATAGGGATTTTAAACCCTTTTCTTTGGATGGTTTCTACAGGTTTTGGGCTTTATGTTTGCTATATACCCTTTAACTGTTTGTTTTTTGACCGATTTATCGCTGCGTTCAATATTAAGGGGAATTCAGGTTTCCTTATCTACATAGCTGATGCCTTTGGATATGTGGGAAGTGTTCTTGTGCTATTGTACAAGAATTTTGGACAGTCCAATCTTTCCTGGCTCAATTTCTTTGTTTACGGTGCCTATATCATCGCAATTTTGGGAGTGGGCATTTCAGTAGTCTCCCTTTTGCACTTAAAGAACAGATATAAATCAGAAAATATTAGCGAACAATTGCACTATGAACAAGAAATATGATGTTGTTATAGTTGGGGGAGGTATTTTGGGAACCTTTCATGCTTACCATGCACTCAAGCTTGGTTTAAAAGTATGCTTGGTTGAAAAAGATTTGAGACCAAATGGAGCCACCACCCAGAATTTTGGCCAGGTTGTTCCTTCGGGAATGAACGCTAAATGGCAGAAATACGGTAGGGAAAGCTTAGAGATCTATAAGGAAATTCAATCACTTTTTGATATTACTGTAAGGCAAAACGGCACGGTATATATTGCTTCAAATGATGAAGAAGAGCAATTATTGGTAGAGTTAAGGGCCATCAACAGCAACAATGGATATTGCTCAAGAATGTTGACCAAGAGCGATTGCTTGGAAAAATATCCGGGACTACAGGCAAGTTATGCGAAGGGAGGACTCTTTTTTCCTGAAGAGGTTACAGTGGAACCCAGAACAATGATCCATAGATTGCAACTTTATATGGTTGGGCAGATGGGGTTGGAAATCAAAACAAAATTTACGGTAGTTGGATGTGTAAAAAAGGAAGGTGAGGTTGAGCTACATAGCAGCACAAACCAAAGGTTAAGCGCCCAGAAAGTAGTTATCTGCAATGGAAGCGATTTTAAAAACCTATATCCAGAATTGTTTGAAAACAGCGATCTGGAAGTTGCAAAATTGCAGATGATGCAGACTAAACCGCAGCAGAACTATGAACTAAAGGGGTCAATTTTAACTGGATGGACCATCCGTAGATATGAAGCTTTCGCTGAATGCCCATCCTATTTAGGCATAAAGAAGAACGAACCAGAGGATAGCTTGCAAAAAAAATGGGGCATCCATATTCTATTCAAACAGGCTGCGGATGGTTCGGTAATATTGGGAGATTCACATCAATATGAAGATGCCGCCAACGCAGATGATCTTGGCAATGATTTAAACATGGATATTGATAATTTTATGCTGTCCGAAGCCAAGAAAATTATTCAATTGCCAAATTATGAAATACATCGAAGATGGTATGGTATGTATTCGCAGTGCAAATCTAAAGACATTTTTAGGGAGACACTGAGTGGGGATATCCACATAGTTACAGGAATTGGAGGAAAGGGAATGACAGGAAGTGCCGGTTATTCAAGAAAAAGCATAGATAAAATTTTTAACAGATAAATAGTTTATGAAAGATATAAAACTTGTTGTTTTCGATATGGCTGGTACAACTGTCAACGAAGGTAATGTGGTGTACAAAACCGTGCAAAAAGCATTGGTGGAAGCAGGGGTAGAGGTTACATTGGATGCGGTATTGGAGCATGGGGCCGGAAAAGAAAAATACAAGGCTATTGTGGATATTTTGGAGCATACTGTAGCTGGGCAAAATTTGAAAATTGATGCAGAATCTGTCTTCAAAAATTTCAAAAATTTGCTCAAAGAAGCATATTCAGATTTAAAGGTGACCACATATACTGGGATAGAAGAACTTTTTGAGTTGTTGAAATCACATAAAATAAAGGTAGTCTTGAACACGGGGTACGATACCAAAACAGCCAATGGACTTTTAGAAAAACTAAGATGGAAAGTAGGCGATCAAATAGATGCCCTGATCACTGCGGATGATGTGGAAAAAGGAAGGCCCTCATCTGAAATGATAGATAAGGCAATGGAGCTGTTCAATATTTCGGATGCATCCCAAGTGCTAAAAGCAGGAGATTCTGCCATAGACATTGAAGAAGGAAAAAATGCAAATTGTGGAATGACAGTTGGTGTTTTGACTGGGGCCCAAAACCGAGAACAATTGGAAAAAGCTGACCCCACAATTATTTTAGATTCATTGAGCGCGTTGGAAGAAGTCCTGTTTTCTTGAAAAGATTAAATGAAGAAATAAACTACGAGCATTTTTGATGCAACGGGCCCTTTATTAATTGGAACATGGGGTACTCTGCCATCAAAGAATATAGAATCCCCTTCTTTGAGTAGGACCTCTTGATCACCAATTTCATAATAGCATTCGCCGGTAAGTATATATTTGAACTCAAAGGCATCAGTTACCACTTTTTCACGCTTAGAATTTGGTTTTACTTCCAATAGGACGCTTTCAAAACCAACAGAGCTCATCTGTTTGCTAAAAATGTAATTGTAAGTAAATCCAATAGCTTCGTCCTCTTTTTCAATGACCGTTTGATCCCCTTTTCGGGATACCAAAAAGTTTTGACCATTTCCCTTGGGGATTCCTTCAAAGAAGACTGTCATTTCAGTTTCAAGAGCATCAACAATTTTTAGGAATACGGGTAAGGAGGGTATGGTTCGGCCATTTTCTATCCTTGAAATTAAACCAGCGGTTACTCCTGCCTTTATTGCAATGTCGCTAATGGTCTTTTTATTGTTCTTTCTAATGCTTTTTATTCGTTTACCTATACCTATAAGATAATCCTCCATAAATTTATTGTTGTTTTCAATAGTTAGTATTTATAATTTTTAGTTAGCAGTCTTTAAAATGTATCATTCATCTTAACCTATTGTTAAACAGTAAAATACTAAGATGTTAGCGTTCTGCAATATAACATAAAATTTGAGTATTTGTAAATAATGTTCAGCTAACAATCAAGCAATTCTTTTAACCTTTCCATACCTTTTATTTAATCCATTGCACAGTGTTGCTTAACGTACGAATTAGATATTTGTTGATAAATAATTAACCAATTTTTACAAATACTCAACAAATGAAAAAAACACTCGTAGCATTTTTACTTGCCTTTTCGGCAAGTGTTATGGGCTATTCCCAAACTGTTTTTACGGGAAAAGTCGTAGACGAAAACAACGTTCCGTTGCCAGGAGCTTCGGTCGTTGTTAAAGGTAGTAGCGTAGGTATAGCTACAGATTTTGACGGAAACTTTCAAGTTGAACTTTCACAAAGTGGTGACATTTTAGAAGTTTCTTACATTGGTTATTTGAGCCAAGACTTTGACACATCTGGAAAAACAAGCGCGACCATTGTATTGCAGCCAGACTCTCAAAAATTGAATGAAGTGGTGGTGACGGCATTGAATATTACAAGAGATGAAAAATCTTTGGGGTATGCTGTTGAAAAGGTTGGAGGCGAAGAAGTTTCGCAATCTACTAGTACCAACCTTGTAAGTACGCTTTCTGGTAGAGCGGCCGGTGTTCAAGTAGTAACCAATGGTACAGGCCCAGGTCAGTCTTCATCTGTGGTAATTAGGGGATATTCTTCACTTCAAGGCAATAATCAGCCATTGTTTGTAGTAGATGGTGTTCCCATCAATAACTCCACAGATACCAGAACAAATACTTTGGGAGGAGCTAGTAATATGAATATTGACTACGGAAATGGCGCGGCAGAAGTAAACCCAGAAGATGTAGAATCAATATCAGTGCTCAAAGGAGCGAACGCTACTGCATTATATGGTTCGCGAGCAGCAAACGGAGCAGTCATAATTACTACTAAATCCGGTAGATCTCACAGGGGAATGGGAATTTCTGTAAACTCAAAGATGACTTTTGAAAGCATACTTAAGGGGCCAGAGTATCAACGTGTATATGGACAAGGTAAGAACTTTGATTTTCAATTTGCTGATGGATATGGAAGTGGAACGTTTGATGGAGTAGATGAATCTTGGGGTCCATTAATGGACGGTACCCTTAGAGCGCAACATGATTCCCCAACAGCAAATGGACTGCGTGGAGGAGATGTTCATGGCTTGGATTTTGTTTTAGGTTCGTCTGGAGTAGATTTAACTAGGAGAGGTGCAATAACACCAACTCCATTTGTGGATCCCGGAGACCCTGTAGAGAATTTTGCGGTGACGGGTAGAACATTCACAAATAATATTTCATTTTTTGGAGGTAATGATAAAGGAAACTATAGGGTAAGCTACACCAATTTGGACAACGAAGGAATTCTTCCCAATACAGATATAAGAAGAAACTCTTTCGCACTTTCGGGAAGTTATGATTTAACAGATAGACTTACGGTATCTTCCAAAATAAATTATGTGCGTACAGATTCTGATAACAGACATGTAAATGGTTACGGAACAGAATCTGTTATGTACCTGTTTGTTTGGTGGGGCCAGCAGGTAGATGTAAGAGGCTTGAAGAATTATTGGCAAGATGGTTTGGAAGGCTTCCAGCAGTTCAATTATAATTATAACTACCATGACAATCCATACTTTACAATGTTCGAGAATACCAATGCATTGGCAAAGGATAGAATTATAGGGAACATTTCCGCTTCATATAAATTATCTGATGATTTCAAGTTTATGGTAAGGGGTGGTCGTGATTTCTTTTCTGAATACCGCTTTATTAAAAGGGCATATTCAACACAACGTTTTCCTAACGGACAGTACAGGGAGGATAAAATTAATTTTCAAGAAACCAACTTAGACTTTTTGTTGACCTTCAATAAGGACATAACCGATGACTTTAGTGTGAATGCCAACATTGGGGGAAATAGGATGGTACAAAAAAACCATTTCAATGCCCTAATGGCCAACAAGTTGTTGCTACCTGGGATCTACTCTTTCAACAATGCTGATGGGCCACTTGTGCAACGAATCAGCAGGCCCGAAAAACAAATAAATTCCGTCTATGGATTTGCACAACTAGGTTGGAAGAACCAAATATTTTTAGATTTAACAGCAAGAAATGATTGGTCTTCAACACTTCCTAAAGAGAATAATTCCTATTTCTATCCATCTGCCTCTTTAAGTGTTGTGCTTTCAGACATGTTGGGAGTTACCAATAATGATTTCTTGTCTTTTGCCAAGTTAAGGGGAGGATGGGCCAAAGTAGGTAATGATACGGACCCTTACGGATTGAATAATTTCTTCGCTTTGGGAACTCCTGTTGGTGATAATCCAACAGCAGCTCCATCCAACAATTTAGCTAATGCCGATTTAAAACCGGAAATACAAACATCTTATGAGGTAGGAACAGATTTAAGGTTCTTTAAAAATAGGCTTGGCTTGGATTTTACTTACTATAATACCATCTCTAAAAACCAGATTTTGGATATCGATTTGGCAACAACTTCGGGAAAGACTTCCAGAACAATTAATGCCGGTAAGATCAAAAACTACGGTATTGAATTAATGTTGGATGCCACTCCAGTGAGTACTGACAACTTTAGTTGGAACACCACTTTTAACTTTGGACTTAACAGAAATGAGATTTTAGAGTTGGCAGATGGTGTGGACAAATATTCTTACGGAGGCAATGGAATTACACTCATTGCTGAAAAAGGAGGCTCTTTGGGAGATATGTGGGGAACAGGTTTGGTAAAAGTAGAAGATGAAAATAGCCAGTTCCACGGAGAAGTGGTTTTCAACGAAGGATTGGTTCAACAGGACAACACACTTAGAAAACTGGGAAATTTCAATCCAGATTTTACATTGGGTTGGAACAATACCATTAATTATAAGAACTTTTCACTGAATTTCCTTTTTGATTGGAGGCAAGGGGGGGAATTACTTTCAAGAACAAGGTTGATTGCTGCAACATCAGGTAATGTGGTTGAAACACTTTGGGGACGCTCACCGGAGTTTGGAGGCGCTCACCCAGGTATTGCAGATTCTGGATTGGATTACGGAGGCGCCAATTCTGATGGTGTTATCGGCGATGGGGTAAAACAACTTGCCGATGGCAGTTATACGGCAAACGATGTAATTGTGCCAGCAAACGCCTACCATAACAACAGATACAGAAGGGGTAACGAAACAGAAGGAATGTACGATGCAACCTTTATCAAACTTAGAGAAGCCAGAATAAGCTATTCCCTTCCAAGTAAAGTATTGGAAAGATTGGGTGTTCAAGATTTTACATTCTCGTTGATAGGAACAAACCTTTGGTTATGGGCAAAAGAGTTCAATCATGGGGACCCTGAATTATTATCCTTCGGAGGAGGGTCATATGTTCCGGGTGTTGAGAATGCTACGGTTCCAACCACAAGGAGTATAGGTATGGCGGTTAATTTGAAACTTTAATTTCAGAATAGTTGAATAAACGAACTTGATAACAAATAAAAAAATGAAAAAACATTTAGTAATCATAGGTATTATTTTCTTGAGCGTTCTAGGCTCTTGTACCGATAATTTTGATGTTTCAAATGAAAATCCAGATGTGGCATCAAATATTAGTAACAACCCTGAACTGTTGTTGACTAATTTTCAACGAAACTCAATAAGAAGAGTTGTTGGAGATGCTTGGAGCGAAGGAAATTTGATGGGGCAGTACGGCGCACGTATTGTATTCACATCCTTTGACCTTTTTGATTGGGGAGATCAGGGAGGAACGTGGGAAACCCATTTTTTGGCAATAAGAGATGCAAAAGAACTGGAAAAAATTGCCGTTGAAAATTCTTTGCAGAGTTATGAGGCAATATCTATAATCATGCAGACCTGGATGTTTAGCATATTGACCGATATGTATGGAGATATTCCCTATAGCGAAGTAAATAAAGCTGAGGATGAAGGTAATTACACTCCCATTTACGACACACAACAGGCAATTTACACAGATATGATCGCCAAGTTAAAGACAGCTAGTGATATCTTGGGAGGTTCAGACTTAAACTTGGTAAAAGGAGATTTGATGTTTGATGGCGATTTGGAGATGTGGCGAAAATTTGCAAATTCTTTACGTTTAAGATTGGCATTAAGACTTAGTGAAGTTGACGCGGTTACCGCGGAATCCGTAATTGCAGGGATTTATAATAATCAAAGTGCAAACCCAGTAATGCAATCCAATGACGATAATGCAATATTAAAATTTTTAGGAGCTAACCCAGATGCACACCCAATTACGGAAGAGTCCGTATACAGGGTTGGATCATACAATGAATATCGTATTTCTGAACATTTTGTACAATTATTGGATAGCTTTAATGATCCAAGATTGGACTTCTTTGCTGACCCAACGGCAAAGTCCGTTGAAAATGGAACTCCCACTATAGAGGGAATGCAAAATGGGATTGTAGATGGTCCCGCATACGAATATAAGGGAGGAGATGCTTTTTTATCAAAATTCAATATTGACTATTTCTATTTTCAACCCAATAGCAATGACGCTCGTTTAATGTTGTATTCAGAAGTTGCTTTTATTTTTGCTGAGGCAGCCCAAAGAGGATGGATTACAACAAGTGCCCAAAACTTGTATGAGGCTGGAATCCAATCAAACTTTGACTACTGGGATGTGGATATGCCGACGGATTATTTTACCAGACCAGAAGTGACATTCGATGATTCTCTTGAAACCATTATGAAACAAAAGTATGTAGCTTTATTCTATACAGATTATCAGGGATTTATCGAATTTAAAAGGACAGGCTTCCCAAATACTATTGCGCCAGGCCCAGATGCCTTTTATAGTACTTATCCAAGTAGATTTGAATACCCAAGCGAGGAGGAATCATTGAACCTTGAGAACTATAATGCTGCGGTAAGTAGAATAGGAGGAGATAAAATTACTACCAAAGTTTGGTGGGAAAAGTAATGGTTGATTCAGCAGTGAACCGGATAACTATAGGAAGAATAGCAATGACCATAGGAACTTTGTTCCTATGGTCTTGTTCTTCAAAACAGCAGGAGACTAAAGAGTCAACCCAACACGTAGTGGTCATTGGAGTAGATGGCATGAGCCCGGATGGCATTAAAAAAGCTAATACCCCAATGTTGGATTCCATGATTAAAAATGGTGCTGCAACCATGCACGCACGATCAGTGCTTCCCTCAAGTTCTAGTCCCAATTGGGCTAGTATGATCATGGGAGCAGATACCGAACAACATGGAATTACCTCTAATGGATGGGAAAAATTTGATCATAGATTACCTCCGGTAGTTGCCACAAATGAAGGTACTTTTCCTACTATTTTCACCCTGTTCAAAGACCAGCATCCGGAAGCTCACATTGGAGCTATTTATGATTGGGATGGTTTTGGAAGGCTTTTCGAAAAAAATGATGTCGATTTTGATATCAACGGTGATCATGAAGATGGCACTACAAATGAAGCAGTGAGATACATCAAAAAACACAAACCTGAGTTCACTTTTGTGCACCTTGATCATGTAGATCATGTAGGACATAGTATGGGTCATGGGTCCCTGGAATATTACAGCTCAATTGAAAAAGCAGATTCTTTGATTGCTGAAATTGTAGATGCGACCAAAAAAGTGGGCATGTTTGAAAATACGATGTTCATTGTTTCTGCCGATCATGGAGGTTTAGGTTTTGGTCATGGAGGAGAAAGCCCTGCAGAGATGACCATTCCCTTTATTCTATATGGAGCAGGAGTTAAATCTGGATATCAGATTGAAGAGACTGTATATCAAATAGATAATGCGCCTACTGTAGCTTATGCAATGGGGCTGAAAACTCCACAAGCCTGGATTGGGAGACCGGTAAAAGGAGCATTTCTGGGAAATGAAAAACCAGAATTGATTTATAAAAGAAGAGAGCAGACCATGGCGCCAAAAATTCTTCCAGATGCAGGTTATTTTGAGTCTGCAGGTGGGATTTTTAAAGCAGATTCCGTTCCTGTGGTGATACAGAATCCTAATCAAAAAGGAGAAATCAGATATACGTTGGATGCTTCTCTTCCATTGATAGGCAGTACCAAATATCAGGACACATTCTATATAAAAGAAACAATGGTCATCAAAGCGGCTGTTTTTGAAGAAGGCGAAATACGAAGTACCATGGCCGAGGCCAATTTTAGAATTGTCCCAAAGACTAAAAAAGATCCTGTTAAGTACAAGATTTATTATGATGAAAAAATGGAAAAGCTTCCCGACTTTTCATCTCTTGAGATAACAGAAGAGGGGTATATAACAGAGTTTTCCCATAAAAAACTAATTAATGATTCGAAAAAAACCTACCAAGTTGCAATTGTTCTGGAGAGCTATCTTGAAGTTGAAAGAGGTGGAAGTTATAGGTTTTTCACTAATAGCGATGATGGGAGCAAGTTGTATGTTAACGATCAATTATTGGTTGACAACGATGGTAACCATGGTGTTAGGGAAAAGAGTGGCAAAGTTGAACTGGGGAAAGGTCGCCATTTAATTAGAGTGGAGTTTTATAATGGCGGTGGAGGATATCATCTGGATGTAAAATACAAGGGCACCAATATCCCTAAACAGATAATTCCTGCGAATAAACTATATCCAGAAAAGTAAAAATTATGGCTGCTGATTTCCGAAAATTTTATTGTGGTTTTGTAGCAGTTTGGGTAATTACATTTGGTAATTCCCAAGAACAATTGCCTGTATGGAAACCAGGCTATCTGGATATACACCACATAAATACTGGGAGAGGAGATGCAGCCTTTATGGTCTTTCCGGATGGGACCACAATGTTGGTGGATGCTGGAGACATGTCCGAGACCCACTCACGTACAACTTCCAGTAGAAATGCGAAATTAATTCCCAATAATTCTAGATCCGCACCAGAATGGATTGTGGATTACATAGATCAATTTTCACCTTTTTCCAATAAAAGGCAATTGGATTATGCGTTGATAACACATTACCATGATGATCACTTTGGAGAAGTGGACACCTTAAGAAAGAAAGCTTTGGGAGGATATCAACTTACGGGAATTATGGAAGTAGGGACTCTAATTCCTATTAAAAAACTTATTGATAGAGGGAACAAATACCCAATTGATCTTAAGGATTCAAAAGTTCAAGCAGAAGAAAGATTTGTCAAAGATAAATATGGGATGATTCCAACGCTAAAAGAATATTGGAAGTTCATTTCCTATCAATCCAAGGCAACGGGTTTAAAGAATGAATCGTTACAGGTTGGAAAGAACAATCAGATTGTTCTTAAAAAGAATCCGACCAAATATCCCAATTTTATTGTTCGGAACATTGCATCTAATGGGCTTATTTGGACGGGTGAAAAAGAGAAAACACATTCAGTTTTTTCCAAAGGGGAATATCCAGGAGAAAACCCACTCAGTAATTGTATCAGAATAGACTATGGAAAGTTCAACTATTTTACTGGGGGAGACATCTCAGGGATAGACCAATATGGGCAGATGGATATCAATTCCATAGAATCCCAAATAGCACCAATAGTTGGCCCAGTTGATGTGGCTACGATGAATCACCACGGGAATCGGGATTCGCAAAATCCATATTATGTGAGAGCAGTTAGACCAAGAGTATGGATTCAACAAAACTGGACTGCTGACCATCCCGGTGAGGAAGTGTTGAGAAGAATTACTTCCAAGAAACTATATCCTGGAGAACGAGATATATTCTCTTCAGTAATGTTACAGGGCGCAAAAGATGTTATTGGCGGAAGACTTGGCCAGTATAAAAGTCTGCAAGGACATATCGTGGTAAGGGTTTATAAAGGGGGAAATTCTTACAGTGTTTACATCTTGGATGATCAATCGGAAAACCGGAAAATAGTATCGATACATGGACCTTATGAAACAAGATAAGAATATGCAAAACGTTGAATTCATGGTGGAAGGCGATGTCAACCTGACCTCTGCAAGGGGAAATTGGATTAGGGAAAATGTAGATGAGGAGATTAAACAATTGTTGGAGAAAGACGCGCAATATTTTATCCATCAGTCCATGTCCACACCTTGTTTGGATGTATTGGGTGATTGCAAGGGGTCTTATATAGAGAGTATTTCAGGTAAGCGTTATTTGGATTTTCATGGAAATAATGTGCACCAAATAGGATTCTCACACCCCAAATTGGTAGGACGTTTAACCGAGCAATTACAAAATCTTACCTTTTCCACTAGGAGATACACCAATGAAGTGGCAATAAATTTTGCAGAAAAAATAATTTCCATCACGCCTAAAGACCTTGACAAAATATTACTGACGCCAAACGGTAGCTCAGCTATTGGAATTGCCCTTAAGTTGGCACGAGCGGTTACTAAAAAGCATAAAATTGTATCTTTTTGGGATTCATTTCATGGTGCATCCTTAGATGCTATAAGTGTTGGAGGAGAGTCAGTTTTTAAAGAGCATATGGGCCCCATGATGCCTGGTGTGGAACATATTCCTCCACCCATAACCTATAGAGGTATTTTTGAAGGAAATGAAAGCAAAGCCTTGGAATATTTAGAATATGTCCTTTCCAAGGATAACCAAATTGGGGCGTTTTTGGCAGAAACCATCAGGAATACCGATGTGCAAGTACCATCCAAACAGTTTTGGAAAGAGGCTAGGGATTTATGTACAAGATATGGTGTATTACTTATTTTGGATGAGATTCCGATAGCTTTGGGAAGAACAGGGAAGTGGTTCGCTTTTGAGCATTATGGTATTGAACCAGATATACTTTGTTTGGGCAAAGGGCTGGGAGGAGGAATCATTCCTCAAGCTGCTGTAATTACCAAATCTGAATATGATGTTTTTGAACATATTTCATTAGGGCATTACACCCATGAAAAAAGTCCTTTGGGATGCATGGCCGGATTAACTGTTCTGAAAATCATTGAAGAAGAAGGACTTCTGGAAAAGGTAAAACAAGACGAAGCCTTTATGAAAAAAGAACTCCAAAAATTACATAGAAAATATTCATTAATAGGAGATGTTAGGGGGTCGGGCCTGCTTTGGGGAATAGAGTTGGTGACAAATAGAGTCACCAAAGAAAAAGCAACAAATGAGACAGAGGAAATCATGTATGAATGTCTAAAAAAAGGACTTAGCTTTAAAGTTTCAAAAGGTAATGTACTACAATTGTCTCCGGCCTTGACCATATCTAAAGAAGAATTACAACATGGCTTGGAAATATTGAACGAAGCATTTTTAAAAATAAACACTATAGCATAATGAAAAATTTAAGAAACATGTTCTTGGTAAGTTGTATCATGAGCTTTACTACTCTGGCATGGAGTCAAGAAAAAGATATGCCAAAAATCGTTTTAATAACCATGGACGGTTTGCGCTGGCAAGAATTGTACACAGGAGCAGATTCGCTTTTGATTACAAACAAGGAGTACGTTCATGATACTACCATGCTAAAAAAGACTTTTTGGCGAGAGTCACCAAAAGAACGTAGGCGGGTATTAATGCCATTCCTTTGGAATGAGGTGTCAAAAATGGGACAACTGCATGGGAACAGAATTCTTGGGAGCAAAATGAACCTCACTAATAACATGTGGTTTTCCTATCCTGGATACAACGAAATATTAACGGGTAAAGCAGATGATGCCAGAATTGATAGCAACAAAAAGTTCAATAACCCAAATACAACAATTTTGGAACGCTTTAACAATACTAAAGAAGGCAAAGAAAAAGTAGCTGCCTTTGGTAGTTGGGATGTATTTCCATTTATTGTAAACGAAGAGCGTTCCGGAGTACCTGTAAATGCGGGTTTTGAATCTGCTGCGCAGAATTTAAATGAAAAAGAAGAATTCCTTAACCAGTTACAGAAGCAGATTCCCAGTCCGTGGGGTAGTGTTCGTCTGGATGCCTTTACGCATCATTTTGCATTAGAACATATGAAAAAAGAACACCCAAGGCTGGTGTACATAGCTTATGGCGAAACAGATGATTTTGCCCATGATGGAGACTATCAGGCTTATCTAAAAGCGGCCAATAACACAGATTCATTGATCAAAGAAATCTGGAACTTCACTCAACAAGATGAGTTTTATAAAGACGATACGGTCTTTATTATTACTACAGATCATGGCAGGGGAACAAAACCCTTGAGTACATGGAGAAGTCACGGAAGTAAAATAAAGGGAGCAGGTCAAGTATGGTTGGTGGCTTTTGGCAAAAACGTACGAGCATTAGGTGAGGTTTCTGCCCAAGAGCAATTGTATACTAACCAAGTTGCACCTACAATTTTGAAGTTATTGGGAATGCCCATCAACCAAAAAGAAATAGACGGAACCCCTTTTAAACTGTAAAATCAAGAAAAGTCTCATTGAATTTATTAGTTTGAGTTAGTTTGTTTAAAGCCCATGTTTTGTGCATGGGCTTTTTCTTGTTATTATAAAATAGCAAAACTGTTCTAATGCCAAATGATGGCATCTCTTCTCCAACAAAATAACTACATTAGAAGTGTATTTATAGATTATGAAAAAAGAGCTTCTGGAAACCTTTGAAAGTCAATTTGAACAATCGCTAATTGATGAAATAGTAGCTGAAGGTAAACTGGTTGAGGTTCCAGCCGGTGAAATCTTAATGGATATTGGAAATTACATTAGAAGTATACCATTGCTTTTGTCCGGAGCTATAAAAGTACTTAGGGAAGATGATGAAGGTGATGAGTTGTTGTTGTACTATTTGGAACAGGGAGAAACATGCTCTATGACCATGGCCTGCTGCATGGGCCAAACAAAAAGTGAAATCAGGGCCATTACCGAAACGGAAACTGAAATTGTTATGGTTCCCGTTCAGAAAATGGAAGAGTGGATGGCTAAATATAAAGGTTGGCGAAACTATGTTTTTGAAAGTTATCACAATCGCTTGAATGAACTTTTGCATACCGTGGATAGCATTGCATTTAAAAACTTGGACCAACGATTGATGGAATATTTAATAAAGAAATCTGAGGTCACCAATGACAACTGTATTCGCAATACTCATCAAGAGATTGCCTATGATCTGCATACTTCAAGAGTGGTAATATCCAGATTGCTAAAAAAGCTGGAAAAACTTAAAAAACTGAAGCTTCATAGAAGCCACATTCAAATTATAGATTTATAATTTTGTGCTTTTTGTTACTGTAAATCATCGCTTTGCTCCTTATTTTTACACAAACTCAAATTGAATGCTCAAACGGTATTTGCCATTTTTATCTTGGATAAGAACATATGATAGAACGTTTTTGGCAAACGATTTGACTGCCGGTGTTACCTTGGGAGTCATGCTTGTCCCCCAAGGAATGGCATATGCCATGATTGCTGGAATGCCACCAATTTACGGGCTATATGCTGCATTGGTTCCACAACTTATCTATGCGCTTACCGGAACATCTAGACAGCTGGCCGTTGGCCCGGTTGCCATGGATTCATTATTGGTGGCTGCCGGAATTGGAGCTTTGCACCTTTCCAATATTGAGGATTATATAGCTGCTGTACTTTTTTTGACACTGATAATAGGAGGCATACAACTGTTGCTGGGATTTTTAAGAATGGGATTTTTTGTCAATTTCCTATCTAAACCTGTAATAAGCGGATTTACATCGGCTGCGGCAATCCTTATAGGATTGGGACAGTTAAAACATGTTTTTGGAATGGAATTTCCACAATCCAGCAAAATACATGTCCTTCTGTCCAACATTTTTGAAAGCTTGGGACAAGTGAATTTTCCAACCCTTGTTCTTGGAGTTTCGGCTACGCTCCTTATACTTTTTATGAACAAAATAAGCAAAAGGATTCCAACCCCTTTGTTAGTGGTTGTTCTGGGTATTTTGGCGGTTTCATTTTTTAATTTGGAATCAAAGGGGATCCGTATTGTTGGCGAAATACCAAGTGGGCTACCTATTTTCCAGACCCCTAACATTGAAGTAAATGCATTCGGGGAGTTATTACCAATAGCCATTACAGTGGCCCTTTTTGGTTTCATGGAAGCAATCTCCATTGCAAAAACCTTGGAAGAGAAACATCCTGAATATGAGTTGGACTCCAATCAAGAATTACGAGCTTTGGGGCTTTCCAATGTAATAGGGTCCTTTTTTCAGTCTTTTCCGGTGTCCGGGAGCTTCTCAAGAACAGCTGTTAACGATCAGGCAGGGGCCAAAACAGGAATGTCTTTAATATTTAGCGCACTGCTCATTGCAGGAACCTTACTTTTTTTGACACCATTGTTCTATAATTTGCCAACAGCAGTGTTGGGGGCTATAATCATGGTGTCCGTTTTTGGGCTTATTGATCTTCAATATCCCATTGAACTTTTAAAACATAGAAAAGACGAGTTCTTTTTGTTGAATATTACTTTTTTCTTGACGCTCTTTGTTGGTTTAATCGAGGGAATTTTATTGGGGGTATTGTTTTCCCTGTTTTTGTTAGTGTATAGAATCTCCAATCCACATATGGCCATATTGGGAAGAATAAAGGATACAGATTATTTTAAAAACGTTGACCGTTTTACAGATGAGGTTGAGATTGATGGAGATAAATTGATCTTCAGGTTTGATGCCCAACTCTATTTTGGAAACAAGGATTACTTTAAAAAAGAACTGTACAAGCAAATAGAAACCAAAGGAGAGAAACTAAAATTTGTTATTTTGAACGCAGAGGCCATTAATTACATTGATAGCAGTGCTGCGGCACAGTTGGTCAGAATTGTTCAAGATTTACAGTCAAAAGGCATGCAATTTTTCATAACAGGCGCCATTGGCCCTACAAGGGATATTTTTCATAGTAGCGGACTAATTGATGTCATCGGAAAAGAAAATCTTTTTGTAAAAACCGTTGAAGCGGTAGATTACTGCTCCAATCAAAAAGAGAGAAGCAAAATCCAAGAGAAAATATCTCTTCAGTCCAAAACTGGGTATTTGTAACTTTGGTAACCAAAAAATAGTACAATCAACTTTATCTTCGATAAAAAAATATGACAATGGAAAATATAGAACAAATATATACAGGATGCTTGGCTCAGGGAGCGTATTACATAGAAAGCGAAGGAGAGGTGGCCATTATTGATCCGTTGCGAGAGGTAAAGCCCTATATTAAAAGAGCTGAAGAAGATAAAGCCAGAATAAAATACATTTTTGAAACCCATTTTCATGCTGATTTTGTGAGTGGACATGTCACTTTATCCAAAGAAACTGGAGCTCCCATAATTTTTGGGCCCAATGCCAACCCCTCTTTTGACGCTACTATTGCTGAGGACGGTCAAGAATTTTCTTTGGGGAAGTTGACGATTAAGGTATTGCATACGCCAGGACATACCATGGAGAGCACTACCTATTTATTAAAAGACGAAACAGGTAAAGACTATGCTATTTTTAGTGGAGACACCTTGTTCTTGGGCGATGTCGGGAGACCGGATTTGGCGCAAAAGGCGGCTGATATGACCCAAGAGGAATTGGCCGGGATTTTGTTTGAGAGCCTTCGGAATAAAATAATGCCCCTGGCGGACGACATTATTGTTTATCCTGCGCATGGTGCTGGATCAGCTTGTGGTAAAAACATGATGAAAGAAACTGTGGATACTTTGGGCAACCAAAAAAAGATGAATTACGCCCTAAGGGCAGATATGACCAAAGAAGAATTTATAAAGGAAGTTACGGAAGGGCTTCTTCCCCCTCCACAATACTTTCCTTTAAACGTAAAAATGAACAAAGAAGGGTATGAGGATATAGATACGGTTTTGAAGAGAGGGACACAATCCCTTGGCCCAGCAGCTTTTGAAGCTGCAGCCAATGAAACTGGAGCTGTGGTTTTGGATGTGCGCCATCAAGAGGAATTTGCCAAGGGTCATGTACCCCGCTCTATTTTTATTGGATTGAGCGGAAGTTTTGCCCCTTGGGTAGGCGCATTGATTGCCGATGTGGAACAGCCCATACTCTTGGTTGCTCCTGAGGGTAAGGAAGAAGAAACCATTACCCGACTATCCAGAGTGGGATTTGATGGAACATTGGGTTACTTGGAAGGTGGATTGGAAGCATGGAAAAAAGCTGGAAAAGAAATTGACACTGTTGATAGCATTAGTGCAGATGTGTTTAAGCAAAGATTGGATAACAAAATACCCGTATTTGATGTCAGAAAAGAAACGGAATACGCTGCCGAACATGTAGAAGATGCTATACTAACCCCATTGGATTTTCTAAACGATCATTTAGCCGAGTTCCCTGAAAAAGAAACATTTTATGTACACTGCGCTGGAGGTTATCGTAGTATTATTGCTGCTTCAATATTAAAGAGTAGGGGAATTCACAATCTTGTTGATGTGGCAGGCGGATTTAAAGCAATCAAGGAAGTTGGGATTCCGGTAACGGATTTTGTATGTCCAACAACCTTGAAAAAATGATTGCCGTGAAAACTTTATTCAAATATGTATTGACGGTTTTTTCCTTTTTATGGTTTATTTCATGCCAACCTCAGGAAGGTTTCATCAAAAAAATAAATAAAACAGCCATCAAGACTAAAGTTATTGGGAAGGATGTTCAACTAATTGATGTAAGAACACCCCAAGAATATAAAAATGGATTTATTGATGATGCAGTTAATTTCAATATCAATGATGATACATTCATTGACCAAATTGATGCTCTAGACAAAAATGAACCTGTTTATCTGTACTGTAGAATGGGAGGGAGGAGCAATAGAGCCGCTGAGTTAATGAAAGCTAGAGGGTTTAAAAAAATCTACGACTACTCTGGAGGTTATGACGATTGGAGTATGACCGAATAATCACCTAATTTTTTTATGTAACACACGTTACTGACAAAGGAGTACTTAGACTTTAATTTTGATGATTCTTAAAATAGGAACATGGAAAATGAAGTCGCACAAAATTATACAATGCAAAGAATGGGAGATGTTGCTCCAGATTTTGAGGCATTGTCCAATAAAGGGAATATTAAGCCTTCTGAATATGCCGGTGACAAATGGTTTGTGCTGTTCTCGTATCCAGCTGGTTTTACGTCCGTCTGTACTACGGAATGCAAGCACGTTTAGAAGATGATACTATTCAATTGGTCGATTTTTATTTAGCTAAAAAACAATTATAAGCATGTCAATTTTAGATTTTTTATTCGGAGGAGCAAACAATTCAGATGCTATTGAGGTATTGGGAAAAGAAGATTATAAAAAAGCCATTACCAAAGGTAAAATCCAATTGGTAGATGTGAGGACGGCTAGGGAATTTGCTGCTGGCCATATAAAAGGAGCCTGTAATATAGATTACTTCAATCCATCAGCATTTAAGGCCGATTTTGCCGAAATGAAAAAAGACAAACCAGTCTACCTGTATTGTCAATCGGGCAATAGGAGTCAAAAAGCAGCAAAGAAACTTGTTGGAATGGGCTTTAGCATGATATATGATCTAAAAGGTGGATATAGGACATGGAATTATTGATCTTAAGGATGTTCTGATGAAAAGAAGTATTGCAATAGCTATCATTTTTTCAATGATTTCCTGTAAGGAAAAACCCAGTTCATCAAATATTGGCGATGATTCTATATCTAAAATAGTTTCTAGCGGACATGAAGGAAAAGTGCTGATGGAAAATAAGTGTTATTTATGCCACAGCCCCTCTGCTCCTGAAAATAAGGGTAGAATTGCCCCACCCATGATTGCGGTAAAAGCAAGATACATGGAGAGTTTTGAGGATGAAGAAGCTTTTACGGAAGCCTTTTCTGCTTTTTTGAAATCACCCTCAAAACAAAATGCGATAATGTGGGGAGCTGTTGATCGTTTTGGGGTGATGCCCTATCAATACTTTCCAGAAGATGAGGTGGGTAAAATAGCGGAATATCTTTATGATTATCAGATCGAGGAACCGGAATGGTTCAAAGAGCATTGGAAAGGACATGGCAAAACTCCCTATAATAATTCGGGAAAAACAGTGGGCACTGAAGATAACGCTCCCCTTGATCATAAGGAAATTGGCCTCAAATATGCTCTGGGAACCAAAAAAGTGTTGGGCAAAAACCTTATGGGTACCATTCAAACAAAAGGTGTGGATGCTGCACTCGCTTTTTGCAATGAGCGTGCTTATACATTAACAGATAGCATGTCAGTGCACTTCAATGCAAAAATAAAACGCGTTTCAGATAAGCCCAGAAACTCTAAAAATAAGGCCAACAAAACCGAATTGGGATATATTGAGGCATTTAAAGAACAGGTTGCCAATGGAAATTCTATTGAACCAGTAGTGGTTGAAAATAATGATCAAATAGACTTTTACTACCCAATTGTTACCAATAATATGTGTTTAAAATGCCATGGAACACCTGAAAAGACCATAGGGAAAGAGGTGATGAAATCCTTATCAAGGCTATATCCAAATGACAAGGCCACAGGATATAATGTAAATGAGGTAAGAGGTATTTGGAGCATTATTTTTGAAAAAGACAGTCTCCATTAAGTAAGCCTCAATACAATTTTGGTTAAGTGTTTCTTGATTTTTTGAACCCATAAATGAACTGCCCCCAAAAACTTTTGGGCATGGATTGGTCACCAGGATACCCCAAGGCTATGGTTCCACTATCTTCAGGCACATAATTGGTTTTGAAAATATAGTCCCATAAACTTAAGCTTATGCCAAAATTCACTCCGTAGCTTCCTTTGGGCAATTCATAAGAATGATGGTACAAATGCATCACGGGATTGTTGAAGACATATTTTAAGGGGCCATAGGTGAGTTTAATGTTGGCATGATTTAAATGCCCTATGGTAATGGCGGCAAAATGCACAATATAAGCCTGCTCAGGTTCAAATCCGCCCAAGAGCATAACCCCAAATGTTTTTAGGGGTTTGTAGAGAACGTTTTCCATCCAATGGTAGCGAAGATGAGCCGCAAAACCCATTTCTTTTACACTGTGGTGCACTTGGTGAAACCTCCATAGAAAAGGCAGTTTGTGCAACAAAATATGTGTGATCCATTGTACAAAATCCAGGATAACGAAAAACACAAGTAGCTGGGCCCATATTGGCCAGGTTGAAAAGTCGATAACTGCAAGGCTTTTGGCGGTGATTCCAATTTTGCCTAGAGATAAGGCCAAAACTTTATAAAAACCACTGATGACTATGGCAAAAACAAAGAAATTGAAAAACATGTAAAAACCATCCAACCAAAAATCTTTTCTGAAGATGGATTGTTGTTTTCGCCATGGAAAAAATATTTCCAACCCCCAAACCAAGAGTGAAATGACAATGAGTGCCCAAAAATAATTAGTGTGCCAGGGTACTTGGAACAAAATGGATTTCAATGTCCATTCGGCCGTTCCCAAAAAGGCATCGGTAAAAGCTTTAATGTATTCTTGCATAAAACTCATTCTAGTTCATACCATTCTATATCTTCCAAATTTTGTCGCCTACCTTTTGCGACCGGAGCATAGTTTTTTGCCAAATAGCTTACAATAAGATCTTCATTTGAACCCAAATCCCACAAATTTTGGGTTTCCTGCATCCATTTAATGGTCGCCTTCCAGCCTTCTTTGCTCATCCTATTTTGGGTGACCAACTTTGCTGAATGGCAATTGGTGCAATTTTGTATGGTAACCTCCATTCCTTCATCAGCAACAAAACCAGTTTCTATATGAATGCCGTTTTCAATTTCGGTGTCAACGTCAACAATTTCTTTAAAGGTTTCTTTCTTTGAATGAAGCTTTTCAGGATACATTTTAAAATAAAATAAACCTCCAATAAGAAACACCAACAAAAACAGGAATAACAATAATGTCCTTGAAAGTGCTTTGACCTGATCTTCAAAATTATTCTTCATGCTTAGACCACTTTTATCGCAATTCTATGACAAGCGTTGTTCAGATAACCCTTCGGGTTCCACCCAGGAAGCACCATTGGTTGGCTTTTTCCATTTTGATCGGTTGCTCTTGCCCAAACCTCATAATATCCCTTTTTGGGAAAGGATATGGATGTCTTAAAATGTTGCCATGCCAAACGGTTTATAGGTTTTTCAAGCGTGCATTTTTGCCATGTACTCCCAAAATCAATGGAATACTCCATCTTTGAAACTGTTAATTCCCCGGCCCAAGCATGTCCTTCAATATGGAGCGTGTTTCCCATTTTGATTAGGGCACCACTTTTAGGAGTTGTAATTAAGGATTTTACAGGCATGGATTCAATAATGCACATGCTGGAATTCTCCACTTTGGCTCCCGGAGCAACGGTTTCACAAGGCACCCTATATGAGCTCCCTCCCATTTTGGCACCATCATGCACTTCGTTCCTAATGCTTAATCGGTTGATCCATTTACCGGATGCCGAAGCTGGCCACCCTCCACAAACCAATCGCAATGGATAACCATGGGCAAGAGGAATGTCCTCTCCATTCATTTGAAAGGCCAATAAGGTTTCTTCCTGCAATGCTTTTGAAATTGGGACCCCCCTTGAAATGGGTTCTTTGGTTGGGTCACCACTTAAGTGGGTGTCGGCGGCATGGTAACCAATATACACGGCATCTGATTTATATCCAATATCGTTTAGCATATCGCGTAAACGAATCCCGGTCCAGTTTGCACATGAAACTGCACCAACCGTCCATTGGTTTCCTTTTGCGGGAGGATTGAATTCACTACGGCCATTGCCCCCACATTCAAGGGTCAATTGATATGTATATTGTTGAAACTTGGTCTTAAGGTCTTTCAATGAATAAATTTTCTTTTCTCTGACAGATTCTCCATCAATTGTAAGTGTCCAGTTGGCGGCATCAATCTTTTGTGGAATTTTTCCATTGTTGCGAATGAACATAAATTCATTTGGAGTGATTTTATCATTCAACAAATGGGCTTTGGCTTCAATATTCCACGGTTTGTCGTTTAGGATTACCATTTGCCTATCTTTCTTGAACAGTTTAAAAGGGTCGGTATCTTGAAGGCCCAATGGTAAATAATCTTTTGGCAATGAATGGCCAAAAACAATATCGGTTCCAAGTATACCTGCCATTATTACCAAGGACATTTTGCCCGTAAAATTTCTTCTATCCATAAATATATTTTGCCAAACTTAAAAATAGCGTAAAAAAGAACACGGCTATGTAACCCAAGTTACCAAAAACTTTACGGGCAAAATGTAATTTTGATAGTGTAATACATGAATTATGAAAAAGAACATGGGCGGTCTTGATCGCATGGTAAGAACAATAATTGCAGTGATAGTATTTGCATTGTATTATTTGGATGTGATAGAAGAAACTTTGGCATACATTTTATTAGGGTTGTCAGGGATTTTTGTATTGACGAGCTTTATAAGCTTTTGCCCTTTGTACACCCTATTTGGGATGAACACCTGTAAAGTAAAAAAGTAGTTTTTGATTGATTGTTTTTTTGAAAAACATCTCAGCAATACCGGTTGGGATGTTTTCATTTAAATAATTAACTGAGAATTATCATATGTTCTATAAAAAGGGCCAACTAAATTTGCTCATTATAAAATTTAGAGAATGAAAACACTTCAAATACTTCCTTTAGTTTCATGGGAAAATGGTATCTGGATGATAGGCCTTTTCGCTTTGGTGGTCATTGTACTTGTTGGTGCAGTATTGGCCCTAATGAATAGCGGAAAGAAGTAAATTATCTGATTTTGTTTTAGTTTGAATCGTTAAATCAGATTCAATCCTGTGATGATATGTTAAAAGCGGTTAGTTTGTAACATAAGCGACTTAATTATAAAGTTTTCAGAGTTATTGTTGATGGCGAAACTAGTGTATGAAGACCCAGATTCTTACTAGAGCATAATTGGCCATTGAAATTCCTTTTATTTTATTCACCATATTTTTTTGGTAACACAAGTTACTGTGGGTGCAACTTGATGAATCTAATTTTGCTTCAAATTATGTTAAACCATGAAGCAGTTTTTAGTTCCAACACTCTTTATTTTGATGCAGGGATTCTTGTTTTCCCAAGATAGGTTGGAGATTTCACTGGTTGAAGTCTTGGACAAGGTTCAAGAGTTGAACATTGGAATTAAGCTATCAGAACAGGATGCCAAGATGGCCAAATATGACTACAACCAAACCAATGTCATCTTTTTACCCCAAATATCCATTTCCCATACGGGTATAGCCACCACAAATCCTTTAATGGCTTTTGGTTCAAAATTGAACCAGGAGATTTTGACACAGGCTGACTTTATACCATCATCCCTAAATGACCCTGATCAGGTTGAAAGCTATGCAACCAGGATTTCCTTTGAACAGCCCCTTATAAATATGGATGGTTTTTATCAGCGTAAGGCCGCAAAGACGACAATGCTGGCAAAGGAGTTACAGGCGATAAGAACAAAGGACCATTACCATTTTGAGGCTAAAAAAGCCTATTCGCAATTACAGTTGGCATATAAGGGGGTTGAAGTACTTCAAATGGCCTACAATGCCGCAAAATCTACTCATGATGTTGCTGAAAACAGTTATGAGCAGGGGTTGTTGCAAAAGGCAGATTTGTTACAGGCCAAGGTAAGATTGACCGAAGTGGAGAACCAACTGCAACAGGCAAAAAGCAATATGAAAAATGCTTCTGACTATCTGGGGTTTTTAATGAATGCTGCAGAAAACACCATATATCAGCCTATAGAAATACTGGTGCCTATAGATTTTGACGTAGAGGAAGAAGGAGAAATTGAAAATAGGGCAGATGTACGAGCCATGCAATTGGTATCAAAAGCATATAAAGCCAATATGAATGCAGATAAAATGACTTTTTTGCCGAAGCTCAAAGCCTTTGGGAGTTATGAAATGTATGATGACGATGTTTTTCAAACCAATGCCAAAGGATATCTTTTTGGAGCCAGTTTAAGCTGGGATATTTTGAAGGGGGGCAAAAGATTTGCCCAAACTGGTAAGAGCAAGGCCAATTATGAAAAGTCCAAACAGGAATACCAACAATATGTTTCCAAAAGCAATTTAGAAGTTCAACGCACAAGAAGAGCGATGCAAGATTCGAAGAGCAGACTGAAGACCTCAAAACTGGCTATGAAACAAGCAGAAGAATCTTTAAGGATACGAACAAACAGGTATAAAGAAGGATTGGAAAAAACCAACGATGTGTTGATTGCCGAAGCTATGTACGCCCAAGCGCAAATGATGTATTATCAAACTATTTATGAATTCAACAATGCGAGATTTTACCTGGCATTTTTAACCAAAGAGTAAATTTTATTATGAATAACAATAGGAGATCAATGAAATCTTTTTTGGCAATAGCCCTTGGATTGTCCATTATAGGATGTGGAAATGATAAAAAACCTGAGCTTAATAAAGTTGAGCCCGTTGAGGTATCCATAGCCAATGTGGAGGAAAAAGGAAGCTCAACAATACTGGCAGGGAGCGGTCAAATCAATGCCGTCAATAGTGCAACATTGAGCACAAGAATGATGGGACATGTTGAAAAGCTTGCCGTTAAAGTAGGGCAGAAAGTCAGAAAAGGGGATTTACTGATTTCTATCAACAATACCGATTTAAGAGCGAAAAGGGCTCAAGTAGACGCCTCAATAGCTGAAGCAAAAGTAGCTCATGCCAATGCAAAAAAAGATTACGAAAGGTTTGTGAACCTCTATAAAGAGAGTAGTGCTTCGCAGAAAGAACTTGATGACATGACCGCAAGGTTCGAGATGGCAAAAGCGCGTCTTGAAAGCGCAAGACAAATGATGAAAGAGATAAATTCCCAGTTTGCCTACGCAAATATTAGAGCCCCTTTTAATGGAGTTGTCACCAATACCTTTATTGATAAGGGAGACATGGCAAACCCTGGAGTGCCATTGGTATCCGTAGAGACACCCGGAAATTTTGAAGTTGCCGCAAAAGTTGCCGAAAACAGGATTGGTACGATCAAAATCGGAATGAAGGCAGAGGTTTTGATAAAATCTTTGGATGCCATTTTAATAGGAGAGGTAACAGAATGGAGTACTTCGGCACAAAATACCGGGGGTCAATATTTGATTAAAATTTTATTGCCCAAGACCAAGGCCAAAATCTTGTCAGGAATGTATGCCTCGATAAGACTTAGAACGGATAAAGACACCAGTGCCAACACTTTTGTAACCGTTCCAACGAAAGCGCTTGTAAACAAAGGACAACTATCAGGGATTTATACCATAAGCCAAGACAATACAGCATTATTGCGCTGGTTACGGCTGGGTGATATTTATGGCGATAGCGTAGAGGTGTTATCTGGATTGTCGAAAGAGGAGAAATACATCATATCTGCAGACGGAAAGCTATACAATGGTGTCAAAGTAACCGTTCAATAATCTTAAAGCGTAAAACATGAAAGACGGTCTTGCCGGAAGAATAGCCAAAAGCTTTATAGGGTCCAAGCTTACCATACTGTTAATGATTGTGTTTATGGTCATTGGGGTGTACAGTTCTTTTTTGATTCCAAGGGAAGAAGAACCGCAAATAGATGTGCCCATGGCCGATATTTTTGTTGGATACCCCGGGGCAAGTCCAGTGGAAGTAGAATCCAGGATTACCAAGCCTCTTGAAAAAATAATATCCAATATCAAAGGAGTTGAATACGTGTATTCCACTTCTATGAAAGAACAAGGGATGGTGATTGTGCAGTTCTATGTGGGAGAGGATATAGAACGTTCTTTGGTAAGACTATATGACGAGATCAATAAGCATATGGACCAAATGCCAGATGGGGTCACCATGCCCTTAGTGAAGACTAGGGCCATTGACGACGTTCCCATGTTGGCCCTTACCCTTTGGAGTGAAACATATGATGATTATCAACTCAATAGAATTTCAAGCGAGCTCATTAACGAAATAGAGAAAGTAAACGACGTATCCATTACCAAGAAAATAGGAGGGCGCAACCGTGAGATTCGGGTTGTTGTTGATAAAGATAAAATGGCAGAAGCTGGGGTTGACTTTCTTACCATAGCACAAATGGTAAAGGCCAATAATCAACAAATGGATTCTGGTAATTTTTATGCCAACGACACTGAATTCCATGTAAGTACGGGCCATTTTTTGCGATCAGAAACAGATTTGGAGAACCTTATAGTGGGTACTAAGCAAAATCAACCCATTTACCTAAAGCAAATTGCAGCAGTACTGGATGGCCCCGAATTGCCAAAAAACTATGTCTCCCTAGGTTTTGGGGCAGCAAGCGAAAAATCCAATGAGTATAAATCCGAATATCCGGCGGTAACAGTATCAATTGCTAAAAGAAAAGGGGCAGATGCAATGAAAATTGCAGATATGGTACTTCAAAAAATAGAGCGTCTAAAATTAAATCTTATTCCAGATGATGTGCATGTGGAAGTGACCAGGAACTATGGGGAAACAGCTTCCCGAAAAGTATCGGAGCTTTTGATGCATTTGATAGGAGCGATTATAGCAGTCACTTTTGTTGTAATGTTGGCCATGGGATGGCGCGGAGGGTTAGTTGTCTTTTTGTCCGTGCCCATCACATTTGCCTTGACCTTGCTAAGCTACTATATGTTGGATTATACATTGAACAGGATTACCCTTTTTGCCTTGGTGTTTGTTACCGGCATTGTGGTAGACGATTCCATCATTATTGCGGAAAACATGCACCGCCATTTTAAGATGAAACGTTTGCCATTCAAAGATGCGGCCATATATGCCATAAATGAAGTAGGCAACCCGACCATTTTGGCAACTTTTACGGTGATTGCCTCGGTGTTGCCTATGGCTTTTGTTTCAGGTCTAATGGGACCTTACATGTCACCAATGCCCATAGGGGCGTCCATTGCCATGTTGTTATCTCTGTTTGTGGCATTAACGATTACTCCTTATTTGGGATATCTCTTTTTAAGAGAAAAGGATAAAAAGGAAAAAGTGGCCACCCAAATGCAGGATACCTTTATTTATAGGATTTATGATCGCTTTGAGCGCCCCTTGATTGAGAACAGCAAAAAGCGCTGGTTGTTTTTGGGAATAACATTTTTATTATTGATAGGTTCCATAGGACTGTTTTTCACCAAAACGGTAGCTGTAAAAATGTTGCCGTTTGATAACAAAAATGAGTTTCAGGTTGTAATAGATCTTGAAGAAGGAACCACCTTGGAACGCACTGCAGTAGTGGCAAAGGAAATAGGGGCGTATTTGTCCACAAGACCAGAGGTGATGAATTACCAAAGCTATGTGGGAACAACAGCTCCGATTACCTTTAACGGTTTGGTAAGGCATTACGATTTAAGAGGAGGCAGTAACATGGCCGATATTCAGGTAAACCTTACTGACAAGCATGACCGAAAAGCCCAAAGTCATGACATAGCAAAAATGCTCAGACCCAAAATACATGAGATAGCAGTACGGTATAATGCCAATGTAAAGATAGTTGAAGTCCCTCCCGGTCCTCCGGTACTGTCAACCATTGTTGCGGAAGTGTATGGTCCGGAGTATGAAAAACAAATTGAAATTGCCAATAAGGTCAAACAGATTTTGACAAACACTACAGATGTTGTAGATGTGGACTGGATGGTTGAAGGGGACCAAAAAGAGTATGATTTTGTCATTGATAAGGAGAAAGCAGCTTTATATGGAATTTCTCCCCAGCAGATTGTCCAGACCATGAAAATGGCAATGGGAGAAAGGCCCATAACATATGCTTATGATGAGGACTCTTTTGACCAAGTAGGCATCTTACTTGCCATCGATGAAAAAAGTAAATCCACTTTGGATGAAATCAAGCAGCTAAAGATTACCTCAAAAAGTGGCAATATGGTCTCGGTTGGGGAACTGGTTGAGGTCAATGAAGGAATCAAGGAAAAGAGCATTTTCAGAAAAAATCAAAAAAGAGTGGTCTATGTAATGTCCGATATGGCGGGGAAATTGGAAAGTCCCGTTTATGCCATTTTGGGGATGACGGAAAAACTGAACCAAATACAACTCCCCAAAGGGTATTCCATCAATGAATTGTACATGGAGCAGCCTAGTTTTGAAGATGATTATACGGTAAAATGGGACGGAGAATGGCAAATTACCCTTGAGGTGTTTAGAGATCTGGGGATAGCTTTCCTAGGAGTGATCATAATAATTTATATGCTGATTGTGGGGTGGTTCCAGAATTTTAAGGCACCAATGGTCATGATGGTGGCCATACCGCTTTCATTAATTGGGATTGTCTTGGGACACTGGATATTTGGGGCATTTTTTACGGCCACATCATTTATCGGAATGATTGCCCTGGCAGGAATCATGGTACGTAATTCGGTTTTGCTGATAGACTTTGTGAATCTAAGATTGAAGGAGGATGTTCCCCTTAAACAAGCGGTGATAGAAGCCGGTGCGGTTAGAACAACACCAATTTTACTTACCGCTGGCACTGTGGTCATAGGTGCTTTTGTAATTCTTTTTGATCCTATTTTCCAAGGTTTGGCAATTTCTTTAATGGGAGGGACTATTGTATCCACGATTTTGACACTTCTGGTAGTGCCGTTGGTATATTATATGATTGAACGAAAAAATTATAAGTAAATGGAGAAAATGGTAATCGTTACTACGGCTGAAGAATATCAAGAAACCATCTTCAAGCTTTTTAAGAAGGCAGGTATTGAAACCTTCAGCGGTTCGGATATAGATGGATATAAAAAAAGGAGTCCGTTCTTTTATACAAGTAGTTGGTTTCCTAGTGAGAGGGGTGGGGTTGCATCTAATTTATTCTTCTCATTCACCGAAGAAGAAAAAGTAACAAGACTATTCGCCTATATTAAAGAATTCAATAAAAGCACAGATACTGCCAATCCCATAAGGGCGGTAGAAATTCCTATAGAAAGATCAATATAAAATAATTAAAAATGAAAAACAGAATAGTAAGGGGAGTGGCAGGAAGTTTTATACTCATAAGCCTACTTTTAGCAGCATACGTGAATTTAAACTGGCTTTGGTTTACAGGATTTGTTGGCGCTAATCTGTTGCAATCCTCATTTACCAAATGGTGTCTACTAGAGGACATTCTAAAAAAGTTTGGAATTACCGATTAAGGTCGGGCTAAAGGTCAAATTTGTTTTTTGAAGCTTTTTCTCCATTTTTGTTGAAAAAGCAAAATATGGTATTTCAACCTTGGCCTTGGTATGTATCCGGCCCATTGATCGCTTTGGTCATGATTATCCTTATCATGATGGGCAAAAGATTCGGCATGTCTTCAAATTTGGCAACAATCTGCACCATTTGTGGTGCTGGAAAGCGAACCAATTTTTTCAAACTTGATTGGAAATCCCAAAAATGGAATCTTATTGTCGTAGTCGGGGTAGTCATTGGAGGTTATATTGGTGCTAATTTCTTATCTGCGGATGCAACAGTGGCGATCAGTCAAAATACAGTACTGGATTTAAATTCTTTAGGTTTTGAAAGTGCTGGCAGAGCATACCTTCCTTCCGAACTCTTTGGAACAAATGTTTTTTCAGATATAAAAAATATGGTCTTGCTTATTATTGGCGGATTCTTGGTCGGTTTTGGAGCAAGATATGCAGGAGGGTGTACTTCTGGCCATGCTATTTCCGGGCTGAGTAACCTACAGTTACCATCCTTGATTGCGGTGATTGGATTTTTTATTGGAGGCCTTTTAATGGTACATGTTTTATTCCCATTTATTTTTTAAGTATGAGAACGTTTTTTTATCTAGTTATAGGTGTTTTTTTTGGGATTTTATTGTTTAAGTCTGAAGCGGCTTCTTGGTTTCGCATTTATGAAATGTTTCAGTTTGATGCTTTTCATATGTATGGAATTATAGGTTCTGCACTAGGGATTGGCATAGTGGCCCTTCAAATTATAAAGCGATTCAATATTAAATCTTTCTATGGAGAAACTATTAGTATAACTCCTAAAGAAAAGGGTTTTACCAGATATTTGATTGGCGGTATTCTATTCGGCTTGGGCTGGGCTTTGGCAGGAGCATGTCCTGGACCTATGTTTACCTTATTGGGAGCTGGATTTCTTCCTATTGCCATGGTACTGATATCAGCAATTTTGGGCACATATGTATATGGAGTATTGAAAGATAAATTGCCTCATTAAAAATTATTTTTCCCAAAAAACATATTTTTGCAGTCCATTTAAGCAAATGGCCCCGTAGTTCAATGGATAGAATAGAAGTTTCCTAAACTTTAGATGCAAGTTCGATTCTTGCCGGGGCTACTTTTAATACTTGATGTAGAGCAACTAATTTTTATTTGGCCCAAATAGGGTCAATAAAGACGAGAAATTTTAACTATTCCAGAAACAATCTTATTGTTTATATCTATGCCATTAAAATTCCCTTCTACCTCCTTGTTTTTACCAATGAAGTCCATAGCATTGATATAAATTGATGTTTTTTGAAGATGAAACACTCCGGAAATCGCAAAATCAAGATTTAGGATTTGTCCCTTGTTCAATACCACAACCTTATCATCTTCAACAATTATGGAATCATTTAAACTTACGATATTGTGGTGGTATGTTTCTATTCTTAGTTTTAAACAATGATTTCTTCCTTCTATATTAAATTCAAAAGCATAATCCCCTGCAGTTTTGCTCAAAATCTGTGCATAGGGACTTTTCTTGGAAAACCTGAGCGGATTTTTTCTTATGTTGCTTTCTACCACCAGCCTAACTTTGTTGAGTTCTTGGCAAATAATGGGATCAAATAATTTACTGTTTACCTCTTCCTCAATTTCCAATTTGGCATTGTACTTTTTTAAAATCATTTTTCCTGCTATCGCCCTGTCATATTTATCAAATCCAGAGTATGTTCCAATTAGGTAATGTCTTTCATTGGGGGACGATTTTCCAATAAAAAAAATGAATTTTGCCCCTTCACTTTTCTTGTTGCCCACAAAGTATTTGGTGTCAAAATGGGCAAAATCCTCACTTTGATTGATAGTTCCGTAAAAGGTATATACGCCCTTTGCTCCATTTTCATCCACATATACATATATCATTTCTACAGTTTTCCAATCATTATAAATAATTACCTGCCCTTTGTTCATTTTGTTGTCTTCTCCAAAATAGTAGCACACATAATAATGATCAATTGAGTTCCCTTTTCTTCGAAGGAGATCAAATTGCTTGTCGCGTTGTTTTGTTGTGAACAAACCACTTTCAACAAATTCGGAGACATCTCTGTATCCCAAATAGTTAAAAAAGAGAGACCTATATTCTCTACTGATCTTAATAATCGGTTTGCCAGAAGAGGCTTCTCTATATTTGTTATATAAATACTTTCCATTTACATAGCCCCTTAAAACCAGCTCCAAATCATTCTTTAGATTGGCTTTTTCCAAATCGTAATTTCCAAAGCCATAAAGTTGGGAATCTTTATACTTTCCATCAATCTTATGAGACTCTTTAAAATGGGTTATCACCTTGTTTAGTAGTATGCTGAACACGTGTTTGGTCAAGAGCAATGTTTCGCTGTTATCTCTTTCTAGTATATTTTCCATTATTTTCCAAAATATATAATTGGAATTACTAAAATATAATATATAATTCGGAAAAAAAATTTAGGAAAATTGACCTGTCTATATTTAACCAACTAACTTATAATTAGATAACCAATGCTACGATTAGTTTTATTACTTATAATGTTTATGCCTTTTTGCTGTTTCTCTCAAAATATAGAGGTTAGTGGTGGGGTTCAATCCACCGAAGGTCCGCTTTTTGGGGTGTCCGTATTTGAACAGGGAACTACAAATGGAACCACAACAGATTTTAAGGGTAATTATGCCATACGGGTTAATTCTGGAGCCACTTTGGTTTTTTCCTATCTTGGATATAAGACCTTAGAAATTGCCATTGACGGCAATACCTTAAATGTAACTATGGAAGAAGATGCTTCCAAACTTGACGAGGTTGTTGTTAAAGGATTTGATAATGTGGTGGGTAGAGCCAGAAGACGTGCTGAATCTGTGCAATCCATTCCGGAATCCGTTGTCACATTCACGGCACAGGCAATAGAGACCAAAGGAATCAATAATGTACAAACCTTTGCAGATCAAATTCCAAATGTAAATTTTACCACTTCACAGAACATTGGGAATAACTTTATCACTGTTAGAGGGATTTCACATATCCGTAATGGTGAATCTCCCATAGCGTTTGTTATTGACGGTGTTACATTGCCTGATCCTAACCTGATCAATCAGGAATTATTTGATTTGGCGCTCATCGAAATTGTAAAGGGACCTCAAGGGGCATTGTATGGTAGAAACGCAATAGCGGGGGCAATTAATATTGTTACCAATGAGCCTACCAATACTTCACGTAATAAAATTCAATTTGGTTATGCAAACGGAAATCTTTTACAAACGCAATTATCATCTACTGGACCTTTGGTAAAGGACAAACTGTTTTATAGGGTTTCAGGTTCTTATAAAAAGGGAGATGGCCTGTTGAACAACGTTACATTGAATATGGCTCCTGATTTTGTGGAAGAATTGTCCATAAGAGGTCAGCTAAAAGCAATTTTATCATCCAATACCACAGCTACTCTAACCGGTCAGTATATGGATGCCGAAGCTGGTGCTGTTTATTATGCTTCTCCAACAACTGGCAATCCAAATATTGATGCTGACGATTTTGATAATCTTGCCATTCAAGGAGATCAATTTGGCCGATCCACACTTGATGCCATTTATGGTAACTTAAAATTCGATTTTAACCTTGGCGATGTCAAGCTTACTTCTTCATCTTCTTATAATAAAGGAGAGCGTAACCATATAGGCGACCTGGATTTTACTCCGGCCGATGTTTTACGACAAATTCAGGATAGCAATACAGAAACCATTAACCAAGAATTTCGATTGAGTTCTACAGATACAAATGGCAAGGTCAATTGGGATTTGGGAGCATTCTATCAAAAACTAGATAAGCAACTTATTACGGATGCAACAGCTGATTTTGGTTTTTTTGCACCACCTTTTCAACCCACGGGAACGCAGTCTAGATTAGCTATTGGAAACTTCACCAATACTTATAACACTATTGCTGCCTTTGGATTTTTGGACTTTCAAGTAACTGACCGGTTGACTTTATCAGCAGGACTTCGATTTGATCGTGATAACATTCAACAAGATAATGTCACGGAAAATACAAATCCTGAAAAAACGGATTCACAGCTCCAACCTAAGCTTTCATTGGCTCTAAAAGCAACTGAGGATATGTTGTTATATGCCAATTATGGACGTGGATATAGAACGGGAGGTTTTAACCAAGGAAATACAGTCCGGTATAATTCAGATTTTGAGGCCGAAACTACGGATAATTATGAAATTGGTATGAAAAATAGCCTTTGGGGTGGTCGTTTCATATTGAACCTGTCCGGATATTATATTGATTTTAGCAACCAACAGTTATACGCACTTGTTCTTGATGGTGGAAATGGAAATATTCTAATAGGCAATTTTAATGTTCCGGAAAGTGAGTCCGTTGGGTTTGAAGCGGACTTGAAATTGAGAGCCACAAACTGGTTGGATATCTTGGGCAGTTATGGGGTAAGCAAGGCCAGAATAACAGAAGGCACCTCTACAGTGAGCACTGGAGCCAATGAAACAATAAATGTATCTGGCAACAACACACCTTTGGTGCCTCAGGACAGCTATAGCTTTGGCTTGGAATCTCGCTTTGATATTACCAAGAACGTTTCCTTTAACGGGAATGTCAACTTGGAGGGGACCGGAAAGATTTATTGGCACGAAGATAATGTCGCTGTATCATCAGGGTATAATCTTTTAAATGCCAGGTTGGGTGTTACCTTCAATAAGTTTACAATAAATCTTTGGGGAACCAATCTTACAGATACCGAATACATCACAGAGTTTTTTGCACAAACCTTTTCCAATGGAGGCTCAGATTTGGCTTGGCTTGGTCAACCCGCCACCTATGGGGCCAGTATAGCCTACAAGTTCTAACACTTGTTCGCAACAGTAATTTTTGAGTTAGTTTAAGTGACCCAATGCAATTGCAAAGCCACTAAAACCCATTAGTGGCTTTCTTTAAAATTTATTAATAATATTATGAGAGTCGCAACAGATATAGGCGGGACTTTTACGGACTTGGTATGCTTAGAGTTTGATGCAAAAACAGGCAAGCCAATAGGAGTAAAAGTTGCAAAATCGGATACTACACCTTCTAATTTTGAGCAAGGTATACTGGATACCATAGAAAAAGGAAATGTAGATTTAAAAGAGATAGAATTCTTTGCTCATGGTACCACGGTGGTCATCAATGCACTTACAGAACGCAAGGGGTCAAAAACTGCCCTGATAACCACAAAGGGATTTAGAGATGTGCTAGAAATTGCTCGCTGCAATAGACCTGACCTGTTCAACTTCAATTTTGTGAAACAACCTCCTTTTGTGCCACGACATTTGAGGTTTGAAGTAGAAGAACGGATGAATTACAAAGGCGAAGTAATCAAAGAGCTAAATATGGCGACTTCAAAGGCCATTCTAAAAACCTGTAAGGAAGAAAACGTTGAGTCCATTGCGGTTTGCCTCTTGCACGCTTATAAAAACCCTGAACACGAAATTCAGCTTGTTGAAGAATTGTTGAAGCTCGATAAGAGCATAGAAATTATTGCATCACATCAGGTAACTAGAGAATGGCGTGAATATGAACGAACTAGCTCAACGGTACTATCGGGTTATGTCCTTCCGATAGCCAAAAAATACCTGAACCAGCTTAAAGACAAATTAAGACAAAAGGGATTGCAAGACCCTCCTTACATTATGCAATCTAATGGAGGCATTACAACCTTGAATGATGTAAAGAGCAATCCGATTACCATGGTAGAATCAGGTCCTGCAAGTGGTGTTTTTGGAGCTATTGCTCTGGGGAAAGTAATTGGCAAAAAGAACTTGATTGTTTTGGACATTGGCGGAACCACAGCAAAATGCGCCTTAGTAGAAAATGGACAGGTAAAAATAACTACCAATTATAAAATTGAGCATTCAAGGACAGAGGCGGGTTATCCAATTCAAACACCGGTAATAGATATTGTTGAGATTGGTAATGGAGGAGGAAGCATAGCTTGGATAGATGAAGGAGGTAAAATGCATGTTGGCCCTAAGAGCTCCGGAGCTCAACCGGGACCTGCTGCTTACGGACGTGGCGGAAAAAATCTGACCACTACCGATGCCAACATTATTACCGGACGGATTCATCCCCACTATTTTTTGGGAGGAGAATTGGAACCCGACTACCCAAGTATTGAAAAAGCTTCCAAAGCTTTATGCGAGAAACTTAACACTTCAAAAGAAGACATTGCCAAGGGGATACTTAGAATCGCCAATTCCAATATGGTGAATGCGCTAAAACTCATTTCGGTAAACAAAGGCTACGATCCTCGAGATTTTACTATGGTGGTCATTGGAGGAGGTGGGTCAATGCACGGTGCCGACCTGGCCAGGGAGCTTCAGGTATCCGAATTGATTGTGCCTCCGCACGCTGGGGTATTTTCTGCCTTCGGAATGTTGATGTCAGATATTAGAAGGGACTTCATAAGGACCAATGTGATTACCTTAGAACCGGAGCAACGGACCACAATACAATCCACCTTTGCAGAAATGGAAAGTGAAGCCATCAAGAACTTCAAATCGGATGGTTATACCAAGGAGGACATTAAATTCACTTACTATACCGATTTACGTTATGCCGGTCAAGAACACTATGTTAAAGTATTGTTGTCCAATTTTGATGACACTACTCCTTTAGAAATCATAATTCAACATTTTCATAAAGAACATAAAAAGCATTATTCCTTCGAACTTGATGCCTCAGTGGAGTTAGTAAACTTTCATTTAGTGGCCCAAGTGGTGGTTGATAAACCTGATTTTCCAAAGTTGGAAAAAACGGGTAAAAAAGTTGAAGATGCGCACTTTGATACTAGAGATGTAGATTTTGATGATTTGGGAATTCAACAAACAGCCTTCTATCATAGAAATCTCTTAGAACCCAAAATGAAAATTAAAGGACCTGCGGTAATTGCCGAAAAAGCCACAACTACCCTAGTCACTCCTTTGCACATAGTTAATGTTGATGAGTATGGCAACTTGATCCTAACCTTACAAAAAGCCTAGCTATGGAAAAATTTACCTTAGAAATCATACAGGATGCATTGGTAGCCGCTGGTGATGAGATGTTTCAAACCTTGCAACGCACCAGCATGAGCCCCATTATATATGAATCATTGGATTATGCCGTGGGCATTACAGATGCCAAAGGAGAACTACTTGCCCAAGGTAATGGGGTAACCGCATTTTTGGCAGCTCTGGATTCTGTGGTAAGAGCCACTTTGGATAAGTTCAATGGAGAAAATGCTTTGCGAGAAGGAGATGTGGTCATAGCCAATACACCCTATGCCGGAGGAGGAACCCATCTTTCGGATGTTTCAGTAATATATCCTGTTTTTTACAAAAATGAACTGGTTGCATTTACTGTCAACAAAGCACATTGGACTGAATTGGGAGGAACCTTTCCGGGTTCGGTCTCTACTGTTGCTACAGAAATTTATCAAGAAGGATTACACTTCCCATTCATAAAAGTGAGAGAAAAAGGTAAAATCAATGAAGCGATTGCCGACCTGATAAAATCAAACGTACGATTACCTGACAGTACTCTTGGTGATCTTTATGCAGGTATTGCGGCATCAGAGGTGGGTGCGAAAAGGGTCATTTCAATCATTGAAAAGTATGGTTTGGAAACATTTATTAAAGCCAAAGAAGATTTCCTCGATTATGGGGAGCGCATGTGCATTGAGGCTCTAAAGAAAATCCCAAATGGTGTTTACGAAGGAACAACCGAAGTTGAAGACAATGGTTTTGGTGAGGGTCCATTTCCCATCAAAGCCAAAATTACCGTAACGGATAATCAGTTTATAGCCGATTTTAATGGTTCGCACCCACAGGTAAAAGGAGCTACCAATCTAGCTTTTAGTGGTTTGGTTACCGGCTGTAGAAGCCTTTTTAAAGCCATAACCACTCCACGCATGGATGCCAACGGTGGTGCATTTAGGCCTATGAAGGTCATTTGTGAGCCCGGAACTATTGTTAGTGCTGAGGCACCTTCTGCAGTATCAGTTTATTATGAGGTTTTGATAACTTCAATAGATTTAATCTGGAAGATTTTGGCACCAATGATTCCAGATAAATTGCCTGCTGGGCATTTGCGTTCCGTTTGTGCGACCTTCATTTCGGGGATGCACCCTGACACTGGGCAGTTTTATATCCAGGCGGAACCTTTGGCCGGTGGTTGGGGAGCTTCCTCTACCCATGATGGAAACCGTGGGCAACTTTCCTGTGGTAGCGGTGAATCTTACAACATTCCCATAGAAATCCGCGAAATGCGCTATGGTATTCAGGTTGAACAGTATGCTTTTCATAATGAAGGAGGTGGGTATGGTGAATTTCAAGGAGGCAATGGACAGTATGTCGATTATAAAATTGTTTCTGATGGAGCTCATGTTACAGCTGCGTTTTTGGGTGAAAAAACTAAAACCTGGGGTATGAATGGTGGGCATGATGGGTCCTATAATTATTTCATGATCATCAGAAAAAATGGAACGAAAGAGAGACATAGCCTTGGGACAAATATTGCTCTGGAAAAAGGAGACATAGTTAGATGCGTGACTGCAACTGGGGGAGGTTATGGAAACCCCGAAAATCGCCCAGAGAAGAAAGTTCTCTTGGATGTGAAAAATGGCTATATCACTAAAAAAGAAGCAAAGGAATTCTATAATATCTGATATGGAAGATGTAATAAAAATTATGTATCTGAACCCCATTGGCTTTAATGCTTACGATTCATTTTTTGCCGAGATGATCAAGGAGAATAAGTTCTCTAATACTGAAGTACACGTCACCTCGTTGCAATCAACCGTAGGTCAAATGGATAATCTTGAATATAGAACTTACAATGCAATCGTTGCTTCTGACATGATCAAAGCTATAAGACAAGCTTCAATTGAAGGCTTTGATGCTATGATCATTGGTTGTTTTTACGACCCTTGTTTATTGGATGCAAGAGAAATTTCTGGCGATATGGTGGTAGTTGCCCCTTGCCAATCGTCAATAGAGGTTGCCTTAAAACTATCTAATAGATTTTCTGTAATCATTGGACAAAAAAAATGGGAACATGAAATGCATACCACTATTAAAGAATATGGTTACGGGGAACATTTGGCATCTTTCCGTGATGTTGGTATGAATGTCTGTGAATTTCAAAAGAATCATAAAATTACCGCCAACAATCTTTTCAAAGCAGCCGAAAGAGCAGTGAACGAGGATTTTGCTGAATCTATCATATTAGGATGTACTTGTGAATTTGGTTTCTTTAATGAAATTCAGGAAAGGCTTAAAGTGCCCGTTATAGATCCTTCTTTAGCTGCTTTAAAACAAGCGGAGCAAGCGGCCATTCTTAAAAAACGATATGGTTGGAAACCTTCAACAAAGTGGAGTTGTGAACCTCCTTCTGAACAGGATATGGAACAATTTGGATTGTTTATGGAACCCTATCAATTTGGCAATCGAATCATAGTGAACTAATGGTAGTTAAAAGAATTACATATCCATTGCCAAAAGAGCATTACAACAAATCTCTTTTTCAAATTCAAAAAGAGCAGACTGCGTTTCAAATGGGAACTGTTTTCTTAAAAAAAGGGACCAGAATACCAGAAATTGGGTTTACAAGGCATCCAAGCTATGAAATTTCCATTATTCAAAAAGGAAAAATTGAAATGCTCCATGAAAATGGTTCGATCAAAGGTTATTTGAAATCTGGAGATGTAGTTTATCTGGAAGCGTTTGAAGCTCAGGCAGGAAATGTTTTAGAGGACACTAACCTCATTTACATCTTAATTAAGGCATAGGCATATGGAAAATAATCATGCTAACACAAGATGGTATAGTCTGGCCGGTATTTGGTTCGGAGGAATTGTTAGTGTGCCAGCATTACTCATAGGAAGTTCTTTGATAAGTGCACTAAGTTTCAGCACTTCTATTTGGGCAGGTCTTATTGGTTTCAGCTTTGTGGTGCTCTTTATGTCCTTGCTGAGTATGGCTGCTGTGGAAAGAAGAAAAGCAACGGTAGCATTGGCTTCGAGCAGTTTTGGGGAGAATGGAGCCAAGGTTATCGTAGCTCTGGTCATTGGTCTATCTACTTTGGGATGGTTCGGAATTCAGAGTAATATTGCTGGAGCGTCCTTTTCAAAAATATTACTAGAAATGGGTGGTCCAGACATCCCCATTTGGGCAACATCCATTTTTTGGGGTATCATCATGGTTCTTACGGCAGTTTTTGGGTTTAAATACCTGAAATGGCTCAATTATGTGGCCGTTCCAGCCATTGTTTTGTTATTGGTTTACGGTTTGTTTATTACTTTTAAAACCCATGGTTTTCAAGAAATACTGAATTTTAAACCAGAGGGTAGCATGCCTTTTTCGCAAGCTATAGGACTCACCATTGGTTTTATCTCTGTTGGTGGGGTAATTTCACCGGACTACAATCGTTTTGCTGCAACTAAAAAGGATGCTGTTTTGGGTTCCATCTTCGGGATCATTCCTTCTGCGTTATGCTTGTTAGCCATTGGAGCAATTTTGGCCATTACCCAAGGAACATATGACATTGTTGAGATATTTTCAGGCTTGGGATTTCCATTTTTTGCAATGTCGATTCTTATTCTTGCTACATGGACTTCCAACGTTATGAATATCTATTCCTCAGGATTGGCCTTTAATGACCTTTTTAAGTTACGGGAAACTTCCCGGTCTAAAACCACTTTACTGGTAGGAATTGCAGGTATATTGCTTGCTGCGGTTGGAATTTTATCCCACTTTATGAGCTTTATTACATTGCTCACCATCACAATTACCCCAATAGCCGGGGTTATGATATCTGATTATTACATTGCCAAAACATACCAACAGGAAGCCGCCAAAGTAAACTGGAAAGGAATAATTTCTTGGGGAACCGGGGTGGTAGTTATGTTGATTATGGACTCCTCAATTAAAAATATTTTGGGTATTGTGATTGCGGCAATAATCTATTATATCCTTAAAAAAATCTTGAAATAGGTATGCGAAAAATTGGAACAAAAGACATTGAATATATAGCTATGGGGTCAACTGTTCTAGGGACCGGGGGCGGAGGTGATCCCTATATTGGAAAACTTTTGGTGAAACAGGCTATAAACACTTATGGTGAAGCATCCCTTGTTAATGCGGAAGATTTGGAAGATGATGCGCTGATAGTTCCCATAGCAGCTTTTGGAGCGCCCATGATACTTGTGGAAAAGCTTTTTTCTGGAAATGAATTCATGAAAGCTTTTGAAATGATGGAAGAATATTTGGGAAAAAAAATAGATGCCGTTATGCCAGCCGAAGCGGGTGGGCTCAATGGGGTAATTCCATTTGCAGTAGCTGCTGAAAAGAATATCCCTATAGTAGATGCCGATGGCATGGGGAGAGCATTTCCCCGTTTGGAAATGGTCACTTTCACCTTACACAATATTCCTGTTTCACCAATAGCGCAAGCCGATGAAAAAGGGAATAGAAACATATACCACACCATTGATAATGTATGGGGAGAAACGCTTGTAGGGGCAACAACAATTCAAATGGGTGGCAGCTGTGCCATTGGATGTTATCCCATGAGTGGTAAACAAGTCAAGAAAGCTGCGGTACATGGTATTGTTACCTATGCGCAAAAGCTTGGAGAAGCCATCCTAGATTCAAAAGATAAAAATCTTAGTCCTCTTACTTCTTTAATCAAAGAAGCTTCGGCCATTAAACTTTTTACTGGGAAAATCAGCAAAGTAACCATAAAAACGGAAGGGAGATGGAACAAGGGTATTTGTGAAATTATGGGATTGGATGAAAATCAAGGAAACTTCATGGATTTGGATTTTCAAAATGAGTTTTTAATGGCGAAAAAAGATGGTCGTCCCATGGCTATTACACCAGACTTGATAGTACTTATTGATGCGGAAAACGCACAGCCCATAACAGCAGAATCTGTACAATATGGCACACGTGTAGTGGTTTTGGGCATGAAAGCCGATGTGCAATGGAGAACACCGGAAGGTATTGCATTGGGAGGTCCTCAAAAATTCGGCTATAAAGAAAAATTTATTCCCATTGAGGAATTGAACAAAAATTAAACATATGTATTACAAAATAGGTGTTGATGTAGGGGGTACCAATACAGATGCTGTACTGGTATCGCATACCAATGAAATATTGGCCAAAACCAAGCAGACTACTACATTAGATGTGAGCAGTGGTATAAGAAATGCCATTAATGTAGTCATTTCCGAAGTAGATGTCCCTAAGGAAGATATCAAGTACATTATGCTGGGTACAACACATTGCACCAATGCCCTAGTGGAAAGAAAAGAACTGAACAGCATCGGAGCTATTAGAATTGGTCTTCCTGCAAGTGTTTCCATACCAACGATGGCAGATTTTCCAGATGATTTAAAAATACTGTTGGGAGAGCACAATTATATGGTACATGGGGGTTATGAATTTGATGGTCGATTGATAAGTTCATTAAACGAAGAAGAGGTGAAAAAATACCTTTTTGCCATGAAAGGTGAAGTGGAATCTTTAGCAATAACGGGTATTTTTTCCAAGACACTTCCTGATCAAGAATTGCAGGTAGCTGATTGGGCCAAGGAAATTTTGGGAAGTGATGTAAGAACAAGTTGTTCCCACCAACTTGGAGGACTCGGTTTACTGGAAAGGGAAAATGCAGCTATTTTAAATGCTGCACTGCAAAAGGTAGCTTCTAAAATGGTGGATGCCTTTAAAAATACTGTGCATGAGTTGGGACTATCCTCCCAACTATTTATCGGTCAAAATGATGGAACCCTTATGTCACTGGAGCAGGTGCAAGATTACCCGGTACTCACTATCTCTTCTGGTCCTACAAACAGTATTCGTGGAGCGGGAGCACTTTCTAAAGTAGAAAATGGAATCGTAATTGATGTTGGTGGTACTACTTCAGATGGAGGAGTTTTGGTCAACTTTTTCCCAAGGGAAAGTACTCAGGCAGCTCAAATAGGGGGTGTTCTTACCAATTTTAGAATGCCAGATGTTGTTGCTGTTGGAATCGGTGGTGGAACTATTGTTCGTTTTGCTAACAATCAATGTATTCTTGGCCCAGATTCTGTTGGATACCAACTTAAGGAAAAAGCATTGGCTTTTGGAGGTGATACACCAACACTATCCGATTTTTTTATAGCAAATGATGAATTGAAAATAGAAGGGGCAGAAGAACCATCGACCTTGCGTAAGGCAATGGAAAAAAATACTGGTTATACATTTCAAGAAGCCCTAACGGTAGTAAAAAATGAAATTCAATTGGCTATTGAAAAGTTGGTCGATAAACTAAAAACGGATTCAAAAGAAATTCCTGTGATTGCCTGTGGTGGTGGTGCATTTTTGTTGCCCAAAGAAATTAATGGTGCTTCTAGCGTAATTTTTCCAGAACATTTGGAAGTGGCCAACGCATTTGGTGCTTGCATTGCCCAAATAGGTTGTGAAGAGGAAATGGTAATCAACACGCTACAGAATGATGAAAACTCGGCTTTGGAACAACTACTCGAAAGAGTAAAAAAGGAGCTGCTGAAAAACGGGGCCCTTGAAGATAGTATCAATATTCTAGCAAAAGAATCAATACCTCTTGCCTACCTCCCTGGAGCTGTCAAACTAAAAGTTAAGGTTTGTGGGGATTTAATAAGGTAACTTAGTGAATAACATTAGTTGAATATTACATAGTTGTTCCCTTAGGCTGTAAAACCCCCTTTGCCTTTCATTTTTCTTAATTACCTTAGCAAAAATTCACTTTTCAATGGAAAAGAAGAAGAAGAATGTGTTTGTTGAAGGCCCGGTCAGTCCCACTTTTATTGCAGATGCTATAGCTAAACACCAATCTAAGACTCAAATTGGTGCGCATGATATCTTTTTGGGACAGGTGAGAGCAGATGAAATTGATGGAAAGACTGTTGGAGCTATTGAGTACACTGCTTATGAAGAAATGGCGAACCTAAAATTCTATGAAATCAGGGAAAGGACATTTTCAAAATTTGAAATCACCTGTATGCATATTTATCATAGTTTAGGAAAAGTAAATGCAGGAGAGATCTGCCTATTTGTATTTGTTTCATCCCCACATCGCCGCACTGCTTTTGAGGCACTTGAATATGTGGTGGAAGAAATAAAATCACAAGTTCCGGTTTTTGGAAAAGAACTTTTTGAGGATGATTCGTATCAATGGAAAGTAAATACGTAGTAAATGGTTGATATTACACAGAAAGAATCAACTCACAGAACAGCAATTGCACAAGCAGTTGTAAAAGTTAGTTCTCAAAAGACCATTAACGCTATTGAATCCGGCACAGTGCCCAAGGGAGATGTTTTTGCCATGAGCAAGGCTGCGGGATTTTTGGGAGTAAAAAAGACTTCCGACCTTCTTCCAGATTGTCATCCATTGCCTGTTGAATTTTGTGGGATTGATTATGAAATCAACAACCTTGAAATCTTGGTGAAGGTAGAAGTAAAAACATTTTATAAGACCGGAGTGGAAGTTGAAGCCATGCATGGGGCAAGTATAGTTGCCCTTAACATGTATGATATGCTTAAGCCCATTGACAAAGGAGTCGAGATCCACTACATTAAACTTCTAAAAAAAACCGGAGGCAAGTCTGACATCAATAGGGGGTGATTCTTAAATATTGATGAAGCCCATATTTGATCGTAGGCACCTAGAATATGATTGGTCTTTTACGTTTTAAAATGAAGTTAATTGCTTTCACAAATAAAGAGAGCCTTTATTAAAATTTGTACATTCGCTTATGCGAAAATTGTCATGCATTATCATCCTTTTGATGGTTTCTTGGAGCTGTAAGGATAAAGAGAATACCTCTCAAGATGATGGAAATGAAGAGCTTGTCTTCAATTATCAAAAAATGCCTAAAAGGGTTGCTATCAACCCAGAAGCAACTGCTATTGTTAAAGAATGGAAAGAGTTTAATGACCTGACCACGAGCTTTGATGTACTGTATAAAGCCAAGAACAATGAAGATTTGGTTTTGGCAATAGATGATCTCATAGAGAAAGAGGGGCTTTTGGCTAAATCAGAACATCCTACTGTTTTTGATGAATTTCAGATAAAAAGTAGACAACGTGTTGTAAAAACATACTTGTTAAAAGTAAAAGCCAATATCTTGGATAATAGAGAGACTACAGAACCTACTATTAAGATGTTGGAAGCGTATAATGCTTTTCGTAAGCAACTCAATGTGATTGTAAATAGTCAATTGGACAAAAAACTAATTCTGGATGAAGGTTAAGGCACTAAGTTTTGTAATGCTTTTTCTTGCTTTAGGGGCAAAAGGGCAAACCAATGAAAAGGAAAGTATCGATCAATTATTGAATACTTGGCATCAGGCAGCTTCAAATGCTGATTTTGATGCTTATTTCGGTAAAATGACTCAAGATGGGGTGTTTATTGGTACCGATGCCACAGAAAATTGGCAAAACAAGGCATTCAAAGAATTTTCCAAACCCTATTTTGATAGGGGGAAAGCTTGGAGTTTTACCGCTGTAGAGCGGAATATTTATATAAACGAAGCCGGTAACTTTGCTTGGTTTGACGAATTATTGGATACCCAAATGAAACTCTGTAGAGGATCTGGGGTAGTAAAAAAAGAAAATGGGCAATGGAAAATTGCCCATTATGTACTTTCAATTGCAGTACCCAATGAAAATGTTGCTGAACTGATTCAAATGAAAAAAGAAAAAGACAGCTTGTTACTTCTTGAGCTTAAGAAGGAAAAATAATAGTTGTTATTCTTGCCCTTCCTGTTTTTGCTTTCTAGATTCCAATGCCTGTTTGCTAAGACTGGCCAAATTAAAATTTGGGTCAATTTTTAGCGCTTCATCAATAGAGGTAATGGCACTATCAATATTGTTTTTGTCTTTGTTGAAGATAACCAACCCTTTTAAGTGATGAAAAGCTGCTTTTAAGGGAACCTCATACGGTTGTTGTCTTTCATAGAAAGCGTATTTCTGATCATCTTTAGCATTGGCAATACCATATTCTATATTGGTAGAAGCACCATCATTGTCTCCTGTTTGTATTTTAAGATCAGCCAATTCATATGCCAAATACGCAGAAGGGTTTCTTGTAAAGAGCGTTTCAAAATGCTCTAACGCCCTTTTGGGTTGATTGAGAGCTTTTAATGAAACTGCTTTTACCTGCACCGCCAAATCAGAATCATCAGCCTTTTTTTCAATTCCTATAGTGTTCAGGGCCTGAAGGTGCTGACTATTGTTCATATAGACAAAGGCCAGTGTGTCTCTACGTTCTTTAGAAGGTGAAAGCACATTTAAATGGGTCAATGAACTAATGACTCCATTCACATCTCCCTGCAATCGCATTTCATTATAGTAAGCTTTATAATGATCTAAAAGCTCCTTGTTACTCTGTGAAATTCCGTTGAAACCTATAAATAAAAGTATCAACACCGCAATTTTTCTCATTTATCGTGTTTTTTGGTGCGCCAAAACTAAAAAAATTATCGGTACTAAGCTGTTAAAGAATACCATATGAATTAAGAGAAATGTGTTTGACTCTATTTTTTAGAGAGCTAACATGGAGACATCTTCATTGGTATGTTGTTTCAGCAATAGGGCATAAAAAGCCAAACTTTTTACATCCTTCACTAAACATGATTTTAAAAAGGTGTCCAAATCTTTGTAGTAAAGGCTTAAGGGCATGGTAGATACCACCATATTTATGATTTTTGGATCATACTCATGATCGTCCAATACCACATCCATTTTTATTCTTTGTTTTCCGTAGTCTATTTCTACATCCGCAGCATTGTAGTGCTTCCTTAGAATAGATTTATGCAAGTCTTTGAATCTTGAGGTTATGTTTTGTCTTTTGCTACTTTTTGTAATCAAATTCTCCATCTCCATCAAGATTCTTGTAGTTAACCTTGAATCTCCCATGACATTAAATAATTATACTAGTACAAAGGTAAAGACGGGAGTTGTAATCAATTAAAAATCAGTTAATTAATTAACTTAATTTTATCTTAATTGTTGTCAAAACATATTTTGTGATGGTCAACTACGTGACAATTGATGTTTGGAAATAATGTGATTTATCCATAAAATTTTTACTGCGGATGATTTTGTTGTTTTTATGGGATAAACTGCCTAGATAGTTAGGTGCGGGAATACCTCTTCGAATTGCTTCTGTGGTATAATACTCTTTTTTTGTTGGATGCAATGGATAGACACCATTGAATATCTCTCCCCAATAACCTTTTTCAATGATAGTATATATTAAGTGGATACAGTCTTGAAGATGAATAAGGTTTACTGGGTCGTTACCATTGGTAAGATTTTTTCTTTTAGATAACATGGTAACGGGATGTCTCGTTGGGCCTATCAATCCTCCAAAACGTACAATGGTTGTTTGCAAAGTGCTGTCCTGGGTAAGAAGTTGTTCGCATTCCAACAATTGCTTGCCAGATTCTGTAACTGGTATAGGCGGTGTTTCCTCTGTCACGTCTCCACTAATGTTGCCGTACACGGCTGTACTGCTTACAAAGATGATTTTGGAGATCTTACTTTTTTTTACTTGATTATGTAACAGTTTTATTTTTTCTACAAAACTTTCGGTGTTGGCACCTCTGAGCTTTGGTGGAATGTTTATAATCAATACATCAATATTGGATAAGAAGGTTTCAATGTCCCCATGAATTTTTGTTGCGGAAATGGAAATTTCATAGGGGTGTATTTTATCTTTTTTGAGAAGTTTCAATTTCTCCTTGGATGTGGTAGTTCCATGCACCTCATATGTATTGACTACAAAATGTTTAGCTAGGGGAAACCCGAGCCAACCACAACCAAAAACCCCTATTTTTTCATTCAAACCTTAGTGTTTTGATCACTAAAATAGCATCATTTAGCACAAAAGGCATAGGAATACTGTTTTCAGGTCGTTTGGGAACGGTAAATTCGTTGTTGGAGAGCAGATCATTGGAAGATTCATAAAAAGTGAGTTCCAAAATGGAATCCTTTGGAAAACTCAATGCCAATTCAGTATAATCATTATTACTGATATAATGGGTAACCAACTTTTTTCCTCTTTTCTGCAAAAAATTATCGGAAAGAGAAATGTTGTTGACCTTGACAGAATTAAATTTGACAGGATTGGCATAAATATCCAAGCGGTTAACATCTCTTTTGGAAGTGACGCAGAGTTCAATTGATCGATGGTTACCCATAATGGTATCTTTTATTGTGTCGATCCATGGAACCGCAATATTCTTTGTTGGAGCTTTGGCGGTGTAAGTGAACCCAGATCCGTATTTACTGGCAAGAGTTTTATATTCTGTATTATTGGATTTTTCTGTTTTATCTTCCAAAAATTGACCATTCCATTCGATTAACTGATGATCATATGTTGCCCATTGGGCAGAGTTTTTATCAGCATCATATACATATAGCAAGCTACTTGGTTTTGGTCGTTTTTCGTTAAAATTGGATTTGATATGGGCGGCAACACTAAAAACAGCGAATAAGAACATGGTCAAATAAGCCAAACGATTCTTGTTTTTGAACTGTCCAAAAAAGGGAAGAACAAGAACAAACAAAAGAGTGGTGAAAACAGTAGTGGCCACCATCATTTTTAATCCAAGTCCAACTGGAAACATTTTTATAAGTGGAGAATAGATAAAAATTGCGGGAAGTGCCAAAAACAACAATAAAAATGGATTCGGTTCTTTTTGGTTAATAGTCACCATAAGTGCTACCAACATTCCAAAAAGAGGAACAATAAAAAAACTGGCACCTTGCAAGTACACCGCCACAAGGCCACAAATTACTAACCATAAAAAAATGGGTGCAACCAAAAGGTCTGGCAAATCTACTTTTCGGAATTTGTGGTAAAACCAAAAACACACAGCCAGGGAAAACATGGCAAATGACATAATATATAGGTGTCCGTTATAGGTAAATCCATGCAACATGTCATTAAACCAAGGATACCACCATTTAATGGCTGTCCAGCTAAAGTACCCTATTAGGCCATTGATCATCAAGGTTGCGAAAAGAGGGATAAAGCCTTGAAATACACCTTTTGCTGTTAGTTTTTGTTTTTTGAGACCAATAACCAATAAAACTACAAAAGCTAGTAAGGCAATGCCAAACATGGGCCATATCCATTTAAAAGGATAAGAAACCAACCGAAAATATGGGAGGTTAAAATATATGAAGTCATCTGCACTTTTTAAGTTATTTAGGTCGGCATCACTAAAATGATAAAGCAAGGGCATTAAATAACTACCCTGATGCGCCAAAGTATTTTTGTCCAATCTTTCATAGCTGTCCAAGACTGTGTGGTAATCATAGTGGTCATCAATAAAAGCAAAATTGAAACCCTCAATATCCCCATCCTCTCTAAAAACCGTCAAATCTGTATCGTTGGGCAACATCTTATAAATGCTATATGCCAATGAATTAGCGACAGGATACTTTGGATTGGCGTTGGAAAACTCTTCTATTAATTTGGCATTTCCTTTATTAGTCTCAATTAACATATAACTTGGTCCTCCACTACCTCTGGCTTCAAAGTTTAGAACAAGTCCAATTTCCTTTGCCCAAGGATGGTTTTTTACAAAAAGATCCGCTCCATTCAATCCAAGCTCTTCTGCATCTGAAATGAGAATGATAATATCATTTTTAGGAGTTTTATTTTCTGCCAAAAAAGCTCGGATACCTTCTAGAATTGTCGCAACTCCACTTGCGGCATCACTGGCTCCTAATGAAGAATGTGGATTACTATCATAGTGGGATAATAAAAGCAACGCTTTTCCATTGCCAGAGCCTTTTATTCTTGCCAGAATATTTGTGGCCTTGCTTAGATTTGCCCAATCCCCAGCGGTATACCCTTCTTGTGTCGTTGTTTCCAACCCCATTTTTTTTAGCTCAGCAATAACATAGCCTCGAGTGGCCGCATGTCCAGAAAAACCTACCGCATGAGGTTCAATGGAAAGTTTTTTGACATGGGCCAAAGCTCTATCCGTTGAAAATAATTCTGATGGATTTTCAGCATCACCCTTATATGATGGCATTAACGATTTGTAACTCCAATACACTGCTAAAATCAGTAGGAGTAAGGCGAGGGTTCTGGAAAGTTTCATAGTTTAGATGATATGGCATATAAAAGTATGAATTTATGAAAGGTTCGCATATTTAATGCGAAAAACTTAAATAATTCGTTAAAATTTCCTATCTTAATCAATCAACCCAAAAATTAACGGTATGGCAATCAAGAGTTTTCAGGGCGTACGATCTAAGGATGCTTCTAAAAAAGAGTATGATGCCCCCATACTTGTGGAAGATTACATGACGAGGAAATTGGTCACTTTTTCGCCAGAGCAGTCTATTTTGGAAGTGATGGAGGCCTTTGCCAAACATCATATCTCTGGAGGGCCGGTAATGGACAAGAATGGTTTTTTGGTTGGGATTATTTCTGAAGCGGATTGCATGAAGCAAATTTCTGAAAGTAGATACTTTAATCAGCCCATATTGGATAAAAGTGTAGAGCGTTTTATGACTAAAAATGTGCAGACTATTCCACATGATATGAGCATTTTTGATGCTGCCGGTGTTTTTGACAAACATAATAGACGTAGGCTCCCGGTAATGAAGAAAGATATTTTGGTAGGACAGATAAGTAGAAAAGATATAGTGATTGCGGCGCTAAAATTGAGTGCCCAAAATTGGAAGAAATAATCTAATCATTCCCGTTTTACAATCATATACCGGTCATTGTCCAAAGGCAGGTACCCAAGATCATAAAGGAAGTAATATGTACTTCCTTTTTTTGTGGTGTAAAGATTGGTGATATACTCAAAATCGAATCCTTTATCCATCAATCGCATCTTTGTGGTGGTTGTCTTGCCGTCTTTTAAGGGGAAGCTTGCCAGAATCCGATAGTTTTTACGAAGTCTATTGTTGATGTTTCTGACCAAGTTTTTACTGTCCTTGTTCAGTTTGTTGTTATAGGCATTTCTGCAGTGGTCGGAGCAATATTTTTTATCGACTCTGCCAATCAATTTTTCACCACATTCCAAACAGTGTTTCTCGGACATTTCTTCGATTTAGGATAATACAATATCGTGTTTTTTAAGTAAACCGATAAGATTGTCCTTGCTGAACTTGGCTTTTTTCAAGCTATTTTGCTCAGGGTCTATGGTCACATTGAACGAAGTGGAAAAATCCGCCTTTTCAAGATTGGTCTGATAGAAAACAGCCTTTTCCAAGTTGCAATTGGAAAATATGGATTGTGACAGAACAGCTTCTGAAAAATCAGTTTCAGTAACATTGCAGTCCTGAAACATTGTACTTTTCAGTGAGAGTTGGAAGAAGGAACTCAAGGTCAAATTACAGTTTTCAAACTGAAAAGACAGTAAAAAATCGTTGCAATCTTCAAAACGGACACCGACCAATTTCGAATTCTTAAAAAGAACATCTTTAAAGATAGTGTGCTTTATGTTGGCATTGGTAAGGTCACAATCCACAAATTCACACTCCATAAAGTTTTGATTGTCCAAATATCCATTGGAGAAATTGCAGCCGCTAAAAATGCAGTTCTCATATTCCCCTTTTTTTAGGGGCGTCTTGGTGAAGTCTTGACCCTCGAAAGTTTGATCGACTATAAAGGAAGGGTTCATGTATGGTTTTTATGAAGAATAAAGATAAACAAATGTTAAATGTTATCTATTTTGGAACAATCGTTCTATAATTAATTATGTTTGATACGGAATGATTGTTCCAAAATAAAATACAAATAAAAAATCATATCAGAATGAAAAAATTAGAAGGTAAAGTTGCAGTAGTAACCGGAGCAACAAGTGGAATAGGCCTTGAGACCGCAAAAAAATATCTTGAAGAAGGTGCAAAAGTAGTATTGACTGGAAGAAGTCAAGAAAAATTGGATGCGTTAAAAGATGAACTCTTAGGAGAATATCTTTTGATTAAAGCTGAAGCTTCAAGTATTTCCGATAGTGAAGGTTTAATTAAAAGTACAGTAAAATCCTTTGGAAAAATTGATGTTTTGTTTCTGAACGCAGGAGTATTCCGTTTGGAGGGAATCAATGAAATTACTGAAGAAATCTATGATGAGGTCTACAATATTAATGTTAAAGGACCTTTATTTACAGTGAAAACAGCATACAAGTATCTGAATGAAAATGCCAGCATTATTTTTAACACCTCCATAGTCAATGTAAAAGGTTTTGCGGGGATGGCTGCTTATGCATCCAGCAAGGCCGCTTTAAGATCTTTAACCAGAACCTTGGCTGCTGAGTTTGGACCTAGGGGTATTAGGGTGAATGCCATTGCACCTGGCCCTATTGATACTCCAATTTATGGAAAACACAATGTTCCACAAGAAAATGTGGATCAAATGGCATCTGGTCTTCCTTCCATGGTTTCGCTCGGAAGGTTTGGAAAGGCAGAAGAAATAGCATCAACTGCTCTATTTTTGGCCTCTTCGGATGGAAGCTATATTACCGGAGCTGAGATTCCTGTAGATGGTGGCTTGGCTCAAGTATAGTTTTTTGAATAAATTTGGAATAAATATTCCAAAAAGTATATGCCAAGGACAAAACAGTTTAATGAGGAGCAAATATTGATCAAGGCAATGGAACTCTTTTGGGAAAAAGGGTTCCATGCCACTTCAATGCAAGACTTGGTATCACATTTGGGAATCAATCGAGCCAGTCTTTATGATACTTTTGGAGGAAAGGAACAATTGTTCAACAGGGCTTTTGAACATTACAGAAGTATTTCTGGGGATATGCTCAAAATACTTTTCGAGAACGAGAGGAATGTCAAGGCCGGGTTTCAAAAACTCTTTGATAAAGCTATTGAAGAATCGATTGAGGATTCCTGTAGAAAAGGATGTTTTGTGGTAAACACAACAACGGAACTCATTCCAGGTGATGATAAATTACTTCAAGTATTGAATGAAAACAAATTCAATATTGAAACCCTGTTTTCCAATTATATTCAAAAGGGAATAGATAATGGTGAGTTCCCAGCATCTTTTGATGCTGAAAATACGGCATCAATGCTCTTCACATTTTATAATGGACTACGGGTTATTACAAAAGTCAATCCAAACCCCAACAGATTAAAGAGTATGGTTAAAGTAGCATTATCTGTACTAGATTAGACTATTCCGATATTTTGAATTTCACATTGACGGAGGTCTCCACTTTTATTTTTTCAAAATCAATATCTAAAGGCTCCGCTTCGGCCATATCCATAGACATAGCTTTCATTTCCATTCTGGGAGCTTGGTTATATCTCGGATAATAAGGAGTTGAAGTGTCCAAAATATGAATGGCTGATCCCACTTTTTGGCCTAGGGGAGCAGTAAGAGCCTCTGCTTTTTTCTTGGCCTTTTTAACAGCTCTGGATTTTAGTTCCAATTCCAGCTCATCCATTTTGGAATATTCGGTCTTTTCAAGATAAGTATTGGCAATATCCAGTTTCTCCAAAGCCACCATAACTTCTCCAGCCTTTTTGCCAGAGTATACCAAAAGCGAATACTGTTTGCTTTTAAGCACATCCTTTTGTCTTAAAAAGTATTTTTTGAAGTTGCTGCTCAGGTCTTTGATCACCAATTGTTTATCTAGATCAATACCCAAGGCCCTTAAACTTTGGGCCATTTTGTTCTCTTGTTCTTCAACTGACTTCTTGCCTTTTGAATCTTTTTCTTGAATAGTGATGTTGAGATAGATTTTATCAGGGGTTACCAAGGTGTCCACTCTGGCAGATGTCTCTAGATAAGGTGTGTCCAAGAAATTTTTTGATTGTCCCATAGCGGAAGTTAATACACTGAATAAAATAAAAGTAGCAACAATTTTTTTCATCACTGAAGTTTTTTTAAAGGTAAATACTTTGCTGGAGGGTGCAAAACCTGTGCCGTTTTAAATTGACAAAAAAAGAAGTCTTATTTTTAGTAACATGAAGTTTGTATTGGCTCCAGATAAATACAAAGGATCTCTATCAGGGTTACAGTTTTGCGAGGTGGTGGAACAGGGGTTGCGAAGGACGTTTCCCAATGCCGAAATTGCACAAATACCCTTGGCAGATGGAGGTGATGGAACCATGGAAGTGGTACAGTATTATTTAAAAGCCAGTCGGATAAAAACAATTGTCAAGGACCCGCTCTACCGAGATATTGAATCAGGATATCTGTTTTCAAAAGAAAAAGGAATTGCTTTTGTAGAGATGTCCGAAGCCTCTGGCTATAAATTGTTGACCAAAGATGAGCTGAATTGTATGCATACAACAACCTTTGGGACCGGGCAATTGATTGTCCATGCCATGGAACAGGGTGCCAAGCAAGTTGTTTTGGGAATAGGAGGAAGCGCAACCAATGATGTAGGAATGGGAATGGCAGCTGCCCTAGGTTATCGATTTTTGGATGAAAAAGGAAACGAGCTTCTGCCAATAGGGAAAAATCTTAATAGCGTAGCAAAAATTGATTCACAAAAGGTGCTTGCTGGACTCGAGAATATAGAAATTAAGGTCGCTTGTGATGTGAACAACCCACTGCATGGAAAACATGGTGCGGCCTATGTTTATGGACCACAAAAGGGAGCTTCAGCAGATGATATTGTTCATTTGAACCAAGGGCTTAAAAGTTTTGCGAAGATTATCCATGAGCAATTTGGGATAGACGCTCAGAAAATCTCTGGAGCCGGAGCCGCCGGAGGCATGGGAGCAGGAACCAAAGTCTTTTTAAATGCAACATTATTATCTGGAATAGACTTGATTAAAGAAATTGCAAATTTTGATAATACTATCGAGGGTGCAGATTGGATTATCACAGGCGAAGGACAGCTTGACAATCAAACATTATCAGGAAAAACCATTGTTGGGGTTATTCAATCGGCCAAAGCCAGGAACATTCCCGTAGCTGCCTTCTGTGGTTCAATTGATGTTTCTATCGAAGAGATAGAATCCATGGGGCTTCAATACGTAACCTCCATACTAAATGGTGTTGGTAATTTGGAAGATGCCAAGAAAAATACTTCCAAAAATCTGGAAATGGCGAGTTATAATTTTGCGAAGCTTCTAAAACAAAAGCAAGGATAGCTGCAAAGAATTCTATGAATACGACTTGTTCATTTTTTTTTGTCAATAATGACAAAAGGAAGCGCCAAACCATTTTTCTGTTCCGTCAGTACGGTTCTTACATAGGATTCCACTGCTTCTGCTGAAGGTACCGACGTGTACCAAAGCTCCCATAAATTTCTATCGGAAGCAGCTTTCAAAAGTGCTGGGATATGGGATACCTCCAATGGCGCCAGTTTAACCAAATTTCCTTCTAAAACAATAGAGTTTAGCCAAGTTTGCATATTGCATTTCCTTGATTTCAAAGATATGGCTATTGATTTCCAAAAGAAAGCAATTGGTGTTGGGAGAGGCAATTAATTATCTAAAAAGAAAATAGCTTGTGAACCAACAAGAACTACAAAATATCGATTTTTATATCCCGTGTTAATAAGGTCATTGATTACAAACTTCTTCGATACATTTTTATATTCTAAAAGTTCACCACTAGATTTGGAAAAAGTAATCAAGGCAATAGTATCTTTCTCTTTGACCAATTTTAATGCAGTATGTAGTTCATTGGGAGAACTCATATGTTGGGATGTTTCTATCAGTTTTAGTTTTTCAGCCACGGGAAGCTGCCCATAGCCAAATACAGCAACCTGGAATACGATGAAAAAGGAAATAAATGGAATGACCTTCATTGTAAATTATAATTTGGATTTTGACAATGAAGGTTTGAAAAAATCAAAATGAATGGCAATCCGATTCTTGCTACATTTTTGGACTAGGATTCTAGGTTTTCTGTTTTCCAATCCTGATAAGCCTTTCGCATGCAATGTCCGCATGGTCTGTAACCTTCTTTTAGGGCCTCATTCTCGCTACTAAAGAAAACACGGGTTGATTTTTTCATGCGCTTCCCCGATTTGCAATGAAGGGTTCCATAAATTTTCAGTTTTCTATTTCCTGCCCATTTAATTTTTTGGTGCCTCAATGCGTTGAAAAGCTCCAATGGGGTCAACATTTCATGTAGCATCATTTTTTAGGTTGTAGCATCATGAAAAATGACTCCGAGAGTATATCGCTCTCCAGAATGTACCTCACTCACTCCATGCTTCATGGTTACTCTATAATGTCCTTTTTTGCCTAGCAGAGGGCGGTAATTGGTTGTAAAGATCAACATAGATCCTTTTTTGGGACGAAGAACAATTGCCTTTGATTGGGCCCTTGGAACCTGTTGTGTCATTACGAACTCCCCTCCAGTGTAATCTTTTTCAACCTTATTTAAGAACAACACGGCTTGGATGGGAAAGTAAACATCCCCATATAAATCTTGGTGTAGCGTATTGAAGCCTTCTTTTGTATACTTTAATATAAGTGGAGTGGCCAATAGCTGTCCATTTACAACACATTTTTTATGAAGTTCGGATAGACTAGCTGGAAAATTGATGTCAAGTTTCAGATTGCGCATCCATTGATTGGCTACGGGCACTAACTTTGGATATACATGCTCCCTTAGTTTTGAAAGGATATCTGGTAAGGGATATTTAAAATATTTGTAATGCCCTTTACCAAAGCGATACCGTTCCATATCCACATTTTTCCGATAGCGTTCAGGATTTTCGAAACCTTCTATAAATTCTTGACAATCATCAGCGTTCAGAACATTTTCAACTATTGCATACCCTTGTTGATCTAGCGTCTGTTGAGCGTTATTCCAATCAACGTCCTCAAGTTTTTTTAAAATAACATCCATTTTAGTGTACTTGAGCTGCTTCCCATCCAATAATGGCAGTCTTGCGATTATTGTCCCATCGATACCCACCTAAATTTCCTGAGGATTGAATCACTCTGTGACAGGGGATAAGATAAGCAATTGGATTACTGCCTATTGCCGTGCCCACAGCTCTTGAAGCTTTTGGCTTGTCGATTAGTTCAGCAATATTACCGTATGTGGATAATTGGCCTTTGGGGATTTTGAGCAGGGATTCCCAAACCTTTAACTGAAAATCGGTTCCTTTTAAATGTAGTTTTATTTGTGAAATCTGGCTCCAATCATTGGCAAAGACCATAAGGGCATTAACTTGGGTTTGATCTACTCTTTGATGGTACGTTGCTTTTGGAAACTGTTTTTTGAGTTCATAAAGTCCCTTTTCCTCATCATTTGTGAATGCAACATGACATAAGCCTTTTTCCGTTGAGGCTATGACTACCAATCCAAAAGGACTTTGGGCATAGCTGTAATTGATGTTTAGGTTTTCACCTTCATTTTTATATTCCCCTGGAGTCATTCCTTCTATGGAAATAAACAAGTCGTGCAATCTACTGGTACCTGAGAGTCCAGTTTCCATGGCCACATCAAAAAGTGAGGTTTTGCTTTCATCCAGCACCTTTTTTGCATGCTGTACACTGGTGTATTGTAAAAACTTTTTCGGACTTATTCCTGCCCACTCCTTGAACATGCGTTGAAAATGATATGGGCTCAAATGTACCCTTTCTGCTATCTCATCCAAAGAGGGTTGTTCCCTAAAATTGGCTTTGATATGGGCAATGGCCTTGGCAATACGATTGTAATTTATGCTTTCCTGACTTTCCATGACATACATTTTATTTTCCAAAAGTAAAGTCAATTACTTTCGTTGAAAACCCGATTCTTGCTATCTTGACAACAGGTAAAAATGTACTGATAAAATCTTTATCGGCAGCCAAGAAATATGAAAACAAAGAATTTTTTAGCCTTAATAACAACAATTGCGATTGTTCTGGGTTTCTTGATCTATTGGAGGGAATATGCAACCCGTGATCAAGTCACACTCATTCACGTATTGTTATGGCAAACTCTTATATGGACACCTTGGATTTTGATATTTTTAGTTTTCAAAATGCTGGTAGAAAAGGTCAGGAGCATCACCTATGGAAAGGTATTGATTATAACTATAGGGGTTTTGTGGATTGTGCTTCACTTTGGATGGTTCTTTATGATCAGTTCTAACATTAGTCCATATTTGGACCTCCCGGGGTCTAAGTTTGGCGTGTACCGTTACTTTTTTGTATTCTGGACTTTGATTGATTTTGGAATCTTATGGTTTGTAGTGGATAAACTATGGTGGAAAAAAGAAGAAAAAACAAATGCTCCTTTGTTATTTGAACTCACACGTGGTGGAAAAAAACACTTTTGCGAGCCTTCACAGATTCAATGGTTGGCAGCCGAAAATTATTATACCAAATTGTTCACTACTGAAGGTGTGTTTGTCATGCGCAAACCGTTAAAGTCATTTTTGGATGTACTGCCCAGAGACAACTTTAAAAAAATCCATCGATCCACCATAATCAATGTGGACTTTGTGTCTGAACTGGTAAGGGGCACCGGAAGCACCCTAGACGTGGTCATGAAAGATGGTGCCAAACGTAGGGTCAGTAAAAGTTTTGTCAAGGACATCATTCATTTTTTTAAGGACAGGACAAATTAAGTCCGTTCACTATCAAAAATCCGTCAGTTTACTGCAACGCCCCTTTTTCTTCTTTCCAAAAGGGTAAGTTTAAAAATCAAACTCGAGTACTGCTGTCCTAAGATTTGTTCATCAATCAATCCTTACTTCATTATGAATTCAAATACATTCAAAAAAACAAATGGCATTCAACGTAGGAACTTTATAAAACTGACTGCAACGGCAAGTGGAGCTTTGATTGTTGGCGTGTATCTTCACTCTTGCAAAGGAGAAAAGAAACCAGTCGAGAACTATGAATTCTTGCCTTTAGTGACCATTGACACTGAAGGATGGGTGACCCTTATTGCCAAAAACCCTGAGATAGGCCAAGGTGTAAAAACTTCCCTTCCCATGATTTTGGCCGAGGAGTTAGGAGCCGATTGGGAGAAAGTAAAGGTTATCCAAGGTGATTTCAACGAAATGTACGAGGAACAATGGGCCGGTGGAAGCTATGCTATTATTCTGAATTGGGATTTGATGCGAAAAGCTGGAGCCCAAGTAAGGTATGCGCTTGTTGAGGTGGCATCCAAAAGAATGGGCATACCTGCAACTGAACTTATCACCCAAAAAGGAGAAGTGGTACATAAAAAATCTGGTAAAACTGTTCCTTTTGGTGAACTGGTTATGGAGGCAGCCCAAGTTACGTTGTCTGATGAAGTGGAATTTAAACCTTTGGAAGCTTATAATATTGTTGGTAAGAGTCTTCCACAGGTCGATTTGGATAAAATTGTCAGTGGGACAGCTGAGTTCGGAATCGACATAAAACTTCCCGATATGTTGTATGCCACTGTGCGGAAAAATCCAGTTCATAATGGTAAAGTAGATAGTTTTGATGCTACAGATGCCCTGGCTCTAAACGGCGTCATCGATGTTATTGCTTTGGACAATGAGGCATATGGAGGGCGACTTTTGGGTCCCAATAGCCCCAACTTTGTCAACGGAGTTGCTGTAGTGGCGAATTCTACTTGGGTCGCATTCAAAGAAGCAGAAAAACTTAAGATTAACTGGGACAATGCTAGTTCAAGAAATGAAAACACTGAGGATATATTTGAACGTTTTCGCACACAACTTACAAATACAACCATTGAAAGGGAAGATGGTAATTTGGATTTGGCAAATAAACAAGCAACTTCCATTGTAGAGAGTGTGTATGAAGTTCCTTTTTTAGCTCATGCCACTATGGAACCCATGAACTGCACTGTGGATTTCCGAGACGACTTTTGTGAAGTTTGGGCACCAACGCAAAATCCGGAAGCTTTACAAGAAGGTTTGATTAAATTGTTTGGATTGAGCCCTGAGAAGATAAGAATTCATATCCCGCGAGTTGGAGGCGCTTTTGGCAGAAGATATTATGTGGATTATGCCATGGACGCTGCAATTTTGTCCAAGGAAACGGGGAGACCGGTTAAATTGACTTGGACTAGGGAAGAGGATTTCAAACATGGTTGGTATAGACCGGGAAGCGTTCAAAAATTGACCGCTACGCTTGATAGCGATGGAATGGTCACTGGATGGCAACATATTTTGGCTAATGCTTCGCGCAAAACTTGTTTGGGGCGTGAGGGAAGACCAGCCGACACCGAAATCGATGAATATGAGTTTCCGGCTGGATTTGTCCCCAATCTGCGATTTGAATATGGACATGTTTTAAGTGATGTGCCCTTGGGACAATGGCGAGCTGTAGCACCAGGGGCAAATGCATTTCCCATCCAAAGTTTCCTGGATGAACTTGCTTTCAAGAATAATATGGACCCCATTGATTACTTCTTAAAATTTATTGGTCCGGCCCGAATGGTGCCAGTGGTTGGGGAGTACGAGTTTGATAATACACGATTCATTAGTGTGATCGAAAAGGTCAGGAAGAATAGTGATTGGGACACACCACTGCCCAAAGGGCAGGGAAGGGGTTTTGCTGCTCGAAAAATGTCGGGATCCTTTATTGCAGAGGTGGTGACAGTAGAAGTGTTGGGGAACAATAAGGTGAATATTCTTAGAGTAGATGCAGTTGTGGACTGTGGAATTGTGGTAAACCCATCCGGAGCTTTGGCACAAGTTGAAGGCGCCATTTTGGAAGGTCTCTGTGCTGCACTTTATGGCGAAATTACGATTAAGGATGGAGCTACAGAGCAATCCAATTTTCATGATTATCGTTGGATACGCATGGGGGAGGCACCTGATATGTATGTTGAATTTGTTAAAAATGATCTACCACCTCGAGGTTTGGGGGAGCCGCCTTTACCACCAGCAATTCCTGCATTGACCAATGCCATTTTTGCGGCCACGGGTCAACGGATACGTAAACTACCGATAGTGAGGAATTTTAGTTTATAGACGTCCATATCCAAAGTTGGATAAGGTCAACAAAAAAGGGATAAAAAGCCAAGTGGCCTTTATCCCAAATATGTAGAATTACGTGTATCCTTCATGGCTTGAATTTCCCCAAATCTAACCTAACTTTGTAAGAATACTCTTATATAACCGTAAATAATGGTAATTATTGCTGTCTAGTCGGAAAAAGAACTTAAAAGTGATTAAAATCGGTAACAGCAAAAGTGCTTACTTTCATGTTATAAACCCAACTATGAAAGCTCAAAATGAAGTCACAATTGTAATGACAAGTGCAGTTTTAACCGTGGTGGTCTTAGTGAGTGTTTGGTTGTATAGAGCCTACAAATCCAAGGAAAAGGCTGAGGATGAATCTGGGGATAGGTAATTCACTTTATTTATAATCTTCTTTAATTTGTATATAGGTACCAATAAAGGGCATCTATATACAAAGTGGGACAAAACATTAAATCAAAATGAATATTTTTGGCTTCTATGAATTTTCCACCTGCCGTCAAAAAGTTTATAGGAGTAATGCTGATTCTAATGAGCATGGCTTTTTTAGCAAGGCTTATAGCATTTCTTCCTATTCTAGCCACAGAGTTTTCTACTGCAATTAATGAGAATAAGGGGTATTATTGGGGTTCATTCACCTTTATCCTCATATTGAACATCTTCTTTTGGATTATGACCTATTACATGTTCCAATACGGTAGAAAGCTTTTCAAGAGCAAGGTTTAACCCTCCTGAACCAGAAAAGAATCTAGGGGTTGATAGGGTGAGTGACATCTATATACATAATGGGACAGGATGAGTATTTGGTTTCTGCGAAAAAACAATTAAACGATTTTGACTTCTTTATGCGGTATAATTTCCTACATTTAAAAATTAATTATATCTATTAACTAAACACAAAATTTTATGAAATCATTCTTATTGGCAACTTTTGCACTTGCGTCGTTTGGGTTTTCAACAAGCCCCAAAAAAAGTACTAATGCACTAAAAACGTTGGATTGTGAGCAGGTTATCGAATGGGGGACTTGGTCTGGAAACGGCTGTGGCTCAAGAATAAACAAAGTCTTAAACTACGGGGATGAATGTGGGGCTAACTTTTATGTATGGGAATTTGCAACCTGTGACAAGAAAATGCCAAAAGACCCTGGACATCCATTTTAGTATAACTAGCCATTAAAAGCGTCATCCAGATTATTTACACAAGTAATCTGGTTTTTTATGCCAATATGAAACGATGTATCAGCATAGAATCTAGGGGTTGAGTGGGTGAGTGGTGGGCATCTATATACAAAGTGGGACAGGAATGAATTAAAAATGACCTATTATAGGGTTATATTTTCGAATAGTGATATATATTCCTACATTTATATTTGTCAACTTTAATTTAACTTAAGTTTTATGAGATTACTTTTATTGGCAGCTTTCGTGGTTGTATCGTTTAGTTTTTCTACAAGTATTGAAAACAAACCTAAAGCGGAAATGGTTATGGATTGTGAACCAGTATTTGAATGGGGAAATTGGTCCGGTAATGGTTGTGGTTCTAGATTGAACAAAATTGTCAACGTTGGTGGAGAGTGTGGTAATATTTCTTATGAGTGGCAATTTAGGACGTGTAGTAAGAAACCACCAAAACCACCTGGAAACCCATATTAATCCAATTAACTTCTTAAAGTATTATCCAGATTGTCTCCAATGATAATCTGGATTTTTTAAATTAGAGAATGCATCCTGAACCAGAAAAAGAATCTAGGGATTGATAGGGTGAGTGACAAATAAAGAAGTGTTATAATTATTCTAAAACGACTACATCCGTTTACAAACGAAAACAAATGTTTTAAAACCGATTCATAATTTTGACCCGTGCTAAGTTTGTCCTGTCGAATGATAAGAGTTCGATAGTATTAACTGTTTAACACGTAAAATTATAATTATGAATTCGCTAAAAAACAAAGTACAGTTGATTGGAAACTTAGGAAATGATCCCGAAATGGTAATGCTGGAAAATGGCAATAAACTGGCCAAGTTTTCCATCGCCACAAACGAAACTTATAAAAGCGCAACGGGAGAGAAGGTGACTGATACGCAATGGCATAATATTGTGGCCTGGGACAAAGTTGCGGAGATTGTTGAGAATTTCTTGGTAAAAGGAAAGGAAGTAGCTATTGAAGGAAAGCTTGTTTCGCGATCTTATGAAACCAAAGAGGGTGAAAAAAGGTACGTTACTGAGATAAAGTGCAATGAGCTTTTAATGCTTGGAAAGTAATACTCTTCAAATACGGATTATCGAAAAAGCGGGTCAATTGACCCGCTTTCTTTTTGACTAGCAACATTTAACAGTAAATTATAGATAAGTGATGCAACCATTTAAGAAATTGAATGTCTTTTATATGAATGTAAGACAAGATGAAATTTGTTCGGATACATATCGTAATTTTTGCAAGCTGCTGCATGGGTGCTTTTGCCCAGGATAAGGCTCATACAAAACATGGATTACGTTTTTATGAGCAACTGGCTCAGCGCGATGCTGATTATGAGAAATCACTTCAACTTTTAACGCATCAGGACGAATCTGATTATTGGATAGATCAGGGTAATTTTGAAAGGCAATTGGGTAAATCGGATTTTGCATCATATTTGGCATACATGAAAGGCAAAAAAGATGCTTACAACGGGCACTTAAAAACCTGTGATCATAAAGTACCGCATAGTGAATTGTACTTGCAAAAGGCCAAAGAATATCTCTCGTTAACCGATTTGGAATTTACCATGATGAAGGATAGCCAGAAAGTAGTACGGTCATCCATCAAAAAGAAAAGACAATAAAATAGCAAAAGCCACCTTTAAGGTGGCTTTTTTTATGCTACTTTCTTCAGCAGGTCAAAACATGGGCAACGCTTACAGCGTTTATTTTCTCCCTTTTTATATTTTTTACAGCACTTGGTCTTGCAATTCGTTGGTGCAAGCTCCCTTAGCAAAGAACTGTTCCTTTTTTTGATTTTCTTCTTCTTTTTACCCATCCTAAGAAAAACGATGGGCCAAAAATAGTTATTTTAAATTAATCTAAATAAAAGATTTATCAACAATTATTCGCCCGCGGTATCTGAAGCGGCACTTTCAACAGTAAGCTGTTGTATATCGCGATCAAAAAGATATAGCCCTCCCTTGTCGTTTCCAATCAAATTGATTTTGTCCAGAACTGTACGTGCCAAAGCTTCTTCTTCTAATTGCTCCGCAACATACCATTGTAAAAAGTTGTGTGTGGCGTAATCTTTCTCCTCAAGTGTAACATGCACGAGGTCGTTGATGCTTTGAGAGACAAAAATCTCATGGTCATACAATTCCTGAAACATTTCTTTAAATGTTCCAAAATCTGTTTTGGGCGCTTTTAAGTCAGAAATATGGGCATGTCCTCCTCTTTCATTGACATATTTGACCAGTTTGAGCATGTGCATACGCTCCTCATCGGAGTGACCATACATAAATCCGGCAACACCTTCCAAACCTTTTACCTCTGCCCATGAAGCCATGGAAAGATAAACCTGTGATGATTCTGCTTCTATTCGTATTTGCTCGTTAAGTGCTTTTTCGAGTTTTTTGGATAACATGTTCTTGATTTTTGTGCCATAAAATTACAAAATGGGTATGACTCTAAGCACCAATTTGAGCATATTACATTAAAAGTGAATAGCCACTCCCATGGTTCCGGGTCCAAAATTGAGATTCCAGCTCAACTTTTTTTGATTTTGATTGTATTTTTCATTGTACTTGGAATCCAAGTAGCGATCTATGGATTCTACAATGAAGATGCTCAATACCGTACTAAAAGCGATATCTGACACCCAATGAAAACGATCTGTGATTCTTGCAAAACCTGGAATGAGTCCTACAGTATAAATCCCTGCTTTTACCCACGGGTTTTTAAATTGCTTGGCAATGGCATAGGCATTACTGAAGGCAAGCATGGCATGTCCGGAAGGAAAGGAATCATAATCAAAGACCCTATTTAAATGAAAGGGGTCATAAACATCTGAGCTATCACCACTTTTAGGTCTGGCCCTACCAATAAGACGTTTACTTACTTGTTGCAAAAAACCTCCTGCTGTTGCAGATGCAATTAAAAGCACACCTGTTCTTCGTAATTTTTCATTTTTGGTGAACAACCCTGCCAAATAAACCCCTCCTGTTAGCATATAGTTATTTTCTGGGCTTCCATATTCATTACCATAATCCACAAGAAAGTCTGGAACGTCATTTCTAAAACCATTCGCCCAATCATCTATTTCATCATCAACAGTAAATAAAACTGCTGTACCGGCTGCCATATAGCCAAGGTTTGCCCAACTGTTGCCCTTCCAATGAAAAGGTCGGCTGTAGGCATGACCAATACTGCCAAAAACATTGCCCATATCATAAGTGAAATTGTTCCAAGTATTTTTTTTGTTGGAATGAATCTGTTCTTGGGCATGCAATTGAATCCCCAAAAATAATAGAAGGCAAAAAATGATTGGTTTCATGGTTCAGATATGCTGGAGGTTAAACAACTAAAGTTAAAAATAAATTTCTTGAGCAAACAAGGTGTAGATGAGACGGCAAACTACATACAACATTACTATTCCCTTTGGATTTACTTGTGCAATGCCAGCTGTATACGTTTTCTGGGTATGTCAACATCCAAAACTTTTACAACCACTTGTTGATGAAGGCTTACATGCTCATTGACATCCTTTACAAAGGAATCGGAAAGATTTGAAATATGGATAAGTCCACTTTCTTTAATGCCAATATCTACAAAACAACCAAAGTTGGTTATATTATTGATAATGCCGGGCAACAACTGTCCTTGTTGTAGATCTGTAATCTGTTTGATGTTTTGGTTGAAAGTAAATACTTTGGCTTTTTCCCTACGATCCAATCCTGGTTTTTCCAATTCTTCCAGAATATCTTCTAAAGTGGGCATTCCAATGGTATCTGTACAGTATCTTTTAAGGTCGATACTTTGCAAAATGGTTTTATTTCGGATGATCTCGGATAAAGGTACTCCCTTGTCCTTGGCCATTTTTTCTACAATTGGATAACTTTCTGGGTGCACTGCTGAGTCATCCAAAGGATTCTCACTTTCTTTAATACGCAAAAAACCAGCTCCTTGTTCAAAAGCCTTTCCACCTAAACGGGGTACTTTTTTAATGTCTTTTCTATTTTTAAATGCACCATTTTCATTTCGATACGTCACGATATTTTCGGCCAATTTTGGACCAATACCAGATACATAACTAAGTAAAGGAACACTGGCAGTGTTTATGTTGACCCCTACGGAGTTCACACAACTTTCAACAACAGTATCTAAGGATGTTTTTAGCTTGCTTTGATCCACATCATGTTGATATTGACCTACACCAATGGATTTGGCATCTATTTTCACCAGCTCGGCCAAGGGGTCGGCCAATCGACGACCAATAGAAACCGCTCCTCTGACAGTTACGTCATAATTGGGAAATTCTTCCCGTGCAATCTTGGATGCTGAATAAATGGAAGCTCCTGCCTCGCTGACCACAAAAACCTCAATTGGGTTTTTAAAATGGATTCGTTTGACCAATTGCTCTGTTTCTCGAGATGCCGTCCCGTTACCAATGGCAATTGCCTCAATCTTGTGGGCATCTACCAAAGAGCTAATTTTTTTGATGGCGCCAGAGCTATCGTTTTGAGGGGCGTGCGGATAAATGGTCTCGTTGTGTTTTAAATCACCTTGCGCATCCAAACAGACCACTTTACAGCCAGTCCTAAAACCGGGATCTATGGCCAATATGCGTTTTTCACCTAAAGGTGCGCCAAGTAAAAGCTGCTTCAGGTTTTTAGAGAACACCTTAATAGCGTCGGTATCTGCATTTTCCTTGGCAGTTTTTAAAAGCTCATTGGATAATGAAGGGAACAAAAGACGTTTGTAGGAATCTGCTATCGCCAATTCAATTTGTTCGGCGCAGGCATTATTGGATTTAATGATTCGTCTTTCAATATTCTGTAATGCCTTATCCTCATCAATTTCGATTTTGACACGTATGAAACCTTCTTTTTCCGCTCGTAAAATAGCCAAAAACCGATGTGAAGGACAACGGTTCAAAGGCTCGTTCCAATCAAAATAGTCTCGGAATTTTTGTGCTTTCTCATCATCTTTTTTCGTTTTGATGACTTTGGTGACCAATATGGCATGTCGCTCTAATTGGTTTCGCAGTTGGTTTCTGATATCTGAGCGTTCATTGATCCATTCGGCAATAATATGTCGGGCGCCTTCCAATGCTTCATCCTCATTTTGGATTTGATTGTTGAGGTATTTGGAGGCAATGAATTCAATCTCATCACTCCGTTGGGCCATGATGATTTTAGCCAAGGACTCAAGTCCATTTTTACGTGCTGTCTCTGCTTTCGTTTTTTTACTTTTTTTGAAAGGGAGGTAGAGATCCTCCAAACTGGTCAGGTCAGCACAATTTTGAAATCGTGTTTGTAGCTCAGGAGTCAGTAACCCTTGTTCACCAACTGCTTTTATAATGGCCGTTTTTCTTTTTTCTAGGGCTTCAAACTCGGTTTTATACTTTACAATGGAACCAATTTCAACCTCATCCAAATTACCGGTACGTTCTTTTCTATACCTTGAGATAAAGGGAATGGTACAATCCTCATTTAATAGTGTAACCGTATTTTCAATACTTTGCTCTGAAAGTTGGGTGTGCTTAAGTATATAATGGATGAGTTGCATAAATCTCTTTTTGGCGGAGGAAATTAACTTATACCTTCTCCATTCCCAACTGCATCTTCATCAGGGTTTACAAAAACCAATTTACCATCTTGGTTCTCGGTCATTAAGATCATTCCCTCACTTTCCACACCACGTAGTTTTCTTGGGGCTAGGTTGACCAAAACGGTCACTTTTTTACCAACGATTTCTTCAGGTTTAAAGCTTTCAGCAATACCGGAAACAATGGTTCGGGTGTCCAATCCGGTGTCAACTTTCAATACTAAAAGTTTGTTCGCCTTGGGCATTTTTTCGGCTTCAACAATGGTTCCTACCCTCATGTCCAGTTTTGTGAAATCATCAAAAGTAATGGTCTCTTTTTGTGGGGTTATTTCTTTCTCCATCTGTTCATTTACCTTTTTCGTTGCTTCAAGTTTTGTCAATTGGGCTTCAATTTCTTTGTCCTCCACTTTGCGGAACAACAATTCACTTTTATTGATTTGATGTCCTGAAGGGAGTAATGTTTCTTTTGAACTTATTTTATCCCAATCGAGACTTCGGCTTCGCTCAGTCTCCGAAGATTGGTCGCTGAGCGAAGTCGAAGCGACATTCAGAATTCCTTTCAACCTTATAGAGGTAAAAGGTAAAAATGGTTCGCTAAGAACGGCTAATCCTGTTGCAATTTGCAAGGCTACATACATCACTGTTTTTACACGCTCCTCATCGGTTTTGATAATTTTCCATGGTTCTTCATCTGCCAAATATTTGTTGCCAAGGCGCGCCAAATTCATTAACTCCTGACTAGCTTCTCTAAAGCGATATCGATTCAATGAATTTTCTAGAATTTCGGGAAAGCCCTTGAGAGTTTCCAAAGTCTGTCTGTCAACTTCCTTTAATTCCGAAGGTGCGGGAATAACCCCATCATAATATTTATGGGTCAATACGGTTACCCGGTTAATAAAATTCCCAAAAATAGCAACCAGCTCATTGTTATTTCTTGCCTGAAAATCTTTCCATGTAAAATCGTTGTCCTTGGTTTCTGGAGCATTGGCTGTTAATGTATATCGGAGAACATCTTCCATTCCAGGAAATTCCTCTAAATATTCGTGCAACCACACTGCCCAATTTTTAGAAGTGGAGAGTTTGTTGCCTTCCAGATTTAAAAACTCGTTGGCTGGAACATTTTCTGGCAGCACAAAATCGCCATGCGCCTTTAACATGCTTGGAAAAATGATACAGTGAAAAACAATATTGTCCTTCCCTATAAAATGGAGCAATTTGGTGTCTTTATCTTTCCAATAAGGTTCCCAATCCTTTCTTTCGCGCTCTGCCCACTCTTTAGTGGAAGAGATGTACCCAATTGGAGCATCAAACCAAACATAAAGTACTTTTCCTTCACCGCCTTCAACAGGAACGGGAATTCCCCAATCCAAATCTCGGGTAACGGCACGTGGTTTTAACCCATCATCTATCCAAGATTTACACTGACCATATACATTGGGTTTCCAGTCGTTTTTGTGACCTTCCAGAATCCATTCTTTTAAGAAATCCTCATAGCGATCTAGTGGTAAAAACCAATGTTTGGTTCTCTTCAATGCTGGAACTCCTCCGGTAATCGTTGACTTTGGATTAATGAGATCCGTTGCATTCAAAGACGAACCACAATTCTCACATTGATCACCGTAAGCTTCCTCATTGCCACATCTGGGACAGGTTCCCACAACAAAACGATCGGCCAAAAACTGTTGGGCCTCTTCGTCATACAGTTGTTCGGTAACCTCTTCTATAAAATCGTTTTGCTGGTATAGTTTTTCAAAAAAATCCGAAGCAGTCTTATGGTGAACCTCTGCTGAGGTTCTTGAATAATTGTCAAAGGTGATACCGAAATCAACAAATGATTTTTTGATGATTCCATGGTATTTGTCAATTATCTCTTTTGGAGATACTCCTTCTTTTTTAGCCTTCATGGGGATGGCCACGCCATGTTCGTCGCTTCCACAAATAAAAGCCACATCGTTCCCTTTTAATCGTAAATAACGAGAATAGATATCTGCTGGGACATAAACCCCGGCCAAATGGCCGATATGGATGGGACCATTGGTATATGGTAGCGCCGCAGTAATGGTATATCTAGAAGGAGTTGTGGTCTTGAACATGTTGTACTGTAATTAAGCCCCAAAAATACTGAATTTCATTGGAGTGATTCCATGCTTTTTTGGCACTTATTGAAGCTTATCATGATATCGAAAAACAAATGATTTTAAAAATAAATGAAGGCGTTACGAGTTATTTATACGAATCCACTTACAAAATAGAAATTATGAGTGTTGGTAATCCAAAAAAGTTCAAAAAGCTTGAGAAATTCAAGGAAGTTTTAAAAGAGGAGCAAAAAGAAGAATTGTCCAGAGTGTACAAAGACAAAAATCATGAAGTAAAGAAAGCATTGGGATTTAAAACCGATAAGGACAAATCAAAGTTGACCTAAAAAGGAAACCTCCGAATCGTACAGCCCAAATTGGGGTGGGGGGATGCACTATCGGAGGATTCTGGAATGTATGCGTTCTCTAAAAGGTTACATTAGCATTACTGATTTACTCATTCTTTCTTCTCCAACACGGATTTGGTAGATGTATTTTCCAGTGGAGAGACTATCCCGCATCCGATCTCTAATATTTATCTCTGCAGAACCTTCCAACATCATTTCATTGAAAACAGTACCTACATTTTGCCCAAGAATGTTATATAATTGAATATCAACATGGGCGGCAACAGGCATTTCCAAATAAATATGTGGAGTGTTTTCTGTTGGGTAATAGGGTCTGTGGACTATGGCAGCCAATGCATCTGGGTCTGGATCCATACCATCTGGACTAGGTGGAGTATCCGGTAATGTTGGTGGATCACTATCCATGGCAATATCTGGGAACTCCGTTCCACTGCAATTAAACCCTAGGTTAATAGGATTATAGGGATGTTCTAATAAATGTTGTTCTACCAGTGGAATTGGTACACAGAGCCATTCTGCCAATACGGTGGCATACAAATCCCTAAAGTCCATGGTGTATTCCAGGTTTCCACGCCCGTTTGGATTATCTAAAGAAGGATGGTCGCCAACAAAAGCACTTCCATTTAAACCTGATCCAAAGAATAGGGTAGGTGCGGCTTTTCCGTGATCTGTTCCGTTTGAACCATTTTCAAAGATTCTTCGACCAAACTCGGAGAAGGTCATACTTAAAACCTTGTCATCTTGCTGGGTGAAGGCAATATCATCATAGAAATTTTGCACAGCAATGGAAAGGTTCGTCATTAAACGCTCATGGGCAAGTGGTTGGTTACCGTGGGTGTCAAAACCACCCATGGAAATCATGTATACCTTGGTGCCAAGATTTCCTTTGATCAATCGTGCCAATAAGGCCAATTGTCTTGCAAAACCATTGTCTTGGTATTCCACCTGGTTTTGTCCTCTTTCGTATGCTTCGTGAATTTTCCCTGCATATTCGTAAGTGGTGTTGGCAACCCCTCTTAGAAAGCGCAACTGATCACCATACATACAATTATCAAAAGGAGCATTCTCGATGTCGTAGAAGAATCCAGTTTGGGCAATTTCCTCCAACTGATCAATGTTGTTGGTGACAAAGGCATAGTTGGTTTCCTCGCCTTGGAAAACCAGATTGGATAGGTTACCAATTTGGATTGCCGCAGGAGCTTCAGGCGGATTGATCAAATAATCTGGATAGCATTGTTCAAAATGTCTACCCATCCAGCCTGTGTTCAATCCAGAGAAACCGGTTGTGGTCAAATCCGTGTTAGCATAAATATCTGACCCTGTGAAATGGGAAAGACTTTGGTTTTCATAACCTACACCATGAGCGGCTTTAAAGCGTCCTTCGCCCCACATAGGTTCTAGGGCGTTCATGTAGGTAGGTACTCCAAAATCATCGGTAAGTTTTAGGACCTTACTTTCTGGGATGTAAATGTTAGGCCTAGCGTTAGCATAAGTATCATATTGTTGGATAGGAATAACAGTGCTTAGTCCATCGTTTCCTCCTGATAATCTAATAAGAATTAGAATATTGTCAGTTTCTGCATCAGCAATTGCCGAAGTAAAAGGAGACGGGGCTGAAGCGGATACGAGGTTGCTTCCTAGAAACATGGAACCAGATCCAGCTATACCCAATGCTTGGATAAAGGAACGCCTGCTCCATGTTTTATGTTCTTGATCATGGCCATCATGTTCGAGGCCTTTGTGTGGTGTTGTATCGTGGGTATGATGAGTATCGCACATGGGTAGGGTTATTTAAGTTGAAATTCGGGTTCTCTAACTAAATGTAGGAGTAGAAGATATACTTGAGTATTAGCATCATCCAAAGTCATATTCCATGAGCCAGTTTCGTATACATTATTATCTTCATAAGGTTCTCTGAACACCGTGATAGCTCTATTATAGTCAATATCGGTTAGCAAACCTTTAGGGAGGAATTTGTCAATTATCGCCCTTGCAACGATGTCAGGATCTGTTTCTGTAGCTCCATTAGCACCAGTCGCTTCGATTCCTAAAGTTCTAAACTGCTCAGGATCTGCTTGAAAAAAGCGCTCTAGGAATACTTCTGAAGTCAACCAACGACCAATAATAAAATTGGTATTGATCCATTGTCTATCTCGTTGCCAACCTGCAACATCAAAAGGGTCAAAAAGTGTTTGGCCAATCATCCTTGAAGCATCAATAACATTGATTACGGTTCCATCGTCATAAGTGAACCCGGTTTCCTTGAGCAGATTCAAATACAAATCAAATGGACTCTTTATGATAACTCCAATGGCATCTTCATCAAAAAAGTGCTGGCTTTTAAATAACTGGGAAAGTACTGGGGCAATCTCAAAATTGTTGGCCGTAAATGTAGCCGCCATTCCGTTGATTATGGTCTCTGCATTACCATCTGCATCGTCAGAATCTGGATGCACAAAGAACTCGTACAATTTCTTACAGATAAACCATGCTATTTCATTTGGTCTTTCAGTAAACAGGATATTGATGACATCATCATACCCCCAATTACCTGTTTGACCAAAGATGGTTTTGTTCTCAGTATTAAAATCTTCTGGGTTAAAGGTGACCTGTGTACATCCTTCTTCACCTCTTTCGGTATATCCAGAAATGGCTTTGGCGGTTTCTATGATATCCTCTTCCGTATAGTTGTTACCTTCACCAAGGGTGAAAAGCTCATACAGTTCACGGGCATAGTTCTCGTTAGGATTGTTTCCTCGGTTTCGTACCCCATCCAAATAATAGAGCATGGCACTGGTCAATCCTATTTCACTTACAAATGTTCTGAAATTACCTAGGGCATTTCGTTGCAAACAGTTTATATAATAATATAAAAAGGAATTACAATCATAAACATCGATTTCGGTAACAAAATGATTGCTCCAAAAGAAGCTCATCCTGTCTCTAAGCTCATTGTCCAAAAGGGCATTACCATATGCGGTGGCAAATTCTTCTTGTTGGGTTCTTCGTAATTGCCCGGCTAAATCGTCATCTGCAGGATAGTCCGCATTGGTCCAATCTGCCCAAGTTGGTGCTGGGATTGGAGGTACTGCAAGGGCTTGATTTACTAAATTGTCCACAAGGGCTCCAGCTGTTTGTCCAACAGCTGCGTTAATGGTTTGTACTGAGGCACTAAAACCTAGCCTCCGATACAAATGGGCAGCACGCAACTCATCTAGTGGAGTTGTGTACGGCGCCAAAGTTGAGGAATTACAATTGATAAAGTACTCCATAGCAATGTCTGGCGTTAATTAGGTCCATAGTTTTGGGGCAACTATATGTTTAGTTAACGTTGGGTGTGGTTCAATTCAGCCAACAAATTACAATCTAAACGCTGTTTTTGCCGTGAACTACCATTTTTTTCGATGAACTGCACATATTTTTTAATATTTTTCAAAATCTATGGGGAAACACAATGAATTTGGAAAGCTCGGAGAGCAAATTGCGGTAGATTTTTTGCAAAAAAAGGGATATGAAATATGTTTTAGGAATTATCGATATCTAAAAGCAGAAGTAGATGTCATTGCCAAAATAGGGGAAACGTTGGTTGTTGTAGAGGTAAAAACCAGGACTTCTGATTTTCTAGAAGATATGCAAAGTGTAATAAGTCCGAAGAAAATAAAACTTCTTACCCTTGCTGCAGATCAATATGTTCAAGAGCATGATCTGGATATTGAAGTGCGATTTGATGTTATCATCGTTATCAAAAAAATAGAAGGTTTTGAAGTTGAACACTTGGAGAATGCGTTTTATCATTTTTAACCATTTGTTTTATTTGTAACAATGTGTTATTTTTGTTGCGCCAATCCAAACCAATCAAATGAAAACAATTTCTGCCGTAGTTGAACATTACATCAAAAAGAAGCCCTTTCTTCAAAGTGCTTTGGCTCAAGGAATTATTAACCTTACCTCTTTATCCAGGCAGATAAAACCAGAAATTTCTGATGAATTAGGTAAAGATGTAAAGGATGGTGCCATTGTGATGGCGCTTAAACGCCTTTCGGATGATTTGGAGTTTCGCGCTACACACAAAATTGTAAAGGTGCTTAAAAATATTGGGGAGATTACCGTTCGTTCCTCATTGACGGATTATACTTTCTTGGCATCTGAAACCATACTGCAACAACAAGCCAAACTTTTGGAAGAGGTAAATGCGAATCAAGATGTGTTTTATACATCATCCAGAGGGGTAAATGAGATCAATATTGTAATTAGTAGCGTTATGGATAGTGTTGTGGAAAAATACTTTAACCACGAACGTTGTTCCCAAAAAGCTGAAAATCTATCCTCAATTACGGTAAAGTTACCTGCTGAGAATGTTTCGGTTCCCGGAATATACTATTTCATTTTTCAACGATTGGCTTGGGAGGGGATTGTGCTGTACGAAGTGATTTCTACTACCAACGAGTTTACCATTTTGGTGAACGAAGAACAGGTTGATGTGGCCTTCAAAACCATCAAGGATCTAAAAGCACTATAAGGTATTATCCTAATAAACTAAACCGCTGGCTTTTTCGTTGTTAGAAAAGACACTTCTTTTCCAATGACAAAAAAAAGAATTCTTCTTGGGCTGTTGGCCCTGTTGGTACTGTACTTGAGTTACTTGGCCTACATTTTTATTTTGTCGCCCAAAACAAATCTACAGTCCATTTATCTGATTCCGAAAGATGCTGTTTTTGTCATAGAATCAGAAAAACCAGTTGAAAGCTGGCAAAAAATCGGAAAAAGCGAGACCTGGAAACACCTTCAGAAGAATGGGTATTTTGCAGAACTTACTGAGAATATTCAAAAAGTAGATACAGTCTTTAACAACAACCATAGATTGTTCGAGTTTTTTGATGGCCGCTCGCTGTTCATTTCCATTCATATGATTTCCGAAAAAGATTACGGAATTTTTTATGTGTTGGACCTGAAACGTATTGCCAAGCTCAAACTGCTCAAAACCTACTTGAACACACTGCTCAATGACAACTTTACATTGAGTAAACGCAATTATCACAATCATGAATTGTTGGAGGTATATGATCGTAAGAATAAAGAGGTCATGTATCTATCGTTTATCAAGAATCAATTGGTGGCCTCCTATACCCATACTTTGGTTGAGGCTTCCATTGACCAATACCAGGAGCCAGTGTTAGGAAGAAATCTGGATTTTATTGAGGTAAATAAAAGGGTTGGTTATGAAGATTTGTTCCGACTGTACCTTCAATATGATTTTTTGGATGATTACTACAAACGGTTTTCAGATAAGCCAAGTGAATGGATGAATCGGGTAAGTGAGAATTTTTTGTTCTCAGGATTTAGTTTTGATTTGGATAGAGACAATACAATCACTGCCAAAGGATTCACTAATATTAGTTCAACAAACCAGCATTATTTAACAGCCCTCCAACAATCGGGAAAATCCAAACGCGATGTTCCAAAGATTGCCCCTGAACGTACGGCACTATATCTGAGTTATGGATTTGATAGCTTTTCAGAATTTTATAAGAATTTTGAAATGGTTCAACAGAACGATTCTTCAGAATTTGAAAGCTACAAAGACGGAATGGCGAAGGTTGAAAAATTCCTCAAAATTGATGTTAAGAAGAATTTTGTGAGTTGGATAGGGGATGAGATTGCGTTGTTGCAAATTCAATCTTTTATTTCAAAAGGAAAAAATGATGTGGCATTGGTTTTAAAAGCCTCAGATATTGATAAAGCTAAAACGAATTTGGATTTTGTCCTGAAACAAATTAAAAAGAAGACTCCTGTAAAATTTAAGGCGGTGACCTACAAGGAACATGAAATTAATTTCCTTTCTATCAAAGGCTTCTTCAAAATGTTGTTGGGAAATCGATTTAAGGAATTTGACAAACCCTATTTTACCTTGATCGATGAATATGTAGTGTTCAGCAATAATCCCAATACCTTAAAAAGTATCATTGACGATTTTAAAGCGGGAAAGACACTTTCCACATCAGAAGATTTTCAAAATTTTGACAAAAAATTTGAGACTGAATCCAGTTTGTTCATTTATAGCAATATTCCTGTATTATATAATAATATATATGCACTGGCAGATAAAACTACCAAGCAACAGTTAAAAAAGAACAAGGATTTTATTATCTGTTTTCCCCAAACTGGTTTTCAATTGACGCCGGAAGATGACCTTTTTAAGACAAGATTGGTGGTCAACTATGAAGATGTGGATATGGTGAAGACAAAACATCAGTTTCAACAAAAGATTACCTCATCAACGCAAAGAGCCATTCCTAAAAGCAATAATGAAGTTACTGAAGCCATTTTTGAGCTTAAACCTATTTATCCATCGGATTTGAATGCCAAGACTTTTTCCAGAAACTATGCGAATGGAAATGTTAGGTTTGAAGTAGAGTTGAAAGATGGGCTTAAACATGGGAAATACACTCAGTATTATCCAGATGGAACCGAAAAAATGACTGGACGTTTTAGGAAAGATGAGCAAGTTGGCACGTGGCGTTATTTTGACAAAAGCGAGGAGTTGCTCATCAAAAAGCGGTTCTAATTTCCTCACTAAGTTTCAAGATTCAGAATGCAATCACTAACTTGATTTCCAAAATCAAGTATACTTTAATGAAAAGAATTATCTATCCCATCGTCTTTTTGATTTGTGTATTGGCTCCTCAGCATATGGTGATGGGTCAAGAATTTTATTTTCCGCAACGGAATGAGGTGTGGAAGAAGGTCACCACTAATCAATTCACCTATGATCAGAAAAAATTGCAAACCGCCATTGATTTTGCGATGGAGAATGAATATTCCGGTTCTCAAGATTTACGTCAAGCAATTTTAAAAGGATTTCAACGAGAACCATTCCATGAAATTTTAGGACCGACCAAAAAGCGGGGCGGACCTGCAGGGATGATTTTGAAAAACGGGTTTCTTATAACGTCATGGGGAGATACCCAGCGCGTGGATATGACTTTTAGTGTCACCAAAAGTTTTCTTTCCACCACTGCAGGTTTGGCTGTGGACAAAGGACTGATTTCGGCTATTGATGACCAAGTGGGAAAGTACATTTGGGATGGCACTTTTGACGGGGAACACAATGGAAAAATCACATGGGAGCACTTGCTCCAGCAGAATTCGGATTGGTCGGGAGAACTTTGGGGCCTTAAAGATTGGGCGGATCGTCCTCCCAGAGAAGGCGGATTGGATGATTGGAAATTTCGAAAACTCAATGAACCAGGTTCTGTAATGGAATATAATGATGTTCGGGTAAACGTGTTGTCCTATTCGCTTACTCATGTGTGGCGCAAGCCCTTGCCTATGGTTTTAAAAGAGAATTTTATGGATAAGATTAATGCCTCCACCACTTGGCGTTGGCATGGTTATAATCATGCTTGGACGGAAATTGATGGGATACAAATGAAATCGGTTACTGGAGGAGGACATTCCGGAGCTGGATTGTTCATTAGTACAGAAGACATGGCACGTTTTGGATTGGTTTTTTTGAATCATGGAAAATGGAAAAACCAACAAATAATCAGTGAGGATTGGATTGTAAAAGCAACAAAGCCTTCGATTCCAAATGTTAATTATGGTTATATGTGGTGGCTAAACCAAAAAGGAGCTCGGCATTGGGAAGGCGTCCCGGAACATATATTTTATGCAGCCGGGTTTGGAGGTAATTTTATTGTGATAGATCAAAAGAGTGGATTGATGTTGGTGACCCGATGGTTAGAACCCCAAAAAATTGGAGAGTTTGTTAAACTAGTTTACGAAGCCTTTTAGCAGAATATCGCAAAATCCAAATTTGATGCTATTCTGTTTATCGGATGGATTGTCATAAGTTTTAAAAATAGTTTCCCCTAATTCGAATTCAATGGGATGATTAAAAATTGGCCCATCAAAACAAAAAGTATGGAACTCACCATTTTCGCCGCAAGGGTCAACATCCTCTGGTAATATATCAATAAGCTCTGGGGAAAGTTCTTTCCCCAAAAAAGAAATGTCCAATTTAGAGTTATTGATGCATACGATTACTGCCCGGAACCCTAATTCAAAAAACTCTTCGAGCAATTCCCTAGTATTTCTTTTCCAGATTGGGAAGATGGTCTGTATTCCTACAGATGAAAGCATTTTTTCCCTGTAGACCTTTAAATCTTCCAAAAAAATATCGCCAAAACAGGTGTGGGTATAGCCCTCAGATTTTAATTGTTCGATTTTGTTGCTCATCAAAGCGCTATACTCTTCCATAGAAGGACTTTCAGGAACCTCAAGAATATCCAAGGGAATCCCAGTAGCTTTAGCTTGAATTTCCAAAACCTCTCTTGGAAGACCATGCATAGACACTCTGTTATAATGTGCGTTAACGGTGGTCAATAAACAACTAATATCATGTTGATTTTGTTGTTGTAGGTGATAAAGCGCCAATGCAGAATCCTTTCCAGAACTCCAATTAAAATAGGTTTTTGGTTTTTGGGGCATTAATCGAAGATATAATATTCAGATTGCAAATATCCTTAATCTTTCGTCGGTAATGAATCTGAAATTAACTTTGCGATTAGGCTTCTGCCGTGATTGTTCCAGTGCTGATCATAAATCAATGTTGTAGGCAGGTCAGTTTCTTTAAATATTTTGCCGTAATCCAGGTATTTGATGTTATTTACATTACAATAATCTAAAAAAGAACTTGGTGTTTTCCTACCATCAATTAAAAAGAAAGTCTTAGTGTAATTTATAGGATATTTTGAACAGAGTGTTTTAAAATTATTGAGTAATAAACTATCTCTGTTTTCTTCATGGTTCCATTTTGATTCAATAGCTTTTTTTTGAGGTGTTGCTTTAATGATCAATTCTTGGATCGGATCCAAAACTCCAATTCTTGACGCATATAAAATTATCTTAAACCTATCCCTGATTTTAAAAATAGGTGAGGCCAGTGTTTGTATTCTTTCCCTGTCAGGGGTATATGTGTCTCTATTAAGGTCGGTTCTATAGTCTAAGTATATGATTATATAGTCAATCTTCTCAAATTCCTCTGCGTAAGCTTGGAGAAGATGTAGTTGATTTGAAAGGTCATAACCGGCATATCCATACTCGTACACTTCTGTTTTGTTGTTTAATTGTTCTTCGATCTTTTTGCCTATGGATTTATCATAATCCTCATGAAAACCTTCAATAAAAGAATCTCCAATCAACGCTATTTCAGTATTGGAAAAGCTAGGGTTAAACTCCCTGAATGAATTAAAACCAGAATGGTTGATTCTGAATTTAGAGAAATTTTGATTTCTGTTGCCTGTTACTGCAAAACCTTCGCTATTTGGAACTCTCTTTTCTACCTCATTTGGGTCGATAAATCGTTGAGGATCTTCAGAATGAAGATGAAAAACTCTTGCCAAAAGCTCTAAGACAACAAGTATCGATACAAAGTAAACAATAGATTTTATGACGAGTTTCTTCATTTGTTAAAACTGAAAGTATATGAATGATCTGTCAATATGGTCATCGTACATGAGCAACATGCCAAAGACTAACAATACATACAGCAGAAATCTTATGGCCCTAGACCTAAAAGGTATAGGGTTTCTTTCATCTCTTCTGATAAAGTATTCATAGCACAAAAACAATCCAAGTAAAACAAAATAATCTAACCATCTGTAACCTAAAGGGTGCGGGTAAGGTTCAAAATTGGGACTGGAAAACAATTTAGTTAGATATTCAAAAGCTACATTAACGGAGCTGGCCCTGAAAAACACCCAGGAAATGGTTACAAGAGTAAATGTGGATAATATTTGAAGGATTTCTTTGATCGATGGGAGGATGCTATTTCCTCCTACTGTTCCCTCAATAAATACCCTGTTTTTGTTGGACAAAAACAATGGAACAAAAAGTAAGGCATGAAATCCTCCCCAGAAAATGAAGGTCCAATTGGCCCCATGCCAGAAGCCACTTACCAGAAAAATTACAAATATGTTCCTAATTGTATTTGATTTTTCCCCTTTGGAACCTCCTAATGGAATATATAGATAATCCCTAAACCATGTTGATAATGAAATATGCCACCTTCTCCAGAACTCAGCTATATTTCTTGAAAAATAGGGAAACTTAAAGTTTGAAGTAAGCTCTATGCCAAACATCTTAGAAGTGCCAATGGCAATATCCGAGTATCCACTAAAATCACAATATATCTGAAAACCGAAAAATACCGCACCCATTATTAGTACAGGTGAGGACAACTGGGTGTAATTCACAAAAATATCATCCACAATTGGTGCCAGGGCATCGGCAATTGCTATTTTTTTAAACAATCCCCACAACATTAACTTCATGCCATCTTTAGCTTGTGTATAACTAAAACTCCTTTTATGAAGGATTTGGGGCAAAAGCCTAGAAGCTCTTTCAATAGGGCCTGCTACCAACTGGGGGAAGAAACTCACAAACGCAGCAAAAGCAATAAAATCATGTGTTGGAGTTAGTTTTTTGCGATAAATATCCAAAGAGTATGAAAGGGTTTGAAATGTGTAAAAAGAAATGCCAACGGGTAATATAATGTTAAGGGTAAGATTGTCTTGGTTATCATATCCGAAGATGTTCAACATCTTTGAAAAAGAATCCACAAAAAAATTGAAATATTTAAAAAAACCAAGAATTCCTATATTGAAAAGAACACTTGTCCAAAGCCATTTTTTACTGCTTTTTTTATTTGCTGTATAGATTTTTTTGCCAATTATGAAATCTACAACCGTGCTCAAAAAAATCAATGTCAAAAATCTCCAATCCCAGTATCCATAAAAAACATAGCTTAAGACAACCAAAAGAAGGTTTTGAGCTTTTAGATTGGATTTAAAAACCAGCCAATATAGTCCAAATGCTATGGGAAGGAATACAATATATTCTATGGAATTGAACAGCATGGCCTTTTTTAAATTTTATAAGGATATACTTTCTGAATTTTCTTTTCTCCCTTGAAAAAGAAAGAGGAATTTTCTTTTTCAAAATACACGGACACATTTTTAATATGCTCGGAGTTCAGATATAAAAAATCAAAGAGATGCTGTACAACATTTGAATTGTTTATTGCGCTTACATCTATTTGATTTAATAGTTCGTTTTTAGGCAGTTCCTCAAGTTTCAAGATTTTAAATTGATTAGTTTCTTTTGCTTTGCGAGACCCTGCTTTTAGGAAAAAAGCTGACCTGTGCAAAAAAACATTCACTTTCCATTCCCTAAGTTTTTGTTTCAATTTAAAATAGGAAGATAAAAAGTGTGCAATAACAATAGCAGGTAAGTATCCTTTGTCATAAAGAATGTGGTATTCAAAGGAGTAAATTTGATTCCCCCATCTTTTTTTATAATCAAAATATCCTTTGGAAAAATCCAATATAGTAAAGCCGCTCTTCATACACCATTCAATTAGATACATGATGTTTATGTAACCAAGATTGAATTTGGAATAATCAGTGTTAAAAACTGTAATGGCATCAAACAAGATTTTTCCCTTAACAAAATTTAGGGTAATCGCAATTGGGACATCTTCATTGTACACTACAAATAGGCATGCTTTTTTTTCCAGAATCATTTGTAAAGAAACCTCTATGAAAAATTCCCACTCCTTCGGATTCAAATTGTTATTGGTAATTTTTTTTTGAGAAAATCGTTTTATCAGTAAATCCTTGAACTTAGTGAAGATTTTGGCATGTTCTTCTGCTGTAATTTGACCATAATACATTTTTGTACTGACATCAAATGAAGCGTTAAGCCTGATGCGATTCTTCTTAAGTTTATACCTGCCATGCTTGCTAAAACTCTTTTTTAAATAATCATCTAGATTTTCATATTGGTTGAAATCGATTAGAAAACCCGGGTATTGCATTATTTTATTAATGGCCAATTGTTTCTTCTTAAAATTGGAAGAGTTGTTTAAGTACTCGGGTACATCATAAATTAAAAAGACTTTTTTCCTGTAGTCTGACTCATTATGATTGATAGTATAACAGATTCCTTTTGTATTGTTTTTGCCAATATTTGTATAAAGAGGTAATGTTTTGTGTTTTATAAATGAAAGGTCAGGGATAAAATCAAAATTGGCTTTAGATACCATTGGGCTAAAGTGTTTTAGCCAAAGTGAGGTAAAAGGAGCCGAAGTAAAAGGATTGTCACTCATAGAAACTGAATTTGTTAATCTCTAGAGACTGCATCGGTAACAAGGGAAAAAATCTGTGCAATCCCTATAGTTGGAAACACAGGTCTTTTTTTGATCTCTTTTTACTATTTCTTCATAAATTTCCTCATCGCTAATAAATTTCCATACTTGAAAAGTCTTTTGGTATTTTGAGAAACTTTTCTTAAAATGAAACAAGGAATCCTCCTTGCTTCCCACACCTCCGCCTAAATTCAAATATTTGTAATTTTCTGCCGTGGCAGATGTTCTAGCGCTATCTATCAAAAACTTAATAGGGTTTAGATGCAAAAACTCTAGTTTAGTACCAGAAAGGTGATAATGTACCATCTCTCCTTTTTTAATAAAAAGCGCACCCGCAATAACCTCTCCACTTTGATTTTCATAGGCCAGCAGAATTTCTGATTTAAACTCCAAGCTGTTCATTAGTTTTTGAAAATAATCCTTGTCAAAGAAATATTCTTCCTTTGCATTATGCTTTTTCATAGTTTGATGATATATGTCCATGAACATGGTAATATCCTTTTGGGTAGATGCATACCTAACTGTACAATTTTTCTTAGCTTTATTTATATAGGTCTTTAATCTTTTATGGTAATACTGCCTTTGGATTTCAGGTTTTTCAGTAAGGTCGATATACACGATTTTCCCCAAGTTAGAGACAGTTCCCAAATCCTTAAAGCACACTTTCTGGCAGCAAAAAAAAGGATGTAGTCTTGTAAAAACGGATATTATATCCATCTCATTAAATAAAGATCTCAGTTCTGTTTTAAAATTGGTGTTATCAAAATGTTCGTCAATATTTTTGGTTATTGGACCTGCATATCCATAAACCGAAGTGGCATCTTTGTATTTAGTTCCCTGTATTTGGCGAACTAGTAAAGGGAGTAGGATTATTTTATCCTCTTCAATATAGTTGATTAAAATTGGCTTTTCATGATTGCCTGAACCTAAGCAGTGATAGGCATATGTGTGGTAGAAATCTGTAGGAGCCAAAGCTTTCAATAGATTGTTCCATTTCCCCTGCTCTTCTACAATTTCAATCATCTGATCTGGATATGCTTGTTTTAAATCTAACAAAGCTATCACCATTGGACTCCTAACGGTATGATATATATCACCTTTTGCTACTACTCTTTCTTTGATACTGTTTTTACTTTGATACAGAGATTTGATGTAGAAAAAAATCCTTCCAAACCAAAAAATGTCAATTTATTTAATAGGAGATTGAGTAGTTGCTACTATTTTTTAGATTGTTAATTTTTAAAGAAATTATGATGATATTGTAAGTGTAAAATGCAAAATGTCGGGTAAATGTCGGACCAAATCCAATGATTGTTCTTGGAGGTATTTGACTTTTGAATGTAACATTGTCTCAAGTTTCTAAAGAACAATAACGATGAAACAGCCAAAACTAGGATTAAAAATCAGTGAATTAAGGAAGCAAAAAGGATTTACCCAGGAGGAACTGGTAGAGTTGTGCAATATAAATGTGCGAACATTACAGCGTATAGAAAGTGGAGAGGTGACACCACGTAGTTATACTGTAAAAACTATTTTGTCCGCCTTGGACTATGATTTGGAAAACCTAAATGACAACGAGTCAGAACTAGGAGCTTCTGGAATTGGCTTCATAGCTCCGAAGGAAGCAAAATCGATACATTTTTTGTTGACTCTGGCTTGGATATCGGGTCTTTTCTTTCTGATTACGGCAATTTTTGAGGGTATAGCGGATTATGTTCGAATAGAGGATGACGAATTTATCTATGGGCAATGGGGGCATTTGACCGTAAAAATCCTTGTGTTGGTTTTCAATCTTTTGTTTTTGTATGGTTTTTTGATTACTGGGAAATTGCTTAAAAACTACTTGATGAAAATCGCCGCAGTTTTAATGATGGCTGCACTTATTGCTTTTTATGGCTATGATATAGTGTCTATATTCAATGACCCATTGGAAATTGAAGCCGTGTTTCTTGCTGAGGCCATCATATTTGGAGTTTTGGGGATGCTGTTCGGAATATCTATTCTGAAATCAGGCAAAAAATTAAGGACCCAGGCCTTTGCAGCAGGAGGAGCAGAACTATTGATGTCATTTTGCCTTTTGACTGTTTTCTTGACCCCATTGGCCCTCTTCCTATTTTTCCCAACAGTAATTTTGGAGATGGTGTTGATATTTAAAATTGCGGCTTTGGTGAAAGAAAAGAAGTAAGCTAAAAACAATCTATTTTCTAGATTGATAATGCTTTTTTTTCTAATAAAGAGGTAAATGGTTCCATGGCCTTTAAAGCTTTCTCAACACTCGTTATCCCATCAAAAACTAACAATAACCGTAATCCATTGCGGGTTTCTTTTTCTTTGAGTTGACAGGTTTTAGGATTGGATTGAACATAGTTCAATACTTTGGTAAAAGCAGGACTTTGATAGAATTCCGATTGTTGGTCGGCAATAAAATACCCTAAGAACTTCCCTTTCTTTAAAATTACCCGCTCCAATCCAATACTATTGGCAATCCATTTAATACGGACCGAATTGAGCAAGTCAACAACAGGTGTTGGCAATTCCCCGAATCTATCAATCAGTTCTTGTTCATAGTTACGAAGTCCTTCCTCATCTTCAACTTCATTCAATTGGGTGTACAAATTCAAGCGTTCGGTAATGTTGTTGATATAATCATCAGGATAAAGCAATTCAAAATCAGTATCTAGCTGAGTATCCTTCACATATACTTTTTCCTGTTGACCTTCAACTTCTTCATACAATTCTTTGAACTCATTTTCTTTGAGTTCTTCAATCGCTTCGGCCAATATTTTTTGGTAGGTCTCAAAGCCAATTTCATTGATAAATCCACTTTGTTCACCACCAAGCAAATCTCCAGCTCCTCGAATTTCCAAATCTTTCATGGCAATGTTAAATCCACTACCCAATTCGGTAAATTGTTCCAAAGCTTCTATACGTTTTCGGGCTTCCGGTGTCATTACTTCGTAAGGAGGTGTAATAAAGAAACAGAAGGCCTTTTTATTGCTTCTCCCCACACGGCCCCGCATTTGGTGAAGATCACTCAAACCAAAGTTATTGGCGTTGTGTATGAAAATGGTATTGGCATTTGTCACATCCAGACCACTTTCCACAATGGTTGTGGAAACCAGTACATCAAACTCCCCGTTCATAAAGGCCAGCATCAATTGCTCCAGTTTTTTGCCTTCCATCTGTCCATGACCGATTCCAATTTTAGCATCTGGAACCAAACGTTGAATCATTCCAGCTACTTCTTTAATGTTTTCAATGCGGTTATGGATAAAAAACACCTGCCCACCGCGTTGAATTTCATAAGAAACGGCATCTCGAATAATTTCTTCATTAAATCTAATCACCCTACTTTCAATGGGATAGCGGTTCGGGGGAGGAGTATTGATAACTGAGAGGTCGCGGGCCGCCATCAAACTAAATTGGAGTGTTCGCGGAATAGGGGTGGCCGTTAAAGTGAGTACATCTACATTCTCCTTGATGGATTTGAGTTTATCCTTGACCGATACACCAAATTTTTGTTCCTCATCCACAATTAACAAGCCCAAATCTTTGAACTGCACATTTTTGTTTACCAATTGATGGGTGCCGATGATAATATCAATTTTCCCCTCGGCAAGTCGTTCCAAAATCTCTCGTTTCTCTTTGGACGTTCTGAACCTGTTCAAGTAATCCACCGTAACCGGAAGCTCACCCAGGCGTTTTTTAAACGTATTACTATGTTGAAATGCCAAAATGGTTGTAGGTACTAAAATAGCAACCTGTTTGCCATTGTCCACAGCCTTGAACGCAGCACGAATGGCCACTTCTGTCTTTCCAAAACCGACATCGCCGCAAATCAAACGATCCATGGGGCGCTCACTCTCCATATCCCTCTTTACGTCTTGGGTCGATTTCTCCTGATCAGGAGTGTCTTCATAAATGAAAGATGCTTCCAGTTCATGTTGCAGGTAGCTGTCCGGGGCATATTGAAACCCTTTTTCCAAGCGTCGCTTTGCGTATACCTTGATGAGGTCAAAGGCAATTTTCTTTACCCGACTCTTGGTTTTTTGTTTCAGTTTTTTCCAAGCTGCGGAACCTAGCTTGTAGATTTTTGGTGGGGCGCCGTCCTTGCCATTGAATTTGGAGATTTTGTGGAGCGAATGGATACTCACATATAAAATATCCCGGTCGCCATAAACCAGTTTAATGGCTTCCTGTTTTTTGCCTTCTACATCTATTTTTTGAAGTCCGCCAAACTTGCCAATGCCATGATCTATGTGGGTTACATAATCCCCAATTTCCAATTTGTTGAGTTCCTTGAGGGTGATAGCTTGCTTTTTGGCATAGCCATTTTTCAGTTGGAATTTATGGTAGCGTTCAAAAATCTGATGATCCGTATAACAGGCCAGTTTTAAATCTTGGTCTATAAATCCTTGATATAATGGAAAGACCACAATTTTGTAATGAACGGTTTCTTCAACCTCCTCAAAAATATCGTTAAGGCGTTTGGCTTGTTGTTCTGTGGAACAAAAAATATAATTGGCTAACCCTGCCGCATGATTGTCGTTTAGATTTTCAATGAGCAGGTCAAATTTTTTATTGAAAGAAGGTTGGGGTTTGGTGTTGAAATCAATAATGTCACTTCGACTTCGCTCAGTGACCCTATCATCAGAATTTTGGTGACTGAGCGGAGTCGAAGCACCAAATTCCACCAACTTAAAATCTTCCAGCTGAGATTTCAACAAAGTTGAATGCACAAAAAGCTCTTCAGGTTTGGCATGTTTCAACTCACTTTCAAGTTTGGCGAAACTTTCCTCTGCCTTTTGAAAAAATGAATCAATTCTACCGTAAACCAAGTCAAGATTTTTGGAAAAAATGACCGTTTTGGGAGCAATGTATTTTAAAAAACTCTCTCGGGACTCTTGCAGGAACTTGTTTTCAACATTTGGGATAATGGTAATGCGCTTTACCTTTTCCATAGAGAGCTGGGTTTCCACGTCAAAAGTTCGGATGCTATCCACTTCATCTCCAAAAAATTCGATGCGATAGGGTTCGTCATGCGAAAAGGAGAATACGTCAACAATACCTCCACGCACGGAAAACTCCCCCGGCTCTGTAACAAAATCCACCCGATTGAACTGATATTCAAAAAGGACTTCGTTCAAAAAATCAAGCGAAAGAGTGTCCTCTAGCTTGATTTTCAATGTGTTTTTGTCCAACTCTTTTCTAGTGACCACTTTTTCAAAAAGCGCATCGGGATAGGTGACAATTACGGCAGGTTTTTTTCTGGAGTTGATGCGGTTCAATACCTCTGCCCTAAGCAATACATTGGCATTGTCTGTCTCTTCAATCTGGTAAGGTCTACGGTAGCTTCCAGGATAAAAAAGCACTTCGTTTTCTCCAATCAGCTGTTCTAAATCGTTAAGGTAATAGGCAGCTTCCTCTTTGTCATTTAATAAAACAAGGAATGGTAGTTCTGCTGATTTGAACAAGGAAGAAATTACAAATGAAAGGGAAGAGCCAGTTAGGCCTTTTACATTGATTTTTTCAGATTGGGAAATGGAATCCCTCAGTTTCCCAAGTTGGGGAGACTGTTCAAAAAGTTGAAAAATCGATGCTTTGGTCAATCCAAAAACTTTGCGGCAAATATATGTGGAAGAACAGTAGCCAACAAGATAAAGCTAGATTTTTACCACTTCATCTTCAACAATAGCAAAAACCTCGTCTCCTTTTTTGGGTTTTAGGGTATAAGTTCCAGTAAACTCACCAAAAGCAGGAAAAATGAGTTGTTTTTTAGATTTAAAGAAACAAGAAAGCCGCAAGTTTTGCCTGCCAAACCCTTTGAGTTTTATGGCAGGATGAATATGTCCGCAGAAATTGAACAGACCCTCTCGTTCCTCAGGATGATGGGTCAGCAGAAAATCGTTCAAGATCAGCTCCTGTAAAATGGGGATTCCCAATTGATCAAATTTATGGGGAGAAATAATATCATGGTTGCCAGAAATCAAAACAATTTCTGCTGGTGTCTTGGCCACCCAGTTTTCGAAAAGCTCCCATTCTTTGTTTAAAGAGGAGTGAAATAAATCTCCTAAAAAACAGATTTGAAAGGGATTGAAATCAGCAACGATCTTATCTAACAGTATATAGTTTTTGTGGATTGCTTTTCTTGGGACAGCTGCCCCAAATTTTCTAAAATGTGCCACCTTGCCAAGGTGTACATCACTAATGAGCAACATAGATTTTTCCTCCCAAAAGATTCCACCCAAAGGGTGGAGCGCAAAGTTTTGGTTTTGGATTATGATGTTTTGGGTCATCTGTTAGATAGAACTCCTTCCCCGTCATCCTGAGCGCAGTCGAAGGAAAGGCAAGGAGGATTGATATAAATTATTCAGAAGGAAGGGATATTTACCTGCCTCCGTCTATCAAAGATGCTAATAAAATGGTCGGTTTCATAATTCGTTAATTCAAAAGGGGTAGCGGTCAATTCTATGTGGATTTTTAATCCAAAAATGGCTAACTTCACTTATCGGGCGATATAGTTCATTGAAACGAACCATATCTTAAACGTTGTGTGTAATGTCAGAAACACCTCGTCTACATTTTAAATTTTCAACTTTTATTACAAAATACTGAGAAACTGACATTTAAAATGACAGTATGTCATAAGAACCTCACAAAAACACTACTCTTTTAGTAAATTTTTAAATGGTACGGTTTGTGACTATTTGAATGTCAAGGATTAAGAGTTGGGACAAGACTGGTAGGTACGTTTTATGTAAAGTGCACATTAGTGTTCCACGCGCAGACTTCGGCTGACGTGTGAAGAGTGATTCCAATCTTGCAAACCTGCATCAATGTTATTACAAGTTGCATTGTTGAGAGGACTGTAAGAAGGTCAATCTTAGTTTCTATTTCTGCCGATACTGTCATAAGTGATGGTGTTAGTAAAGATACGAACTTTATTCTATCAATGAGTGGCGTTGCCTATAGCGAAAGTGAAAAGCAACTTCAGGATTGTATCTACCCATAAGTGAGCCACGACCAACTCTAATCCTTTTTTTAATCAATGTTTGACAATGAATGACGAATGGCTAAAATTTAAAAAGTATCCACATATAGGAAAACCATTAACAAGTCAAAAAGACAAGACTTGGTTAAAAAGTTATATAGCAAATCCAGAAAACATTGCAAATCACAAGTTCGTGCCACTCTTGCACAGAACTTTAAGTCAGCGAAAATATAGACCGCTAGAAAATGCACCTAAGAATAATAGCGGAAAACGTCAACGAACAGTAAGCGACAAGAAAGAACGTCATATTTATTTTCCATCTCATTTAGATTCAATAATTTATAGCTATTACAGCCATCTGCTTACAAAAGCGTATGAGGAATATTTAGAAAACAAAAATTATGGTTCTGTTGCTGTAGCGTATAGAAAAATCCCAATCGGAAATGGTAAAAGTGGTAATAAATCTAATATCGAATTTGCATTCGAGGCATTTGAATTTATTGAAAAAAACAAACACCGAAAACTTTCTATAATTATTGCAGATGTAACTTCGTTTTTTGACAATCTAGACCATCGTATTTTACATAGTCAATGGAAACGTGTTTTGAACACTAACAATCTATCTGATGACCATTATACAATATTCAAAAATTTGGTAGACAACAAATATGTAAATGAGAATGAATTATTTAAAAGGTTTCAACATAAACTAATAATAGAAAGGTTCTTGCCGAATGACACCTCACAAAAGATTCTTAAGCGTAAAAAAGTAAGTAAAATTTACAATATGCGACACGAAAATGTGGTCGCTTTTTGTGATAAGGATGAGTTCTTCGAAGAAGCAACTGACTTAATTAGAACAGATAAACCGTACAAAAAAGATATTCGTCAAAAACTCAACAAAAAAGAAAAGAAAGGAATTCCGCAAGGCACACCTATCAGTGCAACTCTCGCAAATATTTATATGTTAGATTTTGATGAGCGAGTTCATTCCGAAACATCATCCAAGAAAGTATACTATCAAAGATATAGTGATGATTTAATAATCATTTGTGACCAAAAGGATGAAAAATATTTTTATGACTTGATTCAAAAAGAAATTGAAGTTGAAGCGAACTTAGAAATTCAAGCAAAGAAAACTAACGTTTACAGATATGAACTTAATGAAAAGTCAATTTTTAAAGGTGGCATAGTAAAAAATGATATAGTCAATCCTAATAAACAATTGGAATATTTAGGGTTTATTTACGATGGCTCAAAAGTAAAAGTTAAAACTGCTGGTTTTTCTAAATTTTATAGAACTATGAAAAGGTCGTTTAGAAGAGGAGCACATTTTGCCAAAAAAGCGCACATCCCATCTGATTCTCTTTTCGAAACTAGATTGTATAAAAGATTCACTCATTTAGGTTCTAAAAGACGTTTAAAATGGTTACCAGACGAAAACAGTACAACTGGATATAGTCCTTCAAAGCACTACGATTGGGGAAATTTCATAAGCTATCTCGATAAGGCTAATTATGTTATGAAAGAAATTAATGGAGATGATTCTATAAGTCAGCAATACAGCAAGGTTTGGAATAAATTTCATAAAATAAAAAAGTCTACATATCAAGAGTTAGGTATTGAAAAGTAGAAAACACTACACACAACACGGTGTATAAAACATAGCTAATAAGTGCTTAATCGAAAGGTTTGTGTATATTTAGAAAGTCCGCCAAATTTTTAATTTGGCTTTTTAAAAGAGAAAATAAAAAACAAAATATAAAAATTCGGCTCTGTGTTAATCCGAAAAGTTAGTGTCTTTTTGCACGCTACATTTCATACACAAGACCGATAAGTGCCATGCAAAAAAAAGGCTTTATCTGCTGCCTGAGGCAAGTCTCACTATTCAGAAGTATTAGCCCTATTTTTTTTCAATAACCCTTTGGACAAAATCATAAAGACACCCTAACAACACTTGTTTAATTATTTCGTCAAGATTTTTGTCATCCGTTTAATACGGTCGGCCAATTTTTCGTTAGACAGTTTTTCCCGTAACCTATCGGTAATAATGGGGAAAGAAAAGGGAGTGGGATTTTGACATTTTTTCCAAACGATATCCTGATTCATAATTCGTTCTAAGGCCAATCGAAGGCGACCTTCCTCCAATTGATGCTCAAAGGTTTCGATAAAAGCTTGTTGATAGAGCAAATTGTCATCCTCAAAATCCTTGAAAACGTCAAAAAGAAGCTGAGAACTGCTCTGGAGGTGTTTCATTTTGACCCCTTTTTCTGGATAACCCGTAAAAACCATGCCACTGATAACGGCAATATCGCGGAATTTACGTCGCGCCATTTCGTTGGAATTCAAACTTTTTTGAAGGTCACTCAGCATGTACTCTGGCGTAAATAAGTTGTTGTCCAACACTTCCTGAATGTCAATTTCCCGGTCTGAAAGCAATTCAAATCCATAGTCATTAAAGGCAAGGGAACAGGTGATGGGCGAAAGCAAACTTATTCGGTAGGCCAGCAAACTGCTCATGCCTTCATGAATGGCCCTGCCTTCAAAAGGATAAAAGATATGATGGTAGCCATCATTGGTCTTGAAGGTCTCAATCAAGAATTGATTGGGTTGGGGTACGATGCTCTCCTCTCGTTGTTTGGTGAACATGGGCTGTAAAGACCTAATTTCTGGTGATTGGACCTTGGATTCCAGTTCTGCCGAATACAATTCTTGCCGTAACAGTTCAGACATTTTTGCAGAAAAACTTAAACGCCCGCCCATCCACGATGGTATTTTGTTGCTGCGTTTGGATGAGTTCTTTACTTGCGCGGTCATACCTTTGATGCGGATAAATTCAAGATTCCTTCCAGCGAAGGTGAAAACATCGCCAGGAGAAAGTTTTGAAATAAAGGATTCCTCAATAGTGCCAATATACCCTCCTTTTTGATAACGTACTGAAAGACTGGCATCGCCCACAATGGTTCCAATCTGAAATCGGTGCCGTCTGGCAATGGTCAAATTGTTCACTTTGAATTTTCCGTCAGGTACCACTTCCACTTTTTTGTATTCGTCGTAGGTCTTGAGACTTTGACTGCCCAACACCAAGAAATTCAATAACCATTGCCATGTTTCCTCCGTCAAAGTTTGGTAGCAAAAAGTTTGTTTCACTTCGTGAAAGATTTCTTCAGGATAAAACCCATCCGAAACTGCAAGTGTGGTCAAATACTGGATCAATACATCATAACTGTTCAGATATGGAATTCTATCCTCAACTGCAGCATTCAAAACCGCTTTTTGCATGGCCGAAGCTTCAATGAGCTCCATGGCATGTGTAGGCAAAAAATAAATAACACTTTCCTTTCCTGGTCTATGTCCGCTTCGCCCTGCACGTTGCAAAAAACGGGCAACGCCTTTTGGTCCTCCAATTTGTACTACGGTTTCCACAGGGGCAAAATCCACACCCAAATCCAGACTGGAAGTGCAAACAACGGCTTTTAGACTTTCATTTCTAATGGCTTGCTCCACCCAAAGGCGGGTATCTTTATTGATGCTTCCATGGTGCATGGCAATTTCCCCAGCATATTCGGGATGTTTCTCCAAGATTTTTTGAAACCAGATTTCGCATTGCCCTCGGGTGTTGGTAAACAACAAGGTGGTTTTACTTTTGTTGATGATGGGAACCACATCTTCCAATAGTCGCAAACCTAGATGTCCACGCCAGGGAAAGGTTTCCATTTGTTTGGGAATAATACTTTTTACCGTGATTTTTTTGTTGAGATTGGCTCTAACTAATATCGAATTTTCAAGCTCTGTTGATGAAGGTCCCAACAATACTTCACAAGCCTGCTCCAAGTTTCCGATGGTGGCAGAGATGCCCCAGATACGCAAATCTTTACAGATGGTTTTTAAGCGTGAAAGACCAAGTTCCATTTGCACCCCTCTTTTGGAACCCAAAAGTTCATGCCATTCATCAATCACTATCGCTGAGCAATTCTTAAAGACCTTATCATAACCCTTTGAGGATAGTAAAAGTTGAAGGCTTTCGGGAGTTGTTATCAGTAGGTCGGGCATACTTTTCTTTTGCCTAGCTCTTTCAGCGGTTGAAGTATCCCCAGTTCGGATGCCAACGGTCATTTGGGTTTCCAAATCTTGGGTGATACGTTCTGCAGATTGTTTGATTTCTTGTGAGAGCGCTCGTAATGGGGTTATCCAAATGGCTTTGAGTCCTTTTCTGTGCTTGGTTTTATAATCTGGATTGTTTTTAATGTAGTTGAGTACAATGGGAAACCAGAGCGCATAAGTTTTTCCACTGCCCGTCGGAGCATTGAGTAAACCATGCTTTCCATCCAAAAAAGCTTTCCAGGTTTCTTTTTGAAATGGAAAAGGTTTCCATTCTTGTTGATGGAACCAATTTTCGGCAATATGGAAAAGTTTGGATTGTTGCAGTGGAATAATTTTGAAAAGTTAGGTTGCAAAATGAAAATTACAAATTTCTTTTGGTCATAATTTTACAATCCTTTCTACTTTAAGAATTATATTTGCCGAACAAATTTTAGCACATGCCCATTTTAGATTTATACGAGCACGGAGAACAGCGTAAAAATTTGGCTCATTTTGCCACTTTGGCCACTTTGGCCGCTTCTGACGGAATCATAAGCGAAGAAGAAAAAGCTATTCTTGATAAGTTTGCCTTTAAATTGAACATTACCGATGTGGAATACAAAGAGGTAATGAAAAAGGAGAACAAATATCCTATTGAGACCCCACATAGTGGGGAGAAGCGTTTGATGCGTTTATTCGACTTTTTTAAGATGGCATTTGCTGACCGTAATATTGATGAGGACCAAGAAAAGCTTATTGAAAAATATGCTATTGGATTGGGTTACTCGCCTGACGACGCAACAGCAATCATTGAAAAATCTTTTGATATCTTTTGTGGTAAGATAGCTTTTGAAGACTATCAGTATCTACTTAAAAAGTAAGTCTAGGGCTGCATAAATTCCTCGGCCTTTTCCACCATTTTTTTGCTTCCACAGAAAAAAGGAACCCGTTCATGTAATTCCGTAGGTTGAATATCCATGATGCGCTGGTGACCATCACTGGCTTTTCCATTGGCCTGTTCAGCCAAAAAAGCCATTGGATTACATTCGTATAATAGGCGTAACTTTCCATTTTGGGCTTTACTGCTCTTGGGGTACATATAAATTCCGCCTTTGATCATATTCCGGTGAAAATCTGATACCAACGAACCAATATACCTTGAGGTATATGGCCTGTCACCCTCTTCTTTTTGGCAGTATTTAATATAATCTTTCACTCCTTGCGGAAAGTGGATGTAGTTTCCCTCATTTACAGAATAGATTTTGCCTGTTTCTGGAAATTGCATGTTTGGGTGTGATAGATAAAAAGTTCCGATGGCAGGATTCAATGTAAAACCATTGACCCCGTGTCCAGTGGTGTATACCAACATAGTGGAAGTTCCATAAATAATATACCCGGCCGCAACCTGATTTTTTCCAGGCTGAAGAAAATCCTCAAGGGTAACGGGGGTTCCAACCGGAGTAATTCTTCTGTAAATAGAGAAAATGGTTCCAACGGAAACATTCACATCAATATTGGAAGATCCATCCAAAGGATCTATCAACACCACATACTTGTTTTGATGGTTTTCATCTTGACTGTTTATGCTGATATAATCATCTTCTTCCTCTGAGGCAATTCCACAGACAATCTCTCTATTTTTTAAGGTTTGGATAAACTTTTCGTTGGCTAGAACATCCAATTTTTGTTGATTTTCACCTTGAATATTGGTGTCTCCCGCGGTGCCCAGTATATCAACCAAACCCGCCTTGTTCACCTCATGATTCACTACTTTAGCTGCCAATCTTACGGCATTTATAAGCTTTGAAAGCTCGCCAGTGGAGTATTGAAACTCAGTTTGGTTTTCAATAATGAATTCACCTAAGGTCTTGTTCTTGCTAGACATGAATGCAGACTGTTTTATTTGGCGACAAATATCGGGTATTTTGTTATACTATAACGTTTTCGTTAAAACATAATTATAGATATTTATAACTTTGAGTTTTATTTATAACAATATGGATTTTGCAATCAGAAGTGCGCGTAAAGAAGATATGGACCAAGTTTTGTCCCTGGTTCAAGAATTGGCTGAATTTGAGAAAGACCCCAATGCGGTTGAGGTAACAAAGGAAGATTTAGTTAGGGATGGCTTTGGGGAAAACAAACGGTTTCAATGTTTTGTTGCCGAAAAAGCAAAAGATGTTGTTGGGATTGCCCTAATATACCCTAGATACTCAACCTGGAAAGGTCCTGTGCTCCATTTGGAAGATTTAATTGTCTCTGAAGAAATGAGAGGAAGTGGTTTGGGAACTGCGCTTTTAGATGAAGTTGTTAAGTATGGCCATTCATTAGGTGTAAAAAGAATTTCATGGGAAGTATTGGACTGGAACGAGCCTGCCATCACCTTTTATGAAAAAAAGGGAGCTCTGGTAAGAAGAGATTGGGATGTGGTTCAGCTTGATGAAAAGGGCATTGAAAATTATATTGAAAATTTAAACTAACCGTTAGGTTAAATATAGAAAAGAAACTTATGAGAGTTTTTAAGTTTGGAGGAGCGTCGGTCAAAGATGCTGATGGTGTCCGGAATGTTGTAAAAGTATTACAAGAAGTAGGGCATGAAGATACGTTTGTGGTTATTTCAGCAATGGGAAAAATGACCAACGCCATGGAGAAAGTTGTTGTTGCTTACTTTAAGGATAAACAGTCCATAGCAAAATCTTTACAAGATGTCATAGACTATCACGATAAAATTTTATCTGATTTGTTTGAGAATTCAAATCATCCAATATACTCTAAGGTGAAATTACTTTTTGAAGAAGTAAAAGGTTTTTTAACTTGGAACAAATCGCCAAAATATGCGTTTGTCTACGACCAAGTGGTTGGGTATGGAGAATTGGTTTCCACAACCATAATTAGCGAATATTTGAATGAGGTTGGAATTCAGAATGTATGGCAAGATGTGAGAAGCTTAATTAAAACCGATAATGATTATAGGGACGCCACTGTAAATTGGGAACGCACACAAGAAGAGGTTTCATCAAGGGTGGACATGTCAAAACTCAATGTTTCCCAAGGTTTTTTAGGGAGCGACGATAACAACTTTACAACCACTTTGGGAAGAGAGGGGTCGGATTATTCGGCTGCAATATTGGCCTATTGTCTTAATGCGGATTCTGTTACTATTTGGAAAGATGTGCCTGGGGTTTTAAATGCAGATCCAAGAAATTTTGAAAAAACCGAACTGCTCAATAAAATTTCATACCGTGAGGCAATTGAATTGGCTTTTTATGGAGCTTCGGTGATTCACCCAAAGACTTTACAGCCTTTGCAACGAAAAGAAATTCCATTACATGTAAAATCGTTCATAGACCCAAAAGGGAGCGGTACAACTGTGGGAAAAGGAGAAGGAATATCACCCAAAATTCCTTGTTTCATTGTAAAAAAGGACCAAGTCTTGTTAAAACTGTCATCACTTGATTTTTCCTTTATTGTTGAAAACAATATCAGCGATATTTTCAAATTATTCCATGATTATCGGATGAAGGTGGATCTCATACAAAATTCGGCCATTAGCTTTTCGGTTTGTTTGGATAATAAATTCAATGGGTTAAAACCTATGCTAAATGAGCTTAAAAGAAGGTTCAAGGTGGTTTGTCATGAAGAGGTTTCGCTATATACTATTCGCCATTTTGATGACAAAGCCGTAAAATCCCTTCAAAATGGAAGATCGGTTCTGGTGGAACAGCGTGGAAAAGAAACGGTTCAGCTTGTGGTAAAATAAATTTGCCTTCATCTTTAAAGATTGAAAACCTAATAACTCTAATTTTCTATCTTTATGCCTACCTAATTTATGTTTTATGGGGTTGGTTTCTGCGAAAGAGGTAGCAAAGGTTGTTAATCTGGACAAGTATGGTTTTTTTGGCACCTTTGTTGGATGGCTTTTAATGGTAGCCACCAAGATTACAACCATAAACCGGTTTTATAATAAAAACAAAACTCTTCCCGGAACAGATTTTCTAGAGGCCATTTTGGAACATTACGAAATTGATTTCGAGATTCCGGAGGAAGATTTAAAAAGACTTCCAAAGTCTGGGCCCTATATAACCATAAGCAATCATCCGTTAGGAGGTATTGATGGGGTTTTGCTTTTGAAACTAATGCTTCAAGAGCGTAGCGATTTTAAGATTATAGCTAACTTCTTGTTGCATAGAATTGAGCCGCTAAAGCCATTTATTATGCCGGTAAATCCTTTTGAAAACCATAAAGATGCCAAAAGCAGTATCATGGGATTTAAAAATGCTCTTCTGCATTTGCAAGAAGGACATCCACTTGGCATTTTTCCTGCAGGCGAAGTGTCAACCTATAGGGATGGAAAACTGGTAGTGGATAAACCGTGGGAAGAAGCTGCCCTTAAATTGATAAGAAAGGCAGAAGTGCCTGTAGTACCTATTTATTTCCATGCAAGGAACAGCCATCTTTTTTACAGATTGTCCAAGATCAGTGATGTTTTTAGAACTGCTAAACTACCTTCTGAACTTACCTCCCAGAGTAGGAGACCTATTAAGGTTCGAATTGGGCAGCCAATATCTGTAAACGCTCAAAAAGAAGAAGAGTCTTTGGAATCGTTTACGGAGTTGCTTCGGAAAAAAACCTACCTCTTGGCCAATGTATTTGAAAAAGAGAGTTTGTTGGATAAGATGCCCACTACTTTGAAAATTCCAAAGCCACCAAAAAAGATTGCCTCTGCAGTAAGCAGTGAGGTTTTAGAAGGGGAAATTGAAAAGTTGAGGGAAAAAGATTGTCGAATGCTTCAGAGTAAGAACTATGAAGTGTATCTGGCCCAACAGTCTGACATGCCCTTTATTTTGAATGAAATTGGGAGGCAGCGGGAAATAACCTTTCGAGAAGTTGGAGAGGGAACCAATAATGCGGTAGACTTGGATGCTTTTGATTCCTATTACCACCATTTATTTCTTTGGGATAATGATTCAAAGTGCATTGTTGGGGCGTACCGAATGGGGCTGGGTTCGGAGATATTTAAAAAATATGGCATTGATGGGTTTTACCTCCAAGATCTTTTCAGATTTGAACCTGAATTGTATGGGATGATGGAAAAATCCATTGAAATGGGAAGGGCATACATTGTTAAGGAATACCAGCAAAAGCCTATGCCATTGTTTCTGTTGTGGAAAGGAATTGTCCATACTACCCTGAGACACCCAGAGCATAAATATTTGATTGGAGGGGTAAGCATAAGCAACCAGTTTTCCAATTTCTCAAAATCGTTGATGATAGAGTTCATGAAATCTAACTATTGGGACCCCTATGTGGCGCAATATGTTAGACCAAAAAAGGAGTTTAAGGTTAAATTAAAAGATGCTGATAAGGAATTTGTTTTTGATGAGACCCAGGCCGATCTCAATAAGTTTGACAAGTTGATCAGTGAAATAGAAATGAGCAGTCTTCGTTTGCCAGTACTCATTAAGAAGTATATTAAACAAAATGCCAAGGTGGTGGCCTTTAATGTTGATCCTCTCTTTAATAATTCAGTAGATGGATTGATGTACATTAAAATAGCAGACCTTCCCGAAAGTACTGTTAAACCAGTAATGGAGGAGTTTCAGGCTGAGCTTGAAAGAAAAATGGCGGAAGGAAACAACCATACCGCCATAGAATAAGTTTAATTGATGTTAGTTTACCAATTCTTCTTTCACAAAATCATGGCAAAACTCCTTGATTTCATTTCTTGCCTTTAAAAAAGCGGCATGCTTAACTTCCTCTGTTCCGGTAACTTTTGAAGGATCAAAAAAGTTATGGTGAATTCGCTCCGCAGTTTTAGCTGGGATAAAAGGACAATTTTCTTTGGCATGGTCACAAACAGTGATAATATAATCCCAATCAATGCCCTGGTACTCATCCACATGATTGGAAGTGTGATTTGAAATGTCTATCCCATCTTCCTTCATGATGGACACAGCGCCGGGATTTAGACCATGGGTTTCTATTCCCGCACTGTAAACATTAGCCAAAGAATCTTGAAAATGGTTTAAATAGCCATGCGCCATTTGACTTCGACATGAATTTCCTGTACAAAGTACCAATACGTTTTTCATTTTTGTTTTTCGGTGTTTAATCTGTTCCAACTTTTTTGCTTCTTCTTTCAAATAGCAGGTTATCTTTCCATTGACCATGCAATTTGCCTACGCGTTCGCGTTTGCCAATGTAGCGAAAACCAACTTTTTCATGAAGATGGATACTGGCTTTATTTTCTGGAAAAATACCGGATTGAATGGTCCACAATCCGGCATTTTCACTCTCAATTATTAATCGTTCTAAAAGCAGTTTTCCAATTCCTTTGCCCTGGTTATTAGCCCCGATATACACACTGATTTCACCAATGCCTCCATAAACACATCTACTGGAAACAGGAGATAAGGCTGTCCATCCAAGAATGTTATCGGATTCTTCTGCTACCAATCTGCATTGAGTTAAATGGGCCTGGTTCCAATTTTCATAACTCGGGATTTCTTGTTCAAATGTTGCAAAGCCGGTAGCTATGCCTTCGGCATAAATTTGGGATACTTGTTCCCAATCCGATGCTTTCATTTCTCGGATTAGCATACTAGGCAATTAGCAACAACCACTTTCAGGGGCACAACAAGCTGTTTCCGTAGTCACTTTCTCCGATTTTTCAGTAACACCACAGGTTTCTTTGGCCTTGCAATCCGTTTTTTGAACAGATAACTTAAAGGTTAATGTATCTGAATCCAGAGCATAATCGTTAACAAAGAGTTGTGCTGTGTGGAAATTAGCATTACTATATTCAAACTTAACCTCGGCATCTTTGTTCATAGGTTTCATTCGGTCTACTTTATTCAAAATCCCCAATGCTTTATATGCAGACATAAACTCTGTTTTTCCAATCTCCTTTGGACTTTCCCATAGTTGTACTATAGTTTCTTTCCAAAAATCGGTTCCTGCGCCACAATCTACAGATTCAACCGTAATGTTCTTCACTTCAGTGATGTGATAATTGGCACCTACAAGTTTACCTTCTGTGTATTCAAAAAGTAAACTTTTATCCTGATGTTGTTTTAATAGTGATAGAAATTCTGATGTATTCATGATTAACAGCAATTATAATTAATATTAGAAAAGAACAGATGAAAAGATTGTTGTAATTCTTCCCAGCGCTCTTCATTTATGCAATAGCAAAGATTTTTACCCTCAAAGGTTCCTTTTAAAAGGCCAATTTTTTTGATTTCGTTCAAATGTTGAGAGATAGTGGGTTGTGCAAGCCCAATAACATCTACAAGGTCATTGCAAATGCAACCTTCTTGCTTACTTATATATTCCAAAATGGCAATACGAGCAGGGTGGGCCAAAACCTTTGCGGCTTGAGCCAATTCGTTTTGCCTTGAGGTGAACATATGTGTTTTAGTAACTCCCATATTTAAAGCAAATATATAAATTAATTTTAATATTGCAATATTACGATTATAATAATAAATAAAAAGGCCAGAAGAAATAACTCTGGCCTTTTCTTATGTTAGAACCATGGTTTTTTACCCACTTGGTATGTGTTGTAAAATTCCTCATCAGATTTTGTGAGGTAAATAATTCCTTCAACAACAGTCACTACCCAAACAACCATATTGGCCATACCGCAAGTAACAATCCCTAATACTATGGTACAAATTAAAAGTATAATCCCTTCTTTATTATACCCTAAAATAAATTTATGGATTCCGAACCCGCCAAGCACTATGGCAAGGATTCCTGCAAGAATCTTTTTATTGTCCCCACCGGCACCTTTTATGCCTTCGGCAAATTCGTTGGCCGTCTTTTTGGCTTCGTCGGCAAAATCACTAGCTGCCTCTTTGGCATCTTCTGCAGCTTCCTTTGCGGTTTCTTTTGCTTTGTCAAAAGCTTCCTCCGCTTTATCTCCTAAGTCTTTCTTTTCTTCTTCGGACATGGTATTATTTGTTGGTTAAACTTGTTTTAAAAGTAGCAAATAAATCAATACCTAGAGAAAAGCTTTATCAACAGGCTCCCAAAGCTCAATTTTATTGCCTTCAGGGTCAAGAATCCACCCAAATTTACCGTAATCATATTCCTCTATTTCTCCTACAACGGTGACACCTTCTTCTTCTAAAGTCGCTAAAAGCTCAACAAGGTTCTCAACCCTAAAGTTCATCATAAACTGTTTTTCACTTGGTTGAAAATAGGTGGTATCATCTTTAAAAGGACTCCATTGTGTCATACAATCGTTACCATCTTTGTCTTTCCACCAAAAACTCCATCCATATTGATCGGTTGGAATGCCAAGCCTTTCTTTATACCATTTTTTAATGTTATCTGGATCTTTGGTCTTGAAAAAGAAACCACCCAATCCTGTTACCCTGTTTTTCATTCTAATCTATTTTTTTATATTCTTTTCGTACAATGAAATCCAATCTTTTGGGGTCATTTTTTGACACAACTCCGCAATTAAGTCATATGGGATAGTTTCTACTTTTTTAAACCGAATGCAGCTTTTGCCCATATCCAATTTGGTTTTTACATACTTGGGATATTCACCTACAAACCAATTCATTAGATTTTTATCGGCATAAATACCGGAGTGATACAAGGCCACAAAATGCTTTTGAGAGGCAATGTTGATAAAAGGAAGCGGCAACTTTGGGTTGCAATGGTATCCATCAGGATAAAGCGAGTGAGGCACTACATAACCAATCATTTTATAACTGATACATTCTTCAAATCCATCTGGTAGATTTTGTTGGACTGTTTTGCGCAGTTTGGAAACAGCTTGTTTTCGGTCTTCAGGAAGTTTGCTTATGTATTCATCTGGAGTTTTTGCGTCGATTGTCATAGTAGAAATTATTTACGTTGTAGAACCAAAGCTGAAATTAAGGAAATTATACTACCGATCACAAATACGGTCATGGCCATAAATGCAAAAGAAATTAATGGGTTTGAAAACATTTCCTTTTCAGCATTTAGTTCTGCTAGTCTTTTTTCAAATTCATCGGGCGGAAGAGTATTTCTTAGACCTTCAACAATTGTATCGTAATAGTCCACCATGAAATCAGGATTCAATATCTGTGAATAAATAGTGTCCAATATCCCGAAGGCCAAAGCTGTGATTAAACTGATCAAGATTCCGATGATAAGGGCATTTTTAAAACTGACCTTTCCTTCATTTTCCGTATCCCTAAAATGCCTTATCCCAAAATAGACAAAACCCAAGGAAAGAATCATGGAGACATAGCCTATAATTTCTTGGGCAGTGAAAGACAAATTGTCCAATAGGAATAAACTTATCAGAAATAGGATCCAAATTGTAATTGCGCCATAAAGCCCAAATCGAATTATTGTTTTTTTCATATGTATTTGTTTTGATGGTTGAAGCAAAAATACCCAGCGAGGGAAATAGGGGAGTCATACTAAAGTACCAAAACCATTAAATTATTATCTGATAATGAATAAAAAAAAGCCCATTCTATATATAGAATGGGCTTAACAAACTAAACTAACTCAAACTTAAAATAAGATTTTTGTTATGATAAAATGTTAGTCCACTTGCTTGGTCCATTTGATTATACTGATGAGCAAAAACACGTTTGCCACGACCATCATGGCAAGGATGAGTAGCTCGGAAATATTTGAAATTTCATAAAACAAGGAGGCCACAAAATGGTATACATTAAAAAGTCCAGCCAATAGGGCCCAAATAAAAGCGGTCCATTTATACCAGTTTTTTTTTACTTCCAAAGTGAGTAAACAGAATAGTAGGGCCAAACCTTCCAAGGCAATGCGCCAAAGATGATGTTCTGTAGGAACCGTACCATCAGAACCTTCTATCATAACAGTTTCATTATAGTACACGCCAAAAAGGCCATAAATATGGTGTACAATGTATCCGACTGCCAAAAACAGCCATAAAATTGAAATTTTTGTTCTCATAAATTTTAGTTTTTCATTAGTTGTTATTTCATGTTTTTGCTGATATTCTTGAAAAGCTTCTTCTCTAAGTATTGCGTGTTCTATTTTGGGAATTGGACGTTTTAATTTTAATAAAACAAGTACGGAAACCAATCCGACCATAATCCAGAACAAGTCAACACTCAAAATTGCATATTGATTTGCAGCATACATTTTCCAAAACCAATTGCCTGATGTAACTCCGTTGCAGATAGGGATTAAGAAAGCAAAAATACTCCCGAATAAAAGGCTGTATTTGTTGATTTTGAAATTGTCCCGTGTAAATCTAAGAGCAAAGGACAATGCTATCCACCCTAAAAAGAAAACACCGTATAAAATGGATTGTCTTGAGGCGTCCAAATTTCTGGGAAGTACTTTGGCCACAATAAAAGTGAAGGCCGTAATGGGATACATGCCCAAACAGATAGCAAGATAGATATGTCCCACTTTTCTATTGAAAAGCTTTTGGGTAGTGGGCACTTTATTCTTATTTCTGGCCTCAAGCCAAATCAATACTCCGGAAATAATCACAAAACAGGTGATGAAAGCCAACACTAGATATATGAATTTTAAAGGAAGGCCTCCATAATCACCAAAATGCAATCGACGGATGGTCAGTTCCACATCCTCTACATAATCATTTATATAGGGGTCTTTTTCAGCTTCCAATTTTTGCGACATTACATCGAAGACCAGCCTGCCATTTCCTAAAAATTTGTTTTTGGTATCGAGCAGTCCATCCACCTGAAACTTCATGTTTGTTGCTCCGTAATTTCTTATATAGACCTGGGCAGGTGTAAAAGTTTCCCATTTTGCCAAAGTTTTGTCCATAAATGGATTTAAGGAGGGAACACTATCTGCTTTTTTGCCTATTTCATAGGATTTGGTCATGGGCCGCAACTCTTCGGAGAGTTGTTTGGTGTCATTTTTATATAGATAGTTGGCAGGAATCAATATCAACACGGATAAGCACAAAAAGCAACTGGTGACGGCAAACACAAATTGAAAGGGCAACCCAATAATTCCTAATGCGGTATGGGCATCGGTCCATACCGTTTTCAGTTTTTCTTTTGGACGAAAAACGTAGAAGTTACTGATGATTTTTTTCCAATGGACAATTACTCCCGTGACTATGGCAAAAAGGAAAAATAGGGCCACAAAACCTGCCAAATAGAGGCCCAAGGTTGGGATTTGACTAAAAAAATGCAAGCGGTACAGCAGTTCACCCAAGCTGTAAAAAGCATAGTACTCGGAGAGCTTATAGGTATTGGCATTTACATTAAAATAGTAATACTTATCGGGTTGATTGACTATGGTGCTGTCCTGAGATTGACTCAACAACACATAAATTTCCTGTTTGGCATCAGGTGGGATTATCCTAATATCCCTACCGTATAGGTTATACCCATCTGCTTTAATGGAATCTACCAATCGATCATAATCTATGTTTTGGATTTGTTCCGTAGTTTCGAGGTCACCCTTTTCCCAAGCGGTAATTTCATCTTTGATCAATGCAAAGGCACCGGCAAAGAAGATAATGTAAAGGGCAACGCTTATAACTATCCCGCTTACCGTATGCGTATGAAGAAAGACATTGTAATTTCTTTTGCTCATGATTTGGGATTAATGGGATGATACAAATTGCCGTAATGGACAGCGACAGCGAGGATAAGGATGACCGCCATATAGATTAACCAAACCTTCCATCCGTTTTTTGATAGAAAGGGAAGCAACAGACAGAGTGTCCAAACTAAAAAAATGCTATAAGCTGACGTGATAAGTACAACCCTATGATTAGGCAACCATAATGCCAATGCCATATGGAACATGGCGGCTATTAGGTATCCTCCAAAAATACCCGCTGAAATCTTGGCAAAAGCATGCCAACCAGAATGTGATAGATATTTGGGATTTGCTGGCATCTATGATAGGGTTAGTTCCAATATCAAAAACCCGGCAAAAATGGCAACCAAGCTTTTGTAATCAATCATCTTTAAAGGACTTATCAAGATCACTATGCTCCCAACTGTCGTAAGTAGAATAAATCCCCAAAAAAGCCCCGTGCCAACTCCTTTGTAAATCCCTAGAAGGGTAAAACCAATTACCAAAAAAAAGATTCCAATAACATTAAGGCCCAAATTGATTTTTGGCGTTAGTTTTTCAAGGAAAAGAGGAGGGCCGTATTTGTTCCTTTTGGAAGTTAGATAGGGCAAGAAGAAACCCAAAAAGAAAAATGCGATAATAATTGTAAGCATGGTCATGATTTTAATATTGACCTAGAGGAACCAACCCCTAGGTCGTTGTGCTGAATGACTTAAAATTTATAGGTGAAATTGGCATATAAAGCTCTGGGCATTTGCGGGGTAATAGTTGTCCATCCCTTATAATATTCCTCATTAAGTGCATTGTTCAGTTTTAATGCAATGCGATATTTATCCACTTGGTAGAAAACAGAAGCATTTACCACGGTATAGCTGGGAAGAATAAACTCCCCGGTGGAAGCAAAATTGATGGCAAAGCGTTCGCTTGCGCCATTAAAGCCCAATCCCAATCCAAATCCATCCAATTTTCCTTCTTGGAATTCATAGTTGGCCCAAAAATTATATAAGTTTTCAGGGCCGGCGTCCAAAGGCCTTCTGTTCAATATTTCAGCATTATCAGATTTTGTGGTTTCACTATCATTGTTACTATATCCAGCTCTAATGTTAAGTCCTTTTACAGGGTTGGCATTAATTTCAATTTCAATGCCGCTACTTTTCACTTCACCACCCTGAATTTTATTAAATGGAGACGAGGGGTCTGTAATCACACGGTCGGTAACTTTAATATCATAATAACTTACCGTTGCATTAAATCTATTGCTAAATAGGTTGGTCTTAAAACCAAACTCCAATTGATTGGCCTGCTCGGGGTCAAAAGTCTTTAATGTTTGTGGTCCGCTGTTAGGGTCTCCCACCAATTCAGGTGCTACATTGGTAAATCCATTTTGATAGTTCGCAAAAAGGGACAATTTATCCAGAATAGGTTGGTATAGAATTCCAAATTTTGGAGAGAATGTAGTCTGATCGTAATCATCATCTACATTGGCCAAATCACCCTCATTGTCAAAAATATCCAATCGAATGCCGGCCATAGCGGAAAGTGAAGGGGTAATGTTCAGCACATCGGAAACATAGGCACTATAGATATGGTTTTTGGATTTCACATTAGCAACTCCCTGCGATTCCAAAACGGCATCAACACCTGAAGTGGACAATGGGTATGGCGTGGTTTCAACATCTGGTGTAAATGGATTATCACCGCTGGAACCCCCTTCCGGGGTTATGTTTCCATAAAAGGCATAGCCACTGTCATTACTTGTCATGGTAGAGTTAAAATAATCTATGCCAAATACAAGCCTGTTTCGTAAAGTTCCCAATTTAAAATCCCCAATAAAATTCTGTTGAATATCCGTGGTCTGGGTGTTGGAATTTTGCTTGCTAATAAAACGGGAGAAGGTATCATTGCCCAAAACTCCAAAATCGAACAGGTAAGAATAATACCCTTTGGTAGAAGTGGAACTCTTCGATAGAATGGTCTGTGATTGCCATGTATCGGAAAGTTTGTAATCCATCTCTATGCGATAGTTTTGGGTTGGATTTTGAAGCGTAAGCTCGTTACTGGTGAAAGAAAGCTTATTGTTATAGGCAAGTTCATCCAAATTTGCCGATTGTGTGGGTGCGCTTCGATTTAAGAACAAAAACATGGGATTGGTTTGTTCCGCCTGTGAGATTTCTCCATAAAATGAAAAGGATAACCTATTATTTACGCGATAAGAAAGTGAGGGAGCCACAAAAAATGACTTTCTAAAACCTGCATCCTGAAAGCTTTGTTCCGTTGCATAGGAAGTGTTCAATCTAAAGTAGATGTTGTTTTCCTTGTCCAAAGAGGTGTTGAAATCACCACTGATCTGATTAAAACCATAAGTACCAGAAGTAAAGGAAAGTTCACCGCCAAAACCTACATACGGTTTTTTGGTTACCACATTGATGAGTCCGCCATACGAAGTAACTGCACTACCAAAAAGTGTTGCTGAGGGTCCTTTTATCACTTCAATACGCTCAATGTTGGCGGCATTGATGGTGCCGTTGGTCAAACCCGGTATACCATTGACCAATTGAGGTTGTACGGAGAATCCACGGAGCGAGTAATAACCTGCGCCATCTCCTCCACGTCCGGTAGAAGTCCATAATTTTTCTACACCAACTGCATTTTTAAGCGCGTCTTCAAAGTTTGTGACTACTTGAGATGTCAACAAATCTGAAGTTATGGTGCTATATACCTGGGTGTTTTCCAAATCTTTGAGAGGCAGTTTGGCAACATATGCCGTTTTTTTTCTTGAGAACTTGTTCCTGCGTTCTCCTTCAACTATAACCTCTCTAAGAATCTCATTTCCTTCGTACAAAATAATCGATGGAATTTCTTGAGTTTTGCCATTGGAAATGTTAATGGGAATTTCTCGGGTTTTAAAGCCGATGTATGAAACAATGAGTGTATAATTTCCATCCGCTACATTCAAAATTTCAAACTGCCCTTTTTCATTCGTTTGTGTTCCTTGGGTTGAATGACCTATAAGAATATTAACCCCTAGTAATGGCGTTTGTGCGTTATCTGTTATTGACCCTTTAATACTTCCATTTTGAGAAAAAGAGAGAGAAGTGGCAATAAAAAACAAGATAAAGGTTAGTTGGTTTTTCATTTATTTTAATTTAGACTTAATTCAAATAATTTATTTCGGCGCAAATGTAAACCTCAAATTTTCTTGGGCAAAATTTATTTAGAATTATTTTAAATAATATTTTATGGAAGGACAAACCACCCCAATTTTATGGATATTGGGATTAAAAATTGCCTACGAATTCAATATTCGTAGATTTTTTGCATTTTGGATTGCTTGAGTTCTACGTTTGGCATTCAGTTTTAAAAGGAGACTGGATACATGTGTTTTTATGGTACTTTCAGATATAAAAAGTTTATCAGCAATCTCTTTGTTGGATAACCCTTCTGACATATGAACCAATACTTCGTATTCTCTTTTACTTATGCCCAGGTAATCAATCTTTTTTAAATCAATAGATTGTGTAGAAGTGGATTTTTTACTCAAGGATTTTCTGTTGACGTAAACTCCTATTATGAAAAAGACAACTGCTACAGTGGCAATGGCCACCTCAATAGAAAAATCGCCAGAGACATAAGAATATTTACTCAATTGGAAAAGCACCAAAAGTGCCACAATGAGTGCTGAAAAAACAAAGACGGTCTTTTTCACCCACTAAATTTAACAAAATCTACCCTGGATTTTGTCCACTATGGTTTGGGCCAACTTTTCTTTGCTTTGTAATGTCCAACCAGCCACATGGGGGGTTAATAGCACATTTTTGGCCTTTCGAAGATATTTGAAAGCCTTGGGTTTTTGCGTAAACATATTCTCAAACGACTTCTTTTCATATTCCAAGACATCCAATCCTGCCCCTAATATTTTTTCTGATTTGAGCGCTTTTACCAAATCTTTAGTGACTACGCACTTTCCTCGTGCTGTATTCAGAAGCCAAAAAGATTTGTGGAACTTGTCTATAAATTCTGAATTGATCATTCCTGCCGTTAATTCGGTTTGCGGTACGTGTAAACTGATCACATCAGATTTTTGCTGTAATTCCATGATTCCAACCTGACGGGCATTTTCATCGCCAACGCCCCCCACAATATCGTAACAGATTACTTCGACATCAAAACCTTGAAGCTTTTTTGCAAAGGCTTTTCCCATATTGCCATAACCAATAATGCCTATGGTATTTCCATCTAATTCTACACCGCGATTACCTTCACGATTCCATTTGCCTTTTTTTACTTCTCGATTGGCTTTGGTCATTTTGTTCATGAGAGATAACAGCATGCCCAAGGTATGTTCACCAACCGCATTTCTATTGCCCTCAGGTGCAGAAGCCAAAAACACGTCTCTGTGTTTTGCATGTTCCGTATCAATGTTTTCTAGTCCAGCCCCAACTCTTCCTATAAATTTGAGATTGGTGGCTTTGTCCAAAAATTGTTGGTCCAAAGTAAATCGACTGCGGATAATAATACCATCATACAAATGAATCTTGTTTTCCACGTCTTCTTTAGAAGATGTGTAATCTTCATCATTTTCAAATCCCAGTTGGGAAAGCTGTTCCAGGAGTAGGGGGTGGTTGGTATCTAGGTGGAGAACTTTCATGAAGCTAAATATACAATTCCTTAAATTTTCGGATAATCCGTTTGCGTCTTTTCATGTTGAACGTCGCCAGTATGAGCTGTGGTCAGTTTTTCAAAAAGGAGGACATGTACTTCCTCTCCATTTTTGGTAAGGGGGTTATGTTCAACTCCTTTAGGTACCACAATAATTTCACCTTCATTTATTATTTCTGTCCTATCCCTAAATTGCATATAAAGTGTTCCTTTGATTACTTGGAACAGTTCATCCTCATGCTCATGGGCATGCCAAACAAATTCTCCCTCTAACTTTGCCAAAAGTACTTGCATATCATTAACCAATGCTATTTGGTGAGGGTGCCATTGCTTGGTAAACTCCGCATGTTTTTGTTTTATGTTGATAGGTTTCATAGGTGTTAGAAATTATATGCCCAAAATGATTTTAGCGATCCAAAAGTAGATCAGAATACCAAAAATATCGTTACTGGTAGTAATGAAGGGACCCGTAGCAATAGCGGGGTCAATTCCCCTTTTATTTAAAAACAATGGAATAAATGTGCCAATAATTCCAGCTACAATGATAACAGCAACCAGAGAAATGGAGATGGCCAGAGCAGTTAGGAAATCACCCTTCCATATCCAAGTAAATATCAAAAGCAGTAAGGCCAATATAAGCCCATTTAGTAAAGAAAGCAGCATCTCTTTGATAAGCCGATTACTGATACTTCCTTTTAGGTCGTCATTGGCAAGTCCTTGTACGATAATCGCACTGGATTGTACGCCAACATTTCCGGCCATGGCTGCAATTAATGGGGTAAAGAAAAACAGAATGGCGTGTTTGGATATCATTTCCTCAAAACCACCCATGATAGCAGCAGCACCTAGCCCACCAAATAAACCTAAAATTAACCAAGGTAAACGTGCTCGAGTAAGTTCCCAGATGCTATCATCGGCTTCTACATCTTGAGATATACCTGCAGCCATTTGATAATCTTTATCGGCTTCTTCTTTAATAACATCTACAATATCATCAATGGTAATCCTACCCACCAATCTGCCAATTTCATCTACTACGGGAATGGCTTCCAAATCGTATTTTGACATGATCTTAGCAACTTCCTCAGCCTTTTCATTGACATCTACAGAGTCTACTTTTGAGATATACACATCTTTGATGTGTGTTTTTGTAGATGTGGTCAAAAGGTCCTTTAAAGAGAGCCTTCCTTTTAGTTTTTCTTCATCATCCACCACATAAATGGAATGTACCCGAGTAACATTTTCAGCTTGTGCACGCATCTCTTTTACACAGGTAAGCACGTTCCAGTTTTCCCTAACCTTCACAAGCTCTTTTGCCATGAGACCTCCTGCAGAATCTTCATCGTAACGCAAAAGGTCAACAATATCCTTGGCGTGATCTTTATCTTCAATTTCAGAAATGACCTTTTGGATAATCTCTTTGGGGAGCTCACTAACAATATCCGCAGCATCATCGGTGTCCAATTCTTCCAGCTCACCGGCAATTTCTTTCACTGAAAGGTTGTTCAAAACTGCTTCCCGGATATCTTCATCCATTTCAGCGAGAATATCAGAGGTTTTCTCACTGTCGAGGAGTTTAATGAGATAGGTGGCCTCGTCTACGGTAAGTTCATCAGCAATTTCAGCAATATCCGCATAGTGGAATTCTTTCATCATTGACCGAAGGTCACCGTTCTTATTTTCGGTGATCAACAGTTTAATGTCTGCTATAAGCTCGTCTGTGAGTTTAAACGGGGTCATCTGCTATCTTCTGTGTTAGCGCTACAAAATCGGCAACGGTTAGCTGCTCTGGACGCTGGTCAAAGATAGTATCTTCTTTTAGATTTTTAGATAGGTTGAAAGTTTTAAGACTATTGCGAATGGTCTTGCGTCTTTGGTTAAAGGCAAGCTTTACCACTCTAAAAAACAATTGCTCATTACAAGGAAGGATGATATCGTTTTTCCGAGTTAGGCGCAAAACTCCGGAATGTACTTTGGGCGGAGGATCAAATACCTCTGGTGGAACCGTAAATAAGTATTCCGCATTGTAGAAAGCTTGTGTGAGTACAGACAGAATTCCATAGGTTTTACTCCCTGGTTTTTCGCAGATACGTTGCGCAACTTCTTTTTGGAACATTCCGGAAAACTCTGGAATTTGTTGCCGTATTTCCAGCATTTTAAAAACAATCTGGCTGGAGATGTTGTAAGGAAAATTTCCAGTTATCGCAAATTGTTCATCTCCGTACAATTGCTTCAAATCGAACTTTAGAAAATCGGCCTCAATAACATTTAATCTATTGTTCCTTTCCAAAATTGCCGCATGTTCCAACGGAAAACTATGATTCAAATAAACAATTGATTCTTCGTCTAGGTCCATGGCGACCAAATCTAAATCCCTTTGTAAGAGATATTTGGTAAGAACTCCCATTCCCGGGCCAATTTCTATAACATTGGTATAGCCACTAAGTGAAAGGGTTTCTGCAATTTTTTGAGCAATGGATTCGTCCTTCAAAAAGTGCTGGCCTAGATGCTTTTTAGCCTTTACCGCTCCATTGATATTCCCGTTTTTACTTTTGGAGAACTTTTTCTTGTTTTTTTTGGACACGAGACTTTTTTGAAAGTTAGTTTGATCTTCAATTTTGGCGATTTTGAAGCCCTTGCTTGTTAGGCTATCTGTTGGCTGATAATTTCAAGCTCTGTTCTAAATGCCACAAATTTGTTTGCGAACAGTTTTAAGGCATCACCCCGAAGTCGTTCGGCATCTTCTATATAGTATAATTCCAGGGTTTCGCGATCTTTTGTGGTGTATTGCACGGAATAGGTTGCACCTCCCATATCTTCTTCAACCAATACCTTTGCCATTTTGGCATGGGAAAACTTTCCTGTGGCCAGCATATCTGGAACATGTTTGTCTTTCATCCATAATAGCCATTGGTCATGAACACTTTCATCAACATTTATAGTAACGTTATAAATAAGCATCTAATTTTGTTTAACGAATCAAAGTAACAAAGAATTAGTTGATTGCATCACCTCTGAGTCTTCTAAAATGCTTGCGAGCCTTTGGAAAATAGTAACTGTCCTGGTAGTTGTAGATTATTTTTTCGTAATGAACTTTTGCTTTTTCCTGTTGATTCAATTTGGTCCTGTACAATTCGCCTAGAGCAAAATGGGCATCATCAGCTAGAATACCATCAGCATAAAATTCTACTATTTTTTTATAATTGAACTCGGCGTCAGAAAAAGATTTTTGATTTTCTAAAAGTTGCGCCTGTTTCAACAAAGCTTCATCCTCTATTTTTTCTCCCTTGTGGTGTTGTAAAATGTCTTCCAATGCCTCAATGGATTCTTTGTTCTTATTTTGATAAGCCAAAAGATCGGCTCGTGCGTATTTTTTTAGAGCGGTTTGGGTGGAGTCTTCAAGTGAGTTGTCAGAGATCAAAAGACTCAATTGCATGGCATCATTTGCAATTAGTTGAGAAGTGGAACCACGAAGCACTTTTAGTTGTGTGAGTGCCCAATCGAAGTCACCTTTGTAAAAACTGGTCTGAGCTACTTTAAAACGGGCATCTTGACCCAGCACATCATTTTTTAGGCTTTTTTGGACTTGAGTAAAATAAATTAATGCTTGATTGAATTTTTGATCAAACACCAAAATATTGCCCAAAGCCATTTTTACATATGCAACGCCCATACGTCCCAAAGGAAGCTTCAAACTTTCTTTTAACATTGCAATGGCAGGAGTTGCAGTTTCTTTCTTAAAAGTTAGAAAATTGGCGTAGGCAATTTGCAATTGGAGTGTTCTACTATCATTTCCATATTCCCTAACTAACTCATTGAATTTTTTTTCAACAGCATCCAATTTTTTGTCATTGGCATCTACAAGTTCAATATCAATAATATGAAGTTCGGCGTTTAGTTTGGTGACGGGGTCATTACTATTTTCTATCATGAATTTATAAATGGAAGCTGCAGACTCATGGTCTTTGTCTTCCATGGCAATTTGTCCCAGGTTATTGAGGCGATCCAATGAAGCTCCTTCGGAACGCTTATAGATAGCTTTTTCTTGCCCAAATGCACTTTTGTATTGTTTTTGCTGAATGAAAAGCCAACTCAATAGCTCATTCCACAAGATATCAGGGTTTTTCTGGGCATTTTGTAGTAGTACTTTTCGTAGTAAAATGTTATTGGCATTGGATGGAACTTCAGAAATAAAGTCATCCAGATTCCTAAGAACGTTGGAGCGGGAGGTTCTGCCTTCTACAATTAGATTTAGATAGGACTGATACATTTTTTCAATATTGCCCTGTTCTCCATAGATTCTTGCTAACTGAAAATCGTAATTTAAATCTGGCTTCAGTGCCATAGCTCTGGTATAGGCCTCAATGGCATAATCCAATAGTGCATATTTTTGAAACCGATATCCCACACTATAACCAAAGTTTGGATTTTCTTCTATTTTTTGAATGGCCTTATCATAATAAATAGTAGACTGATCTGGCTGGTTTTGCAAAGTATAATTATAGCCCAATTCTATAAAAAATGTTGGGAAGGCATAAGTTTCCTTTATTTTTTTTGAAAGAAAGTCTTGAGCTTCAGTATATCGTTCCAATTGTTGGTAACAGGCCACCAATCCCTCTGAATAATCTGTGCGTCTTGGGTTTTTTTGAACCAATTTTTCATAAAAGACTACGGCTTTTTCATAATCTCCATTATTGAAATACTGTTTGGCCAGAAAATCTTCTTGAGAATAGCTAGCCTGAAGTATAAAACATGAAATAAGAAATATGAAGTGTCGCAATTCGTTGTTTTATTTCAAATATAACGTAGAAAAATGCCGGTTGATGTTAAGCAAGTCCAAATAAGTGATTTATTTTTAAACGAGCGACTCGGAACTCGTATTGATCATATAATGGGATTTAATAATCATTTAACAATATATTTATGTATGTAGGAAAATTATTACATAATTTTAATGGATATTAATATTTAAACCCCACTATCATGAAAACAAGAAGTAAATTTATGATTGCATTATTTGCATTAACTCTAATTACATTTGTTACTGCACAGAATGTTGAATCTGCCCCATCTTTATTAGCTAATGATGCTCCATCGGAAATTAATTCTTTGGAATCGGCAAAAGCTGCAAGTATATCCCTTTCTTGGTGTGGAACTGGGCCTTATGGACAGGTTGATGCCTCGGTGATGGGAGGTACAGGTCCTTATAAATGGTATCAAGGCGGCAGTCTGCTTACCACTACATTTTCCTCGTCAGTAACCTTGAGTTTTGGTTGTAACGGTGGTGTTATAACTGTAAAAGATGCCAATAATAATCAGGATTCTGATATTGTGCCTCAGGGATGTCAAGATCATGGCTGTAATTAACAAGGAGTAGGATAAAATCCAACATAAAAACTATCGAGAAGTGTTCAGCTCTCGATAGTTTTATTTTTACAATATATTTTTCTGAAGGGTTTACTTGATTTCATCAAACCCACAATAGGGAACCAAAGCGTCAGGAACCTTAATACCATTTGGGGTTTGATAATTCTCTAGGATTCCAGCTAAAACTCTAGGTAAAGCTAATGCACTTCCATTTAGAGTGTGTGCCAACTGACTTTTTCCATTCTCATCTTTAAAACGAAGCTTTAACCTGTTTGCCTGAAAGGTTTCAAAATTGGAAACCGAGCTTATTTCCAACCATCTGTCCTGGGCTGTGGAAAACACTTCAAAATCGTAGGTAAGTGCAGAGGTAAAACCTAAATCCCCTCCACAAAGACGAAGAACCCTATATGGGAGGTTCAATTCCCTAAGAATATTTTTGACATGCTCTACCATTTGGTCCAATGCTTGGTATGAGTTGTTTGGATGTTCAATGCGAACCACTTCAACTTTATCAAATTGGTGCAAACGATTTAAGCCTCGAACATGAGCTCCATAACTTCCAGCCTCTCTTCTAAAACATGGGGTATATCCAGTATATTTTATTGGAAAATCCTCTTGGGAAACCATGTCACCTCTATGTAAGTTGGTAATGGGGACTTCAGCTGTGGGAATTAAATACAAATCATCTGCCTGTATATGATACATTTGGCCTTCTTTGTCAGGTAACTGCCCCGTTCCATATCCTGAAGCCTCATTTATCATGAGCGGAGGTTGTACCTCGGTGTACCCAGCTTCTGTATTTTTATCCAGAAAATAAGAAATCAGTGCACGTTGTAACCGAGCACCTTTGCCCTTATATACAGGAAACCCAGCTCCTGTAACTTTTACACCAAGCTCAAAATCTATGATGTCGTACTTTTTTGCCAACTCCCAATGGGGTAATGCATCTTCTGAAAGGGATGGAATTTCCCCTTCACGGAAAATCTCTTCATTGTCTTGATCAGTATTGCCTGACGGAACTGATTGATGAGGGATATTAGGCACTTGATACAAGTGCTCTTGAAGTGCGGCCGTGGTGGCATTTAAATCTTCACCCAGCTGTTTTGATGTTTCTTTGAGACCTGCGGTCTGCGCTTTTATGGCATTGGCTTCCTGTGCTTTTCCAACTTTAAAAAGCTGACCAATTTCTTTGGATAATCTATTGGACTCCGCCAAAGTGCCATCCAATTCGGTTTGGATAGAGCGCCTTTTTTCATCTAAATCCAAAATTGCACATAGGATGGGTTCCGCATCAATATTTCGTTTTTTAAGTGCGGTAACGATACTTTCTTTATTCTCCCGAATGGTCTGTAATTGAAGCATGGGTTTTTATTAGAGCTGCAAATTTAGGGTATCTTACAATAAAACGAGGTAAGCATTTAATTGAATCTGATAAAATGAATTCAATGTAATGAACAACACAAAAGTAACTTGACTAAAGTAAGGTTAACCTATATCATAGTATAAGGCTATTGCCATTAAATCAAGCATTACCTATTTTGAAGCCAAGCAGGTGCTTTTTTAAAAACAAGAGAAATATTTTCGGGGAATCATGATACACTATTTTTTTAATTTGTTTTATAGCACGACTAATATGTTTTTCAACTGTTTTTTCCGAAAGGCCAAGCTCTGTAGCAATTTCCTTGTATTTGTAGCCTTCCTTTTTACTAAGTAAAAAGACTCTTTTCCGTTTTTTTGGTAATTGGTCAATTGCTTCTTCCAAGAGTTTTATTTTTTTCTCTATTATTTCACGATCCATATCAACCACTTGACCTAGTACTTCCTGTTTCAGCTCTAAAAGCAATTTTTCTTTTTTCTTTATTATGCCTGCATCTTTTACAAATTCATTGAACACTGCACGGTACAGGTAACTCTTTAAAGATGTTGTGATTTCAATTTTATCTCTGGTCTGCCAAATTTTTATAAGGACGTTCTGTACAATATCTTCCGCACGATGAACATCACCTGTTAAGGCATAACAATACTGAACCAAGCTCTTATAATAAAGCTCATAAAGATTTTTATAAGCTCTTTCGTCGCCTCTCTTTAACCCTACCGTCAATATTTCCTTTTCTATGGGCAAATTTTCAGAATGAAGATGATTGTTATTAACAAATATTAACAAATATTAAAAAAAGTTTAAAAAAAGTGTAGGGTAATCATTAAATAATGAGTCATAGTTCTAGATAAAGTCAATATGACAGACAAAAAACTGGAAATTTTACTACAACGTTTTCGACAAGGTGGTTTGACAGAGAAAGAACTGGATAATCTTATCGATCTACTTTCGGATGAGAAAACCAAGAAAAAGTACAAAGAATCTGTTGAGGTTGAATATTTATTATCCATTAAGTATGTTGATATAGACCCAAAAGCTGCTTACTTGGATTTTTTATCCAAAAAATCATTAAGGGATAGAAGTGGAAATGCTTTAAGAAAAAGACGTAATGCATTTTTTGGATATGCAGCTGTATTCCTTGGTTTTATAGGCCTAGGTTATTTACTATGGCTAAACAATGGAAAGGAATTATCTCCATCCCCATTGATAGAAATAGAAGAAAAGGCTATTACACTGCAGTTAGAAAGTGGAAAGACAAAGGTAATCCATGAAGATGGGAGTTCTCAAATAACAGATGAAAATGGACGTACCCTTGCAGTACAAAAAGATGGGGGGATTACCTACGAAGAGAATACAGATATTGAAAAACTTGTCTATAACGAACTTCATGTCCCTTACGGGAAAAAATTTAGAATAGAGCTTTCTGATGGAACCATGGTGCATTTGAACTCTGGGTCATCTTTAAAATACCCTATCAAATTTTTAAAGGGGAAAAATAGAGATGTTTTTATAGATGGAGAGGCATTTTTTGATGTCATTGAGGATAAAGAACATCCATTTACAGTTCATGCAGGGGAGGTAAACGTAAGAGTGTTAGGTACTAATTTCAATGTGTCTTCATATAAAGAAGATGTAAGTGTAAATACTGTTTTGGTATCGGGGCATGTTAAATTGTATGATGCTTCTGATAGGTATGATTCAAAAACGTCATTTGATATTGAACCGGAGCAAATGGGAGTATGGAACAAGGAACAGGGGGAATTCAGTTCAAAACAAGTTGACACAAATATTCATACGGCTTGGATGCAAGGAAAACTCATTTTTAGAGATATGCCCTTTAAGGATATTCGTAAAAAATTGGAAAGACATTACAATGTTTCCATTGTAAATAGTAATGAAGTATTTGATGAAAACACGTTCAGTGCTGCTTTTGATATTGAAAATATTGAAGAAGTCTTGGAGACGTTTAGTAGAAATTTTGGAATCAAATATGAGATAATAAATAATGAAGTAATAATAAAACCTAAAAACTAACCGCCTATGTGAAAACGAAAAACAAAACCAATCAATTTGATCAGATACAAAAAAGGGGAATGCTAGGAACACTCCCCTGATTTTAAAGATGTTCGATTAAATAAATAACCAAACAAAGCAACACAAAAATATGAAAAAACCAATAATACTTGGGCGTCCCATGATTGCCTTCAAGTACGACCTTAAAATGAAAATAACCACCATACTACTCATAGCGGTTTTTTTTCAAATCAATGCAAGTACATATTCCCAAAACACAAGAATTTCTCTGGATTTTACCCAGGTAACTTTGGGAGATGCACTGGATGAGATTGAGTCATTGACAGAGTTCAAATTTTTTATAGATACAAAAAGAATAAACGTAGATAGAAGGGTCACCTTCAAAGGAAAAAACGTGAGGATATCCAGAATCCTTAAAAGATTGTTCCATGGTACTGATATTGTTTATGAAATTTTCAACAAGCAAATAATATTAAGAAGGGAAGCTCCTAAAATAGCGCCAATTTCTAAGGGAGTCCAACTACAGGACATCAGAAATGTTCCACAGTTTACCATTTCTGGAACAATTACAGATGATCAAGGAGTACCATTGGCCGGTGCCAATGTGCTCGAAAAAGGAACTGTAAATGGTACGTTGACCGATTTTGATGGAAACTTTACATTAAATGTGGCTGATGGAAACGCGATATTGGTCTTCTCTTATTTAGGTTTTGCAACCAGAGAAGTTGGAATCAATAATAGAACTTCCTTGACCATAAACATGCAAGAAGATGCTGCTGGTCTTGATGAAGTGGTAGTGGTAGGTTTTGGTACTCAAAAGAAAGAAGCAGTTGTTGGAGCTATGACTTCTATAAAACCAGCAGAACTAAAAATTCCATCTAGTAACCTTACAACGGCGCTCGCAGGTAGATTGTCAGGGGTTGTGTCGTTTCAAACAAGTGGTGAGCCAGGTGAGGACAATGCCCAGTTCTTTGTTCGTGGAGTAGCATCCTTTAATGGACAGAATGGACCTTTAATTCTAATAGATGGTGTTGAACTGACCGCGGATGACCTTGCCAGGTTACAACCAGATGATATTGAAAGTTTTTCGGTGCTTAAAGATCCAACAACTACAGCTATATATGGAGCGCGAGGCGCCAATGGTATTATCCTTGTAACCACAAAAACAGGGGTAAAAGGAAAACCCGTTATCAATTTTAGAGTTGAAAATTCGTATAGTGCACCTGTGCAGATAGTTGACTTGGCCGATCCCATTACCCATATGCGCCTTCAAAATGAAGCCGATCGGACTAGAGGAAGGTTCCCAAGTTTTACCGAAGAAAAAATTGCTTCCACAGAAAGGGGCCTAAATCCAAATATATACCCTGCAATAAACTGGTTTGATGAGCTTTTTCAGGATTTTTCCATTTCTAGGCGTGTCAACCTTAATGTAAGAGGAGGAGGAGATAAAGTAAGATATTATGTTGCTGGATCAATTAACAACGACGAAGGTATTTTAAAAGTCAACAAAGAAAATAGCTTTAGTAATAACATTAAATTGAATCGTTTTTTGCTCCGGTCCAATGTCAATGTAGACCTACATGAGAATACGGAGATGATTGTGAGACTGCATTCAACAATAGATGATTATAGAGGTCCTTTGCAAGGAGGAAACAACATCTATAATGCCGCGGTACGGACTAGTCCTGTTAGGTTTCCAGCTGTTTTTGAGCCAGACCCTTCATTAGAAGGAGTGCCTCATATTCTCTTTGGAAATGACCAAGGTCCAAGGTTGGGCACTTCCAACGGAAATAATCTGGCTGCATGGTTTAATCCCTATGCAGAACTTCAAAGAGGTTACAGAGATTATAGAAGACAGTTGAATTTGGTGCAGCTAGAATTCAAACAAGACCTTAGTTCCATTTTAACTGGTCTGAGTGCACGTTTTTTAGGAAACTTCAACAATACGTCTTACTTTGAGAATAGAAGATCATATCTCCCATATTTTTATAGGGTATTAAACTCTGATTCCAATACAGGTGAATACCAATTGGCGAGGACAGTTGAAGGTAATGAATCTTTGGAGCTGGAACGTCGTTTTGAAGATAGCGTAAATAATTCCGTGATATACATGGAAGCCGCTGTTAACTACTACAACACCTTTAATGAAAAACACAATGTAAGCGGACTTTTAGTGTTTACTGCACGTGAGTTTTTGGATGGAAACGCTGGTACGGTGCAATTATCACTTCCAAGTAGGAACTTGACATTGGCAGGTAGGTACAATTATGACTATGACAACCGCTACTTTTTAGAAACAAATTTTGGATATAATGGCTCAGAACGATTTGCAAAAAGTAATCGTTTTGGGTTTTTTCCTTCTTTTGGTGCAGGTTGGCTGGTTTCAAATGAAAAGTTTTTTAAATCCAAAGTAATAAGCAGGCTTAAATTACGAGCATCTTATGGTTGGGTTGGAAATGATAGAATTGGAAACACAAGAAGTGATCGCTTTTTCTACCTGTCAGAAGTCAATATAGACAGTCCAGGAAGAGGGTATACTTTTGGAACTGAATTCAGTGAAGGGATAAATGGTGTCTCTATTTCAAGATATGCCAACCCGGAGGTTACTTGGGAAACTTCGGAAAAAGCCAATATTGGTGTAGAGTTGAATTTGTTTGATGATGCAGTTCAACTTAGAACAGATATATTCCAAGACAAGAGATCCAATATTTTACAAACCAGAACTGATATTCCAACAACCCTTGGATTGCAGACTACTATACAGACAAATGTAGGTGAAGTAACGCAAAAAGGTATAGATGCATCTTTGGACATTAACCATTCTTTTAATAATGGTGCTTGGTTGCAGGGTAGGGCCACTTTTGTTTATAGTGATAATGAGTTTACTGTTTTTGAAGAACCAAATTATGATGGTGTTGGCACACCATGGCGTTCTAACATAGGTAACAATGTAAATGTTAGGCAAGGTTTTATAGCAGAGCGTTTGTTTGTTGATGATGAAGAAGCCCTAAACTCACCTATACAATTTGGAACGCCAGGAGTGGATTATGGCGGTGGAGACATCAAGTACAAAGATTTGAATGGAGATGGCCAGATAACTTTTGAGGCTGATGCAGCTCCAATAGGAAAACCTACAATTCCTAAGATCACTTATGGATTTGGTCTATCAGGAGGGTTTAAGAATTTTGATCTTAGCTGTTTCTTTCAGGGATTGGCCGAAACCTCCTTCTTTATAGACCCTGTGCGTACAGGACCATTTATAAACAGCCTTGTTGGACAACAGAATGATGATATTATAGTATCCACAGGTAATGGGCTTCTTTCAGAAAACGGACTTCTCCAGGCTTATGCAGATAGTCATTGGTCTGAGGAGAACCGGGATGTATATGCCTTATGGCCTAGATTATCTACAGAAATTGTGCAAAACAATGTACAGAGCAGTACATGGTGGTTGCGCGATGGCTCATTCTTAAGGCTAAAACAAGTAGAACTGGGCTACGATTTGGCCGATGCACTTAACAATGATAGTGTGCAAAGATTCAGGATATACCTTTCAGGGACCAACTTGGTTACATGGAGTAAATTCAAAATGTGGGATCCTGAATTGGGAGGTAGAGGTTTAAACTATCCTTTGCAACGTGTATTTAACTTAGGAATCCAACTAGGGTTTTAATAGCGTACGTGATGCAATCATTAAATCAATTTAAGAAAAAGAGAATCATGAAAATAAGACTATTAAAAGGGCTGATGACCATTTTGTTGATATTGAACACAATGGCATGCTCAGATTACGTTGATGTAGTTCCGGAAAACATTGCAGTAATAGAAGATGCCTTTGAGACAAGGGACTCCGCTGAACGCTTTTTGGCAACCCTTTATGGGTATTTGCCAGCATATGAAAACGCAAATGCCAACCCTGCACTGAGTAGCGGTGACGAGATATTTGTTAATACAAACGTTTCAAGAAATTGGCCTTCGGCCATACTGGCGCAGGGAGGCCAGACAGTTTCTAGCCCATTAATGGGGTATTGGGGAACAGGCAGTGTAAGTAACCTCTTTATTGCACTTAGAGATTGTAACATTTTCTTGGAAAATGTGGACAAACCTTTTAACCTTACAGAGGATGAAAAAATAAGATGGATAGCGGAGGCCAAATTTTTGAAGGCATACTATCATTTTTATTTAATGCGCATGTATGGCCCTATTCCCCTTGTTCGAGAAAATATTGAGGTAAGTGAAGGAGTAGATGCGGTAAGGGTACCACGTAATTCGGTAGAAGAAGTAACGGATTATATTGTTGAACTGTTGGATGAGGCCATAGCGGACTTACCTGCTTCAATCGCTGATGAGGGAGCTGAATTGGGTAGGATTACTGCACCAATTGCTGCGGCTATAAAGGCCAGGGTATTGGTTACAGCTGCCAGCCCTCTTTTTAATGGTAATGCCGACTATTCTAGTTTTTTGGATAGTGATGGTAATGAACTTATCAGTACCACTTATAGTGAGGACAAATGGGTAAGGGCTGCTGAAGCCTGCCAACAGGCCATACAACTTGCTGAAGCCAATGGACATTCACTGTACCAATTTGACGATCCTCTTCCTACATGGGCAGATATTACAATTACCAAATTGAGTATAAGAGGATCTATTACCGAAAGATGGAATCCTGAAATTATTTGGGGAGCATCTGGAGAAACGGTAGCTACCCTACAAAACTGGGCTCAGGCAAAAATTGCAACTGGATTAACCGGTGAAAATAGAGAAAGTGTTCAGTCGTGGTGGTCTCCCCCGTTGCAGATAGCCGAAATGTTCTATTCTGAAAATGGTGTACCCATAGATGAAGATACAAGCTACGATTTTGCGGGAAGATATGATGTTATTACCGCAACAGCTGATGATTTGTACAATATTTCAACTGGACATGAGACAGCAAAATTGCATTTTAATAGAGAACCAAGATTTTATGCCTCAATTGGATTTGATGGAGGTACATGGATGGGGCATGGCAGGGAAGATGACACCAATTTATTGTTTCCACAAGCTTTGGCCGACCAAAAGTCTGGGAAACTGGATGCGCAGCGCTTTGCTGCGTCAGGGTATTGGGCTAAAAAACTGGTCTATTATGAAAATGTTCAAAGAACAGGAGGGGCCACTGGCTATAGTCTGAGAGCCTACCCATTTCCGGTTGTGCGCTTAGCTGACCTTTACTTACTGTATGCTGAAGCACTTAACGAATCTGGTAATACAAGTGAGGCTCATTCATGGATTGATAGAGTTAGAAACCGTGCTGGTCTGGATGGTGTTGTGGATTCATGGGCCGCAGCATCCAATAATCCTGCTAAACCTACAACCAAGGATGGTCTAAGAGATATTGTTCATGATGAACGTATGATTGAATTGGTATTTGAAGGACAACGCTTTTGGGACATAAGAAGATGGAAAAGAGCACCTGAATTCTTAAATACTGATATTTTGGGATGGAATATTGATGGTGAAACTCCCGGGGCATTTTACAATGTAATAAGCGTGGGGACCTATAAGTTTCAAAGTAGGGATTACCTATGGCCTATTCCGGAGAGGGATATTATTACGAACGATAGATTGATTCAAAATCCGGGATGGTAGAATTATTAAACTTTAAAAACATAGATAAAATGAAAAAGATAGTTGCTAATTTTCCAATATTGGTATTACTGCTTCTTATGGCATTAATATCATGCGATGAAGAGGAAAGAGGCCCTCTTGTAACGGATAGCACCATTCCTGGTGAAGTTTCTGATTTGTCTGTACAAAATTTGTCCGGAGGCGCTAAAATAAGTTATAAAATACCTTCAGATGAGGACGTGTTGTATGTTGAGGCCACTTACGAACGGAATGGCCTACCAGTCAGCACGCGATCTTCCATTTTCAAAGATTTTGTAACCGTAGAAGGACTTAATACCACGGAATCCGTTGAGGTAAGCTTGGTCGCAGTTGACCGTAGTGAAAATAAATCTACCGCTGTGAGTGTTACGATCAATCCGGAGAAATCACCTTTGAAGAAAATTTTTGAAAGCATTGAACTTGTTCAAGATTTTGGAGGCCCAAGGCTTACATACAATAATGAAGACGGCGCAAAGGTTGAGTTTTTACTCTATACCATAGAAAATGGACAAAGGGTATATCAACAATCAGCTTTTATTGAAGATGGACAAAATACATTTTACAACTTTAGGGGCTTTCCACCCGTATTGACAAGGTTTGGTGTGGAAGTGATTGATCGATGGGACAATATAGCTTCTTTGTACGAGGCTGATGTGGAGCCATTTGAAGAAATAGTATTGGATAGGTTGGCCATGAGCGGTAAAGCGTTGACAGGAGATGAAGAGAGTGCATTTGGCTGGACGTTGAACAATCTTTTCAATGGCGTAGCAACTGGTGCAGGATTTCACACGGATCAGGCCAACCCTGGAACTGTTGTGCCTCCATACACAGAAGGATATCACATGTTTTCTGTAGATATGGGTGTTACGGCCAAACTCAGTAGGTTCAAATTTTGGCCTCGACAAGGGGATTGCTGTAATACACCATTTGGACATGGAGATCCTAGGTATTTTGAAGTATGGGGGATAGATGAAATTCCTGCGGACAATGGAGCTTCATTAGATGGTTGGACCAGATTGGTTGAAAATGGAGAGGTAATTAAGCCGTCAGGGGCTCCTTTGGGTTCAAACAGTGCCGAAGATCAGGCCCTTGGTGCATCAGGATTTGAATTTAATTTTCCTATAGAGGCACCTCCGGTACGCTTTATCCGTTTTGTGGTTTTTGAAAACTGGTCGGGAACCAATTTCACCCATGTCATGGAACTTGAATTTTATGGGCAGATTGAGCAATAGTCTATAATGGTCTATTTAACCATGGCTTAATGATAAAATCAGTATTTGATGAAAAATATAAAAATATAAAATGAAAAATTTAATAGCTAAAATTGGAATGTTCTCATTTGGTTTGGTACTTATTATAATAAGTTGTGAAACCCAGAACGAGACTTTTGACCAGTTTACAAAGGATGGCGAAACAATATATATTGGAACACCTGATACCGTGATTGTGGTTCCTTTAGGTGTTGATCAAAGCCGTTTTTATGTTACTGTGAACGCGGATCCAAAAATAAGTAAAGGAAAAATTCTTGACCTTGATAAGAATGCTGTTCATGAATTTAATGTGGATAGGAGCAGTTTGGTGGACAATACACTGCAATTTGATCTTAACCTTGATGAGGGGGATTATTCTTATAAGGTCGTTTTGGAAGACGATAATGGAAACAGTTCTATTCAAAAAGAAGTGACATTTAGAGTTTACGGGGAAAAATATCAAGCTACATTGCTTAGTCGATCGGTTACTCAGGCAAGAGCTACCTCGGAGAATGTAACATTGCAGTTTTCGGACCCATTGGATGGACTAATATCTTCTATTTTAAGTTATGAAGACGCAGATGGTGCAATGCAGCAAATGGATTTGCCCAACAATGTATCAGAAGTTGTTATTGATAGTTATAAATTGGGAGGACTGATAGGCGTTTCTGGGTCATATAAACCCACGGAAAATGCTATTGAGGAATTTCAATCCAATTCGCTGGAGAGCAACTTTCCAAGTAGTTTTGCTCTAGACTATAACCTGATAAGTGCTCTTAAATTACCTTTTGATGCGACAGATGGGTGTTATGGCTCTACCTATGAAAGATTGACCAATGGCGCCACAGGGGAATTTTGGCACAGTTGTGAAGGAGATACGGATAATGCTGATAAATACCCATTTGTTATGAGTTTTGATTTAGGTGTTACGGCACAACTCAGAGGTTTTCGTTTAGACGAAAGATCTGGTTGTTGTGGTGACAGAAGTCCAGCGGCCTATCAGATTTGGGCCACAAATGACCTTGGTCAGGGTGATACCGCTGACATTGATGCTGGTCCCATTGCAGATTGGGAAACTGATGCTGCCGCGAAGGGATGGGTGAAATTATTGGATGTTACTAATAATGCCAATCCAACTTTTGAGGTGGAAATTCCTGAGGTGGCAACGCATTATAGGTATGTAAGAGTAGTTGCTATTTCTTCCATAGGTGGAGGAACAACTGCCAATTTTGATGAATTCACCTTTGCAGCTTCTAGTATAGAATAATCTATAGTTTTATGCTTTGTGTATTTACTTCTTTAGTTGAGTGAGTATTCAAACATAAAGATTAAAATTTGGTTTAGTTTAGAGTTGGTTAGTTGCTCTTTAACTTGAAGTCCCGCTAATTTTTTAGCGGGATTTTTCATGGTTTTTGGTTCATTTATCCTGCAGAGAACGTTTACTGGAGATTTAAAAAATAAACGGAGAAGTAACTAAGAAAGCTACAGCTGTTGTCATAGCAAAATAATGGCTTTATCAAAAAAGAATACAGAGAAGATAATCGCCTTTACTTTTATTGATTGACCTCATAGCTTTTTCTTACCACAATAGGTTGACCGGTTTCGGTAATTCCCTCCAAAACCAAATTTATTGAATTACTAGCTTCACTATTGTAGTAGGAAAGTTTTGCGGTTCCATTTTCATTAGGGTGGACATAGGGTTCCCAAAATATGGTATTTCTCAGATCTCTTTTATTAAAATCCAGTGTGGTCGGATCTCCATAATTAGGGGCATAAAACTTTCGGGCATTGTAGAACCCTTGAACCAATTGGCTTACGGTATAAGACTTCTTTTTAAAAGCCCGGTTTCGAGCACCGGGCTTGGTAAAAATCATAATTACACCATTTCCTCCTTGTTGCCCGTAGACTGCTCCACCCGGACCAGTAATGGCCTCAATGCGCTCTACATCATCGGGTACTATATCCCCCAATATATCAGAATCTATTTGAAGCCCGTCCATAAGAATCAAAGCAGGGTCATTAAACCTACTGAACCGAATGCTCTTTCCACTTTGAACGGTACCTGGAACTGCATATGGAATAAGTTGTAACAGTGACCTAAAACTCGGGGTGCGATCATCCAGAACTCTCACAATATCTGCGTTCCCTATAGAGTTAGTTTTTGGCTTCTTTTCTTCAACATTCCTTTTACTGGTAACTACCACTTCATCCAATTGATTGCCACTACTAACACCATAATTCATGTTTTTTTGAATTAATTGTTGTTTAAAAAGATTCCCTTCATCTAATGTGGTGAATGAGAAAAAAATATGGTCAATTGCTAAGGTGTCTTGACAAATAGGATATAACTCCAAATTTCCTGCATTCTCCTTTTTTTGGTTTTGACTATTCAATAAAAGGGAAGCATGTCCATTAAAGTTAATGGGGTCAAAGATAAAATCTCCAGTAGGGAGGGCATCCACGTCATTCATGAAAATATCACCTTCTTTGGTAAGGGCCATATTTATTTTATATTGATTTCTATTGTTTTTTCCGGTTCTTTTCACCTTCCCAGAGATTATAATACCTTTCTCAGCCTTATAATATTCTTTTGATATGGGTTCAGGAATACTCTTCCACAAAAAATCACGCCATCCCTGAGTCAATAATAACAAATCCATTTGTGCAAAACGTTTAGGATTGGAAACATCAAAATAGTTTCCCGGATTGAATATTTTTCCTTTAATATCAGACTCCATTAAAAAATACGAACAGATATTACTATTCAAAAGAGATTTGTTTGTCCCATTACTTTCTTTTACAACTAATGAAAAACTGGCCGGGATGATTTGTCCTTCAGTGGTTTTGGAAGTTACGGTCAAGTTCACTTTTTGCTTTGGCGTATAAGCTGTTTTATCAATGGACAGTGTTACTTTGGCACTTGGTTCCTTGTGAATATAAACAAGACGTTCACTGTGAGGTTTCATGGCCTCATCATATAATGTGATTTGCGTTATGCCTTCAGGAAAATCTTGAGCAGGCAACACAAAAGTCAGGTTTGGAGATTGTAGTGCTTGTGAACCTTCAAAATATGTAATGCCCCTAGTGGAAGCCACTAAGGTAAGTTGCTCTCTTGGGTTTTTCTCAAAAGTCTTTTTGTTTGTCTTTAGAGAGATATAATATTTACCCTTGCGTTCATTTATACCAAGAAGATACCCTTCTTCTAACACTTTAGGCAAAGCTTTTTTTATTTTGGTCGTATCGTTTTTTATTGAAAATTCTGCGAAAAGATTTTGTGGCTTCAACTCATTCAAAATAAAGATCCCCATCCCATTATGTAAACTCGAAAAGGTTGTTAAAAGATTTCCGTTTTCATCAAATATATTTCCATTGATTTCAATGGGATTTCCATATTGGTCAACCGACTTAAAAGCAATTTTTGATGTTACACCAGCCAATAAAGAACCTCCTTCGGGGAAAAACTGTAAGTCAACTTTATCTGTTGAAGCAAAAGATTTTTGTTTTGTGGCCAAATTTGGTTGCTGACCTACTCCTTTGTTGGGAACAGTTGCGCCTAAATCAACGACTTTAATTTCCTTTGTGAAAATAAAATCCTTGCCAAAATTTCGTGTCCAATTGGTGTAAGCCCTCAACTGATAGGTGCCGGCCTTAAAACCATCAAGCTCGGAAAGTGAAAAATCTCCGTTCCCCAGACCTTGGTCTAAACGTGTAATATTACGAGCTATTACTTTAGAGTCTGGGGAAATTAACTCAACATACAATACTTTACTATGATCTAAGATGGTATTCGAATATGCATAAGTAACATAGACTTTGTACCAAAGGTCTTCATTTATTGCATAATTGGAGCGATCTGTATGCAGATATACTTTTTCAATTATAGGGATTGAAGAATCCTCTAAGCTTTTTTTTTGTTGGGATATGGCAGAAAAACAAATAGAAAAGAGTAGTAATAAGTTAACAGAAATGGTTTTTGTAAATAGTTCCATAATTCTAAGGAAATTCATTGATGAAAGTGAAAAATATTTAGAAGCGTATCAAAATAATTGGTAAGAAGTTACATTTACAAGATCATCAATTTTCTTCTATATTCCAGTTAAATTTCTTCTTAATGCACCTTAATTTGTTATACTGTTTAAATGGATGGATTACATTGTGATTGCTGGGGAGGGGCCAAGTTTGAACCTAGCTTTTTGGGTAATGATTTAGTGCAAATTTATAGAAGATAAGTCCGGAGAAAAGAACTATTTTAACAAAGGGATGATTTTGATTTATTGTATGCTTTGGTAGACCTATTTTTTTGAAGGTCTTAACCACTCATTGTGAGAGAAATGTTTCCAGGGAACACGGGTCAGATCTACTGTTGGATCTATAAATTCATGGTATTTGCCTTTATTGACCCTTACTCTACTACTCACAAAAACTTGAATATCATGTCCTCTAGAAGCATAATCCTTTTTTAGATGTTGGGCAAACTGCCAAATAAAATCGGGATAACAAGCTACTCTGTTCCGCTGTTTTTGAGTGAGATAATCAGCTAAGTCAATTGTATTGCTTTGTCCAGTTTTCTTATTGAGAATTTTAAACTGTACTATGCCCGAACGACTTCTCAACATCATTCTCCAACTCAGCCGGTGGCCTTCCTCGGTCCATAGTACATCATCCTTTATTATATGATGTCTTAATGGTAGAAAAAATTGCATAATGAAATAGATCCCCAAAATGCCAAGTACCCAGTTTTTGTTTTTTGGTGGTTGAACAACACGATCAATAACAACTTCCTTTTGTTTTAAAAAAATGCTCCTTATGGTTTGCGGTGGAAAGAAGAATATTATAAAAGCTAAAGACAGATAGGGGAAAATGCCTATTTGAAACACGATGCTATTGAACAAATGGAAGAATATAGAGCATATGAATGCGATCTTGCGCGTAGGTTTCCAAAGTAAGGCCGGAACAATTAATAAATCGAAAAATATGCCAAAAAATGCTACTACTTTGTGCACCCATTTTTGTTGTAGAAAATCACCGATTAGGATATAATCGCTTTTGGGCTTCATTAAAAGTTCTATGATGCTGAAATCTAACCAATCTCCATACAATTTTGCCACAGAGGCATAGGTGTACACAATAAACAATTGTAAAATGATGATCCATCTAACCCAATTGTGCATGGAGTGTAAACGAAATTTTGGATTTTGAAGGGCATCCAATGAAAAATCTCGATTTGCAGGCAAAAAGGCCATAATGAATGCCAAGAGCATCAACAAATAATAATGGTTGTTGTATGATGTTTTTTGCATTAGGTAAACCCCTGTCCACATTAAAGCAAAGGCAAAAGCACTATACCTATACTTATACCCAACCGTAATCAGGAGCCCTAAAGTGCCCATTATGGCAAAATAAAGGTACATGCCACTTCCCGATAAGGGTTGTAGCCACTCAAAACCAATAAAAGAGAATGTGAATTTGGGTTCTACCAAAGTTTTCCGCACCCAACCGGTTACAATTGCGCCGTAGCATTCTGCAGCTACCAATAATCCATAAAACATCCTGAAAACAACAAGTTGGGCATTGTCTATTTTCTTATAGAGGAACTGGTTCAACATCTTACTTTGAAATTAGAACTAAGGACTGTTCCTTGTCTTTTTTTAGTTGTTCTTTTAATTCTTGAACCGAATCAAATTTATGTTCATCACGAATGCGATGTAAAATATCTATTTGCAATTTTTTATCATATAGATTACCGTCAAAGTCAAAAAAGTTGACTTCTATACTTCTTGTTGTACCTGAAACCGTGGGGTTAAATCCAATATTCATCATTCCAAAATATTCCCTGTCAGCTAGCTTGCTGTTCACCACATAAACTCCATTTTTGGGAATAAGTTTATATGTTTCCGTTATATGTAGATTTGCTGTTGGAAATCCAAATTGTTTACCAAGTCCCTTTCCTTTTTGAATGGTCCCGGTTAACATATATGGGTAGTTAAGATAATTGTTTGCTGTGGTAATATCTCCCTCTAATAGTGCATTCCTGATTTTTGTAGAACTCACGGAAACCTCATCAATTTCTTGAGCGGGAATTTCTTCCACATTAAAATCCAAGGTGTTGCCAAAGGCAATTAAATCTTGAATGTTAGCATTCCTGTTTCGGCCAAACCGATGGTCATAACCAATAATGATTTTTTTAGTTTTTAGACTGTTGACTAAAATATCGCGTACAAACTCGGTAGCAGAGAGCCGGGAAAAATCTTTGGTGAAAGGGTGTACAATCAGATAATCGAGACCCAAAGAATCCAAAATCTGTGTTTTTTCATCCAAAGTGTTGAGCAGTTTTATATCAGTGTCTTTTTGTAATACCATCCTTGGGTGAGGAAAAAAAGTAAGCACTGTGGACTTTAATCCTGTGCTTTTGGCATTATTTATGAGGCGTTCCAATATCTTTCTGTGGCCTAGATGCACTCCATCAAAAGTGCCAATGGTAACCGCAGTCTGAAAAGAAGTGTTGATGAACTTAGAGATACCTTGGATTGTTTCCACAAATAAAGAAAATAAAAAAAGGCTATTTTTGATTCTACTTATGCCCTATGCGTATGAAAGCTAAATTACATCTTGTTTTTTCAATATCCATATTTTTCACCTGCTTTTGTACATATGCACAACAAGGTTATTGGAAATCAATCCCAAAAAAATCCAACTTCAAGAGTGTTTCTATTGAAGATATGAACAAAGCCAAAGGAGTTTTCGGTTTGGACGAAGCAAAATTTTCCAAACAACTTAAATCCTTTTCAAGCTCTAAACAAGAAAAACAGGTCGTATACCTGCCAGCGCAGAATGGTCAAATAATTGCTTTTGATATTAGGGAAACCTCGGTGTTGCATCCAGATTTGGCAAAAAAATATCCAAACATAAAATCCTTTTCAGGATATAGTATAGATGGTCAATACAAGGTTAAGCTCAGTAGCTCTCATAAAGGCTTGCAAAGCATGATTGTGGATTTGAAAGGAGAGAAAACTGCGTTCATGGAGCAATTGTCCAATAAAAAAAACGCTTACGTTGTTTATGAAAAAGGGAAAGGTGCTGCCACAAAAGATGGGTTTGTCTGTAGTACCAAGAAATTACAACTGAGCTTGGATAAAAAACCAAAGCAAGGTGTGGGAAAAACTATCACCCCTTTGATAGATGACCAACTTTTACGCAAGTACCGGATAGCCGTTTCGGCAACAGGAGAGTACACAGATTTTCATGGCGGTACAGTTGCAGATGCACTTGCTGCAATTAATGCAACAATAACTAGAATAAATGAGGTCTTTGAGACAGATTTGGGGGTTACCCTAGAACTGGTTGCAAACAATGATCAGGTAATCTTTACCAATGCAAATACTGACCCATATAATGGAAATTTAAATGGACAGGTCCAAAGTACGTTGACATCAACTATTGGTGAAGCAAATTACGATGTGGGACATTTGTTCCATAAAGTAGCGACATCCGCTCAGAACAATGGAAATGCTGGGTTTATTGGGTCAGTTTGTGAAGACAATAAAAAAGGGAGTGCTTTTGCGTCTGCTGAGACTCCTCAAGGAGATGTGTTTGATATTGATTTTGTCGCCCATGAATTAGGGCATCAGTTTGGGGCCAATCATACTTGGTCTTTTGAATCTGAGGGAACTGGAGTGCAAGCAGAACCTGGAAGTGGAACCACCATTATGGGATATGCAGGTATTGTAGGGGCAAATAATGTTGCTCCTAATGGTGATGATTACTTTCACTATAACAGTATTCTACAAATTTCCAATTATATTAAGACCACTTCCTGTGCGCAAACAACACCGCTTACCAATGCGCTGCCTGTTTTAACGCCGATGGGAGATTATATAATTCCAAAAGAGACTGCCTTTGTTTTAACGGGTGAGGCTACAGATAGTGATGCGGGAGATGTGCTTACCTATACGTGGGAACAAATTGATGATGGGGTGGTTACAAATGGCAATTTTGGCTCGGAAAACCCAAGTGGTGCTAACTTTAGGTCCATGCCTCCAACAACTGACCCTGTTAGGTATTTTCCTAGATTATCACGTGTTGTTCAAGGTAGTTTAACTCAGACAGGCCCTGGAATTAATGATGCCTGGGAGACAATTTCCACAATAGAGCGAGATTTAAATTTTGCATTTACCGTTAGGGACAATGCAGTTGGAGGAGGACAAGTGGTTTCTGATGTGTTAAAGGTTGAAGTAATCAATTCTGCAGGCCCCTTTGTGGTTACTTCCCAAGCTTCCAGTGAGGTTTACGAAGGAGGAACAATCCAAGAGATTACTTGGGATGTTGCCAATACCAATAGTCTGCCCATCAATTGTAAAACAGTGGATGTTTTGTTGTCATTGGACGGAGGTGTTACCTTTCCTATTATCCTTGAAGAAAACACATTGAATGATGGAACCGAAGAAGTCCTAATGCCGGGGAATGCTACTACCGCAGCACGTATTATGATTAAGGCAAGTGACAATGTATTCTTTGCCGTTAATTCGTCTGATTTCACGATTCAGGAATCACAAGTGGTTTTAAGTTTTCAGAGTCTTTCTTTTGAGGTTTGTCAGCCAAATGACCTGATAATTCCTTTTACATATGAGACTTTTTCAGGGTTCAATGAAACCTCAACATTTTCCGCTAACCTACCTGCTGGTTTAACGGCATCTTTTGCTCCCACACAGGCAACAGTCAATAACACAGATGTGGATATGACCATTTCAAATACCAATGGTGTTGCTCCAGGGGTTTACACCGTTACGGTTACTTCATCCTCTACATCGGTAACAAAAAACGTTGATTTAACAGTGGCAATTCGTGATGGAAATTTCACTGATGTGGTATTGTTGAGTCCAACAAATGCTCAGGTAAATACACCTATAAACCCTTTGCTTAGCTGGCAGGCCAATGATTTGCATACGGATTTTGACGTAGAGATTGCCACTGATGTAGGGTTTTCGAATATCGTTGAATCGGCTTCCGGACCGTTAAATTTTTATCAAACAACCAATCTTAATCCACAAACGGAATATTTTTGGAGGTTGAGGCCTAAAAACAATTGCGGTACAGGAACATTTGGAACACCATTTAGTTTTACAACCATTCAAGAGGATTGCAAGAATTTGGAGCCAACTGGGCTACCTTTAGAAATCCCAACAAGTAATACATCTACCGTAACAACTTCTGTTCAAATTTTTGATGACCTCTCCGTTTCTGATGTCAACGTGACCCTGGAGTTGGCACATACATATCTTGCAGATCTTATAATTACTTTGATTTCCCCGTCTGGCACACGGGTAGCGTTGATATCTAATACCTGTGGAGAATTAAACAACATCAATACAGTTTTTGATGATGATGGGGTTGACCTTGTTTGCTCTGGAAATCCGGCTATATCTGGAACTGTGAAACCTTTAGGCTCGCTGGCATCTCTTATAGGAGAGTCCACTTTTGGGGAATGGAAGTTGGAAATTAAGGATACAGCCAATGGTGATGGGGGGTCTTTGACAGCTTTTTCACTGGAGGTGTGCGCGGAAGGAGCCTTTAGGCCAGATGATGACAATGATGGTGTTTTTGATGATGGAGATGATCTATGTTTGGGTACACCAAAAGGAGTTGAGGTTGATACAAGTGGTTGTCCAGTAAACAGATTTCCAGTCGATAATTTTTCAATAGCAGCGCAAAGCGAAACATGTAGGGATAATAACGATGGTTCTATTTCTATTACAGCTTCGGATACTTCAATAACCTATTCAGCAGTCCTAAATGGAAACGGGGCAACATTGAACATGGATTTTACCGATGCACACACATTTCAAACGCTGAGTGCCGGAAGCTATTCTTTGTGTATAACCGGTACTGATGGAGCCAATGACTATAAGGAAGTTTGTTTTAACATTGTGGTAACAGAGCCCGAAGTATTGTCCGCATCAGCCGTAGCTGATGGAAGTGTGTTAAGTGTGTCTTTAACTGGGGGTAGTTTGTATAACGTAGAGTTTAACGGTCTGGTTACACAAACAGATGGTTCAGAAATTCAGCTGGATTTAAAAGATGGAATCAACACGCTAAAGGTATCCACGAACTTACCATGTCAAGGGGTTTATGAAGAAACCTTTTTTAGCTCTTCTACACCTGTCTTATATCAAAATCAGGTTGATGTCAATAAAAAGAATGTATTTCTTAATGGGTTTGTTGGAGATGTAGAAATTCATGTTTTTTCTACAAATGGACAATTAGTACTAGAAACCTTGAAGCGGGTAAATGGAAACGATCTTGAATTGGATTTTTCAAGTTTCCCTACTGGGGTTTATTATATGAATATAAGTGGCTTAGGGATTAAAAAGGATTTTAAATTGATTAAGGAATAGAAATGAAGCGGTTTTTTTTATGTTTGGGGGTACTTGGTTTATTATGGTCCTGTGGTAGTGATGATCCACCACCCGCACCGGAAGGAGCAAATTTGATTTTCCCGGATCAAAACTCTGAATGTACTACTGGAGTAAATGTTAGTGAAACGCTGAGCCAGGTCACCTTTAGGTGGCAGGCCTCTATACATACTGATAGTTATACTTTGAATGTTGTAAACCTGGAAACTAATGTTCCGCAGACAATTTCAACTGCAGCTACCTCTGCCAGTCTGTCAATAGCCAAAGGAACACCATATTCATGGTCTGTTAATTCTGTTAACTCCCAATCCGATCAAACAGCTACGAGTGAGACATGGCTATTTTATAACTCCGGTTTCCAAACCACTTATGCACCTTTTCCAGCGCAATTGGTAAATCCAGTTTCCGGATCTACAGTACAGAAGAGCATTGCTAATGAGGTCGTTCTAAAGTGGATGGGCGCAGATGTTGAGAATGATATTACTTCTTTTGAAGTTTTCTTTTCAGATGAAAACCCACCTACCACTTCAATAGGCACAACAAACCCAGATACAATGGAGTTGAACGTTGGCGTTACATCCAATACTGTTTACTTTTGGAAAGTTATTACCACAGATCAGGAAGGCAATACTTCAGACTCTGGCCTTTTTGAGTTTAAGGTATTCTAGGCTAAGTGCCGTTAAACTGGTTCATAGTATTCTTTATACCAGAGAACACAAAAGAACGAATAACATGGGTTGATTTTTGTAAACGCTCCTTTAGTTTTTGAACTTCATCGTCGCTCCATTTGCCTAACACATAGTCCACTTGTTTTCCTTTACTGAATTCTGAACCAACTCCAAACCTAAACCGGTTATATTTTGAAGTTTGTAGAGTGTTCTGAATATCTTTTAGTCCGTTATGGCCGCCGTCGCTGCCCTTGGTTTTAACTCGCAGAGTGCCAAAAGGAAGATTGATGTCATCAGTGATTACAAGAACATTTTCCAAAGGAATTTTTTCTTTTTCTATCCAATACCTCACCGCTTTTCCGCTTAGGTTCATATATGTGGATGGCTTAAGACATAGAATACTCTTGCCCTTATATTTAAAAGTGGCCACGGACCCTAGTTTGGCCCCTTCAAAAACGAAGGCTTCTTCATCGGCTAAAAAATCCAAAATCTTGAAACCAATATTATGTCTTGTTTCTTCATATTCCATTCCTATGTTTCCAAGACCTACAATGAGGAATTTTTTCATGGTGTCCGTTTCTGGCAGTAGCTGTTTTGAATTGCTGAAAAGTGCTTTGATAAACTGGAACATTGGCAAGCTTCCATTTGTTCAAAAATACAAAAGCATCCCAAACTTAATGTATTCAAAAAGTTGGGATGCCTTGAAAAAATTCTATTAAAACTATTCAGTAGCCTCAGCTGCCGGAGCTTCAGCACCTTCTGCTGCTGCCTCAGTACCTTCTGCACCTTCAGTTTCTTCTTCTTCCTCATCATCAACAGATGTTCTAGAAGCTTTCACCTGAACAACAGCAGTGCTGTCAGGATGAAGAATAGCATAGTCATCGTTTAAAAGTGTTTCCACCGCAATGGTTCCACCAATTCTTAGCTTTGAAATATCAATAGTGATAAAATCAGGCAATAAGTCTGGCAATGCCTTGATAGCAAGCTTTCTTTTTCTGAAAAGTAGACGTCCACCGTTTCTAACACCAGGCGAATTTCCTTCCAAACGAATAGGAATATTCATGGTAACAGGCTTGTCTTTGAACAACTGGTAGAAATCGATATGCAAAATCTTGTCTGATACAGGGTGAAATTGAATGTCCTGTAATACAGCTTCAAACGTTTGGCCGTCTTCCAACTCAATCACAACAGTGTGTGCGTTGGGAGTGTACACCAAATGTCTGAATGCTAGTTCATCAGCTGAAAAGTGCATTGGTTTATCCCCTCCGTACAGCACGCAAGGGACCTTTCCAGCATTACGTAAGGCTTTGGTAGATACCTTGCCCACGCTTTCTCTTTGGGATCCTTTGATAGTAATTGACTTCATAACTTTTGTTAATCTATATAATATTTAATTTATTCTACACATTTTCGAAGTGCCAAGCTTGTCAGCCTGAGCGTAGTCGAAGGCTACATTAAAAATTTAGATGATATGGATGTGTTATGATGAACCCTTTGCATAACGTCTGCAAAAAGGTCCGCACAGCCCAATACCTTTATTTTTTTTCTATCCAGCTCTACAGGTATCGAATCTGTTACGATAAGCTCCGTTAGCTTTGATTTTTCTATTCTTTCATAGGCATTTCCAGACAGCAGCCCATGTGTTGTGATTGCTCTTACACTTAGAGCTCCACGTTCCATCATTAAATCGGCGGCCTTTGTCAAAGTACCCGCCGTATCTACCATGTCATCTACAAGAACCACATTTTTTCCTTTTACTTCGCCAATCAGTTCCATATGTGAAATTACATTGGCCTTAGCACGTTGCTTATAGCAAATAACCACATCACTTTCCAATGCTTTGGAATAAGCGTAGGCTCTTTTTGACCCTCCCATATCTGGTGATGCAATACAGAGATTGTCCAGATTCAGGTTTTTTACATAAGGTAAAAACAAGGTAGAGGCAAAAAGATGGTCTACTGGCTTTTCAAAAAATCCTTGAATTTGATCAGCGTGCAAATCCATGGTAATAATTCGTGTTGCTCCAGCGGTTTCCAACATTTTTGCAACAAGTTTTGCGGCTATAGGAACTCTAGGCTTGTCCTTTCTATCCTGTCTTGCCCATCCAAAATAGGGCATAACGGCTGTAATGTGTCTTGCAGATGCTCTTTTAGCAGCATCCAACATCAACAACATTTCCATTAAGTTCTCTGAACTTGGATTGGTAGATCCAATGATAAAAATACGTGCACCTCTTATGGATTCTTCAAAAGAAGGTTGAAATTCACCATCACTATATCTAGAAAATTTGACCTTCCCAAGTTTTGCTCCATAGGAAGCTGCTATTTTCTCGCCGAGGGCGGTACTTTGCGTACATGCAAAAATCTTAGGTTCTGGAACTTGGTATGCCATTGCAAACTCTTGTTAACTAGCTTTTTAAAGCTCTTTCTGATAAAAGAGGTGCAAATTTAAAAATTAATTTGGGTTGCTAAAGGATTAATCAAGGTATTTTTTGGTGGTAAATGAAATTATTTTTTAGCTTTGCAGTCCTTTTAAAAATTTAATGCTCGAGTGGCGGAACTGGTAGACGCGCTGGATTCAAAATCCAGTTCTTTCGGGAGTGTGGGTTCGATTCCCACCTCGAGTACTTCAAGGAAAAAGCCAAGATTTTAAATCTTGGCTTTTTTTGTTTGGGTTTTGACATATTTGTTAAACCTTGTTTATAGCTACATATATAGGGGTTTGGGTATAGTTGAGAACGTCAATTTCCATTTTTTATGTATTTATTAATACTTTTTTTGGTGGAATTTGGTAAATTCATCGCCGTGAAAATAGGTCGTATAAAAAACTTTGTTGCTTATACTTTTGCTATTGCTTTTCTTTTATTGAAAGTAGCAGGCCTGCACGTATTTACCCATGATCAGGACAATGTTGAACATTGTGAGGTTTGCGACCTTGTTTCCATCAGTAACTTTACACCGTTGGTCAATGATGTTGCTGAGAGTCCCATAATTGGTGAAGTTTGTTTTTATGCCGATGTTGTAATAAGCCGCTATAGTTTCACTTATAGCAAAACCACGCACATCACTTGTCTATTTTCAAGACCTCCTCCTTCTTCTTTAGTTTAGTCATTTCTATTTCATTCAAATTGCTATTCGGTTGTTAAACCTGTATTATGGTTGTTGAGCTCCATATGGAGTGCCAACTCCTCTTTAATTAAGGGTTTATCAATTCTGCGAAGATTTTATCGTGAGAAACAGTGCTAGCCGCATATCAATTACTCATTTGATGGCATTTTGTAATTCAGAAATTTCATAGACTACACTTTATCCCTTTAACAAACCGTCATACCCCACTGGGGTTATATGTTTTCCTAATGGAATGCAATGCAATGGCTGCCTGTTTGCACCCAAGATGATGGTGAAATTCAAGCTATTTAATCACCCAAAAGCATACAATATGCTCAAAGCAATAAACCTATCCAAAGCGTACAACGGAAAAAAGGCGCTCAATGATATCTCTTTTCATGTAGAACAAGGAGAAATATTTTGTCTGCTCGGACAAAATGGCGCAGGAAAAACCACGACCATAAATTTATTTCTTGGCTTTATAAAGCCTGATGGTGGGAGCGCATTTATCAATGATGAGGAAATTAATAATTCTGCCCTGAACCAAAAAGTGGCCTATATCCCAGAAATAGTGCAGCTCTACGGCAATTTATCTGGAGTTGAAAACCTTGATTTTTTTAGTCGTCTGGCCGGATTCACCTATTCAAAAGACGAATTATCGGAGTTCTTGTCCCAGGCTGGGCTGCAAGCCGAAGCACACTATCTGAGTCTATCATCATACTCCAAAGGAATGAGGCAAAAAGTTGGTATTGCCGTGGCCATAGCCAAAAATGCCGATGTCATTTTTATGGACGAACCTACTTCTGGACTTGACCCCAAGGCTACAGCAGAATTTACAAGTATCTGTAAAAATCTGGTAGCAGCAGGAAAGACCATCTTTATGGCTACCCATGATATTTTCAATGCCGTAAATGTGGGTACTTCCATTGGAATTATGAAAGAAGGCTCCCTTGTTCAGCAAATCCAAACAAAAAATATCAATGCTGAACAATTAAAACAACTGTATTTAGAAACTATATAAAACACCAATGAAAAAACAATACTTAGTTATCATGTTGACTCTTATCTGTCAACAGATATTTTCCCAAATAAATGTAACAGGTAAAATAGTGGACCATGAGCAAAATCCTGTTTTGGGAGGTACTATCTCATATTATAACAATAATGAAAAAGGAGGGGCTGTTTCCAATGAGGAAGGTATGTTTAACCTTGCTTTGAGCCAAACGGGAACCTATACCATTAAAATAAGCTTTGTGGGATATGCCTCCAATACCAAGACATACGATTTTCTTGAGAACAAATCGTATGACCTTGGAGCCATCGTATTACAAGAAAACGTACAACAACTTCAATCTGTAGAAGTTGTAGGACGAGTAAAACGTGATTATAATAGTGATTATTCCTTTTCTGCCACCAAAGTGGCCATTTCAAACAAAGAGTTGCCACAGGCCATATCCTCTGTAACCAAGGAACTGATTTCAGATAGGCAGGCATTTCAATTGGCCGATGCGGTAAAAGTGGTGAGCGGTGTTACGCCCTCGAGTGTTTATAATCAATACAATATCAGGGGAATCAGTCAAAATGAGGAAGGCCAGCTCATAAATGGTTTGCGTACCCGACAATATTATTTTTTACAGCCTTTGACCGCCAATATAGAAAGGGTTGAAGTCATAAAAGGACCTGCAAGTGCAACTTTTGCCAGTGTGGATCCAGGCGGAAGTATCAATATGGTCACCAAAAAGCCATTGACAGAAGATAGGAAGGAAGTAAGCTTGAGTGTTGGAAGTTTTAGCACCATAAGGGGCACCTTGGATTTTACCGGTCCGCTCAATGAATCAAAAACATTATTATACCGTGTTAATGGAGCTTACCAAGAAGCACGTTCGTACAGGGATTTGATAGGGAATAAATCAGTTTTAATATCCCCCTCGTTCAGTTATATCCCTAATAATAAGACTGCCATCAATGCTGAATTGATCTTCAATAATATGAACGGAAATTTGGATCGTGGTCAACCCATTTTTGGAGCTGTAGATGGAGAGACAAATCTGAACAGCACCCCGATTGGTACAAATCTGGGAGCCACCAACGACTTTTTCAAATCGAAGGAGGTGATTATCACAGGAAGTATCTCCCATAAGTTTAGTCCAGGTATTACGTTCAACACATCCTATATGAAACAGACCTGGACGGAAGATCTTCAGGAGCATCGGACCACAAATGCATTTGCCGTGGATATTACTGGTGCGCCGGTAACCAGTTTGGCGGCCATGCGATTTATTCAGCGAAAGCAGTTCTGGAACATAGATAATATCAACAGTTATTTCAACTTCGATTTTAAAACAGGAGCATTGGGCCACAAATTGTTGGTGGGCTATGATCTTCATTATTGGGAAAAACAAAAAGGTGGGGGGCAAAACTCTGCACGGGGGTATCTACTGAACGACGGTAGCGTTATCAGAAATTTTGATCCTGATAATGCCTCCAATTATCAGACCATAACCTATGGAGACCTTACGTTGCCAAAACCCAATGTCAATCATTTTGATTTGGCAAACCCATCATACACCATACGTAATATACAAGACTATACCATCAATTCACGAATCGCGGTTCCCTCGGCTCTTACCACCAGTAATGCCGTTTATATTCAGGACCAGGTAAAATGGAACAGGTTTATGCTACTATTGGGAGTGCGCCATGAGTGGTTTAAGGACATTACCAATTATGAAGCGCCCAATGAGTCTTCTTTCACAAATGAAAGACTTATTCCAAGGATTGGATTGACATATTCCATCAGTAAAAGCATAAATATATACGGTACTTATTTGGAAGGTTTTCAGCCACAGTCGAATACTGTCACCTTAATGCCAAGTACAGGACAGTTTTTTTGGGCCGATGAATCTCCAGCCCGTTTTAAACCCCTTATTTCAGATTTAAAGGAAATAGGAATGAAAACCGACTTTTTCAATAAAAGGATAACAATGAACATGGCTGTGTATGAAATCAACCAGAAGAATATTTTGATGAGTGCCAATGATCCTTCGCAACCAGATTTGTTGATCCAGCGGGGAGCTGATCGCAGTCGTGGGTTTGAATGTGATATAGCTGGTTATGTATTGCCCAATTGGCAGGTAAACGCCTCTTACAGTTTTATTGATGCCAAAATTGTGAACGATGCTGATCTTGCTTTAATAGGAGCAAGAAAAGAGAACACCCCAAAACAGAGTGCAAACCTTTGGACACGATACAATTTTGATAGCGCTTCCAAATTAAGGGATTTGGGTGTCGGTCTTGGTGTACAGCATCAAGGAAACAAAATCCCATGGTTTACCCGTGCGTTTGAAGTTCCAGCGTTTACCGTTTTTGATGCTGCGTTTTACTACACTCCAACAAATAGCAATCTGCAATTGGCTGTAAATGTAAACAATGTGTTCAACACAACTTATTGGCTAGGTGCTCAAAGCTATCAGCGTTTGTTTCCCGGAGCACCAAGAAATGCAACCCTTACCCTAAACTATAAGTTTTGAAAATATATAACTCACAAATGTTGGCAAGGTTTACTCCTTGTCAACATTAAAAAAACAACAAAAAATGGGTAAAGAAATACAAATAGCAAAGCTTTTTTGGAAAGCGGCCTTTAAGAACAAGGGCATCTTTCTACTTATATTTTTCATGGGGCTATTATTGGCTTATGCAGCTTATTCTGGAAAAAAGAATTTTGAGACCCAAAACCAAATACGGGACAAATATCAAAAAGAAGCAAGAAAAGATTGGGTAAACAATCCGGATAAACACCCGCACAGAATGGCACATTATGGGCATTTTGCCTTTAGGCCCAAAGCACCTTTGAGTGTTTTTGATTTTGGTATGGAAAGTTTTTTTGGAAATACCATCTTTTTGGAGGCCCATAAGCAAAATACCGTGAATTTTTCTGAGGCCAGTTTCTCTACGGGTATGTTGCGTTTTGGAGAAATCAGCATTGCCATGATATTGCAGGTCCTATTGCCCTTGTTAATATTTTTCTTGGGGTTTGCAGCCATTGCCGCCGAACGGCAAAACGGAACCTTAAAAATGCTACTGATTCAGGGCGTTAAGTGGCGAACCTTGATTTTGGGCAAAAGCCTTGGAATTTTGGCCGTGGTCATGACTCTTTTTATTCCCATTGTTCTTGCTACGATTTTTCTTTTTTCAGGACTTCAAGACATGAACACTTCTGCGGATGAGTTTCTTAGGTTGTTATTCATCGTTCTGTGTTATTTTATATATCTGGTAATCTTTTGTGTAATCGCAGTATTGATTTCTGCCATTAGCAAAACTCCTAAGGCTGCATTGATTTCCCTGATCGGTTTATGGCTTTTGTTGATTGTTGTCTTGCCAAGAATCTCCCAGGCATTGGGCGCAAGTATTTATTCCATTCCCAGCAAAGCAAAATTTGAATCTGCCATAGGTGATGCCATCATGAAAGTAGGTGATAGCCATAATCCGGACGATCCCTATTACAAAGCTTTAAAAGATTCTTTGTTGGAGGCCCACCAAGTTGATTCTGTAAAGGAATTACCCTTTAACTATAGCGGATATCAAATGCGGGAAGGTGAAAAAATCAGCACGGAGATTTACAATCAGCATTACGATCAACTGCTCAATATCTATGAAAAACAAAATGGTTTTTCTAAAATGATGTCCTTCCTGAATCCGTTCATGGCAATCAAAAATGTGTCGATGGCACTTTCGGGCACAGATTTTTCCGCTTTCATGGATTTTCAAAAACAAGCTGAAGACTACAGGTACAATTTGGCCCAGGAAATGAACGAGCTTCAAATAAAGCACATAAGTAATGAGGCCAAAAGCTCTTCGGATAAAAACCACATTCTTGATAATGATCATTGGGAAGAAGTTGAAGAATTCGAGTACAAACCCTCCACCATTTCCCAGACCTTCAAAAACGAATGGATATCCTTTGTGGCCTTTTTGTTCTGGACAGGCTTTTTAGCCTTCCTTATCCATAAACTTTCTAAAACCCTCAAGGCAATATGATACGTTTGGCATTTTACAATTTTATACGATCCAATAATGTAAGAATAGGATTGTTGTTTCTTCTGCTAACTGGAGTTATCAGTCTTTTTATAGGAAAGCAGTTTGTTGAAAAACAGAAGCAGGATATCATTGATACGAGCATTTATCAAAAAGAGTTCATTGAACATTATGTAGAATTCAAGAAAGATGATTTGGGACTTTTGCTATACTACCTAAAGTTCGCATTAGTTAATGAGACCCTACCTATCAGTGGCCTGTCCATTGGGCAGCGAGACGTTAACCCTCAAATAAAAAGTGTTACGATCAGAGGGCTTGAAGGGCAAAAACATGATACTGACCTTAATAACCCCAACAATTTATTACTGGGCAACCTTGATTTCAGTTTTGTGCTGATTTTTTTGTTCCCCCTTTTGATCATTGCTTTCACTTTCAATATTATTTCTGAAGAAAAAGAATCCGGTACCTGGCGTATTGTATCTGTCCAAAGCAAGTCCCTGTCAAAATTAATCCTCCAACTGTTCAGCATTAGACTGGTGCTTATATTGACTGTTTTGCTGTTGATACTTTTTTTGGCTATCCCTATTTTGGATATTCCCTTGAATGTTAAGTTTGGGGCATTTTCAGCGATTTCCATTGGTTATATACTGGTATGGTTTGGAATATGTTTTTGGGTGGTTTCACTACAAAAAAACAGTAGCTTCAATGCTGTTGTCTTACTTTCTGTTTGGATTTTGCTCATCATTGTCCTGCCTGCTGCTGTAAACAACTATCTAACCAATAAATATCCTGTTCCTGAAGCATTGGAAATGACCTTGGAGCAAAGAAAGGGCTATCATGAAAAATGGGATAAGCCCAAAGAGGCAACTATGGACAAATTTTTTGCCCACTACCCGCAATACGAAAAATATCCTGTTCCTGAAGATTCGTTTAGCTGGCTTTGGTATTATGCTATGCAACAAATGGGTGATGACGAATCGTTGGATTCCAACAGAGAAATGAAAGAAAAAATAGCACTGAGACAAAAGGAAAGTGCGGCCATATCTCTGGTTATACCTACCATGCATGCCCAATTGACGCTTAATCAGGTAGCACACACCGACTTGGGCAACAACATGCAATTTCTGAACAACCTGGATGCTTTCCATGAAAATCTGAGGCTCTATTTCTATCCTAAAATATTTGAGGGTCATCCAGTTGAAAATGAGGATTGGAGCAAGTTCACGCCAGAGTATGCTTCAATGTCACAACCTGTGAATTGGAAGAAATCATTGTTGCCATTACTGTTCGCAACCTTATTGCTTTCGGTTATGGGTTTGTTGAACATTAGGAAAATAAGAAGGCTATAAACACTCATCGTTAAAAATGATCGTACCTGTAAAATATCGAAATTATATCCAAGCTATAACTTCTATCGAATACTCGAATAAATATGTATGCCTTTTTGTGTTTATGTTATCCTTTTGTGGTTTTGCACAGGAAACCTCTTTATCTGGAAAGGTGGTCGATATAGATGGTACACCATTGGCCGGAGCACATATTAGTATAGAAGCATTTAAAAAAAGTGCTACAGATTTATCTGGAAATTTTAAAATGACTGGGCTACCAGTTGGTAATCATTCTGTGAAAATTTCCTTTTTGGGATACAAATCTCTACACAAAAAAATTGTGCTGGAAAAAGGAAGCCCCTTAAAACTAACCTTTATAATGCAAGAGGAAACGGCAACGTTGGATGATGTTACCATAACTGGAAAATCCAAAGAGCAGAAACTCAGGGAAAGTGTTGCCAGTGTTGCTGTACTGAATACCAAAGAACTATACACCCAAAACAACAATACAAGTGACGTCATTAAACAGATATCTGGTGTAAATGTTCGACAGACTGGAGGCTTTGGAAGTAGTGCAGAGGTCTTTATCAATGGAATGTCAGGTAAACAGGTTAAATTTTTCTTAGATGGTGTTCCCCTATCATATTATGGCTCTGGGTTGGGGCTCAACGTAATTCCCGTAAACCTTATGGAACAGATTGAGGTTTATAAAGGCGTTGTTCCCGTTGATCTAGGAGCCGATGCGTTGGGGGGAGGCATCAATATTATTCCCAGAAAAAGCTATTCGGATTATTTGGATATTTCCTATTCTTTGGGGTCCTTCAATACCCATAAGGCCAATATAAATGGACAATATGTGAACCCTAAGAACAATACGTTACTGGGCATTAATTCATTTTATAACCATTCGGATAACAATTACAAGGTTGATGTAGAAATACCTGATGAATTTGGCAACCCTAACCCAGCCACAGTAAAACGGTTTCATGATAAGTTTTCCAATTATCTATTGAGTTTGTATACAGGAGTCTACAACAAATCTTATGCGGACAGGTTGTTCATAAGCGTAAGATATTCCGGACTTGATGATGAAGTACAGCACAACGCAATTATGGCACAACCTTATGGAGAAGTTACCTATGATGAAAATACACTGGGTTTTTCGGTAACCTATGAAAAAAGGGAGGTCGTACCTAACACCGGAATAAAATGGTATGGTGGCGTAAATAAAACTAAAGGACATTTTAAGGATATAAGCTTAAATGCGTATACCTGGGATGGTAAAGTTTACGATACCAGACCTTCTGGAGGTGAGATATCTTCCTCTAGAAATTTATTGGATCTAACCTCTAAAAATGCCGTTAGTAGGTTGAACATAAAATATGCCCCTTGGGAAAATGGAAAATTCACCCTTAACATATTCACTTCTTGGTTTCATAGAACAGGAAAAGACCCTTTAGCTGCCGAGTTTTATGGCGAAGACTATTATGCCAACCCTACTGAACTTTTTAAAAATGCAGTAGGACTGGCATATGAGCATACCTTTAAGGATAAAATAACAAGTTACACGGCTGTAAAGCATTTTATGTTGGATGCTGAAGGATATGCCATTGAAAATCTCAATTTTTTGCCCAACAAGCAATCCGCTTCCAATTTTGGGGTTTCACAATCTTTTAAATACCAAATAGCGGAAAACATATTAGCAAAAGCATCTTATGAGTATGCCACACGTTTGCCGGATGAATTTGAGTTGTTCGGTGATTTCACCTTGGTAAGGCCCAATCCGTTTTTAAGACCCGAGCAAAGTCATAATGCCAATTTGGGGATACAGTGGAATACTGCAAAACTAAAATTGGGACTTCACACATTCTATAGACTTACTGATAATGTCATCTGGTTAAAAACCTCTCAATTTTTTGCGCAATATCAAAATTTGTTAAAGTCGCTCACCAAAGGCGTTGAAGCAGAGCTGGCATACCAACCCTATGATTTTTTAAACTTGAAACTCAATGCTACTTATCAAGATTTAAGAAACCGTTCTCCAAAAAATATAACGGGAGCAGTGGACAACCGATATTTTAATGCGCGTTTGCCCAACATTCCCTATTTGTTTGGAAATGCAGAAATCCGCTATCAAAAAGAAGAGTTTTTAGGAGGTAAAAACAAATTTTCAGCTTGGTGGGCCTCCAATTATGTGCACGAATACTTCCTTTTTTGGGATGTGGATGGCAACAAGGATTTTAAAAATGTCATTCCATCACAATTCATACAAAACGTCGGTGTTTCGTATGCATTTCCCAAGAACAAATTTTCGGTAAGTCTGGAAGCAACCAATGTTTTTGATGAAAAAGCATTCGACAATTTTAGCGTACAACGCCCTGGAAGGGCATTTTACATAACCCTCAGAACCTTTTTAAAATAAATCATAACAAATAAATACAGATTAAAATGAAGAACAAAATGAAAATATCCGTATCAAATACTTTAAAAGGCTTATGTCTGGTCCTATTAACTGCAGGCATTATGGCGAGTTGCAGCAGTGATAATTCTCCTGCGGATAATCCAACCCCTGTAGAGAAAAACATTACATATGGTCTGGCCACTGTAAGTGGGGCATGGCCCAATACCACCACCTATTTGCAAGGATTTGAAAATCTTGATTTTACAACTGTAGGAAACGACAAGGCCAAAGAACTTACCGGTACAGCCAGTGTTGTTTCTGAAGGCAAATATCTATATGCCAAACCTTTTGGTGCACCTGCAAATTTGGTGAAATATAAGTTTGATGAAAATGGACTTGCTCAGGAAGACAACAAAATTGTAGTGCCGGGGGCCAATGTCTTTAGTTCCATTCATTTTAAAAGTGAAACTGTAGCCTATGCCACTGTTGCAGGAGGAATTTCAAAACTCATAGTGTTTGACCCAACCACAATGCGTATTGAAGATGAGATTTCCCTTAAAGATATTACGGACAAGTTTCCTGAAGCTACTAGAACCTACTATCAAGATATGGTTGAGCGTGACAATAAACTGTTTATGAGTGTTTATTACGAGAATAATTTTATACCGGTAAACGATTATGCTTATGTAGCCATTATTGACCTTGCAACCAACAAAGTAGAGAAAGTAATTGAAGACCAGCGAACTGGGATGCTTTTTGGAGGACCAACCTCCAATGCAGGAATGATTAAAACCACAAATGGAGATATTTATATTCAGGCAAAAGGAACATCTGACAACGGAGGTAATGCTCCTAGTGGAATTCTACGTATTAAAAATGGGACTACAGAATTTGATGCCGATTACTTTTTTGACCTGAACACGGCAACGGGAAACATCTGTTATGGAATCTATCAAGTAAATGGAAAAACCTTTACTACAAAGGTTGAAGATGAAACTGATTTTTGGGAATATAAGACAGGTAATCCTCAGTTCAAATATTTTGAAATCAATCTAGAAAGTAAAACAAGTTCAGGAGCAGTGCCTGGGTTGCCTACAACTTATGGCACCAGAAATATGAGCATTACTCCGCTCAACGACAGTGAAATTGCAATGACCATCGCCACAAATGATGAAAACGTATTGTATAAGCTTAACACAGACTCCAATAATCTTGACAAGGTGTTCACATCAACAGGAGGTTATATTTCTGGATTCAAAAATTTGAAATAAAATGCTGAAAACGAATGGTTTAACAAAAAAATACGGAGCGTTCACAGCGTTGAACGCTCTTGATTTGGAAATTGGCGAAGGTGATATTTTTTGCCTTTTAGGAGCCAACGGTGCGGGAAAATCCACTACAATAAACCTGTTCCTCAATTTTATTGAGCCCACTAGTGGCAATGCAACCATAAATAATCTGGACGTGAATGAGCATGCTTTGGAAACAAAGCAAGTGCTATCCTACATTCCAGAAAATTTGATGCTCTATCCAAGTTTAACTGGATTGGAAAATCTTGATTTTTTCTGTGGATTGGGTGGAAAAAGCTATTCCAAAGCAGAATTGGAGACATTGCTTCAACAATCTGGATTACAAACAGATTTCATAGACAAACGGGTACAAAACTATTCCAAAGGAATGCGACAAAAAGTGGGTATTGCCCTAGCAAGGGCTCGCGAGGCAAAAGTGTTATTGCTGGACGAGCCAACTTCAGGGTTGGACCCAAAAGCGAGCAATGAATTTTCTGAGCTTTTGTTAGAAATGAAAGATAAAGGGGTAACAACCCTGATGGCAACCCACGACCTTTTTAGGGCAAAAGATACTGGTACACATATTGGCATTATGAAAGAAGGTGTATTGGTTGAAAAGTTTGAATCCAAAGACGTTAGTTTTCAGGATTTGGAAAGATTATACCTAAAACATATGCACAATTAATAGCTGTATATGGGTAGTTCCCCAAACCCATAAAAACCACTCGAACAAATGAAAACTAGCATTCGAATAGCAAAAAAAGAAATAAAGATTGCGCTTAGGGAAAAGTTAGTGCTTGCACTTTCTTGCATCATATTAGTGTTATTGGGTATATCACTGTATACAGGTGCCATCGCATATCAACAACAGCAAGAAGCCATCACTAAAGCTCAGAAAGAAAAACGGGAAGAATGGCTTGGACAGGGAGATAAACATCCGCATATAGCGGCACATTTTGGCACCTTTATTTTCAAACCCAAAACAGTGTTGAGCTTATTTGATTTTGGGTTGGATACCTATACAGGCACCTCTGTTTATTTAGAGGCACATTACCAACACCAATTTATGTTCAGGCCTGCACAAGACCATAGTAGTATGATTCGATTTGGAGAATTGAGTGCGGCACTAGTACTGCAAATTTTAATGCCCTTGCTCATCATATTTTTGGCGTACGCATCTTTTACAAGGGAAAAAGAAAGAGGCACATTACGATTATTGAGTAGTCAAGGAATAACATTGACCAGTATTGCCTGGGGCAAGATAATGGCATATTTCATAATACTTCTAGTCATTTTAGTGCCGTTTGTGTTGGGTATTTTGTTGCTGTCGTATTTGCTGAAAACTCCAGACACCATTACAGATTTGGGAATTCGTATTGTGTTGCTCGGCGCTGCGTATATGGCCTATATTTTTATGTTCATTGTATTGTCGGTACTGGTATCTTTAAAATCATCCATAAGTAGAAATGCCTTGTTGACATTGCTTACCTGTTGGATACTCTTTACCATCATTATTCCCAAGACCGTTGCCAATTTAGGAGAAAGCTTATATCCGTTGCCTTCAATGAAAATCTATAAAGAAGCCATTTTGAAGGATAAGAAAGATGGATTGGACGGAAAGACACCGAGAGCGGTACGAATGGCACAATTGGAAAAAGAACTGCTGACCAAGTACAAGGTGGATTCCGTGCAACAACTCCCTTTCAATTTTGACGGCGTAAAAATGCAAGCGGGAGAAGAATATGGCGATAAAGTGTACGATGTGCATTGGGGAAGGCTTTTGGATCTATTTAACAAACAGAACAAATTGGGCAGTTACGCAAGTCTGTTGAACCCATACATTGCACTACGGAATATATCCATGGGGTTTAGTGCAACGGATTTAAACACCTCAGTGGATTTTCAGAAAAAGGTGGAGAACTACCGTAGAGTTTTCATAAAAAAAATGAACGATGATATGGCGCAAAACTCCAAGTATGGTGAGTTTTATGAATACAGCGTAGGACTGGATATGTGGAAGTCGGTAGAAGATTTCGAATACAATACACCATCAATCTACGCTACATTAAAAAAGTATACTTTGGAATTGACCTCTCTTTTCTGCTGGACAGTGGTACTCATTCTACTGTTGAATTACATAACCCGCAAAACAAAACCCACCAATGGATAAAGTAACCAAAACAATTATACGTTATGAATGGGCATCTTTTGTGCGCAACAAATTTCAGTTATTGCTTTTGGCAATCATTTTCCTTTTTGGAATGTATGCCATTTATTATGGCACGTCTGTAGTAGAGGAACAGCAAAAAACCATTGCCGACGTTCAAATAATAGAAGAGGATGAGTTTCATCAATATCAAGTAAGTTTTGATGAAGAATTAAACTCGGTGGATGCAAAAAGAAAAAGGGACATTGCTTCCGACCCCTCTTATGCGTGGTTCAGGCATGGGTACCATGCGGTACTTCCTCCACATAAATATGCGGCACTTGCAATAGGGCAACGCGATTTACACCCGTACTACCACCGCCTTACGGGAATGAGCCTCTACTATCAACTTTTTGAAAATGAAATAGCCAATCCAGTAAAACTTTATGTCGGTAATTTTGACCTGTCATTTGTCCTCATCTATCTTTTACCACTGCTTATCATTGCCTTTACATTTGGACTCTATTCCATAGAAAAGGAAAGTGGTGTGCTTGCGCTCCTACGAATTCAATCCATAAGCATTCGAAAAATAATAGCAATAAGATTACTGTTCTATTTTATGCTCATTACAGGTTTTGCACTACTAATTTCCTTGATAGGATTATTGGTTTCGGGCAATATGTTTGCGGATGAAAATCTATTGGCGGCTTTGCTTTGGTTGGTAGGGGTAATTTTATACAGTGCCTTCTGGTTTGGCTTGATGTTTTTGATTATCAGCTTTTTTAAAAGCTCAGCGTTCAATGCAATATGTGCAGCAGGGTGCTGGCTTTTATTTCTACTGGTCATACCAGCTATACTGAATGTATGGATGACGACCAAATTCCCTGTAGATACCATCCATTTGGCAGAACTTACTCGAAGAACGGGCCTGGAAAATGAAAATGACGAAAAGGAACGAGCTGAGGTACTTTCTGAATTTTTAAAATATAACCCACAATACAAAGGCAGTGATAGTTTATTTCACAATAATGAGTATGCAAAGGTTTATGCGGCCTTTACAACTTTAAAAGATAGCCACAGCAAAAAAGATGTTGATGCATATAGCCAGCTAATCAGCAAAAGAAATCAATGGGTTAACCAATTTCTTTGGATAAATCCAGCGGTAAATATGCAAGATGCTTTTGCTTTGATTTCAAAGACGGATTTAAACACCTTTCTAAATTATCAATTTGCATTGACCACATTTCATAAGAAGATTACCTCTTTCTATTTTGAAAAGCTTTTTTGGGACAAACCCATCACGCAAGAAGACTATTCCAAACGCCCCATTTTTAAAATGAAAGAGAATGATCAACGATGGAACATGGTACTATATAGTTTTCTTAAGATTGTCATTATCACCTTTCTCTTTGGGATAATGGGCTTTAAGAAAATGAAAAAAGTAACTAACTAAAGAATTATCAACTCTATGAAAACTAAAAATAACTGTCTCATTATTGGAATATTCAGTTTCCTGATATGTATACCCTATGTAAAAGGACAAGAGAGTGATAATTTTCCGCCGCCAGAAAATCCTCAGGAAATACAGGCAACAAAAGCGATAGGAACAATAACCATTGATGGTAAATTGAGTGAAACAGATTGGAAAAATGCTCCGATCTTATCCAGCTTTTTCAGAATTGAACCTAAACAAGGGGGCAAGTATCGATATCAAACCGAAGTGAGGTTGCTTTATGACAACAAGAACCTATATGTTGGTGCTTTTTGTAAAGATTCTTTAGGAGCAAAAGGAGTACGTGTGCAAGATCTGCGTCGTGATTTCTCTTATGGGGAGAACGATATTTTTGCCATTCAGATAGATGCGCAGAACACCAAACAATATGCAGTTTCCTTTCAAACTACACCTTATGGAAATCAACGAGATCTGCAAAACTTTAATGACGATTATACCGATAATGATTGGAATGCTTTGTGGAAAGTACGCACGCAGCGTACCCCAGAAGGTTATTATGCAGAATTTGCGATTCCATTCAAATCTTTGCGATACGATAAACCAAAAGATGGGCTGCCGGTAAACTGGGGCATTACTTTTTTTAGATTGGCCCGGAGAGACTATGAACAGACGGTGTTTCCGGAAATTCCACAGGCCTTTTCCCCTTATCGAATGACCTATGCAGCAAAGCTGATAGGGTTAGAAGTACCGCCACCATCTGCTAACATTCGTATAGAACCTTATACATTATATCAGTTTGATGAAACCAAGAATGGCAATTCCCTGGAGAGCACAAAAAACGATATTAAGGTAGGTGGGGATGTAAAATGGGTTGTTTCCCCCAATTCGGTGGTCGATTTGACCGTCAATACTGATTTTGCTCAAGCAGATGTAGACAGGGCAGTAAACAATTTGGAACGGTTCAATATCTTTTTCCCGGAGAGAAGACAGTTTTTTCTCGAAAATTCTGGGATTTGGGCTGGAGCTTCCAATAGGGACATTATTCCTTTTTTCAGTAGACAAATAGGGCTACAAGGAGGATTTAATGCCGCACCTGCACCTATAGATGTTGGTGCCCGTTTTACCAATAGAGATGAAAAGAAAACCTTGGCGGGGCTCTATGTGCATCAAGGAAATACCAATACCTCTACGGCGGCACATTTTGGTGTGTTCCGATATCTACAAAACTACGGCAAGGAAAACAATCTGGGTATAATGGTAACCCATCGTTTGGATAAAAAGAACAATGCCTTGTCACTAAATGAAAACAACAATACCACCCTTTCCATTGATGGACTTGTTCGCCCTAAAGATGAATGGACCATTTCCTATTTGGCTTCAGCTTCAAAAGATGAAGCACAAAATAAATGGGGCTATGCAGGCAAACTCTTTGCGGGGTACACCACAAACAAAATGTATTGGGGCTGGAGTTCCAACTTTGTTAGCAAGGATTATGATCCGGCTATGGGTTTTGTTTATCAAAAGGATGTGATACAACACAATCCAGGGGGGTATTTTATCTTGCGCCCTAAAAAAATGCCATGGATACGTCGTTGGGACCCTGGTTTATTTATCAATTATTACCATGATTTTTCCCAACCAGGAAATTTTCAGCAAGCCAGTTTATATCTTTTTCCCATCTATACTTTTTTTAAGGACAATAGTTTTTTGGAGTATGCTATAACCCCTACATGGCAGAATATCAATTTTGATTTTGCACCCTTGGGGCTGGCTATTGCCAATGACAGGTATTACTATACTCGACAGTACATAAGATATAGATCCGATCAATCTAAAAAATTCTCATTAAAAGGAAAATTTGACTGGGGGAAGTTCTACAAAGGTCATAGAGAAACTATTACCGCTGGAGCACGTTACGCTCCAATTCCACATTTCTCATTATCATTTGATTACGAATTTAATCATCTGAAAAATATTGGGATTGAGGAAAAAAAACTTGAAACCAATTTATATACAGGTGGGGTACGATTGGCATTGAACCCAAGAGTGCAGCTATCTAATTTTTATCAGTACAACTCATTTACAGATCAGGTTAGATGGAATGCAAGGTTCAGCTGGGAGTATAGTCCAAACTCTTTTCTTTATTTGGTATATAACAATACCCAAAATAATAGTTTGGACCCACTGCAAACTAATCAACAATTTATTGGAAAACTGACGCTATTAAAACAATTTTAAATTGAAACCAATTCTTTTAGAAATATGGGTTGTACGCACATCTCCAGTATTTTAAGGAAAGTTGAAAATTAAGAATGAGAGATGTTAAGGATAGATTAGGAAAATGTTTTGAAATCTGGATGAAACTTATTGTTTTTAATGTATTGGATACATTTGCTCTAAGAAGGTTGGTGCGCGTATATCTTCAATATTAGCACTACCAACTTTATATTTATTCCTTTTTCAAGAAGACTAATAACGTATTATGGAAAATAAGCACAAAGATTACACCCGAAGGCATTTTATAAAGCAATCTACCCTTACTTCGATAGCATTGATATCACTGGTAAATTGTACAAACAAAAAAAAGAAAGAGGAAGGGATTGAAAAAAGTGAAATTGGGAGTTTGGATTTAAAACTAGACCCCAAAGGATATCTTGATCTTCCAGAAGGATTTTCTTATAAAGTCATTTCAAAATCTGGTGAAAAGATGTCGGATGGTTTGTTGGTGCCTGGTAGACCGGATGGGATGGGGGCTTTTCTTAATGAAATGGGAAAGACTATCATTATAAGAAACCATGAGAATAGTCCCAATACATTGGAGCATAGTCCATTTGGACTAACCAATGAATTATTGCCCAACGTGGAATTGAACAAACTTTATGATTCTGGAAACGGAACCAATCCTGGGTTAGGAGGCACTACAACTTTAATTTATGATGAAGACAATCAGGAAGTTGTGGAACAATATATGAGTTTGGCCGGTACTTATAGAAATTGCGCAGGTGGTGTTTCGCCTTGGGGAAGCTGGATTACCTGTGAAGAAGATGTCACCAAGGCAGATGGGAGTCAAATTCTTGAGGACCACGGTTATGTATTTGAGGTGCCTATGAATGCCAAAGAGATGGTAGTACCAACCCCAATTAAGGCAATGGGACGTTTTAATCATGAAGCTGTAGCCATTGACCCTGATTCTGGTTGCGTTTATCTTACGGAAGACAGACACGACGGACTTATCTACAGGTTTATCCCCAAGGAGAAAGAAAACCTTTTGGCGGGAGGATTATTACAGGCATTGGCGATACGTAACAAAAAAAATCTAGACACTAGAAATTGGGAGGCACCTATGGTACAAACAAACAAGGCTATGGAAGTGTACTGGATAGATTTGGATAATGTGGAATCACCGGAGGATGATTTGAGATATAAAGGATTTGAGACCGGGGCAGCCCGTTTTGCACGCGGTGAGGGAATTTGGATGGGAGATGGGGAACTCTTTTTTGCATGTACAAATGGAGGTCCAGAGAATTTTGGACAAGTTTTTAAGTACAAATTATCATCGAAAGAGGGTACGGATAATGAAAATGAAGAACCGGCAATGTTGGAGCTTTACGCGGAATCCAAGGACAAAACTGTATTGCACATGTGCGATAACCTTACAATAGCCCCTTGGGGAGATGTTCTGTTGTGCGAGGATAATGGCGAATTAAATCATATAAGAGGTATAGGTAAAGATGGTAATATCTACACTCTTGCTTGCAATAGGAGCTCCAAATCAGAACTTACAGGTTCGGTTTTTTCTCCTTCTGGAAAAACTCTTTTTGTAAACGTGCAAGAGAATGGCGACACCTTAGCCATAACTGGTCCATGGGAGAAGTTTAAGAAACTACGCACTTAGCGATTTGTTTATTGGTAATCATTCGTTGTTGGTTTTGGTTGGTTCATTCGCTTTAGATAGTGAAACCAAACCGCCCATGGCACCTAAGTTCATTGAATCCAAAGCTGAACTTGGCACGATTACCATAGATCCTTTTTCCTTCAAGCCTTCAAATAGCATGTTCATGCCTCTAAGGTGCAAGGCTACAGGATTCTCACTATACTGTTCGCTTGCTTCTGAAAATTTATGTGCTATTTCTGTTTCAGCGGTTCCTAGAATCACTCTTGCTCTTCGTTCCCGTTCTGCCTGAGCCTCTTTACTCATGGCATCGGCCAAAGCCTGTGGAATGATGATATCTTTTATGCCCACGTTTTGGCAAGTTATACCCCACGGATTGGTATTGTGATCAAGTACCTTCTGTAAGTCTTCAGCTATTTTATCCCTGTCTTGAAGTATATCTGCCAACTCATGTTTCCCTATAATATCTCTAAGTCCGGTCTGGGCAATATAGAAAATGGCTTTCTCATATTCCTGTACTTCCAATGCCGCTTTTTCCACATCCCAAACGGTCCAATATACTACGGCATCCACATTTACCGGAACAGTATCTCTGGTCAAAGTTTGCTCCGCTTTAAAATCAGTGACACGAACACGCTGGTCAATGTATTTATCTATTTGATCAATTACGGGAATGATAAAGAATATCCCTGGTCCCCTTAACCCTTGGTATTTACCCATTCGCAATACCACTGCTTTTTCCCATTGGTCGGCAATATGGATTGACTTGGCAATAAAAAGAAAAAGCAGCAATAAAATAGCCGTAACTTTTAAATCTACAATATCAAAAAAATACAATCCGGCGCATATGGCCAGACCAGAAATTATAATGGCAGTGGAAATGGGGTTCCCAATTTTTTTAATAGAAGTCTTCATTTTAATTCTGATTTTTAAGTTGATTAATTATATCATCTGTTGAAAATCCATAGCTAAATGCTATAGTGGAAAATTCATTGCAAATCTCTTTTAGTTTGTTCCTTTTCTCTTCATCCGATATTTGGATTTTGGCTTGGCTAATGAATGTCCCCGTTCCTTGTTGTGTTTCAAGTATGTTTTGGATTTCCAGCTCTTTATAGGCTTTTGCAACCGTATTCAAATTTACTTTCAACTCCACGGCCAGAGACCGGACCGTGGGTAATTGTTCTCCGGTTTTGAGGTTTCCGAAAGCAATGCCAAATTTTATCTGATCGATGATTTGCCGATAAAACGGTATTCCAGTCTTAGGGTCTAGTTTAAAAGTAATCATTGTTTTAATGTACTATACATATAGTACAAACATACAATAAATTTTTAATAACATAACTCAGCGTTCCAATTTGTAAATAGAAAGTGGTAAAAGAACAGCGGATTTATTTGTTTAATGAAGTTGGCGTTGAAGAATTCATAGACTTAAAAAGCCGAGATAAAAATCTCGGCTTTTATAAATTATCAAAGTTTTCAAGAATTCAATTCAAACTTTGTAAAGCTGAATCTGATGTCATCTGCCCAGTTGCTGGCCAGTAATTATTTCTGCTATCATACCTTCAATTAATATATTTGTCCTTTTAAGCCCGTCTTTTATTTTGGTTGAATGGTACTCATACTTTTTTCCATTGAATCTAAGTTTGGAAATTGGCATGTCTCGCACTTTTTTAAATAAAACAGGCTCTCCTAGATCATTTTTCAAGGATATTTTTAATTTCTTCATTTTTTCTGAGGTCAACTTTCCAGTTATTTCTCTATTTGATTTAATGCCATTTACCTTTTTGTATATAAAATTCCCATCGTGATATACCCAGAAGTCGTAAACAGGGCATCTGCCTAAACAGGGACCTTTGGAATAGTGGAGCAGAGGTTCTTTTTGTTGAGTTACAACTGCTTCCTCACCCGATTTGCAGGCAAATGATAATAAGATTAAAACCATATATATCTTTTTCATAATGAATATGTTTTATGTTAATCACTTGGCTAAAGCCAAGGGTTAATTACCTTTTTTACGATGGGTACAACCCTTCTTTGGGTTTCCAATAATTTTGGCCTTCTTCCAGGATCCTGCTATTGGCAAATAGCTTCTGCCTTTGGATGAAGACATATTACCTCGGATGAAATCCCTAAACGTAATGAGCTCTGGATGATTATACATAAGTTGTATTTTTTGTTCCGCAATAGAATTTCCGTTGGGGCCTCCTTTTCGTGTCACAAAAGTTGCGAATACCTCTGCAATGTCTTCACCAGGATTGGTAGATGCATAAGCGGTTACATAACGATCTCTATGTTTTTGATAAAATTGCTCTAGTTTTTCTTCACTGTCCTGGGCAGTTTCATACTCGCTCCATATATCGGCCCAATATCTGGTTTGTAATTTATTGATGTAAGAATCGGTCTTTGCGCAGCCCTCTCCAGTAAAATAATTGTTACAGTTGCTCTGAGAAATTGATGCATCCACTTGATCAATATCAAGGGTCAAAATATGCCCAAACTCATGAATAATGGTGTAAGCTAGTTCTCCGCCAGCATTAAAACCACCTTGGTAAGCAAAATCAATGGCAATACCCATTTGCCATTTGGACAAGTCATTGGACGTGGGGAAAACATATCCAGCAGTACCACTATTCTCACCGGAGAATATCATGAATTCACTCATTTTGGACAAGTAGCTAGCAGGAACAATTTTCTTTACTAGTTCCCATACTTCATTATGCTTATTGGTGTCTTTTTGAAACTCTAAATCTGAACCACTTACTTTATAATCGGTCTTTTTTACTATGTTTGAACCTTCTACCGTGTAAAGGGTTATTTCACCCTCACCTTCACCTTCTTCGTTTCCAGAGTTGTCTCCTGGGTTTTCATCATTGTTTCCATCCGTATTATCGCCATTAGTATCACTACCATTGTCTGTGTTGTCTCCGTCAGAATTGTTGGTGTCGTCTGTACCTGAAGTATCCGTTACAGGGTTTTGGTCAATAAGGACATCATCCTTTTGACAGGATTGAATGGTGAGTATAGCAAAGAATAATAGTAAAACCCATTTTAATTGTTGTAGCCTTTTCATAAATAAAATCTTTAATTGAACATTATTTTAAAACCACAACAGATAACTTTTGAAGCACCCTATTTTTTTTCATGTTTTTTTGAAAAATGATGAATCAAAATTTTTATCCCTTCAAAAAAAATAGGGTAAAAACAAATCTTCTTGTTGTGTTATTGATAGAGGAAATTTGTAATAATGGGAAAATGAAGGGGATAACTTTTTTGAAATAACTAGTTTTGGAATACAAACCTTATTTCAAAATATGGGATTTGAGGATAAATCCGTTTGTGACGAAAATACCTTTAAGCAGATTTTTGATGATCATTCCGAAGTAATTCGAAATTTCATCTATTACAAATGCAGGGATATGCAACAAGCCGAGGATATTACCCAGGATGCTTTTGTAAAACTTTGGAAAAATTGTAAAAAAGTGGTTTTTGGCAAAGCAAAGTCGTTTGTGATGAAAGTGGCGCAAAATGCATTTTTTAATGAAGTGGCCCATGAAAAGGTAGTTTTAAAATACAATGCTTCAGCTTCCATAAAAAAAGCATTCACGGAAAGCCCTGAGTTTTTATTGGAAGAGAAAGAATTCATGGAAAAGTTGCAACGAAGTATCTCCAGTCTTCCTGAAAAGGAACGGACGGTATTTTTGCTTAGTAGAAAGGATAAAAAAACATATCGGGAAATCGCCGAAATAGTTGGCATTACGCAAAAAGCTGTTGAACGCCGAATGCATCTTGCATTGCAAAAACTAAGGGAAGATATAGGTAGATCCATTTAAAGTGAACAAAATGGAAGAGTTTAAAAATATAGACGACTTTTTGGCCAAATGGGCAAGTGGGGAACTGTCCGATGACCAGAAGAAATCCTTTGAACAATCTGAAGAATACACGTATTATAAAGCTATTCTTGAGGGTACAGAGGTATTGGATGTTCCTCATTATAATAAAGAGGGACTATATCAAAAAGTACAAGCACAAAAAGAAAAAGAAGGAAAGGTAATTTCACTTGTGCCAAAATGGGTGTATACAACAGCGGCGGCCGTTGCAGTACTGTTTTTTGGATATATTTGGCCTACAAACAGTGCCACAGAATATTCCACAGGATATGGGGAGCAGTTGACCGCTCATTTGCCAGACAACAGCGAGGTTATAATCAACTCAAATTCAACCCTATCATTTCATAAAAAAGATTGGAAAAATGGGAATAGAAACGTTGACTTAAATGGAGAGGCCTTTTTTAATGTTGAGAAAGGTTCCAATTTTACAGTTGAAACAACGAATGGGCGAGTGACCGTAATGGGAACGGAGTTTACGGTTAGCTCTGAGGACAACTTTTTTCAGGTAGTTTGTTATGAGGGAAAAGTTAGGGTGTCCCTTAAAGATTTGTCACAAACATTACTTCAAGGAGATGCTTTCAGAATTCATAAAGGAACTGTTGAAAATTGGAAGATGAACAATGTAGAACCAACATGGATACAAGGTGAAAGTAACTTCACCAATGCTCCTTTATCCCAAGTCGTGAAAGCACTTGAAAATCAATTCGATATTACCATTAATACCGAAAATGTTGATACGGATATCCGGTTTACTGGAAGTTTTACGCATGGAGATATGAAGATCGCACTGCAAATCGTTTTTGAGTCCATGGATATTACATATACTTTTACCGACAAGAATACCGTTATTCTTGTTGTGAAGTAGATGAAAAACCTTTTTGTTCCTTTTTTTTTCTTGCTGTGCATTACTGCATCCGCCCAAAAGATCACACATTCGTTTGTGTTTGACGATGTTTCACTAGCAGACGCACTTGATGAAGTTGGCAACGCATTTGATGTTAAATTCTCTTACAAGACCATAGTGGTCAAAAATAAACGTGTTTCGCTGAGTATTTCAGATGGAAATTTGGAAAATGTTATTCGTGATTTAGGAAATCATACAGGAATCACTTTCAATAGAATTAATGGTCGCTATTATGTTTTAAAGGAATCACCACTTGCATTTTGTGGCTATTTAAATGATAAAACAGATGAATTTCCTATTGTTGGCGCTACGGTGGCCAATGTAAAAAAGAGAATGGGAACAGTGACCAACAATGATGGTTTTTTTAAACTTGAAAATATATACGCTTCCGATACAATTTCAATATCATATTTGGGATATAAAACACTCGTTTTTTCAGTTGGAAGTTTCAACGAAAATGATTGCTCTGTTTTCCAACTATCCTCAGACACTCAAATGCTTCAAGAGGTTGTGGTAAAGGAATATTTAGCCCGTGGAATATCCAAGAATCAAGATGGGGCCATTAGAATTTCACCCAATAATCAAGACATCCTTTCAGGATTGCCAGAACCTGATGTGCTCCAAAGCACACAATTGCTTCCGGGAATTGAAAGTCCTAATGAAACTGCTTCGGGCCTTTATATAAGGGGTGGTACACCAGACCAAAATCTTATTCTTTGGGATGGCATCAAAATGTATAATTCAGATCATTTTTTTGGTATGCTGTCCGCGTTCAATCCATACATTGTAAAAGATGTAAAAGTATATCGTAGTGGTGCCCTTCCGGAATATGGTGATAGGGTGTCAGGAGTATTGGATATAGAAACAGACAATCGCATAGCGGACAGGGCAGAAGGAGGATTTGGTTTTAATATGACACACGGCGATGCCTATCTCAAGATTCCCATTTCAGAGAAATTCGGATTTCAAATATCCGCTAGAAGATCTTTTACAGACTTTTTTGACACACCTACATTTAATAAATTTACTGATAAGGTGTTCCAGAATACAAGTATCAGAAGAAATCAAGAGGTATTTGAACCAGAGTTTACAAAAAGCACACAAACTTTTTATTTTACGGATGTTACGCTCAAGACTATTTGGGATATCTCAGAAAAAAATAGCATTACAGTTTCGGCCCTCTCAACCCGGAACAAACTTGACTATTCTTTTGAAGATACTGAGTTTGTGGATATTTCCAGTGATAAGCTCAATATTAAAAACTATGGAATAAGCGCTACATGGAACAGTGACTGGAACACTAAAATTTCTTCAAAATTTCAAACATATCATTCTACTTATGATTTTACCTATGATGGACGAAATCAATATTTCAACTCTGAACGAGTTACCTCCAAAAGAAACACTATAAAGGAAACTGGGCTTTCCTTTAAAGTTAATTGGCAGATAAATGAAAAATGGTCGTTCGGAAATGGGTATCAGTTTTTTAATAATCGAGTTGATTTTCTTTTACAACAAGATGATTTCTCTGAAAGTGATAAGGTGGATAATCCTACCCATAGCTTGTTTCAAAACCTAGTCTATCAATTTAAAACAGGTTATGCTCAAATCGGACTTCGTAGCTCATATTATTCTGAATTGGAACGTTTTCTTTTTGAACCCAGACTTTATGTTGAAAAAAAGCTTGGAAAGAACATTAGATTGAAAGGGTCTGCAGAAGTTAGAGGGCAGGCCATTAGTCAAGTTTTGGAATTCGCTACGCTGGACTTTGGATTGGAAAATCAGATTTGGGCTTTGGCAAACGGAAGGGATATTCCAATGTTGGAGAGTTATCAGTTTTCAGCGGGGCTTCTATGGTATAAAAATGGATGGAGTGCAGAGATTGAGGCATATCATAAAACTATTGATGGAATTACTTCCTTCACACGTGGTTTTGAATCGGTTGACAATAGTTTTACCAAGGGGAAAAGCGTGACGAATGGGGCAGATTTATTTGTCAAAAAGAAATGGAACAATTATTCTTCTTGGTTGGGCTATACCCTTTCTAATACAGATTTTGGATTTTCCGAACTCAATATGGGAAACTCTTTTAAAGGCAATAACAATATTGGTCATTCCCTAACCTGGTCACATTTTTATACATGGAAAAATCTTCAATTTTCACTGGGATGGAAATATAGAACAGGCATTCCGTTTACGGAGGCCGTGAGAGCTATTGAGACAGATGACAATGTTCAAATAGAGTATGGAACAATAAATGATCAAAATTTGCCTGACTACCATAGACTGGATTTTTCACTGATTTATGATTTTGTATTATCCAAAAAACAAAATCCGGTTAAGGCCAAAATTGGATTTTCGCTGCAAAACATATATGGGCAAAGAAATATTTTAAATAGAAGCTATGGTCTGTTTCAAGTTGCAGATGAGCAGAATAATATCAGTGTTGAACTGCAAGAAATTGCTAGATATTCTTTAGGAACTACGCCTAATCTGGTGTTTAGATTACAGTTTTAAATTTGATTCTCCTGTAAAAGCCTCCCTAATTCATATTGTTTTATCATCATTTATGGCTTAGAATTTCACATCATTTTTGCAAAACTTATAGTACAAATCATGTTAGACCTTTTTTGGACAACTTGCATATCTAACTCGTTTATAATCAGCTATTTTTAGAGGAGAGGCAGCAAGGTTTATAACAAAATAGAAAGTTTTATGAGCTTAAATTGATCTAAGGAAGAAAAAGCTTTCATCGTTTATCCGATGTTTCACAACAAATGATCGATGAAATACAACATATTTTCCTTTTAACGGATCGTAGTGGATATGTTTGAATATTCCCACAAGGAAAGACAACTTCAACTCACTGACTATGAACACATCCGTAACCCACCAAAAAAAAGGAACCTTTTTCTTGTTTTTTTTGTTCTTGCTTGCTTCATTTCAGGTAAGCTATGCTCAAAACTGTTCGGTTAATGCAGGAGTGTCAGAAACTATTTGTGAGAACGATGGAACATTTACTTTATCAGGGTCTTCAGCTGGGCTTGTCCAAAGTGCGCCAACATGGTCTCAAGTAGGAGGTCCGTCTGTAATTATCAATGACCCATCCAACCTCAATACGGGAGTTACGGGTCTTGTGGGAGGAAATACATATACTTTTAGATTAAGTGCTACTTGTACAGATGGAACATCGCAGTTTCAAGATGTTGATATCATGGTACAGCCCATTACTATAGCTAATGCTGGAAACAATATAGCTTCATGTCCTGACAATTTAGGAACGCTAACCACCAATGCAAATACTCCACTTAATGGAGGAGAGACAGGGCAATGGAGTATAATCGGCAGCAACAACGCAGGAATAACCATTAATTCTCCAACTTCGCCAACCACAAGTTTGACCCTAGCGGAGACAAGTGCTGGAGTTACGACATTACAATGGACAATTACCGGACCGGATTTTGCGCCCGGACAGTTTTGCGAATCAAGTTCCACCATAACTGTGACCAATTACGGAGGAGTTTCAGTTGTTAATGCTGGTTCGGACCAAAACCTGGATAATTGCTATACAGTAACACAATCAACTTCCATGGCTGCCAGTTTTGGAGGAAACAATATTAATGGACAAGTGGGTGCTTGGTCTTTTGTGAGTGGACCCAATACACCCATCATAGCTAATGTAAATAACAATAATACTGGAATTTCAAATCTTATTGAAGGCTCTTATGTATTCAGGTGGTCTGTAAACGGGCCTTGTGTGACGGGCGAAGATACCGTAACGATCAATATCGCAGCGGCTACTCAAGATATTTCAAGCGCATCTATACAGAATAATAATATCCGTTTTTGTGATGCAGGCATTACTACAGTTACACTTGAAGGGTCTCAACCACAATTTACAGGAGAAACGGTTACTTGGACTCAAACTTCAGGTCCTGGAGGAGCAAGTATTTTAACCCCTAACTCACCAACTACACAAATTACAGGATTGGATGGTAGTAGTACCTACCAGTTTACCTATACTATTGAAAATGGTACTACGTTGTGCAGTGATTCTGCAACGGCAACTATACGATATTCTACCAGCCCCGTTTCTATTACTGCAAATGGAGGAAGTGATATTGTTGCGGCTTGTGGAATAACAAGTGTAAACATTCCATTCACTACTACCGGAAACGGAACAAATACATATAGCATTATCAACGGACCGAGTGGTTCAGCATTGGTCAACCCAGGTACATTTACCAATACTGGGGGAACACCTTTAAATATTGATTTTGATGTTGAAGGGACCTATACTGTATTGTTTAGAAGAGCACTTAGTGGAACTATACAAACAGGTTGCGATGTGGCAACTGATGCCATAAATGTAACAGTGGCTCTGACACCAACAGCGGCGAACGCAGGAACGAATCAAAATTTGGCTTGTAATGTAAGCAGTACAGATATTACTGGTAATACAATTACTGTGGGCAGTTCCCTTTGGTCGCAGATAAGCGGTCCAAATACAGCAATAATAGCTACCCCATATGCAAGAACCACAAATGTTTCTGGTTTAATGCCAGGAACCTATGTATTTCAATACGGGATTTCTGGAGGAAGTGCATGTGCACCCGCCATGGAGGATACAGTTGAAATAGTGGTGTCATCTGATGCTCCAGTTGCTACGGATGCTGGTTTAGATCAGACCATTTGTTTTGGGGCACCTACCCAATTGGATGCCAATGTACCGCCATCGACCAACTTGGTGGGAACATGGACTGTGGATTCCGCTCCAGTTGGAGCAGCCATTGTATTTGAAGATGAGAATGACCCAAAAACCTTGGTTTCTGGATTGGATGATGCTAATGAAACCTATATTTTTCGTTGGACAATAAACAATCCTGGTGACCCAACCTGTCCAAACCCTGGAGCCGATACTGTAACCATAAATACAAATGCAACGCAGGGGCCTACTTTGGCTGATGCTGGGTCCGATCAATGTTTGGGTGCAGGCACTTCTTCGGTGACTTTGGCTGGAAATCAACCAGCGGTTGATGAAATAGGGACTTGGACAGCGGTTCCGGCAACAGGAATTGCATTTGATGATGCCAATCAATTTGATACCGATGCAACTATTACTATAGAACAGAGCTATGTACTTACTTGGACCATTGCAAAAATTGCCCCGGGATGTCAATCTATCTCAGATGAGGTGGAAGTAACCGTGGGCGCCAATGCAATTGCCAATGCAGGTCCCGATCAGACCGCCTGTCAATCTGTTTTCACAATGGATGCTTCTGGATCTGTAGGTAGTAGTGGAGTATGGACCCAAATTTCTGGACCAGGTGGATATACTTTTGATGATGAAACCAGCCCAACGGCACAGATCACTTTTGGTTTTTCTGGACAATATGTTTTTGAATGGACATCAAACAACGGTTCTTGTTCCTCAGATACTGACCAGGTGACATTAAACGTTGGAATTCCTCCAACAACAGCTACTATTACAACTCCATCTGAAACCATTTGCTCTTCTACATCTATTATATTGGATGGAAACCCGTTTGACAGCAATATAGAAACAGGATATTGGACTTTACTTTCAGGAGCACCCAATACACCAACTTTTTCAAATGTTAATGACCCCAATGCTTCAGTGACCGGTATGGTTTCTGGAACTTATACTTTTCGATGGACAATAGCAGGAGACAGTAACTGCCCGACTAGTTTTGCGGACAAAACTGTTGATGTTTTTGTGCCAGCAGATGCTGGCCCTGATTTGGAACTTTGCCAAGTTCAAAATTTCTTGTTGGAAGCCACTTTTGGTTCAACAGGTACATGGACGCAAGTATTTGGTCCAGGAGTGGGCGGTGCACCAGGTACACCAGCAACGATTTCTCAAAATCCATCCGACAGCAATGTAGCTGAAGTGAGCAACATTATTTTAGGAGCAGCGTATATTTTTGAATTTACAACGAACTATCCCGGATCAACAGGATGTGGAAATACTTCGGATCAGGTAAGGGTAGAATCCAGTGGATTGCCAACCGTATTGCCCAATGCCGGACCTGACCAATTATTATGTTTGGGGGATTTGGTAGTGGCCAACCAAACTACTTTGGCAGGGAATACACCACCCGATGATGTGGATGAAGCTATATGGCGTTTTACGGAACAACCTGCCGGAAGTACAGCGGTAATTACCAACGATATGGATCCCACATCCACAATCACAGGACTAACGGTACCGGGAACCTATATTTTGGAATGGAATTTTGAATCAGGACATTGTTTAAATACTTCGGATGTTGTCCGTATTGAAGTTTATGGAACACCATCAACTGCTGATGCGGGCACAGATCAGCTAAATGCGTGTCAGTTGGATGCGCAATTGAATGCTGTTTCTCCAACTTCTGGAACAGGTACCTGGACTTTTACAGTAGACCCCTCTGGTGGGGCAGCGGTGATTGATAACCCCAATTCACCTACCTCTACAATATCTAACATTACAGCAACTGGGACCTATACCCTTACCTGGACGGTGGCCCATAACGGTATAGCTTTTGTTGACAGTCCTTCGGCCTGCGACCCCAGTTCAGATACCGTGGACATAACATTTCCGGCGAATGCTCCATCAACTGCAGATGCAGGACCAGATCAAGAATTTTGTGGAGCAACGCAGACCAATATGGCGGCAGTTGCAATAGCGGTGGGGACTGGAACATGGACTCAAACTTCTGGACCTGGAGTAGGAGGTACACCTGGAACCCCTGCTAATATTGTTGCACCAAATAGTGAAACCACCTTAATTGATACCTTGGAGCCAGGTACTTATGAATTTACATGGACCGTGGTCAATGGAGGTTGTACGTTTGCGGATACCATGGAATTGGTGAATTATGCAGATCCTGGAAGTGCGGATGCCGGTCCAAATCAAAACTTAAATCAGTTTTCTTCAGTAACGTTGGCTGCGGTTCCTGCTACGGCAGGAGTAGGTATATGGACTCAAGTTTCTGGGCCAACAACGGTAGGTTTTGTGAATGAAAATGACCCCGCTACAGATGTTTTTGGAGCAACTACGGGAACCTATGTTTTTGAATGGAGAATATCTAACGGTATATGTACGGATGTTTTTGATACAGTAGAAATAGCGTTGGTTGGAATTGATTTAGAATTGACCAAATCTGTATTGCCCACTTCAACCAATCCTGGCGATACGGTCACATTTACTATAGATGTTTTCAACAATGATACATCCACAACTTCAGATGCAACAGGAGTTTCAGTTAGAGATGTTATTCCTTCAGGATATGTCTTAGTTCCAGGAACAGTTAGCAATGGGGGAGTATACAATGTAGGGGATTTATCAATCACGTGGTCAAACCTCTCCATAACAAATGGAAATACACTAAGCTTAATGTTTGATGCTACGGTAAATGCATCAGGAGATTATGTGAATACTGCTGAAATAACAGCTAATGATATTTTTGATATTGATTCTACGGTCAACAATGGTTTGGCTGGGGAAGATGATCAAGATACCGCGGAGGTAACAGTGACAGCTGCGGATTTAAGCCTGTCCAAAGATGTTAGTTCAGGATCAAGCCTTACACCAAATATTGGTGATACAGTTGTTTTTGAGTTGACGGTCACCAACGCTGGACCGGATACGGCAACAAATATCACAGTTGAAGATATAATCCCTTCAGGATTAACCGTTGGAACCATCAATAATGGAGGCTCCAACTCAGGAGGAACCGTAAGCTGGAACATTGCTTCCTTGGCAGTGGGTACCACAACAGTATCCTATGAAGTTACCGTGAATGCTCCCACCGGAACCCCTAATGAATATGTAAATACTGCTGAGATTACAGCTTCCGACCAGTATGACCCCAATAGTTCACCCAATAATGATGATGGAGATCAAAGTGAAAATGATGAGGATTCAGTATCCCTAACAGTTTCTGAAGAAGCTGATTTGAGCATTGCCAAAAGTGTAATTGTAGGTTCAACAACCCCAAATGTAGGGGATGCTATTACCTTTGAATTGGTGCTTTCCAATGCTGGACCCAATGATGCTACGGGAGTTTCAGTAGAAGATATACTTCCAGTAGGATTTACGCTTACCGCTGTTAACGGAGGTGGAGCTGCAGGGGGAAATACAGCAAGTTGGTCAGGATTGTTTATCCCTTCGGGAGGAAACACAGCACTGACGTATCAAGCAACAGTAAATGTACCTACCGGTGCACTTGGAGAATATACCAACAGTGCTCAGATTACAGCCAGCAACCAATCGGATCCTGATAGTGACCCAACTGTAGGCTCTGGAGCTGATGATTTAGGAGATGCCATTGCCGATGATGATGAAACAAATTTGACCATCACCCCTCAAACAGCTAATCTCTCTTTAGATAAGTCCGTGGATAATACTACCCCAGATGTGGGTGATACCGTAACTTTTACCGTTCAAGTAGATAATTCGGGACCAGATTCGGCTTCCAATATGACTATTGAAGATGTTGTTCCTGTAGGTTATTCCATAGTTGGCGGAAGTGTTTCCAATGGTGGAATCTTCAATTTAGGAGGTTCTGAAGTTATTTGGAATTTGGCTACAGTACCGTTGGCTGGAGCTACTCTTACCTATCAGGCAACAGTAAATGCACCAACCGGAGCACTCGATGAATATGAAAATACCGCACAAATAACGGCAGTGGATCAATTTGATCCCAACAGTTCACCTAATAATGACGACGGCGATCAGAGTGAAGATGATGAGGATGCGCAAATTGTAATTCCAACTGCTTCAGATTTAAGCTTGGTAAAAGATATCAGTGCGGGATCTAGTGCTACTCCAAATGTTGGAGATACCGTAGTTTTTGAATTGACTGTGACCAATGCTGGACCAAGTACGGCGACCAATATAGTTCTTGAAGATATTGTCCCCTCGGGATACACCTTGGGAACTGTTAATGATGGAGGGAGTGCTATTGCGGGAACGTTCATTACTTGGAATATTGTTAATTTACCAGTAGGGTCTACAACAGTTTCATACGAGGTTGCCGTCAATGCGCCCGTGGGTGCTGCGGATGAATATTTGAATACTACCGAGATTGCTTCCGTAGATCAATATGATCCGGATAGTTCGCCAGGCAATGACGATGGTGACCAAGATGAAGACGATGAAGATTTCTTTGAAGTTGCCCCTCAGGTTGTTGATATTGAACTTGAAATTTTGGCAAGCAATACAACTCCAGATGTAGGTGATGTAATAACTTTTACCATCAATTTAAGCAATTCTGGTCCTGAAGCAGCAACAGGAGTATCCATTGAGAACTTAGTGCCGGCAGGATTCGGAACCATAGTAGGAATAAACAATGGTGGAACCTTCAACTTTGGTTCTAGGATTATTACGTGGACCGGTCTAACGGTTCCCGTAGGGACAAACACAACAGTTTTGACATTCAATGCTACGGTTTTGACGCCAACGGGTGCTTTGGGAGAGTTTGACCATGTTGCGGAGGTAACTTTTAGTAATCAATTTGATTCTGATAGCACACCTAATAATGATGACGGTGATCAGAGTGAAGATGATGAGGATGCCATTACGGTGGCACCGGAACAAGCAGATCTGTCTTTGGTAAAAACCGTGGTCGATAATGATATTGCCCCGAGTGTTGGAGATGAAATAAGTTTCGAAATAACCATCTCGAACGCTGGACCCAATGACGCCACCAATGTTGTAGTAACAGATTTACTGCCAACAGGATTTGACTATGTTTTGTATAGTGCAACTGCTGGAATCTACAATGATACAACTGGGGAATGGCAAGTGGGAACCGTTACAGGTGGAGGTTCAGAAACCTTGATTATAGATGTGTTGGTAAACGCTTCAGGAAATTATGTGAACACAGCCCAAATTACTGCTTCGGATGCTTTCGATATTGATTCCACTCCAAGTAATGGAGTTTCAGCAGAGGATGATCAAGATGAAGTTACCATAACCCCATCTGCTTTGGTAGACCTTTCTTTGACTAAAAATGTGGATAATACGAATCCAATAGTGAATACAAATGTGGTATTTACGTTAACGGTTTTTAATACAGGACCAAGTAACGCCACTGCAATTCAAGTTACAGATCAATTACCATCTGGATTTACCTATGTTTCTGATGATGGAGGAGGAAATTATGATGATGCGACTGGAATTTGGAATGTGGGAGCAATGGCCAATGGTGGCAATGCAAGTTTGAATATTACTGCAACCGTAAATCCAACTGGAAACTATACCAATATTGCTGAAATTACAGCTCAAGGTGAAACAGACAATGATTCCACGCCGAATAATGGAGTTGCAGGCGAAGATGACCAAGACCAAGTTATCATCAATGCCGCACCTCTTGTTGATATTTCAGTCACAAAAGCAGCGGATGACCTTACTCCTAATGTGGGTGACCCAATTGTATTTACAATTACTGTACAAAACGATGGACCCAATGATGCCACCAATGTTGTGGTCACAGATTTCTTGGCATCAGGATATGCTTTTGTAAGCGCTGTGCCATCCAATGGGGTATATGAGCCTTTAAATGGGTCTTGGACTATTGGAAACTTGGCTAATACCGCTTCCGAAACCCTTGTAATAACTGCAAATCTGTTGGCTGTTGGAGATTACACCAATATCGCAGAACTAACAGGATTAACCGAAACCGATGTGGATTCAACTCCCGCAAATAATGATGATACAGAAGATGATCAGCAAACCGTTGAACCCGTTCCTGTTTTGGTTTCTGATTTGTTATTGCGTAAATCTGTAAATATTTTGAGTCCGTTGGTGGGTGAAGATGTGATTTTCAACATCAGTATTACAAATAATGGGCCAAGTGATGTTACAGGAGTAGAGGTACAAGATTTGTTGCCTACCGGGTATACTTATATTTCCAACAATAGAACTGCTGGAGTTTATGACCCAAATACGGGCATATGGGAATTGAACGGGGTTATTCCAAATGGAACTACGGAGACCATGAATATTGTTGCTACTGTTAATCCATCAGGAGACTATTTCAATGTGACTGAGGTATTCTCGTCCAGTAACTTAGACCCGAATTCCACGCCAAACAACAACAATATCTTTGAAAATGATCAGGATAGTGCAGGCACAACACCAATTCCCGCTGCAGATTTAGCCTTGGACAAAACGGTAGACAATGCGTCCCCGGATGTTGGTTCCAATGTGACTTTCACTGTAACGGTTACCAATGATGGTCCAAGTGATGCAACAAGTGTTGTAGTTTCTGATGATCTTCCATCTGGATATACTTATGTCTCTGACGATTCTGGTGGGGCTTACAGTAGTGCCAGCGGATTGTGGAATGTTGGAATAATACCTGAAGGAAATAGTGCAGTCTTAAATATAGTTGCCCAAGTAAATGCTTTGGGGAACTACAACAATAGCGCTGAGGTAATTGCTTCCCTCCAACAAGATCCTGATTCCACTCCTGGGAACGATGTTCTTTCGGAAGATGATCAAGATGAACAATCCATCACCCCAAGAACGGTTACCGATATTTCAATTTCAAAAACAGCGGATAATCTAAGCCCATTGGTAGGAGAACAAATCGTATTTACGATCACCGCAAATAATGCTGGTCCCAATGATGCTTCGGGATTAGTGATTGAAGATGTGTTGGCAACAGGATATAGCTTTGTTTCAGCTACTACATCTTCTGGGGTCTATGATGAAATTTCAGGAGCTTGGGCACTACCCAATATTACAAATGGTACTGCAGAAACACTTCAAATAACAGCTACGGTATTAGCCAGTGGAGAATATAGAAATATCGCCGAGTTGATAGCGATGGACACTTTTGATCCTGATTCAACACCTAATAACAATTTGAATGCAGAAGATGATCAAGATACTGTACTTCCCGCTCCTAACGGATTGTCTGACCTTGAACTGACAAAAACGGTGGACAATGCCACACCCAATGTTGGTGATGTGGTGGAGTTTACTGTCATTATTACCAATAATGGATCAAGTGATGCCACAGGGGTGGTAATAACCGATCAATTGCCATCTGGTTATACCTATCAGTCGCATATTGCAACCGCTGGCACGTATAACGAAGGCACAGGAATTTGGAACATTAATGGTACTATTTTTAATCAGAATACCGAAACCTTGGTCATATTGGCAACAGTAAACACCCCTACTGGAACTGCGGATGAGTATTTGAACGTAGCCGCCATTACGGCTGCAGATTTGGCTGACCCAGACAGTAATCCAAACCAGGGAATTGATGTGGATGACTTGGCAGATGGAATTAGCGATGATGATGAGGCCATAGCGATGGTTACTCCGCAAACTACTGATGTTGCAATAACCAAAACGGTGGACAATGCTTCGCCAAATATTGGAGGAGAAGTAGTCTTCACGATTACAGTGACAAATCAAGGTAGTGTAGCCGCAACCAATATTGGTATAGAGGAACAATTACCCTCAGGATATAGATTGATTACTTCCCAAGCATCGGAGGGTGCCTATGATGAAGTTTCAGGTTTCTGGGAGATAAATTCAATTGATGCCTTGGGAACTGCCAATTTACAGCTTACAGTTGAAGTGTTGGATGTCAATAACTATCTGAACATTGCAAGCCTGGCCTATGTAGATCAATTGGATGTCAATGATGTCAATAATTCTGATCAAGCGGAGGTAGAACCTTCATGTTTGACCATATTTAACGAGTTCTCTCCAAACGGTGATGGCGTTAACGAATTCTTTAAGATTGACTGTATCTCAAGATACCCGAACAATGTACTCCAAGTATATAATCGCTGGGGGAACATTGTGTATGAACAACGCTCCTATAACAATGATTGGGATGGCACTTCAAATGGTCGTGCTACCGTTCAGAAAGGAGATTTGCTGCCAGTGGGAACATATTATTATGTCCTGGACTTAGGAGATGGCTCTGAGCCAAGAACAGATTGGTTATATATAAATCGATAACACAATGGGTAGCGCAACGGTCAAAAAAACAACACAAATGAAGAAGCAACTACAATATATCTGTTCCCTGGCTCTACTATTGATGTCCTACGTGGTATCTGCACAACAAGACCCGCAGTTTACGCAGTATATGTACAATACTTTGAGTGTAAATCCGGCATATGCTGGTTCTAGGGGGCATTTAACCGCGTTGTTGATGCACCGTTCCCAATGGGTAGGGGTCAATGGAGCACCTAACACCCAGGTTTTGGCCGTAGATGGTCCAATGGGGAACAATGTAGGTCTGGGACTTGTGCTTTCCCACGATGCTTTGGGACCATCTTCGGAAGTTTTTGTGGATGCCAATTTTTCATATACCGTAAAATTGGATGAAAACGATAAAAAACTCTCTTTTGGATTAAAAGGAGGGGGAAGACTCTTTAATGTGGATTTCACCAAAGGTTTGGTGGAGAATCCAGATGTCGCCTTTCAAAATAATATTGAAAACAAATTTTTTCCGACCATAGGAGCCGGAGTATATTACCATACAGCCAAAAGTTATTTAGGTTTGGCAGTACCCAATTTCTTTTCACAGGACCATTATGAAGGACAAGAACAAGAAATAGCCACGGAACGTTTGCATTACTTTTTGATGGGTGGAAAGATCATTGATCTGACCCCGGATATCAAATTTAAGCCTGCCTTCTTTGTAAAATGGGTTCCTGGAGCTCCGGTTATTGCTGATATTTCGGCAAATGCCATGCTAATGGAAACCTTTACTGCAGGCCTGGCTTATCGGTGGGACGATTCCTTTTCCGCGCTTTTAGGGCTTCAAATTTCCCCAGACCTAAGTGTTGGCTATGCCTATGATCTAACAACATCAGATTTAAGAAGTTATACCAGTGGTACACATGAGGTGTTTTTGAGGTATGAATTCAAGACCGTGGAAAAACGACTTAAATCTCCAAGATTTTACTAAGATGAAAGCAATAAAAACCAACATAACCGCACTTCTTTTTTTGATGGTCTTTGCTGTACAGGGCCAATTAAAGTATAACGATGCCGACATCAATTTTGACAACCTCTTGTATGTAAGAGCGGCCAAACAATATGAAAGTCTTGTGCAAAAAGGAGACGATTCCCAACATGTATTACAGCGTTTGGGGGATGCTTATTTTTTCAATACAGATATGGAAAATGCGGCTAAATGGTACGGGATGTTATTTTCAAAATATGAAAATGTGTTGGAGCCAGAGTATGCCTTTAGGTATGTGCATGCTTTAAAAGGTGTAGGCAATTACAAACTGGCCAAGGGCATTATGAAAATTTACACTCAAAAGCTGGATGTATCAAAATTTGAAGTTGAGCAACTGAAGAACAATGATGAAGCTTTGGATGAGTTGCTGAACAGACAACCTCAATTTTATATTGCCAATTTGGCCATCAACACCCCTGTGGCAGACTTTGGAACAGCTTATTATAAGGACAAAATTGTATTTTCATCAAGCAGGGATTCTTTACTATATGAAACTCGGGTTTATGAATGGAACCAACAGCCATATTTAGATTTTTTTATGGCTGACACCAATGATTTGGGCTCCGATTTGGCCAAGGTAGAGCCGTTTTCTCCAATTTTGAATACAAGATATCATGAAGCTGTTGCCAGTTTCATCCCAGAGGGGAATGTGATTTACTTCACCAGAAATAACTATTCCAACCAAACGTTGGGTCGAGATGGTGAGGGCACTAATCATTTAAAAATGTATACGTCCCAGCTTCAAGGAGGGGAATGGACAGGTGCCACGGAGGTTTCTTTTAATAATGAAGAATATTCCGTAGGACAGCCTGCATTAAGCCCTGATGGTAAAAAATTATACTTTGTATCGGACATGCCAGGTAGCATTGGTGGTACTGATATATTTGTCGTAGACATCCGTAGAGATGGGAGTTTTTCTCAACCCAGAAACTTAGGGCCAACAATCAATACCAGTGGCAGGGAAATGTTCCCCTATATCACTGAGGAGAAATTGTACTTTGCTTCAGATGGGCATTTAGGCCTTGGAGGTTTAGATGTTTTTGAAAGTGAATTGGGCAGAAATGGCTTTAGAGCACCCAACAATTTGGGCAAGCCTTTGAACAGTAATCGAGATGATTTTGCTTATATCGTGAACGAGTCTACCCAACGAGGTTATTTTTCTTCCAATAGAGAAGGGGGGAAAGGAGATGATGACATTTATTCCTTTCAACGTATGGAAGAAACCTGCGAACAGACTGTAAAAGGGAGCGTAATCCGAAAGGCCAATGCGCAACCTATGGTTAATGTAGTGGTAGAATTGGTATCTGCTGGTGGTGCATCATTGGAAAGAACGGCCACTGACCCTTATGGCGCATTTAGTTTTACCACAGTTTTGGACTGTGAAGAAAAGTATAGCGTTCAAATAAGCAAAGATGGTTTTATATCCACCGAAAAATCTTTCAGTACAACCACCGAAAAAGATTTTGTGAACAATGTGCCCATGGAAATCACCAAGAAACTCAATAAATTGATTGTTCGCGAAAATGGGGTGCTAAAAATTAAGATTGATAATATTTACTTTGACTTGAACAAAGCTGATATTAGGGCAGATGCCGCCCAAGAGCTCAACAAGATTGTGGAGGTAATGAAAGAATATCCTAAAATGGTCATTAAAATTGAGGCACATACAGATTCAAGAGGAAGTGATAGATACAATGAGACCTTATCTGATAAAAGAGCAAAATCTACTGGAAGCTACATTATTTCGCAAGGAATCCAGGCCCATCGTATAGAAAGTGCCATTGGATATGGAGAAAAAACACTGTTGAATCATTGTAAAAATGGAATTAAGTGTACCACTGAGGAGCATGATGTTAACCGTAGATCAGAATTCATCATTGTAAAATTAGAATAAGACATGACCAAACCAAATACCAAAAACCTTCAGCGAAAGTTGGAGGTTTTTTCATTAAAAAACATTTTGGTGCAACCTTTCAATTTTTGATTTGTCTTTGGAATAGATGAATAAGGATTATTTTTAGCTGTCATTGAATAACCGTCCAGGATTTTTGGAAGCAAACGTACGTTATACACACCAAGTATTGGTGGAACAGAGTAAAGAAGGAAACAGGAACGCCCAGTACCAGTTGTACGGGCTATATGTGGATGCCATGTTCAACGTTGCCATGCGATTACTGACCGTGCGTGAAGATGCCGAAGATATTTTACAAGAGAGCTTTGTAGAGGCTTTTAAAAAGTTGGACACTTTTAGGTTTGAAAGCACTTTTGGAGCTTGGTTAAAACGAATTGTGATCAATAGGAGTATCAATCATTTAAAAGCAAAGCGACTCTTGTTGTCCTCTTTGGAAAATGAAGCTGAGCCTGTTGAAGATGATAATGCTGAGATTATTCCTGAAATGGAAATTGAAAAGGTGAAAATAGGCATGGGACAACTACCGGAGGGGTACAAGCAAATAATCACCTTGTATTTGATAGAAGGGTATGATCATGTGGAAATAGGTGAAATATTGGATATATCGACCTCCACATCAAAATCACAATATCATCGAGCTAAAAAGAAACTTATTCAAATTGTAAATGAACTATGATGGACAATTTTGAAAAACACATAAAGGAGAACAAGCAGGCTTTTGATGTTCACAAGGTGGACAGGGATAAGCTGTGGGGAAATATAACTTCCCAGTTGGATGAGGAGGAAAAAGGAAAGGTAATTCCGCTATGGAGGTCAAACAAGTTACGTATAGCCGCATCAATCATCCTTTTGATTGGATTGTCTTTAACAGCTTTTTTAACTATAAACAATCCTTCTTCCAATACTATGGATGGGTATGCAACGGAAGAATTGTTTGAAATAGACATGCACTATAAGAATTTGGTCTATCAACAAGTACAATTGGTAAAGAACCACCCTAGTTTGGCAGCCAAGGATAAAGAGGAATTTTTATCCTTTATGGATGAATTGGATAAGGAGTATGAACAGCTAAAATTAGAAATGCAGAGCAATTTGGACAATGAGCTGGTTTTGGAGGCCATTGTAAACAATTATAAAAAACGTATTGAACTGATAGAGAATTTACTTAAACAGATCAATGCTTCTAAAAATGAAATGGATTATGAAGGGTATATATTATAAAAATACAGTACTTACCGTACTACTGGGTTTTCTTACCCTTACTGTATTTGCACAAAGCGAGCGTTCCAAAAAATGGGAAAAGAGCTATGACCTTTCTGCAACCGGAACAGTTCAGATTGAAAACAAGTATGGTAATGTGGTCATTAATGGTTGGGATAAAGAAGAACTTAAGGTGTCCATTGCCATAAAAGTGACCCATAGAAAGGATGAAAACGCTAAAAAACTTTTGGATAGGATCCAACCAGAAGTTACACTGGCGGGAGATTTTGTTAGAGTTACCTCGGAGATTGTGGATAGAAGTTCTAGCGTCTTCTCCAGATACTTTAATAAGGCCAATCCTTTTGACTTTGATAAATCTAATATTCAGATAGATTATGAGGTCTATTTACCTATAAATGCAGAGTTAGGTGTCATCAATAAGTTTGGGGACGTAATAATAAGCACTTGGAATGGAGATTTGGATGCTAACGTACAGCATGGAGATGTATGGGTCAATGAAGATATATCCACTGCAAAGATTGATATGCGTTTTGGAAAATTAAATAGTCGTAGAATGGGCTATGGAAACATAAAAATGAGCAATGGGAGCATTGATATGGAAAATGCCCAAAAACTAAAGATCATAAGCAGTGGAAGTAATATTAAACTCAATGAAGTGTCTAATTTGGAATTGTATTCTAGCAAGGATGAAGTGAGTTTAGCAACCATAGGAAGCTTAAGGGGTGACTTTAAATTTTCGGATGTGGATATCGCCACCATAGAAAATGAAATGTTTTTGACACTAAGAATTGCTGAAGTTGAGATTCATGAAATTCTAAAATCGGATGCCGAGATAGATATTGTTCAAGAGTCTTCCGAAATAAACATTGACATTTCTGGGTTGGCATTTAAATTTAGGGCAACCTTGGAGCAAGGACTTTTAAGAGTTCCTAAATCTTTTGACAACATTGAGACCAATGTTACCAATGCCGGAAGAAAAATCAGGGATATCACAGCTAACTATGGGAATGGCGCACGCGGAGAATTCTCTATAAATGGAATAAAAGGAGTCATAGTACTAACAGATTAAATTTTTATAAAAAAAGGACAATGTTTGTGCAACCTTTTACAATTACACTTGTCTTTAAATCAGCAACCTTATCAAAAAACGATGAAAACAAACAAATTACTACTACCTGTTCTACTGTTATTTACAAGTATAGGACTGGCCCAAAATGAGGAAGAAGGTGACTTTATTGAATTTAATGACCGAAGAAATGTGGTCCACGGAGTGTATCTTGGATTGAGCACCTACTTTGGAGAAATTGACAGCAAAGACACCTATATAGGGAGTTTAAAAGTGGCTTATGTGGCCAATAGAAAATTTGAGGTTGGATTCGTTGGTACGTTTCTCTATTCTGAACAAGATAATCCTCTTACCCCCAATGAGGATTTACTCGCGGTCTATGGAGGGCTGCATTTGGAGCCTATTCTTTTTAGTAAGTCTGCCGTAAATCTTTCTTTCCCGGTACTTATAGGAGCGGGAGCGGTTGGATACTTAGGAAACAATTTTGATGATAGAATTAATGAAGACATTGATGAAGATGATGTAGATGCCATTTTTGTTTTGGAACCCGGGATGAGCGTTCTTTTCAATATTTCCAGATATCTGCAATTAGAAGCTGGAATAAAGTATCGTTTTTCAAGTAAATTGGATTTAGAGTTTAATCCTTTGTCAAGAATCAATGGTTTTTCAGGCGGTGTTGGAATTAAAGTCGGGGTCTTCAATATGGGGAGAAACAGATATAAAAAACATTTGAGAAATGGACAATAACAAATCAAAAAACGAACAATCACTCAACCAAGGTCTAATGGCCAAACATGTATTTTCAAAAAATGGAGCTGTCTTTGTTAGAAGTTCGCAGAACTTAAAAGCAGATGAATGGTCAGCTATAAATTTTTATTGGATGCCCATTCTTAAGCTAGAAAAAGAACTTCGCTAAACACCTTTTAAACATCATGAGAAAACTAAAAACCAAAAACCTTCTGTTCTTGGGCTTACTTTTTGTTGCCATATTTTATGGTAATGCCCAAGATTTAAAACAGACCGTTAAAGGAAAAGTAACGGACATTGCCACAGGGAGTCCATTGATGGGAGCTACTATTGTTTTACTCGGGTCAGAACCACAAATTGGAGTCATCACTGATGCTCAAGGTTTCTTTTCTATGGAAAACGTGCCTGTTGGCAGACAATCGTTTACCTGTAGTTATTTAGGCTATGAAGATGCTTCCATTTCAGAAGTTTTGGTTGGATCTGCAAAAGAGATCAATTTAACCATAAGATTAACGGAATCCCTTAACCAATTAGGAGAAGTTGTAGTTCTTGCACGCAAGGATCAGGTCAAACCCAACAATAAATTGGCAACAGTAAGTGCTAGGTCATTTGGGGTTGAAGAGGCCAAGCGCTTTCCGGCAAGTATAAGTGACCCAGGGAGGATGGCACTTTCTTTTGCCGGGGTAACCAATACTGACGATACCACCAATGAGATTGTGATTCGTGGTAACGCCCCAAACCAATTGTTATGGAGAATTGAAGGGGTTGAGGTGCCAGAACCCAATCATTTTTCTGAGGAGGGCTATTCACCTGGAGCGGTGAGCTTGTTGAGTACCAATATGCTGGGCAATTCTGATTTTTTCACAGGAGCTTTTCCTGCTGAATATGGAAATGCAACGTCAGGAGTGTTCGATATCAAACTAAGAAATGGAAATTCGGAGAACACAGAATATGCTTTTCAATTTGGAGTTTTAGGAACTGATTTGGCCGTTGAGGGTCCGTTCTCCAAAAATTATAAAGGATCATTCCTGGTCAATTATAGGTATTCAACCTTAACAATTTTGAACAATATTATTGAGGTATCAGAGGGCTCTGTGCCCACATTCCAAGATCTCGCATTTAAGGTGAATTTACCACTTGGGGAGAAAACAAATCTTTCCGCTTGGGGAATGGGAGGTATCAGTGAGGATAATCAGGATAATGCAGAACAATCCAATCCAAATGTTTTTGAAGATGAGATTTTTGAGTCAAAGACCTATATGGGAGGGGTTAATCTGAGGCATTTTTTCAACCCTAATACCTCTTTGGATGGAGCACTTTCCTATTCGGGGAACCGCAGTGACTATATATTTTCGTTAGATAGTAGAATCAACACAGATTTCTATAGGGAACAGGACATTCTTAGGAACAATGCCATTAGGGTAAGTGCCAACTTAAATCAAAAATTTAACGCAAAGACCTCGCTTAAAACAGGATTTGTATATAGTAGATTGTCTTATGATGTATTGACTGATGAAACTAGGGATACTGATACGGAAGTATTGGTAAATGCAGATGGCAATGGTACCTTTCTGCAGTTTTTTTCACAAGCTAAATATAGGTTCAATGAAAAATTTTCTACCACTTTTGGGTTGCATGCTTCGTCATTTTCAGTAAATGATGACTTTACTCTGGAACCAAGAGGAGGATTTGAGTATAAAATTTCTCCTAAACATACACTAAGTGGCGGAGTTGGTCTGCATTCAAGAAGAATGCCACTTAATCAGTACTTTATTGGGGTTGAAGATGGACAAGGAAATGTAACCACGCCAAATACCAATTTAGATTTGATGAGGGCTGCACACTATGTATTGGGGTATGATTGGCGTATCATAAAAAATGGTCATTTAAAAATAGAAGCCTATTATCAGGACCTTACTAAGGTAGCTATATCGGCAAATCCGGGTTCAACAAATTCTTTTTTGAACGGGCGTTTTATAGAGGAAGAGTTGACAGATTCCGGTAAGGCAAGAAACTATGGATTGGAGCTAACATTTGAAAAATTCTTTTCCAACCAATACTACTTTTTGGTGACCAGTTCGCTTTTTGATTCTCAGTACAGAGCCGGGGATGGTAACTGGTACAATAGTCGGTACAATGCCAATTACACCTTTAATGTTGTGGGAGGAAAAGAGTTTAAGGTGGGAAAAAACAACAATAATATTTTTGGGATCAATGCCAAATTATTATGGAACGGAGGTAAAAGGGATACTCCGGTGGATTTGGAGTTTTTTGACCAGACTGGTCGAGTTAGACTTATTCAAAATCAAAGAAATACTATTGAACTTGACGATTATTGGAGAGTAGATGCCAGCTTTTCGTATCGAATCAATAGGCCCAAGGTTTCACATGTAATCTCATTTGATATACAGAATGTTACCAATAGACTTAATGTGGATGAAACTTCTTTTAATCCGCTCACCCGTACAACGGAAATTGAGTATCAGTTGGAGCTTTTACCATTACTCAACTATAGAATTGAATTTTAATCAAAAACAAACATCATGACATCAATCAAACAAATCATTTTTGCTCTTGCAATAGGAGCGTTGGCCACTTCTTGTTCATATGAAACAATTAGAGTATCCGATGAGATATCCACAATAAAATACGATTTTGAGAATATCACGGAATTATCGGTCGCTACAGATTTTAAAGCATATGTCACTTTTTCAGAGACCGAAGAAAGTGTTAGTATAAAAGCCAACACCAATTTACTGGGTAAGATTAGGGCTCATCAAGACGGCGGAAGGCTTACTGTTAAACTCAAGAACAATATCAATATTAGAGGTAAGGAAACCTTGGAGCTTTACATTACCATGAAGGAAATTAGGGATTTTAGAGCTTCTTCAGATGCGGATATTTATCTTGATGACCCTTTGAATGCGGATGATGTCACTATTGAACTAAGCTCAGATGCATATTTTAAAGGAGAGATCATTGCCAAAGATTTTGAGCTCAAAGCTTCTTCGGATAGCAATGCCGATTTGTATTTGGAGGCTAAACGTACTTATATGAACCTTTCTTCCGGAGCCAAAGTGGAAGGCGAGATAGAATCCCAAAATGCTACCCTTAACTTATCATCAGATAGTGCAATTGATGCTTTGGGATCAATAGATAACCTCAATGCTAGTTTATCTTCAGACAGTAGAATTAGAGATTACGGATTGCAAATTCAAGATTTGGAAATTTCCTTGACATCCGATAGTGATGCTTATCTTACCGTTTCCAAGACAATAGATGTTACGGCCAATTCTGATGCCAGACTTTTTTATAAAGGAGATGCGGATATTGTAAGACAAGTACTTTCAAGTGATGGAAGAGTCATTAAAAAAGATTGATATAATCTTTTTATCTTCAGTGGGTTAAATATAAAAAGCATGCCCAAGGAAGAAAAAATAATGACTTTGCACCCTCAAGGAAAGGCCGGTGTTAATATACTTAAAAGGAGGTACGACCTTATTAGGGACTATATTGAAAAAACTATAGCCAAACACGAAACAATAACCTTTGAGAAGTTGGGTGATATGGCTATTGAAGAATTAAAGGAAACTTTTGATGGTAAGGTATTATGGTACATTGTTACTGTTAAATTGGATTTGGAAGCCCGTGGCGTCATTGAACGGATTCCAAAAACCAGCCCTCATCAGTTGCGTATGAAAGCGCACTAAAAGTTGATAGAGGTTTTTCAAAATTCTAAAAAAGGGAAATCGCTTTGTGCAAAGAGCTTTTCTCAATAATTTTGAACAAACATTAGCAATGGCCATATCCCAAAAACAAACGGACGCTTTTCAACTTTTTGATGCAGCCAATAGTGCGGACCCCAACTTGGAGTTTTATGGGGAACGAGAGTTTCCAAAAGAATTGTTGTATGCCATTCGCATGACAGAAACTTTGCAAGAATATGAACCTGAAGCTTCAGAAGCTTTGCAATTAGCTGCAAGATGTCAACATATTTGTAGATGGGAAATTCCTAGACAAGACTACGAGAGCAATAGAGCAGGGTATTTAAAGTGGCGGCAAGATTTAAAGAATTTCCATGCGCAAAAGGCTGAGGGACTTCTAAGACAAGCTGGATATGAACAGGATGTTCTTGACAAGGTCGAGTTTCTTCTTTTGAAAAAACAATTGAAGAAGAGTGAAGATACCCAAGCTTTGGAAGATGTGGCGTGTTTGGTTTTTCTACAATATTATTTTGAGCCGTTCATCAAAAAACATGCTGAAGAAAAGGTGGTGGAAATTCTCCAAAAAACATGGAGAAAGATGTCTTCCAAAGGGCAACAAAGGGCATTGGAGTTATCAATTTCAGAAAAAGGCATGGAATTAATCACTAAAGCAATTGCAGATGGAACGGAATGAGTTGTATCCAATTTTTCTTAAAGTATCCAATCTAAATATCTTAATTGTTGGAGGGGGTAATGTAGGTCTTGAAAAGCTTACCTTTTTGTTGAAATCAAGCCCCAATGCCAACGTACAAATGATAGCCCCCAAATTTTTGGAAGAAACACTACTGTTGGCAAAAAAACACAAGGTTGAAATTGTTAAAAAGGAATATGATAAAAGTTTTCTCAATGGAAAACACATGGTGGTTGCCTGTACTGATAAGATTGAAGTAAATGAGCAGGTTTATCAAGATTGTCGAGAGCAAAGTATTTTGGTGAATGTTGCGGATAATCCACCCCTTTGTGATTTTTATATGGGTGGTATTGTGACCAAGGGCAATGTTAAGATTGCTATTTCCACTAATGGAAAATCACCAACAATAGCCAAGAGATTGCGGCAGTTTTTTGAAGATGTTATCCCTGAAAACATTGATGATTTGGTGAGAAATCTAAATACATATCGAAAAACGCTAAAAGGCGATTTTGATGAAAAGGTTGAAGCTTTGAATGAGTTTACCAAAAGTTTGGTGGACAAAAAAAAATAATGCTTGAACAGCAAAACCTACTTATTGATAATACGTTTGGGTTCTATTTAAATTATTGAACTATAGGCGTTTCATGGCTTCCATAAGGTCATCTTTCTTTCTAGGGGAAAGGTTAACATGCATATCATTGCTCATGATAATATAACCTCCATCAGATTTTATGTATTTTTTTACCTCCTTTAAATTTATTAGATAGCTATTGTGTACCCGCATAAACTGTTGGTCGGCAAGCAGGTTTTCATACTCTTTAAGGTGCTTGCTCACCAAAAGTTTCTTTTTGTCTTTAAGAATAAAAGAGGTGTATGATCCACCCGCCTTACAAAGAACAATATCTTCTATTGCAATAAATTCCATTCCCGCTGTGGTGGCCAGGCATATTTTTTCTTGTTTGTTGGATTCTCGGGATAAGCTTTGCATTAGATTATCAATCTGTTGCCGATATACATTAGTGTCCATCCTATTCCTGGCTTTTTCAACAGCTTGTTGTAGTTCATCAAGGTCAATTGGTTTTAGCAAGTAATCCAGAGAACTAAATTTTATAGCCTTTATGGCATATTTTTCAAATGCTGTTGTAAATATTATTTCAAAACTGGGCTCCTTAATTTGTTCTAAAATATCAAAACCCACTCCTGATTGTAGTTCTATATCCAGAAACACAACATCTGGACTGAAAACGGATAGCACTTTAATTGCTTCATTTACAGAACTTGCCATGGCGATGACTTTAACATCACGGCAAAACTCTTCCAAAAGGGTTTTTAACGTTTCTCGGCTATGCTTTTCGTCTTCTACTATAACAACTTTTAAGGTCATAAGGTTGGTTTAAGGTTTAATTACTTCTGGGTTGATAAATAAGTATTTTATATTTTTTTGACCTAGGTCTAGGCATATTTTAAAACGCGTCACCAAACATTGCTTTTTCTTACTTTTCATAAAGGACAATACTATTTTTGGTTGCTGAAAGCAATTAAAGGAACTAAATTAAAGTTCTTATTTAATTTATGAATATTTTTTGTATTGCATTGCAATTGAAAACATTTTAACTGATACTTAAGAAGTACTTGTTTGAGTTGTTTTTTGATTTAGGAATAGTGTTCGTGTTATTTGTTTATCTGATGACTTTATTCCGTATTTTCTATTAAACTAACATTGAGAATTCAACTTTATTATGCCAGCAATACATGTGCCATATTTTTGTTTCGTATACTATTGTGTATATATTCAAATGTCGCTGGGGGAAATTCATTGACCAGATGATTTATGGTCTGGAATTTTGAATTTGCAATTGATAAATAATACTGTATTGATAAAGGATTGTATCCTTTATCTTCATAATGGGGGAAGATAATAAACAGCGGTTTTAAAAGATTACTTTCTCTGTTCCGCTGATAGATTTGTTTAATGAAAAACTCACCACATTCTTTCCTTCCATGCTTTTGCGCAGCATAACCCCATACCAGCTATAAACAGAAAGAAAATACTAGCGGTGAGTTTGTTGTTTGTGAAACGTAATTTTATTTCTAAAGGAATCTAATGTCCGAGGGGTTTTAATTATTAACACATAATATTAAGATTCCTAAATTAAGTTCACATCATTTCTCTTAAACCACATGTAAAACTACTTGGATTGATCTTTGGTTTTATGGCTAATTTGATGTACCTCCGATATGAATTGATAAATTACTTATGTGAATAGATAGAATATATTCTTATATGCTTAAGAATGGATTTGTATCTGATTGTTGAGTGTTGAACAAATTCTTTATTGATGCAAAAAAGTAAAGTGAGATTCTATATGGAGAACCTCACTTTAACAGGAATACACGAACACTAAATTTTTAGCCAGTTGAACACAATTCATGGTTCATTTTGTTTGTGGCAGCTAATTTGTATGAAGAACTACGCATCTGCTTCCCAGGTTTAGGAGCCTTTATATGACCTTTGAAATCTATTGAGGCAATATTGCTGAAATACCCAAGAATGTCCTCATAATCTTCTATGTTTACTTTTGCTTTTCTTAGTGCCTTGTATATAGATGATTTGTCTGTTATTGTGTTCCAATCGCCATACAATCTTTTGTCTTTTGATTTTATAATTAGGATCTTCAACTTGTTCAGATGCCAAGAGGGCACATAAAAATTTGAAACCTGATCCGCCAGAGACTTGAAGGTTACATATACCTTGCCTGTGTTCTTATATACATTTGCTGAATATCCCAATGAGGAATTGTCCAAAGGGAGTTTTAAGCATGAATCATCAGATTCTAGATAGAAAAGAATAGGATTGTTAAGCAGTACTTCTTCAGTGATTTCTGGAACATCCAATGAAAATGACCAACCTGGCAATTGATTGCTTAAATCAAAAGATAGTAACTCAACTGTGTTGGAAGCTAAAAGGGGTGAGTTTTTTTTGCTGGCCTCTATTGTTAGATGCGACTTGTTCAAAAGATAAATGGGATATCCCATAATAACAGATGCGCATATCAGTGTCCAAATAATGATTAGCAAGTGCATAAATATTTTTTTTAGGTTAAAAATTTGGGAATATTTTAATGTACATGTCTAAATAACAACTTTTTAAAGAGTTAGAAACCGTTGAATTTATAAATGCCCCCTCTTATTTGATGAATATGATATTGTCGATGAAATACATTTTTTTCGGACGAAATACATTTTAGGGGGAATTTTGATAGTATTTGGCTTATAAATACATATGATTAATTATGAGATTAGGAATTAATCTCCTTTATTCCATCCAAATGCTCCAATTGTCCAATCACGCCCATTACATCATAATTGGCAATCTTTCTTGTACTGTAATTTCTCTTGATATGATTTACGTAAGAATGGATTTCCAGGGTGTAATAATTTTCAAGCTCAAAAATGCTTTCTTCATTTGATTCTATTTTTTCTTTTACTTCCCTTTTGCCATAAGACCTTGCGTGGTATACAATTTTATAATTGTTATTTTCACTGTCCATCCACTCAATGGTTACTTCAATAAAGTCATCCATTCTTTCCCGTAATCTATATGTGGCTTGTTTGGGAATATTTCCAAATTCATATTCTGATTTTACCAGATTCAAAATCCATTTTTCAAGAAAGCTATCTTTCATGTCTATTAATTTAGGTGTCCTAGTTTGAGCCCATTTTGGGCTATATTGTTTTGATTTTATTCTTTTGAGGATGATTGGGATTCCCAAAATTTTAGACGACCTAAAGGGTTGGTTGTCTTAGATCGTTCTATGGAGATGGATTAATTTGACCCCAAAGGGCATGGGAATAATCAGTTGGTGAGGTTGAAATATGTTATCAAGGGCGGGTTAGGGTTTTTGATAACATTGCGTTGATCCATACTCCAGTTTGTGCATAAATCTAATATCAGTTCATGCTAAACAGTTGTTTAAACCAATCTATGGTATTTTTGCGGGCAAGAGCACTCTGTTCAACTTCATCAGTGTCAAAACTATGCCCAACACCTTCATAAAGATTTAGTTCTACGGGATTTTCTTTTTTAATGAGTAAATCAACCATGCAGAGCGCATTTTCAGCGAGGTAGCCTTCAGCGGCTATCTGAAATAACATTGGAGCATATACTTTATAGATATTATTGGTCATGGCATCTTCATCACAGGGATTTCCTCCCCAGTATCCGCGACCTACAACACCGCCATAATAAAACACCCCTCCTTTAAAACCTCCATTTGAAGGAAGCTCAGGTGGGGGTCTTACTCCATCAGTTGAACTATATTCCTTTCCATCGTACTTTTGAGTCCATTCCCAATTGGATGGAGTAGATTCGGAATCATAAAGTGTTGCGGCAACCGCACCAGCACCATCTGAAAAACCAAGGATGCCAATATCTTTTGGTTTAACAATTTTACTGCCATCATCAAATGTAAGATTCCTTAAAAAAGTAAGAGCGGCATTGGCATATCTTGGGCGTACAAACTGGGTACTGATTTTAAAAATATTTGGGGGATTGTCCCAGTTTCCAGATCTGGTAACAGCACCCGAAGGGGTGTAGCTATCTACAAAAGCGCCAACCATACAGTTTTTGCTAAGTAGATCTTTCCACTCATTAAATTGACTGGACATAATTCCACCTGCCGGATTATCATCTTTCCACATGCCGCCTGACCCGTGCATGACTACAACGGCTGCATAATCTTTTTGGTTGCACCCATCTGGAATGGATAAATAAATGGGAAGGGATGCGTTGTCAACTAAAACATAAATAATTGTATCAGCACTACTTGCTGATAAACTAGCTCCTTTTTCAGGGGAATTAAGTAAAAATCCATTGTCATCATTTCCACAAGAAGAGGAAGAAACAAGAACAATCAAAAGCATAAGTAGGTTGAAAGCTTTTAGTGTGTTTGGGTAAAATTTCATAATTAATAGTATTTGTTTTTAATAAGTACATGTACAATTGGAAATACCTTGAAAAAGGTCAATTCCTAAGGTAATAACATGGGTTCCGGAGGAGTAACCCAGTATTTCGTTCATAATAACTTGATAAGAGTATCCAAAATAGAAATCTCCTTTCTTAAGCCCAATGATGGGGGCTACATAAAGCGGACTTCCAAATTGATCATTTAAGATTCTGTATGTGAAACCCGCATAGTAGTAATCCAAAAAATCATACCACCTGAATTTAATGTTGGCATCTGTAATGGAGCGGCCATCACTTTCAAAATATTGAAAGAAAATGGAGGGTTCCAACTCAAAGACGGACCTTGGCCCTTTTCGATATTTATATCCAGTATAGAAGTAAAAATTGCGTAATGTGTTGGGTTCAAAAATGGGGTTAAATCTTTTGATGTCTTTATTTAGAATATTGGAAACATTTAGACTAAAGTAAAAACCGTCATTGCGGTATAGAGCTCCAACCTCAAAGTTAGGATTGTTAGAAGCTCGGTCGTTCACAACAGCTTGGTCATTGTTATCGATAAAATTTTCAGTATCTATCCGAAACTGATTCATGCTAAAACTTAGTGCAAATGAAAAGTAATTATCATCATATTTGTTTATGGTCAAATGATGGGCAAAAGAAACTTTTCCACCTCGTTGTTTGGTTTCACCATTAGAATCATTGTACAGCACCATGCCAATACCAGACCTATTACCTAATCGAACATCGGCAGACAAAGATTGAGTGTCCGGAGCATCTTGTATTCCAACCCATTGTGTAAGCCCGTTCATTCTTACCTTTACGTAATTGCCTATTCCTGCATAGGAAGGGGACATTAAGAAAGGATTGTCTGAGAGGTACTGTGAGAGCTGGGGAATAGTTAACTCTTGTCCTTTAACGACAAAACTCATCAATAAGAAAAAGAATATTTTAGTATTCATTCATTGTTTTTTATAAAGCATGAAATACCCAACGAACTCTTGCTTATTTGTATCACTTTTTCATTGTCGTTGGCAGAAAAAAGCTTGAAATCTCAATGTTGAAGAATCTCAAGACTATTTTTTCATAGGTTTCAAGTCTTTGGTATTCATTGTTTTGACAGTTTGGGTTTCACTGAAAAACAGATTTCTAAGTATAAAAGAACTTACTTAAAGTTGAAGTAAGGGGATGGAATTAACCAATGGGGGCTTCCAATTGATGAAAAGCCCAAATGGATATATATGGAAATATTTGGCTTTATAATCACACGATATTTTTGTGATATTTTGGCCTGGATGTATAAAGAAAAAGATTACAAATTAGGTTTTGTGCATTTGTATCAAAAAGCAATGGTTAAATTGGTTTTGAACTATGGCGCTTGGTAATCATTTGAACAACAATGTTTTTAATGGAATTGCTGGTAAGCTTACAGATTGTATTTATGCCTCATTTTTAATGATTTAAATTGAGGATTAAACATTGGAACACAAAAAAAGAGTCACTGGGAAATGACTCTTTAAAGCATACTTAGGTTAAATTAATGGGGGTTCTAATATCTTCTTGTCATCCATTACAACCAAGGAATTATTTAAAAATTCCTTGGCGTAACAGAAACCTCAACTAAACTAAACACTTTTATGACCAACAGCCTAAAGTGAATTGCTATATAGACATTAGGATAATTTTGAATTGAACCCATATCCTAATGTGCGATACAAACATAGTATACATATACATATTTGTGGCCCCTTAGCTTATGGATGGCCGTCCTCATTTTACGGATTGGTCATATGAATTAGTGGTTCGGTAAAAGTGTAACTTTTAGAATAAGTATTTTTGTGGAATTGCTCGGTTGGTAGTTTGGAGCAATTTTGAGCTTTTAGAAACCGGAACTGAACTTACAAAGAAGGTGTGGTCAAAATTTTTAATAGGTCTAGCGGTTCGTTATTTTTTCCAACGAGCAAATGCGGTTCACTTCCAATCTCAATAAAATTTAAGTTCTTGACATCTTTTGGTAAAAACAATCCAGAACGATTAGCGTTGACCGGTTCAAAAATGCCTTTTCCTTTGTTCATAAGTACCAAGCCATAGCCAGCATCGTTTCTTGGGGTCTCTATTTCTGATGCAAAAAGATTTCCAGCAAGCACTAAATCATTTAAACCATCTTTGTTAATATCCCAACTTAAAATGGTATTGACAGAAGAAATCTGGGCAATTTCTGGGAACTCTATAAATTCGAAATTTCCATTGTTATTGTTTTTAAGTATGCCACTCTTAAAATTATATGCGGACAAATGAAGGGCATCAGCTAAATTTTTATGTCCGTAAATATCGGAAACGGTTGATTTACCAAAAACATCATATGTAGGGGCAATTTTCTTAACAGAGGGCATTTGTTGTGATGAACATTCTCTGCCCCTAACTGGATATAATTCCCCAAAATTATAATAGCCTAATACAATGTCTTTTTTACCATTATCGTCAAAATCATGATAGTAAACCTCAAAAGGTTCATCTTTAGTAGCCTTGTATTTGTAGTTTTGACCTAAATTTCCTAATATATAATCCTCATCACCATCGTTATCAATATCAATTGGTTTAATAGAGAAATACCAGCCAGATAGAGCCTCAAGTGAAGGCGTGCTCACCTTACTAAAACTACCATCTAAATTATTGAAAAAAGTAGGCTTCATCCATTCCCCAACAATGGAAAGGTCTAAATCTCCATCTTGATCATAGTCGGCCCAAGTAGCATCGGTTACAAGACCAATATCTTGTAGTTCTGGAATCACTGTTTTAGTAACATCAACAAACTTTCCATTAACATTCTTCAAAAGATAACTACTCGCTGGCGAAGGATAATTGTTGGGTAAAAACCTTCCGCCAACAAACACATCTAAATGGCCATCGTTGTCAAAATCCGCAATTCGAATCTTGGAGCTACTAACAGAGATATTGGGCAGTAAATCCATTCGTTTAACGAAAGTTCCGTTTTTATTCTCATACAATCTATCTCGGTAATTAGCTGAACCTGGCTTAAATTCGTTTCCACCTGTAGCCACTATGAGATCTTGGTCTCCATCATTGTCATAATCAAAGAATTCTGCATCAACATCTTCATAAATTACCTCTTTTTCAAAAGATTGTAACAGTTGAAAAGCTCCATTTGCTTTTTGAACGTAGATACTGGAAGGTGTTCCAGTGCTTTGTCCAATAAAAAAATCGTCCCTTTTATCACCATTGATATCACCGACCGCTATGGCAGGCCCAAAGCCAGACATTTTATGAGGTAGTAATACTTGCAATTTGTAATCATCAAAATCGTTTTCCGTATGGGTTATTTCAGCACCAAGTGGAATGGATTCGAACAATTTGCTTGGGAATACTTGTTGATGGTTGTTTTGCTCTTTTTCTGATGTATAAGAAACAGTTAATGTAGTGTTGATGTTAGGATTGAATATATGCTGAATCTTTTGTCCTGGCCAACTTACTGTTATAGAATCCACAATTTTTTGTGTTCCGAGTCCAACTACAATTTTGGGTGGTACTGAAGATTGATAACCTCTTACACTGTAATTCTCATACACTTGTTCTTTACCATCAGAATAAACCTTTACCCTTACGCCGATGCCCATAGAATTCTGTGGCTGATCTTTAAATTCTATTTTTAAGTAATTTGTCTCTCTTAATTCGGAATTGTTTCTTAAGATGATGGCCTTTTCATCAACATTGTTGACCACCATGTCCAAATCTCCATCATTATCTAAATCTGCATAAGCAGCTCCATTGGAATAAGTGCTTTTTGGTTCTTTTTGCCAAATTTTAGACGTGTTCTCAAAACTGAGTCCGCCGGTATTTCTATAAAAGTAATTTGTATAAGGGCGATGGGGAGTGCTATTGATTAAAAATTTTATTTTTTCAGGATTTGAAAGGGCATCATGATTTTCTTTTAGGTATGATTGCAGTTTGCCGTAAAAATCTTTGTTTCTAAAATCCCTTTTAATTCCGTTTGAAATGAAAATATCTTTAAGTCCGTCATTGTCAAAATCTGCAAATAGGGGTGCCCAACTCCAATCTGTATTAGAGATTCCGGACATTTGTGCAATATCTGAGAAGAATGGAATGCCAGAACTATCAATATGACCACTGTTTTTTTGTAGAGTGTTGTACATGTATTGGTGATGCTTGCCAGCAGCTACATTATTATTGAATTTTTGAGGATTCATACTCGCCATGCTGGTTTTCATACCGTAATTGTCCTCAGAGACCATATCCAAAGTAAGAATGTCAACAAAGCCATCATTGTCAAAGTCGGCAATATCATTTCCCATTGAAAAATTAGAAATATGATTGGTGGCCTTTTTGATCACTTCTTTAAACGTCCCATTCTTTTGGTTAAGGTATAAGTAGTCTGGCTCGTCATAGTCATTGGAAATATAAATATCTGGCCATCCATCATCATTTAAATCACTTATACCAACTCCTAATCCATATGAAATGGAATTGGAATGAATACCGGTCTTTTTTGTAATATTTACATACTTCCCATTCTGATTTTCATAGAACCTGTCTCCAAGAGGTGAGAAGGTTTCCGTATTGCCAAGACTAAATGTTTGTGGGTTGTGATTCATTAAGTACATGTCCAAATCACCATCCAAATCATAATCTATGAATGCTGATTGTATGGAATGCCCGGTATCGTTTAAACCAAATTTGGCAGCAGATTCTTCGAAAACCGGAATGCCTTTGGTATTGACACCTTTATTTATAAATAATTCGTTGTGCAATAAATCTTTTCTTTCATAAGGGCCAGATTTACAAACATAAATATCCAACAATCCATCATTGTTAATATCTACCATGTTTACACCTGTTGCCCATCCTCTATTCCCTGTTGTTTTGGAAGGAATACTTATATCTTTAAACTCAAGGTCACCTTGATTTAGGTAAAGTGCATTTTTACCAAGATTTGATGTAAAATAAATATCTTCCAGACCATCATTGTTGATATCGCCAACAGCTACTCCTGCACCATTATATACATATTCATAGAGGAAAGAATTGGTCAATTCATTTTCCACGTTAGCGTTTACAAAATGAATATTGGTATGGTCACTATCCAAATCCGTAAATAGAAATGATGTGTCATTTTTTTTCGTATTACATGAGCTAAATAATACGAAGGTTGTAGTTAATAGCAGTAATGCTTTTATTGTGGGTTCTTTTTTCATCAACAAATGGTAAAGCCCTTCAAATATAAAAAGGGAAGTAAGCTGAGAGAAATTTATAAAAAAGTAAAGGAAGATTGCTCTTCCTTTACTAAAATTAACTATGAATAAAACTAACTCAAACTATAAATTAATCTACTTAATGGACTATTTTATAGAAAGCTTGTTATTGAGCGTACCATAGGGTCACATTCTGCTCATTTGGACCTTGAGCACTAAGTGCTGCATCGAAATTTGGATTTTCTTGAGCTCCAGAACCATAGCTCATACGTTGCGGATATACTCCATTCAAGTCCAAACCTAGTTCAAAAAGAACCGGATCAGAAACTCCTGCAGCTAACTCGGCAGGGTATCCCATGTCACGAACAACTGCCCAAGCTTCAAAACCATCTGTATAGCCTAACAACCAACGTTGTGTTGCTATTTTTTCAAGCTTTTCTTCTTCTGTACCTACTGTGATATCTGCAATAGCCTGTGTGGTGGCATACGTAGTAGCTTCACCTGCCGAAATACCCCAGATTTTCATGGCTTCAACAATTCCAGAATTCATCATAGCTTGGGCATCACCAGTGGCAAGACCTCTTACTATGGCTTCAGCTTGCAAGAAATAAGCCTCCGCACTGGTTAAAATAATCTCAGGATACCCATCTGCTTCTTTACCTCTTGTTTGGGTAATATCATCTGAAGGTAATGAGAACATATCATATCCCATAAAAGGTCTGGTGTCACCATTGGTTCTAATCGGTTGACCAATAAATTGACCTCCGCCAATTTCAACTGTAGTTGTATCTACTTCTACTGATGTGGTATAAACAGCACCTGAATCATCCAAAGACCCCAATAAGAAATCAACACGATCTTGGTGGTTTGGATCAACATACTCACCAGAATCAGGGTCTGTACTATTCACAAGTTTAAAAACACCACCTTTAGCTGGGATTGCATATACTGCCAACCTTGGATCGTTATTATCTTTCAACGTGTTGATCAAAACGTTGGAAACGGTCCATTTAGAAGCTCCACCTCCAAAATCATTCCATGGGTCACCATACGCGGCAGAATTCCATTTGCTGATTTCAAAGTCTTTTCGCATCGTCACACTTCCTGAAGCATCATCCAATAATGGAGCGTTAAGTGCTTCGGTTACTGCTGCTGCTGCAAAGTTTTCTCCAGGAGAACCATAAGCTCTCATGGCTATTCTCAACTTTAACGTATTGGCCAATCGTTTCCACTGTTGTAGATCTCCTCCGCAGTATACATCATTGGAACCTACATCGTCTACACCAAGGCCAGTTTTGGCAGCATCACCAATTATGGACATTGCTTGATTCAAATCTGCAATAATGCCTTGGTAAATGGTAGCTTGATCATCATACTTTGGAGTTAAAATCCCATCAACACCTGCCTCGGTAAATGGAACCATACCATAAATATCTGTATACATTTGGTAGTACAACCCTTTCATGATCAAGGACATAGCATACATGTATTGATTCTCAAACTCACCACCTTCATTGGTAAGGTCTGAGAATGATTTAATGTTACCAAAATAACCTGCTATCCAGTCATAAGTGGCATCGGTATATCCTCCATTTTGGGTATAGCCTAAACCGTCATTCCACCATGAAGCGGTGTGACCGAAAGTAAAATGGCCTGCAAACCGATCTGCGTTGATTAACTGAGCTCTCCAGTACACAAACCTGTTAGGAGCATAAAGCCCTACTTGAGCACTTGTTAAAAAGAACTTGGCGCTTACCTCATCCGCTGTAAAACCTTGCGAATCGGTATTGATCTGATCAAAGTCTTTTGTACAGCTGTTCGCAATGAACAAGAGTACAGCAAGACCCATTAGTTTTAATGTGTTATTTTTCATAATTGCAATTTTTTTAGAAGTTAACATTTAAACTCAAGCCTAAACTTCTGGATGTTGGCAAAGCATAGAACAGAACTCCTTGGCCAAAGTTTGATGTCGAATAACTTGACTCAGGGTCAAAATTATCGGCTTTTTTGTAAATAAAGAACAAATTCCTTCCAATAAAGCTAAGAGATGCATTCTGTACAAAAGTGTCTTTTAACAATTTATTAGGAAATTGATAGCTGATACTTAACTCCCTGAGTCTGAAGTTAGTTTGGTCAAAAACATACTCAGAACCAATGTTACTTACAGCACCCCAATAGTCTTGTGCACTTATAGTAGTTGTATTGGGAGAAAAGGTTCCATCCCCATTGTCAACAACCCCTTCTACCAAAATTCCACCGTCACGGAATTCCAATGATCTTTTGGAAACACCAGAAGCATCTAGAGCTGAATCTGTGAAGGAGAATACTTCTCCACCTACTCTAAAGTCAACCAAAGTGTTCAATGTGAAATTTTTATAAGTAAAAGTATTGGTGATACCACCAGAATAATCTGGCTGATAGTTTCCAAATTTTTCTCGCTCAGTAGTTGCTCTTGGACGTCCTTCTGCGGATACAATTAATTCCCCTGCATCATTTCTTAACCAAGTAGTTGTATAGATATCCCCATATCCTTCTCCTACTTGAGCACGTACATCTACAATACCGCCATTACTGCTACTAAATTGGAAGTTTTCTTGACCTTCAATCAAATCAACCAATTTGTTCTCGTTTTTAGAAATATTTGCAGAGATATCCCATGTGAAATTATCGGTTTGGATTGGTGTACCACCTAATAGGATTTCAATACCCTTGTTTGAGATTTCACCAACATTTTCCCTAAAGGAATCAAAACCAGTTCCTGGGTCAACAGGTACATCAAAGATTAAATCCTTGGTTGAAATATCGTAGTAAGAAACATCACCATACAATCTATTGCCAAATAATCTGAATTCGGCACCTATTGTAGTTGTTGTAATATCTTCTGGACGAAGACTCTCGCTAAACTTGATATTTGGTCTGTTGATCTGCGTATTCCCAAGGTATCCATTTCCAGCTACTGTAAACAAGTTTACAATTTGTCTTGCATCTGTATCATTACCTACACTAGCGATACTTGCTCTTAACTTAAGCATATCGACGGCCGTACCTTGTAGGTTCAATATTTGATCCAATAAAATACTAATGTTAGCAGAACTATAGAAGAAAGACCTATTTTCTTGAGCCAAGGCAGAAGACCAATCATTTCTCGCAGTAAGGTCTAAATAGACCATATTGTCATATCCAAAAGAAGCAGAACCATATAAAGAGTTTACTCTTTTTTCAATCAAATCACTTTGACTTGCCGTAATTAAGCTACCATCCGTATTGTTTAAGAAATAGCGACCAGGAATTTTGAAATCTTCACCACTGGTGCGAGATTCAATCCTAGTTGAATGTCTTAGGTTTCCACCTGCGTTAGCAGTTATATTTAACTTCTCCGAAACATCCTTGTTGAACATTAACAAGAAATCGTAGTTGGTTTCAGTATTGTCATTTTTACCAAATGAAATACGTCCTCTAGGGAAGAAATGATGACCAACAGCGGTATAAGCTTCGGTGTCTTGTGTCACTGCATCAGTACCTACTCTTGCAAAAGCAGACAACCAATCCGTGAATTTATAGTCTAACTTAACCAAACCAATAAAACGCTTTCTTTTATCTCCATTGAAATCGTTTTGTAAAATCCAATATGGATTTGCTCCTAAAGATCCTGGGCCGATTACATTAAACGGATTGTCTGGGTCTATTGGATTTTCTGTATTCTGAAATACTTGGAGGTCGGCATTGCTAACGTTTCTAGCCATGGGCCATAAATAAGCCATAACCCCTTCAGTTCCCTGATTAGGTCTGTTTTTGGCTTCCTGTAAAAAATAAGTGGCTTTGGCATCCAAAGAAAGTTTATCGCTCAATTGTACAAAACCACGTAAATTAAAGTTGTTACGTTTTACATTGGAGTTAGGCAGCATTGACTCCAAATCAGAATTGGTATATGAAAATCTTACTGAAGCATTTTCGTTACCTCCGTTAAGTGCAATGGTATTGACCAAGCTAGTACCTGTTCTAAAGAAATCTCTGACATTATTGGGTTGTGCAGAATAAGCTCTTTGCTCTCCATTGTATGCCAATTGTTGAGAACCGTCAAACCTTGGCCCCCAAGAACCAGCTCCTCTTACAGCATTTAATTGAACTGAAAGTGCGTCTGATGGGTTGATCGTTGGGAAATTTCCATCTGTACCACGGCCATATTCATTCTGATAATCTGGAAGCACTAAAGGGTCTTCAAATGTAACACTGGCGGTGTAATTAACACCTAGACCTCTACTGGTAGATCCTTTTTTAGTGGTAATGATAATTGCACCATTGGCAGCTCTAGATCCATAAAGGGCAGCAGCGTTTGGTCCTTTTAAAACAGATATAGATTCGATATCATCTGAGTTAATATCAGAAATACCATTTCCTAAATCTGGAACATTAAATTCTCCAGTTCCCGCGGTAGCATTAGTACCGTTGTCAATTGGGACACCATCAACAACATAAAGAGGTTGGTTGTTCCCGTTTAGTGAGTTGTTACCACGAATTACGACACGTGTACCTCCACCAACACCTGATGTGGATTTTGACACCACTACACCGGCAACCTTACCGGCTAAAGTACTGGCAACATTGGAATCCTTTATCAAGGATACAGCATCACCGTCTAATTCAGTTACGGAGTAACCTAAAGATTTTCTTTCTCTAGTTAAACCTAATGCCGTAACAACCACTTCGTCTAAAAGCTCTGTGTTTTCTCCCAAGGTGACATTAACAACTGACTGTCCACCAACAGCTACCTCTTTTGAGGTGTAGCCAAGAGCTGAAAACACCAATATTGCCGAGTCGTCTGATACGCTGATGGTATAGTTTCCATCAAAATCTGTAGAAGTACCATTTCTAGTACCTTTTTCTACAACGTTCATTCCTGGAAGTGGGTCACCTGTATCTGCATCGGTGACAGTTCCTGAAACAGTTTTTCCTTGCGCCGATATTCCTTGAATGCATAGGAGCGACACAATCATTAAAAAATAATGAAGCTTTTTGTTCATACTATCTGAGTTTAGTTATTAGTAAAGTAAGCTTAATATAAGCTTAATGTTTGCAATATAAAAGTTTCAATTCCTTATATATATAGAAAATATATTCGACTAATAACGAAGATGGAGAGCTAAAGGACTGTTTAGAACAGGGATTTTCGCAAAAAAAGTATTGACTTTTGCACAATTTTGACTTTTGATAACTCGGTATTTGTTGTATATGAGCTATGTTTTAGTGCAGTGAAAAATTTAACCGTTTGCTATTGGTCAGTTTTTGATGTGAAACAAAGTAACTTTTTATCTTTTTTCCATTTAATTGGATGCTTGATATTTTTCCTTGAGTACTATTTTGGGAAACATCCCTTGTTATTAAAATTGATGAATTTGAATAATAATCAGGGTTTAAATGAATAGTTACTTTATCAAAAACAGGGATGGTCAGGGCATATGTTGGATTGGCTGGACTAACGGGGTAAATGCCCATCATAGAAAAAACTGCCCAGGCACTCATTGTTCCAGTGTCATCATTTCCGGGTAGTCCATCTGGAGCGTTTTTAAAATATGTTTTTAGAAGTTCGGTAACTTTTAGCTGGGTACGCCATTCCTCACCTTTTACATAATTGAACAGATAAGGATAGGCAATATCGGGTTCATTGGCCATGTCGAACTGTTCTTTGTCAAATACCTGTTGTAATTTATTGGCAAAAGGTTTAGAGCCACCCATTAATTTCATCAACCCCTTTGTATCATGGGATACCATGAAAGTATATTGCCATGCATTCCCTTCTATAAAACCTAGGTTTTTGACAAAGTTTGCCCCAGTTTCTGGATTGTAAGGTATCAACCAACTACCATCATCATTTTTTGGTCTCAATAGATTGAACTCCTTGTCAAATAGTTTTCGATAGGAAATTGAACGCTTTGTAAAACGTTTGTAATCTTCTTTTTTACCTAATGCCTTCGCCAATTGAGCAATGGCAAAATCGGTAATATTATATTCCTGTGTTGTGGAAACAGAACCACTGTTTGTGGTTTTGGTAGTTAAATAACCTTTATTGATATAGTCACTGATTCCTGGACGGAGTGGATTCCCATCCAATTGATCAGCGCTTTTTAGCATGGCTTCATAAGCTTTTTCCACATTAAAATCCTGAATACCCTTCAAATAAGTATCAGCAATTATAATCCCAGCAGGATCACCGACCATGGTTGTGGTTTCGGTTGCATTCAATTCCCATTTGGGTAACCAGCCTGACTCATCATAGATTTGCAACATGCTTTTTACCATATTTGATTGTTGCTTGGGATACACCAAACTCATTAATTGATGTAAGTTGCGATAGGTATCCCATAACGAAAAAACCGTATAACGGGTACCATCGGTTTTTAAGGTCTGTCTGGTTCGCATTTTTGGATATTCGCCATTTATATCATTCAATGTGTTGGGGTGAATAAGAGTATGGTACAGCGCGGTATAAAAAATGGTTTTATCATCTTCAGTTCCTCCTTCAACTTCAATTCTCGATAAATATTGGTTCCATTGATTTCTTGCTTCTACCAATATCTGATCAAATGTTTTGCTAGAAGTTTCTTTTTCAAGGTTTTCTCGAGCATTCTCAATACTGACATAGGATACACCTATTTTCATTTCAACCTGTGTAGGTTCTTTAAAATCATAGTGCATATAGGCTCCTATGCTGTCCCCAACCACTTCTTTGGTATAACCTTTCATCAATCGGGTTTTTCCATTGTATCCCATCCATTGGGACTCCAATCCTTCATAGGTGGTTGGTTTTTTCCACGTGCCAAATTCTTTTGCTGGTTTTGAAAATTTAGCTACAAAGTAAACGGGGTATGCTTCTTCCGGTTTATAATAGCAAAAAGAACCCACGCTTCGTATGCCCTCAATTTCAGTTGGGGAAACCACCTTTATTTGAGCGCCTTGTTCATTGGTAAGACCCAACCCCAAGTTTAAAAGAATGTTTGCCTTGCCGGCCGGGAAAGAATATTTGCTGACCCCGGTTCTAGTTGTAGCTGTTGCCTCAACTTTAATGTTGTACTTGTCCAAAATACTGGTGTAATATCCAACTTTTGAAATTTCATCGGAATAAGTAGAGCCATATTCTTCATGGTTGGTGACTATTTCACCAGTTGTGGGCATAGCTAAAATAACACCTAGTTCTGGACAGCCTACGCCACTTAAATTAACATGGCTAAATCCCGTTAAAAATTTGTTTTCATTTACATATGGTGTGGACCACCATCTGCTATCTTTTTCCAATGCGAGATTTTGCGACCCAGCAACATTAAAAGGAGAAACATTTGCCATACCTCTTACCGCTATTGGACCAGGGTTCGTGGTTCCAAAATTGGAAGTTCCTATAAATGGATTTACATAATCAACAGGCTTTTTTTGTGCAGAACAGACAATCGTTATAAAAAAGAAAACCAAAAAAAGATTAAGTCTCATAGTACAAATTATTTACATCTATTTATAAATCTTTCAAATAGAAAGTCTGTATTATTTTATTACAATTTCATCTACAAAGAGCCATGTGCCTCCACCATTGGGAGCTTTTTTAAGATTGGTCGCTTTTACCTTTACATATTTTGTATTTCTCTCTTCAAAAGAAATTGCGAAATCCTTTAAAACTGGATTACCGTTTTTAACATAAGCCCTTTCAATTGTACCCACAGTTTCAAATACTTTTCCATCCATGGAAATTAATACCTCGACTTTAGTTGGGAAATAAATGCCAGGGCCTTGATTTTCCATAGTTCCCAAAGCAACTTGACTTATTGTTTTTTCTTCACCAAGTTCTACGATAGCCTCCATGTCATCATCTAGCCAAGCCAACCATTGTCCATCATGAAAGTTGGTGGTGCCTCTAACGGCGTTGGTCAATGTATATGGTCCCACACCTTGGTAGCTGTCACTATATTTTTTGATGTATTCTATTGGGTGGGCAACAGCTTTGTGGAACACTATGGTATCTTTAAATACTTTTCCAGATAACTTTCCATCTAGAAACAAGCCAGCTTTAATATTGGTAGTTGAATTTATCTTAATAGGGGTTGAATATTTTTTTGAGTCATCATTTAGTTCCCCTTCTCCCAATACGTATCGAATATCAGCTTTTGGAAATTCATTTTGTAAGGAAAGAGTAATAGTTTTAGTATCTAGATTAGCTTCTGTGCTTTTACTGATGAGATAGGCACTTTGGGCATAATTTATTCCCTGAAGTTCATATCTTTTGAACAAATGCTTGACCCTATTGGAAAAATCACCCCAATCTCTAGACTCTTTCGGGCTCCATACGGTTTCGGCCAAAGCTGCTATTCTTGGATAGATCATATACTGGGAATGTTCTGGAGTTGGAATATATTCAGACCAGAGGTTGGCTTGCCCGCCTAGTACATGGGCGGCATCTTCCTCGCTCATGCCCTCAACAACAGGATCAAATTCATATACTTTACTTAATGGAGTATAGCCTCCAATAGCCAATGGCTCATCATCTTGTGGGCCTTGGTAGTGATCAAAATAACAATGACTGCCAGGGGTCATTACAACGTCATGACCTTGAGAAGCGGCTTCAAGACCTCCTTTTACACCTCTCCAACTCATTACGGTGGCATCTGGCGCCAATCCTCCTTCAAGTATTTCATCCCAGCCTACCAATTTTTTGCCGTGTGTATTGATGAACTTCTCCATGCGTTTTATAAAATAGCTTTGAAGTTCTTCCACATCGTGCAGTTTTTCATTTTTCATTCGTTTTTTGCAATGTGGACAGATTTTCCAATTGGTTTTGGTAGCTTCATCACCACCAATGTGAATGTATTTAGATGGGAAAATCTCCATGACCTCTATGAGTACATTCTCTAAAAATTCAAAAGTCGACTCTTTACCCGCGCAATAAATATCCGTGATAGGCCAAACACCTCCAGAAGGTACTCCAACCGGCTCAGGATTATCAAAGCACATAAGTTCAGGGTATGCCGCAACGGCACTTGTAACGTGCGCGGGCATTTCTATTTCTGGAATTACCTCAACATTTTTTGAAGCAGCATAGGCAACAATTTCCTTTAGCTCTTCTTGGGTCAAAAAACCACCATACTTGCCTTTTTCACCTGCTTTTACCGATAACCTGCTGTTCCAGTGCAGGTCTTCCTGGTCAACACGCCATGCACCCACATCTGTAAGTTTGGGATATTTCTTTATTTCTATTCGCCATCCTTGATCATCTACTAAATGTAAATGCAGTACATTCATCTTGTGTGCTGCCAATTGATCTATAGTACTTTTTATGTATTCTTTGTCGAAGAAATGACGTGACAAATCCAACATCAACCCCCTCCATTTAAATCTAGGCTCATCATTTACAGATATGTTGGGGATTTCCCAGTTAACACCATTAACAATGGATTTACTTTCTATGGATTCTGGTAATAATTGACGAATCGTTTCCAAACCGTATAAAAAGCCTGCATTGTCTTTGGCTTTAATGGTTATATGGTTACTGGTCACCGCTAAGGTATAAGCTTCATCAGGTAATGTGTCATCTAAGTTTAGCTGAATGTAATTTTTTGAAGGAGCGGATTCGACAAACTCCAAATCCCAACCTGACACATTTTTAAAAGCATTTTTTATGAACTGGAACACTTCCTTTTGTGAGTCCTTCGAAACAATCAATTTTGTGTTCTCTGTGAACAAAAAACCACCAGAATTTAATTGCAGTTCTTTGGGTTTTGGAAGAATGGTAATATCATCTTCCGTGAAAACCTTTGTACTTTTCGGCTGACATCCTACTAAGGTAATGGTCAAAATAAATACTAAAAGATGTGCTTTTTGGCTCATGGTAATAATCTGGTTGGATGATCTTTTACTTCTGATTGGATAGAGAATAAGGAGTTGACTCGTTGGAAATAGCCCAGTTCTTGTTGGCTTCAGGACCCATTTTAAAATTAAGCTCCCCACCATTTTGAACAGTTTCCGTGCCAATCCAAGTTTTATCGTATGATTTTCCGTTCAAACCGGCAGTTTGGATAAAAGGATTTTCCTTTCCATTGTCATTAGCAGTGATAGTAAAGGTATTCCCGTTTTGCAAATGCAATTTTACCTCATCAAACAGAGGGCTTCCAATTACGTATTGATTTGTGGCCGGAGCTACAGGATAAAAACCCAATGCACTGAACACATACCAGGCAGATGTTTGTCCGTTATCCTCATCCCCACAATAACCATCTGGAGTTGGTGTATAGAGCTTGGTCAATACCTCCCGTACTTTTGCCTGGGTTTTCCAAGGTTGCTTGGCATAGTTATAGAGATAGATCATATGTTGGATGGGTTGGTTGCCATGGGCATAATTTCCCATATTCATAATCTGCATTTCCCGGATTTCATGAATGGTGAATCCGTAGTAAGAATCATCATATTCTGGGGGCATATTGAAAACTCCATCCAGCATTCCTGTAAATTCCTTTTCTCCACCCATAAGGTCAATGAGCCCCTGAACATCATGAAAAACAGACCACGTATAGTGCAAACTGTTGCCTTCGGTAAAAGCATCACCCCATTTTAATGGATTAAATGGAGATTGAAATTCACCATCTTTATTTTTGCCACGCATTAATTTAGTGGATGGGTCGAACAACTTTTTATAGTTCAAGGATTTTTGATAGTATTTCTCAGCCAGTTCATTTTTCCCTAAAGATTTAGCCATTTGCGCAATGGTAAAATCAGCATAGGCGTATTCCAAGGTCCTAGCAGCATTTTCATGAATGTCAACATCGTAAGGAACATATCCCAGCTCATTGTAGTAATCCAACCCTGCTCTTCCTACACTATTGACCGGTCTTCCATCGGCCACGGTCGCATTTTTTAAGATGGCATCCAAAAGCGTCTCATTATCAAAACCACTTACTCCTGTTAAATGCGCATCGGCGATTATTGGTGCAGAATTGGATCCGATCATACAATCACGGTGTCCAGGACTGGCCCATTCTGGCAACCATCCAGATTCTTTATAGGTGTTTACCAATCCTTCCATAATGTTACTGTTTAAATCAGGGTACATCATATTGAAAAAAGGAAAGACTGCTCTGAAAGTATCCCAGAATCCGTTATCGGTAAACATATATCCTGGTAAAACCTCACCATTATATGGACTGTAGTGTACTACTTGATCATTGGCATCAAACTCATAGAATTTTCTTGGGAAGAGTAACACCCTGTACAAACAGGAATAAAAAGTACGTAAATGATCAATGTTTTGGGTGCTTATTTCAATTCTGCTTAATTCTTTTTCCCATGCTTGGGTAGCGGCATCTCTGGTTTCTTTAAAAGTTTTATTGCCAATCTCCCTGTCCAGATTTAATTGTGCCTGTTCTGGACTAATGAATGAAGAAGCTACTTTTACATGAACTTTTTCGCCTCTCTTGGTTTTAAAACCAATGATTGCCCCAACATGTTCTCCTTTGTTTTCGGTAGTGTTTTCTTTTAATTTCCAGTCGTCTCCCCAAGTATGGGTAAGCTCAAAATCTTTATCAAATTCGGCCACAAAATAATTGTGGAAATTTTCAGGAACACCTCCGCTATTGTTTCTGCAGTAGCCGATTATTTTTCGCTCTTCTGGTAAAATCTTGACCATGGAGCCTTTAAAAAATGCATCGAGCATTATAAATGCCTGGTCGGTTTCTGGAAAAGTAAATCTGAAATGTGCAGCCCTTTCGGTTGGTGTTACCTCAGCCACCACGTCATAATCTGCCAAATATACACTGTAATAATCCGGTTTTACGGTTTCTGCCTTATGCGAAAAGTGGGAAACTCGTTCGTCTTCCTTGTATTTCAGTTCTCCTGTGACCGCCATTAGGGAAAATGCAGCATAATCATTGATCCATGGACTGGGTTGGTGGGTCTGTTTAATTCCTCTAATGGTCTTTTCATCATATTTGTAAGTCCATCCATCTCCCATTTTTGAGGTCATGGGTGTCCAGAAATTCATGCCCCAAGGTGTGGCAATGGCCGGATATGTATTTCCATTGGATAAGCTGAAATCTGAATCTGTACCCATTAATGGATTCACATATTCTAATAGTTCTGTTTGATCCTGCTGGGAATTTGTAGCCATTTCTTTTTTGGTTCCTTCTCCGCATGAAGTAAAAACCATTGCTAAAAATAAAATTCCAATTGCTGGCCACTGTATTTTTCTTGTTTTCATACTACTGATATATTTTGTTGACCTCAGGATTTTTCAATTGGCGTTCGTTGGCCAATTTTTCATCACCGGTCATTTTAAAGGTCAATGTTCCGCCGTTACTGATTTCTTTGTGGGTAATATAACTCCTATCTAGTTTTTTGCCATTTAAAGATACGCTTTGCACAAAAGGATTGCCATTTAAACCTTCAGCTTTTATGGTTAGAGATTTGTTATTGCCCACCTGCACAACAGCTTCCTCAAATTGGGGAACTCCCAGATCATAAACTCCTTGTGCCGGGTTAACAGGGTAGAAGCCCAATGAGTTCAAAATGTACCAGGATGACATCTGTCCACAGTCTTCGTTACCGCAGTGTCCGTTCGGTTCATTTTTGTACTGATCTTCTAAAATAGTACTGACCAACTTCTGTGCTTTTGATGGCTGACCAACATAATTATATAAATAGGCAACATGGTGACTGGGTTCGTTACCATGTGCATATTGACCTATCATTCCCGTACTGAACAAAGGTAGTTTGTCTTCAGGTTCTGGGTAATAACTGAACATGGAATCCAGTTTTTGTTCAAAACGTTCCTCTCCACCTGTACTTTTAATAAGCCCTTCAACATCTTGAGGAACAAACCAGTAGTAATGCCAAGCATTACTTTCGCAGAAATATGGCGTGTATTCCTTTGGAATAAAGGGTTCAATAAAATCTCCCTGTGGGTCTTTGGGCTGTAGCCATGTTCTTTTGGAATTGTATAGGTTCTTCCAATTCTGTGATCGCTTCAAGAAGTAATTGTAATCATCGGTTTTTCCCAAATCTTTCGCGAACATGGCAATGCACCAATCATCATAGGCATATTCCATGGTTTTGGAAACCGACCAGTTTTCATGACCGTCATCCACGGGGATATAGCCCTTTTCTTTATAAATATCTATTTGACGTTCGTTGACCATTGCACTTTCCTTACAAGCTTTATATGCCACTTCTGCGTCAAAGTCAAACCCTTTAAAATAAGCATCCACAATTACGGGAACGGCATGGTAACCGATCATCATATTGGTTTCACTTCCCTGCATGGACCATACTGGAAGAATACCGGTTTCGGTGTAATGCGCCAACAGAGATTTAACCATATCCGGCACTTTTTCCGATTGAATAATGGTGTAGAGTGGGTGGGCCGCCCTAAAGGTGTCCCAGAGTGAAAAGGTATCGTAACGATTAAAATTGTCTGCTTTTGCAATCGAATCTGTTCCATCCTTAAGCTTTCCGTTGGCATCATTGGCCGCTTTATATTCGCCATTGCTATCGCTATACAATGTAGGGGCCAGCATGGACTGATACATCATGGTATAGAAAATGGATTTTTTATTTCTATCAGGAGTTCTGATTGTGATTTTTTGCAGTTCTTTTTCCCAAACACCTTCCGTGTTCTTTTTTATGCTGTCGAAATCTGAATTTGCCTCGGTTTGGATGGCTTTGCTCGCAGCTTCTGAACTCACAGATGACAGACCTGTTTTGACAATAATCTGCTCTCCTTCAATTGTACTGTAGTTCAGAATTATTTTTGAATCACTTTCATTTTGAGTCTCACCTCCAACAATTTTATAAGAATCAAACGGTTTTGAAAACCGTATTTCGAAAAATAAACGTTGGTTTCTGGCCCAACCTGTTGACATGCGATGACCTTGTAAAGTGGAATCGTTGGCTACTTTAATGAAAGTGTCGGTAGGCTTGTCCCAATTTAAGGAATAGCCTAAATCCACATGAATATGACTGTTTTCATCCTTTGGAAATGTGTATCTGTGAATACCCACTCGGCTAGTTGCAGTCATTTCCGCCTTGATGCCATAATCCAATAAATTAACCCAGTAATAACCTGGAGAAGCTTTTTCTTGGGTATGATCAAACTTGGAGTAGGGTTTATAATTATTGTCAGGAATGCTGTCAGAAAATCTGCTATTGGTGGGCATCACCAAAATATCGTAGAGGTCACCAGCTCCGGTGCCAGTTAAATGTGTATGTGAAAAACCTGTGATTATGGAATCTTGATAATAATATCCAGCTATACGGTCCCATCCTGGAATGCCAATATCTGGACTCAATTGTACCATTCCAAATGGTGTAGTGGCTCCAGGATAAGTATTGCCCGGACCATCTGTGCCAATAAATGGATTGACATAGCTGGTCAGTTTTTCTTCAAAGTGTTCCTTTTTAGGTTTTTGGGAACAACCTACAAGTAAAAATACAAGTGCTATGCAAACATAATCCGGTTTCATTGGCTCATGGCTTCTGATTATTTTTTATGAACTTCGAATTTTCCGTTTTTATCTATTGTCAATATTTCATTTGTAAACGGACTTTTTGTCCAAATGGTAAAACCTTTGAAGTGTTTTTCCAGAAAGGGGGTCACCTTTTTGTTGAAAAGTTGTGTTGACGGTCCATACACCTGTCCATCTGCATTTTTCCAAGCTATTTTTTGTTGGTTTTTGGAAATCAAATCCCGGTATAGTTCATACAGATACCATTTGATATGTTCATCCTTTGGAATTTCAAACTGGTATGATGAGCTGCCTGCTTCATTTTCTGAGAAATAAACATAGCCCCATCTTTCTGGTTCGTGCATATTGATGACATACTGAGGAGACCATACCCAGTTATATTCATGAAGAAATTCACCTGTTTTTTTGTCTTTTTTTCTTGAGTACTTTCCATTGGTGATGTCAAAATCCCAGTTAACCCTTGAAAAACCTACTCTCCAAAACTTGTTTTTTGGTACATTGTTTTCATAGTACCCTGTGCGCAAATCCCTAAATGGAATGGCTATTTCTATGGTCCATCCTTGATCAACATCTGAAGGATCATTGAGAGTGCCTTGTACGGATACGGCTGATTGTAGTCCCAATGCTTCCCAACCATTCAATGTTTGGTTGCCTGTGCGGTATGGAGCAGTCAAAAATTGATCCCAAACGGTATTTAGAACATTCCATTCCAATTCATAATATCCATGTACATCAGCTTCAGGGTCAAGAAAAATTTCAAAATCATTGTTATGGAAGATTACCGCATCATGTTCGGTAATATCTCCCCACACATGTGGCTCTTCCATTTGTGCAAAAAAGTAGACATTGGTATCATCCCATAACATTTTCATTCGGGTATCGTAGGTGGGCTTTTTGACCCCTTCAATATCTATAAATAAATCTGACCATGGAGCTTTTTGCCACGAGGTTTCGTTTGCTTTTCCATCAATGGTTATTTCGCTATTTGTTTTGTATGCTACATAGCTTCTTGGTGTTTCTTGGGCGTAAATCAAAATGCATCCTATGAATAAGAAGAACGAGATGAAGTTGATTAGTTTTTTTTGTTTTTCCATTGTGTTCATTACTTCCCGCTTATAAACTATTTTCTTTGGTAAACTTTAAAATCTCCGATATATGCCCAAAGGCAAGGGCGGTAACCGTATCTGCTGCGCCATAGTAAATGGCCACTTTATCTTCCTCAAGAGAATGTAATGTTGCGCATGGGAAAATAACATTAGGGACATCTCCTACACATTCATATGTGGTTTGTGGGGATAAAAGATAGGGTTGGGTTCTATATTTTACGTTGTTTGGATTATCCTTGTCCAGAATGGACGCTCCCAAGGAATATCTAAATCCATTGCAGGTATTTATTACGCCATGGTAAAACATTAACCAACCTTCATCGGTTAATATGGGTACGGAACCAGCTCCTATTTTGGTGCATTGCCAGGCACTGTCTTCAAAAGGAGATGCTTTCATAACGCATCTGTGCTCTCCCCAATATTTCATATCTGGACTATAGCTTAGGTAAATATCACCAAAAGGAGTGTGCCCATTATCGCTAGGTCTACTGAGCATGGCATACTTTCCATTAATTTTTTCTGGAAACAACACTCCATTTCTATTGAAAGGCAAAAAGGCATTTTCACATTGGAAAAATTCTTTAAAATCGAAAGTGTAGCCAATACCTATGGTTGGTCCATGATATCCGTTACACCAAGTGATCCAATATCTATCTTCTATAAATGTAACCCTAGGGTCATATTTATAATCAGATTCTATCATTTGGGTGTTTCCAGCTCCAAAGGTTATAGGTTCATGGTTTATTTCCCAGTTGATGCCGTCTTTGCTGAAACCTGCAAAAATATTCATTTGTACAGCTTTGTTATCACATCTAAAAACACCCGCATACCCATCCTTAAACGGGACTACCGCACTATTGAAAATACTGTTTGAAGATGGTATGGCATCTCTTTGTATTATTGGATTTTCATTATATCTCCAAACCACATCTGAAATGTTAGCAGGTCTTTCTTGCCAGGGAATTGTACTCACTTTATAAATTTAATTAGGTGTTATTTATTTTGTAATCCTAGTTAGGGATTTTTTTGGTCTTGTCTAGCCAAGTGAATTTTAAAATTATTGAAGTTATAACAAATACCACAAGTGTTACAAGGGTTTTTGGATAATCTCTGATAATCAAATAAATAGGAAGCAGTATCATGCTCGATTGCCATACTATGCCAATGGCACAGTTCATCATATCCAACCAAAAATCATTGTTCTTCTCAAAAGAAGCATCCTCATTTTTTAATTGGGTATAAATTGGTTTCCACCACCCCCATGGTTTTACATTTTTGTAAAAAGATTTTAATACTTCGATTTCTGTAGGCTTGGTTAGGTAGGTTCCTAAATACGATCCTAATAAAGAGAATCCGAAGATGATAGGGAAAAGATAAATGGCAGATAGATGGGAAAGGTCAAACAGCAGGGATCCTTCTTCAAAACTCCCTTTGTTTTGATCCAGTATAAATTGAAGGGTAGCAATTAGCAATCCAGCCAACATACCCCAAAAATACCCCCAACCATTAAAACGCCACCATATCCATTTTAGAAAATTTGCAGCTACGTATCCCCCAAAAAGGGCGCTACTTATCCAGAGGGTAAGCGAGTTGATGGATTCAGCAAAGAAGCCCATGCAAACGCCAAGGGCCACAACGGCGAAAGAGGCAATGTGGCTAGCTTTGATATAGTGTTTGCTAGAAGCTTCAGGCTTAAAATATTTTTTATAAATGTCATTTACAATATAAGCCGGAGCCGAATTTACAAAAGCAGAAAAAGTAGACATAAATGCAGCTAATAAGCCTGCTAACAAAAGACCCTTGATGCCAACGGGAACATGATGGTTGATCACTTTGGGTAAAATCAGTTCTAAATCACCACCAGATAAAGTTGGATTTGCACTCATCTCTGGAGCCAAAACTACCAGAGCGATCACTACAATTCCCGTAATCAATAAATAACGAGGGATGTACAATACCAAATTGGTAAAACCACTCATATAAGCAGCTTCTTTAACCGATCTAGTGGATAAAATTCGTTGAAAGTCATAACTGGGTACAGGTCCGGCAATACTGGCAAAAAAACCTTTTAAGAGAGACATGCCTATAAAAGCCCCGAACATTTTATAACCCTCTGAATCAATAAGTCGGTTAAAAGCATCAAATTTCTCACTCCAATGCACCCCTAATTCGTTCTTGAAGAAGATATTGCTCCATTCCTCAGAAATAATATTGTTGATTTCTACATCCGTGATAGTGACAAAAGCATATCCGGCAACCAGAAGACCGGCAATGACCATAATCCCATATTGCAGCACTTCGGTGGCTACTACAGAGAACATTCCACCTTTTATGGTATAGAGTGTGGTCAGGAAAATAATGATCATAGCATAGGATTGCTCCGAGGTCAAAAGGAGCATATCTCCTATTTCCAAGGGAATATCCCAGGGTAAAATTATGGTCAGGAATTTACCGACACCTTCAAAAAAATAGGCAATAAACCCAACGGCAGATACCACTGCAAATACCGCAATAATACTATGCGATGCCCTACCAGCCCTTCCGTCTCCAAAACGAGTAAGAATCCATTCAGAACCTGTCATGATATTGGAGCGCCTGATCCATACGGCCAGGAACATCATTATAAAAATCTGATTGAATACGGGCCACAGCCACATGAACATAAAACTTTTGGCGCCATAGAGAAACAAGATGCCAACCATCCATGCGGTTCCCGATACATCGAACATGCCAGAGCCGTTACTAAGGCCCAAGTAGTACCATTTTATGTCTTTTCCGCCTAAAAAGTAAGACTCAAGTCCTTTAGAGGCCTTTTTGGAAATCCAGATTCCCACAAAAAGGGTCAGCAATACATAGATTGCTATGATTGAAATATCTATTACATCCATTTGCTCTTCTTCGCCTTAATTAAATGCCCCAGTTTTTATTCGGTTTTGGCCCCATTTCAAATTCCAATGTTCCACCATCCATTAGTTCCTTGTGTGTGATATAGGTTCTCTGAAGCGACTTTCCATTTAGTTTTACTGATTGAATGTATTTGTTGGTTGATGAGGTGTTTTCTGCCACAATAACAAAACTTTTGGTGTTAGAAATTGCTATGGTTGCTTTTTCGAAAATTGGGCTTCCCAATTCATATTGGCCTGATGCCGGGTTCATGGGATAAAAACCCATTGAGCTAAAGACATACCATGCGGACATTTGACCACAGTCTTCGTTGCCACTTAAACCATCTGGTTTTGCGCTGTATTGAGTGTCCAAAATCTCTCTGACCCATTGTTGTGTTTTCCATGGCTTGTGGGCTTTGTTGAACATATAGGCAATATGATGGCTAGGTTCGTTGCCATGGGCATATTGCCCAACCAATCCAGAAATATCTGCCGAAATGTTATCTCCTGAAATCTCCGAACTTTCGGTAAATAGTTGTTCCAATTTGTTTGTGAAAGCATCATTTCCGCCATGCAAATCAATAAAGCCAGGAACATCGTGCAATACAAACCAGCTATGCTGCCATGCATTACCTTCAGTATAATCCGTATGCAATCTATGGTTGGAAAATTTTGGATCAAAAGGTTCGTTCCAGCTTTTTCCATCAGTGGATTTTCCTCTCATGAACCCAGTTTCTGAATCAAAAAGATGTTTGAAAGCATTGGAACGATTTATAAAATATCTGTAATCTTCATCTTTGCCCAAGACTTTGGCCATTTGGGCCACACACCAATCATTATAAGCAAACTCTAGACTTATGGTAACTGACTCGTCCAGCTCATTGTACGGGATATATCCATATTCTTTGTAAGGTTTCAATCCCCTAATGTCGCCCATCATGGTATTACGGACTGCCTGGTAAGCTTTCTCAATGTCATAACTTCTAACTCCTTTTAAAAAAGCTTCAACTATGACAGATACTCCATGGTTGCCCGTCATAGTATTGGTTTCATTGGCATATAATGTCCATACAGGTAGCCTGCCTTGTTCATCATAATAGGCTAGCATGGATTGGATAATACTATTTACCTTGTCTTGCTGCAATATGTTTAGTAATGGATTTTCCGCCCTGAAAGTATCCCATAAAGAGAGTGTTGAGTATGCGCTCCAATTTTGTGCGGTTACAATACTATCATTCTGCAATCGAAATTGCCCATTGGTGTCACTAAATAGCACAGGAGCAACATGGGTATGGTATAGCGCTGTGTAAAACATCGTTTTCAAGGAATCCTGTGGCGTTTCTATCTTGATTTTAGAAAGCAGGTCTTCCCAATTTTTATCAGTATCCTTCTTTACATCTTCAAAAGATTTGGAGGAACCAAATTTGTTTAAGTTTTCTTTGGCGTTGGATATACTTACAGAGGAAACAGCTATTTTCAACTCCACAGACTCCAAATCATTATCAAAAAAGAATTGTCCCCCGGTTTTTATTCCTTTAGCTGTTTTATTATCCTCTAGAGATGTGCCTTCTGCCGTCAAAACAGAATTCATGATGGGAGCGGAAGATTCAATGGCAAAGAACACTTTTTGATTTTTTGCCCAACCAGTACTGTGCCGATACCCAACCAAAAGGGTTTCATTTTCCAATGTAAGGGAGCTTTTCATCGGTTTGTCCCAATTAACTGCATATCCCAAATCAACAATAAAAGAAGGGATTTTTATAGTTTGATAGGTGTATTTGTGATAAGCTACATATTCATTGGCAGTAAGTTCTACCTGAACATTATGGTCATCCAGAAGCACATTGTAATACCCAGGAGAAGCAACTTCGTTGGTGTGTGAGAATCGTGATGTGTAAGGCAAACTATCCTTAGAGGTTCCAAATTTGGATAGATCAACAGGGTTATTGGTTGGCATGAGTAAAATATCTGCCAAATCTCCAATTCCGGTACCACTAAGATGCAGTTGTGCAAAACCCGAAATAATTGAATCTGTAATGTGATATCCAGAACACCAATCCCACCCGGCAGTACCATTATCCGGACTGGGTTGTACCATGCCAAAAGGAGCAGTTGCTCCAGGGAAAGTGTGCCCATGACCACCAGTGCCAATGAAAGGATCTACAAATGAGGTGATGTTTTTTGGGGAGTCTTTTGTTTTTTCTTCCTTACAGGAAAAGTTTAGGATGAGAGTCAGTAAAAAGAAAGGAAAAGTTAGTTTGCTCATCAGTTCAATAGATTAATAGATGTATTTTTTATACTTTTCCTCAAAATATATTTGGTTTTCTTGTCCTTGAATAGAAAATAGGTTGGCAAGCTCAATGGTTGTGGTCGGTTGCAATTGTATACCTAAATATTTATAATTTTATTCTGTACAGGAATAATATTAGACCAACAACCAGCCATAAAAGCTAAACGGCAGAAAAACCGTACAAATGAAATGTCTTATAAATTCATGTATATAAATGACAAGCTGGATGAGCTTTTAAATGCTGAAACTATCAGGCGGTATAGTATTACCTATAAACATCATGTCGTCTTTTGGGTCATTTATTTTGCTATCAATACCCTGCGGTGGGGAAGTGTGCATGACGACTTTGCCCTATCCTTAAAAACCAACCTTATTGGTTTTCCCATTCATATTGCACTGGCTTACTTCAATATTTATTTTCTAATGCCCAAGTATGTATATACAAGAAAATATGTGCTGTATGCTTTTTTGATGGTGGCTTGTTTATTTATAATGCTTCTGGTAAAATTCAACCTTACCTATTACTTAATAGATACCAATGTCATGCCCGAAGGTCCAGGGGAAACGGATAGTATTACCTTTAACTATGCAATGACAACAATGATCGGCGAGCTATATGTGGTTGCTTTTGCCACGGCAATTAAGGTGACAGTGGACTGGTTACGGGAACATAGCAAACTCCATGAGCTTGAAAAAAGACAGCTTACTACAGAATTAAAATTCTTGAGATCACAAGTTTCTCCTCATTTTTTCTTCAATACCTTAAATAATGTTTATTCGCTTACCTTGGAAAAATCCAACAAGGCACCAGAAGTGATTTTAAAACTTTCGGAGTTGATGCGATATTTATTATATGCCACTCGTAAACGAAAACAAGATCTTAAAAGTGAAATAGATTGCATTCAAAACTATATTGATCTGGAGCGCATACGTTTTGATGATTCATTGCAAATAGATATTGGTATTTCTGGAGACATGGAAAATAAGACCATTGCCCCAATGCTTTTGGTTCCTTTAATTGAGAATTGTTTTAAGCATGGAGCCACCAAGAGCATAGGGGAAATACATATTGCTATAGATATAAATGTTACGGATGATTATATGTACTTTAATGTTTCCAATACAGTTCCCAAGAAAGAGGTTGAGGGCAAAGTGGCAACGCGTGGCGGGGGTATTGGATTATCCAATGTGAAAAAGCGTTTGGAATTAGGGTATACCCCAGAGGATTATGAACTTTCTATCTTTGAAAAAGATAATATGTTTCACGTAAACTTAAAATTGAAGGTATGACGGACTTGAGGGTAATGATTGTTGATGATGAGCCTTTGGCAATAAAGGTGCTGGAAAACTATGTTGAGCAGGTGAAGCAATTACAGTTGATTAAAACTTTTTCTAATGCTGTTGATGCTTCCGTGTTCTTGCAGGAAAATGAAATTGACATCATTTTTTTGGATATCAATATGCCCATTTTGGATGGTTTAAAATTTTTAGAAACACTCCATGTTTCCCCAATGATAGTTATTACCACGGCTCATGAAGAATATGCTTTAAAGAGTTTTGAGCTGGAGGCGATAGATTATTTAGTGAAACCAATCCCTTTTCCTCGGTTTTTGAAAGCGGTCAATAGAATAATAAGTTTAAAGCAAGGAAGCTCTTCCGGTGGTGGGCAAAATACAAATGAAAATCCAAGCATCTTTGTAAAAATTGATAAAAAGAAACTGCAAAAAATCTTTATAGATGAGATTGTAGTAGTGGAAAGCCTTAAAGATTATATAAGAATCAAGACTACTTCGGCCAAATACATTATCCATAAGACCTTGGGTAGTTTTACGGATGAGCTGCCATCAGATAAGTTTATTAGGATACACAGGTCGTACACCATTGCCATTGATAAAGTGGAAGCTATTGAAGGCAACAGTTTGGAAATAGATGGCATTAGATACACCATAGGAAGGAGCTATTTGACCGAGGCAAAAAATAGAATCTTGAACGATACCATTCAGTAACATTAAGTGTTGATTCCTTGTTTGGTGTTCTTAAAGAATTACGTTGACCTTTTCTGATTGGCTATTGGTCGAATTTTTTGATTAGATTTAGGATTATCTGGGTAGTTTAAGAGCTAACAACCTAAAAGCCATTCAAATGCCTTTCTTTTTTTTAATAAACAGTAAGATTGAGATGTGGAAAGCTGTATGCATTATTCTCTTGTTATGCTGTATTATTGGTTGTAAGAATACCAAAGGTGAGTACGCTGGCATTTCACAACAAGAATCCTTAAAACAAATGCCAGATAGCATAGATTTCTCTTTTCATATAAAACCAATTCTCTCGGATAGGTGTTTTGCTTGCCATGGTCCAGATAAAAATGCTATTGAAGGAGGACTTTCTTTGAATAAAGCAGAGGATGCCTATGCAGCAATAGGAGAGAATAAAGACCGATACGCCATTGTTCCAAGAGATTTAGAGAAAAGCGAATTGGTGAAACGGATATTTGAAGAAGACCCAAATTTAATAATGCCTCCGCCGGAATCAAACCTATCATTGTCCAATTATGAAAAGGAACTACTTAAAAAATGGGTTGCCCAAGGAGCGGTCTATAAAAAACACTGGGCATTTGTGCCACCAGAAGACCCTAGCATTCCTCAAATTGAGAATGACCAATGGAGCCAGAACGAAATTGACAAGTTTATTTTAAAGAAATTAGAAGCCCAGGGATTTTCCCCTTCCAAAAAAGCAGAAAAAGAACAACTCATGCGCCGAGTGTTTTTTAGTATTTCAGGATTGCCGCCAAGTGTGGAGCAAGTCAATGCTTTTTTAAATGATGGTAGACCAGGGGCCTATGAGAAAATTATAGATTCCTTGCTCAATACAACAGCTTATGCGGAATATATGGCTGCGGATTGGATGGATGTTGCAAGATATGCAGATACACATGGATATCAAGATGATTTTGAGCGAATCATGTGGCCTTGGAGAGATTGGGTAATCCATGCTTTTGATAAAAATATGCCCTATGATCAATTTGTGACCTATCAATTGGCCGGAGATTTGCTTCCAAATTCCACAAAAGAGTCCATTTTGGCAACAGGATTCAATAGGAATCATAAGATTACCGCGGAAGGAGGGGTTATTCCAGAAGAATATCGTATTGAGTATGTGGAAGACCGCACCGTTACCTTTGGTACTGCTTTTTTGGGAATGACCATGGAATGTGCCAGATGCCATGACCATAAATATGATCCCCTGTCCCAGAAAGACCATTTTCAGCTTTTTGGTTTCTTCAATAATATTGATGAAGACGGACTCATGCCGAGTGCGCAGATCATTCCAAAACCTTATATGACCATTTCTAAACAAGATGCGGAAGGAGTATTGAGTTTTGTAAACATGACCACTGCTTCCATGCCAAAAGTAGATGTAATGGTTATGCAGGAAATGCCCCAGCCCAGAGAAACTTTTATTCTGAACAGAGGGGTTTATGATCAACCAACTGATCAAGTTTTTCCGGAGACACCAGAAGCTATTTTACCATTTCCAAAGGAGTTTCCAAAAAATAGGCTGGGATTGTCAAAATGGTTGTTTCATAAAGATAATCCATTAACGGCGAGAGTGGCTGTAAATCGTATTTGGCAAAGAATGTTTGGCAAGGGCTTGGTGGAGAGTTCATACGATTTTGGAAATCAGGGGGCATTGCCTTCCCACCCAGAGCTGTTGGACTTTTTGGCCATTAAGTTTATGGAAGATGGTTGGGACCTTAAACAAATCATGAAATACATGGCCATGTCGGCCACATATCAGCAAAGTAGTGAGATATCCAAAGAGATGGCTGAAAAAGACCCTGAGAACACCTATTTGGCAAGGGCATCAAGATTGCGATTGAGCGCTGAGATGATTCGCGATCAAGCGTTGAAAGTCAGTGGACTTTTAAATGCCGAGGTCGGGGGCCCTAGTGTAAAACCATATCAACCCGAAGGGATTTGGGAGGAAACCACTGGAGGAGGAGGAGGAAGTACCTCTACCTATGTTCAAAGTTCTGGTAAGGATTTATATAGAAAAAGTGTTTACACTTTTTGGAAACGGACTGTTCCACCTCCAAGCATGATGACTTTTGATGCTTCTTCAAGGGACTTGTGTACTGTAAAGAGACAAGAAACCAATACGCCATTGCAGGCATTGGTGCTATTGAATGATCCACAGCTTATTGAAGCTGCACGTGCATTGGCATATAAAGCAGTTGGGGTTGTAGGTCAAGAACCTACAGATCAAATCAAGTATGTTTTTCAGAACGCTACTTCAAGAAAACCCAAGGAAGAAGAACTTCAAATTTTAAATGGCTTGTATTTGGATGCACTTCAGAGAATAGAAACCGGAGAAATCATTCCCGAAGAATACCTATCCATTGGCGAGTTTTCCGTAACAGCTAATATTCCATCAAAGCAAATAACTGCATTGGCTTTGACGGCGCATACCATACTTAACTTAGACGAAACCATTTCAAGAGGATAAAATGAGCGAAAAGAAAATAATAGCGGATAATGCGATCAACCTTAATAGAAGGGCCTTTTTAGGAAAATCTGCTCTTGGAGTTGGTGGAATGGCTCTTGGTTCTTTGTTGGGGTGTAATTTCTACAAGAAGGAAGGAAGCCTCATCACTAAAGCCGATAACCCAATGGGAATAAAGGGAATTTTGAATTCCCCTCACCATCCTGCAAAAATAAAACGGGTAATCTACCTATTTCAAAGTGGAGGACCATCCCAATTGGAGCTTTTTGACTACAAACCCTTACTTAATGAACGAAGAGGGGAAGATTTGCCAGAATCTATTCGTAATGGGCAGCGTTTAACGGGAATGACCTCTGGTCAGGATCGTTTTCCATTAGTAGGTTCCAATTTTGGGTTTCAACAATATGGTAAAAACGGAACATGGATTAGTGATTTGTTGCCCTACACGGCGAAAATGGTTGATGAATTGTGCATCATCAAATCCATGTACACTGAGGCTATCAACCATGACCCAGCAGTTACCTTTTTTCAGACAGGCTCACAGCAGCCAGGAAGACCTAGCATTGGTTCTTGGTTGAGCTATGGTCTGGGAAGTGAAAACGAAAACCTGCCTGCCTTCACCGTATTATTGTCTAGAGGTTCTGGAAGACCTAATGGACAGCCATTGTATACAAGATTATGGGGTAATGGGTTTTTGCACTCACTGCATCAAGGTGTACAGTTTAGGGCGGCAAAAGACCCCGTACTTTATTTAAATGACCCCAAGGGAATTTCCAAAGAAACAAAACGTGCCATTTTGGATAATTTGGCAGAGCTAAATGAAAAGCAGTACAAAGAATTTGGCGATGAAGAAATTCAAAGTAGGATAGCACAATATGAAATGGCCTATAGAATGCAAACTTCAGTTCCAGAGGTGATGAATACGGATGATGAACCCGATTACATTTATAAAATGTATGGTGCAGATGCCAAAATTCCAGGAACCTATGCAGCCAATTGCTTGTTGGCAAGAAGATTGGCAGAGCAAGATGTTCGCTTTATCCAACTTTATCATATGGGATGGGATCAGCATGATAATTTACCAGGAGCTATCGAAAAACAGGCTAAAGATGTTGATCAAGCCTCCGCTGCATTGGTCGCTGACCTTAAGCAAAGAGGTATGTTAGAAGACACCTTGGTTGTTTGGGGAGGTGAATTTGGCAGAACCAATTACTCTCAGGGAACGCTAACAGATGAAAGTTACGGTAGGGATCATCACCCACGCTGTTTCAGCATGTGGTTGGCCGGGGGAGGTGTTAAGCCTGGAATTGTATATGGAGAAACTGACGAATTTGGATATAATATCGTGGAGAATCCCGTACATGTTCATGATTACCAAGCCACTTTATTGCATCTGTTAGGAATTGACCATGAGCGCCTCACATACAAATATCAAGGAAGAAGATTCAGGCTTACCGATGTTGAGGGCCATGTAGTAAAAGATATATTAGCATGATGCAGCGTAGAAAATTTATTGAAAAAAGTTGCTTGGCCACGGCAGGTCTAATGTCCGTTAATGCTATGCCTTTATCTGGAAATGCACTTAAAGATGTGATTATTGGACATGGCGACTATCAATATAAAGTGGATGTAGATTGGGGCAAACTAAATAGCGAACGTTTTCCGGTAAAGGATTGCCATGAAATGGTGCAAGACTCAAAAGGGCGGATAATTTTGTTGACCAACCATACCAAAAACAATGTGCTTTTCTATGATAAATCTGGAAAATTACTTCATTCTTGGGGACATGAATACCCAGGGGCACATGGCTTAACACTCCATAATGAAAATGGAAGTGAGTTCCTGTACATCTGTGATAATGAAAGACATGAGGTGATAAAAACCACACTGGATGGAAAGGTTGTCCAGATTTTGCCATTTCCAAAGGAAACTGGGAAATATCAAAAAAAGGAAGAATACATTCCCACGGAAACTGCTATTGCTGAAAATGGGGATATCTACGTGGCCGATGGCTATGGGGCGCAATTTATTACGCATTATGATTCTAAAGGAAACATTAAAAATGTATTTGGAGGTAGGGGAAATGAAGACCATTTATTCAACAATGCCCACGGCATTTGTATTGATGACCGGAATCCTGGTAATCCCATATTATTGATAACGGCCCGACAACAAAACAAGCTGAAAAGGTTTCAGTTGGACGGGACCTATATAGACTCTATCGATCTGCCGGGAGCTTATATTTGTAGACCGGTTATCCACAATAAAAATGTTTATCTGGCTACCATCTGGTCTGGCGACGGTTCTGAAGGAACAGGTTTTGTTTCCATTTTGGATGAAAACAACAAATTGGTCTCTGCTCCCGGAGGAAGTACACCAACCTATGAAAAAGAGCGCCTGAACCCAATGCATCAAGCCTTGAAAATTTTTAGGCACCCGCATGATGTTTGTGTTGATGAAGATGAGAATATTTATGTGGCACAGTGGAATTCTTGGAATACCTATCCCATAAAACTGTATCGCGTATGATGGTGCGGTTATGTAATGCAATCAACCCAAGGAGAAGGTTGAAAAAGACAAATTGTATACTTGTTCTAGTCTTCTTTTCTTGTATGTCAATGGTATCCTGCCAATCTGAAAAACCAGTCTTTTTGAGTGCGGACACCATTCAATTGGCAACTCCAAAAATTGAAGCGGATTCCATACTTTTTAAAAACAGCGCTTCAGTAAAAATAGATTTGGCCTATGAAGGAGTTACTATACGATATACATTGGATGGAAGCTCCGTTACCTCCAATTCCCTGATTTATGAAACTCCATTGACCATAAATTCAAATGCACAATTGAAAGTAAAGGCCTTTCATTCGGATTTTAAACCCAGTGAAGAATTGGGAATGGTAATCCGAAAAATGAAAAAGGATATTTCCAAAACTGAAATCAGTGTTGATCCAGAACCCAATCAAAATTATTATGGTAATGGAGCAAAAACCTTGATAGATGGTCAGAAAGGAACTGTTGCCTATAGAAATGGTAATAAATGGTTGGGATTTCAATCTAAAAATGTTGAAGTGTATTTAAAGTTCCCGGAGCCTATTGCACTTGAAAAAATCATGTTGAGTGCTCTTCAAGATCAAGGTGCTTGGATTTTTATGCCAAGATCAATTACAATTAATGCGGAAGGGAATCCCGTTGGAGCTATTGAAGTTAAGAATAGTGCTAATACAGACCGAGTTAAAATGAATTTTATAGAGATTCCACTAAAAAAAAGGAAATATAAAGAGCTAACAATAACCATAACTTCTTTGGATGAAATTCCAGAATGGCATCAAGGGAAAGGAACATTGCCCTGGTCATTTTTGGATGAAATCTTGGTCGAATAAATACGATATCAATGCAATTAGGTAATCTACATCCACTATTTGTTCACTTGCCCATTGGAATTTTGGTTCTGGCATTCCTGATGGAGCTTTACTATGCAAAAAAACCAGCTCCAAAAGATAATGGGACTATTTTATTTGCCTTGGGAATAGGAGCATTAAGTGCTTTGTTTTCTGTTGCATCAGGCTGGTTTTTGGGAGAGAATGGAGGATATGATGAAGTACTGTTATCCAGGCATAAATGGATAGCCATTGCATTTGCCGTAGGAGCTTTGTTATTGTTTTTTCTGAAGAAATCAACCCATGCAAAGACACAAAAGGTGTATTTGCCCGCTTTTGTATTGGTTTTAGTACTGTTGACATTGACCGGACATTATGGAGGGAGCCTTACACATGGCGAGGATTTTCTGTTTCAGGAAAAATATACGGAACCTATAATTGAAAATGTGGATGAAGCTAAGGTGTATGCTGAAATTATTCAGCCAATTCTGCAAAAAAAGTGCGTCAGTTGTCATAATAGTAGTAAGGCAAAAGGCGGATTGTTGCTCGCTTCCAAAAACGATTTATTGACAGGAGGAGATTCGGGTTCGCTTTTAGATGCTGAAGAAGGCGGAAAGCCCTCATTGTTGATGCATCGCCTATACCTCCCAATTGCCGAAAAAGAACATATGCCTCCCAAAGGAAAGGTGCAGCTCACCTCGGATGAAATGCTGTTGTTGGAATGGTGGATGAAAAATGAAAACTGTTTTGACTGCATCACCAAAGATTTACTGGTTGATGATAAACTGGATGGTATTTTGGCATCCTTGGAAAAAGATACTTCATTGCACGCTTTGATTGCGGAAAAAGTTGATGAGGTTCCAGCTGAGTATTTGGTGTCTCTTGCGAAACAAAATATTTCGGCTCAATTGCTTTCTGAAGAGGTGCCATTGCTGTCAGTGAATTTATCTCATCGCAAAGACTTGACTGAAGAAGATTTTGAGTTGCTCAAAGAATTTAAAGAGAATATTGTAGAGATGAACTTGGGCTACGCTAACTTGGATAACGTGTTGGGAAAGCAACTCAAAAAGTTTAAACACTTAACCAAGCTCCAGCTACAGCGAACCCAAATTACAAATGACTTTGTCAATATTTTGGAAAGCCTTGAATATTTGGAATCTCTAAATCTATATGGAACAGAATTGGATGATTCGGCTCTGGAAGTATTTAAAAAGTTGGAAAACCTAAAAAGTTTGTATGTATGGCAGACCAAGATGTCCAAAGAGGCCCTTGCCAAGTTTGAAAGTCAAAACAACACGGTAATGGTTCAAAGTCAAGTAGCGGATAGTGTTTTTGCATCAAGTACTTTGTCACCTCCAACAATCTTGGCAGATAAAGAGATTTTTATAGATTCCGTTGAGGTTTCCATTGAACAATATTTTGACGGTGCCAAAGTATACTACATCACTGAAAATTCAAAGAATGACACAGTTCCGAAGGAATACACAAAACCTTTTTATCTAAAGGAGACTTCTACTTTAAGGGCGTATACAACATTGGACGGATGGGAGCCGAGTGAAGTAAGTACTGGAGATTTTTTGAAAAGTAGGGTGGAGGTAACCAATGTTTCGTTAGCTCGATCTCCACACCCAAAGTATAAAGGCAAGGGAGGAAAGACGCTTATGGATTTGAAACGTGGGACAACAAATTTTGTAGATGGGAATTGGTTAGGGTTTGAAAGTGAGCACATGACGGCGACCATTGAATTTAAGGATCAAACTATGATATCAAATGTTTCCGTAGGAAGTCTTTCCATACCCAATAATTGGATTTTCTTTCCCGTGGGTTACACAGTTTGGGGTTCTACGGATGGTGACAGTTTTACTAAAATCAAGACCGTTAAATTACCTATACAACGACCTTCTGTTATTATTGAACGGAAGGCCTATAATATTGATTTTGACCCGATAGCTTTAAAAAAAGTAAAACTGTTGGTGGAAAGCCCATTAAAAAACCCAGATTGGCATGCAGTGCCAGGTGGGAACAGTTTTATCTTTTTAGACGAGTTAGTTTTTAATTAGACAAGCATTTTATTTTTTATAAAAAAATGAAGCTTTAATAAGAAACATCACAATATTTGTCTTTTTTGACAACACTTACCCCATTTTTCTTGATGATTTTTTAGTATTGAATTCTTACATTTACGAGCAACCAATACTCAAACATTTATGCCTATTGTTTTTGTAATAATTGGAATCCTCCTATTATTTCTTCTCATCGCAAAATTTAAGCTCAATGCTTTTCTTTCTTTTATAATCGTCTGCCTTTTTGTTGGGATATCCCAAAACATGAACTTAGAAGCTCTTGTAAAAGCTATTCAAACAGGTATTGGGAACACTCTTGGTTTTCTTGTTCTTATTTTAGGTTTAGGAGCCATGCTGGGTAAACTGGTGGCTGACAGCGGTGCTGCCCAACGGATTACCACAAAGTTAGTGTCGTGGTTTGGGGTTAAATATGTGCAGTGGGCCGTGGTCTTGACTGGGTTCATTGTTGGTATTCCTATGTTTTATTCGGTTGGTTTTGTAATATTGATTCCTTTGGTATTTACCATTGCAATGTCTACAAGGTTGCCATTGCTGTATGTTGGTTTGCCCATGCTCACATCATTATCGGTAACACATGGATATCTTCCACCTCATCCCGCCCCAACCGCTATTGCGGCCATGTTCAATGCCAATATTGGAAAAACCCTATTGTACGGAATTATCATAGCAATTCCGGCAATAGTGATTGCAGGTCCTTTATTTGCCCGCACCATAAAAAACATTGAGGCCAAGCCACTAAAAGAATTTTACAACCCAGTTGTGATCAAAGAAGAAGATTTACCAAGTATGGCTGCAAGTGTGTTAAGTGCTTTGCTGCCCATATTGTTAATAGGAGTTGCAATATTTGCAGAGCAATTTTTGGGAGAAGGCAACTTTAGAAATATTTTGACCTTTTTGGGTAATCCTGTCATTGCCATGTTGATTTCGGTTTTGGTTGCCATTTATACCTTAGGGCTTTCCCGGGGTAGGAAAATGAAAGAGGTTATGGATTCTCTGTCCGTCTCTGTGTCTAGTATTACTATGATTCTATTGATTATTGCTGGTGCTGGTGCCTTAAAAGAGGTTTTGGTAGATAGTGGTGTAAGTAATTACATTGCTGATCAGTTGAAAGGTTCAAGCATATCCCCATTGGTTTTAGCTTGGCTGATTGCAACAGCTATACGAGTTTGTGTTGGTTCTGCTACGGTTGCCGGGTTAACAGCGGCTGGAATTGTGTTGCCTTTAGCTTCAGGAACAGGAGTGAACACGGAACTTATGGTATTGGCCATTGGCTCTGGAAGTCTTATGCTATCCCATGTAAATGATACAGGTTTTTGGATGTTCAAAGAATATTTTAACCTTTCCGTCAAAGAAACACTCTCTACCTGGACGGTTATGGAGACTATGGTTGGCGTAATAGGATTATTGGGAGTACTTGCACTAAACGCATTTATATAATTTAAAGAAATGGATAAATTACCTTCAGAAAGAATAAAAGAATTAGGATTGGAATTTCCTCCAGCACCCAAACCAGTTGGAGTTTACAGACCGTTACTGGTAGTTGATAATTTTTTATATATCTCAGGACAAGGTCCAATTAAAATGGATGGGAGCCTTATGATTGGTCGTGCAGGAGACGACTTGAATGAGGATCAGGCCAAACTGGCTGCCCGTCAAGTAGGTTTGACAATGCTTTCGACCATACAAACACATTTTGGGAGTTTGGATAAAATAAAAAGAGTGGTGAAAGTTTTGGGGATGGTCAATTCTACCCCAGACTTTGGTAGACAACCTTATGTTGTAAATGGATTTAGTGAGCTTATGGCAGATGTGTTTGGTAAGGAAAATGGGATAGGGGTAAGAAGCGCCGTAGGGATGATGTTGCCTGATAATATTCCTGTTGAAGTAGAAGCCATGTTTGAACTTCATCAATAACTAAAGGGAATTAACCCAGCTTTTACCAAACAAAATTATACTATGTTCATTTTTGATGCACATTTGGACTTGGCTATGAATGCCTTGGAATGGAACAGGGACTTAACCTGGACGGTAGAGGAGATTAGAAAGAGTGAAAAAGGAATGACCGACAAGCCAGACAGGGGAAATAACACAGTATCCTTACCTGCAATGCAAAAAGGGAATATTGGTCTTTGTGTTGCCACGCAGATTGCTCGCTATGTGAAGAAAGGAAGTAAGCTTCCTGGTTGGAATTCTCCACATCAAGCTTGGGCCCAGACTCAAGGTCAATTGACATGGTATAAGGCTATGGAGGAAATTGGTGAAATGGCGCAGATTACAAACCTAGATCAGTTAAGGAACCACCTTGAACTATGGAAGAATGAAGATGCCAAAAAGCCAATTGGATACATTTTAAGTCTTGAAGGAGCAGATTCAATCGTTACAATGGAGCATTTGGAAAAATCATATGAAACCGGATTAAGAGCTATTGGTCCAGCACATTATGGTCCAGGCACATATGCTCATGGTACCGATTCGGTCGGAGGAATTGGTCACAAAGGCAAAGAACTCCTTAAAAAAATAGAAGAACTCAATCTAATTTTAGACGCTACACATTTGTGCGATATGAGTTTTTGGGAAACTATGAATGTATACAATGGTCCAGTATGGGCAAGCCATAACAATTGTCGAAAGTTTGTAGATCACAATAGGCAATTTGCCGATGAGCAGATTAAAGAACTCATTAACAGGAAAGCTGTTATTGGAATCGCTCTGGATGCATGGATGATGGTCCCAAATTGGGTTAGAGGGAAATCAACTCCGAAAGGTATGGGGGTCACCCTTGATCAAATGGTTGATAATATAGATCATATATGCCAACTAGCGGGGAATTCATTATATGTGGGCATAGGAACCGATCTTGACGGTGCATTTGGCAAAGAGCAAAGTCCGGATGACTTGGATACCATAGCCGATTTGCAAAAAGTACCCTCGTTATTGGCTCAAAGAGGATATTCCAAAAACGATATTGAGAATATTATGCACCTTAACTTCATAAACTTCCTGGAGAGGACTTGGAGTTAAAAAAATAAGAAGAAAGCAGATAAAATGAAAAGAAAAGTTTTTATTGTCGCTCTAATTTGTTGTGTTTGTTTTATGAACGGACAAACATTGGATGTTATGTCCTACAATATTAGATACGATAACCCCAAGGATAGTTTGAACAGTTGGGAACATCGTAAAGATTTCCTGATTTCCCAACTCAATTTTTATGCGCCGGCTATTTTTGGAACCCAAGAAGGGCTTGTGCACCAACTAAAAGATATTGAAAAAGGCTTAAGCAATTATTCATTTTTTGGAGTTGGACGGGATTATGGAGATGAAAGAGGGGAGTTTACAGCAATTTTTTATGACAAGAAACAGTTTGAGTTATTAAAAGAGGATACTTTTTGGTTGTCCCCAACACCAGAAAAACCATCCAAAGGATGGGATGCGGCATTGCCCAGAATTTGTACTTATGGACTGTTCAAAACAATCAAAGAAGGAAAGAAATTTTATGTTTTTAATACCCACTTTGATCATGTTGGAGAAAAGGCTCGGACACAAAGCGCCTCATTGATTCTAGACAAAATAAAAGAATTGAATTCGGAGAACTTGCCTGTAATTGTAATGGGAGATTTCAACCTTGAGAGCAGTAGTGATGGAATTCAATTGATGGCAAGTGCTTTAGGAGATTCTCATTTTGTGGCTGGCAAAAATGCTTTTGGACCCGAGGGTACTTTCAATGGATTTAATTTTACCCAACCTGTAACACGGAGAATAGACTACATTTTTATATCTCAGAATAATTTAATAGTACACAAAAGTGGCATTTTAAGTGATTCTCAATCTTGTAGATATCCTTCCGATCATTTTCCTGTATATGTAGAGCTTGGATTTTCTAATTAATTGGCGACTACTTGAACTTTGCAGAAAACAATTGGTTCTAAAAATGTTATAAAAACCAAAAACTTTTAACTGGTCCAAGATTTAAAATTAATGTTGGATAGTGTGTTTTTTCTTTACCTGTTTTCCGTAATTGTTTTTAGAAGGTTCAGAATTCTTCTTCTATTAGAGAATGAAATCTATCATTAAACGGTTTTTGTCTTTTTATGAATCTTATCAAGCATTTTTTAGAGGTATTAATCTTTGAAAGAAATACACAAATCTGTGATAATATCAAAACCCAAATAATTTTTTTATATATTGTTGACAAATAATTAACATTATTGATGATGGCATCGTTTCCCGAAGCTTTATTGGACTATAATAAAAATGATGCAAAAAGTGATTTGGGCAATAGATTAAACTCAGTTGATTTTGACCCTACAATGGAATGGAAATTATTTTGTGATGGCAGTGAATCTGCGTTTATCAAGATTTATAATCACTATTTTCAGGTTCTATATAATTTAGGGAGACAATTTTCTGGAGATACTGATTTGTTAAAGGACACCTTACAGGAAACCTTCATAAATATTAGAAAGAAAAGGAGCAAATTGCATAAGGTGATTTCAGTAAAAGCCTTCCTCATAAAGTGCTACAGGAACAGGATTATTACAGAGCAAAAGAAACGAAAGAAAAGTATGACCATGAACTTTTCTTCTGGTTCACATGGATTTATTCTGACCCCTTCCCATGAAAGTGTCTTGATTAGCAGGCAGTTTCGCCAAGAGCAAATTGAGATGATGCAAGAGTCTTTAAACAAACTTACCCGAAGACAAAGAGAGGCTATTTATTATTTCTATTACAATGGACTTTCTTATATCCAAATTAAGGATGTTATGGGGTTTTCCAGTGTCCGCGCAGCCAGAAACTTAATTTATAGGTCTCTTACAGAATTAAGGAAGCAAGTTGAAATTCTTGAATAGGAAGATTTTGTATACAACAATGTAATTATTGCTTGATATTGTATTTGCCTTACTTTCAGTCTTACATATTTAAATTGAATGATTATTGGTAATCCCATACATGACATTATCAATCTTCTATTTTTAATGTAGAATAATGGTGCAAATATTAACAACACCAACAATTTATTTGAAGAAACTCAATTTTTTTTGATGTCATTTATCAATTTTTGATGTCATACTAATATATAGAGGCCATACCTATGGATTATCACGAATATGAATTGGAAGATTTTCTGGCAGACCCTGAATTTAGAAATTGGGTTTTAAAGCCAAACCCGGCCTCTCATTTTTTCTGGAAAAAATGGCTGGCTGCAAACCCTTCTAAAAAGACAACGGTATTAGCAGCAAAAGAAATTGTTTTGTCGTTGAAGTTTCATTCAGGTGATGAAGTTGACCAAAAAGAGCAAGGAGAGATTTTGAAATCCATTTTGGGAAAGCGAAAAATGACCTCCAAGGTTAAGAAAATAAATCTAAATACTATTGCATTTCAGGTTGCAGCTTGTGGATTGTTGATGGTAGCTATGGCCTTTGGCCATAGTACGTTGACATCTACAGAAATTCAACCATCTGCAATTCCTATTAAGTATGTTGTAAAAGAGAATCATAAAGGACAGAAATCCAGAATAACATTGCCGGATGGATCCACGATATTTCTTAACAACAACAGTAAAGTCATGTATGCTTCAAAATTTGTTGGCAAACGTGAGATTTTTTTGGAAGGAGAGGCATTTTTTCAAGTAAAAAAAGATTCAACAAAACCCTTTATGGTTAATTCCAATGGTTTGTTGACCCAGGCATTGGGAACTTCATTCAATATAAAAGCCAATAAGGGAAAGAAAGTTGAAGTTGGTTTGGTTACGGGAAAGATTTCCGTATCTACAGCTACGTTAGATGACAATATTGAAATAATTGATAGTTCTGGCGGAAAAGCTACCTATGATACGATGGAGGGGAAATTGGATATTTCTTCTTATGGAGATATGGATTTTTATAAATGGACTAAAAGGATACTGGTTTTTAAGGCAGCTGATTTTGATGAAATAGAGGAATCTTTAGAAAATTGGTATGATGTTGACATTACTGTGCGCAATTTAAACAGGCGTATCAACTATACTGGTGAATTCCCTAGTGAAAGTCTGGAGAATGTTTTGGAACGAATAGCTTTTGTTGAAAAGTTCTCCTTTAGGATAGATGAAGAAAATGAAAGGAAAGTAACAATTTTTTTTAACTAATAACTCTTAAAACTTAAACAAATGAAAATGAAAAACTACCCGTAAAAAATAAGTTTGCTCCAACGAAAATGGCACTTTCGATGGAAACAAACTTATCATCAAAAGTTCAATTAAAATTATCAACTAAACCGATGTAAAAGTATGAAATTTAAACTATCTAAAACAATAGCTATGCTCTCTAGGATATTTATTTTGCAACTAGTATTCTGCTATTTTGCAATGGCAAATGAGGGGTATACGCAAAGTATGAAAGACATCTACCTTGAGTGGAGTTCCATTCGACAAGTAAAGGTGTTGGATGTCTTTGAAGAAATCGAGAACCAATCAGCTTTCAAATTCAATTATGATGAGAAAGATGTTAACAGGAAAGCAAAACTACTTATAGCGCAGGGTTCACATTCTGTGTATGAATTATTAGAGTTAATAAGTAGAGAATCTTCTTTGAATTTTAAAAGGATGAACAGTACTATTGCTGTTACTCCTAGACTTGAAAAAGAAGCACCTGAAATAACTGAAAAAATAGTACAACAAACAATAACAGGAACGGTTACCGATAGTGCCGGGTCGCCTTTACCTGGTGTCAATGTTGTGGAAAAGGGTACTGCTAATGGTGCCTCAACGGATTTTGACGGATATTACAGTATCAATGTTTCAGATGGAGCAGTCTTGGTGTTTTCTTCGTTAGGATTTACTTCTAAAGAAGTAGCCGTGGGCAGTCAGTCGTCTATCAATGTAGTTTTGGCGGAAGATGCAGAACAGTTGGGAGAAGTAGTTGTGACAGCTTTGGGTATTAAAAGAGAAGAAAAGACTTTGACGTATGCACAACAGACGGTTAGTGCAGATGAGATTACCAAAACAAGGGATGTAAACTTCCTTAATAGTATAAATGGTAAAACTGCAGGTGTAGAAATAAAGAAAAGTAGCTCTGGAGCTGGTGGATCTACCAAGATTGTATTAAGGGGTAACAAATCGTTAAGTGGTGACAGTACTCCACTATTTGTAATTGACGGTATTCCTTTGGCAAACAATAGAGGTGGTCAGCCTGGTATGTGGGGTGGTACCGATTCTGGAGATGGAATATCAGCATTGAACCCGGATGATATAGCGAGTATAAGTATTTTGAGAGGGGCAAATGCAGCTCTTCTTTACGGTAGTGCTGGTGCCAATGGGGTTGTACTGATTACTACCAAAGAAGGACAAGCTGGTAAAACTACGGTTTCCCTTAACTCAGGTGTTACTTTTGAAAGTATCATTGAAACACCAGATTTACAATTCAAGTATGGTGCTATTGGAGAAGCTAAAGAAAGTTGGGACACTACCCCAGGGAATTATGCTAGCGATTATGTAGATGATTTCTTTTCAACAGGAGCCAACTTTATTAATTCACTTTCCATAAGTGGCGGAAATGATAAGACTACGGCCTATTTTTCGTATTCTAATACTTCGGCAACTGGTATTACTCCTGAAAACACGTATGCTAGAAACAACGCTTCTTTTAAACAGTCTACCAAACTATTAAATGATAAGTTGACTGTAAGCTCAAATATTATCTTGTCTATAGAGAATTCTGAGAATAGATTGCCTTCTGGGTATTACCTCAATCCTCTAACCGGTCTTTACTTCTTTCCAAGAAATAGGGATTTCGCAGATACTAAGAACAACTATCAAATATTTGATGATACGCGTAATCTTTTTGCGCAGAACTGGTTTGTGAATGATCACCACCAGTCCAATCCGTATTGGATTATTCATAATCAACCTAGGGAGCAGAAGAATAGAAGGGTAATTGCAAATTTGACCTTGAACTATCAGATTATGGATGCACTTAACCTTCAGGTTAGGGGTAACTATGATTATGGGAATGTTACACGGGAACAAAGACATGCTGCAACTTCCAATCCTACTAATGTTAATGAGAATGGTTCATGGGAGTATCACAAATATGAAGATCGTTTGGTCTATACGGATGCAATCTTGACCTATGATTCTGATTTGTCCGATGACTTTAGTCTTACCGCACTTGTTGGAGGTAGTTATACTGAAACTGATTATGGAGACGGGGTTAGGGTTACTCGAAGTAGTGGTAATGGCCTAATCTACCCAAATGAATTCAATTTCCAGAATTTGGATCTGACGCAAACACCTGTTCAATCAGTAACCAATGGTGTAATAGAAAAGCAAGGTTTATTTGCCAATGCCACATTGGGATATAAAGAGATGTTATTTTTAGATCTTGGAGGAAGAAATGATTGGGCTTCAACTTTGGCACTTACAGGAAATGACTCTTACTTTTATCCATCAGTTGGTTTAACGGCAATTGTTAGTGAAATGTTTGACATGCCAGAAGCCATTAGCTTTGGAAAATTCAGGATTTCCAGAACCCAGGTGGCCAACGAGGTGCCTTTTAACCGAATTAACCCTCAAAATAGTATATCAGATCCAGTTGGAAGCTTGACTAGAAATACTACGAAGCCTTTTACTGATGCAAAACCTGAAATTATCACAAGTACGGAGTTCGGTGCTGATTGGCGCTTCTTTGGAAATAGGCTTGGAATAGATTTCACCTATTATAATATCAAGAGTGAAGACCAGTTTATTCCAGTTGCTTTAGATGCTTCTGATCCAGAATCTGAAGGTAGATATACCCGTAAGTTTATCAACGCCGGTGAAATTGTGAACAAAGGAGTTGAAATTTCGCTTAACGGATCTCCGGTTAAAAATGATAACTTGGAGTGGAATACCGCATTTAACTTTACCAGAAATAGAAGTGAAATTGTGGATATAGGGCCAGATGATGCAAGGGTTGTAAACCTAGGGTCTTCTGAGGGCTATAGCTCTAGATTGGTCGAAGGAGGAAGATTTAATGATTTATATGTGTTGAAATTTAGAAGAGATGATCAAGGAAGAATACTATTTGATGATAATGGAAACCCATTAAGAACTCAAGAAAGAGAGTTGATAGGTAACCTTGATCCAGACTTCACGTTAGGTTGGAACAATACAATCTCTTATAAAAGATGGAGTGCCAGTGCCTTGATTAATGGGGTGTTCGGTGGAAATGTATTCAGTCAAACAGAGTCCATGTTAGATGGTGCTGGGGTTTCACAAAGAACTGCAGATGCACGTGATGCCGGAAGTGTTGCGGTAAACGGTGTTGTAGAATCATCCGGAGCCGCGGTTACCAGTGTGGATCCAGAACAATGGTTCCGTTTCATTGGAGACCGTAATGGTGTTGGAGAGGCTTATGTGTACGATAGAACAAACATTAGATTGGCACAGTTGTCTTTGGCATATGATATTGATTTGGCTAAATTGAACATGCCATTTATACAATCAGCATCTATAGCCTTTATCGGTAACAACTTGTTCTTTTTGAAAAAAGATGCACCATTTGATCCAGAATTAGCTATGAGTACCGATAGAAATTCTGTAGGGCTAGATAACTTTAATCTGCCGTCTACACGGAACTATGGATTGAACCTTAAAGTAACTTTTTAAAAAATGGATATGAAGAAGTATATATATGTATTATCAATGGTGTTGGCACTAGGTGCTTGTACCAGCGACTTTGAAGAGACCAATACCAATCCATATGAGATTTCTGATGAATCACTAAAACAGGATTTTAATAATATTGGTGCTTTCTTTCCAGGTTTACTGTCAAACCTTTATGGAATTCAGATTGACCATAATTTGACCAATGATTCCTATGCTCGGCATTTGGCTACTCCAACACCGTTTGTGGGTGGAGTGAACAATACAACGTATTACTTGCGTTGGAACAGATATTGGACCGTACAGTACAACAATGTAATGGCTCCAGCCAATCAGGTTATCGATATAGCCGCTCAAGAGGAAGGCAACGATGTGTTTATTGAATTGGCCAATTTAATCAAGGTTATTTCTATGCATCGTTTAACGGTTTACCAAGGACCTGTAGTCTATACTGAATACGGTTTGGGGAAATCTGGAGCGTATGATAGTGAACAAGCGCTTTATAATGCGTTTTTCTCAGATTTGGATCGTATAATTGGTGTTCTAAAAGCAAATACAGACTTTGGTGGTTTTAAAGCTTTTGATGCCAGTTATGGTGGAGATATTGCCATGTGGGCTAAATTTGCAAATTCTTTGAGACTTCGTTTAGCCATTAGAATTTCAAAAGTAGATCCGGCAAAGGCTCAAGCGGAAGGGGAAAAAGCCATTGCAGATACGGCTGGGCTTATTCTGACCAATGCTGAGAATTTCAATATTTCCAATTATGGTAGAAAGTATCACCCGGCAGTAATTTGTTTTGAGTGGAATGATACTCGTATGAGTGCATCTATGGAATCTATTTTAGGTGGATACCAAGACCCAAGAGTCAGTGCCTTTTTTGATCCGGTAACTGATGATGCAGTAGTGGCAGATCATCCAGGTTTTCCATATAAGGGAATTCGTAATGGGGCAAATTTAGGTGCCAAGGATGACCGATTGAGTTACTCTACTATTGACCTGTCTTTTAACGACCCTGCTGCGGTAACTGAGCGTAAATTAATGAGTGCTGATGAAGTTCATTTCCTTTTAGCTGAAGCAGCCCTTAGGGGTTGGGCCAATGCAGGAGATGCTGGCACGCATTACGAAACAGGAGTCCGTACCTCTTTTGAGTTATGGGGAGCAGGTGGTGTTGATGATTACTTAGCCGACAATACCAGCATACCATGGGATTATACAGATCCTAAAGCAGCTGCAGGTGTTAATGCCTTTACTAATAGGATCACAAATACTGTTGCTTGGGATGAAGGAGCTGATAATGAAACCAAATTGGAGAAGATCATTACCCAAAAATGGATTGCTGCTTATACGGATTCTATGGAACCTTGGGTAGACCATCGTAGAACAGATTATCCAAAGCTTCCGTTTAATTACCAAAATGATAGTAATTCGGATTGGGGAGTTATTGCGGCAGATGACTTTTTAAGAAGAATGACATTCATCAACAGCGAGCGGGAAAATAATCCCACAGGCGTTGCTGATGCAACTACTAAGTTAGGTGGCCCAGATGAAATAGGAACACGACTCTGGTGGGATACCGGAGGACCTAATTTCTAAAGGGGAAACAAAAGAAAACCTGTGGCTAACCCCACAGGTTTTTTTAATAGTAATTTCAAGTCACATCCAAACCTAAGCTAAAATATGAATAGCAACTACAAAATCTGTATAGCTTGCTGCATGCTGCTACTTATAAATTCATGTCAAAAAATAGACTCAAGTAAGCTGTTTTCTAAAATGCCCTCGAGCCATACAGGGGTCAAGTTTAAAAACTTGGTAGTAGAAACTGATGAGTTCAATATTCTCACTTATGGTAATATATATAATGGAGGAGGGGTTGCCGTTGGCGACATCAATAATGATGGATTGCAAGACCTTTACTTTACAGGAAGTATGGTAGGTAGTCGTTTATATTTGAACAAAGGAGATTTTAAGTTCAAGGAAATTGCAAAAGATGCAGGAGTATTTGCTGAAGGACGTTGGAACACTGGTACTTCAATGGCCGATGTGAATGGAGATGGTTTTTTGGATATATATGTGTGCAGATCGGCTGCCAAGGATAGTGAAAAAAGAAAAAACCTATTGTTCATTAATAATGGTGACCTTACGTTCACAGAAAAATCAGCTGAATACGGATTGGATGACCTAGGATATTCTACGCAGGGCAATTTTTTTGACTATGACCGGGATGGAGATTTGGATGTGTTTGTTTTAAATCATTCTGTTCAACCCTATTCTAGTTTTAAAAACACCTCAAAAACCCTAAGGCAAAAAGTACATCCAGACTATGCAGACCGTTTGTACCGAAATGATAATGGCAAGTTTGTGGATGTAAGCAGAGATGCCGGAATAATATCCAGTGTGTTAGGCTTCGGATTAAGTGTGTCCGTAAGTGATATTAATGGTGATGATTGGCCGGATATTTATGTATCAAATGATTTTCATGAGCATGATTTTTTATACCTGAACAATGGTGATGGTACTTTTACTGAAAGTTTAAAGGAATTTATAGGCCATACTTCCCATTTTTCCATGGGTTCTGATATTTCCGATATTAACAATGATGGCAGGCCAGATATTATTACTCTGGATATGCTTCCTGAAGGGAATTTTAGGCAGAAAATGGTTTCAGGTCCAGATAATTATGATAAGCACCAGTTTTTGGTAAACTCTGACTTCCATCACCAATATATGAGGAACATGCTGCATTTAAACAAAGGAAATTCATTTGCAGAGATTGGACAATTGGCAGGGATACATGCAACAGATTGGAGTTGGGCACCACTCTTTGTCGATTTCAACAATGATGGTTATAAGGATATATTTATTACCAATGGTGTTAAACGGGACTACACTAATATGGATTTTATGAATTTCGCTGTTCAAAAACGGCTTGAAGAAATGGATTCTGGAGTTGAAACGGCTATAAAGGATTTACTTGAAAATATTCCCTCAACCATTGAAGAAAATTATGCATATGAGAATAAAGGAGATTTAACCTTTAATAAAACTACAAATGATTGGGGTCTAGGAGAGAAGTCGTTGTCAAACGGTGCTGCCTATGCCGATTTGGATAATGATGGAGACTTCGATATCATAGTCAACAATACAGACGAAGAAGCTTTCATATACCGCAATAATAGTGAGCTTGGCAATCTCAACTACCTTAAAATTCAATTTAAAGGAAAAGAAAAAAATACGTTCGCAATCGGAACCAAAGCAATTGTTAAAATTGGGAAGGAACAACAATATCAAGAATTATACCCGTCTAGGGGTTTTCAATCTTCAGTAGACCCTTCGTTAATATTTGGTCTGGAAAACAGCGCACAGGTAGATGAGCTTAAGGTTATATGGCCAGATGGTAATGTGACAATCGAAAATGATGTCCAAGCAAATCAAACCTTGGTTCTAGAACAAAAAAATGCAACTTCACCCAAGATTACTAAAGAGAATGTTTCTAAGCTATTTTATGAAGATATAACTTCAGATAGCTTGCTAACCTTCAAGCATAAAGAAAACAAGTTTGTCGATTTTAAAAGAGAATCGCTTATTCCTCACATGCTGTCTACACAAGGACCAAAATTGACTCAAGGAGACATTAACTCTGATGAACTTGAAGACATTTTCATTGGAGGAGCCAAAGGATTTTCGGGAAGTTTGTTCCAGCAAGGAAAAAATGGAAATTTTGCTGCTTTAAAAAGTAGTTTTTTGGAGCAAGACATTAATTCAGAAGACGTAGATGCACACTTTTTTGATGCGGATGGGGATAATGATTTGGACCTTTACGTAGTTAGTGGCGGTCATGAATTTGAAGAAGGTGCGCCTGAACTTCAAGATAGATTATACATAAATAATAGCGGTAGCTTCAGTAAAATGGAATCCTCTTTGCCAAAAATGTATGCCAATGGTTCCTGTGTAAAATCATACGACTATGATCAAGATGGAGATGAAGACCTTTTTGTAGGTGGAAGATCCACGCCTGGAAAATATCCTATGGCGCCTAGAAGCTATGTGCTTGAGAATGATGGAAGGGGTAATTTTAAAGATGTAACCGATGAGGTTAATGTGGATTTGGTTCAACCGGGAATGGTTACTGATGCAATTTGGACAGATTTTAATGGAGATTCAATCAAAGATTTGATTTTGGTTGGAGAGTTTATGGCTATACGGTTTTTCGTGAACAATGAAGGGAAATTGGTGGAAAGCGCTAATCCTGTAGTTGGCGAAAACATAAAAGGATGGTGGAACAAAATTGTAGAGGGAGACTTTGATAATGATGGAGACTTGGATTATATACTGGGCAATTTTGGTTGGAACTCGCAGCTAAAGGCCTCTGTTGATGAGCCAGTTCGGATGTATGCCAAGGATTTCGATGACAATGGAGCAATTGATCCCATTCTATGTTCCTATTTAATGGGAGAAAGCTATCCTGTATTCTCAAAAGATGATCTGGTTGGGCAATTAAATGGATTAAAGAATAAGTATGTTAACTATTCAGATTATGCCAACCAAAAGATTACAGATTTGTTTTCTGCAGATGAATTGGAAGATGCATACACTTTAGAAGCCAATAACTTTGCTACAAGTTATTTGGAGAATTTGGGTAACGGCCAATTTAAGATTGTATCACTTCCTGTCCAGGCACAATTTTCGCCAATCTATGCGATTTTGGTTGAGGATCTTAACCAAGATGGAAATCTAGACCTTATTCTCGCAGGAAATTTTTATGGAACACGCGTAAAATATGGACGTTATGATGCCAACAAAGGTTTAGTGCTTTTGGGCAATGGTAAAGGTGAGTTTGAATCCGTTGAAAATGAGATAAGCGGACTTGATATTGAAGGTGAGGTAAGGGATATGCAATTGATCAATGGTAAGTCTGAAAAACCAATGTTACTTTTTGCAAGAAACAACAAACCCGTTTTGTTGTACAGAGCAAAATCTGAGAAATCCGACTAAAAATAATGAAGTCATGAAAAAAATCACAGCACTTCTCTTACTTGTATCACTGGGTGTAATGGCCCAGAAAGCTACGGTGAGCGAAGAAATACAACAATTGGACACTTATGGTTTTGGTACTCCCAATCCGGTTCCGATTCTTACGGAAAACCCAAAAATATTCCCCTATTTCAAGTTTGAGGGATACTCTCATACTTCGCAAAAAAAAGGATGGAAGGTCGTCAAATTGGAGAACGAATATATAGAAGTTTATGTGTTGCCCGAAATAGGAGGTAAGGTATGGGGAGCTATTGAGAAAAGCACAGGCAATGAATTTTTGTACAGGAACGAAGTGGTCAAGTTTAGGAACATCTCTATGCGTGGGCCTTGGACTTCGGGAGGAATCGAATTTAACTTTGGAATAATAGGGCATCACCCATCAACCGCCACTCCTGTCGACTATAAAATTATGGAGAACAAGGATGGAAGTGTGAGTTGTGTTGTGGGAAATTTGGATTTACCGTCCAGAACATATTGGCAGGTGGAGATAAGACTTGAAAAGGATAAGGCCTATTTTGAAACCAATGCGTCGTGGTATAACGGAACGCCTTTAAATCAATCGTATTACAATTGGATGACAGGAGCTGCACCAGCTACAAATGATTTAGAATTTTTTATTCCGGGGAATGGCTATTTGGAGCACGACGGGACATGGAAAAAATGGCCTATTGATGATAAAGGAAGAAATCTGGCCATGTATGAGAACAATAATTTTGGCCCTTCAAAATCTTACCATATAGTTGGGGATTACAAAAACTATTTTGGAGGATACTATCATGATAGTAATGTTGGTTTTGGACACTTGTCACCCTATGAAGAAATGCCAGGGCAAAAGTTATGGTTATGGGCGTTATCTAGATCGGGAGGTATTTGGGAAGATTTGCTGACGGATACAGATGGGCAGTATATTGAATTTCAGGCCGGGCGATTGTTCAATCAATATTTTCCTGGAGCAGAAAATCCAGTTTCTCAAGCTAATTTTGAACCACATGTGATGGATACATGGCAAGAACTCTGGTTTCCAATAAAACAGATTGGTGGCATGGAGGCAGCGTCTGAATATGGAGTGCTTAATATTGAGCGTAAGGGAGATAACGCCACTTTGGGAATTAATGCGCTACAAGCCTTTGATGAAATGCTGCAGATTCTTATAAATGGAGAAGAAGTTTCTACAGAAAATCTTCAAATGAAGCCGATGCAGGTCTTTGAAAAAACCTTCAATTGTAAAGATTCAGACACCTTGGAAGTGTTTTTGGGAGCGGATAAGCTTCAGTATACTTCGGTGAATAAAACCTTGCTCAAAAGAGATTTTGTGTATGATCCAGAGATTAAAGCGTCCGAAGTAGAAAAATTGTTCCATGAAGCTTCCGAAGCCATGAAATACCGTGAATATAATCTGGCAAATGAAAAACTATCCGCATTATTGGCATTAAACCCATCCCATTCCAGAGCTTTGATTCTTTTAGCTGAAGCTGAATTTATAAAAACACGGTATAACAAAGCTTTAGAGCATGTCAATACCGTATTGCAATTGGATACGTATAACCCTGGAGCCAATTACATGGCAGGAATTGCTTATTGGGCACAAGGTGATGCACTTAACGCTATTGAATCTTTGGGTTGGGCGGCTAGGTCAATTCAATACCGTTCTGTTGCCTACGCGCAAATGGCCGAAATCTATTTGCATGAAAATAACTTGAAAAAAGCAGCGACATATGCTAAAAAAGCGTTGGCGTTTAATACTTATAATTTAAATGCAAGACAGGTGTTATTGGTGGCTTACAGAAAGTGGAACAAAGCTGATACATTTAATAAACAGCTTGACAAAGTCTTAAAAATTAGCCGAATAAACCATTTCGCATCTTTTGAGGAAATACATTTTAAAAATGGGGCCACAGCTGCTATTTTGGACAATATTCATAATGAATTTGGCAATGAGACTATATTGGAACTTGCCTTGACCTATCTAAATTTGGGACAAGATGAAACAGCTATGGAATTGTTGGGTTTAAATTCTGAGGATAGTAAATCCAAACTATTTTTGGCATACGCTTCAAAAGGGAAAGATGCTAAAAAAAGTATTACATTAATTAATCAACTGGCACAAACATCACCAAATTTTGTTTTTCCATATAGAAGAGAAAGTATACCTGTTTTGGAGTGGGCCGTTTCCATAAATAATGATTGGAAGTTTAAATACTACTTGGCTCAGAATTATTTAGCGGTTGGGTTAAAAGATAAAGCCAAAGAATTGTTGGAACAGTGCGGAGATACTCCGGATAATGATGCTTTTTATAAATTCAGGGCTAAAACTTTGGACAGTGCCTCTTATGAGAGCAAGTTGAAGGATTATGACACGGCTCTGGAGTTGAACAATAATTATTGGAAAAACTGGGATGATCTTATCTTGTTTTATTTGGAAAATGGTAAAAACGAGGAGGCAACATCACTTGGTAAAAAAGCGGTCAAGAAGTTTCCGGGCAATTACAATGTTGGCCTTAGTTATGCCAAATCTTTGGTCTCCACAAGTAGCTATTCCAAAGCAATTTCTGTGTTGGACGGGTTGAATATCCTTCCATTTGAACACGCCTCTGAAAGTAAAAGTATATACAATGCTGCACACATTTATTTAGCAAAACGGTATATGGATAAAAATCAATTTGGAAAAGCCATTGGTTTGCTTGAAGCTTCAAAAAAATGGCCAGAAAATTTGGGAATAGGAACACCTTATAATCCAGATGAGCGTTTGTCGAATTACTTGTTGGGAATATGTTCTGAGAGTATGGGCAAACCAAATGAAGCGAAAGCATATTTGGAGAATGTGGTAAACCATAAAGGGAGCAATGTTACAGGGGTAAATACCCTTTTTACACTTTTGGCGCTTGATAAATTGGGAAGAAAAAAGGATAAGGATATTTTAGTGCCTAAAATTGAGAAAAGGGTCAAGGAAAATTCGAATGCAGCTTTGATATGGGCACTTTACAACAAAGAAACAGAATCTGTTAAAGCTTCGGAAAAGGTTGATTCAAGAATGCTGGAAATCTTAAAGTATTGTATAGGTCGATGAAACAAATGAAATGTAAAATAGCGGTTAGTATATTCTTGGGGTTAACCTTCTTTCCCTTGTATTCCCAAACCAAAACTGAAAATAAAAAGATAGTAAAAGTTTTATCGTTCAACATTTTGGGAGGAAGGACAACGAAAGGTGATTTTAACTTAGATGCACTTGCAAAGCTCATTAACGAGGCAAATCCAGATTTCGTTGCCATGCAAGAAGTAGACTATAAGGTAAACAGATCTAAAAAACTTGATTTGGTGACGGAGTTGGGTTGGAGAACAAAAATGGCTCCCATTTTTGCGAGGGCAATGTACTACGATGGAGGAGAATATGGAGAGGGAGCATTGTCTAAGTATTCATTTTTGAGTACCAGAAATGTAGCCCTACCATATTTGGATGGACAAGAACCTAGAGCAGCTATTGAAATTGTTGCCGAGCTGCCTTCAAAAGACACCATTGCGTTTATAGGAACACATTTTGCACATGAAACTAACGAAGGAAGGGAAATTCAAGCCCAAAAAATTAACAAGGTCTTTTCCTTGAATAAATACCCAACAATACTTGTGGGAGATTTAAATGCAAAACCTGGTAGTGGTCCAATCAATATCTTGGAGGAAATGTGGCAAGCTACCTACGATAAAGAAAATCCGGAACCTACTTTTCCTTCAGATAATCCAAAGGTGAAGATAGATTACGTGATGTTCTATCCAAAGAACAGATGGCGTGTGGTGGACAAAAAAGTCATTGCTGACACTTATGCGTCTGATCATTGCGCTTATTTGGTTACCCTTGAGCTATTGGATGAGTGATTTGGTGAAATTATTATGGATTAACCAAAACTAAAATGGTACGTGAACTTTATTTGTTTTATTGGAGTTAGATTAAGGTTATTAATAAAGAATTAAGCCCAGATTTTTCTGGGCTTAATTGCAATATGATGTATTGGGTTAATTGGCCTCAACTTCCAAATTATCCCGCAATCATCATTGACCAAAGGAGAAGCTTGGGGGGCAAATGCTCTTCCAACTGATCTACCATAGATTCGTGAACAAATGTTTCCTTGGTTCAATCAACCATATCTATTTGATTACAACAGTAACCTGAATCTTTCTTTTGTCCTTTTTATCTTTTTTGTTAATTCCCAAAACTTCGAGTACATACGTCCCAGCTTTTAAAACATGATTTTTTGGAAGAGATATTTTGCCCCCTTTGCCATTTATCTTGAAACCCCCGCTCTTCGGATTTTCAAAGTCTTTTTTATCTTTTGAAATTTTTGCAATTGTGAAACTAATCGGAACATTCTTTGGTTCTATTATTGCATTTTTACTGTTCAAAGCTACTTTTTGCTTTCCTTCCAGCTTATTTCCAGATTCATACTTAATAGAGGCAATTGGTGTTACAGTTTCAGAAATAACAATTGTAAGTGTGGTGTTTTTTGAAGTGCCTTTATCCTTTTTGGTGGTTGCAGTAATTGTAAGTACATAGGTGCCGGCAACTAGCTTATGGTCTCTTGATGCTGACACCATCCCTTTGGAGTTTATTTTGAAACCATCCTTTTCAGAATTTGTGAAACTTTTCTTGTCTTTGTCGATTCTGGAAATTTTAAACGTAACTGATGCATTTTTGGGAAGTACCGTGGCATCTTTACTGCTAAAAGCATTGTTTACTTTTCCCTCCAATTTTTTAGCACTGTATTTTATAGCGCTTAAACTGGAAGATTGTACAGGAAGGCTATCATCATTTTTGTTGCATGCCGTTAATACAACTGACACCATTATGATGATTGACATTAATTTTGATGCTCTTTTCATAAATTAAGATTTATAAGGGTTAACATTTTATTTATGTCTTAACAACAGGTAACTTTAAGAGCACCCTATTTTTTTTGATGATTTTTTTTAGAAAAATATGATTTGAATTATTAGAGATACTGATAGGAAACAACATGTTGCCCCACGGAAGATGATTTTGGACACAAAGCTGTCATCAATGACTATCCATTTAGTTTTAATGCTACTAGGGAATATTTGCCAAAAGGGGCTAAACCTTGAGATATTATGAGTGAAATTTTCAGCTTTCTTACGGCTTGAAAAAGATAACCCAACTTAAGATTGAGGGTATTGTTTTAATTACATTTTTTTAAAAGTAATATTCAGTGGTACTCTTAATTTCTTTGAGCACAAAGTAACTTTCCAAAACACCAATGTTTTCGATCTTGGATAATTTTGACCTTACAAATTCATGATATTCATCAAGACTGGTAACATTGATTTTCAAGAAAAAATCCACTTTTCCGGCCATGTGATAACATTCCTGTACTTCTTTTAGTTTTTTTATTTGCAGATCAAATTTATCTATAAACCCTTCATTGTGATAGCGTAAGGATACCATGCAAACCGCAGTTATGGGAATATCAAGCCGTTTTTTGTCCAAAAGGGCAACATATTTCTTTATATACCCCTTTTTCTCAAGTTGTCTTATCCGTTCATAAACGGGAGAGGGGGTTAGCATTAAGCTGGTTGCAATTTCCTTGGTTGTTTTTTTTGAATCCTCTTGTAAAATTCTAAGGATTTTAAGGTCAATTTCATCTATTTTTTCCATGGTCAGACAAATTTACTTTTAAACGTTAGATTGCAGTGTGTAAAAAGTGGATTGACCTTTTTTCAAACAAAATGCAGATAAAAATACTTATTATTTCAATTTTTGAAGATATAATAATTGAAATAATAAACAATAATATATTTTTGAGCTATACAAAATCCCAAAATGCAAAAAGAAAAGATACTAATTACAGGCTCAGGGGGCCAATTGGGAACCGCTTTAAGAAAAGCCCTCATAGATAAATATGGAAAGGACGTGGTAATTGCTACTGATCTGGTTCCAAAATCTGATGAATTTGGGAATATTGATGTTTTGGATGCTACAGATCAGAAAGGGTTGGATAAAATTGTTGAAGAACAAAATGTTACACAAATCTATCATTTGGCAGCAATTCTGTCTGCCAATGGAGAGGCTAACCCGGTAAGAACATGGGATATTAACCTAAAAAGCTGGCTCAATGTATTGGAAGCAGCAAGAAAATATAATGTGGGTAGAGTATTTTTTCCAAGCTCCATTGCCGTTTTTGGAACTACTGCCAATAAAGTGGGTACCTCGCAAACAGAATATCTGGATCCCCTCACCGTTTATGGGATTAGCAAAGCCTCTGGGGAACAGTGGGGCAATTACTATTTCTCAAAATATGGGGTAGATGTGCGTTCCTTGCGTTACCCAGGTGTTATTGGGCACGAATCATTACCAGGAGGGGGAACCACAGATTATGCTGTAGAGATCTATCATAAAGCTATAAATAACGAGGCCTATACTTGTTACTTATCGGAAAGTACATCCTTGCCCATGATTTTTATGCCAGATGCGATTAGGGCCACATTGGAATTGATGGACGCTCCAAAAGAAAAAATCAAGACCAGAACTTCATATAACATCAATGGACTGAGTTTTACTCCAAAAGAGATTGTTGATTCAATCAGAAAGTGGTATCCGAACTTTAGCATCCAATATAGCCCAGATTTTAGACAGGAAATTGCAGAAAGCTGGCCATCTTCCATAAATGATTCTCAAGCACAACAAGATTGGAACTGGTCTGCGCACTATCAGTTGGATGATATTTCCAATGAAATGATTACTGAATTACTCAAAAAGCAAGATTTGCTTAGACAAGCATAAAGGATGAGAATATCCTGAGAGGGCCAAATTGAGTTTTAAGAATAAAGAAAGTTATACTTTAAAACATCAAAACCTTTAACACCTAAAAACATTGTTATTTACTATAACCTATAAAATACGGATAAAAAATATCTTTTTGTAGCCAAATATAGGTAGGATCAAAGAAATACTTTAATAACTTTAAGTTGCTAAGACCAACCAGTTAATTTGTTTACAAAACTTAAAATATCCCTATTGCTTTTTATGGTTTTTTGTGTCGTCTTCGGACATGCCCAAAAGACCTATAAGGACTCAATTGATATCTATTTTGATCAAATTCAAAATTTGATTTCATTAAAGGACAACTACAAAGAAGATTTTCTCGACCCTGAATTTTTACTGGATAAAAAAGACAAGGTTACCGGACGTGAAAAAGTGGCCACTTTGCTCAAGTTATATTCAGCTTACGTGTACAAGTCTTCGGAAACAGCTAGAACATACAACCAAAGGGCACTGGAGCTTTCAAAAGATATTGGGCTTAAGCAGGGCGAGCTTTGTGGAACATTTAATGAAGCATACCTTTTGTTTGTTAGCGGTCAGTTTGATGAGGCAATGGATTTAGTACAAGGAATTTCTAAGTATGTGAGTGTTAGGAATTATCCTGAAACTTATGCAGATGTTTATACGTTGATTTCATATATACATACGGAGAAAGGAGAGTTTGACATGGCTCTTGAAACTGGTCTTGGATTGTTGGATGTTGCGGAAAAATCGGCCAATGAATATCTTTTGATGAGGGCATACTCAGCATTGTCCCATTATTATTTACGCATAGAAAATTATCCTGAAGCCTTAAGTTATTGCTTAAAAGGTCTGCATTATGTGATAAGGTTAAGAAAAGTGCAGTACATATTTCCCAAAATAGATGAGATTGCCCGTATGACCGCTAAGTTGGATGATACTCAAGGAGCTCTTGATGCTTATTCATTTTACGTAGACCTTGAAAAAAAGATAAACCCGCCCGGAAGCTACATACAAAGTATTGTTTATATGAATATGGCGGATATTTTCATCTCCAATGGGAAATACGAAAAAGCACAAAATTACTTGTCACAGGCTTTAGAGATGAACTATAAAAACAAATTTAGGTTTCGTATTCCTAGAGCTTTGATGCTGCAAGCAGAATTGAATTTAAAAAATAAAGATACTGTCAATGCAATCCTCAATTATGAAGAAAGCATTGAAGCTGCAGAGGATATAAATGCTTTTGATGTTGTAAAGACAAACAGTGGTATTTTGGCAGAATTGTATGAAAAAACCAACCAGCCTTCAATGGCATATGAGCATAGAGCTCTAAATAAGGTTATACGAGATTCATTGTTCAATAATGAAAAAGAGCAAAAAATAGTAATCTTGGAAACTCGTAGAAAAGTTAAAGAGATTACCCAGAAAAAAAGAATTTTAGAATTAGAAAATGAAGCTCAAAGAGCAAGGTATAATACTATAATGATTGTCTTGGGTCTAGTTGTTATCAGTGGTTTTTTTGCTGTTCTCTCCTATTTGAAAGTCAGGGCCAAGAATAAACTATTATATAAGAGAACTATGGAATTGGCAGAGATACAAGTGGGTATGGGGGAAAAGCTAAGACAATTGGAAGCTGCTCAAAGCCAAACCAACGACTCTGATATTGATGAGGATGATGCCAAGTTAAAGAGTACTAATACCTTGGATAATGATGTTAAGAACATTATTCTTAGGCGACTTGAGAAATTGGAAATGGAAAAATTCTTTATTGATCAAAATTGTAGTTTAAGACAGGTGGCACAGCAATTAAAGACCAATCCAAAATATTTATCTCAAGTGGTCAACCAAGAAAAGAAATCCAGCTTTACCAACTACATCAATGAACTTAGAATAAATTACTTGTTATCAAGGTTGTTGCAAGACGAAGATTTTAGAAACAGCAAACTGAGTTATATAGCTGCTTCAATTGGCTATAACAACTTAAATACTTTTAATACTGCCTTTAAGAAAAAACAAGGAATATTGCCCTCTTATTTCATCAAGGAACTTATTCAGGACCAAAACTGAATTGTATTCTTAAAAATTGGCCCCATATAATTTACTCACATTTTGGTCCAGTCAATTCTTTTCCTTTTTGTGATGTTGTTCTCCTTATGATAAGATTTCACAAAAGCTTCATATTCTTCCCACAAAGTATCCACATCTTTTTGTAAAATACCTTGTATTGCCGCTTTATAGCTCCAAGGCTCTAAGGTTTTTACAGATGCATTGAACTTATATATGAAATTAGGGTCGTAGGTATCTACAATCCATTTTAGAAAGAATCCCGATGTGGTATAACCCGAAAGATATTTGTACCCATCAAAGCCTAAATCTGGGTGTCTGGTTTTATGATATCCTGCATTAATACGCACCAAATCGGCTTCGCCCTCCAAGAAAGCAAAATAATCGTATCCAGGTTTATATTGATTATCCACGGTGGAGGGGCTGAATTGATATCCATGTGTAAGCTCATGCCAAAGAATGCCGTATAATTCATGTCTGACAGCATCATCAGATTCTTCTTTTAGGGCATTTTGAATATATTTTGTGCTGAACCAAAGCTCCATGGCCGAAGCATTTCCACCCCTGGCAGCCAGAACATTGCTCCAATTAAAAGTGAAATTTACCTTTTCAAAATCGGGAACTTCGGTTAAGTTCCTGTACAATTGTTTGCAAACTCCCAAAGTAACTTCATTGATAGCAACCTTTAAATGTGGCATCACGGACACTGCCCTTTTGTATCCTTCAGAAACTGTGTCCGTGGGAGTTAAGAAAATTTCCGGGAAATAAAAGCCCTTCCATGGATTTTCGGGGTCGTAAACCTTAACCATCCTTTTTACACGCAAAGTGTCCGCACCAAACTGGTTTTTAGTTACCAAAGTGACCGAATGATTACCAGGAGTTTGATAAACAACTTTCGGATTTTGTTCATTACTTGTGGCAGGAATTCCATTTTCAAAAACCCAATGCCAGGCATGGGGTGCATTGGCCGAAAGGTCCCTAAACTTGATAGTGTCGTTAATCTTAGTGCTACTTGATTCAATGGAAAATTCTGTCACGGGTTTATCAGTTAGTGCCACTAGTTCAATCTCTGCTATTTGCAAGAAATCATCCCCATAAACTGAGGTGTGGGAATGCTCCAAATCCAACTTATAAAACGAATACCCTACTATATTCTGCTCTAAGCCATAGATATTGACACCTCCTCTTTCTTTAAACTGTTGGTTTTTCTTTATGTCCAATGTATCCCATAATTTTCCATCTTTACAACCACTTAACACCCAATTTTTGGGATCTCTTCCCGGAGCATCATTTGCAGAAGTAATTTTGTATTTCTTTAAAACAGATGGAGACTCGCAACGTATTAGAATTGAATTTTTAGGGTAAGCAACCAAAAATTTGGTGTTTTTATCGTTGTCAAATACTTTGTCCAAATCTTCAGATTCACTAAAACCATTGTGCTCACTCTTAATTTCAGTTTTTGAGTTTACAATGTTCTTATATCCTTGCTTAAATGGATTTACATTTTTCACCCTTTCTTCACATCCGCCAGATATTAATGATAAAAGGGTTAAAAGTATAATGCTATTTTTCATATTATATATTGAAACTATAATCCTACTATTCCCTGAGCTGATATAACCTCCATTCACTTAGTTGAAATATAGATGCTCCGTTATTGGTCGTAATGGATATGCGATAATGTTTGTAAGGAGTGTTAGAATCAAAGGTGTATTCTTTGGTAATGTTTCTGCCATTAAAGGTCTCATTACTTCGTGAATCTAAATCAACCCACGTTTCTTCATCATTAGACCCAGAGAAAGTCCAGTTTCTGGGGTCTCTTTCAGGAACATCATTTCCAGAGGTTAAGGTGTATTTGTTTACAACTGCATTTTCAGAAAGCTCTTGTTGTATCCAAAGATCTGTAGGATAATCAAAAACCAAATATTTACTTGCTGTGTCTCCATCTACAACTTTTAAAGAACCCTCGAATGCATCCGGGCCATCAATATTTTCTTTACTTACTTTCAGTGTGGATTCAATTGTTAAGTCGATGTCCCCAACAGGTTTCCCAGAGTAAACGAGCCATAAATCTGCCAATGTAAATTCCGTATACTCTACCCATGAAGCATAGGTATAGGTGCCATTTCTGAGAATGGAATCAAGTTTTGCAATAACATCATTGTCATAATTCTCTTTTACCCATTTTAAAAAACTCGCGGTAACGCCATATCCGTTGGCATAATCTTGGCCTACTGAGTAGGATGGGAGCGACCAACCGGCTTTTGCATTATCTACACCATATACAAACCTTGCATAATCGGCAATACCTTCTATCAACCACCAAGGTCCTCCATAAGGATAAGCCTGCACAATATGCATTAATTCATGGGTGAATAAGTCCGTATCATTAGGCTTCTCTTTTATGTAATTGGAACTAATGACAATTTTACTTTTATCCACTTCTGCATATGCCACACCATCATAGGTAGTATCTATTATTACATCTATGGATTTGGCAGCATTGGAATTATAGTCCGCGACCATTTTTGGGTATACTTGATGAAAGATGCCTATAAACTCTTGAACCAACGCATCACTTATTGAAAAACCATTATTGGTAACATTGATTGTGAAGCCGTCTTTTTCTGATGTTGTTTTTGTACTTCTTGCAATATCTTCCTTTTTATTGATGGCACTTTCTTCATTATCACCACTACTGCATGAAGTGATAAATAAGGCTATCGTCAACAAGAGGAAGAATAATCTAAACTGTCCGATTTTCATATTGGATTTTTAGTTTTTGCAATAAAAAAGCTTTGCCGGAATGTCTTTTCTGCCAAACCCTGGGCCTTCCCAAAAAACAGAAAGACCTATATTGTCCGAACATTGAAAATATTTTACCTCAAATTTGTGTAGGCCTTTGGAAAGGATGACTTCCTCTTTTTGGGTAAAGCTGAAAGATTTCCTTCCGTCACTTTCAAAAAGTTCCTTGTCATCTATCAAGAGTTGGGCGCCATCATTGGCAGAGACCTCAAAGGTATAAGTGCCAGATGTCGGAATGTCGATATATCCATCAAAGTCATAGCCAATCCATTCATCACGTAATCTATTGGAGATATCCACACTTTCAACGATTCCCGTTTGTACAGGAGGTACCCTTGAAAAATCATATACAGAACGAAAAATACCTTCGTAATAGGCATAATTCAGACCTTGCTGTAATGTGTTCCTGTCAACATTGGTTATGTCACTCAGTTTAGTAAGTGTAAACTTAGCAGTGTAGCTGGATTCCATGGTCTTATGGAAGGCCTTTACTTTTAGTGAAGTGGTTTTATCAACGGTAAACGGAACGGTGAATTTGGTGCTGTATTGCGTCGGCTCTGAACCATCTGTGGTAAAATATATTTCCGCTTCTCTGGTATCGCATCCAAAGTCAACGGTCATGCTGCCCAAAAATTCCTTATGTTCCGATTTTAAATAAGGAATGCCCACAATTTCCTTGGTGTCGGAAATAGGTCGATGTTTCATATCTACGCCCCATTTCGTATTGGGGGTGTTGGTCATTTCAAAGACCAATTCGCCACCATTTACAATATCGCTATGCTTTAAATAGGAATACGGATATGGTTTGCCATTGATGGTGACTGAAGAGAAATAGATATTTTCATTGGATGCATTGTTGGCCTTTATGGTGAACTTTTTACCATTGTCCAAATACAATACAGCATTTTCAAAAGTTGGGCTGCCAATTACATAATATGGGCTTCCCGGGGTAACCGAATAAAAACCAAGACTGCTGAGAACGTACCATGCCGACATTTGCCCGGCATCGTCATTGCCACAGATACCATCCGCTTCAGAAGTGTACAATTCATTGAGAATTTGATGAACCTTTTCTTGCGTTTTCCATGGTTTGCCCACATAATTGTATAAATAGGCAATATGGTGACTGGGTTCGTTGCCATGGGCATATTGCCCAATTAAGCCAGAAACATCAGAATGTTCTTCTTGTTTTTCCGCTTGTGCAGAAAATAAATTATCCAACCACTGATCAAATTGAGCTTCACCACCCACTACGTCAACCATGGTGGCAATATCGTGGGGCACAAACAAGCTGTATTGGTAGGAGTTACCTTCGGTAAAATTGAAATTATAGGTTTTTCCGAGGGATGTAGGGTCAAAATCCGCTATCCATTTTCTGTTGGAACGTCTTGGGCGCATAAACTTGGTCTCTTCATCGAAGAGGTTGACGAAAAAACGGGCTCTTTTTGAAAAATCTTGATACACTTCTTCATTTCCAATGGCCTTCGCCATTTGTGCAATACACCAATCATCATAGGCATATTCCAAAGTTTTGGAGACAGACTGACTGCTCTTATTGGTAGGAACAAAGCCCAGTTCAGTGTAATAGTTTATACCCCTCTTTTCAACATTGGCACTGGTCACCATGGCCTCAAGAACTTTTTCGGCATCTACATTGGTAATGCCTTTGATGTAAGCGTCGGCCATAACGGAAGCTCCATGATAACCGATCATACAACGGGTATCGTTTGCAGCAAGTTCCCACATCGGAATTTCTCCAAACTGCTCATATTTCTTCTGAAGGGTAACCACAATATCCCTGGTCACCTCAGGTTCAATTATGGTCAATAAGGGATGTAGCCCCCTAAAGGTATCCCAAAGTGAAAAAACGGTGTAATTTGTAAAATCATCAACGGCATGGATCTTATCATCCATCCCTCGGTACTTTCCATCAACATCATTGTACAAATTAGGTGTTAAAAGACTGTGATATAATGAGGTGTAAAAAATCTCTTTTTTGTCTTCATTAGTGTCCGTAATTTCAATTTTACCAAGGGATTTGTTCCAAATTTGTTTTGCTTCTTGCCTTGTTCCATCAAAATCCCAGTTGGCAAACTCGGCCTCAAGATTTTTTTTGGCGCTTTCAATACTCACTGCGGAAAGTGCCACTTGGGCCAAAACTTCACTTTCAGATGCTTCAAAATTTAGAGCGGCAATTATTTTTTTATCGTTGAATTCTTTTGCTTCAGTGGATATGGTTTTGCCGTGTAGCACTTGGTAAGAAACGATTGGTTTTGAAAACCGTGCTGCAAAATATTGACGCTGGTCACCTGCCCAGGCCTTTGACCTTCTATATCCTACAATTTCAGTGTCGCTGATAATTCTGAACTCAGACTCTATTACAGGATCTCTGTGTTCTAAATCGATGATGATATGTGCCTCGTTGGTTTTTGGAAAAGTATATCGATGTAGCCCTGTTCTCAATGTTGTGGTCAGTTCAACCTTAATGCCATAATCATCCAGCAAGACACTATAATAACCAGGTTCTGCCGATTCATTTTTGTGGTTGAACCTTGAACGGTATCCAGAATCCGGATTTTCCACGGTACCTGGTGAGGTTTGGATTTTGCCAGTAGTGGGCATAAATAGGATATCGCCCAAATCGGGCACCCCAGTACCTGAGAGGTGGGTATGGGTAAAGCCAATGATGGATTTGTCGGTATAATCATAACCAGCACAAGCGGGCCAACTGGTATGATCATTTCTGGTGTCGGGACTAAGTTGTGCCATACCAAAGGGCAATGTTGCACCGGGATAGGTATGCCCGGGAGATTTTGTTCCTATAAACACATCCACATAATCCGTTGGGCCTTTGGCATTTTCTTTTGCACATCCTATAATGAATACTGTTGTCAGAAAATAAACGACTTTTCTCATTCTATGCTCGCTCTTTTTATCAAAAGTGATATCTGAACTTTACTACAATTGGTATTATTTTCCCCATGCTTTGTTGGGCTCTTTTCCTAAATGAAAGATTAGTGTTCCTCCGTTGCTGATATCGCTATGCTTCAATACAGAAGTGTTCAGTTCCTTGCCGTTCAGCTCCACTTTTTGGATATACACATTCTCTTTGCTCTGATTTGTTGTTTTAACTGAGAAAGTTTTTCCATTTTCCAATCGTACAGTTGCTTCCTTCACCATTGGACTTCCAATGGCATATTCATCAGATCCTGGTAATACCGGATAAAAACCCAATGAGCTGAATATGTACCAAGCCGACATTTGACCGGCATCATCGTTTCCGCACAGACCATCTTCTTTATTGCTGTACATGGTATCCATTATCATTCTTACCCTTCCCTGTGTTTTCCATGGACTGTCCGTCCAATTGTACAGATAAGGGATATGGTGTCCAGGTTCGTTGCCATGGACATAATTACCAATGATGCCGTCCCTGGTGATGTCTTCATTTTGTGCAATGTATCTATCCTCTATTTCAGTAGTGAAAATTTTGTCTAAGTAATTGGGAAATTCTTTTTTGCCCCCCATCATGGAGATCATTTGGTCAATGTCGTGGGGAACATAAAGACCATAGTTCCATGCGTTGCCTTCAATAAACCCTTGTCCATGGGTGTCTATGGGGTCAAATTCCTTTCGCCATGTACCATCTGATAGCTTAGGTCGCATGTAATTGATTTCGGGGTCGAATACATTCTTGTAGTTCTCGGAACGTTCCATATAATGGTCATAGGCATCTTGATTCCCCGCTTTTTTGGCTATTTGGGCAATACTCCAATCGTCATAGGCAAATTCCAAGGTTTTTGAAACGGATGAAGAACTTTTGTCTTCGGGTACATATCCTTGGGCCATATAACTGTCAATGCCATCAAAATAGCCTACAGTGGATGTATTTTTTGAAGCTTCATAGGCCCGTGACACATCAATATCGGTAGTGCCTTTGGCAACGGCATCTGCAATAACCGATACAGAATGGTATCCAATCATACACCAATTTTCGTTAGCGTAATGGCTCCAAATAGGCAACATTTTGTGGACACTCTCATCATGGTGCGCCAACATGGACTTGATCATATCGTTATTGCGCTGAGGTTGGATGATGTTAAACAGTGGGTGTAAAGCCCTGTATGTATCCCATAATGAGAAAATGGTGTAGTTTTTAAACCCTTCGGATTCATGAATATTTTGGTCGAGGCCTCGATATTTTCCATCAACATCTTCATAAACTATAGGTCCAAGCATGGTATGGTACAATGCTGTATAGAATGTCTGTTTTTGTGCTAGTGTTTGGGTATCTACGGTTATTTTAGAAAGTTCTTTATTCCATTTTTCCTGGGTTTCCTTTTTGGTCTGTTCAAAGTGCCAATGTGGAATTTCGGCTTCCATATTTTTTAATGCTCCAGCTGTGCTTACCGAAGAAAGAGCCATTTTAACTTTTATTTTTTCATTGTCATCGGTCTTGAAATTAAAATAGGCCCTGATGTTTTTTCCGGCCATTTCAGGAAAGTTCTCTTCTTCATTGAATCTGCGATAAAAGCCTCCATATAATTGGGAATCATATTTTTTGTGTCCATAGGAATGAAAGGGTTTTGAGAATTGCATGGCAAAGAATACTTTTCGGGTTCTTGCCCAGCCGTTGGTTTGCCTATATCCTGTAATTAATGAGTCGTTCTCTACTCGTACAAAGGTCCATACATTTTTGTCTTTATGATGATAAATGTTCGATATCAAATCGAGAATTATATGGGAATTCTCAGATTTTGGAAATGTATATTGATGAAAACCAACCCTGTCACTTGCGGTCAGTTCGGCCTGTACATTGTAATCGTCTAGTTGTACTTTATAATATCCTGGTGTGGCCTCCTCCTTGGCATGAGAAAATTTAGAATGGTAGCCACTATTTGGAATTTCCGAGATACCTGGGTCTAGCTTTAGTTCGCCGACGGTGGGCATGACTAAAAGGTCACCCAAATCCGAATGTCCCGTTCCGCTAAAATGGGTATGGCTAAAACCAAAAATGGTGGAGTCTGCATATTGGTATCCAGAACAATACTCATAGGTCCGCCTGTTATACCTACCTGATTTTGCATAAGGTTGGTTATTGGTTTCGGGGCTCAATTGAACCATTCCAAATGGGGTTGAAGGTCCAGGATACGTGTGACCCATGTTTTTGGTGCCCACCATTGGATTTACATAACCAATTAGGTTTTCAGATACCGTTGAAGCTGGTACTTTTTTATCAATGTTTGGTTCTTGTTTACATGAAACCAAAAAAAGTAGCAATGCCGACCATAGACCAATGGAGAATGTTTTTCTTAATGTCATTGTATTATTGGATTGTGAGTGCAGATGATATTTTTCATATCTATATAGTACGTGCGTGTTTAATTAAAGATCAGTTTCAAATAAAAGGCAGCATCTAAATGAAGATACTGCCCTTCGATGATTAACTAATTGAAGTAGAATTGGATTACGCACAATCCTACTTCCGAACTTAAAACTAACTCTAACTCAAATGGACTTGTTGTAGTAATTCTGGCACTGCAAACTCCATGCTGAATTTCTTATGTCTTAAGAGTATGAACTACGACGAATATAGAGCAAACCCCTTTAAATAGTGGGGAAATACATTGAATGAACTGTAAAATTCATGAATTTTGGTGCTGAGGAATCATTTTGAAGTTTCTTTTACATTTTCGTTTGTTTTATGAGCCAGAACCCTGTTCCTGTTTTGGGTTACTACATAAATAAAATCACCCCTGTTGGTTTTGACCTTTGCAATTGATTTGGCATCTCCAGTAACCAAAAAACCACTTGTTGAAGGTGGAACAGGTATGAAATTTGCCGTGCCATTATTTTTTAATAAGAGACCATTTAATGCATCGTATCTTCCAATGAAAGTTTCATTGCCATAATCATTGCCTACTAGAAGGATGTCTAAGTTTCCATCTTCATCAAAATCTAAAATTTCAATATCATTGATTGGAGCCAATTGAGCTTGGAGTGGGAGAGGACGTATTTTAAAGGCTCCATTGCCCAAATTTTCTACATAACTGGTTTTGTCATAATTTCCTGTTAGGGTGATTGCCCCTTTAAGCTCTTCAGAGTTCAACAAGGTTTTTTGAGTGGCTTCTGCATATTCACTATACAGATTGAATTTTGACCGGAAGAGTGTGCTCTGACTATTAATATCGCCCCAAAAATCCACGGGAAAAGACTCATATTTTCCTTTCTTGTTTTTAAAATAGGCAAATGTTATCGGGTCTATACTACCGTTGTTATCAAAATCTTTGGCGATTACCGTTACAGGACTTTCAGGGGTAGGCGCAAAGAAATTGTTTGCTCCCATATTACCGACTACAAAATCCATGTCTCCATCATTGTCCATATCAGCGGCTTGAATGCTTTCCCACCAACCAAAATAACTCTCGAGCCCAGAAGCGGTCTTTTCAACAAACGAAGTCTTTTGGTTTTTAAAAATGGTTATGGGCATTAGCTCACCTACGACAACAAGGTCTTTCAATTGGTCATTATCAATATCTGTCCATATAGCATCAGTAATCATGCCCAAATCTTTTAATTTGGGCAAGTATTGACTGCTAACATCCACCAACTTGCCACTATTGTTTTTCAGTAAATAACTTTTTTCAGGAGCTGGATAGTGGCCTGTTGGAGTTCTTCCACCAACAAAAAGATCTTTAAAGCCATCGTTGTCAAAATCATGGACTGCAACAACAGAACCATTGGCATTTATAATGGGCATTTCTCCAGTTGCTTTGACGAAATCTCCATTGCCATTGTTCAGATAAAGTCTATCATTGTGCATGGGGTTTCCTTGTTCAAATTCATAACTCCCAGAAACCAAATAGAGATCTAAATCACCATCATTGTCCAAATCAAATAAGGCCATATCTTCTTCTTCGAAAAGCATTTCCTCTTTACTTAAGAACATAGGTCTCTCCGTAAACTTCCCATCTGGATTCTGTAAGAATATGGATGGAGAAAATTTTGAAGAACTACCTATTATGAAATCCTCAAAACCATCTCCATTAATATCCCCAACTACCATGGCAGGTCCATTTTGAGATAACTTATGTGGTAATGTTCTTTGAAGGTTGAAATCAACAATATCGGCCTCATCATGCTTATAATCAATTCCGAGCTGCTTTGATATTTCTACAAAGAGTTTGTCGTTATTCTTGCTTAAGGCCAAAGGGAAGGTAATGGTGTTGGAGGAAGTTGATTTTGCGTTTAAATAGTTAATGGTAATGGATTGATCGGCTACAATATTGACCAATTTTTCAAACTTGCCATCAGGCCATACTATCTCTACCGATCTTATGGAATCTTTGGCTCCCAGTCCAAAATGCACTTTGGGATCTATCGACGACATATAACCTCGAGTAAGGTTTTGCTCGTGAATCTGAAAAGTGGCATCGGTAAAGCGAAGAACAATTTTTGCCCCAATACCCATTGGATTCTCTTTGGGGCCTTCTAAGTTGATACTCAAGAAATGGTGTTCTGACTCATGGGCATTGTTCTCAAATAAAAAAGCTTCATCATTAATATTATTGACCACGTAGTCCAGATCACCATCATTATCTAAATCCGCCAGAACCGCACCATTCGAAAATGAGGGAATATTCAACCCCCAAGACTCACCTATATCCTCAAATGTGGAATCCCCTGAATTCTTGTATGCATAGTTTGGAGATTTAACAACAGGAATTGAGTCTAAAATCTTAGAAGGGTTTAGGTATTGGTGAACGGTAAGGTTAAAATCCGCAAAATCCTTGTCAGTAATGTCTCGTGGAAACCCATTAGTGATCAATAAGTCTTTTAACCCATCATTATCCATATCGGCAAACAGGGGAGACCAGCTCCAATCTGTTTTGGAGATTCCGGCCATCATCCCAATTTCATTAGATGGTATGTCAGGACCGTTACCTTTATGTAACATGTTGCGCATGTATTGGTACTGATAATCATAACGTTCGTTTAGGACATAAGTAATATAATTGTTGCCGCCAACGGTGGTCTTCATTCGGTAGTTGGTCTCGCCCAACATATCCAAGGTAATGATATCCACAAAACCATCATTGTTATAATCTGCCACATCTGAACCCATGGAAAATTGACTTTGATGTTTTATGTAGTCTTCAATTTTATTTGAAAACGTTCCATCTGTATTGTTGATATATAGAATATCGTTAGTGAGATAATCATTGCTAATATGGATATCTGGCCATCCATCATAATTGATATCGGTTACCGCAATGCCAAGACCAAAACCTTCATAAACAATTCCGGCTTCTATGGTCACATCGGTAAAAGTTCCATCACCATTATTGTGGTACAGGCGATCATTGCTTGCTGCAGAGCCATCGTTGATTTTGGGTCGATAATTAGTTGGCAATGTATGCTCTTGCTCATTGTTTAGAACATAAAGATCTAGATATCCGTCTTTGTCATAATCAAAAAAGGAGGCTCCCATGCTATTGCCAACTTCAGCAATGCCAAAGTCTTTTGCCATTTCCACAAATTGTGGAATTCCATTTTGATCAAGGCCCTGGTTAATGAACAACATATTTGCTCTGTTCTTTTCTGACTTGTGCATAGCGGCACATACATAGATATCCAACCATCCATCAGCGTTGATGTCCACAATAGCAGTACCAGTGCTCCATTTCCCCGTAGCTTCTATATTGGCTTCTGTAGAAATATCGTTAAACTTTAAACTTCCTTTGTTAAGGTAAAGTTTGTTGTCAACCTGATTTCCTGAAAAAAATAGATCAGGCAATTCATCATTGTTAAAATCACCAACAGCAACTCCTCCGCCATTAAAGATGTATTCTTCGTTGAGGATGTTTGAACTGTCTGTTTCAATTATTTGATTATTGAATTCAATTCCTGAATGATTTGAAGAAACATTGGTAAGTAATTTTTTGTTCTTGGTGGTGCAAGCACTAAAAATTAAAAGCACAACAGGAACATAAAAGAAATTTTTAAAACAGCTTGTGTTGGTAGTTGACATAAGTGAATATTAAGAATACCTGAATGGTTAATTAATGAAATATTTCCAAAAAGTCCAGTTAAAGCACAAAATTCAAAAAAGCCACAAGGTTATAAACCTTGGGGCTTTTTAGTCAAAAATTGTTATGACGATTGGCTTTAATAAGCTGGGTCCTGTGTTAGGGTAGCCTGTCCATCTTTTACCGATCGATCAATTGCCTGTATAGGAATTGGGAAATATTCATGCTTTCCTTTTGCAAAACTTTTTCCTTGCAAATATGTCCTATGTTGCGATTCGCTGGCAATATATGCGTTCAATACTTCCGCAGCTACACCCCATCTTACAAGATCCCAATATCGGTGTCCTTCCATGGCAAATTCCAAACGAGTCTCAAACCGAACCGCCTTACGTGCCGTAGCTGGATCTGTCCATGGGTCATTATACAATGAAATTTCATAATTGGCGGCTGCTTCTCCTTCCACAATGGTAAAATCATTACGATCCGTTCCTTGCGTGGCCTTGGGCACAAAACTTTCTGGATTAGCTGCTCTGGCTCTTATTAGATTGACCAATTCTCGGGCTCTTTCCAGATTACCCAATTCCACTTCGGCTTCTGCCAGCCAAAGGATTATCATATCCAATCGCATATATCGATAATTATTTGCGGTTAGGTTGCCCCAACCTCCTATGCCAAAACCTTCCATCTCAGCAACGTGTTTTTTAGAAAACCAAGGTCCGGCGTATGAAAGGTCTCGAACAAAATCAGTCTGGTAAATTTTAAAATCTTTGTACAAAATGCCAGGACGGCCAACAGTATGGTCCAAACGTGGATCTAATGGATCCATGTAAGTGGATAATGTAGTGGTTTCGTCTACCGTCTCTGGAACATCAGCATCATCGAAATTATCCAACAATGGTAATCCATTCTCGGTTCTGTAAGCATTTACCAAATTCTGGGACACCTGATAAAAACCACAGCATCCCCATGGATCTGTATAGGGGTGGGCTAGGCCCATCCCTCTTGCCGAGGCCTGATCAGCTGAGCTGCTCACCGCATATTGAATTTCAAAGATAGATTCTGAATTATTTCGGGTGCCTACCAAGAAATTGTCCGCAAAGTTGGGTACCAAAGAAAAACCACCGTTATTAAGTATGTCATCTAAGATTACCTTGGCTTCTTGCAATTTTGTGGTGTTGGCCGAGCCATCCTCGTTCCATCCTTGATACATTTTGGCCTTCGCTAGAAATGCTTTGGCTGCCCAACTGGTAGGTCTTCCAACTTGACTTTGAGAAGCTGGTAAAGCGGCAGCTGCTGCTTCAAAATCAGCTTCAATCAAAGGCCATATCTCACGATCATTTGGCACTTTGGTGCTTTCAATATCACTAACATCGTAAACTTCATCATCGATGTAAGGAGGGTTGCGCCACATCTTACGTGCTTCCATATGAAACAGCCCCCTAAGAAAGGTTGCTTCTGCTATAATCTGGTTTCTTTTTTCATCTGGTATTTCTTCCACGGCATTTGCAGCGTCAATAACATCATTCGTACGGGCCACACCTTTGAATAAAGACCTCCAGCGATTTGTAATATGACCATTAAATGGTTGATAGTCATATGTCTCTATAAATGTTTGCTCTGGCTGGTCTCCGGCATCGGTTCCCTTGAGCGCATCATCAGAAGCCAAATTGAATGCCCAGTTCTCAACGGTAACATTCCAATCTGGCGTGCCATCCACACCTGAACCATCTATCATGGCATAAGCGCCCAATAGAAGGCCGTCAACTCCATCTGGAGTTTGAAGACTTGGCTGCCCGAATTGCCCTAAGGGTTCTCTTGTATTAAATGCTTCACTACAGGCACTGAGCAGTACTATTGCCACGGTAGCTGCGGTTAAGAATATTTTTACCTTTTTCATTATACTCAATTGTTTTAATTATCCAAATTATTTTAAAGTCACGTTCAATCCCAACGTGAACGTACGCATCACAGGCAGATATCCATTATCAAAACCTAAGCTTGTATCATTTTCAGTACCCACTTGTATTTCTGGATTGGTTCCAGAATATTTTGTGAAAGTCGCTAAGTTCTGTCCTTGCACATAGATTTGAGCTGATGAAAACACTCCTCCCTTTTCAAGTAATTGTTCTGGGAAGTTGTACGTTAACTGTACATTCTTTAATCTAAAATAACTGCCGTCTTCAATGAAGTAAGAGGAAGGTTGGCTACTGATCTGATCATTGGCGTCCATGATTGGTACAGTGGCGTTTGGATTGGCCGCTACCCATTCACTCACTGGAGCTGTGGGATTGCTAGGTTGCCATGCACCATACAATGCCCTTCTTGAACGGTTACCTTGAAAGGTGTTGAAATCAGCAAAGTATCGTACATAATTGTAAATGTCATTGCCATAAGAACCATTGCCAAAAATATTGAGTGCTAGATTTTTATAAGTCAAATCCAAATTGATACCATAAGTAAAGTCTGGATGGGGATTACCGATAATGGTACGGTCATCCGCATTAATGACACCGTCACCATTAATATCCGCTACTTTCAGCTTCCCTGGAGCATTATAAGTTCCATATGCTGGCCATGCATCAGCTTCGGCCTGAGATTGAAAGATGCCAACTGTTTTAAATCCAAAAAAGGAAGATAAAGGTGCTCCGGCTTCTGTTAACGTCAAAGAAGGAACTCTAGATACCCTACCTAAAACTCTTGTGTCCGGACTGTCATCCAACTTGTCCACATTATTGGTGTAACGTGAAAGATTACCGCTAATACTATATCCGAAATCTCCTTTTTTATCACTCCATGTTAGACCAATGTCGAAACCTTTATTGGTTATCTGACCTATATTGGTGAATGGAGCCTGGGCATCTCCAGCACCAAAACTTGCCGGTAACCTAAAGAGCATGTCAGTTGTTACCCTATCATAAACATCCAATTCAAATCGTAATCTATAATCCATCATCACTGCATCCAAACCAATATTATTTGTTGTTGTAGTCTCCCATTTTGCATTTGGATTACCAAAATTGGCAGCATCGAAACCAATACTTGGTGCACTTGCAGAACCATCAATAGGATAACCTGCATTGAAAATGTTGGAACGATAAGTAGTGAAACCATTATAATCCCCAATTTGTTGGTTTCCTGTCTGTCCCCAACCATATCGCAATTTCAAATCGTTGATAAAACCAACTTTTTCCATGAATTTTTCATCTGAAACTCTCCATCCTGCACTAAATGCCGGGAATACAGCACTTCTTGATGCGGATAAAAACCTTGAAGAAGAATCATTACGTAAAATGAATTGGGCCAAATATTTACCATCGTAGTCATAGTTGATTTTTCCAAATTGAGACCATAACGTAAAATCTGAATCTAATAGTACTCCACCATAGTTACTTGCGGTAGTGGCATCACCAAGACTTAAATAACTCAATATTTCATTGGTCTGAAAGGCAAACCTATTTCTACTTGCCCCAAAAACTTCACCAAAATTTTGAATGGATTCAACGGCTACAAATGCGTTGAAGTTGTGTACATCGTTAAAAGTTTTGCTATAAGTAAGCTGATTTAGCCATGTCCACTGATATTCATATTCTTCCCTTGCAGTTGAACCGTTGATGAAATTACCTTCAACATATTCGGGTTGTGGTCTACTTAAATCTCTCTCCCTTTGTACTCTGGCATCCACCCCAAAACTTGTCCTAAATTCGAAATTTTTATGAAATTTGTAACCTGCAAATACATTGCCCAGAACTCTGAGTCGATATCTTCTATCGTCCTTGTTTCTTTCCAGAAAAGCATATGGGTTGAAGTTATTTCCTAAGTTTTGTCCTCTACTTCCGGCAAAATTGCCGGCAATATCATAGATAGGCAGCAATGGGTGGTGCTTATACGAACCTGAAACCGCATTTTGTTCGCCATCGTTACTATAACCACCTTTTTTATTATCAAAGGAAACAGTGAAGTTTTCACCAATTGTTAAACGATCTTTTAGTGCCTTAAACTCCGTATTGGCTCTAAGTGAAATCCTGTTGTAACTATCAAATTTAACAATGTTCTCTTGTTCAAAGTAACCTAGACTAAATGCATATCGGGCATGGTCAGTAGCACCAGAGGCGGATATTTGATGGTTCAGAATAGGCGCAGATCTAGTAATCTCTTTCCACCAATCTGTATCAGCTGATCTTGTAATTGCATAAATGTTGCCTGGTTCCAATGCATATAGATCAGGATTTACTCCCGAATCACCTTCATTAGCACCACTTGGAAAAACATAATCTGGTATGGTCACTTCACCATTTGATCCAAAGGTATATTGACCATGACTTGGAGTTTTGCCCGCATATAAATCGGCTAGATAAAGATATTCACCCAATTCCCTGGCATTTAGTGCATCTACCCGCTCTGCTGCGGATTGTGTTCCATAATACGTGCTATAACTTATTGATGGTTTTCCTAGTTTTCCTTTTTTTGTTGTGATGATTATTACACCATTTCCTGCCCTTGAACCGTATATAGATGCGGCCGAAGCATCTTTCAGAATCTGAATGGTTTCAATGTCATTAGGATTGATGTTTGATTGGGATTTGGAAGGCACGCCATCAATAACATATAATGGGTCGTTATTTCCAATTGTACCAAACCCACGGATTCTTACAGTTGCCTCTCCACCAGGAGATGCATCGGTAACTATACCAACACCAGCTGCTCTTCCTTGCAACTGTTGTGAGAATGTAGTTGCGGGGATTGCTTTAAGGTCTTCTGCATCTACAGTTGAAACAGCTCCTGTCAAATCCTTTTTGACCTGAGTGCCATAACCGGTTACAACTACCTCATCCAACTTGTTGGTATCTTCTTGAAGCGTAACATCGATGGTGTTAGAGCTAGAAACAACCGCTGATACGGTTGTCATTCCTATATATGAGAATAAAAGTGTCTCGCCTTCGGACACTGATATGGTGTAAAGGCCATCAAAATCTGTTTGAGTACCATTTGTGGTACCGTTCACAATGACATTGACACCTGGAAGAGGAGTGCCCTGCGCATCTTTGACAGAGCCTGAAACGGTCTTGGTTTGTGCAAAGGTCATGTTTACAGCACAAATAAACCCCAGCAGTAAAAAATTCTTGAATAAAGAATACTTCATAATCTGAATAGTTTGTTGATTGTTAATTAATCTTAAAAATTGTTGAGTTTTCAATCGCAATTCATTACAGGGTCGTAATATTGCATAAGACAAAAAGTCCTTATGGAGATTAATAAGTCTTCACTAATCAAATAAGAAGTATAATACAGTTTTGGTATTGTCTCGTGCAATATTGAAATCCTAGCCTAGAATATGCGACCACATTTTTCTAGGCTTTTTTAGTTTTTTCTTTTCATTCAGGTAGTCCTTTTTTAAGGTTAGTCAATTAGCTTTTTTATAATCATTCCTCAAGTGCTTTAACAGGAAAACCTCGAAATGATAACAATTTTATAATCGACAAGGTATTTATTGATTAATAAGAGAGGTGGTTCTGATGAAAAAAAAGCTCTAAAATTCATGAATTTTAGAGCTTTCCTTGGTTTTTATGCCCATTTTGTAGGATGTTGAGGTATAAAATATGTTCAGCCTTGAAAGCTTCGGCACATTGTTACTTAATGGTTTAAAGGTTGTTAAAAAGGATATGTTGATGTAAAATGTATTTTTGCCCTTCAAGTAGGGATTAACAGAAATCTTAGTTTTCATCCATTTTTGAAGCCTTATTTAATAAGTCAATTATTATTGATTTTTTAACATGTTTTACTTCAAGTAAAATTGGATTGGTCACAATCTGTCTAGGTTGTCATATGTATTTTCTCAATTCAAAAAATGTTCTTCATTATTTAATCTTTACTATCTATATAAAGTAAAATGCCCAACATATTTACGACCACTTCCGTCATTGAGTTCAATAATATACCAGTAGTCTCCAGAAGGCAATTGTTTGGATTCATATTTTCCATCCCAACCTTTATCAAATGGACCTAGAATTTTTATTTTTCTGCCATAACGATCAAAAATGTAAGTTTCTATTTCTGGGAAGAATTCTGAATTTCTCGGACCCCAAAAGTCATTCTGCCCATCATTGTTAGGAGTAAAGAAATTGGGAATAGAGATGTCAAAAAGATTTAGGGTTATACTTTCTGTTGTCTCGCAACCATTGTTGTCAATCACTCTTACAATAAAACTTCCATTCCTATTAATAGTAAATGTATTGTCCGAAGTACCTGGATTATTATCAAAGAAATAGGTGTAGGGTGCTGTACCTCCTACAACCGTAGCTGTGATTTCATTGATATTGATATTGCTAAGATTTAACTCCAATGGGTTTCTATTCTCTATTTCAAAAGGAATTGTCTCCATGCAACCATTTGAATGAAGTATGGATATAAAATGACTTCCTGGCTCCATATTAGTGAAGCTTGAATTAAAGATATGGTCATTTGGATTCGTTGAATCTAAGGCATAAAGTACGTCCGATGCTATAGAAGAATCTTCCAAAATCACTTCAATGGCATTGATTGGGGAGTTTAGATCACAACCATAAATAGGTTCAATCTCGGCATTAAGATTAACACCTTCAGTTTGAATTTCAAAAGATTCAGTTATTTCACAGCCATTACTATCCATTATGTATAATGAGTGGTTGCCTGTTGATAAACCATCGATGATAAAATCATTATCGGTGAAGCTTACAGCTTCATTGGAGTCAATACTTACTGTATAAGGAGCTGTGCCGTTATCCATGGAGATATTGACTCTACCATCATTGGTTCCGAAACAAGATTCATTTTGCGTAAATAAACTGACTGTTAACTTGTTCACGATTACCGTTACCGTTACCGGCTCCCAGCATTGACTTACATCGCTCGGTGTAAAGGTATAATTGGTATCTCCTGCTGCACTTGTGTCTATTGTGGCCGGCGACCATGTTCCATCAATGCCATTGATTGAAGTTGTCGGCAGAGTTGTTGGTACTGCATCTTGACAGTATGTAGTTGTAAAACTAAAGGTCGGTGTTTCTGTGGCGTTCACGGCGACCGTAGCGCTTCCGGTCAGGGACTGGTCACAGTTGGTCGTTGTGTTCTGGACACTTACCAGGTTCAGGGTGCTTGTTGCGGTGTTGGAAGCGGTGAGCGTTGCGTTCCCCGATCCGTCCAGTGTTATGGTGGTGTCGGCCCCGCCGTCGATGTTATAGGTCACCTGGGCATCGGGAGTTCCGCTGAACGTAAAGTCCACGGCTGTATCCTCGGAGCATATGGTGGCTGTTCCGCTGACGCTTGCCGTTGGCAGGGCATTTACCGTAGTGGTGATTCCCGTGCTCGTGGCCTCACATCCTGTGGTCGTGTTCACTACGCGAACCGTTACTTCCTGCCCATCCGCCAATGTTGTGGTTGTATATGTGGCTGTTGTTGACTGGGCCTGTACACTTGTCCCGTCCACATAGAACTCATACTCATCTCCCCCTGTTGCCGTAAAGGTGACACTGTCTCCCGCACAAATGGTATCGTTCGCATCGCTACTGCCCAGTACTGCCGTTGGCAGGGCATTTACCGTAGTGGTGATTCCCGTGCTCGTGGCCTCACATCCTGTGGT
>NZ_OBEH01000018.1 GCF_900215465.1 Flagellimonas pacifica
ATCTGGACCAAGTGTTCCTCAAGGGTTCCCAAGAGACGATATGGCAGCTCAGGGCGGATGCTGATTTTCCGAAGAACACAAGGGAGGCCGTGCAAATGATCATTCAGACCATTCCCGGTCAATCCTATGCCCTGACCAATGACCTTTTGGGGGCCTTTGAAGATGGTGACCTTCGTTTGGACCATTGGGTGGGGAACCGGTCGGATACTGACAATACGATCACCTTGCATTATGCCCATAAATACAAGGCAGGTCTCAATGAAACGGAATCCTTGGAATATTCCATTCTCTTCCGGTTGGCCGAACAGTTTTTGATACGGGCAGAGGCCAAGGTACATATGGGAGATATTGCTGGGGCAAGGGCAGACCTGGATGCCATCAGGAACCGGGCTGGCCTGCCAAACACCATGGCGAATACAGAAAGCGATATTTTGGAGGCGATACTACTGGAGCGAAGGGTGGAACTGTTCACGGAACAGGGCCATCGTTGGTTCGATCTAAAACGGACCGGTAATGCGGGCAGTGTGTTAGGGGCAATGAAACCGAATTGGCAGGAAACCGATATACTGCTGCCCATTCCGGAAACCGAGCTGGAGGTCAATCCCAATTTGTTGCCACAAAATTTGGGCTATTGATGTAGGTGAACACGACTGGACCCTATCAATCGATGGGGTCTGGTTTATCGAGTTTTCAATTTTAATTAATTCAAGTATTATGAAAAATTACATATTGACCTGCTTTTTAATGCTATATATGTTTGGTCATGCAGGCGTTCCAGTACCTTCCATTAAAGTAATACCAAACGGCGACCTGTTCGAACAAGGGGACTTTTTGACCGCTTTCATTGAAGGGGACCAACTCTACCTGAACATCCCCGAGACGATTCTGGACAAACCTATGTTGTTCGTATGCTATTATGGGAGAAGGCGTAGCCACATGCAAGTGGTCTGGTCCCTTCAAAATGACAAAATACTCTTGAAACCCCAGAGCATCAGATCCACTGCAGGCATTATTTTGCCCGTTGCCAAGGGGTTGACCTTGATGGACAATGTCCTTGCCACATT
>NZ_OBEH01000002.1:0-308849 GCF_900215465.1 Flagellimonas pacifica
CCCACCCCTTTCCATTCCGAACAGGGAAGTTAAGCCCGTTTGCGCCGATGGTACTGCTATACCAAGTGGGAGAGTAGGTCGCCGCCTTCCTTGAAGGCCCTTTACTAATGTAAAGGGCCTTTTTTTGTTTTATATTATCTTTAGAGATAAACAAAATCATGTTCAGACTTCAATCAACCTTCTGTATATTTTTTATTACCATTTTTATGTTTTCGCAAGAAAGCCAACTTAAGGCTTTGGTCGGAGGAACATTGATAGATGGTTTTGGTTCAGACCCTATAAAAAATAGCGTTATATTGATTGAAGGAGAGCGTATTAAGGCTATTGGAACCATAGAAACACTTCCTGTCCCGGACAATGCAGAACTTATATCAACTGAAGGAATGAGTGTCCTTCCTGGGCTTTGGGATATGCATGTTCACACTATGATCAATGGTCATGCAGATTACACATATTGGGACAAAACCTATCCACCACTATTTGAAGATGTAATTATGCCTTCTTCTGCCCATCAACTGTTAATGGCAGGAGTAACCAGTACAAGGGATTTAGGTGCCCCATTAAAAGAAAGTATCTCGGTAAGGGATAGAATCAATAATGGAGAAATACCTGGAGCTACACTTTATGTATCAGGACCTTTTATTCAACATAGACCATATCCAGGAACCGAAGATTTTAGATGGGGGGTAAACGGTCCGGAGGATGGAAAAAGAAAAATTAAAAGGCTTGCGGATGCCGGTGTTGATGTCATAAAGTTGATTGATCATGATCAAATGACCATGGGAGAGCTGAAAGCTGTGGTAGATGAAGCCCATAAATATAATTTGAAAGTTGTTGCCCATGGACACCGCCCTGAAGAAATTAGAAGAGGGTTGCAGGTTGGTGTGGATTGTTTTGAACATACAGGATTATCTTCTGCACCCAAATACCCGGATGATGTTATGGAAATGATTAAGGAACGAACAGCCCAAATGAATAAAGGACCTTTGTTTTGGTGTCCAACCGTTGAGGGGCTTTACAATTACGAATACGTAAGGGATAATCATGAGAAATTGGATAATGATTCATGGCATTTAGGATTACCGGACAGTATTATTACTGATATTAAAAATAGTATTAAGCACCCCGACAGATTGCCTTATTTTCAGTTGACACCTTCAAGAAAGCCCACTTTAAAAACAAAAATTCATCAACTTTTGAATGCAGGAGTTGTTTTGTTAGTGGGCACTGATAGTGGTATTCCCATGAAATTCCATAGTCAATCCACTTGGAACGAACTTGATGTTTGGGTTAACGAGTTTGGAATTGATCCTATGTATGCCATACGTTCTGCCACTTATTGGCCAGCGTTATGGATGGGAGTTGCTAACGATGTAGGAACTATCACTCCGGGGAAATATGCGGATATTATCGCGGTAGATGGAGATGTTTTACGCTATATTAGTTTGTTACAAGATGTGGACATGGTTATAAAGCATGGTAAACGTTACAAATAACATTTCTTGACTTCTAATCCCAAATCTACTTTAATTGAGGAAAGATTGAATGCATATTCCCATGCTTTGGGAGTTGCGATTTCCATTATTGGTTTTGTCCTCATATTCCAGCAAGATATGACTGGAGTGCCGTTTTTGTACGGAAGTATTTTAATTTATAGTAGTTCTCTTGTGTTTCTGTTTTCAGCATCAACTATTTACCATGCAGTGCAAAATCCAAAGCTTAAAAAGAAACTTAGAATCCTAGATCACATTGGTATATATTATTTGATAGCTGGCACTTACACACCGGTTTGCTTGACTATTTTGTTGGGTTCAAAAGGATGGTTATTGTTTTATTGTGTCTGGGGAATTGCTTTTTTGGGAACATTTTTAAAACTGTTTTTTACTGGAAAGTTTGAAGTTTTTTCATTGGTGCTATACGGGTTGATGGGATGGCTGGTTGTCATTGATTATCCATTTCTTGTACAAAATATCACATTAAAAGGATTGTCTTATCTAGCGCTGGGCGGAGCGTTTTATACGATTGGAATCTTGTTTTATGCCATAAAGAGGATTCCGTATAATCATCTCATATGGCACATTTTCGTATTAGGTGGCGCCATCAGTCACTGGGTACTGATTTTCTCAGAAATTATAGACTAAATTATTTCAAAAGCTATGCAAAATAAGCAATACCAATGCCCAAAATAATGACCAGTAACTTTCTTAGATTAAAAGAATGCCCCTGCGAACTTTCAAAAAGTATAATTGTGGAAACATGTAAAAATACACCAATGGCCAAAGCAGTAAAGATTGATGCATATGCTTCCATCCATGTAGATTGCGCCAAATAGTTTCCTATGGGAGTCATCAATGAAAAGGCTGCAATGAATAGTATTACTGAGCTTTTTTTCAACTCAGAATTAATTAAAAAGATACTCAGTATTACCGCTACTGGTACTTTATGAATTAAGATTCCATATAAAATAGAAGAGTCACCATGAATAGGTACACCTTCTATTAGGGCATGTATGGATAAGCTTACAAACAGTAATAGCGGAAACTTATTTTTTTTCATATCCAGATGTACATGCCCATGCTCTGCTCCTTTGGAAAAGAATTCCAAAAAGATTTGTAATAAAATTCCTGCAAGGATGAAAATAGCGATAGTTTTTGGTTCCTGATTCTCATATACCTCCGGGAGTAGTTCAAAAAAGGTTAAGGCAAGCAAAAAAGCTCCACTGAAAGCTAGTAAAAGCTTTATGTTCTTTTTGTCTTTAGGCTTTACAATCCATACAAATGCAAAACTGGCCCAAACGGCTAAAACAAGAATTATGAAGGTCATTAAAAATGGAAATCCAAATGGTTGACGGCAAAAATAAAACAATTATTCCATGGGAAATGTTTTAATTCAAGATTCCATAGTAGGCCAATTGTAAATATATTATGAGGAAAATTATGGTACTAGTTTATTTTTATTAATTGTAGGTAACCATCATTTTTTCCTATTAATAAGGCTTTGCCAGAATTTGTTCGCAAAACTTTTGCCACCTTAGAGTCCCCGTTCACAAAAAGACCGCTTTTATGTGGTGGTATGACGTCATATTCTCCATTGACTTTTCCTTTTAGGAACATACCATAACTTGCATCGTTTCTTGGGGTTTCAATTTCTGAGCCATATAAATTTCCAACAACTACGGCATCTTGTATGCCGTCATTATCAAAATCATCTATTACTATATCGTTAATGGAGGATAGTTGTAGATAGTTGGGTAAAGGAATTATTCCGAAACCATCACTTCCTTTGTTTTCAATAATAGAGGATGAAAAGTTGGTTGCTTCATAATGTAATGCTTCTTTTAGCTTATCCTGACCATAGACATCTACTAATGTAGCTGAACCAAATTCATTGTATGTTTGGAATTTCTTTTTTATTGAAGGCATTTGATTAGAGCTACATTCCCTGCCTCTTAGGGGGAAGAGTTTCCCATAATTGTAATAGCCCAATACAATATCAAGGGTATTGTTGTTATCAAAATCATTTGCATATATTTCAAATGGTTCTAGCTCACTTGCCTTGTATTTGTAATTTAACCCAAGATTTCCAAGTATGAAATCCATATCGTTATCCTGATCAAAATCTGTTTCAATTATCGTATTCCACCAACCTGTTTCATTGGAGAATGTTGATTGTTTGATAAACCCTTGGCCTGTATTTAAAAATGATGTTGGTGCCATCCATTCGCCTACTATTATCAAATCTGTTTTACCATCTTTATTTATATCACTCCAAGTAGCATCCGTCACCATTCCAATGTTCTTGATATCAATATTCAATTCGTTGGTTACATCAGTGAATTTAGGGATGTCTTTAGAGCTATCATTTCTTAATATATAACTATCACCTGGATAAGGATACTTTCCCGGTTTTTGCCTACCTCCAATGAATAGGTCCAAATCTCCATCATCATCAAAATCTCCACTTACAACACATGAGGCGCTTGAATGCATTTGAGGCAGCGCACTTGTGCTTTTTGAAAATGTTCCTGTTCCATCGTTAACATAAAAACGGTCTTGCAGGTATATAGAGCCGGATTCATATTCATTTCCACCACTTGAAACATATAGGTCCATATCGCCATCGTTATCAAAATCTTGAAAAGTGGCAGACATGTCCTCGTGTTCCTTGTCCTTTAGGAAAGTATTGGATGAAGCAGTTTTAAAGGTCCCATCTGGTTGTTGTAGATAGATTTTTCCTGTTTGACCAATAGCTCCTCCATGAAAAAAGTCGTCTAAGTTGTCACCATTTATATCAGCTATTGCCAAAGCGGGTCCAAGTGTGGACATTCGGTGAGGAAGTAACTCTTCTCTTTGAAAATCACTAAAAGCGTTTTCCTCATGCTTTGCGTCTAATTGCATTAGTTGAGTAATATCCCTGAACAACGGTTTTGAATCATTTTTTGATTTCAAGGTCTTTTGAACAGCATTTTTGTAATCCACAATTAATGTTTGATTGGATGCTATTTTATCCATGATTTGGTTTTGCCCATTGGACCAAGTAACCTCAACCATATCAATTACCGATGCCTCTCCCAATCCAAAGTGAAGGATTGAGGAAACCCCGGACTGAAAACCTCTTGTAATATAGTTTTCTTTAACTTGAATATTATTGTTCTGATGGATCGTTATTCTAGCCCCAATCCCCTTTTTGTTATTTGTTGGGCCAATTAGTTTAACTTTTAAATAATTGTTTGCTGTGAGTTCTGAGGTATTGTTCTTATAGATAAAGGCATTATCATCAACATTGTTTACGACAAGATCTATGTCTCCATCGTTGTCAAAGTCGGCATAAGCAGCCCCTGTTGAACTCGTTGGGGGTTGATCAATTTCTATTTTCTTGAAAGTTAAATCTTTGTTGTTGAGATAAAAGTAGTTTTTCTTCTTTCTTTGAGGCATTTTATTCAGTAAATCATGAACAAAGTTCTGACGTACATCAATGTTTCCTGCTTTAAGGGCTTCTTCTCTTTTTTTTCGGTAAATATTGAAATCGTTGTTCCTAAAATCACGTTTAATTCCGTTAGAAATAAAAAGATCTTTATGGCCATCATTGTCCATGTCCATAAATAGTGGTGACCAACTCCAATCAGTGCTGGCAATGCCACCAAGTTGTGCCACCTCAGAAAATTTTGGGAGGTTATCATTTTGGTCAATACCATTGTTCAGTTGTAGTGTATTGTACATATATTGATGATGCAGGCCAACTTCTACATGATGGTAAAACCTAGCGGGATTCATACCGCTCATGCTGGTTTTGATTCCAAAGTTATCTTCTGCCATCATATCTACAGTGATTACGTCCAATAATCCATCGTTGTTATAATCAGCAATATCGTTGCCCATAGAGAAATTGGAGATATGCCCAGTACTTTTTTTTGCGACTTCTTGAAATGTCCCATCTTTTTGGTTAATATACATATGGTCTTGTCCTGAGAAATCATGACTTACATATATATCTGGCCATTCGTCATTGTTTAGATCACCAAAAGCAAGACCCAATCCATAACCCAACATGTTGTTGACAATATTTGCTTCTTGTGTTACATCTTTAAACTTCCCCTCATCGTTTCTGAACAAACGTTCGCCTCTATATTTAGAGGGTGTTTTGGCAAATGTTTCAATCTGACTTTCCGGATAGGTGTCTATACCATGGTTGATAAGAAACATATCTAAATCGCCATCCTTGTCGTAATCAAAAAAACCAGCTTGAGTTGAAAATGAGGGATCATCCAACCCAAATTCTGAAGCCATTTCTTTGAACACAGGAACACCATTGGATACTCCCATATTGAGCATCAGTGCGTTTTTACGAGGTTCTTCCTGTTCAAACCTTCCAGTTCTGCAGATATAGATATCCAATAGTCCATCTTGATTTATGTCGACCACCGTCACACCAGAATCAAAACCTTTTCCACTATCGGCAAGGGAAATGGAGGTAACATCCTTGAACCTCATATTCTTTTCATTGAGGTATAATTTGTTTTTACCAAGGGTAGATACAAAATAGATATCTTCCCATCCATCATTGTTAAAATCTCCAACGGCCACACCACTGCCATTGTAGAAGTATTCATAAAAAATTCCGTTCATAAATTCTGTTTCCCTTAAATCATTCTTGAAGGTTATTTGAGAAACGGTAGAAGGTATGGTTTCAAACAACGGTATGTCTGCAATGATTTGTTCATTTTTTTTCTCTTCGGATTTTTTACAGTTTAACAACATTATTGATACTGCACAAATGAAGAATACCGTTATTTTTTTTGACATGAGAATATGTTTTTCTATCTATTGGAAAAGGAAAAATGATATGGAATTATACTAAATTTTTAATAACTGTTAGTTTGTATTGACGTCACTTTTCTTTTCATGTTTATTTAATCGAGTTAAAAAAAGCCCATTTGATAAAAAATAAATGGGCTTTTTGAAAAAAAACTAAATAACTAACTCGAACTCTATTTTTTAATACCCTGGATTTTGTGTCAAGACATCTGAGAGCTTGTCAATTTCGCTTTGAGGTATTGGTGCCAGATTATTTTTTGGTGCAAACACTCTGTTCTCCACTTCAAAAACGCCATAAGGTTTTCCCTGAGCATCAGCTCCTGTCAGCTCACCGTTAGGTCCTATTCTAATACCATGTATGGGTTTGTTAAAGACATCTTCGCCAATGCCCCATCTTCGTACATCAAAGAAACGGTGTTCTTCAAATGCCAGCTCAATACGGCGTTCATTTCTTATCCTAGCTCGCATTTGATCTTTGGACAATCCTGCTGGTAATGCCGGCATATTGACACCAGGTCTTGCTCTTACTTCGTTAACAGCACTATAAACGCTTGCATCTGGTCCAGAAGCTTCATTTTGTGCTTCTGCATAATTTAACAATACCTCGGCATAACGAATATGAATCCAGTTATTGCTACCCTCTTGTTGTCCCCAACCGTAGTTTTCAAAAGATTCATCCAAAAACTTTTTCAAATAGTATCCGGTTTTTGTGGCATCTCCATTTTTTTCTATTCCACTTAAACCTCCAATTCTGGTTTCAACTGCTTGTTCCCTCCATGGAGAACCATCATAAAAGATAGAGGCATAAAAACGCGGATCTCGATCAGTATAAGGATCATTGGAATCATAAAGTGGTGAATCTTCAATAGACATACCATCTGTCATCTCATAGGCATCTACAAGTTCTTGAGTAGGAGAAGTTCCTCCCCATCCACCGGCGGGGAAAGAAATAGGATGGTTAAACAAGTTTGCCCAATGCCCAATATCTGGATCTTGAAACTGTTTGTCAAAAATAACCTCTTCATTATTATCATTGGCGGCATGGAACAAACTATGGTAATCTGAAAAAAGAGTGTAAGTTCCAGCATCTATTACTTGCTTGCTTGCCGCAGCAGATTCTGCCCATTTTTCTGCATATAACAATGTTCTGCCCTTAAGTGCGAGTGCTGCACCCCTAGTTGCTTTGCCCAATAAGCTTCCATCATGACTTTCTGGCAACAAACCGGCAGCAGCGTCCAATTCTTTTATAACAAAGGCAATCACTTCTTCTTTTGAGTTTCTTGGAATATTAAAATCATCATCCAATGAAAGAGCTTCTTCTAAAATAGGAACTCCTCCATAATGCCTCATTAAATCGAAATAGTAGAATCCACGTAAAAAGTGTACTTCTCCGGTCATTCTATTTCTTATATCTGCATCTATTTCTGACTCTTCCGTTACATTGGCAAAAAACAGGTTGGCCTGCCTGATCATAGTAAAAGCATTGAACCATGTGCCGTTCATTGGGTAGTTACTTGGCCCATAGTCTCCACGGTTAAAAGCTTGACCACTTGGCCAGCCATAACTGTTTTCTCCATCATCAGTGGCTGCACCCAGCATATACCAGCCTCTGTTAAAACCGTCAGGTAAAGATTGGTACATTTCATTAATAACCAGTTCAACAAGTTTTGGGTCATTCCAAACTGCCTCGGAATTAAGCTTGTCTTGAGGAGTAAGGTCCAGAAAATCATCTTGACAACCTGCAAAGGAAATCAAGACTATTGCATATAATAGTATGTTTAAGTTTTTCATTTTTCTCATTTTTTTGTTGAACAATTAGAAGCTTACGCTCAAACCTAAAGTGTACGACTTAGTCTGTGGATAAAAAGCACCTCTTCCACTAGGAGCTTCAGGGTCAAAGTTTACAATGTCCGTCCATGTGTGCAGGTTCAATCCTGAAACATACAACCTTAACTGATCCAATTTGAGGGCGGATATCAAATCACTAGGGAAGTTGTATCCGATCTCAACATTTTTCAGCCTCAAGTAATTGGCATTTTGCAACCAAAAAGATGAAACAACCCTATTGTTGGTATCTTCGGTAAGGGTTCTTGGAAATCTAGCACTGGGATTATCTGGTGTCCAACGATCCAAATGTTGTTCTAGCACTTTTCCTCCATTAAAGAAAGGGAATGCAGCTTCTTCTGATAGGTAAACGTTAAAATCGTGTGCACCTTGAAATTGAGCGCTCATATCAAATCCTTTATAGCTCGCGCCAAAAGAGAATCCAAAGATGGCGTTAGGGTCACTAACAACGCCAATATTTGCACGATCATCATTATTGATGACACCATCTTCATTGACATCCTTATATCTAATGTCACCAGGAGCTAATGTTCCAAATCCAGATTGATCCGCGTGTGCATCAATCTCTGCTTGTGATTGAAAAAGACCATCTGCAATTAAACCTAATCTAGTGCCTATTTGGGTTCCTGTAAGGCGTAGATTATCGGCTACATCTGCAGGCTCACCTATTTCCACTCGCGTATTTTTAGCATCTGTATAATTTGCTTTTACCCAATAGAAGAAATCTTCTCCTATGGTATTCTTGTAATCTATGGCTATTTCAAAACCTTTGTTATCCACAATACCCAGGTTTTCATCTGGTAGAGCGGCGCCAACGAAACCAGGTACTACTCTTACTGGAGGAATTAATATATCCTCTGTGGTTTTGTTAAAGTAATCAAACTCAATTGCTAGTTTACTTTCAAACATTTCCAAGTTAAAACCTATGTTTTTTATTATAGCTGTTTCCCAAGTAACATCTAAGTTTGGTATTACGCCAGGTCTTATGGTTTGTACTGGATTGCCTCCAAGAATATAAGATCCTGAAAAGTCAAAAGCATCTAAGTACTGGAATTGGTCAATTCTATCATTTCCTAATTTACCCCAAGATGCTCTAAGCTTTAGCTCGTTTATGAAATTGACTTTTTCCATAAACTTTTCCTGAGAAATTCTCCAACCTGCTGAAAACGAAGGAAAGAATCCCCATCTTTTGTCAGAAGCAAAGTTTTCTGAAGCATCATATCTAAAACTACCTTCCAGTAAATATTTTGAATCGTAGGCGTAAGTAAATCTTGTTAAGTAGCCTAATCGTGCATTACTTCTGGCGTTTCCATTGTTTTGAGCTGACCCAGAATCTGCTAAATCCAATTGAGGAAGTTCATCAGATGTAAGGTTAAGACGACGAGCACCAAACCATCTTCGTCTATTTATGGCTTTTTCAGCTCCTAACAAACCAGTTACTTGGTGTATCCCAAATGTTTTGTCATAGTTTAAGGTGGCATTATAGGTTATGATCGGATCAGGAACTCCTGAACCACTATCTGGTGCGCTTTGAAAATACGATTCGCTAATACTTGATTGGCCCCGTGAAGCAGGATTGAAATCCCCTGTATTTGAATCAAAATCATAAACCGTATATTGTTTTTCCAGTGTTTTGGTAGTATTGTAAATGCGGTCTATAGCTGTATATCCTTTTAATGTAAGTCCATCTACATGAGGAATCTTGTATTCAAAGCTTAAATTACCCAACAAAATAATACTTGTAGATTGCCGTACTCCTCCTGTTCTTGCTTGTTCGATAGGATTGCTTCCAAATGCTCCTGAACCGGGAAGACCATTAGGATAATATGCTATTGTGTTAGGGGCCAAGCGCGAAAGTCCACTAAAAAAAGAGCCTACGCTGGATGTGGGTGAAAGTCTTTCTTCTTGACGACCTCCAACATCCAAGGAAACTTTAAGAGCATCAGTAATCTGAAAATCCATGTTTGCTCTTACATTATAACGATCATAATTCACGTTAGGCATCAATCCGCCTTCAGATAAAAAGCCTCCAGATACAAAATACTTAACTCTTTCTGAACCGCCAGAAATAGTAATGTTATGTTGTTGTTGAAGTGCAGAGGTCTTTAGGCCTTCCCCATACCAATCCGTATTTGGGTGAGTTATTGGGTCGGACCCTGTTCTATATTTTTCAAGATCTTCAGCAGTATACAATTCGGCCTTGCCTTCATTTCTTTTCGCTTCATTGAATAAAAGGGCATAATCATGACTTCCCAAATATTTTGGTAGTTGAGTTGGTCTTGATGTGGTAATTTCAGAGGTATAAGAAATGGTGGGTTTTCCTGTTTTTCCACGCTTAGTAGTAATCAAAATCACCCCGTTTGCACCTCTAACACCATATACTGCGGCGGCAGATGCATCCTTTAAAATGGTAACAGTTTCTACAATGTTTGGATCTAACTGTGAAAAATTACGTTGAACCCCATCAACAATGATAAGCGGAGAAGAGTTCCCTAGTGTACTTCTACCACGAATTAACAAATTTGAACCATTAGACCCTGGTTGTCCGCTACGTTGTGTAGCAATAAGTCCTGGTAATCTACCAACCAAGGCGTTGCTAATATTCGCAACGGAACTTTGGTTCAGTTCTTCACTATCAACTGAGACAACAGCACTGGTAACATTGGTTTTTTTCTGTGTTCCATAACCCACTACCACAACTTCATCCAACTCAGAAGCGTCATCTGCCATAGTTACGTTCACTACAGATTGATTGCCCACAGTTATTTCTTGAGTGGCAAATCCTATATAGGTAAACCGCAAAACACTGTTGGCAGATGGAACACTAATACTATAGTTGCCATCAAAATCTGTAGTTGTTCCAGTAGAAGATCCTTTTAACACAATACTTACCCCTGGAAGTGGCCCTCCATCGGAGTCCGTTACCTTACCGGTGATTGTGTTTTGGGCGGCATTGATAATAGTATTGGTCAACATGAGATTGACCTTTTCTTGCTTATTCGTAGCCTCAATAGTATTATTTCTTAAGAATGCTTCTATTTCCTCCTTTATTTTCGGATTGTTTTTTGGATATAGAACGATATACTTCTTAATAATACTGTAATCGATATCGGTGCTAGTGAACAACATACTTAGCGCTTCACTTATAACCGCATTTTGTATGTTCAATGAGGTTTTTTGTGTTACATCAACAATATTGGTGTTGTAAAAGAAGTTGTACTCACTACTTTTTTCTATTTCATTCAAAATCTTTTTGATCTTGACATTCTCTTTGGTTAGAGTAATTGTTTGTGCATTAGCATTGGAAGCAAACAGCTTGGCTAACGTACAGCATAACAATAAAAGGTAAATTTTCATAATCCTAACGATAGGAATTTCCAATGAAAAAACATTGAGCTGTTTTTTTTTCATAATTTTGATTGGTTTTAATTATTTACAATTGGATTTTGCTAAATAGTTAACTGTATGGGGAGTGGTGCGAACACTCCCCTTTTTTTCATTTCATTTTATTTCATTTTCTTTTTTGGTTAATGTGATAATGTTGTCTGCTAATCTATAGTTGATTGGAGAGGAAATGCTCAATAATTTTAAAACATCCTCTAGGGCTATTGTACTAAAAGTACCTGTGTATTTATAATCTAAGAGTTCTGGGGAATCAACCTTGAACTTGACTTTAAATTTTCGCTCCAAATCAAGGATTACCTGTGAAAGTGGGGTGTCATCAAAAATCAACCTGTCTTGTTTCCAGGAAATTACATTTTCCGATTGTACGGTTTCTACGTTGATCTGTTCACTTTCTTTGTGGTAAGTAGCTTGTTCAGAAGGCTGGAGTACCAAAACCTCACCATTGTCATTTTGCTTAATGACCTCTACTTTTCCTGAAACCAGAGTGGTCCTTACATGTTTTTCCTCTGGGTATGATTTAATATTGAAGACAGTTCCCAATACTCTTATTTTAATAGGACTATTGGTATTTACCAAAAGAGGTTTATGTTCATTTCTTATAACCTTAAAATAAGCTTCGCCGTTTAGACTTATTTCTCTAAGACTATCGTTAAAAATTTCAGGGTATTCTAATTGGCTATTGGCATTTAAAGTTACCTGCGTACCATCTGGTAGAATAATATTCTTCTTTTCACCAATGGTTGTACTTACATGCACTAAATCAGATGTATTGGGAAAGAAAGATTGGTTTTCAAAGTAAAGATTGACAGATAGGGTCATCAATATTGCTATAGCGGCGGCAACTCCAGACTTTCTAAGTATGGATTTACGCTTAATACGTCTAAGAATTTTGTTGAACCCTTCGTCAAGCTCTTTCTTGTCCATGGTTTTAGCCCCCATGGATTTTGCTACTTTTTTAGCTTTTAGCAGAGCATAGGTTTCAAGGTGTTCAGGATGTTTGAACAGCCAATTGACCAGCTGCTTTTTTTTCTTAGGATCAATGTCATCCCCTAAAAGTTCTTCAATGGTTTCTTTGCTCATGCCCAAGTATGATATAGTCTATATTATATAGACGTAAAAACTATTGGACTACCCTTGTATGAAAAGAAAAATAAATTGGAAAAAATATAGGAATTCTTTTAGATGTAGTTGTAAGTGTTTGATTGCCTTTGTTATATGGCCTTCAACTGTTTTGTGGGAGATTTGTAATTCTTCAGAGATCTCTCTGTTTTTTAATCCCTCTATCTTGCTTTTTAAAAATACAGCTTTACACTTGTCGGGAAGCAATTCAATGGCTTCCATGATCTGTTGTTCAAGTTCTTTTACCAATATTGCAGATGCAGCATCATTTGACAATGCCTGTAAATTTAGTGCAGCTTCTAACTGAGCTATATTGCCACCTGCATTCAAAGTGTGTTTCTTTGACCTCAAAAAATCCAAACAAGCATTGCGCATCATTCTATAGAGATAACCATCCATGTTGGAATTGATATTGATAGTATATCTTTTTTTCCAAACTTTAAGAAATACATCTTGGACAAGTTCCTCTGCATCTTCATTTTTTGGAATGTAACCAATAGCAATCTGAAGCAGTTTTGGATAATACAAATCATACAGAAGTCGATAGGCTTCCTTATCTCCCTTCTTGACAAGTTGGAAGAGTGTTGATTTTTTTATGTTGAGGTCATTACCCATAAAATCAAAAGGAGGTTCGTTACTCCAATATGGGTAAATTTACATTTTTAATAATTATTTAATCATTTATTGATATAAATCTTGTTTTTTGTAAGAAAAGGAAACTTTTTTGTTGATATAACTATTCATATAAGATATAGTTTGAACTTTACTTAATTCTATTACAGAGAGAAAGAGGGATATTCTTCATAAAAAATTGCATCAAATTAAGATGTTGTCCCTTACTTTGTGAAAGTTAATTTTTGACAATGGGAAACTTTAAAATGTTGGCCAAGACCTTTTATGGCTTTGAGCCAATTTTGGCCAAAGAACTTCGCAATTTGGGAGCAGGCCATGTAAGAGAAGGAGTGCGCAATGTTACTTTTGAAGGGGACTCTGGATTTATGTACAAAGCCAATCTATGCTTACGGACTGCATTAAAAATCTTTAAGCCCATTGCTACTTTTCAGGTGTTTAATGAAAAGCAACTTTATCAAAGTGTGTATAGTTTGAATTGGACGGATTATTTTGATTCCAGTAAAACTTTTGCTATTGATACTACCATGAGCTCAGACATATTTAACAATTCCATGTTTGTTTCACAAAAGGTAAAAGATGCCTTGGTAGATAAATTTAGAGCCATTGAACGCCAACGTCCTAGTGTGAATACTCATGATCCTGATGTCAGAATCAATGTCCATTTGTATAAAAATACTTGTACTGTATCTTTAGATAGCTCTGGTAGTTCTTTGCACCAACGGGGATACCGCATAGCGACTAATATTGCACCAATAAATGAAGTATTGGCAGCAGGCTTGCTTCTTTCAAGCGGATGGGATGGACAAACTGATTTTTTGGACCCCATGTGTGGTAGTGGTACTTTTTTGATTGAAGCCGGTATGATAGCTTGTAATATTCCATCAAATATTAATCGCGAAAACTATGCTTTTATGAACTGGAACGATTATGATTCCGAGCTTCATGAAAAAATTATTGATGCCAGTTTAAACAAGACTCGAGAGTTTCACCATAAGATTCTTGGATACGATAAGGCCCCATCTGCAGTGCGCAAAGCTCAAGAAAATGTGGACAATGCCAATCTTTCTGAATACATAAGCATTGAACGTAAGGATTTTTTTAGAACAGAAAAGCCAGTTGAATCAAAGTTACATATGGTATTCAATCCGCCATATGGAGAGCGTCTGCAGATAGATGTTGAAGATTTTTACGCGAAAATTGGTGATACCTTAAAACAGCAATATCCTGCAACTGACGCCTGGTTGATTACCTCAAACTTGGATGCATTGAAACATGTTGGACTTAGACCTTCAAGAAAGATAAAAACCTATAACGGAAAGCTCGAATCTAGATTGGTTAAATATGAAATGTATTCAGGCAGTAAAAAGGCAAAGTATAAAGATTAAATACCAAATTACTTTATAGATAAAGCTATTTGTCCGACCAAACGGCTAACTCATTTCCTGATGGGTCAGAAAAATGGAACCTACTTCCTCCAGGAAAAGAAAAAATATTTTTTACTATAGTTCCCCCTGCTTCCACAATTTTATCTTTTATGAACAGCAGGTTTTCGTGATATAATACAATGAGGACTCCATTTATGATATCTTCATCTGTTTTTTCAAAACCACCTTCTAACCCACTGTCCGTAAAGGCGGTATAGGTTGGTCCATAATCGGTGAATACCCAGCCAAAGCATTGGTTATAGAATATTTTTGTTAATTCAAGGTCCAAAGCTTTAAACTCAACATAGTTGATCAACGTATTTTTTGTTTTCATGAGCTTATGAGTATTGTGAAAATCCAAAAACAGAATTTTAAAGGTAATTATTACTTAATTCTGCTCGGCTTCAGTTTCCGGCTCCACTTCTTTTTTCTTTTTGGATTTTTTGTAAAATGGAATTAAATAAGAAATAGAATAATTATAGCTCACACCAAAATTACTGCCATCGGTTACCTTATTGAACCCAGGAATCCAAAGGTTGGGAAAGCGCTCTTCTTCTTTATTGGTCACCAAAAAGCCAAGTCTTGCACTCATGCCGACATAAATATTGGCAAAAAGCTCAACTTTCACACCAGCAACAAACTCTAGCCAAGAAGCATTCAGGCCACTAAATTCTTCACCATTTTGGGCTCCGACCAAAAAGCCATCAGGATTATAAAATCTATTACTATCAAAAATGTTGTAATTGTTCAAGGTTTGGCTAAAACTTGCCGCTGCGTAGCGTCCTCCAATGGTAATGGCATTGTTCATTCCAAACCAATTTTCATAAGTGTTGATTTCAACCCCAACCTTTAGATAGCTTCCGGATGTGGTATAGTTATAGAGCAAAGTACTCCCAAGGTTTTCTGTCTGGGTTTTTTTCTCATTGCCCAATTCGGCGGCCAGATACAGCTTTTGGGTCAACCGGTAATCACCGACCAATTCCAAACCAGTATAATCTTCATCAGTAAAAGATAGAATTAGGCGACTTAAATCAGCTCCAACACGCAAACCGTACTCCTGTTTATATTCCACAGTGTCCTTAGGTTGCAGGTCAATTGGTTTATCCTGACAAATTCCCCAAAAAGAGGTTGCGATACAAAAAATGCTAATGAAATATTTTGACATGGATATTATTGGAGTTTTCTACTTTTTGTTGAACAACGTCAATGTCTTTTATCCAGTTTTCAGGATTATCTGGAAGGGCCACATTTATTTCTTCATAATTGGCCACAATACCGCAAGCTCTCGACACAAATTTTTCTTGCATACTATATGAGACGGTAAGTATATCTACGTTGCCTGTTTCTTCACCGGTGGTATCATCGTCCGCAGAGTTTGTGATAAAAGAAAATTGTGTACTGGTCGTATCAATACGTAAGGGAATACCAATAGAATCCAAATTGCTGGCTCGGTCTGTTATGGTATTGATGTTTTGATCCAGAACAACCTCTTTTACTCGAAGTGAAGGGACTTCTTTAGGTTCTGTAGGATTGTCTGCATCAAAAAAACCAATGACCAGCAGAGGAGTGTCTCCATCCACGCAAATGTCATCCTTTTCGCAGGAAGCTACATAAAAAAACAAGAAAGCTATCAGTAAGATGGGAAGTATTTTTTTCATGCTAAAATTAAAAACAGATTTCATCAAAAATTATACCCGTTTCTCCAAAAGTACAACATTTTCAACGTGATGGGTCTGTGGGAACATATCCACGGGCTGTACCTTTATGACTTCGTACTTTTCATCTAATAGAGCTAAATCTCTTGCTTGGGTTGCGCTGTTACAACTCACATAGACTATCTTTTTAGGTGCTGCTGATAAAAGTTGCTCTACTACCAATTTGTGCATTCCATCACGAGGAGGGTCAGTAATCACTACATCTGGTTGTCCATTTTCAGCAATAAAGGACTCATTAAAAACATTTTTCATATCCCCCACATAAAAATCCACGTTGGTTATGCCATTATTTAAAGCATTGGTTTTTGCGTCTTCAATTGCCTCTGGTACAGATTCTACACCTACTACCTTCTTTGCATTTTTAGAGACAAATTGAGCAATGGTCCCGGTTCCCGTGTATAGGTCATAGACCAATTCATTTCCGGTTAATCCTGCAAAATCACGAGTTACTTTGTAAAGTTCATAGGCTTGGTCAGAATTGGTCTGGTAGAATGACTTTGCATTTATCTTAAATTTTAGCCCTTCCATTTGTTCAAAAATATGATCACGTCCTGCAAAGCAAATTACTTCCTGGTCATAAATGGTGTCATTTTGTTTTTGGTTAATGACATATAGCAGGGATGTTACTTCAGGGAATTTTATGATAAGGTGGTTCAATAGCATTTCCCGTTGCTCTTGATTATCATCACAGAATTGAATCAATAACATAATTTCTCCAGTGGAGGCTGTACGCAACATCATGGTACGTAATAATCCTTTTTGTTCCCTTGGATTGAAAAATGAAAGTCCATTTTTAACAGCAAAATTCCGTACCTCTAACCTAATGGTATTCGATGGGTTTTCCTGGAGGTGACATTTGTTAATGTCCAAAATCTTATCCCACATTCCAGGGATATGGAATCCTAATGCATTTTTATCTTCTATGGAATTTTCGGAATCTATCTCTTCTTGTGTTAGCCACCGGGAGCTAGAAAATGAGAATTCCATTTTGTTTCTATAAAAATATTGCTTTTTGGAGCCAAGAATTGGTGTTAGTTCCGGTAGCTCAATATTCCCAATTCGCTTTAAATTGTTTTCAACTTCTTTCTGTTTAAAATAGAGCTGGTGCTCATAGCCCATATGTTGCCATTTACATCCACCACATACCCCAAAATGCTCACATTCTGGAGAGGTCCTTTTGTTGGAAAGTGTGTGAAAGTTAGTGGCAATACCCTCAAAATAAGCCTTTCTCTTTTTGGTTGTCATCACATCCACCACATCGCCGGGAACGGCATTGGAAAGAAAGATAACTCTGCCATCAGGGGCTTTACCAACTGATTTTCCCTTGGCCCCAGCATCAATTACCTCAACATTTTCAAACGTTCTTCGCTTGTTTTTTCTACGCATGGCGCAAAAGTAAGCATAGGTTTTTATACAGAACAACTAACTTGTGAAATGAAAAGGATAAAATCTACATTTTTTTGAACCTTTTTGATAATTCAGCGTCTTTGGGTTATATACGAACTAATTAAATGCAGGAAAAAGAACGTATAGTTGATGGCAAACTTGTTGCGGATTTTCAATCTGGAAACAAACAGGCATTGATAACCTTGGTGAAGCGTTGGCACAAAATTTTTTGCGATAAAGCATATTGGATTGTTAAAGATGCGGATATGGCGAAGGATATTGCCCAAGATTGCTGGCAGACTATTATTGATAAGCTTGAAACGCTAAAAGATCCTGAAAGTTTTGGTGCATGGGCAATGCGAATTGTTTATACCAAATCTATTGATGCTATTAAAATAAAGAATAAGACTGGCGCCATTGACAATCAATTGGAACAAGAAAGTATTGAAGAAGTTGAATCAACATATATGGATAATTTAAAACAAAACTTGTTGAAGACGGTGAACACATTACCCGAACACCAACAAATGGTTGTCCGTTTGTTTTATGTTCAGGACTATTCGCTAAAGGAAATTAGTGGGATTTTGGAGATTTCGATTGGAACGGCTAAATCTAGATTATATCACGCTAGGGAAAAATTAAAAACAATAATAAAAAGTAGAAGTCATGAAAACTAATATGGAAGACATAGACAGATTAATTAAAGACGCTCTAACTGAAGAAGAGGCTAAGTTTTATGATGGATTGGATGAACAAAATCTTTTTCAAATGCTTGGCGGATTATTTAAAGGGAAAAACTCTTGGCTGGCATTGATCATGAATGTTATGAATGCTTTGGTCTTTGGATTGCTTATTTATTGCATAATACAAACCTTTGATGTAGAAAACACTAACGATTTGATTCTTTGGGTTGGAGGTGTTTTAGTATGCTTTTCAACCATAAGTATGTTAAAAATTTATATGTGGATGCAAATGCATAGGAATGCATTGATGAGGGAAATAAAAAGGTTGGAACTATTGATATCTGCCCAAGCTCAAAAAAAATAGGATGAACGGCCCATATTTGAGAAAATTCGCAAATATTTAATATTTTAGCGGCTCTTCAGGGATGATTTCTCTCCCACGCTGCTTTTTCGAGTCTTCGAAAGAATAAAGGTATTGTAGGAATAGTTGTTTTTTTAATTTAACTATAACTAAAATGGCTGTTTTAGAGCATTTAACATCGCAGCAAGCGATAGATTTAGAAAACAAGTACGGAGCACAGAATTATCATCCACTACCCGTTGTTTTGAGTAGGGGAGAAGGTGTTTACGTATGGGATGTGGAAGGCAATAAATACTATGATTTTTTGTCTGCCTACTCCGCAGTAAACCAGGGGCATTGTCATCCAAAGATAATAGGGGCCCTAAAAGACCAAGCTGAAAAGCTTACGCTCACATCACGCGCATTTTACAATGACGTTTTGGGCAGGTATGAAGAATTTGCGACAAAATTCTTTGGTTTTGATAAGTTGTTGCCAATGAACACCGGTGCAGAAGCTGTAGAAACCGCATTGAAATTGGCAAGGAAATGGGCATATGAAAAAAAGGGAGTGCCAACAAATCAAGCTAAAATAATTGTTTGCCAAAACAATTTTCATGGCCGAACAATTTCCATTATTTCAGCATCAAACGATCCCGTTGCCACGGAAAACTTTGGACCCTTTACACCTGGAATTACTTCAATCCGTTACAATGACATCAATGCATTACAGGAAGCATTAAAAGATGAAAATGTAGCTGCATTTTTGGTCGAGCCTATACAGGGAGAGGCTGGGGTGTATGTGCCAGCGGAGAATTATTTGAAAGAAGCTTATGATTTGTGTAAATCCAAAAATGTACTCTTCATTGCTGATGAGGTACAGACAGGTATAGCAAGAACGGGAAAGCTTTTAGCTGTTGACCATGAAGGTGTAAAACCTGATGTGTTAATTTTGGGCAAAGCTATTTCGGGAGGCGTATTGCCTGTATCCGCTGTTTTGGCCAATGATGAGGTGATGGAAGTTATTAGGCCTGGCAATCATGGTTCTACCTTTGGAGGGAATCCATTGGCATGTGTAGTTGCCATGGCGGCTTTGGAAGTGGTAGAAGAAGAGCAATTAGCTAAAAATGCATCTGAGTTGGGTGAACTTTTCCGCGAGGAAATGGAAAAGCTAATCAAAGAAACCGATTTAGTACGTTTGGTAAGGGGAAGAGGTCTTTTAAACGCCATTGTGATCAACGATTCTGAGGATAGCTCCACAGCATGGGAGATTTGTATGGCACTTAAAGAGAATGGACTTTTGGCGAAGCCCACCCATGGAAATATCATTCGTTTTGCTCCTCCTTTGGTAATGAACAAAGAGCAATTACTGGACTGCGTTTCCATAATAAAGAAAACACTCCTAGAGTTTGATAAATAAAAAAAGCCCCTTTAAAGGGGCTTTTTTTTGCTTTAATATCATGGGGCCGATGTTCCACCTTTGGATTTGGCCTTACGTAATTGTCGTTGTATTTTTTTAATTGCCGATTCTATGGATTTTTCAGGTTCAATAATATTATATTCACCCCAAAAATCTGGATCGGAGAAACCAATTGCCTCATCACTTAAAATAATTGATTTTTTAAGGCGCTCCCTATTCTTGGGTAATTTCCCAGTTACATTTTTTTCCCAATCTGTGACTGCCATTTCTGCCATCATGCTATACACCGAATTGAACAACTTATCCTCCCAATCAACTTTAAACTTTAACAGAACATTGCTATAACCGTAGTACCATTTTCCACTTTTCTCCCTATAATCTACTCTATAGGCAACTTCAGTTGGCCAGACATCAACTCTAGCAGGTTTTCTGCGAACAAAAAGCTTGGCAGCCGCTACTTTGTCCGTAATGTTGAGTGTATAAATGGCGCTGGTCAAAGTTTTGTTGTCAACATCAATAAACAGTTCACCTTTGTATAATGGTGCCATTATGGACTCATGTTGCTCAAATTTGATTACATAGATTAATCTGTCGTTGATTCTGGTAGACCTGCTAAATCTAAACTTATAGTCATCAATAGAGTTGTTATCAAAGATATACTCTGGATATTTCATAATATCAACGTATAGTGCATTAAAAGGGCCACCCTGTAATTTAAGGGCTACGGTGTCCAATCTACTATAATCAGTACTTTTTCTGGCTCTGTAAAGTTCCACGGCATCTTTTCTAAGCGAACTGTAAGGAGATTTGTAAATATTAACAACCGCTTCCGATAAAGAAACATTTTTGCGCCTCTTCTTTATGGTTTCTCTATAAAATGCTGTCATCAATGTTGGGTCGTCAAAATAATTGTCCCCTTTTCTAGCTAGCGTTTCTTTTACCAATGCCGAAGCATCTTTTGGGGCATTGATATTGACTTCAGAAAGTTCTGTCACCGATACGGATAAGGAAATCTTATTTTTATTGGGTTTTAGTTCTGAAAGCTTGATATTCTTGCTTTTATATCCCAAAAAAGAAACCACGATTGTACCATCTGTGATACTCTGTGGAATTTTCAAGAGAAAACTACCTTCTGTATTCGTGATCGTGCTGATGTTGGTGCCTTCCACAGATAAAGTTGCAAACACCAAAGGTTTTTTGGATGTGGCATCTACTATTTTACCTTTATATTGATTGTAATTATCTACTTGGGATTGTTCTTGAAATGCAAATGTTTCTTTGGTTCCAAATGCCAAAACACATAATACGGAGCATATTATTGTTAGGGTCTTGTGCTGAATTCTTGAATATATCTGATTCATAACTGCTGCCGTTTTTAATTGAAAAAACTATTCTAAATTAATGATTTTTAACGACATATGGCAGTATTTTTGCCTTAGTCACAATATCTTTGGGTCTTTCGAAAAAAAAGATATTAATCCACCATAAAAAGGGCATTGGCAAAAAACAATTTCCCATTTTCCCAAAAACCTCTAAACAAAGGATTGTCCACCATATAGATTACTTGGCCCTGTCCATAATTTTGAGCACCAAAAACTAAGGTATTGCCTACTTTTTTCAATGCTTTGCTTCCTGCAAAACCAGAAACAGGAGTAGTATTGTTTTCCAAATAAACCGCGTTCCCATTTTTTAGGTAATCATAGCTTGCACTTCCCAATTTAAGTGTAAAATAATCTGTGCCATAGCCATAGGCCAAAGGGTGGGTATTGTCTACCTTGGTTTTAAAAATTGCTCCTGTTATGGCATTTTTAATATTCTCTCTTTGCGCATTCTTATGAGGTTTGGGTTTATTGGCAGTGGAATCTTTTTTTGTCTCTTTCTTTTTTATACCAAAACCTTTTTCACCATCAATGGCATTTATGGAACCGCCCATTGCAATGATTTTACCACCACCTTTCACCCAATCCTGTAATTTTGTTAACTGTTTTTCTTTGAAGAAATTACCATAGTTGCCACTTGGCAGCACCAGAATATGATAGTCTTTTAAATCTACATTGTTAGCATAGTCGCTGTTCAATACTGTAATTGGGTAATGCAGTTGTTGCTCAAAAAAGTGCCAGATTTCACCAAACCTTAATGTAGAGGTTGGTTTGCCAGATAAAACTGCAATTTTAGGTTTTGTGATCATTTGAACATAAGAGGAACCAAAATCCTTTCCGGAATCTACAAAGCCAGTTTTTGAATTTGTAATCTCCTTCTTGTATTCATTGGCGGTTTTTGTCAAAACAGCAATGAAATCCGTTTTATTCTGATTATCTGCCTTGGTGATTATTAAACTACCTCTCTTAAATGATTTTCCTTCAATGGAAAAAGGATGATCGGCTTTGCGAACCCTAATGCCATTTTTTAAAAGTGTTGCAAGAAAACGAGCATCCTTCATACTGTTCCAATCTGCTATATAGGCATAACTATTTGGGTTGACACTGTTATTTGTTATTGGGTCGACTGAAGAATCATTGCCGGAACTACTAATTAACGAATTTGATGCAACCGCATTAAGACCATAGGCATAGGGTAGCGACCAAGCCGTAATGTCGTATGTCAATGAATCACTTAGCTTAGCATTTGGTTCAAACAGTACTTTTACCAGTGTTCCCTTAGGTTGGTTTGTAGAAACGACCAAGCTGTTATTTGATGTGGTCATATTGCCATTGCTTCCAGTGGTGTAATTAAAACCCTTCACCGTGCCTTTTGAAGCAGCACTATACTCAATTTTATGTTTTGCCAACAAATCCTTTAAAGCATTAATTTTATCCTCATCACCGTTGAGCACGTAGCTTTTATACTTAAAATCTCTTTTTTGATAGAATTTTTTAAACTCAGAATTCAGTTTTTTGGCATTTTTTGAAGCCACCTCTACAGTGGATAACCCTGTGGTATGATGATGAGCTAATCTATCTTTTAGGGTTAAAGTATCTCCAATTTTGGTAATAACACCAAGACCACCACGTCCGCTGCCACCTTGCTCATAAGTCATACCAATGGCTCCGTTATAGGTAGGGTAGGTGTCCCCGTAGCTTGGATAGAAAAGATCAAAAATTTCTTTGGTAAAATAGAACCATCCGTTGGCATCAAAGTACTTGGCGTGATTTTTACCCAATGTAACCTGAAAATCGCGTTGAAAATCTGTTATCACTTCGTGATAAGGCTCAGCCGCAGGGGCAAAATAATAGGGATTGTCCACTCCTTGTTCATGAAAATCAACATGCACATGGGGCAACCAATCGTTATAAACTTTCATCCGTTGCTGGCTTTCCACCTGTGTAAGCCAAGCCCAGTCTCTATTTAAATCGAACATATAATGATTGCTACGCCCATTCCACCAACCTTCATTATGCTCCTTACTATTTGGGTCCACTTGGTATGGCGAATTTTTATATTGATTGTACCAATTGCTATATCGGTCACGCCCATCAGGATTTATACAGGGATCCATAATGACAACGGTATCTTCCAAATAAGAACTTTTGGATGTCAATAAATCATAAATGGTCTGCATGGAAGCTTCGGTGCTCACACTTTCATTTCCGTGAACGTTATAGCTTAGCCATACTATTGCTTTTGACGAGTTTCCAGAACCTTTCGTGTCTTTCAAATGCTCTGTTCTAATGTTTTCCAGATTGGAAATGTTTTCAGAAGAAGACACATAGGCCAATAACAAGGGTCTACGTTCATTGGTTTGCCCATAAATGGTAAGTTTAACCCTGTCAGGCGCCTCTTTGGCTAAATATTCATAATAATCTACCACTTCATGGTGCCTTGTAAATTCAGTACCTAGTTTATATCCTAAAAACTCAGAAGGGGATTTGAGTTGTGCAGAAGAAATAAAAGAAAACAGGAAGAACGATAAAAGTAAAAATCTTGTCATTTAGTTAGAATTAGTCCTTCCAAATCTAACAATAAATTGAAGAACAATCACCTTCTTTTCCATGACTTCAGATCAGGCTAATAAGCAATTAACGTATTTTTAGGAGAAGAAAAAAAGAAGAGGATTATCTTTAACGCGATATTTCAACTGAATGGAAGTAGATTGTATACCTTTTAAAGAAACGGGTTATTTCTCTAAACTTATTTGTGATTATTTAGACCAGAAAAAGGAACTGAAACCTTTTTTCGGCCACTTTCCAGATATAAAGAACTTCAAGGTACAGATTGCGGAAAAGGAAGCTAATTTTCCTGAAGCACATAGACCAATTTTGGTTGATGTACTTAGAACACAGTATAAAAGCTTTGAAGTTTCGGAAGCTACATCGGAACATATAGCTTCATTGGAAAAAAAAAATACGTTTGCCGTGGTTACCGGGCATCAGTTGAACCTGTTTACCGGGCCGTTGTATTTTCTATACAAGATTATATCCACCATCAACCTTACCAAACAATTAAAGGAAGTCTATCCCAAGCACAATTTTGTTCCGGTGTATTGGATGGCTACGGAAGATCATGACTTTGATGAGATCAATTACTTCAACTTTCAAGGGAAGAAAGTACAATGGAACCTTGATGCTTCCGGTGCGGTAGGTAAATTGAAAACCGATGGTTTAGATAGCGTTTTTAATACGTTTTTCCAAGAATTGGGTAATTCTACTAATGCCAACCAATTGAATGAGCTTTTTCAAAAAGCATATTTGGGACATTCAAACCTTACTGATGCCACTCGATTTTTAGCCAATGCACTTTTTGGTGAACACGGTTTGGTAATTATTGACGGTGATGATGTTGCTCTGAAAAAAATATTGACACCTTACGCTGAAAAAGACATTTTTGAAAACACCGCGTTTCAGAAAGTTTCTGAGTCGATTGAAGCATTAAAACAGGTTTCTTCTGATTACACAATTCAGGTAAACCCAAGGGAAATTAATTATTTCTATTTGGTGGATGGAGTTCGGGAACGGATTGTGGAGAAAGAGGGAAAATATGTGGTAAATAATACCGAGATTCAATTTTCACAAAGTGAATTGAAAGAAGAACTTAAAAATTGCCCGGAACGATTTTCTCCAAATGTTATAGCAAGACCTTTGTATCAAGAAGTGATTTTGCCCAATCTATGTTATATTGGAGGAGGAGGAGAGTTGGCCTATTGGTTAGAACTAAAATCATATTTTCAAACAATGGAAATTCCTTTTCCAATGCTATTGCTGCGAAATTCTGCTTTGGTGCTCACGGAAAAACAGGCAAAAAAAGTCGAGAAATTAGATTTAACGGTTTCCAATTTGTTTTTAAAGCAGAACAGTTTTATCAACAAGAAAATTCGGGAGATTTCCAATATTGACATTGATTTTTCCGAACAGAGAAAACTTTTGGAAGAACAGTTTGAGTCTATGTACAAACTGGCTAAAGAAACCGATGAAACCTTTTTAGGAGCTGTTAAAGCTCAAGAGGTAAAACAAAAGAATGGGTTGGATGCCCTTGAAAAACGTCTTTTAAAGGCCCAAAAAAGAAAACTGAAAGACCATGTTATTCGAATGACCGACCTTCAGAACGAACTTTTCCCGAATCAGTCCTTACAAGAACGACAACTTAACTTTTCAGAACTCTACTTGGAGTTTGGTGTTAAGCTTGTTCCGTTTCTCGTGGATCATCTTAATCCAACGGCTAAAGGATTTTCAATATTGAAAATTGAGTAATGACGGGTTTTATCACCAAAAGCAAAATTACCTGGCCCCTTGCTTTATTTTCCGTTTTATCGATTGTCCTCATCAGTTATTTGAAAAACTCTTTGGAATTGGAAGATGCAGAGCAAGCTTATTATTCCCAATGGTGGCGGTGGGGATATGATGACCAGCCTCCGTTGTACACTTGGCTGCAAAAAATTGTCAATTACTGTTTTGGGGTCACCAAGTTTTCGTTCTCTTTGCTAAGGGGACTACTTTTTGCTTCAATTTTACTGTTGTTGGCCAAGTTTGGAAAAAAGGTGCTTGATGAAACAAAGAAAGCCCAGTTGGTAATGTTGGCTTCGGTTTTGATTCCTGTGTTTATTGATTTTGCCTTTAGGAGACTTTCGCACACATTATTGGCAAGTTTGACCATAATGATCACCTATCTGATCGTAGCCAAACTGGTTCAAAAAAAATCTTCTTACAATTATCTATTGTTGGGAGTGGCTATGGGCATTGGAATGCTTGCAAAATATAATTATGCGCTTTTTCCGGCTTCACTTTTTATTGCTTCTTTTTTTAATGCCGACCTTAAGGCAATTATTTGGAATAGAAGAGTCTTGTTGTCATGCATAGTTGCAGTTGCTTTGGTGTTCCCTCATTTATATTGGTTGTTGCATGATGGGTATTTGATTGAAATAAAAAGAAGCTTGGGAGCAAAGTTTGGAGACTCAGACCCTGGAATAATAGTAGTAGGCCCTATTTTAAAAATGAGTAAAGCACTTTTGGAAGGAATGTTGCCCATACTTTTATTGCTAGTTGGATTGTTTTTCTTCAGAAAAAAGAATCTCCAAACTAACAAGAAATTGAGATGGCTGTTGCATTTAGGAATTGTACAGTTTGGAGTGTTGCTCATCTTTTTTGTGTTGATGGATGCCCAAGATGTTCACGGTAGATGGTTGCTTCCACTCTTATTACCTTATTTGGTATTATTTGTAGCGTTTCTGGGTTCTATAAAGAACAATTATATAAAATGGGGAACTATTATTTACATTTCTGTTTTATGCTTTCAGGTTTTAAGAACACCATTGGAAAAACTTTTGGGGATTAAGTCAGATATACATTTTGAATATACAGCACTAGAGCAAAAACTCCATAAAGAATTTCCAAAAGAAACCTGGGTGTTGCCTAATGTAACCTATGGAGGACAGATTCGATTGCTGGACCCTACTAGGAAAATTTTCACGTTGGACGATTTTTCTGCCACTCTCCCTAAAACTTTTAAAAATGGGTGTAGTGTTGTGAGTACTCAAAAAGAAAGCTTTACTTCAACAGCTGTTGATAGCTTACTTCAATATGGGCCAGATGATGATGACCTCTATTTTTTTAAGGTCGATTTAACCTCTGAGATACCCTTTGAGTAACTTTTTTTTAAAAAAATAAAAAAACAGGTAGGGTATTTTGTTACCTGGTTGTTCTATTAGAGAAAATTGCTATGAAAATTTTTTAAAAAAATATGAGGTAAACTCATATGTTTAGGTTGGTTTTGATTTTATTAAAAGCCCCGGAGTGGTTCCCGGGGCTTTTGTTTTTTAAGTGAAATTTTAACCTAGTTGATTGTTAAAACAATTCCTTGAAATACGCCTTCACCTCAAAAAGCGTTGCCTGCTCCATGGTATCAAAACGCAAATCGGCATGGCCTACTCGTTCCTCTGGGCCAATGCCCACACTATAAAACCCACCCGCTTTAGCAGCATCAATACCACTTTCTGCATCCTCAAAAACGATACACTCTTCTGGTTGAAGTTTCATTTTTTCTGCCCCAAAAAGGAAAATATCTGGTGCTGGCTTGCTGTTAGATACACTATGGCCGTCCCCAATAACATCAAAATAAGGATTTGCATTCAATTGCTTCAAGACCTTTTCGGCATTTTTACTGGCACTTCCCAATGCAACCGCAAAACCTTCGGTTCTTAAATGTGTTAAAAGTGCCTTGGCTCCAGGAAGATAATCTTCTGAAGTCATGGTTTCCAAGCTGGCAACATAAATATCATTTTTTTTGGCGGCCAGTTCTTCCAGTTTATGCTCCTCCAATGTCGTATTGTTATGCTCCAAAATCACTTTTATGGAGTCGGTTCGGGATATGCCCCTAAGTTTATCGTTGACATCATGGTCAAAGGCCCATCCCATTTCATCTGCCATTTTTTTCCAAGCAACATAATGCAATGCTGCCGTGTCTGTAATGACCCCATCTAAATCGAAGATAAATCCTTTGATCATGACTAATGCTTTGGTTTGTGTTTAGGGAAGCAAAGAAATGACGAAAAATGTTAAGAAAAAAACTACATAACATTATATTCAATTCAGGTTTTTTACCAAATACCTGAAAACAAGCAAGCTTCGTTTGTGTTGATAAGCCTTTAAAAAAGTTCTGAAAATATACCTGAAAAGATACTTTTTCAACTGCGGCAAATTGCTATTTTTGCCCATGCAGAACAACGTACTTATCCTAGACTTTGGTTCCCAGTACACACAGTTGATCGCAAGACGCGTCAGGGAACTCAATATTTACTCAGAAATAAAACCATACAACAACCCTCCAAAGGATTTATCACAGTATAAAGCTGTGATTTTATCAGGTTCTCCGTTCTCGGTAAGAAGTGAAAATGCTCCGCATCCCGATCTATCGGAAATAAAAGGGAAAAAGCCTTTGTTGGGTATTTGCTACGGTGCCCAATATCTTTCCCATTTTCACGGTGGTAATGTGGCTCCTTCGGCTACAAGGGAATATGGCCGGGCCAATCTGTCTTACGTAAAAGATGGAGAAGGTTTTCTTGATGGATTGAATGAGGGAAGCCAAGTATGGATGAGCCATAGCGACACCATCAAACAATTACCGGAAGGAGCTGTTCATTTGGCGAGTACCCATGATGTTGAAAACGCTGCGTTTAAGATAGAAGGGGAACAAACTTATGGGATCCAGTTTCATCCAGAAGTATATCATACCACAGATGGTAAAAAGCTTTTGGAGAACTTTTTGGTTAACATTGCGGGATTAAATCAGGATTGGACACCAGATGCCTTTATTGAAACCACGGTTGCTGAGCTTAAGGAGAAGATAGGTGATGAAAAAGTAATCTTGGGACTTTCCGGAGGTGTAGATTCCAGTGTAGCAGCTATGTTATTGCACAAGGCTATTGGAGAACATCTGCACTGTATTTTTGTAAACAATGGATTGTTGCGCAAAAATGAGTTTGAAAGCGTGTTAGATCAGTACAAGCATATGGGTTTGAACGTGAAGGGCGTAGATGCTTCGGCACGTTTTTTGAATGCTCTGAAGGGAGAATCAGACCCCGAAGGGAAAAGAAAGATTATTGGAAGGGTATTTATTGAGGTTTTTGATGATGAGGCCCACAAGGTTGAAAATGCAAAGTGGCTGGCACAAGGTACCATTTACCCAGACCGTATAGAATCGGTGTCGGCAAGTGGAGGCCCATCAGCAGTAATCAAAAGTCATCACAATGTTGGCGGATTGCCCGATTATATGAAACTGAAGATTGTGGAACCACTACATTTATTGTTTAAAGATGAAGTGCGAAGGGTTGGAAAGAATTTGGATATGGATCCAACCATATTGGGCAGACACCCATTTCCAGGCCCAGGCTTAGGAATTCGTATTCTGGGTGACATTACCGCCGAAAAGGTGTCTATTTTACAGGAAGTTGATGCGATTTTTATTGAGGGGTTGAAAAAATGGGGACTTTATGATAAAGTCTGGCAGGCCGGAGCCATGCTTTTGCCCGTAAATAGTGTAGGAGTTATGGGAGATGAACGTACATATGAGAAATGTGTCGCGCTACGGGCAGTAGAAAGTACAGACGGAATGACCGCGGATTGGGTAAATTTACCCTACGAATTTTTACAAAAGACCTCCAATGATATAATAAATAAGGTCAAAGGCGTTAATAGAGTAGTGTATGACATTAGTTCTAAGCCACCTGCAACTATAGAATGGGAATGAAAAAATATATTTTAAGACTGGGTATTGTTGTCTTTTTATTGACTTCAATTCAGGTTTCTGCCCAAAAGTATACCACACATGCGGTTAAAGAAGGGGAGACGTTACAGAGTATTTCTCAAAAGTATAGGGTTACTCCTTATACTATTTTGCAATCCAATAAGGAATTAAAAACTGCCGCAGATGTAAAGGTCAATACTATTCTGGTCATTCCTCTTGATGGATCTGTGATTACCCAAGGAAATGAACCAAAAGAGGAGAATGTAAAAGAACAGGAAAAACCTCTTGGATTTTCAAGGCATAGAGTCAGAAAAAGAGAGACTCTTTTTGGACTTACCCAGAAATATGATATTACCGAAGAACAATTAAAACGGTACAATAGACAATTATATGCAGAGCCCTTAAAAAAGGGTATGATTTTGCAGATTCCTAAATTCCCAGAGCGCATAGAGGAAGAAGAGCAGGAACTCGATTTTGAGACCTATACGGTTTTGCCCAAAGAGACTAGATGGAGTATTGCCCATAAATATGGGATAACAGTGGATAGTTTGGTTGCCTTGAATCCGGATTTAAGTAAAACGTCTGATTATTTGGCCATGGGCCAGGAATTGAAATTGCCAAGACCGAAAGGAGATAGCTTAAAAGACCAACAGGTTGATTTGTTCACTTCTTTTACCGTGCCACCCAAACAAACTTTGTATAGTTTAGGGAAAGAATACGGTATTCCCTCAGATTCTATCGTTAAACTGAATCCTGAAATTATGGAACGCGGGGGGTTGAAGGAAGGCATGATTATTCGGTTGCCAAAGAAAAGGGATACATCGGGAGAGGTAAATACGGAGAACTTCATTTTTTACGAGGTAAAACCAAAGCAGAATATTTTTAGGCTTACCCAAAACCTGAAAATTACTAGAGATGAATTGTTCCGGTTAAATCCAGATTTGGAAAACGGCTTAAAAGCTGGAATGGTATTAAAACTTCCCAAGGAAAATGCAGAAGGATTAGAAGTCAAAAATGCATTGGTCATAGATAAGATCAATCTTATTGATAGTGTTAACACGGAAAACAGGCCAAAATTGGTTTTTATGCTGCCTTTTAGGCTAGATCGGGTCAATTTTAGCGATAGGAAAAAAACAATCAATCAAATTAAAAACAGAAAAGACGTCAATGTTAGCGTTGGATTCTATTCTGGAGCCATGGTTGCCATGGATTCCATAAAAAAAATGGGAATTTCGGTAGATGTAAAAACGTATGATACAGAACGAAATCAGGATAAAGTAAAAGAGATTTTCTTTAGGGAAAACTTTATTGGGGTCAATGCCATTATTGGACCATTATTGCCAGATGCCTTGGATGAAGTAGCTGTACAGGCAGCTTCTAAAAATATACCAGTGGTTGCACCCATAACTTCGAATAGTGGGTTAAGCCATAACAATGTGTTCTTTTCCGTGCCAAAAGATGATGTCCTTAGGAAAAAGATGTTGTCCTACTTGGAAAAAAAATATACAGACCAGAATGTGGTGATCATTGCAGATTCTACCCATCAAGTGGCGCTTGATTCCATTTTGACCAAATTCCCTGCAGCTCAAATAGCCAAGATAATTGAGAACAAGTCCCTCCATTTGGATGAGTTTTTGATTCAATTGTCTGAGAAAAAAGAAAATTGGGTTTTTGTAGAGACAGCACAACCTAATATGGTTTCAAGCGTGAGTTCCATTTTAAATTCAGCCATTACTGAAGATGTATCGGTAAGAATGTTCACTACTAATTTTAATAGCGCTTTTGAAGAGGATGCCGTTCAAGTGACGCATCTGTCCAATTTGAAGTTTTCTTATCCATCTTTTTATAGGGAGGCATCAAATGATGCTTTTACCAAAGCATATCGTAAGCGTTATAAAGGATTAAAACCTGATCGTTACGCGGTTCGCGGTTTTGATGTAACCTTTGATGTTTTATTGAAACTGGCTCACAAGAATAATCTTTTTGAAACCTCAAAGATTATTGGACTAACGGAATATACAGGAAATAGCTTTAATTATTTTAATGATTGGACCTCTGGCTATTACAACAAAGCCTGTTATTTAATGGAGTATGATAGTTTAAGAATAAAAGAAATAAAATTAGATGACCTCTAAAGTAACCTATACCGGAGAACTTAGGACTACTTGCTTGCACCTAAGATCCAACAATGAATTTATTACTGATGCACCAGTAGACAATAATGGAAGGGGAGAAGCTTTTTCACCAACAGATACTGTCGCCACGGGCTTGGCGAGCTGTATGCTTACTATGATGGGAATAAAAGCAAGAGACCTAGAAGTAGATTTGGCAGGAGCGACCGCAGAAGTAACCAAACATATGGAGGCGAACCCTAGACGAATTTCAAAAATTGAAGTAAAGATGGAGTTGCCGGGCAATATTTCTGAAAAGCATCGGAAGGTTTTGGAAAATACAGCCAACACATGTCCAGTTCATTATAGTTTACATCCAGATATTGAAAAAATAATTGAATTTGATTGGGTAAAATAACAGCTATAGGATGCTTTCTATTCTTTTCTTTCTTGGGATTTTCCCAAGAAATTGAAGAAGGTGTTTTATGGAGTCCTGAATTAAGGCTTACATGGTCAGATTTTAGAGGTAAAGTGCCCCCAGCTTCCGTTCCGGCTGCCACTACCGCAAGCGGAATCAGTTATAAATATTCAGCTAACCTTATTCATCATGAGGTGGAATTGGATTTTGAGGTAAACGCCTTTTTTTACCCTAATGAATCTTGGTATAAACCTGAAGTTTGTGACGATTTAATTCTAAGTCATGAACAACTCCATTTTGATATTTCTGAACTTTTTGCCCGCAAAATGAGAGATAAATTGGAGCGCACCTCATTTTCGGATAATGTAAAAGCCGAAATCCGAAAAATATATAGGGAGATTTTGGAAGAGCTCCAAAAGTTTCAAGAACAATACGATTGGGAAACCAACTTTTCCAGAAATGCACAAAAACAATTGGAATGGAACAAGAAGATTGCCGAGGCATTAAAAAAAGATTAAAAATAGCTTTTAACTTATGATCTCCAGTTTTTAAACCTTGATTTTACTTCAAAAAAAACCTTTTGTAGGTCCATGTTCGTTTCTTATCATTTTTTAGATTTCTTCTTATTGTAAGAATCGATGAACTTCCGATCTAGTTCTGGGGAATCCTTGTACTTTTTACGCAAAGCATCAAGCTCTTTTTTTAGTTGATCAACAACCGAACTATATTCTGGATTAGCATACACATTGTTCATTTCGTTGGGGTCTTTTTCAAGATCATATAATTCCCATTCATCAACATCATGATAAAAGTGCATGAGTTTGTGCGTTTTTGTTGCAATTCCATAATGCCTTTTTACGGCGTGCTCTGCAGGGTATTCATAATAATGGTAATACACACCATCCCTATCCCATATTTCCGTATTTCCGGTTAACAAAGGAATTAAACTTTCTCCTTGCATGTCTTCGGGCGCTGATATTCCAGCTGCTTCCAAAAAGGTTTGTGCAAAATCAAGATTTTGAACCATTTCATCACTTGTGGTTCCCGGCTTTATTTGGTTTGGCCATTTAATTAGCAGGGGAGTCTTAAAAGATTCGTTATACATAAAACGCTTATCAAACCATCCATGTTCACCCAAGTAAAAACCCTGATCCGAAGTATAAATCACGATAGTGTTTTTGGCTAAATCATTTTTATCTAGATAATCCAAAACCCGTCCTACATTGTCATCCACAGAAGAGATGCATGCTAAATAGTCTTGAATATACCTTTGGTATTTCCAACTGGTTTTTTCTTGATCGTTCATTTTGGGCCAATTTTCCTTAAAATGATTTGTGATAGAATCAACAACTGGCTTGTACAATTGTAACTGCTCTGGATTCATACGATAAAAATCCCCCCCATTAAAAAGTCTTGTATTCCTTGGATCGGTGTCTACCTCCATTTCGGCCAAGGTTTCTGGAAATACTTTGCAGTCATAGCTAAGCAACATATGCTTAAAAATGTTCATCTCAGCAGTTTTAGCAGCTGTTCCTCTATTTTGATAGTCATCAAAAAGGGACTCAGGCTCCGGAAATTTACGTTTGGAAAACGCTTTGAACTTTGCTGCATTTGGCCACCATGCTCGGTGCGGGGCTTTATGTAGATAGAGCATTAAGAATGGTTTCTCTGGATTTCTTTTGGTATCCAACCAATCTAGTGTGAAATCTGTAATAATGTCCGTGGCATACCCGGTTTTTTGAATAGTGTCACCTTTGGTGGTTATAAAATCTGGGTTAATATAGCTTCCTTGCCCCGGGACTATTTTAAACTCGTCAAAACCTTTTGGGCTATTCCCAAAATGGAGTTTCCCGAACATTGCGGTTTGATAACCAGCTCTTTTAAATAATTGGGGGAAGGTAACTTGTGTTGTATCAAAAGGAGTGAGGTTATCAATTTTTCCGTTCAGGTGGGTATGTTTTCCGGTAAGAATTGTGGCTCTAGACGGAGCACATATAGAGTTGGTGACAGAGGCATTGGTAAAGAGCATACCTTCTTTAGCGATTCTATCAATATGAGGAGTTTTGATTAAGGTGGTATCATACGCACTTATAGCTTGATACGCATGATCATCAGACATGATGAACAAAATATTGGGCCTATTGGTACTTTTAGAATCTTCTTTACCATTTTCCACACCTGTGTTTTTACATGATATAGTAGTACACAGTATTAGAGTAAATGTCAAGAATTGTCTTTTGAACATAAAGATGGTTTTTAGAAAGGTTATTGTCTTAATTGGGTTGTTTTTTACTTAATATTTTGATTGAAATTAAATCTGTTCAAAAATGTTTGTGCCCGACTGCCCTGGTCTTGAATCCCATTTGAAATACTCTGTCAATCTAATTTTTCCTTTATTTGAGGTTGAAATTTCTCCAGTTGAGGAACCATTGTCCAACCTTCCATCTACTTGCAATTGACAATAGCTAAACTTTAAGGTATTGCCCTTCAAATTGCCTACAAGGAACCCTTTGACTATTTGACCGCCAGTATATTCGGCATGGATTAGATTGTCATTTTGTGTAAAAATAAATATGGTCTCTTTATTTACCACACCATTATTAGAGGTTTTGATAACATTCATTTTAACCTTGTTCAAACTAATTTTTGTCATTTAAAATTATGTTTACCAATGTTAAAAACATGCTGGGGCATTTAATAAAGTAACCTAAATATCGCATCTAACAAAGGCATCCTTCAATGCTTCAATTTTATCATCCCAAGTAGGAATAAACTCTTGGGCCACGTATCCAGTATAACCGGTTTCTTGAATGGCTTTCATGATGGCAGGGTAGTAAAGCTCTTGGCTTTCATCAATTTCATTACGCCCAGGAACCCCTGCCGTATGATAGTGTCCCAAATACTCATGGTAGGTTTGAATAGTTTTGATAATATCCCCTTCCTGAACTTGCATATGGTAAATATCATAAAGCAGTTTAAAATTGTCACTGCCTAAATGTTTGCATAGTTCTACTCCCCAAAGTGTGCTATCACACATGTAGTCGGGGTGGTTTGTCTGGTTAAAAAGTTCCATTTGAATAACCACTCCATGTTCCTCTGCCAGGGGCATGATTTTGGAAAGTCCATCAACACAATTTTGCAAGCCCACATAGTCATTCATTCCATTTCGATTGCCACTAAAGCAGATAAGGTTGGTATACCCAGCCTTGGCTACTTTAGGAATCATTTCAGTATAATTTTTAATTAGGATTTCATGGTTTTTTGGATTGTTCCATCCTTCTGTCAAACTTATTTCAGCTCCATTGCACATAGAACAATGAATATCATATTTTTTGAGCAGCGGCCAATCTTTGGGGCCTATTAGATCAATGGCCTTAATTCCCATCTCGCTCAGAATTTTCAAGAATTCTTCCAAAGGAAGATGGCCAAAGCACCATTGGCAAACACTATGGTTGATGTTATTTTTTAGTTTAAAGTCTTTACTCATTTTTGTGGTTTGCGCCATTGATTTTGTACTTATAATTCCCGCTGCGCCGATTGCTGAAGCAGATATGAAATTTCTTCTCTTCATTATTGATGATATTTAAACCAAGAAAGATAGTATTTTAGGCATACAAATGGAAATTAAACCAAGTAAAGAAAAGTTACTGGAAATGGCACATTATAGAATGCCATTTGGGAAATATAAAGATCGTTATTTGGTCGATTTGCCATTACCTTATTTGGTGTGGTTCAGGCAAAAAGGGTTTCCCGCAGGAAAATTAGGTGAATACCTTACCACTATGCTGGACATTAAAGAAAATGGCCTGGAACCTTTAATTAGGAAAATCCGAAAAGAATTTCCCAAGGAATGATTCTGTTTTCCACTTGCAATTTGTAACTTTACACCCCGTAATAGAAATCCCAAATATGTCACAGACAAAGTACATTTTCGTTACGGGGGGCGTTACTTCTTCTTTAGGTAAAGGAATTATCGCTGCATCTTTGGCCAAGTTACTTCAAGCCAGAGGATACCGGACCACCATACAGAAATTAGACCCGTATATCAATGTAGATCCGGGAACGTTAAACCCATATGAACATGGTGAGTGTTATGTAACCGATGATGGCGCTGAGACTGATCTTGATTTAGGACATTACGAGCGATTTTTGAATGTACGAACCTCGCAGGCCAATAATGTGACTACTGGAAGAATTTACCAAAGTGTTATTGAAAAAGAACGCAAAGGTGAATTTTTGGGAAAGACGGTCCAAGTGGTTCCGCATATTACCAATGAGATTAAGGAGCGTATCCAGATTTTGGGAAAAAGTGGCGATTATGATATAGTTATTACAGAAATAGGGGGTACTGTAGGTGATATAGAATCTTTACCTTATATAGAATCTGTAAGACAATTGCTGTGGGAACTAGGCGATAACAATGGAATTGTTATCCACTTGACTTTGGTTCCTTTCTTGTCAGCAGCCGGTGAATTAAAAACCAAGCCTACTCAGCACTCGGTAAAAACTTTGATGGAGAGTGGGATAAAAGCAGATATTTTGGTGTGCAGAACGGAGCATCAGATTTCGGATGATATCAAGAAAAAATTGGCTCTTTTCTGTAATGTAAGACAGGAGGCTGTTATTCAGTCCATTGATGCCTCTACTATTTATGATGTTCCTATTTTGATGCAGGAAGAGGGATTGGATATCGTGGCCTTGGAAAAATTGGCACTTTCAAATGATGCAGAACCTAATCTAGATCTTTGGAAACAATTTCTTACAAAGCACAAAAATCCCAAGCATACAGTAACCATTGGCTTAATCGGTAAATATGTTGAGCTTCAAGATTCCTATAAATCTATTTTGGAATCCTTTATACATGCAGGGGCCGCAAATGAAGTAAAAGTTGAAGTTAAATCTATTCATTCTGAACATTTGTCAGCGACTAAAGTTGATGAAAAACTAAAGGGCCTTGATGGAATTTTGGTTGCCCCAGGTTTTGGGGAACGTGGCATTGAAGGAAAAATAATGGCGGTGCAATATGCCCGTGAAAGCAATATTCCCTTTTTAGGTATTTGCTTAGGAATGCAGATGGCAGTTATTGAATTTGCGCGCAATGTATTGGGGTTAAACGGAGCAAATAGCACGGAAATGGATGAGCAGACTGTGTATCCGGTCATCAACTTAATGGAAGAGCAGAAATTGGTCACCGATATGGGAGGAACCATGCGTTTGGGGGCTTGGGATTGTAAACTTAAGAAAGATAGTCTGGTGCATGGTGTTTATGGCAGTGATGAAATTGCTGAAAGACATAGACATCGCTTTGAATTCAATAACGACTATAAAACCCAAATGGAAGAGGCAGGATTGTTGGCAACCGGCTTTAATCCCAAAACTGGCTTGGTAGAGGTTATTGAAATTCCGTCGCATCCTTGGTTTGTGGGGGTACAATATCATCCAGAATATAAAAGTACAGTGGCCAACCCTCATCCTTTGTTTGTTGGTTTTGTAAAAGCGGTTTTAGCACAAAAACAGCAACAAACTAATGCCAGTTTGGCATAAACTGCGGTTTTGGACATATATTTGCCACCTGAAAAGGCAAATAGAAGATTTTCACTAAATAACTTTCATGGAAGAAAAGAAGTTGGATATCAATTCCATTATTGGATTTGTATTGATTTTTGGAATACTCGTTTTTATGTTTTACCAAAATCAACCCACACCAGAAGAGTTGGAGGCACAAAAGGTTGAACAGGCAAAAGTTGAAGCCGAGGCAAATGCCAAAGAAGTTGAGGCTGCAAAAGTTGTGGAGGAGGATAAGCCCACTCAGATAAATTTACAAGACTCTGTTGCTGTGGCCAACTATAAAAGCTCAGTGGGGGCTTTTGGTTTTACTGCCGCATCTGAAGGGTCAACTGTGCTTGAGAACGAAGTACTCTATTTGGAAGTTGCCAACAAAGGAGGACAGATTATTGAAGCAAAAATGAAAAATTTTGTGACTTATGATTCTGTGCCTGTTTACTTGGTAAAGAATGCTAATGCGGATTTTGGAATTAATTTCTCTACAACGGATAACAGGGTACTTAACACCAAAGATTTGTTTTTTGAACCATCCCTTACCAAAAGTGGAGATAATCAAGTGCTTTCCATGAAAGCAAAAGTTGATGATAATCGTTTTTTAGAATATCGTTATGAAATGAAACCTGATGATTATTTGGTAGATTTTACCATTAGGTCACAAGGGTTGAATGGTGTGATTAATTCAGGTCGTCCTATTGATTTGGAGTGGAATTTAAAAGGCATCAGGCATGGTAAAAGCGTAAAATATGAGAATCGTTATACTCGGTTGACCTATAACCATGATGATGACAAAATCAGTAAGCTTTCAGAAGCTAGTGAATTGGATGAGGAAACCGAAGAGGATGTAAAATGGTTATCTTATCGTCAACACTTCTTTAGTACAATTTTGGCTACTGACGATCATTTCAAAAGTGCTGCATTAAGTTCTAAAAATTTGGTTGAGGAGGAAAGTAAGGAAACCCATTTTACAAAAGAATATGCTACAAAAGCACCGTTGGAATTACAGGGTGGCGAGCTTGTACAAAATATGCATTGGTATTATGGGCCAACCGATGTTAAGGTATTGGAAGAATATAAAGATTTGGGATTGGTAGAATCTATTCCCTTTGGATGGGGCATCTTTGGATGGATCAATAGATTTGTTTTTACACCTTTCTATAACTTTTTAAGTTCTTTCTTGCCCTTTGGTATAGCAATTATTGTGATGACCATTTTGGTGAGATTGGCTTTATCACCTGTTACCTATAAATCATACTTGTCCCAGGCCAAGATGAAGGTATTGAAGCCTGAGATTACCGAAATCAACGAGAAGTATAAGGACAATGCCATGAAAAAGCAGCAAGAAACCATGAAGCTGTATGGTAAGGCTGGCGTAAGCCCAATGAGTGGATGTATTCCAGCGTTGCTACAGTTGCCCATTTTCTATGCACTGTTCATGTTCTTTCCTACTTCTTTTGCGTTAAGGCAGAAATCATTCCTTTGGGCAGAGGATTTGGCATCTTATGATTCCATTTTTGAATGGAGTACAAATATTCCCGTGATATCGAGTTTCTATGGAAATCACGTGAGTTTGTTCCCAATTTTAGCTTCCATCGCTATCTTTTTCTATATGACAATGACCACAGGGCAAAGTATGCAGATGCAACAGCAACCTGGTATGCCCAACATGAAGTTTATTATGTACCTATCTCCACTTATTATGTTGATTTTCTTCAACAATTATGCGAGTGGACTGAGTTTGTACTACTTCATCTCCAACTTGATTACCATCTTTATTATGCTGGCCATCAAGAACTACATTTTGGATGAAAATAAGATTCATGCCCAGATTCAAGAGAACAAGAAGAAGCCTAAAAAGGAAAACAAGTTCCAGAAGAAGATGCGTGAAATGATGGAACAGGCTGAAGCTCAAAAGAAGGCAGGAAAACGTTAATCCCACTTCCCGAAAATAAAAACTCCCCCATGAATGTGGGGGAGCTTTCACCATTGATAGGTATAGTTTGGAAAGATTTGGGACTTCAAAGATGTCACATATTACTTGCCTAAAAAATTAATAGTTGTAAAGGGTGCTTTTTTGTATGGTAAAGAGACCACTTTTGATGTGTCATCGATAAACGGTAATCCCTTATAGATAAAGGAACTCCCCTAATATATATTAAGGGAGTTGTTTTGTAATATTTGACCTACAAAAACATAGGCCAAAACTTTTCCAAATTAGTGAAGTGCATCCAAAACTTCCTGAGGCAAGAGTACTTTATTGATGACATGTACTATGCCATTACTTGCCTCATTATCTGGTCCTTTCACTTTGGCATCCACATGGGTCTTATCCCTGATGAATATTCCATGGTTAATAATTGCAAATAGAGATTCTCCCTGAACCGTATGAAATTCCTGATGGTTATGGATATCTGATGAAGCGACCGCAGAACCGGATACTACGTGATAGGCGAGAATTTTAGAGAGGAGTTCTTTTTCAGCTTCAGTATCAAAATCATCTAAGCTGTTGTATTCATCACCCAATGCATGTAAAAGGTCTGTAAACGCTTTGTTGGTCGGGGCAAATACTGTAAAAGGACCATCTCCACTCAACACCTCTACTAAACCGGCATCTGCTTGAATCAAGGCATTCACCAACAGGCTCAAATCATCTACGGATTGTGCCAATTCAACAATATTGGGAGTAGGAGGGAACAGAATATCCAAAACTTCTTGTGGTAGAAGGACTTTATTGATTACATGTACTACTCCATTGCTTGCTTCCACATTTGGAAGCACAACTGTGGCATTTTTGTCTGTTGCATCAGTAATGTGAACGGTTCCATTTTTTATATTGACACCTACATTTCCCCCTTGCACGGTAGTGATATGCTGACCATCATAAAGATCAGTAGAGAAAGCAGCTGTACCAGAAACCACATGATAGGTGAGTACTTTGACAAGGATTGCTATTTCTTCATCTGTATCAAAATCACTAAGACCATGGAAACCAAGAAAATCCAATAAATCTTTGAAAGCTTGATTCGTTGGTGCAAAAACGGTAAACGGACCATCGCCACTTAAAGTTTCCACAAGTCCGGCATTGGCAGTTTGCAATGCTTTAACCAACAGACTGAGGTCATTGGTTTCAATTGCAATCTCAACGATGTTCTTCAATTGCAGAGAAGCGACAAAATCTATGGCAACTTGAGGTAATAAAACTTTGTTTATTACATGAACTACTCCATTACTTGCTTTAACATTTGGAAGAACCACTTTGGCATTCTCGTCAGAAGCATCCACGACATGAACGTAATCATCCTTTAAACTAATTCCGAGGTTATCTCCCTGTACGGTTAAAATATGCTGACCATCAGATAGATCTGTGGAAAAAGCAGCAATATCGGGAACCACATGGTAAGTTAGAATGGCTACCAATAGATCTATTTCTTCTTGAGTGTCAAAATCTGAAAGACTGTTGTAATCATCTCCCAAGGCATCTAACAATGCCCCAAATGCCTCATTGGTTGGTGCAAAAACGGTAAACGGCCCATCACCACTTAAAGTTTCCACAAGTCCGGCATTGGCGGCTTGCAATGCTTCGACCAATAGGCTTAGGTCATCAGTTTCAATGGCAATTTCTACAATATTCTTGAGTTGCAAAGAGGCTACGAAGTCTACAGCTGCTTGGGGTAGCAATACTTTGTTTATAGTGTGGGCAACTCCATTTGAAGCCAAAATATCTGTGCCGGTTATGCTTGCATTGGAATCCGAAGCATCTCCGATAACGAAAGTTCCATCTTCATCAATAACCGACAAAGAGTTTTCCGGAAATGCTGTTGCTACGTCCCCAGCTGCTAAATCTGCTTCAAGCACTTTAGCTGGTACTACATGATACAATAAAATGTTCTTTAATAATTCAATCTCATCAGGGGTATCAAAATCGTCTAAACTCATATAGTCATCACCAAGTGCCATTAACAAGGCTTCAAAGGCATCATAAGTAGGTGCAAACACTGTGAATGGCCCTTCACCATTTAAGGTGTCCACTAAATCTGCTTTAATAACGGCAGCTTCCAAAGAAGACAATGCTTCGGTACCAACTACAATATCGACTAGGGTTCCAGTAGTGTTGAGGGCATCAATAATAGCTTGTGGAAGCAAAACCTTGTTAATCACATGTACTATACCGTTGGATGCGGATACATTTGGAAGAACCACTTCAGCATCATTATCTGTGGCATCATCAATAAAAACCCCATTATTCAAATTAATAGTTAGATCTTCACCTTGAACCGTAGTGATGGTTTGTCCATCTGAAAGGTCTCCAGAGGCTGCTGCTACACCGGCAACTACATGGTACTGAAGAATTGTTGCTAAAAGTGCTCTTTCCTCATCAGTATCAAAGTCATCTAATGAACCAAAACCATCCAGATTTTCTAAAAGATCTGTAAATGCTTCGTTGGTTGGAGCAAAAACAGTGAAAGCCCCATTTCCATTCAATGTTCCAATAAGGTCAGAATCTTCATTTTCATCTGCTTTGGCCAGAGCTGAGACCAATGAACTTAAGTCATCCGTTTCTTGGGCAGTTTCAACAATGGTTTTGGAATCTTCCACTCCGTCATAAACGGATTGCTCGTCATCTTTGTCACAAGAACTAACTAAAAATGTTGCAAAAAGCAGCATTAGGAGATAGGTCCTAAATTGTAGTAAATTTTTCATTTTAATAGTGTTTAAATAGTTATGAAATTAGTGGGATGAAAAGAGGCCATGCATAGATGGCCCCTTTCTATTTTCTAGTTTGTGGTATCTGGAAGCAATACTTTATCCAAGACATGGATGACACCATTTATGGCTTGAACGTCAACGGCATCAATTCCAATTCCCATATTACCAGCTCCATCCGTTACGTCGGCAATGTTCTCATTTGTGCCTGGTAATGTAATGGTAAAGGTGTCTCCTTCCAATGTGGCAGGTGTAACCGTATCTCCATTGGCAGTAAGATCTCCGGAGCGGATATTTGCCCCAGCAACTACATGATGCTGCAGTATTGGAATTAAATCTGCTTCTGCTGGGATGGCGGTAAGTGCATCAAAGGCAGCATTGGTGGGTGCAAAAACTGTAAAGGGATCATCGCCATTTCCATCCTGTGCAGATAATACTGAAACAAAATCCGTACTTGGTGTAAGTTCCGTTAGTGCCTGTACCAAAGTAGAAAAGTTAGGATCTGCAGTTGCAAAGGTTACAACAGTTGGCAAATCAATAACAGCATCAACAGCATGAATGACCCCATTGGTGGCTACAATATCTGCAATGGCCACTGTGCTTGTTCCATTTAACTTGACACCGTCGTCAGTATTAATGTACAAACTCAAGTTTTCATCAGTATCAAATTCTGCTGCAGTTGTTACATAAGAATTAGTCAATCCAGAAGAGAAAGCTGCGGCACCCACTACCACATGATTTGATAGAATAGCGTTCAAATCATTTGAATTTGGATTTGTGAAAGCGTCAAAAGCGGTGTTAACCGGTGCAAATACGGTAAAGCTTTCCTCCTCATCTGAAAGTAAATCGGTGAAGGTCATGTTTCCACCTTGGGTAAGGGCACCAACCAAAGAAGTAAGGTTTGGATTGGCCAAGGCATGATCTACGATGTTGGGGAGGTCAATAACAGCATCTACAACATGAACTACCCCGTTTAATGCTTTTACATCTGGCGTTGCAACCGAAGATGCCCCATTAAACTTAACTCCGTCGGAAGTATCGAAGAAGATACTTATGTTTTTATCTTCTGCTCCGGTTGCCATAGTTTTGGTATATCCAGAACCAAGTCCATCCAAGTCAGATTTGAACAAAGCTCCATCAATAACGTGGTTCAACAATACATTGGTTAATACGTCAACAGGGATATCTCCTAATTCAGCGCCATCAAGAAAAGTTGTAAATGCTTCATCGGTTGGAGCTAAAACGGTAAAAGGTCCGGTTCCACGCAATACGGTAGGCAAATCTCCATTGGCAGCAGTAAGAGCTGCAACCAGATTCTGAAGATTTTCATTGCCAATAGCCAAATCTGTAATGGGAACCAAAATGATGTCAGCTAGTGTATCTAGTATGGACTGAGGTAGCAATACCTTATTAATGATATGTACTATACCGTTGGAGGTTTCAACATTTGCTGCAGTTACTTCGGAGTTGGAAGTTGTTGCATCACCAATAAATACCCCACCTTGGGTGGAAACTTCCAAAGTACTTCCTTGAAGTGTTGTCAGGGTTTGTCCGTCAGATAAATCTGTAGACAGAGCGCCTACACCTGGAATTACATGGTAGGTAAGAATAGTTGCCAACAAATTTTGAAGCTCTTGGGTGTTAAAATCATCCAAGGAATCATAACCGTCCAGTTGAGCAAGTAAATCTGCAAAGGCAGCATTGGTAGGCGCAAAGACCGTGAAAGGCCCATCTCCGCTTAAAGCACTAATTAAATCATTATCGGCGCTTTCATCGGCTTTTTGCAAGGCACTTACCAAGCTGCTTAAATCTGCAGTAGATTGTGCGGTTTCCACAATATTATCAATTTTTTGAGGAGGTTCAACTGTTCCGTCATCATTGGAACAAGAAGTAAGAATCAGAAGTAGGCATAAAAAAGGAATTTGGGATAGTTTAACTAGTGCTTTCATGAGATTGTTTTTAGATTATCCTAATTGTTTAATGTTAGAAAGATAATATTAAACAAAATAAATATCTTTTGTTTATTGTTTTTTATGAAAACTTTAACAAAAAATACAATAAAGTATATAAAGTTATATATATCAATAGGTTAAATATTTTGCGTGTAGTGTTTTATAATATATATTCTGGATTTAGTAATTAGGATAATATTTTAATGTTTAATATTTAAATTAAAATATATAACAAAATAATAGTGAATTGTAACTGAACATATAGATTTGGTAAAGTGATACTTGAATTGGATTTATTTTTTGATAAAAGATGAGAGTCTATTTATGAAATGGTATTCACAAGGTCATTTTGTATTTTTGCATATTCAATGTAATAGATGAAAAAGGTAGTTATTGGACTTTCTGGAGGTGTTGACTCAAGCGTTGCTGCTTATTTGTTAAAAGAGCAAGGCTATGATGTCATTGGCTTGTTTATGAAGAATTGGCATGATGATTCTGTAATCATATCTGAAGAATGTCCTTGGGTAGAAGATAGCAATGATGCGCTCATAGTTGCAGAAAAGCTAGGAATCCCATTTCAAACAGTTGATTTGAGCGAAGAGTACAAAGAACGCATTGTGGATTATATGTTCAATGAATATGAAAGGGGTAGAACACCTAATCCGGATGTTTTATGCAATAGAGAGATAAAGTTTGATGTTTTTCTAAAAATTGCTCTTCAGCTGGGAGCCGATTATGTCGCCACTGGACATTATTGTAGAAAGGGGACTATTTTAAATGAGGATGGTTCGGAAATATATCAGTTGTTATCCGGTAAGGATCCTAATAAAGATCAGTCCTATTTTTTATGTCAGCTTTCTCAGGAACAACTGGCAAAAACTTTATTTCCCATAGGTGATCTTCAAAAATCAGAAGTAAGAAAGATTGCGGCAGACAATGACCTTATCACTGCGGATAAAAAAGATTCACAAGGATTGTGTTTCATTGGAAAAGTTCATCTACCAGAATTTTTACAACAGAAGCTAAAACCTAAGAAAGGTGTTATTGTTGAGGTACCGAGTGAGGCAGAACATTTCTCTGTTTCAACTCCTAATTTTAAAAACAAGGTTGCTGAATTGGCTTTTCAAGCTGAGAAACCCAAATACTCTTTAGCGGATGGTAAAGTGGTGGGAGAGCACCAAGGTGCTCATTATTTTACAATTGGTCAACGTAAAGGGTTGAATGTAGGCGGAACTAAAGAACCACTGTTTGTAATAGAGACAGATGTAATTGAAAATGTCATCTACACCGGCCAAGGAAAATCGCACCCAGGTTTGTTGAGGAATACACTTTTTGTAAAGGAAGATGAACTCCATTGGGTGAGAAGGGATTTAGCTTTAAAAGTAGATGAAACCATGGTGGTGGTGGCCAGAATCAGATATAGACAACCCTTACAATCTGCAATTTTATATAAAACAGATAATGGACTCTACGTGGACTTTAAGGAAAAACAATCCGCAATAACCGAAGGTCAATTTGTAGCCTGGTACCTGAATGATGAATTAATCGGCTCGGGGGTAATTTCATAATATGGGTAAGAATAGAATCACGCAACTTTTTGATATAAAACATCCCATTGTGCAGGGAGGCATGATTTGGACGAGTGGGTGGCGATTGGCATCAGCAGTTTCCAACGCTGGTGGACTTGGTTTATTGGGGGCAGGTAGTATGTACCCTGATGTTCTTCAGGAACACATTGATAAATGCAAGAAAGCCACTGATAAACCTTTTGGGGTTAACATTCCAATGCTATATCCAAATATTGAAGAGTTGATGGATATTATTGTCCGCAATGGGATTAAAATTGTGTTTACATCTGCGGGAAACCCTAAAACATGGACCAATTTTTTGCAAGAGAACGGGATTACTGTTGTTCATGTGGTCAGTAGTGTCAAATTTGCCCTTAAAGCTCAGGATGCTGGTGTAGATGCTATAGTTGCGGAAGGGTTTGAAGCCGGTGGCCATAATGGCAGGGATGAGACTACAACTATGGTTCTGATTCCTTCGGTAAAAGAAAAAATAGATATTCCCTTGATTGCTGCAGGAGGCATTGCAACTGGAAGTGCTATGCTGGCTGCCATGGTTTTAGGTGCGGATGGTGTGCAAGTGGGTAGTAGATTTGCAGCAAGTATTGAGGGTTCTTCGCATGATTTGTTCAAAGAACAAATTGTTTTGGCCAAAGAAGGAGATACCCAATTGACTTTAAAAGAATTGGCTCCGGTTCGGTTGCTCAAAAATAAGTTCTATCAAAATGTGCAAAACGCCTATGCCCAAGGTGCTACTGTTGAGGATTTGAAAAATCTTCTGGGAAGGGCGAGAGCAAAACGAGGTATGTTTGAGGGAAATCTAGAAGAAGGAGAATTGGAGATTGGACAGGTTTCTGGTCTAATTCATGAAATAAAACCTGCTAAGGAAATTACAAATGATTTAATCACCGAATTTGAACTGGCAAAAAAGAGAGCTGGAAACCTTTAGAATATCTAGTTAGTTAAATTTCTTTACTTTTACTGCGCGATGAGAACACTAATCCCCACATTAGTCCTTTTTATGTTCGTCCTGAATTCCTATGGACAGATAGAACGCGATAAAGCCCTTCACTTTTTGGGCGGTAACCTCTTTGGTTTAGTTGGTGCGGGAATAGCCAAACAAGCTTCGGATGGCAATAGAACATGGACTTTTATAGGGTCTGTTGCTGGAAGTGCTTTAATTGGTGTTGCTAAAGAAGCAGTTGACTCCGGTCAAAGAGAAAATGGATGGGACAATGATGATTTGGCCGCTACAGTTTTGGGTGGTATTACCGTTGGTGTATCCATTGAAATTTTTTCTAAGAAGCGCAACAAAAGAAGACCTATGGGGAGCCTGACCACACAACGCTTCAATAGGGATATTTTTAAAATAGATATGGAAGCGAATAAAGCATTTGTAATTAGTACAGAACTTCCCAATTTCAATTCTTTAGGTTTTTCTAGCTTACTTTCAGAATAGGTTTATTATTCAGAGGAGACCCCTAGCTTTAATTTCTAGGTATTTATTGATGGTGTTAATGGTCAAACTTTCAGGTTTGGTCAATATGGTTTGAATGCCATGTTTACGAAGCTCATTCACAACAAGCTTTTTTTCATAGATGAACTTTTCCGCAATGGTCTGCTCAAAGATTTGATGGACCGTTTCCGCATTTTTACTGGCAAACTTGTTCAGTTCGGTATTTTCAAAAAAGATGACCACCAATAAATGTTGTTTTGCAATGGCTTGAAGATAGGGGAGTTGCCGGTGCAGCGCATCCAATGTTTCAAAATTGGTGTACAACAATAAAAGGCTTCTTTGATTCAGATTTCGTTTAACATCAATATAAAGTCTGCTATAATCGCTTTCAATAAAATTGGTTTCCAGATTATAAAGAGTTTCCAAAATGAGGTTCATTTGAGAACTTCGGCGCTCCGCTACCACCCGGTTCTCAATTTTGTCACTAAAAGAGAACATTCCAGCCTTATCATGCTTCTTTATAGCAATATTGCTAATGACCAAGGTCGCATTAATTGCGTAGTCTAAAAGACTTAGTTCATTAAAAGGCATTTTCATTACCCTTCCCTTGTCAATGACCGAATACACAGGCTGGGATTTTTCATCCTGATACTGATTGACCATCAACTGGTTTTTTTTGGCCGTAGCTTTCCAGTTGATATTTCGGATATCGTCCCCTTGAACATACTCTTTGATCTGTTCAAACTCCATAGTATGTCCAATTCGCCTTATTTTTTTAAGCCCGTACTCATGAAGTCGATTGGTGAAAGCAATCAGGTCATATTTTTGAAGTTGCAGAAAAGATGGATATACAGGGACTTCCTGGAATTGGTCAAATGTATATTTTCTGGAAAGAAATCCAATTGGTGAGGCTGCAAATGTATTTAAGCTCCCAAATGAATATACACCACGTTCGGTGGGTCTAAGTTGATAATCATACTTTTTAGTACCACCACTTACAATCTTGCTTTTAAGTCCAAAATCCCTTTTCTGAAATTGAAAAGGTATCTCATCAATTATTTTGATGTCAGTTTGGAATAAATAGGTATTTGTAATTTCTAACTGGATAGGGTTTTCATCTCCATTGGACAGTTTGTCCGGCAGAATCCTACGCCCCGTCAAATTACCTTTGGAAGCGAACAATAATAAAAAATCAACGGTAAAAAAGAAGATAAAAACATAAAAAAGCACTTTTACGGCACCATAGATATCTTTGAATATATACGATATCAAAAAGGCCACAATAATTGTAGTAAGCGCAATAAAAAAGCGCTTTTGTAAATAGATATGTTTGAATAATCTTTTCAAGTGTCGGTTTTATCTGGGTATTTCAATGCTTTCCACAATCTGTTTCACAACTTGATTAGCAGTGAGTCCTTCCATTTCCCGTTCTGGGGTCAAGATGATTCTATGCCCCAATATGGGGCCGGCCACTTTTTTAATATCATCAGGAGTGATAAAATCCCGACCATTTATGGCTGCCAATGCCTTTGAGGCATCCATTATGGCAATGGAAGCCCGTGGAGATGCTCCAAGATAAAGATTGGCATTGCTACGGGTATTGTCCACAATGGCAGCAATGTATTTTAGCAAGTTCTGTTCAACAATGATTTCCTTGATGGTGTTTTGATACTCTGCAATTTGTTTGGCTGACAATACAGCCTTGATTAAATCCTCTACTTCGGTGTTTTTCTGTTCATGCTTGCTTTCCAAAATTTGAATTTCTTCTTCTAAACTTGGGTATTGCACGTTAATCTTAAAGAGAAAACGGTCCAATTGCGCTTCAGGAAGTCGGTAAGTACCTTCTTGTTCAACAGGGTTTTGAGTTGCAAAAACCAAAAAAGGAGGTTCCATATCGTATTCGGTACCATCCATGGTAATTTGTCGTTCCGCCATGGCTTCAAATAAGGCAGCCTGTGTTTTCGCTGGTGCACGATTGATTTCATCAATCAAAATAATATTTGAAAACAAGGGTCCCTTTTTGAATTCAAATTCTGAAGTCTTTACATTGAATATTGAAGTTCCCAAAATATCGCTTGGCATAAGATCCGGCGTAAACTGGATACGGCTAAAATCCACATTCATGGTTTTTGCCAGCAATTTGGCGGTCACCGTTTTAGCAACTCCAGGAACTCCCTCAATCAATGAATGTCCGTTGGCCAAAATTGAAATAATCAATAGCTCTACCATATCCTGTTGACCTATAATTACCTTTCCCAATTCTGATTTTATTTGGGAAACGGCTTCTTGTAGTTTGGTAAGATCAATCCTCTGGTTAAACTGTAATGCGTCTTCTTGTGGTTCTTTTTCTTCCATTTGTTACTGCTTAAATGCGGTTATTTTTTTATTGAGCTCAATACTTTCTTGCTCGGTATGTGTATTCTTGTTTTTAAGATGGATGATATATTCCATCAGCTCTTTCGTTTCCTTTATTCCCTTGCCTGCCTTGGCGGCCAGCACTTGAAAGGTTCTTTCGTTTAGCTGACCGGTATCTACATGGTATCGATTTCTGATATAGGCCAGGAAATAGTTCATTTTTTTATGGACCAAATCCGTGAAATCTTTATTCTGATGATAAAGAGACCCAACAGCCTGCGCAAATTCCACCGAGGAATTTTTTAAGGGCTCTATTACAGGAATTATCCGTTGTTCGCGTTTTGCTTTAAAAAGAACGAAAAGTATGAGTCCTAACATGGTGAGGTAATAAACCCACTTGAGCGCTTCTTGGTTTAAAACAAACCGCATTGGTGAGTTTATAACAATTCGCCCAGCTTTTTTATAATTGTCCCAATAAAGAATGTCCTTATCCTCCAAATAAGAAAACGTGCGAGCTACATAATCTTGGTTTCCTTTAAGCATATAAAAGTTGGAATAGGCTATTGGTGTAGTATTTAGAATGAAGTAGCCATCTCCAAACCTGGTCTTTATAAAATTGGGTCTTGTGATTTTTTCAGCGGGTTTATCATCAATAAAATTGTCTTTGGTATATGTAATATGCCCTAAAACGGTAGTGTTTGTGGAATCTACACTTATAAAGTGTGAATTAAAGCTGCCCCGAGTTAGTTCAAATTCACTATCATCAAATTTTTTATGGGTCAAATTCAATATGCTGCTTCCTTCTTGTACACTATAATCAGATGCAATTTCAATATTCAAGGTATCTGATAAATGTCCACCAAAACCAGTTGAGGCTATAAAAATAGTGTTCCCTGAATCTACATAATCCAACATTTGATTGGTCTCCTGTTGGTCCAGGTCTACATAGTCGTTGATAAAAATATAATTGGAACCTACGGGAGCATCATTGGCTATCAAAATATCGTAGACACTTTTTTCAACTGTTTTGATCTCACTATTGCCAAACAAGGAGGGTAGTTCGTTATACAGTATATAACAGCCAAAGGGAATTTTATCCACAGCGGTGTACGATTGTCTCCAATTAATAGGTTTTGGACGTACAATTTCGGTAATGATGATGCCAAGAACCACAAGGGAGAAAATTGCAATGACTACTTTAGATCGCTTGTCCATGGTTACTACCTAATTAAACTGTTTAACATTGCAAAGCGAGAAGCTGTTTTGGTATATCCCATTTCGTCAATATACTGTTCCCCATACCAAATATATTCATAGAGGTATGACGCTTTCCGAAACTCGGTTTGTAATTTGACTTCCCCAATCTCTTTTTCGTAGTCCGAATTGGTTTTTTCAAAGTGCCATTCAATGATTTCTTTTTGAGACAGCAATTTGAGGATTTTCAGGAACTGATATCGCACCGCAAGCCTATAGTCTTTGTTTTTAAGAGCAGTGTCCATCAACGAATCCAAATCCACGCTCTCAATATGTTGCTCTGACAGATTAATGTCCACAAGGGGTTTGGCCTTTTTAGTGAAGATGGCATTGAATTTTTCATTGACGAACACTCTAATCAGAATAAAAATGACCAAAAGGCCCATTAAACCATATATAAGATATTCCAAAATCAACAATGTTTCCGGTGAAATATCTATGCCAACAGCATTGCCAATTCCTTCCAAAAGCCATTTAATGAATCTTGCCAATAAATTTTGGGATTCCCCGGTTTTTACATCATAGTTGAACTCCTCCCCAGTGTATTTTTTGCTCAAATCCTCATCTATACTTCGCTCATGGAGTATAGATTCTTGGTCAATAGGTACAGGGATGGAGTCATTTTGACCAAACAGAGTGGATATGCACAAAAGAAAAACTAAAGTGATGCTACGTTTTGCCACTAGTTGGATTGTCCTATTTGCTCAATTTTACTTCTTGTGTTGATGTTATAGGTTTTCTCATGTAATGCATAAAAGAGAATCCCATTGACGAACTGTGAAAGACACTGGGCATAGACCATTAAAATTAACAGCAAGCAAAGCCCTAAAGTATAAACTATGGTAGATACTATAGAGCTACCAACATCCACACTATTTTGCACCACATGGAAAGTATATATTCCCACTATTATCATGGGAATTAACATAATTATAAAAAACAAAAGTCCGTTCAGCAGGCCAAGAATAAAATTTACACCAATTGATTTCCAAAAGTTTTTACTGACCAGGTTCCAGCCTTCACCAAAAGCATCTGTTACTCCTTTGTTTTCACTCATCATACTGAAAAAGGAAACCCCGACCCACGCAGCTAGAAAAAATTGAAGAATGTATTGGGCAAACATGCCCAACAATGGAATAAGGGCACATATGAATGCCACAATCATGAACACCAAATAAATTGGAATCAACAATAAGATGAATACCAGTATGTTGCCAAATCTACTTTTTGTGAGTTCCCACACTTCTTTTTTATCGAAGACCATTCCTTTATGCTCATCATATTTTACCAAATAAGAAGAACTAAGACTAAAGTTAAGACCTCCTACCAAAATAAGGATGATAAAAAACAAAATTCCTCCTGCTATAATATAGACCCAGTAAGTATCGTCATTAGTTTGCTCCAACCCTGTTCCAAACATATTTCCTTCTGCAGCAATGAGTCCAACAAACCCTGAGACCAATAAATAACTGGTGATGAGCAAGCCTATTAAGAATACACCATTATAGCTTAAAAAAACATTGGTGAACTTTTTTATATTCTGTTTTAAAAAATCAAAATAAGTGGTTAGAATATCGCTAAAATCACGATTTATTCTTAGTTCAATGTATTTGTCTTTCATATGATGATCGGTTTACTAAGATTGGGTATATAATGTAATAAAACACAATTAAAAATAAAGACCCTCCAATGATGGCAAATGCCAACCAGTTGGGCATATTGGCGTATCTGGTGATGAAACCTTCGATGAAACCTGCAATAATGAAAAAGGGAATGGTGCTTACTACAACTTTAAGACCATCTTTAGCACCCTTCATAAATGAAACGCGACGTGAGAAGGTCTTGGGAAATAAAATACTATTCCCCATAATAAGCCCGGCACAGCCTGCAACAATAATAACAGAGATTTCTATGGTTCCGTGAAGCCAAATCTGTCTGTTGGCCTCAAAAAATACGCCTTTGGTATAAAAAAATGTAATAAATGCACCTAACATTACCCCATTGCTAAAAAGAATATATGCAGTTCCTATACTGGTGATAACTCCAAAGGCAAATGCTAAAAAGGCCACGCGTATATTATTGATGGTAATACCCAAAAATGTACCTATTTCACTTCCACTTTTATAGATGGCCGTAGGTTCTCCCTTTGCAATATTGCTCAAAGTTTCGTTTACATAAGCATCTCCCAATATAAGACGTACAAAGGAGGAATCGTTAAGTGCCGAAATACAACCAATAGCTGAAGCTATCAGAAAAATAAGGAAAGCAATCCCAAGAGTACGTTGGTGTTGCCCAAAAAAAAGTGGAAATTCATGAACCCAGAAATTAACGATTCGATTTCCGGATTCTTTTTTATTCTTATATATTTTTTGATGTGCTTGGGAAGCCAAGGAATTCAAATACAATAAAGTTTTACTTTGATCGTAATACGTTTGTGCGTAGGCCAAATCATTTGTAAGTTGAATGTAACCATCAACCAAGACATCTGGGTCGGTATTGGAGCCTAAGGAAAGTGCTTTTTCAAAAGCAATCCATTTTTCTTTATTTTGTTTCACAAAGGCGGCCTCGCGCATAAAAAAAGATTCGTTAAGCTAAAATTACTGTTATATGGGTAACCTCCAAATCAATACAACGCAAAATGTTAATCTAGATTATAAAATTGTGAGTATTGGGGAAAGAATTGTGGCTTTTTTGATTGATGGACTCATATTATATATGTACGCTTTTCTGGTCAATATTATTGTTGATGCCTTTGGTTACATTTATGAAGATACATGGACCCAGAGGGGGCTCGCTGCTCTTATCTTTTTACCGGCCATGTTTTATTCCCTTTTGATGCACAGTATTTTTAATGGACGAACTGTAGGGAAAATGCTCCTGAAAATGCGAGTGGTCCGGTTGGACGGTACCCCAGTGCATTGGAGCAATTATTTGGTGAGATGGATGTTACGCCTTGTGGATATCTGGATATTTTTGGGTTCTATTGGAATATTGTCTATAATTTTCACGGAGAAAAGGCAACGTGTAGGTGATGCAGCCGCTGGAACCGTAGTGATAAGTACCAAGAACAAAACCAAAGTTTCGCATACCATTCTAGAAGAGATCAAGGAAGAATATGTGCCACAGTTCACTAATGTTACCTTGTTAAGCGATAAGGACGTGAGATTGATAAAAGATACTTTCTTAATTGCCAAGAGAAGCAATGATTATAAAACCCTGACAGCTTTAAGGGTGAAAGTGGAAAGTATTCTTAATACAAAATCCAAGTTGTATGATGTCCAATTTTTGGATACCATTTTAAAGGACTACAATTACTACACCCAAAAAATGTAATTATGTTTTATCAAACCATAGATATTTTGGGAACTGTTGCTTTTGCTCTTTCAGGGGTTCTTGTTGCCATGGAAAAACGACTGGACTTGTTTGGAGTATTGATTATTGCCTTTGTGACCGCTATTGGAGGTGGCACTTTGCGCGACCTGCTCATTGGCAATACTCCGGTGGTATGGATGCGCGACCTAACCTATGTTACCACTATTTTTATCACCGTTGTTTTTGGAATACTATTTGTCAATCAACTTAAATACCTTAGAAAATCCTTGTTTTTGTTTGATACTATTGGTATTGGATTGTATACTATGGTAGGAGTGGAGAAAGGAGTTCAGGCTGGACTCTCTCCGGTAATGTGTGTGGCATTGGGAACCATGACTGCCAGTTTTGGGGGCGTGACCCGAGATATTCTTTGTAATGAGATTCCGGTCATATTCAGAAAAGAGATTTATGCCACGGCATGTATTGTAGGAGGTTTCAGTTATTTTCTTTTTGTAATGGTGCCTGTACCCGAAGGGTATGCTTATATGGCTGCCATAATTTTGGTAATTACTTTAAGGATTTTAGCTGTTAAGTTCGATATCCGTCTTCCGAATATCTACAAAAAAGAAACCTGATCAGAGCACTTCTGCTTTTAAAATATATACATTTTGCCAAGGCCAATCGCCGTCACCTACAGGAACATTGTTAATAGCGTCCACTACATCCATGCCTTGAATCACTTTTCCAAATGGGGTGTAAGAACCATCCAAATGGTAAGAGCCGGGTTTAGTGACCACAATAAAAAATTCATATGGAGAAGCCAATTTGTGGGGATTGTTCCGCTCGCTACTAGGCATCGAAATGGTTCCTCTATGATGCTTGTGTCCTTTCTTTGCATCAGGAGGTAGTAAATAACGGCCTATAAGTCTACGTTTCTTTGAAGTCTCTCGGTCATCTGAATTTCCACCCTGAATGATAAAATCTTTTACAACCCTATGGAATTGGGTATTGTCAAAATAGCCTTTTCTGGCCAGGTAAATAAAATTTGCCCTGTGGTAAGGTACATTGTCGTAAAGCTGAATAGTAAAACTTCCCATGCTGGTGGTGAGTTTTACCTTGTTTGCTTTCTCTTCTTTCGAGTAGCTAAAAAAGAAATCGATGGCATTTTCTTCGTTGAGCACAAAAGCATCTTCTTTTTCTTTCTTGATGACTTCCCCTTCTTTTGGAATTGAATCGGTTTTTGTAACGGACTCTTCAACTTTTGGATTCTTTTTTTTGGGAGATTCTCCGCAAGAGACCAGAAAAAATAATAGTATACTTGTAGTAAAAGCAGCTTGTTTCAACAACATGGATTTTAAGGAATTTTATCAACAGGTTTTAAAAATAAAAAATCTACCACTACCCGGTGAGGATTCTCATCAAAAAATGTCACCAGCTATGCGACTGCAATGGCTGAAATCTAATGAGATCAAAAGGATGAATCCCAAGAAGGCTGGGGTGATGGCACTGTTTTATCCAGATTTGGAACTTGAGACTCGCCTGTTGCTGATTCTTAGGAAAACTTATAATGGAGTACACTCCAATCAAATTGGATTTCCAGGTGGAAAGGTTGAACCGCAGGATGTAGGTCTTTTGGATACTGCTTTACGAGAAACTCATGAAGAAGTGGGAGTGTCTCCAGATTCCGTTGAGGTTCTAAAAGAGTTAAGTGAAGTATATATTCCACCAAGCAATTTTATGGTAAAACCTTTTATTGGAATTTATAACAACCCTGAACCTTTTCTGATTCAAGAAAGTGAGGTCGAGGCCCTGGTTGAGGTGTATTTGAGAGATTTTATGGACAATTCAAATTTAATTGAAGAAAATTTAACTACTTCATACGCTCAAAATATTAATGTACCTGCTTATAAATTAAATGATTATGTGGTTTGGGGCGCAACAGCAATGATGATGAGCGAAATCAAAGAACTTTTGGAACAAGTGCTTTGACCGCTATTTTGTAAATTAGCCCACAACTGATACTATATGGGGCTGTTTAAGGAAAATCCTTTTGGACATATTTTGTTTTTAAAGCGTTGGCTGATTCGAGTTGCCGGGTCAATTACCCATCAACGCTATAAAGGATTTAATACTTTGGAGATTGAAGGGTCACAAATTATTCGCGACCTTCCTGAATCCAACGTTCTTTTTGTGAGTAATCATCAAACTTATTTTGCTGATGTGGTAGCCATGTTCCATGTTTTTAATGCTAGTTTAAAGGGAAGGGACGATAATATCAAAAACTTGGGATACTTATGGAACCCTAAGTTGAATATCTATTACGTAGCTGCCAAGGAAACCATGAAACAAAGTTTGTTGGCAAAAATACTTGCGTATGCCGGTTCAATCAGTATTGAACGTACATGGAGGGCAGATGGCAAGGATGTAAACAGACAGGTGAAGTTCAGTGATATCAGTAACATTGCAATGGCCTTGGATGATGGATGGGTGATTACCTTTCCCCAGGGAACAACAACACCATGGAAACCTTTAAGAAAAGGAACCGCCCATATTATTAAAAGATACAAACCAGTTGTTGTCCCAGTTGTCATTGATGGTTTTAGACGTTCTTTTGATAAAAAGGGATTGCGTGTAAAAAAGAAGGGAATATTGCAATCCATGCAAATTAAGCCACCCTTGGAAATTGATTATGAAAATGAATCCATTGATGCTATCATTGAGAAATTGGAATATGCCATTGAACAACATCCCTCGTTCTTAAAGGTAATTTCCAAAGATGAGTTGGCGGCCTACGAAGCCGAGCATCAAAAAAGGAGGTATAGCTATAAAGGAGATTAGACTTCCAATTTTTTTAATTCATTATAGTTTTCTTTGAGCCTTTTTAGAAGAATTCCATAGAGCAGTTTGTAAAAAAGCCAAATTAACAAGAGTAAAACTGCCGTGAAAATTATGGAGACAATTGCGACCATCACCCAAAAAGTTACTTCGTTGCTATCCTGAAGCGCAGCTTCCACAATTTGCTTTCCTTCCTGGCCATATATTAAGACTCCGTAGATACTAATGACCATTGTGATGGTAAAAATGATAAGATTGAACCATACATAATGGGTAACCGTCTTTTTCACATCAAGTATGGTTTTCATCAATTTTTTGGAAGAATCTGTGAAAGAGATTTTCTTATAATTGGTATAAAATTGATAAATAAAATACAGGATAACCCCATAGTTGACAAAATTGAGCACCATCATGGCATTATAGATGTGCATTGCCTTGAGTTCTTGCATAGATTCGGGGTCGCTGAATATTATATTTATTCCAGCCCAAAAAACAAACTCAATTATACTGATATAGAATATCCATTTGACTATGGAAGATGATTTTTTCCAAATCATCTTATATATATCATCATAGGACAGTTTTGGAAGATGTGCTTCCTTTTTCTGCCAGTCTTTTTTTAAGAGTTCCAGTTCATCCACCATAATCTAAGGATTTAATATGGTTCTTAATTTATTTTTTACTCTATTCATCTTTACCCTTGCATTTACCTCTGTTATACCCAGTGTTTCGGATATTTCTGAATAATCTTTGTCTTCTAAATATAGAAAAACCAAGGCTTTATCAATATCTCCCAATTGCTTAACCGCATTGTACATCAATTTCAGTTGCCTTTCTTGGGTATCATCATATTCGTCGGTCTTAATTTTAAAAATTACCGAATCATAGTCTTGGGTCTGTATTCTTTTTTTTGATTTCCTGTAAAGGGTTATGGCAGTATTTAGTGCCACACGATACATCCAAGTACTGAATTTGGCATCGCCCCTAAATTTTGGATATGCTTTCCATAATTGAATTGTGATTTCTTGGAACAGGTCATTGTGGGAATCCCGATCATTGGTATAGAGGCTACACACTTTATGAACAATATTCTGATTGTTCTCAAGCTCCGTTACAAAACGATGTTCCAGTTCTTTATTCACTCAGGTTGGTAAGTTTGCTATATAAGTACCCTCAAAACACATTTTGTTACAGGTAAATCTATTTTTATGATTATTTTCTGTAATCCAGAGCTGGAGGTCTATCTCCAAGCAAGGGAATGTATTTAAAATCCTTTCCCCTTCTTTCCTCTAGTTCCGCTTTGGCTTTCTCGATGGTTTTTAGGTTTTCAAAAAGATCTATCGCCGTGAGTGACAATGCTTTTGCGGCCACCATCATTCCTTTATTGCCAATAGAGGTACCCCCAGCTGAAACGGCTTGCCAACTATGGGCGGGTGTTCCAGGAACCCAAGTGGCAGCACCCATGCCCACAGTAGGGACAGCAAAGCTTACATCGCCAACATCTGTGGATCCGTATGCTCTTGCCTCCTCTTTATAAGGTTGAACATCTGATGCTCTTTTTACATCTAAGGTTTCATAGCCTAAACTTCTGGAAATTTTTTCCGAAAATGTCATTTCTTCATCCGTGTAAGTTATTCCTCCCACTTTGGATAGATTATCATGCATTAATTTTTGTAAGGTAAGATTTGGTAATAGTTCATGGGTTCCTCCAATCATTTCATAATCCATGGTGGTTCCTGTTCCCAGGGCAGCTCCTTCAGCTGCTTTTACCATACGATCAAAAATGTCAATGACCACATCCCTTTTGTTATGTCTGGCATAGTAATAGACCTCGGCAAAATTGGGAACTACATTGGGAGCTTTTCCTCCATCGGTGATTACATAATGAATTCGTGCTTCCTGTGGAATATGTTCACGCATCATGTTTACCATATTATTCATGGCCTCAACACCATCTAATGCCGAGCGACCGCGTTCAGGGGCTCCCGCTGCATGGGCAGAAGTTCCATAAAACCGAAATTTGGCAGATTTATTGGCAAGTGCTGCCCCGGCACTTGCTGCATTTTGTGCGCTAGGATGCCAATGGAGAGCAATATCCACATCATTGAACAGACCTTCACGAACCATGTAAACTTTTCCTGAACCACCCTCTTCGGCTGGGCAGCCATAAAAACGAATGGTTCCCTTGGTTTTGTTTTTCTTCATCCAGTTTTTTACGGCAATAGCGGCTGCGGTAGAAGCAGTTCCAAAAAGGTGATGCCCGCAGGCATGACCGGCGGCCTTACCTGCTGATTTCTTTTCAGGTACTGCTTGTTGGGATAAGCCCGGAAGAGCATCGTATTCTCCCAAAATAGCAATGACAGGATATCCTGATCCATATTCAGCAATAAAAGCGGTGGGAATTCCGGCAACGCCTTTATTTATGGAAAAACCCTCATCAGAAAGTGTTTTTTGTAAAAGGGCTGAACTCTTATCTTCCAAATATCCCATTTCCGCCAGATTCCAAATCTGTTGTGCGATATTTCCATATTTAGAGGCTTGCTCGTTTAATTTTTTTAAGACGTCATCTCTATTTTCTTGAGCAGAAGAGGTGGAGGTAAGTAAAATTGCCCCAATGTAGAAGATCAGTAGTTTTTTCATTAAGTTATAGTTTTGTTAGTCGGTTTTAAAGATACTAAAAAACCTATCTCGCAGCTATTTTTGCCCATAGGGAATCCGTAAATTTGCAAACATGTCCAGTATGAATATTCCACAGTCCAGCCTACCAAGAATTGTTATCATTGGAGGAGGTTTTGGGGGCATTGCCCTTGCAAAAAATCAAATAAAAAGTATACAGATTTTCAAAGTGGAGCAAGTATAATTTCACTCTCCTTATTACTATTCTGATGCATTTCTAGGGTGAAAATCACTTAGGACTGTAGATAAGAACTTTCGGTTTATGTGCATATAAACTTCCGTAGTGGTAATGCTCTCGTGCCCCAACATTTGTTGAATAGCCCTTAAATCAGCACCATTTTCCAGTAAATGTGTTGCAAATGAATGTCTAAAAGTATGGGGACTTATACTTTTGTTTAATCCATTTTTTTCTGCCAATTGTTTTATTATAGTAAATATCATGGCTCTGGTAAGCTGCTTTCCCCTCCGGTTTAGAAAAAGAAAATCTTCATGTTCCTTTTGTATATTCAAGTGTAACCTAACTTGGCTCTTGTAAATATTGATGTATTTTTTGTTCAATTTACTTATGGGAACAAAACGCTGTTTATTTCCCTTGCCCGTAACCTTTATGAAATCTTCTTCAAAGTATAAATCAGACAGTTTCAGGTTTATAAGTTCAGAAACTCTTAGTCCGCATCCATATAAAGTCTCCAAAATAGCCCTGTTACGCTCACCTTCAGGTTTTGAAAGATCAATTGCCGCTATAAGGTCGTTGATTTCATCGGTTGAAAGTGTATCGGGAAGTTTCCTGGCTGTTTTAGGAGTTTCTATCAAATCCATTGGATTATCCGTTCTGTAATCTTCAAAAATAAGATAGGTAAAGAATCCTTTAAGCCCAGAAATAATACGGGCCTGAGATCTTGGATTTACCATTTTTGCCACATCATATATAAACTTTTGAACCGTTTCTTGGGTTATTTCCAAAGGCGATTCAACAATAGTATGTTCGTCAAGATAGTCCCTAAGTTTTTGAAGATCTAAACCATAATTGGTAATGGTATTTTCTGAAAGACCTCGCTCAATTTTCAGGTAATGTTGATAATCCGTTAATGCCTGATTCCAATTCATTGTTTAAAGATAATCACAAATAGTTTTGTGCAGTTTGTTCGTTTATAGGGATTGGTCAATTGATATGGTGTATTGGTCAAATGGTAAATATTAGAGGTATTTATAATGATACTTTTAGAATGAATCAAACATTAAATTATAATGAGAAAAATGTATTTAACGACCATTGCTCTTTTTGCAATAGGGTTTATGGTAAAAGCACAGGAAAATGTTATTAAAGTTAATCCGTTGGCACTTGCTTTTGGAACAATGGAAATTGGTTATGAAAGAGTCTTAAATCAAAAACAATCTTTTCAAGTGGATTTAGGATATACAACTTTTTCTACAGGAGGTTCGAAATATTCAGGATTTGGTATAGGAGCGCAGTATCGATTCTATATACAAGAAGGAAAGCATGCGCCAGAAGGTTGGTTTTTGGCACCTGTGGCTAATTATTCATCCTCTAAGGCAGATAACTTTAAAACAACGGTATTGGTAGCTGGTGGTGTAGGTGGTTATCAATGGAATTGGAATCCCATTACACTGGATTTATATGGTGGACCTGCCTTTTATAGTGTGAAATCTGATGATACTGCTTTTAGTTATGGATTTGATGGGTTAGGAGTGCGAGTTGGATTTTCACTTGGTTTTGCTTTCTAAAAGATCAGGTCAAAAATGGATTTTATGAGAGGAGGCATTAGCCTCCTTTTTTGCGCATTAAGTTTTTTTAACACTATTTTAATGGAAAGTGCGTTTTAACTTCTGACCAATTTAACAAACATGAAAAACATAATTACAACAAGTATTTTTTTTCTCTTAGTAACTTTTGCAATGCATGCACAAGTAGATAGAAGTAGTTTTAAAGTAGGTTTAAATGCTGGTATACCAGTTGGTGATGCTGCCGATGTTTCCAGTTTTAGTATTGGATTGGATGTCAATTATCATTGGGGTGTTTCCGAATTGTTTGATGTAGGTCTCGCCACTGGGTTTATTAACGCTTTTGGTGACACTGACACTTCTTCCGTTGGACCTGTGACCGTGCAAACAGAGTTTGAAGATTTTCAGTTTTTACCTGTAGCAGCTTCGGTACGTATCTATCCAACCTACCATTTTAAGTTTGGAGTTGATGCTGGCTATGCCGTTGGTATAAGTGATGGTATGGAAGGAGGGCTTTACTATAGGCCCATAGTGGGGTATAATATTACGGGAAATACAGAACTTAATGTTTCTTATATGGTTGTGGAGGATAATATTTCGTTTTCTGTTGCAACTGTAGGAATTTTGTTTTTGTTCTAGATTTAAAAACATAACACAAAAAAGCAGGGAAGTCCCTGCTTTTTCTTTTTTATAGATGTTGTATTTTTATCCATATGAAATTAATGATTATCAACGGCCCCAATTTAAACCTCCTAGGAAAGCGAGAACCCGAGTTGTACGGAAGTATCACATTTGAGGATTATTTTTTGCAATTACAGAAAAAATTCGAAGGAGTTGAATTAGAGTATTTTCAATCCAATATAGAAGGAGAACTTATAGACAAGATTCAGGAGGTTGGTTTCACCTATGATGGTATTGTATTAAATGCAGCGGCATATACACATACTTCGGTTGGTATTGGAGACGCGGTTAAAGGTATTGAGATCCCAGTGATTGAAGTTCATATTTCCAACACCTTCAAAAGAGAAGATTTTAGACATATTTCCTATATATCCTCTGGTGCTAAAGGCGTAATTCTAGGTTTTGGTCTCCAAAGTTATGATTTGGCAATACAAAGCTTTATCAGCTAAGCTCCTTTTAAGTATTTCTTATCTGCGTAAAATGTCCCAAAGGGCAAAAGTGAGGCTATAAAAAGCACAATAAAATGTTTGATACTCCATTTGTGTTTCCAGCAAACAATGATAGCAATAATCACATAAGCTATAAAAAGTCCGCCATGGGCATATCCCACAATCTTATTGGGTTCTAAAATATTGGCCCAATACTTTAAAGGCATAGTAAACCCAAATAACAGAAGATAGGATATTCCTTCTAAAATTGCCGTGGCTCTGAATAGTTTAAGCACAATATAAATTATAGGTGAATAACCTCGTCATACGCATCAGCTACAGCTTCCATGACCGCCTCACTCATTGTGGGGTGGGGGTGAACTGCTTTGAGTACTTCATGCCCAGTAGTTTCTAATTTTCTGGCAACCACGGCTTCAGCAATCATATCGGTAACACCTACACCGATCATGTGGCAACCCAACCATTCGCCATACTTGGCATCAAAGATTACTTTAACAAAGCCATCAGGGGTTCCAGAGGCCTTAGCTTTTCCACTAGCTGAGAATGGAAATTTGCCCACTTTAATATCATATCCTTGTTCTTTGGCCTGTTTTTCTGTGAGTCCAACAGATGCTACTTCTGGGACACAATAGGTACATCCAGGAATATTGCCATAATCCAAAGCTTCAACATGCATTCCGGCTATTTTCTCTACACAAAGAATTCCTTCTGCGGAAGCAACGTGAGCCAAAGCCTGCCCTGGAGTAACATCTCCAATGGCATAATATCCGGGAATGTTGGTTTGATAGTAATCGTTGACCAAAATTTTATCTCGATCTACTGCTATACCAACGTCTTCTAGTCCAATATTTTCAATATTGGTTTTGATACCCACCGCTGAAAGTACAATATCAGCTTCCAATACCTCTTCTCCTTTGGATGTCTTAATCGTAGCTTTTACACCATCACCAGAGGTGTCAACATGGGTAACTTCTGCTGAGGTTTTGATTTTTACACCAGCTTTTTTGAAACTTCTTTCCAATTGTTTGGATACATCTTCATCTTCAACGGGAACAATATTGGGAAGATATTCAACAACGGTAACTTCGGTGCCCATGGAATTGTAGAAATATGCAAACTCAATCCCAATCGCTCCGCTTCCCACAACAATCATTTTTTTGGGCTGCTTTTCCAATGACATTGCCTCGCGATAGCCAATTACCTTTTTACCATCCTGAGGTAGACTTGGTAATTCACGACTTCTTGCACCGGTGGCAATAATAATATGATTTGCGGTATATTCAGCTGGATCACCATGCTCACCCTTTACTACTACTTTTTTACCAGGTTGTACCTTTCCATAACCGTTTAAAACCTCGATTTTGTTTTTTTTCATCAAAAACTGAATGCCCTTACTCATTCCATCTGCAACACCTCGGCTTCTTTTTACAACTGCATCAAAGTCATGCTCTACTTTTTTTGCACTCAATCCGTAGTCTTCTGCATGTTTTAAGTATTCAAAAACCTGAGCGGACTTTAAAAGCGCTTTGGTTGGGATGCAACCCCAATTAAGACAGACGCCTCCTAAACTTTCCTTTTCTACAATAGCTGTTTTGAATCCAAGTTGTGCAGCCCTAATTGCTGTTACATATCCGCCAGGACCACTACCCAAAACAATTACATCGAAGTTGCTCATTAGTTTTTGATTTTAGATGTTAAAAATGAAGTGCAAAAGTACGCAATTCAATGGCCAATTACCAAGGTTTGGTTATGCAGAATTAGAATTACCAAACATCTTTTTGTTGAAATCAGTCGAACCCCCTTTAGGAATGGATAAGGATGCCCAATCGTTCCCCTTGATCATTCGGCCTACGAATGCAATTTGCCCTACATGACTTGCATAATGGGCTAATTGCCGGTTAACGGCTTCAACAATAGTGTGTTCCTCTGACCTAATTTTGATTTTTGTATTGAAATTTGATGCATTGATATTGTTCAGAGCTTCAAACAGGCATTTCCATCCTTTTTCCCAAGCGGCAAGCATTTCAGTTTTGGATTGGTATTCACCTTCAAACTCGGTTTCCCGGTTACGCCATGACTTTTCCCCGTCTTCAGTCAGAAAATTGGTCCATCTGCTCAGCATATTGCCAACCATATGTTTCACGATAATAGCAATAGAATTATCGGTCTCTTTGTATTTCCATTGGATTTCATCTTCTGAAAGTTGAGCAAAAGTTTTATCACCCATCTTTTTATAGCGGTGAAATTCGAAAATGGCACTTTTAAGGTAGTTTTCGTGAAAATTCATTCTTTGTCTGGGTTAAATCCTATACTTACCGAGTTGATACAATATCGTTGGCCGGTAGTTTCCTTTGGCCCATCATTAAATACATGTCCCAAATGACCACCACAATTGGCACAGACGGTTTCCGTGCGAATCATTCCGTGTGAAGTATCCCTTATATATTCAATTGCTCCTTCAATAGCTTGGTCAAAAGACGGCCAACCACAACCACTTTCAAATTTGTGATCACTTTTAAAGAGTTTGGAATTACAGGCCTTACAATGATAATCGCCATCCTCAAAATGTAGATTGAACTGACCAGTATTAGGTCTTTCGGTACCTTTTTGGCGAAGCACAAAATATTCTTCCGGAGAAAGTTCCTTTTTCCACTCGGATTCCGTTTTCTCTAAATCATATTTTTTTTGCATCTATGTTCGTTTAATTATTTGGAATCTGGAACAAAGTCCAATGCTGCCCCATTAATACAGTGTCTTTTACCTGTTGTCTTTCTTGGCCCGTCATTAAAAACATGTCCTAAATGCCCACCGCAGGTGGCACAATGTTCTTCAGTTCTTGCATAGCCAATTTTGTAATCTACATCATAGGCCACATTACCCTTTATTTCCCGATCAAAGCTTGGCCATCCGGTACCAGAAGTGTATTTATTCTCACTTCTGAAAAGTGGCGTTGCACATCCCGCGCAGATGTAGGTGCCCTTTTCTTTATTGGTTAATAGTTCGCTGGTAAAAGCATTCTCGGTTGCTGCTTTTCTCAAAACATAATATTCAATATCGGTCAGCTCTGCCCTCCACTCAGCATCTGTTTTTGTAATGGCATATGCAGCCTCTTCTTTTTCCTTTATTTCTTTTTTCCCTTCCTGCGATATACCCTTGCATCCCGAGAGGATTAGAACTATAAAAAGCAATTTTTTTCCCATTTCTTTCTTTTTCTAAGTAGACGTTGTTTTAGGAGCTTCCTTTCAAAAGCATAAAAAAACCTGCCATGTTATCTGGCAGGTTTTTAAGATAATACTTTTTTGGAGTATTAATTCCCTTCAATTTTATGAATCTGATTTTCCTCAATTCCTAGGGCGGACATAACGTTTGATAGTTTGGATGTATCCATTTTGGATGATTCTGCAAATTCACTTGGAACAAAAACAATTCTAAAGGATTGATTGTCGGTGAAGTCAGTGCTTAGTGCGGATAGGTCAAAATTTCCGTCGATGAAAAGTTCCACATCCACAAAAGTATGGGCCATTACATATTGTATAGTACCCTCGGGAAGGAAGAAACTCTGTGGAATCTGACTCCAGGTATCGGCTGTACTGCCATCTTCCAAATCTACTGTTCCGTCAAACCTGTATACTAAAACAGCATCAGATTCAAATACTTCAAAGTCGGTAACATCACTGAATGTAATCAAGGCATTGAAAATATTACCGTCCGCATCATAGTCAAAATTAACATTGTCCACTTCTACAACCTGTCCTTGAATACCATCTTTACCATCTACTCCGTCCCTTCCATCTAGTCCATCAAAACCTGGAGGGCCTTCTGGGCCTTCGCAAGATACTGTGAACAAAACAAGGAAGATGCCGATAATTGTACTGAATTTATTCATGATTTTTGATTTTTGATTTGTGTTCATTTCATTTGTTTCACAGTCAAAATCAAAAAGCATTCCATTTTTGTCAGGACCTTGTTTTATTTTGTAAACTGAACCCTCAAATCGGATTCTTGGGCAAAGATGTGTAATATTGCATCAGTTAAACCCGCTTTTATGTCCAAGGTAGTTGTCCATAGCTTTTTTACAGAATTTGATATCAATCTTTTTAAGGCTGGAAAACACTTTAGGCTTTATAATAAACTTGGAGCTCATTTAACTGAGGTGGATGGGGTAAAGGGTACTTATTTTGCAGTTTGGGCCCCTTCTGCCAAATCTGTTTCCGTTATTGGGGATTTTAATTTTTGGAAAGGCGAAGACCACCAACTGAATGTCAGATGGGATGAAAGTGGTATTTGGGAGGGTTTTGTTCCAGGTGTGGACAAAGGAACCAAATATAAATACAAGATTAATTCACATAATAATGATGTTTGGACGGAAAAAGCAGACCCTTTTGGAAGATTGTGTGAGCAACCTCCTAAAACTGCTTCGGTAGTTTGGGATGCTCCGCATTCTTGGAAGGATAAAAAATGGATGGATACCCGTGAGCAGAAAAATGGATTGGATAAGCCTTATTCTGTTTATGAAGTGCATTTAGGATCTTGGAAGAAAAAAAATGGCTGGGAATCACTTTCCTACGTGGAAATGGCCGATGAGTTGGTTAGCTATGTAAATGAAATGGGATTCACCCATGTTGAGCTCATGCCTATTATGGAATATCCTTACGATCCTTCTTGGGGATATCAATTGACTGGTTATTTTGCACCTACTTCGCGTTTTGGTAAACCAGAGGACTTTAAACTGCTTGTAGATAAATTTCATCAAAAAGGAATTGGGGTGATTTTGGATTGGGTTCCTTCCCATTTTCCTGAGGATGCCCATGGTCTTGGTTTTTTTGATGGATCCCATTTATATGAGCACCCGGATAGAAGAAGAGGATATCATCCGGATTGGAAAAGCTTGATTTTTAACTACGGGAGAAATGAGGTTAGAGCATTCCTGATTAGCAATGCAATTTTTTGGTTGGATCAATTTCATGTGGATGGACTCAGGGTAGATGCTGTTGCATCTATGCTATACTTGGATTATTCAAGAGAGGAAGGGGAGTGGGAACCCAATATATATGGGAATAATGAGAACTTGGAAGCCATTTCCTTTTTAAAGGAAATGAACCAAGAGGTTTATGCCAGTTTTAAAGGAGTACAGACCATCGCAGAAGAATCCACCGCTTTTTCTGGGGTTACCAAGCCTGTAGATCTTGGAGGCCTTGGTTTTGGTATGAAATGGATGATGGGATGGATGCACGATACCCTTGAGTTCTTTAAAAAAGAACCAATCCACAGATCTTATGACCTGAACAATATTACTTTTAGTTTAACATATGCCTTTACCGAAAACTTTATGCTGCCTTTTTCACATGATGAGGTGGTTTATGGAAAACGTTCCTTATTGTATAGAATGCCAGGAGATGAATGGCAGCGTTTTGCAAATTTGAGGTTGCTTTTTGGTTATATGTTTACCCATCCGGGAGGAAACTTACTTTTTATGGGTGGGGAATTTGGGCAATCTTCGGAATGGAATTTTGAAGAAAGCTTGGATTGGCACTTAACCCAATTTGATTTTCATTCTGGAATTCAGGAAGTAATCAAAGATTTGAATAGAGTATATAAAGGAAATCCTGCCTTGTATGAAAAGCAATTTGCCCCGGAAGGTTTTGATTGGATTGAGTACAATGATCAAGAAAATACGGTGGTCACTTATATTAGAAAAGGCTTGGATCCAAAGGATGATTTGATTGTGGCATGTAATTTTACTCCTGTACAAAGGGAGAATTATAGAGTAGGTGTCCCTAAAACCAACCAGCTAAAGTTGATTTTTAACAGTGATGACACCAAATATTCTGGTAGCGGGTCGGGCAAGAAAACCCTAAAACCCGCTGCAACCGCATGGAACGGACATAAACAGTCTGTGGTAATGACACTTCCGCCATTGGGAATAGTAGTTTACAAGTAGCAGAACCACTAAAACGTTGTAGTGAATATGTTGGTAACATCTTTTTAATTTCTCACCCTAAAGCCTTTCTTTTGTCAGACTTAATCAACCAATATGATTACCAATACAGAAATTGAAAAAAGGGGCAATCAGTTCCCAAACCATATAGTAAATTTTAAACAAGAAAACGATAAGCTCTATTTTACCACAGAGAATGGCGTTATTTTGGGGCTAACAGTTTTAAGGGACAGTGCAATTCGTTTCAGATATGCCACTGAGCATGCTTTTGAACCAGATTTTTCATATGCCATTAGTGATGATGTCAGTTTGGGTTATAATGAACTTGTAGTAAAAGAAGAAGTCTCTGAATATATCATCACTACTTCAAAAATTAGGATTCACGTTAATAAATCTAACCTAAAGGTTAGAGTATTTGATTTGGATAATGTTGTAATTCTAGAAGATGAATTTGGGTTTCATTGGGAAGAGAACTATAACTACGGTGGAAATATCGTTAAAATGAGTAAAATTTGCCATTCTGGTGAAAGTTACTACGGTATGGGTGACAAGGCCTCCCATACCAACTTAAAAGGCAAGCGTGTAAATAACTGGGTAACGGATTCCTATGCTTATGGCAAAGACCAGGAGCCATTGTATAAAGCGATTCCATTTTATGTAGGCCTCAAACAGAACATTGCTTATGGAGTTTTCTTTGACAATTCGTTCAGCACATATTTTGATTTTGCTAATGAGAAAAGAAATGTGACCAGCTTCTGGGCAGATGGAGGGGAATTGAATTATTATTTCTTCTATGGGCCTAAAATGAATCAAGTAGTTGAAGCCTATACCAATTTAACAGGGGTTCCTGAACTTCCACCTTTATGGGCTTTGGGTTTTCACCAATCAAAATGGAGCTATTACCCAGAAAAAAAGGTGAGAGAAATAACCTCATCCTTTAGAAAGCTAAAAATACCTTGTGATGCCATTTATTTAGATATAGATTATATGAATGGTTTTCGCTGTTTTACTTGGGACAATAGTCACTTTCCTGACCCTAAAAAAATGGTAAAGGATTTAGAAGAGGATGGATTCAAGACCGTTACCATGATTGATCCAGGCATAAAAATAGACAGAAATTACTGGGTGTATCAAGAAGCCATGGATAATGGATTCTTCTGTCGCCGCGCTGATGGTCCACATTTTAAAGGAAAAGTATGGCCTGGAGAATGTAAGTTTCCAGATTTTACCGACCCTAAAGTACGCGAATGGTGGGCAGACCTATATAAAGAAATGATTGCCGATATTGGGGTAAAGGGGGTTTGGAACGACATGAACGAACCTGCCATCATGGAGGTTCCCTCAAAAACTGCAAATTTGGATGTAAGACATGACTATGATGGACATCCTTGTAGTCATAGAAAGGCACACAATGTATACGGTATGCAGATGGTACGCGCCACTTATGAAGGGGTCAAGAAATTTATGTTCCCCAGAAGACCTTTTGTGCTTACTAGAGCGGCTTATTCAGGGACACAACGGTATTGCGCTACCTGGACAGGAGACAATGTAGCAACTTGGGAACATTTGTGGATTGCCAATGTACAAATGCAACGAATGAGTATTAGTGGTTACTCTTTTGTAGGATCAGATATTGGCGGATTTGCGGAACAACCCAATGGAGAATTGTTTGCCAGATGGATTCAATTGGCAATTTTCCATCCATTTTGTAGAGTACATTCTAGTGGCGATCATGGAGAACAAGAACCTTGGTCCTTTGGTGATGAAGTAACAGATATTGTTAGAAAATATATCGAACTACGGTATCAGTTACTGCCTTATCTGTACACCATGTTTTATAAATACATCCAGAATGGACTACCTATGATTCAATCTTTGGTGTTTTATGATCAGGATGATACCCAAACGCACTTTAGAACAGATGAGTTCCTTTTTGGGGAGCAAATTTTGGTATGCCCGGTTCAAGAACCTAATGCCCAGGGTAGGCGCATGTACTTCCCTAAAGGGAAATGGTATAATTATTGGAATGATGATGTAGTAACAGGAGGAGTGGAGAAATGGGTTTCTGCCGAGATAGAACAGGTACCTTTATTCATAAAAGAAGGAGCCATGATTCCTAAGTATCCGATACAACAATATGTGGGCGAGAAAGAGATAAAGGAATTGGTCATTGAGGTTTACTATAAGGAAGGAATAGAAAATTCCACCATTTATGAAGACCAATTGGATGGATATGATTATAAGAAAGGACGATATAGTCTAAGACGTTTTAGACTGCGTGGAAAAGAAAATGAGTTGATTATCCAACAATTTAAAGATGGTAATTTTATCACTTCGTATGACAAGTTTAAACTTATATTTCATGGACTTCCATTTGAAATTGGGTCTATTGAAGTAAATAATGAGGTAGTAGAACCAAAGGATATAAAATTAAATGGAAGCAACAGTATTGAGGTAAGTAAAGATTTTACAGAGCTACACATTACTGGAAAATAATTTTTTGTATTTTACTTGGACTAAACACTATTAACAATATGAAAAGGTTTATTATTACCGTAGCAATTTTTTTAGCGGTTGCTGCATGCAAGACAAATCCGTTTACTGGGAAAAGTACGCTTAACTTTTATCCCAACAGTCAAATTTTCCCAATGGCATTTGCCCAATACGATCAGTTTTTGACTGATAATAAGGTTGTAACTGGGACATCAGATGCGCAAATGATTACCAAAGTTGGGCAACGTATTTCCACAGCCGCGGAGCGCTGGTTAGATGCCAACGGTTACCCAGGCTATCTAAAAGATTATAAATGGGAGTACAATTTGGTAAATGATGAAACCGTAAATGCATGGTGTATGCCAGGAGGTAAAATTGTATTTTATACTGGTATTTTACCAATTACCCAAACGGAAACAGGCGTTGCCGTTGTCATGGGGCATGAAGTAGCCCATGCATTGGCAGATCACGGAGCACAACGTATGAGCGCTGGTATGCTGCAACAAATAGGAGCAGTTGCCGGTAATGTAGCAATTAAAGATCCTCAAAAACGAAATACCTTTAATCAAGCATATGGGTTAGGGTCAACATTAGGGGTAATGCTCCCTTTTAGCAGAAACCATGAAACCGAAGCAGACAGGATAGGGTTGCAAATCATGGCCATAGCGGGGTATAATCCAGATGAGGCTGCGAACCTTTGGAGGAGGATGAAAGCCAAATCCGGAGGTCAAGCACCGCCAGAATTTATGAGCACCCATCCATCAAACGATACAAGAATAAACAACCTCATGGCTTGGGCACCGGCTGCAAAACAAGAAGCGGCCAAATATGGGGTAACATCATTTAAATAACCAATTGATAAACCAAACTGTAGTGCCATTTAGAGTGAAGCGGAAAATCTGAAAAGATTTTCTCCCTTGGCTTTAAATGGCATTTTTATTTTATTGAACCATGGAAAAAGTACTCGCATTAAAAGGAAGTAAGAAATTGTTGAATGCTTGGGCTTTTTATGATTGGGCCAACTCTGTGTACAGTTTGGTGATTTCTTCGGCTATTTTTCCAATTTTTTATGGAGCATTGTTCCGGGTGGCCGAGATAGAAAAAGTAACCATATTAGGTGGTGAGATTGCCAGAGCCCCATTGATTAGTTACGTTACCTCCCTTGCTTTTGTTTTTATAGCTATTATTACCCCTTTGGTATCGGGAATTGCGGATTATTTGGGGAACAAAAAGATTTTTCTTCAATTTTTTTGCTATTTGGGTGCACTGTCTTGCATTGGATTGTATTGGTTTTCGCTGGAGAATATTTATTTTGGGTTAACCTGTTATTTCTTTGGTTTAGTTGGTTTTTGGGTAAGCTTTGCTATCAACAATTCTTATCTACCGGATATTGCTTTTCCTGAACAACAAGATGGCATAAGTGCCAAAGGATTTTCATTGGGTTATGTAGGTAGCGTAATCTTATTGGTATTTAATCTTGCTATGGTTATGCAGCCTGCCGTTTTTGGTATTACGGATAGTGGGGGAGAGGTAGCCGAGGTCAAGGCTATGAAATACTCTTTTATTTCAGTTGGAATCTGGTGGATTTTGTTTAGTCAATATACCTTCTTACATCTACCTAAGGGATATAAAAAGGAAGGAGCGCGCACCAATATTGTCTTAAACGGATTCAAGGAATTGAAAAGTGTATGGAAGCAATTAGGTGCGGAGACTCAGCTTAAACGCTATTTAGGCGCTTTCTTTGTCTACAGTATGGCAGTGCAAACCATTATGTTGATTGCAACTTATTTTGGTGAGGAAGAAATTAATTGGGGGACGGATAGCGAACGTACAACTGGACTTATTATCAGTATTTTGGTTATACAGATTGTTGCAATTTTTGGGGCCACAATAACCGCAAGAGCTTCAAAAAGCTACGGAAACATTAAGACTTTGATCGTTATCAATTTGATTTGGATGTTACTATGTATCTACGCCTATTTTTTACAAACCCCAATGGATTTTTATATTGCTGCCGGATTTGTGGGTGTCGTAATGGGTGGAATTCAGGCTTTATCTCGTTCAACATATTCCAAATTTTTGCCAGAAACTACAGATACCACTTCGTTTTTCAGTTTTTATGATGTTGCTGAAAAAATAGGGATAGTGATAGGTACTTTTTTATATGGTGCCGTGGCTCAACTCACCGGAAGCATGAGAAACAGCACCATCTTTTTAGGGTTGTTCTTTTTGGTGGGAATGTTCTTATTGACAAGGGTGAATAAAAAAAGTAGATAAAATGGTAAATTTTCAAAACATAAGTTATATAGCTAGATGCTTATTGCTATCAACGATTATTTTACCATCTTTTTTTTCATGTGAGAGAGTCAAGAAACAGAATATTGCCAAAACTGTTGAAGAGTATTACGATACTTTTAAGGAAAGGAAAGATTTTGATAAGTTCATGTCATTTTATGACGATGAGGTTGTTCTAGAGGATGTAGTGAATGCAGATAGAATTATAGGAAAGAAAGAACTTACTGAGTTTTTCGATTGGAATAACCCAGATTTTCAAAAAGGAGCTGCTGATGCTCTGGTCATTTATGAACAGATTATTGAAGGTAATAAAGTTGTTACACGAGGCTATTATACGGAATTTCTTTGGGGAGGAACAAAGTTTGAAGCTATGCATTTTGTTATGATACTAACTTTTAACGAATCCGGTAAAATTATTAAGCATATAGATTGGATTAATTACCCATCAAATTTGATTGACTATAACAATAGAAGAAACTCCAACGAATGGATCAGGTAATAAAAAGCCCGAACCTTTAGGTTCGGGCTTTCTGTTTTTGATTGATGGTTCCGATACCTCGGAAGCTTGTTTTTGATTGGTGATAAACTCCGTTCTATCCTCTGGATATATCTCCAGAACCAGAAGATTTACTATTAACTTTTTTAGGATTTCCACGATAACTGATATCACCAGAACCAGAGACTCGGGCATCTATAGCTTGATTTGCTGTAACCCTTATATCAGCAGAACCAGAGACCTGAGCGGTGACAAACTCTGCTTCTAGCTCATAAGCCTTTACATCTCCAGAGCCTGAAACCTGAATGTCAAGATCTGTGGTTTTTCCCTCTAGATTTATGTCTCCAGAACCAGATAGGGCAGCTTTTACACTTTGTGCATCTACAGCTAGGGAAATATCACCTGAACCGGACATTCTGGCACTAAAGTTATTTGACTTCAATGTAGTTCTGCCCACAATATCACCTGATCCGGACAAAGCTACAGCATCGATTTGTTCTACAGGTACGGTAATCATAATTCCGGAATTCCAGTTGGAAGGTCTAAGATTTACTCCTTTTTTAACCTTGATTACCAATTTCCCATCCTTTACCTCTGTTTTGATGTATTCGAGCAGGTTTGATTCTCCCTTTAAGGAAATTTCACCCTCGTTCCCGTCAACCAGTTCCACATCAAACCAACCTGCCAACGCAACTGCATCATATTCACCAACAGATCTTTCTATGGTTACAACATTTCCGTTCCCTTTTACTCTTTTGCCCCATTGAGCATTTGTAATGGCTACCATTGATAGCGCTAATCCTAATGTGATTAATTTTTTCATGATTGTGTTTTTGGTATTGTTTTTTGATTAATTCTGATAAAATGTAACTCCTCCATATTCACTGTTGATGTATACCGTGTTTCCGGAATTTTCTTTGCCATAATAGCCCTTGTAATATTTTTCGCTTGACTTTTCTTTACTGATATTGATTTCGAAAGCATCTTTTCCACTTACACCTGCATATTCTGTAGAAATTTCAAAATCAAAATGGTAACCAGGGTTATATCCTATTTTCACCCCTGTGTAATCGGTTTTAATGTTCATATCTCCAGCATCAGGAGCCATTTCACTGATTTTTAAGGAACCATAATCTGATGTGATACTGACATTGCCGTGCACAGTTCCCAATTTAACCCCAATATAGTCGCCGTTACCATTTATGTTATTTAAGTTATCGACCTGAATGGAGCCATAGTCACTGGAGTAATCCAAATTGCCCATTTCTTTTATCACAGCGTTGGTATAATCTGCTCTAACGTTAAGGTCTCCAGCTTTTTCAACTGTGAATCCTGAATAATCTGCTATGATTTCACCACTATTGATATAGTCAAAGGTTGACCGGGAGGTATAATCAAATCTCAGCTCGTTGTTCCTGCCCCTTAATTCCCCAACATCAATTTTTCCGTAATCACAATTAATTTTTGCGTGCCCGTCAACACGGTCTAAATAAATGTTTCCGTAGTCATTGCTCAAATGAACACTGTTTTTTACAGGAATTTTAATGGTATAGTTGACCTGTACACTTACATTGTTTCGCTTTCCCCATTTCCAGCCCCAATTTCTATCACGATCTCCAAAAAGAGTCCTAGCAGAAACCATACTGGCATTATTCTCAAAGCTAACGTCTATTTCGTTCAATCTATCTTGAACTTTCTCCTCGTTATTGCCGTTGGTCTTTATGTGTACTTCAATAACTACCCTGTCTTCATTCCAAGAGGTAATATTAAGGTTGCCATAGCTGTTTTTTACTTTAAAGAGCGCATCGGAGTTTACGTTGAACTCTTTTTTTATGGTCTTTTCTTTGGTGTATTTTCCGCCCATTTTCCCCGTATTGGCACTTAGGGCCATGGGAAGCAGGGTTAGTGCCAAAAAGACATATTTATATAGTAAAGTTTTCATCATTGTATGATTTTAAATTCTTAATGTTTTCAATATTGGTCAATACCTCTTTTAATAAATCTATTCTTGTTTGGAAATTGGTGATCATGGCATTAAGGATAATTTTACTATCCCCACCATTTATCAGTTCTTTTTCCAAGTTTTGGTAGTTTATTTCCAATTTGTCCAGTTGTAATAAAGTGTCATCTACCAGTTTGGCCGTTTCAGGTGATTTTTCATCCTTGAGCAATTGAATTTGTTCCTCAATAAGACTAGCAAAATAGAATTCAGTTTGTGATACTTCTGGCGAAATTTCGACCACCTGCTCCTTAATACTTGGTTCAGTGTTGAACACTTGTAGCCCAAGTAAACAAACAATGACCACAGAAGCTGCAATGGACAAAGGTTTCCACCAGTTTGTCTTTTTCTTTTGAAGCGTAACCACTCCGTTTGCTTTGTTCAGTTTTTCTAAAAACCGATCTTGGTGCCCCCCTCTTGGTTCTTCATGGTCAAAATCACCTTGAAGCCTTTCAAACAGCTGATTTAAGTTATCTTTCTTCATATCCCTGCATTTACAGTCAATTTTTTCCTCAGACTTTCTTTAGCTCTAGAAATCGTTGTTCTACAATTTGCGTAGCTAATGTTCATGATATCACTGATTTCTTCGTAATCGTACCCTTCAACTAAATGTAAGGTCAAAGAAACTCTGTAATTGTCTTTTAAACTTTTCATGGTTTCCATCACTTTTTGAGCCTTCAGTTCAGTATAACCATCGTGATTCAAAGCAACTTCATCATTATCTTCGACCCTGTACATTACTTCATCCAAATCCACAGCTCTTGTTTTTTGCTGTTTTTTGTAATGATAAATACTGTTGTTGATCACAATTCGCTTTAACCAGGCCCCAAAGGCGACATCCCCCTTAAATGTGTGCAGTTTCGTAAACGCGTTCAAAAACGATTCCTGCATTACATCTTCAGCTTCAGCCGAGTCTTTTACAATCCTAAAAGCTGTATTGTACATAGCTTTGTAATAGCGATTGTAAATTTCCAATTGTGCACTTTGTTTTCCTTTTAGGCACGATTGAAGCAGTGCATCAGTATGTTCATTTTGGTGGCTCAAAAAATGAATGGTTTGTCTTATAGATTGATGAATTTATCAATTGTTACACTTTTTCTGAAATTTTAATTTTTAATGGCACAAGAATTGCCTTTATAGAGATGAAAAAGAACCTAAATGCCATGGTATTACTTAGTTTGAAGGAATTACAAAGGTGTTAGGTTCTGGAATAAACTGACGATATGGGTTATTTGTGACAAAATGGCCGAAAGATAAGATATGGGAGAGATAAAAATTTCGAGTTTTGACAATATTTCAATGCAGGGCCTAGATGAGGATGCGGAATTGATACCATTGCTTACTCCAGAAGATGAGGAAGAAATGAACAGGGAGGATCTGCCTGAAACTTTGCCGGTTCTGCCTTTGCGTAATACAGTGCTTTTTCCTGGTGTGGTCATTCCAATTACAGCAGGAAGGGATAAATCTATAAACCTTATTAAGGATGCCAATAATGGAACAAAGACCATTGGTGTTGTTTCACAAAAAGATGAGGAAACTGAAAATCCTGGGATAGAAGATATCAATACATTGGGGACGGTTGCCAGAATTTTAAGGGTTCTGCAAATGCCTGATGGGAACACCACGGTTATAATTCAAGGTAAAAAGCGTTTTGAGATAGCCGAAATGGTCACCGAAAAACCCTATTTCACCGCAACCGTTAGGGAAGCAAAGGAGGAACGACCCGATGAAACAAGTAAGGAATTTGAAGCAATCATAGATTCTATTAAAGAACTGGCCTTCAAAATTATTAAGGACAATCCAAATATTCCAAGTGAGGCCACTTTTGCCATAAAAAATATTCAGAGTAACTCATTCTTGATCAATTTTGTTTCCTCAAACCTTAATTTAAGCGTTGCAGAAAAACAAAGGCTTTTAGAGATTCCAAATTTACAGGAACGGGCATTGACAACCTTGAAGTACATGAATCAAGAACTTCAAAAGCTCGAATTGAAGAATGATATTCAGTCCAAGGTGCGTAACGATATGGACCAACAGCAACGGGAGTATTTCTTGCATCAACAAATGAAAACCATTCAAGAAGAATTGGGTGGGGTTTCATATGAGGAAGAGGTGGATGAGATGCGTGTAAAGGCCAAAGAGAAAAAATGGAGCAAAAAGGTCAAGGAACATTTTGAAAAGGAATTGTCCAAAATGCAACGCATGAATCCTCAAGTTGCCGAGTATTCCATTCAACGTAATTACTTGGATTTATTTTTGGACTTGCCTTGGGATGAATTCTCGAAGGACAAGTTTGACTTAAAAAAGGCTCAGCAAATTTTGGATAGGGACCACTATGGCCTTGAAGATGTAAAAAGAAGAATTATTGAGTATTTGGCAGTGTTGAAGCTCCGTAACGATATGAAATCACCAATTCTATGTCTTTATGGCCCTCCTGGAGTTGGTAAAACTTCTTTGGGTAAATCAGTAGCTGAAGCTTTGGGAAGGGAATATGTGCGTATGTCTTTAGGTGGTCTTCGTGATGAGGCAGAGATTAGGGGACACCGTAAAACGTATATTGGTGCCATGCCCGGAAGAATAATTCAGAGTATAAAAAAAGCAGGTACTTCCAACCCTGTTTTTATTTTGGATGAAATAGATAAGCTTGCAAGTAGTCACCAGGGGGATCCTTCATCAGCTATGTTGGAGGTTTTAGATCCAGAGCAGAACAGCGAGTTTTATGATAACTTCTTGGAAATGGGCTATGACCTTTCCAAAGTCATGTTTATTGCAACGGCGAACAATTTGGGAACCATTCAGCCTGCATTGCGCGATCGTATGGAAATCATTAATGTAACGGGCTATACCATTGAAGAAAAGGTGGAAATTGCCAAAAAACACCTATTGCCCAAACAATTAAAAGAGCACGGACTTTCCAACAAAGATTTGAAGATTGGAAAACCCCAATTGGAAAAAATTGTGGAAGGCTATACCCGTGAATCTGGAGTACGTAGTTTGGAAAAGCAATTGGCCAAAATGGTACGTTACGCTGCAAAATCTATTGCCATAGAGGAAGAATACAATATTAAAGTTACCAACGATGATGTTGAGAAGATTCTGGGGCCTGCACGTTTAGAGCGAGATAAATATGAGAACAATGATGTCGCAGGGGTAGTTACCGGTTTAGCTTGGACTAGCGTAGGTGGTGATATTCTCTTTATAGAATCCATACTTTCCAAAGGAAAGGGCGCTTTGAACATTACCGGAAACCTTGGTAAAGTAATGAAGGAGTCGGCAACGATTGCTATGGAATACATCAAGTCCAATGCCGATACATTTGGAATTAACCCGGATGTCTTTGACAAGTATAACGTACATATACATGTTCCTGAGGGGGCCACTCCCAAAGATGGCCCAAGTGCCGGGGTAACCATGTTAACTTCCTTGGTTTCATTGTTTACGCAACGTAAAGTGAAGAAAAGCTTGGCCATGACGGGTGAGATTACCCTTAGAGGTAAGGTATTGCCTGTGGGAGGCATCAAAGAAAAGATTTTGGCAGCAAAAAGAGCGCGAATCAAAGAAATTATCTTGTGTGAGGACAACAGAAAAGACATTGAAGAAATCAAAGAAGATTATTTAAAAGGACTTACTTTTCATTACGTGACCGATATGAGCGAAGTTATTGACATTGCGGTTACAAATACTAAGGTGAAAAATGCAAAGAAGCTTTAATTTTTCAATATAGATTAAGGTTAAATCTATTTTCTGGGTATTTTTAGCTCATGGAAAAAATCACCATAGCCATAGATGGATACTCATCAACAGGTAAAAGTACGGTAGCTAAAAAATTGGCAGCCGAGCTCAATTATATTTATGTAGATACCGGGGCCATGTATAGAGCTGTAACTCTATTTGCCATTGAAAATAGTTGCATTGGGGATACTGATAATATTCCAGGTTTAATTGAAAATTTGCCCAACATCAACCTAAATTTTGTTCCGAATAAAGAATTGGGTTTTTCCGAAATGTATTTGAATGGTAAAAACGTAGAAGGGGAAATAAGAACCATGAAAGTTTCTCGAGAGGTGAGCAAAGTCGCCACTATTCCAGAAGTACGTCACAAATTAGTGGAAATGCAACAGCAGATGGGTAAGGAAAAAGGTTTGGTAATGGATGGAAGGGATATTGGCACTGTAGTTTTTCCTGATGCCGAATTAAAAATATTCATGACTGCCTCTGCCAATGCCCGTGCAACCCGGCGTTACAAAGAATTGTTGGATAGGGGAGAGGATGTTTCCTTTGAAGAAATTCTGGAAAATGTACAAAAGCGTGATTTTATTGACTCTACACGAGAAATTTCTCCATTGAAAAAAGCTGAGGATGCCATTAAATTTGACAATAGCGATATGGGACTGGAAGAGCAGTTTGAACGAATCCATGATTTTGCTTTAAGGGTTATTGAAAAGCAAGGGTAATGCGGTTGAGGGATATAAGTTCGATGCCAAGCGTCTAAAAACATTTTTTTGGAATGCATTTATCGATTGGGTTATGGTTTTGTTGCGGAATAAGGATTTCCAACAGGAAATTCCACCACAATAAACTAGAGGCGTTATTGTAACTAGTTTTACTAAACTAATATTTACCTTTTCTTAAAACCCCCGTACAAAACTTACGGTGCTAATAAGTCCTTTTTCAACTTTATAGATTGAAATGTATTTTTGTTCTTTTCCATCTGTGGTTACAATTTCATGGTTAATAACGTAAGGTCCATTATCCATTTGATTTACAACCTTAACAGCAACAGCTTTGTTTTCGAAGTCTTTTTTAAATATAGAACCTAATCTATCGGAACCAGTTCCCATTAACTTATCTGGATAGGTATAAACTTCTACATTGGTGTTATAGAGCTTTATAAATTCGTCATAATTATGCTCATTAAAATAATTCATTCTTTTAGTTACCACTGCTAATGGTGTTAAGTTTGAATAATTTTGTTGAGCATCTTTAGCATTGCTGGTTTTTGAGTTGTCTTTACAAGCGATGAAGAAAAAGATTATTAAACCTAAGATTGTTATGTTTTTCATATGATTATGTTTTAGTTTTTAGGAAAATTTATATCGTTTTTAATTTCTTTAATTTGCTCTATATGGCGGTTAGTATGAGCAGCCATATACAAGAAAAGTTGATATGTATCAATGGTTCCAAAATTCACATAGTGATTTCTTAAATCATCTTTTGTTTTTTTTAGATAGTCAATATGTTTTTCTAGTTTCACTTTATAAGTGTTAACAGTTTTAGTGTGACTGCCAAAAGTGTTATTGGGTTCGAAATCTTCTTCCGTTTTAGTTTTATTTGCTCTGTCTTGTACGAACGCAATCAATTCTTTATCTGAAAATTTCACATCTTTGCGCCGTTCAGGGTTTGAGGGAAGCTCAAGAGATTCTTCCAATATTTCAAATACCTTATCGACAAAAATGGTGACATGCTCTGTACATTCTGCAACAGACCAAGATGTTTCATTAATTTTAAAGTTTAATTGCTCAATACTCAAGCTATCTATGGTACTCAATAAATTGTCTTTTGATTTATTTAGCTCTCCAATAGCAAAATCTCGTTCTTTTTTAGACAATTTAGTATCACTCGAACATTGAATAAATATTAATAGCATAAAGGGAATTAAAATTTTTCTCATAGTTATTTTATCTGATTTTTAATATTCGCTTTGTTAAACCCTTTTGTATAAAGTAATTTTCAAGTTCTTTAGATTCTCCAACCTGTGCATGATGAAGTAATGTAAGACCATGTGCTCCTTTTGCAAAAAGCAGTTCTGGATAGGTTTCAATAGCAGGTTTTACTAAATTGGTTTTGCCCAACATTGTTAATGCAAAAAGATTGGGTCTAGCGCCTTGGGTTATAAAATAGTTTACAATTTCCTTGTTACCTAAATGAGCCGCACCTTCAATTGCTTCTTCGTAATCACCATTTCCCCAATCGTAAGAAGTATAAATTAAATTTGGATGCTCGTTTAGCATCTCTTTTACCAATTCTAATTTTGAATGACCAGCAATTACAAAATCTTTTATCAGTTTTTCATCTAACTGGTTAGGTTCAATTTTAGTTGGGCTGGATTGCTCTTTTTTTGATTTTGAAAGAAGATATGAAGGTACTGCAAATGCTGTTCCCACCCCTAAAAGGGAACCGTATATAAATTTTTTTCTATTCATACTGAATACGTTTTGTTCTTCAATATTCAGTAATACCTCAATAAAATACTTTAAAAAACACGTTTCCTATAACGAAAAATGGTCTTTTATCCTTTTCTAAAAGCTGAAGGGGTTACCCCGGTTTTCTTCTTAAAGGCAAGATTGAAAGATGTAACATTCCCAAATCCAGAATCATATGCAATAGTGGCAATTTTTGCTTTCTTATAATGGCAATCTCTCAGCAAAAATTGAGCTTTTTCAATACGATATTGATTAACAAAATCATAAAAATTTTGTTGCACATTTTCATTAATGGCTTGCGATATTTCTCTTGATTTTACATTTAATTTTTCAGAAACGGTGTTCAGCGTTAAATTATCATCTAAATAAATCTCTTCGGAATTGAAAAGCTCCTTGACTCTTTGAAACAATTTTGCAGAACTTTCTTTATCTAAATTAGAGCTGCTATACTTCTGTAAGTTAAATTTATGTCGGTTTAAGAAGAGATAGCTAAATGCATAAATTAAGAGCGAATAAAAAATAGGACCTCTTATGTAATACATTTCAAAATCAAAAAGATTGCCCACATAGTGAAGCCAAATTAGCGAAGCGCCAATTAGAATATTACGATACCAGGCCATAATACTTTTGGAAACAATGTTTTTGTTTTTGCGAAGATTTGACCATGATAGAATTAGATAAGATAGGAGATGAAAGACTACTATACCGTAGTTCCACAAAGACTCAAAACTGCCTTTTCTTGGTACAAAGGGAATTAAAAAGAGGAATAAAATAAAGGGTATATAATGAAGGTAATCTTTTCCTGAGAGCGAACTATTTTTATCAAAAAGTGCTTTGCCATAAAACCATAATGATGGCGATGCAAACAAAATTCCTGAAATACCAATATTGTTTTGCCAATTTTCTAATGGAACATAATAGTTCAATACAGATTTACCTACTCTAATGGTTAAGCCTAACAAGAAAAGACCAAGAAAAAAATGAGCATTTCTATTCCCTGTTTTAAGTGTAAATAGGTAGAGACTCAAAAAAAGCCCCTGGGCCAAACCAAGAGATGCAAGAATAAGTATGAGACCTGTTGTTAGCATTTAGTAAACTTTAAGTAAAGTAGATTTATTATTGTCAAAAATCAACTTTTTTCACTAAAATGCTTTAAAGAACATGTACCCTTCAATAAATACCATTGTGTGAACTCTTTTAAATTGGCTACAATGACCTGCTAAATGTAGTTTGGGAAATTTCAGGTAAAAATCCAATGCAAATTGATGGATGAGCGCTATGAATTGACTAATGCAGTAATAAATGAGTTTTGAATTCCTTCCCTTCAACTGCGCTCAGGGTAACATGGAAAGTGGATTGCTGCCAAAAGGTTGGAAGAACAGTTTAAACGAATCCATGATTTTACCCTGAGAGTTATTGACACGCAAAAAAGGCATTAGACATTATCATATGCCCAATACAAATATTCAGTTCATTTGCTTTTTTCGAATTGCAAACTGATATACGTCAATGACTTCAGATTTTTTGGAATAATCGTATTTTTCGTTTTCATGCTTTCCAAATTTTAGTTCATATATGACATCCCTTATTTTTACTTCTTTTATTTCATTTAAATTTTGAAATGAAACTCTGTAGCTTTCATCATAATCTGGCCCATAAATTGCCCACTCGTTCTCCTGTGCCTTTTGAGTATTTTCAAAAACATCAACTGTAGGGAACCCTTTGATTTTTTGAACATAAGCAAGTTTAATAAATATGTTTTTATAAGAAAAGGCATCAATATTCATTGCCATTCTTTTTAAATCAAACTTTTTAAACTTAAATGAGTTCGATTTTTTCATTTTCTCTTAGCTTAGACACAACGTTTAAGATATGGTTCGTTTAAATGAGCTATATCACCCGATACAGAATCAAGTACAGCACAGGTAAATGAAGTTCGAGAATTTTGATTTAAGAATCTAACCAAAATTGACAGATGTGGGATATGGATTCATAAATCTGGGGAGTTAGCCAATTTTATAAAGTTTTAGTATTGCTACTTCCCTTGGCAAGGGAAGGTGGACTCCAACCAAAGGTTGGAGGGCGGAAGGGATGTAATTGCATCCCAGTTAAAAAATATTTGAGGGTATTACTATTTGATAACAGCAATATGGGATTGGAAGAGCAGTTTGAGCGTATTTATGAATGCTCGTTAAGGGTGATCCAAGAGTAAATAGGACTTTTTGACTATTCCCGTACTGTAGGAGTGGTGGTCTCAATATAAAAAAGACCATCAAAAACCTCGGGCAACACAAAAGAGTGCTGATTAAAATTAAACAACCTTCCTTTTTGCTTTTGTTTTAATGCCGAGTTTTCAGCTAAGTGTCTAAAGTCAATCATGGCATAGGGCCAACCTGTTTTTTTGATTGACTGCTCAATACTTGACTTGGATGGTTTGGCTATTGATACCTTCTTATCATTCACAAAATTGATAAACTCACCATCGTAACCTGTAAACCCAATGGCATACATTTGATCTCCGAATTCTTTTTTAAGAAAATGTCCCATAGGTAATATAGGGTCTAGACCTCTTGCTATATGAAAGTTGTGTGCCCAGATAATTACCTTTTTATCTTTATGTGTATTATTGAGCAACCAGCTCATATTACTTGCCATTTGCCGGTCTCTATCCATATCCTCAATATCTCCCCAGTATCTTTTTGCTTGCGATTCCAGACTATGTATGATTTCCTTCCAGAAACCTGAATTGTTTAAAAAAGTTGCCTCATTTGATTTAAGAGTGCTTAACTCAGATTTGAGATTGTTTACGACAATATAAAAGTCTGCTTTATCTTCATCGGTTACAGCTCTGTTCATGCCGATGATGTCAGCAACTTTTCTTTCAAAGACTTTCCATGATTCCTGATTCTGAATTTCTGATCCGTTTTTATCCAAGAACGTCTTCAAGTCAGCAACAAGATATTGTTTTGATTTTTCTCCTGTATGCTGGCTATCCATTCCGCAGAACAACAATGGTTTCGAACCCTGCATCTGATCATCCATATAATTGAACAATGGCTTTACCTCGGTACTTGTTGCATACATATAAAACATACTGTTCAGAACTTCGTCCTTCATTTTTTTACCGTCTACCATGTTCTGCCATATTTTGGCACAATCATACATTCCGCTTTCAAAGGCCATGACTTCAAACCCCATTTCTTGATGAAGAAATTTGATTAATCTAACCTTGGCTGAATATGTGGAACCCCCTCCATGTGATTGTTCTCCCAAGAGTACGATTCTGGTATCACCAATTATATTTTTTAACGCCATTAAATCTGAAAAGTCGGTATCACCAGGCGAAATGGAACCTATTTCCACGGCAACCCCTTCAACCATGGAAGGTTTGGATTGTGCACTAATATTATTTAAATACAAAGAAAATAGCAGTAGACATATGATGGCAGAAAAGGTGTTGTTATGAAATATGGTTATGAATGGTTTCCTAAAATTAAGCTGCCTCATATTGTTGATTTACTAGATGAACGAAATATCGATTGGGTGTTTAAATTAGTCTTTAATACCGTAAAGAAAAAGGGGTTTAACTTTTTATAAAGCCAACCCCCTTTTCTGTATTAATAGAAGCTATTTTTAGTGGATAGCTATGCTATTTCCTAGATATTCGGAATAACCAAAACTTGATCAGGATGAATTACATCCGGATTCTTTAAGATGTTGGTGTTCGCATCAAAGATTTTGTTGTATTTCATGGCATCTCCGTAATAGTGCTTGGCTATTTTGCTTAGAGATTCACCACTTTTTACTGTATGTCTGTGATAAACAGAATCATCAGAAACTGAAATATTGGCTTTAATATCACTTGGACTCTGCCCTCCAATTTCCTTGATTTTGTCCCAAATAACGTTCTTCTCGTATGGGGTATTTGCTTCACCTTTTATCTTTAGGACTCCTCCTTCTTCAGAAACATCGCCATTTTTAATGGCCAATTGTTGTCCTAAATCTAACACTGCTTGGTATTTTGCCTTTGCGCTCATAATAATCTAAATGTATTTAATGGTTAATATTTAGAAACAAGATATGCATAAAAGTCACATTTCACCTTAAATTTTGATTAATTCTTAAAACAGTGGGGCAAGAATCAAATAAGGGTTTGTAAAACAAGTAATTAATTGTATTTTTGCACTCCTTTTTGACAAAGCAACAAGAGGAAAAGGGAAAGAAAATCATCAATAACAACTTCCACAGGAATTGTTTAACTCTTGTAAAACTGTGGAATACAAATTTAAATCAGCAGATGGCTGAAGAAAAAGCAAACGTTGAGGTAGAAGAAACTACAGCAACAGTAGAAGTTAAAGAAGAAGTACAGACCCAACAAGATCCCCAAGAGTTTTTGGAAAATTTTGACTGGGACAAGTACGAAGAGGGTATTGAAAAAGTAGAGGACAGCAAGTTAAACGAGTTTGAGAAACTTGTTGAGGAAAATTTTGTGGACACTGCCGATGAAGAGGTTGTTGAAGGAACAGTAGTTCACATGACAGACCGTGAGGCGATCATCGACATCAATGCAAAATCTGAAGGGGTTATCTCTTTGAACGAGTTCCGTTACAATCCTGACCTTAAGGTTGGTGATAAAGTTGAGGTACTTATCGATATCCGTGAAGACAAAACCGGTCAATTGGTATTGTCGCACAGAAAAGCAAGAACAATCATGGCTTGGGACAGAGTTAATGCTGCCCATGACAAAGAAGAGATTGTTCAAGGTTTTGTAAAATGCAGAACCAAAGGTGGTATGATCGTAGATGTATTTGGTATAGAAGCTTTCTTGCCAGGTTCACAAATCGATGTAAAACCTATCCGTGACTACGATCAGTATGTTGGTAAGACCATGGAATTCAAAGTGGTTAAGATTAACCATGAATTCAAGAACGTAGTTGTTTCCCATAAGGCCCTTATTGAAGCTGATATTGAAGAGCAGAAGAAGGAGATCATTGGCCAGTTGGAAAAAGGACAAGTATTGGAAGGTATCGTGAAGAACGTTACTTCTTATGGTGTGTTCATTGACCTTGGTGGTGTTGACGGATTGATTCACATTACAGACCTTTCATGGAGTAGAATCAACCACCCGAACGAAGTTGTTGAGCTAGACCAGAAATTAAACGTGGTAATCCTTGACTTTGATGATAACAAGTCAAGAATTCAATTAGGTCTTAAACAATTGGAGAAACATCCATGGGATGCTTTGGGCGATGAGATCAAGATTGGTGATAAAGTAAAAGGTAAAGTAGTTGTTATTGCTGATTACGGCGCCTTTATTGAAGTTGCTGAAGGTGTTGAGGGATTAATTCACGTTTCTGAAATGTCATGGTCTACGCACTTAAGATCAGCACAAGATTTTGTAAGTGTTGGTGATGAAGTTGAAGCAGTTGTATTAACTTTGGATAGAGAAGATCGCAAAATGTCCTTGGGTATCAAGCAATTGACGCCAGACCCATGGACAGATATTACTTCTAAATATCCTGTAGGTTCTAGACATAAAGGAATTGTTAGAAACTTTACCAACTTTGGTGTGTTTGTAGAAATGGAAGAAGGAATTGATGGATTGATTTACATCTCTGACCTTTCATGGACCAAGAAAATCAAGCACCCATCTGAGTTTGTTGCCGTAGGCGATACCTTGGAGGTTGAAGTATTGGAATTGGATGTTGAAGGACGTAAGTTGAGTCTTGGACACAAGCAAACCACTGAGAACCCTTGGGATAAATACTCTGAGGAGTTTGCCGAAGGTACAGTTCACAAAGCAGCCATTGCAGAAGTTGTTGATAAGGGAGCTACCGTTAACTTCAATGATGATATTGTAGGATTTGTTCCTTCACGTCATATGGAAAAAGAAGATGGTAAGAAGCTAACTAAAGGTGAAGAAGTAGAATTCAAGATCATTGAGTTCAATAAAGATTTCAAGCGTGTTGTGGCTAGCCATACCGCTATCTTTAGAGAGCAAGAAGAACGCAACATTAGCACAGCTAAGAGAAAAGCTGCGGCTTCAGCAGATGAGGCTAAAACCACTCTTGGTGATGCTAACTCTCAATTACAAGCATTGAAGGATAAAATGGAAGCTGATTCCAAGAAGAAGTAATCAGATTCTTAAATACAAAGAGAGCCCCGCTGGTAACAGTCGGGGCTTTTTTATTGCACTGACCTTTTTAAAGAATTGTGTACTTTTGCATACAACTGAGTCGGTCAAATAGCAAATGAGTCAAAAAGTATTACTCTCCTCAAAAGAAATAAACATCATACTGCACCGTTTGGCTTGCCAACTTTTAGAAAATCATCTTGATTTTAGTAATACTGTTATAATAGGGATTCAACCCAGGGGCATTTTTTTGGCAGAACGGTTGACCAAGATTTTAAGGGAAGAATACAAGGTAAAGGACATAAAACTGGGCTTTTTAGATATCACTTTTTATAGGGACGATTTCAGAAGAGGCGAAAAAACCTTAGAGGCCAATACCACCAAAATAGATTTTCTGGTTGATGACAAAAATGTAGTATTTGTTGATGATGTGCTTTACACCGGAAGAAGTATACGTGCTGCACTGACAGCTATTCAATCTTTCGGCAGACCATCGGATATTGAGTTGTTGACCCTGATAGATAGAAGATTTAGTAGGCATTTGCCCATTCAACCCAATTACCGGGGTAGACAGGTAGATGCTATTAACGAAGAAAAAGTGAAGGTGATGTGGGAAGAGAATGACGGTAAGGATATTGTGTATTTAGTAAGCAAATAGAATATAATGAGCGAATTAAGTGTAAACCACTTACTGGGAATAAAGTATCTGAACAAAAAAGATATAGAGCTCATTTTTGAAACTGCAGATCATTTTAAGGAAGTAATCAATCGTTCTATAAAAAAGGTTCCCTCACTAAGGGATATAACAATAGCGAATATCTTTTTTGAAAACAGTACCCGTACCAAACTCTCTTTTGAGCTTGCAGAAAAAAGACTCTCAGCGGATGTCATTAATTTTTCGGCCTCGCAATCCTCTGTAAAAAAGGGAGAAACACTAATTGACACTGTAAACAACATCCTTTCCATGAAAGTGGATATGGTGGTGATGAGACATCCCAACCCTGGAGCGGGCATTTTTCTTTCAAAACACGTTAAGGCTTCAATAATAAATGCAGGAGATGGGGCTCATGAACACCCTACACAAGCCTTGCTGGATTCGTATTCCATCCGCGAAAAATTAGGTGATGTGGGAGGTAAAAATGTGGTAATTGTTGGCGATATCCTACATTCCAGAGTTGCCTTATCCAATATTTTTGCCTTAAAACTGCAAGGGGCCAATGTAAAAGTATGTGGTCCCAAGACATTGATTCCCAAACATATTGAATCTTTAGGAGTTCAAGTAGAAACCAACCTTAAAAAGGCGTTGGAATGGTGTGACGTGGCCAATATGCTCCGAGTACAGAACGAGCGTATGGACATCAGTTACTTTCCAACAACACGAGAATATACCCAGCAGTTTGGTGTAAACAAACAATTATTGAACAGTTTGGACAAGCAGATTGTGATCATGCACCCTGGACCTATAAATAGGGGGGTGGAGATTACAAGTGACGTAGCAGACTCCAATCAATCCATAATTTTGGAACAAGTTGAAAATGGAGTCGCGATCCGCATGGCGGTAATTTATTTATTGGCATCAAAAATTAAGTAAAATGATTTTCGACAAAAAAGGAACAACAACCATTGTTTTCCAAGAAAAGATTTCACTTGCCACCTTCTTGGAAAATTTAAACAAAGCATACCCCAAGTTAAAACACGACAATATTATTGTAAACCTTTTTTCATTTAGCAAACTTACAGCTGGTGATGTTTTGGAGTTTTTGCAGATTTCAAACACGCATAAAACTTCCAATAAGTCTTTTGTTCTGGTCACCAATAAGGTTTCTTATGATGAAATACCAGATGAAATCAGTGTGGTTCCTACCATTCAAGAAGCAAAGGATATTATAGAAATGGAGGAAATTGAGCGGGATTTGGGAATTTAATATGCAAAGAAAAATGTTAAATGGAAAATTGAAAATGAATGGGTTTAGGAGCGTCTACCCCATAAACCATCAACTCTTCACCCATTCTAAATGAAATTAACCATTCTCGGTTGTTATTCAGCTACCCCCAGAACATTTACAAATCCTACTTCACAGGTTTTGGAGATTCGCAATCATCTTTTTTTGATAGACTGCGGAGAAGGCACCCAAGTGCAACTTAGAAAGAATAAGATTAAGTTTTCCAGAATCAAGCACATTTTTATTTCACACTTGCACGGAGACCATTTTTTTGGATTACCGGGGCTAATTTCCACTTTTAGGCTTTTGGGAAGGGAAACTGAAATGCATATTTATGGCCCAAAAGGAATCAAAGAGGCAATAACATTGTTCCTAAAACTAGGAGACTCATGGACCAATTTTCCGTTGATTTTTCATGAATTGAAATCCAAGGAATCTGAACTAATATTTGAGGACGAACAGGTAAGTGTTCATACTATTCCCTTAAAACATAGAATATACACTAACGGTTTCTTGTTCCAAGAAAAGCCATCGCCAAGAAAATTGGATATTGAGGCAGTTGCAGAACATAAAATTGATAGGAGTCAATATAACAATATAAAAAATGGAGCTGATGGAATCCTGGAAAGTGGTACCGTTGTTCCCAATGCAAGTTTAACAATAGATCCGCCAGACCCTAAAAGCTATGCTTTTTGCAGTGACACTGTATACAATGAGGACATTTTACCGCTCATAAAAAATGTAGATACACTTTATCATGAATCGACCTTTCTGGAAACAGAATCCAATTTGGGTGAAAAAACAAAACACTCTACGGCCAAACAAGCAGCACTGATTGCTCAAAAAGCTGATGTAGGTAGCCTTATTTTAGGGCATTATTCCACGCGGTACAAATCTATTGACCTTTTTAGGGAAGAGGCACTACAGGTCTTCTCAAACGTGGAATTGGCCGATGATGGAAAATCTTTTGAGATATAAAGTTTAAAATTCCCTTCGATACCATGAAATTGAAGAATATGTCTCCTCGAGTGCAGTCGAGAGGTTTTTCTGGGTCTCGATTGCGCTCGACCTGACCACTATTAAAACAAAAGGCCAGCAATCTTTTTAATCTCCATTCTTTTGCTGAAATTTGAAGAAGATTAGACAGTAGAACTATGCAAAAGGATCTGAGCAATTATCGCAAATCATATGAAAAAAGTGCGTTGACGGAGGATGCCATTAAAGAAAACCCATTGGAGCAATTTCAAAAATGGTTTTATGAAGTGGAGGCCACTGATGGTTTGGATGAACCCAATGCCATGACCATTTCTACCATTGGTTTAGATGGATTTCCTAAAAACAGAGTTGTTTTGATGAAAAAATATACCCATGAAGGGTTCATTTTCTATACCAACTACTTAAGTGAGAAAGGAAAGGCGCTAGAAAAGAATCCATCGGTATGCTTATCTTTTTTCTGGCCAAACCTTGAACGACAGATAATCATAAAAGGTAAGACTGAGAAAATTGCTGAAAACCTTTCAGATGGTTATTTTGAGTCTCGACCTTTGGGAAGTCAATTGGGGGCCATAGTTTCTGACCAAAGTGAGGTTATTGAATCTAGGGAAGTGTTGCAAGCGAAGCTGATGGCATTAGAAAAAGAACTTGAAGGAAAAGAAATTGAAAGGCCAGCACATTGGGGAGGTTATTTGGTAAGGCCAATTTCTTTGGAATTTTGGCAAGGTAGACCCAATCGACTTCATGATAGAATCCGGTATACCCTCCAGAAGGATTACAATTGGAAAATAGAGCGCCTTCAACCATAGGAGCTTAAAAACTATAGGCATTATGAAAACAATAACCTTGGTAAGGCATGGAAAATCCTCATGGGAATATGATGTTTCCGATAAGGATAGGCCTTTAAAAGAGAGAGGGATTAATGATGCCCATTTGGTGGCAAAAAAAGCCATAGAGAATGATTTTCAGGTAGATTTTGCCTATTCCAGTCCTGCCAATAGGGCTTTACATACTAGCATGATTTTTTTGAGAAACTTTAGTTTTGACTTTAACAAGTTTCAGGTAAGGGAAGAACTTTATGATTTTTCGGGACATAGCGTAGAAAATTTTATTACCGGCTTGGGAGATGAAATTGATTCCGTTCTAATTTTTGGGCACAATTATGCCTTCACATCACTTGCAAATACTTGGGGAGATCAGTATATTGACAATGTTCCTACCTCGGGTCTGGTGAAGATTAAGTTTAATGTGGATGTATGGTCCAAAATCTCAAAGGGAAGCACGGAACAGATAATTTTTCCTAAACATTTGAAGAATAAATGATTAAAGTCAAAAACGAATACGTAAACAGGGAAATCAGTTGGTTGCATTTTAATGCAAGGGTGCTTCAAGAGAGTGCAGATAAAAAGGTCCCTTTGATCGATCGTCTCCGATTTTTGGGGATTTTCAGCAATAATCTTGATGAATTTTTTAAGGTGAGGTATGCAACGGTAAAACGTATTGTGGATGCCGGTAAAAAAGGAAAAAGTGTTTTAGGGGGGGAGAAGGCTAAGGATTTGTTGGAAGAAATCACAAAGATTGTAATAGCCCAACAGGCCAGAAGCCTTGAAATTTTGCATAATATAGAGGAGGAACTGAAGGAGGAAAATATCTTTCTGATTGATGAAAATGAAGTAAGTGAAAGTCAAGCTGAGTTTGTAAGAGATTATTTTTTCAAAAAGGTTAACCAAGAGCTGATGACCATCATCTTGAACGACCTTACAGAGTTTCCGTTGTTAAAAGACACCGCTGCATATCTGGCTGTAAAAATGGTGATGAAGAATGATGAGCATTCTACTACCAACGGAAAAAACAGGTATGCATTGATAGAAATTCCTAAAGGGATTGACCGTTTTATTGTCCTTCCTAAGGAGGGGGATAAGAATTATATCATCATTTTGGATGACCTTATCAGGTTTTGCTTGGACAGTGTTTTTACTATGTTTGAGTTTGAGTCCATTTCAGCACACATGATAAAGATTACCAGAGATGCAGAACTGGATATTGATAATGATTTGACCAAGAGTTTTATTGAAAAAATATCTTCAAGTGTAGAGCACAGAAAAATAAGTGACCCAGTACGTTTTGTCTATGATAAGGAAATTGACAAGGATACGCTTCAGTTTTTGAAAGATAAAATGAACATTGTTGATACGGATAGTGTAATACCTGGGGGTAGATATCACAACAGGCGTGATTATATGGGATTCCCGAGTTTGGGAAGACAAGACCTCATGTACAAAAAGATAGAACCCCTTCCAGTTAAGGGCCTGAGTATGAAAGGAAGTCTTTTGGAGATGATTGCCCACAAAGATTATCTTATTTATACACCCTACCATACGTTCAGTTATGTTACCAAATTTTTACGGGAAGCTGCCCTTGACCCCAAGGTTAGAGCCATAAAAATTACTGTATATCGACTTGCCAATGATAGCCAGATAGCAAGGGCATTGATCAATGCCGTTAAAAATGGTAAGAAAGTAACTGTACAGATAGAGCTGCAAGCACGGTTTGATGAACAGGCCAATATTGAATATGCCAATCAGTTACAGGCAGAGGGAATTAACCTGATTTTTGGTGTTCCAGGACTCAAAGTACACAGCAAGATTTGTTTGGTTGAGCGTGAAGAAGCGGAAGGAATCAAAAGGTATGGTTTTATAAGTACTGGTAATTTTAATGAATCAACAGCAAAAATCTATACGGATTACACCTTGTTTACTGCTCACGAGGGGATTTTAAAGGAAATGGGAAGGGTCTTTGACTTTTTTGAGACCAACTATAAGATCAATAAGTACAAACACCTAGTGGTATCTCCACACTATACCAAATCAACTTTTATTAAACTAATTGATAATGAGATTGCCAATGCCTTAATGGGAAAAGAGGCATACATTAAAATAAAAATGAACAGCTTTACGTCTTATAAAATGGTAGATAAGCTATACGAGGCGAGTAAGGCTGGGGTTAAAATTCAACTTATTATCAGGGGAATATGTTGCCTTGTTCCCGGAGTTGAGGGGATGAGCGAAAATATTGAGGCCATAAGTATAGTTGATAAATTTTTGGAACACCCAAGATTATTCATTTTTGGTAATGGTGGTGACCCTAAAATCTATATCTCCTCTGCGGACTGGATGACAAGAAATCTTGATTTTAGAGTGGAAGTGGGTTGTCCTATTTATGATGAGAATATTAAACAGGAATTATTAGATACGTTTGACATTTCTTGGCAGGATAACCAAAAAGCACGGGTTTTTTCCGAGAAACAGGACAATGCGTACAGAGAGCGGAACGAGGACGAACTTGAATTACGTTCCCAATTCAAACTTTATGATTACTACCAGGAAAAGTTATAATCCTAAAAGCTTTTAGTTTGAAAATACGAAAGTTTGCCGCCATTGATATAGGGTCTAATGCCATTAGATTGTTGGTAAACAATGTTATAGAGCAAGAGGATAAGCCAACAGTTTTCAAAAAGAGCGAATTGATCAGGGTTCCTGTACGTTTGGGAGAAGACGCTTTTATTAAAGGTCAAATTTCTGATGAGAGTTTACAGCGATTAATCAAGAGTATGCAATCTTTTGATTTGCTAATGCAAGTCTATGGGGTTGAGAAATATATGGCTTGTGCCACATCGGCCCTACGGGAAGCCAAAAATGGTGGTGAGGTTGTTGAAAGAGTATTTCTCGAATCTGGTGTTAGGATTGAGATTATAAATGGAAAAAGAGAGGCTTCCATCATAGCTTCAACCGATTTGAAGAATCTTATTAAGAAAGACAGATCTTATTTATACGTAGATGTTGGTGGTGGTAGTACTGAGTTCACCATTTTCAGGCAAGGTGATTTATCGGAATCCAAATCCTTTAAGATAGGCACCGTCAGAATTTTGAATGATTTAGTTGATGAATCTGTATGGAATAAAGTACAGGAATGGATAGTCTCTCGTTTTCAGGATAACGGCAAAGTTGAAATCATTGGTTCAGGAGGAAACATCAACAAATTGCACAAAATGTCAGGCAGAAAAATGGAACAACCGCTATCTTTTATTTGGTTAAATGCCCAGTACCATTTTCTAAATAGCATGGATTATGATGACAGAATATCAGAATTAGGATTGAATCAGGATAGGGCTGATGTAATTATTCCAGCAGCTAAAATATTCTTGTCTGCAGCTAAGTGGAGCAGTGCTAAAAAAATACATGTTCCCAAAATTGGTTTGGCGGACGGAATGATCAAAACACTGTACTATCAATAAGAGATTAGCCGTGCATGGTCTCTTTTTTACCAAGACCTTTCATTAATTCTGCCTCATATTCAAGAAGTTGCTGCCATTTTTCATCCACAACCGTCCTTTCTCCATATTTACGGGCAAATTTTAGGAACATGGTATAATGGTTTGCTTCGCTGGCCATAAGCTTACCATAAAAATCTGCCAGTTCTTTATCGTTTATTTCTTCAGAAAGTAGCCTAAAGCGTTCACAACTACGTGCCTCTATCAATGCTGCATATAAAAGTTTATGGACAAGATGGGTCTCCCTACTACCTCCCTTGGGAAAGAACTTCATTAGCTCGATAACATATTCATCTTTACGCTCACGGCCCAAAATCCAACCACGCTCCAAAATCTTTTCATGTACCATGTTAAAATGCCCCATTTCTTCCCGAGAAAGAGCTATCATTTCCTTTACTAATTCAGATTTTTCTGGAAAACCAATGATAAGCGAAATGGCCATACTTGCTGCCTTTTGTTCACAATAAGCATGATCCGTTAATATTTCCTCTATGTTTTTTTCAACGATGTTGACCCATCTAGGATCTGTGGGTAGTTTAAGGCCTAGCATTTTTATTCAATTGTAATTTTTATTGCTGTAAAGATAAAAGTATTCCATGTAGAATACTTCTTTTGCGAATAGTTTAGAGTGTCCAATAGATGTCGAATGTCCCAAGAATATCAAAATGGTCTGAAAAGATATTAGTCTGTAAAGTTCTTTAATTGTAATATCAATTGAAGAAGAGTTAAAGTAAGGTTAGTTTTTACATGGATTGGCGGTTAAATTGCGGGTATAAAATTATCTTTATACTGTGCTAAACAACCTTTCAATAGCCGTACTTCCATTTAGAAACATGAGCTCTAACATTGAGAACGATTACTTTTGTGATGGTCTCACGGAAGAAATCATCAATGCATTGGCGAAAATTGATGGTTTAAAGGTAACATCACGTACTTCCTCTTTTTTCTTTAAGAACAAAGATGTTCCAGTCACTAAGATTGGAAAAGACCTTAATGTCTCCACTATTATTGAAGGAAGTGTTCGCTTATCCAATAATACTATTAGGATTACCGCTCAGTTAATTGAAGTCCAGAACGATTTTCATTTTTGGTCAGAAACTTGGGATAGAAAACTCGAGAATATTTTTGCTGTCCAGGATGATATCAGTTTGTTAATAGCTGATAGGATTAGGGAAAATTTTGGGCACTTTGACATCAAGGACAAATTGGTCAATAAACAAACAGATTATATTGAAGCTTACCAATTATACTTAAAAGGAAATTATCATTTTCAAAAATGGAACCCTGAAGATTTAGAACTATCCAAAAACTATTATACCAAAGCTTTGGAAATAGACTCTGAGCATGCACAGTCTAATTATGGTTTAGCACAATATTATGCAATGATGGCAGGTCTTGGCTTCTTACCAAAAGATGAAACATATAAGGAGGCCAGCAAATATGTAAATAAAGCTTTAAAGTTAAATCCTCAGCTTCCTGAAGCACATTACGGATTGGCAAGCATAAGTTATTGGTACGAATGGGATTTTAAAAAAACAGTCCAACATTTAAACAAAGCTTTAGAAGTAAACCCCAATTTTGCACCTGCATATATGCATTTTGCATTTCATTATTGCTCCTTAAAAAAGTTTGAGCAAGCCTTAGAGCATATTGAAATAGCTATTGGTTTAGACCCTTTATCGGCCGAAGTGTATTTTGCCAAGGGGTACATACATTATATTATGGAAGATTATGAAGCTTCCATAAAAGCTCTAGATATCTGTCTTGAATTAAATCCCATTAATTTATTGGCAATTATTATAAAAGCATGCTGTTGGTTATGTCAGGATAAAATACAGCTTGTAATAGCATATTTTAATTCGGAGTTGCCGGCAACAATAGATACTGCAACCAAATATGGTATGTTGGGTATTGCACATACTATTTTAAAGGACACTGAAAAACAAGAATATTATGTGGACTTATTGAATACGGAAATTGAAACCTCCAAAGCAGAAAGAGCACAATTCTTTATGTTCTTAATTTTGATTCATTCAGGAAAAAAGGAGCAAGCTTTTAATTGGTTAAGTGGCATTATTGATAGCAAACCAACCTTAATGTTGACATTGTTTGGCGACCCACTGTTGAATTCCGTTAAACATGACCCACTATACAAGAAAATTACGGATAAAGTGTTTTCATCAACATTTGCGGTAAAGGAAAAAACAGCTAAGAAAAAAGCCCTATTGACCAAGGAACAAAAAAATGAATATGCAAAAAAGCTAATAAGTTGCATGGAGCGGAAGTCATCATTTTTAAACCCTGATTTAACCTTAAAAAGTCTGGCTGCTCAGTTGGATATTCACCCAAATCAATTATCATGGTTGATTAATCATGAATTCGATAAAAATTTTAGTGAATTCATCAATCATTATAGGGTTGAAACTTTTAAACGTATTTCCAAGGACCCGAAAAACGCTCACATTACCCTAATTGGTTTGGCATATGAAAGTGGCTTCAATTCAAAAACTGTCTTTAATACCTTTTTCAAAAAAGAAACAGGAATGACCCCGTTGCAATACCTAAAACATTCCAGTTAAACAGCTTCCCTTCCCTTTAGCATTAGAATAATATTTACCACAAAATGTTGTTCGGATTTACAATTCGGAACCGTTTAGTAAATACTCCTGGATATTTTTGCCTCAATATTAATTCAACTTGAGTAAAATGAAAGTATCGAAGAGAATAAGTGTTTATATAAGTATAGTAAGCTTATTTGCAATTTCATGCAATAACGATGACGACCAAGTTTTAACGCCGTCAAATTTGGTCGATGTGGGCAACCATAAATTATATACAGAAACCGCCGGTGATGGAGAACATACCCTTGTTTTTGAATCAGGTCTTGGAGACAATTATGAAAGTTGGTTCAAATTGCTTGGTCTTGCAGAAACCCATCAGGTAATCGCATATAACAGGGCTGGATACGAACCCTCTGAAACTGCCACTAACGAAAGAAGCATTATTCAACTGGCAGCCGACCTACATCAAGTTATCTTGAGCAAATCAAAGAACAATCAGGTTATTCTTGTAGGTCATTCCTTAGGAGGCGCGGTTGTCAGATATTATACTGTACAACACCCAGAAATGGTAGAGGGTATTGTATTTGTTGATCCAAGTCATGAAGATTTTGAAGTGATGACCCAAGAGCAAGAAGATGACATGGTTCATTTTTTTAAAGGAGAAGGCCTTTTTCAAATTGCAAATGAAGCCGAACAATTTATTGAAAACTTTCAGGTTTTAGATCAACTATCTACATTACCAAATGTGCCAGTTGTTGTACTTACAAGTATTAAAGATCGTGAAGGGGAAGATGAAGAGCGTTGGATTAGTGCACATGCTACTCTTGGAGATAACCTTACCAATTTCACTCATATAACTACGGAGAATAGCGGTCATTACATCCAAGTGGAAGAACCACAGTTAGTTATAGATGCTATAGGAGCTGTACTTGAATAAGTTGTGCAATTAGAATTGTCAAAAAAATAGAATGATAAAATGAAAAAAATAATTAAGAGCTTAATCCTCTCGGGAATATTGGTTACAGTTTTCAGCTGTTCTAAAGAAATATTGAAGGAAGCAGATACTGCTTATTTAGAGTATCAAACTAAAACTGAATTAGAACTTCCTTTTAATGAAGAATGGTGGGTGTTTTGGGGAGGACGCAGTGTTGGAGAAAATTACCATACACTTTTAAGAGAGCAACGATTTGCTTTGGATATTGTTCAAAGAATAGATGGAAAAACTCATACTGGAAATGGGAAACAGAATCATGATTACTATTGTTTCGGAAAACGTTTAAATGCTCCAGGAGGTGGAAAAATTGTTGATGTTGTAAATGACATAGAAGACAATATTCCTGGTAAGTTTAACCAAGATTCTCCAACTGGTAACCGGGTTATTATTGACCATGAAAATGGAGAATTCTCAATCTTGGCTCATTTTAAGAAAGGGTCTATAATCGTGTCGGTTGGAGATGAGATCTTAAAAGGACAGGAATTGGGAAAAGCGGGCAACAGTGGGAACTCAAGCGAGCCACACCTTCATTATCACTTGCAAACCACAGCTGACCCATTTAATGGGGAAGGTTTACCAGCGCAATTCCAGAATTATTACGCAGACAAAGTTTTTGTAAAAAGAGGTGAGCCTGTAAAATCTCAAAGCATACGAAATGGTGATTAACCGAATCTATAAAATAAAAATTTTCTTACATCTTGTTTTTATAACACTATTTGTTTCCTGTTCTTCAGATGATTCTCCAATTGATGGACCTATGAATATTTATGGTACTTGGAACGTAGTAAGTTTTATAGCAAATGAACCTTTGTTTGATGTTAATGAAGATGGTATAAACACTACCCAACTTTTGGATGAACTGCCCTGTAGATATTCTGAATTGGTGCTCAATGCAGATTCTACGTTTTACCAAGAGAACAATACGTGGTCTTACAACGATGATTCAGATTCGTATGAGTGTACTGGTCAAAATGAGATTTCATCCATTAGTGGTACTTGGAGTGTTAATTCTAATTTTTCACTTTTATCATTGACTATTGAAGGTAACATAGCTTTTCTTGAAATAGATTTTGATGGTGCAACTTTACAATTTAACTCTAGCGAGGTATTCCTTGATAAAAATGCTCAAGGAGAGAAAAAGAATATTTACGGTAGAGCATTCTATAAAAGAAATTAGTGAGCACTTATTACTCAATAATTAAGGTAGAAATGAAATTAAAAAAGCAATCAAGGTTTTAATCAAGAATACACCAACAGCTATAAAATATGGATGTGCAAAAAAACTTAGAACAAGAAATTATTGAAAAACAACATCTCCTTAAATATTTAATGTTTGAGGAGATTAATGATGTTCATGTCGTATCTCTAAATGATGTATCAGGCTATATCATACTAAAAGGATATGGTAATACTGTAATTGAAGCCATTAATGATTTGCATAGTAATTTAATTTAAATGCCCTATATAATGAATACAAACAATTTAAAGAATATAGAAAGAATAGCTAGGATTTTTTTAATACTGTTGTTGCTTGTTGGAGCCGTATACAAACTATTAGATTTAGGTAATTTTGTGACTTATTATAGCGATTTATTTGCCAAAAGCTACGTTTTTAAGATTCCAACAGGTTTAACTAAGGCGTTGCTATATACCATGCCTTTTGTTGAACTATTAATAGGCCTTTGTTTATTGTTTTATAGAACAAGAACCATAGGTTTGTATGGATATCTAGTTTTTATCATGTTTATGATGTTGGGTGAGTATTTCATGGATAATTTTCACAACGTTAATGGCACTTTGGATTATATGTTCATGGGAATGCTTTGTATTTTGCTTCCTTCCCATAAGTCATTGTTTAAGAATGACAGCAAAAATGAAAAAGACCAGCAAAATTTAATTCGATTAAAAACTTAGTGGAAATACGATAACCATATTAGTCAATAATGACAATGTTTTTTAGGAATAAAAACTAACTTTGTTCAATCAATGCCTGATCAGAACACATATCAATTAAGAAGTTCAACAAGATGGTTGCTATCGGTGACCTTTTTGCTCAGTTTCTTTTCTTTTTCAGGCGATGCAGGACTTTCGTCTGTAAGGCTTACAAACAACCCTATTGAGCTTGTATCCGTATCAAAATCAGAAATTAACAAACGGACAACGGACTATAAAAATGCTGCTTCCCGGTCCAATGCTAGCAATATTTGTAATTTTTCCAAGAGCTGCGAGCTTTGTTCTTTAAGGGCATACAACCAACTTGAAAAAGTGAAGTTTAATAGCTATGCCAATCAAATTTACACTGTCGTCTTTGCTAGCTTGTTATATCAAGTAACAAGAATTCAACAAAACTCAAAAGAGTACCCTTCTCTCATAAACTTAGGATAAAATCTTGTCCTACCATCACTTTTTTCCTTTTACAAATTACTAAAACAAACTATTGCATCAAGTTTAATTGATGTGATCAATTTTAAAATATGATACGTTTCAAAAAAGCATTGAGATTGCTGGGGCTTTTTGTACTTGTAGTATTTGCTTCTATTGGAGTAGGTCTGAATGGGGGTGTACCACTTCCCACCTCTAGCAGAAAAAAAGATACCATAGAACTAGTTATGGAATCCAAAGAATCGGATGAAACTGAAACTGAAGAAACCGATGTAAAACAATAAATAACAAATGAGATGAGGTCATTTGTCAAATACTGGGGAACGCTCTAGTTGGTTCATTTGTGCAGTATCTTCTTTAGCCTTGCTTTTCATTCCAAATGCAATTCTTAGAACATTGACCTTTCGAATGACAAACCAATAGGAAAGGTAGATGGAAATCAATGAAAGTATAGTTATCAAAATTGCTTGCATCCCATATGATATTTCCCATTGTAAGACTACATGGCCTACAAAGATTAAAGCGGGCTGATGTAATAAATAAAAAGGATAAATGGCTTCATTCAGTACTTTTCTATATTTATAATCTTTGTTAAAATATTTCTTAAAGTAACCTATGGCTGTCAATCCGCAGGATAATGAAATAATCATTTCCGTGATTCCAAGGGTATAATCTTGAACCACTGAAGGTTTACCAAAAATGGATGGTAGTGAAAAGAGTATTAGGGTAAATGCAAGTGTTTGATATAAATACAATCTTCTGTCATTGGTTAGCGAAGTGATTAGTTTGTCACTTGTAAATAGGATAAAACCACTTAAAAAGAAAAGCAAATAGTAGGTGAAATAGGCCCAGTCATTATAAAGTGCGTGAGTACTATTTGGAAAATATTGTCTTAATATTACCTGTGATAAGATAATGATGGGCAATAACCAATTCAATCCCATTTTTTTGGTGACCAGGTTTATCATTTTACCCCTAACCATATTGTAGTGTCCGCTTTTGGTATAGTTCAAAAATGGTGCGATCAACAAAGAAATTATAAACAAATAGAGAATGAACCACAAGTGATGCCATGAGATGTTTCCAACTGGGTAGGGCCCACCATCAAATATGTGGGGAATGAAATCCCATAACGAATCATATACATCTATTCGTTCCACGTAGACCATCAAAGGAACCAGTGTAAAGAACCCAACCGTAAACGGAATGTACAACCTTCGAAATCGTTCCTTTACATATTGCCAGCTGGTTCGATGTCCGATGGCATAATAAGTACCAACTCCTGACACCAAAAACAATAAGGGCATTCGCCATAAGTGCAACCACCACATAATCGGATCTAAAAAAGCAAATGATTCCTTGCTGTTCACATGCCATTGCTCAGGCCTGAATATCATTCCAACATGGAAAAAGAAAACACTAATAATCAATGCAATTCTTAACCAATCAATAAAATATTTTCTATCTTTTTTTATGGTTTCTTGAGTTTTCATGACTGTTCGTTTTTTGATTTGGCCCAAAAGTATTAAGCGTTACAGCCCACAAACGAATTTCCCGATAGGTAAGGTGTTCGAGTTTATAAGGAAGAACTAATATTTATTGATAATCAGGTGCTTACGAATCTCTAAAAGAAGACGGTGTATATGCAGTAATTTTCTTAAAAGCAGTATTAAAAGCCGATTTTGAGTTATAGCCAACCCGTTCGGCCACCTCTTCAATGGTTAATTTCTTTCCCATTTCCGTGTTCAATATTCTTTTGGCCTCTTTCACTCTATAAGAAGCTAAAAGTTCGAAGAAAGAGAGTCCCAATTTTTCATTAATCACCTGAGAAACGTGATGGGAACTTTCATTTATTGATTTTGCCAATCCAGATAACGAGGCAGTGCTACTTAAAAAGTACTTCTCATTTTTCATCTGGTTTGAAATGGCTTCCATGATGATGGCTTTGTCTTCATTTGCCAAGGATGATTTTTTATATTTCAACACAGGCCCTTCCAAAAACGAAGATGTTTGTAAGTAATAGGATGAAGCGTTCATAAGGTCATAAGAAGTCAAGAAAATCATAAAACAGATGTACAGGAAAATCAGGTGATCTCCAACATCACTTTGGTAAGTTGACTTTACAAAAACAAGAATTAGGGTTACTATCAAAAAATGGCAGAAAGAATTTCTAATGGAACGCAGATCTTTATCCTGGGTGTTGAACACGGTTTCTCCTTTTGTGCGCAGGGCCAAAAGCAACCTTCTTGAAAGGATTATATTGTAAACGATGATATGGATAATGGTTGCAAGGTTTACATAGTTTCGAAGTCCTTGGGGATCCCCTCTATTTGGAATAGTTGTTTGAATAGGTGGAATATCCAAATTCATCACTGCAAGATTGTCATTGTACTTAAAAACATCTGCTTGCATAAAGAAGAACATACAGTAGAGCAACCATAGTGCAAATGGGATAAAATGTAGCCAATCTCGCTTTGTTCTTTTATCACCCAACTGTGACGACATGAATAAATAAATGACCGGAGCAATAGCAAAATTTAATGGCTCTGAAAAATTGGTCAGGACTAGTACTTTAAAGATGTAGCCAGTATAATTCAACCACCCTTCAAGCATGATGAGCGACAAAATCAAGAATAAAAACCCCATAAAAAAATTGGGAGATTTTGTCTTTATTGATTTTTTAATAAGAAAATAGGATAAGTAAATACCCAAAAACACACCAAAAATCAATATCTGGGAAATAAGATTTACTCTAATGGGTATTTCTTCCACCATATTTAAATGTAAACATAAATTATAAAAAGAGACAGGGGCAGTTGGTATAAAAATAAGATCTCAATTTTCTAGATGCAGTATAGGATTCCTGATAGGTTGAATGAAACGATGTAAATATTGAAAGGGACAGAGAAACTTTGAATTTGAAACTTCATCAACAAAAAAACAAAACCAGGGTATTGTGAATGTTTATCTTATTGTTATGCTAAATAGCATTAAAAAATAATTGTTACCTATATCAATTATGGCTTTTTAATTTAACTATAACGCCACTGAGTTTATTCGGACATGTAAATTTATTAGACATCAATTGTATAAAAACTTGACATAAAAAGTCTTTTTTGCGACGCTGTAATAACTAAAGCATTGATTTTTAAGCATCTAGTTTTTTGGCATAATCATAGATTAAAATAATACGCCGTTGTTGTTACGTAAGCGGATCTATAACAAAGTCTACGTGCTTGATAAACTCCAAAACCTAAAAAGTTAAGTAAAACATATTACCATGAAAAACATATTATGGATATTAAACATAGGAGTCTTTTTGTTCTTAATGTCTTGTAAAGAGACCAAAAAGGTGAGTGTAAATTCTGATATTGAGTTTATTGAAAAAATCAAGAAAATATCAGATAGTGTAAAAGTGGAAGGAATAGTAATAAAGAATCTTTTCAAAAGTCAAATTTTGGCTCACCATGGGACAGAATATGATAGTATGATGATTATTGAAAAGGTCTATAGACCCCACCAAAAATTATGGGACAACTGTTACGGAATGATTTTTGGCGAGGAAAACAGTTCCAAATTCAACACAACTAAGGGAATGGTAGAATGGAATCAAACCCTATATCCAGAAAATAAAAGTTTTTTTGATCAAAGAGCTGAAATGCTTATCAATATGAATATTGATTCTATTTTGAAAAAAAACCTTACCAGATTCAATGAACTAGTTCCTCATAAGACTGAAGCTACAATAAGTATATTATTCACTCCCATGTTGGGAATATTGTTTGGAGGTTGTGAGAATGACCAATTTTGTATTGAACTAAATTATGAGGTCGAAGATATGGGCTATATTGTGGAAAAGGCCATCCCTCATGAGCTAAACCACCTTGCATATGAGCCATTAAGAGAGAATGACCCGGATAGGAAAACTGCATTGAGTCAGACAATTGACGAAGGATTTGCCTGCTATTTTACGTGGCTTTTTTTTAATGGACAAATTGCAAAGCATGAGGCGATCGAAAATATGAGTAAAACTGATTGGGATTGGTATTTGGCCAACGAAAAGAAGTTATACAATGAATTAAAACCTTACTTTGCAGATGAGAGTGGTGAAAATCCGTTGTTGAGAAATGATAAAATTCAATTGTTCAAGGATGCGCCTAAAAGCCTAAATTATTGGCTTGGATTCCGAATTATTGAAAAGTATGTAGAAAACAATGGCGTGGATAGTTGGAAAGATATTTATGAAAAGGATGTTAATAGGGTACTTAAAGAAAGTAAATACGAGGACTTTATTAATACCCTGAATTAAGATCATTTGTTCGGTTATAATTACCAAATGAATCTTTTTGAAGTTTCATGTATGAAGTACTACTACTTGTATTGAAGGTGATTAAACTTATATAAACATTTGAACAAGCTTTTTTCATTCAGAAGGCGCGCCGGATATGACCAATAAGCTCATGAAAACGGAAAATTGAAAAGGTATTTAGCTAATGTTAAGTGAGCTAAGGGAAACCTTGCTTTAAGAGATTATGACACTTGCTACATTTGTTTATACACTTAAAGATTTTGGGTATGAAAAATCAAAAGTCTAAATCAAATTCTTTTCTTAGAATTTCAATTGCTGGGTTCTTTTCTTTGAGTTTCTCGTATTTTTCCTCTGGGGTGAAAGCGAACTTTTTAGCAACCTCTTCATTTACAGTTATAAATAATGTGATGGAGTAATTGTTCAGTTTCTGCTTTAAATAATCCATCATCAAACTTTGTTCCCGCTCTACTTCCTTTTTCATAGTGCCATTAGGGAGCTCAATCCAGATTGTGTGGTCATCTTTAAGTTTGGGAACATCTGTTTGTAGGTTACTTGCCAATATTTTTCGACCTTTTTTCTCCAATTGTTGTACAAAATCGTTCCAATGTTCCTGCATTTCCTCCTCGGCAAATGACTCTTTAGGAAGTTCTTCACCGGAAATGGCAGGAGTTTTTTCATTTTCATGTGCCTTTTTGGCCTTGATGCTAGATAGTGATAATCCTGAAACCCTTTTTTCAGATGACTTTAGCTGAATTTTATTTACTATTGGAGGGTTTTGAACCTCAGGTTCATTTATCGGTGTTGGGAGTGTTTCTGGTTCTGGTTCCGATTTGGATTGTAAATTCTCTGCCTGGTATTCACTTTTTGGCTCTTCAACAACTTGTTTTTCCGTTGAAACAGTATTATTCTCTTTTTTGGCCTTGAAAAAAGAGGCCGGAATTATGAAATCAGCGTTTTTTTTTTCTCCATCAAAAGTGATAGAGGCCAATTTCATGAGGGTGAGCTCAACGAGTAAACGTTGATTCTTGCTGGTTTTATACTTCAAATCACAGTCATTGGCCAATTCAAGAGCTTTCAACAGAAAGATTTTATCAGCTTTTTTTGCCTGTTCTTGGTATTGTGTTCTAACATCATCACCGACTTCCAATAAGGTCAAAGTCTCTTGGTGCTGACATACCATTAAATCTCTAAAATGTGATGCAAGCCCTGTGATAAAATGATGCCCATCAAAACCAAGAGAAAGTGTTTTGTTAAAAAGAATCAGTAAATCAGGAATTTTATTTTCCAGAATTAAATCTGTGGCTGTAAAATAAGTATCGTAATCAAGAACATTTAGATTTTCCGTCACCGCCTTTCTGGTCAGTTGCTTTCCTGAAAAACTTACTACCCTATCAAAAATAGAGAGAGCATCACGCATGGCCCCATCTGCTTTTTGAGCAATAATGTGTAAGGCACTTTCTTCAGCTTCAACCTCTTGCTGTTCTGCAATGTATTTTAGGTAATTTGCAGCATCTTTAACGGTTATTCGCTTAAAATCAAAAATTTGACAGCGGGAAAGTATGGTCGGAATTATTTTATGCTTTTCCGTGGTGGCCAAGATAAAAATGGCATGCTTTGGAGGCTCCTCCAAGGTTTTTAGAAATGCATTGAATGCTGATTGGGAAAGCATATGCACCTCATCAATGATATATACTTTGTATTTTCCAACTTGTGGTGGAATACGAACTTGATCAATTAGACTTCTTATATCATCCACAGAATTATTGGATGCTGCATCTAGCTCAAAGATGTTAAATGCAAAATCTTCATCTTCCCTTTCAGTACCGTCTTGATTTATTTTCTTTGCCAGAATTCTGGCACAAGTGGTTTTACCCACACCTCTAGGACCACAAAAAAGTAATGCCTGTGCTAAATGATCGTTATCAATGGCATTAAGCAATGTATTGGTAATAGCCTCCTGGCCCACGACATCTTTGAATGTCTGGGGACGATATTTTCTAGCCGATACTACAAATGGTTCCAAATCAGCAAATAATTTGCATTACTACAAATATAAAAATAGGAAACTGCAAAGCCACTTATGCTTTACCATGTAAGCCACTTTTTATTAACAATTGACTTACCTTTGTCGTTGGCAGGTTACCTTATCGCTTCAACTCCAAATTATTTGAAGTTGAAGAGGAAAGTCCGGACACCATAGTGCTGCGTAGCGGATAACATCCGTCCGCCGAAAGGTGAGGACCAGTGCAACAGAAAGCAAGTACAGTTAGGCTGTAGTGAAATCAGGTAAACTCTATGCGGTGAAACGTCATGTAAACCAATGTTTGAGGGCTGCACGCCCAAATTGGAGGGTAGGCGGTTGGAGCTTTTGGGCAACCAAAAGCCTAGATAAATGATAAGGCTAGACAGAATCCGGCTTATGACCTGCCTGAATTAAAAAGACCGAGTTTATACTCGGTCTTTTGGATTTATTGGGGTATTGTAAATACTACTTTCGTTTAAAAATTGTAGTTGCATTTATTGTATAAGAAACGCTTACACCATCTTGGGTTATTGTGGCTTCCTGCTTTTGTGTCATAACCAAATCTCCATCATTATTAAAAGCAACATCTATATTCTGATCTAGCGATAGCCCACTAGTGTCGATTTCATTGATTTCAAATTCATACAATTGGCCATCTATTTTAATGGAACTATCGGAAAACTCATAGGTTCCTGATTCCGAGATTTCACTTATAGATTGAGTATCTTCATCAATGACCACACCGTTTACCGTGCCTGTTGTGACCAAATCATAACTGCCTTCAACGGCGTATGTTGTTTCTGTAAATGTTAGGGTGTAATCAAAGTTTTCGCCAACACTTTTGGTTGAGCTTTTTATAGGAATTCCTGAAAAATCTGTTTCCAAATCAATATCTGCCTGTAAAGAGATTAATGACCAGCTACCAATAAGGGATTTACTGTCTACAGGAGTAGTGTCATCATCTTTGTCGCAGGATATAAATAGTATAGTAACGGCTGCGAAAAATAGTTTTAATGATTTCATGTTCTTGAATAAGGGGTTATAGATTGAGATAACGTTAAAACCTTGGGTTGTAGTGTGGTTAGTTCTGTTAAAATAGTAGTATTTGCAGTATAAAATTGGAAATGCTTAATGTGAATACTTTTTTAAGCTAGTACCTATATGTTTACAGGTATTTTGCCCAGGCCTGAAAAAGAGTGTTCACTATGTTAGTTCTTGAGCAAAGAAACTAAAAATACTTCCACCATATTTTCGATTTTCTACAAAGTAAGGATGGTCAGAAAGGTCAGTTTGATCAGAATGTTCTATAATCAAAACACCATTTTCCAGTAATAAACCATTTTTAAAAACCAAATCGGCAATTGAAAAGAATTGGGTTCTATCAAAATTGTATGGAGGGTCGGCAAAAATAATGTTAGCCTTTTCTTTGGTTCGTTCCAAAAACTTAAAGACATCAGATTTAATAGTGATAATAGGAAAATCCAATTCCTTGGAAATTTTGGAAATGTATTGGGTACAACCCGCAAAACTATCTACAGAAAGAATTTCTCCCGTACCCCTTGAAGCAAACTCAAAACTTATATTCCCTGTTCCAGAAAATAAGTCAATCACTTTTAAACCATCAAAGTAAAAGCGATTGTTTAAAATATTAAAGAGCGCTTCTTTGGCCATGTCCGTTGTTGGTCTTACAGGAAGTTTTTTTGGAGCAGTAAGTCTTCTTCCTTTGTACTTTCCAGAAATGATTCGCATTAGAGAGAGCTTAGTACGGTAAAATCTATTGTTTGATTGTCAGTCTGCTCCATGGGGTAAGAGTCTTTGTCTGGGATAAAAACAGAAACATGCTTAACATATTGGTGGCACAATTCATAAATTGGATCACCTTCTTCAACAAGTCCAAATAGTTTTAACTGCACCTTTTCCAAATCTATTTGTAACTGCTCCAGACTAAAGAGGAGATAGTAGAGAAAATCCTCCTTGGTCTTATATTCAAAATGGTTGTAGAATTTGAATTTTTTATCTGCAATGACCACTAATTCCATTTCATGCTCGGACAGTTGGGCATAACATATAGGTTCTACCGAGACTCTACTTTGATTTAAAAGTGTAGTTATTAAGACCGTACCATTGTGCTTAAACTCAAACTCACCAAAAAGATCAAAAATGTAGTTGTTCACATTGGTGAAAGGTATGTAGACATTAATTATATCATGATTGATGACCTCATCATATGCAATAAGGTCATTGGCCATTATCTTAGTATTGAATTTTAAATAATTGGCAAGTTCTTCTTTATTAAAAAGCGTTTTGGGCACCAAGCCAAACATATTGTTCTTATGAATAACTACTACCTCAGAAAATGCATTGGTTGTTACATTACTTTCGTTAAAGACGGACTTCAGTTCCTTTAGCAAAAGATATGGTGTAGATGACGTTTGAAAAGTTTTATTTTCAAAAGCCAGTATCTTATTTGTAATTGTATCAAGAACACAAAAAGAAAGTCCATTCAGGCTTACCTGAATGGACAATTTTTTGAAAGAATTACGATTTGAATCGGAGTCCTCTATATTAGTTCTTTTTTCTGTCATAAATTGGAGGCCAGTTTCCATTTGTACTTACATCGGTAAGTGAGCCAACTTTAATTTCTGAACCATTGACTTCCTCAACACTTTGATGGGCATTTTCTCTGGCTACCAAATCTGAAGGCTGATCGTATAAAACAGCATTTTTATTAATCTTGGCCTCGAAAACGGGAGCTCTATATCCACTTTTATCAATAATGTCTGCCTTCATTTCAAACTTTTCCCCTCCTTGGGCAAAAGGTACGTCCATCATGGTTTTGTAGCGGTCACTATTCTTAAATAGCGAATCTTTCACTTTTATAAAACCTAAAGTATCAATGATTACCGTATCTTTTTGAAGTTCTATTTGATATACCTTATCATAACGCATAAAAGAAGAATCTCTTTGTTGTGTTATGGTATAACTTCCGGTATCTACAAATTTTATCAAGTTGTTGAAACTACCTGCAAATCTTCCGTTTACGGTTTTAAAGGCTTCTTGAGAATCCCTAATATCTTTAAGTTTTGCAATAACCTGTGAAAATCTTTCCTTTCTAACCTTTTTAAATTCGATAGGAGCATTAATTGATTGATAAATTTTATAACCTAAGAAAATACTCAAAAGGCCAAAGACAATAACTAAGATTGGCTTTATCTTTTGTGGCAAAAATCTATCAATTAAGAATACCAAGCCTATGGTCAAAAGGCATATAACTAAAACGATAAGGATTAAATTTAACATACTAATATTGTCTTTCTGAATTAATTTAGCGGTTACTGACAAATCTACAATTTTTTTTTAATCACGAAACTTTTTGCTACAAAAATCCACGCTATCTTTAGAAGCTTATGAACAACCCTACACCATCTGGATTTTTAACTATTCTAACTAAGAAGTTCCCCCATGACCCTACAAGCAAACAGGGTATGGCCCTGGAAAAATTATCCGAATTTATTTTGAATGATAAGAAGGAGGAAGTCTTTCTTCTAAAGGGTTTTGCAGGTACGGGAAAGACTACCATTGTAGGAACCATTGTAAGTAGTCTTTGGAAAATAAAAATGAGCGCCGTGCTGATGGCCCCAACAGGAAGGGCGGCCAAGGTTATGTCTGTTTACTCTGGAAATAAGGCATTTACCATTCACAAGAAAATCTATTTTCCCAAGAAGCAATCAGGTGGAGGTATCCAGTTTGTTTTGGCACCCAACAAGCACAGAAATACACTTTTTATTGTAGATGAGGCTTCCATGATACCGGATACTCCAGCGGACTCCAAACTTTTTGAAAACGGTTCATTATTGGACGACCTTATGTTTTATGTATACTCTGGTCATAATTGTAAACTGCTATTGATTGGGGATACAGCGCAATTACCGCCGGTAAAACTGGATTTAAGTCCCGCTTTGGAAGAACAGCGTCTTTCCTTAAATTATAATAAGGACGTAGAAGGTTTAGAGTTGGATGAAGTTATGCGTCAAACCGGGGATTCGGGAATTTTGCATAACGCAACCCATCTTAGGGAACAATTGCAATCCCATTTTTTTGAGGATTTTAAATTTGACATCTCTTCGTTTAGAGATATTGTACGGTTAATTGATGGCTCCGAAATTCAAGAAGCTATTGACACATCTTACAATGAAAATGGAAAGGAAGAAACAGCAATAATTGTGCGATCCAACAAACGTGCAAACCTTTATAATCAAAATATTAGGGAGCGAATCTTGTTTTTGGATAATGAAATTGCGGTTGGGGATTACATGATGGTAGTGAAGAACAATTATTTTTGGTTGAGACCAAATTCAGAGGCTGGCTTTATAGCCAATGGAGATATCATTGAAATATTGGAGCTTTTCTCCATTAAAGAACTCTATGGTTTTTCTTTTGCTGAAGTAAAAGTAAAAATGGTAGATTATCCCAATCAACGACCTTTTGAAACGGTTTTATTGTTGGACACTATTCATTCCGAAACACCATCGTTATCTTATGAAGAGGGCAATCGGTTGTATCAGGAAGTCCTTAAGGATTATGCCTTTGAAAAATCGAAATATAAAAAGTTCCTTGGGGTAAAGAACAACAAGTTTTTTAACGCTTTGCAGGTAAAGTTTTCCTATGCTATCACCTGTCATAAATCCCAAGGAGGGCAATGGAACACTGTTTTTGTGGAACAACCCTATTTGCCCAACGGGGTAAACAAAGATTATTTACGTTGGTTGTATACTGCTGTTACACGAGCCAAGGAGAAACTATTTTTAATAGGATTTAAAGATGATTTTTTTCTTGACTAGGAATATTCTATTTTAGACAAAACCATTAACATGTCACCAGATACCATAATAAGTATTTTTTTAGGGATAGGTTTGGCCGCTTCTGTAGGTTTTAGGGTGTTTTTGCCACTTTTTGCTTTGAGTTTGGCTGCGTTTCTTGGTGTTTGGGAGCTTAATGAAAATTGGCAATGGATAGGCAGCATAGCTGCATTGATTACATTTGGAATAGCCACTTTGGTAGAAATTTTTGCTTATTTTATTCCTTGGGTAGACAATGCTTTGGATAGTATAGCAGTGCCCTTGGCGGCTATTGCCGGAACTGCGGTTGTGGTATCTACTGTTGCAAATTTAGACCCGGTTGTTACATGGTCGTTGGCCATTATAGCAGGAGGTGGAACGGCAACTGCCATCAAAGGAGCTAATGCCGCGGGAAGACTAACATCTACGGCTACTACTGGAGGTATAGCAAATCCCGTAGTATCAACCATTGAAACGGGAACGGCTGTAGCCGTATCAACTGCCTCAATATTGGTTCCTCCAATTGCAGCTATATTGGTTATCATAATCTTGGTTATCATATTTAGAATTTATCGCAAATTGCGGCCCAAAAAATAATTTCATCAATCTATAAATAATAAGAGTGAAGATAATTTCTATGATACCTGCGCGGTATAAGGCCTCAAGATTTCCAGCAAAGCTTATGCAGGACCTGGGAGGGAAGCCTGTTATTATAAGAACATATGAAGCTGCTTTGCAAACAAAATTGTTTGATGAGGTATATGTGGTGACAGACAGTGACATTATTTTTAATACCATCTCAGCAATTGGAGGAAAAGTGCTCATGAGTAAAAAAGAGCATGAAAGTGGGAGCGATCGCATAGCTGAGGCAGTTGAAGATATGGATGTGGATATTGTAATAAATGTACAAGGAGATGAACCTTTTATTGATCAAGAAAGCTTGACCAAAATTATAGAGGTGTTTAGGAATGATGATAAAAAAGAAATAGATTTAGCTTCCTTAATGACGCCTATTACTGATTGGGATGAAATTTCCAATCCAAATACAGTTAAGGTCATTGTGGACAATCAAGATTTTGCACTTTATTTTTCTCGCTCTCCAATTCCTTATCCAAGAGATGAAAATGTTGATGCAACATATTACAAGCACAAGGGAATATATGCTTTTAGGAAAAGGGCTTTGCTCGATTTTCAGCGCTTACCCATGTTGCCTTTGGAAGCAAAAGAAAAAATAGAGGCCATTCGGTTTTTAGAATATGGAAAGAAAATAAAAATGGTGGAAACGCATGTGAGTGGCATAGAAATTGATACCCCTGAAGACTTAGAACGAGCCAAAAAAGCATGGAAATAGACTTTAAAAACATAAAGATTATAGGCTTTGATGCCGATGACACGCTTTGGGTCAACGAAACCTATTTTAGGGAGACCGAGGAGCGTTTTGCTGAATTGTTGGAGGGCTACGAGACTAAAAACAAAATTGATCAAGAGCTTTTTAAGACAGAGATGGATAACCTTGATACTTATGGTTATGGTATTAAGAGTTTTGTGCTGTCCATGATTGAATCCGCACTCGATTTATCTAACAATAAGATTTCTCAAGAAACCATTGTCGAAATATTAAACCTTGGTAAAAAAATGATTTCTCATCCTGTAGAAGTCTTGGATGGTGTAGAGCAGGTATTGGGCAAACTGGTGAATAAATACCGTTTAATTGTTCTAACCAAGGGAGATTTGTTGGACCAAGAGCGAAAATTGGAGAAGTCGGGAATTTCGAAATATTTTCACCATGTAGAAGTACTAAGTGATAAAAAAGAAAATAATTACAAGAATCTGTTAGAACATTTAGGAATACAAACGGATGAGTTTTTGATGATAGGCAATTCTTTAAAATCAGATATTCTGCCTATCTTGAATATTGGGGCAAAAGCTATCCATATTCCATTTCACACAACATGGGTACATGAAATGGTAGAAGATGCCGAAGAAGTTAATGGGCACCTTAAACTGAATAGTTTAACAGAAGTTTTGAAGTACTTGGATAATTAATGAATACAGAAGAAAGTTTGAACAAAGAAGAAGTTACATCAAACAGTACAAGTCAGTACCGCAATTTCCCTATGGTACCTCGGGTAGTTTTTGGAGAAGGAAGCTTTTCGCAATTGGGTGAAATACTATTGCCCAAAAGACGAAACTCAGAAGCTCCATTCATTTTCTTGGTGGATGATTTTTTTGAAAATGAAGAATTTGCAGCACAGATACCCCTCATATTCAATGATGAGTTGATTTTCATATCTGCAAATGAAGAACCCAAAACAGAACAAGTTGATGCCCTTGTAAAAAGAATACAGGATACATATGAGGAATTACCTTCGGGCATTATTGGTATAGGAGGAGGTACATTGTTAGATTTGGCAAAGGCAGTTGCCATACTTTTAAATAACAATGGACGGGCAGAACAATATCAAGGATGGGATTTGGTTAACAGACCGGCCTTGTACCATGTTGGAGTTCCTACCATAAGCGGAACCGGTGCCGAAGTGTCTCGCACTACGGTGTTGCTCGGTCCTGAGAAAAAACTTGGGATAAATTCAGACTATACAACCTATGATCAAGTAATCTTGGACCCAGACTTGACTAAAACTGTTCCAAAAGAACAATGGTTTTATACTGGTATGGATTGTTTTATTCACTGTATTGAATCTTTAAACGGAACGTACCTAAATGCCTTTAGTCAAAGTTATGGAGAGAAGGCACTTGAACTTTGTAAAGAAGTCTTTTTGGAGGATATTCCAGAATGTGAGTCAAGAGATAAGTTGATGATGGCCTCTTGGCATGGTGGTATGAGTATTGCCTACTCGCAAGTTGGAATTGCCCATGCCGTCAGTTATGGACTTTCGTATCTTTTGGGTGTAAAACATGGTATAGGAAACTGCTTGGTTTTTCAACATTTGGGTGAATTTTACCCTGACGGAGTTCAACTGTTCCGCAAAATGATAGAAAAACACAACATAAAACTGCCTCAAGGAGTCTGCTCCAATTTAACACAGAACGACTTTGATATTATGGTCAATGTGGCATTGGGAATGGATGCTTTATGGGAAAATGCTTTGGGTAAGGAATGGAAGACCATCATGACACCAGAACGCCTCCAAGCTATTTATCAGAGGATATAGTATTTCTTAAAATCCCTTTTAAGGGAGACTAATCATTTCATATGCACAAGCTTTCTACGTTCCTATATTTTAAAGTATTGGGCTGGAAGCTAAAAGGGAAGTTTCCCGATGAAGAAAAATGTGTTGTAATTGTTGTTCCCCATACCCATTGGCTCGATTTTTTCTTAGGGTTATTGGTCCGTAAGGTGGTCAATAAGGAAATCAATTATATTGGAAAGAAAAGTCTTTTTAAACCACCTTTTGGTTGGTTTTTTCGTTGGACCGGGGGCGCACCTATTGACCGCTCAAAAAATTCAAACACCGTAGAGAGTGTTGCTCAAATTTTTAAGGAGCGAAAGATTTTTCGATTTGCGTTGGCACCGGAAGGGACCCGCAAAAAAGTTACCGCTCTAAAAACCGGCTTTTATCATATTGCTCAGAAAGCAGAAGTTCCTATTGTTATGGTAGCTTTTGATTTTGGAAAAAAAGAGGTGAAAATATCCGAAGCTTTTTATCCAACAGATGACATTCAAAAAGATTTTAAGGAAATCCGTGGGTTCTTCAAAGGAGTACAAGGCAAAGTTCCAGAATATAGCTATTAAGTCTTGTTCAAAATTTTGGGTTTTGGTTTCTCCGCCTTTTTTGTGTTGCCAGGAAAAACCATATTGGTGCTTGAATATGTATTGCCAAAGGTAATGGCAGCCGCATAAACTTGTTGAATGGCATCCACTACTTGATGTTCTGAAAGCTCTTTAAGCGGATGGGTGTAAACGGACCAAATAATTTCATCACTTAAGGCATATTTTACATCCAAGGCAGAATGAAAATTGGCGACCATGGCATTTAACAGCTCCTCTTCACCAATTTCCTGTCGCTTTATGATAGGAGATATAATCCGCATACGATTCGCATTTTCATCAAAAACACAAATCAACATGGTATTGTTGAACAAAAATTGGTGTTGATTGCCGTTGGTCTTGACGGTATCCGCTTCTTGTTTAATGATTTCATATAACTTGACTGGAGTCATTTCCTGTGAATAACCTTTTCCAGCGAAAAGAAAAACAAGAAGAACTAAAATGAAGATGCGCATGACCTAAGGTTTGATAGTTGGTCGACTAACCAACCCCAACTTTACAAATCTATGCTAATAAAGAAAAGGTCTATTCCTTCATAGTGTGGTAAACATTCTGGACATCATCATCTTCCTCAATCTTTTCCAGAAGCTTTTCCACATCGGCAATTTGCTCTTCGGATAGTTCCTTGGTTACCTGGGGAATACGCTCGAAACCAGAAGATAATATTTCAATTTCCCGGGCTTCCAATTCTTTCTGAATGGCACCAAAATTTTCAAAAGGAGCGTAGATTAAAATTCCATCCTCATCCACAAAGACTTCTTCTGCCCCAAAGTCAATCATTTCAAGTTCAAGTTCTTCGGCATCAATACCTTCCCCATTTATCCTGAAGTTACAGGTATGGTCAAACATAAATTCCACTGAGCCCGATGTGCCCAAACTACCATTACATTTGTTAAAATAACTACGTACGTTGGCAACTGTTCTGGTGTTGTTGTCCGTTGCAGTTTCTATTAATATGGCAATGCCATGGGGAGCATACCCTTCAAACAAAACCTCTTTGTAATCCCCTTGGTTTTTGTCCGATGCCCTTTTAATAGCACGCTCAATATTGTCCTTGGGCATATTTACGGACTTGGCATTTTGAATTACTGCACGTAATCTAGAGTTTGAATCGGGATCAGGGCCACCTTCCTTAACGGCCATGACAATATCCTTCCCTATTCTCGTAAATGCTTTGGACATGGCTGCCCAACGCTTCATTTTTCGTGCTTTTCTAAATTCAAATGCTCTTCCCATGTAGTATCTGTTCGTTATGGATAGGGGCAAATTTAGCAAAAAATGCTCCTTTGGCAAGTGTGTTTTTAGTAGTAGAATTATTTCTTGTTCACGATGTTTTCTATTCGCTTGGCGAGGTCAAAATCGTTTTGGGTAATGCCGCCAACATCGTGGGTGTTTAATTTAATGGTAAGCTGGTTGTAGACATTTTCCCAAAGGGGATGATGGTTTTGTTGTTCTGCCTCAAATGCAATGCGGGTCATTACTGAAAAAGTTTCTTTAAAATCCTTAAAAACATAAGATTTGCTGATACTCCCATTTTCATAGATCCACCCATCCAGGTTTTTTAACAAGGTTTCTATTTGGGTTAGGTTTAGTTTTTCCATTCCTTTTTCAATTTTAATGAATCAATTACTTTGACTTTTTGGAGCCGTAAATATGAGTTTTTCAATTTTATCACTTACTGTTCTATTGGCTTCACGATTTCTTTCTATTTCCCCACAGCTAGTTAAAATAAGAATAGCCACACCTTCGTCAACAAACCATCTAATAGCACTATTATGACCAAAAGACTCTCCTCCACGAGACCAGACTTCTTTAGTTCCTCTGGGTGTAGTGGTGGTGTACCAGCCGTATCCAACTCCAATACCACTTTTTAAGGTTATATGCGGTCCAAACAAATGGCCCAATGATTCTTTGTTTAGAATTTGATGCGATGTAAGGACCTGAAAATAATGTTTTAGATCAAGAATGTTGGTGGTAATGCCACCAGATGCCCTGTAACCCCAATTGGGCTTTAGGTCATCAGGCGGGAATTTTTTCAGTTTTTGAGCAAACAAGTTTTTATCACCTTCATTTGCCTCAAACCAAAAATCCGTATTCTTCATTTTCGCTATTTCAAATAGATTTTTATGGGCAAATTCTTCATAAGTGGTTTCAGATAACTTCTCAATAATAGCTCCGGTCAGCCAGTAACCAGCGCTGGAATAATTGAACTCACCTTTTGTTCCTAACGGTTTTTTATACACGAGTTCTACATTATCTTTTCTGTTGATTGCCCCATACGTTTCATATTCGCTACTTAAGCCCGAGGTATGTATAAGCATTTCATGAATGGAAAGGTTGCCAAACTCCTTTGGGCAATTTTCATAAAACATTGAAAGGTGATCAGTTGTATTAAGCGTTTCTTTTTGCTGGGCTATCAAGGTCAATACACCTGTAATACCTTTTGTAGTGGAGGCCAAGTAGAATTTGGTAGATGGTTTTATCAGGGTAGTTTTTAAAGAATCTGCCCAACCATAACCTTTCTGTAGTATAACGCTATCTTTGATAGAAACAAAAACTGATCCGGAAAATCCTTTAACTATTTCTTTTTGAAGCAAGGAATCAATACGTTTTCCCAATCCTTTGCCAATAATTATATTGTTGTTTAAACTGTCTGAATATTGATTTTGTGTATTTACGGAAGACTTTTGTCTACAAGAACCCAGAATCACAATTAACAGTAGCATTAATAGATTTTCTTTCATTATAAATTGAATAGTTGTTAATCACAAAATAGAATAAAAGTTATTTCAATTGTCCTTGTTTCTGTTTACATGTTTGGTTATGACTTCTTCCAAATCATTATAGTTTGTTTGAATTAACCAATGGCCAGCATCCAATTCTAAAAACTCATATTCACTTTTCATGTATTGATGACTTTCACTGACCGAGTAAGACCCTACTGCAAGATCCTTATTTCCCCAGATGAATAGAGTTGGAACATTGATATCCCCTAAAATTTGGTGCTTGGCAGCTTTCTTTAACAGTTTATAGTTACTACGATAATAGTTAAGTGTTGCGGTAAGCTGTTTTGGATTTCTGAATACCTTTAAATAATCGTCTACTTCATTAGGTTCACTGTGCTTCCATAACCTTTTGAATGCTTTAAAACCCTTTTTTCTTATCTGTCTTTCTGGAAGATAGGGCAATTGAAAGTTTTTGATGTACTGGCTCATTTTGCGTTGTTCGTCATCAATCATAATTGCTTTTCCAAAAGCTTGAAAGTGAGGGACAGAAATCCCCGTCCAGCTTAAAATGAGATTTTCATGGCCATGCACTACTTTCCATCCAATAACAGAGCCCCAATCGTGGCCTACAAGATGAAACTTTGATTTATTCAGAAACTTGGCTATACCCAAAACATCTTTGGCCAATTTATCCAAACTGTAATGTTTTTTTCCTTTTGGGCAAGCTCCTTTGCTGTACCCTCTTAAATTGGGCGCTACGCAGTAGAACCCATTTTTAGAAAAATGGGCCATCAATTTTCCCCACATATATGAAGTTTCGGGAAACCCATGTAAAAAAATCACCAACTCATTTTCCTTATCGCCATCAGTTCGGCAGTCGAATATTAGCTTTCCAATTTTTATTTGAATGGTTTCTTGCATGTTTTAAAGTGATATCTAATGGTTTGATATAAAAATTGCATACTGCTACCACAATCTTATTATAAAGCTACGGTTAATTTGATTAGCCATACAATTATTGGACAAGCGGTTGAAACCCACCGTATGCCATACGTTTGGCATTAAAAACCATTTTTGACGGATTGGTCAGCGGGGCGATTAAATCTGTCATTCTTGGGTCGGTGGCAACCCGCTCATTTGCTAGGTCACGAGCTTCTTTAGATTCAAATACGACCCACCCAAACACAATTACTTCATCTTCTTTTGCATCAATTAGTTCAGGGAAAGACTGTGTACCTTCCAATTCTAAGTCGTCGCCAACATACTCAAAGTAGGCTAGTGCGCCGTGTTCCTTCCAAATTTTTGCAACCGTTTCTACCACTCGCCTATACTCGGTTAGATGATTTTGTGGAACGGGAAGGACGAATCCGTCAATATAATTTGCCATGTTTTCCGTTTTGTTTTTTGTTACTGATATAAAATACAGTTTTATGGCGATTTTGTCATAATAAAATCATGTAGTTGGTATAATATTTCCAAATACTTCCATTTTTCATCGGTGCATTCATTCAAATTTTATAGTGGTTTCTACTTGGAAATGATTTATAATAAATAATTAGATTTTAGTTTTATTTATGAAATCAAGAAAACCCATTGAAAAACTATGGGTTTTGACCAATTTGGATTAAGTGAAATTACATATCTTTCAATCCCCTCGAAGTTTTTTCATTAGAACAATTCTCTATTTTAAACCAAAGTAATTCATAAGTAATTTGAACGATCATGCGTAACATAAGTTTTAAGAATGTCTTTTCTGAAAGAAATCGAAAAATATTATTTGGGAGTACCAAGTTAGGTATTGTAGCAATTTTGATAGGGTTTATCGCTTCTATTTGCTCAGAGCTGATTGCGGATTTAATTCTTTTCGGAACATTAGAAAAATATATCAACTTTGACAAAGTTGTTCTTGTAATTGAGAATCTATCTGCTACTTTATTTTCAATAGGTTTACTGTCAATATTGTTTAACACTTTTCAGTATGCTAAGTTTTTAAATTTGGTTGAAACAAGATTTAATGAAATAGTGAATAAGGAACTTCCTCCCGAAATCAAAAACATTAAAAACCAAGGGATAACGGATATTTATGATAATCTCGACACAAACATTTTGGGCAAACGTCTTTGGAAAATTCGAGATAGGAGGGTCAAGGTATTGAAAATTTGGATGCCAAATATTGAAAGTATTTGTCCAGCAATTATTGATGCAGTAAATAATAGAGGGTGTAGATTTCATGTAATGCTTTTGGATCCTATTTCCCAAGGTGCGATAGACGCTAGAGTGGAATCTTTGAAGGATTCGGACAGCATGACTTCAAATTATATAAAGGAACAAATTCGATTAAATGAGGAGAGGATTGTTGGATTGTTAGATCATATTGATGAAGACAAATATGATCAACTCATTTTGAAATCATTTACTTCGTTTGTTTCCGTTTCTTTGTTTGGTTTTGGAGACACTTATTGGGTTGGGCTTTATCTTAGAAATAGGCTAGCAACAAATGGTATGATTTTTAAGTTTGAATCTGCGCACAAACCTAGATTTGGAGAAATAGACCGTCATTTTAAAACAGAATGGAAAGAAGCAAAGTTAAACGAACTGTATATTAAGAAACTTAAAAGTTTAAATGTTTCAGAAAGTAGTATTGAAAAAATAAGGAAACTGGAGTGTAATGGATAAAGTCCAAAAAAATCAATTCTATATACTTTTGATAGCTCTATTTACTCCTATCTGGTTGGATTATTATGAGAGCTCATTTTTGATTTAGATAAAATTCCTTTACTTGATTCGGTTTGATGAAGTTAGCCATAATTGTATTTTTTTTTGACACTAATAAATATTTACGGATGCAATGATAACCTTTAAAACAAAACAGATTAATAGTAGTTTGTTTCAGATTAACAAAATTGTCATTGTCAATCAACCGGAATATGATGATCTATGATTTCCTGATACTTTACCCGTAGATTTTTAGGAAGTTTGTTATGCTTGGGTAGGGCGGCCAGATAGCGGTCTTCGTTGGTGGTAAAAACCCGCTTTAGAATGGGATGGAAATTCCCTATTTGTTTAATGACCTCTTTGATAAACTCCTCATGCTGAATTAAGTCCTTGCTTCCTAAATGAAAAATACCCGTTTTGTCCCTATTAATGAGGTAATGGATTTGTTGGGTAAGCCGATCATCATTGGTCACATTAATGATGAGGTTTGGGAACACTTCAATGGGTTCATTTTCCTCTAACAATGTTTTTATCTCCTTTATTCGTGGAGACGTATTTCCAAAGACCATGGGAATTCGCAATATGGCTACTTTCTCCTTGGGCAATCGCATCATCATGTTCTCAACCTTTATTTTAAGCCTTCCGTATACACTTTCGGAAAGTGTTTTGTCAAACTCGTAGGATGGGAATTTACTGTAGGCATCAAAAACATTGGCCGAGGAGATAAAATACAGTTTAGATGTATTCTTTTGTAAATACTCCATCAAATGGCTATGCGCCTGTATTTGAGCCACAAAATTTCCGCGAAGGGCAGAAATAATATAATCGGGGTTCACTTTTGCAAGTACCATGAAAATATCGTCCTCTTCCAAATTGTACCGATAAAACTGTTGGTTGTTGGCAAAAGCTGTATTGTTGCAATAGGTCCCGTAAGTATTAAAATAGGAACAGAGTTCCTTATAAATAGCATTACCTATAAAACCACTACCTCCAAGGATTAATATCTTTTTTTTATCCAAGCAATTAAAATATAGACAAACCTGTTTCGGTTGTAAGTTTTTCCAAAGCCAGCATGCCCAATTTGGAGTTTCCTTTTTTGTTTAATCCGGGCGACCAGGTAGCAACGCAAAATTGGTTGGGTAACAACGCTACAATGCCACCACCAACACCACTTTTTCCGGGAAGACCAACTTCAAAGGCAAATTCACCGGCTTCATCATAAAATCCACAGGTAAGCATTATGGCATTTATTCGTTTTACCTGAGATAAATTCAAGTAATTTTTGTTCTTCAGGCAATTTCCCCTGTTCATAAAGATGTAAAAGACCTTGGTGAGTTGTTCGCAAGACATACTCAAGGAACAAGAATGAAAATAAAAGTCCAGAACAGTTTCCACATCATTTTCCAGATTTCCGAAGGACTTGATCAAATAAGCTGCAGCATAATTTCTAAAACCGGTTCTTTTTTCTGATTCTGCTACCTTATCATCATATGTAATTGACGGGTCATTAGCGATATTCTGAACATACGATAGAAAATCGGATTTAGGGTTTTTCAAGTTTGAAACAAGAATATCACAAATTACGATTGCCCCGGCATTTATCAATGGATTTCTAGGAATACCGTTCTCCATTTCCAAAAGTGACAAATGATTGAAGGGGTCCCCTGAAGGCTCTACATCCACACGTTTCCATAGCTCTTCACCGGCCAATGAATATGCCATTGCCAAAGACAGTACCTTGGAAATACTTTGAATTGAAAATTGTTCGCCCGAATCTCCGGCATGAAACCCCTTTCCATTTTTATCCAAAATGGAAATCCCGAACTTATTGGAATCTACACAAGATAGCTCGGGAATATAGCTTGCTACTTCACCCTTGTTGGCTTGTTGTTTTGCCTCCCTGACAATTTTGTCTACAATGGGTGAGTAATCTAACATTATACTTTATAAAATGGTAGTTTTACGATGGTAGCCGGAACTTGGCCTTTTCTTATTTGAATGTGAATAGTGCCCTCTCTTTTAGAATTTTCAATGGCAACATACCCCAGACCAATACCTTTTGAAAGTGATGGTGACATGGTACCGGATGTTACCACTCCAATTTCGTTTCCATTCTCATCTAAAATGGAATAACCTTGTCTTGGAATACCCCTTTCCTCCAATTGAAACGCTATTAACTTTCTTTTGGGACCTTCTTCTTTTTGTTTGGCCAAAGCCTCACTGTTCACAAAATCTTTGGTGAATTTGGTCACCCAGCCCAAACCGGCCTCAAAAGGGGAGGTAGTATCATCAATATCGTTACCGTAGAGGCAATAGCCCATTTCTAAACGTAGGGTATCTCTGGCTGCAAGTCCAATTGGTTTTATGCCAAAATCGGCACCAGCTTCCAAAACCCTGTCCCACACCTGTTGCACTTCTGAATTTTTGCAATAAATTTCAAATCCACCAGAGCCCGTGTATCCAGTTGCAGAAATGATCACATGCTCAATTCCTGCAAAATCACCTACAACAAAGTTGTAGAATTTAATCTCTGAAAGGTTTACACTGGAAAGCGACTGCATAGCTTCCACTGCCTTGGGGCCTTGAATGGCCAAAAGCGAGTAATCTTCAGAGATATCCCGCATAGCGGCACCTATGGATTCGTTGTATTTTGAAATATGGTTCCAATCCTTCTCAATATTGGATGCATTGACCACCAAAAGATAAGTTTCCTCTTTTAGCCGATATACAATCAAATCATCAACAATACCTCCTGTTTCATTCGGGAAACAGCTATACTGTGCCTTTCCTATAGTTAATTTTGAAGCGTCATTGGAAGTAACTTTTTGAATAAGATCCAAAGCCTTTGGTCCTTCAATCAAAAATTCGCCCATATGTGAAACATCAAAAACGCCAACTGCATTTCTTACTGTTTCATGTTCAATGTTCACGCCTTCATAAGAAACGGGCATATTATATCCCGCAAAGGGAACCATTTTTGCACCCAAAGCAATATGGGTCTCACTTAATGCAATAGTCTTCATAATCTGAAATTAGTCCGAGCAAATTTATAGAATTCACTCAATAAGCAATGGTATTACTTTTAATATTTTGAACAAATTTTGTTGCGAAAATGTGTATTGCAACTTGCTTGCTATCTGTAAGTAAAACAAACAACCCGAAAATATGATTTAGGTTTTCTATCTTTGTAATCTGTTATACTAAGTAAACATATTATCCGCCTCTTTTCTAAAAGGCAAGCTCAAAAAACGAGTTAATAAGTGTATTGAAACATTCTCATTTCAATGCTAGGATAATTACACCCAATTATTTCATAGAATTTTAAACAAAAGACAATTGATTTTTAAATCGATTGCTTTATCACTTTGTGCTGTCATCCAACATTCAAATGTGATCACAATACCACAAATAATATGCAGAGTAAACAGTTGATTAGTAGAAATATAGAACTATTTTATAACAAGGCATCCGAAGAAACCAGACTCAATAAGGGAATGGGGATATTTGAATTTGAGCGGGTTAAGTCGCTTATGGAAAAATATATATCGAGCCCATCATCGACCATAATTGATGTAGGAGGTGGAACGGGGAAATATTCGGAATGGCTTGCTAAAAAGGGGCATCAGGTTCATTTGGTGGAACCAGTGTCAAAGCATCTAAAAATAGCTCAGAATAGAGCGAATAAATTAAAAAACAAGTTTTCCGTCCACTTGGGAGAATCGAGAAAATTAGCTTTTTCGAATAATTATGCGGACTTGATAATTTTGCATGGACCACTTTATCATCTTCAGAATGAGAAGGACAGGGTTTTAACCATCAAAGAGGCCAAACGAGTCTTGAAAAACGATGGGATTATATTGGCATTTGCCATTAACTATACCGGATCAACTTTAGTTGGACTTTTGAGTGGACTTATTCATAAAAGAACATTTTTTGAAATGTGCAAGGAAGAGTTGACAACTGGGATACATAACCCACCGGATGATTTTCCCTGGATTTTGGCAGAGGCATATTATCACAAGCCACCCCAACTGAAAGACGAGTTTGTAAGTCAAGAGTTATCTCACCTTAACACCTATGCGGTTGAGGGTATGGCTTGGTTGGATAAAGATTTCTTTGTCAATATGTTAAATGACAAAAGAAAAGAAACGTTACTGGAACTTATACAGATTACAGAAAACGACCCTTACCTTTTACCATTTAGTCCGCACATGATGATAGCAGTTAAAAAACAAGATACTTATGGAAAATAAAAACAGATATTATAAAGTATTGAAAGAAAACAATGATAGGTTAAATGAAATTGACCTCGGCGAAAAGATTGGGCTTAGTGAAGATGAAACCAGAGCAATAATAGCTCAACTTTTAGCGGAACATAAAATTGTTTATGCTAAGAAGAACATCTGTAATTATCAAATTATGAAAAATAGAATAAGGTAATAAGGTTCAAGGGCAGTAACGATTATCTATATTAACCCGTTACTGCTTTTGTACCAGCCTTTAAATAGGATTTCAGTTCCTCGTAAGTGGAAATTTTATTCGATTTTTTATCCTTGTTCATTACTTTTTGTATTTGGGGAGGAATTTCTGGGGATAGCTCCAAAGTTTCTTCCACCACATCCAAAAATTTGACTGGATGCGCTGTTTCAAGAAAAATACCATAGGTATCGGGATGCGATTTTTGATATTCCTTCAATCCTAAATAACCCACGGCACCATGTGGGTCAGTAACATAACCGGTTTTGGTGTGAATGGCTTTCATTGCTAATTTGGTCTCCTCATCTGAAAAGGAATAGGAGGAAAGATTGCCCTTTAAGCTTGAAAAGTTGTCTTGATACAAATGCCTGATTCGGACAAAGTTGCTTGGATCACCAACATCCATGGCATTGGATATGGTAGCTACTGAAGGCATGGGCTCATAAACTCCTTTTTCCATGAAATTGGGAACCACTTTATTGGCATTGGTAGCGGCAACGAACTGTTTTACGGGCATGCCCAGTTTTTGGGCGACCATTCCGGCACAAATGTTTCCAAAATTACCTGATGGTACGGAGAACACAATTTCCTTTCCTTTGGATTTTGCTTGTTTGTAGGCAAACAAAAAGTAGAACAATTGGGGAAGCCATCTGGCAATATTTATACTATTGGCCGATGTCAATTTCTTTTGGTCCGTTATTGCAGTGTCCAAAAAAGCAGTTTTTACCATACGCTGGCAATCGTCAAAAGTCCCTTCGACTTCCATGGCCACAATATTCTGCCCTAAAGTGGTCAATTGCTTTTCTTGGATGTCGCTTACCTTTCTACTAGGGTATAGGATAACAACATTTACGCCTTCCACACCTAAAAAACCATTGGCAACGGCTCCGCCAGTATCACCCGAAGTGGCCACCAAAACGGTGACCTCATTTTTTTCTCCGTGGGAAAAATGACTCAAGCAGTTGGCCATAAATCGTGCGCCAACATCTTTAAAAGCCATAGTTGGGCCATGAAAAAGTTCAAGGGTGGCAATATTTTCCTCAATTTCCACCACTGGAAAATCAAAGTCTAATACATTTTGGATGATTTCCTTTAAAACGGCATCAGGAATTTCACCTTCCACAAATTGTTGGATGGCCCTAAAGGCCATCTCATGGTTTGAAAGCGAAGTGATATTGTCAAAAAACTCTTTGGGAAGGGGTTCAATCCTTTCAGGAAAATATAATCCTTTGTCCGGAGCTATTCCGGCAATAACGGCTTCTTTAAAAGAAACCCGTATGTTTTGATTGTTTAAACTGTAAAACTTCATGGGATGTTATAGTGGTTTTACGCCTTGGGTGTTGACTTTAGAAACATGGATTTCAAACGGAATTCCAATGTTCTGATATGTTTTTTTTATGGAATCTGCTACTTTTTGGGCGGTATCCATTCCTTTGCTCAATGCAAAAATAGAGGGCCCGGAACCTGAAATTCCGCCACCCAGAGCACCGGCACTTATGGCATTTGATTTTAACTCATCAAAACCGGGAATCAAGATAGACCTAATAGGTTCCACGATATGATCTTGTAGTGAACGGCCTATTAGCTCATAATCGGATTGGAAAAGTCCAGCAATAAGTCCACCTACGTTGCCCCATTGCTGAATCCCTTTTTCCAGGGTGATATTGGTTTTTAATATTTTTCTGGAATCTGATGTTTTTACCTCAATTTGGGGATGAATAACGGTAGCGTAAAGTTCGTTTGGTGTTGGAATAGGAACGATATCCAGCGGATTATAACTTCTCACCAGGGTAAAACCACCATAAATAGCTGGAGCCACATTGTCGGCATGGGCTACATTACTTGCCAATTTTTCGCCTTGCATGGCAAATTGTACCAATTCAAGGTTGGAAAAAGGCCTTCCCAAAAGCTCGTTCATGGCCCAAACGGCTCCTGCAGAACTGGCGGCGCTACTGCCAATACCACTGCCTGGCTTTATGTTTTTTTGGATTTCAATCTCAAAACCACCATTGTAATCACTCTTTTCCAAGAAAGCCAAGCCGGCAACCCCAGATACATTTTTAGAGGTTTCCAAAGGAAGGTCCTGACCTATAATTTTGGTAATGGTGATTCCTTTTTTAGCTGTTTTCCTAACAATCATTTCATCTCCAACGGCCTCCAATGCCAGTCCAAGGACATCAAATCCGCAAGACACATTGGCAATAGTTGCAGGGCAAAAAACTTTTATTTCTTCCATACTAGAAGTTTCCAATTCGTATAATATCAGCAAAGATACCTGAAGCGGTGACTTCCGCACCAGCACCAGCGCCTTTTATGATCAGAGGCTGGTTGGGATAACGCTCTGTAAAGAAAAGTACAATATTGTCGCTTCCTTCCAAATTGTAAAAATCATGTCCTTTAGGTATTTTTTGAAGTCCGACCTTGGCTTTTCCGTCCCCAAATTGGGCTACATATTTTAGTTTGCTATCTGCTTCGGAAGCTTCTTTATATATTTTCTGAAAATCAGTTTCATATTTCACCAAAGATTCAAAAAAGGCTTCGTTGGAATTGGTCTCCAAACTTTCTTTGGGCAGGAAGGCTTCGTTTTCAATCTGTTCAATATCCAATTGATTTCCACTTTCCCTGGCCAGAATAAGGATTTTTCGCATAACATCTATTCCACTTAGGTCTATGGTGGGGTCAGGTTCTGTGTAACCTTCTTTCTGTGCCTGTTTGACCACATCGTGAAAGGTGGTGGAGTCATCAAAATTGTTGAACACAAAATTCAAGCTCCCAGATAGTACAGCCTGAATCTTTTTGACCTTGTCCCCTGATGCAATCAAATGTTTAAGCGTATCGATTATTGGAAGTCCAGCACCAACGTTGGTCTCAAACAAGAAAGGCGCATTGTATTTTTTTGCTAACTGTTTCAGGTCTTTGTAATAATCATAATTGGATGAACATGCAATTTTATTACAGGTCACTACAGAGATGCTGTTTTTTAGATAATCTGGATAGCTTTGCGAAACTTCCTCACTAGCGGTATTGTCCACAAAAACACTGTTCCTAAAGTTCAAACTTTTTACTTTTTCGTAGAATTGACTTTTATCTGCTTTTTCACCGTTGGCCAAAGCCGTTTGCCAATTATTTAGGTTAATTCCATTCTCATCAAAAACCATGGTTCTGGAATTGCTGATACCAATTACCCTTATATTGAGTTTCAACTCTTCTTTTAGATAGGCATTTTGCTGTTGAATCTGCCCAAGGAATTTCGAACCCACATTCCCAACACCCATTACATAAAGGTTGAGCTGTTTGATGTTTTCTTCGAAAAATGCTTCATGGAGCGAGTTCAATGCCTTTTTTACATCCTCTTTTTTAATTACCGCAGAAATATTTCGTTCCGAAGCTCCTTGTGCAATGGCGCGTATGTTTACATTGTTTTTTCCGAGGGTACTGAACATTTTACCGCTCAATCCTTGGTGGCTTTTCATATTGTCGCCCACAAGTGCAATAATGGCAAGCTCTTTCTCAACGATAACAGGTTTTATTTTGCCACTTGCCACCTCATAATTAAACGACTCGTTTACCACTGCCACTGCTTTTTCAACATCATCATCTGAAATTCCAACACAGATGGAGTGTTCCGATGAGGCTTGGGTAATCAATACAACACTGATGTCCTCGAAGGACAGGGTTTCAAAAAAACGTTTTGAAATTCCGGGAATTCCAATCATACCAGGCCCTTCCAGTGAGAGGAGACTTATATTCCCAACATGGCTTATTCCTCTTACGGTTTTTCCATTTCCATGATTGTTTTTAGCAATATAGGTTCCAGGGTCTTCCGGATGAAAGGTGTTTTTAACGACAATGGGAATCTCTTTGTTGAGAATAGGCTGGATGGTTGGAGGGTACAATACCTTTGCACCGAAATGGGAAAGTTCCATGGCTTCTTCGTAACTGATGTTGGCCACACATTTGGCCTGCTTTACCAACTTGGGATTGGCGGTGTACATACCACTTACATCTGTCCAAATTTCCAGAATGTCGGCATTTTCAGCCGCAGCAATGATAGCTGCGGTATAATCAGAACCTCCTCTTCCCAAAGTTGTGGAATTCCCTGCTGAGCTTGACGCCACAAATCCCGGGAGTATGAACGTTTGATGTTTGTCTGCCTCAAAAAAAGCATTGCATTGCTGATTTGTTTTTTTGAAATCAACGGCAGCCTTTCCATAGTTTTCATCAGTAACAATAAGCTCACGACTGTCTTTAAAAGTTGCATCAAGACCTTCGGCTTTAAAGAACTCACTAATGATGAAAGAAGAGAGTAGCTCTCCGTAACTTACTATCTTATCGGAAAGTTTGGGTGTAATTTCCCCAATTAAAAAAGCGCCTTCCAGCAAAGTTTCCAACACGTTTAAATCGCTTTTTACCTTACTTAAAATTCCACTTTGCTTTTGAACTGGGATGAGTTCTTTTATGGTTGAGATATGTCTGTTCTCAATTTCAGCAAGACTTTCCTTGTATTTGAGATTTTGATTGGCGGCCAAGGATGCCGTGTTGAGCAGCAAATCTGTGATTCCTCCAAAAGCAGATACCACTACGGCCACTTTTTTGGACCCCACGTTCTGGACAATTACTTTAACTCGATTTATATTCTCTGGATTGGCGACCGAAGTGCCACCAAATTTTAAGACTTTCATGATTTTGTGATTTGTACAACTATTGAATAAATAAAAAAACGGACGGAGAGAAATATATAGATTACCCCAAAGGGGTGATAGTAATCACAGTAATGGTAGATGAAATGGTTTCCATCAATAAAGGTTTAATATCCGTTTGTTTAAATTGCATCATCAAGTAATGAGGTTCAAAAGTAGTACTTTTGAGAGCTTCGTCAAACGATTCTAAAATTTTTATCAAATCTATATTAATAACGAATTTTTCTTGTTGAATGAAAATTTTTACTGCTGCTCAAATCTATGAAGCTGATAAATTCACAATTGATAAACAGCAAATTACCAGTGATGAACTCATGGAAAGAGCTGCCACCAAGATATTTGAGTGGATGCATTCCCGCCTACAGGGGGCACAGGTAAACATTCAATTGTTTTGCGGAATTGGTAATAATGGAGGGGATGGAATAGCTCTTGCCCGTCATTTGGTAGAACATGGATATAATGTTCAGGTGCATGTTGTGAATTATAGTGAAAAGCGTTCAAAGGACTTTCTTTTGAATTTGGAACGACTAAAGGACAGAAAAATTTGGCCTCAATTCATAAATCAGGACTGTAATTTTCCGGACATAACCCCAAATGATATTGTAGTTGATGCCATTTTTGGTATTGGGCTGAACAGACCTCCCGATTCTTGGGTAGGGAATTTGATTAAGCATATAAATGCTTCCTCGGCATTTGTGTTGTCCGTAGATATTCCGTCAGGATTACCCTCAGATAGAATGCCATCTGCTCCGGAACATGTGATTGCCTCGAGTTATGTTTTAAGCTTTCAGGTTCCTAAACTGGTTTTCTTCCTTCCAGAAACGGGCATTTATGTGAACCAGTGGGAAGTTTTGGATATAGGTTTGGACACAAGCTTTTTGGGAGAAACGGACACGGATTACCATCTTATTGGCAGGCCCGAGGTTTTATCTATGTATCGACCTCGACTCAAATTTTCCCATAAGGGTATCTATGGGCATTCGGTGATTGTTGGAGGCAGTTATGGAAAAATAGGGGCGGTTCAGTTGACAAGTAATGCCTGCTTGTCTGTAGGGAGTGGCTTGGTTACCGCTTTAGTGCCTGAATGTGGTTATCAATCCCTTCAAACGGCAATTCCTGAGCTTATGGTCTTAACGGATGATGAGGATGATAGTCTCACGAAAATTGATATCCCTTTTGACCCTTCAGCTCTTGGTGTTGGTATGGGTATGGGGACAAAAGATGAAACAATCAAGGCATTTGGTGCTTTTTTGAAAAAGATGAGCATTCCTTTGGTAATTGATGCGGATGGGATTAACATTCTGGCCAAAAAATGGGAACTAATGGAAAGGGTGCCTAAACAATCAGTACTTACGCCACATCCTAAAGAATTGCAGCGTTTGATAGGGGAGTGGAAGGATGATTTTGAGAAACTGGAGAAAACGAAGCAATTTTCTGAGAAGCATGATTGTATTTTGGTCATTAAAGGAGCTCACACCATTACGGTCTATAAAGACAAGGGATATGTAAATACAACTGGAAACCCAGGGATGGCAACTGCTGGCAGTGGCGATGTGCTTACAGGAATGATAACTGGGTTGATGGCCCAAGGCTATTCTTCTCTAAATGCGGCTATTTTTGGAGTTTACCTGCATGGAATGGCAGGTGATATTGGAGCTTCGACTTCTGGTTATGAAGCCCTGAAGGCTTCGGGTATTGTGGAAAATATTGGGAAGGCATATTTGGAACTGTTGAGACCACCTTCGTCAGCAGAAAATAAAGAGGAGAACTAGACTAAATCTTGTCTTTCTTTTTCTTCTTTTTGAGTCTTTTCTTAACCCAGGCCAATGCGTTGTCATATTCAATGAAGAACTCCATGTTCTTTTTATAGAAAAGTTTTTCTATTTTGAAATTGTGCATGTCTATTTCTTTCTTAGACACAATAGCGAACGCTTTTAAGTTGGCCAAGCCCCTTAAATAGTTATATATGGTTGGATCTACAGCATACGAGTTTTTGCGCAAACTGATATACCCAAAATCTTTATCTCTGAAATGTATTTCGGAAATCCCGATAATTTGATAAGCTCTTTCCAGTGTAACAGTTGCACCTTCTTCAAAAGTGGATACCATATAGTTATCATAAACTTGAACATTTCCAATATCTAACTGGTATTCGCGTACAACAATAGCTTTCTTAGTGGAAGCAATTTTCATCCCCAAATAATTATAGTGTCTCTGATGACGAAATTATGGGGAAGCTAAAAAAGGTGAAAAAATAATAGATTAAACGCTTAAATATCGTTTGTAAGGTAAACTAAACCAAAAAAAGCCGGCGAAGGGCCGGCTCTTTACTGAGTTTATAATGGTCTAGTCTGCCTTGGGCGACTTTTCCGATTTTTTGATTTTTATGGTGAGTTCTTCTTTCTTGGTGTCTAAATCCATAAAGATGCTATCACCTTCATCCAATTTGGAGTTGACAATTTCCTCGGCCAAAGCGTCTTCAATGTATTTTTGTATTGCTCTTTTTAAAGGTCTTGCTCCATATTGTTTGTCAAACCCTTTGTCTGCAATGTAATCCTTGGCCTTTTTGGAAAGACTAAGATCGTACCCAATATCCTTGATTCTTTTAAAGAGTTTGTTCAACTCTATATCAATAATTTTATGGATGTCTTCCCTTTCTAAAGGATTAAACACGATAACATCATCAATTCTATTCAAGAATTCTGGAGCGAATGCCTTTTTAAGCGCATTTTCAATTACACCTTTTTGATGGCTGTCTGCTTGTGCTTTCTTTGCGGCAGTACCAAAACCAACACCTTGTCCAAAATCTTTTAATTGTCTTGCTCCAATATTTGAGGTCATTATGATAATAGTATTTCGAAAATCAATTTTTCGACCTAAACTATCCGTTAAAAAGCCATCGTCCAAAACTTGAAGTAGCATATTGAACACATCTGGGTGCGCTTTTTCCACTTCATCTAAAAGAATAACGGAATATGGTTTGCGCCTTACTTTTTCGGTCAGTTGTCCTCCTTCTTCATAACCTACATATCCTGGAGGCGCGCCTACCAATCTTGATATGGCGAATTTTTCCATGTACTCGCTCATATCGATCCTGATAAGGGCATCTTCAGAATCAAAAAGTTCTTTGGCAAGAACCTTTGCCAACTGTGTTTTACCCACACCTGTTTGCCCTAAGAAAACAAAAGAACCAATAGGTTTGTTAGGGTCTTTTAGTCCAGCACGGTTACGTTGAATGGCTTTGGCCACTTTGGCCACGGCTTCATCCTGTCCAATTACAAAACCTTTAATCAAGTCAGGTAATTCGGCCAGCTTGTTGCTCTCCGTTTGTGCAATTTTGTTCACGGGAATTCCGCTCATCATGGAAACAACATCAGCCACATTGTCTTCAGATACAATTTCTCTATGAAGTTTGCTTTCTTCTTCCCATCTTTCTTGGGCCGAGGCTAATTCTTTTTCTAAACGTTTTTCATCATCCCGAAGCTTTGCAGCTTCTTCATATTTCTGCTTTTTAACGACACTATTTTTAAGTTCCCGAACATCTTCCAATTGATTTTCCAACTCCAAAATTTGTTTTGGAACATCCATATTTACGATATGAACACGGGAACCTGCTTCATCCAAAGCATCTATAGCTTTGTCTGGGAGGAAACGATCTGTCATGTACCTGTTTGTCAGTTTAACACAGGCTAAAATGGCATCGTCTGTATAATTTACATTATGATGATCTTCATACTTGCCTTTAATGTTCATCAAAATTTCAATGGTTTCTTCAACAGTGGTAGGTTCAACCATTACTTTTTGAAAACGTCTTTCCAAGGCTCCATCTTTTTCAATGTACTGTCTATACTCATCCAGGGTAGTTGCTCCAATGCATTGGATTTCACCTCGAGCCAAAGCAGGTTTAAACATATTGGAGGCATCTAAACTACCAGTTGCCCCTCCTGCTCCTACAATAGTATGGATTTCATCAATGAAAAGAATAATGTCATCGTTCTTCTCAAGCTCGTTCATTACGGCTTTCATTCGCTCCTCAAATTGGCCGCGGTATTTTGTGCCAGCAACCAAAGAGGCAAGGTCTAACGTAACTACTCTTTTATTATATAGTATTCTTGAAACCTTTTTGTTGATAATCCTAAGTGCCAAACCTTCTGCAATGGCACTTTTACCAACACCAGGTTCACCAATCAATAGTGGATTGTTTTTCTTTCTTCTACTGAGTATTTGGGAGACGCGTTCTATTTCTTTTTCTCTTCCAACAACTGGGTCCAATTTATTTTCTTCAGCTAACTTGGTCAAATCACGTCCAAAATTGTCCAGAACGGGAGTTTTGGATTTCTTTGTTCCCTTTTGTGAGGAACTTGAGCCAAAGGTACCTTCTTTAGCATCCCCAACATCATCAGGGTCACTAGGAAATGATTCAGCTTGTGGTGAATCTAAGTAATCATCATCGCTAGTGATCATTGATTTAAATTGTTCTTTTACATTATCATAATCTACCTTCAGTTTATGTAACAACTTTGTGGTAGGGTCATTTTCGTTTCTGAGGATACAGAGCAGTAGATGAGCGGTATTAATGGAAGAACTTTGAAAAAGCTTTGCTTCCAAGAACGTAGTTTTTAAAGCACGCTCTGCCTGCCTTGTTAGGTGAAGGTTCTTTTTATCTTTTTGAATTGTTCCAGTGTTTGGATTGGCTGGGCTAAGAATTTCGACCTTTCTTCTCAAGTGATCCAAATCAACATCTAATGCATCTAGAATGTTGATGGCTTTGCCATTGCCATCTCGTAAAAGACCAAGCATGAGGTGTTCTGTTCCAATAAAATCGTGTCCTAATCTTAGAGCTTCTTCCTTGCTATATGCTATAACGTCCTTTACTCTTGGGGAAAAATTATCATCCATACGTTTCCTTTTCAGCAATTAAAATTAATAAAAGTATCCTTACAGTAGTCAAATACCATACCCATATTCGATAAACTTGTAATAAAAGTCGAAATAAAGTAGACTTTTACAAGGTTTAACAAAGCTTTATGCAAGTTTTGAGACTGAGAGTAATACTGTTGATAATTTTTTTAATAAAGTAACGGCCAAGCGTTTGTAAAGGTGCGATTTTGCGTATATTGGCATGATATTTTAACCACAAAAAACAATAAGATTTTAGCATGGCTGAAGGAGAAAAGTTAATTCCTATCAACATTGAAGATGAGATGAAATCTGCCTACATTGATTATTCAATGTCGGTCATTGTGTCACGTGCCCTGCCAGATGTTAGGGACGGACTTAAACCAGTTCATAGAAGAGTGCTTTTTGGCATGCATGAGCTCGGTGTAAGATCTAATAGTTCGCACAAGAAATCTGCTCGTATTGTTGGGGAAGTATTGGGTAAATACCACCCGCATGGTGATACCTCGGTATATGATTCCATGGTGCGTATGGCCCAAGAGTGGAGTTTAAGGTACATGTTGGTAGATGGACAGGGTAACTTTGGCTCGGTAGATGGCGATAGTCCTGCGGCGATGCGTTATACCGAAGCAAGAATGCGAAAGATTGCCGATGATATGTTGGCAGATATCGATAAGGATACGGTTGATCATCAATTAAATTTTGATGATTCATTAAAAGAACCAACTGTACTTCCAACTCGAGTTCCTAACCTATTGGTAAATGGAGCTTCTGGTATTGCAGTAGGTATGGCCACTAATATGCCACCGCATAACTTATCAGAAGTTGTGGACGGTACCATTGCATATATAGATAATAATGATATAGAGATAGATGAGTTGATTTCTCATATTAAAGCTCCCGATTTCCCGACCGGTGGAATAATATATGGGTATGATGGTGTAAAAGAGGCATTTCATACGGGGCGTGGTAGGGTTGTAATGCGTGCCAAGGCAACTTTTGAAGAAGTACAAGGACGAGAGTGTATTATTGTTACTGAGATACCATATCAGGTGAATAAGGCCGATATGATTAAAAAGACTGCTGACCTTGTTAATGATAAAAAGATAGAGGGCATTTCTACAATTCGTGATGAATCGGATAGAAAAGGTATGCGCATCGTTTACATTTTAAAGCGAGATGCCATTCCAAACATAGTGCTCAATATGCTTTATAAATATACAGCACTTCAATCTTCTTTTAGTGTCAATAATATTGCCTTGGTTAATGGAAGACCTCGGTTGCTCAATCTCAAGGAGATTATTCACTATTTTGTTGAGCATAGACATGAGGTTGTGGTTCGTAGAACCAAGTTTGAGCTTAAAAAGGCTGAAGATAGAGCACATATTCTTGAAGGGCTTATTATAGCCTCTGATAATATTGATGAGGTTATTGCCATTATCAGGGGGTCTTCCAATGTGGAAGAAGCCCGGAACAGTTTAATGGAGCGTTTCAAACTTACCGAAGTACAGGCAAAGGCTATTGTAGAAATGCGCTTACGCCAGCTTACAGGGTTGGAGCAGGACAAGCTACGTGAAGAGTATGATGCACTTTTAAAGACCATAGAGGATTTAAAAGATATTCTTGATAAGAAGGAGCGCAGAATGCAAATCATTAAGGATGAGCTTGGTGAAGTAAAGGATAAATATGGAGATGAGCGCAGATCAGAAATCAATTTTGCTGGAGGCGATTTGAGCATTGAAGATATGATTCCGGATGAGCAAGTTGTTATTACAATTTCCCATGCTGGTTATATCAAGAGAACACCTCTTACCGAATACAAGACCCAAAACAGGGGTGGAGTAGGGCAAAAGGCCTCATCAACACGAAATGAAGATTTCTTGGAGCATCTTTTCGTGGGAACCAACCATCAGTATATGTTGTTCTTCACCCAAAAAGGAAAATGTTTCTGGATGCGAGTCTATGAGATACCTGAAGGAAGCAGAACTTCTAAAGGAAGGGCTATTCAAAACCTTATCAATATTGAACAAGAAGATAAGGTCAAGGCCTTTATTTGTACACAAGATTTGAAGGACGAAGATTATGTGAACAGTCACTACGTAATTATGGCCACAAAGAAAGGTACCGTTAAAAAGACTTCCTTGGAACAATATTCCAGACCAAGACAAAATGGAATCAACGCTATTACCATTAGGGATGAAGATGAGTTGCTTGAAGCTAAGCTTACAACTGGTACTAGTCAGATTTTCTTGGGACTAAAATCAGGAAAAGCCATTCGTTTTGAAGAAGGCAAGACCAGACCAATGGGTAGAAATGCCTCCGGAGTTCGAGGTATATCTTTGGCCAATGATGAAGATGAGGTAATTGGAATGGTATCTGTCCATAATTTTGAGGACGATATCCTAGTGGTTTCCGAAAATGGTTACGGAAAACGTTCCACTATTGATGATTATAGAATCACAAATAGGGGAGGTAAAGGAGTTAAGACCATTTCCATAACAGAAAAAACTGGAGGTCTTGTAGCCATTAAAAATGTTACAGATTCAGATGACCTTATGATTATTAACAAATCGGGGATTGCTATTCGTACCAGTGTTGAGGATTTAAGAGTAATGGGAAGAGCTACGCAAGGTGTTCGACTTATCAATCTTAAGGACAAAGATTCTATTGCTGCGGTTGCCAAAGTAATGAAAGATGATGCCGCTATGGATGAAGCTGATATCCTTGATATTGAGGTGAATGGCGAAGATGGCACAGCAATTGATAACAATACTGACGACACTAAAGAATAATACATAAACACTAATAATTAATTTTAAAATGAAGACTAGGATTTTAATACTACTTGCAATCGGGGTTTCAACAATGGGATTTTCTCAGAAAAACGAGATCAAGGCTGCAGAAAAAGCACTTAAAACTGGGGATGCAGTAAGTGCAAAGGCCTCCTTGGAGGGAGCTGCTTCTTCAATAGATGCTGCCGATGCCAAATTACAAGCGCAGTATTATGCACTAAAAGGAAATGTGTATTCCGATTTGGCTAAAAAAGGGGATGCATCAGCTTTTGAAATTGCTGTTGAAGCCTTTAAGAAGGTAATTTCCGTTGAAGAGGCCAGTGGAAAAGAAAAATACACTACCGTGGCTACACAAAATTTGTCTCAGATTACTGCCGATTTAGTAAATGCTGCTGTTGAAGACAACAATAACAAAAAGTTTGATGAAGCAGCGGACAAATTGTACATGGGTTACACATTAAGCCCAAAGGATACAATATATCTTTATTATGCTGCAAGTAGTGCCGTAAATGGGCAGAATTATGAGAAAGCTTTGACTTACTACAATCAATTAAAAGAAATTGGTTATGATGGAAGTGGGGTTAACTACACGGCGGTAAACGTTGCTACAGATGAAGTGGAGACCATGGATGAAAATACTAGGGACCTTTATGTTAAAGCTGGTACGCACAAAGACCCGAAAGAAGAGAGAACACCATCTAAAACTGCTGAGATTGTTAAGAACATTGCACTGATCTATCAGCAATTAGGTGATAATGACAAAGCACTGGCCGCTTATGCAGATGCAAGAGCAGTAGATCCCAACGATGTAAATTTGGTGTTGGGAGAAGCTAATTTGCATTACGCAATGGGAGACAAGGATAAGTTTAAGGTTTTGATGGCCGAAGCTTCGCAAATGGCGCCGGATAATGCTGATTTGCTATATAATATTGGTGTAATCAATATGGAGCAAGGAAATTTGGAAGAAGCAAGAGATGCCTATAGGAAAACTTTGGCGGTCGATCCTGGTTATATCAATGCATTATTGAACCTATCAACAACATATGTAAATGAGGGTAATGGACTTATTGATGAAATGAATACGTTAGGTAGTTCAAGATCTGATATTGCCAGATATGATGAGTTAAAGAAACAAAAGGACGACTTGTTTTTAGAAGGTGCCAAAGTATTGGAAGAAGCCTTAAAAACAAATCCTGACAACCAAGGAGTGTTGTCCCAGTTAAAAAATATATACGGTGCGCTTGGTGATACAGAAAACTTTATGCGCATGAAAAAATTATTGGGAGAATAATAATTCAGTTATCCCTGAAGCAATAATTTTACTTGAAAATGTAAAGGCGGGCAATTGCCCGCCTTTTTGTTTGTATGCAAACTATTTTTAATCTTTTAGAATCTAAAAGTGGCTATGTTTTTCGGTTGTTAAAAAGAGGTTAGAGCTAAGGGCTGTTTACAATATCTTCTTTATTACGCGTAGCTTGTGAGTATATAATTTTTTCTCAGTATTAAAAATACCAGTATGGTCCAAACGATCAATACGAACATGTCCATGGGCATGAATAATGTAATTATCCTTTAAAATAATGCCTACATGATCAATAATCCCCTCGTTGTTATCAAAAAAGGCCAAATCACCGGGCTCACTTTCCTCAATAAAACTTAATGCCTCCCCCTGTTTGGATTGCCCTTCAGCATCACGTTTCAGCATGTAACCATTTATTTTGTATACCATTTGGGTGAATCCAGAACAGTCTATGCCAAAAGGAGTTTTTCCACCAAACAGATAAGGAGTTTTTAAATATAATAAGGAGGTATCTACCAAACTAGATTTTGGAATTTGTCCTTCTATGGAATCTCCTTCAAAAGAGTGATTCAATATTTTGGAGGTTGAAATTAGAGATCCTAAAAGTAAAGGTAGCAATATTCCTTTTTCATCACAGACATGGGAAACAATATCAAGAGAAAACCTGTCTTTGGTTTCAGTTTTCAATTGCAGAAATATTTCCTCATCAATCAATGTAATTTGATTGTTGGCCGTCCAGCCTTCATAGTTATCGTGGCTTACACGAATTCTACTCCATTTTTTCCTGCTTTCAAGAACCTTAAAGTACTCACCATACAATAGCTGAGATGCCATTTCCGAACTATCATCTGGAAGCGTTCTGATGGGAACAATACTTAGATGGCAAATACCATACTGCATTTAATGAGAGGCTAGAATTGGTTAATTTCTTTCAATAACAATTGCTGATGCCCCACCACCACCGTTACAGATGGCTGCAGCTCCTAATTTTGCATTGTTCTGTTCAAGTACACTGAGCAAGGTAATGGTAATTCTAGCGCCTGAACATCCCAATGGATGGCCCAATGAAACGGCACCACCATTTACATTTACATTAGAATCTTGTAATCCCAAAAGCTTCATATTGGCAAGTCCAACAACAGAAAAAGCTTCGTTAAACTCAAAAAAATCAATATCTTGTATAGATACCCCAGCTCTATCCAGAGCTTTGGGCAATGCTTTTGCCGGAGCTGTTGTAAACCATTTAGGTCCCTGGGCTGCATCAGCATATCCTTTTATAGAGGCAAGTGGGATTAAATTTAATTCTTTGGCTTTTTCTTCACTCATCAACACTACAGCGGCAGCCCCATCATTTATGGTAGATGCATTTGCGGCCGTAACTGTTCCGTCTTTGGTAAATGCTGCACGTAAAGCGGGAATCTTTTCCATTTTTACGTTCTTAAATTCTTCATCCTCCTTTACCACTACAGGTTCTCCTCTACGTTGTGGAACTTCCACGGGAACCACTTCATTCTTGAATTTACCTGTTTCCCAAGCTTTGGCTGATCTTTCATAAGATTGGATTGCAAAGGCATCTTGGTCCTCTCTGCTAAAGCTATGTTCCACTGCACAAGCATCCGCACAGACACCCATTGCATTTTGATCATATGCATCTACCAATCCATCCTTTTGCATACCATCAACTAATGTGGCCGGGCCAAATTTATGGCCGTTTCTCATTTGGGCATAATGGGGGATAAGACTCATATTTTCCATACCACCTGCCACTACAATCGAGTTTTCTCCCAGAGCAATGGATTGGGCACCCTGCATTATGGCTTTCATTCCAGAAGCACAGACTTTATTTACTGTGGTGCATGGAACAGAATCGGGTATTCCTGCATATATAGCCGCTTGTCTTGCCGGTGCCTGGCCAGTTCCGGCCTGTACAACATTACCCATCAAAACCTCTTCCACCAGTTCAGGCTTTAAAGCTATTTTTTCTAATGCCCCTTTTATGGCAACAGAACCTAATTTAGGTGCGGGAATACTGGATAATGCACCCATAAAACTTCCTATGGGAGTTCTTGCAACAGAAACAATTACTACTTTATACATATATGCATTTTTACTGATGCGAAAATACTAAAATTAAACGCAAAGCTCTAGGGCTTATATAGAGGTACATTGTCTTATTTATATTTTCTATTTTTGATGTTAACTGTACAAGAATGGGAAAAACTCTGGATAATGTCTATAAACACCAATCACTTGCTTACAAGTATTTCCTTTATTTTGTAACGGTTGCATTGATTGTATTTTTCTTTCCAAAGGGAGGTAAGTTCAAATATGAATTTCAAAAGGGTAAGCCGTGGCAGTATGAAAACCTATATGCCCCAATAGATTTTTCTATTAAAAAGACCAATGATGAGATAGCTGATGAGCAGCGTTCTTTACGAGATAACAAGACGAACTATTATACTTTCGATGAAAACATTCCTGCAAATGTTGAAAATAACATAGAAAAAGAGCTTCGAGGCCTTTTTACCTCTAATGTCTTTACTACGGCGCAGCAAAGAGTAATATTGAACACCAGCTTAGAGGTAATTGATAGTATTTACACTTTTGGAATCTTTCAAGATGTACCGGCGTCAAGCTCTGTCTTACTGGTTAGGAGCAATGAGGCCAGAACATTGAATTCAAATAGTTTTATTGACTTACAGAAGGCAAAACAAAAAGTAGCATCAATTCTTGCCAATAAAGAATCACCAGCTAGGACAACCCTGGAAAATATCATAGGTCAAGTTTTGCAGGTCAATATTTTCTATAATGATGTTTTAACGGAAAAGGTACTGGAAGAAGAACTTTCCAAGATTTCATATACCAGGGGGAATATTTCAGAAGGTAGATTGATTATAGCTAAAGGGGAAGTAGTTGAGGCTGAAAACTTCAAAATCCTGAATTCTTTAAAAGAAGAATATGAATCGGAGTTATGGAGGGGCAATAATTACTACTTTATCCTTTTAGGGTACACCATATTAGTGGCTTTAGTGCTTGTGATGCTCTTTTTGTTCCTAAAAAGATATAGGAGTGAAATCTTTAAGAACAACAACAAAGTCACCTTCATTTTTGTCAATATTTTGTTGATGGTCTTGGCCACCACACTTATGGTAAAAAACAATGAAAGTTACGTTTATGTAGTTCCACTTTGTATTCTTCCTTTAATTCTTAAAAACTTTTTTGATGCAAGACTTGGACTCTTTGTTCATGTTTTGACGGTATTGATACTTGGATTTGTTGTCCCCAATAGTTTCGAATACATATTCTTACAGATTATTGCGGGAATAGTGACCATCTTAACAGCATCAGAACTTTACAAAAGGGCAAATCTGTTTATTTCGGTTGGTCAAATTACATTGATATATATCATTGGATACTTTGCTTTTCATGCCATTCACGAAGGTAATCTGGAGAATATTGAATGGATTTTGTTTGGAGTTTTTGTTCTAAATGGACTTCTTACTCTTTTTGCACAACCCTTGATTTATATGTATGAAAAAGTATTTGGTTTGATATCTGATGTTTCCTTGCTGGAGCTTTCCGATACCAATTCAAAATTACTAAAGGAATTATCAGATAAAGCTCCTGGTACCTTTCACCACTCACTTCAGGTGGCCAATTTGGCTGAGGCTGCTGCCAATGAAATAGGAGCTAATGCCATGCTAGTCAGGGTAGGGGCGTTGTATCACGACATTGGAAAGATGAACAAGCCTACCTATTTTACAGAGAACCAAATCACCAATGTTAATCCGCATGATGATTTACCACCTAAGGAAAGTGCAAAAATTATTATTGATCATGTCATAAATGGAATTGAAATTGCAAGGAAGAACAAGCTCCCAGATAGGATAATCGACTTTTTACGTACCCATCACGGCACAACTTTGGTCTTCTATTTTTATAAAAAACAGCAAGAATTGGAGACAGAGGTTGACGATAAAGATTTTAGATACCCGGGACCAATTCCTTTTTCAAGGGAAACAGCAATTTTAATGATGGCAGATGCAGTTGAAGCCGCTTCTAAAAGTTTAAAAAGTCCCACATATATTATTATTGATGAATTTGTGGAAAAGATTGTAAAAGGACAAATGCAGGCCAATCAATTTCTCAACGCCAATATTACTTTAAAAGAGATTGAAATGGTCAAGAAAGTCTTGAAACAAAAACTAACCAATATCTACCATTTACGAGTTGAATACCCTGAGTAATAGGATACAAGATATTTTGGTTTAAAAAAATGGAAAAATAGTTGCGATGTATCGTATGAAAAGGTACATTTGCATCCGCATTTTCAAAGTGCACGTTCATAATAAAATGTTAGGAGAGGTGCCGGAGTGGTAACGGAGCAGATTGCTAATCTGTCGACGCGTAAGTGTCGCATGGGTTCGAGTCCCATTCTCTCCGCAATTTTCTTTAAATTAATAGGATAGCCTTCGGGGTGTAGCGTAGCCCGGTTATCGCGCCGCGTTTGGGACGCGGAGGTCGCAGGTTCGAATCCTGCCACCCCGACAAAGCTGAATCCTGCGATTCAGCTTTTTTATTAAATTAGGTCGCGTAGCTCAGCTGGATAGAGCATCTGCCTTCTAAGCAGGCAAAATTTAACATATTGATAATGAAATGGTCGCGTAGCTCAGCTGGATAGAGCAATTGCCTTCTAAGCAATCGGTCGCAGGTTCGAATCCTGCCGCGATCACTGAAAACAAGGGTTTGCCAGCAGGTATGCCCTTTTTTTATTTTCTTTCATTGTAGCTTTTCTTCCTTTGTTTGTCACTTTAATTTATAGTCCTCAACCGAACTGCTAATTGTAACTTTTCAGTTTTGTGCCAGATATGTGCCTGATTTGTCCTAGAACCGAGATGTTCTCAAACTTAAATTCAGGATAATCTGAACTGTATTGATTTTGTACTTATTCAATTAGCAGGGTGACTTAGTCATAAAAGGAATGAAGAGGATTCAAAATCCATTGCTGATAAGGCGTGAGGGTTCGAGTCCCTCCTTCGGTACGGAAAAGTCCAATTATAAAAATGGGTTTTTTTTTGCTCGGGGTACTTGATAGGTACTTAAATTCAATTACCTCAAAGGGCATTCGAAATTTAAACGTATAAGTTTTATTTGGATTCATTTCAGGTTAATCTCAAATTGGGTTTACAGAAGTCGCAACAACCAGGGATGGTTTTAACTATGATGTTTCCCATATAACTTTTGCTGAAGAAAATTGTTTATAGTAGGTGGATTTAGTAGTGGCGTTGTGCGGGAGGTTTTGTGGTAATAAGCGATTACGTTGGTATTACATGAACAAATGTTGATATACATACAACCTCAAAATTAACTCATATTATTCTCATAGAGAATTGTATTTTTCTTGCCGTATCATACATTCCAATCTACTTTCTTTATTGTTTTCGAATTATACAATTCTTGTTTTTACTTTTCAGATTCTTTCATATAAAATCAAGCCTCACTCTTTTTTAATTTACGATACAGAGTACAATAATATTTTGACGTGAAATGGTCTGGAATTTCTATATACGAATCCACCCACCAAAGTTTCAGATTATACACACCTAAAAATCAAGTGTTTAATATAAGATTTGATAAGTCAGGATTTATAAACAACTTTTTATGAATAAAATTACTCAACTAGTAAGGCGTGATAAAAAAAAATGTATGGGCATGAAGCTTATACTTTTTGTTTGTTTGAACTTTTTTTGCTTTATCGGGCAAGGACAGTCGATACAGGGCTCATTTGAGAGCAAATTTAAACGCTATGTAAAAGGCGAAAACTTTAGTGGTACTGCAACATTGACTGATAATGAAATAGCTTGGAAAGGAGAACGTATGTACACACAGATGATAATCTGGAGTTCTTCAAATCAAAGTAATCTAACTTATGTAGTAAGCGATTTCAGCGATGGAACAAATACAATTCCTGCCTCAAATGCAACACTTTTATTTAGTAAAGATGTAAAGGGCGATATGGAAGCAAGAGCCTGTAGCAGTTATCCGTCACAACGGACAGAAGAGGTTGAGATAGCTGATGCATTGTCTTTTATGCACCAATCTACACTAGACGCCGGCAATCCAACAAAAATTTGGATGAGATTAAATATACCTTCTAATTCAGTAGCTGGAAATTATTCGGGCACAATTAAAGTAATACAAGGAGGTACAGATCAGGTTACTTTTAATTTAAATATTGAAGTTCTCAATAAAACATTGCCCGATCAAGCCAATTGGAACTTTCATTTAGATATATGGCAGTATCCATATCAAATTTTGAAGCACTATAACGATAATCATCCGGGAAATGAAATTGATATTTGGTCTCAAGCTCATTTTGATATGTTTCAGCCGTATTATGAGTTGTTAGCAGATGCAGGACAAAAGGTTATCTCTGCTCATATAAAAGAAGGCGGGCAAGGGCAACCCAGCATGGTTAAATGGACATTGAAGACCAATGGGACTTGGGAATATGATTTTACTGCATTTGATAAGTATGTAGACCTTCTTACTTCCTTGGGCATTTCAAAACAAATAAATTGTTTTTCACCAGTAGGATGGAACGGAGATGTAATACCTTATTATGACGAAGCCACAGATACCGATAAAGAATTGAGTGCTCCAGTTGCTTCTGCTATATACGATACACGCTGGGATCATTTTCTCTCTGCATTTAAAGTGCATTTGGATAGTAAAGGTTGGTTTGACAAATCAGTACTCTTTTTGGATGAAATTCATGAAAGCGAATTGCTGGATGTTATAGAGATGATAACATCAAACCATGCTAATTGGAAGATTGGGCTTTCGTTTTTTGATCCACCTTCACAACAGATCAATGATGCTATGTATGATATGTCTGGGAATTTAGGAACAGCTAGTAGTGTGGGTAGAACCAATAAAATATCCACGTTTTATACAAGCTGTGCCCAAACAATTCCTAATAATTATGTGACGCCGGATAGTAACCCAGGAGAGATGAATTGGATGGCATGGCATGTAGCTAGTCAAAATCTGAGTGGTTATTTGAGGTGGGCTTTGGATTACTGGACATTAAATGATCCACTGGATGCAAGAGATGGCACCAATACTGCTGGTGACAATTCATTGGTATATAGAAGTTCAAATAATCTTTCAGCAGAAGCTTATTCAAGCTATCAATTAGAGCATCTAAGAAACGGGATTCAAGATTTTGAAAAAATACAGGTTCTTAAATCCGAATTGGAAGGGTCAACCGACCCTATTGATCAAGAAGCATTACAAGCATTGAATGATAAAATAGACCAGTTTGGTACAGCGAGTGGCCCAGGTTCAGAAGCATTGGTTTCCCAAGGGGAAGCATTACTAAATGATATTGTGAAAGGAACTTTTACTTATTGTACAGTTAATGGTGAGGCAACAGGTACTGCCTATACCCAATGGGTAAATACTACGGGAGCTTCAGAGAATATTAGCTATTGGAGTGGCAGCTATCCTGGAGGGTATTCCAGACATACATCCGGAAAAATTCAAGCAGTAGTGGGATCAATATTCTCATTGACGATTGAAAACTCGACAGGCTCGAATTGTGCCAGAACAAAAGTATGGATTGATTGGAATAATGATGATGATTTTGACGATGCAGGAGAAGAAATTTTAAATGCTGGATTAGCAGCTTCATGCGGCAATGCTACTAGTAATACTTTTAATGTAACCGTCCCTATTGACGCTTTTGTTGGATTAAATAGAATGCGTGTGCAGGTTCGTGACTCTAACGATCCTGAACCCATATCATGTGGGAATGTATCAAATTCATCTACCACAGACTTTGATATTTCTATATTGGATACCTATTGTTCGGTTCAAACAGATTATAATCAGATTTATTATGTAAAAAAATTATCGACTGATTCTTGTAATGGGAATATTGATTTTGAAACAACTTACGTGCCTTTAAAAGGATACGAGCATCATACACAAACCGTTGCAACAGCCAATAGAAATAGTAGTTTTAATATTGATTTGGAAAATTCGGCATCTTCTGGATGTGCAAGAACCACGATTTGGGTGGATTGGAATCAGGATAATGATTTTTCTGACCCTGGCGAAGAAATTTTTACCTCAGGAATTGCTAATTCTTGTGCAAATCAATTAGGGTATAATGCGATAGTAACCGTACCATCAAATGCTGTGCTTGGAACAACACGTATGCGTGTACAGGTAAGAGATGCTTACCAGGCTTTACCAGAGGCTTGTGTTGCTGACGCAGTATCGGGTACAACAGATTTTAATATTGAGGTTATAGATAATCTGTCATTGGGATGTCCTCCTATGATACTATCGCCTTCTACTGACGAGAATCTAACAAGCACAAGTAGTACTATTAGTTGGACAAACAATAATACAGCTGTAGATAATTGGAGGCTAGAGGTGACAAGTGAAAATTTTGGAGGCGGCACTACGGTCCATTATGATCAAACTTTAACCTCATCAACACTTTCTACCTTCGTGGATAATCTGCCCAATGATGGTCGATTATTGGATATTAAACTATCGTGGCAAATCTCTGGTGTATGGAACAATGTCGTATCTACAAATAGAGCATATGATATTCATTGTTTAGTAGGGGGAGGAACGTTTGAGAGCTATTATGTACAACAGTTAACCACAACAGGAGGTAGTAGTAATATTAGCTATTCTGTTTTTGATTTTCCAAATGGAGGTTATGATTATCATGTGGATTCAAGAGCGGTTGTTGATGAAGGTTCGTCTTTTACAATTAATATAACCACTTCTTCCGCATCAAGTTGTGCTAGATTTAAGTTATGGATTGATTGGAATGAGGATGGTGATTTTGATGATGCTGGTGAGGAAATTCATAGTGCAGGGGTTTTCCAAGGTTGTGCCAGTCCAATAGACTATAATATTCCTGTTAATGTACCTACAAACTCCATTGGTGTTAAGAGAATGAGAATGCAACTTAGGGATGCTTGGCAACCAGAGCCTACACCTTGTGGTATTAATAACCATACAGCAAGTGTAGACTTTGATATTGAGGTAGTTAGTAGTAACAACATATCGCCATCAGTAAGTATTACCTCTCCAACCAATGGAACTGATTATAATACATTACAACAGATAACCATTGATGCGGACGCCACAGATTCAGATGGTAGTATCACTCAGGTGGAATTCTTTGTGGATGGAACTTCAGCAGGCATTGATACATCTTCTCCATATAGTATAAACTGGATGATACCATCATGGGGAAATTATCAATTAACGGCCAAAGCAAGTGATAATCAAGGTGCTGAAACCACATCAGCTATTGTTTCAATTTCTGCTACAGACCCTAACGGTTCTGGATGCACAGAAATTAATAACGAAAGCTTTGAAAGTAACTGGGGCATATGGAATGGTGGAGGAAGTGACGCTATACGAAGTGCGTCAAATGCAAACACAGGAACTTATTCTATTTTGTTGCGAGATAATACCAATACATCTGTAATGACAACCAATGATTTGGATTTGAGTGCCTCCATCTCGGTTAATGTGAGTTTTTCATACATAGCTTATTCTATGGAGAATAATGAAGATTTTTGGTTACAAGTTTCAACAGATGGTGGCAGTACTTATACAACAGTTGAAAGTTGGGTAAGTGGTACAGATTTTACAAATGGGCAAAGAGAAAGCGTGAGTTTTGATATTACCGGTATCTCACTAACAACAGCTACAAGAATACGATTTAGATGCGACGCTTCAAATAATAGAGATGAAGTATTTATCGATGATGTGGTTATTGAAGGATGTGGTTCTAGTCAAAGTTCAAAGAGAATTACAGAAGCTAAGGACGAATTTGAAAAACTTGAAAGGGATAGTGCCAATAACAATCCTACAATTGAAACTGAGGTAATGATTTCACCTAACCCTTTAAAAGACTATACACTTAACGTAAGCTCAAATATCTTTATTGATAAAAAGGTTTCAGTTCAGCTGTTTAATATAACTGGTGAACTGGTTCTGAACTTAGAAACACTATTTACGCAAAATAAAAGAATCGAAATACCAGTTTTGCCAGAAGGAATTTATTTTTTAAAGTTAAGTTCGGAAAACTACAATGTCATAAAAAAGGTTGTAATTACTACTAAATGATTCAAGAATCTAAAATTCTCACTTAAACTTTAGGTCTTTGATAAGGTGCAATTGTTTCATGGAATTTCCTTTGTAAACGGCAGTATTCGAAAAGTCTAATTAAATACTTTCTTAGGAAAAATAGACAGGGTTCGGTCTAATCAAAAGCCGAACTCCTGTTGAATTTAATCAAACATTTAAGTGTTTCTGCCATAATACAAAAAATGCACAACAAACAGCAATGGTGGTTGTCAGTTGAAACTTCTTTATTGAGAGATTGCTAGTTGTCACGAGAAAGGCAGATAAATCGAGTTTTAAGATACTAACATGCTGTAGATAGAGTCAAAAATAGTATCTATTGGTTTAGCAAAACTAGAGTATTACCAATATACCCCCCTTTTTTTGTAAAAAGCACACACTTGCCACTAATAATAAAGCACTTTTTTTGAAGAAAAGAAAAACGTATAAAGGATGTTAAAATTATTTGATAGAGTTAGAGTGGTTTTGGCAGTAGTCATTTTAATAAACTTAGGGTGTTCAAAAAAACAAAGGAATGATGGACTTGTAAGTAGTGAAATTAGGATGGATGACATTTCACATGTACCTGAATGGCTTAAACTGAATGTGGATGAGGTTTTTGACCTAGATAGTCTAAATGTTTGGGTGCCCACTGGAAATTTTCAGACATCTTCATTGATTAGAGTCCCGCGATTTCCACGGAAATACTTAGATACGGAATTAATTAAAAATGTAGCGCTTAGGGATTTCCAAATTTCTAATCTAGCCGATGAAACTGAATTAACATTGGAAGCAGTTAAAAATGAACAGATTTCTGCTCAAATTGCCCTTGGTTCAAAAAATGACATTACGGGGTTGAGTATTGCCGTTAGTGATTTAATAGCTACAAATGGAAACGTTATTAGTCAAAAGAACTTTCAGGTTAGATATGTAAAGTACCTTCCAATACAAAGGGCTAGAAGTGAGTATGATTGGTCACCGAAATTGGAAAATATTATTGGGGAAGGGGTATCGGGTAATATGGCACCTGATATAGTTGGGGATGCACTAATGGAAATGAAAGCAATAGATGTGCCGGCCTATAGAGCACAGCCAATATGGTTCACCCTAAAAATACCAAAGAACACAGAACAAGGCGAGTATGAAGGAGCCATTACATTGTCTAGTGATCAATATGCCGACAGGAAATACAAGCTTAAATTGATTGTCAATGATCAAGAAATTCCTGATTCTAAAGATTACAAATTCCATCTTGATCTTTGGTTGAACCCAAGTGTAATTGCTGAGTATTATGAATTGCCACTTTGGTCGGAATCACATTGGGAGATGATATCAAAACACCTAAAAGATTATGCGTCTAGGGGAGGAAGAAATCTTGCAACAACAATAACGCATGAGCCTTGGTTAAAACCCTGGATTGGCAATTCAACACGTTCTCAGATAGAATATGGGTACCATAGTATGGTTGAATGGATTAGAAGTGAAAACGGTGAATGGAAGTTTGATTACAAGGTATTTGATAAATATGTTGCTTTGGCTATGCATTATGGAATAGACGGGGATATAAATGCATTTTCTATGGCTCCCTTCAAAGATACCAAGCAAAAAATACACTTTTTGGACAAAAAAGATAATTTGTTCAAAGATTTAGAATTGGATATCCATGATGATATGTTTGAGAGTCTTTGGATTAAGTTTCTTTCAAGTTTTAAGGAACACCTTATTTCCAAAGATTTAATGGAACGCACTTTTTTGGGCTTCGATGAAAAACCTGAAGAGGATATGAAGATTCTATTGTCGACCATCGAGAAAACGGCCCCGGAGTTTTTGGATAGAATTATGATTGCAGGACACCCAGGAGGAACTTCTTATGCAACTAATTTGTCCATTTCTTATATGTTTTTTCCTGAACAACCCCTAGAACATAAAGCGGTAGTACCTGTTATTCCCACTATTGGTAATAGGACGGGCCAAGACAAAAGGACTACATTTTATTTATGTGCAGAACCAGCGCATCCTAATGCCCTGACATATTCACCCGCAGTAGAATCTCAGTTGATACCATGGTTGGCCCTGAAGTATAATACAGATGGTTATTTAAGGTGGTCCTATAATAATTGGACCAAAGACCCTTTTAAAAATCCAGTTTTTAGGCATAATCAAGGGGATGACTATTATGTTTATCCTGGGAAGGAAGGGCCTATTTCGAGCATTAGATGGGAGCTGTTAAAAGAAGGAATAGAGGATTATGAACTTTATTGGGTAGTAAAACAAAAAGGCAAAGTTTCAATAGAGTCACTCAATAAAGCTATTGAATTTGCAACCAGGAATGAAGATGGAAGGTATAAAACTGTAGAGGATTTATACATGTCTCGATCACTGCTAATAGAAAGGGATAAAAACGCTGGGCCGCTAGTGTCTAATGATTAGTCAGTAGAATTAGGATAATGTAACCATACGGGGATTCCCGTTATTCTTATTTTAAACTAAAAATATAGTCGATAATCAATGCAATTAAGTTTGCGAAACGAAAAGATTGCTAGAAATAACTGAACGAGGGATTTGAGGAAAACCATGGGATATTTTTAAACAAAGAAAACTCAGAATTCTGCTTTTATCCAAAAACCATACAAACTAGAAGATGAAATATTGTGTTGCAATATGGGCGTTGATATTCATAGTTTCCTGTAGTTTTAACAAAGGTGATGTTAAAAAAGATAAGTTTTTATTGGATGACAAGGTATCCATGGATAATCTCGAAACCATCCCGGAATGGCTTCAGTTCGAAGTCTCTAACAGCTTACCTTCAGATTCCTTGAACTTATGGATTCCAACCGGAAAGTTAGAAACATCTTCATTAATTCGTGTACCTAGGTTTCCAGTTCAATATTCGCAAGCTCGGTTGGACAGTTCTGTTTTTGATTTGAGCAGATATGATATAAAATTAATTGAGGATACTCTTCAGCACAAAATCTCAGCTTTAAAAAATGAACAAGTTTCCGCTCAAATAGCGGTCGCTGCAAAACAGCATATTGAGGATTTGACTGTTATGGTAGGTGATTTTATATCAGATTATGGAGATAAAATTTCTGCGGATAATGTAAAAGTAAGATATGCTAAATATGTCCCTGTTCATAGAGCACGTAGTGAACTGTCATGGACAGGCAAACCTGAAGAAATTTTTGGACCGGAGGTTTTCGGATTTGGTGCTCCCGATTTGGTTGCAGACCCGTTAATGGAAATGTCAAAAGTGTATGTTCCAGCATATCGGGCACAGCCCATTTGGTTTACATTTTTTGTCCCAAAAAATGTGAAAAGTGGAATCTATAGAGGAACAATAAGTATAGAGACGAAGGAATTTTCTACCAAGGTAATTCCTATTGCCATTGACGTTTCCAACAATCAAATTCCAGACGCAGAAGACTACGAGTTCTTCTTGGATTTGTGGCTGAATCCTAATGCGATAGCGGTTGCACATCAGGTGCAGCTGTGGACTGAAGAGCATTGGATATTGATTGAAAAATATATGCAAGACTTGGTGTCAAGGGGCGCAAAGACCATAACCACGACCATAACGCATGACCCATGGCAAATAGATTGGTTAAATGGTAAAAAGCGTTCCCAGACGGGTATTGGATATGCACCAATGATTCAATGGAACCTAATGGAGGCAAATACATGGACATACGATTATTCGGTGTTTGATACTTATGTCGATTTAGCATTGAAAACAGGGCTGAGCGAGCGCATAGATGTATTTTCCCTGACTCCTTTTGAGTGGGAGGGTAAACGTTACGTCACCTATTTTGATAATGCGAAAAAAGAAATGATCGAAACGGCATTTGACCAGTCCGACAGGGAATATGAATTATTATGGATTCAATTTTTAAAGGATTTTGAGAAACATTTAAAGGAAAAAGGCTGGTTTGAAAAAACATATCTAAGTTTTGACGAAAGTCCGAAACATGTGATAGCATCGATTCTAAAAATAGTAAAGGAGGGCGCTCCAGATTTTTTAAACCGTTTTTCCATTGCTGGCAAACCGCATACATCTGATATGGCTAATGCTATGTCAATATTTTACCCCCATTTCAAGCCTCAATACAACAAAGAGAAGCCTATAGGACAGGTATTATTAGAACGGAAACAATCCAGAAAAACAACAACTTGGTATCTGTGTGGAGATCCGGCACATCCAAATACGTTTTCTTACTCGCCAGCCATTGAATCACGGTTGATACCCTGGTTGACCTTAAAGTTAAATGTTGATGGCTATTTGCGTTGGGCCTACAACAGTTGGCCTGATAAAGACCCGTTCAAAAACCCCGTGTTTAACTATATACAAGGTGATGATTATTATGTGTACCCTGGAAAACAAGGCCCGATATCTTCCATACGATGGGAGTTGCTCAAGGAGGGAATTGAAGATGTCGAGTTTTTTAATGTCATCAAGAAAAAAAATAAAATACCAATCAATGATTTAAAAAAGTCAATAACGTATGCCACCCAAGATGAAGATGGGCGGTTCAAAGAGATTGATGATTTCGTCAATGCCCGGAACATTCTTCTGGGTAACAGTGATAATAAATAGCTATGAAAAACAGAAAGATAATATTAAATATAGTCGCTTCATGGTTGACTATGCTGATTGCCCAAGGTGCCGTTTTAGGCCAAGAGCTACAAGGGTCGTTTACCTCCAAATTTAAGAGATACCAAAAGAATGAGAGCTTTTTGGGCACTCCGACCCAAAATTTGAACACAGTGGCGTGGAAAGGAGATCGTTTGCAATCACAGGTGATTCTTTGGAGTGATTCGAATATTGACGGACTTTCATATGTAATTAGTGATTTGTCCAATGGAACGGATATAATCAGTAATTCTAATGTTCATTTGCGTTTTGGACAATATATCAAAGGGGATCCTGAAGCAAGAAGTTGTGGAGAATATCCGAGCCGTCCTGCAACAATAGAAATAATAGATGCCTTAGGAACACAGCAAATAGTTGATTTACCTGCTTCCGATCCTATCAAATTATGGATTACCATAGATGTTCCTGCAACAACACCTATCGGAAGTTATTCTGGTACGTTTACCGTAAATGGGGGAGCAGAACCCTTGGTTTTCGATGTCACTCTTGAAGTGGTCGATTATACCTTGCCCGATAGACCTGATTGGGATTTCCATCTTGACTTGTGGCAATTTCCGGTGAACATACTTGATAAATATAACGCCGAGAATCCAGGGGCACCTATAGCCATTTGGTCAGATGAACACTTTGCATTGTTCGAACCTGCATATCGTTTGCTGGCGGATGCAGGACAAAAGGCAATTGCGGCGCATATCAAGGAAGGTGGCCTCGGAGCTCCCTCTATGATACGTTGGATAAAAAAGATAGATGGTACTTGGGAGTATGACTTTACAGCATTCGAAAAGTATGTCGAAGCATTGATGTCTTGGGGTATCAGTGGACAAATTGATTGTTTTTCTCCAGTAGGTTGGTTTGAAGATATAATACCCCATTGGGATGAGGCCACCAATAGTATGGTAGACTTAGATGCACCACTAGGATCTGCGGTTTATAACGAGCGATGGGATGATTTCTTAACAGCGTTCAAAATCTTTTTGGATAGTAAAGGTTGGTTTGATATTACGGTACTGTATTTAGATGAAGTGGAGCAAAACAAACTGGATGCTGTTTTTAGCATGGTCAATGGAAATGACAATACTTGGAAAATAGGAATAGCACATACCAGTGCTTTATCCTCTACAAATAGCGACAAACTATATGACGCTTCAGGAATCTTAGGTACATCATCCTCCAATGGGCGAACGGGAAAAATCACTACTTTTTATACAAGTTGTACCCAAACCCACCCCAATAGTTATGTTACCCCCGAGAATAGTTTGGCTGAGATGGTATGGATGGGATGGCACGCTTCAAAGGAAAATCTTAATGGATATCTGCGCTGGGCATTCGACAATTGGAGATTGACAGACCCTTTTGATGCACGTGATGGCGCCCATACTGCTGGGGATTTTGCGATGGTATATCGTACTTCAAACAGTACGCCTATCGATTATTTGCCAAGTCTTCGTTTGATAATGCTTAGAGAGGGTATCCAAGACTACCAAAAGTTGAAAATTGTAAGAACCCAATTGGAAAGTTCTTCTGACCCTTATGATCAAGAGATTTTGGCCGCATTGAATCTAAGGGTCGACAAATTTGGGGCTACAAGTGGGGGTATTGCGGAAACATTGGTCATCGATGCACAAAATTCGATTAGCGCCCTTGCATTGGGTGAGTTTTCATACTGTAGGGTTGCTGGAGATGCTGAGGATTATTATTATGTGGAGAAAGTAACTTCCTCAGGAGGTACCGAGGATATTGATTTTTCCACAACGCAGTTTCCCGTATCAGGATATGAACACCATTTTAACACAAAACTAAGTTTATTCCCTGGCCAAGACTTTAGCTTACAGATACAAAACTCGGCAGCATCGAATTGTGCCAGGACCACAGTGTGGATAGACTGGAATGGTGATGAGGATTTTGAAGATGCGGGAGAGCTGGTTTTTATGGGAGGGGCACAAAATAGTTGTGACAACAATATTTCTTATGACATTTCCTCGTCGGTTCCATCCGGAATCGATCTTGGAACAAAAAGAGTCAGGGTACAGGTAAGAGAGTCCAGTGAAGAAGCCCCTCAACCTTGCGGCGACACAACCAAATCAGGTACTGTTGATTTTGATTTGGAAGTTGTGCTACAAGACCCCTATTGTGAAGCCAAGGGGGATGATTTTTTGGAATATTATGTTGATGGGCTGACCACCGAGGGAGGAATTACATCAAATATCGATTTTAGTTCTGGCGGTTTCCCGTTTGAAGGATACGAATACCATACAGAATCAAAAATTGATGTGGAGACGGGAGGTTCGTTTACCTTGAATTTGGAAAATGCTAGCACCTCTGGTTGTGCGCGTACCAGAATATGGATAGACTGGAACAATGACAACGACTTTGAAGATGACGGGGAAAATGTCTACAACAATGACATCTTCCAATCCTGTGAGAATACCACGAGCAAGTCTGTTTCGGTTCAAGTACCAAGTGATGCTATCCTGGGAACTACTAGGATGCGTATTCGATTAAGGGATGCTTGGTTGGATGAACCAGCTCCATGCGGAGTATTGAGTTTTTCAGGCACAACTGATTTTGACATAGAGATAAAAAAAAAGCCATTCAATCTCGCCAATGACAATTTCACCATAAAGACAACAGGGGAAACCTGTCAGGATAAGGACAATGGCAAAATTGAGATTACTTCTGCAGAATCGTTCGATTTTAAAGTTTCTATTGATGGTACTGAATATGAATTTTCAACTTCCTTGAGTGTTGAGAATTTAAAACCGGAAACTTATCAATTCTGTATTACTTCGGATGAGGAACCCACCTTTGAGCAATGTTTTGAAGCCATAATAGCAGATGCAGCTACTTTATCGGCAAAAGCGGTGGTGTCCCAATTTCAGGGAAAAACCATCGCCAGCTTACAGATTGAATCGGGCAGTGCACCATTTACCATTAAAAAGAATGATGAGATAGTGGGAATAACCTTGGCCAACACTTTTGAAGTAGAGGTTCAGCATGGCGATATCCTTTCCTTGGAGACTGATAAGCAATGCGAAGGAAGTATTCTTCGTACCATAAACGTACTGGCAAAAGTCATTGCTTTTCCAAACCCAACATTTGATATGGTTCAAATTGTTGTTCCGCAACATGGAAAAAAAACTGTTGGCATTGATGTAATCAACTTGAATGGACAACATGTACTTTCCAAAGAACTTGAACTTGTACGGAATGTGGCGAATTTGTCCGTGTCGGCACTTCCATCGGGAGTATACTTTTTGAGATTGGAAAATCAAATGGAAACGCCAATAAAAATTGTGAAGCAATAAAGAATCATTATGAAGAGATGTGAAATAAGAAGCAGAAAGATGGTATTAAGAGGAATATTTATGATATTGTCCATCAGTATGATTATGATTTCATGTAGCAGTAGTGGTGGGGATGATCCGCTGCCACCACCACAGGAAAACAGTGCGCCATCCGCACCAGCATTGGTATTTCCGATTAACAACATGCTCTGTATTGATAACGTGCTCCAATTTGATTGGGAAGCATCGACCGATTTGGATTCAGATGTAATCACCTATGAGGTCCAGGTGGCCACTGACAATCAATTCACGAACATTGTACATACGTCAAGTACCAACGATACCGATCAAGAAATCACCCTTGAAAAGGGAGAGGCCCACTATTGGAGGGTAAGAGCAAAAGATACGAAAGGTGGCGAAAGTGAATATTCCACTATATGGCAGTTTTATACCGAAGGTGACGGGGAACAAAATCACTTGCCCTTTGCCCCAAGTCAGGTATTTCCCGTAAACGCAAGTGAAATAAACGAAAGTTCAGTGGAACTGAGATGGTCTGCTAATGATGTAGATAATGATGTTTTGGGCTACAATGTATTTTTTGGGTTGGGGAATCCACCTAATAATATAACTGAAGGGCAAACAGAGAATACGATTATCATAGATGAATTGGAATCTGGTCAAACCTACTACTGGAAAATAGAAGTGCTTGACGGAAATGGCGGTAAAACTATCGGGTCTTTATGGAGTTTTCGAACATTGTAATATCTAAATAGAGCTCACTAGCTAATTACCTATCTTTATTGTCAATAAAAGTGTTTAAATATGGACGTTTTCAAGGGGCAAAATTTTCTAGAGTTCTCCGATCGGTTCAAAACGGACTTAGATTGCAAGGAGTATTTAGCAGAAATTAAGGCAAAGACTACATATAAGTGTAGCCGTTGTAACCATAATGCCTATCAGTCTCTAAAGGATTTTGGAAGAAAGTGCAATGTTTGCAGCCACATTGAATCCGCAACTGCGGGTACATTGTTCCACAAGGTGAAGTTTGGGGTCAGGAAGGCCTTTTTCATTTGTTTTGAGATGGCGACCAGTACCAAGAGCCTGTCTGCCAGTTATATGGCGGTACGCTATGGGGTCACCGAAACCACCGCCCGCCTTTTTATGCACAAGGTCAGGGAAGCTATGGCATCCAGTGGCAACCACCCTATGGATGGTAAGGTGCATGTAGACGAATTTGTCTTGGGCGGTAAGGATGAAGGCAAGACCGGTAGGAGTTACGATAGCAAGAAAAAGAAAGCGGCTATAGCGGTCCAACTCACGGAAGACGGTAAGATCAAACGCATGTATGCCATGCGTATAGAGGATTTCTCGGCAGAATCGCTCCAGTATATTTTCGTAAACCATATCAGTAGGGAAGCTAAGGTGACCACCGATAAATGGAGGGGGTACAGGCCTATCGCAAAAGCATACGATATTACCCAGATCGAAAGCAACAACGGTCTAAATTTCAAAGCACTCCATACCATGATCCATCAAGTTAAGTCTTGGATAAGAACTACTTACTCGTGGGTAAGCGAAGGGAACTTGAACCGCTATTTCAACGAGTTTTGCTATAGAATCAATAGATCACAGAGCAAGGATACTATTTTCAATAATCTTATCCGCAGAATGGTTGAGGCAGATGCCATGAACCAATCAAGATTGATGGGTAACTAAATATTGACCTCTATATCTAAATTTATCCTCTGTTATTTGCTACTATTTACTCTCTTGATACAAATGACTCCTGACTTACCATCTAAGAAGACTTATTCAGTCAAGAAATTACAACCCCAAGGGGTGAGTAATAACCGCTTTCTGTTACCAACCGAATGGGAAAATGCAATAGTATTAAACGACTTTGAACGTCCATGGGAGAATACTTTGGAAAAAGGGACTGAATTTAAAGCTCTTTATGACTCGAAAAATTTATATCTAAAATATGACGTAATCGATGACCATATCCTTACTTCACCAACATCGAAGGACAAACAAGAGGTTGCCAAAGGAGATAGGGTGGAAATTTTCTTCAGTTGTGATTCCGATTTGAAAAAGTATTATTGTCTTGAGGTGGCCCCGAACGGCGGGGTATTGGATTATTTGGCCTCTCATTACAGAAAGTTCGATATGAATTGGTACTGGCCGCAGGAACATTTTTATATCAAGGTCAACCTAGGCAAAATGGCGTATTGTGTAGAGCTGACTTTAAGCCTACAATCACTTCAGGAGTTAGGAGTGTTAAAAGAAGGAATTCTTCGAGCAGGAATTTTCAGGGCGGACTGTTTCTCATTGGGGGCGGAATCCAATGAAGACCCTATAATCGAGTGGGTTACTTGGATAGACCCAGAGACCGTGCAGCCCGATTTTCATGTGCCTACTGCTTTTGGAACTCTAATATTGGAATGAGTCCGCTACTAGGCTATATATAGCTCTTCACGTTCTCTGAATTGACAATTTCTATAGGTAAGAGCTGTTGACTTTGAAAATCCTTTCCAAACATTAAGCGCTCTATAATATTTTTTAAGCTCAACGAAGCCTGTAATTTGGGTGCTTGGTGGATAAGAAATTCTATGGTACCCTTTTTAAGGCATTCAATGTTCTGTGGTAAAAGGTCATATCCCACTATCTTGCCCTTCTTCTCTATTTTATCCAAAGCCTTTACAACCTCAAAGGTCTTCGATGTGGTCACAAAAAAAGCATCCAAATCGGGATGTGTTTTCAAGGTATCCCCCAGACCTTGAGCAATTTCTTCCGTCTTAAAAGTTAGGGTCAAAATGTCCTTTTGGTCTACCTTGGCACAAAAGAAATCCCTAAAGCCATTTTCTTTTTCCTGCATATGCAGCGCATTGTTAAAAGCCTCATCAATATGCACTATCGCTATTTTGGATGCTACTGGACTCAAGTTATTGATGAGTTTGGCCGCGACCCTTCCACTAAGGAACAAATCCTGCCCCACGTGTTGATAAACCTGTTTTCGGGGTGGACTATTAAAAGTTGCAGAGAAAACCCCTTTCTTATCCAATTTTTTCAGCAACCGTTCACTTTCCTTATCAAAAAGGGGTACGAAAACCAATGCATCCAAATTTTCATTCAGCAATTTATTTCCGGCCATAGTAAACGAACGTGGTTTTGAAGGGTCAAAAAATTCTAGACTGATTTCCACGTCAAAACCTTTAAATTCCCTTACGGTATCTATCATTCCTATTTTGCAAGGTTCCCAGTACGAATCCTTTTTGGGATCGGGAACAAGGGTACAAATCTTGTAGACCTTGTTACTCTTGAGTGAACGGGCAATAGGATTCGGCGCGTAGTCTAATTCCTCAAGTACTTTTTTGACTTTTTGAACAGTCTTTTTTGAGACTCTTCCTCTATTATGAAGAACCCTATCCACGGTACCAATGGAGACCCCGGACTTTTCGGCAATATCCTTTATCGCGTATTTTTTTTTCATCCCTTGAGCTAAAGTATTAAAAAAGAATATCAATTTGCGTTAACGATAACATTATTTTTGCGTTATCGTACACATTTTTTATTATATTGCATCCGAATTTGGAAATTGGCCCCAAAAACTAGGGGTCTATTGGTCGAAACTTAAAGTCAAAAAGAGATTTTGTACACAGAAAAAATATTGGAAAGAATAGTGACCAAAGCTCCAGGAAGAACATGTCTTTTTGGAGACCATCAAGATTATTTGGGCCTACCGGTCATTGCATGTGCCATAAATCGATGTATTGATTTGAAGGCTAAAAAGAATAATGGCATGGAGCTCATAATCAATAAGCCCGATATCGGAGAAAAGAGAACAATAGATTTAAAAAACTCAACTTACACAGTTAAAAAGGGGGATCATTTATTAGCAGCCATAGCAGTCTTAAAAGAGTACGGGTGTATCCCCTCACATGGTTACGACATAGAGATATCTGGAAATGTGGCCATTAATGCAGGGACTTCCAGTTCCAGTGCCGTGGTACTAGCATGGATTCAGTTTTTGGTTGTTGCCTATGGCTGCAATCATCCTTTGACCAAAGAATTCCTTTCCAAAATAGCACACAGAGCTGAAGTGACGTTTCATGGAGCTCCTGGTGGAAAAATGGATCAATACAGTATTGGCATGGGGAATATTATGTACATGCAGACAGATGACAGTAATGCCATGGAACTTTTTAAGGGAAAGATACCCGGTCTTATAGTTGCAGAATCCGGGATACCCAAGGACACAACAGGAGTGTTGGGTGAACTGAAGGAAAGGGCCTTGTTGGCAATTCATTCTATCAAGAGAAACCTTACCGGGTTTGATATACGTAAGGTAAACAAAGCAGAATTGCCGAAGTTCAGAAACTATGTGGATGATAACCTCAAGATTTATCTAGATGCAGCAGTACTTAATCATCATATCACAAAACAGGCATTATTGGAATTTAGAAAAGCTGAATGGAATTTTCAGAGAATAGGTGACCTAATGAACCAACATCATGACGTTTTGAAGAATTACCTGAACATTACGGTCCCACCAATTGACGATATGATCGATGGTGCACTGACCGCCGGAGCTCTCGGGGCGAAGATTGTCGGGTCCGGTCGAGGAGGCAGTATAGTGGTCCTGGCCAGAGAGGGAGAGCAGAATAAAGTCATTGATGCCTTAAAAAACTCTGGGGCAAAGGATGCCTATATGGTTCAGGTAGACCCAGGGGCAAGAATTATTCAATCGAAATAAAAAGAATATGGAAAATCATTCAAATTTAGTAGTTCTCGCTGGTGGGGCCTCATCAAGGATGAAAAAGGCCACCCAAAGTGAGGGCAAACTGAGTCAGGAAGAAATTAAACAGGCCAATGAAAGAAGCAAAGGATTGATTGGAGTGGGGCAAGATGGGCGGCCTATGCTCGATTATGTTCTTTACAATGCAAAAAGGGCGGGGTATAAAAACATATACATTGTCATCGGTGAGCAAGGGAAGCTATTCAAAGATTTTTACGGCAGTAGTGCCAGGGACAATGATTTTCATGGATTGAATATTTCCTTTGCGACACAATATGTGCCCAATGGCCGTGAGAAGCCTTTTGGTACAGCGGATGCCCTCTACCAAGCCGTTGAACAGTATCCAGAACTAAATGGTACGAGCTATTCAGTTTGTAACAGTGACAACCTCTATTCGGTCGAAGCGTTTCGGGCCCTCCGCGAGAATTCATGTGCGAACGCTTTTATAGCCTATGACCGTGATGCCATGCAGTTCCCATCGGAGCGAATCTCAAGATTTGCTGTCACCAAATTGGATAAAGAAGGCTATCTATTGGATATTATAGAAAAGCCAACGGAAGAAGAGATCGAAAGTAATAGGGACGCACTTGGGAAACTCAGGGTGAGCATGAATGCATTTAAGTTCGACGGTGAGAAAATGTACCCTTATCTAAAAGATTGCCCCATACACCCCGAGCGAAACGAAAAAGAATTGCCAACAGCCTTTTTGAACATGCTAAATGATTTTCCCCGGACGGCAAAAGGAATCCCCTTTTCAGAACATGTCCCAGACTTGACGGCCAAGGAGGATATCGTGGAAGTGAAAGAATACCTGAAAAAGAATTTTGCCCAATTGGATTGGGATAAGCTATAATACAATGGACAAATATGTAATTACAGGAGGAGCGGGATTTATTGGAAGCCACATAGCTGAAGCATTGGCGGAACAGGGAAAAAAGGTCATTGCCCTGGATAGTTTAAGGACCGGTTCCAAAAAGAACCTGGAATCGCTCAAAGTAGAGTTTGTACATGGTGATATTTTGGAAAAAGGACTTCTTAATAGATTGACCGATGGGGCCAAGGGAATATTTCATCTGGCCGCTTTGGTCAGCGTACCGGAGTCATTGCAAAAGATAGATGAATGTATCAATATCAATACGAATGGAACATTAAATGTGCTGGAAGCAGCGAAACGCAACAACAACTGTAAAGTGGTATTGTCAAGCTCAGCTGCAGTTTATGGGAACAATCCAAAACTCCCCAAGTCTGAGGATATGTATCCAGAGCCACTTACGCCCTATGCGGTGACCAAATTGGATGGGGAATACTATTTGAAAATGTATCAGGATCAATGGAGCGTACCAACCGCTTCGTTACGCTATTTCAACGTTTTTGGGCCTCGACAAAATCCAAACTCTGCCTATGCCGCGGCAGTTCCCATCTTTATCCAAAAAGCATTGTTGAACGAACCCCTAGTGATATATGGGGACGGGCAACAAACCAGGGATTTTGTTTATGTAAAGGATGTTGCGGCAGCAAATTTATTTGCCATGGAAAATGGTGAAAGTGTATATAATGTAGCCTTAGGTAACAGTACCACAATTCTTGACTTGGCAAAAAAGATAGTCGACTTGACCAACTCAAACTCCAAAATCATTTTTAAACCTGAACGTGCAGGTGATGTAAAACATTCTAGGGCCAACGTTGCGAAGTATCAGGCCTTGGGATTCGAACCTAAGTATAGTATGGAAAATGCGTTGAAGGAAACCATAGAATTTTATGAAGGCTCATTATTAAATCAATAAACATGGTATCGCTGAGTACAGGAGATTTGGTCATAATTATTGGATTTTTTAGCATCACCCTTGGAATAGGCCTATACGTTTCTAAAAGTGCAGGTAAAAGCAGTGCGGAGTATTTTCTATCGGGGAGGTCAATGCCTTGGTGGCTTTTGGGTATTTCGATGGTGGCCACAACCTTTTCAACCGATACACCCAATCTGGTTACGGATATCGTTCGGACCAATGGGGTTTCTGGTAATTGGGTCTGGTGGGCTTTCCTTTTGACCGGTCTTTCAACAGTATTCATCTATGCGAAACTTTGGCGAAAGTCGAACGTCCTTACGGATATGGAATTCTATGAATTGCGATACGGCGGAAAGCCCGCTAAGTTTCTTAGGGGTTTTAGATCTGTTTATTTGGGGCTTTTTTTTAACATTATCACATTGGCCGCGGTGAATTTGGCAGCTATAAAGATTGGAGGAATAATGTTGGGACTTTCCCCAATCCAAACAATTTTGATAGGGGGGATTGTTACAGTTATTTTCTCTGCAGCTGGTGGGTTCAAAGGAGTCGTTTATACTGATTTTCTGCTATTTTTTGTGGCCATGGGAGGTGCTTTTGGTGCTGCCTATTATTTAGTCAATCTTCCAGAGGTTGGCGGTATGAAATCGCTTATGGAAAATAAGAATGTGGTAGACAAACTATCACTTATTCCAGAATTAAATGATACAAATGCAATAATTACACTTTTGGTAATTCCATTGGCCGTACAATGGTGGAGTTCCTGGTATCCTGGGGCAGAACCAGGCGGCGGTGGTTACATAGCACAACGTATGTTGGCCACAAAAAATTCGAACCATGCCATAGCCTCTACCTTTTTCTTTAACATTATGCATTATGCGCTTCGCCCTTGGCCATGGATAATAGTTGCATTGACTTCTTTGGTGGTGTTTCCTGATTTGGCAAGTATTCAAGAAGCGTTTCCCAATGTACCGCAAGACAAATTGGGTCACGACTTGGCCTATTCCGCAATGTTGACCAAACTACCACCAGGTCTTTTAGGTCTTGTGCTGGCTTCTTTGGGGGCAGCTTATATGTCCACTATTTCTACACAGCTGAACTGGGGGTCGTCCTATTTGGTCAACGACTTTTACAAACAATACATACGGCAAGATGCCTCAGAAAAACGAATGGTATTTGTAGGTAGGCTTTCCACCTTAATACTTATGCTACTTAGTGCAATTGTCGCTCTTTCACTGAATAATGCTAAACAGCTTTTTGATATTTTATTGGAGTTTGGTGCCGGAACAGGTTTGGTCTACATACTTAGATGGTTTTGGTGGCGAATAAATTCTTGGAGTGAAATCTCTGTAATGTTCTCGGCTGCCATTATTAGTATTTTGTTCAATCTAACCCCAATTGGGGAAACCTTGTTCGGTAATTCTGAAACTTTGGGGATGCTGCCAAATTGGTCAAAACTTCCCATTATCGTAGCCATCACTACCGTAATCTGGTTGTTTTTTACATTCATCACAAAGCCGGAAAGCAATAAGGTATTGTACGATTTTTACAAAAGGACCCAACCTGGAGGTCCCGGTTGGCGAAAAATAGTCAATCATTATAAAGCAAGGAACATTCACTTTGAGGGTAAAGAAAAATGGAGTGTGCCCATGGGAATCGTTGCCATGTTGGTGGGCTGCATATTTATCTATAGTGCTCTTTTTGCCACTGGATATTGGATATATGGTAAAATAGCTCCAGCTACACTTGCTACAGTCATCACGGTAATTTTCGGAGCACTGCTCTTAAGAATCTGGAAGAAAATAAAAACAACGGTCATATAACAACTAAGAATTGAAATGGAAGCAATAATTCAGCCAAAATCAATTACTCACCAACCTGCAGGGCAGTTTGAGGAGACCCGATTTGAAAAAATTCACAATGTGATATTCAATAATTCAAAGGAAGGGTCATTGGAGGTAGCCAGGGAGATAAGCGAATTAATTAAGAAAAAAGCATTGAAGAACCATCAATGTGTGCTTGGACTGGCTACAGGTTCTTCCCCGATTAAGGTTTATGAAGAACTAGTGCGAATGCACCGAGAAGAAGGTTTGAGTTTTCAAAATGTGGTCACTTTCAACTTGGACGAATATTATCCCATGGAGAGAAGCAATATTCAGAGTTACCACTATTTTATGCACCAACACTTGTTCAATCATGTGGACATCAAGCCAGAAAATATTCATATTCCAGACGGAACGGTCTCGCAAGATGACGTACAGGTTTTTTGTAGGGAGTATGAAAAAATGATTAAAGAAGCTGGGGGGCTGGATTTTCAACTATTGGGAATAGGCCGGACTGGTCATATCGGTTTCAACGAACCGGGATCTCACTACAACTCAGCTACCCGTGAAATTACTTTGGACCACATTACCAGAGTGGATGCCGCACCTGCTTTTAAAGGCTTGGAGAATGTGCCTAGAAAGGCAATTACCATGGGAATAGGTACCATAAAAAAGGCCAAACGGGTTGTCCTGCTGGCCTGGGGACAGAATAAATCAGAAATAGTTAAGGAAACGGTTGAAGGTGAAATCAGTTCCAGAATACCCGCAACTTATCTTCAAGAACATCAAAATGTAACTTTTGTCCTTGACAAGGAAGCTGCCGCCAGTCTAACACGAATTGATACTCCTTGGTTGGTAAAGAACTGTGAGTGGACTGAAAACCTTACGCATAAGGCCGTTGTTTGGCTCAGTTTTCAGAAGAACAAACCTGTTTTGCACTTAACGGACAAAGATTACAATGACTCGGGCATGTCTGATTTGTTAAACTCGGAGCAATCCTCGTACGAGTTGAACATTAAGACCTTTAATCGGTTGCAACATACCATAACAGGATGGCCCGGAGGTAAGCCCAACGCGGACGATTCGAACCGGCCCGAAAGGTCGGAGCCTTCAAAAAAGCGAGTCATCATTTTCAGTCCGCATCCAGACGATGATGTCATTTCCATGGGTGGAACTTTTGATCGCTTGGTGTCACAGGGCCATGAAGTTCATATAGCTTACCAAACCTCGGGCAATATAGCGGTGGCGGATCACGAGGCACTTAAAGTGGCGGAAATAGCTGAAAGCCTTAATAAGGGAGGTTTTTTCTCTAAGGTAGTAAAGGATATTCACGTCAAAACGGACGAGGACTTTGATAGCCAACAAGTACGAAAAGTAAAAGGGAATATAAGGAGAGCTGAGAGCTTAGGGGCCACAAGGTACATGGGCATACCAGACAATCAGGTGCACTTCTTGGATTTACCTTTCTATGAAACCGGTTCCATCAAGAAAAACCCCTTGGGAGAGGCCGATATTGAAATTATGAACAGTATTATTGAAACTATACGTCCCCATCAAATATATGCTGCTGGAGACTTGGCGGATCCCCATGGTACGCACAGGGTCTGCCTTGATGCGTTATTCGCTTCCTTGGAACAGCTAAAAGAAAAGCCTTTTATGAATGATTGCTGGGTATGGTTGTATCGTGGAGCCTGGCATGAATGGGCTAGCCACGAAATAGAGATGGCGGTGCCTATGAGTCCTGCACAAGTTTTGAAAAAGCGCAAAGCCATATTCTTTCATCAGACCCAAAAGGACGGTGTTATGTTCCAAGGCGAGGATTCAAGGGAGTTCTGGGTAAGGGCGGAAGATCGTAATAAGGACACAGCAGAAAAATACAAGGCTCTAGGACTTGCTAGTTACGCCGCGATGGAAGCTTTTGTAAGATATCACTTTTAAGTAATATTTATGTCATTGATAGCTTCAGTTTCAGGAATTAGAGGTACCATTGGAGGCCTTTCAGGAGATGGTCTTACCCCCTCGGACATCACAAGGTTTACTGCGGCCTACGGGCAATGGATAAGATCCTTTTCTCCAAACCCAAAAGTGGTAGTAGGTAGGGATGCCAGAATTTCTGGTGAGATGGTCAATCGGATTGTCACGGGTGTATTGATGGGCATGGGTATAGATGTGATCGATTTGGGATTGGCCACTACTCCAACCGTCGAAATTGCCTTACCCATGGAGCAGGCACAGGGAGGTATTATTTTGACCGCTAGCCATAATCCTGTCCAGTGGAATGCATTGAAGCTTTTGAATAGTAAAGGAGAGTTCATCTCAGCGTCAGAAGGTAATTTGATTTTAGAACTTGCGAGACAATTGGACTTCGATTTTGTCGAGACTTTTGAGCTGGGAAAGTACAGCAATAGTGATTCCTATCTTGATTTACATATAGATGCTATACTACAATTGCCAATGGTCGATATGGATGCTATTATGAATGCTCAATTCTCTATCGGTATTGATGCCGTGAATTCAGTGGGCGCCATCGCAGTACCAAGATTATTGGATAAGCTTGGAGTAAGGCGAAGTGAGCAGATACACGATACAGTAAATGGAAATTTTGAGAGGGTGGCCGAACCTTTGAATGAGCATTTGGGAAGTCTTGGGGATTTGGTCAAGGAAAAAAAACTAGACCTTGGTATTGCCGTTGACCCAGATGTTGATAGATTGGCTCTGGTTTCTGATGAAGGTACCCCAATCGGCGAAGAAAATACCTTGGTTTTGGCTGCCGATTATGTTCTCACCAAAAAAAAGGGCGCATTGGTTGCCAATATGTCCTCAACAATGGCTTTGAAAGATATTGCCAAAAAACATGGGGTAATGTTCAAGGATTCCCCAGTAGGGGAAGTCCATGTGGTTGAGGTCATGAAAAAAAACCAAGCTGTTATTGGGGGTGAGGGCAATGGAGGGATAATTTACCCTGAATTGCATTATGGTAGGGATGCATTGGTGGGGATTGCTTTGTTATTGTCCCATTTGGCTACATCAAAAAAGAAACTTTCCAAAATGGTTTCAGAACTACCTAACTATTTGATGAGAAAAGAAAAAATTCAGTTGTCCCAGGAAGTCAATCTTGAAGAATTGTTTTCTTGTCTAAAAAATAAGAATACAGGAACTTCAATTGATGAGAAAGATGGATTGAAGATTTATTATCCCGAAGGATGGGTTCATTTAAGAAAGTCAAATACTGAGCCCATCATACGATTATATGCCGAACATAAAACAAAAGATGGGCTACGGGCAATACGCAATGAAATATTTGAATTGATCAAACCCTATAAATAATTTCATAGCCGTGGTTAACTTAAAGCAAATCGCAGAGTTATCAGGATATTCAACCTCAACAGTGTCTAAAGCTCTCAATGACAATGCCGATATTAGTAAGAAAACAAAGATTAAGATCAAAAGGTTGGCAAAATTTTATAATTACATTCCAAATCAACAAGCCATTGCGCTTAGAGGTCAAAAATTTGATACAATTGCAGTTATGTTTCCGCGACATAAGTTGCCTAAGTATTCTGGGTTAATTGAAGGAATTGAGAATAGTTTGACAAAATCTAGTTATAGGCTGGTAGTGAGACAATATGATTTTTTCAAATTGCCGAACTCGAAGTTGTTTCGGTCAATAGTTGGGTATTCTGATGGAATGATTATTTTAGGATTAGAAGGCAATCATGAAATGGCAGGAAAACAGAGGGTTTTGTTAGGCCATACTCATATTCCTTGGGTGATTTTTGAAGATGACCAAAAGGGTTATTTAAAAATAGAAGATGCAAGAAAAAGAGGAGCTAAACTATTATTAGAGTTGATTGGATTGATAAAAAACAGCACATAGCAATGTACACTTTCAATTAAGCACAGATAGCCATAATCAGGGGCGGTTAGAGGTTTTTATGAAAACTATAGTCACTTACATACTTTTTCTCTTTATCAGTTTTTGTTCCATTCCGATAGCGGGACAGCAAAAAATGGAGTTTACTGGTTTAAGTACGGAACTGGGACTATCGAATGGAAGAGTTACAGCAATCGCCCAAGATAGTATTGGTTTTATTTGGATTGGAACTAAAAATGGTTTGAACCGTTACGATGGTAAAAGCTTCAAGGTTTATTCCAAAAGCAACAGTAATCTCTCAGAAAATTATATTTCCGATATTTTGATTGATGATATTGGGCGTATGTGGATTGCCACAAATGGAGGTGGGGTGAACCTATATAATTTGGCAAGTGACACATTCATATCTTACGAGAAATCGGGATCTGCTGAACAAAAATTGAACTCCGATGTGGTCAATAAAATGTTCAAGGATAGTTCAGGTGGAATTTGGGCAGCAACGGATAAGGGGCTTAGCTACTTTGACGAAAAAGGCAAGACTTTTGTAACATATCTAAACGAGTCGGTTGAAAGTTACAGGACGCCTAGGGCAAATGATATACTATGTATATATCAGGATAAAAAGGGAGTTTTTTGGATAGGTACAAATGGAGCTGGACTCTTTTGTTTCAATAAGGAACAAAAGTCCTTTAATAAATATTTGATTACAGAAAAAGGTAGTAACTCGTTACCAGATTATATTCTGGACATAATTAGTATTAACTCCGATAGTATTTTACTCGGAACCAATGGAGATGGCCTTGTTGGAATCGATCAAATGAAAAATTCTCTTTTTGAAGTATTTGATTCATCCAAAACGGTTCCGGCGATTGTTAGAAAGTTTTGGAGAGATAAGGAATCCAATATCTGGTTGGGTACTGATGGAAATGGATTATATAAGCTTTCACCAGATTGTAAAATTTTGCAACATTATTTGAAGGATGATAGATTGTCAAATTCTATTAAAGGAAACACGGTTACCTCACTTTTTGAAGACAAGCAAGGTAATTTTTGGATAGGCACCGCATGGAGAGGACTAAGTGTATGGAACAAGGGGACAGAAAATTTGAATATTTTTTATAGTGATGGAAAAGGATATGATTCCAATCCTGTCTTATCAATATTTAAAAAGGACGCTTTTCTTTGGTTGGGTCTGGATGGTCAGGGTTTGAATAAATTAAATGAGGATGATCTTGAAGTTGTCAAATTTAGCCAAGGACAATTTGCTGGTATGAGAAACTATTTTGTTCAATGTTTTGAACCTGCTGGTGGAACTCAATATTGGATTGGAACGTTCACTAATGGTTTGAACCTTTTTGATGAGGGTAAAGGTATTGTAAAGAAGTTTAAAAGAGAAAAAAACAATCAGAATTCACTGCCGTTTGATGATGTTAGGGATATTGTAGTATTGCCTTCTGGGGATTTATGGATAGCTACCTGGGGGGGTGGCTTAAGTTACTTTGATTCTGGAAGTGAAGAATTCTTTAACTACAGACAAGGTAACAGCGATAGAAATTACATTAGTAGTGACAACGTTGTTTCGCTTCTTGATGATGGGGCTTATTTATGGATCGCCACACAAGGCGGTGGACTCAATAAGTTCTATAAGGATAATGGCGTATTCGAAAATTTTCAGACTATTAAAGGCGATAGTACCTCAATAGGTAATAATTATGTTTACTCGATTATTAAAGATGAAAAAAATATACTTTGGCTAGGCACAAACCAAGGGATTTCAAAGTTCAACAAGGAAGATACCACTTTTAAAAATTTTGATATTGGGTATGGGCTTAATTCTAATACTGTTGTAAGTATTCTTCAGGATCAGTCTAAAATACTTTGGTTAGGAACCAAAAAGGGCATATTTAGGTTTGATCCCAATACGAACTCTGTTCAACTCGTTCCAAATACCAACATGGAATTCCATATAAATTCTGCCTTCATAGATGAAAGTGGGACAGCATATTTTGGAGGTATTATGGGTATCATAGCAATAAATACAAAAATTCCTTTAGTAAGCCATGAATACTCGAAATTGGTGTTCACTGATTTTAAATTATTCAATAAAAGTCAGATACCAGCTAGTGAAGGTGTTCTTGACCAGAACATGGTAATAAACAAAAACATCAATCTGAAATACAATCAAAATGTAATAACCTTTGGTTTGGCTTCTCTTCAGTTTCCAAAATCGACAGATAACAAATTAGAAGTATTGATGGAAGGTTTTGAGAAAGAATGGAGATTGATAGGCGAACAGACTACGGTGACATATACTAATCTTTCACCTGGCAAGTATGTTTTTAAGGCAAGGCCATCAAGTTCAAATTTGGAAAACGGCACAAATGATGTTAGATCAGTACAGATAGAGATTGAACCTCCACCTTGGAAAACTTCATGGGCTTATTTTTTATATGCCCTGACATTTATTGCACTATTATGGAGTATGAGATTTTATACACTAAAATGGGCCGAGATAAAAAACAACCTTCGCGCCGAGAAATTAAAACGTGAAAAAGAGGATGAGATCCATCGTTTGAAACAGCGCTTTTTTACCAACATATCGCATGAAATCCGAACACCGTTGACCCTAATCATGGGTACTTTAAATAGTCTTAAGGGAAACTTCAATGCCAATGAACAAAATAGGATTAATGCCGTAAGGCACAGCGCGAGCCGATTGATGACCTTGGTCAATGAGTTACTGAACATACGAAAGTTGGAAACTGGAAATATCAAGTTGCATATCAGCCAAAACAATCTGGTCACTTTTATGCATGAGATATTCCTTGCCTTTTCCCAACAAGCGATTTCAAAAGATATCGAATATGTATTCACTCCCGAGGATAAAACAGTTTTAGTATGGTTCGATAAAGTCCAACTGGAAAAAACAGTTTATAATTTGCTGACCAATGCATTTAAGTTTACCCCACAAAATGGTAGGATAGAAGTTCTGGTAGGAAGCAAAAATAATTTTGCCAAAATCATGGTTAAGGATTCGGGAACTGGAATAGCCGAAGATAAACTCCCCCATATTTTCAATCGTTTTTATCAGAATGAAGAAGCTTCGGATGGTGAAATTGGTTTTGGTATTGGTCTGTCCATCGTAAAGGATATCATTGAGTTGCACCATGGTACGATAAAGGCCAATAGTACATTGGGCCATGGCAGTACTTTCAAGATTCGATTGCCTATGGGGAAAGAGTTTTTTGATGCTTCACAATTGAATTTTGAAGCCGAGGATGTTGAACAGATAGGTACTCGCTCTTTTGTGGAGGGGCAGGCAAAACATGCCTCAATTGCCAACAAGGAAACTGAAATACTTATCGTTGAGGACAATACTTACCTGAGGGATTTTTTAAGTGACCTGCTTTCTACAGAATATAAGGTAGTTACAGCAGAAAATGGAAAAAAGGGACTTGATTTGGCCATGGAACACCTTCCCAATCTCATATTATCAGATATCATGATGCCCGAAATGGATGGTGTAACGTTGTGTTACACTCTAAAAACAAACGTACTTACAAGCCATATCCCAGTCATATTGCTCACGGCCAGAGATATGGTTGAAAGTATCATGGAGGGATATGAGACAGGTGCGGATGACTACCTGATCAAACCTTTTCATGAAGGCGTGTTAAGGGCCAGAATCAAAAACCTATTGGAGGTTAGGAAGAAATTGCGCGACCGCTATTCAAAAGAGCTATTGTTGAATCCAAAGGAAATTGCTTTAAATTCTCCCGATCAGCAATTTTTGGAAAAACTCCAAAAGGTATTGGAGGATAAAATGAGCAATCCAGAATTTCATATAGATGAACTGGCTCTTGATATGGCGATGAGCCATTCAGGAATCTACAAGAAAATTAAGGCGTTGACAGGGATGACCTTGGTAGCTTTTATCAAGGACTTTAGGTTAAAACGCGCTGCTCAAATTCTTAAACAGCACAATTTTGCGATTGCTGATGTCAGTTTTATGGTAGGTTACTCGGATCGCAAGCACTTTAGTCAAGAATTCAAGAAAAAATTTGGAAAAAACCCTTCTGAATTTTCCAAGGACTATTCATAATAAGACCCGCTGGTTATTTATGAGCGGTCTATGTAGGACTTTTCATTTAAACCCTGCTTAAAAGCTGAATATCAGCTATAATACGAAAATACCCCCCTAGATTTCCTATTTATTTCAACGTTTCTAATATATGGTAGAAATACCTTGCTTCAAATTAACGAGCTAGACCTAACAGTCTTAACTAACTTGAAAAATTCTTGAAATTATGAAAGGAAAAATCAAAAAATTATTCTTGGTCCTTCCCATATTGGTCGGACTTATTCTTTCCTGTGAGGAAGATGAACTTTCGGTTCCCATTGAAGGAATTCAGATAAACGGATCTGATATTCAACTGGGTATTGGTGAAGTGCATACACTAACTGTATCTAAATCACCCGAGAATGCAACAGATGATGGAGTAACATGGTCCTCCAGTGATGAGAATGTTGCCCAAATCCAATTTAATGAAAGTGGTTTGGTAGCCGGAGTAATGGGTATGGGATTGGGAGAGGCCATCTTAACGGCTAAGCCAGATAATGGAGCTGAACAAACAGTTGCAATCAACGTAATAACCAAGGTCGAATCTATTGAGTTTGTGGAAGAGATGATGGCGGATCCAGCCCAAACACAATATAATGTTGTGTTTACACCTGCGGATGCAAGTATTCAAGATTTAGAATGGTCTTCTAGTGATTCTGGTGTAGCCAGTGTTGTCGATGGATTGATTACAGCTATTGCTCCAGGGGTTACAACTATTACCGCTACCACTGTTGAAGGTGGTAAAACGGCTTCTGTTGAAATAAATGTTAGCGGAAACCCTGCTATTCTTGGATTCCAATATTGTTCGGTTTCGGGCACGGGGAGTTATAATCCAGATACGGTACAAACAAGTGGGGGAGGCCAAAACCTTAATAATACCGATACCCAACCCTCAGGAAATTATAATTACTATGAAGGTGAAAAAGTCCAAGTTGCTCCGGGAGGATCTTTTGATCTTTCCGTAGTACAATCCAATAATTGGTCAATGACCGTAGTATGGGTCGATTGGAATGGAGATAAGGATTTTGTGGATGATGGGGAGCAAGTTGCCGTATTTGGACTTCAGGCCCAATTAAATGACGGCCCTTTTAATGCTACAATTAATGTTCCCGCCGATGCTTCACCAGGATTGGTAAGAATGAGGGTGCTTACCGGAGATGCATGGACCACCGAACCTTCGGCTGCACCTTGTGGGGAGGTAGCGAATAGTACCACTAAAGATTTTGATGTTGAAATTGTTGGTGTGCTGTATTGCCAAGCATCCGGAACAGGTGCTTACAATGCAGACTCTTTGACCACAACAGGTGGGGACACAAATATCAATTATTCAGGAGGTCAGCCATCTGGAAATTATGAGTTTTTCACTGACGAACATTTAAGTTTAAATGCTGGTGCCAGTTTTACATTGGAAGTGGTCCAGTCCAACAATTGGTCCCGAACAATGGTTTGGGTCGATTGGAACGGTGATGGTGATTTTGAGGACGATGGAGAACAAGTTCTGGTTTTTGGTTTGGGAAGTCAACTAAATGACGGACCATTCAATTCGACCATAGATGTTCCTGCAGATGCAGTTCAAGGAACCATTAGAATGCGAGTTGTAACAGGAGACGCATGGTCGTATGATCCGATACCAGATAATGTTTGCGGTGAACTTGCGAACAGTACAACCAAAGATTTTAACGTAGAAATTTTATAACCAAACCAAAAAAATGATGTATAGATTGATAATATGCCTGTCGCTGCTGTTGAGTACCATTTCGATAGCATCTGCACAGCAAATTGTAAATGGGTCGATCGTCTCAAAGAGTGATGCCCAACCTTTACCAGGGGTCTCCATTGTGGTCAAGGGCACCAACAACGGAACGACTACCGATTTTGATGGAAACTTTTCGATCAACGCTCCTTCCGATGGAGTGTTGGTATTCAGTTATATCGGTTTTCTTTCCCAAGAAGTGAATATAAATGGTGAAAGTAACTTACAGATAAGCATGGAAGAAGATGTTGCTAAACTGGATGAAGTTGTAGTTGTCGGGTATGGTACCCAAAAGAAAAGTGATATCACGGGTGCAGTCGCCTCTGTGAAGGTGGATGAGCTCCAGAGCATTCCACTTGCCAGGGCCGATGAGGTTTTGCAAGGACAGGTTGCTGGAGTACAGGTCAATAATAATGATGCATCGCCCAACGCCAGTGTTTCAATACGGATTCGGGGTGTGAGTTCTATAAACGGGGGTAGTGATCCTCTTATCATCATTGATGGTGTGCAAGGGGCAAATATGGGAGATGTCCACCCGAATGACATTAAATCAATGGAAGTTCTGAAAGATGCTTCCGCCACGGCTATTTATGGATCAAGGGGTGCAAGTGGTGTCATTTTGATCACAACCAAGACAGGAGCCAAGGAAAGAAAGCCAACCTTGACCTATAACACCTATGTGACCATACATGAGGTAAGACAGAAGTTGGATTTGTTGTCTCCAGGAGAATATGCCAGATATATAAACGAAAACAGATTAACACGGTCGTTACCCACTGTTTTTAGCGATGAGGAAATTGCAGGATTCGATGCAGGTGGCGGAACGGATTGGCAGGATGCTATATTTCGAACAGGTACAACGTACAACCACCATGTTAACATAAGCGGAGGAACGGAAAATACGGCGTATAGTATTTCAGGTGATTTCCTCCAAACGGATGGAATCGTTCTAGGGTCTCAATTCAAGCGTTTTTCGGTTAGACCAAATATTTCAATTGATCTTAATGAAAACTTGAAGTTTACACTTAATTCGTTCATTAATTTATCCAAAGACAATCCAATTATTTTAGATGCACGGGGACCCGAAGGAAGCCCAATGTTTGCAGCGGCTAGATTTTCGCCTACCAAGTCCATATTTAATGAAGATGGGACTTATACACAACCTGGTGGAGGTGCTGGGCCAAACGATGAATTTAATCCTGTTGCACTGGCGGTTGAACCTATAAGGGACAATTATTCCAATAGATTGATCCTTAACCCAAGTGTCCAATATCAGTTGGCCAAGGGCTTAACGGCAACAATCACTGGTTCCTACCAACTTATTGATGATGAGGAGAATTTTTATTTGAACGAAAGGGTGATAAACGGAGATGAGGATGACCGAACGGCATCGATAGCCAATAGTAAATTTACAACTTTTCAAAACACAAATCTGCTTACGTACGAATTCGACTTGGGAAAGCATGAGTTTAAGTTGACAGGGCTATATGAGCAACAAAAAATCAAATCCAACAGTAACTTTTCCAGTGCAAGAGGTTTTCTCACAAATGCTGTCACCTATAATGATTTGAGCTTGGGATCCACTCCAGGTATACCATTTTCTTTTCGGGAGGAACAATCTTTGGAATCTTTTATGGGGCGTTTGAACTATGCTTTTGATGGAAAATACCTATTGACCATCACGGGAAGATCGGATGCAGCATCCGTATTTGCTGAAAACAATAAAAGAGCCTTTTTTCCTTCGGTTGCAGTGGGATGGAACATTTCCAAAGAAAATTTTCTTGCCGATTCAAAAACTATTGATAACCTAAAGCTAAAAGCCAGTTATGGCGAAGTGGGCAATGCAGCAATTGGCCCATATCAGTCATTGGCACAGCTTGTTACAGGTTCAAATTTTTCATTTGATGGAGATAGACTGAACAATGGAATCAATCTTTCAACACAAGCACCCAATCCCGATTTAAAATGGGAAACCACAGAACAATGGAATCTAGGATTGGAGCTTTCGATGTTTAATAACAGAGTGGCGCTCACAGCGGATTATTATCAAAAGAATACCACCGATCTGCTTTTGCAAAGAGCACTTCTTCAAGCATCTGGTTTTCAAACACAATTGGTAAACGCTGGTGAAGTAGAAAACAAGGGTATTGAACTGTTGTTAAATGTGAGTCCAGTAAGGAACGATAATTTCCAATGGAACAGTACACTGGTATTTACAAAAAATGAAAACGAAGTGTTGTCATTAAATAGTGGCGAAACCGAAATTCCATTGGGAGGAGCAGGCCTCCCGGGGCTTAGCGATTCTGTATGGCTCCAAGTAGGTGAACCTATTGGTCTTATTAGAGGCTTTGAATATGATGGGGTTTGGAAAAGCGATGAAGCTATTTTGGCAGCTGCCTATGGTGTCGCGCCAGGTTCTCCAAAATATGTAGATCAGAACAATGATGGTCAAATAAATGATCAAGACATCGTAAACATAGCGAATGCCTTACCTGACTTTACGTATAGTATCAACAATACGTTTAAATATAAAAACTTGGATTTGAATGTTTTGATTATTGGGGTCCAAGGAAACGATCTCTACAACATAGCAAGATTGCGTACGGAAGAAAGAGATAATGGCACGGCAAGATCACTTTTGAACGTTTGGACCCCTCAAAATGAGGATACTGATGTTCCCGGTCATAATGCTTTGGGGAATTTAAGGAATTCGGATAGATGGGTAGAAGATGGCTCTTATCTACGGATCAAGAATATTATTCTAGGGTACAATTTTCCGCAAAAGGTTGCAAATGCCATAGGAGTCTCTTCTGCAAGAATCTACGCTTCGGGAACGAATCTTTTTACGTTCACAGATTACTCGGGATTTGATCCTGAGTCCAACAGTTCTGGAGGATCGGACACATTTGCGGGGATTGATCTGGCCTCGTTCCCTTCACAAAAGAGGTACACCCTTGGATTGGATATAAAATTTTAGACTATGAAAATAAATATAAAGAAAATGAATGTCAAGAGTGCTATTCTCACACTAACAGCGCTAGTCCTAACCGTAGGATGTGCCGATATTGAGTTGGAGGAAAACCCACCTTCTTTGTTGAACCCCAATACTTTTTTTACTACTGAAAGTGAATTTGAAGCGGCAATAACAGGGGCAATGCGTCCATTATACGCGGGTTATGAAGGTTGGGATTATGGATATCCGATAATTTTATGCTCTGGAGCAGAGGATGTGCGCTCAGATGCGGATATTTTTGCAAATTTGGACCGTTTAAATCCGAACTCTCAAGAACTTACGATTGCTGGCATATGGAAAGTGCTCTATCAATCCATTTCCAATGTTAATGCCATCATTGGCAACTTGGGAAATGCTGAAAACATTAGTGAGGAGCGTCTTGGAGAACTCGAAGGTCAGGCCAAATTTATTCGGGCCTTGGATTTCTTTTTCTTGGTAAGATGGTTTGGAGAAGTCCAGCTGACCACTTTCGAAAATCAAGGAGATGTTGAAAACTTACCGCAAGCTACTGTAGAAGAAATCTATGCATCCATTATAGCAGATTTGAAGGATGCCGAAGCAAAACTTCCTGATACTTTTGAACAGCGAGGTAGACCTACCAAAGGTGCTGCCAAAGCCCTCTTGGCCAAAGTGTATTTGACCATGACGGGCTGGCCATTGAAAGATGCGTCCAAATATGCCGAGGCAAGGGATAAAGCTAAAGAGGTAATGGATATGGGAATTTATTCTTTGGAAGCCAATTTTAATGACCTTTGGTTGGAGGCCAACAAACTTACAAATGCAGAGTTTATATTTGCTTTTTACGGTTCTATTGCCGCTGACGGTATTTCCGGCAGCCATATGCATATTGCCTCTAGGCATTGGGGCAATGGAGAAGGTGGATGGGGCGATTTTTATAGTGAAGATCGTTTTTTCAATGCCTTTCCAGATGGACCGAGAAAAGATGCAACCTTTACTTCTGTCTTTGCTGACGGAACAAGTTGGGAAGATGCCGGAGTCCAACCCCATATGGCAAAATATCGAGATGCGGGAGATACTGTGAATGACGATGGAGAGGGATTCAATGTTGTATTAAGGTATGCTGACGTTTTGTTAATGTATGCCGAGGCAGCCAATATGGCTGAAGGTGGGCCTTCACAAGCGGCTTTGGATGCCATCAATGAGGTTCGTCAAAGAGCTGGACTAACACCATTGTCCTCAGGAATGTCACAAAGTGATTTTGATGGAGCAGTTATAGAAGAAAGAAACTGGGAGCTGGCCTTTGAAGCCAATCGTTGGTTCGACCTTGTTCGAAAAGAGATGGTCATTGAGGTGAACCAAGACCTGCACCCAAATGTTTCAGAGAACAATAGGTTATTGCCTAAACCTGCCGCCCAATTGATACCTGGAATTTTGGAGCAAAATCCGGGATATTAATAAACTTAGTTTATAGTTAGAGTTAGTTAGTTTATTTTTTTAGATCAAGGGCAAGGTAAATCCATCTTGCCCTTGTTTATTTAAATCCATTCATGGCTTTATGAAAATTAGTATTTGGCAAATCCTGTGCATCCTAGCCGTGGTTATTGTGGTTGGATGTATAGATAAAGTTTCGGAAGATAAGGCGTTTACCCTGCTAAATGCCAAGCAAACAGGACTGAACTTCAATAACAGGCTTTTAGAGAACACCTATATGAACGGCTTCTTCTATCAATATTATTACAACGGTGCTGGATTGGCTACTGCGGATTTCAATCATGATGGCTTGATTGATATCTATTTTATCTCAAGCATTCGCGAGAACAGATTGTTTTTGAACCAAGGAGAATTAATCTTCAAAGATGTAACTGCAAAATCAGGGGTAAAAGGAAAACCTGGTTTTCCCACCGGAGTGACCGTGGTGGACATCAACGATGATGGGTTGATGGACATCTATATCTCCAAATCCGGTAGGATAAAAGTGGATGACCAATTGCGGAATGAACTCTATGTCAACTTGGGAAACGGAGAAGATGGAGTCCCCGTTTTTGAAGAAAGGGCCCATGAATATGCCTTGGATGTTCCGCATTACTCTACCCAGGCCTCCTTTTTTGACTATGACAGGGATGGTGATTTGGATATGTTTTTGATCAACCATGGATTGGATGTTCCAGCTGACACCGCTATTGCCGGTTTATTGGAACAAAATTCGGAGCATGCAGGTGAAAAATTGTATGAAAATGAAAACGGAAAATTTGTCGATGTCACCCATGAAGCAGGCATTATTAGCAATCCTCTAGGTTTTACGCTGGGAGTTTCGGTAGGTGATGTCAATAACGATGGCTGGCCTGATATATATACCGCCAATGATTATTCGGAAAAGGACCATCTCTACTTAAACAATCAAGATGGAACGTTTAGGGAGACATCGTTAAAGGCATTCGGACATATTCCAAACTTCTCAATGGGCACTGATATGGCGGACATCAACAATGATGGGTTCCTTGATATTATGTCATTGGATATGATGGCAAGTGACAACTATACCCAAAAGACCAGCATGAGCGGAATGGATACCCAACGTTTTTTTGATCATGTAAGGTTGGGTCTGCACAATCAATATATGTACAATGCACTACAACTTAATAACGGTATTAATGAAAATGGAGTTCCTATGTTTTCGGATATAGCACAGTTGGCCAACGTAGCTACAACCGACTGGAGCTGGTCTCCACTTATATTTGATATGAACAATGATGGTCATAAGGATCTGTTCGTCAGCAACGGTGTTAAAAGAGATTTTAGAAACAACGATTTTAACACCTATAAAAAACAAAAACAATTGGAGGCTTTATCAAAAGGAGTTCTGGACAAAGAAGCGTACATGAAGGATATGTTAGACAAAATGCCAGAACGAAAAAAAGAGAATTTTTTCTTTGTCAACAACAAAGATCTGACTTTTAAACAGTTATCCTTTAAACAATTGCCTTCCAATTCAAATGGAGCTGCTTTTGCCGACTTCGATAATGATGGGGATTTGGATGTTGTGGTCAATAATTCTGAGGACCAAGTCTTTTTGTATCGCAATGATTTTGGGGGGGACTTTTTGGATGTACAACTCTCAGGTCCTGATGGAAACAAGAATGGTTTGGGCACAAGGCTGGAAATTTACATTGACGGACAAAAACAGATACAAGAGCATCATTTTACTAGGGGATTTCAATCGGCGTCGGCAGGACCTGTACATTTTGGTCTAGGCGCCATTGAAAAAATTGATTCCCTGATTGTGTTATGGCCCGAAGGAAAACGTCAAAGGGTGCTAAATCCAATAAAGAATCAAAAACTTGTTGTTCGTTATGATTTGGATAATTCTATTCCATATAACGATGTTGTTTCCGATTCTAAACAATTTGAATTTCGAGATATTACAGCTACGCTGGGCATCAATTTTAGACATAAAGAAGATGAATTTGATGATTTCGCACAGGAGATTTTGATTCCTCATAAAATGTCCACTCAAGGGCCATCAATCGAAGTTGGTGATGTAAATGGAGATGGTTTGGAGGATTTTTTTATTGGTGGAGCCAAGAATCAAAAATCAAGAATCTACCTGCAATATGAAGATGGAAAATTTTATGCCCAAAGAAATTTAGCCATTGAAAAAGATTCTATTTATGAAGATACCGGGGCACACTTTTTTGATGCCGATAAGGATGGTGACCTAGATCTTTATTTGGCTAGCGGGGGAAATGATAAAGCGTTGACGTCCGATCATTACCATCATCGTTTCTATGCCAATGATGGTTATGGAAACTTTACTTCTAAGAAAAATGTTTTGCCAGTAATTACTATTAGTGGAAAAGCCATCGCCTCAGGTGATATTGATGGAGATGGTGACTTGGATCTTTTTGTTGGTAGTAGGGTGAAACCAGGTGGTTATGGACAATATTCCAAAAGTTGGGTTTTGGAAAACCAAAGTGAACAGGGTTCACTTTCTTTTCTTGATATCACCGAAACCGATTTCCCCTTTTTATTGGAATACCCCATGGTAACGGATGCAGAGTGGTCAGATTTGGATAGGGATGGCAAATTAGATTTGATAGTTTCCAATGAATGGGGTGCAATTGAAGTTTATCTAAATAAAGAAAACCGCTTTGAAAATGTAACAGAGAAATACCAATTAAGCAACTATTTAGGTTGGTGGAACAGTATTGAAGTTGAGGATGTTGATGGTGATGGTTATTTGGATATCATTGCTGGAAATCTTGGTTTGAACTATAAATACAAGTCATCTCAAGAAAAACCTTTCCGACTTTACGTAAACGATTTTGATGAAAACCAAGATCCAGATATTGTACTTGGTTATCAAGAAAGAGACCAACTTTATCCCCTTAGAGGTAGGGAGTGTTCATCCAATCAAATGCCGTTTATCAAGAAAAAATTTAAGACATATGATGCCTTTGGAAAAGCAACGCTTGAAGATGTCTATGGAGAAAAACTCAATGAAGGCATTCAATATACGGCAACAGAATTCAGGAGTGGCATTTTTTTAAATAAGAAAGAATATTTTGAATTTATACCATTTTCCAATGAGGTCCAAGTTTCATCCATAAACGCAATTCTTGTCCTTGACATTAATAAAGATAAACACTATGACCTATTAGCGTTTGGAAACCTTTATGAATCAGAAGTGGAGACCCCTAGAAATGATGCTGGTTATGGACATATGCTATTAGGGAATGGAGACGGTTCATTTGATGTTTTATCATCATCGTTATCAGGTTTAATGGTCAAGGGGAACGTAAAAGATGCAGCTTTTCTAAAAGTCGAGAATAAGAGTGTAGTGTTGACTGGAAGAAATGATGATGCACTAAAAGCTTTGGAGATTAAAAGGGTAAAACACCAATGAAATGAATCCATTGATGAATCATCAATCAATACCAATAAATGATTGCCTATTAGTTATTTACCTGCCTAAGTGGTAAAATTCTGAAGTCCATATTGCTTTATTAGAAAATTGCAAGTCTAGGTTTATGAAGTAAACTATTGTCATAGTTTGGAAATTGGATTATTTCTATAATTACTTGGTACGATTCGTACCTAAAAAGAAGAATCCGATCATTCAAGAATGGGAATATGTAACGGAAAAGAAATTTGCTCTGTTTAGGGATGTAATATTATTCAATAATTATCAATGATAAAAACAACTACATTAATTTTGATAAGTTCCTTTGCTTGGTCACAGGGTGGTAATCAGTTGCAATACCGAACCCTTGATTCCCTCCATCTAAAGGCCATTTACTTCTGGCGTACTTATTCTGACAGTATCCATCCTTATACTGAAGAACTGTATAAACGAGCCCGTATATCCGGAAGCCCAAACCTCTATCTACAAGCCTATCATTTGAAGGCACTGACCACCGAAAAGCAAGAATCAAAAATTTATACGGATAGCCTTTATTCGTTAGCCATATCGATAAACGATCCAAAGTACATCGCAACGGCCCATTTCCTTCATGGCAGGAATTATTATGATAAAGGATTGTACAAAGCATCCCTTGACAATTATTTGTTGTGCCAAAGTTTATTGGACAAAGATGTAGATAGTGTTTCATTGAGTCGTTTAGTTAAGGATAACATTGGACTTATACGAATCCTGATCGGCGATAACCAGGGAGCGATCAATATTTACAATGACCTTCTTGAACAATACAAAACCGATGGAGAAGAAAGCTCTTATCTCGGCACACTTTTTTCCCTTGCCGTGGCCCACCATCAAAATGGGGATTTTATAAAATCCATGGATCTGGTGGACCAAGGCCTATCATCTTTAGAGGAGGACAATAAGGATTTTGGACCCTATTTTACTTCCATACTTGGCGCCAACCAATATGGACTGGGAGAGTACAAAAAGGCATTGGTGAACTTGAAAAGGTCCAATCTCTTTTTTAAGGACAACGATGACGCCATGCGACAGGCCATTGTCCATTATTATATGGGAAAGAGCTTTGAAGGCCTTAACCTTAGGGACAGTTCGCTCCATGAAATGAAACAGGTAGATCTGCTCTTCCAGGAGCACCCGGAAAGTCTATATCCCTTGACAAGGGGCGCTTGGGAAATGCTGTTGGATGAGGCCAGAAGTAACGGGGACAGTGAAAGTGAGTTGCGCCATATCACCACTTTACTTATGATAGACAGTATCACCAGTGGGAACTTCAAGTATATCAACCAGAACCTGACCAAGCGTTACGATATGCCACAACTGGTGCAAGAACGTGAGATGCTGCGATCAAGGTACAAGAGAAAGAACGAGCAGTTGATCTATGGTCTGATATCGGTAGTACTTGTTGTACTTCTATATTTCATATACAGGAAATATAAACCCATGAATAGATTTTACGACTCCATGGTTCATGGCCATAATCGGAGTACACAAAAGGTACAGAGTCGTAAAATTGTATTGACAAAGGACAAGATCAACGAGATTTCGGATGGACTTGCAGGACTTGAATCCGAAAACTTTTACCTCAAGCCCAACATTACCATCAAGGAAGTGGCAGAAACGTTGGGCACCAACAACAAATATATTTCCCTGTATCTCAACCGACATGCCGGAAAGGACTATTCGACCTATATCAACACCTTGCGTATCGACCACTTTATCCAAAAACTTACCGTCGACCCGACCTTTGTGAAAAGATATACCCTCGATGCCATGGCCCAGCAGTGTGGATATACCAGTAACAAGGCACTCAACAAAGCCTGTAAAAGGTTATTGGGAAAGACATCTTCCCAACTATTGCAAGAGCATTCAGGTCCCAATTCCCGAAAAGGGACTTCCAGTTCCTGAAAAGGGCATTCCGACTTTCGGGAAAGTGCCCAATCCCCTTTTCATGTACATTACTTCTTTGAATAGATTTGGGAGGTTAATCCTTAAATATACTATCATGAAAAAATCAGAAGAAAAAAAGAAACATGAAGATCTGAAATTGGAAACCTTCAAGATTATGGAACTGTCCAGACCAGAGAAAATCCAGGGAGGTGGTGATGGTGGTTGGACAATAAGAAAGGATAGGGACATGTAATCAATTGAACATTTAAAAACTATTATCCATACTTTATGACGAGGATACACAAAACCCTGACCATTCCACTTATAGTACTGATTATAGGAGCATCCCAAGCCTGTGCGAAAAGGCAAAATCAAAGTTCCGAACAAACAGGATGGCAATTACTTGACCGGGAACTGGACTCCATTCCCGGTATAAGCTTGGAAAAGGCCTATAGGGCAACCATCAGACCCAATGGTCAGGAAATTGTCGTGGCCCTTATCGATAGTCCCATTGACCTAGACCATCCAGATCTAAAACAACAGTTTTGGGTGAACGGGGATGAAATCCCAAATAACCAAATTGACGATGACGGGAACGGTTATGTGGATGACGTCCATGGATGGAACTATCTGGGATACGGAGATGGAAAGACCCTCCAATTTGCCAATTATGACTATGTGAGGGCAATAAGGAGGCTTTCCCCAAAATTTGAGGGATTGGACAGTACCCTGATAAAAGATACTGATTCCATCGAGAACCGGGTCTACAGAAGGGCATTGGAACTAATGGAAGCCGATATACCGGATATTGAAGGCGAACTTGGTTACTACACCGAAGAATTGGTTAACTTCAGGGAGTCCACCAAACTATTTGAAGCGGCCTATGATCCCATAACGGGACTTTTCAATGAATCCACCCTGGATTCCATGGAACCAAAGACCGAAAGGGAAAAAGAGCTATTGCCGATAGCAAAAGATTTCGCATACTATGGATGGTACCCCTCGTTGATGGAAAACTTCAAAAACCAAGGGGAGATGCGAAAGATAGTCTGCGCAAATTTGGATACCATACCACGGGCCTTGATAGGGGATGATATTTACGACCTTTCCGATATCAGGGGAAATCCCATTGTCGATGCCCCGGAGGGTTGGATCACCCATGCGACCCAAGTAGCTGGAGTTATCGCGGCCACTAGGGACAATGGCACTGGCATCAAAGGGGTTTCCAACGCCATAAGGATAATGCCCTTGGTCATCTTTCCCGAACGTGGGCATGAAACGGACAAGGATTTGGCCAATGCCATTCGGTATGCCGTAGACAATGGCGCCAAGATCATCAATTATAGCCATGGAAAGTATTTTGTGGAGCGGCCCGATTTCATTTGGGACGCGATCAAGTATGCGGAGGAACATGGTGTCCTGGTAGTAACGGCGGCCGGTAACGTCCCAAAGGATATTGATGTTAAGGAAAATTCACCATACCCGATCGACAACCCCGGAAATGGACCGGAACTGGCCACAAACCTTCTCCGGGTCGGGGCCTCGGGAAAATCCTTTAAATGGCCCAAGACCTCCTGGGGAAGCTATGGCCGTAAAAATGTGGACATGTTCGCGCCAGGACAACGTATGCTCACCACCAATTCGGGTGACCGACCCTACTTCACCGTAGGGGGCTCATCCCTATCCTGTGCCCTGACATCCGGTGTAGCGGCCCTTCTTTGGTCACAATATCCCGACCTTGACCATAGGCAGGTCAAGACCATTCTCATGATAAGCGGAAACCGTGTCCATAGGAAAGTGGATATCGGGGATGATGTATTCGTCAATTTTGAAGAACTTTCAGCGACCGGACGGATATTAAATGCGCATACCGCACTTCTGTTGGGACGTGAGGCAAGTTCCCTGGATTGAAATGAACAGATCGGTCTATCCTTTTTCACAACAATGGGATGCCATGGACTGCGGTCCTTCCTGTCTGGAAATGGTGGCCAAATACCATGGTATCGAAACAAATCGGGCGCAATTGCGTCAATGGTGCCATCTGGGACCGAACGGTGCCTCATTTTCAGGTCTATCTGAAGCTGCGGAAAAGATCGGGTTCAATAGCCTTTCCATTGGGATAGGGGCCGATCAGTTGGGAACCGTTCCAAAACCCTGTATCCTTCACTGGGAAAACAGGCATTTTGTGGTACTCTATGAATTTAAGAACGGTAGGGCGATCGTAGGCGACCCAGCGCAGGGAATCCGAAAGCTCCACCGAGATGAACTTGAGGCAAAATGGCTTCCCGATACAAATGCCAATAAAGGTTTTGTACTGCTACTGGAAGCAATGGGCGAACATATCCAACAATCAAATGCCCAACAGGAAGGCCGGCCGAAAGGTCTTTACCAATTATGGGAATATTTTAAAAACTATAAAAAGGAAGGTGCCCAGTTGCTACTGGGCCTGATCTTTGGCAGTCTGACCCAATTGGCGCTCCCCTTCCTGACCCAGGCCATGGTCGATCATGGGATCCGCTTTCAGGACATGCATTTTGTATATGTGGTCCTATTGGCCCAAACCATCTTTTTTGTGTCCCTGTCCTCTGTAGAGATCATCAGGGGATGGATCTTGTTGCAGATTACCCAACAGGTAAACCTTCTCTTGGTGACGGACTTTTTGAAACGATTGTTACAACTTCCCATCGCTTTTTTCGATTCCAAACATTCGGGCGATATCATCCAGCGGATCCAGGACAATCGAAAGGTCCAGGAGTTTGTGTCCTCCAAGAGCCTATCGGCACTTTTCAGTATGGTTACCCTTCTTGCCTTTGCCGTTGTCCTTTGGTACTATCAGATCTTTCTGGGTATACTGTTTCTATTGACCTTATTGTTATATGGGCTTTGGTCCCTATCGTTCCTGAGAAAACAGATGGGATGGGACCACCAACATTTCCAGAAGGAGTCGGAAACACAGCGTGCCATTTGGCAGTTGGTCAGGGGACTTACGGCCATCAAGCTCAACAGGTCCGAGCAAAAAAGGCGTATGGAGTGGGCAAGGGTACAACAGAAGCTGTTCCATATCCAGCACAGGCAATTGTCCATTGCCCAAAAGCAGCGGTTCGGGGCAATGTTCATACATCAAATGGGTTCGTTGGTCCTATTGTTCCTATCCGCCAAATATGTTATCCATGGAGAACTGACCCTGGGCGCAATGCTCTCAATACAGTTCATTGTTGGGCAGGTGGGCCTACCACTTTCCAATATTGTCCAGTTCTTTGTGGAGGCCCAGTCTGCCGGACTGAGTCTGGAGCGGATGCAAGAAGTCCATTCCCATCCAAAGGAAACAACAGATGGGGTCCAAGTGGAAATGGGACAGAATATTTCCCTCAAGGACGTTTCCTTCCGTTACGGCCCAAAATCCTCTCCACTTGTCCTTGACAAGGTGAGCTTGACCATAGCGTATGGAAGAACGACTGCAATTGTGGGCACAAGTGGGAGTGGAAAGACGACCTTGCTCAAACTTTTATTGGGACATTATGATACCTACCAGGGCAAGATCAGATTGGGCAGCATCGATCTTAGGAAGCTGTCCAGGTCGGATTGGCGGGATACCTGTGGAGCGGTAATGCAGGAAGGATTTGTTTTTGAGGACACCCTGGTCTCCAATATTACGGAATCCGAAAAAGATGTCGTGGACGGACAACGACTGGAAACCGCCATTCAAATTTCCCAATTAGGGGACTTTTTGAAACAGTTGCCCCTTGGTCTGCGGACCAGGTTGGGAACAGATGGAATGAACCTGAGCGGAGGGGAACGTCAACGGGTATTGTTGGCTCGTGCGCTTTACAAATTACCCCGATTTTTCCTTCTGGACGAGGCGACCAGCGCCATGGACACCCAATTGGAGCACCGGGTCATGGAAGGACTGAAAAAATTCTACAAGGGACGTACAGTGCTTATCATTGCCCATAGGATGAGCACGGTGAGGGAGGCCGATCACATCGTGGTCCTTGAAAAGGGAAAAGTGGTCGAACAGGGAACCCATGAAGATCTGGTCAAGGCCAAACGACACTATTATGGGTTGGTAAAATATCAGTTGGAATCGGGAACATGAAAGGTCTACGGGCGAACCACCATAAAGAACACTTTGGCCAGGTCCCAAATTTTTGGATTCGATGGGGCACATTGGTCATTGTGGGATCTGGCCTATTGCTGGCAGTCATTGCCCATCTGATCTCCTATCCGGATATCGTGTCGGTAAATATCCAGCTTATGGGCAATGAGCCCATTGTCCACCTCTCGGCGCAGGTGGAAGGCCGAATCAAGAAGTTCCATATCGATCAGGGCGGTACCATTGAAAAGGACCAAGTCCTGATGGAACTTGAAAACCCTGCCGAGATCCATGATGTTGTGGGACTAAAGATGATCTTGGATACCATTGAAGGGATGGGATCGATATCCGTTCTTGAGGAGTCCAATGGCCTAAAATTGGGCAATATACGCCCCTATTTTCAGGCTTATAGGGATCTGTTGGTCCGAAAACAATTGTGGGACAGTTTACACCCAGGGAGAACCTATGACCGCTTGTCAAATGATAGGACCATGGAACTTTCCAAATGGATCGGGGATTCAGAGATCTTGTTGGACGAACTGGAAATGGAGATCGTTTTGGGTGATAAAGAACTGCAGCGTTTTTCGACCCTTAAGGAGAAAGGGGTGGTGAGTGCTTCTGAATATGAGGAGCAGCTAAGGGCCCAGATCAATAGAAAGCAGGAACGGACCAGGTTGCGACAACGTATTTCCGAGACAAAGTTGATAATCTCTTCCCAAGAGGACATACGGCGGAAACAGGGTTTTGAGCTGGCAATGGAAGGAAAATTGTTGACCGACCGCATTGAGAATTCAAGAATGGAACTGCTCAGGGCCATCAAAGAATATGAACGCAACTATGTAATAAGATCTCCCATAGACGGAAGGGTCAATTGGCTGGTGCCAAAAACACCATATCAAAATGTTGGGCAAGGGGAGCCTTTGGTTGCCGTTATACCGAGTGGCTCCACCCGTGCATCCGGTCTAATGGAAGTACCTGCCATCAATAAGGGGAAAATAAAACCAGGGCAGGCCGTTCTTGTCCAGTTGGAGAATTTCCCGCAAGAAGAATATGGTGTATTAAAGGGGAGGGTAAGCTCCATTAACCGGGCTCCCCATCCCATTGACCGAACCTATGGCGTAACCGTGACCTTTGACACATTGACAACAAGCTATGGAAAAGTACTTTCCTTGGAGGCCGCTTACTTGGGAAAGGGAAACATCATAACCGAGGAAATGAACCTTTGGCAACGGCTGTTTCGTGGAATACACCAAGGGCTCGTTAGATAATTTCAAGCCCATTTACCATTTCTTGCCAATCGGGAGCGATAGGTCCTATCCAAGAACTCGTACAAAAGGAATTCCCATTGGCCATGGTCGGTCAAAAAGCATTTGTTGACCATCATATGCACAACATCCCGGACCAAATCGAAATTGGTTTTTTCGTTGGTATATTCCAGTTGTCCAAGGACCATGGACATTTCTTTTAGGATGTTGGCCCCCTCTTGAACCCTTCCCAAGTTAGAGCTTCCATCAATTATAATATCCCTATATGCCCTGGAAATGGATTTCTTGGCAGGCCCGGATCTTTTCAATCGTCGTCCGAAGAACCGATGCTGTTCCCTTACAAACAAATGCTGGTCCATGGGTTTGGGAAAAGCCTTTTCGAATAGGTAATGAACCATATCCATTAGGATTTTTAGCCGTTCTTTTTCTCCCAACTGTTGTCCAAATAGGCAAAAAGCCCATTTACTTTGCAAATAAAAAAGGTCTTCGATCGTCCTGATGTTTGCCTGACCGTACCGCCCGATCTCTGGATGGTACTCTTGCCACTCCATCTTCCATATCTGTCCAGCGTGCAAATAGGGTAACATCAAATCCGATAGATGTTGTCTTGATCGATCATCACCACATTCATCCGTCAAAATACGGAACCGGAATTGCGGAAGTCCGTCCCAAAAGCGTACAAAGAACCATTTCCATCCATAGTACTTCGATCCTATGGACAGTACGGTAGGTGCCAACTCTTCCATTAAAATTTTTTGAGTTATAACAGGTGTTCCCCAAATGAAAAGTGAAAGCCATTTTGTGTTTCTCATTTGGAGGGTTTTTGAAAAAATGAAAATTGAAATTCACAGGAATAGGGTTGATGTCCGATGTCATTGACCAAGGGTTGGCCCGGGGGAATATATTCTTTAAAAACAATCGTGGCCTTGCCCAGACTGAGAACAAAGAGTCGCATGCACTCAAGGTTTCTTGTGTTCAGTACCAGGCTTTTGTCACCTTCCTCCCAAATAATCCTCTCCGGCAGGCCATAACTTTGGATAAATTCCGGCCATATTTTACAAAAGGTCGTGTTATCGGAAGCGGCCTTCTTTGCCATATCAAAAGCATTGTATTTAAAACGCCATGTCCTTTTGGACAATAGGATGTCCCCACAGATTACCCTGGGCATTATGGAAACCTCCCCTTCCAAAACGTCCCAGTCAAAATGGACATAGGCCGGTCTTCCCTGGTATTGGTGATCTCCCAATAAACGATAAATGGCAGACGAGCTTCTGTAATGGTCATAGGAGGTGGTCAAATAGGGCTTGATTCTTTTGTCCGTCCGTTTATCAATTAATTTCAATTGATCTCCATCATGTTGCAAGCATAGCGAATGGGTCGGAATATTGTCAACACGATTGTTTCGAGGCCCATTTTTGATGTGGAGTACCTGATCTCGCAATAATGGCCGCATCGCGATGTGCTTGGCCTTCCCTTCGGGTAGATAGGCCACTTCGGTTGTAAGCACATCGGTATCAAAATTGTTCTCATGATCCGTTATGGAACGTGCCCACTCCATGAAATCTTTCTTTCCCATGGCGTGCCGTGCATGTAGCACGGCCGCTGAAGAACCTCCAAATGAAAGTGGATGGCAATAGGATTTGTCATCAATTTTCACCCATTCCACCACTCCGAAAAATGTAGGGCCAAATCCAAGTTCGGGTCGCTCAAACTGATCCAGACCGTCCCAATGCAAATGGATGTCCTTGGGATTATCCTTCGGGACGACTTTATCCTGTAACCATTGCCTGGCCGGTGAGGTCGGCTTTTCACTTTCATGTCGTTTTGGTTCCAGACCGAACTGATCAAGGTAGCTGCCCCTTGCTCTGTAACAACCAATGGGATAGCCCAATCCATATTCGGGATCCATTGCATCCACCAAACGGACTTTTTTATTACCATACAAATGAAGGAACGCCTTGGAAAACTCTTGGTAGTCAGTATTGGTCCTATTGTATGAGAACAGGGAACACAACTCGTAAGCTCGTTGCAACTGATCCTTATAAGACCTGTCCAACGTGGATGAATGGAACGAGGGATACATGTTGGTCTGGACCTTAATGGTATGGAAGTCATTGTCGCCCAATTGGATCTGTGCTGAATGGAATATGGACGGTAAGGTGTTGGGGACCAAAAGCTTGTTTTCCACCAACTGTCCCAAATACAATTCCGCATTTTCGGTAGAATGCCCCATGTTTTCCAGTACGTGCAGCAGAAATCCACCTTTTGCCCCTGACCCGTCCATCATTTTCACAAGTATCCCAAGAGTTTCCGTTTTAGCGACCTCATGTACTATGGACACTTCATTTTTTTCGCCATTGCCAAAATCATAAAACCTGTATCGGCCCTTGGTCTCAAACAACGTAGGGTTCACAAACCAGATCCTTCTCTTGTCGAAATTTTTCCAAACGGTTTCCTTTTTTTCAACGACGGAATGGATAATTGTATGGTCGTGAAAATCGTATCCAACAATGCGTTTTAACCGCGTTTTTGTTGCGAACGTGCCCAAGCTTGGGCCCGCAAAATTTCCAAAAGGGGTAGCGCGACTGCACATCCTGATACGGTATTTCAAAAGGGCAAACCAAATTTTTGGCAGTTTTTTCATGTTCCTTGTGGTAAGGCACCTCTCAATTTCCTTGGTCAGATGGGGTGAGGCATATTGAACGGCCCTTTTAAAAACCGGTTCGGACCACCATCCAGCTATTGTTTTTTTGGATGGCCTGCTCTCAAGAACGGAGTCCAGTTCGGAAACAGGGAAAAATGGGGAGCGGATGATGAACCTATTATCAATACAGAATCTGTGCTGTCGGTAATTCCCTGTGTTATCGATTGCTTCCACTGGCCTAGAATTTAGCCTTTTAGCCTATCTTGGACAACACTTTCGGGAAACGGCTGGGTCCCTTTTGGGAAAACCGCATGGACTTTCAGGAAACCTGGGCAATGTCCCTTTTCCAAACCCATCGATGGTCACTAGATTTAATGTGGTCGGAAGGGATATTGCCGACCTTTCCATATGGAGTTTACCATCCTTTTAGAAGAATTCAATAAAGAACTGAGCGCTTTGCGGTCGGAAAAGTTGACCGTTTTGGAACGTGCCAACAGGGGTATTGGGCTCTGCCAGAAAACGTTGGCGACCATGCGTTCCGAAATCCATGGAACGGGGCCAATGGACAGTCCCACGGAAATCAGGTTCTTTCGGGATATCAAATCCATTCCCCTCGGCCAACTTGTTTATTACAATGAGGTCCGCCAGTGCGAGCTGCGCCTTCCCCAACTTGGAATGAAGCCCAAACTCCGGTATATCAGGGCAGAACGGGAACGTATCAACAACTTTCACAACGAAAACTTGGAGTTTTACCGTTATCTAAGGGAAGGAAGAAATGATAGGGACACCCAATTCTTTACCAGAAGATCATGGGTACAGTTTCCCATGGTTTCCTGTAATTATCGTTATGATGGTCTTTTTGAGACCTCGCACGATCTTCTCTATGCAAAATTCATGGGATTTGAGCGCTATGGAAACTATTTGCTGGAACTAGAGAACAATGTTCGGTCAATGAACAGGATCAAAACCAACGGTGCGATCAAAGACTTTGGTCAGTTCACCTTTACACAATCCCCCACTGCTGCCATGGAATTGATCTATGCGATGCGGGAGGCCAAGGTCATCAACCATGGGGATTTTGAGATTAGGGCCTTTGTCACATTTTTTTGTGAAGCGTTCAATATCGAGATCAAGGATCCCTATGGCCTTTTCAAACAGATCTCGCAGCGAAAGACCAAGCGTTCAAAATTTCTTCAGCACCTTATGGATGCCCTTCTTAGCGCACTTGACAATAAGGACGGTTTTATCCCATAGCTATCCTTTGGATATATTTTCAAACCATTGTCCCCAGGCTCCAATTTCCATTTCAAATAGGTCATTTTGGGCCATTTTGTCCCGGTTTCCCAGAATTTTCCGGAAAGTATCCTTTCGTTATCCAATGGATAGAAAGTTATTCCGGCCCTGCCCAAATTTGTCCCATAACCGCAAACACAGTTTTGCACTTAAATAACTTGATATGGGCGCATCCGTGGTCACCACCGAAGATTTAATGGATTTTAGAAAAAAACTCTTGGAAGAGTTCAAGGACCTTATGATGGAGCATACCCATCCCGTTCCCAAGACCTGGCTCCGTTCGGCAGATGTCATGGACCGCTTGGGCATAAGCCATGGGACACTGCAGAAGCTGCGCAGCAAAAAGGTCATCCCAAGCTATAAGATCGAGGGCATCCTCTTTTACGATGCGATTGAAATCGACGCCATCCTGATGTCGAACAAGGTGCAAATGGAAGAGGTGGCATGAACTATATCCAGCACCTGAACGCTCGCCTTGTTGATTTTTATGATGATGACAGACTCCATCCAGGACATTTCTCCCTGTACATGGCCCTGTTCTTCTATTGGAACCTGCACCGTTTTACGGAGGAGTTCTTTGCCAACCGCACCGAGCTGATGAAAATGGCAAAGATCGGCTCGAAATCCACCTACCACCGGCTCCTAAAGGAGCTGCAGGATTTTGGGTTTATCGAATACCGACCGGCCAAAAGTCCGCACGAACTTTCCATGGTAAAACTGTCCCAAAATTGTACCGATAGCGGTACACTGGTGGGACGCACCCGTACCATATTTGGGACGTACCGTCCCAAATCTGTACCGGATACCTTATATATAAAACAATACAAACCTAATAAACGCTCTCTGGGAGCCAAGCCCAGAAGTCAATTGGAGGTTTTGGATTTTTTCAAGGAAAAAAAGTATGATCTGGAAGAGGCCTTCAAATTTTTCAACCACTACCAGGCCATTGGCTGGAGGATTGGCGGCAAGGTCGCCATCAAGGATTGGAAGGCGGCGTCCGATAACTGGATGCTCAAAGCAAAGGAACTGGCCCATGAAAAAAAGAAAAAAAAAGCTGCCAATGGCAGTGACCATCTGATAACACAAACGGAAAAGGACTATGGACAACCCCTCTAAGATAACCGAAGGTGGCGTGGTCTATTCCCTCGGGGAACTGAGCGGAAACCGTGTGGACTATGATTTCAAGAAGATCCTCATTTATCTGGGGGCCAAGGGCAGGCTGCTCTTTGGGAGGGATTTCAAGATCTATGATGAGGACAAAGAGATCCTGTTCAAGCTCTGCAACTATGCCATACGGGATTTCGGCACCTGCCGAAAACTGGGCATCGACCCGGACAAGGGCATCTTGCTCTCCGGTCCGGTGGGCTGTGGGAAGACCAGCCTGATGAAACTGCTCCGCCACCTGACGCCCCACTTCAAGCCCTACCAGGTGATACCCTGCCGGAACATCGCCTTCGCCTTCAACCATATTGGCCATCGTGTCATCGAGGATTACGGCAATGGCCAGTTTTACTGCTTTGATGACCTGGGGGTGGAACCGATGGGAAGGCATTTCGGGAAGGACTGCAACGTGATGGGCGAGATATTGCTCTCCCGCCACGAGCTGTTCCAGAATACGGGCATCCGTACCCATGCCACCACCAACCTGAACGCCCAGGAAATCGGGGAACGCTATGGGGCGCGGGTACGCAGCCGGATGCGGCAACTGTTCAACCTGGTGGCCTTTGATAAGGACACCAAGGACAAAAGGACGTAGGGATCATTGATCCATTTACTATAAAAATTAAGACTGAAATAATAGGGATTTTCGCCAATGCGGGAATTACAAAAACAAAATGAACAATGAAAATAGCATCCTTTAACATCGAGAACCTTTTCCATCGGGACCATGCCCTTTTGGAGAAAAACCAAAGCGAAAACCTTAAGGCCTGGGTGGAGGAGTTCCACTTGCTCATGGGCCAGCCAACACGGGGTGAAAACCAGTTGGCCCGACTGAGGGAACTGGCCTTTCTCTTGGGCTTTTCCAACACGGTCAGGGAACCCTATCTGGTGATGCGCCGCAAAGGAGGGCAGTGTTATGTCAAGCCACAGGGGGTGGCCACCGAGAAAAGGGCCACCGCCAAGCTGGGTTGCAACGGATGGGTGGCCCTGAGAAGCGCGCCCTTGGAAGAAAGGGCGGTACGCCATAAACTTAGGACGGTTGCCGATGCGAAAGCTGATATCCTCTTGCTTCAGGAAGTGGAGGACCGAGCGGCACTTTTGGACTTCAACGTATTGCTCCAAAAAAAGCACCAATTGCACTATGACCAGATGCTGTTCACCGAGGGTACGGACGCCCATGGCAGGGGCATGGCGATTTTGGCACGAAACGGATACACTGTGGAATCCAGTGCTTCCCATGCGCATGTCAAATACGGGAGGTCCAAGACCCTGTTCGAAAAGGACTGTCCGGTTCATTTCCTGAAGACCCCTGATGGGGAAAGGCCGGTACTGATCAATGCCCATTTCAAGGGCCCGTCCGATACGGATGACCATCACGGCCTGCGCAAACGCCAGGCAGAATTTGTCGCGGGACTGTACTGCCATCATATCAAAAATGGAAACGAGCTGGTGCTCATCTGTGGAACGCTCAACGACCCAAGCTATGCTGATGCCCTATCGCCCCTGATCAGGGATACACAGCTCAAGGATATCTCCAAGCACGATGGGTTCGAGGTGGACCTGGATCATGGTCCGGATGCGGGCTATTTTCGGTTGGGGGCCTACCGAAAGGGGGTCAACATCAAGCAGGCGGACTACATGCTCTGTTCCCAGGCACTATTTGCACAGCTCCATGCCAGCGGGTTGCAACGAAGGGGAATGTGGTCCGGCAAAAAAGTACGCTGGAGGACCTATCCCCAGTTGCGGTCGAGGGAACAACAGGCCAGTGGACATCCCTTGTTGTGGGGCCAGTTCGACATTTTTTAGTTTTCTTCACGCTTTGTCCGCCTTTCCTTTAGAGATTGTATCAATTCCGATAGGATTTCCTTTATCAGCCTTGCGATTTCCCTAGTGAGCTCCAACATCTCGCAAATACTTAGAGATTGCCATTAGGATGGCCAATGCCATGGCACGGATGCCCCTCTCGGACTTGAGATAGTTGGACTCCTCGCCATTGGAGAGAAAGCCGAGTTCCAAAAGTACGGCCGGACATTGCAGTCTGTTGTCCCTGAGCACCTGAAAGTTGGCCTGTTTTATGCCCCGGTATTTAAGGTCCAACTGTTGATGCAATTCCACTGCAATCGTTTCGGCCAGTTTCACAGATGCTGCCCGAAAAGGAGGTTGTGCATTGGAAAAGGGCCGCCAGACAAATACCTCCAATCCTTGGGCCTCGGGGTTCGGGGCATGGTTACCGTGAAGCGATATAAATAGATCAGCTTTTAAGCTGTGGCTCAACCGTCCCCGGTCCTTTAGCGAAATCAGGGTATCGGAATAGCGGGTCAGATAGAGTTGCAAGGGGTCCTCCAGCACGGTTCGATTGAGCACAAGAATCTGCTGGGACAATTGGAATACAATGTCCTTTTCAAAACTGGCATCAATGGATGTGGCCCCGGTATCGGTTCCCCCATGGCCCGGGTCGATTACTATGATTGGTCGTACTTCCCGCTCCTGGGCGATTCCCACGGTTAGGACCATGGTCCAAATGAACAAACAAAGCCAAATAATTCTCTTGGATTTCATGTTGCCAGTTTTGTTTGTGCAATGTTCATCGATTTTTTGGATTTCATAAAGAATCGACAATAATTAACTCCCTTGGCTGTTAATTATTGATTTTATTCCAGCAATTTCCCAAAAACGTTGAAGATTTGTCATTGAAATGTCCTGGGCTTCATCAGCCCGACGAAGGGGCAAAAGTTTATTCATCAATCATTAATCAATGGCCTGGCCGAAGTCTCTTGGAAGGCAAGGCTGGGCCTTAACAACGAACCATCATGAAAAACTATCAACGGATAGCACTGCTATCACTCTTTCTATTGACCGTTTTGCCGCTCCAGGCCCAGATCGGGGGCATCGAGGACTCCGTGGCCGAGATCTCGGATACCATCCGTGCCATCTTCCCCATCATCCTGGGAGTCATCTTCCTGATCGGCTTTTTGTTCAATGCAGGACACTTTTTTGGGGAGAACGCCGACCTCAAAAAGGGCATCACCCGCGTATTGGTCTTTGTCCTGATCGCCGGGGCGGTCGTCGGCATCTTTACCTATCTCATAACCTTGGTAGTATAGTGAAGACGTATTCGATATATAGGGACATCAGGGCGAGGGCCCTTGTCTTCGCCCTGCCCGTGCCCCTATTCGCCCTCCAGATGTTGGGGGTCATCGCCTCGCTGCTGATCATCATCTTCTCCTTCAGTTTTACACTGATCTTCACTGCTCTGGTATGCAATGGTGTCCTCTATATAGTCCTGTTAAAGTTCACCAATAGACCCGATATGCTGACCGTGGGCAGGGTATTCCCCAGGGCCATTTCCAACAAGAAAACAAATCTTTTGCGCTATGCCGATGAACCTTAACGAGCATTATCCCTTGGTGGACATCGAGGGAAACCGGGCCTTTGCCAACAATGGCAATATCATATTGTGCTACAAGTTGGAACTTCCTGAAATCTATTCCCTTTCGGAAAAGGACTTTGACGAGCTGCACGGGACCTGGTTCCAGGTGCTCAAATCACTCCCTGCGGGAACGGTCGTCCATAGACAGGATATTTATCGGAAACAAGGGTATGATGCCGCAGGATTGCCCGACCGGACCTTTCTGGAACGGGCCACCCATAAACATTTTAAGGGCAGGGAATATATGGGGCATTCGGCCCATCTCTTTTTTATCTGGCCGAGGAACAAGGGATTGAATCAGAGCAGGTACGTGAATCCTTTCAAATTGGTTCCCAGGACCCTCACTGGTGAACTATCGGATACCGCAAAATCCTTTATCCAAGCGGTCAGGGATGCAGTGGGCTTCCTTGCCAACAGTCCCAAGCTCGACTGCCGACCGATGAACCAAATGGAGATCCTTCAATTGACAGACTCCTATTTCAATGGGTACAATGAGGGCTTTGACACAAACATCCTTTTGGAAAGGGACAAAACGCAGGTCGGGGACCACCACTTTGGTGTTTTGGCCCTGAACAACGAGGCTTGTTTCGGGGAGACCGTACAGAGCAGTAGGCCCAATCCGGCCTTGACCACGGATGATTTCAGCTTCCATCAGGGCTTTGTTGATGGGCTTGGACTGGCCCTTAACGAGGATCATATCATCAACTGTATCCTATATCTGGACGACCGCCACAAATGGCGCAAACTCTTGGAAAAGCGGATTGGGGAGCTGGCTAAGAGCTCCAGTTTCGGTTCGCAGAACAAGGTACTGCACGGCAAGATCTCCCGTATCCTTGACCACATCAACCAAGATGATTCCTCACGTTTGGTGCGGGGTCAATTGAACCTGATATATTGGTGCAAGGAAGCGCGACGATTGGAAGCCATCGCCTCCAGGATAAAGGCGGAACTGAAGGAAGTGGATATAGTACCCTATGCCCCACGGGGCCATCAGCGTACCCAATATTTTCTGAACAGCTACTGGGGCTTTTCCCCCAACTTTCATGACAGCGACCTGTTTGTGATGGACCTCAAACATGCGCTCTGTCTCCAGGGTAATGTGACCAACTATAAATCTGATGAAATCGGGGTCATTTTCAATGACCGCCAGCACAACATTCCCGTGCTGAAGGATGTCTGGGACGAGAGTAAAAAACGCATCAAGGCCCGGAACTTTGCGATTTTCGCCCCGACCGGAGAGGGCAAGTCCTTTCTGGCCAACAACATATTACGACAATACTATGAGCAAGGTGTTCGGCTGGTCCTCATCGATTTGGGCGGCAGTTATGCCAAGTTTGCCAAGCTCTATCCCGATGACCATAGCATCCTCCGCTACGAGCACGGAAAAAATCTGGGCATCAATCCCTTTTATATACCAAAAGCTGACGATGTCAGCCCCGAGCGGTTGGAGGACCTGATGGTGTTCCTGTTCGAACTGATGGGCGGTACCTCCAAACCCTCCAAAGGGGAGGCCGTGGCCCTCAAACGAATCCTGCATTCCTATTACCAGAAAGTCCCCAAGGACCATTCTTTGGGCGGATTTTATGGTTTTGTGGAATCCGACAGGGAAGAACTATTGGAAAGGCTGGGCATCGATACCACCTATTTTAATGTGACCAACTTTCTGCACATCCTTTCGGAATATGTCGGGGATGGACTGTACAGTTTTCTGTTCGAGGTGGACGGGGACCAATCCTACCGATTGGAGGACAAACATTTGATTGTCTTTGAGCTGGACGAGGTACGGGACAACAAGGAGGTGCTATCTGTGATGCTCAAACTCATCAAGTCCGCTATCCAGCGCACCATTTGGCGGAACCGCTCCGAGCGGGGCATCATCCTCTTCGACGAGTTCGCCAAACAGCTCAAGTTCGAAAACGTCCTCGAAAGTGTTGAGTTCTACTACCAGGCCATCCGTAAGCAGAATGGGGCCATTGGCATCATACTTCAGTCCATCAACCAATTGCCCGACAACTCCACTTCGGCCAGCATTCTGGAGAACACCCAGGTCATCTATAGCCTTCGCAACGAAAAGGGCTATGGTGCACTGGCAAAAAGGCTCAACCTGACAAGCCATGATTTGGACCAATTGCGCTCCATCCGAAACGACCTAAAGGGGGAACGCAAATACACAGAAATTTTCATCAAAATCGGCAGCGAGAGCAACATCTTCCGCTTGGAGGTCCCGCCCGAGGTCTATGCCGCCTACCTCACCGATGGCACCGAATCCGAGGCCATAATGGCCATTTACAATGAAGTGGGCAGTATGGAAACCGCCATAAAGGAATTTCTCGACCCAACCAATAAATCATCAATCCAAAATCACAGATCATGAGGAAAAACACAAAAATCTTAATCGTCTTGACCCTTTTCTTTCTAATGCCAAAAGGCCGCGGTGTGGCCCAGGGGATGCCGGTATATGATAACACCAACTTTGTCAGTCTGGTCAAGCAATTGGTGGAATCCGCCAAGCAGACCGTCGAACTGCTGAAGATGGTGGAGCACTTGCAAGAGGCCAAGGAAAAGTTGGAAAAGGTCAACAATGCGGTACGGCAGTACCAGGCCGTTCGGGACATCACCCGTGACAACCAGCGATTGGTGGAATTGGTCCGGAACGATTTGAGGGAAATATTGAACTCACCATATATCCATCCCGACGAGGTGGGCATCATCTCACGCGACTTTGATGCAATCATCGAGAATTCCCTGAACCAATTGGAGTTCATGGGCCAGGTGTTGAGCAACGATTTTTTAAACATGACCGATGCGGAAAGGCTCTTCATATTGGAAGGGCATCGGGAAAAGACCCGCCAGATGGTGGCTGAAATCCGCATTAAAAGAAAGCGGTATGCGTTGGTCGTCTCCTTTCGGGAGATGCAGGACCGGATCAACAATCGGGAGACGAATTATTAGAAAAGAACATGTTTTTATCGATTGGACTTGAATATGTGGATGCGGTCTTCCAGACCATTAAGGACAGTGATTTTGCAACCTACGCGATTGGGGGCATGAAGGTCTTGGCCGTGCTGTTCTTTTTGATCAATATCCTCAAGAAATATTATGAGGGTGGGGCCAACCGAGAAGGGATCACTTGGGGACTGACCCCGCCCGACCTGATCAAAAACTTCGCCGTGGTCCTGGTGGTCATTTTTTCCACTGAAGTATTGAACGCTTTTGATGCCATTTTAGTGGCTATAGAGGGACAATACCGGGGCACTGCTCCGATACTGCTCCCTTTACAGGTACAGGAACTGGCGATTGAGGAGGAAAGTACGGGCCTATTGGATGCGACCACCAAGGCTATGTCCCTGCTTTACGAATGGCTGGCGACCCCCTTTTTGGGCATTCGTACCCTGGCCTACGCTGGGGGACTGATCCTGTGGATGCTGGATTTGTTCATTTATCCTTTGTTTTTGGCGGAGCGGTATTTCCTTTTGGGGGTAATGCAGGCCTTCTTCCCCTTGGTCATAAGTATGGCGGTATTCGAGAAGTTCCGGGAGATGGGCTATCGTTTCTTCCGTTTGTACGCAGCGGTCTATATGATCGTACCGGCCTTTTTTTTGGTCAATGTATTTGTGAACGAGCTCTACCAGGAGGTAACCGATAATTTCTGGCCCAACCTTTTCGGGACTGACTTTGGAAGTCAGCTCTTTGCTCCCATCATCGAACTGGCCGGGGTCGGCTTTATCATCCTGCTAAAGTTCAAGCTCTATAGAAGGGCGACCAGTTTCACGTTTAGGCTCTTTTCTAATTAGATAAATACATATGAAAAATACGTATAAAAATATCTCGGACATTTTACGATTGAACCGCTTTATTGTTTTGGCCGTGACCGCCCTCTGCCTACTGACCAGTGGGTTTTCGCTATGGATGGCACATCAGGCCCAGCGGACTTTGTTGGAAAGTGCGTTTGCGGTCAATACCGATGGCTCGGTCATCCCGTTAAAGTTGGTCAAACAACGGGAGAACCTGGAAGTAGAGGCCCGCTCCCATCTACAGTTGTTCCACCAATATTTCTATGGCATCGATGAGAGTAACTATGAAAAAAATCTGGAAAAGGCCCTGTGGTTGGGGGACAGTTCGGTGGACGAGGCGTACCGCCAAAAACGGGCCGAGGGGGTCTACAACCGATTGTTGCAATATTCCCTTGTGGAAAAGATCATCGATATCGAAATCCAACTGAACCTGTCCGATGAACCCTATGGATTTCAAGTGGAGACCCTCTTTGAGATTGATAGGGGATCCGTCACCGACGGCTACCAGCTCATCACTACGGGCAAGCTCATCCATGTGGACCGCCATTTCCCGAACAACACCCATGGGCTGTTGATCACGGATTTCTTTGAAAAGTCCTTGAGAAAACTGGAAAATCAAGATAAAGCGAAGTGAAATGAAACAACAAAAGAACAAAATCATCTTCATCGGGGTCATTGTATCAGTCGTCCTACTCATGGTCTGGTACTATACCGGTGTGGTGGCCCAGGAAAACAGTGCCGAGGAAGAACTACGGCAAACCGAGGTGCCGACCTTAGAAGAACAGCAAAAGGAGTACAGCTCCAAATTGGAGGCTGTGAACGATGTCAAAGAGGAAAAAGAGAGAACGGCCCCGAGTATCTACTCCGAAACCCAAATCGATTCCACGGGGCTGTACGACCCCGATCTGGAGGAGAAGAAACGACAACAACTGGTGGACAGCATCTACCGGAATGGAAGGATAAACTACGCCGACACTTCCCATGATGTGGTTGTGAAAAATGTTCAAAAAGAGACCCAATCAACTGCCCCATTGGCAAAGAAGACCCAAGAAATCAGGGACTTCACCGCGACCCATATCGCCTTCTTTGCCTCCTCACCCTTGGTGGAACTACAGAGAGTAAATATGGAAAAACTAGAGACCGATGCCTTTATCATTGTAGAGGTGAACGGGGAACAAACGGTGCGTCAAAATGAACGGTTGGAACTGCGATTGGCCGTGGATGCCGAAATCGGGGGCCATACTGTACCCAGGAACACGTTGCTGTATGGCTTCGTCACATTCCAACCGAATCGTGTGTTCCTCAATATCACCAATATTGAGCCCCGAAAGGTGTCCCTGAAGGCCTATGACCTTTTGGACGGTAACGAGGGCATCTATATCGAGAACAGTTTCCGGGCAGAGGCACAGCGGGAAGTGCTGGACGATGTGGTCCAGGATATCAATGTGCCAGGGATGCCCCATGTCGGGGGCATCAAAAAGGTGTTCCGCCGCAACAACCGCAATGTGCGGGTTACAATAAGAAATCAATATCAACTCGTCTTGAAAGGGTCATAAATCCATTAAATCTTAATCGCATGAAAAAAATAATATTATTAGTGGTCGCGTTACCCATTTTTGGGAAGGCCCAAGAGAACCTTTATGCCAATGAGAGCCATGTGGTCACCCTCTTCTTTCCAAGTCCAATTCGACAGGCCTTGACCGGGGCGGAACATTTTACCTTCAGCTACAACCGGGATTCGGGACAGCATTTTGGAATCTTGCAAGCCAATAAAGGCGATGACAGCAACCTTTTGGTATTGACCGCGGACGGCCGAGCCTATGCCTATGGTCTATCGTATAGTAAACACCTGCCCATAACCCATCACTTTATAGAGGTTGGAGAAAGCATTGGCAGGGAAACCGAGACCAAAGTAACCTCGATTCCTCTAGTGTGTGATACCATCCCCAAAATCGAATTGACCAAACGAATTGATGCTGAAAAGGAAATGGTGGTAAAAGGTGCCGAATACGTATTGGGAAGAAAGACAGAAATTCTAAAGACCAAGCGCAAGAATGGTCTGATACTCCGATTGAAGGAGCTTTTCTATCATGCGGACCAGGTTTATGTCGAACTGGAAATCCAGAACCGCTCAGAGATCGATTTTGAGCTTGACATCTTGGAAATCTACAGGGTCAATGGTAAAAAAGGGAGACGTTCCTCCCACCAGAAATTGGAATTGAAATCGATTTTTAAATACAACCAACCCCATATTGTTAGGTCGGGCCATGGTCATTGTTTTGTCCATGTGGTGCCCAAGTTTACCCTGGGGGATTCAGAAAAATTGTTGGTGGAGCTCCATGAGAAAAAGGGGAGCCGAATAGTAAAAGTGCATTGGGATTGAAGCTGTTTTGGATTTTAAACCAATGAATAGCGCACTATTGGTATCCATTGATAAACTACTTCATCAAAAGCGTCTTCGACGGTATTTTGTCCTTTTTCTGGCCAACATTTGGTTTGCCCTACGGTTTAGGGCCATCTGGTTTCTTTTGTGGAGGAAGTTTTGATATTCATGGATCAATAGGGTGATATTTCCTGTCACCTCTTCCAAAGAGCCATTGGTACAAAGCGTCACAAAATAATCCCTGGCTATTCGAACGAGATAGGCCCTGTCCAGGGTTGACGATGGAATCAAGAACCACATTCGCTCTTGTTCCCCGAAATCAAAGAAAACAGGCACACTACAATTGACCCATTCCTCTAGGATTCGGGATTCTTCAGGGAAATCCGTACAGGATATTCTTATATCCTTAATGGGCAAGGAGGAACCCTCTTGGATGACCTTGATAAAACGGGATCTGTCCTTAAGTCGTCTGGTGCCATCCACGACCCATGCAAGTTTGGGATAAAATGTATTTCGGGAACGGCGTTCCTCCGGATTCAAATAGGAATGTTGGAATTCCAGTACCAGTCCGGTTTTCGTTTTGACATCAGCGATATGCTTTTCACCATTTTCACCGAACTGTACCACTTCCTGCCATTCCTCGGGAAAATGTCCCTTCCATGCGCGGTGCCATTCCGTTTCATTTTCCCACCAGTGGTCACAGTTTCTGTTCCCTTTATGCGCCCAATGGTGGATTTTAACCTCCCCACATTTAGAAATCATTGTGGCCCCGCAGCCAGGACAAATGCCCTGTGCCCCTTTATGGGCCTCCTTTTTCTTTCCATGTACTAGGGCGTATTTCATTTGCTGCTTTACTGTTGGTCCGTCCAATCGGCAAACACTCAGGTATTCATTTATTTGCCATTGAAAACCATATATCTTTTTCAAGTTAATGAATTAGGGAACAGTCCCGGGAAAATACAGGAAGATTTATCAACTATCAGGCACCAGGGGACTTGAATGGAGCAATGTCTTTGATGGTATTGGGCAGTCCTTCTTCCCGATATTGGGAATATATGCGAAAATGTACCATTTCCATGGTGCTGGGCCAACTTATTTTCCAATGGATAAAGGCGCAGAGCAAAACTGATCTACGGAGTTCGTCCTCGGATTTTCCGTCAAGGAATTTCTCAAGTACCTGCGGCGAGGACCTATGGAAATCCAAGACTTTTGCATACAGTTGGAGATTTTCATCAATCAATTGGGGGTCATAGGTTTCCATCACAGAAGGTTCAAGTTCTTGAAATTCCACATTGGGTAGGCATTCCTTTCTAAAAATGAACAGCGCATCCCGTATCCTTGGCAGACGCGGCAATGAAATTATGGGGATTTCCTTGAAATTGTTGGATTCCAAGCCTTTTAGGTCAAAGTCCGCCTTAAGCCTTTCCAAGTCTAGTCCCAGGGCCACGATAACATGGTCCTTATCGATTCCTAAGGCCTCGACACCCTTGAAAAGATCTTTCCGTTCCAATACATAGGTGCGGTCCTTTTTGAGCATAAGGGTTTGGGCAAAACCCTGTTTGATGTTGTCCCCGACGCGGTTTCCCAAAAACGTATCATAATCCATATAATGGGCCTGGGGTGCATTGCCGTAGGCATCCTTGGGAAAAACCATGGTGCCTCCCGTGATGAACCAATTGTCCAATTTCCCACTGTGCTTTTTATCTTGGATAAGTCTTTCAAAGAGCCCAAGATTGGCATTCACAATTTCGGAGGTCCGGTGATAAAATTGGGCCACTTTTTGCTCATCGACCTGCAGCTCAATCGCGTTTAGCTCGTATGCATTCTGCAATCGTTCCTCCAGCTCGTTCAGAAAATCAATGGGATAGGTCTTCCCATTACCCGAGGCCCATTCCCTGGTGATGAAATCCAACCCAAGGGCCTTCAACAGTTCTGGGTTGTCAAGGTGCTCTTCCACCAAACTCCGGAACATGGGGATGCCCTCGACCCAGCTTCTGATGGCCTGTTGGTCCTCGGGCAGTTGGGGAAAGTCCAAAGGGCGCATGGTGACCAGGTGCGGGTGTATCCTATACTGTCTGAGAAAGAGTACCGCCATGTAGGAGCTTATCCATTTTTTGATTTCCCCATCCGATTGCATTCCGCTAAGGCCGGGAAAGGGATACTTGCCCGAAATCCATTCATACTTAATGTCCCTAGGGTCCCTGACCTCATTGTAAAATGAGAATATCTGGCCCATACTCAAGGGTAACAATGGATAATCCGGGGGTTGGCTTGTAGTGTGCTTGAAAAGTTTATCGATAAGGGCATATTTCTTGAAATAGAGCAACATTCCACCCAGGGCATAATGAAACTCAATGAATTTTTCACGGTCTTTGGTAGCCGCATCCACGGCTTCCCGGTTGGTCACGATGACTTCCGTACCCTGGCGTTCATATTCCCTTTCCGGTATCTCAAAGGAGAACCGGACATATTGATGTGCCCTTTCCCAATGATAGAAAACCATATCCTCATTGTTGAGCGTCAAGGCTAGGTACAGGTTCCGCCATATCCAGTTATAGGTCTGTTCAGAGACCTTGGACTTGGAAAACTCGCCCAAAAGCCAGATACTTCCCCCTGTGCGTGTCTCCAGATACTTGGTGGAAAAGTCCACTTGTTGACTGAGCACTTCCACGGCCTTGTAGACCATTTCGTAATAGGCATTGGGATAGACCACATAATCGCCAATGGTCTCCTCGCGCTTTTTTTTAAACTCGTCGTAAAAGAAGTTCGCGATGCTGCGCACCAAGGGATAGTTTTTCCTTTTGATGCCATTCAGGAAAATATCGGTCAAGGTTTCAAAATAAACAAGATCAGTTTCTTTCACGGTGCTGTCGCATTAAATAGGAGGCCAATCTGGACGGTACATAATAGACAAAGATCCTGTTGACCAATAGAATAAAGGACACCACCAAGGCCAAGGTCATCAGTATGACCAAAATGGCACCGGAATTATCGACAAGGAATCCCAAGTCATCGAACGGGGGCAATGGGGGCAGTTTGAGGGTCCAAAGAAAGAGCGCTATCAAACTGGCAGGCAATTGGATACGGAACCATCTTCTCCGTGGTTCACTTTCGAACAGTACAACAACCCGTACCGAATTATAGGAATCGTCCAATTTGGCGATGACCTGGAGGATGATGGGGTAGGCCACTCCCAAAATGGAGATGATTATGGTCGCATACAATCCAATTTCATCCATTTGACTTTATGGTTTGGTTTCTTCTCATTTACACGGTCTTGAATTGTCAGTAAGGGATTAGACTTAATCTCTAAAAAACATTGACTTATACATGCCTTCCAATACTTTTGACCATGGGAACAAAACTATACCCAACTCAATATACGGACAAAAGGGAAAGATTACTAATCTTTGGACCAAGTTATCATCCCCTAAGCGAAATCCATTTTAAAGAGTATTGCATTGACTTGGATTCATTCTTCGAATTGATGCTTTACCAAGGTTTTGATCTTGAGCTTGCCAGAAGCTTCCAGTTTTTGGACCTGTTCTTGGGGGAACAATTGCTGCAGATAGGTCCGCATTTGGGGAATTTCATTTTCATGGGCCAGGACAATATGCGAAATCTGCTCAATGGATACGCTTAGGATGTTCTCCGGTTGGTTGAAATGGGGTTTTGGAGTGCCGGTCCATTTCTGGAAGTCCGCATTTTCCAGTCCTTTGAAATTTTTCTCAAAGATAAATCCCAAGTGGGCAAATCCCTTCCGCCATTCCCTTTCGTTGTAGGCAATCCGTACATCGCCATTTTTATTTTTCACCCTGTACGGTTTTGACAACAGTATTTGGTGATAGACATTTTCATGTGCCTTTCTGCTATACTTGGCAATGGCCGAAATCAGTTGGTCACTGGTCGTACTGTCGATGGAATTCACCAGTTCCCTCACTTCATCCAATAAGGGATTGAACGTTATCTGATCGGTTATTTTCGTGAAACCCTCAATTTGAGTAAAGGCCTTTAGGTCCTCCAGTAACTGTGGAATGATGGTCAAATCCACAAGCGTCTGTATTGCCCTGTCGATCTGGCTATTTTCATAAAGGTATATCACCGGGTTGATGTCCAGTTTCAAAGCGTCCTCCCGACGTATCCCTATACCATAGTGCCCATAGTTGACCACCTCATGCTCCCCGATATCCCTGAACAAGAGATTACTGAAGGACACCATGGGGACCAAAATTCTTCTTCGCCCCAAGGACTCCATGGCGTAGGAAGCTTTGAACCCCTCTTTCAGAATTTTTTTGAGGATCTCAAAATTGTTGGTGAAATGCAGCAGCGTGTCCACTTGTTTCATTGTTCCTTGAATTTAGGGTGCTTTGATTCGACACGTATTTGGAATTTCCATGCCAAGTCCAGTTCAAGATAGCATTCTTGGCCGATTTAAGGAACTAAAGCTTTTTGGTACTTCTATTAGTTGAAGGGCTCCCTAAAGTAACGTTTCGCCAGGGCACTAAAATCCGATTCAGGAAATGGGGCCTCGTCCATTAGGTGTCGGAACTCCTCCAAGATCTTGGCCACGGACTCCTTGTCGGTCAGCCGTACCCGGGTCTCATGGTTGTACTTCGTACCGCTATGGGTAAAGTTGAGTGAGCCCAAATAGGCGATTCGGTCATCAATGATGTAGATCTTGCTGTGGAGGTAGTTGAACAGATATCCTTGGTCATCTTCACGGCTGATCATCCTTAAGGGGAACGGGGGCGAATAGGAATAGGAGTAAATACGGATGTTCCGGAAGCCCCTATGAATCAGATAGAGCATTACTGCCAAAACGGGCATTGCCACCAAAAGATACGCCATGGGCACGACCTTTTGATTCACCAATAAGTACCCGCCCAAAAGCATACCCAAGGCTGCCAGTACCCAGCATGCACAGAGTGCCTTCCGCAACAATTTGCGCCGGTTCCGGGCCTTACCATCGATATGGACGTGCTGGTCAAGAATGTGATAGACTTCACTAAGTTCCTTGCCCTGGCCACCTTCGACCGTGACCAGTTCCACGGCCACCCCTTTTTGTCTTAGTTCCTTAAGACGGGTAATCAACAGTTTGGAAATGAACGGGGATACGATGCGTACTGATTCCCTAGCTGCGGTCAACTCCTCCATAAGCTTTTTACCGGCCCCTTTTCCGATATAGACATCACACTGTGCGTTGTTGACATACATAACATTTCGATTTTGTGTTCCCCATTAAAATTAGGGCGTTTCCAAAGGCCCGCCAACCGTTTTTTGACCGTCATTTATAAATTATCGGCAAATTTTTTCCGGTTTTGTTCATAAACGGCACCTTGTTGTTGAAAAGCCCCCGTTGCCGAGGGCCTTTTGTAAAACCTAACATTGCTCCTTGAGCTTTTGGATGCGCTCCTTGGTGCGCTTAATGCGCTTTCGGGCCACCTGTCGCTGTTCCTTTTCAATGTCCTCGATCGGAACCGAGGGAACCGTTTCGGCCAGTTTTCGAAGGGCTATGCCCTCGATGAAAGTCGGTAAGCTGTGCTTCCATTTGGCAAAGGTGGTAAGCCTTACCATATGGGCCACCTGTGCTTCGGTCAGCTTTTCCATACGTTGGAGCATGGTCTTGTTGGCCACGCCAGAACTCCATTTAAAGGCCTTGCCCAAGGTTTCCTGTACCTCCCAGGGAGCCGTGTTCCAGAGCCAGAGCCGTAGCAATAAGTTGTCCACGGGTTGTATGGAAAGCTTGTCCAATTGGTGCAGTTCCTGGGTTTCTGCAAGTGCTTCAATGATACGCTTATGCACCTTTTCGGCATCCAGCTCCAAGGCCCTCGATGCCCGTTCCTCGATTCGGACAATCTGCTCTTTCGGGGAGAGTTCCTGCATGGTACCCTTGGACCTTTGGGGCAGGTAGATTTTTTCCGGGTGGCCCTTACCGGAACCGTTGAGCCATAGGCCCTTCTTGGCTTGGTCATCATTGCCATTAAGTTCGAAATCCTCGTACTGTTCCAAAAGTTTGATGTTGTGCTTTTCGAGCAGTTTCACCAAACCCTTGGGCAGCTCATCCGCATAGGGGCTGTAGATGAAATGTACGGGCTCCGCACCGTTGATGATTTCCTTGGCCCGTGCCATCAGTTGGGCCTGCACCTTCAATTCGTAACAGACCTTGTCAAAGCACTGGTCATCGGCCTCAATGTCGGGGAAGAGCCGTTCATTGGCCCCCGAACGTTTGCTGCAGCTGGTGCACGGTCCTGCTTTTTTGACCAGGTTTTCATTGCAGACATCAAAAGAGGCCTGTTCCAGTTTGCGGCTTATCTGCCGGTCGATAAAACGCTCCAGGGCCGCCTTGGATTTTATGCCGCCCACATGGTCCATGGCATTTTCGGCCAGTTCCTTTTGACCGTCCTTGGTGAGCCGTGCAACGATCAGTGCCTTGGCCAGGTTGATATGGTCCTTCAGAAAAGCATCCTTCCATGCTTTTATGAGCTGATTCAGGCTCAAGCGTTGGATGATAAAGGTCTCGGACTTTGCCAGTTTGGAGGCTAGGTCCGCCAGTGTGTACCTTTCGGTTTCCAACATCTGTTGGAGCGTCTCCGCCTCATGGAGCGGATGGACGTCCTCCCGTTCGAGGTTTTCGATAAGCTGTACCTCCAGCACCTCTTCGTCCGACAGCTCACGGATTTGTACCGGTACCTCGGTCAGTTTCGCCAGGGTCGCCGCCTTCAGTCGGCGTTCCCCACAGACGAGTTGGTACCCTTCTTCAAAGGGCCTTACCAACAGCGGTTGCAGGATGCCCTTTTCCAGGATGCTCTGGGTGAGTTCCTTCAGGGCTTCGGTAGCAAAGACCTTTCGGGGGTTCGACGTGCCGATGGCGATGTCCTGCAGGGGCAAGGTTCGCAACCGGGCTTTTGTTTGTGTTTCCATAACAGAAAAATTTTAAATGAAACTTGTTTTTTGGGGTGCCCATCACGGGATGGCGCTGGCCCCTTTCAGCGCATGGAAAAAGGAAACCGTCCTTCGGAATAAGCCCACATGGATGGGGTAATGAAAGACGGGAGGTATTGTCTTTCCTGTATGTAATAAAAGAACTGCCCCTGGCAGCGTTTCCGAAAGGTTTCCCAGCTTTGCGCCCAAAGGGACAGGGCCCTTGATGGCCGCCACAGGCTTTCATTCCATCATTTTACCGTTTTTGGAAATCCATCAACAAAACCCGTAGCATCCCCTGGACATTAAAACGTCAGCTTTGGCCACTTTTGAAAAGGGCCTGGGCCTCTTTGTGGATACGCTCAAAGTTGCGGGCAATCTCCGGGTCATCGGGGGCATATTTGGGCTGGGGCAGGCCCCGCTCCGGACGGGGTACCGGAAAGCGGATACGGCGGGACTTCCCATCGGAAAAGGCAAAGAACTCGCCCTGTTTCAAACGGAAGAAGGCATCCGAGCTTACCTTGCTGACCTCCTTTTCGGATTTGGTGATGCGGGTGTCCGAACGGAAGGGGTCGACACCCTTGCTCACGGACTGGATGGGCTTTTTGACCATTTCAAAAAAGGCCTCAAAATACATCGCGGTGCCCGGGTCGTTCACCTTACCGAAAAACTGGTAGGAGAGGTTGGCCAATATCGCACGACTGGCCTTGTCGCCGTACATCATGTCGTTCTGGTTCTTGTCCTGCATCACATAGACCGTACTGATGTCATAGCTCCGAAGGGTGGCCGGGATGCGGTGCATGTTGAGCAGGCGGATGGTGGGGGCCTCCTCTACCAGCATAAAGGAATGGTGCCGTCCCCGAACCGCCATCTGTTTGGTGATGGTATGGAGCAGGGTCGCGATGATGGGCGAGTAGGCAATGTCGTATTTGGGATGGTTGACGATGGCCACTACTGAGGGATGGTCGGGGTTGTTGATGTCCAAGTCCAATTCGTCGGCGGAGAGGGCCATGAAGATGCGCTGGGTGCTGATCTTCTTCAGGGCATTGGCCAGGGTACTGAGCACCCCGGCGGTCTGCCGTTCGGATTCCTTTCCGGCGATAAAGGCATCGGCCATGGCCTTGGCCGTCAGGTCGGTACTGAGCCATTGGATAAGGCGTTTGGGGCTGAGGAACTGGTAGACCGCGATCAGGTGGGGCAGGGTGCAACAGCGTTCATAATGGGTGCGCAGCATCCAGATCATCCCGCCCAAGAGCCCTTCCACCGCATCGTTGAAGAACTTGGTGGAACCCTGGGCCTGGCTGTCCCGTTGTTCCAGTAAATTCTCGATAAGGACGCGGGCCACCTCGTTCACGGATTCCTCATCGGGCAGGTAGCGGGGTGCAATGGGATTGACGCGCTTGTAGATGGTATCAAAGGAGACGATGTGCAGCGGTAGGCCCTCTTTTTGGAACAGCGGCCAGGCCAGTTCGGTGATCTCAAAGTGCTTGTAGTCGTGGATCACCCCGGCAAAGCCATGCCGGTGGAAATGCTTCAGCAACGCACGCACCACGGATTCCGTCTTCCCGCTCCCGGCTGAGCCGATGATGGAGACCCCACGGCGGATGTTCCTGAGCGTCAACATACCGTTTCGGTGGCGCAACCGGGCCCGGTATTTGGCATCGACACCTTCCCGCTCCCCATAGGTGGCCACTAACAACAGTCCCAGCCCGTTCAGGAACTGGGCGGGCAATACGGCCCAGAGCAGGATATGCGATGAGAGATGCCAGGGGAACCTTACGGCCAAATGGCCCCATATCGCCAGAAAGAGCAGCGCCAATAATCCAAAGGTGTAGCAGAACCGAAAATGCAGCACCACTATGGAGAGGAACAAGAGCGGATAGGCCCACCCTTGGCCCCGCAGGTCCGGAAGATCAAAAGGTAATGTAGAAAGAAGTATCATGGGCAAGGATTTTAGACTCCGATGGAACTGGATTTTTGGGCGATGTCGATGCCCTTTTTGAGCTGCTCCAGGGTCTTTTTGGCCAGCTCCACCTTGCTCTTGGGGATATTGTGCAGGGGCACCTTGGCCCCGGCCTTGCCCAAGATCTTCAGGGCAGCGGCCCGCTCGTTGGTGGGCAGTTTTATGAGCTGTGCAAAAAAAGCCTTGGGATCCTTGTCCAAGAGGTTCCGGCCCTTGTAGCTTTCCACATAGTTGCGTTGGTGGCCAAAGGTGCGGTCAAAGGTCTTTTCGGCCTTTTCAAAGAACTCGTCCCGGCGAAAGCCCCGTTTTTCGGGCTTGCCGTTCAAATCCGCCTCGGATGCCTTATAGCTACTGCCCGGGGACAGGCTGTGCCGGTTGGTGACGTCCTTACGGCTCATCACGATGTGGACGTGCATCTGATGGCCCGGCTTTTTCATCCCTTCCTCGATGGGTTTGCCATCGATTTTATGGGGCATTTTTTCGAAAAACCGCTCAATCCGCCGTTGCATTTTTTGGCTATCGCCCTGCGATTCGCCCCGTTCCACCTTTCGGATATCGTTTTGGAGCTTTGCGATTTCTGCTTTATACTTCCGGTTCTCCTGGATCTCGCGGTCACGCCCCTTGTAGAGCCGTTGGTGCTCTATCTTGGCATAGTACTTTATCCGGTCCACGGTCACAGGTTTTTCACGGTTGAAGGAGGCCGCATAGTCCTTCATCACCTCCCGCACATAGTGCCGCAAAAGGGCGGGGTCGTTGTTCATCGCCCGCAGCTCTTTTTGGCTGGGGTTGATGGTGATGGAATAGAACTTGGGCTCGGTCCTTTTGAGCCGGTCCGTATTGGCATCGATTTCCTGGACTAAGGTCTTGGCATCCACGCGGTCATTGAACTGGTCAAAAAAGGGTTCCCGCAGTTCGTGGTGCTTTCCCTCGTTCTCCTTTTCGAGGTAGGCCACAAAATCGGCCGAGCTCTGGGAGAAGGTATTGCCCATGTGTTGGCGGGTAATGGTGATGTACATAGTACTTAAGTTTTATAGTGTTGTTTCAGTGCTTCGTATTCCTCCAGGGAAATCTCCAATTGCAGTTTGGGTCTGCCCAGACCGGGCCGTACTACCTTGATTTTTTTCAGGACCAAGTCGCCAAAACGCTCTTGGGCCTTGGCCAGTTCCCGTTCCGCATCGCGGCGCAGTTTGCGCTCGTCGATGAGTTGGAACTCCGCATCAAAATCCACTTGGTCCAGTTCGGGGAACTTGAAATCCTCTTGTTCTTCCGCTTCATTGCTTTGGGCCTTTGGCCCGCCGTCAAAGAGCAGTTCCATCATGGCCTTGGTGGGCAGCACCCCGTGCTTTTCCATGTCCCGAATGATGGCAATGGTGGCGTTGTTGCGCTTGTTGAAGAAGGTCTTGAGCTCCTTGAGGTAATCGATGACCAATCCCATCCGTCGACCCAAGCGGTCGTGCGGGGAGAGCTCGTTGTACTTGAAAAAGTCCAGCATCCCGGCCATCGCCTCCGAATGGGTCTTGAAGTACATGCGCGAAAAGGTCTGGAAGCGCACCGTGACGGGCTTCTTGAACCTGATATTGCTGAACGTACTGGTCTTGGGTTCCATTCCTGATCGTTAAAAATCTCTTTTGCCGCAAATCCGGGCCTGTTTCCGGGGGCTGTGGGCCCATTTGCCGCAAAGACCTTGGTTTCCCGAAGGCTTTTACACTGACTCCTTCGGATTTAAACCGCTGTGGAACAGTGGTTTAAAAAGAAGCGCAAACTCGCAACGTGGGGTACCCGCGTTGCCCTCTTGCTATTCCATTTTCGTCCCGCAAAGCGGGACCGAAATTTTCACAGCCTACTTTGAAATTAGATTGGTTGTCCATGATGAAAAAGGGATTTTTGGACTTTAAGACGGCAGGCCATGAAGATTTACGAAATGTTCAATCTTTTTTTGAAAACCATGGATTTTGTGCAACGGAAATAATGGGCATAAAAAAGCGGAACATTCAAAATGTCCCGTTTCCAAAATCGGTAATTGAGTTCCGGTCTGTCAAATCAAACCATTATCGGCAAAGCTGTAATAGTCGCCATTGGGCACTAGGATGATGTGGTCGAGCACCTTGATGTCCAACAGCTCGCCCGCTTTCTTTATCTTGTCGGTAAGATCCCTATCGGGCTGACTGGGTTCCAACTTCCCCGATGGGTGCGAATGGCAAATGATACAGGCGACGGATGCGGTCTTGAGTGCCACCCCAACGAGCAACCGCACATCCACCATCGTACCCGTGATGCCCCCTGTGGAGAGTTGATAGATGCCCTTGACCTTGTTGCTGTTGTTGAGCAAAAGAACCTTAAAGGCTTCCTGCAATCCGATGGTGTCCTTGTCCCAATGTTCGAAAAGTACTTCCGCAGCATCTCGGGAGCGGCTTATCTTTTGCCAAAAGGAAGCGGCTATCCGCTCTTTGTAGCTTACTTTTATTTCGTTAACTTTCGTTGTCATTGTTTTTAATGCTAATGATGTAATGTGATTTGTTAAAAATGATGATAGAGGGGGTGTTCCGGTCCAACGTAGCACCCCCTCGACCATGCTAGTATTCCGATGGCAATAACAAGGTGCCATTGATAAAGTAGAGGCGGATTTTTTCCAAGGGAAAATCCGTCAAGTGGTAGCCCTGAGTTTCAAAGACCAGCCCGTTGCCATCGCCGTAGGTGATGGAAGCGGCATAGCCCGTTCTCTCCCTTTCCGTTTCATCGTGCATCCTGAAATCCACGGTGATGAAACGGCTCTTTCCCATCAGGCTACGGGCAATGACCGAAGTGTCCGTTACCAGCCAAAAGCAGTCCGCCGCCTGTGCCAGATAGTGGATGCCCTCGGTATAATGGGTACGGATGAGCGGAATATGGTACAGGACTTCCGAGCCGTGGAAATGCTGTAAATTCTGATTAATGGTCATGGCTGTTTCCATAGTATTGCTATTGGGTTTTAGGGTCATTGTCCTCGATAAAATCTTCATCCGTGACCCCATTGACCGCATGGTTCAATCGCTTCAGTTCCACCAAAAGGGCCGTGAGTTGACATTCCGCATAGGTATTTCCCTTTTGGGGTATATTCTTGATAAGGTGCTGCAGTCCACCCATAAGGGTTTCCGCTTGCCGTTTGAATTTTGTTGCATTCATGTGTCCGTGCTTTTTGTGGTACTTGGGATAAACAGGGGATGCCCTTTGCAGGACACCCCTCGTCCAAATCCGAACCCCTATTTTTTGGTATCGTCTTTACCGTTTTCCGTTGTGGAATCCTTGTCGTTTGACTTGCCACCATTCTTGGTGGTGTCTGCATCTTTTTGTCCGCTTGTATCGTTGGACTTTGGGCTAGCTGCTTTCGGTTGGGCATTGCCGTTGGGCTTGCTCCCCAACAAAAGGACTTCATCCGCCACCACTTCCGTTACATAGCGTTGGCTGCCGTCCTTGTCCTCGTAGGAACGGGAACGGAGTTTCCCGATGACCCCGATTTCGCTCCCCTTGGAAGCATACTTCTCGATGATCTCAGCCGTCTTGCCCCAGGCCACGATGTTGTGCCAGTCCGTGCTTTCGACTTTCTGCCCTTTGGCGTTTCGGTAATACTCATTGGTGGCCAATGAAAAGCGCACCAACTTCTTTCCACTTTCCAATTCGGGTACGGTGATCTCGCCCCCGATGTTCCCGATCAACTGTACATGGTTTCTAAAACTGCTCATGATGAAATGATTTTAATTGTCCACTTTTTTATGTGGACAGGGTTAATAAATTCCCTTGTTTTGTGGACCTTTTTCTTTGTTTTTTCGGTCCATTTTAAGGGGTGTTTGTTTGATTTCTTCCGTGCGCAGCACAATGGATGAAGTGGGTTTTGTCAAGACTTTTGGACAGAAATCAGGAGGACGTCCGCGACGCCGTTTTTACCGAAGGGCTAAAAACAAGGAAGTGGAGACCTTATTTGTGGACAAAACCCGTCTCCGGTCTTGACAAGTTCCACAATGGTATTAGGAATTCCTCCAAACCCCTTTGCAAGGGAAGCGGACGGGAAGTCAAGCGACCGTGGCAATACAGGGTTTGGATTGGAATTGGTTATACCATGCCTGTTTTTCGATGCCCCGAAAAACAGCCAACGGCTTCATGCATTAGAAACCCCTTAAAATGATTGGGGCAAGGGCCACGGTTTTTAGGAGTTACCGAGCAGGGCCGAAGTAGCCCTTGCCGGGAATGACGTAAAGAAAACCGGGGGTGTGCCCTTCCGATTGGAAACTCTTTTAATATGAGATGGTCGCAATGGATATGACAGCGAAATCGCAAAGTAATTTGGCAGTTATAACCAGCGGGATAAAAAGAATCTTTTTTGGGCCTGGAAAAGTTAAACCGCTATCGCTTCCGGTTCAGCGGTGGGAGTTCCCCGAATAACTTGATATATTCAAAAAGCAACCTTTCTTCTTCCAGTTTCGGACTATTGATGGTGTACAGTTGAATGTACAACTGTTCCCTTGGGAAGGCCATGTTCAATTTTTCATTGGAATTGTACCGGCTGCCACCGGAGTGCTTGGTCCTGGAATGGAATATGCGCGACCTCAGTTGTAGCACCCTTTTTCTCAAATTATCACCTTTACCAATGTAGAGCCTACCTTCGACATCCACGCCCAAAACCCTTGGTACAGGCTTTACCATACCCTTATCCATGCAGAAGAGCCTATATACCCCAGGAGCGTTACCGATGTCGATAAATAGTTTGGAATCAAGGTCTTTGTCGCCAAGGCGATATGTATTTTGTAACATACAAATATGTTGGACATTACAATGTAAACATTTTACACAAGTTGCAAGATGTCTAAGTTGATGCCCAATATTTTGGAAACACTAGTGGTACGGACGCAAATGGGACAGGATTATGGCCCATCCCCAAAAAGACCTGTCTGCATTGGTGCTTTAGCTTTTGGCTGTGATTGTGATTCACTTTTCATACGATGCTTTAACGCTTTGCGCCGCTTTTCGTAAATCCATCTTCTAAGGTTGGTCAACAATCCTTTTTCATATTCGGACAGTTCTTTGGGGGCTATTTCGGCCATTACCTCTTGTTGATCTGCGCCCTTAAAGCGATGGGCATATTGCGCACCTGCCCAGGTATAGATGTTCACCCATTCGGATGGCAGGGGCGATTCAAAGGTCCGCGGCATCATATAGGCTATCATTTCCGGTATGGAGGCCATCATTTCCCCTTTATTAAGGCATAACAAGCGTGCAATGGGAATATGGGAAAGAAGATCTTTGGGGATGGTGTCCTGCCACGCTGAAGGAAAAACGATAGTTGGTGCGGTTAGACAGTCCATAAAATCGAAGACAAAATCAGCGGTCTTTTTATGGGTGTCCGCGGGATTCTTTTGGGGAACGACGGGAATTACATCAAATCCAAAATCGAGTTGCAGTACTTCAGGCTTTTTCATAAGGGTAGGTTTTTGGTGAAACAATATTTGGGCAAGCCAAAAACCCAAGACAAAATTTTGTCCCAAATTTTCAAGCGAAAAATTGGGGGAGACCTTTAAGGGGGACCGATTTTTTGTGCGGATAAATTTGAAAGCAAAGATTTTGTGGGTTTACCTTGCCCGATATATTGGGGAAGCATGGTACGCTACAATTCATTGCACAAAAAAAACTCAAAAACATATATGGTTTTCTCCAAGAATCCTGTATTTTTGTATCCAAATGGATACACTTGAATGTACTTTATTGAGAAAACTACCGAATTCGATAGATGGCTGAAAAAATTGAAGGATTTACAGGCCAGGGCAAAGATTCTCTTTAGGATTCAAAGGATCGAGACCGATGGACACTTTGGGGACACCAAATCGGTCGGGGATGGAATAAAGGAACTGCGGATACATTTTGCCAAAGGGTACCGGGTTTACTTTGTGGAAAGGGGAGGCAAGATAATTTTGCTGTTGGTCGGTGGCGACAAGGCGACCCAACAAAGGGACATCAAAAAGGCCAAGGAAATCTGGAAACGATTAAAGAAATAGAAACATGGAAACTACAAAATTTGACATAGCGGACTATTTGGACAGCAAGGAAATGATTGCGGAATACCTCAATACGGTTCTTGAAGAGGGGGACAATTCGGACGTTATTACCGCCATCGGGCATGTGGCTAAGGCCATAGGAATGACAAAGATATCCGAAGAGACGGGCCTCAGCAGGACCAGTCTCTACAAAGCCCTTTCGGATGGTGCAAAGCCACAGTTCTCCACCATCATAAAGGTATTGCGGGCGATTGGCGGACAAGTACGGATTGACCCCATGTCGGTATAAAATTTACCATGTCTCTACAGTAATATTACCTGAACAGACTTTCTTGGTCCCAAAAATACCGGAGGTTGATTTTTTAACCGCACGGGTACTTTGCTCTCAATCAACCACTTCACAACGAGTTTTGATTAGATATTAACATTTGCACCATGCGCTGGCGTAAAAAAGTATCTTAGTGTTTGCAATTCGAATATGTAATCAAATAATGGTGCTGAAATGAACCAAAACCAATCCATCAACAAGCCCCAACCCATAGCAAAGGCCTTTGTCAGCTGCAGTCTTCGAAAAGAGGATGAGCCTTTTGTCGAATTTGTGGAAAAAATCCTTCAGCATTTTGGAATCCAGCCCATGGGCACTGTGGGACGCCACTCCATAGCTCCTGTGCCCATTGTGGAACAGATGAAGAACAATATTCCCCTTTCAGATTTTTTGGTGGTAGCGGCGACACCAAGATATGTGCAGAGGGATATGGCGAATAGTTCGAAATCCCTGTTCGGGCTTTCCGAAATGGTGCACGTCGAGGCAGGAATGGCCTATATGTCGGGGAAACCTGTAGTTGTATTTGTAAAGGAAGGCACCGATGTCGGGAGTTTCCTGCCCAAGGTTACCCAGTACATCACTTTGGACGGCACCAATAAAAATGTTAGGGAACAATGGACCCAGATTGGGGGATTGTTGGCCAATGCCGTGGAGCGGGTAAAAAAGTTCAAAGAGGCGGAAGACCAAAAATCCTTTTGGAGAATGGTTAGGAACGGGTTGGCCATCGTAGGGGGAATCAAGGTTTTGGACTACATGACAAGAGAAGAGGAGGACTAAATTTTCAATGTGGTGCGAATCGAATGGCAAATGGTATCAACAACGGAAAATTCTTTGAGGAACAAGCTAAATTGTTCTTTACTAGGATTTTTGAACGTTTGGGATACGCCATATTGAAGGTGCGTCCGCAGAAGAGCGGAACCCAGGACGGGTTTGATATCCAATTTATGGTTTCTGAAGGTCTATTGGTTCGCAACATTTATGTGGAGTGCAAAGATTACAAGACCGACCCGGATTTTGGTCATATCTATGCGAAACTCCACGATTTGGAAACCTCTGGCTATTTTCTGAGCAAGAACGACATCGCAATATTCATAAGCCCAAGGTCCAATTTTGGGAACCATAGAAATCCAGAAAAATCAGAGCGCACCTTTAATCGGAATAAGTATCCCTTTAAAATATGTCTCTTTGAAAAGGCCCACGGCATCGATAGGCTCTTTGCATTGGAACCTGAAATCTATGAAGCCGTATACGGACAACCCTTGTCATTTGAAATTGATGAGGAAAAAGAACTGGATAGGTTCAAAACACTCCTTCTATATAAGACCAAAGAAGAGGTTATTATTGCTACCGGAAGTAGGAAATCCAGATTTATTACCAATCTGACCAGGGAAAGCAATTATATACAAAGGGGGGTCACCCTAATCCAAGATCCCGAGACAGACGACAGGCACTTGTTCAACATTCTTAATAAAGAGGCGGCACTATTTGGCATAAAGGATGTTTTGCAAAATATATTGAAAGATGCGGTTTGTTCTGGATTGGTATTGTTGGGCAATCCAGGGATGGGAAAGTCCATTGAACTTCAAGAACTGGCCATAGATTTTTGGGAACAGCGGCAGCAACACCAGTGGGTCCCATTTTACAGGTCCGTTAAAAATTTTGGAAAACAAGACACCCTTGAGGATTTCTTGCCGCCTGACTGGAAGGAAATCCCACAACTTTTGATAATTCTGGACGGTTTGGATGAGATTTCATATGGACAAGAGTTTCGTACCATGATTGAGAATTTTATCCAAAACCATGATTTGCAAAGTACGGTCAAATTTGTCATAAGCTGCCGGACCAACATCTATGAATCAAGTATTCGTGATATCACCAATTTCCGTTGCTGTACCCTGAACAGTCTGGCCTTCCAGCCAGCGTTGGATTATCTTTTCATCAAATACCAAATGCCGGCAGAAAAAAGTTATTACAATGAAATTGCCAAGGCGCAAAAGGAATTTTTTGAAAACCCCTACTATCTCAACCTTTTGGGTGAATATTATAAAGAGGAACAAAAATTACCCAGCAACAAGGCAGAGTTGATGGAGCGTTACGTTGCCAAACGGCTGCGCGATGATGAACGAACCAAAGGTAGGACACAGGATTTCGATACAGGGCAAGTACTACGTGCCTGCAAGAAGGTAGCTTTTACACTGGAGGCTATGCAAACCCGAAAGATTTCGGGAGAGCAACTGAATATGTTGTTGCTAGAAGTGAAGACCATGTTCATAACCTGCGGATTCGTAAAGAAGGTCTATAACGAGGATTATTGGGAGTTTGAGCACCGTAATCTACAAGAATTTTTTGTGGCCAAGGCCCTTTATAATTTTGAAGCTGATAAAATAATCGAGTTCATTGCCTTGGATGATGCCCGACCCAAGACCCATCCATCTTGGCTGAATTCTATTTCCTATTTGCTCAATCTTTTGGACGCCACCTCGGAAAAGATGCAAAAGCTGGTCCAATGGCTTTTGAACAACGATGCCACCGTCCTCTTCAAGGCTGATCGCTCCAGGATAAGCGATTCGATCCGAAGAGATGTTTTCCAAGGATATTTCAACAAACGTTGTAAGGAACAGACCCTATGGTTCCGAAAGTACGACCAAGAAACCAAGGAAATCGTAAGGTTTGCGGATTCCACTGTAAACAGGGGATACTTGATGGAGGAACTTAAGGATGAGCAAAACCATAGACGTACCCGCATTTCGGCCATGTCCCTGCTATCGCAGATGGACACTGCATTGATGGAGGAAGAGTTCAAGGAGGTATTGCTGGGTTGTTTACAGGATCCTTTGGAAAAAGTGGATATGCATTTTAAGGCTGAAATTTTGCACACTATCCACGAGCAGGGTTTCTATAACTCCGCGGATTATCTTGCCAAGTTGGTAGCCTCTGTTTCCTACATCGACCATGAGCGTATCACCAGTGCACTCCTTCAATTGATTGTGGAAACGGATACGGATGATAATTTGAACTACCTAAAGTCCATTGCCCCTTTGGTGGGAGGAACAAAACCGCGGAAGCATCAAACAAAGGATAAATACTCTACTGGGGAAAAGCGCTATTTCATCATGGCCTTATTGAACCTTCTGAAACCCAAAAATCAAGTGTTTGCACTGCAAGTGTTTTTTGAGCACAAGGATACATTACGATGGGAGCGGAAAGATTTGACAAATCTGATTGACAATATGGCCCAAAACTACATTACTGAAAATGAGTTGTATGGATATACCGTGACATGGTTGATCAGTGCCTTGGAGAATAGGCGAATGACTTTTAGAAATGAGGAGTATGTAGTTACATTTTTTAAAAAGACCGGAACGGTGGACAAGGCCTTTAAAGACATCTATGAATCATCACTTGAGTTGGAAAACAAGCGTTACTTTTTGACCCATTTGGCTACTGATGCTACTTTGCCCATACTGATAAAGGACTTTCAAGACGGAACCATTGAAGAAAATGAACTGTATGTTTTTAGAAATGTTCTGGGAAGGGTGGATGTAGATCTTGCCCAAAGATTTGAACAACTGGTTTTAGGGGAGACCGATTATCGCTTGAAAGAAGATTTTATCGATGTGGAAATCAGGAAACAATGGCAGGAATACCATAAAACCAAAGAGCAAAGCTCTTTTGATCTGTTGTTTGATGCAGACAAATTAAAAAAGTTGGCTGGGGAATATTTTGCCTTGGCCGGAAAAGCCGAGTTGGGATGGGACGATATGCAGGATAACAAAGAGGAATTCTGGAATGATTTGGATTTGCAAAGGAAGTTCTTGCCATCGTTTCAGGAAATCGTCCATGACACCAAACGGGAGCAGGATGGGGCCATTACCCTTACCGATGTAAAACGGAATATAGATAATGACCTGTATCGCCTGTTCAAAATAAAGGGGGAGCTTACCAGCCAATCGAAAAAGGATATTGTGGAGCGACCCGAACATATTGCAAACATAAAGTCGTGGTGCTTGGAGAATGAGAAAAATGGGGACTTCAAGAATGCCCTGCAACAGTTCCAATCCAGAAATTATCTTATTTGCGAGATGTTATGGTTCTTTGGTAGAAGGTACGGTGTCACCTATCAGGAGTCCACATATTTTGATATGCTCTGGATTGACTATCATTTGGAAAAAGGTGGTGTGGGGGGATATGACTACATATTGGAACAGGTAAGAACCGAAAAGGTCAAAATCAGAATCGTTGAAAATCTACGTGAGGGTGTGGAGGAACTCATCATTTTTGACAATCATGCGGAATTTGCCCTGTCCCATGGCCTTAAAGAGGTATATCCATTGATAGCGGAATATTTGACAGATACTGGATTGAACCGCTATCGCCATTGGAAGTTATTGGAGTCCTATATCGAAACCACGGGGGATGTCAAGTTGCTGAAGCAAATTCTTGAAAATGAAGCCCCTGTTGAGGATGACAACAGCCTGTACTGGGATGCTACTGTCCACTTGATCAATTTGGGCCAGAAAGATTTCGTTATTGAGAAGATTATGGAGGTACTTCAGAAAAACAAGGGGGGGATGGAAGAGTTGACCGTTATTAAACATTTGGTCAGGGCAGGGCACCCGAAGGCCCTAAAGTTTTTTAACGAATGGCTCAAGGAGGGCAACAGATATGACCGTAAGGAACACCGGTTTTTTAGTACTGTGGATTTTAGCAAGTTCTATTCTCCAGGCGCCATTGATGATATATTGGAATTGATAGAGATGTCGGTTTCAAAAGAAATAAAGGGGAATGATTACTTCGATCCCATTCGAACCGTATATGAAATCCTGAAATCCTTTTATGAAAAGGCGGACCAAAACGATTTCACAAAATTTCTTTCAGGTTTGGAAAATTGCAAGCACCGATTGTCACAGAAACCGGGACTGGATATGTATTACATCCACGATATCATCAACGAGGCATGGGATGCCTATTTCAAAATGCGCTCAAAACCGTTGGCCTTTGCTGAAATAGCGGGAAGAATCGATGCAGCCAAATATGAGATTTAGCACTTATTGTAAAAGTACCTAGTCTTTTTCCTTGAATCTCCTGGAGTTCCCTATGGCATACCCGATCACGGAACCCAATAACGTACCAAGTGTTGATTCTGAAATTTTATCGACCCAAGCTAAGAGAACAATTGCAAAAAGTATCAAAAACACTATAAATGAATCCTTGAAGAATCTTTTGTGCCAAAAGGATAAATTGTCCGTACTGAATGTCTTTTTGGCTTCCCATTCCTCTTTTTTGCCTTGGTTATAGGAGGTAATTATTTTTTCAAGGTTGGTATCTTTCAGAAACTCTTTCAACACTTCCACCAATTCCTTGTTGGACGAGTTTTCCTCATTTTCAGGGTTGTTTTCTTCTGCCATGATTTAAAGTTTAGTCAAACCAAGATAAGAAAGTGCAAATGAAAACCGGAAACGTTCAACTTAACATTAAAAATGAATAATTGCCATTAATTCGAAATCTGCAGGTAGTTTCTTTGAAATATGGCCAAGGATGTCCATCGGGAGATGGAGAAAATCAATGTCCTAGAAAGGGTGGAGTTTTATAAACTTAACTATTGATAACTCTATCATAAAAGCTTTTGGTCACTAATTGCAACCTTTCCTTTTGACTTAAGTTCTTATTACTTGCAGTGAATCAGCTACTTTTATATCAAATAAATCATCAGCCCGTAGATATTCAACCCGGGAACGTTGTGTAAACTGATAAAATTGATAAATTGAAATTAAGGCAAATTTTTAGATGGCAATTTTACAAATACTACTATCATAAGATTAGGAGAGAAAAACCCCTGGACTATATTTTTTTTGATGCCAAGGTCTTCTTAATGTTGTTAGCAATATTTCTAGTCGGGCTTTTTACGCTCTTTCCCTATAGTTTAAAACTAGAAATACCCACGATTCAAAGTCAAATCTACATTCTAGAATCAATTTTGCGAATAGTAAGTATTTTCATTGGTATTTCGTTTTCTTTTATCATACTGTCTTTCAATATTTTCTACAAGTACTTTGGCCGTTATGCTTTTTTGGATTTTTTCAAGATAAGGAGTGCCAAGGTCTGCTTGACCCTATTAGTTACAACAATACTATTATTGATTTATACGATTTCATTTCTCAAAGAAACAAGCAATCCAATAGCCTACACAAACTTTCTTTTCATCTTTTCAATAGTTCTTTCAGTAGTAAGTTTTTTTTCAATATTTCCTTTTTTCATTAAGCTCTTAAGAAACTCTCAAAATCGGAAACATATATCCAAACTATTTGATAAAATCGGCGGGGAAGATTATGTAATAAACAATTTCCTATCACGGGTAAAAGGCGATAAAGCGTCCTTCTACCATAAGGACCCGATTAACTTAATAAATGAAATTGGTCTTTCGTCAATCAAAGAATTTGACAACAACACCTTTGAATTAATAAATGAAAAAATTTTGTCCTTTTTCAAGGACAGTGTTTCTGAACAACTTGAAAAGGATGAGCACATTGACCTCATCGGACTTTACCATAATTTCATGGACCTATTATCTGACTTCTATGAATTATCACTTAAAGAGAGGAACGAGAAATTTTCAAAAACAATTGTCAATACAAGATTTTCAATTGAATACGAGGTCTTGGAAAATTCAGACAACAAAATTTTTAGCGAGTTTAATGATTTTAAAGATGAATACAGGCACTGGCAATTAAATTTTGATGTGGAGAAATTCTTTAAAAAAGCTGTTCAATACAACGAAGATGAAATATGCGAACTGTTGATTAACAATTACATCTCTTTCGCTGGTAAGTCTATTGTTAAACTTTATCCAAAAGGACTTGAGTATTCTAAAAATAAACACTTTGAAGTAATTTTCGGGTTAGGTGCGACATTCGAGCCCTTAAAGATGTTCGCAAAATTGGCCGATATACTGTTCGCCAATGAAAGGTATTCATTGGGCCATCTGGTTTTTAACGCATTCCAGAGCATGGAGTATAAAATATTTGAGCTTAATACTACAAGCAATACAAAATGTGTGATATTCAGTGTACTGCATAATTATAAAAGAGATATTTATGAGCGATATTTAGATTCCCCTAATTCAGATTATATAGGCTATGCTGATTTTCCGTTCAAAAATGGCGCACATATCAGAGAGAAGGTAAAGTGCAATTCAATTTATCTGGGATTACTAGAAATTGTTGATTTACTTTTCTCAAAAAACAAGTTGAATAATGTTGTTCTTAACATTGTCAAGGCAGAAATGTTTCTCATGGCTGGAAAGAAGGATTTTAATAATATCCTTTTGGATAGAACAATAGAAAAACTAAAAAAGCTATCCAAGCAGATTTCTAAAAATGATTCCGATTACAAAAAAGACCTGTACTTAAAATTGGAAAAGTATTTAAGCTATATTCAAGAAAGCTTAAAAGCCAATAAAGCCCCAAAAGAGCTAATTGAAAAAGTTGAAAAAACATTGAATACTTTCAATCACAACGAAAGATTCCAGAAAGAACTTGATAAAAAAGGTTTTGTTTCAGATGAAAGAATAACTTAAAAGGGGCGGACCCCAGCGGAGATTAACTTTTTGACGGTATACAAAACCAATGAAGAATGTCTGACATTTCAAGAATATTTTATATGCCAATTCAAGCTACAACCATGGCATTCGCTTCATCCAGCACTTCGTTAGTAAAGCTTTTCAAATAAATTTCAGTTGTTTTCAAGGATTTATGTCCAAGCCCTTCGCTGATAACATCTGTTGAGATGCCAAGATTTCGGGCTATGGTAGCCCAGGAATGGCGCATATGATAAGTGGTAAGCGTTGCATTGATTCCGGCATCCTTACCAATGATTTTAAGTTTTTTGTTGACCAAATCCCTATCCTTCATATAATACTTGTAGTTTTCGGTAGAACCGTTGTATCCAATGGGGAAAACAAAGTCGTCCTCTTTTTTACCTGCAGTATAGTGAGATAATATTTCAAGAGCCTCCGGCGTAAGTTGTACGGATAGGGGGTCATCCGTTTTACTACGTCCATAGAAAACTCGATTTTGGATAATATCCCTTATGCGTAACTTCGCGAGATCAATCAAGTTCATGCCCCTGCAATTGAACATGAACAACAGGTAATTTAAGGTGTGCCAGATGGTAGTATTTTCAGGATATTTGAGTTTTCGTAAACTATCGATGTCCGACTTGGAGAGTGCCCTTTTTTTGGTCCGGGCAGTAGCGGGTATCTTATAAAACTTGAAGGCGTTTTTTGTTGGTACAAAGACCTCCTCAGAAATAGCGCTATTGTAAAGGGCTCGAATTGCCCTTAAATAGGAACTGATGGTATTGGTGGCAATGCCCTTGGACCGATATTCAACTTCAAACTCCTTTAAAAAAGTGACGGTAATGTCATGTAGCGTTAAATCCTTTCCACCATTGAATTTGATTAGTGCTGTTACTCCTTGTTCATACCACTTTGCCGTTCCTGGCTTGTTCACCTTATTTTTTCTTTGAATGATTACGTTTGACCACTCCTGCAAGGAGATGTCATTGGTCAATTCCCTCTGGAGGTTCGTGTTGAGTTTTTTGTTCCACACTTTTTTAATGTTTTCTACCAGCAGTTTAACTGGAATATCATGTACAGTCGTTCCTAACTCGTGGATGAGTTTTTTTGCAGAATTATATTTGTCATACAATTCTAGATTCGCTTTAACACAATCGAATCCCGAATTGTCCGGGTGGTTTTCTTTCAGTTGCATTCTCTTATCATCCCAGCCAGCTTTCGAGGTACGAAATGGTAAGCGTATACGTTTCCCTTGTTTATTATGCACACTAAGTACAACGGGATATAATCCTGTCTTTTTGTTTTGGGAGTGTTTTCTTGTATCTAGGAGGAGACTTATTCTGGCCATTGTTAGTAATTTGTAGTATGTGAAGATAACAATTTAAAACGTATGCCTAAAGTAGTTTGTGCCAGATATGTGCCAGAAAATGGATAAATATAGACGAGTTTAATTCAGTTTATTTAGTTTTTAAAATAGTTAAATAATTGTATTTCAATTAAATATGAATTAATCTAGTTGCACTTAGAATTACTTCTAAGCAGACGGTCGAAGGTTCGAATCCTTCCGCGATCACGCATAAACACTGGCTTCTTAGCTTTTTAAGCTTTGAAGCCTTTTTTATTTGCAAACTTTTTGCAAGCAACCTCTTTTTTTAACATTTCCTTAACAAAATCAAGTGATTTTTAAGCTAAAAATCTAACTCCAATGCTCCTTAGTATAAGTGAGCATTTCTTTTGCTGTTAAAGCAATTGCGCTAGCGCTTCTTCTTATATAAAACTCGTCTTGTTTGCCTTTTTGGTTTAAAAATACTGGCTCGGGTGCTTTTTTCTTAATACAGATTTTTGCCACAGCATTTTCTCCGATATTTTCAATTTCAATATTAACCAAACTATTAAAATGATTTCCTAAGAATTTGGCTAACAAATTATCAAAGTGTTTTAAAAAGGCATCTTTTTTGTCATCGTCTTTAAACGTTGGGAAATCGGTAGTATTTATTCCAATGATGTTGAAATTATCTTCCACACCTATTAACAAAATGCCACCATTTGTATTTAAAAAAGCTGCTATGTTTTTAAATGCGGAATGCTCAATATGTGCCATTGGTTTTTTTTCTCTTAAGCAATAACGCAAGGATGATTTAAACTCTATCTCTTTTGTTTCTCCATTGTTTATAATTTCTTGGACAGATTTATCACATAAAGAATCTTGCTTTCTACTCACAAATAGTTGCTCCTCTTTTAAAATTCTTTCAAAATCATCACAAAGCTGATTTGTAATCCCTTTTGTTTCTTTGATAAAAAACTCTCCTAATTCTTTTCGATTCCGATTAATAAACTTTCTGAAAATCTTATAGAAATCATCGTAAATTTCTTCTGTACCAAAAGCTGAGCCTTCATCTAAAATTTTAGCGATGACTCTTTTCCCTTTTGGATCTTCTTTTACGAAATCAAATAACTTAGAGATTTTATTTTCAAAATCTTCAATTAATTTTTCAATTTCTGCTTCTTCTTGATTACGCTTTTCAATTACAGCCAATATGTGAAACTTGTATTGCTTACCAGCACCATAAGTTTCAGATTCTTCGTTTACTTTAGATTTCTTTTGAACAGTTATATACTCTATTGGTGCAATGATTCCCGTTTTATTATCGTAGTAAACTTCTACGTCATCAAGAATTTCATCTGGCTTGTGTATGGTATTATATATAGTGTTGTACTTTCTCCAAAAAGCTAGAAAATATTCATAGGTATACTGTTCATCTAAATCTATTACGAATTCAATAAGATTAAGTATTTGGAAATATTTACCTACTTTACGTTTTAGTTTTTTTGCCTCGTCAGATTGCTTGTGTATATAATTTGTAAAGGCATCTGTAATTTCCTGAACTATAGTTATATCTTTTTCATCTTCACTTTCGGTATTATAATCTATAAACGTTTCATAATAGGTCTCAAAAAGTATATGTCCTTGCATTTCTGAAAAATGAGATTTTAATACCTTCTCATCCTCCAACGGATTGAAATCACTCACCACAACATTGCTAAAATGCTCAAAGGCTTCTTGAATATTCTTTACGTTGATGTTTTTATAAGAGAAATCAACAATTTTACAATCGTTTTTATATTTCGTTTTTCTATTAACTCTTGATATCGTTTGTATAGCGTTTATTCCTCTAATTTCTTTGTCAAGAAAAAGCGTGTGTAATTTAGGCTCGTCAAAACCAGTTTGTAGTTTATCGACAACTATTATTAAACCATTTTTTTTAATAGCGAAGCTTTGTAAAACTTTAGCTTCCGTAAGTCCGCCATTTAATGTAGATGAAGCGGGATGGCTTTGCCCATCACTACTATATACAATGTAAACAGGTGCATCCTTAAAACGTTCATATTTAGATTCTTTTACGATATTCTTATAATACGAATCGACATGTTTTTTATACTTAATTGCAGAACTTATTGAAGACACCGCTAGCATAGTTTTAGCATACCCTCTAATATTATGGTAAACACTACTCACCAATCTTTCTACTATAAATTTAGAGATTGCTTCAATACGATTTTCATTTGCATATACCTTTTGTTTACGTATTCTGTACTTTCTTCCATATTCGTCCGTTCCTGTTTCTGTATTATCTGGAATGGCCTCATAACCCATATCTCCTTCAAAACCTTCCAAATCGCTATCAGGCAATTCAAAATACATTTTTGATGATACTGGTACAATGCCTTTAATTGGATTTAAGATATAACCGTCATCAATAGCATTTCGCATGGTATAGCTATCAAATGGAATCCAAATTTTTTCAGCTTCTGCGTACGTGTTGTATTCACCAAATCTAGCTAGAGTATGATCGCTTGGTGTTGCGGTGAAACCAATAATTAAGTTCTTCTTTTTGGTGGTTTCATTATTGAAGCTGCTTTGCAATTCATCAAATAAACTAACCATTTCTAAATTTTGTGTACCACTATTAGAGCGATGTATTTCGTCTATTAAAAAGACTACGCGCATGTCACTTAACTTGCCTAACGTATCTTTATCCAACACATCGCGTATAGTGCCAAACTTTTGCAGGTTTACTACAACAACTCTAGTTTTAGATTCTAAAGCTTCTAGGAACGTTTTTTTATTATTGGCCTCTATGAACATTTTCTTATGAATGTTCATATTATGCATTTTGGTATCTAATTGGTCTCGTAGCTGTACGCGGTCAACCACTAACAATATTTTATCATAAACAAAGGCTTTATCCTTGCGTAGGTCTTTTAATTGTAGTGCGGTCCAACCAATAATATTACTTTTACCAAAACCTGCTGCATACTGCAACAGTAGCGAATACACATTTTTATTGTTTTGGTATTTGTTGCGTTTATCTACTAATTCTCGAATTTGAAGTTCACCCAACCCTTTATCTGCGAGTTCCTTTTTTAATTTATTTAAAAAGTAGTCAGGCTCATTTTCGTGCTCTAAAAACTCGCTGATTTTGCCAACAATTTTATCAGTGCCGAATTTTTGTTTTGGTCTCGGGCTAATGAGTTTGCCATCATTATGCTTATATTCCTTTTGTTTGCTTCCTTCTTTTTTAATTAATTCGCGCTCAATAAAGTTGTAATAGAGAATTTCTTTCTCTATCATTTCCTTACTGTAATGTGCCCGAAAAATTTCTTCAAATTTTTGTTGGCGCGTAGCGTTTACATTTTTTAATGGATAACTTTTAAAGTTTTTAGAAATGGCTACTTGGTATTTATCATAATCATAAACACCGAACGTTTTTATGTCATCAAAATGTTGACTTATATTCCTAATGATATAGGTTTCGTTAACATCAGTTGATGTGATGTGAATGGCTTTTTCGAATATTTTTAAAAATTCCTTTTTTATGGTTTGTGAGGTATCATTACCATCTGCTAATTCTAGATAAGTGGTTACTGCTTTATGATAATCTTTGGCGACTTTATTAACACCATTTTTACGAGCATTTTGACTGTTCCAATTAGATTTTAACTCACTATAGCCTAAAAAGATTCCATTAAGAAAGAAGGTGATATCTGGACGAAAGGAAAATACAATTTTGCCATTGTGTTTGTATGTATAGGGTAACTCTTGAACAACAGAAAAAATATTTTCTTCGAAGAATTTATTTTCACCACTAACAGAACCACTAGGATAAAATAAATGCAGTTTATACCCTTTAAATGTAACAGAGCGGTTATTGTTAATGAATATTGCCATATTCATTGACGATTTTATCTTCTCGTTAAGAAAATCCATAAACTCCTTCATTAACGCTTTTTCGTTATTGGCAAATTTGGTTCGTAGTAGTTTACGGTAGTTATCTTTGTTTAATGATGTTTCGCTTATAAACTCTTTTAAATCTTCTACTACAAAAAATTTAGGCGAAACCGTATTAGCTTTTACTTCTTTGTATCCTAAACCATCAGTATTATTGGTAATAAAGTGGATAACATATTTATCTTGTAAATCTAATTCGTTCATAAGTGTTAAGCAGTTACTTTAATTTTACCAATAACCACATCGTTTATTAGGGTTTTACGAAGCTCTGTAAAAGTGGCTATTTGGGTTTCTATATTTTTAACAATAGCATCTATTTGTTGTGTTTTGACATCGAGATAGTTGGCTATTTCTTCTTGTTCTTTAATTGAATTAGGAATGCAAATTTCAAAATCATTAATCTTATCCATCTTCAAATTAATTCTAGTAAATCCTTTCCCCCGAACTAACATTTTCTCTCTGTAAGCTGATGATAACAATAACCAATTGAGATATTTAGGAACAATCTTTTTAGAGGTGATTCTAAAACCTTTACAAAAGCTATTCAAATATGTTTCAGAATCTAAATCTTGAATCAGCAGTGCAGACTTGCCGATATCTTCATATCCTTCTGAACTCATTAAGAAGAATAAATCATTTTTTCTAATCTTATTTTGGGATTCATTTTCCTCAACTATCACTAAGCCCAAAGCATTTTTATCTATATAAGTATTAGATGCTACATTTGTAAAGGGTAAATATGTTTTACTTTTTCCATTGTTTTCTTGTTCAAAATCTTTCCCACTTTTACCTGATAAACCACTATATAATATTCCAACATCTTTCATTCGTATCGTTTCCCAATGCTCTGGAATATTACTAATCCAATCAATATTACTTTGTTTAAATCTCACATTAGGGTTTAAACCTTTGGCTATAGCTTGATTTATTAGCGATTTTCTTAATTCTTTATAGACTTCTATTTTTTGTTGTAATAAGCTTACTTTTTCATCTATGGCTTGGGTTTTCTGATCTAGATAATTGACGATTTGGGTTTGCTCTATTTTTGAAGAAGGTAAGGGTATTACATAATTATCAATATCGTTCGGAGCAATATGAGGCACCATAGGATCAGTTTTTGATATTGTAATCCAATAGAGAAAATTCTTTGATGCAATAGTGTAGAATAAAAAATTTGACAATAAATTACCTCTTGTTCTTAATCTTGTAACTCTTTGTAATAAGAGAATTGGTAAATCTTCATGGCGTACTTTACAATAATTTTTACCAACTTTGGAACCATCCATTTGAATTAAAATATCTCCTTCGAATAATAAATACTTTTTGAGATAAGGCTCATACTTGTTCCAAAATACTGTGTTCTTCCAGTCAAACACTCCTTCCTTTACATTAATACCTCTTGCTAGTTTTATTCCTTTGTCAGAATACTCATTACTCTTGAAAGGATAACCTGTAAGTGAATTTGTAACAGATTTCAATCTTGTAATCTTCCAGTTTTTAGGAATTTTTTTTAAATAACCTATTTCAGTTTCTTTATACCCTTTGTATTCACTTATCATAGCTGTAAACTTTTTTCAAGTTTTACCAATTGATTTTCTAAATCGTTTAACTCTGCAACGATAGTTGTTACATCACGGAGTTGCTCAGGTTTATAAAATATTTTATTAAAGTTAAGCTCTATACCTACAACATTATCAACATAAACAAAAGGTTTACTAATGTACTTTTCCATAAAGTCAGCAATACGTTTACCGTTTTCATTTTCGCTAGGCGAAAATGGTATAATCTCGTAATCTTTTTGGTAATCGGGTTCTAATTGGGCGGTAATAACAATTTGTGCTTCCTTTGTTTTAGTCGCTTTTTTATAGCTACTTTTTATTACTATTTTACCACAACCTAAAGCTGTTTGTTTACCATTAATAGTTTGTATTATAGTTTCGGCGTCTTTGTCGTAGGTATAACTTTCGCTTTCAGTTGTAACAGTAAGTTTATGTTCTTTGTAGTACAAATTGGCGAGTAAGGGCTTTATATAATTATCATTATATTCTTTTAGTGTGTTGTATTTATCCGAGTTAAATGTTGTAACGACAAAATCTGTTAGCTCAATTGTGTTGTTTTCATCGTCTATTTGCGTGATTTTTATGGGTTCTAGTTTGGTAAATTTAGCTTTTACCGTGTCCCCTTGCCTATTTATTTTAGTTGGTAAATGTGCTTCATACGATTTTCCATTTTCATCAAGGTTAGTTAGAATAATCGCTTGTTTGTTATAGTAAAAATGCCATTTATCGAATACTCTGGTAAATCCGTTGTCCTCAAAATTGGTAAGTGTATCGACTATAATTTTACGCTGTTCGGGACGCATTTCATTACGCTTTTTACCCTTACTTTTCTTTAACTGAGTGTAATGTGCATCGGCATTTATCATTATAATTTTATCCCTGCGCTCTTTAGGTTTGTTTTTGTTGAATACCCATAAATAGGTGTAGATACCTGTGTTAAAAAATTCATCTTTAGGCAATTGTATGATGGCTTCTACGTAATCGTTATCGAAAAAGTACTTTCTAATAGTACTTTCACCACTGCCTGCATCTCCACTAAATAAGGTTGAACCATTATGTACTACAATAGCCAAACCTTTATCATCAAGTTGAGATAAAATATGTTGCGTAAATAAAAATTGTCCGTCAGAAACTGAAGGTAAAGCTACAAATCGATCGGTTTCATCAGTTTCAATATCTTTTTTAAATCCTTTCCAGTCCACACCATATGGTGGATTGGCAACAATAATATTAAACTGTTTATCGCTAAATTTTTGTCCTGTCAAAGAGTTACCATATTCAATAATCGAATCTTCCCTAAATCTACTTTCTATTTTGGCGAGTGCGTATAAGGTATCATTCCAGTCCTCACCAAATGTTTTAATTGGTCTGCTGTATCTTTGGTTGATTTTATCTTCTACACCAAATAGCATATTTCCTCCGCCACATGTTGGGTCATAAATGGTTAAAAACTTGCCATTATCTTTAATTTTCGAAAGGATGATTTCAGAAATTAAGGATATTACATCATCGGGCGTATACTGTTCTCCAGCAGTTTCAGCGGAAATATCTGCCCATTTGCGTTTTATGTGTTCTTCAAGCGTTGTGATTTCTGAATTGTTGAAATCGACTAAATCTATCTCACTCCAAGATTTTACAGTAGAAAAAAGGATTTTCTTTTTCTTTAAAAGCCCACTAATACCAGAAATGTCAAGAAACTTAACTTCGTCATTCCCTTTGTCCACTCCTAACAAGTACTTAGTTTGTGCATCAAAAGCCTTTAGATAGTTATGATAATCTATTTCAAAAGTTTTATCATTCTCACAAATGTCAGATAGCTTTTTGTTTTTACGAATAATAAAATCGTTATAGCCTAGTCCGTTTTGTTCAAATTCATCAATAAAATCTTCTAAGGCTTCTTTATCTAATTCAGAAACGGAATCCACTCCAAAATCTTTTACTAAGCTGTTGGCTTCTCGTATAAGTCTACTTTCAACCATTAACAATGCGAAAAAAGGCATCATGTATTTTGGGAAATCACTCTGTTTTATACCTGCACCAATTAATAAGTCGGCTTTTTGCCAAATTTTTGGAACGTATTGTAATATATTTTCGTTGGTCATTCTATTTTTAATTCTTTAAAATCTCGAATAATTTCACATTCAAAAACAAGTTTTCTACTCCCACTTTTTGAGATTTTAAAACTCCAATTTTTTCTAGTTCTTGTAAATATTCGGCTGCTGTTTGTCTTTTGGCTATATTGTTATCTACTAAAAATTTAACCTTTGCATAGGGCTGTACAAATAGTAATTCTATTAATTCTTTGGAATAAACCCTACTTGGCAAATTTGCTTTAGCATATCTTACGGTTTCATCCATCAATTCATTAATGGTATTTATCTTTTGCAAGGTGTATTTAGCAGTATCCTCAACACCTTTAAGCATAAATAATATCCAAGCTTCCCAATCATTATTCTCGGTAACACTTCTTATTTTTTGATAGTACTCATTTTTATTCTCGATTATGTACTTACTTAGGTATAAAATAGGTGTGTCTAATAACTGCTTATCTACCAAGTATAAAATATTTAACACCCTTCCTGTTCTGCCGTTACCATCAAAAAAAGGATGTATCGCTTCAAATTGATAATGCATTACAGCTAGTTTTACTAAATCGTCAATACCCTTATCATCATGTATAAAGTTTTCTAAATTGTATAATAACTCTCTTATTAATTGTTCGCCTTCGGGTGGTGTATAAATAACTTCATTTGCGCTCATAATCCTCGTGCCAGGCGTATTTCTAATACCTGCATTATTTTCTTTAATTGTTTGTACAATTTTAATAATGGTATTTGTAGAAAGCGGACGTTCTTTTAACGAATTAAAGCCATCCCAAAGAGCCTGACGATACCTAAGTACTTCTTTCGTTTGTACATCCGTTGCGCTAATATTTGAGGAAAATGCTTTATACAAACTATCTTGAGTGGTTACAATATTCTCTATTTCTGAACTGTCTTTCGCTTCTTGTAGTGTAATAGCATTTACCAGCATTGACTGATTTGGAATTTCGTCTGCTCTACCTTTAAGTTCAGCCAAAACCTTATTTGCGGTTATTGCCTGTTTTAATATAGCTTTTGTTTCTATATCTATTGTTGGCGGTAATACGGGTAAACTGTTATAAGCTTGCTCTTTATTGTACATGGCTTCGACAAATGAATGTATATATGTCGATGATTTCGACATAAGCCAAATATATGTCGAAATTTTAAATATACATCGACATTTGTTAAAAAGAAATTACCTATGAATGTAACTGGTTGGATATCAATAAACGTTTTTAAAGTAATGGATTCAGAGGTAGGTGTAGCGTAGAGAATCCGTTACTTTAAAAATGAAACAAACGAGCCTTAGGCGAGTGCGTTAGAAAAACAAAGAGGCTAAATCTTAAAAAACTCAGTCTTAAGATCTTCAAATTCTTCTTTTGAAATATCTAAGTGATAATATCCCTTTCCAAAGGTTTTATCAACATATACAACCTTTCTCAATATATTTTCAAATTTTCTTTTTAAAGCTTTCAATTCTTCTTTGGTGTAGTATATTTCATTAGAATATTTACTTCGTAGTTTTTCAGTTTCTAATCTTGATGCTTCTATTTCTTCTTGTGAACGTTCAATATAAACAGGTTCTGGCTTCTCTATTCCCTCAAATAGTCTCTCTAACATCTCTCTTGTAGGTATGAGCTGCGTTTGCTCCATATTTTTTAATAGAGCTATTATATAATCCAACCGTCTATTTATAGCAATCGTAGAAGCAAAAATAGGATGGGTCATAGTATCATAAGGAGATAAACCAGTGTCCTTAAAAAAGGCAATCATATATTCTAATGTTTCAGAATAATTTGGGCCAGTTTTTATTGAGTATTCCTTAAATTCTTCAAGTGTCTTTCTCCGTAGTCGAATTGTATTAAAATCATCCATATTTTATGTAATTGTTACAATGAATCCTTGATTTTAAAGGCTTTATTTTCATTTTTGCGTAAAAGCTTCAAAAACAAGAAATCAAAAATTGAGTTTATTTAATTGATTTTCAATTAAATATGTAATAAGCAACATCGCGTAGCGTGTTGCCCTCTTGCTTTTCAAAACTCGTTCACAAAGTGAACCAATTTTAAAAACATTATTTCGTTACCGAAATTAGAAATTACTCACCCTTTCATGATAGTTGTCTAACATGGTTGTGGGTAGTGATTTTAAATAGATTTGGGTAGTATCTAACTTACTATGTCCTAACATGGCAGAAATAGCCATAACAGGAATATTCTTAAGTAAAGCTTGTGTAGCAAAAGTGTGTCTAGAAACATAGGTAGTCAGCTTTTCTTCAATGCCACATAATTTTGCTATTTCTTTTAAACCTGCATTATATCTTTTACGTTCCCATGCAATTTCCCGTTCTTGAATTTCTAAAGAACTCCTCTTAATAATTGGGAATATATAATCTTGTTGAGATTTCCCATCTGTGTAAATACTAAGAATTTCTTTAAGAGTATCTGTAATTTTAATATCAAATAACTTACCTGTCTTTTTTCTTCTGAATTTTAACCTACTATCAACTATGTTTTCAAGTTTGAGGTAAGCCATATCTGTAAAATTCATTCCATATAATAAGTATGAACAGATGAAATAGTTCCGATACCTAAACAAAGTGGTGTCTTTAGGAAGCTCTAAATCTACAATGCGTTTTATGTATTTAAAGTCTATTGCTCTTTTTTTAGTAGGTGTTTGTCGTATGGTATAATTAAAAAATGGATAGGCTTCCCTGTCTATAAGCCCTTCTTTTATTCCTTTATTAAAAATAGCTCTGTACGATCTTAGATATGATGACAAACTGTTTAGACTATTACCCTTACTTAAATGATATTTTTCAAACTTTAGAATAAATGAATAGTTAAACTCATTAAATTTTAAATCTCGTCCATTCATAAATGTTCTTAGGATGCTTAAAGAACCTTTATAGCTTCTTGCTGTACCATATCTGTGTGATTTCTTCAAGTCTTCCACTAAAGAATAACCGTAACCTATAAATGAAACATACTTATGGTTTTTTACAATTCGGTTTTTAACATCATCAATAGACATGTAATGAAGCTTTTTTTCATCGTACAGTTTATTTATAATGTCGTTTGCCTTTGTTTTTTCTTTTAGTAGTAAATTATTTAATCTATGTACTGAATCTGCGTTTGGATAATTTTTTGTAATTTCAGTTTTTCTGGAGTTCCAGTATTTTTTGGGCACAGAAAATCCAGTAGAAATTGATGTAGTTTTTCGGAAGTGAGTAAGGCGTAAAATTATTGGAAAACTACCATCTTTTTTCTTTCTTCGAGTATCTAAAACGAGGCTCAAAAACGTCTTCATACTCTCGAAGTTAAGAAAAAAATTTGCAAACAATTTGCAACATTTTATTTGATTCCAAATAAATAGATTTGAAACCAAATTTTATTAAAACACTATTTTACAGGTAATTAAATAGGTGTTTTTAAATTTTTACTTCATGTCTAAAAAGGGCTTCTAAGCAGACGGTCGAAGGTTCGAATCCTTCCGCGATCACAGCTAAAAAAACCTTGGTTCTACTGAGGTTTTTTCTTTTTTATCAAATTTTAAGGGATTGGGTTTTGGGCAATGGATTGAGCAAGCATTAATAAATATTTTTTGTTCCAGTAAAGTTTTCCCTAAATTCTTTTGGGGTGCAGCCTTGTTTCTTTTTAAAGACCCTGTTGAAGTTAGAAATATTGTTAAATCCGCATTGAAAGCATATTTCTGAGATGCCATCGTTGGTTTCTATCAATTTTCTTATGGCATATCCCAATCTTAAATCGTTCACAAATTCAGTGAACGTTTTTCCTGTTCGCTGCTTAATTAATCTGCTAAAGGAAATAACGGTCATATTTACTTCTGATGCTGCTGTTTCTATCTTGATTTTTTGAGCATAATTACCCTTTATGTAGTTGTAGACCTTTTCAATTCGTTTGCTGTTATGAAAATCGTTTTGGTTTTCGAACGAGATTGTGGTCAATAGTTTTTTGTTTCTGGAGATGGCAAGATCATACAGTAGTGATTGGAAATCAAGAAAGTTGTCAAAACCACTTTTCTGACTAATAAGGGCAAGTTTTTCCTCAACGTTCTTTGCAGTGTCATATGAAAAAAGAATACCGTGGTTAGCTTGTCTGAACAAATCCTTTATAGGTTTGAAAATGTTTTTGTTCAACATTTGATCATCAAACAAATATCTGGGGAATTGGATGGTTATTTCATGTAAGGTCTCAGATGGGTCATTTTTATAGTCTTCCCAAGCATGGTGCATATTTGGACCTACCATTACTAATTCGTAATCCTCTATTTCTCCGATATGGTCACCTACAACTCTTCTGGCTCCTTTTGCATTTCGTATAAAATTAATTTCAAATTCTGGATGAAAGTGTATTGGAAAGTCAAAATTGTTTCGCTTCCGGTCAAATACTAAAAAGCAATCGTTTTCCTTTAAAGGGGTGATTTCTCGATGTGTTTTCATCTGTTTTGTATAGTATAATGATATAAAAGTACATATAAATATTCGTTAAGATATATCAGGGTATAAAAAAATGAGAATATAAGTTTAGGTTAAAATATTAATAAACAGAATGTTAATGAATTTGGTATTATAATAAAATTCTTATTAAATGTATTTAGTACGTTTGTTTTGATGTAATAGTATCATTATATGATATAAAAATATTTATAACTAGTGTGATAGTGATTATAGATTTGAAGACGTGATTTTTTTGTTAACAAATGGTAAAATCTAATGGAGTGGTTTTTACTGATTTGTTCAAACTAAATAATCAAAATAAACAGGAATACAAATCAAACACGAATTATGAAAAAAAATCTTAAATCTGTTTTAACAACAATACTCTTTGCCCTTTGTTGTATGGCTTTTGGGCAAGAAGTAGTGGTTACCGGTACAGTTACTGATGACCTTAACGATCCGTTGCCTGGAGCCAACGTAGTTGTAAAAGGAACAACTAACGGAGTGCAAACTGATTTTGACGGGAATTTTACTATTAATGCGGATTCGAATACAATTTTGGTAATTTCTTATCTAGGTTACACAACCAAAGAAATCCCAGTTAATGGGCAAACACAATTAACAATTAGTTTGGCACAGAATACTTCTAACCTGGATGAAGTTGTATTGGTAGGTTATGGTTCTGTAAAAAAGAGCGATTTAACAGGCTCTGTAGCATCGGTAGATGCCGATGATTTAAACGCAATACCCGTAAGTTCCATAGATCAGGCCCTTCAGGGAAGGGCCAGTGGTGTAAGTGTAATCCAGAATAGTGGTATCCCTGGAGCGCCAACTACAATTAGAATTAGGGGTACAAATTCCATCCAAGGAGGGAATAAACCTTTGGTTATTGTTGATGGTTTTCCAGTTGTTGGTGGATTGGATGGGATAAATCCTGCTGATATTGAAAGTATTGAAATTTTAAAAGACGCTTCATCTACGGCCATTTATGGTGCAAGAGGTACCAATGGTGTTATTCTTGTATCCACTAAGAAAGGTAAAGATGGTAGATTTTCCATAGACTTGGATAGTTACTACGGAATACAGGAGCAAGCCAAAAAATTGGATTTGCTAAATGCTGAACAGTTTGTAGAAATTGCCAACGAAAGAGCAACCAACGATGGCGAAGCTGGGCTATATTTTCCAAACGCCTCTGCGGTTTCAAATACTGACTGGATAGACGAACTTTTTGATGCCTCTCCCGTACAGAGTCACACTATTACCTTAACAGCTGGTAATGAGCGTGTAAAAACTTCACAGTCCTTCAATTATTTCAACCAAGATGGGATTCTTAAGAACAGTGGTTTTGAAAGGGTGACCTTCCGTAATAATACGGAAGCGAAAATGAGCGACTGGTTGACTGTGGGCAACAGCTTGATTTTGTCTCGATCAGACAGACAATATAGTGGGGATGGTGGTAATAGGGCAGTTAGTGAAGCACATATTGCATCTCCAACGGAGTCTGTTTACAATACTGATGGCACCTATAATGATATTACTGAAAATGATTATTCGGATCTAGATTATGCCCCGGGAGCTTTGGACAATCCAATGAAGTGGATCAATGAATATGATGATGAGATACTGAGCACCAGAATTTTTGACAATTTCTATGGGTTGTTCACCTTGGCTCCGGGCCTAACCTTTAAATCTTCTATTGGAGTCGATTATACTACAACACAAACCAAAAGATATATAGGAAGGGAACTTTTGGATGGTGCTCCTGCAGGAAAAGCATTTCGAGGTTCAACGGAAAGTTATTCAGTATTGAACGAGAATATACTTAACTACAACAAAGAATTTGGAGCTCACAGGATAGATGCCATATTAGGTTACAACTGGCAGAAATTTAGAAGTACCTTTATCTCTGCTTCATCTTTCGATTTTGTTACAGATTTGCTTGGCGCCGAAGTACTTGAAGATGGAGCTTCTCCACAAGTGCCTAGATCGGGAAATACAGAATGGGGACTAGCATCGCTATTGGGCAGGGTCAACTATTCTTATATGGACAAATACTTATTCACCGTAACTGCCCGTTCAGATTGGTCGTCTCGTTTTGCTGAAGGAAAGCAAAGGGCAACCTTCCCATCTGCAGCATTTGCTTGGAAAGTATCCAACGAAGATTTTATGGAAAATGTTGATTGGATTTCAAACCTTAAAGCAAGGCTTAGCTGGGGTATTACAGGTAATCAGGCGGTAAGTCCATTCCAGACATGGTCCAGTGTTGAATCTGCTCCTGTTGTTTTGGGTGGTGCTTTGGGTGTTGGTTTTGTGCCCGGCGCACCTGCTAATCCAGATCTAAAATGGGAGACCACCGAACAATATGACTTTGGATTGGATTTTGGACTACTAAATAATAGGTTGCGCTTTACTTTTGACTACTACTACAAAAAGACTACTGATTTGTTGGCGCAGGTAAATCTGCCATCTTCAGTTGGATTTATCTCAATTACCCAAAACATTGGGGAAATGGAGAATAAAGGTTTGGAATTTAGTATTGATGCCAACGTGGTGAACAATGAAGATTTTAGCTGGGATTCTTCCTTTCAACTATCAAGAAACCGAAACAAGGTTTTAAAGCTTAGCAGAGGTGCAGATATTTTTCCAGGTAGAGTTACCAATCTGATTTCTGATTTCCACATTATAAGGGAAGGACTTCCGATATCCACTTTCTACGGTTATGTAAATGACGGATATACTGATGAAGGGCAAAACCAATTCTTGGATATTGGTGGCTCAGATAGCGAAGGCAATTTTGTGCCAGGTCCTGATGGAGAAATCAATGAGAATGATAGAAGGGTAATTGGCTCTCCTCATCCAGATTTCACCTTTGGTTTGGGTAATACTTTTACTTATAAGAACTTTTCATTGAATGTGTTTTTAGAAGGAGCACAAGGCTTTGATATTGTTTGGGGCAGGAAATTTATATTGAGAAACTCCTTTCAGAGAGGTGCCAATCAATTAACAGAAGTATTGAATCGTTGGACACCTACAAATACGACCAACGCCTCTAGCCCGATAATTTCGCAAACCAATGATTTCAGAGGTTCTTCTGAATTTGTGGAGGACGGTTCCTATATTAAGATTAGAACCATTAACCTGGCATATAACATCCCAACAGATAAGTTTTCATGGTTGAACAATGCGCAAGTGTACATTAATGCGCAAAATCTGTTCACATTCACTAATTATTCTGGATATGATCCAGAGGTTAGCGCGTTTGGAGACGGTGACTTGCGTTTAGGGGTGGATAACAATGTTTACCCTAGCACTAAGGTCATCTCAATGGGATTAAGAGTAGGTATTTAATTAAAAAAAATCAGAAAAATGAAAACAAAATTTATTTTAATCTTTTTTGGGTTATCCTTGGTTTTCGCATCTTGTGAAGATGTGTATACTGAAGAACCAAGTGCATTTTTGGCACCTGAAGATTTAAATTCCGAAGGAGGGGCATTAGCCTTATTAAAAGGCGCGTATGCCGGACTACAGTTACGTAGCTATTATCAGCAGGATTTTTTAATGCAGGCAGAAGTGCGCAGTGAATATATGATGGCTCGAGGAAGTTGGGCAGATGTTGGACGTTATGATCTGGTTGCAAGAAGTAGAAGTAGGATCAATGATGCATGGGATGACATGTACAATGCTGTCAATAGAGCCAATACAGTGATTGCCACCGTACCGGATTTGGATATTGATGAGGCACTTAAAACGCAGTTTGTGGCCGAGGCGAAAGCATTAAGAGGGTTGCATTATTTTAATATTGTACGTTCTTGGGGAGCTGTGCCCTTACGTTTAGAACCTTTGGAGAGCTTGGACAATATTGCCTTGGGCAAGTCTAACGTAGATGCAATTTATGACCAGATAATCTTGGACCTAACAGATGCAATCAACTCCAATGCATTGCCCGCAACCTTTACTGGTGGTGACCAGGGCAGATTGGGTCTACATGCAGTTAAGGCAATTTTGGCCCATGTGCATTTAACACTGGGCAACTACGCAGAGAGCGCAGCTGTTTCAAAAGAAGTTATCGATTCTGGCGAATTTCAATTGGAGCCAGATTTGGCCACGGTATTTTCTCCAGAAGATGGGGCTACCCATTCCGGTGAAATGCTTTCTGTTGTTTGGGTAAGAGAAGGCAGCAGTGGTATGAGGTTGCTTAGCTTTATGCACAACTCAAGCTTGGGTTATTCATCTGCAGGGTGGAGAGTATTATTGGGCAATTTGGATGCTCCGGTCATAACTTCGCAATGGGATGATACAGATTTGAGAAAGAACTTCAGTCTATACAATACACCTGAAGAGGTGGCAGTATTATCTTCCAGTATTCCAATGTTGTTTAAAAAATACATCGATAGCAATGGCGCCGGACAAAATGCTCATGGCAATAACCAATCTATATATCGATATGCGGATATATTGACCATGTATGCTTGGGCGGATGCTATGGCCAATGGAACCCCGTCAGCGGATGCCTATGAAGCTCTGAACCAAGTTCGCCGTAGAGGATATGGGGTGGATATTACAACTCCAGATGCAGGTATAGACTATACGGGCCTAAGCCAAGACGAATTTATGGATGCTGTTTGGAACGAAAGAGCATGGGAATTTATTTTGGAAGGTAAGCGTTGGTATGATATGAAATTGATGCCAAAAGCCAAGGCTATTGGATTGATCAATGGTGCCAATCTAGGTGAATTCTTTGAAGACGATAAAGATTGGTTATATCCAATTCCACAACAAGAGATTGATAATAACGATGAGTTGACCAATGCAGATCAGAACCCTGGGTACTAAAATTTAGTTTGAGTTAGTTTAGTTTAATTCATGTGAAAACGACCCGGCATAAAAACTGGGTTGTTTTTTCTGTTTTCTTTTGAAATAGGACAATTCAGCATATCAACTATCTGTGTAACCCAAAGTTCTCATATATTGAATAAGTATTTAAAAATACTTTTCATCAAAAACGAAACATAATATGGAAGAAAAAATGAAAAAGAGTACTACTTTGAATATTCTTATTCTTTGCATGGTTGCTGTTTGCGGACTATATGGGCAGGAAGAAAATAGACCCAATATCATTTTTATAATGTCCGACGATCACGCGTCGCATGCCATAAGTGCTTACGGTGGCATTTACAAAGATGTGGCTCCAACGCCAAACATAGACAGATTGGCAAAAGAGGGCATGCTCTTTAACAATGCATTTTGCACCAATAGTATTTGTGGCCCCAGTAGGGCGTCTATTTTAACCGGAAAGTACAGCCATCAAAATGGATTTTATAAAAACGAGGGAGGAGATCCTTTTGATGGAAGCCAAGAAACATTTCCAAAAACCTTGCAAAAAGAGGGGTATACCACTGCTATTATTGGCAAATGGCATTTGTGGAGTGAACCTACAGGGTTTGACTATTTTAAATACCATACCCTAAATGGAGAACAGGGAAGCTATTGGAATCCTGTATACAATGACAATGGGGAATATGTGCAGGAGGAAGGATATGCAACTAACCTAACAGGTGATTTTGCTTTGGATTGGCTTAAAAATAAGCGGGACAGATCCAAACCGTTCATGCTCATGTTCCAGTTTAAGGCCCCTCACAGACCATGGTACCCAGATGGTAAATACGAAAAATTGTTTGATGGGGTGGAAATGCCTTATCCGGAAACTTTCAATGATGACTACTCCACCAGGAAACTAACCGCTGGGAAGACCATGATGACCATTGAAAACCATTTGACCAACAAAGATCTTAAACTGCCTCGCCCATCAGGGATGTTGGATGAGGAATTTAAAAAATGGCAACGGTTGGGCGACAAGGGAGAGCATGTTTCACCTTCCGATACCTTAAAAGGGATGGATTTAAAGAAATGGAAATACCAACGCTATATAAAAGATTATCTGGCATGCATTAGGTCTGTGGATGATAATATTGGAAGGCTTTTAGAGTATTTGGATGAAAGTGGATTGGGAGAAAATACTATAGTGATCTACACTGCAGATCAAGGTTTTTATTTGGGTGATCATGGATGGTACGACAAACGATTCATGTATGAACAATCCTTGAGAATGCCGTTCATTGCCAGATACCCCAAAAAGATAAAGACAGGACAAAAAAGCAATGCTACAATTTTAAATGTTGATTTCGCCCCAACCATTTTGGATATGGCCGGAGTTACACCTTCCAAGAACATTCAGGGGAAGAGCTTTGTTCCCTTGCTAACAAGTGAGTCAGAAGAAGATTTTAGGGAAGAAATGTACTATCACTATTATGAGTATCCCAAATGGCATAATGTACAACCACATTACGGCATTAGGACAAATAGGTACAAATTAATTCACTACTACTATAATATTGATGTCTGGGAACTCTACGATTTGGAAAAAGACCCCAACGAAATGAAGAATATATATGGTGCCGAAGGAACCAAATCGCTCGTACGAAAATTAAAAAAGAGGTTAAAAGCACTTCAAAAGGAATATGGGGATAATATTTCATTATCTGAAATGAGAGAAGTTACCGATAGAGGAAGGGTAGAATACTAAAAGAAACTAAAAATATGATGCGACAGCTTTTAATAATGTTATTGGCAACCTGTTTGTTGGCTTGTACTTCAAAAAATAACGAACCCCAACCAACCGTGTTTTGGGATTTTAGTACCAACAACTCATTGGAAAGCACAGGGAAGGCCAGTTATAAATTAATCAAGGGAAATGACTTGGTATCGTTTAAAAAAGATGAAACCACAGACTACCTGAATATAGAAGAGGGAGGCTATCTCTACATCCCAAGAAAAGATTGTCCCGCCTTAAATTTTCATGGGGAAAATTCCAAGTTCACCATAGTGGCAAAGATAAATCGACGTGAAAAATCTTACGAACAATGCGAAGCCATTGCAGGGATGTGGAACGAAACCCGTAAAAAAAGACAATACTATCTATTCCTGAATCTGCTACAAAAAGAAAGTGGGGATCAGGTATGTGGTCATATTTCGGATGTAGGAGGTCCCACGCCGGGTCATAAATGGGCTAGGGATGCTTCAATAGGGCAAACATCCATTGCATATGGAGAATGGGTTACGGTAGCATTCAGTTTTGATGGCCAGTATGCCAAATCCTATTTAAATGGAAAGTTGGATGTAAGGGAAGGACTTAATCCGTACAAATTTGAACATCAACTTTTTGATGGTGGGGAAGATGGTTCTGATTTCACTGTGGGAGCCGTAGATCGTTTAGGGGAAATCGGAAATTTTTTTGTTGGTGGAATCGCAAAACTGGCTGTTTATGATAAGGCTTTGTCTGAAGATGAAATAGCGGAGATGACCAAAGAGTTAAACCATTAAACATATATAACCATTAATATCAATGAGTAAAAAAAGGTTGATTGCATTAAAAAATGCACATAACAAAACTATAACCCAAAAAAACCAAAAAGAAGGATTGTCCAATGGCATTTATGAACGATATCAAAATCCCATTCTGACCCCAAGCCATGTTCCGTTGGAATGGAAATACGATTTGGACAGTTCATCCAATAAATTCATGATGCAACGCATTGGCGTAAATGCGGTTTTTAATGCTGGTGCAATAAAATGGAACGATAAATATATTGTAGTGGCCAGAGTCGAGGGCTGGGACCGAAAATCTTTCTTTGCTGTTGCTGAAAGCCCAAATGGAGTCGACAATTTTACGTTTTGGAAAAATCCCATTACCCTTCCACAAACAGAAAACCCTGATGTCAATGTCTATGACATGCGGTTGACACAACATGAAGACGGATGGATTTACGGTGTTTTTTGTACGGAAAGAAAAGACCCGAATGCTCCAGAAGGAGATACAAGTACTGCTATATCCGGAGCGGGAATCGTAAGGACAAAAAATTTGGTGGACTGGGAACGGTTGCCAGATTTGATCTCAAATGCGGGACAACAACGCAATGTGGTACTGCATCCAGAATTTGTTGGTGGAAAATATGCAATTTACACCAGACCGCAAGATGGTTTTATTGAAGTAGGTGGTGGCGGAGGCATTGGTCTTGGGTTTGTAGATAGTATGGAAAACCCAATAGTTAAAGAAGAAACCATCATAAACAACAAGGAGTACCATACCATATACGAGTTAAAGAACGGTCTGGGACCTGCTCCAATAAAAACCAGTGAAGGTTGGCTGCATATGGCCCATGGAGTGCGCAATACAGCAGCAGGTCTTCGGTATACCCTTTATGTTTTCATGACCAGCCTAGACGATGTTTCCAAGGTTACCCATATCCCTGGAGGCTATTTCATGGCACCAATGGGGGAAGAACGCATTGGGGATGTATCCAACGTTTTGTTTTCAAATGGTTGGATTTTGGACGATGATGGTGCGGTATACATTTATTATGCATCTTCAGATACCCGTATGCATGTCGCTACTTCAACTTTAGATTGTCTTGTAGATTATGCCATAAACACCCCGCCAGATGGGTTTAGATCTGAAAAATCGGTTGAAGCAATCAACGCTTTGATATTAAAAAATTCAAAAATTACCCAGTGAAAGACCAATTTAGCATGTTGAAGGACGAGCTGGATTATACCGTTCAGCAGAACATATTGGAATATTGGGTAAACAATTCTATCGATGTTGAGCATGGAGGGTTTGTTGGGCAGGTCGATTATCGAAATATTAAAAACATGCGTTCCAACAAAGGCATTGTTTTGAATTCCAGAATATTGTGGACATTTTCTCTAGCCTATAAAAAACTAAAGAAGGAAGACTTTCGTGTATTGGCAGATAGAGCATACGATTATGTCAATGAAAATTTTATTGACAAGAATGAAGGCGGAGTATATTGGGAGTTGAACTATCTTGGTAAGCCCATCAACAAAAAAAAGCAAATCTACGCTCAGGCGTTCACCATTTATGCTTTTACCGAGTACTATAAAATTTCCAAGAACAAGCATGCTTTGCAAAGGGCCATGGAGTTGTTCCATCTTATTGAAGATAAAAGTTTCGATAAGGTGAACAAAGGATACATAGAAGCTTTTTCAGAGGATTGGTCGACTTTAAAAGATATGCGATTGAGCACCAAAGATGCCAATCAAGAAAAGACAATGAACACCCATCTCCATATTTTGGAAGCCTATACGAATTTGTACAGTGTATGGCCAGATGATTTTTTAAGGGAACAACAGGTAAACCTAATCAAGCTTTTTTTGGATAAGTTTATCAATGCCGAAGACCACCTAAATCTTTTCTTTACCAACACATGGGAAAACCAAAGCTCAATTATTTCATACGGACACGATATTGAGTGTGCCTGGCTGTTAACGGAGGCTGCAGAAATGATAGAACACCCAGAGCTCATAAAAAAGACACATGAAGTTTCTGTCCGAATTGCCCAAAAGTTCATTGCCGAAGCTATAGATAAGGATGGTGGAATTATAAATGAACGTGATACGGAAAATGGGCATGTGGATAATGAAAAACATTGGTGGCAGCATGCGGAAGCACTTGTAGGTTTAATGAATGCGCATACGATTTCGCAAGATGAAAACTTTGTTCCCCATATTTTCAGTATATGGGAATTCATTAAAAAGAACTTGATAGACCATCAAAACGGGGAGTGGTTTTGGATGGCAAAAACCGAAAACATTTCTGAAAACCCCCAAGAAAAGATTGGATTTTGGAAATGCCCTTATCACAACTCAAGAGCCTGTTTTGAAATGATGGACAGGATTGAGGCATTGAATATTCCCCAGCTCAAAAAATAATAGACAATCAAAAGAAAATGAAGAAAATAACCCTTTTAATTATTACAGCCTTAATTTCCATGCAATGGGGATGGTCCCAAAATGGGATTGAAAACTTTATCACCGTAAAAGGAAACAAATTAATGGATGGAGATAGAGAATTTCGCTTTGTTTCATTTAATGTGCCCACGCTAAACTATAACGAAGACGAGTTTGCCTTTACGGAAAAACAGCCCTACAGCTTGCCGGATGAATATGAGATTCGAGATATTTTTGAAACCGTAAGACAATTAGGGGGTAGGGTAATCCGAATGTATACCATTCCCGTGCAGTTGGAAAATGAATCTCCGGATACACCTACCTACGTAAAAGGCCCGGGAGAGTTTGTAGAGGAATCTTTCCAGACCATGGATTTGGTGTTGAAATTGGCCAACGAATACAACATTAGAATTATATTCTCCACCCTTAACAACTTTAGATGGATGGGCGGTGCGCCACAATATGCTGGATTCCGAGGAAAAACTGTAAAAGAGTTTTACACCGATAAGCAGCTTATCAAAGATTATAAGAAAACCTTAAAACATGTTATTAACAGGGTAAACACTTTAACCGGAGTGGCCTATAAAGATGATAAGGCCATTCTATGCTGGGAAACCGGAAACGAATTGGAATCCACCCCTGAATGGACGGCCATGATAGCCAAGTACATTAAAAAAATGGACAAAAACCATTTGATCATGGACGGATTCTTTGCCTTTGACGATGTTCCGGTAAGGAAAAGTGCGGTTGAAGACCCTAACATTGACATCATCAACTCCCATCATTATGAATTGGATGCGAAGGACTTTAGCAAGCACGTAAAAAAGAACATTGAAATTGTTGATGGCAAAAAACCATATATAATAGGGGAATATGGTTTTGTGAGCACCACGGCCATGGAAAAGTGCATCAATGATGTTATTGAATCGGATGTTGTGGGAATTTTGATTTGGGGATTACGAGGTCATCGCTCCGAAGGAGGGTTCTACTGGCATTCAGAACCTTTGGGGTATGGTCGGTATAAATCTTACCATTGGCCAGGGTTTGATAGCGGAACCGAATATGATGAAAAGAATCTCTTTGCAATGATGCGCAAAAAAGCATCCGAAATATCTGGATTGGAAGCTCCGCAACTTGCGGCACCTGCCACTCCAGAACTGTTGCCTATTGACCATACTTCCGCTATCACATGGAAAGGTTCAACCGGAGCCACGGGCTATGATGTTTATCGTGCAGAAGGTGAGGATGAACTATTTGTTCAAGTCGGTTTTAATGTTTCTGATGCAGCCAATCAATATGTCCCACATTTTGAGGATAATACCGTACAACTTGGAAAATCATACTATTATAAAATTAAGGCTATAAATAAACATGGGGCGTCTGGGTTTTCAAATACAGTTGGGCCTGTACTAGCAGAAACTTTTGCCTTGATTGATAACATGAACAACTTTGGTAAAGTTTTCTTTTCCAGTGAAAGTGTAACCTTAGAATCGAGCAATGACCGAATCTTCAAAGAAGATATGTACCGTTTTAAAGGAAACTCTGGTGATGAAATGATTTATTATGTTCCAGGTAATCTAAAAAAGGTCAAAATATATAGTTTTTCACAAGGAACTGAGGGTAATTTAACCCTTTCAATAGCCGCTGATAATAATGCGTATCAAAATCAATCTGTGAGTCCAACCAACTATAACAATGGAAAAGGAGATTATGGATATTGGATACCAATTCTATACGATGTTGAGGTGGTCAATGAGGCGAGCTATCTAAAAATCAAATTTTCAAAAGAGACCCAGATCAGTAGGGTTGAATTGTTTTACCAATAAGAATCGGTAACCATTAAACAAATACCTCATGAGCCAAAAAATAGGGATACAGGAAAAAATTGGTTACGGACTAGGGGATTTTGCTTCTTCCATGTTCTGGAAGTTGTTTTCCATGTTCTTAATGATATATTATACCGATGTATTTGGGCTTACCCCTGCCTCTGTTGGACTGATGTTCTTATTGACCCGTATCTGGGACAGTATTAATGATCCGTTGATGGGAATCATTTGTGATCGCACAAATACCAAACATGGAAAATTCCGACCCTATTTAAAATGGATGGCGATTCCGTTTGCTGCCATTGGAATCTTAACCTTTTTGGCTCCTGACCTTGGTGATATCGGAAAATTGATATACGCCTACATCACCTATACGCTTATGATGATGGTCTATACCGGTGTAAACGTGCCGTACTCTTCGTTACTTGGAGTAATGTCGTCAGATTCCAAGGAACGGAATTCCTTGGCTACTTTCAGATTTATTGGCGCTTTCGCCGGAGGTATTTTTGTGACTTCTACAGCGGCATATTTTATAGGTATTTTTAAAGAAACGGGGGCCAACGAGGCTCAAGGCTATCTATATACTGTATCTATTTATGCTATTTTGGCCGCCATCTTATTTTTCGTGACCTTTAAATGGACAAAAGAACGGGTAGAGCCAACAAAAAAAGAACAATCCTCTCTAAAGGATGACTTAAAAGATCTTTCCAAAAATGTGGCATGGTTTATCATGATTGGTGCTGGAATCTCTACTTTGATATTTAATTCGTTACGCGACGGTTCCATGATGTATTATTTCAAGTACATTGTAAAAGATCAAGATATATCAGGTTTTGGTAATGTTGGATGGGAGAAATTGGCCGCAACCTATATGACCATGTGGCTCGTTTCCAATATCGTTGGAGTTTTGTTATCGACTCCAATGGCCAATAAAATTGGCAAAAAGCAAACCTTTATTATTGCCATGATCCTGGCTGCAGTTATGAGTATTATGTTGTTCTGGGTAAATCCAGATCAAGTATTGTTGCTTTACGGATTGAATGTTTTAATCGGGATAGCCGCCGGAATGGTTTTGCCTTTAATTTGGTCCATGTATGCCGATATAGCCGATTTTTCCGAATGGAAAAATGGAAGAAGAGCTACTGGCTTAATATTTTCATCTTCTTCCATGTCACAAAAAATGGGATGGACCTTGGGTGGAGCTATTGCAGGATGGATTTTGGCCGCCTATGGTTTTGAAGCGAATGCGGACCAAACATCAGATTCCATCACCGGAATTAAATTAATGCTGACCATATTTCCTGCTATCGGCGCGCTGGCATCAGCTGTATTTATGTTTTTTTACAAACTTGATGATACTTTTATGGAAGAAGTAAATTCAGAATTGTCCAAAATCAGGAAAAACTAGAAAACCTTACCTTGATAAGGACTTTTATAATAAATGAAATAGCGAAGAAAGATGGAGTACATTAAAGTGAAATTGTTGGGTATTCTTGTTGTTTTGACATTGATTTCATGCTCAAAAGAAGAAGAAAAAAAGCCAAACATTTTATGGATTGTAAGTGAGGACAATAGCCCATATTTAGGTTGTTATGGTGATTCATTTGCCAATACTCCCAATATTGATGATTTGGCCAAATCTGGTTTTCTGTATACCCATGCCTATGCCAATGCACCAGTTTGCGCACCTGCAAGAAATACCATAATTACAGGGGTCTACGCCAATAGCAATGGGCATCAGCATATGAGAAGCAAGTACAATAAGTCGGATAATGTCAAGTTTTTCCCAAACTACTTACGGCAAGCGGGATATTATTGTACCAACAACAGGAAAGAGGACTATAATATAAATGTGGAACAGGCTATGGATATTTGGGATGAATCAAGTTCAAATGCCCATTATAAAAATAGAAAAGAAGGCCAACCATTTTTTGCCATATTCAACATAGGGACCTCGCATGAGAGTTCTATCCACAAAACCACCCCAAAAAATGACCTTAGACACCGACCAGAGGATATGGTATTGCCTCCCTACCATCCGGACACCCCTGAGATAAGACATGATTGGGCGCAATTTTATGACAAAATTGAAAATATGGACACCCAATTGGGGGAGCTTCTTGAAGAATTGAAGCGCAGTGGTGAATATGAAAACACCATCATCTTCTATTATAGTGACCATGGCGGAATTTTGGCCCGGAGCAAACGATTTGTTTATGAAACAGGAACCAGAGTTCCGATGATTGTCCATATTCCTGAAAAATTTGAGCACCTAAACCCAAAAACAACTGGTGATAATAAAGTAAGTCGATTGGTCAGTTTTGTGGACTTGGCGCCCACCATTTTGAGTCTGTGTAAGCTTCCCATTCCTGAATTTATGCAAGGCGAGGCCTTTTTGGGTGAAGCAAAAACCGATGACCCGGAATATGCCTTTATGTTTAAAGACCGCATGGATGAGCGCTACGATATGAGTCGCTCTACAAGGGATAAAAAGTTCAGATATATACGCAATTATATGCCGTATAGGGTTTATGGGCAACATTTGAATTACCTATGGAATGCCCCATCCACAAGATCTTGGGAAAAAGCTTATACAAATGGGCTTTGCAATGATACACAAAGTGTTTTTTGGAATGAAAAACCAGTAGAAGAACTATATGATACGGAAAATGACCCTTGGGAAATAAACAACCTTGCGGAAGACAGCACATATCTCTCAGTTTTGGAACGTCTGCGTAAAGCCAATCGGGATTGGATGTCCAATATCAAGGATGTTGGCTTCATTCCAGAGGAAGAATATGCGGAAATTCAATCAAATACACCACTTTATGACGTAATGCGAAATAGTCAGAAGGAAGTTGACGTAGATTCATTGATCACTATGGCAGATTTTGCCATGCACGCCACAAAAAAGGATATTCCCAAACTTGTATCATCCTTAAATTCTAAAAACAGTGCAATTCGGTATTGGGCAGCCACCGGATTTTTGATTTTGGGAGATGATGCAAAAGGAGAGCTCGATATGTTGGAAAAAACCATTTCGGATTCTTCAGAAACTGCATTTTTGGTTATTGCGGAGGCCTTGTATAGAATTGCTGAGCCTGAAAAAGGAAAAGCACTGTTATTGACGGCATTAAAAAGTGATAATATTTCTACACGTGTTAGAGCTCTGAATATTATTGATTGTGTTGATGAAAATGGCCAGGAGATACAGAAGGAGACCTTTGTTGTATATAATAAAGGAAAGAAAAATCCAAAAGCATTTGATATAAGAATGTGTACTTCGTTATTGAAGAAATGGAACCATGCCCCGTAAAATAAAATGGAGTTATATCATATGTAAACAGGCGTACTATGTCAAACGTTCCTCATTAATCTGGGAGATTAAATGCTTTAGCATGTTTTCTACGGGTGGTTTTTCATAAACACCGTCAATCCCAGATTTTTTAGAAAGTGCGTGCACTTCATCATTGATGAGTCCTGTTAACCCAAAAATTGGAATATCGATACCCATATCTCTGATTTGTTTAGCCAAATCATAACCGCTGATACCTGGCATGTTGATATCTGTAAAAATTAAATCGGGACCTATGCTATCTACTTGATCTAAAAGCGCTTCTCCATCTTCGAGCATGGTAATGTTTCCTCCAATCTTGCTGAACACTACTTCAGAAAGTGTCCGCATAAGAATATCATCGTCCACAACAACAATATTTAATTTTTCATCAAGCTCACCAATTTCTTGGTTATTTGTTTGGATGGATACTACTTCCTTGGGTTCCAATGTTTTTAGAGGAAGTTCAATATTGAAACATGATCCAACCCCAACTTCACTTGTAACTGATATTTTTGCATTGTGCGCATCCACTATCTTTTTTACAATCATGAGCCCGAGTCCTGTACTTTTTTCCCCCGCAGTAGATTTTACTGAGGTCTTGGCAAAAGGATCAAATAAATGACCTATCTCTTTTTCGGGAATTCCCTGACCTTCATCCTGTATGGATAATATTAAATGATTTCCTTTCTGTTGGGCATTTAGATGTATTGTAGTGCCCTCGTGTGAAAATTTAATTGCATTGGTAATCAAATTGTTGAGCACCTGATTCATCTTGTTTTTATCAAAAGCTGTCTTGAGATTATCAATTTTGATTTTCCCAACAAGACGGATATTTTTCTTACTTGCGAAAACTTGGTTAAATAGAATGTTGGTTTCTAAAAAATGACGAGCATCTACCATTTCCTCTTCCAGCTCAATGTTTCCAGATTCCATTTTACTAATATCCAAGAAATCATTTACAAGATTTTGGGCAAATTTTGTTGAAACAAAAATATTCTCTAATTCTTGAATTTTGGCTGGGTCGTCTAAAATAGGCCCTAGCTCATTTAATAATGATTTGGAATAAAACTCTATTATGGCCAGTGGATTTCTTATATCATGGGCGGCTATTCCAAGAAATTTGTTTTTGAGTTGATTCAAGTCTTTCAATTCCTTGTATTGTAGCTCCAATGCCCTTTTTTGATTGTAAAGTGTAACAAAAATGTCAACTTTTGCTGATACAATGTCTGGATCTAAAGGTTTGTACAAATAATCCACAGCACCTTCTGAATATCCTTTTATGACATATTCTTTCTCTTTGTTTATTGCGGTAGCGAATATGACCGGAACATTTTGTGTATTCTTTTTGCTCCTAAAGATTTCCACAAATTCAAAACCGTTCATTTCTGGCATTTGAACATCTGTAATGACCAAAGCAAATTCATGTTTTCTTGCCAGTTTTAAGGCGTCATTTCCGCTGGTGGCCGAAATTATTTCCCGGTCTTCTTTTTCAATAATCTGTTCCAGAGAATATAAATTCTCCACCAAATCATCTACAATAAGAATTTTTGCTTTGTCCATTTCAAAAATATTTAGCGGCAGTGTTATAAAGTTCGTTTGTTGGCACTATGTGGTCCACCCTGTCCACGGCTTCAAGAACCGAACTGGGCATTGTTTTGGCAAAAGCCTCTTTGGGCGTTTGCACTATTAATTTTCCATTTCTTTTAGCCACCCATTTGGCACCGTTTGCCCCATCAGCGTTTGCTCCACTAACTATTATAGCTATCAGTTGTTCTTTTAAATTGAATGAAAATGACTCCAACGAAACATCTGCAGAAGGTCTGGAAAACATTACTTTTTCACTAAGATCAAGGCTAAGGGTCCTATTTTTTTCCATTATACAGTGGTATCCTGCAGGAATTATATAAATGATTCCTTTTTCTATTTGAATACCATGTTCCACTGGAAGCACCTTTACACATATTTTCTGATTCAAGTATTTCACCAAATAATCCTGGGTTCCCTTTTTTCTATGCAATAGCACTACAATTGCTACTTTTAGGCCTTGTTCTATATTTAATAGAAAATTTTCCAACACATTAATTGCACCGGAAGAGCCGCAAAAGAGGACTACCTTGATAGGTTCTCTATTTTTTCTTTCTATATATTTTAAGTCTACCATTGACTGTTTCGAGTTCATTAAAAACAGTTGAAAAAACTGCACTTTCCTTTGCTCCTAAAATAAGATAACCACGAGGGGACAAACTGTCCAGAAATAACCGTAGTACCTTATTTTGTTGTTCCGTGGTCAGATAAATAAAGACATTGCGGCACATAATCATATGCATTTGATTAAATGATGAGCCGTTAACTAAACTATGCTTTGTATAGACCATGCTTTTACCTAATCCTTTGTTCATTTTTACATTACCGTAGTTGGCTACATAATAATCTGATAAAGATTGTTCTCCACCTGATCTTATATAATTGGTGGAGTATTCTTTCATCTCTCTTAATTCGTAAATTCCTTTTTTGGCCTGTGCGAGTACTTCAGAATTGATATCTGTGCAGTATTGAACTGATCTTTTTAACAATCCATGTTCTTTTAATAGAATGGCAAGACTTAAAGGTTCTTCACCAGTAGAACAGCCTGCATGCCAAATATTGATTCTGGGATAGGTCTCCATAATGTCAAATACTTCTTCCTTCAAGAACTTAAAAACCTCAGGATCCCTGAACATTTCTGTAGTATTTACAGTAATCTCGTTCAACAGTTCATTATCGGTTAATTTTTGGTTGGCCAGGAAATACTTGAAAGCAGCAAATGTATCGCATTCTTTGAGCTTCATGAGCCGCAATACTCGCCTTCTCAATGACTCTTGAGCGTATCCAGAGAAATCTACACCATAAAGGTTGTTGGATATCTCTATAAAGTCAGCCAATTCGGCTTGCGTAATTTCTAACAGTACTTCCATTATTTGTATAACCAAACTCTCAATAGTGACAATAGTTTTTCAACATCTAGAGGTTTTGACATATAGTCACTGACTCCCGCTTCAAGACATTTTTCGCGATCTCCTTTCATTGCTTTGGCAGTCAAGGCAATAATTGGTAGTTTTTTGTGTCCGAGTTCTCTTATTTTTTTTGTGGCTTCGTACCCGTCCATTACAGGCATCATAATATCCATTAGTACAGCATCAAACTCACCGTTCCTAACTTCATCTACAGCTTCTTCACCATTTGTAGCCACGGTTACTTCAACCTGTTCTTCTTCCAACACAGTTTCGAGTGCGTATATGTTTCTCATATCGTCATCCACAATAAGTATTCGTTTTCCTTTTATGATATCTTCCGAAGCAAATTCTTTAGGAGGTAATACTTTATAATCTGTATGTGTGGAATTTAGCATGTTCATAAAGAGTTCCGTTTCCTCTGAAAGTCTATCATACGATCTGGTGGTCTTTAAAACTACCGAAGTGTCCTGGTGTCTTTCTATTTGCTTTAATTCTTTTTTGGTCAATTCCCTGCCGGTAAATACAATTACTGGAACTTCTTTTTTCTGCATTTTAAACTCATCCAATAGTTCAATACCATCTATATCGGGTAATCCCAGGTCCAGAACAACCAAATCAGGATGTTCATTTTTAAATAGCTTGCGGGCATCCTTGGCGTTTTTAGCAGCCACGGCTTCCAACTGCTTGCTTTTTACCATTTCTTGCAAAGCTTTGTTGTTGGATTCATCATCTTCAATAATCAGTACTTTTTTAACATCAGTACCAGAAATGGTTTTTGATATATTGGAAAAAGTCTGCTCAAGAGTATGAAGAGCTATGGGCTTTACCAAGTACTCAACTGCACCTAATTCCAGACCAAGTTTTGTTTTGTCTATACCAGATATAACATGAACTGGAATATGGGCATATTTTTCATTTGCTTTGAGTTTTTTAAGTACGGTCCACCCATCCATTATGGGTAGTTGCATATCTAGAATAATGGCATTGGGGAGGTATGTTTCTACATGTTGAAGTGCTTTATCTCCTTGGTTGGTTACTAGTACTTTAAAACCATTTTCCCTTGCTTGATCTAAAAGTACCTTGGCAAACTGAAGGTCATCCTCAACAATGAGAAGGGTTTTATCCCCTTTCTTGAGCAAATCCCTGTCATCTGCAATAACTCCTTCAAGTTTTTTATCGGAAACTTTTTTTCCTGTATTTAATTCCACCGGTTGTGCAACAACGTCTTCCTTAAGAGTTGATTCGTGCACACTCACCGGAGTGTGATTTTCTTCGCTCGTCTTTTGGTTAGTTGACTTTAATTGTATGTTTTCCGGTGTTGAAAAAGGTAAAAAGAGTGTAAAAGTTGATCCTTGCCCAATTTCACTTTCCACAAATATTTCCCCTCCCAGCAGTTTTACTAATTCTTTGGAAATACTAAGTCCAAGACCTGTTCCTCCGTATTTTCTTTGTGTAGTTCCATCTTCTTGAACAAAAGCTTCAAAAACCGATTCAAGTTTTTCTGGGGCAATACCAATACCTGTATCTGTTACTGCAATTTGAAGTACTTTTTCACTTTTTAAAAGTGTTGGATTTGTAAATTTTGGTAGCGTTTTACTGTTTTTGAATTTTAATGTGACCGTACCTTCCCGATCGGTAAATTTAAAGGCATTGCTCAAGAGGTTTTTAATCACTTGATTTAGTCGTTGCTTATCTGTTGAAAATGTTTCAGGAAGGGAATCATCAACATTCAATTCAAAATTCACTTTTTTATCCTCTGCAATGGCAATGAAGGTTTTCTGACTTTCCTCTGCGTAAGAACGTAAGTTCTGTGATTCAATTTCCAGTTCTATTTTTCCAGATTCAACTTTGGCAAGATCTAGAACTTCATTAATTAAACTGAGCAGGTCTTCACCAGATTTATTGATAATTTGGGCAAACTCAATCTGTTTGTCAGTAAGGTTATCAGATTTGTTGTCCTGAAGCAATTTGGAAAGGATGATTACACTATTGAGGGGTGTTCTAAGCTCGTGTGACATATTGGCCAAAAACTCCGATTTGTACTTTCCACTTTTCTCAAGTTCTTCCGTTTTAATCACTAGAGCTTCCTGCGCCTGTTCCAATGCTGCATTTTTCTCAACGGTATATAGATGTTGTTCTTCAAGTTGTTGAGCCTTCTCCTCTAACATTACATTAGCCTTTTCCAGTTCTTCTTGTTGTTGCCTCAATTCCTCTTCGGAAGCTTGTAGCTGGTTGGCCTGTTTGGTCAATTCTTCATTGGAGACTCTTAGTTCTTCCTCCTGTGCTTCTACAATTTCTTTCTGTTTTTGTACTTCAAACTGAATTTTCTTTTGCTCAGTAATGTCAACTGCTATTTTAAGAATTTTATAGGGTTTACCTTCAGCATCTAATAAGGGATTATATGAACCCTGTATCCAAACGGGTTTTCTGTCTTTTGTTCTCCGCTCAAACTCCCCTTGTTTAAATGCGCCTACCTTGAGTTCCTTCCAGAACTCTTGATACTCTTTTGATTTAGAGTATGCATTCCCCACAAATATTTTGTGGTGTTTGTCCTTTATCTCATCTATTGTGTAGCCCATAAGATCCAGAAAAAGCTCATTGGCAGTGAGTACATTTCCATCAAGATCAAACTCTATTGCAGCATTGGATCGGTTGATTGCAGAAATTTGATTGTTAATCTCAATTGAGAGTTCTTCGGTCTTTATCTGCTGTTCTTTCTGTTTTGTAATATCTACGGCAACCTTAAGTACCTTGTAAGGTTGTCCGTCTACATTAAGTATTGGATTGTATGATCCTTGAATCCATACTGTTTCGTTGTCTTTTTGTATACGCTCAAACTCTCCCTGTTTAAATTTCCCTTTCTTTAACTCTTTCCAAAACCCTTTATACTCATTTGATTTTGAGAATTCCGTTTCAACGAATATTTTATGGTGTTTTCCTTTAATTTCATCCAAGGTATATCCCATTAAGTCAAGGAAAAGACTATTTGCAGAAAGGATGTTTCCGTCAAGGTCAAACTCGATAGCAGCATTGGAACGGTTGATAGCTGATATCTGATTATTGATTTCAATGGAAAGTTCTTCGGTTTTGGCCCGTTCAACTACCCCTTTGATAATAATCCCAATTGAAGAGCATATCTCTTTTATAAACTCTTGTTGTGCACTATTAAATCTCGTAGTGGTTCCAAACTCCATCACCCCAATGATTTCCTTGTTATGTTTAATTGGAATTATGGTTATTTCCTTGGGTTTTGATTTCCCTGCGCTTGAGTTTATTTCAATATAATCTTCAGGTATATCTGTGATAATAATAGATTCTCCTTCCAATGCACATTGACCTATTAATCCTTCACCAAACTTGAAACTATTGGACAGCCCCGTGGTGTTTTTGAACGCATAGCTTCCGTACAGCTTCAATTCGTCAGATTCTGAAATAAACAAACGCTGGTTTAAATAAAAGGTGCCTATTGATGCTTGCAATAGCTTACTAATAACCCCACTCAATATGGCGGTAAGGGCATCAATATCTTGTACTCCCTTAGTGGCTTCGTATACTTGGGAAACAGCTGTTTTTATCCAATTCTGTTTTTCAATTTCCTGAGTTCTTTTCTCAATTTCTTCCTGTTGTCGAATTTCTTCTGTAAGGTCACGGAATACCCCTGTCAGTATTGTGGTACTATTTATATTGACCTCGGTTAATGATAAATGGACGGGAAATAGGGTTCCGTCTTTTCTTTGACCTGTAACTTTTTGATTCTTATTGGTGAGTTGAATATCCTCAACCCCTTCATAAGGCACACCCGATTGATGAGTCAATAATGCATCAATTTTTTTACCTTTTAGTTCTTCGAACTTATATTGAAACAAACTTTCAGCGGTCCTATTATAGGATAAGATTGTCCAATCTTGACTTAAGGTTACAATACCGTCAGCGGCATTTTTAAGGATTGCTTTGTTTTTGGCATCATTTTGTAAGAGAAGTTTACCAGCGTAAAGCATTTTTTTAATATTCCCATATGCATATATTCCAGTGAATAGGATAGAAGCTATGAGAATACCTGTTACTAGCCAAGTGAATGTGGTAAACTCATTTTGACCCAGCCAAAGGATTAAAATGGATAGAAGTATGAAAGCCGTTAAGGATGAAACTACTATCAAACTTACGGACTTGTTAAGTCTTCCTTCTGAAGAAACTGCATTTTGCATGGAATACGTATTTATTGGTACTGATTTATCTGTTTTTCATAGGTGTCTCGTAATCCAATGTGCCAGCAAAAATTGATGTTTAACTTTTTGTCATAATAGTACTGTTTTAATGTAAGGTTTTACCTACAACGTAAAATTTGATTGATTTGTATATATAAAACCAAAGTTTTAGAACTTTTATAAACATGTTTCAGTGCTCATAAAAACTAATTGATGTGCTATTTGAACTAATAGCGGCTGTCAGAGAGATAGATAGTTTGGTTTTATTAAAACCTAATGCCAAAATTTAAGGTGTTTTAATTTTTGTGCATTTAGTTGGTTTTGGAAATTAAGGTGTTTGTGGTCCATCGCAGTTTTACCCAAATGGATAGAATTTATAACGATAAATTTCAAATATCGAAAGAAAGGCCAGATGGGATTGAGCAATCTTTAGATTGAAGCCCATCAGGATTTTAAGACTAATGAATTGGATTTACCAGCAAACGAAAATTCACGAAAACCTTTTCGAAAAATTCTCATGATTAGCATAAGATATATAACTGGTTGAAAAACAATTAATTGAAATATTATTCCAACATGATTTTTATCCACTCTACAATGAATGACATTCCAGATATCTGAGTAGAACGTTTTATTAGAGTGAACATTTTTTACATTTGATTAATTCCATCAATTTAGAAATCAATGTATTATCTAGGAATAGATGTAGGAAGTTCATCAATTAAGGTAGCTTTGGTTGAATGCGCCACTGGTAAAAGTGTAGGGGTTGTTCAAGAACCTGAGGAGGAAATGTTAATAGATGCTCCCCAAAAAGGATGGGCAGAACAAGACCCCAAAGATTGGTGGGAGCATGTTTGCAATGGGATTAAGAAAATCAAAGAGCACCATAACATTTCCAAAAAAGAAATCAATGGCATCGGAATAGCCTATCAGATGCACGGACTGGTGGTATTGGATGAAAACGGAAAATCCCTTCGAAAGTCAATTATTTGGTGTGATAGCAGGGCGGTTGATATAGGTGACAAGGCGTATAGGACTATTGGGCCTGAGCATTGTGACAATAGTTTGTTGAACGCACCTGCTAATTTTACAGCGTCTAAATTGCGATGGATTAAAGACAATGAACCTGAAACATTCAAGGAAATCCATAAATTCATGCTTCCAGGTGACTACATTGCCTATAGATTTTCGGGTTGGACCAATACTACAATATCTGGGCTGTCAGAAGGAATTTTATGGAATTTTGAAAAGGATGAAATTTCAACGGACATATTGAACTACCATGGCTTTCCCCAAGATTTGATACCTGATATCGTAAACACTTTTGGTAATCAGGGAGAGGTTGCTCAAACTGGAGCAATGGAAAGTGGACTTTTAGAAGGAACTCCGATTTTGTATCGCGCTGGTGATCAACCCAATAACGCTTTATCCTTGAATGTACTTAATCCTGGCGAAGTAGCTGCAACAGGTGGAACTTCAGGAGTGGTGTATGCAGTTACTGATAATCTGTCCGTAAAAGAAAGTTCGCGGGTCAACAATTTTGCGCATGTAAATTATATCAAGGGAAAAACAAAAAATATTGGAAAATTACTTTGTATTAATGGAGCTGGAATCCAATATAGATGGCTACTCAACAATTTGGCCGTTTCGTCTTATGAAGAAATGAACAATTTGGCCAATGAGGTGGAGGTAGGCTCCGATGGTTTGTGTGTCATTCCTTTCGGAAATGGTGCCGAACGTATGCTTCTAAATCAAGATATGGGAACAAGAATCGTAAACTTGGATCTTAACCGTCATACTAGAGGACATCTCTGCCGGGCTACCCTTGAAGGAATTGCTTTCGCATTTGTATATGGAATGGAGATTATGAAATGTGATGGTATCGACCCCAAAGTCATTCGCGCAGGGAACGACAATCTTTTTCGTTCGGAGATTTTTGCCAATACCATAGCTACGTTGATTCAGCAAGAAATAGAAATATACGACACAACAGGGGCGATAGGTGCTGCCAGAGCGTGTATTGTTGCTTCAGAAGGATATGATGTTTTTTCATCTTTCATGAAGAATGATTATGTAATGACCTTCGAACCCTCAAAGGGTTTGTCGCTTTTTGAAAAGGCATATAACGATTGGAAAAAAGAACTTGAACTAATTACAAACAAATAACATTCAACCATGGCACTTTTAGGAGATAAAGAATTTTTTAAAGGAATAGGGGATATTAAATATGAAGGATGGGATTCAGATAACCCATTGGCATTCAAACATTATAACCCAGACCAAGTAGTTGCCGGCAAGACCATGCGCGACCATTTTAAGTTTGCCATGGCCTATTGGCACACCCTATGCGGAACAGGAGGGGACCCTTTTGGGCCTGGTACCAAGAGTTTTCCTTGGGCAACTTCAGGTGATACCATTAGGGCTGCAAAAGATAAAGCTGATGCTGCTTTTGAATTTATTACAAAAATGGGTTTTGGCCATTACTGTTTCCATGACTATGATCTGGTTGATGAAGCAGAAACCTTGTCAAAATCCGAAAAAAGAATTCAAGAGATAGTAGCCTATCTTCAACAGAAGCAAAAAGCCTCAGGAGTTAAACTCCTTTGGGGTACCTCCAATTGTTTCTCGCATCCAAGATATATGAACGGAGCGGCATCCAACCCCAACTTTGATGTGGTCGCCAGGGCAGGAGCTCAAGTAAAAATTGCTTTGGATGCAACCATTGCACTTAATGGGGAAAACTACGTTTTTTGGGGAGGTCGGGAAGGTTATATGTCTTTGTTGAATACTGATATGAAACGAGAGCAGGACAACATTGGAAGATTTTTGAACATGGCCAAGGACTATGCTAGAAGTCAAGGATTTAAAGGAACTTTCTTTGTGGAGCCCAAACCCATGGAACCCACAAAGCACCAATATGATTTTGACGCCGCTACTTCAATAAACTCCATTCGTGAATATGGATTGGAAAATGATTTTAAGCTAAATATTGAGGTGAACCATGCTACTCTGGCCCAACATACTTTTCAGCATGAACTTCAGGTGGCTGCCAATGCCGGCATGTTGGGAAGTATAGATGCCAACCGGGGAGATTATCAAAATGGATGGGATACAGATCAGTTTCCAAACAATACTCTGGAAGTTGCCGAAGCTATGTTGGTTTTCTTGAAATCTGGAGGACTTCAAGGTGGTGGCATCAACTTTGACGCTAAGACCAGAAGAAACTCAACGGATTTGGAAGATATCTTTTTGGCCCATATAGGCGGTGCTGATACTTTTGCGCGGGCATTATTGACGGCAGATGCCGTAATTCAACAATCACCCTACGAATCAATCTTGCATAAAAGATATTCCTCTTTTGATTCTGGAAAAGGAGCCGATTTTGTCGCCGGTAGATTATCGTTTACAGATTTGTATGATTATGCTAGTGGTCAAGGCGAGCCTGAACAAATAAGTGGTAAACAAGAATTGTTCGAGAATATTTTGAATCAGTATACCTAAGAGAGTTATATGGAATCAATATTGGAAACAGCAGATTGGTGGGTTCTGGCTGCCTATCTTTTGGCACTCATCGGAGTTGCCATTTGGGTGGTGCTTCAAAAAAATAAAAATACCGAAGACTACTTTTTGGCCGGCCGAAATGTGGGCTGGTTTGTAATTGGCGCTTCCATTTTTGCTTCCAATATAGGTTCTGAACACGTAGTAGGATTAGCAGGCACAGGAGCTGAATCCGGAATGCCCATGGCCCATTACGAACTTCACGCTTGGATTGTTTTGCTCTTAGGTTGGCTTTTCTTGCCTTTTTATTTCAGAAGCAAAGCTTTCACCATGCCTGAGTTCTTGGAAAAGCGGTTTGATAGTCGTTCAAGATGGTTTCTTTCTGTTTTTTCCTTAGTAGGTTACGTGATTACTAAAGTATCTGTAACTATATATGCCGGTGGCATTGTGGTTTCCGAGCTCTTGGGGATTCCATTTTGGTATGGAGCAATAGGCATTGTTGTTTTCACTGGGGCCTATACTATTATTGGTGGGATGAAGGCAGTTATTTATACAGAAACACTTCAAACTGTAATTCTCATTGCCGGGTCATTGATTATTACCTATTTAGGATTACAAAAAGTAGGTGGATGGGAGGAGCTTCGTCTAATAGCTGGTAGCGAACATTTTAATCTGTGGCGGCCAATTTCTGATCCAGATTTTCCATGGACAGGAATGTTGATTGGAGGAACTATTGTTGGTATTTGGTATTGGTGCACAGACCAATACATTGTGCAACGAACTTTGGCTGCCAACAACATTAAGATTGGAAGGAGAGGAGCTATTTTTGGAGCTTACCTAAAATTGTTGCCCATTTTTATTTTTCTGATTCCTGGAATCATAGCTTTTGCCCTTGCTAAGCAAGGCGTATTGACCTATGAAAAGAGTGATGAGGTTTTTCCAGTACTTGTGAAAACCTTGCTGCCTGTTGGCCTTAAAGGATTGGTGGCCGGAGGATTAATGGCTGCTTTGATGAGTTCTTTGGCTTCAGTTTTTAACTCGTGCTCTACAATCTTTACAATTGATATCTACAAAAAATTAAAACCACTTACCGCAGAAAACAAACTTCTACGAATTGGAAAAGTTGCAACATCCATTGTTGTTGTTCTTGGGATTATTTGGATTCCAATCATGGAAAAGATAGGAGGAGGTGTTCTTTATCAGTACCTGCAAAGTGTACAGTCGTATATTGCTCCACCCATAACAGCAGTCTTTTTATTGGGAATTATTTGGAAGCGGGTTAATTCTAAAGCAGCTATAATTACACTATTCTCAGGTTTAGTGGTTGCAGCACTTCGTATTTTGGCAGAAATATATCAAGCTGATTTATCTGGAGCCTTTTTAGAATTTGCCACGATTAATTTTGCGCATATGGCTATTTTCATGTTTGTCTTTTCGGTGATTGTTTGCATTGGGGTTAGTTTGGCAACAAACCCACCCAATTATGGTTTGATCAAAGGCCTTACTTTTGGTACCTTGTCGGCAGAGGATAGACAATTGAACAGAGAAAGCATTTCTACTATTGATATTGTGCTTTCACTATTGCTTATTGCTGTTGTCGTATTTATTCTGTCCTATTTTACTGGATAAATTAGGCTTCTGAAGGATAAAATCAGTGGATTATGAAAAAGCTTACCTTAAAAGATATTGCTTCCCATTTTGGTGTGTCCATCTCAACAGTTTCAAAATCGCTTAAAGACAGTTCTGAGATTAGCAGGGAAGTGAAAGTAAAGATTCAGGAATATGCTAAAGAACATCATTACAAGCCAAATCGTGTTGCTCTAAATTTGTTGAACAAAACTACAAAAGCCATTGGCGTCATAGTCCCTAATATTTTAAATTATTTTTTTACCCAGGTATTTTATGGAATTGAACAATCTGCAAATGCACGAGGGTATACCATTATAAGTTGTATTTCGGATGAATCTTACAAAAAAGAGCTTCAAACGGTTGAATTACTTGGATCTGGTATTGTTGATGGAATAATTCTATCACTCTCAGAAGAAACACAAGCTAGGGATAATACCGAACATTTACAGAATCTTATTGAAAATCATGTTCCCATGGTATTGTTCGATAGAGTCACCGAAAAAATAAGTTGTGATAAAATTGTGGTAGATGATTTTGAGGCCGGTTACAACACTACAAAACATCTGTTAAAAACAGGATGCAATAAAATTGCCATTATTTCAACCATATATAATTCCAGTGTTGGGAAACTCCGTGTTGAGGGTTACAAAAAGGCGCTACGGGAGAGTGGATTCAACTATGATGGAAAAAATGTAGTAGAGGTTGGAAAAAATGAGGATTTACAACTTTTGATTTCCCTTTTATTGGACAATAGGGAAATAGATGCCATAATTGCATTGGATGAGATGACAGCTGTGGATACCCTCAACATTCTAAAACTAAAAGGAATCACCGTTCCAGATGAAATCTCCATTGTGGGCTTCACCAATGGAAGACTTTCTAAATACGTATCGCCGGCATTGACCATGGTCAGCCAACATGGAAAATATATTGGTGAACTGGCGGCAAACATACTTGTTGATCGAATAGAGTATGAAGGAGAGATGCCATTTACTACCAAGTTGGTAAAAACCACCCTAATCGAAAGGGATTCTACAAAAAAGGATCAGTAATCTTCATTTTCGGAGATAAGAAGAAAAAGCACAAAGGAAGAGGTTAATTATCAATTATATTTTCTGTCTTAGTTTGTGGTTCTTTTATTTTTTCATTCCTTCGAGACTTAATTTTTTTGGAATGACACTATTTGTTGATATGGATGAGGTGCTGGCCGATACGTATGGAGCCCATTTGGAATTATATAAAGAAGAGTTTGGAGTACAGCTTAACCCTGCTGATTGTAAAGGCAAAGAAGCTTGGCAATGTGTACCTGAGGAACACGTTAAAGGAATGATGAGCCATGCTTGGCAGGTTGGTTTCTTTAGAGATTTAAAACTCATTGAAGGAAGTCAGGAAGTAATGGCTGAGCTCAATAAAAAACATGAGGTATATATTGCTTCCGCCGCAATGCAGTTTCCAAATTCGCTAAAGGAAAAATCAGATTGGCTTGATGATTTTTTTCCCTTCATCCCATGGGAAAGGCGCATATTATGTGGGCATAAATACATCTTGAAAGGCGATGTTTTAATAGATGATAGAGCCTATAACTTAGAAAGTTTTGAAGGACGTTCCATTATGTATACTTCTCCACATAACATGAATACCAATGGATTTGAACGTGCGGATTCTTGGAATGAAATCGCCGATAAACTTTTGTAATTTAGGGCATGCAAATACCTAAAATCTTACATGTATCCTTTTTACTGGCAACGCTTTTTTTATTGGAAGGTTGTGCTGCCCAATCTACGCTTATTGAAGATGAGGTTAAAACAGTGAACATTGAAAACCTAAAGTATTATCTATATTATCCAGAAGAGTATGAAGCTGATACAGAAAAAGATTTTGGACTGTTACTTTTTTTACATGGAGGAGGGGAATCTGGAGGAGAAATTGAGGAGATTAAAAAAAATGGACCTCCAAAACTTTTGGTTGAAGGGAAGCAATTTCCATTTTTAGTGTTAGCTCCTCAAAATCCACACAAAAGGAAATGGTGGAACACGGGGGCAGTAGTAAAACTTTTAGATTCAGTGGTTGAAACAAACCGAGTTAGCAAAAAGAGGATTTACTTGACTGGACTTAGCCGTGGCGGAAGTGCTGCTTGGGAGCTTTCCACCCAATACCCTGATAAATTTGCCGCAATGGCTGTGGTTTGCGGTATGGCACCTTTACCATATGCCCATTGGATTGACAAGGATATGCCTATTTGGGTGTTTCATGGAGATAGAGATAAGGTGATTTCGGTAGAGGAATCTGACAGAATGGTGGCTAAACTAAAAGAAATGAATTACGATATAAAGTATACACGATATAAAGGGGTCGGGCACAATTCATGGAGTAGGGCATATACCAATGATTCTCTATATATCTGGTTCAACCAACAAAAAAGAGATTGATGAGGAATTTTTTTTTATGCTTTCTATTGATAACTGTTTGCTCCTGTAAGAAGCAAAATGGAAATAAATCAATAAGTATTGTTTTACCAAGTACATCCCAATCCATTGATGAAATCGTCCAAGATACCCTTGTTCATGAGCCAGTAAAGAAAAATACTTTAATGCCATTTGATGGTTTAGCTGATACTACTTTTGTGAGATTGGCAGATTTCAGTAATGACTTTGCTTACGATATGCGATATGCAACAGAGAACAATTTTTTAAAAGCTAAGGTTTACGATTGTGCAGAATGTTATACTAGGGTAAAAACCGCGAAAGCATTAATTCAAGCCAATAAAACTTTTTTGCATAAAGGAGTTAAAATCAAGTTTTTTGATTGTTACAGGCCTAATTCGGTACAATATAAAATGTGGGAGATTGTGCCCAATCCACAATATGTGGCAAATCCGGTCAAAGGCTCAATTCATAACAAAGGCGGGGCAGTAGACATTACTTTGGTAGATTTGGAAGGCAAGGAACTGGACATGGGAACAGACTTCGATTTTTTTGGAAAAAGAGCTTACCATGATAATATGGACTTACCCGAAGAAATACTCGCAAATAGAAGACTCTTAAAAGAGACCATGGAAGCGCATGGTTTCTGGTCTATCAGAACTGAATGGTGGCATTATAACTTATCTGCAGCCTCCAATGATAAGGTCGCTAATTTTAAATGGGATTGTAATGACTAGACTTTTTTACAAATTAGCACCAAAAGCTTGTCATTTAAATCAGTGGTGAAAAACAAGTAAATACCTCCACCATCTTTTATTTTGTGCTTTTTTCTGAGTTCTGCAACAGAGATTGGGAAGTTTCGAGTGGTAATATTTGCTTTGTTGACGCTCAAATCTTTTAAGGCCTTTTTTGAATAGGGGAGAATCTGGGAGATTTCAAACCTTCTTCCTGGAAACTCAATCAAATTGGTTGAAGTGTATAGATGGGAGTGTTGATGTAATTTTTTTAGACCAAACGCATTTGCAACAGATTTAAACCCTCCCGATTTCAGGATTGCAGAATTAGGTTCATAGAGGTATTTTTCTGGTTCGCCAAAGGTAGGAAAGGAGCGTTGTTCGCTTTTGAGTTGGAAATTGAAAACATCTTCTCGGTTTTGAACCAAGTTTATGGTTTTGATTTTCACATCATCATCAAATCCATGTTCTAATACAAAAAGCAGTTCTTTTACATCATTGTTGATAGCAACAACATGAATCTCCTTGACAAAATCAAGTTCCTTAAGCCCTTGTGAAATATCCAAAAGGGGAGAGGTTTTTACAAGAATGTTTGATGATTTTTCAAAAATTGCAGGAAGATGTTCTGGTAGATTTGGGATGCAATCCTTAAACAAAAACACCTTTCCTTTAACGTTACTCCTTCTAGAGGGATCAATATAAACCCAATCATACTTTTGACGGGAGGCCTTTAATGTTTCAATTCCATCCGTATCGATACAAACGATGTTATTTTGACCCAAAACCTCAAAATTATGTTGGGCAATATGACTGAGTTTTGAATCAATTTCGCAATGCGAAACTTGGTCCATTTTTTTGGAAAAATAGAAGGTATCCACGCCTAGTCCGCCAGTTGCATCCAGAAGTAATTTTCCAGATACTATTTTTGATTTATAAGCTGCTGTTTGTTCTGAACTGGTTTGCTCAATATTCAGTTTGTTTGGGTAATAAATTTCTTCGGTATGGAACCATGTAGGAAGCTTGTCTTTGCATTTTTTTTTAGCCTCTAACTGTTCGGAAAGCTCTTTCTGTGAAATACCTTCAAAATGTGGTTTTTTAAACAAAACTGACACGATGTCAGTATTCCAATTATTTTTTATAAAATGCTGTACACCAGTATTTAATATCAATTTATTCAAACTAACACTACAAATTTTTTGTTAGCTTTTCAACAAAGGAATTTTCAGCCAAAAACTCCTTTAAAATTACCTTTATAGCGGTATAAGCTGGTACTGCAACAACCATTCCTACTACCCCAAAAACAAGCCCGGCGATTATGATTACCAAGAAGATTTCAAGCGGATGCGACTTTACGCTTTTTGAAAAAATATAGGGCTGTGAAAAGAAATTGTCGATAAGTTGTCCAATGGTTAAACCGATAAGAACATAAAGTGCTTTTGGTAAAATAACAGTGCTAAAATCTGCGCCCAAAAAACTGGTCATGGTGAGGGTAATCATAATAACTCCACCAATAATTGGACCTATATATGGAATGATGTTGAACAAGGCACAAAGGAATGCTATTACTATAGCATTTTCAACTCCAACAATTAACAATGCAATGGTATAAATGACAAACAAAATAAAAAGCTGAAGCAAGATTCCTGCAAAATATCGGGATAGTAAGCCGTTGATTTTATCAACGGATTTCACCAAATTACTTTCCTTGTTATCAGGAACAAAGACCAACATCCCGTTTTGGAACAATTTGCTATCCTTTAAAAAGAAAAAGGAAATAAAAAGTACCGAGAAAAGTCCAATGCTAAAACTACTCAAGGTGTTTACAAAAGAATTAAGGAAGTTGGGAATAAATCCCAAATCAAGGCCTTCCAAAACATTTTTTTCCAAATGTGAATCCTGTATTAAATCAGAAACCTTATCTGTTGTAGCTCCAAAGTATTCCAAAATTTGGAGATACAATGTATTTACATCTGCTTTCAAAGCTTCAATATCCAACAGTGAAAGGTTTTTGCTCTGTTCAGAAATTAAAGGAATGAACAAAGACAAAATGCCTAAAAAAATACCCACCATTAAAATCATGGTCACTATCACGGCCAATGTGTTGGGGAATTTCAATTTTCTTCGAAGGAAAAGAACAATTGGTCTTCCCAATAATGCTATTACAGCTGCAATGGCCAAATAGGCCAATACAGATTGTATTTTGAATAGAAAATATCCTAAAAGAACCACTCCGGTAATTACGGCTACGGCCCTTAGAATTCCATTGGCTATAATTTTTGAATTCATCGGTTAGCTTTTAAAGGCGTACTCTAGTATGTTAGCGCCCATTCGTAATGCTTTTAATCGTACTTCCTCGGGGTCATTGTGAACCGATGGGGCTTCCCACCCATCACCAAGGTCGCTTTCAAAAGTAAACAATAACAGCAATCTTCCATTATCAAAAATTCCAAGTGCTTGTGGTCTTTCGCCATCATGTTCGTGTATTTTGGGGAGGCCTTCAGGAAACGAAAACCGCTGGCTGAAAATTGGATGATCAGCACCTAATTCTTCCAATTGTTTTTCTGGAAAGACTTTTTCCAATTCCCTTGTTAGGTAAGGTTCCATGCCATAATTGTCATCAATATGCAAAAAACCTCCCGAAAGTAGATAGGTTCTTAGGTTTTCAGCTTCTTCATCTGAAAAATATACATTTCCATGTCCTGTCATGTGGAGGTAAGGATATTGAAAAATAGATACGCTGCCCACTTCCACCGTCTCTGGTTTTTCGGTGATTTTTGTGCCAATTGTGTTATTGCAGAATGCTATTAGATTGGGTAGTGCCGTAGGGTTGGAGTACCAATCACCTCCACCACCATATTTTAACACAGCTATCTGCTGAGCTTGACAGATTCCAATCACAAAAAAAGTTAAAAAACAGCCTAAAAAGGTAAGTTGTTTCATGTAGGTGCGAATAACTAGATAATCAAAAGTACAGTATTCATGTTTAAAAAAATCTTAATTCCTTCGTTTGTGTTTTTTGGAATCTCTTTGGTTGCGATTTATGCAGCCAGAATGGAGGATAGGGTAAATGAAGAATGGAAAGTTGAGAAAGGTACATATGAGCCCGTGGTGGTGTTGGAGCTTTTTACATCACAAGGATGTTCAAGTTGCCCTCCTGCGGATGTACTTTTGGAAAAAGCAAAAAAACAGTACCCGAAAGAGGTGTTCGCCTTATCATATCATGTGGATTATTGGAATTATATAGGTTGGAGGGATCCTTTTAGCCAATCAACATTCACAAAAAAGCAAAAGGATTACAATCAAAAATTTCAATATAGAAGTAACTACACCCCGCAATTGGTGGTTAACGGGAAGGAACATTTTGTGGGATCAAATGGTTCAAAACTGACATCAATAATATCAAATTACAAGCTCAAGAAAGCTGAAAACAGTGTTGTGCTTAAAAATATGATACTATCAGGTTCCAATATTTCATATGATTTTAAGGTGAAAGGAAGCTTGGAAGGAAAACAGCTCAGGGCAGTTTTGGTTTTGGATGAACGAACCACTTCAATCAAAAGAGGTGAGAATAGAAATCGAATCTTAAAGAACAGCAACATTGTAGTTTTAGAAAATTACGTGCCATTGCAATCTTCCGAAGGCAAAGCTTCAATTTCGGTTCCTGCCATTGTTTCAAAAAATGAAGCGCTGACCCTGATATTACTGGTTGAAGAAGGCAATCTTGATATTACCGCTGCCACAAAAGCCTCTGTGATGCTTTAATTGTTGATAATGGAAACCGTGGAACAAGCTACTATGGCGGCGGTTTCTGTTCTTAAACGAGTATTGCCCAACGATACGGGTACAAATCCATTATCCATGGCAAGAGCAATCTCGGAGGTACTGAAATCCCCTTCGGGACCTATTAAAATGGTAACATCCTTATCAGCTGCAACACGTCTTTTTAACTCCATTTTTTCACCTTCGTCGCAATGGGCAATAAATTTCAACCCAGTTATTTCTTGCTGTAAATAGTCATTATAAGAGATAGGTGGGTTCAATTTTGGCAGCATGGTCTGTAGGGATTGTTTCATTGCTGATAAGATTACTCTTTCCATACGTTCCAGCTTTATAATCTTTCGTTCAGAGCGTTCACAAATAATGGGTGTAATCTCATCAATGCCAATTTCAGTGGCTTTTTCCAAAAACCATTCATATCGGTCGTTCATTTTGGTAGGGGCCACCACCAAGTGTAATTTATAGCGTTTAGGAACGGTCTTATCTTCAGAGATAATCTGTGCCTTGCATTTTTTTGGATCGGCTACCAGAATTTCAGCTTCAAAAAGATATCCTTTGCCATTGGTAATATGCAGAACGTCTCCTTCTTTTTTTCGAAGGACCTTAACTATATGCTTGCTCTCCTCTGAAGAAAAGAAAAATTGTTTAAAGCTGTTATCGAGTGATGGATTATAGAAGTGTTGCATTTATTTCAATTTACTTTTTGCATGTTCAAGACCTAATTCAATCCAGTTTTGTAATTGCTCTTCGGTTTTAAAGCCTTCAGGGGATACAAAAATGAATTCTTTCATGGGTTTTCCTGTAAATTCCATGGGTCTAACAGATTCTTGTTTCAGAATAGCTTCCATTTTTGAATCAATGACACGAACCATTAAATCGTTTTTGACCGGTCCAATGGTCATTTTTCCTTGATACAAAAAGGCAACTCCTCCAAACATCTTCTTTTCAGTAAAACCTTCTGGAAAAAGTGTTATTGCATTGCGAATTCTTTTCGCCAATTCTTCGTCATATGCCATTTTAATCCAAATGAAAATTAAAATCGAAAAGGTATAAATTTTAAATCAACTTCCAATGGTGTAACGCGCCTTGGCCGCTACTTTTTGGTCTGCAAATTTTCCTTCGAGGAACTTTAAATATCCAACAATACCTATCATGCCTGCATTGTCTGTACAATACGAAAACTTGGGAATGTAAGTTGTCCAGCCCATGGTTTGCTCAGCTTCTTTTAATCTTGACCTAATTCCGGAGTTGGCGGCAACTCCGCCACCAATGGCAATCTGTTTTATCCCAGTCTGATTGATAGCAAGCTTTAGCTTGTCCATCAAAATTTCCAATATGGTATGCTGCACTGAAGCACAGATATCTTTAATATTCTCTGAAACAAAATCCGGATTTTTTCTGGTTTCACGCTGTACAAAATAGAGAATGCTGGTTTTTAAGCCACTAAAACTAAAGTTGAGGCCATCAACTTTAGGTTTGGGAAAAGGGAACGCCTTTGGATTTCCTTCTTGTGCATATTTATCTACTAAAGGACCTCCAGGATAGGGCAATCCCATAAGTTTGGCACTCTTATCAAAGGCTTCACCCACCGCATCATCCAAGGTTTCACCAAGAACTTCCATATTAAAATAATCGTTTACCCTAACAATCTGTGTATGTCCTCCACTTATGGTCATTGCTAAAAATGGAAACTCTGGAGTGCCCATGTCTTCTTCTTCAATGAAGTGAGCCAAAATATGGGCTTCCATATGGTTTACTTCAATTAAAGGAATGTTAAGGCCCAGGGCCAAAGACTTGGCAAAAGAAGTGCCCACAAGGAGTGATCCCATTAGCCCAGGACCTCTGGTAAAAGCTATGGCAGATAGTTGTTTTTTATCGATATTTGCCTTGGCCAAGGCTTGATGCACAACGGGAACAATATTTTGTTGATGTGCCCTAGAAGCTAATTCTGGGACTACACCTCCATATTGCTTATGTATTTCTTGTGTTGCTACCACATTACTCAATACTTTTGTATTGCATAAAACGGCTGCAGAGGTATCGTCACAAGAAGATTCTATTGCAAGAATGTAATTTTTTTTGGATGCCACTGGTTTTGGAACAAAAATTGGTCGAGCAAAGGTAAAACATAAAGCCCTATCAGAAAACTCAGGAAAATACTACTTCGGATACTATTGGCAATTCTGCTGATTATGGTCTTGGGCTCTTTAATACTTTCTATACCGGCAGTGCAGACCAAGATGGCCAAATATGCCACGGAATCCCTTAATGAGGAGTTTGGCACAAATATCAATATAGATCGCTTGGGATTATCCCTTTTTAATCTGAACACAGGAATCAAAGGTATTTATGTTGAGGATTATAAGAAGGATACCCTTTTCTATATCCAAAAACTTTCCACTTCCATTCTGAATATTCGTAACATGATGAATGGAAAAATGGAATTTGGAGACATTGATGTAGACGGTCTGTTTATGAACTTGAAGACTTATGAAGGTGAACGGAATACCAATTTGGATGTTTTTGTAGACAAGTTGGATGATGGAAAACCAAGGGCACCAGGAACCCCTCCTTTTTTTATGTCATCTGATGAGATACAAATTTCAAGGGGAAGGTTTAAGCTCATTGATGAAAATCTAGAGAATCATGAAACTTTGAACTTTACAGACCTTGAGGTTTTGGCAAAGGATTTCCAGATTTTAGGACCAGATGTATCTCTAAATATTGAAAACCTTTCATTGATGAGCAAAAGAGGTGTTGCTCTTGAAAACCTTTCCACAAAGTTCAAGTATACCAAGCAACAAATGCGTTTTGACGTCTTGAGTATTCAAACCAAAGAATCAGATCTCAAAGGAAATTTGGTATTCAATTATAATAGGGAAGACTTTTCAGAATTCTTGGATAAAGTTCAGGTGGATGCTTACTTTGAAGAATCCAAGGTGTCGCTCAACGATATTAACTTGCTTTATGATGAGTTTGGCACCAATAAAATGGTCATGTTCTCTGGAGATGTAAGTGGAGTGTTAAACCAATTACAGGTAAAAGAGCTATTTGTTCAATCCGAGAATACAGGAATTAGGGGTGATTTTGAGTTTGACAACATGTTCAGTAAAGAAGCACCTTTTATAATGCGGGCAGATATAGAAAATATTACGTCTAGCTACTATCAACTAAGATCTTTGCTTCCTAACATACTTGGAAAGAACATTCCGTCTTCCTTTCAAAAATTGGGTCAGTTTACGGTTCGCGGAGACGCGGAGGTGACAGAAACATCACTCGATGTACAAATCAACCTAAATACAGCCATTGGTAGTAGTTATACCGATTTGCAGATGACCAATATACAAACCATAGATGATGCATCTTACATTGGGTTTATATCTCTTATTGATTTTGATTTAGGAAATTTTGTGGAAGATAATCGACTGGGATTGGCTACACTGGATGTTAACGTAGAAGGAAAAGGGTTTATATCAGAATATCTAAATACGGAAGCTATTGGCGAAGTGTATAAATTGGAATTCAATGATTATGAATATAATAATTTAAGGGTCTCCGGGGTTTTTAAAGAAAAATTGTTTGATGGGTCGGTAGTCAGCAGTGATGAGAACTTTAAGTTTGATTTTAAAGGATTGGCCGATTTTGGGGATGATACCAATAACTTCAATTTTATTGCCTCTGTAGATCATGCAGATTTAAAGAAGTTGAATTTCATTAATGATAGTGTTTCCATTTTTAAAGGCAACTTAAATATGGATATCGATGGTAGTACATTGGACAACATCGCAGGGCAGGTGCGTTTTTCAAACACCACTTATCAAAACAAAAATCAAACTTATTATTTCGAGGATTTTGCTGTTTCCTCTTCCTTTAATCAAGATACTGTGCGGACCATAGAGATAAATTCCCCAGACATTATAACCGGATACGCTAAAGGAAAGTTCAAGGTGAACGAATTGGGAAGGTTAATTCAAAATTCTATCGGAAGCATCTATACCAACTATAAACCGCATGAAATTTCTGAAGGTCAGGAACTGAACTTCAACTTTAAGATTTACAATAAGATTGTAGATGTGTTCTTTCCAGAAGTCATTTTTGGGCAGAACACCTTTATTAGGGGAAATATTATTTCAGACGAAGGAGATTTTAAACTAACCTTCAAATCACCCAGCATAAAGGCCTATAAAAATGATTTTGAAAATATTGAGCTTAAAATAGATAATAAGAATCCACTCTTCAACACCTTTGTCTCTGTGGAAGATATGTCCACTGTTTATTATGATGTTAAGGATTTCAATCTTATCAATACCACATTAAAGGATACTTTGTTCTTTAGAACCGAGTTTAAAGGAGGGAGGGGATTTGATGACAGTTACAAACTCAATTTCTACCATACTTTCAACGAAGACAATAAGTCTGTAATAGGCTTAAAGAAATCTGATGTTAGTTTTAAAGGAAACAAATGGGTGCTCAATAAACAGGGAAATAATAAAAATAAGGTCATAATAAATAAAACATTGGATAGCATTAAAATAGAAGATGTTGTTATGGACAATGCCGACAGGGAGCAAATTAGATTGAGAGGAGAACTAGCCGACTCTACTTACAAGGACCTGGACCTTCAATTTAAAATTGTATCCCTTGATAAGATTACTCCGGAGATTGACAGTCTTAAACTGGATGGCTCAGTGGATGGATTTCTAAATATTCTTCAAAAAGATGGAAAGTACTTACCTACTTCAAGCTTGAATGTAAAGGATTTTATGGTGAACAAAAGACGCATGGGCGATTTGGAGATAGGTATTTTTGGAAATAATGACTTGACCCAATTTGGAGTTAGTACTTGGCTAATAGATGATGGCAAGGAAAAAATGAGCATTAATGGGAAGGTGACCAGTCAAAATAGAAAAAGACAACTGGATTTAGCAGCTAACTTTACAGACTTGAATCTTGAACCGTTCAGCCCCTTGGGAGATGGAGTCATATCCAATATAAGAGGTATGGTTAATGGGTTTGCCAAGATTACCGGAGATGTTTCCAACCCTTCTATAAATGGAACCCTTAGCCTTAACGAGGCTGGTGTTGGTATTGCTGAGTTAAACGTTGATTATGATTTTGCACCATATTCAAGAGTACGTCTTTTTGACCAGACCTTTTATTTTGAAAATATTCGCCTAACTGATGTGGCAGAAGGAACAAAGGCCACTTTGGATGGAACCATAAACCACACAGCTTTTGATGATTGGTCTTTGGACTTGGATGTGGACACCAATAATGATCGGTTCCTAATACTGAACACCGGATTCGATGAAGAGGCATTATACTATGGAACAGGTTTTATAAATGGAACAGGGAGTATTTATGGATCTACCGATGCACTTACTATTGCGGTTGATGCTACAACGGCAAGAGGAACTTCTTTGAAGATTCCTTTAAGTGATATTACCAGTGTGGGAGATTATTCCTTTATCAACTTTATTGAAAAAGGTAGTTCCGAAACTTTTAAAGAAGAGCGAGTCTTACAGGATTATCAAGGTTTGGAAATGGCTTTTGACCTTGTGGTAACACCTGAGGCAGAGGTTGAGATTGTAGTAGATCAAAGTACAGGAAGTTCTTTAAAGGGTACCGGTGAAGGTATTTTATTGATTGAGATCAATACCAATGGTAAATTCAATATGTATGGAGAGTTTGTTGCTGTGACAGGGGAATATAATTTTAAATACGCAGGTGTAATAGATAAAAAGTTCAAAGTGCGCCCTGGAGGTACCATTTTATGGGAGCGGGATCCATTGGCAGCACAATTAAATTTAGAAGCAGTTTATGCACTCAACGCCAATCCCGCGCCTCTTTTAGACAATTCAAATTACACAGGAAGGATACCAACAGAAGTTGTAGTTAGACTAGATGGTGAACTGGAGAGTCCAAACATCAATTTTGATATTGATTTCCCCGGAACAAACTCGGTTGTACAATCAGAATTGGAATACAGGCTCCAAGACCCTACAGTAAAAGAACGCAATGCTTTTTTTCTATTGGCACAGGGTTCTTTTGCAAGTGAGCAAACAGGAATTAACCAACAAGCCGTTACAGGAAATTTAATTCAAACGGCTTCTGGACTTCTAAATCAAATTCTTGCAGGAGATAATGATAAATTTAACCTTGGGGTTTCTTACGAACAAGGGTATGTGGACACTAATGCTGATATTTTGACTGAGGACAGGATAGGTGTTACCGTTTCAACCCAGATTTCAGACAGAGTTTTGGTCAATGGTAGGGTAGGAGTTCCAGTTGGTGGGGTTTCTGAAACAGTTGTTGCCGGAGATGTTGAAGTTCAAGTGTTGTTGAATGAAGAAGGAACATTGAGTGCAAAGATTTTTAATCGTGAAAATCAAGTACAACAATTTTTGGCTGAACGACAAGGATATACTCAAGGTGTAGGACTTTCTTACCAAGTAGATTTTAATAGCTTCAAGGAACTGATGCAAAAGGTATTTAAAAAGAAAGAAAAAAAGGAGGTGCCCCCAAAACAAGAACAATCTACCGAGATTATGGGAAACGATAGCCTGATTCGTTTTCGTCCTAAGAATACCACTGCCAAGAAGTTGTCAAATTAAGGGGGTGTATTTTTAGAATTTCTCAAAAAAAAACCAACGAAAACGTTTGCGTAAATAACCAATATCAAATTCGTTATTATGTCATTCATTTATTAAATAAAGTTTGCTAGTTTTGATCTCTTAAAATGTTAAATGGGGTCAGAAATCAAAAAGATAGCGGTACTTACCTCAGGTGGAGATTCCCCAGGAATGAATGCTGGAATTCGCTCTGTGGTAAGAACTTGCGCATACTTGAACATAGATTGCGTAGGAGTTTATAGAGGATATCAGGGAATGATAGAAGGAGATTTTAAACCTTTGGATGCCCGTAGTGTAAATAATATCATCAATAAAGGTGGAACTATTCTAAAATCGGCTAGATGCGACGAATTTAGAACCAAAGAAGGGAGAAAAAAAGCCCACGACCAGTTGGTGACGGAAGGTATTGACGCATTTGTGGTCATTGGAGGTAATGGAAGTTTTGCCGGCGCTCTGATTTTCAATGAAGAGTACAATTTCCCAGTAATAGGTATGCCAGGTACCATTGATAACGATATTCTTGGCTCTACCTATACCATTGGCTTTGATACTGCAATAAATACGGTAGTGGAAGCAATAGATAAAATACGTGACACTGCCAGTTCCCATAACCGCCTTTTCTTTGTTGAGGTAATGGGAAGAGATGTTGGTCATATTGCTCTTAATGCAGGTGTTGGAGCTGGGGCCGAAGAAATCTTAATTCCAGAACAGAATTTAGGATTGGAACGGTTACTAGAATCCTTGAAGCGAAGCAAGAAATCTGGAAAATCTTCAAGTATTGTTATAGTGGCCGAAGGAGATAAGATAGGTAAGAACGTTTTTGAACTTAAAGAATACGTTGAGGAGCATTTACCTATATATGATGTTCGTGTGTCTGTATTAGGACATATGCAGAGAGGTGGAAACCCCACATGTTTTGATAGGGTGTTGGCTAGTAGAATGGGAGTAAAGGCCGTAGAAAGTCTATTGGAAGGAAAATCTAATTACATGGTAGGTATTAGGGACAACCAACTTATACTTACACCAATAAGTGAGGCCATTAAGGCCCATACAGAGATTGATGAGGAACTTGTGAAGGTTTCTGATATAATGACTACATAATAAAAATCAAATACAGAAAAAATGTCAAATTTGAAAATTGGAATTAACGGATTCGGTAGAATTGGGAGATTGGTATTCAGAGCTACCGTAAAGAGAGCTAATGTGGATGTGGTCGCAATCAATGATTTATTGGATGTTGAACACCTAGCATACTTATTAGAGTATGATTCGGTTCATGGTAGATTCGATGGAACAGTTGAGGTAAAAGATGGAAACCTTATCGTAGATGGTAAAACAGTTAGAATTACCGCCGAAAGAGATCCTAAAAATCTAAAGTGGGATGAAGTAGGAGCAGATATCGTTGCAGAATGTACAGGAATTTTCACCACATTGGAAACTGCACAATACCATATTGATGGAGGAGCCAAAAAGGTAGTTATCTCAGCACCTTCCAAAGATGCCCCAATGTTTGTTATGGGAGTTAACCATAATGATGTAAAAGCATCGGATACCATTGTATCCAATGCATCGTGTACCACTAACTGTTTGGCCCCATTGGCTAAAGTGTTGAATGATAACTTTGGAATTGTTGAAGGTCTAATGACCACTGTACACGCGACCACAGCAACTCAAATGACTGTTGATGGCCCATCTAGAAAAGATTATAGAGGAGGAAGAAGTGCTATGTTGAACATTATTCCTGCATCTACAGGAGCAGCTAAAGCGGTTACCAAAGTTATTCCAGAACTTTTGGGGAAACTTACCGGTATGGCATTCAGGGTTCCAACTGCTGATGTTTCTGTTGTTGACTTGACAGTGAGATTGGAGAAGGCAACCTCTTATGATGAAATCAAGAAAGCTTTTAAAGATGCTTCTGAAGGAGATTTGGCAGGAATTTTAGGTTATACTGAAGAGCCAGTAGTATCACAAGATTTTATTGGAGATGCGCGAACTAGTATTTTTGATGCTGGGGCGGGAATGGAATTGAATTCCAACTTCTTCAAGGTAGTTTCATGGTATGACAATGAAGCTGGCTATTCTAATAAATTGATTGATTTAGCTGAGCACGTAGCAAATCTTTAATTCATTATCTTATAAGAAAATCCAGGAAAGGTCTATCATCTTTCCTGGATTCAATATAAAACCTTGCTTATGATATTGATTGTGGATAGTGGAGCAACCAAATCAGATTGGATTGCCCTAAATGATAAAGGCGAACAGTTGTTCCTGACCCAAACTTTGGGATTAAGCCCCGAAGTACTGACCAGAGAGGTCATTGAAGATCGTTTAGCCAACAATTTTGAACTTTCCAAGAACAAGGATATTGTAAGTCACCTATATTTCTATGGAGCTGGATGTGGCACCGATAGAATGAAGAACTTTTTAAGAGAGATTTTTAAGGATTTCTTTCCAAACGCCAAAACTGAAGTACGGGAAGACACTTACGCGGCTATCTATTCAACCACTAAAATTGGTCATCAAGGTATTGTTTGCATATTGGGTACAGGGTCTAATTGCAGTTATTATGATGGACATCAATTGTTCCAAAAAGTAACCTCTTTGGGATATATTTTAATGGATGATGGAAGTGGTAATTTCTTTGGAAGAAAATTGATAAGAGATTATTATTATCATAAGATGCCCCAAGATTTGGGGATAAAATTTGCCAAAGAATATAACCTAGAGGCAGATGTTATCAAGGAAAACCTATACAAACAGCCCAACCCAAATACCTATTTGGCAACTTTTGCCAGGTTCATTATTGAAAATAAAGAACACCCATATTGTCGTGGCGTCATAGATAAAGGATTGCAGCAGTTTGTGAACAACTACATTATGCAGTTTGAATTGGCAACCAAAGTTCCAATCAACTTTGTAGGTAGTATTGCGTATTTTTTGCGCGACGAACTAGCTACGGTTTTAGAACGCAACGATTTGATATTGGGAGTTGTTAGGCAACGACCTATTGAGGGGCTTGTAGAGTTTCACAAAGAAACTATTTAACTGCAATCATAGAGATTTCTACATTTACAAACTTTGGAAGATTAGCTACCTCTACGGTTTCTCTTGCTGGTGCTGTTTCTGCATCAAAATAATTTGCATACACCTCATTTATTTCCGAAAACTGATGCATGTCTTTAATGAAAATGGAAGTCTTTATAACATTTTCAAAGGTCATTCCAGCTTCAGTAAGGATGGCCTTTAGGTTTTCCATGGATTGATGGGTCTCCTTTTTAATGTTTCCTTCTACCAATGTTCCAGATTCAGGATCAATAGGAATTTGCCCTGAAATATATAAAGTATCCTTGACGAGTACTGCTTGATTGTATGGGCCTATCGGTGCCGGTGCTTTTGGTGTGTTTATTATTGTTTTCATTACTTGGAATTAAGTTAGATCATCAAAATAATTATGGTTATCTGCGACTAAAAGGTTGACTTCTGTTTTCCCATTTGAGGTCGCTAAGAATAGAACTTTTTATACCAATAAAGAAGTACCATCGTTCAAACCTTCCAAAAGGTGTCCAGTCAAAACTTAATCGGAAACTGTCCAAGTCTCGATTAAAACTGAACCTAGTGTCGGTGAATCCTTTGTTTTTTATATCATAACCAGAGTTAAAACCTACTTCCCATTTTGGGGTAAGCTGTACATTACCAGAAAACATCAACGAGTGATTGGTAATTTCTTTTTGCCTGTTGCTATTGTTGTAAGTTGCGACATAGGTGAGTCTCATGTCCCAAGGTATTTTAGAGGCATATAGAGGGTTCTCTGTCTGATCAGGGTCCTTATCGTCTTTCTGAAAATGTGGTTTTCGATCTCGGGCGTTATCCAAGTCAAAGGGGTTGGCACCATAATCAGGATCCTTTTGTTTGGATTCCTCATCTTCTTTAGCCCCTCCTTTTTGGAACATTTCACTATTAATGGAAAAACCTGTATTTACTCTGGCAGATGTCAATCGTAAAAGCCCCCCTCCGTTTTTGGCATTAAATGTATTTATTCTTCTTCCATTATTATCAATAGCATAAGGATCTAAGGAAGCTGAAAAGTTAATGGGAACATTTTTAATGATTTCGGTACCACCACTTAAGTTAATTGGGCTTAGTTTAAGGGAGTCTGCTTCAAAGTTATAACTGGCAGAAAGGGTGAGGTTACTTAGTATGCTCACTTTTCTTGGTTCCGTTGCGGTAGAATCTTTATCTCTTACTTTGGCCTCGAGTGTATTTTGTATGGAAAAGCTCATGGAGTTTCCCTTACTCAATGATGGTCTACCATAAATACTGGTTTCAAAAGGAGTATATTGTATCTCTCTACCGTCACCATCTGTATATGTATCATAAAACTGCTCAAAAGAAGGAGCATAACTATAGCTCACAGAAGGCCGAATAACATGTCGTATGGCCTGTATCTTTTTGTCCTCTCCAAAGTTGAAGGTACCATACAACACGGTCCCTATGCTAGCACCAAGATTATATCTGTTAAAACGGTCAAAACCAGGAATAGTGTCGGTTACTGCTTTTTGTTCATCTTCATCAAAACGCCTTCTTACAGTTTCCAAAGTCCATACATCCTCATAGCTACCATTTAAACTTACACTAAGGTACTTGGCAACTTTAAAATTTGTTCCAATAGGAATTCTATGCCTTGCCCCGATCTTTGCTTCATCAAACATTTTACTGGTAAAGAAATCCTCTTCAGTAGTGGTAATGCTATTCTGGGCGTTAACGTCGTATTGAAAGTTAACGTTTTGAACAATCCCTTTTTTGATGCCATCTCGCTTTGCAAATGGAAAAATACGTTCCATACTGGCCTGAAATGTCGGTAAAGACATGTTAATGGCCTGCGTTCTGGAATTTTGGGAATGCGTTAATGTTAAGCTTGTATTTACCGATGGATATGCCGGAAATGTTTTGGAGTAGCTTATGGAGGATGCAAATGTATTTGTTTGCGTATTTGATCGGTTGACTTGATTGAGCGAGTTGGTGAAAAACTGACTACTACCCAAATTCACCGAAGCTGAAAACCTTGAATAGGGACTTGCTTTAGGATCCTGGGTATGTTGTATTCTAATATTATAATTACTTGTTCTACTAAAATCATCAAAACCTTTTTGGCTCCTGATAAGATTCTCGTAGCTGAAATTTACGTTCCCCCTAAATTTATATCGTTTGGAATAAATTGATTGAGCCCTAAACCCATAACTTCCATTGGTATAGAAATCCCCCATAACACTTAAATCCACATATTCACTTATGGGAAGATAGTATCCACCGTTTTGCAGAAAATATCCCCTTTGGGGATCATTTCCAAATGTGGGGAAAATCAATCCGGCAACTCGTCCGGTTGTTAATGGAAAATAGGCAAATGGCAACGCAATTGGTGTAGGTACATCTACAATGTAGATATTGCTATAGCCTGCAATAATTTTCTTTTTAGGAACAAATTTTGCTTTTCGAATTCTAATGTAATAATCTGGGTCAACCGTATCTTTTGAAGTGGTGAGTTTACCTTCGCTCAAAAAATAAACGGAATCATTTTCTTTTTTGGTGACCTCTGCATATACTTTCATGGCATCGCTGCCCAGTTGTCCAAGACCTGCCTGTTGCTCTGTTCTTGAATTCCAAATAAGAGCTTTTTGGGTGTCAAAATTAAACCGAATGGAATCTGGTCTAACCTCGTTGCTCCCTTGCTTAAAAAAAGGTAATTGCGAATACGTTCCCGTAGAATCTTTCATCCTTCCCGCGTAAACCTCATTTTTAATATAGTCCATAACAATGACCCCAGCCTTGAGTTCTGTATCTTGATAATAGATTTCAGCCTCATTGTACAAATAGATTTTATTATCTTTTTGGCTGAGTTTTACGTAATCTTTGGCTTTATATTTTATTTTATCAAGAAGCAAAGGTTGTTTCCCTTGAACAGAATCTACTTGCGTAGAGTCACGCGAAATCGAATCATTTAGAATGTTCGGTGGCACCAACGGAGCAGTGATACTATCAGTTATGACTTTGATAGGCAAAGGCTTAATTAGGTCTTCCTGAGCTTGGAGATTTACCATGCCAGCGAGGAGAACAAATAGGAAAACTAAAAGATGTTTGTTTGATTGCAACGTGATAAATCCTATTTTTGTGCTAGTTTGGCTTAGTTTTTGGGCTCAAACTTACATATATTTTTTGTTCTGTTGATGTGGGATTACAATAATTTTAACCATTACGGAATACTATAATTGCTCGGTTCTTATGAATAAAAGTGGGTTAGTTTTTTTTATCGTTCTTTTCGTTGTCCTACCCCAGACTTCGTTTACCAAAAATAATATCGAAATTCCTTCAAAAGACAAATTTATTGTTGTTTTGGACGCAGGGCATGGTGGCCATGACCCTGGAAACTTGGGAAACGGATATCTTGAGAAGAATATTGCACTAGGTATTGTGTTAAAAGCTGGTGCTGAATTAGAAAAGAATCCTGATATAAAAGTTATTTACACCAGAAAGGATGATTCTTTCATTGATCTCTTTGTAAGAGGGGAAATCGCTAATCAAGCAAAAGCCGATCTTTTTGTCTCGGTACATTGTGATTCCCATAGTTCTGATGCCCATGGTGCGGGCACGTTTGTATTGGGACTACATGTCAACAAACAAAATTTTGAAGTGGCCAAAAAGGAAAACTCGGTAATCTATCTAGAAGACGACTATGAAAAGCGCTATGCTGAGTATGATATAAATTCTCCTGAATCCATAATCGGACTTACCATAATGCAGGAAGAATTTTTGGAACACAGTATTTTGCTTGGAAAAAAACTTCAAGATAATTTCACCAAAAAACTAAGAAGAAAAGATAGAAAAGTTAAACAAGCAGGTTTTATTGTTCTACACCAGACCTTTATGCCCAGTGTTTTGGTAGAGACAGGTTTTTTAACAAATAAAAATGAGGGAAGCTATCTTAATTCCAAAAAGGGCCAAACAGAAATGGGAAAGGCTATAGCCAATGCTGTTATTGCCTATAAAAAGGATATTGCAAGTGGTTTTGATGCCACAGACATTCCGGTTGTTATAGAAGACAGTTCTGGAGCGGTACATACAACTACCAAGAAAGCACAGGAAGAACCCAAGAAAGAAATAGAATCGAAAACGAGCACTCCAACAAAGACGGTTGCCACGGTTCAGAAAAAAGAAAAGACACCACCAACCAAAAGCGGAGTAATTTTTAAGGTACAGCTCATGGCAAGTGCCAAGAACATTCCCCTTACAGGTGCAAATTTCAGAGGATTGGATATGTTGTCCAAAGAACCTATTAAAAATCTGTATCGTTATATGTTTGGCAATGCAGAATCATATAATGAGGCCAAGGTCCTAAAAAATAGGGCAGATGCCAAGGGTTATACCACATCGTACATAGTGGCATATAAGAACGGGGTAAGAATACCACTGAAAGAAGCTCTCAAATAGACTTTGATAACAGTTGTTGCCTTGTCAAAAATATTCCTAATTTTGTTTAAACAGTAAACTGAATCTTTTGAAGCTATCCAGGGAGATTAAAACTGGGATTGTAGTACTTACAGGAATTTTGGCCTTTATTTTTGGGTTAAGCTATCTAAAATCCTCTTCTTTTTTTGAAAACAATAAAACATTGTATGCGGTGTATGATCATGTAGGTGGTCTTCAACCGGGCACTCAGGTTTCTATAAATGGCCTTTCAGTAGGGAATGTTGTAAGTATCCGCTTTAAGGATACCACAGGAAAATTATTGGTTACTTTCTCCGTAAGTGATGATTTTGAGTTTTCTAAAAATAGCCATGCCGAAATTTATGATACAGGCATAATAGGAGGGAAAGGAATTCAGATTCATCCGGTTTTTGATGATTCTCCTATGGTAAAATCAGGAGATACCCTAAAATCTAGTATCAAACCAGGACTTACCGCTTTGGTTCAAGAAAAATTGACGCCACTTCAAATGAAGGTTGAAGGTGCTGTTTCACACGCTGATTCCTTATTGATGAACGTAAATGATGTTTTAGATGACCAGACTAAACTTGAATTACGACAAAGCATTGCAGGTCTTAATAATTTGATAGGCACATTTAAGTCAAGTGCGGACAAACTTAATGTTCTGTTGGAAAACAATAAAGAGCAGTTGGATAGTTCACTGAAGAACGTGGATAACATTACAACCAATTTTTCCAAACTTTCTGATTCGTTGGCCGGTGCGGGCTTAGCGGCTACCGTAGCCGATTTTAAAACTACAGTGGAGCGTTTGAACAAAGTTTTGGGCCAAATTGAAAAAGGAGAAGGCTCTCTTGGCAAATTGGCAAATGACTCCAAGTTGTACGACAACTTAACAGATGCCTCAAAGGAGTTGGATTTACTATTACAAGATTTTAGATTGAATCCGAAGCGATACGTTAATGTTTCGGTATTTGGGAAGAAACAGAAAGATTACGAACTTCCGGAAAACGACCCCGCCGCTCAAAACAAGAATTGATATATGGAATACCTGCCCAATATTCTTTTTGCCATAGCCCTTGTTATTGGAATAGGATTCTTTACAAAAAATGTGAAGAAATTATCCAGAAACATCAAATTAGGAAAAGATGTTGATGTAAGCGATAACAAGCAACAACGGTGGAAAAACATGGCTAGAATTGCCTTGGGACAGACCAAAATGGTTGTTAGGCCCATAGCAGGTTTAATGCACATCATCGTTTATGTTGGTTTTATCATCATAAATATTGAGGTACTGGAAATTATTTTGGACGGCCTACTGGGGACTCATAGATTATTTGCTCCGCTGGGTTCGCTCTACAATATCTTAATAGGATCTTTTGAAGTGTTGGCATTATTGGTCATCGTTGCAATAACTGTTTTTTGGATTCGAAGAAATATCATCAAATTAAAAAGGTTCATCAAACCAGAAATGGAAGGTTGGCCCAAAAAAGATGGTAATATGATTCTGTATATTGAATTGGTTCTGATGTTTTTGTTTTTGACGATGAATGCTGCCGATTTTCAGTTACAACAATTAAATGCAGAACATTACGTAAAAGCAGGTGCCTTTCCGGTAAGTCAGTTTTTGGTGCCCTTATTTGATGGAATGTCCATTGCGAACCTAATAATCATTGAACGTACCGCATGGTGGTTGCATATTTTGGGGATATTGACATTTTTGAATTATTTGTACTATTCAAAGCATTTACACATTATATTGGCTTTTCCCAACACTTACTACGGAAAGTTAAAGCCGATGGGGCAGGTCAATAATGTGGAAGCCGTCACCAATGAAGTAAAGTTGATGATGGACCCTTCAGCTGACCCTTATGCTGCTCCAGCTGAAGATGCTCCAGAGCCAGAAAAATTTGGAGCTTCGGATGTAATGGATTTAAACTGGGTACAATTGTTAAATGCCTATACCTGTACCGAATGTGGAAGGTGTACTTCAGAATGCCCGGCCAATCAAACAGGAAAAAAGCTTTCTCCAAGAAAAATCATGATGGACACCCGTGACCGATTGGAAGAAGTGGGGAAAAACATGGATGCCAATAAAGGGGAGTTTGTTGCCGATGGCAAACAACTTTTGGATGATTATATCTCTCAAGAGGAATTATGGGCTTGCACCACATGTAATGCGTGTGTTCAAGCTTGCCCGGTAAGCATAGATCCTTTGTCCATAATCATGGAAATGAGACGCTTTTTGGTGATGGAACAATCCGCTGCACCAACAGAATTGAACAATATGATGTCCAATATTGAAAATAATGGTGCTCCATGGCCATACAATCAAATGGACCGCTTAAACTGGGTGAACGAATAAATCTAGCGCTATGAGTGAAGAACTTAAGGTAAAAACCATGGAAGAGTTTATGGCTCAGGGTACGCAGCCGGAAATATTGTTCTGGGTGGGTTCTGCCGGTAGCTATGATGATCGTGCAAAAAAGATTTCGAGAGCCTTTGTAAAAATTTTGAATAAAGCCAATGTTGAATTCGCGGTTTTGGGAGCAGAGGAAAGTTGTACCGGTGACGTGGCAAAACGCGCAGGCAACGAGTTTTTGTTTCAAATGCAGGCCATGATGAACATTGAAGTATTGAATGGTTATGAAATAAAGCGCATAGTAACCTGTGATCCGCATTCCTTCAATACGTTAAAAAATGAATACCCCGGTTTGGGTGGAAACTATGATGTTGTTCACCATACACAATACATTAAAGAGTTGATGGATAATGGACGTTTGTCCGTTGAAGGCCAAGTGTACAAAGAAAAACGAATTACATTCCACGACCCTTGTTATTTGGCAAGGGCCAATTCGATTTTTGATGCCCCAAGGGATGTTCTGAAAAAAACCAACGCCGATATTGTAGAAATGAAACGTCACAAGAAAACGGCACTTTGCTGTGGTGCCGGAGGCGCACAAATGTTCAAAGAACCAGAAAAAGGCGATATGGATGTCAATGTGTTGCGTACAAAAGAAGCTTTGGAGACCAACCCCAATATTATTGCCACCGGATGTCCGTATTGCAATACAATGATGACAGACGGAATTAAAGCACACGAAAAAGAGGAGAGTATTGCTGTTTTGGATGTAGCTGAACTAATTGCAAATTCTATTTAAAATGCTAGTTGATTTTGAGTCCCTTCCGGACACCGCAAGAATCTGGATTTATCAATGTAATCGGAGTTTTTCAAGCGAAGAGCTTGAGGATGTGAATAAAGCCCTGTCCCAATTTCTGGAGCAATGGACCGCACACGGAAGTGAACTGAGTGCTGGTTTTGAAATCAAATACAAAAGGTTTTTAGTCATTGGGTTGGATCAGTCCAACGCGGGAGCCTCAGGATGCTCTATAGATGCCTCGGTTCATTTTATACAAAGCTTGGAACAAAAGTACGGAGTGGAGCTTATGGACAGAATGAACGTTTCTTTTAAACAAGGGGAGTACGTTGCATATAAATCCTTGAAGGATTTTAAAAAAATGGGCAAAGAAAAAGCTATTTCAAAAAACACCATTGTTTTCAACAACCTTGTGACCAATAAGCAAGAATATTTGGAGCATTGGGAGGTACCGGCCAGTGAGAGTTGGCATTCCCGGTTTGTTTAGAAGTTTGTTTTTCTTGTTTCGATATAACCAAGCTTAAAACTACTTTTAACGCTCTAACCATTGGTTGTTATCTATCTTCCTGAACCCTAAATGAGCATTCATCACTCTGCACCAAATTTTTAAGTAGAATTTTCAGAATTTCACCTATCGTTGTATATAAATCATTAAAACGTATTCATATTCTTAACAAAGTTTCCAAAATACTTGAGGAATATTCTTGGTAAAAATTCTATGGAGAAATTATTCTTTACTTTGGAATGTGACAAAAAAGGAATTTCTAATTCATGAGTACTACACAACCAACCAAGGATAGAATAAAAACAATTAAGTATACATTTATTGGTAGTTCAGCATGGCGTTGGTTTCAGATAGTAATTGTATTGACAGTTTTATCTTTAGTGGTCAATCATTTAGCATCACGCGATAGTTTTCCAGATAGTACATCATATAGATTTCCCATTGAAGGATTTCTGGCGTCTATTGTTTTGTCCACTTTCATTGGAATCATAGCACATCTTAATTTTAAGTTTTATAAGAAGAAATATTTCTCTAAAAAAGTAGAAGCGGTCACTATTGCCCAGTTTTTGGCTTCTACTTTAGGATATATTACCATCATGTATATTCCTGTAAATATTATCTTAAACATAATTGCGGGTGCCCAAACAATATTCTATTATATACTGATAGGTTTGTTACTTACCTTATTACTGAGTTTTATTGGCATCATACTGGTTTATGCACGTGACATTTACAATTTGTATGCGGCATCGATAAAAAGTGCTGAAATCACTATTAAAAATAGCGCAAAAACAACCAAACTCACCTATGATGACATTGCATGCTTTTACAGCGAAAATAAAATTGTATACGCTGTTCAAAATGACGGCAAAACAATTACTACAGATTTTATACTGAATACACTGGAAGAAAAAATAAACGATCAATTGTTTTTTAGGGCCAATCGGCAAATTATCATTCACAAAGATGCTATAGACCAAATTGAAAAGATTGAAAATGGCAAGTTGCGTATTCGGTTAAAAAATCCCATTAAAAATGATGCGATTGCTGAAATCAATATCAGTCGTTACAAACGAAAAGCATTTATCAATTGGTTTCAATAAAAGATGTCAAAGACTACCGACTATTCAGTAATGAATTTAAGACCATTCAGTAAAAACATAAGTGTTTAAAAGGATTCTAAGAGGTTTTGTTCATTATTTCGCTTAGAATTAAAATCAAGAAAAATGAACAAAATTACCTTACGACAAACATTAATTCCATTAATTACCATTGCAATCATTTGCTTTTTATGGTTTGGACCAATCCGTATTAGTTACATAGAAAACATCATTATTTCTATAGTAATCATTATAGCGAATTATATAGAATACAAAGGAAAACCATTTTTAGCGTTAGGATTCCAACGTGAAAAATTCACTTCAAAAAATATCTTCGCACTTGCACCATTGGTTGCACTTGGACTCTTTGTTTTTTATGTCTTTGCATTGGTTCCTGGAATTACAAAACTCACAGGAACTCCCATAGATTATTCAAGTTTTGATCAATTGAAAGGGAATCTCCCCGCCTGTTTAATTGCTTTATTATTAGTGTGGTCGTCAGCTGGATTTGGAGAAGAAATTATCTTTCGTGGTTATTTTATGCGGCAATTTGTAAAATTCTTTGGGGAAAGTAAAGCCAGTATTGTGCTTAATATTGTCCTACTCGCTTGTTTTTTTGGTTTTATGCATAGTTATCAAGGAATTACAGGACAACTTGTTGCAGGTACTGTTGGAGCGCTCTTAGCCCTTATATTTTACTTGCGTAAATACGATTTGTGGTTTATTGTTGCTGTACACGGTTTTTTTGACACCATTGCTTTAACTTGTATTTACTTTGGTTTGGTGTAATGATATTTGGCAACAACGCCTGTACCTTGAATTTACCCAATAAATGGACGGAAAGGGTAACATTCCTCTATCTTTAGCCTTGTTAATCAAGTCATAGCATCTATTCATCAATTCTGGTTAGATTTTCCGATCTTCACTTATCGGGCGACATAGCTCATTAAAACGAGCGATACCTTAAATGTTCACAACAACATGAGTAACAAAAATGCATATTAATAGTCTTACATAAAAACACTAAATAAATACTTAATGAAATATTTAATATCCTTATGTTTTATCATAGCGTTATTGTTTCCTAATCTAGGAGTTGCTTGTAGTATGTACAAATCAACCAAAGATGGTAGAACAATTGTGGGAAATAATGAAGACTTTTTCAGCCCTAACAGTCAATTTTGGTTTGAAGTAGGAACTAAGGATACATTTGGGGTGATGTATATGGGCTTATTAGACAATTTTGCCCAAGGAGCAATTAATGAATCAGGCTTGGTGTTTGATGGTTTTTGGGAACCTTATTTAGAGGTGAAGAAAACAAAGGGAAAATTGGAAATCCCAATAGGTAATGCCTTGAAAAATATTATGCAGACGATGGATAATGTAGAAGATGTTAAATTATATCTACAAACAATCAATCTTAGTTCATTAACAGATGGCCAACTTGTATTCGTAGACAAATCAGGCACATATTTGATTGTTGAAGGTGATGATATGTTTATTGGTGATGAAATGGAAAAAACATTTTCAAACTTCTATTATTCGCAGATAGAATCACTAAAAGATGTAAGGCTAGATTACTTCCAAAATGGACAAAAATTCATAAATGCTACAAAACAAAAAAGTACTGTTGAATATTGTTCTGAAGCAATGCAGAATTTTGCTCAATCTAGGTTAGCACCCACACAGTATTCTACAATTTACGATTTGGAAAACCTAACGATACGAGTGTTTCTTTTTAATGACTTTTCCGAATTCATTGAATTAGATTTAAAAAAGGAATTAAGAAAAGGAAGTTATCGAACGATGATTGCAGACCTTTTTCCAAAAACTTCGATAGGTTATTTGCATTACAAAAAATACAATAACCCTGAAAACCCAACTTTACACCTAAAAGAATTTTTAGGTGATGCTGAAATAACCGAGCAAGAATTTTTATCTAATGGTTTTGATAATGTTATTAATCGTTTAGGTTATGAATGGTTGAATGATATGAAAAATCCTAAGGGAGCAATTAAAGTATTTCAATATGGTGTGGAAATAATGCCTAATCACCCCAATCTACATGACAGCCTAGGTGAGGCTTATTTTTTTGATAAAGATTGGAATAATTCTATTAAAAATTATAAAAAATCATTGATTCTTAACCCAGAAAATAAAAATGCGATAACAATGATTTCGAAAATAAATGAACTACGAGGGAAGAATAAATAAAATACTGCTGCCAACACGGTGAATAAGCAATAGCCGTCTGAGTGCTGACTTGTACCGTTTTTTGTTTAATAAAGTAGATTGTTAATCGGAAAGTAGTTCAGAAATCCGCTACTACTCTTATACTAGATTGATAAGTGAACGCTTTTCAAGCGTAAGTTTTTCTATAGCATGTTATCCTACAACTACTCTGGTGAATCAAGTTTTTTTTACTGTTTTGACTTTCAATAAGTACGGGATAGTAGTTCAAAAGGGCATCAGATTTTCGGAAATTCATCCAAGAATATCCTTAATTTATCCTAATAATTGTGCATTCTTCGATGAAATGCAATATTTTTAATCCCTGTAAGTTCATGTCCTAGACAAGATATTTATGAGGATAAACCTTTACTTTTCCCTTTTTTTTCTGTGTTTTTTAGGAATCAATGGTCAAAATAACCCATTGATTACCAAGGATACTTTGGACCAGCTTGGCTGGGTCAACACCCAATATGATGCAATGTCGCTAGAGGAACGCATTGGACAGTTGTTCATGGTAAGTGTTGCCTCTAATCAAAATAAAGCAGCTACGGACAGGGTAAAGGAGCTAATTAAGGAACACCACATTGGTGGGGTGGTTTTTTTGGTAGGTGGCCCAGTGCGTCAGGCAAAATTGACCAATGAATACCAATCCCTGTCAAAAACACCGCTTTTAATTGCTTTGGATGCTGAATGGGGACTGTCCATGCGCTTGGATTCCACCTATGCCTTTCCGTGGAATATGACATTGGGAGCAATAAAAGATAGCTCAACAGTTGAAAAAGTTGGCTTTCAAATTGGAAAACATGCCAAAAGATTGGGAGTGCACATTAATTTTGCACCGGATATTGATGTGAACAATAATCCCAAGAACCCCATTATAGGAAATCGCTCCTTTGGAGAAAATCCAATAAATGTTGGGCGACAAGGAATTGCATTTATGAAAGGTATGGAGCGTGCGGGTGTACTATCCTGTGGAAAACACTTTCCCGGACATGGAGACACTGCAACAGATTCCCATCATGCCCTGCCCATTATCAACTCATCAAAACAGCAGTTGGATTCCATTGAATTGTTTCCCTTCAAAAATTTGATAGCCAATGGATTAAGTTCTGTTATGGTGGCCCATTTGGATGTTCCAAGTTTGGAAATTAGGGAGGGATTACCGTCAACACTTTCGGAACAGATTGTTTCTGGAATATTAAAAGAGGAGATGGGTTTTGAGGGTTTGGTATTTACAGATGCCTTGAACATGAAGGCAGTATCTCAGTTCGCTCCTGAAGGTGAGGTTGAACTTGAAGCATTTAAAGCTGGCAACGATATGCTTTTAATGCCGGAAAATGTATTGCGGGCCAAAGAAAAACTTGTTGAAGCTTATAATAAAGGGGTAATTACTGAAAAACGCCTTTCGCATTCGGTAAAGAAAATTCTAATGGCCAAATATAAAGCTGGCCTGTACAACTACAAACCAGTTCAACTTGAGAATCTACATGAGGATTTAAATGGGGTTGAAAATGATATAGTGTATGAAGAAGCCATCGAAAAGGCAATTACCGTTGCGAAGAACAACTTTTCATTGATGCCAATCAAGAAATTGGAAAACAAGAAAATTGCCTATGTGAAATTTGGAGATGATTCTGGGGAAACATTTTATGAGACGCTGTCCAAATATTCAAAAGTCACGCAAATTGATGCCAAGGATGCTGCAGGATATCGTAAAGAATTGGCAAATTACAATTTGATCATTATTGGTTTTCATAAAAGCAATAAAAGTCCTTGGAAGTCTTACAAGTTTTCCAAAAATGAACTTTTTTGGCTGCAAGAGATTGCCCGACTCAGAACAAGCAATACAATATTGACACTCTTTGCAAAACCCTACGCATTATTGGATGTGGCAAATTTCAATAGTATTGATGGGGTGGTAGTTGGTTATCAAAATAGTGCAATTGCCCAGGAAAAAGCTGCAGAAGTAATTTTTGGCGCTATTGGTGCAGATGGGAGGCTACCCGTTTCGGCGCATGCAGAATTTCCGGTCAATACTGGAATCAAGTTAAAACCCTTACAACGATTGGGGTACAGTATCCCGGAAAGGGTAGGGCTCAGTTCTAGTAAATTAGCAGTTGTAGATAGTTTGGTAGAGGTTGGCCTAGACTCGCTGATGTATCCAGGCGCGCAAGTTTTAATTGCGAAAAAGGGAAAGGTGGTCTATAACAAAGCCTTTGGTAAGCCTACGTATACCTCAGAACAAAAAGTAAATGGTGGGCATATTTATGATTTGGCCTCCTTAACAAAAATCCTGTCCACTTTGCCATTGATCATGAAAATGGAGGAAGAAGGTAAAATTGCCTTGAATGATACGTTCAAAGAGTTGGTTCCTCAATATGATTCAACAGAGATCAAGGATGTTACCGTTCTAAAAGCGCTTTCCCATTATGGTAGATTACCGGCATGGATAGCTTTTTACATAGATACGTTGACCAAAAATAGAAAGCCTTCAAAAGAATTTTATCGTAATACCCCATCTGAGGGTTTTTCATATAAAGTAGCAGAAAATCTATATTTAATGGATGCTTATAAAGATTCTATTTATAATAGAATTGGTAGGCAGAGCTTAAAATCCAATCGTTATCGCTATAGTGATGTGGCCTATTATGTTTTCAAAAAGTATATTGAGGACACTTATGGGAAACAATTGGATGAGTTGATCAATGAATTCTTATATATTCCTATGGGATTGCAGCACACGTCGTTCAATCCTTTAGGGCGATTTTCCAAGGAGGAAATAGTTCCTTCTGAAGAAGATAAATATTACAGATATCAAACGGTGCAAGGTTATGTGCATGATATGGGAGCTGCCATGCAAGGTGGAGTAGGAGGGCATGCCGGACTGTTCAGCAATGCTAATGATGTGGCCAAAATAATGCAGATGTACCTACAAGGAGGCTTGTATGGTGGTAAACGGTTCTTAAATGAACGGACAATTAAGAAGTTCAACACCTGTTATTTCTGCCATAAAGATGTTAGACGAGGTGTAGGTTTTGATAAACCCCAGCTTAAGGAAAAAGGACCTACTTGTGGCTGCGTTTCCAGAAAGAGTTTTGGACACAGTGGCTTTACCGGTACGTATACGTGGGCAGACCCTGATGAAGAACTTGTTTATGTTTTTCTATCCAACAGGACCTATCCATCCGCTAGCAATACGCTACTTGTAAAATCAGGACTGAGAACTAGGATTCAACAAGCTATTTATGATTCCATTATAAATTAGGCACAAAATATTGCCTTAGATTTGTGCTTATGAAGATAGCTATAGTATGTTACCCCACCTTTGGAGGTAGTGGTGTTGTGGCCACGGAATTAGGCATTGCCTTGGCAGAAAGAGGTCACGAAGTACATTTTGTTACGTATAAACAACCGGTTCGGTTAGAACTTTTAGGAAATAATATCCATTTTCACGAAGTTCATGTGCCGGAATATCCACTTTTTCATTATCAACCCTATGAGCTGGCATTGTCCAGTAAGTTGGTAGATACCATAAAACTTTATGGAATAGAAGTATTGCACGTGCATTATGCCATTCCGCATGCGTATGCAGGGTATATGGCTAAGAAAATGCTTCAAGAGGAAGGTATTTTTATACCAATGATTACTACATTGCATGGTACAGATATTACTTTGGTGGGCAAACACCCATTTTATAAACCGGCTGTAAATTTCAGTATCAATAAATCGGATATTGTAACCTCGGTGTCAGAAGCATTGAAACAAAGAACCTTGGAGTTGTTCAATATTGAAAAAGATATTGAAGTGATTCCTAATTTTATAGATACATCAAAATATAAATTAGATTATACGGATTGTCAGCGATCATTGATGGCTAATGAGGAAGAGAAAATCATTACACACGTTAGTAACTTTAGAAAAGTAAAGAACATTCCAGATGTTATCTATACCTTTTTAAAAGTTCAGCAAGAGGTTCCTGCAAAACTTATTATGGTTGGGGAAGGGCCTGAAAAAGAATATGCAGAACAGCTTTGTGATGATTTAGGAATTAAGGAGAAGGTAGTATTTTTGGGCAATAGCAATGAAATTGACAGAATTCTATGTTTTTCTGATCTTTTCTTGTTACCCTCAAAGTCGGAAAGCTTTGGTTTGGCGGCATTGGAGGCCATGATCAATAGAACTCCTGTAATTTCGAGTAATACTGGTGGAATTCCTGAGGTGAATAAGAACGGAATTTCTGGATTTTTGGCAGATGTTGGCGATGTGGAGGAAATGGCTTCAAAAGCTATTTCTATTCTAAAGAATGATGTAGTTTTGGAAAAGTTCAAGGAAAATGCATTTAAAGTAGCTTCTAAGTTCGATATAGTTAATATTTTGCCTATATATGAAGAGGTTTACGAAAAAGCCTATAAATCACGTTTTAAAAACACTCATTAGTTTGTGAAATACTTCTTTTATATATTGTTTGTCTGTCTTATTTCTTGTAAAGCACAAAAGAAAAATCAAATGGTTTTAGGTGAAAGCAAGGAAAATATGGTGTTGGTTTCCCATGATGCCTATAGCGGTATTATGGAATACGAGGCTACTGTGGTTAAAGACGCAAAGACATTAAATAAATTCTATTCACAAATAAACAGGACTAGAAAGCCTGGACTTCCTGTACCGGAAATAGATTTCGAAAAAAATATACTTCTTGTAATCTGTTTGGGAAAACAGGAAGAAGGCGCAACGTATTCATTGAAAAAAGAAGAGTTGGAAGGTAACATTTTGATTACTACTAATTTGTCTGTAAAGAAAGAAGCGTCAGAGAATGAAAATAGCATAATATCTTACCCCTTTTACATCTATAAAATTCCAAACACTTCAAAGATCGTGAGTTTTCAAAAAGAGGGATGGTAGGCTAATCTTCTTTTATTTTTAAGTCACTCAACGAAAATAAAAGCACTTCAAAGTACAAAACGAGATACTTCATAGATTGGATTTAGCTTTGCATGGTAAGAACCTCAAATCTTATTCATATGAAAAGCTTAAACATTTTTGCTACGGCACTTATTTTGTTAGTTTCCATCAATGTATCTGGACAAGATGTCCAATTGACAAAAAAGGACAGCATAGTCAATAGTTTCTGGATGATAACGCTAGGAACAAACATTGTGGATGATTCCGGAGATGAATTTGGTAAGTTATTGGATATAGAAGATGGGTGGAATATGGTTCCATTTCCTTCACGCTTAAGTGTTGGGCGTTATTTCAAAAACGGATTGGGGCTGGAAGCAATTGGAAGCTACAATAGATATAAAGAAGGGAAAATTGTAGACAACATCACCAACCCTCAGGATGTAGATTATTTGGCATTGGATTTTAGGGTTAGTTATGACTTGAACATGATTCTTGGTGAAACAGGATTTTTTGACCCCTATGTAGGAATAGGCGCTGGGTATACAGATGCTAATAATCAGGGTAGAGGAACATATAACGCAGTTGTTGGTTTTAGAACATGGTTTTCTGATCATTGGGGACTAGATTTTAATTCTACCGGAAAATGGGCAATGGATACAGGGAATGCCACCAATCATATTCAACATGCTGTTGCCGTTGCGTATAGATTTAATGTTAAAAAAGGACTTTCCAGAAAAGGAGAAGAGAAATTGGCTTTATTGAAAGAGTTGGAAGAAGAGCAACAACGTGTTCAAGATTCGATTGCCTCAAAGCAAAAAGCTGACAAAGAGGCTCGTTTATTGGCTGAAAGATTGGAGAAAGAAAAAGAAGCTGCACGCATAGCTGCTGAAAAGGCAAAGCAAGATGCTGAAGACGCAAAACGAGCAAAAATTAAAAGTGAAATCGAAGCGTTACGAAGCGTGTATTTCAGTTTAAATTCTTCGTACCTGACCGATACTGACAAAACCATACTAAACAAGTTGATAAGTATACTACAAAACAATCCAAGTTTAGTGATTAGCGTTGGTGGACATACAGATTCTAGAGGTAGCGATAAATACAATCAGTGGCTTTCAGAGAAAAGAGCCCAACGTACTGTAGATTATGTTATCTCCAAAGGAATCCCGAAAGATAGGATACAATCAGGAGGATATGGAGAAAATAAGCTAACGAATGAATGCGAAGACGGTGTTACGTGTAATGAAGACAAGCATTCAAAAAATAGAAGGTCGGAGATTGAGGTTGTCAGTTGGTAAATTGTGGGTCTAGGCTGTAAAACAACTAGCGAGTGACTTTATTGGATAAGGTGTGTCTAAATTTTTGAAATCGCAATCATGTTCAAAACTATCCAAATGGCAATTTTGTTACGTAGTGGTAGTTTATCAAAGAAATCATTGTAACAATAGTTAGCGAATTACGCAGGTTAAGAAAACAACAACAAAACAACTATGTTTTCTTAACGTTTAAACTTAAAGGATTACATTTTTTTTACGAAATTAGCTCTGCCCTTAATCCCACATCATGAATAATTTAAGAAACAAGTTGTTTTGGCAATTGGACTACTTAAAAGGTAGTCCAATTGGCAATAATCTAAAAAATATAGAAGAACTATTCGGTTTAAGTTTCGAAGAACTTAAAATTAGAAATAAAGTTCAGTTAAATAAGCTTTTAGAAATAGCTTCTACTCAAACAGATTTCTACAAAGCATATATTGGCAGCCAAAGGTTGGAAGATTTTCCAGTTGTTAATAAGACAATAATCAAGGAAAATTTTGAAAACATCAACATTCCTATAGCGAAAGAAAATAAAGCGCATTCTGTTAGTACGAGCGGTTCTACGGGAACACCTTTTAAAATATTGCAATCAACATGCAAAAAGAATAGAAATAGTGCGGACACTATTTTTTTTGCAGGGCAGTCTGGTTTTACAATTGGAGAGAGGTTATTGTATTTAAGACTTTGGGCCGCTTATTATAGAAAGCCTAGATTTTTGGCCTGGATGCAAAATATTGACCAATTGGATGTTGAAGAACTCGATGATACTGCAATGTCCAAATTAGTAGAAGAACTAATTAGAGATAAGCAATCAAAAGCATGGTTAGGATACCCATCAGGGTTTTTAAAGCTGTGTAATTTCTTGGACGTAAATGGTTATGAACCTTTAAAAAGCAACGTAAAGTCGATAATTGCGATGTCCGAGCCATTAGATTCTCATGTTAGAGAGAGAATGGAATATTATTTTCAATGCCCGGTGGTATCAAGATACTCAAACGTTGAAAATGGTATTATTGCGCAGCAAAGACCAAATGAAGATAATTTTGCCATTAACTGGGCAAGTTACCATATAGAGGTTTTGGACATGGAATATGATAGACCCGCAAGCTATGGCGAGCCAGGTAGAATTGTGGTAACCGACCTATATAATTTTGCAACTCCAATGATTCGTTATGATACTGGTGATGTAGGGATTATGAATATTGGTGATGATGGTTTTCCCATGTTCTCATCTATTCAGGGAAGAATTACAGACTTACTTACCAATACGGAAGGCGAGATTGTCAATCCATTTATTATATATACTAACCTGTACAAATATCCAGAGCTGGAACAAGTCCAGTTAATTCAAAAGAGTGAGTCAGATTATGTTTTTAAGGTTAACAGTAAAAGAGTTTTTGATAGAGAAGAAGAGTTTTTAGCTTTCTTTGGACTTTATTTAGGAGAAGGTGCTAATATATCTATTGAGTACGTTTCAGAAATTCCTCTGTTGAAATCTGGAAAACGAAAAATAATAGTAAATCAGAGTTAGAGAACTTTTTTAAAGTGAATCCAGCAATTCTCTGACAACTGGGTGTTTTAAGTACCCGCCATAGTTGACTTCGCTCATTGTTATATTCGTATCATGATTTCCTTCTATCACTATGGGACCCGAAGGAGTAATTGCGATATCCCACCCAACAAGCTTATTAGGAATCAGGGAGCTCATATCCAACGCTAGCTGTTTGGCTTCAGAATAAAAAGGAATATCATATCCTTCAAATAGAAAACCGGTGTCTGGATGTGAGGTAAACTCTGCACCTCCATATTTCATTTTTTGAAAACCGCTTTTAAGAAGTTTTCCATTATCACGGTTTACCGAAATAAAAAAGCCTCCTTTTGAACGATTATCAATAATACTGCCACCTGCGCCAAAACGCATAACTACACCAAGTAAATGGCTCTTGAGAAAATTATCGATTACTACATCAAATCTTAATGTGTTTATGCTTTTGCCATAGATTTTATCTACTTCTATATTTTGTGTTACACCTTCCTGGTGAATATAGGACCCTAACAATATTAAATGACCAATAGATTGGATTTGACTATTGTAGTTTTGAATATCCAACATGTATATTCCTTCACCTCCTTTGGTGTCTATACTTTTAATAAATATCTTCCCGTTTGTAGTATCACTAAAATACTTTTGATAAAAACCAATCAAATCTTGCTTGGATTTTAGATAGGTAATATTGTTGTCGTAATAAAACATATTATTACTATTAAAGCCAACCATTCTAGGAACTGGTACATTATGCTTTTCACAGAATAAAGCAAAAAGCAATTTATTTTCTAAAAGAGATACAAATTGGGGATTGTGTATCTTTTGTGAGGAAATCAGCTTTAAATATTTTTTGGTAGGAATAAAGTCTTTGTAGTTGGAAAATTCTTTTCGATACAGAAACCTGCTAAAATAATGTGTCGGAACTTCTTTATGGATCACCCAGAGATTTAAAAACTCAAACACTAGTAGGGGGAGGTTCTTTTTCCGTTTATCTTTTAAGATACTACGTAGTATTTCCACATTTTCACCCATTGGTTTGGCGTTATAAGATGTACTCTTTTCTTTGGTATAATGGTTGAAAAGCTAAAGAGTGATTGTTTAAAGGGCAGTCTTTGGAATTTCTAAAATTCGATCACATTTGGAAAAAGCAAACCCATCCTTAAATTGATTATATTTCTCAATGTCTGTCTCGTTGTTTAACCAAGCTAAATAAATGGCTGGAGTATTTATTCCTGCCTCATGAGAAAACGGGTAACCTCCACCAAATCGAGGATTCATCTCTAGATAATATACTTTTCCATCTCTGACAAAGAAATCACAATCCATATTTCCAATATGTTTAGTGTTTTCAGCAATAGTTTTAGCAACATCTGAGAACTTATCGTTTATTATTGATACGGCTTTATCAGTTTCTCCGGAACGCATAGCTAGTTTTTTACGAACAAATGAGCCGTAGTGCTGACCTTCAAAATCATTCAAAATATCTATCCCATATTCTTCACCATTAATTTTCTCCTGGATAAGAACGCTTTTATCCATGTCTTCAGAACTGGCTGTTCTTAAAATGGATCTCTTGACCTTAAGGTGCTGCAAATCGTATACTAATTTAAGCTCCTCTTCATTTTCCGCAACATCTATAGAAATGGAAGCACTGCCCCATCTTGGCTTAACGATCAGTGGATATTGCAATTCCGAATTCTTAATTGCCGTAAGGGCATCTTCTATTGTTAAATAGGTTTTAGGAGTATCTACTCCAATATTTTTAAAAAAAGTAAATGTTTTCCATTTATCAAATGCAGTTGCAATGACGTCTGGATTTGAAATAACAACTTTAGCTCCTTGACTCTCAATTTCTTCCTTGTACTTGGATAAAATGGGTAATTCAAGATCGTTCAACGAAATAATGGCATTTATTTCTTCTTCTTTTATTACTTCATTTAGAGCTTGGATATAGTTGGAATCATATATGCTTGGCACCTCTCTGGCTATATCAGCATCCACCAATGCAGGAGCGGATAATTGCATATCAACAGCAACTATTTTTCCATTTCCGTTTAAGGCTTCCTTAAAGTAATTGATAAGATAATTTCGGCGTCCAGCACAAGTAAAAAGAATGTTGGTTTTTTTCATCTATTGAATTTGTAACTATTCAGTTTTAAAGTATACACTATATAGTCTAAGGCTATGCAATAAATACAAATTTCGTGTAATTTTTCTTTTTTTTGAATTTAATACAAGAATCTCGTCAACATGGTAAATTTTTACGCTCAAGTATAATTTTGAATCGTTTTTTTTAAAGAAGAGAGGGCTAAATCTTAACTTATTGGAAACCAGTGTTTTTTTTCAATGAAATCTCTGCATGTTCAATCAAAGTTTTTTTTTGCGTTTCATCGATATTTTGAACGTAATTATTCGATTATCTCTCTGGTGCTATACTTTTGTATTGTTCTCCTATTGCATCAACCTTAAAACCAAATTCCAATGGTCAAAAAATTACTTTTCACTTTACTCTTTTGTGGAACCTTTAGTGCATTTTCTCAGAATTTGTATAATGACTCCAATGCGGCATCTCCTACTAATGAATCTAATGCCATCACAGGATGGACGAATCAGGCATTTTTAACTTCGGACAATTCTGATTCCCAGTCAGGACTTTTCTCTTTAAGAGCAGAATCTACGGGGAACAACGGCAGTGTAATTACATATGAGTTTGATGCTGTAATAGGACAAGATTATGTCATTTCTATTTGGGCAAGAGAAGGAGCTCAGTCAAATTCGCCTGCTTTTGCAAATTGGCAGGGCCTTAATGGATTTAGTACAACAGGTATAGCAGGTAATACATGGACCGAGTATGTGTTTAATGTTACTGCTACATCTATTAATCCAACTATAAGAGTGTACACCAGTCCTTGGTCAGCAAGGTTGGTGGCAGGAAATACAGTTTTTATTGACAATATTTCAATAGTAGCAGCCGGAGGGGACACGGAGTCCCCCAATGCGGTGTCTGACCTTTCGAGCAGCAATACGACCTCTACGAGCACTGATTTGAGCTGGAGCGATCCAGGTGACAATGTTGGGGTCACGGACTATGAGGTCTTCC
>NZ_OBEH01000002.1:308936-904426 GCF_900215465.1 Flagellimonas pacifica
TATTTGCCAGGGATGCCGCGGGCAATGTTTCCTTGGTGAGCAACACGGAAAACGTTAACACGCAGGCCGGAGGGGACACGGAGTCCCCCAATGCGGTATCTGACCTTTCGAGCAGCAATACGACCTCTACGAGCACTGATTTGAGCTGGAGCGATCCAGGTGACAATGTTGGGGTCACGGACTATGAGGTCTTCCAGGACGGAGGCAGTCTTGGTCTTACCGGGGGGGCGACGACCTTCAACGTGACGGGTCTGACGGCCTCTACGGGATATGCCTTCACGGTATTTGCCAGGGATGCCGCGGGCAATGTTTCCTTGGTGAGCAACACGGAAAACGTTAACACGCAGGCCGGAGGTGGTGTTATTGATTACACATCAACTAATTCCAATATGAACACAGTGGATTGGACCGCTAGGGATTTGTTTGCCGATAGAAATGTAGGAATTGGAACGACTAATACACAAGGATATAGATTGGCTGTTGCAGGAAATGTTATTGCTGAAGGAGTTAAAGTTGAACTTCAAGGAAATTGGCCTGATTTTGTTTTTCTAAAAGAATATGATTTAATGGGTCTTGAGCAAGTGCGGCAATTTATTAAAGAAAATGGCCATTTACCCAATATCCCAAGTGCAAAGAATGTTGAAGCTAATGGAATTGATTTGGGAAAAATGGATGCCAAACTCCTACAAAAGATAGAAGAGTTGACATTATATTTGCTCATGCAACAAAAGCAAATAGATAAACTCAACAAAGAACTAGAAGCTTTAAAAGACCAGTAGAATTTAACCAATAACGATAAAAGAAATTATACTTGATGATACCAAAACATCAGAAAGAGGGTTTTCGGGTTTTCTTAAAGGATAAAAGAAAAAAGTCTTACCCAAAGATATTTTTAGAATTTTTGTCGTTATGGAGGGAAAAAGGCGAAATACCCTTGTATTACTTCAAGTATTTGTATAGAAAAGATGTTACTAATGTCAAAGATTTCCTTATTACTAAGGAGGCTTCTAAAATACAGCGAAGCCGAAATCTGCACAAAGAAGAATACCTGAGTATTATTTCCAACAAATTAATTTTCTCTCTTTTCTGTAAAAAGAATAATTTACCGGTACCAGAGCTTATTAGCTACAATTTTGGGTCAAGCTTTTATTATGAAGGAAAATGTTATAAAGTTTCTAATAATAGGGAGTTGACTGCATTTTTTAAAGAGGTTTTCAATAAAACTGGAAAAGAAAAATTGTTTTTAAAGCCGTTTTCACTGTTTGGAGGTAGGGGGGCTTGTATTATAAGAAAGAACAAACTTGAGGAGGACGTCAAGGAAAATGCAAGTAGTATTATTGAGAATGATTGTATCCATGAGGACGTTCTCATACAGCATGATGAAGTTAACAAAATTAATCCAAGCTGTATTAATACTATAAGATTTGAAACTTATATTGACGATAAGAAAGGAATACATGTATTGGATGCCTTTATGAGGTTTGGAACTGGTGATAATATTGTGGATAATGGACACTCGGGAGGTATCTACGTAGGTGTTAATATGCAAGAAGGACGTTTAAAGGATGTTGCTCTTGAGGAAATTCACTTTGGTGGGCGAGACTATTTTGAACACCCAACTAGCAATTATCCGTTTAAAGGTTTTTTGATTCCATATTTTAACGAAGCGCGAAACCTTGTCATTGAAGCAACAGAATTTTTACCAGATAGGTTTATTGGGTGGGATATTGCTATTACAAATAATGGTCCGGTCATTATTGAAGCTAATGAATACCCAGACCTTTTTATGGGAGATACGTCATATGGAGGGTATCTTAAAAATCCATTATTCAAAGAAATGTTGGCAGAGGCGGGTTAACTATTTAATTGAGCAGTGCTAATTGTAAAATAATAAATGAGATTAGGATCAAAAAATATAATAATGAAGTTCTTCACCAAAAATAGTTTTGTTTTTGCATATTTTCTTTTTGGGTTTTTATATACGACATATTCCCAAAGTATTCGTAAAGGGTTTGATGAAATGACAGATTATGAAATATCTGAGCTTGTTGATGCTTTTTATGAATTGAGAAATGGCCCGGATTTGTTTAACGATATTGCTACCTTTCATGGAGACGTTTTTAATTTCGACAATACCGTGGATCCTACTCGACTGGATTTGCACTTTAATCTTCCCGATGAACCGGAGAGGGAGATTTTCTTACCATGGCATAGAAGAATAGCATTTGAGTTGGAACAGGCGGTTCAGGATATCAATCCAGAAATTAGTTTGGGGTTATGGAATTCTACTCTGTTCCAATCTACGACGGATGCACTGTGGGATGAAAGTTTTTTAGGAAGTTTTGATGCCAATTGGACATTAGGAAGGAATTTGGGAGCTGACCCCCGACTACCAACACCTCTTGAGCTGAGTAATTTGTTGGCAGAAACAGACTTTTTTGAGTTTTCCAATACCTTAGAAAGACTTAATGTGCATAGGGGAGGTCACGTTTGGACAGGAGGCGCTATGCCTACTCCATTGTCTCCACGAGACCCCGTATTCTTTTTTCACCATGCTTTTGTAGATTGGGTATGGCAACAGTGGGAAGAAATACATAATGGTTCCTCTTTTATTCCGACATCCATGGTTCGTTATGATGGTACTTATGTGTTTGACGGAGAAACACTTCCCTCAGTAGATCCAAATGATATTACTGACACCAGAGTTTACGGCGTTTTTTATGCGGAAAATGGGTTGGCATTACTTGATAACTATATTGTTAGCAACACATATAATCCGGAGGAAATTTTTTACTACCAATTCAATATACAAGCAGGAAACAATTTTTTGGCTCCAGCTGGGACTAGTAGTAGATTTGAATCGGTAAATGAAATAAACTTGACACCTGGGTTTGAAGCTGTTCCAGGATCCTCCTTTGAAGCTCTAATAGATACCCAAAATGGAGGAACGAATAAGTCTGGTACAACAAGGTTGGTGAAACCTTATCCATATTCTGAAAAGTTATTTGAGCCCATTGTTTGGGAAGATACGGACTCTTTACTTGACGATAAACCTGTGATAATAACTGCTCACCCTAACCCATTTACGGAAAAGATTACCATTAACTTAAGTAAGCGCACTGATTGTGTTATTGAGGTGTTTAATATGATGGGAATGAAAATACGGGAAGAAGCGTTCCAAAACACAGATACTTTGGTCATTAAAAACCTTTATGGACTATCTTCTGGATTTTACGTAATTCGGGTAATTGATGGAGACGGCGAAATTCTGGTAGCTAAGAGGGTGATAAAACTATAAAATTCAAAGCCCATTGTTCTTTGGAACAATGGGCTTTGAATAAATATATTTTACTTATCGTTAATGTTTTCCATGATTCATATGGATACTTTCAGGATTTCGATATTGACAACACGCTGGTAAATTATCGTATACATCCAATGGAGCTGTATACCCTTCAATATCATGACCAATTCCTGCTATTTTTTTCTTAACCATATCTATAGAGCATTTACGCTCATCGATAATAGCCTTAAATTCTTTTGTATCCACATTCCATAAGGCAAATTTTACGCCTGCAATTTTTATTGCAGTTTTTTCAATACGGCTTTTGCACATACCACAGTTGCCCTTCACCTCAAAAGTGACGGTTTTATTTTTATCCTGAGCATGGCTTAAGCTAGCTCCCAGTATTAGAAAAAAGACTAAGATTGATTTTCTCATATTTTAAATTTTATATCTGAATCCTGCATAATAGGTTCCTGTCAAAACAGGAGCATATAATATGGTACTGTCAAAATATGGGCCAAAAGGATTGTTCCCTGATAAAATGGGCATATTTTGAGTAAAGTTATTGATATTCTCGCCACCTACGTAAAACTCAAATTTGTTTGAGAACACCTTGGTGACCTGTGCATTGATCAACATGTACGAAGGAGAGTAGGGTGGAAGTTGAAATTCCACTGGATTACTTTCGGTATTGGGAAGACGCTGTTTGCCCAGCCAATTAGAGGTAAAATCAAAACGCCATTGTTGCTCCCCTCTTTGTAGTGTCTCGTAGTTAAGATTCACAAAGAAACGTGATAATGGTTGTAATGGTTTTTCCAAAGCTCCACTGTTATAATCAGTAACCACATCAAAATGTTTATAGGTTGCCCTAATGTGAAAATCTTGAAGCATTTCATAGTTTACATCTATTTGTAGACTATTGGAGTAACTATCACCTTCAAGATTGTAAAAAGATATCTCCCTTGGATTTTCCCAATCAACCACTACTTGATCTACAAAATCGGTTCTGTAAAAATCTATTGAGAAGTCAAGAACTCTATTCAAAATGTATAGTTTTTGCATAAAGCTGATTCCATAGTTCCAGGCTTTTTCTGGTTTCAATCCATAATAGTTGCCATCGTTGGGATTAATGATTATTTGTCTTGAAGATGCAAATAGTTGTTGGTTTTCGGCAAAAATATTTGCACCACGTTTTCCTCTTCCAAATGATGCCCGTAGGCTAGCTTTATCCCATAGTGAATACCTTAAATGAAATCTTGGAGTAAAAAAATTGCCAAGGTTATTATGCATATCCGCTCTTAATCCGGCCACAAAGCTTAAACCTTCCAAATTATCATACGTATATTCAAAAAATGCGCCTATTGAATTATCATCTCTATTATAGTTGGTGGAATTAACGGTTTCGTCAAAACTGTCATAGGTAAGGCTTATACCTGTTTTAAATTTGTGCTGTGTACTACCAATGATACTGTTGAATATGAAGTTGGAGTAAAACGAGTTATGGTTAATATCATAGATGTTTAATCCATAAAAAGCATCTTGGGAATGATTGCTATATGCCGTCTGAAAACCAAAACTCTGATATGGTAATTCTGGAAATACATAACCTAATTTTGAAGAAAGGTCTAGTCGAGATGTTTTTACCTCACTACCCCAATTATTGTTGGTAAGCTTGTCTGTATCAATATTAAAATCTAATTGACCAATTTCTTTGCTATCATTTAAATATTGTATTGTGGCATAGCTGACCCATCCATTTTCAGGATTAAGGTACTGCCATCTATTCATAAAGTTGATTTGCTTGGCCAAAGGTGTATCCTGAAAAGAATCACCATTGTTTTCAATGTTTCCATTTCTTAAGTTGGCATGTATATAAAGTCCTGTAGCTAGATTGTCCGTCAGGTTATGGTTTAGGCGTGAATTGAATTCGTAGCGTTCAAAATTATTAGCATATAAGTTTAGAAAGAATCGTTTATCTATAATTGGTTTAACCAACTCACTGTTTATGTGCCCTGAGATGCTTTCAAAACCATTAAGAACGCTCCCGGCTCCTTTGGTAATTTGTATGCCCTCAATCCACGAACCTGGTATAAAAGAAAGGCCAAATATTTGCGAGGCACCTCTGATTGCTGGCATATTCTCTTGAGTAAACAACAAATAAGGACTATTAAGACCTAACATTTGTATCTGCTTGGCCCCTAAAACAGCATCGGAAATATTCACATCAACAGCAGGGTTGGTCTCAAAACTTTCTGATAGGTTACAACATGCAGCTTTCAGCATTTCTCTGCTATCAACCGAGACCACATTTTGTACTTTAAACAATGATTTTTGTAAAGGTGCAACTTGCTTTTCAACAACAACTTCATCTAAAACTACAGTAGGATATAAAATAATATTACCCAAGTCTGGTCTGTTTACCAGAATTGTATCTGATCTATACCCAACAGAACTTATTATTAGTTTTTTTAGGTCTCCTCGGTAAGGGATTTTAAAATTTCCCGAAGAATCAGTAGTTGTGCCGACCACACTGGACAACCAATACACATTAGCGTCTGGCAGTGCAATATTTTCCTTACCATCTCTGTATTCCATTACTTTTCCTTTAACTTGGAACTGAGAAAAACAATTATTTGCTATTATGAATAAGAGAAGGAGAAAGAAAGAAAATCTCATCTTGAAAAACGCACTTAATTTTTTTTAAAACTAGCTTTTTTATACCTGATATCAGGTTTGTAACATCAACTTTAACAGTAGAATGTAGTTCATAGAGTTTTTTGGTTTTTAACAGATTTAAAATTTGGCTAAGTCACTTTAGTGGTAATTTTATTTTGAATTTATAGATGAATGTATTTGTTAAACGAAACATTGTATTGAAGAGTTTTCAGTTCTTGCTTTTTTTGTTCTTTTTCCAAAATGTATTTTGGAATTGTGGTACGGCTGCACATCAGAAAGAGATGAAGACTAAACGTATAAGGGTAATCAACAATAGTGAACACAGCCTTAGCCGAGTTTCTCTGTTTTCTATGAATTTTGAAGATTTAAACCCGAAGGATACCTCACAATACAAAGAATTTGATTATGACCCTCTTAAAGACGATGCTTTGATTTATTGTGTAGTCAATAAAAAGAATATGGGTAGATACTTGGAGATTCCTAATAAAGAAGTTTTATGGATGACCTATGTAATTGATAGTTTAAAAAATGATATTGTTTATGTTAGCTCTAAGATTGACAAATAGATTTCATTAGTTATTTAACCAACAAACCTCCCCCACCAAAAAAAACAAACATGTTAAAAGTATTGGAAAAAACCCGAAAGATCGTGTTTTGGAGTATAGATGCTCTAAAAGGAGGGGGTGTCAGGAAACATTACAAGGAGTTAAGATTAATTCAAAACAATCCCAACTCCAATAAAAGTAGGGAAATCACTAAGGAAAATCTTGCCCGACTTTTGAAACATGCGGTAAAAACAGTTCCACACTATTTCGATATTTCTGAAACTAACCCAAGTTTGGATATGTTTCCAATAATTAATAAACAAAAGGTTAGAGAGAATTTTCAGCAATTTAGTAGCCAAGAATATGTTGACAAGCATACCCATGAGGTGACTACCAGTGGATCTACCGGAAAACCCTTTAAGATTCTTCATGATAAAAGCAAAAGACATAGAAATACCGCGGATACTATCTTTTTTGCGGAACGCGCAGGCTTTGAATTAGGGTCCAGAATTTATTATTTAAGATTATGGGACAAGCAATATAAAAAGAACAAGTATCTATCTGCAATTCAGAATATTTCGATGCATTCCGTAGATGATTTAAGTGATGAAAATATTGCTGAATTAGTAGCAAAGTTGGAAAATGATGGCTCCAATAAAAATTTACTGGCATATACTTCCGCATTGAATACAATATGTAATTATCTGGATAAGAATAAAGGAAAACCTTTAAAGTGTGAAATTAACTCTGCGATAGCTATCGCAGAAGCTATGGGAGAAGAGATAAAGCTAAAGGTTAGGAAATATTTTGGAGTAGAACTGTTATCTAGGTATTCCAACAGCGAAAATGGGATACTTGCTCAACAAAGACCCCAAAATGAAACTGGGAGTTTTGAAATAAATTGGGCTAGTTATTATGTAGAGATACTCGACCTGAATGAGGACAAGCCGGCAAATCTGGGAGAGCCGGGACGTATTGTTGTCACGGATCTTTTTAATTATTCAATGCCTCTAATAAGATATGATACAGGCGATGTAGGTATTGTGGAAAATGATGAAATTCATAAAACACATGTTTTCTCCAAAATTGAAGGGAGAAAAATGGATATGTTCACCAATACTAAAGGAGAATTTGTTTCATCACATATTATTCACCATATCCTTCAATTTAAAGGAATAGAACAGTTTCAGTTTGTGGAAGAGGAAAATAATGAATACTTGATAAAACTCATGGTTTCACCCGAATATGACCGAAATGATGAAAGTAAACTTAGAGAAAGATATCTTGGTTATTTTGGGAAAGAGGCCAAAATTAAAGTGAAATATGTCCAAGATATTCCTTTGCTGCCTTCGGGAAAACGAAAACTTGTTATCAATAATGCTGTTAAAAAACAAAAACAGCCGGTGGATAAAACGGCTAAAGAAAGTATTGATTTTGTTCACTAATTAAAATCATTAGCTACAAATCTGTTGTTTTCTTAGAGGTTTTATTTTTTCTTTCTTCGTCAAAATCTATCATACCCGATTCAGAATCCAGGGCCACATCATTGTTTGATAAAACTTTTAAGACAGTCTTAAATAAAATTTGGATATCTAATCCAAAAGAAAGATTGTTCACGTACTCTATATCTTTTTGGAGGCGTTTATCCCAATCAAGTAAATTCCTTCCGGAGATTTGTGCTAGGCCTGTCACACCTGGCCTAACCGTATGCCTTATCTGTTCTTCCTTGGTGTAATACGGCAGGTATCTTACTCTCAATGGTCTAGGTCCTATCAAGCTCATATCCCCTTTTATAATGCTTAACAGTTGGGGGATTTCATCCAAAGAGCTTTTTCTTAGAAAAGTCCCAAACTTTGTAACTCTTAACTCATCAGGCAAGAGCTTTCCATTTTCATCTCTCTTATCTGTCATGGATTTGAACTTGAGTATATTGAAAACTTTTTCATTTTTACCAGGTCTCGGTTGTAGAAAGAAAGGCTTTCCGTTGTTAACAAACAAAAGGATTATCCATATTGTGATAAACACTGGGAGAAGAATAACAAATCCTACAACAGAAAGAACTAGGTCGAATATTCTCTTAAAAAAAGAACTGTAAATCATTTCTTTTAAAGATGCTTTTAGTTGTTAATATGAATTTGGCTAAAAAAACGTGTAAAATCAATATAAGTTGTTAAGTAGTGTTAAAATATACGGTATTTCATCGATAAGTCGATAAGAAGGAAATCTATTTTTGATGTGCCTGCGTATTGTGAGTGTATTTCATCGAATTTTTTCGTTTTTAGACGATTTAAGTTTGAACATGTATTAATTTTAAACCCCGAAATCACCTCTTAACTATGAAGTTATCTTATTGCACCCCACTTATCATGCTATTATTGGCATCTTTTACATTTGTTTTTTCTTCCTGTGCCAAAGATAGTGACCTTTTTTATGAATCTATACTTGAACAAGATAAAGATCCGGTAGATCCAAAGGACCCAAAGGATCCAACAGACCCAGTTGACCCAACAGACCCGGTTGATCCAACAGATCCGGTTGACCCAACAGATCCGGTTGATCCAACGGATCCGGAAGTACCGATTGACCCAACGGACCCAACAAATACGAATAAAATAGTAGGAGTGTATTACCCATCTTCTTCAGCAGAAATAAGCGACCCTTTAAAAGCTGACCATAAGGCAATTATCACTGAATCATTCGATTGTAGTGGTTGTACTTTTGCAGCTAATCAGACTATAGAGCCTGCTGGAGGAGTTATCACTGGAGATAATATAAATTTGAATGGCGCTTATATTGAGAATAATTTTAAACAAGCATTTTCACCATCCACTACATTTAACGAGGTTTATGCTGGTTCTAGAATAAGTCCAGAAACATTTGGTGCTGTTTCAGGGGACTCTACAGATGACAACGATGCAATTGATGCACTGATCAATAATTGTTCTTTGGCCGTAACTTCTAAAAATGGGAGTTATATTAAAAACAGGCCATCCAATTACAGAAGATCAGGTATATTCAATTGGAATATGAATGGTTCGGTTGTGAAAATCACAAGCGCAGCCAATTTTAACAACGCTAAGGTTTCTGTGGATGCAGTATTTGATATCACTAATCTTTCACCAAATATTTATAATGGTGAATTTGATGGTACAGATACCTATGGAAGGCTTTTTTATCTTCATGGGCAAGACCATTTTAAATTTAATGACCTTTGGGTACATAACCTATATTCTCCCAATGCAGTAAGATGTGTTGCATTTAGATTTTCGATTAATGCGGATGCTTCGAGATTTAAATATGGTGAATTTAAAAACAACAAAATAGAGAATATTGTTGCTCAAGGTGATGGTAATTTTAATGATGCAGGAGGAATTGCTAAAGCTTGGTGGTATACATTAAGTGGGATGAGCAGCAGTACTACTTTTAATGTAGTTTATCAAAATAACGTTGTTAGGAATATTATTGGTGATGATGCTGAGGGATTTTATGCTATAGGAGGAGCTAGAGTTAGCCATAATGGGAAGTTTACATTTGACAATGAAGATTACAGGTACTGCACTAGAAGGGCCATAAAAGCTTGTGTTTCTAACGTTGAGATTAAAAATAGCTACTTTGAAGAAATTCCGCAATCCATGTTTAAGTCGGCTCAGCAAATGGGAACGATGATTGACTTTTTTAGTACAAGTTCAGGTAGTTTAATAGAGAATATTCGTGTGCATGACAATGTTATTAGAACCGTACCGGGAAATGATGCGCACTACTTTTTACTTTCTGTAACAGATGCCAAAGATGTTGTTATTGAAAACAATGTCCTTACAATGGAGAATGCTGGTAATTATGGAGGGGTTAGGTTAGGTTCAAACACAAGTACTTACAGCGGTGCTTTGCAAGATATTCGCGTTATCAATAACACCTTTAACAATTGTTATGTAAATACAATGACTAAATATGCACCAGTAAACAATCAACCTATTGAAGTTGATAACAACAAATTTAATTTTACTGCTACCAAAGGTGTTGATATTGGAGCGCTAAGATTATCCGCGAGAAATGGTGCTCATGGGTATATTAACTTTACAAACAATGATATTGATGTAAATATGAGTTCACCAAATGGAATCAATGGAGTAATAGCAAGTAATGGAGTAGATGTTGTTGGGGTTACCTTGGATAAGGTAAATGTTACTTATACCAACGGTCAGTCATCTAGACCATTTGGTTATATAAAAGGTAGTTTTAACAGTACTAACGTGATTAAAGACTGTACTCTTTCTGGGGCAGGAGGAACTAATGCAATTGAGGTAACTGGAGGGGCGCAATCTGCACAGATTTCAAATAGTACTGATGGCAATGGAAACCCGATTACTATTAAATAATTGCGATAAATACCCCGTGATTTAGTTAGGGATTGTCCTAAAAAAATAGCATTGTTTGCGCACAGGGAAAAGGCTGTGAATCAAACAATCAAACTGATAATAAAGGGAGAAGAAATTCTCCCTTTTTGCATTTAAAACTTTTCCAGTAGTAAAGACAAAGTTGCCATCTGTCTAAAAAAAATGTATTTCATACAATATTGCTTGTTAAATGCTGTTTAATGCACATCTTTGCAACTTAAAATCAAAATATCGTGGCAAAAAAAGCATTAATTACTGGTGTAACCGGACAAGATGGAGCCTATTTAAGTGAGTTTTTATTAAAAAAAGGGTATGAAGTTCACGGATTAAAACGTCGTTCATCTCTTTTTAATACCGATAGAATCGATCATTTATATCAAGACCCTCATGTGGAAGACCGTAATTTCATTCTGCATTATGGAGATATGACGGATAGTACCAATCTAATACGTTTAATCCAGGAAATACAACCCGATGAAATATATAACTTGGCGGCAATGAGCCATGTGCATGTATCATTTGAGGTTCCTGAATATACAGCAAACGCCGATGGTATTGGTACATTGAGAATTTTAGATGCTGTAAGATTGCTTGGTTTAGAGAAGAAAACACGAATTTACCAAGCCTCAACCTCGGAATTATACGGAAAAGTACAAGAAGTACCTCAATCAGAGACAACACCTTTTTATCCAAGAAGTCCTTATGCAGTTGCTAAAATGTATGCGTACTGGATTACTGTTAATTATAGAGAGGCATATGGTATGTATGCATGTAATGGTATTTTATTCAACCATGAATCACCCATTAGGGGAGAAACTTTTGTTACAAGAAAAATAACCCGGGCAACTGCAAGAATTGCACTGGGACTTCAGGATAAATTTTACCTTGGTAACCTTGATGCACAAAGAGATTGGGGCCATGCAAAAGATTATGTTAGGATGATGTGGATGATACTGCAACACGACCAACCGGAGGACTGGGTTATTGCAACAGGAAAAACTACACCTGTCCGTGATTTTGTAAAAATGAGCTTTTCTGAAGTTGGCATTGAGCTTGAGTTCGAGGGAGAAGGGGTTAATGAAAAGGGATACGTAAAAGAGTGTAAAAACCCAGATTTTCAATTAGAAGTGGGAAAAGAAGTATTGGCGGTAGACCCTAAATACTTTAGACCTACTGAAGTAGATTTACTCATAGGAGACCCAACTAAGGCAAATGAAAAATTGGGATGGATTCCTGAATATGATTTGCAGGGTTTGGTGAAAGACATGATGCAAAGTGATTTAAAGCTGATGCAAAAAGACCAATATCTTAAAGGAGGAGGATATCAGATTTTAAATTACTTTGAATAATGGATAAGAATTCGAAGATTTTCATTGCAGGCCACAGAGGGCTTGTGGGAAGTGCAATTGTGAAAAATCTTAAATCCAAGGGTTACCATAATTTATTATTGCGCACCAGATCAGAACTTGATTTAACAGACACTTCATCTGTTTCCAACTTTTTCGAAACGGAAAAACCTGATTATGTATTTCTGGCAGCAGCAAAAGTTGGCGGTATAGTTGCAAACAATACTTATAGGGCAGATTTTATCTACGAAAATTTGATGATTCAAAATAATGTGATTCATCAATCGTATTGCAACAATGTCAAAAAAATGATGTTTTTGGGAAGTACTTGTATTTACCCTAAAACTTGCCCACAACCCATGAGGGAGGACTATCTTTTAACGGATACCTTGGAATATACCAATGAACCCTATGCAATAGCCAAGATTGCTGGTATAAAGATGTGTGAAAGTTATAATCTTCAATACGGAACTAATTTCATTTCGGTAATGCCAACTAATTTGTATGGTCCTAATGATAATTTTGATTTGGAGAAATCTCATGTACTTCCTGCTTTAATAAGAAAAGTACACTTGGGCAAGGCGCTTGAGAATAATGATTGGGATGCCATTGACGAGGATTTGGATAGACTTCCGATTGGTAAGGTTTCTGGATCAGATTCTAAAGATGTGAAAATCATAGCACTTAAAAAACAGGGAATAAGTATAAGCACTTCTGGGGAAGTATCGGTAGAAATTTGGGGTACCGGAAAGCCTATGCGTGAGTTTTTATGGTCAGAAGATATGGCCGATGCTTGTGTGTACTTAATGGAAAAAAGAAATTTTGAGGACACGTATAAAAAAGAGGAAAAGGAAATAAGAAATACACATATTAATATTGGTACTGGTATAGACATTTCCATTGCTGCCTTAGCCAATTTGATTAAGAAGCACCTTGCTTTTAAGGGAGTATTTGTTTTTAATACAGATAAACCTGACGGCACTATGGTCAAAAGAACGGATGTTACCAAACTAAGTAGTTTGGGATGGAAGCATTCAATAGATGTACCTGAGGGAATAGCTTTAATGTACAGCTATTACATTGGCCAATCAGAATAGAAGCATTGTAAGATTTTTGATTAATTTATATCTCCTATACTATTGATTGGTAAACTCACAAAATATTTAAATAATAATTCTGGTTTTACAAGGTATTTGAAGAATACTTCCTGGTTAATGACCGAAAAAGTGGTTCGGATGGTAATTGCCTTGAGTATTGGGGTATGGGTAACTCGTTACCTAGGACCAGATCAATTTGGAGTGTTAAGTTATGCACAAAGCTTTGTGGGCATTTTCGCTGCATTTTCGTCATTGGGACTTAATGATATTATTATTCGGGAATTGGTAAAATCCAAGGACCAAGAAAATGTATTAATGGGATCTGCTTTTGGTTTGCAAACTTTGGGTTCAACATCGATAATGCTAATATTGTCCATAAGTATTCTTTTAAATGACAATGATCAACTTACCAATAAGATTATTGTCATTCTAGGTCTATTAACTTTTGTTAATAGCTTTAATGTTATAACATCGTATTTTCATAGTGTTGTAAAAAGTAAATTTTATGCAATTACAGGATTGATTGGAGTAATGGTTTCATCCATTATCAAAGTATACCTTATACTTGGCGAGTATTCCTTAATATATTTTGTATATGTTCTTGCTTTTGATGTAGTTTTTCTTGCTTTGGGATTAATGTGGTTCTATAGGAGAATGGGACATTCCTTATTTTCATGGCGTTTTTCGTGGTCAGTTTCAAGAGACTTATTGAAAGATGCTTGGCCACTGGTTTTAAGTGGCATTATTATATCAATCTATATGAAAATTGATCAGGTAATGATTAAAGAATTTATGGGAAACAGTGATGTTGGTCAATATTCTGCTGCTGTTCGGTTAAGTGAAGCATGGTATTTTATTCCCACTATTATTTGTAGTTCTTTATTCCCTGCAATAATAAATGCAAAGATGAGGAACCATGATTTGTATATGTCACGATTGCAAAGGCTATATAATTTAATGGTTCTGTTAGGAGTGGTAATTATTCTGCCAGTTGTTTTTCTCAGTGATTGGTTGATACATTTTTTATATGGAGCTGAATTTCATCTATCTGCAGGGGTGTTGAATATTCATATTTTGGGAAGTGTATTTGTATTTTTGGGGGTTGCTAATCAAAAATGGTTTATCAGTGAAAATTTTCAAGCCTATAATATTGTTTGTTTAGGCTTTGGTATGATGTCCAACATCATCTTAAATATATTTTTGATACCTAAATACGGTATTATTGGAGCTGCTTATGCTACACTTATTTCACAGTTTGTGGCATCAGTATTGGCTCCTGTCTTATTTAAAAAAACCAGGAACTCATTTTTAATGATGGTGCATGCTATATTTTTTGTGCAGGTTTTTAAAAAAGGGAAACTCCTTTAATAACCTTTGTAATTTGAGATAAGGGAGTAGTTTTTAAAGGAAAAGAATTGAAAACTGTTGTACCTGTGTGTAGGCATATATAACAGTAAAAAAAGAGATAAAACATAGTATAAAACATCAAGTAAAATGTGTGGTATTTTAGGAACAGTGCCTTCTTCGGAATCTAGCCAATTTAAACTGGCATTGGATACATTGACCCATAGGGGTCCAGATAGTTTTGGTATTGAAAATATATCCAATGAAGTTTCTTTGGGACATCGTAGGCTCTCTATCTTGGATGTTTCAGCCAAGGGACACCAGCCAATGTTTCATGAAAGTAAGAGGTATGCTATTGTTTTTAATGGTGAGATCTACAACTTTCTTGAAATACAGAAGGAGCTTGTTAATTTAGGACATAGCTTTAGGTCGTCATCAGACACGGAAGTACTACTGAAAGCATATATAGAATGGGGTGAGGATTGTGTCCTTAAACTTAATGGCATGTGGGCTTTTGCTATCTGGGATTCACAATCAAAAAAAATGTTCATGTCACGTGATCGGTATGGCAAAAAACCCCTTTTCTATGCGCAGATAAATGGAAAATTTGTTTTTGCTTCAGAAATGAAAGCCATTTTTCCTTTTATGAAACAGTTAGAAATTTCTGATGACTTCCACTGGATGAAAAAGAATATTTTTTTCTATGAAGCCACAGAAAAGTGCTTGATAAAAGGAATTAAACGTTTTCCAGCGGGTTATAGCGGACACCTAGAAAGAGGGGAACTGAAACTATACAGGTATTGGAACACTTTAGATCATTTGGTTGAAGTTCCCAAAAGTTATGATGAACAGGTAGAAAGGTTTAGAGAGCTTTTCATGGACTCCTGTAAATTGAGAATGAGGTCAGATGTAACCATTGGTACAGCATTAAGTGGAGGGTTGGATAGTAGTGCCACCATCGCGGCTATGGCCAATTTGTCCAAGAATAATAATAGCTATTCAGATGATTGGCAACACGCTTTTGTGGCTTCATTTCCTGGAACTCCTTTAGATGAGTCACATTATGCCAAAATGGTAACTGATCATTTGGGTATAGGAGCCACTTTTGTGGATATTGAGCCTTTAAAACATTGGAATAATCTTGAACATTATTTTTATCAATTTGAAGACCTGTATATAACATCTCCTTTGCCCATGATTATGCTTTATGGTGCTGTAAAACAAAACGGGGTAACGGTTACACTGGATGGACACGGCGCTGATGAACTTTTAAGTGGTTACCAGCAAGGTGCGCTAGAAAGTTTGTGGGATGCTCGCTTTAGTCCTAAAAACACTAAGGACATATTATCCATCTATCAAGGTTCTATAAACGAAGATAAAGATCAGTATGAAAGAGTTGGGAATTTCAAGGTCTATAAGGATTACATGATCCGAAAAATTGGCAAAAAAGTTTTGGGTCAAAAAATGCCTTCTATTGATAATGGTCATCCAAACTTCAAGAAGTTGGATAATCTTTCCCAGTACCTTTACAGTATGTTCCATGAGAATATTTTGCCAACCTTGTTAAGGAACTACGATCGCTATGCCATGATAAACAGTGTGGAAATACGTATGCCATTTATGGATCATAGAATTGTAAGTTTTGTAAATTCATTACCATATTCCAGTAAGATTGGAAATGATTATACAAAGAGAATTGTAAGAGATGCTTTAGATCCATATTTGCCTAAAGAAGTTACATGGCGAAAATCAAAAATCGGATTTAGTTCTCCTATTGTAAATTGGATGCAAAATGATTTAAGTGATTGGTTTATGGACAACGTTAATTCAAAGTCATTTATTGAATCCAATTTGATTGAAAACCCAGGAGCATTGAGAGACAGGATCACTCAAATCGTAAGTAAGGAAAATAGCAACTTTGCACAAGCTCAAAAATGCTGGTCAGAATTTTCACCTTACATTTGGGAAAAAGCAGTACTAAATACGGATATGGTGAACAAATAAATCTTGTGTCACCAATTTGGTTAACGATATATCGAAAAACGGATTCATGATGGATAAATTAAAAAAATGGGTACTTTCTAGTTCTTTACTTACTAGAATCGCTATTTTTTTTAGACGTATTTATCTTAAAAAGAAGAAAGGAATCACGTATCAAAAAAATGCATTTATAGGTTTTTCGGTACATTGCGAGGGGAATAATGGCTTTGGTAAAAATAGCTCCATAGTTTCATCAAAAATAGGTTTTGGATCTTATATTGCAGAAGGAGCAAAATTAGCAAAGGCAAGTATAGGAAGATATTGTTCTATAGGGCAAAATGTAAATTGTATTTTTGGAAAGCACCCTTCAAATACATTTGTTTCTACGCATCCTTCGTTTTTTGCATTGAAAACCCCCGTAGGTTTCACTTATGCCGATAATCAATATTTTGATGAATTTGCTGACCCAATTGAAGATAATTATAGTATAAGTATTGGAAATGATGTGTGGATCGGTGCCAACGTTGCAATCATGGAGGGTATAAGTATAGGTGATGGTGCTATAGTAGCTGCTAATGCGTTGGTTACCAAAGATGTTTTACCATATACCATTGTAGGAGGTGTTCCTGCAAAAACTATAAAAAAGCGTTTTGATGATGAGGAGATAGCTTTTTTGTTAGAATTTAAATGGTGGGAGAAGCCTCAAGAATGGATTAAGGAGAAAGCTATACAGTTTCGAAATATTAAAGATTTTGTACAACATTTAAAGAATTGATTAGGTGAAGATTCCAATTGTTGTGGTTGCCTATAACAGACCAAGGTCATTGGCCAGATTATTAAACTCTTTGTCACGGGCAAAGTATCCTGAGCAAGATGTAGACCTGATCATTAGTATTGACAGAGGAGACAACAATCGTAATGTTCTTGAAATGGCCAATGAGTTTAATTGGGAACATGGCGTAAAAAAGGTGGAATATCAAGAGACCAATTTAGGCTTAAGAAATCACATATTAAAATGCGGAAGTGTTAGTATTGAGTATGGGGCAGTAATCATCTTGGAAGATGATTTGTTTGTTTCCCCTAATTTTTATGTTTTTGCCGAGCAAGCATTACGCTTTTCAACAAAGGAACCTAGTATAGGAGGTATCTCATTGTATAATCACCAACTTAACGTACATACTCGAGACAATTTTTTAGCTACACAAGATGGCTATGATAATTGGTACTTTCAATTTGCCTCTTCTTGGGGACAAGCTTGGACCAAGGAACAATGGATAGGATTCATGAAATGGTATGAACATGACCCCGATATAGATTCTTGTCAAAATGTTCCGTCATATGTTAGAAGCTGGTCTTCAAAGTCATGGCTTAAGTATAATATAGCTTATCTTATAGAGCACAACCGTTATTTTTTATATCCAAAAATAGCATTGACAACCAATTTTAGTGATGCTGGAACCCATGTTGGCAATGACAGCACTATTTATCAGGTTCCTTTGGATTATGGAGTTGAGCGGGAATACAATTTTTCCCAAATTTATGAGGCGCAGGCATTGTACGACGCTTTTTATGAAAATGAAAGGCTTCATAACGCTCTCAATATAAATCAAGATGAATTGTGTACCGATCTTTATGGATATAAGTCATCAGTGGAAAAAAGATTTGTTCTTACTACAAAGATTTTGGACTTTCAAATTATAAGATCTTTTGGAAAATCATTAAAGCCCCATGAAGATAATGTTATACAAAAAGTAGAAGGAACTGAAATTTTTCTGTATGATACATCTGTTTGTAAGGAAAACTCATTTAAGCAAGATTTTGAACGGAAAACGAGCTATAATTTTAAACAGATACCTTACAAGGTTGTCAAGACACTTTTTTTTAAGATGTCTTTTGCTAAAATGAAGAGACTGAAGAAAAAAATAACACAAAAATAATTACAGTGTTTAAGGAAATTGGCAAAATAGGTATCCCTTTTACAGTCTTGTTCTTTCTGTACTTGCTGAACCCGTTTGGTCTAAATATTTATATAGGCTATTTGTTGGTAGGTTTAATTTTGCTTCAAAGGAATTTTCTTGTAGAAAACTTAGATTTAGGGTTTCTTTTACTATTCTTGTTTTCTTTGACATATGCTGCTTTTTTTTCATTTGAACCTAAAGCTGGTAGTCAATATATTATAATATATGCCTTAATGCCAGGTACATTTTATTTATTGGGGAAGTATTTCGCCCATAAAATTGATGGAAACAGGGAACATCTCGTTTTGTTTTTATTGTTGATTGGAGCTGTATTTTCAATAACAGCCAATCTTTCTGTTTTTATGGATATTCTTCAAAACGGTTATAATATAGTTGAAAGAAACCTGCCAAATTATTGGACGGGACAGATTATCCCTGCAACTATTATGGGTTCATATTTTACAATTGTGATGGCTATTCCGGCCTTATTGATTCCACAAGTAAAAAAGTTATCCCTATTAATGAAAATTGCACTCTTTGCTACATACATAATATCAATTGCCTGTGTACTTAGAATTGGGAGTAGAACTCAATTGAGTATTAGTATGATTGCTCTATTGATATCCTTGTTTTATGTAATGCCAAGACAATCCTTTAAAAGGAACCTTTTCATGTTCGTGTTGTTTGCTTTGATTGTTTTTTTTGTAATCAATACGGTGAGTTTTGATTTGGACCAAGATTGGCTTTCCGCCTTTGCTGGAAGAATGGAAGATGGCGGAGGTGAAGATATTGCTTCCGGAGGAGGTCGTACAGAACGATGGATAAAATCCATGGAAAATCTTTTTGCTAAACCGTTGGGTTGGAGCGAACATGAATTTGGCCATGCGCATAACCTTTGGTTTGATGTATTAAGAATTGGTGGATTTCTTTCTTTTTTCCTGTTAATATCATTTACCACAAATGCCTTTATATCAGTTAGGAAAGCAATAAGAAAAAACAAACGGGCATATGCCTTGAACAACTTGATCATAGTATATACATTGTCTATTTGTATGGTTTTTATGGTAGAACCCATTCTTGAAGGAATGTTCGATTTCTTTGCATTTTTCTGTTTTTTTATAGGAGTAGTGAAAAAATACAATGCCGATTATCCTGTAATTGATTAGAGTTATCTAAATTATATTCAAGCTTCAATACTTTACTGTACTTTTGCATCGTTAAAAGCATGAATTATAACTACTGACCATTAACCCATTTATGCAAAGACTTGCCGTTCTTCTAACGTGTTTCAATAGGAAAGAAAAAACAATCGACGCTTTAACCGCCTTGAGGAAAGCATTTGGGAAATCAACTCGAAATTGGCAAATGTCCATTTACCTAACGGACGATGGTTCTACTGATGGGACTTCCCAAGCGGTGAAAACCAATTTCCCCGAAGTCAACATATTAAAAGGTAGCGGTGAGTTGTATTGGGCTGGAGGTATGCGCAATTCCTGGAATGAAGCATTAAAGGGAAATTATGACGCTTATTTTTTATTGAATGATGACACTAATGTTAGTATGGATTTATTTGATGCTATAGAAAAGACCGATGAATTTTGTATTTCAAATTATGGGAAAGGTGGAGTTTATATCGGGACCACGGTAGATGCGGAGACTAAAAAGATTACTTATGGAGGCTCGGTATTTGTCAATCGTTTTTTAGCTACAATGAAAAGACTCGAACCCCAAGCCAAGCCAATATCTTGTCATTTGGGTAATGCCAATATCATGTGGGTGAGCAGAAATGTTGTTGATACCATTGGAATACTCTCTGAAGGTTATGTTCATGGAATGGCGGATTATGATTACAGTTTAATGGCTGGTAAAAAGAAATTGCCGGTTTTGATAATGCCTGGCATAGTTGGACAATGTATCAACGATCATAATGATCCTTATTTAAGATTTTTCAAACTTCCTTTAAAAGAGAGATTTAAAATGCTAAAAAGCCCTATTGGTTTTGACTTTACATCACAGTCATATTATATGAAAAAGCATTTCCCTGTTCGGTTTCCACTAGTTGTCATGACAGGTTATCTTAAAGTGCTTTTTCCAAAAGTGTACTATAATTTATTGTATAAAAATAGAAAGAACTAACATATGTTGAAAAAAAACCTAATTGTTTTTGGAACAAGACCGGAAGCTATAAAAATGGCTCCGCTTGTTAAAGCTTTTCAGAAGTCGGAACAATTTGAAACCAAAGTCTGTGTTACAGCACAGCACAGGGAAATGTTGGACCAAGTATTGGAGTTTTTTGAAATTACCCCGGACTATGATCTTGACTTAATGAAGCCTGGTCAGAATTTGTATGGTTTAACAGCTTCTATTATAACAAGTTTACAGTCTGTTCTTGAGACGTTTAAACCTGATTTCGTGTACGTTCATGGAGACACAACCACAACTATGGCTACCAGTATAGCTTCGTTTTATTCTGGAGCAAAGGTATGTCATGTAGAAGCCGGTTTACGTACTTTTAATAAGTGGGCTCCCTTTCCTGAGGAAGTAAACAGAAGAATAACAGGACATGTTGCAGACTATCACTTTGCTCCAACACAGACATCTTATGAAAACCTAAAGAATGAAGGAGTTGAAGAGAAGTCCATTACCACTACGGGCAATACTGTGATTGATGCTTTGCATGAAAGTGTAGGGCGTGTTAAAACAATGGATTCACTTCAATTAAATGAACTAAAGGGAAAAATCTCCATTGATAAAAAAATTATCCTGGTTACAGGACATAGACGGGAAAACCATGGACAAGGTTTTATTGATATCTGTCAAGCTTTAAAGGAAATTGCAGAAAAGTTTAATGATGTTGAGATTGTATACCCCGTTCACCTAAACCCAAAGGTACAGAAGCCTGTATACGAATTACTGGGAGATATGGAAAATATTAAACTGATTGATCCGTTGGCTTATCCAGAGTTTGTATGGCTAATGAATGAAAGCCATCTTGTAATTACAGATAGTGGCGGAGTGCAAGAAGAAGCTCCAAGTTTGGGCAAACCAGTTTTGGTTATGCGGGATACAACCGAGAGGCCGGAAGCTGTAGAAGCCGGGACTGTAATCTTAGTAGGAACCGACAAGAATAAAATTGTATCAGAAACAGTCAAATTACTGAAAGATGATGAAAGGTATAAAACTATGAGCAAGTTGCATAACCCATATGGTGATGGAAAGGCCTGCGAAAGAATTGTAGAATTTATGAAAAAACAATTATAGTGAAACAAAAGAAAGTAACCATGATGGGCTTGGGCTATATTGGCTTGCCCACAGCAGCATTGATTGCAGGTAAAAAAACTATTGTTAATGGTGTCGATGTAAATCCAAGTGTAGTGGATACCATCAATCAAGGTAAAGTGCATATTGTAGAGCCAGATTTGGAAGAAGCTGTTTCCATGGCGGTTCAAGAGGGATTTTTACATGCTAGTCTTGAACCCCAAGAAGCTGAGGCTTACCTCATTGTTGTGCCAACTCCTTTTAAAGAGAAAAATGAACCGGATATTTCATATGTTGAAGCTGCAACCAAGGCCATTTTACCTCTTTTAAAAGAAGGCGATTTATATATTATAGAATCTACATCTCCAATTGGAACTACTGAAAAGATGAGAAATCTCATTTTTGGATCAAGACCAGAACTTGAGGGAAAAATATACATGGCTTATTGTCCTGAAAGAGTCCTTCCAGGAAATGTGATGCATGAGTTGGTGCATAATGATAGGGTAATTGGAGGTATAGATCAAGAATCTACTACTAAAGCAGTTGATTTTTATTCTAATTACGTTGTTGGGGAATTACACCATACCAATGCTAAGACTGCTGAAATGTGCAAATTGGTAGAGAACTCATCTCGTGATGTGCAAATAGCTTTTGCCAATGAACTTTCTCTGATTTGCGATAAAGCAGGCGTGAATGTATGGGAATTGATTAAGTTGGCGAATAAGCACCCAAGGGTTAACATTCTACAACCAGGATGTGGAGTTGGTGGTCATTGTATAGCTGTTGATCCCTATTTTATTGTATCTGACTATCCAATGGAATCAAAAATTATAGGTACGGCAAGGGAAATCAACAACTATAAATCCTTCTGGTGCGCGGAAAAAGTACAAACAGAAAAGCTAAATTTTGAATTGAAACACGGCTACAAACCTAAAGTAGCCTTAATGGGGCTTGCATTTAAGCCTAATATTGATGATCTGCGTGAATCACCTGCCAAGTATATTGTACAGAAAGTGTTGCAAAATGCCAATAACGAAGAGTATTTCATTGTAGAACCAAATATTGATTCGCATAATGTTTTTAAACTAACAGATTATAAAACTGCATATGAAAAAGCAGATATAATTGTGTATTTGGTGGCGCATAATGAATTTAAGGACCTACCAAGAGATAAAAACAAAATGATCATTGATTTTTGTGGAGTGCTGGAGAAAAATTAGGCTGTAAAATCTTTAATGGATGAAAAGTACATTGATTGTTTTGGCCCAATCGTTGGAACAACCTAGGATAGTAAAGCGAATAAGTCAAAAAACAAAGGAATACAAAAGTATTTATGTTTATGGGTTTACTAGAAATGTACATTCCATTGAAAATCATGAAGTGATTGGCGGCAACCAACAAGTTACCATTAAAATTGCCGGCCAATTAAAAAACGGAAAGTACCTTGAACGCATTTTTACGTATTTGAAATTATTAATTATAATTTACAAAAAGCATGGTTTTAGTAAGAAGAACGTTTACGTTTTTGGACTTGATTTAAGGATTTTTAGCTCTTTCCTTTTTAATTCCCAAATTGACTACGAGATTAGTGATATAGTTTGGCTTTATCATGGAAAAACCAAAAGAAATATTTTACGCTATGTCGACAATTTACTTGCTCGAAAATCTAGGAAAGTTGTTTTTACAACGAGGAGTTTTTATAAAGGATATTATGATAAGGTAAAAGAAGACAAAGTTCTAATTGAGGAGAATAAACTTGAAACATATGGTAAGGTTAAGCCAATTGAGAAAGTAAAAAGTGATAAAGTAAGAATAGCCTATATAGGAGCTTTTCGATACCCGAAAATCATCGAAAATTTACTTCTTACAGTAAGTGAAAATAAAAACTTGATTTTGAATTTTTACGGAGCTACACATGGTGAATTAATAAAAAAAATTGACAAGGCGACCATGTCAAACACAAATATCTTTTACCATGGACCTTTCAAAAATCCTGATCATTTGGAACGAATTTACAGTGATAACAATTTGAATTTTGTGGTATATGATAATTTGTTAGAAAATGAAAAAGTTGCAATGCCCAATAAATTTTATGAATCGGGGTTCTTTAATATACCTATTGTTTGTGCAACAAATACTTATGTTGGACAAAGGGTTTTACAAAACAAAATGGGATGGACCATTGATACAGATTATAAATCAATTTCTAACTTTCTGAATCATATTTCTATAGAAGAATTAATAGAATACCATCAAGAAATAAAAACAATAGACAAAAGTCACTTTATAACCTAGTAATAAAATATAACAGAATGTTCAAAGGAAAAACACTACTAATTACAGGGGGGACCGGATCTTTTGGAAATGCGGTCTTGGATCGTTTTTTAACCACAGATATACGTGAGATTCGCATATTCAGCCGTGATGAAAAAAAGCAAGATGATATGCGTAATCGATTAAAGAACCCAAAAATTAAGTTTTACATTGGGGATGTTAGGGATTACAATAGTATAGATAGGGCAATGCATGGTGTTGATTACGTTTTTCACGCTGCAGCATTGAAACAGGTTCCTTCTTGCGAGTTTTTTCCAATTGAAGCTGCAAAAACCAATGTTTTTGGCACTCAAAATACTATCGATGCTGCTGCCGCAAATAGGGTAAAGAAAATTATTTGTTTAAGCACTGATAAAGCCGCTTATCCAATCAATGCAATGGGAATTAGTAAGGCATTAATGGAAAAAGTAGCCGTTGCAGCTTCAAGAAATATCCCTGAGGATTCTACAACTGTCTGTCTCACCAGATACGGAAATGTAATGGCTTCAAGAGGGTCTGTTATTCCACTATTTGTTAACCAGATCAAAGAAGGAAACCCTTTAACTATAACAGATCCAAAAATGACTAGGTTCCTGATGTCTTTGGAAGATGCTGTGGATTTGGTGTTATTCGCATTTGAGCATGGAAATCAAGGTGATCTTTTTGTCAATAAGGCACCAGCCAGCACTATTGGAGATTTGGCTGAGGCAATAAAGCGAATATTTAAGGCAAAAAACGAGATAAAGGTAATCGGAACCCGTCATGGCGAAAAATTGTACGAGACCTTATGTACGAGGGAGGAAATGCAAAAAGCTATGGATATGGGAGATTTTTACAGGATTCCTGCTGATAATCGAGATTTGAATTATAGCAGGTATTTTTCCGAAGGAGAAAAAGATATAAGTGCAATTGAAGATTACCATTCACATAATACAAAGCACTTAAACAACGAAGAGCTTGAAAACACACTTTTAGGACTTAATTTCATAAAAGAGAGCCTTTAATGCCTGAGAATAGTATACTAAAAGGAGATGCATTTGAAGACGACAGAGGAATATTACGTTTTGTTAACTCCTTTGACATGACTGAAATTGTTCGATTTTATGAAATTGAACAAAAAGGCACACAGATTATTAGAGGGTGGCAAGGGCATAAACTTGAAAAAAAATGGTTCTATTGTTTATCAGGTTCCTTTGTAATCAATATTGTAGAAATAGATGACTTCAGTAATCCTTCAGAGCATTTGATACCCTGTAGAATTGAATTAGACTCCAAGTCTCCTGAAATTTTGGCTGTACACAACGGATTTGCAACTGGTATTAAGGCAAGTACGTCAAATTCTAGATTACTGGTGTTTTCAAATTTTGGATTAAAAGATTCTAGTAACGATGATTTTAGATTCCCTAAAGAAAAATGGTCAGCCGTATGGTAAATAAAACAGAAAAACATAAAATTGGAATAACGGGTCAAGCAGGTTTTGTTGGTAGTCATCTTCATACCACGTTATCTTTGCGTGAGGATGTTGAGTTAATTCCATTTGAACGTTCTTTTTTTGAAGATATGGAAGCGCTCTCTCAATTTGTATCAAACTGTGATACTGTGGTTCATTTGGCAGCGCTGAACAGGCATGAAGATCAAAATGTAATTTATAAAACCAACATAAAGCTGGTTGATGAGTTGATAAAAGCTTGTGAAAATGCCACTGTTTCACCTCACATCATTTTTTCCTCTTCTTCGCAAGAATCTCGGGATAACCTTTATGGAGCATCTAAAAAAGAGGGCAAGGAAAAATTTATGGCCTGGGCTGGCAAATCCGAGGGAAAATTTACTTCGCTTACTATTCCCAATGTTTTTGGACCCTTTGGAAGACCAGATTATAATTCTGTTGTTGCCACGTTCTGTTATAAGGTAGCTAATGGCGAAACCCCGACTATCATTAATGATGGAGAAGTGGGCCTTATTTACATTAATGATTTAATCAAGGTTTTTATTGACACCATTTTTGGGGAGCAGGAAGTAGCTGAACTTGGAGAGAATAGCTTTGGTGTGGACATTGCTCCAAATCATTTTGTCAAAGTCTCACGAATTCTTGAATTACTCAATAAATACAAAAGTGATTATTTGCAAAATGGGATTTTCCCAAATTTGGACGACTATTTTCAAAAATCACTGTTCAATACTTTTAGATGTTATATATCCGAAGATCATTACCCAGTAAAATATACGGAACATACGGATCCAAGAGGGAGTTTTGTGGAAATTTCCAGAACTGAAACTTCAGGGCAATTCTCATATTCCACCACAGTACCTGGCATTACCAGAGGAAATCATTTTCACACAAGGAAAGCGGAGCGTTTTGCTGTTATTAAAGGAAAAGCGCGGATTCAGTTAAGAAAGATAGGAACAGAGAATGTAATCAATTATTATTTGGATGGGAAGGAACCAGCATATGTTGATATGCCCATATGGTATACTCATAACATCACCAATATTGGTGACGAAGAATTGATAACATTATTTTGGATCAATGAGCCATATAATCCCGAAGATGCGGACACCTATTTTGAAAATGTAGAGTAACTAACCCTAAAACATTACCATTGAAAAAGCTTAAAGTTTTAACTGTTGTTGGTACACGGCCCGAGATTATTCGTCTGGCATGTGTCTTGAATGCATTAGACGCCAATGAGGCCATTGATCATACCTTGGTTCATACAGGGCAAAATTATGATTATGAACTTAATGAGATATTTTTTGAGGATTTTGGTATCCGCAAACCTGATTATTTTTTAAATGCCGCTGGTAAAAATGCAACAGAGACTGTTGGGAATATTTTAATCAAAATTGATCCACTTCTTGAGAAAATTTCACCAGATGCCTTTTTAGTGTTGGGCGATACCAATTCTTGTCTTTGCGCAATACCTGCAAAAAAAAGAAAAATACCTGTTTTTCATATGGAAGCTGGTAACAGATGTTTTGATCAGCGGGTACCAGAAGAAACCAATAGAAAAATTGTTGATCATGTTGCAGACATTAACCTTACCTATAGTGATATAGCTAGAGAGTACCTATTACGTGAAGGATTATCGCCGGATAGGGTAATTAAAACTGGAAGCCCGATGTATGAGGTGTTGAATCAGTTTAAAGGTAAAATAGAAGCTTCCAATGTTTTGCAAGAATTGGGGCTGAAAAAGGATAAATACTTTGTGGTTTCTTCTCATAGAGAAGAGAATATTAGCAACCCAAAGAATTTTGATGGATTGATAGAATCGCTTAATCGTATTGCAGAAACATATGGTTTTCCCGTTATAGTCTCTACTCATCCACGTACACGTAATATGTTGGATGCTAAAGAAGTTGAGACTCATAAGAATATTCAATTTTTAAAACCATTGGGTTTTTCCGATTACAATGCACTTCAGTTAAATTCTTTTGCTGTATTATCAGATAGTGGAACAATTTCGGAAGAGTCATCTATTTTAAATTTTAGAGCTTTGAATATCAGGGAAGCACATGAACGCCCAGAAGCAATGGAAGAGGCTTCTGTTATGATGGTCGGCCTTAATCCTGAAAGAATTATGCAAGGCCTGAAGGCGCTGGAAGTACAAAAACGAAACCCTGAAAGAAATTTCAGAGAAGTTTCTGATTATTCAATGCCCAATGTAAGTGAAAAAGTTGTCAGAATCATACTCTCGTATGTTGATTATGTAAATCGAGTAGTCTGGTCAAAGTAGATTTTATGAAGAAAGTGATTTTTTTGGCATTGGGTTATCCACATGTAGATCGATCTACCATTTTGTACACTGATTTAATGCAGGAGTTTGCCCAAAAGGGACACGAAGTTTTAGTTGTGGCGCCTGCTTTTCAAAAAAATGATTATGGATGTAGGGTAGAAGGGAATGTTAAAGTGCTAAGAGTACCAACTTTGCCCTTGTTTAAAGTAGGGGCAATCAAAAAAGGTATAGCCAACTTGCTCCTTCCTTTTCAGTATAAAAGGGCAATTAGGAAATACAGCAATAATTTTGACTATGACTTAATAATATTGCCTACTCCGCCAATAACGCTAATTACCATTGCATCCTGGCTAAAGAAAAAAAGTTCGGGAAAAATATACCTTATCCTCAGGGATATATTCCCTCAGAACGCTGTTGATTTAAATATGATAGGTGAAAATGGATTATTGCATAGGTACTTTAGAAAAAAAGAACTCAAATTATACAATGTATCAGATGCAATAGGTTGCATGTCCAATGCAAATGTTTCATATGTTAAGCAACATAATCCTGAGGTAAATCCTAAAAAATTACATTTATTGCCCAATTGGGAGAAATTACCCGCTCCAATATCGCAAAAGGAGATATCTGATATAAGCGATAAATTTGAAATCAAAGATAAATTTGTAGCCATTTTCGGAGGGAATCTTGGGAGGCCACAAAAGATGGAGAATATTGTAAACTTGGCCAAAAGCTGTGAATCTTATAAAGATATCCTTATTTTGATTCTAGGCAGTGGTACAGAGCAAGGCACTATTAAAAGATTGATTTCTAAATTTGATTTGACCAATATAAAATTGATTGACCGTCTTCCTAAGAAAGAATACATTCAAGTGTTGGCAGCGGCTGATATTGGGCTTATATCACTGAGTGAGGAGTTTACAATACCTAACTTCCCTTCAAAAGTGCTAACCTATTTTGGTCTTAAAAAACCTGTACTGGCCTCATTGGACCTTCACACTGATTTTGGTCAAATGTTGGAGGAAACTAAATCGGGACTATGGGCTGAGGCTGGTAATATAGATGATTTAAAAAGTAAGCTTTTATGGTTCTACAATAACAAAGTAGAAAGAGATAAAATGGGTGAAAATGGGTATGTTTATATGAAGTCATGCTTGACACCAGAAATTGCACATAAGACTATCATCAGTAAAATAGGCTAAGCACGTTCACTTTAAAAATGTTGTTGGTCATGAGAACACACTATGAACCCAAACAACGTCCGAAATTCCTCTACATAGAAAAAATATGGCACAAATACACTACGAAATTTGTGATTTGGTAGAATAGCAGTTTAAAATGATATTATTTTTTACCTATTTGATAATAGGTAAACCCTAGTTCTTGGAGTCTATCACTATCAAATTGGTTACGTCCATCGAAAACTATAGGTTCCTTTAGGCTATTCTTGATTTCCATGAAATCTGGCGATCGGAATTCTTTCCATTCGGTCAAAAGCAATAAAGCGTCAGCGTTTTGAAGTGCTTCATATTTAGTCTTGCAATATGAGACGCCCTTTACATCTTTTAAATAATATGTTTGAGCCTCATGAATAGCTTTAGGGTCATAAGTCTGAATTTTTGCACCCAATGCGCTAAGTTTTTTTATAATGTAAATAGAGGGAGCTTCTCGCATATCATCCGTTCCAGGTTTAAAGGACAATCCCCAAACTGCAAAAGTTTTATCTGACAAATCTTTTCCGTAATGACTAATTACCTTGTTAGCAATAACATATTTTTGGCGGTCATTAACATCTTCAACAGCATTTAAAAGTTGTGCATCATATCCCTCCTGCTCGGCTGTTTTCTTAAGAGCTTTAACATCTTTGGGGAAACAAGAACCCCCATACCCACTTCCTGGATAGATGAAGCTATATCCTATTCGGCTGTCAGAACCTATTCCAATACGAACTTTATTTACATCAGCACCTACTAATTCACATATGTTTGAAACCTCATTCATAAAGGATATTTTAGTGGCCAACATAGCATTGGCAACATACTTGGTCATTTCTGCTGATCTTACATCCATTACCAACATTCTATCCATACTACTTCTAAAAAATGGAGCATATAATCTACGCATTGCCTCCGCAGTCTCTTTGTTATCAGTGCCGACAACTACCCGGTCTGGTTTCATAAAATCACTTAATGCGTCGCCTTCTTTTAAGAATTCTGGATTGGATACTACATGAAATTCAATTTTTTGCCCTCTGCTTTTCAGCTCTTGATCTATAACACTCTTAACTTTGTCAGCTGTCCCAACCGGAACGGTGGATTTGTCTACCACAATAAGCGGAGTGGTCATGTGTTTTCCAATTTCAGTAGCAACTTGAAGCACATATTGCAAATCAGCCGAACCATCTTCACCCATGGGTGTGCCAACCGCTATGAAGGCCATATCACAATTATCTAAACAATCTTTCAATTTGGTATGAAAAAGCAAAGTTTTATTTACCACGTTACGCTTTACCATGGCTTCAAGTCCTGGTTCGTATATTGGTATAATACCTTTTTTTAGATTTTCAATCTTTTGTTCATCAATATCCACACAAGTAACCGTATTGCCCATTTCGGCAAAACATGTTCCCGTGACCAAACCTACATATCCAGTTCCTACTATTGTTATTTTCATACTATGAATTACTTGCTACTATATTCAATGTTGCCAATTGTCTTTTAGTTTTTTAAGCTAAGACGTATTTATTTAAAAATTGATTTGTAATCAATCAATTTTTCTGTGCAAATATCCAACAAACTGGTCAATCAATAAATGGTTTTAGACAAACTTTTGATAAAACGGATGAAATGTACTTTTGGTATCGAAAATACTTTGTTTGGATTGAAAGAAATGCATGTGTACATGGGTTTAGAACAAACTAAATGTTATAGTATGCTCGATACCAATCAACAAATTGTTTAATACCTATTTTAATAGGAGTATTTGGACGGTAATTATAATCTCTTTCCAAATCGCTAACATCTGCCCAAGTTGCCTTTACGTCTCCAGGCTGCATAGGTTTCATCACCTTTGTGGCCTTGATGCCAATGGTTTTTTCTATTTCTTCAATAAAACTTAACAGTTTTACAGACTTGCTATTCCCTATGTTATACAAATTGTAAAGCTGTTCGGGATTATAAGAAGAAGTGTACTTATCTTCCAGAATAGGTACTATACCATTAATAATATCATCAACGTAAGTAAAATCTCTTTCCAAATCTCCATTGTTAAAGACCGATATTGAATTCTTATTAAGAATGGCTTTTGTGAATAAAAACATTGCCATATCTGGACGACCCCATGGACCGTAAACCGTGAAAAAACGAAGCCCAGTGGTTCTAAAACCAAACAAATGGCTGTAAGTATGAGCCATTAATTCATTACTTTTCTTTGACGCCGCATAGAGGCTAATTGGGCTATCTACTGTATGACAAACTTTAAAAGGAGTTTCTTTGTTGAGCCCATAGACGCTAGAACTACTGGCATAAACCAAATGTTTAACACTATGGTTCCTACAACATTCAAGTATGTTTAAAAATCCAACAATATTACTATTGATATAGGTTTCAGGGTTTTCTAAACTATACCGAACCCCGGCTTGGGCCGCAAGATTACAGACAATTGTTATTTGTTCTTTTTCAAAAAGTGCATTTAACTCTTCTTTGTTTTCTAGGGTTAATCTGATGAATTTAAAAGAGGGATATATATCGCTTAAGGCTATATTCCCAAAGGTCTTTACGATATTTCTTTGGATTCCTAGCTGCTCTAATCTTGCAAATTTGAGGTTAACATCATAATAGTCATTTATATTGTCCAAACCAATAACATTGTGCCCATTATCCAAAAGTTTTTTTGATAAATGGTAACCTATAAAGCCGGCAGCACCAGTGACTAATATGTTCATTTGCTTTCGCTTAAATAACCAGTTATTAATTTTACAAAGATGATAAATTAGAATTGTAAAATAAAATTTACAATTCATGGTATAGGCACAAAGATTGAGAGAATTTTGTTGGTTTGATAGCCATTTTTGGAAGGATTGACATACTGTAACTACTTCTAGACCAATTGTGCAAAACTTTTGAAATTTTAATTACATTTTCCAGTTCATTTTATCAATAGTCATGTTATTTTTCAAATTATTAAAAGATGAAAAAACAAAGAACATTAATCGGTTTATTTATCAATTTATCGAGTATTTGAAACGTAGGACGAATAGTCAAATTGATTTTCGCTGAATCATCCAGTAAAAAGTACTTTAGTATAAATTTCCAACAACCCTAAATGGAAACCACGACACAAAAAAAGATTTGGCTTTCCTCCCCACACATGGGAGATACAGAGCAAGGCTATGTAGAAGAAGCTTTTAGAACTAATTGGATTGCTCCATTGGGGCCTAATGTAAGCGGTTTTGAAAAGGACATTGAAGATTATATAGGAAGTAATGTCCAAGTTGCATGTTTGAGCTCTGGGACAGGAGCAATACATTTAGCTTTGGAACTTCTTGGAGTTGGTTTGGAAGATGAGGTACTTTGTCAGAGTTTCACGTTTGCCGCATCAGCAAATCCTATTACTTATCTAGGTGCAAAACCGATATTCATTGATAGTGAGTTAGATACTTGGAATATATGTCCAGAACTTCTAGAAGAGGCAATAATAGATAGAATGAGTCTAGGAAAAAAACCTAAGGCAATTATTGCGGTGCATTTATATGGAATGCCCTATAAGATAGATGAAGTTTTACAGATTTCTAAAAAGTATGATATTCCGGTAATTGAAGACAGTGCTGAGGCACTAGGAAGTCTTTACAAAGAAACTAAGTGTGGAAGCTTTGGAGATATAGCTATACTATCTTTCAATGGGAATAAGATTATAACTACTTCTGGAGGAGGAGCCCTATTGAGCAAAGATAAAGAGATTAGAGATAGAGCGGTTTTTTTGGCCACACAGGCAAGAGATAATGAACCACATTATCAACATTCCAATATTGGGTACAATTATAGAATGAGTAATGTTCTTGCCGGTATTGGTAGAGGCCAAATGGAGGTTTTACCAGAAAGAGTTAGTGCAAGAAGAAATAATTATTTGTTTTATAAGGAAAATTTATCTGGGATTTCTGGAATAGAATTTCTTGAAGAACCCACAGGGAGTTATTCCAATAGGTGGCTTACCTGTGTGTTAACTTCTTCTTTTGAAATGCGTGAAAGAATTAGAACCGCTTTGGACCATGAAAATATTGAATCTAGACCTCTTTGGAAACCAATGCACTTACAGCCTGTTTTTAAAGATGATAAATCATATACCAATGGAGTAAGTGAAAATCTTTTTAGAAGAGGTTTATGCTTGCCAAGTGGCTCAAATATGGATCAAGAAGATTTAATCAGAATATGTGATATCATAAAAAACCTACTTAGATGATAAAAAAGTACATTTTTGATAACAGTAAGCATTATGCTTCCAAGTGGACAGTACTATTCATCGATTTATGTATCGTCGGAGTATCATTTATCTTGGCTTATTTTATAAGGTTCAACCTTAGTTTTAATTTTGATGTACAAAGATTGTGGACCCAATTACCCATTGTTATCTCCCTGTTTTTAATTTCTTTTTTGATTTCGGGCAGTTATAAGGGTGTGGTAAGGCATACAGGAATAAAAGATGTTTATGCCATTTTCAATGCTATTTGTTTGGCCAGTATAGCAATTATCACCATTATTTTGACCAATCGGTATTTAGATATTGTTGAAGGATTCACTATACCATTGTCCATTATCATAATCAATAGTTTACTTACTTTTATAGCTCTTACAGCTGCCAGATATGTTTTTAAAATTTGTTATGAGAGCTTACTGGTAAGCAAAGGGTCTCCAACCAAAAACCTGATTGTTTATGGGGCAGGAGAGTCAGGGATTATTACCTATAATACACTGACGAATCATTCTAAAATGAAGGTAAAGGTTGTTGGTTTTGTAGACAATAATCTATTAAAGGTTGGTAAACAGATTAACGGAGTCAAAGTATATGACAAATCTATTCTAACAAAAGATTTTGTCAGATTTCACAATATTTCAGAAGTAATTTTTTCTATTCAGAACATTCGACCAAAACAGTTGAGGGTTTTGGTAAATGAGATTGTAGATCTTCCTGTTAAGGTGAAGATTGTACCTCCAGTGGAAGATTGGATAAATGGTGAACTTAAAGTTTCTCAAATAAAACAGGTACAGATAGAGGATTTGTTAGATAGACAGCCCATTAAAATAAAAAACAGTAAAGTCGTAAAAGATTTTGAGGATAAGGTAATTATGGTTACTGGTGGAGCTGGATCTATTGGAAGTGAGTTGGTAAGACAGATTTGTAAGTATAATTATGGAACCCTTGTGGTTATTGATCAAGCGGAATCCGCATTGTACGATCTTCAACAAGAGTTAAAGCAAGCAGGATTCTTTAATTTTATTCCTATAGTAGGTGATATTCGGGACAAAAATAAAATGAGGGTTCTTTTCGAGGAATATAGACCTGACCGAATTTTTCATGCAGCAGCATATAAACATGTGCCGTTAATGGAATGCAATCCATATGAGGCGGTAAAAATAAATGTTGCAGGTACTAAAACGTTGGTTGATTTAGCAGTTGACTATGATGTGGAAAAATTTGTTTTTGTTTCTACTGATAAAGCTGTGAACCCTACTAATATTATGGGAGCAACAAAGCGAATAGCCGAAATGTATATTAGCTGTAGACAGCAAGAAGGTAGGACTAAATTTATCACTACTAGATTTGGGAATGTTTTGGGGTCAAATGGTTCTGTAATACCATTATTTAGAAAACAAATTGAAAAAGGAGGACCGCTTACAGTGACCCATAAAGATATTACTAGGTATTTTATGACAATTCCTGAAGCATCTCAATTGGTATTGGAAGCTGGGGCAATGGGCAAAGGAGGTGAGATTTTCATATTTGACATGGGCGAATCTGTCAAAATCTTGGATTTGGCCAAAAACATGATAAGATTATCAGGTCTTCATTATCCAGATGATATAGATATAAAAATTACTGGTCTTCGGCCAGGAGAAAAACTATATGAAGAATTGTTGGCAAACGGAGAAAACACCCTTCCTACCTATCATGATAAGATAATGATTAGTAAGGTCAGGAACATAAATTATACCAAGACACGAACAAAAATCGATGAACTTTGTATATCTAACCTGTTCTTTAAGGATAATGTTGTTCAGTTAATGAAAAGTATTGTTCCAGAATATATCTCAAACAATTCCGATTTTTGTAAATTGGATGCCAACAATGAACAATCAGAAACAACAAAAGCTGCCAAATCACAAATTGCGCAACTCAACAGCTAAACACAAATATTTTATGAGCTCAAAATTTAAATTAGTGTGTTTGTCCTTATTAGCACTAATGATTTTTTCATGTGGACCAAAAAAAGGAGTGGTATACTTTCAAGATGCAAATCAATTTGAAACCCTTATTGATGATAATGCTTTTACCACTAAATTTAAGGTAGACGATTTAGTCAGTATAAATGTTTCTACTTTAGACCCAGAGGCAAGTGCGCCATTTAATCTGTTTCGAGGGGCGGAAGAAGGAGGTATAAGACCAGAGCAGGTAAACTATTTGGTTGATAAAAATGGAGAGATAGATTTCCCAGTAATTGGAAAGGTGAAGATAGTTGGATTGTCACCATCAGAAACTCAGCAACTTTTGCGAGATGAACTTTCAGATTATCTTAAAAATCCTATTATAAACATTAGAATAAGGAATTTTACCGTAACAGTATTAGGTTCCGTTAATAGACCTGGCACTTATGAAGTAAATGGTGAAAAGATTACAATAATGGAAGCGTTGGGGTTGGCGGGTGATATTAACATAAAAGGTAGGCGTGACAATGTCATGGTAATTAGGGATTTTGATGGTACCAAAGTTTACAATAGGATTAACTTAAACCAGAAAGATGCCCTTAAATCACCGGTGTATTATCTTACCCAGAATGATGTTGTCTATGTAGAACCGAATCAATCTGGAAAAACGGCCTCGAACTTGGATCAAAGAGCATCCATTGCCGTTTCCATAATCTCCGTTTTGATAACTTCTACGGTTGTCTTACTCACAAGGAACTGATTTTTGTTTTTCTATATGATTCCCCAAAATTCTATTTGCAATGGCAAGCACTTCTGACTTAGATTTAAAATCCCTATTGGATATCTGTCTTAGAAACTGGAAATGGTTTCTAATATCAGCAATACTCAGCATCTCAGCAGCTATGTTGTATCTAAGATATACTGTTCCTGAGTATAGTGCCACTGCAAAAATTCAAATCCTTGAAGAATCTAATCAAGCGTCTGAATTAAGTGTATTGGATGACTTGGACATTTTTTCTTCTGGAAAAGCAAAAATTGAAGATGAAACGGAACTCTTAGCAGCAAGGGATAACTTTATCCGTATTGTTAAAAAGATGGATTTGAATATCCAATTTTTCATATTGGGTAGTATTAAGAGTACTGAAATTTATAGAAAGGAAGATATCCCATTTTCTATTAATTTTTTATCTAACGATTCAATAATTAATAATACTAAGCACAATTTTTACATTAAGATTTATTCCAACACTTCATTTGGCTATAAGGAGAAAGAAGATGAGGCGGAGAGTAAATATGAGTATGGAGATAAAATAAAAAGTCCTATAGGCGACATTATTTTAACACCGAAGAAGAAATTACCAACATATAAAAACAAGCAGTTACAGGTTGTTGTTAATCCAATCGAATATGTGGCAGATAGGTATAGAAAGAAAACATTGATTAAGCCGAATGATAAAAAGCTTTCCAATATTATCAATATCAGTTTAACTGACCCAATAGAGCAAAGGGCAATTGATATAATAAACGAGCTTATAGGAATCAACAATACAAATGCAGTTTCTGATAAAAAAGCTGTTGCGGACAGGACAACAAAATTCATAAATGATCGTATTACAGAAATCTATTCCAGTTTATCCACAGTTGACGAAACAGCTGAAAATTTTAAATCGAGCAGAGGAATAGCTGATTTGGGTTCTCAATCCAATGTAAATTTTAATTTAAGCGCGGCCAGTGAGCAAGAACTGCAAAATGCAAACATTGAGTTAAGTATAGCTGGTTCAATGAAAGAACTAATTGACGGTCAAGATGGTTATGATATTATCCCCGAAGTAGGTCTCTCCGATCAAGGTATTTCTAATACTGCTCAGCGTTATAATGAGTTGGTGGCTCAAAGAAATAGGTTGTTGGAAAGCTCTGGTGAAAAAAACCCAGTTGTTGTAAAATTGGACCAGCAGTTAGAGGATTTGAAAAGAGGTATGAAGTCAAGTCTTAACAATGTGACCAATAACCTTAATCTTCAAGTGAATAGCTTAAGTAAACAACTGTCACAAATAAACTCTAGAATTTATGCGACTCCTAGTAATGAAAGAGCTTTAAGGGATATAACCAGAAGGCAGCAAACAACGGAATCACTCTACCTGTATTTATTACAAAAAAGAGAAGAATCACAAATTACATTTGCTTCGGCATCTCCCAAGTCAAAAGTGATTAATTCTGCTTATGGGTCCAATTTTCCAGTTTCACCTAAGAAGAAAGCAATTTACTTAGCTTCATTTATTTTAGGGTTGTTGATACCTTTTTCAATATTCTACACTAAAGATTTATTGGATAATAAGGTGCACAATAAAATTAACTTGGAAAAGACAATTTCGAGGAAAGCTCCTGTATTGGCAGAGCTTCCCAAGGTTAAAAAGAAGGAAAGTAAACTAATTTCCAGTGTGGACCGATCTATTTTGGGCGAATCGCTTCGTATACTAAGAACGAATTTGGATTACATGCTGAAAAAGAACGTAAAGCCTGGTAGGGGCGGAGTTATTCTGGTGACTTCAAGTGTTCCAGGAGAGGGAAAAACGTTTCTATCTTCTAATTTGGCAATGGTATTTGCAAGTACAAAAAAGAAAGTGTTGTTGATTGGCGCAGATATTCGGAATCCAAAATTGTATGACTTTTATTCTGATTTAAGTGTAAATGTGAATGGAATCAATAAAAGAAGAAAAGATTTAACCGGATTAACTGAGTATTTGTATGATGATAAAGTGGAGGTAAAGGAAATCATCACCTCCATTCATATTAATGATTGTAATGTTGATATTATTTTTTCAGGGAAAATTCCGCCAAACCCTGCAGAACTTTTAATGAGTAAGCGTTTTAAAGCGCTTATAGAACATACCTCCAACTCATATGATTATGTTATTGTTGACTCAGCACCTCTTTTGCCAGTAACAGATACTTTGTTGATTAATGAGCATTCCGATCAAACGGTTTATGTAACAAAGGCCGGAGTTACGGAACAAAAAGTTTTAGAGTATCCTATTAAACTTCAGAAAGAGAAAAAATTAAAAAACCTTGCCTTTGTTGTTAATGGAGTGAAAGATGCTAACTTGGGTTATGGAGGGCAATATGGCTATGGGTACGGAAAGACAGTGAAGAAATGGTGGAAATTTTAACGATCAGTAAAAATTATCAATCGTATTTTCTATCACAGGCAAAATTCTACTTAATGTCTTAGTAGATATTTTAATTTCCTTTATTGCTTGCAAATGCTTAAGATTATGCGCGTCAGATGCGCAAAAATCAATCATATTATCGTTAAGGAGCTTCATTGCGGTCTTCTGGATATCTGTTCCATAATGACCAGAAAGAGAGAGGAAATTCAGTTGAAATTGGATTCCTTTTGATTTATAGTATTTATATTCATCATATTTTTTGTGATAATAAATGTATCGTTCTGGATGAGCCAAGATTGGGAAATAGTTGCACTGCATAATTTTTTCAACAGCACTGTCAAAATTGAAGGATGGTTGTAGATAAGACATTTCAATGAGTAGGTGATGTTTTTTTAAAGGCATAATGGTGTTTTCTTCCAATAAAGTTTCAAAACCATCATCTATCATATGTTCTGCTGCATAATCAATATTGAACTTATCCAAACCTAGAGCAGATAATTCCTGCTTAAGAGAGTTATAAGATTCTTTTATTGTATTTGGAGTATTTGGATGGTAATGATTCATTATATGTGGAGTGCATATAAAATTGCTTATTCCAAACTCTAAAAAAAAGTTCAATAGCTCAACGGAATCATCAACGGTTTTACAACCATCATCTATTCCAGGTAGTATATGATTGTGCATATCCACCAACCCATGCAGATAATCTGCCAAAAATACTTTCTTCTGGAAAAAGCTGAACATGATAAAAATTTGGAAAGCAAAGATAGGGCATTAATGCTTGAGGCCTTTTGATTGAGATTACAAATTGAATGTTATAGTTCGCTTTTGGACAAATTATCTTTTCAAATCTATTTTGTAATGATGGCAGGGGAATCATTCTTTAGAGCTTCAACTGAGGAACGTTGAGACAATTAAAGGAACGACCTTCTTAAGATCTTTTTTAACAATTAAGAAATTGAAAGTACATGGACTATTGTAAAAATCATCACATTTTGTAAAGTAGGATTTAAATTGTTAAATTCAATGTTTTTTGCCATATCCTATTAATCGAAAATTTGACAATTTGCAGTAAATCTGGATTTTCAGTTTTCTATTTGCAATTGGACATATTTCAACCTTAATGAAAAGAACATTATTTGTATTCCAATTAGTTTTAATGATTACTTCTGTAAGTGCTCAACAGGATACGGTTAAAATATCAATTTCTTATACGGGTTCTAACATCCAATCGATTCTTCATAGTATAGAGGAATCTTCCAATTATCGATTTTATTATTTGGAGGAGTGGCTTGAGGATAATTCTGAAACAATTTCCGTTGATTTCAAGGATGCCAGTCTCGATGAAATTCTAAACAAAACTTTTGAAAACACCCCTTTAAATTTTTACATCCTTAATGAAAAAGTGATATTGAGTCAGAACAATATCATCTATGATGAACTTCCTCAAGGATATTTTACGGGACCTGTCAATGACACTATAATTAAAAGTGAAGTAGTATCTGAAAGTATATATACCCCGGTTTTTTATAATGAGGACAATAGTCGGGAAAGTGATGAAATAAAAACAGTACGAATTGGTAAAGAAAAGCCAGGGAATGTTCGTAAAACATTTAAACTTAGAGGGTATGTAGAAAACAGCAACAATAATTCCCCTATACCAAATCTGACCTTGATTGAAAGAACTAAAGGAATTGGCACAGTAACGGACCTTAACGGTAATTATGAAATAAACTTACCTCCAGGAATTAATGTGCTAGAGACAGTAGCATTGGGTATAGAAAAGCAAAGAAAAAAAGTAATCATTTACAATGATGGTGAACTGAATTTTAATCTAGTTGAGAGAATTGAACAATTAGAAGAAGTTGTAGTTCAGGGAAATCAAAAAAAGAATGTTGAAGAGGAAATAGCTGGCACAAACCAGATTGATTCTGAAGAAAGCAAGGATATTCCTTTGGTATTAGGCGAGCGGAATATCTTGTCCGTTGCCACAAAATTACCTGGAATTACCAACGCGGGAGAAGGAGCAACAGGGCTCAACATTCGCGGAGGTAAAACGGATCAAAATTTAGTGCTTTTAGACAATGCAGTAGTTTATAATCCCACGCACTTTTTTGGTATTTTTCAGGCATTGAACCCCTTTGTCACCAAAGGAGTAAAAATTTATAAGGGCAATATACCTGCGGAATTTGGCGGAAGGCTATCTGCGGTACTTGACATTACCACCATTGATGGAAATACAGAAAAATTTAAAGGTGAAGGTTCCATAGGCCCTGTAACCAGTAACATTGCATTGCAAATACCAATTGTAAAGGACACGTCATCTTTGGTTATAGGAGCAAGAGGAGCTTATTCAGATTGGGTCCTTCGTTCTCTTGATAATGAAGATTTGAACAACAAAGAAGCTTCATTTTATGATGTGGTCGCAAACTATACCCACAAATTAAATGAAAATAATAGTCTAAAAGTGACTGGGCACTTTAGTAATGACAGATTCAGTATCACAGCAGATTCCATACATCATTACAGCAACCGGTCAATTTCATTGGAATGGAACCACAAATTCAATGAGAAGAACAGTGGACATTTTCAATTGAACAATAGTCAGTATAAATTTGATATTGGATATGACGGTCCATCAAACAATGATTTTGAACTCGGCTATGGTATTGATGAAACAGAACTTAAACTGAAAATGAACTATGTGCCAGATTCGCTTCATTTTATTGATTATGGATTATCTGCCAAGTTGTATGATGTAAATCCAGGATATATAGAACCAAAAGGATCAAGTTCTTCTATAGCTAATGTAAAAATTCCAAAAGAAAGAGCGTTGGAAGGGGCTCTATTTATAGGAGATAATTTTAAAATCTCAGATAAGTTTGCAATAAATGCAGGTCTGCGCTATTCTTTCTTTGCGGTTTTGGGAGAGACAATTGAAAGAAACTACCAAGAAGGATTTCCAAGAAACCAAGATACGTTTCTTGGAACTACCAGTTATGGAAAAAACGATATTGTGAAAACATATGGCGGGCCGGAAATCAGGGCCTCCGCTAGATATTTATTCACGCCAGATTTTTCAATCAAGGCTAGTTACAACAATATGTATCAATATATCCATACTTTAAGCAATACCACAACCATTTCACCTATTGATACCTGGAAACTTACTGACTCCAATATAAGACCGCAACAAGCCGAACAATACTCCCTGGGGATATTCAGTAATTTTGAAGATGATAATTATGAGATCAGTATTGAGGGATACCTTAAAAATTCAAAAAACATACTTGATTTTAAAACTGGTGCACGCATTTTATTGAATGAACAGATTGAAACAGAAGTAATACAGGGTGATGGAAGAGCTTATGGCTTGGAATTCCTTTTGAGAAAAAATAAAGGTAGAATTAATGGTTGGTTGGGGTATACCTATTCAAGGTCGGAATTGAAATTTGATGGTCTCTTTACGGAAGAACGAATCAATGGCGGCAATTATTTTCCTTCCAACTATGACAAGCCACATGATGTTAGCCTTGTGGCAAATTATAAATTTACAAGACGATATAGCGCTTCGTTGAATTTTTCTTATCAGACAGGAAGACCTATAACTTATCCTATAGGACAATACAGTTTTAATAATTCGGAGTATGTGTTTTATAGTAACAGGAACGAATTTAGAATACCAGATTATTACAGGTTGGATATCGGAATTAATATTGAAGGTAATCATAAAATAAAAAAATTGGCCCATAGTTTTTGGAACATCTCGATCTATAACGTGCTAGGAAGAGCTAATCCGTATTCTGTTTTTTTTGTTTCGGAGCAGGGTGAGGTTAAGGCCTATAAAAGTTCAATTTTTGGAGTACCGATTCCTTCAATCACATACAATTTTAAGTTTTAATGGTGTTTCAACGTAAAAATAGCGAAGTATTAAACTGGGATTCTATGTTAGGGAAATCCAGAACTATTGCAAGATGTGTTTTTGCTTTTTATCTAATTGTATTAATAAATGGTTGCATAGAACCTCATGATTTCACCATACCAAACGGAAATAATCTAGTCATTGACGCCTTATTGACGGATGAACTAAAACGCCATGAGGTAGTATTATCTAGGGGATACAGTTTTGACCTGGATTCAACTATAGTAGAAACTGGAGCCAATGTAAAGATTATGGACGATTTGTTAAATGAGTATTCATTTACGGAAGTTGAAGGGGGTAGATATGTGTCGGATAATGAATTTGAAGCAAAAGTGGGAGTTGGCTATACTCTGCAGATAAGTACAAAGGATGGTAGTTTATATAGTTCAAGCTCGGAAAAGTTTGATGCCAACTCGCAAATAAGGAATATCAAGGCCGAACGAGGGATAAATTCTTTTGATAAGGATGGTGTAAAGATTTTTTTGGAAAATAACGCATTGTCAGGTAACCCTCAATATTTTAGATATGAATATGAAGAAACGTATAAAATAATAGCTCCTAAATATGTAAATCTTGATTTTAAACTAGAAAATTATGACCCATGTAAAAGCCCGGACACCTATGACTTTTCTATAGTTGCAAGGGATGAACAACAGAAAATTTGCTATGGTTTTCAAACATCCAGTGAAATTATTCAGGTCAGTACACAGAATCAAAACGAGAGCACTATTGAAAACCAACTTGTACGTTTTATACCTGCAGACGATTATATTCTTTCTCACCGTTACAGTATTTTGGTCAAGCAATATGTCCAGTCAGAAAAGGCATACAGTTATTATAAATCATTAGATGATTTTTCATCATCTGAAAGTGTTTTTACAGATGTTCAACCTGGTTTTTTGGAAGGCAACGTAAAATCTGAAAACAATACTGAGGAAAAAGTTCTTGGTTTATTTGAAGTGGCATCAGTTTCATCAAAACGTTTGTTTTTTAGTTACACCGATTTTTTTCCGGACGAACCTTTACCTGACTACCCTTTTAAATGCAGTAGTTTGGCAAGGCCCCCTGTTTCACAACCTCAAGTATGTAATAGCTCAACCTTTCCTCACTGTAGGGAGCGGTCGTTGTACATCTTAATCGATGATGGGTCTGTTGCCTATTGGAGTGAAACCGAAAATCAAGGCTGTGAAGCAGGTCCTTATATTGTCGTTCCAAGGGTTTGTGGTGATTGTACTTTATTGGGAAGCAACGAGGAACCAGAATTTTGGATTGAGTAATAGTAAATATGAACAGTAAAATTTTTATATCTCTTATATTTTTATCGATTTTGTCGGGTACACTCCCTGCTCAAACTAAGCAGATCTCTGTGTACGATAAGTACGAGGGGATGTCAAGTGAAAAAATTTATGTAGGTGTAAACACCACTTTATTGTTTACTGGAGAATATTTGTACTATACAGTCTTTTGTCTTGATGATAAAACCAAGCAACCAAGTAAAATAAGCAGTTACGCATATTTGCAATTGATATCTAATGATGGCACGGTAATATTTCAACACAAAGTAAGTCTTATAAATAGTCGAGGGCAAGGTGATTTTTTTGTTCCAACTTCAATTTCATCAGGAGTTTACAAACTTATTGGCTATACCAAATGGATGCGGAACGGAAGAACAGAATTGTTTTTTCAAGATGATATAAGCATCATAAATCCATATCAAAGCAATCAAACAAGAATACTTAAAGATAAGAGCAGCTCAATTGTTCAAAATTCTATAACTGCATCTGGACTAAAAATACAACAAGATAAAAGGTTTGTTCTTGAAGCGGATAAAAACACTTACCCTAAGAGAACCAAGGTCAATCTAAAATTGAAAAATTTTAGAGGTCCTTCTGGTTATGGTAATTATTCACTTTCAGTAAGGCGAAAATCAGAGTTCCCGAATAAGTTTGTTGATCAGAATCCAATAAGTTTTATTGAATCTCATAGCAGGGCCACTGCAAATGAATTACCTAAATATTTTAACATTGAATATTTGCCAGAAACCTTGGGTGAGCGAATATCGGGCAAGATTGTTCCTCGAACCGAAGGTACAAGCGTAGAAAATAAGATTGTGGGAATTTCAATTCCCGGAACTGATTTTCAGTTAAAAGCAGCCGTAACGGATTCAGAAGGTGAGTTTCATGTTGATATCTTCCAAAATTATACCAAACCTGTTATTATTGCCCAAATGCTGGAAGAAGGGGATAAGGATGCCTTTAAAGTAGAATTAATTCATGACCCGCCCCTGAACTTGGACAATCTTAAGTTTAAAGAATTCAGTATGGATAGTACAATGGAATCTGCCATACTGGAAAGGAGTGTTAGTAATCAAATTGAAAATGCTTACTATCAAGCAAGGCCGGATACACTTGAAATTAAAGAACGGAATGATCCATATGGGGGAGGGGAGATAGAAAGATATGATTTGGATGATTTTACCAGATTTCCCACTTTAATTGAAACAATGGTTGAAATATTGCCTTATGCATCCATTAGAAAACAAGGAAAAGACAATTTCATTTTCAATGTGAGGCTATTTGATAACTATGAAGGTCCACAACGAAGTGCTTTGGTGTTTATTGATGGAATGCTAATTACCAGTCATAAACGCATTGTTGAATTTGATTCGAAAACAATAAGCCATATTTCTGTGGTTAGGGAAAAGTTTGAGCTTGCTGGCAAAAATTATCGTGGTATGATAAATATTGAAACCTTCGATAAGAACTATTTTGAGGAAACATCAATGGAAAATATTGCGTATTTAGAAATTATGCCACCAGTTAAAAAGAAGAAATACTACCATCAATCTTATTCACAAGAAGAAAAGGAGAAGTATAAAAGACACCCTGATAATAGATATCAATTACTTTGGAATCCAAATGTAAAGCTTCAAGGTTCCGAAAAATCATTTGATTTCTATACATCAGATATACCTGGAATATATGAAATTACACTAGAGGGATTCTCGATTTTTGGAAGACCCGTTTTTGTGAGTCAGACTATTGAGGTTAGATGAAAGTAATATTTTGGTGTAGTACGTAGTCTTCAAGTATTCTGCAAACGTTCAATGCGATACAAGGACTTTTATGGTACAACACTTTTATATTGGATTGTAAATAGCGATAGAAAATTATGAGTTTTGTTATTCATACTGATCTTGTGTCTTTATTTCGTAGCCTTGTCACGGGGCTCCAGCCTTTTGCAATTGCCCAAGATGTAGAGCTAATTTTTGAATCTTCCTCAAAGAGTTTACTTGCTAAATACAACCCTGAAGAGATACTTTCAGAAATCACCATGCTATTAAGCCGGATTGTGACTTTTACTCCTCAGTTGCATCAAGTTAAGGTTGCTCTAAGTGGATTTGACCAAAATGGAGATCAATGTATTCTTACAGTAGAGAATTCTGGGGTGGATTTATCTAAAATAGGAGAAATCATATCAACGGTTAGTAGAAACCTTAGTGTTGAAAAACTTAAACAAGGAACTCGATTTGTCGTTTTAATCCCTATAATGACCAATCCTTTAACAAAGGATGAATTAGAATGTAATGATAATCTATTGCCCAAAAGTTACCCAATGTACTTTTCGGCAGTAAGCAAAAGGTTGAGCGTTCACTTCTCAAATACAGAGAATATGGAAAAAGCGGCATACTTAAGAGATAGTGGTGAAGGCGTATTCTTAAGAAAAGTGAATGCTGTCATCCATTCTAATATGGCGGATTCTGACTTCAAGGTGGATGCACTGGCATCTGCAATGGCCTTAAGCAGAACACAATTGTTCAGAAAAATAAAGAACCTTACACGAATGTCGCCACAGCAATATTTAAGATATGTACGATTGGAAAAGGCAAAAAAGCTGCTGCAATCAAAAGATAAAGATATGAATGTTGGTGAAGTAGGTTATGAAGTAGGTTTTGTAAGCAAGAGCCATTTCACACGTTCATTTCAAAATGAATTTGGATTTAATCCTTCGGACTTTATATAAACATAATGAAACCTAATGACAATTTTTTGCAACATTCAGTCAACTCAAATTTTTAAATCCATTTTAACTTGATGGCATAAAAAATAGGACACTATATTAAAAACACATTGTTATGAATAATCTAAAGAAAAACAGAGAATTCATTATTAAATATTTTAATGCCATATCTGGAATTGCAAAAACACGGGAGCTTTGTGAGAGATATATGAAAGATGATAAATTGATAGAGCATATTCAATTTTTTGAAGGGGCTTTTCCCAAATATGAACTTTTTATTGAGGAGATGATTACAGAAGGAAACAAGGTCGTTGTCCAAGGACGAGCAACTGGAATTCATGGAGGTGAATTTAATGGAATTCCGCCAACGGGAAGAAAGATGGATTTACCTTTTGTAATTCGATATACTATTATGAACGAAAAAATCATTGATATGTGGCTCATTGCGGATCAAATGATTCTTATGGAACAACTGGGTGTAATGACACCGCAGACCATTCAAGAATAGGCAAATCCGTTTAAAAGGTTCGTACAATCAAAGCATTTATTGTTTACATCAGATATTTAGCGATTTAATGAAAATATTGATTGTTTATACTTATAAATCCAAACAGTTCTTAAACAATTTGTTGTAAGATTATTTTCTAGTATCCATCTTTTTTTGAGTTTTCCCATTTTGAATGAAGATATAAATGAAACAACAATTGAACTCTATTGTCAGTTATCCACTTATTAGACCCAAATAGACATTGCATATTATAAATTGGCGTGCAGCCAACAATATCTATTGGATGATTGAAAAAATATGCTCTATTTCATAATTACCCAGTCCTAAAGAAATCGTTGTTTTTTTAAGTGAATCCCCTTGCCTTTTAAATAGCAACATGGGTACAATTATTTGCAACCCAAGGGCAATTTATACTCAAAATCCATATTTAAATTGCACTTATCAATTCTCTCTAATTTTTATAGAAACAATAACCTTTAAACAAATTATTATGAAAAATTCAATTTTGAAACTTAAGTATTTTGTGTTGTTATCAAGTTTCATTGTGATAGCGTGCTCAAAAGACGGAGCAGTAGGTCCGGCAGGTCCGCAAGGAGAACAGGGTATTCAAGGAAACCCGGGCCAAGATGGAGAAGATGGAACTGACGGACAGGATGGAGAGAACGGAAATGCGAATGTACAGACCTATATTTTTGATACATCTACATATGACTTCGGCGGATTAAATTATTTACTGATAGAATTCCCTGAACTTACGGAAGGTGTATTGAAAAATGACGCAATCTTATTCTTTATTAGGCGAACTGATGCGTTTGACGTAGATGGTCAGCAAATATCTGCATATTATCCCATACCAAGTAAAAGCCTTAATCATCTTATAGAAGTAGAAATGGGTGTTGGAGGTTTTTATGTTGTCTTTTATGATAATTCCACGAATGCCCCTGTTACCGACTTGTATGAAGGGCAGTATGATTTGGTAAAAGTTGTGGTTATTGAATCTTCCAATACTCAGACATTAGGAAAAAATACAAAAACTGAATGGTTTTCTAAATTAAAAATGGAAGGAGTGGATATCAACAATTATCAGCAAGTAATGAATTACTTTGGGCTGGAAGATTAAACAAGTATTTATCTAATTTATTAAGCAGTAAACATGAAAACCATAAAAATAATTACCGCAATCACACTTTTCTTTATATCGTTTGCCTCGAGTTCACAAATTAAAAATGCACCAAGGGAAACCAAGAATTATAAAACTGGTAAACCCTATCAAAACATATTTTGTAACGGCGGAAATGTACATGATAATTTCAGAGATATTGTTGATTGGGTAAACCAATCCAATAAAAGTACATACTATAATTATCTGGTGCAGGTAACAACGGTAAATCCGGGTAGGGAAAGAAATGGGTCTAATATACCTACCCATTATTTTACAGCTTGGTCTCAGGGCAATAGTGAACCTCTTGGAGATGAATGTGCAATTTTAATATTTAAACAAATGACTTACTTCAGTGATCGGAACAAGTTTAGCGGCAACCCGGATATAGTTAGCTATTCTTTTGATCCAGGTGCGAATTCGGTGGAAGTAACACTTCATAGCTGGGGAAATGTTAAAACTGTGTATCGAAATTTGAAGCGTGTAAAAAATACCATCTATCATGTTGGTCGTGATGGGTCCATGCTGGTATTCAATTTATTTAAACAAAGAGGACCTCGTATTCGTTAATCATTTTCTTGAGGTGAGGAAGTGTTATGAATATGTAAAAATTATTAATGGAAAGGTAAAACCAAATGAAATTAGAAAATCAACTTATTTATTTGCCGATACAAAAGTTGGAAAAAATGTTACCTAATAAGTCATCCGTGGTCACATTGCCTGTAATTTCTCCTAGATGATACAGTGCCTGTCTAATATCTATGGCCATTAAATCACTTGATAAACCTATATCTAAACCTTCTTTCACCTTCTGAATTTCTTCCAATGCCTTCAATAATGAATCATAATGTCTGCTATTGGTTACGATGGTTTCACCACTACTTAACTTTCCAGAATCTACCAATGAGAGTAACTTTTGTTCCAAATTAGATATACCGGTTCCCATTTTGGCAGAAAGGAATAAAGTTTCAGGTAGTTGTTGCTTTATGGAATTGATTTCCAAATCACCTAGCATATCCACTTTGTTACAAATTGGTAAGAGTTCTTTATTTGGATATTTATGTTTTATGGCTAGATATTGAGAAGTATCATTATTTGACCCATCAAAAAGATAAATAATCAACCTGGCCTTTTCAACTTTATCAAAAGTACGTTCAATGCCAATTTTTTCTACAGCATCAGTAGTTTCCCGAATCCCAGCTGTATCAATAAACCTAAAATTAATTCCATTGATGCTTATCTGGTCTTCAACAGTATCACGGGTAGTACCGGCAATATCGCTGACAATGGCTCTTTCCTCATTCAATAATGCGTTCAGAAGCGTAGATTTTCCCACATTGGGCTCCCCAACAATGGCTACTGGAATTCCATTTTTTATGACATTGCCCAAGGCAAATGAATCAATAAGCTTTTTCAGGACCTCACTGATTTTGCTCAAAAGTTGGTTAAACTGCTCCCTATTGGCAAACTCCACATCTTCTTCAGAAAAATCCAATTCTAGCTCAATTAAAGAAGCAAAATTTAATAGCTCCTCTCTAAGTTCTTTAATTTCATTGCTAAAACCACCACGCATCTGTTGCATGGCAATTTCATGGGAAGCTTCGCTATCACTGGCTATAAGGTCGGCAACCGCTTCTGCCTGACTTAAATCCATTTTTCCATTCAAAAAAGCACGCAGTGTAAACTCCCCAGCGGAAGCCATTCGACATCCTTTACGCAAAAAGAGCTGAATAAGTTGCTGCTGAATATAAGGAGATCCATGACAGGATATTTCCACTACATTTTCACCGGTATACGAATTTGGGTTTTTAAAAATGGATACTAACACTTTGTCCAATGCTTTGTCATTAGCAATAATATGACCTAAGTGTATGGTATGACTTTTTTGTTCATTCAATTTTTTGCCGGTAATGGATTTGAAATATGAATCCACAATCTTTATGGAGTTAGGCCCTGAAACCCTTATTACGGCTATTGCACCTGCACCTGAGGGAGTGGCTAGAGCTATTATGTTATCTTGGTCATACATGTTGGCAAAAATACGAATTCGTTAAATGGTGTAACATTGAGCGGAATTTATATACTGATATAGTACAATCATTAAATCAATCAAAAATGGAAGTCATCAATCAAAATGCAATTAGAAAGGACAACACGCTCTTGTCCATTGCTCATCTCACACAATTATTACATTATGTAACAGGTTTTGGAGGCTTTATTGTGCCTCTGGTCATTTGGCTCACCTCTAGAAGAAGTGTAGAGGGAATGGATGAACATGGAAAATCTATTATCAATTTTCAGCTAAGTCTCCTGTTATACATTATTATTAGTATTCCGGCTATTTTATTGTTTGGATTAGGAATCCTAGGACTTATTGGCGTTGGAATTTTAGGATTTGTTTTGCCTATTGTAAATGCCGTTAAAGCATCTAATGGTGAATCTCCATCTAATTTTTTGACCATACCGTTTCTATAAACTAAAAAAGCTGGGACATTACCCAGCTTTATAATTTTTTCAGTAGAATTGGTTCTACCCGTTTAACATCACTGGCATTACCAGCATAGTAACCAATTCACCTTCATCCAACCCATCAACTGGGGTTAGAATACCAGCTCTGTTAGGCAAACTCATTTCCAGGGACACGTCATCCGAGGATAGATTGTTGAGCATTTCAACCAAGAACCTTGAATTGAACCCTATTTGCATATCGTCACCTTGGTAAGAACATGAAAGTCGCTCTTCAGCTTTATTGCTATAGTCCACATCTTCAGCAGAAATATTCAGTTCTGCACCTGCTATTTTTAATCGGATTTGATGTGTGGTCTTATTGGAAAATATGGAAACCCTGCGCACAGAGCTCAAGAATTGATTTCTTGGGATGGACAGCTGATTTGGGTTTTCTTTTGGAATAACGGCTTCGTAGTTAGGGTATTTTCCATCAATTAGCCTACAGATCAATTCTGAATTATCAAAAATGAATTTTGCGTTACTATCATTATATTCAATGGTAACTTCAGATTCAGAGCCCGCTAAAATTCCCTTTAAAAGGTTCAATGGCTTTTTGGGCATGATAAATTCCGCAACTTCGGAAGCAGAAACATCATTACGTTGATATTTTACCAGTTTATGGGCGTCAGTTGCTACAAACGTTAGATTTTCAGTTGAAAATTGGAAGAAAACCCCACTCATTACCGGACGAAGGTCGTCGTTACCAGCTGCGAATATGGTCTTGTTGATGGCAGTGGCCAAAATATCACCCAAAAGGGTAGTGGAGCTTGGATTTGAAACCTCAACCGCTTTTGGAAATTCTGCTCCATCTGCATAAGCCAAAGCATATTTACCGTGATTGGAGCTTATCTCTACCGTATTGTTATCCTCAACAACAAATGTAAGGGGTTGTTCTGGGAAGGTTTTTAATGTGTCCAACAATAATCTGGCAGGAACAGCAATTGTACCTTCGGCATCAGAATCAACTTCTAACACAGAACTCATTGTAGTTTCCAAATCCGAAGCGGAAACCGTTAGTTTGGTTTGTTTAAGATCAAAAAGAAAATTGTCCAAAATGGGCAGTGTGTTGCTATTATTGATAACACCTCCCAAAACCTGCAATTGTTTTAATAAATATGTACTGGATACGATAAACTTCATTAAAGAAATTCTTTTAGAATTGATTTCCGTTCAACAAACGGAGCTATTAAAAACGATAAAAACAAATATATTCCAAAACGTCTTAGCAACGAAACAAATTTATCAACACTTACAAGCTATATTTTCGTTTACGATAGTAGCTAAAGAAAATACCGATAACTATAGTTAAAAGCACGGGAACCCCAATATTTATAAGTTGCCATTTGCTTTTTTGTGAAGCAATTTTCTCAACATCCAACAATGGAATTGAAACTCTCTTGTTTCTAATGTTTATAAGTCCGGTGTCATCTAAAAGATAATTGATACAATTCACCAGAAATTCCTTGTTTCCGTACGAGCTATTTGTCCATTTGTCATAACCCAATTCCAATGGTCTGCCGTTTCGTATTTGGTTTTTGATGACATCACCGTCCGAAATCACGATCATTTTATTTTCAGGCCCTTCTTCCAGGGAGTTTTCAAGGTTAAGGGGTTTTATCCGATTTTTAAATGTTGAGCTGAAATTACCTTCTACCAAAACAGCTAAAGGATGATTTCCATCGGAGTACGATTCCTTATTGGGTTGATTGTTTAATATGTTTAACCCTATTTGTTTGGGAGTACCTTCAGTTTTTGACAATGGTGAGCTTTGCAGTAGTACTGTCTTTGCGTAGTCATTTTCCAAAACGTCAATGGGGCTGGTAAATTGATAACGCACCGCCTCAATATTGGTGTTTATTGGATGATTATTTCTTGAAAATACCATGGGGTTGTAATACCATGGAACTGGATTGTATTGCGAATCATTCCCTTCACCAGAAGCCAACACAATTTGTGTGAAATATAGATCATTAATAAGAACAGGATTGATACGTAAACCAAATTTGAAAAAGAAATCCTTTAGATTCAGATTACGAGGCAGGGCCATAGCGTTTCCACCACCACTAAAAATACTATCCACTTCCATGGCCACTTGATCTAGTAACCAAATTGACCTTCCGCCATTGACCACAAATTGATCCATTACATATTTCTCTTCATCTGAAAAGGCTTTAGTTGGTTTTGCAATTAGGGCAAGATCAAATTCGTTCAGTTGATCTAACACCTTTTGAGGGTTTGAAGCAACAGAATCCAGCGTAATGGCACCAACATTGTAATAATCACGGATGGTGGTCAAGTAATCCGCAATATAAATGTCTTCCAGTTCCCCATTGCCTTTTATGACCGCTATGCGTTTCTTCTCTGTAATGCTTAACTTGGTGAACGCATCCGCATATGCATACTCCAATTGTTGAACGGAATTATTAATACGATCTTCCATGGATGAACCCAATTTATTTTTGAGCAAAGACACTTTAACTGTTTGGTTGTTGTAGTTGACCATTGCCCAGGGGAAAACCAACTCTTGCGACACTTTCCCGTTTTCTTCTATGGTCACATTGGCGGGTTTCAGACCTATTCGCTGTAAATCAGCGATGGTCTGTTGGGTTTGGGCTTCATCAGCTAACGGATTTACCAGATTGTATTGAACGTTTTTGTTCTTGGAGGCAAAGGATTCTAACAATTGCAATGTTTCGACCTTCAATTTGGCAAACTCCGGAGGAATACTCCCATCCAATAACACATCAACAATTACAGGAGCATTAAACTTTTTGACAGCTTCAATGGAAGGTTGGGACAACGTAAATCGTTTGTCCTCTGTTAAATCGAACCTACCATAAAAAAAGTTGCCAGCTATATTTAAAGCAACGACAGCGACAAGAGCTTTTAAAGTTGAAATCAGGAACTTTCCCATTAGCGCGGCAATTGTTTTAAGCGTTGAAAAGTCAGATATAAAAAGAATAACGAAACCGAAACAAAAAATATCAGGTCTCGGGTATCTACAATTCCACTGGCAATACTATCAAAATGCGCTTTTGCTCCCATACTTTGCACAAATTGTTGGGTTTCTCCATTTGGAAATAGAGAAGAAATGGCATCAAACCCGTTGAACATCAAAAAACAAATAAGAATACCGATGATGAAGGAAATAATCTGGTTATCAGATATTGTTGATGCAAAAACACCTATGGAGGTATATGCCGCAATAAGGAAGAAGAGTCCAAAATAAGAACCTATCATAATCCCAGAATCAAAATTTCCCTCAACCATACCCAAACTGGAAATTGCAAATACATAAATAATGGTGGGAATCACAGCTATAACACAAAGAAAGAGGGCACCACAAAATTTACCCAGTACCAGTTTCCATATGGATATAGGTTTTATCAATAATAATTCCAATGTCCCCACTTTTCGTTCTTCCGAAAAACTTTTCATGGTAATTGCAGGAACCAAAAAGATAAATATCCACGGAGCCAATAAAAACAGGTTGCCCAAATCGGCAAACCCGTAGTCAAAAACGTTGTAATCCCCTTTAAATACCCATAAAAATAATCCATTGAGCAATAAAAAAAGCCCAACAATCAAATAACCGATTGGCGATGTGAAAAAGGACCGTACCTCTCGTTTAAAAATTGCAAACATTAACTTGGGGTTGAAGATTGTAATTTGGTCACACTCCAGGCTTCGGGTTTTTCAGCAAACAATAGTTTGGTTTTGCTCCAAACCTCTTTAAAAAAATCTGATGTCCTATAATTCTCCAAATCCGATTCGTTATCCCAAAAGCTGTATGTAAAAAAGATACATGGATTTTTAAGGTCTTGGTACAATTCTACCATGTTGCAACCTTCAAAATCCGTAATCCCTGATTTTGTAGTTTCAAAGATTTGTTCAAAACTAGGAATATTTTCGGGTTTAAAAGTGAGTTTAACGATACGTATCAGCATTTATAGAAAATTTATGGTCACGGTATCCCTGTAATTCAACCCAAGTAGGGTAGAGGCACCACCAACAGTGTTCAAATCACTTTTATAGATTGCAAGCTCAATATACCCTGTGGAATTAAAGAGTGCTAGAGCATCCCCAGGCCCTCTGCGCTGTCCTTTTTCCAAATTAAAATTAATGATGCCGTTATAGCTGTTATGAATCGCTGTTATTTTGTTCGTCCGGGCAATCACTTCAAAATCACGACCATTGCGATAGGCCTCGAAAAGACTTTTTTGAATATTGGTGATAACGTTGCCATAATTATCAATATATACCACATTGCCCGTAATGGTCTTTCCATTATTGGAAATACGGGGTTCAAATTCACGAAGCTCCTTCAAAGCATCAAAAGATTTGCCAATTACTTCCAAAGTTCCTCCTCTTGAAATATGGCAGGCTACCTGCACAAACACATCCAAAACTGGAAATGAACTTGGACGAATATCTGGAATACTTATTTCTACAATTTTTTCAGGTTTTATTTCTGAAGTGATTAATGAAATAACCCCATTGTTGGCACTTACAAAATAATGCCCATCCACTTGAACAGCAATATGCCGATTTTCCGGTGATTCTTCGGAGTCTACACCTACAATATGTACAGAGCCCTGCGGAAAAGAGCGGTATGCATTTTTAAGAATATAGGCACACTCTTGAATGTTGAACGGGTTTATCTCATGAGAAATATCAACAATGTTGACATCGGGCAAGTTATTGAGAATAGTCCCTTTTATTGCACCAACAAAGTGATCCTTATGCCCAAAATCAGTAGTTAAGGTTATTATTGCCATGCAATACTGTTGATATGTTTTTCCCGGTTCAAATCGTTTTTTGGTTAAGTTTGTGGGGTAAAATTAAGTAAAAAGAAAGAATAAAAATTCTTCAAAATAACCTTTAAACATCCCATTTTTATTGAACGAACTTATTATTGAACTCACGGAGATAAGCCCACAGGAATTCTTTGGGCAGCAGAATGAGAATATTGAGCTACTGAAAAAGTACTTCCCCAAGCTAAAAATTGTGGCCCGCGGCAGCAAAATTAAAGTATACGGAGATGAAGCGTTGCTGGAGGAGTTTGATAGGCGTTTTGATATGCTTACGGCCCATTTTGCCAAATACAACAAGCTGGATGAAAACTCAATAGAGCGGGTATTAACCAGTAATGGCCAAGAAGATTACAGTTCATCCAAAAGTAGTGGTGAGGTTTTGGTACATGGGGTTAGTGGAAGGTTGATAAAGGCCCAAACTGCAAACCAGAGAAGGTTGGTGGACGCATGTAAAAAAGACGATATGGTTTTCGCTATTGGTCCCGCTGGAACTGGAAAAACCTATACTGGAGTTGCTTTGGCGGTAAAAGCTTTGAAAGAAAAACAGGTGCGACGGATTATTTTGACCCGTCCCGCAGTGGAGGCAGGCGAAAATTTAGGATTTCTTCCAGGTGATTTAAAAGAAAAGTTGGATCCCTATATGCAACCGTTGTACGACGCACTGCGTGATATGATTGCGCCTGAAAAATTGGAAAAATACATTGAGGATGGTACTATCCAAATTGCGCCAATGGCCTTTATGCGAGGTAGAACGCTGGATAATGCCTTTGTAATTTTGGATGAAGCCCAAAACACCACCCATGCCCAAATGAAGATGTTCCTAACCAGAATGGGCAAGAATGCCAAATTCTTGCTAACCGGTGATCCAGGTCAAATCGATTTGCCACGACGGGTAATCTCTGGACTTAAAGAGGCACTTTTGATTCTTAAAAATGTTCAGGGCATCAGCATAATTTATTTAGACGATAAAGATGTGATTCGCCATAAACTGGTCAAAAAAGTTATTGACGCCTATAAAAATATTGAGCACACAAACTAGCCCAGCATGCCAAACACATTGATGGACACCAATTTCCATTTCTCAGGACAGAAATCGGTTTACAAAGGAAAAGTAAGGGAAGTTTATACCCTGGAAAATGATATTTTGTTGATGATTGCCACGGATCGTCTTTCAGCCTTTGATGTGGTAATGCCCAAAGGAATTCCCTATAAAGGACAAATTCTAAACCAGATTGCCACCAAAATGATGAAGGCCACGGAGGATATTGTTCCCAATTGGCTTATGGCCACTCCAGATGCAAATGTTGCAGTGGGTAAAGCTTGTAAACCTTTTAAGGTTGAGATGGTGATTAGAGGTTATATGTCTGGACATGCCGCTCGCGAATACAGCGCTGGAAAACGCATTTTATGTGGGGAACCTATGCCAGAGGGTATCAAAGAGAATGACAAATTTCCAGACCCCATCATTACACCAGCCACTAAAGCGGAACAAGGTGACCATGATGAGGATATCTCCAAAGCGGAAATCCTGGAACGGGGAATTGTTTCAGCTGAGGATTATGCCGTTTTAGAAAAATATACAAAGGCCTTATTCCAAAGAGGAACAGAATTGGCAGCCAAAAGAGGATTGATTCTTGTGGATACCAAATATGAGTTTGGAAAGACTAAGGATGGGGAAATTGTGTTGATTGATGAAATCCATACACCGGATTCATCCCGATATTTTTATGCTGAGGGATATGAACAACGTCAGGCAAAAGGTGAGGCTCAAAAACAACTCTCCAAGGAATTTGTACGTCAATGGCTTATTTCAAATGGTTTTCAAGGATTGGAAGGCCAAACACTACCAGAAATGAGTGATGAATACATCGAATCGGTTTCAGAACGTTATATTGAGTTATACGAAAGTATTACGGGAGAAGCTTTCGAGAAGGCTAATGTTTCCAACATTCAAGAGCGTATTGGACAAAACGTTTCTAACTACTTGAATACTATTCAGTAAATATCAATTTTAGAGGGATTTTTGTGGGAGCCTGTAGTTTATGACCGACAGTTGCTTCAGATTTCATATATTTCAAGAATAAACCAACCTTGGAATGGACGCTTCGCAACGCAAAAAATATTGGCGAGAGAATTTAAGATATCTCGCTATTCTACTCATAATCTGGTTTTTGGTCTCATATGGATTCGGAATTCTTCTCGTAGATGAATTGAACACCATACGCTTAGGGGGCTTTAAACTAGGTTTTTGGTTTGCCCAACAAGGCTCAATTTATGTTTTTGTGCTCCTTATTTTCATTTATGTGCGCTTAATGAACAAGTTGGATAAAAAATACAAGGTAAACGAATAAGCTATGGAAATTCAAACTTGGACGTTTATCATCGTCGGAATCACTTTTGCATTATATATTGGAATTGCTATTTGGTCCAGGGCCAGTTCAACAAAAGAATTTTACGTTGCTGGGGGAGGAGTTTCTCCATTGGCCAATGGGTTGGCCACAGCTGCCGATTGGATGTCAGCAGCATCTTTTTTAGGGATGGCGGGAATCATCGCCTTTTCAGGTTATGATGGTTCTGTATATCTCATGGGTTGGACAGGAGGCTATGTGCTGTTGGCCCTTTTACTTGCTCCTTACCTGCGAAAGTTTGGAAAATTTACGGTACCTGATTTTATAGGAGATAGGTATTATAGCAATGTGGCACGAACAGTTGCCGTGATTGCTGCTCTTTTTGTGTCCTTTACTTATGTTGCCGGACAAATGAGAGGTGTTGGAGTGGTTTTTTCACGATTTCTTGATGTTGAGGTGAATACAGGGGTTTATATTGGAATGGCAGTGGTGTTGTTCTATGCCTTTTTGGGCGGTATGAAGGGAATTACCTATACCCAAGTGGCACAATATTGCGTACTTATTTTTGCATTTATGGTTCCTGCCATTTTTATTTCGATAATGGCTACGGGTAACCCAATTCCGCAACTAGGTTTTGGTTCAGCCGGTGAAGATGGAGTGTTTCTATTGGATAAACTGGATGGATTAATGACTGAACTAGGTTTTACAGCTTATACTGACGGTACCAAATCAACAACTGATGTCTTTTTTATCACAGCAGCCTTGATGTTGGGTACCGCTGGCTTGCCTCATGTTATCATCCGTTTCTTTACTGTACCTAAGGTAAGGGATGCCAGAAAGTCGGCAGGGTATGCACTGTTGTTTATTGCCATTTTGTATACAACTGCTCCCGCAATTGCTGTTTTTGCACGTACCAATTTGATGGAAACGGTTGAGGATACACCATATCAAGAAATTCCATCTTGGTTTACCAAATGGGAAGATACAGGACTTATCGCCTGGACCGATAAAAATGGAGATGGAAAAATCCAATACCTACCTGGTTCAGCAATAGAGGGTAAAAAGCCAATGTTTGTTCAGGGAAAAGGAACGCATGGGCAACGAAAAATATCTAATGCTAGTAATACTGCCAATGAACTGTATGTGGATCGTGATATTACCGTATTGGCAAATCCGGAAATTGCTGGTTTGCCCAATTGGATCATTGCTTTGGTGGCTGCTGGCGGATTGGCGGCGGCACTTTCTACTGCGGCTGGGTTACTTTTGGTAATTTCTACTTCCATTTCTCATGATTTGATCAAGAAACAATTTGCTCCAGACATTTCGGACAAAAAAGAATTGTTGATTGCTCGCCTTGCGGCAGTTCTTGCAGTTGTGGTAGCCGGATATTTTGGAATCCACCCTCCTGGTTTTGTAGCTTCAGTAGTGGCCCTGGCTTTTGGTTTGGCAGCATCTTCGTTTTTTCCAGCCATTGTAATGGGTATTTTTAGTAAGCGTATGAATAGGGAAGGAGCCATTACAGGAATGATTGCTGGGTTGGTCATAACCACATACTATATTGCACGTTTTAAATTGGGGTGGATTGGAGATTCGGAAACCAGTACTGCAAATGATTGGTGGTTTGGAATTTCCCCGGAGGGTTTTGGAACCGTGGGAATGTTGGTCAATTTTGCCATAGCACTAGTGGTATCAAGATTTTATGCTGCTCCGCCTGAATCCGTTCAGGAAATTGTGGAGAACATAAGAATTCCCAGTGGAGCAGGTGAAGCTATTGAGCATTGATTAAAAAAAATAAGATTCTAAATTATTTTACACTTTAATTGGCTATTCAGTATTTTTTTGTGCCTCAAAATATGAGATGCGCAATTTTGTTGAGATAAATATGAAGAGGGATCGGGCAGTATAACATTTTTGCTATTTTTAGTTCTTCGTAAATTTTGGAGCAAAGACCATGAGCAACTACCACATTAAACATTTAGAAGAGTACTTTCAGGTATATCGAAAATCAGTTAGAAATCCTGAAGCATTTTGGGAAGAAATTGCAGAAGAACATTTTGTTTGGCGTAAACGTTGGGAAAATGTATTGGAATGGGATTTCTCAAAGCCCGAAGTAAAATGGTTTAATGGAGCCAAGCTCAACATTACAGAAAACTGTATTGATAGACATTTACATATCCGAAGGGATAAGACTGCTATTCTTTTTGAACCTAATAACCCAGACGAGGAAGCTGAACATATTACCTATAAACAGCTTCATGAACGTGTGTGCAAATTTGCCAATGTCTTAAAAGACAATGGGATTAAGAAAGGAGATAGGGTAGTGATTTATTTGCCCATGATTCCAGAACTTGCTATTTCAGTTTTAGCCTGTGCCAGGATTGGTGCTGTCCATTCTGTGGTTTTTGCAGGGTTTTCATCCACAGCTTTGGCTACACGGGTTAATGATTGTGAAGCAAAAATGGTGTTAACCTCGGATGGTTCTTACAGAGGGGGAAAGACCATTGATTTAAAAGGAATTGTGGATGATGCATTGGACCAGTGTCCTGGAGTTGAAACTGTTTTGGTGGCTAAACGAACCAAAGCTGATATTTATATGAAAAGTGGTCGTGATCATTGGTTACAGCCACTATTGGACAAAGCTTATGCGGATTGTGCTCCTGAAATTATGGATGCTGAAGACCCGTTATTTATTTTGTATACCTCTGGATCTACTGGTAGACCTAAAGGGATGATGCACACTACTGCTGGTTACATGGTGTATACAGCATTTACATTTAAAAATGTGTTCCAATATCGTGAAGATGATGTGTACTGGTGTACTGCCGATATAGGTTGGATTACAGGTCACTCTTATATTGTCTATGGACCATTGGCTAACGGAGCTACTACGGTAATGTTTGAAGGTGTACCTTCTTATCCTGATTTTGGAAGGTTTTGGGAAATAGTAGAAAAGCATAAAGTCACCCAATTTTATACAGCGCCAACAGCGATAAGAGCATTGGCCAAAGAAAATTTAGACTTTGTTACAAAGCATGACCTTTCTAGCTTAAAAGTATTGGGAACTGTTGGCGAACCAATTAATGAAGAAGCATGGCACTGGTACAATGATCATGTTGGAGAAAAGAAATGCCCAATTGTAGATACTTGGTGGCAAACAGAAACAGGAGGAATATTGATTTCCCCTGTACCTTTCTCAACACCTACCAAACCTACCTATGCCACTTTGCCAATGCCTGGTGTACAACCCGCATTGATGGATGAAAATGGAAATGAAATTCATGGCAACCAAGTGGATGGTAGACTTTGTATAAAATTCCCATGGCCATCTATGGCCCGAACCATTTGGGGAGACCACCAACGCTATAAGGATACCTATTTTTCTGCTTTTGAGGGAAAATATTTTACCGGTGATGGCGCACTCCGTGATGAGGTGGGGTATTATCGTATTACTGGAAGGGTAGATGATGTAATAATAGTTTCCGGACATAATTTGGGTACTGCACCTATTGAAGATGCTATTAATGAACATCCAGCGGTGGCAGAATCGGCAATAGTTGGTTTTCCACATGATATAAAAGGCAATGCACTTTATGGATATGTAATCTTAAAAGAAACTGGTGAATCAAGGGATCGTGACAATTTGAAAAAGGAAATCAACCAGATGATTACAGAACATATTGGGCCAATAGCCAAATTGAACAAGATTCAATTTGTACCCGGACTTCCCAAAACCCGAAGCGGAAAAATCATGCGTCGTATCCTTAGAAAAATAGCTTCAAAGGATACTAGTAATCTTGGAGATATTTCAACCTTGTTAAATCCAGAGGTAGTGGAAAAGATTATGGAAGAGAGTTTATAAACTCTTTTGATGAAATTCAGTAATCCAGTAATTCCGTTTCTATTTTTCGGAGCTTGAAAAACAGTTAGTTTTTTAAAAGGATTAATTACCTGAGGTTTTACGCGGATTGTTATAAAACTGATAAGTTCATAAATATTTTTTGAACATATCTGGTAACCGAATACTAGTACATTCTAAAATTGATTCACTCCAATCTTTGAATAAATACAGTAACTTCCAAATAATCTTTTCTTGAACGGTAGTTCTTCTGCTTTGTAAAATCTAAATGTGTAATCTGACCAAAGCTGTATTGTTGTTCAAGAGTATGGATGAGCCTTATCAATGAGGTAAAAGGTCCCCGTAATGTAAAATTGTATGTTTTGGTCAATGTTCCATTTATTTCAGAAACATGTGGAGGGTTAAAGTCAATGACCTTTAGGTCATTTTTTGCAACTTCATGATTTACCATGCGTAACAAATCATTTTCCAATGATGTATTGTTGAGATTTAACTGCTGCAGCAACGAGTCCAAATGGCTCTCTTTTTTAGATAACAAGGCTAATTGTTGAGGAACATTCCTAAATAATTGTTCCTCTTGGCTCAACCTTTGGTACTCTTTTCGTAGAATCAATGTTTTGGAAATGGCCAGCTTATAGCAAAGGAATATTGCAAGAGAAAAACCGAATAGTAACAAAGTGTTTTTATTTTTAAGGCTTTTCCACATAAATCTTTATTTTAAAGATTGAACTACTTGAGTTTTTATAATCATAATCCATGGTCTCCACGGCTTTAATCCATTCAATACCTTCTAATTTTTGAATCCAATTTGAAAACTCCTCACTTTGCGTACAGGTACCCATAACCAAAAAACTATTGATGTCCAGTTCAATCGGTTTTGACTCTTGTACAGGTTTTTTAAGCGGCTGGTATTGCATTTCTGTTAATAAAATGTGTTGCGGGATGCTACCTGCTATTCTATCCATGTAAAATGATGTTCTCGAATTAGAGGAAGAGAGTACGGCCTCAACTTTTTTTTCTTTTTCCGAAACACGATCTTGAATCAGGGTAAGGCTTTTTCTGGTCTCATTGTCGAAAGCCAATTTTTCCTGTACGGCTTGGGTTTTGTTGAAATAAGCACTGAAGACCAAAAAATTGACTAACAATACAAAAAGGACAAAAATTAAGGAAGTACGGAGTGATAGGCTAAAAATCCTATTATTCTTAAACTTAAATAGTAGGCTTTGGGTGAGATGGTCAAAATTTGTTCTGTCTATCGAAGTGGGAGAGAGGAAGTTTAAAATTCCAGAAAAAGTCAATAAGGCAGAACTGTCTATATTCAATCCATTAATATTGTATGTATGGGAGGTATTGTGAGCATCAAATTTTGTTATATGAAAACTATGGTTATCAGTATTACCCAAGGTGATTTTTTTTGTATGGGTATAGATGGTATCCTGATTTATATGCTCCAAAACCAATTCCAATGAACTTATGCCCAAAGATACCCCCACAACGTTTAGTTTCATATCCATCAATTTGGCTAGGTATTCCTCTACAACCGTATTTTTTACAATACTCACAACTTGGGATTCTTTAAGATGCGCAATTTGAAAATAAAAGTTTTCAAAGTTAAGCCCCGGGAACAATTGTTCAACTGAAGCCTTACCCTTAAGCGTAGTACTCGGTTTTCCTATTTTAGTTATAACTCCACTGGCATTGTATACCAAGCAAAGAGGGACAGAAGGCTGGACCACTTTTTGAAGCTGGGAAAGCGTACCAAATTGATGATGTTCAGAAATAATCAGTTCTTTTTGTTTGATACGAGTTTCTACAAAGTGGAATTTAATAGTACCATCACGTTCAAAGATTTCCAGACCTTGGAATACTTTTCCTTTTTCTACGTATGTTCTTAAAGCATCTAGCACTAGTAAATCACTGTAGGTTTAATGAGAATGGTCAGTTTCTGTTTAGAGTCTTCTCTCTTTCGTTTACTGAACAACCATTTAATAACAGGTATTCTGGCCAAAAAAGGAACGCCACTACCTGAATCATTTTTTACTTTTTCTTCTAACCCACCCAAAATGGCCAAGTCTTGGTTTTGCATTCTAATGATGGAGCTAAATTCCCTTGAAGTAAGTCCGGGAGGTGCATCCTCATCAATACGTTCCGAGCTAAAATCCGACTGTATGACATTGATGTCTAAGGTCACCTGTCCATTTCCTGAAACCAAAGGCTTTATGCTAACGGCCAGTTGTGCATCTATGGGTTGAAAGTTACGTATCTCAGAAGCAGTGGGTATTTGGGAACCAAAAAAGTTTTGACTAGTGACTACATAGTAGGTGGTCTCTCCAATGGAAAGGTTGGCACGATGCCCGTTCAAAGTAGAAAGCTTGGGTGTTGATTTGATTTTGATATTACCATTGGCTTCCATTGCCTTGATTGTTGCAAAAAACTCTGGTACCACTCTACCAATATTGAAAGACCCAAAACCATCAAAACCACCAATAATCTTGTTGACCGTTTTGGCACCAAGGGTCAAATCGGTTTCTGGAAAAATACCCCCCTTCGTTGCAACAGGTTCGTCACCAATTCCCCAGCTTATGCCTGTTTCAATCGTTGCTGATTTTCGCACTTCAATAAGCATAACTTCAATCAAGACGACCGGAACAGGCTTGTCTATCTGTTTTATAAACTTTTTGAAACGATTAATACTGGCTGCCGGCCCGCTGACCAAAAAACTGTTGAGTTCATAATCAATTTTGATGTCTAAATCCGCAATTACATCATCAGGTAAAATATTGACTATTGCTTCTGCATTAGAGGAATAGTCACCAAATTGGTTGTTTTGGGTATTGATTCTTCTAGTTGGAGTATTGGGGTTTTGTCTAAAATTTCCTTGGTTATTACCAAAACCATTCGTTCCGTTCTGAAATCCATTTGCGCCAAGGTAATTGACTCCACCTTGAATTGTTCTTCCTGCAGATCTTCCATAACCGGTAGATTGCATTGGATCTCCCAACAATTCCACAGAACGGTGCATCATTTGCACTATTTCCAATTTTCTAACACTCAATTGGTCAGCAGTACCAAAGAAATAACGATCATTTTCCTTTTTAAAGGTGAAATTTGTATTCTTTGAAGTAGGAGAGGAGGTTGAAACTGTTCTTCCTTGGTTCGGGCTATTGTTTCTGTTTTGTGGTTGACTATTTCGCTGCCCGTTTGTATTTGTATCATAAGATGGTTGAACAGTCTCACTTTCAAATATTTTTGTCAATAATTCATCATAATAAATTTGCTTTGCTTTGAATGTAATGTTACCCGCCTGAGTTAACGGCGTAGCCATGTAAACATCCAAGTCTAGATCTAGACTTATTTCCTGAACAATGCTAGCAATAGGGATATTGTTAAAATCAACATCCAATATTCTATTAACAGTATCCAACACCTGATAATAGAAGTTTTCCCCAGAAGTACCTCTGCGCGAACGTCCAAGATTTACATCTTCATTTGTATTTATTTGGTCAAACAGATAAAATCCATCTCTTGATTTGGAGTAGATTAGATTGTTGGCCTCAGCCATATTTTTCATAGCTATGTCAAGGGGCGCATCCTTGATATAGATGGAAAGGAGGGTGTTTTCCATTCCCTTGGAATACAATAGGTTTTGTCCAGAAATATCTATGATTTTTCTAAATACTTTTCCCAAAGGGTCACCTTTTAAATCTATGGAGATTAGATTGTTCAAAGCGTCAAAGCTTGCCTGCACTTGTTTCTCTGGGATAATTTCAGGTGGTGGCTGATATTTATGGATGGAAAGAATATTTCCAGTGAAAGAAATGTCTAAATCATATTGTTTGCATAAAAAAACCAGTAAGTCAGAAACGGTAACATTAGAGAAATTATTGACAATGTTTATTCCTTGTAAAGCAGGATCAATAGTGATATTGATCTTATGTACCTGGGAAACTGCCAAGAGAAAATTGGACAGCGATACACTGTTTACATTAATATCTAGTTTTAAGTTTTCTGAAAGCTCAGGATTATCAACAGCCAATGCCTCCAAATTATTCTGGATATTCTGTATTCGTGTTCCCTGGTTTTGTGAAAAAGCAAAAATGGAAAAAGATAAAAATATAAGTAATAAGTTTTTCTTCATTTGGTTAATTGGTTAACAGGGGATATATTTCTTCTATAGAGGTTACGCCATTTTCCACTAGAGAAAGGGCATTGTCTTTTAAAGTCATGATCTGTTGCTCTTCTAAATATCCTTGAATGTCCAACACATTGTTCTTGATATGTGGAATCAAAGCTTTGTTTATTGAAATAATCTCATAAATGGCCTTTCTCCCATTATAGCCAGTATGGTGACATTTTTGACATCCTACTGGAGAAAAGTGAAACTTCAAGCTTTTTGGCGAATCAAAACCTTGAGGAAACAACTCTTTTTTGATAGCATCCTTTCTTTTACATTTAGGGCAAAGTTTTCTTACCAAACGTTGCGCAACACTTATATTCAGCGTATTTGCAATGAGAAATGGGGGTATGCCCATATCAATCAATCTTGAAATAGTTGCCCATGCAGAATTGGTATGTATGGTAGAAAGCACCAGATGGCCGGTCAATGCAGCTCTTATGGCCATATTGGCTGTTTTAACATCTCTAATCTCACCAACCATAATAATATCTGGATCTTGACGTAAAAATGTTCGTAGGGCACTGGCAAAGTCTAATCCTATATTTTCTTTTAGTTGCACCTGATTGATTCCTTCCAATGTATATTCTATGGGATCTTCTATGGTAAGAATATTGGTCTTAGCATCATTCAGCAATTTTAAGGTGGCGTAGAGCGTGGTGGTTTTTCCAGAACCTGTTGGGCCGGAAATCAAAATAATTCCGTTTGGATTTTTAATTCCTTCTTTATATCTAAGAAGTTCAGAAGCATTAAAACCCAAATCCTCCAAACTAACAGATTGCGTATCCTTATTCAAGATTCGCAGTACAATTTTTTCACCAAAAAGTGTAGGAAGGGATGAGACCCTGATATCAAATTCAGTTTCATTAAACTTCACGGTAATTCTCCCATCTTGTGGCAATCGCTTTTCAGCAATGTCCAAATCAGCCCTTATCTTAATTTTGTTTACAATGGTGGGATATTCATTTATGGGAACATTAAATTGCTCCACTAATTTTCCATCCAACCTAAAACGAACCCTGCATTGGGTTTCATAGGGCTCAAAATGAATATCACTACTTCCTATAGCCCTAGCGTTGATCAATATTTTTTCTAGAAAATCCGGAGTATAATGTAATTCACTGTTTTGTTTGACCTGAGCTTGCCGGTAATTTGCACTCAAAAAATCTTGAAGTAAGGAAGTGTCTAATGTTTCTAGCTTTAAGGGAAACTCCAAAACAATCTGCAGTTCGGACAGAAGGTCTTCAAGAGGAATAGTATCAGTATAAAAAGTTATGATTCCATTATTGTTTTCTTTCGGTACAATCCTATAATGGAATGCTTGCTCAGCAGAAATATATTGCACAAGTTCAGGGGCCAATTGCAATCCTTTTTCCTTAATATGCATATAGTAGGGGAAATTTAAAGATTAGAACATAAAAGAACATTAAAATCAGAAAAGAACCCATAAATCCGGCCAAAGGAACTGTCTTTAACTGTCGTTTTTTTTTAAGTATTAAAAACACAAATAGTGAAAACAAAATAGCATTTGAAAAGAGGATGATAAACGTAAGCGTTGGAAAGCCCAAAGCAAATCCATAGAAAAACAGAATATCCCCTAGCCCCAAGCTATGGTTCAAAAATTTCTTTTTGGCCACTATACGGGTAAACAGATAAAGGATGCATATAATCATGGAAACAAGTAGCGCATTTAAGGAAATGTGATTTAGAAACACCCATGAATCTGAACTGTTCAAGAAATGAAGATATCCTAAAAGTAACATTACTAACGGGAACAGCCACCAATACACTTTCCGCTCTTTAAAATCCTGAACGCTAATACAACCTATACATGCCATGGTCAAAACTGTTAGTGTGGTGGTCAATCCTTTACAATTTGTTTGGGATTCCCATTTTCATCAACTTCCCATACATTAAATACCCCATCTCCATCAAAATCGGTAATTGCTTCAGCTCTAGCCTTAAAGGTAGCGTTATCCGCACTGAGAATTTCATAAACATAGTTGGCAGTTCCATTTTCTTTAACTGTTCTTGGTGGCTCAAAATCCAGCTCTCCCATGATATTGGAATATTTGCTGTGCATATAACGATAAGTGGTCTGGGCGTTATAAATGGCTTTTAATTGCACTTGGGCTTCAACACTCTTGGCCTTTGAAATTAAAGGCATAAGATTTGGCAGTGCCAACAAGAGCAATATGCCTATTATAGCAAGTACTATGAGGGTTTCCTGTAGGTTTATGGCCGAAATCTTGTTTTTTTGAAATGAAAGGACTTTTGATTTTTTCATATAAATAACTATTCCAACATTATAATTTCACATAGTAGGATTGTCAAGAATCTCATCTTATTTTAAATGTAGCTTTTTTCTTGTAACCTGATATAGAATTTTCAATAAATATTTTAGGATTAAGAATGATGTCTGGATATTGAAAGGATGTTGAGGGATTAAGTTTTTGGTTTTCAATAGTTTGATGAAGAGTTTTTATTTTCAATTAATTGAAAATAAAAATAGTGTTAAAAATTGTAAGGGTAGTTTAAAAAAGTAGTAATTTTCTTACCAATAAATACTAACCCATATAGTTCCATTGAAATGGTATTCATCTCTTGTTTAAAAGAATTTCACCGTCTAATTTCCATAAATACTCTCCACCAAAACTATACTTACAGATTTAGATCAGGGTAATCTATAACTATGGGTTTATGACCCATTGGAAAAACTAAAAATCATATATACAATTTCTCCATCAGGCTATGTTCTTAATAAATCCAGATAAATAATTTTCTATAATAACTATAGATATAATAGATTAATGTAAAATCAATTCAAAACAAATAATAATACGATGAAAAGAAAAACACTCATCTTGTTTCTTATGATTCCAATGATAACCATAGGACAGACCAATAATTTCCCCACCAATGGAAATGCCACTATCAACGATGGAGATTTAATTCAAACTGGGACTTCAAATGATATGTTCACTCAAGGGGCTTTAAAATTAAAGAACTATCTATTGTTCGATAGTGATGGAGATTTTACAGGAAACAATTATTATACAATACAGGATGACCCCTCTGGAAATTATTTAAGACTTGGATATGGATTTGCTAGTGATATGGTAATTAACTCATCAGGAAACATTGGAATAGGCACTACAACTCCGGGGGCAAAGTTGGACATAAATGAGAATTTCACCTTTTTGAGAGGAACTGAAAAGTTGTATTGGGGTTCAAAGCATGTTGGGAGTACTGATCATAGAAATTATTTAGCCCCTCGTTTAGCAGATAATTCAGGATGGGATTGGAGCCAAGAATTTGGATATCACGCATACAACAGGTCATGGTACTTTAGTGGTAATCTTGGAATAGGCACATCCAATCCTTCTGCATTTTTTGAGGTACGTAAATCCATCAACAATTCTTGGACTGCAAAAATTTATAACGGTGGAGGAGATGGACAAGGGCTATTGGTACAAAGCGGTTATGGCGGATCACAATCCACAAATAATCCAACAATACTCAGGTTGGAAGATGGTGGTGGTAATGTTAGGATGAAGGTGCAGAGTAATGGAAAAGTTGGTATAGGGACCGAATCCCCGGATTCCAAACTCACTGTAAAAGGCAAAATCCATGCCGAAGAGGTAAAGGTGGACCTCTCCGTTCCCGGACCGGATTATGTTTTTAAGGAGGATTATGACCTCAAATCCCTGGAAGAAGTCCAAAACTATATCAAGGCACATGGGCACCTGCCTAATATCCCTTCGGCCAAAGAAATGGAAGCTAACGGAATTCAATTGGGAGAGATGGACATGAAGCTCTTGGAAAAGATTGAGGAGTTAACTCTTTATACGTTGGAGCAGGAAAAAAAGCTTATACGACAACAACAGCAATTAGAGGAGTTGAATGCTCTTAAAAAAAGGATAGAAAAGATTGAAAAACTTTTAAAACAATAATAATGAACGGATTAAAATTGTTAACATGTACGGCCTTACTGTCATTTATATTCTCTAATGCCCAGGTTTCTTCTTCTTCATCAGGGCGGGTAAATAATATTACTACAGATTTTTCTTTTGCCATTGATGATGGACAATATAATAGGCCCTTACTCAGGACTGGGTGGTTGTCCGGTATTGGAGATTACTTGTACTTAAAACATGGTGGTGCAAACACCGATACGTATACCTATGGTTTGAGAATTAGTGATGGATATGGTTTAGACTTCGGAAGCAATAATTTTGCCACTTCATTTTTAAAAGTAAAAATTAATGGCAATGTTGGAATAGGCACAAATGCCCCCATGACTAAACTTCATGTTTTAGATCAGGGAAGTGGAGGGACAGCTTCGGGAACAACTCCCACCAATGGAATAGTGATGGGGGGTAGTGGAACAGGTGGCGTCCTCAATATGGGAATTAATGCTTCAGGTCTTTTCTATTCATGGATACAATCGAGGCACAAAGCATCAGCCAATTTTTATAACCTGGCCCTCAATCCCCATGGTGGTAAAGTCGGAATTGGCACTACAAACCCAGATTCCAAACTCACTGTAAAAGGCAAAATCCATGCCGAAGAGGTAAAGGTGGACCTCTCCGTTCCCGGACCGGATTATGTTTTTAAAGAGGATTATAACCTTAGATCATTGGAGGAAGTCCAAAACTATATTAAAGAATTTGGGCACCTGCCTAATATCCCTTCGGCCAAAGAAATGGAAGCTAACGGAATTCAATTGGGAGAGATGAACATGAAACTGTTGGAGAAGATAGAGGAGTTGACGCTTTATACGTTGGAGCAGGAAAAGAAAATCGAACAATTAGAAAGGGAGGTAGAGAAAAACAAAAATCAAGATTTACGCATATCGAAGCTTGAAAAGTTATTAATCAATTAAATAGAAAATTAATGAAAAGTATTACAATTTTGTTGTGCCTGTTTTCACTTCTGGGGGGGTATTCCCAGACCACGGGAAACCCCAATACAGGCGATGCCTATTTGCTCTTTGGTCCAAATACAAGTTGGAGCCAGTATTTAAAGGTTGGAGGGAATGGACGCGGAACGACTAATGCATCAGTGGTTACTACCAATGGTAATTTACATTTAGATTCTAAAAATGGGGGCTATTCTACTTATATCAATCATTATAGTCAAGGGAATACATTTTTGAATCCTCAAGGGGGTAACGTTGGAATTGGAACATCAAATGCGGGTGCAAAATTGGATGTAAATGGGAACATCACCTTTTTGACAGGAGCGGAAAAAATGTATTGGGGATCTAAGCATACCGGTGGTACCGACCATCGGAATTACCTAGCACCGAGATTGGCTGATAATTCTGGTTGGGATTGGAGTCAAGAATTTGGATATCACTTTTATAATAGGTCTTGGTATGTGGAAAGTAATTTGGGTATTGGCACAAGCAATCCCGGTTCCTTCAAATTGGCTGTAAAGGGTAAGATTCGAGCAGAAGAAATCAAAGTGGAAACGGGTTGGGCCGATTATGTTTTTAACGCAGATTACGATCTGCCCACTTTAGAAGAGGTTGAAAAATATATCCAAGAAAAAGGGCATCTGATGAATATCCCTTCGGCAGAGGAAGTAGAAGAAAACGGCATCCAACTGGGTGAGATGAACAAACTGCTGTTGGAAAAGATTGAGGAGTTGACTCTTTATACAATCGAACAGCAAAAAGAAATAGACCAGTTAAAAACGGAAAATACCAAGATGCTAAAACTTGAAAATGAATTGCAGGAAATGAGAAAGTTAATATCCAAAATGATTAAAGAAAAAAACTAACATGATGGTACAACACAATGTAAAGATAATTGTAAAGATATTGGTGCTTGCACTCATTCCTATTATGGGATATTCACAAAATTCTACCCCAGAATTGGAAAGTTATGCTCCGGTATCTCCCAATGCAGCCAGCTTAGGTCAGTATGGCTTGTTTCCAGCCAATCATAATTTGGGTACCGTAAATGCCGGTGTGCCCATTTATACCATAAACACCGGGAAACAAACTATGGATATTAGCTTAAGCTACAATACCAAGGGTATCAGAGTAAATGAATTGGCTTCATGGGTCGGTTTGGGATGGACGTTGAATGCGGGAGGCGCTATAATTAGGAATACAAAAGGAATTCCGGAAAATATTAAAGCAACCTCAGATATTATTGATTTGAACAATGCGGCTTTTAACCAAACCAATTATGACTATATGTTTAGAGTTTGGTCTGGGCAGAAAGATAGTCAGACAGATGAATTTATCATAAATGCCCCTGGTATATCAGGTACATTTTATTTTGATTTTAGTAATGGGAATAGTATTGTTTTTTCGGATCGGACAAAAGCAAACGTAACTATTGTATCAAGCACTGAGATTGAAGTTGTCAGAACAGATGGAACTACCTTACGTTTTGGAACAGCATTGGATAATCATGATGCTACAGAGATTTCTACAATACCAGCCAACAACTATATAAATGCGTATGACTATGTAAGTGCATGGTATCTTACAGAGATGATATCACCTAAGGGAGATGTCATTAAGTTCAAATATAAAGCCAAAAACAATACAGGAGACTACCCCGTGGCTGGTGGAGAAAGTGTTGTTCAACCTTCGGCTGAGTCGGTAAAAGGAACTTATCCCAATATACGGTACAGTGATAAAAAATATCTTGAGCGGATTGAATTTGAAAATGGGCATGTGTTGTTCAATTCAGCATTGGGAAGACAAGATTTGGATGATGAATATCGTTTGGATAACATAAAAGTGTATTCCGGAAATTTTGGGGGGGCAAACGTAACATTGGTTGAAGAATACACGTTCAATTATAGCTATTTTACTAGGTCTGGAGGTAGTTACCCTGATGGACATTGGGGAGCACTTGGTAGTGCCTTTACCGGCACAAGATTGGTTAATAGTAGAACCAAATCCTTAAAGTTGGACAAGGTAATAATAGGTAAAAATGGAGTTGGTCATGAATATGCCTTTGAATACAATAGTACGACGTTACCGTTAAGAGGCTCTACAAAGCAAGATCAATGGGGATATGCAAATACAAATACGGGCAGTTTGCTATTACCTACAAGCGGAACTTTTTCCACAACCAGTTCCTTGGGAGCAGCAGGACCTCCTATAAGTTATAATGTGGGAACAGGAGATAGGAATGGGAATGAGAGCAAAATGAAAGCTGCTTCCCTTCAAAAAATAACCTATCCTACAGGTGGATATACCGTATTTGAATATGATACTTATACGCATACCTATCAAACAACCGAGCAGGTAGAGGTAGGTAAAAATGCATCTGTTGTGGCGTATGGAACGGGATGTAATTCCAATTATGGCTCTTCAGAAGCAAATACCTCGTTTACCGTGGGAAGTCAATATGTGGACGGAAGTGGTAAACTACACATCTATTTCGCCCCGGTTACCGCACATGGCAATGGATTTACCCGCGCAGAATATGACAATCAAGTATACTCGGGTCCTACAAATGGATCAATGGCGGAGTTAAGTTATACCGTGGACGTAGATTTTAGCACCGGTATGCACACTTTAGAGGCATACCAGTATGGTTCAGGTAATTTTTCAGCTTATGGATGTCCCATTACCAGTATAATGGCTACTTGGCGGGAATATGACGGAACTACCAACACCATAACCCACAATGATGTTTATGGAGGCCTACGGATAAAATCTATTAAAAACTATGATGGGGTTTCAAGTACTCCGGTAGCTATAAAAGAGTTTGAATATGAGGGAGTCAATGTGTTGCAACCTAAAAAGAGTAGAGGTGAGACTAGCTTTTTCTTAAATAACAACAGACAACTTAATCAACTGATCTCTACAAATGTTGTCTATGACAACAATATAGGAAGCAGACCTGTTGTGGAATACGGAAAAGTTACTGAATATAACATAAGTATTAGTGATGCCAGTGATAATGGAAAAACAGTATATTATTACAACACTGTTGCTTCTCGTAGACTGTTGGAGTTGGGTTCCCCAATACCTTTTAAACACCCTCAGTTTGATATTACAGATATAGATGAATACGGTTTGTTGACTGTTCTTTTTGACAATGCTCTAAACACAGATACTTATTCCTTTTTTAGAACAGATAATTGGCGTTATGGAACCTTGGATAAAAAAGAAATCTATAAAAACACGGGAACGATACAAAACCCTTCGTATACAAAGGTCAGTACAACCGAGAATCAATATACAGAACAGGTAACATCTGACATTAAGATCAATTTGATTTCAAAAATCTATTTGGGTCCAGATTTCGATGATGGGCTGTGGGTTGGGCCTAGTAGCAACCATATTTATGGACGAAATAATTATCACTTTAGCTATTTTGTCGGTGAAATTTCTTTGGGCAGAAAAGCACTTTCGCAGACAATCACGAAAGATTATGACGTAAATGGTAGTAACCCAGTAATAAAGACCACCAACTACTTCTATGAAAATCTCAATCATTTGCTGCCCACTAAAACTGAAACTACAAACAGCAGGGGAGAGTTGTTAAAAACAACTACATCGTATGCTCACGATGTGGGAAATCAAACCTTAATAAATAAGAATAGAATTGCAGAACCTATTCAGGTTAAAAGCTTTAAAAAGATTGGAACCAACCCAGAAAAGCAACTCAGTGAACACAGGACAATCTATAACTCTTTTGGTTCTAACTATCTACCTGAATATATAAGAACCTCAAAAGGTAATGGAACCCTCGAAAACCGTATTGTATATCATGATTATGACAGTAAAGGAAACCCGTTGCAAGTAAATAAGGAGAGTGGAGCTCCAATAAGTTATATCTGGGGATATGGTGAGCAATATCCAGTGGCAAAAGTTGAAAACGCAACCCATGCGCAGGTCGTTGCCACTTTAACACCTGGTGAGTTGACCGATGTTAAAAATGGAATTGCTAATGAAGCTACGATGAGAAGCACACTTAACAAGATAAGATCTGGACTACCTAATGCCCTTGTAACCACGTACACCTATGATCCCCTTGTTGGTGTCACGAGCACCACGGACCCCGGCGGCCGGACCATCTATTATGTGTACGATAGTTTCAACCGCCTCAAGGAGGTCAGGGACCAGAACAACGAACTGGTGACGGATTATGAGTACCACTACAAAAATCAATAAGGAGATGAAAAAGTATATCACGATAATCTTGTTTTTGCTGGCCCTTCAAGTTGGCCATGCGCAGACCCCGGAGACGATAGTGAAGCAGGGCAGTTACACGGTAACGGGAATGGACACCCTTATAGCGATACAGAGCGTTACGCTAAAGCCCAATACCTGGCTCAAATCTGGTAGCAATGTTACCATAACGGTACTTGGCAATTCCACGGCGGAATACCCCTATGAGGCCATAACGCTGAGCGATGAGAACTACATCTTCACCCGTAGCTATCAGAAGGGAATGACAAGTTTTAATGCATCCACGTCCAAGGAAGGTGACGTTTTGGAGTCGGTCACGTACTTTGACGGTCTGGGCCGGCCGATGCAACGGATGGCGCTCAAGGCCTCTGATGATGTCAAGGACATCGTCACCCATGTAAGCTATGACGATTATGGGAGGCAGGACAAGGAGTGGCTTCCCTACCCTGAGCCGACGGGAAGCATTGGCAGTTATCGTGGAAATGTGGAAACACCCACCCAACAATATTACCAGAGCAACTATGGGAGTGACTTCACCGGGCTCTCCACGGGCAACGTGAACGCCTATTCCCAGAAGGAGTTCGAGCCCTCGCCCTTGAACCGTATCATGGAACAGGGGGCGCCGGGCAAGGACTGGAAAGTAGGCAACGGGCATGAGATAGAATTTGGCTACGAATCCAACGCCGCCAACGAGGTGAGGCGCTACAAGGTCACCCTTTCCTTTTCCAACAACACCTATACACCAACCTTGGTGGCCGATGGCCATTATGGGGCAGATGAGCTGTACAAGAACATCACCAGGGACGAGAACCACAGTAATGGCACGAACCATACTACGGAGGAGTTCACGGACAAACAAGGACGGGTGGTGCTCAAGCGTACCCATAACAACGGGGACCACGATACCTACTACGTGTACGACGATTATGGCAACCTCACCTATGTACTGCCACCAAAGGTGTTGCACGACAGCAGTATATCCTCCACGGAGCTCTCCGAGCTCTGCTACCAGTACAGATATGACCACCGCAACCGCTTGGTGGAGAAGAAGATTCCCGGCAAGGGATGGGAGCACATCGTGTACAACAAGCTGGACCAACCGATTATGACGCAGGATGCCAACTTGGATGCCCAGAACAAATGGCTCTTTACCAAGTACGATGCCTTTGGACGTGTTGCCTATACGGGATTGGTCAACAGTAGTGGTTCCAGGACAACGCACCAGGGCAATGCGGATGGTACCAGCGTACAATTTGTGTCCGGAAGCACATCTTCCACCTCAGTTGGAGGAACTTCGGTGCACTATTCAGGCAATGGCAGCGTATATCCCACCAGTGGGATCACCGAACTGCACACCATCAATTATTATGATCGCTATGTGGACAGTAACGGTCTCAGTGTGCCTTCGTCGGTATTGGGGCAGTCCACGGCAAGCGGCAATGCCCTAAAAGGGCTGGCCACAGTAAGCAAGGTATGGGTGCTCACCACAAATGACTGGATCACGACCATAACAGGCTATGATACCAAGGGGAGGGCCGTGTACAATGCAAGCAAGAACAACTACCTAAGTACTATCGATGTGGTGGAGACCAGACTGGACTTTGGGGGCAAGGCCATTGAGACCAAGGCCACCCATACCAAGGGCAGCGATCTAGCGATAGTGACCACCGACAATTTTACCTACGACCATATGGCAAGGTTGTTAAAACAGGAGCAGACCCTTGGGGGAAGTACCGAAACGATCTTGGAGAACACTTATGACGGTATCGGGCAGTTGATCACCAAGGAAATAGGTGGCGGCCTGCAGATGGTGGACTACGATTACAATGTGAGGGGGTGGCTCAAGCAGATCAACGACCCGAACAACCTGGGGAGCGACCTTTTTGCCTTTGATATCAACTACAACACGGCGGACCATGGCGGCACGGCCCTCTTTAATGGCAACATAGCGGAGACGGAGTGGCGGACGGCCAACACGGACGGCAACCTTAAATGGTACCGGTACGGTTACGATGCGCTTAACAGGATTACCAGCGCCACCGCAAACAGTAGTAACTACAATGTCTCCAACATCGACTATGACAAGAACGGTAACATAGGGACCCTTACAAGGAACGGATGGCAGAACGGGAGCTATTCCAATATGGACGTGCTGGACTACGACTATTTCAACAGCGAGACCAGCAACAGGCTCTACAAAGTGCGTGACGATGGGAACGATGGCCACGGCTTCAAGGATAGCTCTGCTGATGACCAGGACTATTGGTACGATGCCAACGGGAACATGACCAAGGACGACAACAAGGGCATAAGCTCGATAGCGTACAACCATTTGAATTTGCCCGTCTCGGTGACCCTGCCCGGCGGTACAATTTCGTATATTTACGATGCCGTGGGCACCAAGTTGAAGAAGACCGCGGGAAGTTCTGTGACAGAATATGCCGGTAATTACATCTATGAGAACGGCCAATTGCAAATGTTCCCGCACCCCGAGGGGTACGTTGAGCCCGATGGCTCGGGAGGCTACGATTATGTCTATCAATACAAAGATATATGGGATAATGTAAGATTAACATATTCTGATACGGATGGCAATGGCTCTATCGACCCAGATACGGAAATCTTGAGAGAGCAAAATTACTATCCTTATGGTCTCGAACATCGTGGATATAATAATATTATTCAAGGTGTGAAGAATGATTTTAAACAGTATCAAAGCCAAGAGTTTACAGATGATTTAGGATTGAATATCCACGAATGGAAGTACCGTATCAGCGACCCTGCAATCGGACGTTTTTGGCAAATTGATCCGTTGGCCGAGGACTACCCATATAACTCAACTTATGCGTTCCAAGAAAACAAGATGGGAATGGGTGTTGAGTTGGAAGGTTTAGAACTCGGAAATTTTCCTTTTGATGGAAGTGGTATAGCAAGAGCTTTTGAGTCAACGATAAATAAAGTCAGCAACTTTTTAGGGTTAGATAAAATTGAACCTGTTGTAGAAGCTTCGGGAGATGCTACACTTGGGCTTCAGGCTGGATTTAAGGTTAAAGCAGGAGCTGTAGGTGTAGATGTAGATGTTAATGCTATAAATTTTGAATTAGTTTCTGGTCAAGCAGATTTAACAGACCCTTTAAATCCAGATTCGTATACAGGAGACCATATTGGCAATAATGGAGATGCTAAATTTTCTCATAGTATCGGAGCAACAGTAGATGTGGTAGGATATCCTGTGGTAGGTGGTGATATATCAGCAACATATCGTTCAGAAGGAGATGCAAATGTAGATGGAGGTCTTTACTTTGTAGCACCAATAACAGAAACAAAATCAAGGTCTGGAGGAAACAATACAAGTAGTCTTAATGTCCCTAATGGGCCTTCATCTGATGTCAAAACAGGCAAGCAAGATAATTTTTATGGTGTAAACCTTGGATTAGGTGCAACTTTAGGATTAGGACTTAATGTGAACTTAAAAATTGGAATAAATATCAATGATTAAAAAATATATTTTACTTATAGTTATCATAACAATAATATCTTGTAAAGATGAATCAAAGCAAGTCAAATTGAACAATCCAAATAAAAGTTCGGATATAAAACAAGAGTATTATGCTAATGGTAATGTCAAATTAAGAGCAGAATTAAAAGAAGGAATAGAACACGGAGCTTATTTTAAGTACTTTAAAAATCAAACAGTAGAAGAATCTGGTGTTAAAATCAAAGGAAAGAAAAATGGTCTATGGAAATACTACGATTCTTTAGGTAAAATAAAATCAGCAAAACATTTTTACAACGATAGCTTGGTTTATAATTTGGATACCAGCGATTTTGAGTACCGTTCAAAAATAATAGATGCTGTTTTGCAAGTAGAAATACCTGAAAAATGGACAGTAATTAAAGATGCCCAAACCCCTGTTTTGTTAGCTTTAAAGAAAGAATGTGAAAAAGATATTCCTTTCTGTCCTAATTTAACCATTACGTATGAATCATCTATCAATACAAGTGAAATTGAGACTTACTTGAAGAAGAACGATGATGTTTTAAAATCAAGCCTAAATAATTATAAAGTGCTTAAAAAACGGGAATATGTTTTTGAGGATAACACATACTTTGAGAAAGTTTATATTGGAAGTTCCCAAGGCATAAATATTGGAGGTATTACTACGTGGATTTTCAGTAATAAAAGAACCTATATAATAACAGGTCTTGCTTTAAACGAGAAAGAAAATTCTTTTCTTAAATATGAAGGATTGTTTAAAGATATTATTAATGAAATAAAGCTTAAAAGAAAATAATCTTATTTTTCAAGCAGTTTTTTTCCTTTAGTGAGCCAAAGAATAGGTCCGATAAATCCTATCATAACAATAAGTATCCAAGTTGTTTTTGAGCCATTAAACTGTTTTGTTAGTATAAGGTAAATAGCTCTAAAAGTTGTAATTACTGACCAAAATGCAATAATTAGAAATAGTATTATTAATATAGGCTTCATAAATTTTTTAAGCGTAAGCTTCTTTAGTTTTAAAATCACGAATAAGCGCATCTAACAGGATATAGATGTGCTTTTTGTTATCATCAGATAATTTAGAAATATCCTCTACACGTTTTAAGGTCTCTGTATCAAGTTCCAAATCTGTATTACCAACAAGGAAATCCAAACTCACTTTTAAGGCATTGGCAATCTTGTTGGCCATGTCAATGGTTGGTTTAACTTCATCACGCTCATATCTTCCATAGGCATCGCCATTAATGTTGATTATTTTACCAACATCCGCTTGGGACATCTTACGTCTCTTTCTAACAATCGCCAAACGTTCACCAAAAGTCATAAATGTATGTTTTATACAGCATTTAGTAAAAAATGTCAAATATACAAACAATATTTGTAGGATAAAATTAAGTTATGTTTGGTTCTTTCATAAAGATATTATAGTTTTGCTACATATATGTAGGAATAAAATATTTTTATAGGATTAGTTAAATGAATCAAATACCCCCGCTACCGCTAGTCTGTGACTAGTGGAATGAAGCAAGAGTAAACAGAAATAAAAACCACGGCATTACTGCCGTGGTTTTTTATAGAATAAATTTATCAAATGCCATCGTTCATGAAATATCTTCAAAGAAATCCCCCGCTCCCGCTAGTTTATAACTAGTGGCGTAGCATTACTGCCGTGGTTTTTTATAGAATAAATTTATCAAATGCCATCGTTCATGAAATATCTTCAAAAAAATCCCCCGCCCCCGCTCCCGCTAGTTTATAACTAGTGGCGTACAAGAGTAAACAAAACATGATAAACATGAGCCAGTTCTTATTTATAAGCTGGCTTTTACATCTCCATAACGATGGTTGGTTAAGGTTTAAAATTTTGCCCATCGAACGAATCCCAAAAAAGGAAAACCTCCATGTTTCTTCTCTAAGAAAATCATGAAATTTTGGTTGTTTACAGCTAAAAACTAAAGTGCTGTTTCTACATAAAATTTTGATAATCAAACATTTAAATTTTATTGGGTAAAATGCTTGTATAAAAAATGTTTTCATCACATATTTTAGTAAGTATTTTCTTACTTTTAAAATGATGATATCCAGTTTCAACAATTCTTCTTTCAATGCAGGCCACACTATTATTTTCACTTGGACCATCACATGGTTTAAGTTGTTCAATTGTTTCTTCAAAACTTTTCCTCTTTAATATATATAATATGAAAATCAAAATCTTACCACTTTTACTTTTTACCACTTTGGCAGTCAACGCGCAGGTACATGAAAGCGCTAATGGCGATGTAGGGATAGGAACTACAACCCCAGAAACAAAAATTCATGTTCTAAAGGACAATGTTGGTGTAAAATCCACCTATTCAGATTTTGTTCTTGAAGCTATCGATTCTCAAATAGACATTATATCAAATTCTTCCGGAACCTGGGGTTCTGCCTTGAATTTAATAGAAGGAAATACATCTTCCAATACGGATGTTTGGTCCATAGCAAGGCAGACAACTAGCGGGAACGGAGATTCCAGTCTTCAATTCAATTTTGGAAATGCCAATAGGCATGACAATCCAAACAAAGTGACCTTTACTTCCAGTGGCAAAGTGGGTATAGGCACCACTGCACCCGATGAGATGCTAAAAGTAAATGGAACTGCCAGCATTAGTGGGAATATAGGTGTTTCCAGCGGTTCTCATTGGATAACAGGGAACCACACTTTGGAACTTCAGAATAGCGACGCTGGAGATGTGGTTCTATCCTTTCATAGGGCGGGACATACCAATGCAGCGATTAAGCATTCTGCATTGGGAGGATTGATTTTTTCGGGATCAGGAGCCTATGATGCCAACCATGCATACCTAAAAAGCAACGGGTATTTTGGAATTGGCACTACAAACCCAGATTCCAAACTCACTGTAAAGGGCAATATCCATGCAGAGGAGGTCAAGGTAGATCTCTCCGTTCCTGCCCCTGATTATGTTTTTAAAGAGGATTATAACCTTAGATCCTTAGAGGAAGTCCAAAACTATATTAAAGAATTTGGGCACCTGCCCAATATTCCTTCGGCCAAAACAATGGAGGCTAATGGTATTCAATTAGGCGAGATGAACATGAAGCTCTTGGAGAAAATTGAGGAGTTGACACTTTATACTTTGGAGCAAGAAAGGAAAATTGAAAAACTAGAGATTTCAAACAAGAGAATTGCCTTTTTGGAAAAAACGGTCGAAAAACTTTTAAAAGATAAAGAATGAGAATATTCAGATATGCGGTTATGGTTTTTTTGCTTAACCAGTCAATCCATGCCCAATGGGATACAACAACAGTAAGTAATGAGGTAAGTACCACTGATGAAATAGTAGGGCCAGTCTTGCGATTGAGCAATGAAGTAAGGATTCCGAATGCTTTTATTGCAACCGACCCAACAATAGGGACATTGGATAACGCAGCTTATGGAATTAACCTACATAAAACCAGTGGTATAGGGTTTGCTTTTAATGGTATCCATAAAATGGTTTTTAAACCAAATGGTAATGTGGGTATAGGAACCACAAATCCCGATTCAAAATTAAAAGTTATTGGAACCACAACTATTGGCGGGAAATGGAATCCAGGCAATAGCATTTTCACCATTCATGATGGTGCCAATTCCATTATTATGGATACCAATGAAATTTATGGGCACAGTACACTTTTTGTAGGGACCAAAAATGGAGATATCATGAGACTGAGAACTGTGACCGATACTGGTGCCACGGATAAGGTGGTTTTTAAAGGGAATGGAGATGTGGGTATAGGAACCAACTCTCCACAAGGAAAATTACATGCTTCAGCGGGTACAACAGGTGATGCCATATTTAGGTTGGAGGCAGATACTGATAACAATAACGAATCGGACAACCCTTTGATTCAATTAAGACAGGATGGTGGTTTGCTGGGAGTCAACATTGGTTATTCTGAAGAAAATTTTGGAGGGAACATTTTTGGAATAGGTACAAGATATAGTGGTCAAGAAAGTTGGGATGCCCTTACTATAAACACCTCAAATGGAAATGTTGGAATTGGGACAAAAAATGCAGGTTCTTGGAAACTTGCTATAAAAGGCAAAATCCGGGCCGAAGAAATTAAAGTGGAAACTGGTTGGGCAGATTATGTCTTTAAAGAAAACTACAATCTTCCCACACTAGTGGAAGTGGAAAAACACATTCAGGAAAAAGGACATCTGATTAATATCCCATCGGCGAAAGAAGTGAAAGAAAATGGTATTCAACTTGGAGAGATGAGCAAATTATTGTTGGAGAAGATTGAGGAACTCACCCTTTATACCCTACAACAGCAAAAACAACTGAATGAAAAGAAACAAGGGCTAAAAAAAATGGAGATAGAACTCACCCAGATTAAATTAATAATGACTGAGCAAGAAGAGCGATTGCAAAAACTTGAGCAAATTTTAAACCAGAACCAATCAGAATAATGAACTTAAAAATTGAATTGGCAATACTACTTTGTATAAGCTTCTTACTTATACCAACAAAAACTAGTTCTCAACACCTTGTTCCAGAGAACGAGATAAGGTTTTCGGAAAGCAGAGGATTTGATTATGATCCAAATACAGATTCGGTCTATTTCAACGATTACAATAATGGTAAGGTCATAACTTTTGGTATTGGGGGCAACATTAGCAATAATGGATTCTTAAGTACTCAAGGTACCATATGGGCAATAGGAAATAAAATAAGGTTTTCAGAAGACAGAGGGTTTGATTATGACCCAAATACCGATTCGGTTTATTTTAATGACTACAATAATGGGCAGGTCGTAACCTTTGCGCATGGAGGCAGTGTGGGGATAGGAACTACAGCACCTTCCTCAAAACTACATATTAAAAACCCAAACGGTGGAGCAGCACTGGCTGTAGAAAGAGGGGGGAAAAGCTGGAATTTCTCAATTCAGCATACAGGAAATAATCTATTTATAAATAACTCTTCAAATCCGTCTACTTTTTTTACCTATACAAATACAGGAAGGTTTGGAATTGGTACAACTTCACCAGATTCAGAGTTGGCGGTAAATGGAAACATCCATGCAAAAGAAGTAAAGGTAGACCTAATAGGATGGCCAGATTACGTATTCAAAGAAGAATATGATGTGCCCACTCTTGAAGAAGTGGAAAAATACATTCATGAAAATGGCCATCTAATCAATATCCCATCAGCAGAGGAGGTAGAAGAAAATGGTATCCAACTTGGTGAGATGAACAGACTGTTGTTGGAGAAGATTGAGGAATTGACTCTTTATGTACTTGAATTAAAAAAAGAAAATGAAATACAACAGCAGGAAATAGAAAACCTAAAAAATAACAACAATGAGAAACCACAAGATTAAGATTTTCAATTTTGGAATAGGTCTGTTCCTATTTTTATTAATAAGTGCCCAAGAGAGTTTTTCCCAAAATCAGTATCCCACAAATTCAGATGTAATCATGGATGGGTACAGTCTTCGTTTTAAAATTCCATCTACAACGGGTGGATGGGCGCGCGGAACCCATTTTTATAATCCAACCGGTACCACTAAATGGGGTGGAGTTGGATTGTATGGTGTTGGTTCAGCACAGGAAAGAATATACCTGGCTCATGGGACCAGTCCCCATGCATCACTGCTTGGCATGCACATTTTAACTTCGGGTAATGTGGGGATAGGAACAATTAATCCATTGGGGAAACTTGAAATTAAAGGTGGTTCGGGAGAGCAGTCACAAGGACAGATTCATTTGGTTGGGAATGGGGAAACTGGCCCTGGAGATGCCTACATAAGTTTTTATGAGGGCTCCGAATCCGGTTCAAAATGGTCTGTAGGTGTTAAAGATAATGACAATGCATTTTCCATATCCCATGGGCTGACCATGGACGCTGCCCCTAAACTTGTTATTAAGGATGTAACGGGGTATGTTGGTATTGGCACTGCCAGCCCAACGGGTAAGTTACAAGTTAAAGGAGAAGGTGGAGAACAATCGCAAGGCCAGATTCATTTAGTGGGAAACGGCGAATCCGGACCTGGAGATGCCTATATCAGTTTTTTTGAAGGATCTGAGTCTAATTCAAAATGGTCCGTAGGTGTAAAGGATAATGGTAATGCATTTTCTATATCCCATGGATTGACAATGGATGCTGCACCTAAAATGGTGATTACGGATGTTACAGGAAATGTGGGAATTGGGACTTCTAATCCCGGCACATGGAAATTGGCTGTTAAGGGAAAAATCCGAGCAGAGGAAATCAAGGTGGAGACGGGTTGGGCGGATTATGTTTTTAAAGAAGATTATGTTTTGCCCACGCTGGAAGAAGTAGAAAGGCATATCCAAGAAAAAGGTCACCTGATCAACATTCCTTCAGCTAAAGAAGTGGAGAAAAATGGTATCCATCTTGGAGAGATGAACAAACTGCTCTTGGAAAAGATTGAGGAGTTGACGCTATATACCCTACAACAACAAAAGCAATTATCCTTACAAAAAGAAAAGAACAAAAGTTTGGAAGAAAGGCTTCTAAAACTGGAAAAATATCTAACCAATAGTAAAAAATGATTTCTATGCGATTTTTAAAATTAGTATTGTGTTTAATACCAATGTTTGGTTTTGCCCAAAATAGTAATCAACTTGATGGCATATTTCCTCCTTCGCCAGAAGCAAGTGCCATGGCAGAATACGCCAAAATTCCAGTTGATCTATATACTGGTTTAGCTCAAATTAACTTACCACTTTTGGAACTAAAAGGAAAGAATCTTAACATCCCCATATCAATAACTTACCATTCGGCAGGTAATAAAGTTAACGAGATTGCAAGTTCAATAGGACTTGGTTGGTCGCTTAATGCTGGAGGAGTTATAACCCGAACAGTACGGGGAAAACCTGACGATCACGAAGATGGATATGTTGGAACTAACCAAAGAGGTCAAAATGTAGATTACATTTTTGATCAAATAAAACCATATTTCAACACATTTAGTTTCAACACCTGGGATGCTCAACCCGATGTATACTTTTTTAACTTTCTTGGACAAACTGGAAGATTTGTACTCAGCGCAACTGGAGAAGTTATTATGACACCAGAAAGAGACTTTAAAATCTTGCCAGCCTTTGGGCCAATGAGCACAAATAATTATTGGACTATAATTGATAAAAATGGGATTAAGTACAAATTTGGTGTTAACAATTTAGAGAAAGAAGAAGGTAAAACGGTTTCCACGTTTGGATCATCTGTCAGTACAACAGAAGATTACATCGCATCATGGTACTTAAGTGCCATTGAAATGCCAGATGGAGAACTATTTACTTTTGAATATGTTCAAAGAGGGGATTTGGTTTACGAGACCAGTCTAGAGTTATATACCACCTCGGCACTTTTTGGAAATGGATACGGAAATGTGACCAATGTAACTGACGTCAATAATCATAAAACTTTAAGTAAAATATCTTCAAGATATGGAAGAGTTGATATTGTCAGCGTTGCGGATAGAAATGATCTAGCTAATGCAACCAAAATTACCGAACTTAAACTTTACAACCATTCAGGTAGTTTAATTAAAACTATTAAACTTAATCAGGACTATTTTACATCTAAAGAAAATTGTAGTCAACCTGAATGTAAAAGACTCAAACTTAAAAGTGTTAGTGAAGAGTATAGGTATCTTAAAAGCATAAAGAAGTATGAATTTGATTATAATTCAACCAAATTGCCACGTAGGGACTCTCCTGAAATTGATCATTGGGGCTACTATAATTCAAATGGACAAGCAAACTTAATTTCAAGAAACGCTCCGAATGATATCAATATTCATAGAACACCTAATGAATCTGCTGCTAAGGCAAGAATTCTTGAAAAAATAACATATTCTACGGGCGGATGGACTCTATTTAATTATGGACTTAATCAGTGGAATAATTCTAGTTCGAATATAGATTCTGGTGGGCTTAGAATTGAAAGTCAAGAGGATAATGACAATTTTGGGAATTCTGTTGTTACAAATTACAACTATGTACATGAAGGAACGACCAACAGTTCAGGTACTGAATATTCAAAACCTATTTACAAAAACAGCTGGAAGTCCGTAAGTTCTTTTATAAAACCTGATGGGTATTCACAGCCGACGTATGATGGCGGATTTAGGACACAATCTTCTTCGCTAAGTGAGTTGTTCGACCTTAATGGAGCTGCAGTATCCTATGGAGAGGTAATTGTGGAATATGCTGACGGAAGCAAGGAAATTAACAAATATTCGGATTTGATCAGTAATGGTGATCCATATTCCAATGATAATTATTTTAGAACGCATAGCAGGCAAACTATAGGCACTGTGACTAATATTCTTGAATATACCTCTCCTTTGGGAAAACCTTTTGGCCCACCAACCAAAAGAAAGGCATACCAACGGGGTATGTTGACAGAGAAAGTAGTAAAAGACCCAAGTGGTAATAAAACATATCAAATTAATAACATTTACCAACCCAATTCCAGTAATTTAAAAAGTACACCGGGTTATGCCTTTGACCAAATTTACTTGTATAAGGAATATGCTCCAGATCCATTTGGAAATCCTCATCATTATGCAAATGAATTTCAATACTATGTTAGCAAGTATTTGGAGACCAATGAGAGTTATCGCGTAACACAGTCTACCGAAAAAACTTTTGACGGAGCTAATAGTCTAACTTCTATTACGGATTACACATACACCAACCAAAAACCCACTATTGTTAAAACCCAAACTGCTAGTTTTAGTAATGGAGATGTGGGTAAGGTATCCTATACTTATCCGTTTGAGTTAACAGGTACGATCAATAACAGATTTACACAAAACAACCAAATTTCGGACTATGTTGAAAAGTTTGATTATATCAATAACGTGCAACAAGGTCATGAAGAACGGATTTTTGGATACAATACTTTTGGCTATACCAACAATGGAGGTACACCTTTACCTAAGCAGACCAACTTTAAAAAGAAAAACCTTAATGCCTATACGAATCTTGTGGTGGATCGATATGATTCATACGGCAATGTGTTGCAATATCACGGCAATGACAATGTGCCAATAAGTATTATATGGGGTTATGGTAACCGATATCCAGTGGTTAAGGTTGTAAATGCCACGTACAGTGATGCAACAGATAGTGGCATAGGTCTTAACATGTCAATTCTAAATGCTAGTAGCTCTAGTTCAAACGCTTTGCGTGCAGAAATTAATAAAATTAGAAATCATACTACTATGGCAGAGGCAAAGGTTACTGGTTATACCTATGTGCCTTTGATGGGGGTTACAAGTATTACGGATCCCAGGGGGTATTTGACAACCTACGAGTATGATGATTTCAATCGTCTTCAATATATTAAGGATCAAGATGGTTATTTGGTTTCTGAAAACCAGTACCACTATTTAGCACAGTACAATGGTAATGGGAGTTCAGCTAATCAACTCATAGTAGGTGTTACTTATGGCGCTTCATCGGATACGTATCAAGATTTTATTGCTTCAGCCAGCGGTGGGACGGGCATATATACATATAAATGGTACAAAGGAATTGGCACCAGCAGTTCCAATTTTGAATCTACACATTCAGGTACAACTTCCACATTTCGTTTAAATGTGTCTTGCAGTACTTATCAATGGGTAAAATTGGTAACCACTAGTGGAGGATTGACTTCAACAAGAATCATTCGCAGCAACAACACTCCTTGCTCTAGCGGAGGGGGAGGTGGAAGCAGTGGCGGTGGAGGACAAAACCAGCAATAAACCAATGACAACTTTAAAAAACAATACCATGTTAAATAAAATTATCACATTAATCATTACTGTTTTGGTTTGCACAAGTGGATTGGCACAAATAGAGGTTGATAGGGTTGAAGAGGATTATGTCACGAACGTCCAAACACCTATTATTATTGATGCAGCGCGAAGTGTTACAATCAAGCCTGACAGTCATCTAAAAAGTGGAAGTAATGTGTCTATCCATATAGATGAGGACGCCTATATACCACCAACTTTCACAACGGGAAATTATGTTTTCAGTAGAAATTATCAAACAGAGCTCACTGACCCAGACCAAATATCTAGCTTAACAGATGTTATTGAAAAGATTACGTATTATGATGGTTTGGGCCGCGCAAGCCAAGATATCGAAGTAAAGTATACACCCTATAGGTATGATCTTATAAAACCTTTTGAATATGACGATATAGGAAGGCAAGCAAAAGAGTTTTTGCCCTATAAGGCGCTAGGGGACAATGCTTTATATAGGTCTGATGCCCTTACCGCTGTAAATACATTTTATCTCTCTGAATATGGAGGGGATTTAAATTCCGGAAACCCAAATCCGTTTTCCGAAAAGGAATTTGAAGATGCTTTGCTGGGCCGTACTTCAAAACAGGCATCTCCCGGTTACGATTGGCGTCTGGGCGGAGGTAATGAAATCGAATTTGACTATAAGCTGAATAGTTCCTCTGACGGGGTGCGCTATTTTGAGGTGACTTTCACCAACGGAAATACCGAAAGCCCACAACTGGTTGAAAGTGGTTCATATGCATCCAACCAGTTGACACGAGAGGTAATAAAAGATGAAAATCATTCAGGTTCCGCGAAGAACCATACCAAGGAAGAATTTAAAGATAAGAGAGGTCGGGTGGTGCTGAAGAGAACTTATGCAGATACTGGGGGAAATACCCAAGTGCGACATGATACCTATTATGTGTATGATGATTATGACAACTTAACTTTTGTGATTCCACCGGAGGCATCAAAAAATACCACTATTTCCGCCACTATACTGAACAATATTTGCTATCAGTATAAGTATGATTTCAAGAACCGGTTGATTGAAAAGAAAATTCCGGGAAAGGGTGGTGCAAACAATGATTGGGAAACTATTGTATACAATGTAAATGATCAACCCATACTAACTCAGGACCCTAACTTAAAGACCACAGATTCCTGGTTATTTACAAAATATGATGCTTATGGAAGAATAGCCTATACGGGTAGAATGGTGCGTGATGCAAGCAGGGCCACACTACAAGGTGAGGCCAATAATGCTTCCGAAACCTTTGTAAGAAGAAAGGCCAATTATCAAGTTGATGGAGAGAATGTTGGCTACTATAACACGGCTTACCCAACCAGTAATATCACAGAAATCTACACTATTAATTATTATGACAACTATACAGGCTTTGATATGGAGGGATTATCCGTCCCTTCTACAGTATTTGGAATCTCCACAAATGTAAATGCAACAGGGCTTCCTACTTGCACCAAAGTTCGAATACTGGACTGGCCCCAAAACCTGTATACTTGGGTAACTACTGTTATTGGATATGACGAAAAAGGAAGGGTTATTTATGAGGTGCAGGAAACGCCTTATGCCTATGACTCTACCATTACCAATATCAAAGAATCCAGATTGGATTTTACAGGCCGAACCTTGGAAGCCAAAACCACCCACAAAAGAGTGGGAAGTGGAGACATTGTGACTACAGATATTTTTGAATATGATCATATGGGTCGTCTATTGACCCAGACCCAGACTTTGGGAGGACAGACAGAAGTGTTGGTAAGCAATGTATATGATGAACTGGGCAATGTAAAACAAAAAAAGTTGGGGAATACGGAGAGCAGTCCTCTACAGACCGTGGATTATAAATATAACATACGGGGATGGCTTAAGGAAATAAACAATGTGAACAGTTTAGGAAATGACCTCTTTGCGTATAAGTTGAATTTTAACAGTCCAGAAGTGAGCAGTCTGGGAGCGAACGCCTTGTACAACGGGAACATTGCCGAGACCCTATGGCGTTCAAAAAACGATGATGTAAAAAGGGCCTATGGCTTTACGTATGATGCCATGAACCGGATAAAAACTGCAGCCTTTACCGATAATATGGCCGCTAATACGGGGGAATACGCCACATCCTATAGCTATGATCTTAACGGGAACATTCAACGCTTGGTTCGTAATGGTTGGCAAAATAGCTCCGATTATGTAAATATGGACAATTTGGTATATAATTATGAAAACAATAATCCTAACAAACTGGTCAAGGTGCAGGACAATGGCAATGACAATTACGGGTTTAAGGATCTGGCAAATACAGCTACTGAATACCTTTATGACGCCAACGGTAACTTAACGGACGATGCCAACAAGGAGATTACCAACATTAGTTATAACCACCTTAATCTACCCGTAGGAATAACCTTGACTATAAATGGGCAAACAAGCTATATCAGTTACCTCTATGATGCCTCTGGGGCTAAACTAACGAAAACGGTTTTGGATCGGACTGTTACTCCAAATGTGACCACAACTACACTTTATGCAGGCAACCATGTTTATCAAAACGGGAGTTTAAAATTTATCAACCATGCGTTTGGTTATTTGGAACCCGCTACCGGAGGAACTTTTAATCATGCCTATCACCTAAAGGATTATACCGAAAGTGTGCGTATGTCTTTTATGGATACCAACGGTAATGGTAGTATTGATCCACAGACAGAAATTGTACAAGAAAACAACTTTTATCCTTTTGGTAAATTGCAAAAGGGGTATAATAGTATATTGAATGGCAGCGAATACACAATAAGAAGCTATCAAGCACAAGAACTGCACAATGAACTGGGACTAGAGTTAACGGAATTTAAATATCGTTTTTACGATGCTACAATGGCTCGGTTTTGGAATATTGATCCCAAGGCCGAAGACTACACCTATAATGCTACCTATACCTTTTCTGAAAATAAGTTAGGGATGGGTATAGAATTGGAAGGAGCAGAAGTCTATGATTTTGGATTATCTTGGCTAATTGTAAGAAGGGGACAAGAAGTAGCGGACCTGTTTAATGGAGGGCTTACCAAAATGTGGGAAGCAAGCACTAATGATAAAGTGGTCAATTCTATTTCTGCTAGTAAAAACCCAAGCTTTGATACGGAACGGGCAAGAATTGAACGGGCTACCAAATTATATACTGGTATGGGTGAGGTCGCCAAAGCAACTTCAGATGCAAGTCATTTTGCATTGGAGGTGGCCGGTGCTTCCCAGATACCTATTGTTGCAGAAGCAGCCGATGGAGTAAATGCTGTTTGGTATTATTATGATGGGGATTATGCGAATGCTACGCTTAGCGGAATTTCTTTAATACCTTTAGGTATTGGAGATGGGATTGGAAAAGGAGGGAAAGGACTATTGCTTCTGGGTAAAGCTCACAAACTCGATAGTTATACTTCGGAGTTACTAGAATCCACTTATAATATGTTTAGAGATGGGTTTGGGCTAGGTATTTCCGGAGTAGGAAAGTCAAACACTATCATTAAGGCTATGTATGAAACTGTCGATAGTGGAGGTAAAATACTATTTGATTTAGGTGATGTATCTCTTGATGCAGCAAAGAAGGGTTTCGATGGTAAATCATTTGATGAGATAATGGAATCAGGAAATGTAACAGAATGGGAATTGTCCAAAATTTTGAGAAATCCGGATTTATTAAACAATACAATGTTTCATCTTGACGGGGTTGAAAAAACTGCCACAGAGATTGGTGTTCAAGTAATTGAGTAACTATGCAAGATATAGATTTAATTAAAGGGTGTTTTATTCATAAAAGTATTGTACTGCCAAACTTATTGGTCTTACAGCTAAAACATAAATTATCCAATGAGAACGCTCAACTTAGTATTATGTTTAAGGATTTTGTCTATTACGAGGACATAAGACTTAATGATTTAAAGATTGCTGATTTTTCAATACAAAAAAGAATAGGGATGAAGCATGTATATTTAATCAATGATTTAAATAAAGACCCTAAACAATATAATTTGTTTTCGATTTTTGATTTAAATAAAGAGATTAAAATAAGTACAGGTATTAAGAAGAAAGTTGTAATTGAAGTTCTTTTCCGGCAGTTTATCTTATCGCATGACATTTATCATTATAAAAAAATAATCTAAAGGATTCTCTAGCTACTGCGAGTTTATAACTCGTGCGTGGTAAAGAACATGGGTAGGTAAATAAAAAAGGCCAGTTCTTTTAAGAACTGGTTTTTCCTTTTAAAGTAAAGGTGTTCCAATGTTACTTCTCATTCAAACCCAATATTTGGGTATAGCTATGCCTCACCTTCACCAGTAATTCCTTATCCAGAGCATCGATAATAAACTCCAACACCAGTTTTTCAGTATTCATTTCCAAAGAACCTTGTGCGAGGGGTCTGGGCAGTTGCTGCATTTCACTTTCATAAAATAGATGGGAGGTTGGGGTTGCAAACCGAAAAGAAAATCGGAAGGCGATATTGTCCACCACGTCCATTTTGGCAAGGGAGCCGGTTTTTAGTTTACGGATAATGATCCTGTCATTTGGCTTTTGTATTCGTTTTAAAAATTCTCCGCTGTGGTAGGTGTCAATTTCCAATTGACGAAAAGTGATTTTCAAAGTGTTTGTGAAGCCCTTTTCCAAAAAGTAGTTGATCTCCCCTAAAATATTGGACATAGTATTGTGGTTTTTCCGAATTAGAGGGGTTATACAGAGCGCACACCTCCGAAAATATCAAAATTATTCCATTTAACACATGTATGTGGTAAATAAATTGTTGCCCATGATGCAAATTGGGTCATGCGAAGAAAATACACCCAAGAAGATTTAGACTTTTTAAAAAAATTCGGAGAACATCTTCTGGAGTTACGTGAGAAGGCGGGGCTTTCCCAAGCTGCATTGGAAACGGATGCCAAAATGTCCAAAAACCAAATTGGGAGAATTGAACGTGGTGAGATCAGTACTTCAATCACAAACCTAAACCTTATTGCCAAAGCTTTAGATATTCAACTCAAAGACTTATTTGATTTTTCTTAAAGGAAAGGTGCTACTTTAGATTTCTCGCTTGCTCCTTCGACAAGCTCAGGATGACAGCTCGAAGTGACATTGATGCCCGTTTCGTCATTTCGAAGGAGCAAAGCGACTGAGAAATCTCTTAAGGAAAGCTGATTTTTTCTTTTCCGGCAGAATAGGTTGGGAAAATGCTGAGATTCAGGAACGGAGTGACGCAGCGTTTGCCAGCCGGTTTTCCACGTGTTGAAAAATTCCTTCGGAAAAGTGTCGTTTTCTTTGGTTCGTTTCTTTTGGACGAGCAAAAGAAATGGACATAAAACCACTCTGTTAAACAGTACATTTTTGCTCTAATTTGCCTCTCGAAAAGCAGTGCCAATTCTACAACAAAATTTTTAACATAAAAACGCCATTTTCAACCAAAATTATCCTTTTAAAAAGAAGGTCATGGAAAGTAATTTCTGTATTTTAGTCTTTATATTGACTACATGAAGCAGATAAATAAACTGATGTTAATAGGTATTGGAGTCCTACTCTTCTGGAACTGTAGCACTTATAAAGCCCAAAAACAAGAAGCTTTATTGAATTTCCCAGAACTGGGGACCTTGATCAAAACCAAAGGAGGTATATGGTACAATGCTGCAGAGCAGGTTGGAATACCCAAATGGTCCGTGTTAAAAGTGGATGTAAAACAACTTCCTTTTAATAGATCCAGTTATTTCTCCTATGCGCAGTACATGCAACAAGCTGGCAAGATCAATAGTATTTCCTATAATGATTCATTGCCGTACAAACCCAAATACTTGAGGCTAGAGCTTTTGGATAGGCTTGGATTTACCAATTTATTGAACAACGAAGCCCATGATAAACTTAGGGCCTATATTTCCAATGACGATGGCTATAAGTTGGTTACGGGCTTGAACATTACGGTTCCGGAGACCGAAATGCCCGGTTTTTTACATGCAGAGGCCATACAGTTGCAGAAAGATGAATATGGGAACATCATTTTAGTGGTCATTAATGGGGAGTTTGAAAAACGGTACTTTTTCTCCGAACTTCATGTATTTGGATATCAATATACCAATTTCTGTTGGGGAGAGGACCAATACCATAATCTAATCATAGAAAATTTAATTTCCGATGGAGAAAAGTGCCCCAAGGGCACCCATTTAAATGCCTCAAAAGTAAACGGAGACAAAGCATATCTCAAATTCTGACCCCTATGATGAACAAATTTAAGACTCTCTTTACCGTTATTTTTACCATTTCATACGGTTGTGAAGACATTTTAGAAGTACCGGATATTTCCAACCAGACTGTTACTATGTATGCTCCTTTAAACGAAACAGTGGTCAATGACAATGACGTAAATTTCAATTGGGATAAAGTCGAAGATGCCACGTCATATCGATTTCAATTGGCTGCTCCTGATTTTGATGCAACTCAACAAATGGTTCTAGACAGTATTTTTGAAGTGGATAGTCTAAATAGGGTAAGTACCCAAATCAAACAAACTTTAATCAATGGTAATTATGCTTGGCGCATTAAAGCCATGAACAGTGATTACCAAACCGTCTATACTCTGAGTGGTTTTCAAGTGAATGGTGATGAAAACTTGGACCTTATTCCACCCAAAACACCACAATTGGTAGCTCCAGCCAATGGAGCTTCGCAAAGTGAAGCGACCGTTGATTTTTCATGGACAAGAGAAGATGTACCTGGAACAGCAGAACGAGATAGTATTTTTGTCTATACTGATGAAAGCCTGCAAACGCTTTCCACAAAGGCCTTGGGAGCTAACAAGACCTATAGCGTCAATTTGGCCTCGGGCACTTTTTATTGGGTGGTCAGGGCCTATGACCTTGCAGGCAACAAAAGTGATATAAGCACTACCTTTAATTTTACTATCAGCAATTGAGTAAAAACATAAAAACATACTTGCTGTTGGGAATTGTGCTGCTTATTTGGGGCATTATAGGATTTAAAGTGCTTAGTGCTTTGTCACCGGAAGATGAAACCCTTGCATTGGCCGAAAATGTCAACTTTGAACCAAAAGAAGTAGCCGAGAAGGACACTTTTAATATTTTGGTAAATTATAGAGATCCATTTTTGGGAACATTGTCTCTTTCTAAAAAGAGAACCAAAAAGGTTGTCAAAAAAAGGGAGGTGCAATTTCCGAGTGTTAACTATACGGGGTTGATAACGGACCAAAATACCAAGAACCATATCTTTTTTGTGACTATTTCGGGTAACCAATATTTGATGCGTGTGGGCAATACACAGAGTGATGTTACTTTGGTAAGTGGTAGATCCAACAATATTAAGATACGCTACAAAGGCATTCTAAAGACCATACCTCTTCAAAATGCTACGCAATAAAAAGCTACAGGCCGGTTCTCTACAATTTGTACTGTTTATCGGTGCTGTGATTGCCGTTCTTTTATTGACTTTTACGCTATTGCACCATACCCATTCAATTTTTGATAAAAAAACTTTCAGGACAATTAATTTGATTAAAAGAACCGACTTTGCGCTTCAAAAGGCAATGAAGGAAAAGCTAAAATTGAATGATTCGGTGATATTGAATCTCGCACAAGATGATGGTATAAAAACAACTGTGGTGAAATCCCACTGGGGCATCTTTGAAAAATATGCGGTAATTTCTAAATTCAAAAAAAATAAATTTGTTAAAACGGCTTTGGTTGGAGGAAGAATGGACGAAGGTTTTTCTGCACTGTATCTTAAAGATAACGACCGCCCTGTGGTTATTGCAGGGAATGCCAAAATAACTGGAAACGTATATTTGCCTAAACAGGGCATTCGCCCTGGCAGTATTAGAGGACAATTCTATCAATTTACCAACCCGGTTTACGGAAATGTAAAACAAAGTACCAAAGTCTTGCCACCTGTAGATGATGAACTAAAGGCTTATCTCAGACACTTACTAATAGGCGGATTTGAGATGTCAAACGAAACTAATATCCGTTTTTCCAATCGGTTACACTTGTTAAATTCATTCGAATCTCCTACCCAATTTATTCAAGGAGATGTTTTACGGTTGTCAGATGTTAAACTAAGAGGGAATATTTTGGTGAAGGCAACGGATAAAATCATTGTAAGTAAAAGTGCCAATCTTCAAGATGTGTTACTGATTGCTCCTGAAATTGAAATTGAAAATGGGTTTAGTGGCAGGTTACAAGCAATTGCATCCAATCATATAAAAATGAACCGAAGGGTAAATTTGGAATATCCATCAGCTATAATTGTAGACAGAGGAGTGACACCTAACCCAAAGGAACCCAGAAAACCCAATATTGAAATTGGTTCGGATTCTTCTATAAAAGGTATTGTGGCCTATTTTGAGCGTACACAAGAGAATCAATTTTTTCCTCAGGTTGTTATTTCTGAAAAGGCTTTGGTTTATGGCGAGGTATTCTGTGAGAAGAACATTGAGCTAAAAGGTGATGTTATCGGGAATGTAACTACGAATGCCTTTATGGCTATGGAAAATGGAAGCGTTTACCAAAATCATCTGTTCGGAGGTACCATTAATGTTACCTTTTTGTCCGAACAATATGTGGGCCTATTATTGAACAAGCAAAAAGGAGTGTCAAAATGGCTGTATTAAAAAGAAGAATCAAAGCATCGACTTTGATGGAAACCATGGTGGCTACAGTGCTCATTGTAATTATTTTTATGCTTTCTAGCCTTATTTTAAATAACCTTTTTGTTGCTCAAGTAAAGGGAAACCTCCAACCAGTAAAGACTCATCTTGACCAAGTGGAATATTTATATTCCAATGGAAAATTGACCGTTCCATATTATGAAGAATGGAATGACTGGAATATCAGCATTCAAAATCAGAAGGACGGAACCGTGCTCCTAGAGGCTAAAGAACAGATTTATTCAGAATCCAGAACCTTAAAACGAATAGTTGATAATGTCGAGATTCTATAAAAAACTGAGTGCATTAACCTTGAGCGAGATGTTAGTGGTACTGTTGCTAACGATTATTGTAGTTGGACTGGCATTTTCTATTTTGGGACTCGTACAAAAACAAATGTTTGGAATTCAGGAAAATTATGAAAGGAAAACAGTTGACAATTTGCTGCAACAGGGTATGTGGATTGATTTTAATTCCAATTCCAGAATAGAATTTTCCAGTAAAACCAATTCCATAATGTTGAGTAATGAAATAGAAGAGAAACAATATGGCTTTTATGATGGTTATGTTACTCGTGGTCGGGATACATTTTTCACCGATTTTAAGGTTGGAAAGTTATATTTTCAAGGAAATGAGGTTATGGAAGGGATGATTGATGCTATTGAGTTATCTACTAATTATGAAAAAGAAAACGACAATATGATATTTGTATATAAAAAGAATACAGCTGCTGATTTTATGAACTAATGGGATTTAACCTAGAGAACATAGCTGCCAAAAAAGCGCAAAACGGTGCCGAACCAAAAAAGAAGGTTCCTCTTTTGGAAAGGGAACTTACCTTTTTTGGTAAATCTTTCTCTAACAAAAGGAAAGAGGACTTTTATACAGAGTTGGCAGTGTTGCTGAAAGCAGGTATCAATCTTAAGGAAGCTTTACTACTTATTGAAGAAGGGCAAAAAAAGGAACAACAAAAAGAATTGTTCAAAGATTTGGGAGAAAGCCTACTCTCTGGATCAAACTTTTCTGAAGCCATAAGACGTAAAAAAGAGTTTACTGAGTATGAGTATTATTCCATAAAAATAGGAGAGGAGTCAGGGACTTTGGATAGTATAACCAAAGAATTAGGTTCGTTCTATGCAAAAAAAAATGAACAGCGCAGAAATTTGGTGAATGCATTGACATACCCTATAATTATTTTAACAACTGCCATTTTGGTGGTCATATTTATGCTAAGGTTGGTAGTTCCTATGTTTCAGGATATTTTTAAACAGAACAATGTTGAACTTCCTTGGATAACCAAGTTTATTGTATCCGTTTCTGATTTTATTAAGGATTTTGGTTGGTGGATTGTCTTGATTTTTATTGGGGCATTGCTTTTACGAAAAGCTCTATTTGGCAATGATTGGTTTAAAAAACGCATGGATTACCTATTACTAAGTATGCCATATGTAGGAAGCTTTTTGAAAGCGGTCTATTTAGCTCAATTTACCAGGGCCATTAGCCTTTTGACCGCTTCCAAAGTTCCGGTTTTGAACAGTATCGAGTTGGCCGGTAAAATGATTGATTTTTATCCGTTAAGGGAAGCACTTGATTTGGTCTCGACTAAAATTATGCAAGGAGAAAACTTGAGTAATAGTTTAAAGGGCAACAAAATCTTTAGTAACAAAATGATTTCGATGGTAAAGGTTGCAGAAGAAACAAATCAAACAGAGTTCATGTTCGAACGACTTAACCAACAGTACAGCATAGAGGTACAACAAAAATCAAAGCTTTTGAGCACTTTGATGGAACCCATGATAATTTTAGTGGTTGGTATTTGTGTTGGAGTAATTTTAGTGGCTATGTATTTACCTATGTTCAAGTTGGGAAGTGTATTAGGGTGATTTCAACGCAATAATTTGGTTCAATAGTTTTATCCAAATAAAAAACCCAAGATTTAAATCTTGGGTTTTCCTTTGTAGCGAGAGGGGGACTTGAACCCCCGACCTCAGGGTTATGAATCCTGCGCTCTAACCACCTGAGCTACCTCGCCATGGTGCCGTTAAGCGGGTGCAAATATATAGCTTAATTTTTGCTCAATCAAAATTCAAATTAATTTATTATTTGATATTTATTTTTATATCTTCCCGAATAATATGAATGTCGAAAGGAAAAACCAATCATTAGAATGAGTGATAAGATTAAATTTGAAATAGAGTTTGTGATTCAAGCCTCTCCACAGTTGCTTTATCAATATATATCTACCCCGTCTGGCCTATCAGAATGGTATGCTGACAACGTTAATTCGCGAAGTGAATTGTTTACATTTATTTGGGATGGCGCTGAAGAAAATGCCAAGATGTTAAAGCGTAAGAGTGATGAGTTTGTAAAATTTGCTTGGGAGGAAAATGATGATGATAGCTATTTTGAAATGCGCATTATTGTAGATGAAATCACCAAAGACGTTTCTTTGTTCATTACCGATTTTGCGGATGATGATGAAGTAGATGAAGCTAAAATGCTCTGGGAAAACCAAGTGTCGGATTTAAAACAAGTACTTGGTTCAAAATAGAAGTATTCTTAACTAAAACGTATATTTGGCCTTGATTTTTTCAAGGCTTTTTTTATGGTCAATTTTAATGGCAACATTTTTCCAAGAGGCACCAATATTCTCAACTCCAACAATAGAGGTTTAAAATATGGGGATGCTCTCTTTGAAACATTACGGTACGTAAATGGCACTATCTTTTTTTGGGAAGACCATTATTTTAGATTGATGGCCTCCATGCGTATTCTTCGTATGGAGATTCCCATGAATTTCACCTTGGAATTTTTAGAGGAAGAAATTACAAAGACTATTCGGGAGAACAATTTTGGAAAAGATGCAATACGAGTGAGATTGAATGTTTTTAGAAATGATGGCGGTCTATATAAACCAGAAATCAACAAAGTGTCTTATCTAATAGAAACAAGCAAACTTGAATCTCCATTCTATCTTATTAATGACCAGAATTATGAAGTAGAACTTTTTAAAGATTACTATGTAAATAAGGACATGCTTTCCAATCTAAAGACTACCAACAAAATTTTGAATGTGGTAGCGAGTGTGTATGCAGAAGAAAATGGATATCAAAATTGTCTTTTAATCAATACTGATAAAAATGTAGTGGAAACCATTAATGGGAACCTTTTTATGGTCAGGAATGGAGTTATTAAAACCCCGCCTTTGAGTGATGGTTGTTTAAATGGAATAATTAGAATGAAACTCATTGAAATCATAACTTCATCTGAAGAACTTGAACTTTTGGAAGAGTCCATATCTCCTTTTGAACTTCAAAAGGCAGATGAACTTTTTACTACGAACAGCATTATCGGAATAATTCCAATATCAAAATATAGGAAAAAGGAATATGACAATACTATAAGCAAGAGTTTACTGGGTAAACTGAACGCCAAGGCAAGAATAGGATAATAGCTTTCTGTTTTAGTTTAGAGAAGGGTTTTCAGGAGCATTGGACCATAATAAATAATCTCCACCCAATTCTACCATTTTTTCCTTCCAAAATGCATTGGAAGATTTTTCCAAAATACTACTCTCATACTCATTTTGCACAACTACCCAAGATTTGGAAGAAAGTTCTTGATCTAGTTGGCTGGAATCCCAACCGGAATACCCAAGAAAGAAGCGGATATCTTGCTCTGAAATAGTTCCATTATTTATAAGTTCCACAGTCTTTTCAAAATTACCGCCCCAGAAAATACCATCAGAGATTTCAATACTATCATCAATAAGATGTGGAACTTTATGAATGAAGTATAGATTATCCTGTTCCACAGGCCCGCCATTAAAAACCTTAAAAGGAATCGTGATTTCTGAAATAAGATCATCTATGGTATAATCCAATGGTTTGTTAAGGATAAAACCAACAGAACCCTCATGGTTATGCTCAGCCAACAAGACCACGGAACGGTTAAAGGAAACATCACCCGTAAGTGTTGGTTCCGCTACCAATAATTTCCCTTTTTTAGGCTTATCGCTAACCATATTAAATGATTCTTATTACTAAATGTAACATATTATATGATAATTACAAAAACCTTCAAGAATTCCTTAAAATAAAAAAGCACCCCTTTTAAAGGGGCGCTTCGGTATATTTTAAAAACCTAATTGATTAGTTTACTGAACCGCTCAATTCTGCTCCTGCTTTGAACTTTACAACGTTCTTAGCTGCAATCTTGATAGTTTGTCCAGTTTGTGGATTTCTACCTTCTCTTGCATTTCTCCTGGATACTGACCAAGAACCAAAACCTACCAAAGAAACTCTGTTTCCTTTTTTAAGTGATCCCTCTACATTTCCTAAGAAAGACTCCAATGCTTTTTTAGCCGCTGCTTTAGTGATGCCTGCATCAGCTGCCATAGCATCGATTAACTCTGTTTTGTTCATAATGGAATTAAATTAATTGTTGTTAATATAATTTTAATGCTGAACAAATTTATACGGATTTGCGTGCAACGCAAGTAAAACCAAGGGAAATACAGCTTTTTGTTGATAACTTGAAACGTTTGTTGATAAAGTTGACCAAAAATATGGGCTTTTGTTAGCCTAGTGGTAGTAAGGGTTTAGCGAAGATGAGCATTTTTATCAAGGGTAAGGCCATTCAAAACTTCTCTTATGGTCATTTTTCTTTTACCTGATAATTGTACTTCCAAAAGTTGAAGGTATCCCCCTTCAACTGCCACCTTCATTTCCTTTTTATCCCAAAATAATTTTCCAACAGAATGGTCGTGTTCAGCATTTTCCATTGTTGTCTTATAAATTTTCATGCTTTCCTCTTTTCCATTATTTATTAAATAGGTCCAAGCCGTAGGGTATGGACTCAACCCCCTTATTAGGTTATGAATTTGGTCAATATGGACATTCCAATCTACTTTACATGTTTCTTTATAGATTTTGTGGGCAGGCCTTAGATTTTGAAAATGTTTTTGTGGAGTGCTCGACACATTTCCACTTTCAATTTGTTCACAGGTTTCAACCACAAGCTTTGCACCCAAATTCATTAATCGGTCATGCAAGGTTCCTACATTGTCCTCTTGGAATATGGGTTCCGTTTTTTGAAGGATAATATTACCGGTGTCTATTTTGTCATCAATAAAAAATGTGGTTACACCAGTTTCCGTATCTCCATTTATTATGGTCCAATTTATAGGTGCCGCACCACGATATTGTGGAAGGAGAGAAGCATGAAGGTTAAAAGTGCCATATTCTGGCATTTGCCATATTACCTTTGGTAACATTCTAAATGCCACTACAACCTGCAAATTGACTCTTAAACTTTTCAGGTCACTTAGAAACCCTTCATCCTTTAAGTTTGTAGGCTGTAGTATTTTTAAATCATGCTCTTCTGCAAATTGTTTCACCGCCGATTTTTGAATTTTCCTTCCACGACCTGCCGGTCTATCCGGAGCTGTGATAACTCCCACAACATTAAACCCAGCATCTAAGATGCTTTGCAGACTTCCCACCGCAAAGTCGGGAGTACCCATAAAAACTATGCGTAGCTTTTTATTCTTTGATTTTGTACTCATTCTTTTGATTAAGTTGTATTATTTGGTCTTCAAGCAGTCTTTGTAGAATTTCTAAAACAATTTTCTCATCATCATGCGTTAACAGCATCAATTGTCTAGAGGTAAGAGGAGATTTTTTTAGAAGGGAAATTATTTTATTCTCTAAAGTATCAGGCTCTACAATATTCTTTGCTGTACAAATATCGCATGTACCACATTTATCTTTGGTGCTTTCTCCAAAATAATTAAGCAAGAATACACTTCTGCATGTGGTTGTACTGTCTATGTAATCTACCATGGACTTCAAGTTGGTGTGTTTGATCTTGTTGAAGTCTTTTATCTTTTTTGCAAATGGATTAATGGTACGGTCATCCTCTCTGGGAACCAAAAAAGTGATTTCTATATCACTAGAAGAACTTTTGTAAGTAGCGATTCCATCATCATGTAATCGCATAAGAAGCTGCTTTACCCGTTTTTCGCTTTCACCGGTTTTTTTGGAGAGTAGAAGGATGTTTATTTTGGTGTCATGATCTGTAATTCCGCCATAAGTACGTAAAATGGTTTGAATTATAGCTGCAGAATTATGTTGTTTTCTGAGATACTCAAAGATTCCTGTTTTGGAAGCAACGAATTTCAAAGTAGTCTTCTCGTTGTAATTCTCAGATAACGAGATTACCGAGTTTTGGTCCAGTATGCGTAATCCATGATAGGTCATGTTCGGGTTCAATGCGTAACGTTTACAAAATGCATTGAATTCAAATTCCAAAGTTTCCTGAACTAATTCTCCATATGGAATTTGAAAATAATTGTTCAACTGAACATAAAGCTTTTTTATAAAAGAAACGTCTGGCAAAGTGGATAGGAATTGCTGTTTTGCCCTTTCTTTATCTTCATTGTTAGTTAGTAGAACCGCGGTTGAAGTTTTTCCATCTCTTCCAGCTCTTCCCGCCTCTTGAAAATAACTTTCTAAGCTATCAGGAATTTGATAGTGCACCACCAGTCTAACATTGGGTTTGTCCACTCCCATACCAAAGGCATTGGTGGCTACCATGATGTTAGTCTTTTGAGCTAGCCATGAATCAAGTTTTTCTTTTTTATCGTTTTTGGAAATACCTCCGTGAAAGAAAGAAGCTTTGAAACCGTTCTTGTTCAAAAAATCGGCAATTGATATGGTCATTTTTCGGGAACGTACATAAACAATACCGCTTTCCGGGTTGTCTTGGATTATTTTTTTTAAGTGATAAAGCTTATCCTCAGTTTTCTTTATTTTGAAAATAATATTTGCTCGGGAAAAGGAATCCTTAAAGACCTTTACTTGGTCCAACTTCAGATTTTCAACAATATCATCAACCACTTTTGGAGTGGCAGTGGCAGTTAAGGCAATCATCGGAGCGTTTGGTGCCAAATCTTTGAGAATGGCACAATCAAGATAAGCAGGCCTAAAATCGTTTCCCCAATGAGAGATACAATGGGCCTCATCAATAGCAAGAAGGTTTACGTTCATTTCCCGTATCCTTTCCTGAACCAACGATTGTTGCAAACGTTCAGGTGACAGATATAAGAATTTGTAGTTACCGTAGATGCAGTTGTCCAATAAATTGGTAACCTCCTCAAAAGAAATCCCTCCGATAAGTGCAATGGCTTTAATGTCTCTTTCCTTTAATTGGTTTACCTGATCCTGAATTAGGGCTACCAAAGGAGATACCACAATGCAAATGCCTTCTTGTGTTAATGCTGGAACTTGATAGCAAATAGATTTCCCTCCTCCGGTGGGCATCAAGGCAAGGACATCTTCACCTTTGATAACAGCATTGATGATTTTTCCTTGTGAGCCCCTAAAATCTTCATGGCTCCAAAATTCCCTTAAAATTGCTTTGGGTTGTTGCACTAAACTTGGTTAAGGGTTTCCAATATAAAAGCTACCCTTTCAGGTACAGGGTTTTTGGGAACCAGAATGGGATCATATCCAAATCTGGTGTATGTGTCCATTAAAGCATGGTGTATTTTCTGCGCTTCTTCATAGGTTTCCAATCGTTCATTGTCCGAAACATAAATTTCTTTCCAAGGTGGAGTTATAAAAATAGTGTTATAACGATTGTTTTGACAGCAATTAATAAACTCCTCTCCATATTCCTGACCAAAGAAATCCATATATGCCAATACATCTGGGATTCCGCGATCAAAAACACTAACAAGTGCCTTTGAAGTTAGCGATTCTTGAAAATGTGCAGCCCTTCCATACAATAGATCTTTATTGAACTGCATGGCATCATCAACAAAAACCAAGGGATTAGAAACCAAACCAGCGGGGTCACCTTCTTTTTTTGCTTTTGAGGTCATGTCCCTGATAATCTCATGATAACAATGAAACCCTTTTTCCTCCAGTCCATTTACAATGGATGTTTTTCCAGTTCCTGGAGCTCCGGTAATAACTACTTTTGTATGGTTCAAACACAAATATTTACAAACGCAAAGTAATGAAATAGGAAGAAGGAAAAAAAATTGTGCACTAACCCATATATTTGTAAAAAATAGCAACATGGAGAAGGAGAAATCCGATGAGTTTTATGCTAGATTGAAGGATCAGTTATTGGAAAACACCAAATGGCCATCCAATTACCTCTATAAATTCATTGTACCTACGGATGAAAAGAAGATTGGACAGATCAATGACATTTTTAATAACACAGGAGCTGTTATTGAGTCCAAGAAATCGAAAAAGGGAACTTATACGAGTATTTCCATTACTGTACATCTAAACAACCCGGATGAGGTAATAGCAAAGTACAAGGAGGTAAGCACTGTTGAAGGGGTAATTTCCCTTTAGAATGGCTGATTGCCATAATTTTATTAATTTGCAGACGTTATTGGATATACTTCCCGATAATTTAATTTCATTAAATACTTTAATTTGAATCTAGTAGAAAACTTAGAATATAATACAGAGCGACCTAAGCTCTTCATTCCAGAGTACGGACGTCATTTTCAAAAAATGGTTGACCATGCTGTTTCCATTGCAGACAGAGAGGAACGAAATAAGGTGGCAAAGTCCATTATCAGTGTAATGGGTAATCTTCAACCCCACTTGCGAGATGTTCCCGATTTTCAGCATAAACTATGGGATCAACTTTTTATCATGTCCGATTTTAAATTGGATGTTGATTCTCCGTTTCCAATAACCCCAAAAGAGGTTTTACAGCAACGTCCCGAACCTTTGGAGTATCCGCAGAATTTTCCAAAGTACAGGTTTTATGGAAACAATATCAAAAGGATGATAGATGTGGCCATAAAATGGGAAAAAGGAGATATGCGTTCAGGTTTGGAATATGCCATTGCAAACCATATGAAAAAATGCTACTTAAATTGGAACAAGGATACTGTTGAAGATTCGGCAATTTTTGCTCATTTGAAAGAGTTGAGTGATGGACAGATAGATCTTGCTCCAGATGGTGAAAGCTTGACAGATAGTGGCCAGTTCCTTAAAAACCGTTTGGCAAAATCCAACAGAAATGGTGGTGGAAATTACGGTAAGAAAGGACAACGAAACAATAGAGGCAAAAAAAGGTACTAAATTCCAAAGGAATTCATGGGAACATTTCGAATAGAGGGTGGACACCAACTGCATGGTGAAATTACACCTCAAGGTGCAAAGAACGAAGCATTGCAGATTCTTTGTGCAGTACTACTTTCCGCGGAGAAGATTACAATAAATAACATTCCGGATATTATTGATGTCAATAAGCTAATTGCCTTATTGGAAGATTTGGGAGTAAAAATCCAGAAAAAAGGGAAGGGCTCTTATACCTTTAAGGCTGATGACATTAACTTGGATTACCTGCAATCTGATCAATTTAAGCAAGACGGCCGTGGGTTACGAGGCTCCATTATGTTGGTAGGACCGTTATTATCCCGATTTGGGAAAGGTTACATCCCCAAGCCTGGCGGGGATAAAATTGGAAGAAGACGTTTGGACACCCATTTTGAAGGCTTTATTAAATTGGGTGCTAAGTTCAGATATAACAGAGAGGAGCATTTCTACGGGGTAGAGGCGGAAAAATTGAAAGGCACTTATATGCTTTTGGATGAAGCTTCTGTGACAGGAACCGCAAATATTGTAATGGCTTCTGTGTTAGCTGAAGGAACCACCACTATATATAATGCTGCATGTGAACCCTATTTACAACAACTGTGCAAGATGTTGAATAGGATGGGCGCGAAGATATCAGGTATTGGTTCTAATCTTTTAACTATTGAAGGTGTTGAGTCCCTTGAAGGAACAGAGCATACCATGTTGCCGGACATGATTGAAATAGGTAGTTGGATTGGATTGGCAGCCATGACAAAGAGCGAACTCACTATTAAAAATGTGAGTTGGGACGATTTGGGGCAAATCCCCAATGCTTTTCAAAAATTGGGTATTCAATTGGAACGCAAGGGAGATGATATATTCATCCCCAAACATAAGGAAGGCTATGAGGTGCAAAATTATATAGATGGATCCATTCTTACCATTGCCGATGCTCCATGGCCAGGATTAACTCCGGATTTATTGAGTATTCTGTTGGTAGTTGCCATTCAAGCTAAAGGTGAAGTCGTAATTCACCAAAAAATGTTTGAAAGCCGACTTTTCTTTGTGGATAAGCTAATAGATATGGGTGCAAAGATTATTTTATGCGACCCTCACAGGGCTACGGTCATTGGCCATGATTTTAAATCAACGTTAAAGTCTACTACAATGGTATCTCCTGATATTAGAGCGGGGGTTTCATTGTTGATAGCCGCCTTATCGGCAAAGGGAACATCTGTAATCAATAACATTGAGCAGATAGACCGTGGTTATGAGAATATAGATGAGCGTTTAAGGGCGATTGGAGCCAAAATTGACCGGGTGTAGTTTTCCAATATCCTTCCAAGTAATTAATTTTGCATTACTTTTTTTAAGTTTGGATTTGATATGATCACTGGTGAAAGTATCAAAATCAATTTGTCGCCATTTAGAGCCAAAATTAGGATGGTTGACTGTGATTCCTTTCATTTCAGAATCATCAAATGCAGGGTGGATTAAAATTATGTTCAGTCCTTCGACCAATTTGTCAAATACTTGGCTGTAGTAATCTTGAAGTTCTCCTTTTTCAAAATAATCATAATGACCAATGTGGACTTTGTCCACCAGCAAATCATCCTCTTCAATATTATTATCTGCATTTATGCCAGCCATTTCCATTAACTGCGGATTCAATAATATAGGTAAACCATATTTTTTACCCAACCCTTTATAAACGTTAAGCAATTCAGGTCTTGAACCTACACTATACATATGGGAATCTAAATGGGTTGGAGTTAGACCAAACTGCATCGCTTTTTCAATTTGGGCCGTAAACTCTTTTTCAACTTCCTCAGGAATGGCATTATTTCTTGCTGCTTCCCTGGTTTTATAAAAATGGCCATTTTCATTCACCAAACTGGAAACTTCAGAGACAGGTAAAACAGGTCCGAACTTATAATTTTCCCATTCACAAGTGAGTGTTAAGTGAACTCCATGGTCAAAACCAGGATTAGTTTTGGCGAAAAGCGCGGCTTCATAAAACCAAGGACAGGGTACCATTATGCTATATGAATTTACAACCCCAGTCTGAAGCGATTGAAAGGTTGCTCTATTTTCAGAATGGGATAATCCGGCATCATCTGCATGGATAATGAGAAGTTTTGCGTCTTCGGAATAACCAAGTGCCGTTGATAAATTCATAAAATCATTCCTTTTCAATCAAGCGCCCATCAGGATACAATGCAAAGCGTCCCTTGTCTTTATCATGAACATTATCGGGGTAGGGCCAAGGCCATCCTCCAAATTGGGTAAGGCCATATTCTTTCATGGCATCCCTAATTTCTTGTTGGGTATTCATTACAAAAGGACCATGCTTTACAATAGGTTCATCAATGGACTTTCCTTGCAACAATAAAAAATGAGCTTTTACATTTCCTGTTGTAATGGTCACATTTTGAAAAGGGTCTAAGGCAATCCCAAAATCTGGATGTATTTTTTTGTCTCCAATTTCAATCTCACTACCTTCATAAAAATAGAGCGTTCGAGTCACTAGTGAGTTGGTCCTTGGCAATGTATATTTGGAATTGGCGTCTACGTGAATGTTCCAAATAACAACTTCATTTTCAGTTTTGGCTGCCCATGAATTGGGAGCGGGATCATTGGCTTGAGTACCCTTGTAACTCCCTGCTATTACCTTGATTTGGGCATTTTCTTCCTGAATAATTGGAATATCTTCATGCCACAACATTTTAAAGTGTGGTTCCACAAACTTATCAGCTTTTGGAAGATTTAACCAGATTTGAAAAAGTTCCAATGGATTGTCCTTTTCGGTGTTTAGTAAAGGAAACATTTCAGAATGTTGCACTCCTCTGCCTGCCGTCATCCATTGGACATCACCATCGCCAAATCTACCTGCGGCACCTAACGAATCGGAATGGTCACAAAAACCTTTATTTACTATAGTGATGGTCTCAAAACCACGATGCGGGTGATAGGGGAATCCTGGTATGGTTTGACCATGGTACATGCGCCAACCATCTTTTATAGTGAAATCGTTACCCAAACTCCGTCCTTCAAGGAGTAATGGGTCAGGTCCCATTTGTTCATTCCCTTTAGGGTAATGATCCAGATGATAGACACAGAATAAAAAGGGATCTTGGGTTTGCCAGGGAAAACCTAAAGGAAAAATTTGAAGTATGGCATCGCTCATAGCTAGTGTTTTGCAGTATTTATCTCAACCCAATAACCCTCAGGGTCTTGAATGTAAATTTGTTTTACCCCATCCGCCCGGTCGGTTACAGAACCTTTGTTCCCAGGCCAATCATAAAAAGCTATATTTTTAGTCAAAAGCCTTTCTATAAAGCCTTCTAGGTCATCCACGGACAAACACAAATGCATGCTCTTGTTTTTTTCGAAAGGAGCAAAACCTTTTTTAATAAGGTGCAGTTGTGAATTTCCATACATATTGAACCAGCGGAAACCTGATTTCTTCTCTGGATGCGGAATTTCCTCGAAACCAAAAACTTCTTTGTAAAAATCACCAGTTTTCATCAAATTGGTTACGACCAAGGAATGATGGTCGAAAACAAAATTGGGAATATTTTCGCTTAATGACTTGAACTGGGTTTTTAGATAAGCTTGTTTCCATTGCCCTTCTTCATAACTTCCAACCGTAAAGTTGTACGTATTTTCATCCACATACTCCCAATAATCGGTAACAACAGATTCTCCATAGCCATACGTATAGATTATGTCCTTGCCATCAGTTCTAACCTCACCTTTGGTAACTCCTCCGAAAACATCGAACTCCCAAAACTTGATGGTATTAGTTTCTTTATCAAATTTTCGAATTCCATGATTTCTTGGACCGTACGAAGTTTGTTCTTGATTTGTGAAACCTTTAGAATGAACCAATACCAAAGTACTGTTCAAACTATACTCGAATTGAATTTCTTGTTTGAACTTTGCACCATTACCCCATGCTCCTTCCGCACACCAAGTTTTTCCTATTAAATTCTCAAAAATGGATAATGGTTCTTGTCCATGACCTAGAATGAAAGCCCCTAAGGTCAACAATAACATAAACTTTTTAATCATTCTAATGGTTTTGAATAGGGTTGTATTTAGTTTTTTTGATTATGGTTTTTAATTGTTTCCTATTGGTGGTGGACCGTCGATCATAGCCTTGTATTTTTCATCACCTTTTCTGGTCTTGAATTCTTCTTTCACTTTGGTTACCAGTTTTGGATTTTCAAACAGATCGGCCATGGTCATTGCCATTGCCTTTGAGGCATAGACCATACCTTTGTGACCAATGCTCATTCCTCCACATGCAACAACGGCCCATGAGTGCCAAGGTGTATCTTTTGGTGCAACGGTAACACTCAGATTGATATTGGGAACATTCCAGCTTACATCACCAACATCAGTAGAACCTCCTCCTGGATTTTTTGCAGTTTCTTTTAGAGGTTCAATTTTGCTGTCCATACCCACTTCTGGTTTTCCTGTAGCTTTTTGAATGGCTTTTCCAAAAGTAGTTTCTTCTTCAGTGTAAGTAATTGGACCCAGAAGTTCCAAATTCTTTTGCATGATTTCACCTCCAGTTCTGTTCACCAATACTTCATAAATTCCGGATACCAAGGATATTTTGTAGTCTACATTGGCCATAATAGCGGCTCCTTCTGCCATTTTCTTGACTTGTTCGTAAGTTGGAAGCATTATTTTCCGTTTTGGATCACGAACCCGTACCCAGATTTTTGAATAATCAGGAACAACATTGACTACTTGCCCACCATCTTGTATGTGATAATGAATTCGGGAGGTTGGTTTAATATGTTCTCTGTAATAATTGATTCCAGTAGTATAAAGTTCCAATGCATCTGAAGCGCTACGTCCGTTCCATGGATCGGCAGAAGCGTGGGCAGCTTGACCATAGAATTCCACAATAAAATCAATCAATGAAAGGCCACTTTGCACATCTGCTTCAATATTGGCACTTGGATGCCAGCTTATATTCACATCAACATCTTCCCATAGACCAGCTTCTACCATCCAGACTTTGGCAAAGTATTTTTCTTCCGCGGGAGTTCCCAGAAATTTTACGGTACCTTTTAATTTTCCAGCTTCAATTTGCTCTTTTATGGCAATGGCAGCACCTAAACTTGCTGCACCAAACATATTATGACCACACCCATGGCCAGGTGCACCAGTTGTTACCGGGTTTTTGGCTGGTACGGTTTTTTGTGAAAGTCCGGGTAGGGCATCAAATTCACCTAATACACTGATCACTGGTTTGCCAGAACCGTAGGTAGCTGTAAACGCAGTAGGAATATCAGCAACACCACGGGTTACCTTCAATCCATTTTTCTCAGCGTAATCTGCCAATACTTCGGCGGATTTTGACTCATTAAACGCAGTTTCGGCCAAAGCCCAAATGGAATCACTTATTTGAATCAGATTTTCTTTGTGAGCTTCAACAGATGCAATAATTGCTTTTTTGTTGGAACTTAATTTTTGTGCAGTTAGGTTTATGGAAACCATACAAAGCAGTACTAAGGTTGCAAATCGCTTCATTTTATTTAGTTTGAATTAGTCCGAATTATAGAGGTAAGTACTTTTGGGCCACAACTTCATATTTTCATTGGAGGCCCTAAAATAAAACCGGGTATTAAAAATACTGAAAAAGCATTAACCTATGGCTTCTTTGTAAACTTTTAGGCAACGCTCTCGAGCCATTTTATGATCTACCATAGGAGTAGGATAAGTGAACTCTTGAAATTCCGGCACCCATTTGTTAATGTATGCTTTCTTGGTGTCGAATTTAGCAATCTGCGTTATTGGATTGAAAATCCTGAAATATGGTGCTGCATCTACACCGCTACCGGCTGCCCATTGCCAGTTGCCCACATTGCTGGCCAACTCATAATCCAATAGTTTTTGAGCAAAATAGGCTTCGCCCCAACGCCAATCTATAAGCAGGTGTTTGCAAAGAAAACTGGCAACTATCATGCGGACACGATTGTGCATATATCCAGTGGCATTAAGCTGGCGCATACCTGCGTCTACAAAGGCATAACCTGTTCTCCCAGTTTTCCAAAGTTCAAATTCCTTCTCGTTGTTTTCCCAAACTATTCGGTCATATTTTGGTTTAAAGGATTTGTTGACAGTATGTGGAAAATGCCAAAGAATCTGCATAAAAAACTCTCTCCAAATGAGTTCGTTCCAAAAAACTTCATTTTTCTCGGCAATTACCTTTTTTACAATTTTTCTTATTGATATTGTACCAAATCTAAGGTGTGGACCTAAAAATGATGTGCCATTTTCATTGGCTGGAAAATTTCGTGTATCCTCATAGTTTTGAATTAAACCAGATGAGATGTTGTGCCCTGTAACTAGAATGTTGGAAGGTTCAAAACCAATATCGCTAAGACTCAGATTTGGAATTTCTTTAGATTTATATACTTTTTCAAAGTTGGAATAGGTATCAAAATCGATAAGATCTGTGGTCGAGTTAAATCTTTCCTTCCATCTTTTTTTGTAGGGTGTATAAACCACATATGGGTTACCATCTCCTTTGACCACCTCATCTTTCTCAAAAATCACCTGATCTTTGAAGGATTGAAAATTGATATTTTTCTTCGCCAAAAGGCTTTGAACCTCGGCATCACGTTGAATAGCATACGGTTCGTAATCATGGTTGGTGTATACGGCATGGATTATATATCGTTCTTGAAGTTGCTCAAAAACGGAAATCGGTTTCCCCAAATACATGGCAATTCCGCTTTGAAAATGTGATTTTAGTTCGTAGTTCATTTTTTGAAGCTGTCCATGAAAAAAAGATACCCTTGCATCATTGGTTGGAAGTTTTTCCAAAATTTCAGTGTCAAAAATAAAAATTGGCAGCACGGGAAAACCACTTTGTAGGGCATGATATAGACCTACATTATCATCTAACCTAAGGTCACGTCGAAACCAAAATATAGCGACCTTTTCCTTCATATTGATTTTATTTCTAAAGAACTTTGCATTCGTTCAATCCTACCAAAAAGTTCAGCAAGTTTTTGTTCACGGTACTTAAATATCTTGATCAATTGTTTTTTTACCAAGATAGGGTGCATTAATTGACCTAGAATACCTAATGGCAATTTATAATCAATTATATCTTCCATTTGAACACCGCCTTCAACCTCTTCAATAAAATGCTTGTGATGCCATAAAGCGTAAGGTCCAAAGCGTTGTTCGTCTACAAAGTAGCTGTTTTCTTCCATGTGGGTAATCTCAGTGACCCATTTTGTGCTTATACCAGGAAACGGACTTACCTTATATTGAATAATTTGCCCTGGATGCATTTTTTTATCACTACCTGAAAGAATACGGAAACCCATATGCTCAGGTGTAATCTCTTTTAAGTTTTTTGGGTTTTTTAGAAAATCCCATGCCTTTGTTTTTGATATTGGCAAAGTCTGAACAGCGTGGAGTTGATATAAGCGCATACTACTTTTTTATAAAAATAGAACATTTTGTTTAATATTTTTATATATAAATTAAACAAAATTAATTTATAGCTAATTTCTCCAAAAAAAAATCCCCAGAAATTATATTTGAAATTTCTAAGGGTTTTCTTTTAAGTGTTTCTTAACAAACCTACCTTGCCTTTATATTTAGTTTTGTTTTTACTAACAAATCTAAAACTCTTATCGAATGAAAAGACTAGCATTATTTGCATTTACCGCTTTATTTGCGGTATCTATGGAAGCCCAATTACAAACTCCTCAACCCAGTCCATCTTCCAAATTGAAACAAACAGTGGGACTTACGGAAGTTGAAGTTGAATATTCCAGGCCTTCCATGCGTGGAAGAGCAATTTTTGGTGATTTGGTTCCTAATGACAAGCTATGGAGAACCGGAGCCAACAAGAACACAACAATTTCTTTTAGTGATGATGTTACTATTGATGGACAAGAGGTAAAAGCGGGTTCTTATGCCATTTTTACCAAGCCAGGACAATCTTCATGGGAAGTTATTTTCTATGCGGACACCAATAACTGGGGAACTCCTCAAAAATGGGACGATAGTAAAGTTGCAGCAAAAACTACGGTTGAAGTATATCCTTTACCTGTAGATATTGAGACCTTTACCATTACAATTGATGACCTTCACAATAACGGCGCTACCCTCGGAATGATGTGGGAAAAGGCATATGTAGGTGTGAAATTTGAAGTGCCTACCTTGGCTAAGGCTCAAAAGAGTATAGAAACTGTTATGGCCGGTCCAGGAGCAGGGGATTATTATTCTGCAGCCTCTTACTATTTTGAGGAAGGTAAAGACCTCAACAAAGCAAAGAATTGGATAGATAAAGCAGTTGAATTAAGACCAGATGCTTATTGGGTTATGAGAAGACAATCACTTATTTATGCAAAACTTGGAGACAAAAAAGGAGCTATTGCTGCTGCTAAAAAATCTATGGAAGTTGCTGAAAAAGCGGGTAACGCTGATTACGTTGAGCTTAACAAAAAATCGCTGAAAGAATGGGGAGGGCTATAAACCCAACCATTCAAAATTAATATGAAGCCCACATGTATGTGGGCTTTTTTTATCCTTTTAAAGGAGGTTTTCGTAGAAAACCGTCAAAGCTTTCAATAAGTATGGCCAAGAAAATGACGAGCAAACAGCCAAAGGCATTCAACCATAAATAGGACATCCAATCCAAATACCAACCCAATATTACAATTACCTGGGTTACCAGAGCTGCGATAAAGACTGCGTTTCCTTTAACAAACTTGAAGAAGAAAGCCAATAGGAAAATCCCCAATACATTACCGTAGAAAATAGAACCGATAATGTTGACCAGTTGTATTAAATTATCAAAAAGATTGGCAACACAAGCAATGAGTATTGCAATAATCCCCCACAATAAAGTGAACCCTTTTGTGGCAAGGACATAGTGTTTTTCGCCCTTTTCTTCTTTCTGATTTCGTTTATATAGATCCAATGCTGTAATAGTACCAAGGGCATTTAGTTCAGATGCGGTTGATGACATGGCTGCCGAAAGTATTACCGCTAATAGCAATCCAATAAGTCCTGTTGGTAAATTGGTCAATATAAAGTGTATAAAGACATAATCTTTGTCATTGGTTTCCACTGAATCATCTGCCTGTGATATTAAGGCCTTAGCGGCATTTCTGCTGGCTCTTTCTTTTTCATTTATTTTGATTATATCATGTTTTGCCTGTTGTATAGCGTTGTATTCTTTTAGAGCATACGCCGCCGAGAAAGAGCTCTGGGCCATTCTTTTTTCTTGCTCCAGTTTTAGATGTCCTTCTTCCAATATTCTGTAATCCTCTATATATTCAGACCCCATTACGGCCTGCGTGGCAGCAGGGTTAAAATTAAGGGGAGAGGGATTGTATTGGTAAAATACAAACACCATAACACCCACAAGTAAAATGAAGAATTGCATTGGAATTTTTAAAATTCCATTGAAAATTAACCCCAGCTGGCTTTCCCGGATAGATTTTCCAGATAAATAGCGTTGCACCTGACTTTGATCTGTACCAAAATAGGCCAGGGCCAAAAAGAATCCCCCCGTAATACCACTCCAAAAAGTGTAACGATTATTGGTGTCCAGACTAAAATCCAATATTTGAAGCTTGTTATTGGCACCGGCTATTTTAAGCGCTTCACCAAAAGAAACTCCGGTTGGAAGTGACCCCAAAATAAAAAAGAAGGCAAAGAACATGCCCACCATTATAATGAACATTTGTTGTTTTTGGGTAACGCTAACCGCTTTTGTTCCCCCAGAAACAGTATAAATGATCACTAAAATCCCGATTATGACATTCAATGTGCGCAAATCCCATCCCAATACGGCGGATAGAATTATGGACGGGGCAAATATGGTAATACCAGCTGCCAATCCACGCTGAATCAAGAATAAAACGGCAGTTAAACTTCGGGTTTTTAAATCAAACCTTCCCTCCAGCATTTCATAAGCTGTAAATACCTTTAGTTTTTTATAAATTGGAATAAAGACCAAACAGATAAAGACCATGGCCAGGGGTAACCCAAAATAAAACTGAACAAAACCCATTCCATCATGAAAAGCTTGACCTGGAGTGGATAAAAATGTTATGGCACTGGCTTGGGTAGCCATAACAGAAAGGCCTATTGTCCACCACTTGGCGTCATTGCCACCACGCACATAATCATCAACATTCTTGCTTCCCCGAGTTTTCCAAACACCATAACCAACAATGAACAATAGTGCACTACCAAGAACAATCCAATCTAATACGCCCATTAAGAGTTTAGTTATTTTGTGTCATTATAAAGTAGAAAATAATGATATATAGCACGTTAAGGATAATCACGATACTATACTCCCTTTTCCAGTTCATTTTATTGTCCATACTATCCTTTGACATTGCTTTCAGTTTTCACTTCGCTTTTTCCTGCGGAAAGCATGTTTGCAAAAAGTTTGTACGCTCCTGAAACCCCCGCGGGTAATTCTCTAAAAAAGCTTAGACCGGTATAGATATAGTGGCCCTTTCCATGTGGGGCAACCAAAAGACTACCCTCCATGGGAGATTCACCTTCATCGTTCATTGAAAGTATTGGTGTAAATTCTGAACTCCATTCTTTTGGAAAATACAACCCTCTTTCTTGAACCCATCCATCAAAATCATCCTCTTTAATGGTGTTCGGGAAATTGACCAAGGCATGATTCGAAGCAATGATACTTACTTTGGCAGTTTCATCGGTCACTCGGTCTCTGGATAATGTTAAGGAATAAGGAGCAATGTTTTCAAATTGTTTGGCCCATCTACCCGCCGTATTGTATTGAACTATCATGTTTCCTCCATTCTCAACATAATCAAATAAAAGAGGTTGCTTAAACTTCAAATCTTCCACAACGTTATAAGCTCTTATACCAACCACAACGGCATCGTATTTTTCCAAAGTTCCTTTTTGAATGTCTTTGGGATTAATAGTGTGTACTTGGTAGCCAATTTGTTCAAGACTTTCAGGCACTTTATCGCCTGCTCCAACAATATATCCAATATGCTCTCCAGATTTTTGAATGTTCATGCGAACTATCTTGGCCTCAGAAGGTAATAAAATGGATTGTTTGGGGATATGATCGTAATCAATCTCTACAAGTTCTTTATCATAAGATTTGCCATCAATCATAACTACGGAAGTAATAGTACCTTCACTATCTAACGCAGGTGGTGTTACCTTAAATATAACAGATCGTTCTTGTCCTTTTTGAGAAATTGTAAAAGCTGCACTTTTGGGCGAAGCATTCCACCCTGGGGGATGTTGTAATGATACTTTTCCAGAAACACTATCTCTTCCTGCCTTGACGCTTACAATTATTTCCTTAGCAGTAGAATCGGAAAATATCAAAACCTTTTCATCAATTTTAGAGGTTACCTCTGGAAGAACTACAAAAGGCTCGTGTAACTCTCCTTTATCTGGCTTGGAGTAACGTCTTATGACTGGTTTTCTAAATGAAATTTCTGTACCATTGAAATCCAACTCAAATTGTGCAAAAAATGCACTTGGCGTTTCAGGTTTCCCAATAATGGTTTGATCATCTACTACGTACATTCCAAGACTTCCAGATTTGTTTAACCAATAGGGACTGGAAATTGATGTAGTTGTTGGTACTTGAAGTTCAAGTTCAAAGTTTTCCTTTATGTTATTGCCCAAAACTTTATTTGGGCTCAGTTTTACATTCGCACCAATAATTTGGATTTCCTTTAGAGTGATAGTTTGTGAACTCCTGTTCAATGCTTCTACATTGATTTTGGCATTGCTTTCTGGAGTAGTGGAGGCCGATTCCGCATTGGCTTCCAAATATAGGCCTGTACAATCCAAAATAATGGATTTTAACTCTTCAGATTTTAAAGTTTTCCAATGCTCATCTTCAACATTTTGAAGCAGTTGATAGGCTTTCACCAAGTCAGGAATATGTTTTGAGGGATTCTTAAAATCAAAATTCTCCTCTATACTGTACAAAATATCTCCAATGGCCTTACCACCTTTAATTCTGGACCAAGTGGTGTTGATTCCATCAAACAAATTGTTATTAGCTGGTAAATCCCCTTTTAGCAATTCCACATATTCGTCTTGTGACCCTCGAGTTGTTACCCTTCCAAAACCTTGACATAAATGCTGACTACTCGCCATGGAGGCAATCTCATTATTGGAAAGACCCAACTCAGGATAGTAAACACCGACATCCAATTTCACCATCTTGGATTTGTCTGCTTTTTCAAAATTTTCACGACTTCCATAAAACCACCAAGAAGTATTAAAAAACACTCTTTTGGGTTGCCAGGTTGAAGTGAGTTCCAATTGCTCAGGATATGCATTTGGATTATTGGTCAAATCAAAAGCCTCAACACTTAGCATGGCCGATGAGGTATGGTGTCCGTGCGTAGAGCCAGGGGTTCTATGATCAAATCGGTTGATAATCACATCAGGCTTTAAGTTTCTGATGGCCCAGACCACGTCACCCAAAACCTTTTCCTTGTCCCAAATCTTAAGTGTTTCCTTTGGATGCTTTGAATATCCAAAATCATTGGCTCTGGTAAACCATTGTTCTCCTCCATCAATTCTTCTTGCTGCTAACAGTTCCTGTGTGCGGAGTACACCCAAAAGCTCTCTTAGCTCTGAACCTATAAGATTTTGCCCACCATCACCTCTAGTTAAGGACAGATATGCTGTTCTTGCCTTGTCATGATTAGACAAATAGGAAATCAGTCTTGTATTTTCATCATCCGGATGCGCAGCGATATAAAGTGCAGTACCTAGAAAGTTAAGTTTTTGGAGATTGTGATGAATTTCTGTGGATGAAGGTTTACTCGGCTTTTGGGCAACAGTATTGAAGGCAATAGTGAATATAGTCAGTAAGCTGACCCAGAAGTTTCGCATAGGGTGGTTTTTAGCAGTTGCACCAAATATAGAAAGTTTAGAACCAGACAGAATGGAATTTAGAACATCTTTAACAGGGTATACTTGTGTCAAAGTAGGTTATAGCCCCAAGCTATCCCTTAGTACAAGGTCTTTATTTTCGTTTTGCCCCCAGTAAGCAGATTTCATTGATTTTAGTTTGGTTGCCTTGGTTGTCATGACCTTAGCATTTGCTCCAAAACCACTTTTAAAATCCTCCGTCCAACTTTCAATGGTATAAGGAAATTTGGAGGTAAAGTTGATTGTCAAGGTCCTTTCAAGACCTGGATAGGTTATGATGTAACTGGTGACCCCATTTTGAGTGGACAAATCCGCTACCGCATTATAGGCTTTAAGCTTTTTATGACGCAATCTGATATATTCCAGTGAAGGAATTATCTTGAGGTTTCCTGTGGGTAGGTCCGAAGGGTTTATCCTAATTTTGGTCCATATTTCATTTTCAAGCAAATCTTTTTCCAATGACAGGTTTTCGTCAGCTTCACTTTCAAAATAAGAATGAGAGGTAAATTCAAACTGCTCCCTGTTGTTAATTTGAGAATATACATGCCCACACCACTCTTGCATAGACAGACTGGTTTTTGTAGCATGCTGATTGTCATACACAGGATAAAAAGTGCTGCTCATAACAGAGTATGGGTATATTCCGGTCAAGAACTTCTTTGTTGCATTTATCTTTAAAACGTTTACATTATCAGAGTTTTTCCCATCTGCTTTGACTTGCTTTTTGGGTAAGAAGGGTTCTGTAACATAAATAAGAACTGAATGCCCTTCCCTTATTTGTCCATATCTGGCTTGTTCCAATTCATATGAGGTTATTTCCGCCTTGCCACCATACCAATATTTTTTAAAATCTTCGGATAGCGGTTTCTTTGGTAGTTTTTCTTTTATTGCAGTTGATGTGTCAATTGTGTTTAACGCAAGTTCTTTGGAGTCTCGTTCAGTGGAACGGTCTTTGCATCCAAAAAATAAGGCTGTTGAAATAAGAGAGGTGAGCAAGAAAATTTTGGCAGGGAAATTCTTCATCTTAACAATTTTAGTTAAAGTTAATCAAGTAAAAGGGAAGGGCAATAGACCTTAACATTTTGTAAAGCAACGTAATTGCGTAGTTTTGCAAAAAAAATAGGTATGCAGCAAATAGAGTTAATGGCCCCCGCTGGGAACTTTGAATCCTTACAGGCAGCGTTAGACAATGGGGCGGACTCCATTTATTTTGGAGTGGAGCAATTGAATATGAGGGCGAGGGCTACCATGAACTTCACCCTGGAAGATTTACCGGAGATTGCCAAGAGGTGTAATGCCAAGAATGTAAGGACATATCTTACCTTGAACACCATCATTTATGACCACGATCTTTCCATTGTTAAAACGCTTTTAAAAAAAGCAAAGGAAGTTGGTCTTACAGCAATTATTGCAATGGACCAAGCTGTAATAGCGGCAGCTCGAGAATTGGGTTTAGAGGTTCATATATCTACGCAGATCAATGTTACCAATATTGAAACTGTAAAGTTTTATGCCATGTTTGCTGATACCATGGTACTAAGCCGTGAATTAAGTTTAAGACAGGTTGAGAAAATCACTGAACAAATTGAAAAAGAACAGGTTAAGGGGCCTTCTGGAAGATTGGTGGAGATTGAGATTTTTGGGCATGGTGCCTTGTGTATGGCGGTTTCGGGAAAATGTTACATGAGTTTACATTCGTACAACTCATCAGCTAACAGAGGGGCATGCAAACAGAATTGCCGCAAAAAATATACAGTTATAGATCAAGAGACCGGTTTTGAAATGGAACTGGATAACGAATACATCATGTCACCCAAAGATTTGTGTACTATAGACTTTTTGGATCAAGTGGCAGATGCAGGAATCAAGGTTTTGAAGATAGAGGGTAGGGGTAGAGCTCCTGAATATGTGGCAAAGGTGATTAAATGTTATCGAGAGGCTATAGATAGTCTTCATAACGGCACTTATGACAAGGAGAAAGTGATTTCATGGATGCAGGAGTTGGAAAAGGTCTATAATCGTGGTTTTTGGAGCGGATATTATCTCGGTCAAAAATTAGGGGAGTGGAGTACTATTCCTGGATCATCAGCTACCCAAAAGAAAATCTATATAGGAAAAGGAGTGCACTATTTTCCAAAATCCAATATTGGAGAGTTTAAAATTGAGGCTTATGATATTTCTTTGGGAGATAATATTTTGATCACTGGCCCTACAACTGGTGCACAGGAGTTGGAGGTTACTGAAATGTTGGTGAACGATGACAAACTGTCCAAAGGACAGAAAGGAGATTCAGTCACTATTCCTTTGGATTTTAGAATACGGCCATCAGACAAGCTTTACAAAATAGTAGAAAACAAGGTTGAAGCTTAATGGTAGTGGTTACCTTACAGCGCGACAAGTGCATTGGGTGTAACTATTGTGTGGAAATGGCTCCTGAGCAGTTTGCTATGTCCAAAAAAGATGGCAAATCTGTGTTATTGCGATCAAAGGACAAAAAGGGATTCCATACCATTAAATCCCATGATGATGTTATTTATGATAATTGTGAAAAAGCATCAAAAGCTTGCCCAGTGAAGATTATTGATGTTAAACAGGTGTAGTTATGGAATTAATGGTTTAATGCCAATTCCGTTAAAGTTTGATAGACCAATTGGGTTGGGAGCCCTACTACATTTGTGTAAGAACCCTTTATTTCAGAAATACCTATCATTCCGATCCATTCCTGAATGCCATAGGCGCCGGCTTTATCAAAAGGTTTGCATTGCTCAATATAAAAGTTGATTTCTTCATCCGTGAAATCCTTGAATTTAACCAAGGTAGTGGCACTGACCGTTTTTTGACGTTGTATGGTGGTGAAACACACAGATGTAATTACTTCATGCCAATCACCTGACAAGGTCCGCAGCATTTCAAAAGCTTCTTGCTTACTTGAAGCTTTGGCCAAAGAAGTGTCCTTGTACCAAACTACGGTATCGGAGGTAAGTACAATTTCATTTTCTTGTAATTCTTCTTTAAAGGGGTCTGCCTTTAATTTTGCCAGATAGCTTGAAATTTCCTTTCCCTTTAAGTTATCTGGATAAATTTCTTCTACAGATTTTGGTCGAACCTCGAAATCCAATCCCATTTCTTCCAAGAACATTTTACGTCTTGGAGAACCAGAGCCTAAAATTAGTTTGCGCCCTTTAAGTTTTTGATTGAGAGGACTCTTAGTCATTTTTAGAACTGAAGTTATCGTTCCAATCCCCCCTAACCTTCAATACTTGCTCTATAATGTCCCTGACGCATCCATCACCGCCATTTTTATGGGAAACATAGTCAGAAATGGCTTTCACCTCAGCAACGGCATTTTGTGGAGATGTTGCCAATGCCACCATTTTCATAGGAGGAATATCGGGAAGGTCATCACCCATGTACAACACATTTTCCGAGTCAATATTATAAACATCCAAGTACTCTTCCAATGGATCTTGTTTATGATGGGCTCCCAAATAAATATCTGTTACCCCAAGTCCCTTTAAGCGTTCTTTTACGCCTTCATTGGTTCCTCCAGAAATGATACATACGTTATACCCCTTTTGCAGAGCGGTTTTGAGAGCATATCCATCTTTTACATTCATTTTACGGAGTAGCTCCCCGTCAGATGTTATCAAAATGGAACCATCAGTGAATACGCCATCCACATCAAAAACAAATGTGGTGATATTGCTCAATAGCTCCTTATAATTTTTCTTCATACATTTTTGTTATGGCTTCACTGAATAAAATGTAAAGTTCGGTTTGTTTTTTGTTTTTTAATAGATTCAGATGACTTTCTATACTTTTTTTATCTCCTCTTCTTGCCGGGCCCGTTTGTGCATCTTTTGGTGGTATATATTGCACTTTGTCTGCAGTTTCTTTTATCAAAGGTTTTAATAGGGAAAAAGATAGCCCGGAGTCTTTGCAAAGATCCTTGCTAATTTGATAAAGATGATTGGTGAAATTATTGGAAAAAACAGCTGCAAGGTGAAGTTTTTTTCTTTGTTCAGAAGTAATCTCATGAACATGGTCAGACATAGAACTTGCCAATTTGTTTAGTTCAATCAGGTCCGATTTTTGTTTAGCCTCAATACAAATAGGGATAGATTTGAAATCTAGGGTTTTACCTTTGGTAAAGGTCTGAAGTGGATAGAAAATGCCAGCATTTTTGGAAGCTATGTCATCAATGCTAATAGCTCCTGATGTGTGAACTATTATCCCTTTTTTGTTTGATAGTAATTTGGAAACAGGGGCAATGGCCATATCGTTTACTGCAATAATATAAATGGCAGCATCTTTGATAGTTTTTGGATCAGAACATGTTTCGGTATATGCGCTGAACTTTTTTAAAGACTCCGAATTTCTTCCGTATACCTGTGTCACCTGTACGGAATCTTTAGAGGAGAAAGCCTTAAATAAGTGCTCGGCTACATTTCCTGTCCCTAAAATGATGACATCTTGCATATTGCAAAAATAACCAATGCCGGGCAACGGTTAATAAAAAAAGCCGTCAAGTTATGACGGCTCTACCAAAAGAACAATAGGATTATGCACAGGCTACAGTTACATCATGTCTATGAGCACTTCCGCTGGTGGACTCAACAGTAATTTGATTATTTGCCTTTAAGGCGGCAAAATGATCTGCAGTTAAATTTACATTATGATTATGCCCAGACCCTCCTTGTATGGAATATTCCTTTGCTACTCCGGCATCTATATCGGCTTTCGGAACAATAAGGGTATGTCCGTGATTGCGGCTTATTGTAATGGCATTGGCACCATTTGCCGTGCAATCTCTTGCACTTGGGTCAATATCAGGATTTCCATTGGTGCTGTCGTCATTTGAGCAACTTAAAATTGAATAGGCAGGTAAAGCAACCAGTAATGCTCCCGTTGTTTTTTTAATAAAAGTTTTTCTGTTCATTTTCATAATATCTGTTTTAAAATAAATTGATATTTTGTAACATGTTGATTATTAGTTGTCTGTAAATTAAAAACCTAACAATATTTTTATCAAAAGTTGTTGGTTTATGTGCTAAACAGAACTCATACCATGCAATTTTGCTAAGGAAAATGCACCTATTGCCATTACAAGATCTCTAATGGCAACATCTACATAGTTGCCACTTAGAACCAAAACAATTGCAATTGCAGATAACCACCCCATTACAACAAGTGCTCCAATTTTGGGTTTGAGCAATACCAGGATACCAGCTGTAATTTCTATAATCCCTATTATTATCATAAACACGCTTGCTTCCATTGGAATGATATCCAATAATCCTGCAGGAACGTATTGACTCCAATCAGTCAAAAGATTGGTAAACTTGTCTAAGCCAGCAATTATTGGCACTAAGCCATAAGTATATTTTAATGTTGATTTCACTAATTCAATGTTTGAATTCATCCTTTTTAGGTTTAGTATTTTTAATTTTAGATTGGAGATGGTCAAAATGGTTACAAAATTTTGTAACTATTTACCCAAAAGAGTATCTAAAGGCAAAGGATGGAATGATGGAAACAATCAAGATCAACGATTTAAATAACCAAAAACTATCAGAATCTGAAATCATAAAACGTATTCTTTCAGGAGAAAAAGAGCTGTACGAAATACTTTTAAGAAGAAATAACCAAAAGCTGTTTCGGGTTATCCGAAGTTATATTAAAGATGGTTCCGAAATTGAGGATATTATGCAGAATACGTACCTCAAGGCTTTCGAAAAATTATATCAGTTCAAACATTCCTCTTCCTACGGTACATGGCTTATTAGAATTGGAATCAATGAAGTTTTGGCACGGTTGAAAGAAAAGGAGAAAGTCGTCAATTTGTACCAACGTCCATCAGAAGTAAAGCAAAATAGTATTTTGGAAATACCGGATAAAAATCAGTTAAATCCTGAAAAAAGAATCATTAGGAACGAGGCTAAACAATTTTTGGAAAATGCCATAGATTCTTTGAGTTTAAAATATCGCACTGTATATATGCTCAGAGAAATTGAAGAAATGAGCATTAACGAGATTTCAGAGTGTCTGGATGTTTCCAAATCCAATGTCAAGGTGCGCCTTCATAGGGCTAAAAATATGTTAAAAGAAAGGCTCTATGAACTTACTGCCAACAAAGAAGATGTGTTTGGATTTGGATTTAGCAGATGTGATAATATCACCGATAGTGTTATGCGTATTGTCTTGAAATAACAGATTAGTCACTTCTCCAATCAAAACCCTTCAAGTTTTGTAACCTTTTTTTGAATTTCCCATCAAAAGATGGTAGCAAAGAACATTGTTCTTAAAGTGTACATAATCGTTAAAGGTTTTCTACACTTAAAATTCCAATAATCGCAAAAATCTATCTGTCATGAAATTGAAAAAAACGCTTCCATCACTACTGTTGTTAATTGTTTTATTCTTGTTTGTCCGCTGTTTTAAAGGTGATGACGGACCCGATATCAGGGAATTGATTATTCCGCCTCCTGTTGTATTGGATTTAAATCCAACTCTAATTGAGGAGGGAAAAGCAATTTTCAGGTTTGACACCTTTGGTGATGAATCTTTCTGGAGTGGAGCTTTAAAACTTGATAAGGCTGTTCTGGGAGAAAATAATGGAGGATTCGGACCCGGCTTGAATCCAAATACTGCTTTGGCCGTTGGATTAAAAGTGGATATCGATGCTTTACCCCAAGAAATTATTGATGCTATTGCCTCAGGTAATGTGGATTTGGATGATCCAGCTGTAACCTTGGCACTTTTGAGTTTGGACGCTGTGGTGGGCGTAAAAGGAAACTTTGATGGTGACGGGAATTTAGAATCAATGGGAATTTCTTGTGCGCTCTGTCATTCAACTGTAGATGATTCTTTTGTCCAAGGAATTGGAAAAAGACTGGATGGTTGGCCCAATAGAGACCTAAATGTTGGTGCAATTATCGGAATTACAGATAATGCTCCCATAGCGGAACTCTTGGAAGTTGATGTGGCTACATTGAATACTGTTTTGAATGCATGGGGTCCAGGACGTTTTCCCGCGGCACTTTTAATAGATGGAAAGGCTACCAAACCTGATGGTGCTATTGCAGCCAATCTTATCCCTCCAGCTCATGGACTTCAAGGATTGGAAAAGGCAACCTATACCGGTTGGGGAGACATAACATATTGGAACAGATTTGTGGCAGTTTTGGAAATGGGAGGCCAAGGAAATTTTATGGACCCAAGATTGAATAATCTTGCCAAGTTTCCAATAGCGGTAAAAAGAGGTGCCTTTAATGTTATGGTCGATGAGGATTTGGTTGGACCAAAATTGGAAGCCTTACGTGAATATCAATTGTCACTTCTTGCACCGGAGCCGGAAGCTGGCAGTTTTAATGTGAAAGCAGCTATAAGGGGCAAGAAAATTTTCCAATATAAAGCCAAATGCGCTACTTGCCATCCCGCCCCAGTCTTTAGTGATGACAAATTGCACGCTCCAGAAGATATTGGTATTGATGGCTTTGAGGCCGACAGATCTCCTACTGGGAAATACAGGACGCCACCACTTCGCGGACTGTTTGCAAAATCAAAAGGAGGGTTTTACCATGATGGACGATTTGAAGATTTGGATGCAGTAATTGATCATTATAATGATTATTTTGAACTCCATCTAAATGATAGACAGCAAAGTGATTTAAAAGAGTATTTAAACGCGCTGTAGTTTTTAATGGGAATGGTATTGCTATGAAGTAGAAAATACAACATCCCAATTTGCCCATATTTGATTATCACAATGTAAAAGTTGAGGTAGTCGTTGTATGGGCAAAATTTTTCGTGTGGGTTCTTCAAAGCTTATTGTCTTTTAAGAATTTTTTCTCCCTAAATAGCTTATTTTTGCAAGCTGAAAAACACATCTTCAACCTAGATGATAGACATCCTTAAAAAGACCCTTTTTTCTACAAGACTTATGGCCACCCTATTTTTGGTTTTTGCCGCTGCAATGGCTATGGGAACTTTTGTGGAAAGTTGGTACAGCACGGAAACAGCTAGAATTTATATTTATAATGCTACTTGGTTTGAGGCCGTAATGGTCTTTTTTATGATCAATTTTATAGGGAATATCTTCAGGTATAACCTATTGAGTTGGAAAAAGTGGCCGGTTCTTGTACTCCACCTGTCTTGGGTGCTGATTATTTTGGGAGCTTTTGTAACAAGATATATAAGCTATGAAGGTATGATGCCTATTCGTGAGGGGACTTCGGAGAACCGTTTTTTTTCTGATAAAACCTATTTGACAGCTTTTGTTGATGGTGAAATTAACGGAGAAGTAAAACGTAAGGTTCTGGAGGACGATTTGATTGTTACTACCGAAGGAATGAAATCTACCTTGCCATGGAAATCCGATTTTAACGGCCAACTCTTTACCATTTCCTATGTAGATTTTATTGGTGGAGCAGAAGAAGGATTGATTCCTGATGAGAATGGACAAGAATACTTGAAGATTGTTGAAGCTGGGGATGGACAACGCCATGAACACTATTTAGAGAATGGCAAGGTGGCCAGTATCCATAACGTTTTGTTTTCTTTGAACAAAGAAACCAACGGTGCTATCAATATCTTTTCTGATGGAGACAACTATCAGATAAAATCGCCGTTTGATGGTAATTTTATGCGCATGGCTGATCAATTTCAAGGAGAAATCATCAGCGATAGCATACAAGCATTGCAGTTACGCTCACTCTACAATATGGCGGGAATGCAGTTTGTGATTCCTGAGCCATTGATTAAAGGTAGTTACGGAATTGTAAAAGTCCCTGAAAATGAAGTTACCGAGGTAACCCAGGATGCTTTAGTGGTTTCCATATCGGTAAATGGCGAAACTGTGGAGCAAAAATTATTGGGAAGCAAGGGGACTTCCAATTTCTCTGACAAGATTAAAGTTGGCGGACTGGATTTTTCCCTTAGTTATGGATCTAAAGTGTACGAACTTCCATTTTCAATTAAATTAAATGATTTCATTGCTGAAAAATACCCAGGAACCGAATCGGGATATAAATCATTTATGAGCAAAGTGACCATTGAGGATGAACGCCCATTTGATTATGATATCTTCATGAACCATATTCTGGATCACAGAGGATATCGCTTTTTTCAATCTAGTTTCCATCCAGATGAGAAAGGAACCGTATTATCCGTTAATCATGATTTTTGGGGGACATGGATAACCTATATAGGTTACTTTTTACTCTATATTGGGTTGATGGGCATCATGTTTTTTGGAAAGACCCGTTTTCGCGATTTGGGAAAAGCCCTGGAAAAAGTGAAGAAGAAAAAGGCTGCCTTGGGGGTAATGGCATTTTTTATGGCAACTTCATTGGTTACAGCCCAACAAAATGATACCGATGCCCATGAACATGCAAATCTTCCCACACAACAACAAGTAGATTCCATTATTAAGTCTACCATTGTTGCAGAGGAACATGCTGAAAAGTTTGGGGCACTGGTCATTCAGGATGAGGGAGGTAGAATGAAACCTATTCACACTTTTGCTTCTGAAGTTCTTAGGAAACTGAGTGAGAAAAATACTTATGAAGGTTTAACGGCCAACCAAGTGTTTCTTTCTATGATGATGAACCCTGGTGTTTGGTATAATACAGAGTTCATTAAACTTGCCAAGAGAGAGAATGACAGCATACGCAAGATTATCGGTGTTCCTAAAGGAACTAAATATGTAAAGGCAACGGATTTTTTTGATGCCAAGGGTAATTTTAAGTTGAAGACTTATGTAGAGAAGGCTACTTCAACTACCAACCCATCCAGCTTTGAAAAGGATTTTAAGAAGATTTTTGAGAGATTAAATCTGTTGGATATTGCTTTGAGCGGACAAATTATTAAAATCTTTCCATTGTTAAATGATGAGAATAACAAATGGATTTCGGCTGTTGAGTACCGTTCTGGACAATATCAGGTTTCTGATTCGTTATATTCCAATTTCATTAAAAATGCAATGCCCTATTATTTGGGTACCTTGAAAAGTGCTATTGCTTCAAATGATTATTCGCAGCCTGATAAATTGTTGGAAGCTTTCAAACAGAACCAAAAAAATCACGGAGCAGAAGTTCTTCCGGCTGAACAAAAAATCCAAACGGAAATTTTATACAACAAACTGGACATTTTCAATAGGTTGTACCAATATTACGCTATTGTAGCAGTATTCCTGTTCATAATCCTTGTGTTTCAAATTTTTAAGGAACGAGAATTTTTAAAAGCAGCCACATATTTACTTAAGGGCACTGTGATACTATTGTTTATTTGGCATACTGCTGGGTTGGTGCTACGATGGTATATCTCTGGCCATGCACCTTGGAGCGATGCCTATGAAAGTATTTTGTATGTGTCTTGGGCAGCTATGGGAATGGGCTTGCTTTTTACGAGAAAGAGTGATCTTACCTTGGCCGCTAGCGCCTTTGTGTCTTCTATATATCTGTTTATTGCCCATCAAAGTTGGATAGACCCTGCAATTGCCAATTTGGTGCCTGTATTGGACAGTTATTGGGTAGTGATTCATGTGCCGATAATCGTGGGCAGTTACGGTCCCCTAACTGTAAGTATGATCTTGGGTGTGGTTTCCTTGATTCTGATTATGCTTACTACTAAAAAGAATAAGAAAAAGATGGGGGTCAACCTTGAAGAGTTGACCATTATCAATGAATTGTCCATGAACGTGGGATTAATGATGTTGACCATCGGCAACTTTTTGGGAGGTCAATGGGCCAATGAGAGCTGGGGCCGCTATTGGGGATGGGATCCCAAAGAAACTTGGGCACTTATTTCCATTATGATTTATGCATTTGTTCTACACATGCGTTTGGTTCCTGGATTGCGAGGTAAGTGGATTTATAATTTTATGAGTGTGGTTGCCTATGGCAGTATTATGATGACCTATTTCGGAGTTAATTTTTACTTGGTAGGACTACATAGCTATGCCAGTGGTGATCAAGTGATAACCCCATCCTTTATCTGGTATACCGTATTTGGTGTGTTTGTTTTGGGGGTTATGAGCCTATGGAGATACAGGACCCACTACGTTAAATAATCTCCGGTTTTCATTGAACTTCAAAAAAAAAGTGCATCTTTGTGCCATCATGAAGTTATAAGAATTATGTATTCAATAGATGTCACCATTGGCTTTAAGCCAAAAAAATAACCGAAACTCTTTTTCGGTCTTGTGACATTTACACTCTTTTTTCACACATAATTTTTATAAAATGACAAATTTCAATATACCTCCTTTTAAACAATTACTTAATTATTTCTGGATTGCCGTTACTGGAAAAGAAACAGAGTTTACTTCTGGAAGCATCCGAAAGGCAATTTTTATGCTTTCCATTCCCATGATTCTGGAAATGCTTATGGAATCCATCTTTGCGCTTGTGGACATTGCTTATGTTTCGCAGGTTAGTGTTAATGCAGTGGCAACAATTGGCCTAACGGAGTCTGTTATTACTTTGATATATGCATTGGCCATTGGTTTAAGTATGGCTGCAACAGCGGTAGTGGCACGTAGAATAGGAGAGAAGGATGTTGATGGAGCCAGAATCGCCGCAGTTCAAGCTATAGGTTTGGGCGTACTGATTTCAATTCTCCTTGGAATAGTTGGAATCCTATATGCCAAAGAAATATTGGCCTTAATGGGTGGTGAACCAGATTTGATTGCCGAAGGGTATGGGTATACAAAATTTTTGATTGGTGGCAATATCACCATCATGCTCTTATTCCTGATCAATGCTATATTTCGTGGTGCAGGAGATGCTTCAATTGCAATGTGGGCATTGGTGCTGTCCAACGGATTGAATATTATCCTTGACCCTATTTTTATATTTGGTTTGGGCCCAATTCCAGAATATGGAGTTATGGGAGCAGCTATTGCCACCAATATTGGCCGTGGAACTGCAGTGTTGTTTCAATTGGGAATTCTATTTTTTGGTTGGGGTAAAATAAAATTGACTGTAAAGAATTTGGTGATTGACCTAAAGGTAATGCTTAATTTAATTAGGGTATCCATAGGTGGAATAGCCCAATTTTTGATTGGTACTTCTAGCTGGGTATTTTTAATGCGAATCATGTCAGAGTTTGGTAGTGAAGTTTTGGCGGGATACACCATTGCCATTAGGGTGATTATGTTCACTTTAATGCCATCTTGGGGCATGAGCAATGCTGCGGCTACCCTGGTTGGTCAGAATTTGGGAGCACAGAAACCGGATAGGGCAGAAGCCTCTGTGTGGAAAACTGGAAAATACAATGCCTATTTTATGGGATTGGTTTCTTTGGTTTATTTAATATTCGCCCAGGATATCATTTCTCTCTTCAATACTAAACCAAATGTTGTTGAAAATGGGGCGCTTTGCCTACAGATTATAGCCGTAGGCTATGTGTTTTATGCTTATGGCATGGTGGTTACCCAAGCTTTTAACGGAGCTGGAGATACCAAAACACCAACTAAGATCAATTTCTTCTCTTTTTGGATGTTTCAATTACCCATAGCCTATGTGGCAGCATTGGTATTGGATTGGGGGGCCAAAGGAGTATTTATTGCAATTACAGCGGCAGAAGTCCTATTGGCGGTCATGGCAATAATCTGGTTTAAAAAAGGAAACTGGAAGCAAGTTCAAGTATAAGTGGTTTTGTATCTTTAGGATAAATTTTAAAGAGATGAAAACCCCTAAAAAAGGCGTAAATACCATCTGTGCACACGTAGGCGAATTAAAGGACAAGGAGTTTAAAGGTGCTGTTTCGCCATTGTACATGAGCACTTCTTATGAATTTGAGGATGTTGAGGTTAAACGTTATCCGAGATACTTTAATACGCCCAATCAAGAAGCATTGGGTAAAAAATTGGCAGCTTTGGAAAACACCGAAGCTGCCATGATTTTTGGCAGCGGAATGGCTGCGATAAGTACGGCATTAATGTCTTTTCTTCAGGCCGGTGATCACGTTGTTTTTCAACAAACACTATATGGTGGAACTTATAATTTTGCCGTTACCCAGTTGGAGAAATATGGAATCTCCTTTTCATTTACCAATGGATGGGGCATTCCCGATTTTGAAAAAGAGATAAAACCGAATACGAAGGTCATTTTCATCGAGACACCATCAAATCCTTTGTTGACCGTTACGGATTTGAAAGGTATTGCCCAGTTGGCAAAGTCACGGGGCCTTTTGACAATGATTGATAACACCTTTGCAAGTCCCATAAATCAAAACCCCGGCAATTTTGGAATTGATGTAGTACTCCATAGTGCCACCAAGTATATGGGAGGGCATTCTGATATATGTGCAGGTGTTGTGGCTACTTCCAATGAAAACATGGAAAAGATTTTTCAAACAGCTATTTGTTTTGGTGGCAGTTTAAGTGATTATACCGTTTGGCTTTTGGAACGCAGTATCAAAACCATGGGAATCCGGGTAAAAGCACAAAATGAGAATGCGATGAAAATGGCCAAATACTTGTCGGTAAGTGATGATGTGGAAAATGTATACTATCCAGGACTGGAAATACATCCTGATCATGATTTGGCTAAGTCGCAGATGAACGGTTTTGGCGGGATGCTCTCATTTGAATTACATTCTGGCATAGATGTTTCTCAGTTTTTCAAACAATTAAAGCTTATTAAACCGTCAATGAGTCTTGCAGGAATTGAAAGTACCGTACTTTCACCCACCAAGACATCACATGCCTTAATGAGCCCTGGGGACAGGGAAAAACAAGGAATCAAGGACTCCCTGATTAGATTTTCATTGGGTATTGAGGAAACCGAGGATTTGATTCAAGATATTGAACAGGCGATTAATCAAGTTAAATCTATGCAGGTGCCTGCATAAAAGATAGTACATGAAATTAGACATTTTAGTATTTGGAGCCCATCCAGATGATGCTGAACTAGGCGCAGGAGGCACAATAGCCAAAGAAGTTTCAAGAGGAAAGAAAGTTGGGATTATCGATTTGACCCGAGGAGAATTGGGAACAAGGGGATCCGCCGAAATTAGAGATAAAGAAGCTGCAAAGGCTGCCAAAATTTTGGGTATAGCTGTTCGGGAGAATGTGGAATTTGCCGATGGTTTTTTTGTAAACGACAAGGCGCATCAACTAGAAATTATTAAAATCATTAGAAAATATAAACCTGAAATTGTGCTCTGCAATGCTATTGATGACCGACATATTGATCACCCTAAAGGAAGTAAACTGGTAAGTGATGCTTGTTTTTTGAGCGGGTTGGTTAAAATTGATACGAAAATGGAGGGAGATGGTCAGTGGCAAGATGCTTGGCGACCAAAAGTGGTATATCATTTTATACAGTGGAAAAATCTTGATCCCGATTTTGTGGTTGATGTCTCTGGGTTTGTTGAGAAAAAGACTGAAGCTATTCTTGCCTATAGCTCACAGTTTTTTGACCCTGATAGCGATGAGCCTGAAACTCCTATTAGCAGTAAAAATTTTATTGATAGTGTGATTTATAGAGCTAGGGATTTGGGAAGACTGGTTGGCGTGGAGCATGCCGAAGGTTTTACAGTGGAAAGATTTGTTGCTGTGGATAATCTGGATAGCTTGATCTAACTGGCCCTTTGATATCTATTCTCAGCTTTGGGTACGGTGAAATAGAAAGTGGTTCCTTTACGAAGGACACTTTCAACCCAAATCTCACCTTTGTTTTTCAGGATCATTTCTTTGCAGAGTGAAAGACCTAATCCGGTACCACGCTCATTATTAGTTCCGTAAGTGGTTATATTGGATGCATCTTCAAAGATTTTTTTCTGAATTTCCTTGTTCATTCCAATACCTGTATCACGAATCATAATTTGCCACATATCTCTTTTCTCTTCCGCTTCAATGGTGATAAGTCCATTTTCTGGAGTAAACTTTATAGCATTGCTCAGCAAGTTCCTGATTACGATATCAATCTGGTTTTGGTCTGCCCAAATCAATGGGTTTTCAGGTAACTGATTCATAATTTTAATAGACTTTCGTGAGGCAATTTCTGACAATAATTTAATGTTTGCACCCACTATTTTGTCCAAAGAAACTCTTTTGGGTTTGGTAACAACACCATTGAGCTGAGACTGCCCCCAGGACAATAAATTGTTCAGAGCAAATGATATATTTTCAACGTCAGATTTTAACTTGGGTATAAATGCCAAGAATTCATCCTTTCCTATTTCACCATCAGTAAACAACTTGAGCATTCCCTGTAATGCGCCAATTGGTCCTCTAAGATCGTGCCCAATGATTGAAAATAATTTTGTCTTTGTTTTGTTGATTTCATTCAATTGAGTTTCTCGTTCAATAACGACCTCAGACTTTTCATGTAGTTCTTTGTTGAGCTTTTTTTGAATTTGTCCACTGCGCCTCACCAAGAATGTTATAACACTTAAGATCAATAAGATTATTATGGCAAAATAGATATAGTTTCTTTGTTTGGCCAAGGCAGCTTCATTGTTTTTTATGAGCTCACTTTTTTCTTGTTCATATTGAAGTTTTGTCTTTAACAAGGAAAGACTTTGTTTGTTCTTATCTTTAAAAAGAGAGTCTGATAGCTTTTTAAAAGTTTCTAAATGTGATAATGCCACAACATGTTCTTCCTTCTTTTTGTGCAGTTGGTATAATGTTTCAGAACAATCTATCTGTCCTTGTAACGATTTAATTTTTTTTGACAGATTTAGTCCTTCATTGGCATACTTCATAGAAATACTGTCTTTACCTAACCCAAGGTATACTTTGGACATACCATTGAGTAATTGGATTTTCTCTCGTTCATCATCCAATTGCTGATTGTGAAGCATAATACTTTGGTCATACCAATATAGGGCCCACTGGTATTTTTCTTGTTCCAAATAAATACTTCCTTTTACCTCGTAAGCATAGGCCAACCATTCATAAATTTTATGCTTTTCAAAAGCAGTGATACTTTTGTTTATGTTGAACATGGCGTACTCAAAGTTCTTGGCATCCTTATACAATGACGCCATATTACTTTGCGTCTCTGCATTTATAATCTCATTCCCTAGTTCTCGGTTTATGGCTTGAACCGTATCATAAAAAATAAGAGCGTTGTCAAAATCCTTTTGATCGGCATATAATGTGGCAATGTTTTCGTTTAAAATAGATAACATTTGTTTGCTACCAACTTGCTTGGCAACATCAATTCCCTTTAGGTAAAGGTTTAGCGCTTCTGCATGATTACCATTATAGCTATAACCCAACGCTAATCCATTGATGATATTTAGCTCACATTCTTTGTCCCTAGTTTTTCTGGCTAGTTTAAGAGCTTTTTTAAGTACCTGCACTGATTTTTCAATATTGCCCTCATCGGTATGGAATCTACCTATATTAATAAGTGAATTTATTTCACCATGATCAAATTTTACAGCCCTGCTGAGAGAAAGTGCTCTTTGGGAAATAGAATATAAACTATCGTTGTTAATGAACCTATAGGAAGATGCAAGATTGGTAAGCAAATCTATATGGGTGGTATCCTTTGGGTTAAACCGATTGGCAGATTCCAATCTTTTCATTTTAAACAAGATGCTATCCCTTTTGTTAGTTTGAGCAGCAATAGAAAAGCTAAAAAGAAGAAAACAAAAAACCATGACCACTTTTCCAAGTAGATTTTTTGGCTTTGTAGAATGTACTTTTTGGGACATGAGATTTTTAAAATCTATTGGAGTAAAAATATACTTACATGTTTTTCTAAGGAAGTAAATGTTGTGAAACACCAAAAAATGTGTGTTTTAACTTACAAAACAGGTGTTTCATCGATGTTTTGGCAAAATAATACAACTGAGGAATAAAAATCTGCCAAAGAAGAGATAACAAATTGACTATGAAGATATATGCTTTTTTTTATGATTATAAAACTTAATTTATTTTTTGAATAAGAGTATGGCCATTAAAACATTATGTTTTTCTTTTAACCTAAAGCTTAAATTATTTTGATTGAATTAATAAAAAAAGGTATTTTTGCATCCGCTTTAAATGGTGGTTGTAGCTCAGTTGGTTAGAGCGCTGGATTGTGGTTCCAGAGGTCGCCGGTTCGAACCCGGTCTTCCACCCAAAAAAAGCCCCCTTTTTAAAGGGGGCTTTTTTGTTTCTGGAACTCAATCCAGTGTACTATTTAGAAGCTTTGTCCACCATAATCTTATTTTCTCTATTGGCAACTTCCCAGGCTGTGTGAAATACAAGCCGGGTTCTATTTTCCAACAGGTCATAGTTAATTTTATCTGGAGTATCTCCGGGCCTATGATAATCGGCGTGGGTTCCGTTAAAATAAAAAATTATGGGAATATTGTTTTTGGCAAAGTTATAATGATCACTTCTATAGTAAAATCTATTGGGATCATTTTCATCATTATATTTATAGTCCAATTCTATATTGGCATATTTTTCGTTTATTTCTTCAGAAAGATTGTGCAATTCCTTGCTCAATTTATCAGAACCGATCAAATAGATATAATTTCTATTCCCTTCTCTTTTAGGGTCAATTCTACCGATCATATCAATATTTAAGTTGGCAACAGTTTGTGATAAAGGTAAAATGGGATCATAGTCTGTATAGTATCTAGATCCCAAAAGGCCTTTTTCTTCCCCGGTAACATGCAAAAACACTATGGAACGCTTTGGGCCATGTCCATTTTCCGCAGCTTTTTTAAACGCTTCGGCAATTTCCAATAAAGCTACACTACCAGAACCGTCATCATCAGCTCCATTGTTTATTTGCCCATCTGCCGTAACTCCAATATGATCCAAATGCGAAGACACTACCACATACTCATTTGGCTTTTCAGTTCCTTTAAGAAGAGCTACTACATTCTCAGAGTTAACAGACTCGTTACCACTTGTAATATTGAGTTTGATATTGGAAGCTAGATTTTTTGGAGTGTTACTACTCTTAACATCTTTTAATAAAGAAGCGGCAGGCTTTTCATTGAGGAGAATAACAAAATTATTGGAAACTTCTTCTTTAAGAGACATTTTTCCACCTTTGTTGTTTTTCATGAATTCAAAATAACCCTTATACCTTGAAAAATTTTGTGGGTCAAAATATAAAATTCCTTTAGCTCCCTTATCGGCAGCTATAGTAGTCTTTTTGCCCATGGCTTCGGACATATTACTCCACACTGATTTTTCAGTTGTTCCAGAAAGGGTGTAAGTGCCGTCAGTGTTAATGGGTTCTCCTGCTTTGATTAACACCAATTTACCTTTTACATCTAAGCCACCATAGTCCGAATAGTCACCTTCCTCAACGCCGAAGCCTGCATATACAATTCCATTATAATCGCCAATTGCAGAAGAAAATGTCAAAACATCTTCTCCAAGTTTAAATGTAGTGCCGTTAATTGTGATATCCCCATTTGGAACATGAGCTATTTCCAATGGCACATTCTGAAAATAATCACCATTTGCCTTTGCGGCTGGAATGTCAAGTTTTTCATACTCATTCTTAAGGTATTGAACAGCCTTTTTTTGCCCTGGTTTTCCTGTTTCTCTTCCTTCAAATTCATCAGAAGCATAGACATAAAGATGTTCTTTGAGCTCATCTTGAGTAATAGTTTGAGCGTAGGGAATTGGATCAACCGGATTTTTTGAAATAGTATTTTGACTATCAACTGTTTTTTGTGAAGAATTGCATGAAAATGCCAATCCAACAACAACCAAGAGTATTTTTTTCATTTAAGTTTGTTTGATAATTTGCCAAAAATAGCGAAACAGAAATAACTGACATGCTCTTTAACAAGCATTTAATTCAGTTGCTTTGTAAACATTAAAGGATTCATACCTTTAATTTCCTTGAACTTTCTGTTGAAATTTGAAATAGAATTGAATCCTGATAGGTTTGCTATATCCGCTACTGTTAGGTCATGATTGTGCAAGAGTAATTGGCAGGCATGTTCTACCCGAACCTCAATCAAAAATTTAAAGAAAGTTTTGTTGGTCCGTTGCTTAAAAAAGCGACAAAATGCATTGGGCGTCATATGTACAAGTTCTGAAATCATTTCAAGCTCTATTTTTTGATTGAAATTTCTCATTACAAAGTCATATACTGAACGAAGTCTTTCCCCTTGATCATTCGATATTTCTTTTGGATGAACAAAATTGGAAAGCTTTATTTTATGAAGTGAACTGACCTTTTTCAGTAATTGTAAAAAATGGATGAATCTTGAAAAATTCCCCATTGTAACAATGTCCTCCATATAACCTTGAACCATATTGTTTTTGGACTCCAACTTGAATCCAGATTCTGAATGGGTGAAAAAGCTTTTTAGGTCATACATTTCTTGATTTTCAAAAAAAGAAGAGCCAAAGGAGTCTTTAGAAAAAAATAGAGAAATCATATGAGAATCCTCTTCTCCTTCAATGCTTTTAAAGAGATGAGGGATTCCACTGCCAATTACAAAAAAATCTCCATTTTCAAATGAATGAACACTATCCCCAACAATTAACTTCCCTTTTCCATTAATGATCTGACTTATTTGAATTTCTTCATGTTGATGAAGTTTGTCAAAAAAAACGGGGCCTTTGTCCAGTTGAACAACAATATTTTCCCCAGGTTTTTTGGGAATTCTAAAAGCATACACCTTCATATGAATCAAAATTACCTAAAAAATGTATATTTATTGGTATATATAGATAATATAGTATTATTATTGGTTAATTTTCAGGAATTCCTTCCAAAATTGATGAACTACTTTTGGTGCAAATTAAATTATTATGATGCAATTTGAATGGGAGGGTGTAATGCCAGCCGTTACTACAAAATTCACCAATGAAGACACATTGGATTTGGAGATGTTTTCTGTTAATATAAAAGCACAAATAGATGCCGGCGTAAGCGGAATCATTTTGGGAGGTACATTGGGAGAAGCGAGTACACTTGAGGAAGATGAAAAAAAGAAACTTATTGAAAGTACGGTAGATTTGGTTGCCGGAAAAATCCCAGTGGTGATGAATATCGCTGAACAAACAACGAAAAGGGCAATCAAAGCTGCTGAAAATGCTGAAAAGTATGGTGCAAGTGGACTCATGATGCTTCCACCAATGCGATATAATTCTACAGATTACGAAACAATGGCCTATTTTGAAGCGGTTGCTAAAAGTACATCACTTCCTATAATGGTATACAATAATCCTGTAGATTACAAAATAGAGGTTACCTTAGATATGTTTGAGGAACTGCTGAAAAACGACAATATTCAAGCTGTTAAAGAGTCTACAAGGGATATTACCAATATTACCCGGATAAGAAATAGATTTGGCAACAGGCTAAAGATTTTGAGCGGAGTTGATACATTGGCAATGGAAAGTATCTTAATGGGTGCTGATGGATGGGTAGCTGGTTTAGTATGTGCTTTTCCAAGAGAAACCGTAGCCATTTGCGAATTGGTAAAAGCCGGCAGAATAGCGGAGGCCACTGCAATTTATCGTTGGTTTATGCCGTTGTTGGAACTTGATATCAATCCTCAATTGGTACAGAACATTAAGTTGGCAGAGGTTGCGACGGGGATTGGAACTGAAAATGTCCGTTTACCTAGACTTCCACTTCAAGGAAAAGAGCGTGATAGAGTGATATCAATTATAGAAGAAGGTGTAAGAACAAGACCAGAAATCCCAGTATTGTAAATGAGTATACATACGTTTAAATGTATTGATGCACATACCTGCGGAAACCCCGTTAGATTGGTTATGGAAGGTGGTCCTCAATTAAAGGGGGATACCATGGAGGAAAAGCGGCAATATTTTATGAAAGAGTTCGACTGGATTAGGACGGGCTTGATGTTTGAACCCAGAGGCCATGATATGATGAGTGGAAGTGTGCTTTACCCTCCTCATAACCCAGAAAATGATGTTGCAGTACTCTTTATAGAGACTAGCGGATGTCTGCCCATGTGTGGTCATGGAACAATAGGTACCATGACCATTGCTATAGAAGAAGGGTTGATAAAACCTAACGTACCAGGGAAAGTTAGAATGGAGGCTCCGGCCGGATTGGTAGAAATTGACTATCATAAACCAGAAGAGAAAGTGGAGTGGGTAAAACTCACCAATGTAAAAAGTTATTTAGCAGCTGAAAATCTTACTGTAATTAGTTCGGCTTTGGGTGAGTTAACTTTTGATGTGGCATTTGGTGGAAATTTTTATGCCATTGTTGATCCACAAAAAAACTTTTCTGGCGTACATGATTTTACCGCGAGTCAATTGGTTCAATTTTCACAAGAAGTCAGGAAAACAATCAATGAAAAATATCCTTCAACATTTATCCATCCAGAAAATCTAAATATAAATGGCGTTTCCCATATGCTTTGGACAGGGAATCCCATTGATGAAAGTTCTTCAGGAAGAAATGCTGTTTTTTATGGAGACAAGGCCATAGATAGGTCCCCATGCGGAACAGGTACTTCAGCCCGAATGGCACAATTACATGCTAAAGGAATGCTAAAATTAGGGGAAGAATATGTGCATGAAAGTTATATAGGCTCTAAATTTGTTGGAAAGATAGAACAAGAGACTATGCTCAATGGCAAAAAAGCGATTGTTCCCAGTGTTCAGGGATGGGCAAAAATTTATGGTAGAAATACTATAACCATTGATACGGAAGATGATCCCTATGCACATGGATTCCAAGTGATATAATATGGGCAAAAATAAAAATGTAATTATAGTAGGAGGGGGGATAGTAGGTCTTTCTTCCGCTTATTATTTACAAAAAGAAGGGCATAATGTGACTGTTTTGGACAAATCAGAAATGAATTGGGGAGCATCTTATGTCAATGCTGGTTATATAACTCCTAGCCATATTATTCCCTTGGCTTCTCCTGGAATGATTTCGAAAGGAATCAAGTATATGTTCAACCCTGTCAGTCCGTTTTACATGAAACCAAGGTTGGATTTGGATTTTATGAAATGGGCGTGGTATTTTAAAAAATCATCAACAACTGCAAAGGTAAAGCTGGCTATGCCGTTAATTAAAAATATTAATTTGCTGAGTCGCGAACTTTTTGAAGACATAAAAAACTCTGGAGATCTAGGGGATTTTCATTTAGAACGGAAAGGACTTTTAATGGTATACCAGACTCAAAAAGAAGGAGACCATGAAATGATGGTTGCGCGCATAGCAAGTGATATGGGGTTAGAAGTAACCAACTTAGATAGTGATGGCTTAAACAAAGTAGAGCCAAATGTTAAATTTAATGCTTTGGGAGCAGTGCACTATGAATGTGACGGACATACCACTCCCACGCAATTTATGGAACGGATGATTGATTATTTGCCCAAGTGTGGGGTGAAAATCAATAAAAACGAAGAAGTTTTGGATGTTTCTGTCAATGGAAATAAAATCACAGAGATAAAAACCAATAAGGCCAGTTACTCAGCAGATGAAGTGGTTTTTGCAGCCGGTTCTTGGACTTCCATGCTTTCAAAAAAAATGAATATAAAATTACCATTGCAAGCTGGAAAAGGATATCGTATAAATGTTGAGAGCCCAACAAACATTTCTATGCCTGCTATTTTGATGGAAGCAAAAATGGCCGTTACACCTATGCAAGGATATACACGTTTTGCCGGTACAATGGAATTTTCCGGAATCAACCATACTATTAGAAAAAAAAGAGTAGACGCCATTGCACAAGGAGCCGAGCGCTATTATGAGGGTCTTAAAATTTCTGAGGAAGACAAGAGTAACGCACAATGTGGATTACGCCCCGTTACACCTGATGGATTACCCTATATAGGAACATCCGAACAATTTGAGAATTTGACATTGGCAACAGGTCATGCTATGATGGGATGGAGTTTGGGTCCGGCTACTGGTAAATTGGTCACAGAACTGATTTCAGACAAAAAACTGTCCATGAATATTGATTCTTTTGCTCCCGAACGCAGATTTTGATTGATTGCATTTTCTTTGGCACTCCTTTTGTTTAATTTTATGGCATGAAGAAAAACTACATTCCATTTTTCCTTTTGTTGCTCACTGTAAATTCATGGTCCCAAGAGATTCAAATATTTAAGGTTAATGACTTTGATCTAAATGGAAAGGTAAAATCATGTTTGGTAATCACAGATTATGGTAGGGAACTTTATGAATTTGACAAAGAGGGCTTTTTGACCAAAACGGTCACCCAATATAATGATGAAGATCAAGATATTACCTATTATAAATATGATCAACATAGGGAACTTTTGGAGAAAAGGATGGAGAGCTATAAGGATAAATTGCTTGATGAGACCACTTCAATGGCCAATTTTTACACTATAGATACCGTGCCACAAAGAAAGATTCTAGAGAAAATCATTTCTTACGATAAAGAATTTTTAGAGCAACAAGAGTATGCTTTTGATGAAGAAAATAGAGTAGTGAAAATAACAACTTCCAATGAAGGTGGAGTTGATGAGACTACAATGGAATACATTACATACAAAGATGAGATAACTACCAATATTTTGATTAATGAAGTAATGGAAAAATCAATCCGGACTTCTGAAAGAAAAAGGGGGATAGAAACGGAAAAAAATGTACTGACAAAAGAGTATATAGACGGGGAACCTAACAAGGCAGTGGAAAAAGTCTTTAATGGAGCAGGAAAACTTGTCTCAGAGGAAGTGTTCATGCGCGATATTGCAAAAAAGAAGTTTACATCAGAAAGAAAGATGTTCTATGTTTATGATACGGATGGTATGTTAAGTAAGGTTACAACAAAAACCGAGAACTCAGAGTTCACACAAGAATACATTTTTCAGTTTGACAGTAATCTGGAAAAGAATTGGATCAAAAAAATTATTACTCCAGACAATACCTATACTACGCGTAGAATAACATATTATCCTACCGAAAAAATGGAAGAGAAACCAAACTAGTTACTTTAATTGTAACAAGTCCCATAAATTTCCGTAGAGATCTTCAAATACCACAACGGTACCATAATCTTCTTCTCTTGGAGTTTCTTTAAAAACAATATCTTTTTCCTTCATTGATTGGTAGTCTTTCCAAAAATCATTGGTGTGCAAAAAAAGAAAGACCCTACCTCCAGTTTGGTTTCCAATAGCCGCTTTTTGTTTTTCTCCATCAGCTTTTCCCAGTAAGATACTGGCTTGTGAGTTTTTTGGTGCTACCAAAACCCATCTTTTCCCATTTCCTAAATCAATATCGTCAATAAGTAAAAAGCCAAGCTTTTGGGTGTAAAACAATATGGCTTCATCATAATCTTTTACTACTAGAGTTACGTGGGCAAGATGTTTTTTTGCGTCTTCCATTTATCAAATCAAGTTTTTGATGATCTCTGGTTTCATTTCATGACCGCCTTCAAAAGTGATAATTTCTACTTTCCCCCCAAAAAGACTATCAATTTTGGTCTTTTCAGACTTTAACCGTTCAATATTGAGATATCCATCTAGGGTTCCATATACCATCTTAATTTGGGTGAAGCTCAAATCCAAGTAATCAAAATCCTTACTTGTCAATTCATTTGGAATACCTCCAGCATAAAGAACAAGAGTATGGCATTTAATTTTTCTTTGTGTCATCCAGCGCATCGTAACGGAAACTCCTTGGGAAAACCCCAGGAGATATAGATTTATGTTAGAGGGTATCTCTTCTGCTTCAAGAACAGCATCAATATAATGGAGAACGTTTTTTGTTTCTGTAATGGTGTTCTCTTTGGTCAACCAACTGGCTCCAACATACTTATACTCATTTTTCAGATAGTACTTGGAGGGGGCCTGAGGAGCAATAATGTAGTTTTCTTCGGCATTTAAAACTTCAAAATATTTAATAAAATACTTGCTTAAATACCCTATGCCATGAAAAACCAACCAAACGTTTTTGGTTTGGGAAGAGAGGATGTTTAATGTAGCATACGTGTTTTTAGATGTATAGGTTACTGTTTTTTCCTTCGATTCCATAAACTAATATTGCCTTAGCTTTGCGTAATTTTACAAAAATTAAAAGGATGAACGAACATAAAGAGAAAATTCTATCTGTTTGCAACAGTATTTGTAAGAATACGTTAATGGAGACTTTGGAAATTAGTTATGTAGATGTGGGAGAGAATTTTTTGGTAGCAAAAATGCCGGTTACCCCAAAAGTTCATCAACCTGATGGTGTTTTGCACGGAGGAGCTTCTGTAGCATTGGCAGAGAGTGTAGGTAGTGCTGCCTCTTACATTTTTTTGGATGGACAGGAGTTTTTTGTGCGAGGGATAGAGATTGCCGCCAACCATGTTAAAGGAATTCGAGAAGGATATGTTTATGCCAGGGCCACTATTATTCATAAAGGAAGAACCACCCAACTATGGGAAATAAAGATTACAAATGAAGAAGGGGATTTGATTTCCAACTGTAAACTCACTACGATTGCCCTACCCAGAAAATAAAGATTTCCATGCGTTGTTGAAGAAGGTTGATACTTGTTTTACAAATGGACTTCCTTTTTCCATATACCGAAAACCTTTAGAGAATGAAGTGAAAGGTATTTTTCAATCTGATGACACCTTAAATACTGTAGCAGATTTTGAAGGCACGGGATTTGTTTTTGCCCCATTTAATTTAGATGACAATGCAGTTGTAATAAAGCCAGGTGATATCTGCTCCACTCTTTATTCGATGGAAGAGAAAAGGGAGCAACCGGAAAAATTTCCTCCAGATCAAGATAAAGCTGTTCACCTGAAACTTGTAGAAAAGGGAATTGCAGCAATTGAAAAAGGAACATTGAAGAAGGTGGTTTTATCGAGAAAGATTGAGGTAAAATTATCAAGGAGTCCTGCAGAAACTTTTCAAAACCTATTGGACAGCTATCGAAATACTTTCTGTTATCTGTTTTTTCATCCAAAAGTTGGCGTATGGTGTGGAGCAACACCAGAGACTTTGGTACGTATTCAAAATCAGAAACTATCTACAATGTCTTTGGCGGCAACGTTACCGTATAAGCACGGTCTTAAGCCAAAGTGGGGGAGTAAAGAAATTGAAGAACAGGAAATGGTTTCAAGTTATATAAATGAAAGATTGTCGGGAAGTATGGAAGAATTGCATATGGGTAATGCTCAATCTGTTAAAGCGGGAAATCTATGGCACTTAAAATCAGAAATTAAAGGAAAATTATTTTCTACAGCTAAGATAAGAGACATTATTGCTGCATTGCATCCCACTCCTGCGGTTTGTGGAATTCCAATGGAGGAATCCAAAGATTTTATTCAGAGTAATGAAAACTACCAGCGTACATACTACACAGGTTTTTTAGGAGAGTTAAATATGGGGGATAGCAATGAAACCCATCTTTTTGTAAATCTGAGATGTGTAGAGTTTGCGGGGGAAAAGGCCGCTATTTTTGTAGGTGGTGGAATTACAGCTGCGTCTAACCCAGAAAGTGAGTGGACTGAAACCCAGAACAAAAGCATGACGATGCTCGATATGATTTAATTTCATAGAGCAGAAATTTAGGGAATACATTTTTGGAATGTATTTTTGTGACCAATGATGTATTCGGATATTCTCTCTGCGCAAACTCTTGTTCTTTATTTTCAATCTGTAGGAATTAAGAATATTGTGATTTCTCCAGGTTCTAGAAATGCTCCGTTAACCTTGAGCTTCACAAAGAATCCTTTTTTTAAGTGTTTTAGTATTGTTGATGAGCGTTGTGCAGGCTTTTTTGCTTTAGGTATGGCCCAACAATTAAAAGAGCCTGTTGCAGTGGTTTGTACATCGGGGAGCGCACTATTAAATTACTATCCAGCCGTAGCAGAAGCATTCTATAGCGATATTCCCCTGATTGTGGTATCTGCGGACAGACCAAGCCACAAGATTGATATTGGAGATGGCCAAACCATTAGACAGGATAATGTTTTTGAAAGGCATATAGGCTATTCCGCTAACCTAAAACAGGATGTTGAGCATGCCCGGAATGCAATTTTGAACAATGGAGACAGTCAAGAGACAATTCAAAAATACAATACCAAGGAGCTAGAAACAGCTTTGAACATTGCCTTTAAAGAAAAAGCTCCCGTACATATAAATATACCTTTTGAAGAACCTTTGTACGGGAGTGTTGAAACTTCAAAAGTGGAGATAACAGGGGTAAAGAAACCGATAAAGGCAGATCCCAAGATTGAAAATTTACAAGAGTTGAGTTCTATTTGGAATACCAGCAAACGTAAAATCATTCTGGTTGGAGTAAATCCACCTAATACGGTTTCAGCTGAGGTTTTGGAAATTTTAGCTAATGATGATAGTGTTTTGGTATTTACTGAGACGACTTCCAATCTACACCATCCCAATTTTTTCCCGAGCGTAGATAGCATAATTGCACCTATTGAGAAGTCAGAAAACAGCAATGAACTTTTTAAAGCATTGCAACCAGACTTATTGGTAACTTTTGGAGGGTTGATTGTTTCCAAAAAAATAAAAGCCTTTTTAAGGAAGTATCAACCTAAATCACATTGGCATATAGATTCCAAAAAAGCGTACGATACTTTTTTCTGTTTATCCAATCATATCAAAGTTGCACCTGGATACTTTTTTGAATCAATTCTTCCCAAAAATTGTGTATTGAATAGCCAATATAGGTCACAATGGAATACAATAAAAAATGTATATGAGAGTAAAAGAGATGCATATTTAAAGCAGATTGGTTTTTCTGATTTTTCTGTTTTTAACCAGGTACAACAAAGTATACCTAAAGAGTATCAAGTACATTTAGCAAACAGTTCAACGGTAAGATACAACCAATTATTCCCGATGGATGCATCCTTGAAAGTTTATTGTAATAGAGGTACTAGTGGAATTGACGGAAGTACTTCAACCGCACTTGGAGGTTCCATCTACTCGAAAGCTCCAACTTTATTGATTACTGGGGATTTAAGTTTTTTCTATGACAGCAATGGGCTTTGGAACAATTATATTAAATCAGATTTTAGGATAATAATTATCAATAATTCTGGGGGGGGAATCTTCCGAATTCTACCTGGAAAGGAAAATACGGTAGAATTTGACACCTTTTTTGAAACTACCCATCAACATAAGGCAAACCATCTTGCAAAAATGTATGGATTCTCATATGACAAGGCAGCAAGTGAAAAAGAGCTTATAAACTGCTTGACAGAGTTTTATGAAACCTCAAAGAATCCTAAGATTTTGGAGGTATGTACGCCTCGTTTGGAGAACAACAATATTTTGCTTGATTACTTTGATTTTATATCTTAGAACCGAGGCAATTTTAATATAAAATAATACCAACCAAATGAGTAGAAGAGACGAATTGATTGAAAAGTATGCAGCTGACATTAAGGATAAATTTAATGAAGCTCCAGACATGGAATTACTGACCAAAGTTACTGTAGGACTGGGGCCATCTATTTACAATCTGGATTCCTCAAAAGTTTCGGGTTCCAGTGAAAAGGAATTGGAAACAGTAAAGAATAATTTTTTAATGGGCAAGTTAGGCCTTGCTGATGGCCCTGAGTTGTTGGACGCAATCAATAAAGTAATAGATACTTATGGAAGGTCTGATAAGAATAAATATAGAGCTGTAATCTACTATATGCTGGCAAAACATTTTAAAAAAGAGTCAATTTATAATTAGTATCATACATTTTCAAGAAAAGGCTGCTCTAAAGCAGCCTTTTTTATACCCTTATTTCAATCTACCTTTGCATTATGATAGAGTTGGGAAATTATAACACATTGAAGGTACTTAGAAGTACTAGTGTCGGTCTGTTTTTAGGTGATAATGAGGGAACAGAAGTATTGCTCCCTAACAAATATGTGCCTGAGGATTTTGAGATTGACTCCGAACTAGAAGTGTTTTGCTATCTGGACAATAATGAGCGCCCTATTGCAACTACCCTGAGGCCTTATATCAGCAGAAATGAATTTGCATATCTAAAAGTTGTGGAAGTTGGAACCTACGGCGCATTTTTGGATTGGGGATTGGAGAAACACCTATTGGTGCCTTATAGGGAGCAGACTGTAAAAATGGAGGAGGGGAGAAAGTATGTTGTGCACTGCTATTTGGATGAAGAGACTTTCCGTTTAACAGGCTCTAGTAGGATAAACAGGTTTTTATCAAATGACGGATTTGACCTTCAGGTTAATAATGAAGTAAACCTAATGGTAAACAGAAAGACACCTTTAGGCTGGGAAGTTATTATTGAAGATAAATATAAGGGATTGGTTTTTGAAAGTGATGTTTATAGGCCTATTGCCATTGGCGACCAATTGAAAGGGTATATTAAAAGTATAAGGCCAGACAATAAGATTGATATCTCTCTGCAGCCTATTGGTGCTCAGATGTTAGAGCCAACAGCAAAAATGATTTTTGATAAACTTCAGCAAAACAAAGGTTACCTGGCATTGCATGATAAATCATCTCCTGAAGAAATCAAAGACAAATTGCACCTAAGCAAAAAGTCATTTAAGAAAGCGATCGGTACACTTTACAAGGAAAGGAAAATTGATATAAAGGAAGATGGTATTTATTTGTTATAAGGATACTCTTGCTAATCAGTGTTAAAAGGAAAGAAAAATTTATTTGATACCTTAAGTTTTTTTCTTCAAGCAAAAATTTTACATTTGTAAGAGTGTATATTAACTTATTGGTATATACGCTTTTAGCATAATCTCAGATTAATACCGCCTAATATGCCCTTTATTGAAGAAAGTGATTTATTGGACCTCCATAAGGATCTTGATAAGGCCCAAATAATAAACGAAAGACTTTTAGACCAAATAAAATTTAAGAACAAGGATTTAAAAAAGATAAGGCTCCAGCGTAATATCCTCCTTGGCTTTACAGCTCTTTTTGTTGTTGGAACGCTGGCGATAACTTCTTTTACGGCAGGTTTGAGCAGTAAAAATTCGTTTGAAAACCAGAACAATTTATTGGTTTCTATAGATAGTTTAGATGTAATCAAGGCGCGTATTGACAACCTAAAGGAACAAAATGAAGAACTCAGCTTGGTCAAGGAATTTTATTTGGCCAAAGCTTTTTTGGATAAAGAAAAAATTTATTCAGTCCAAGTGAAATCATTTGTAGATAACAATGTCACCTTGGCGTCTGAAGCCTTGACAAATACTTTGTTCGTAAAAACTAACCCGTTCTACGCATATTCCCTTGGAAATTTTGAAACCCTTAATGAAGCTCAAACCTTTAGAAAACAATTGGTGAATATGGGCTTCAAGGATGCTTTTGTTGCGTCCTATCAGGATGGAAAGAGAGTTAAAATAGAAGATCCGTATTAATTTGGGAAAGGTTAAGGCTTGGGTACAAGCTGCCAGACTAAGAACACTTCCACTATCATTATCTGGTATAATAGTAGGTACTGCGCTAGCCGGGATGCAAGGCTTTTTTGATATTTCCATTTTTGTGCTTGCACTTTTTACCACAATCGGGTTTCAGGTTACGTCTAATTTTGCAAATGATTATGGTGATGGTGTTAAAGGGACTGACAATGAGGATAGAATTGGGCCAGCTAGAGCATTACAAAGTGGACTCCTTACCAAATCTGCTCTAAAAAAAGGAATAACTATTTCCGTTTTAGCAAGTATGGTTCTAGCGGTTAGCTTGATTTACTTGGCATTTGGAAAGGAAAACCTCCAACTTGTTATTTTGTTTTTTATTCTTGGCATCCTATCCGTATGGGCCGCGATTAAATATACCATGGGTTCAAAACCCTATGGATACATGGGATTGGGAGATATTTTTGTATTCCTTTTTTTTGGATTACTTGGGGTTTTAGGAAGTATGTTCCTATATACTAAAATGTTAAGCTGGGTATTCGTATTGCCAGCGATTACCATTGGATTGCTTTGTGTTGGGGTTCTTAACCTGAACAATTTACGTGATGTGGAATCTGATAAAAAACATGGAAAGAACACCTTGGTGGTTAAAATGGGATTTTCAAATGGCAAGTTTTACCACTTGTTTTTGATTACAATGGCATTCGTATGTCTTATGGTTTTCACATGGATAGAAAAAATTAATATTTTACACGCATTTTATTTACTATCATTTCTTCCCATTTTTGCTCATTTGAGTACGGTAATGTTAACCCAAGAGCCTGTAAAATTGGATAAAGAACTGAAAAAACTGGCCCTGAGCACATTTTTACTCTCAGTTCTCTTCTACTTGGCAGTTAATATTTTTTTGTAATTTTGAGTAACAACTCACTAAACTTGAAGCAATTTGGAACACCCCATTAAAATACTAATCGTAGAGGACAATGTAATTATTGCAGATGATATGCAATCGATGCTCGAGGAAATCGGCTATGAGATTGTTGACAATGTAATAGTTTACGAGCAAGCAGTAGAAGTATTAAAAAACAACCATGTCGATTTAGTGCTTATCGACATTATTTTGGCTTCTGATAAAACTGGAATTGACCTTGGAAAACATATTAGGGACGCCTATAATATCCCATTCATTTTTGTTACCTCTAATTCAGATAGAGCAACAGTGGAGAATGCTAAGACGGTTAAACCAGATGGTTATTTGGTTAAACCTTTTGAGCAGCAAGATCTTTATACATCAATTGAGATAGCTCTTTCCAATTTTAATTATGCAAGAAAAGAAAATAGCAAAGAGATAACTGGTAATGAAGGGGATACATTTACTTCCAATTCGGTTTTAAAAGATTCCATCTTTGTTAAAAAACAACACCTTTACTATCGAATCCAATTTGGAGATATTCAGTTTATAAAAGCTGATAATGTGTATTTGGAAGTAAATACAGTGGATAAAAAGTTTTTGGTACGCTCCCCTTTAAAAGACTATCTGGAAAAACTCCCCAAGAACAAATTTTACAGAGCACATAAATCTTACATTGTAAATGTGGACCACATTGATGCTATCAATTCAAAGGATATAATGATCAACAATAACCTTATTCCAATTTCAAAAGATTTTAAGGAATTCATTATCTCTTCAATGAACAGTTAAGAAAACTTCTCTCTGTTTATAATAATATTGAAAGTGCCTTAGGGCACTTTTTTTTGTGCCGCAACCGTATTTCATCATGTTACCACAACTTTTCTAGTGTTCACAACAATAGTTTCCCATTCAACAAAGGTGCCCATACTTTAGCAGTGTTATTAATTCAGAAAAGTAATTTTTTCATTTTCATATAGTGTTCTCGTAAAAGGGTCTTGTCCAAAATGGCAGGGCCTTTTTTGTTATGGGTGTTTTTTATCTCCATAAAATGCACAAAACATCGATAAACGGAGTTTTACATACAGTCAAGCACTTTTCACAACAGAAAACTACACTTTCACAACAATACTGAATAAGTCTTTTAGATTGGATTTAATTTAGCTGGTAAATCAACGTTCTTTATATATAGAATATAAGGAAAGTAAATAAGGGATTCTTAAGTTTCCCATTAAGCACTACGGATTAAATTAATGGCACATCACCTCAGAAAGTTATTTTCAGGATTGTTTTTTGTTCTTCTATTGAATGCATCAGCACAATCAATTGAAAATGAAGATCGCAGTGCTTTAAAAGAATTTCAGAATGCCAATGTGCCCGAGAATAGGTTTGATGTTTTTTTCAATTCCGTCAATAGGTACAATCAAAATTCTGCCTACGATTGGTTGGATACCGTTAAAGTTTACCTTTCCAATGCTCAAAAAACCAACGATACTATAGCTGCTCAGTTATATAGGGTTATGCAGACCCAATTGTACAATGATCTTGGAGAATACGATAAGAGTACAGCCCTTGCAAAGGAACTCTATGAAGCAAAAGATTCACTAAACCTGGATTTAAAGAAAATTGTATTGGATGTTCTGGATAACAATTATGCCAATTTACAATTGTACGATAAGCAGATTGAAGTACGAAAGAAAAAACGGGAACTTGGATTTACAAATAATATATCGTTCTATGATATCTATAGTAACTTGGGACTACACAGGAAGGCAAGGAATCAGTTTATCATGGAGGTTAAACCAACAATTGCCGACAACGACACCTATGGTCTTGCAAAGTACCATAGTAAGGTAGGTAACTATTTAAGATTGGATAATTCGGCCCCAACCGCTTTGAGTGAGTTAAAGAAAGCAAAGGCCTACTTGGACGTATACTTAAATGACATTTCCATTCAAAAAACGGAAAAACAACTTTTTGAGAGCGACCTTCTAAAAGCTGAAATTGAAGGAAATATAGGAAAGTGTCATGTATTGCTGCATGAGTACGAAGAGGCTGTACCTCTTTTGGAAAGTAGTATTGAGGTTTTGCAAAATTCATCCAACAACAACCATAAAAGCGAGATTATTGAGAATACCTTGAACTTGGCAGATGCCAATTTGCAGTTGGAGAAGTTTTCAACGGCAAAAAGAAGTTTGGATATTGATTTTGAGAGCATAGATATGTTGCAAAGTATAAAGCGTAACAGTTTATTGGCAGCATACTATGACAAGGTGGAGAATTTTAAAAATGCCGCTACCTACTATAAACGCAATGAAAGAATAAAGGATTCCCTCGCCCAAAAACAGTCTTCCATTATTAAACAGCAGTTGGTTACCATTGTAGCTAATGAAGATATGGAAAACTCGCAGCGTTTGATTGAAGAACAAAAACGGATAAACGAACAGGCGCGCAGTGAAATGAAAGCTAAAGATGAGCGAATCAACTTAGTGTTTATTTCACTGATTTTCACACTTCTTGGTTTTGCCGGATTGGTATATGCCTATCTTAAGAGTATTAAAAATCAACGGTTGATAGCTGAACAAAAACACATTATTGAGAATGCGTTGGTAGAAAAAGATTCTTTGCTGAAGGAAATTCATCACAGGGTAAAAAACAATCTGCAAATGGTTTCAAGCTTATTGAGCCTACAGACCAAAAATACCAGGAGCAAATCTGCTATTGAAGCTTTGGAAGAAGGAAAGAGTAGGGTGAAGGCGATGGCTTTGATTCATCAAAAACTCTATCAAAATGATGATTTATCCGTCATTGAAATGCAGGGCTATATTGAAAGTCTAATCAACAGTGTACAATCCGTTTACAAAAAAGGAGGACACAATATTAGCATTACCATTGATGCCGAAGGTACCGAACTCGATATTGATCGTGCCATTCCATTTGGTTTGATTTTGAACGAACTGGTGTCAAATTCCTTTAAATATGCGTTTCCTGAAAACGATGAAAATGGAAAAATCTACATTCATCTACGCAAGAATGGTGAACAAGGCTATTTTGAATACACAGATAATGGTGTGGGATTGCCGGAGGATACCGAAGAGCGTACACATTCCTCTATGGGAATTAGACTAATGAACAGGTTGGTGAACCAATTGCAATCCAAATTGAACATAGACAAAGCTGATGAAGGAGTCAGGTTCTGGTTCAACTTTAATTAATACTACCATTTCTTAATTGCCCAGAAGGTATAGTTGATTCTCCTTTTCCTTATTTAGATTTAAAATATGACTAAATTTGGAGCAACTGCATGAAAGCCACCTACAAAAAATACATACTCAATTTTAAAACCCCTAGTGGCACCTCAAGAGGGGTATTAACAGAAAAGGAAACATGGTTCATCATTCTAAAAAATGATGATAATTATGGTATTGGGGAGTGTGGAATTTTAAAAGGGTTGAGTATTGATGATGTTCCGGATTATGAATCAAAACTTAAATGGACTTGTGAGAATATCCATTTGGGTCTAAATATATTATTGGAACATTTGGTAGAGTTCCCATCCATACAGTTTGGACTGGAACAAGCATTTTTATCCCTTCAATCCAGAAATCCGTTTGAACTGTTTCCTTCGGCGTTTACAAAAAATGAAGCTCCAATATCAATTAATGGCTTGATATGGATGGGGGATGAAAGTTTTATGTTGAAGCAACTGGAGCAAAAACTAAAGGATGGCTTCCAATGCATTAAAATGAAAATCGGAGCTATAGACTTTAACAAAGAACTTTCCATATTAAAATTCATCCGCAAAAAGTTCACTGTAGATGAAATAGAACTGCGGGTAGATGCCAATGGAGCATTCTCTAAAGAGAATGCCATGGACAAGCTAAAACAATTGTCAGAATGCCAAATTCATTCCATAGAACAACCTATTAAGCCTGGTCAATGGGATACCATGGCTGGTTTGTGTAAAGAAACCCCATTGTCCATAGCTTTGGATGAAGAATTAATTGGCATTTTTGATGTAACAGAAAAACGAACACTGCTACAAATCATAAAACCACAGTACATTATTTTAAAACCAAGTTTGGTCGGAGGTTATAGAGGATGTCAAGAATGGATAAATTTGGCAGAACAAAATGATATAGGTTGGTGGGTTACCAGCGCATTGGAGAGTAATATTGGTCTGAATGCCATTGCTCAGTGGACATATTCTTTGAACACTCAAATGCCACAGGGTTTGGGTACGGGAAGTTTGTTCACTAATAATTTTGATAGCCCATTAGAGGTTGCAGAAGGCAAGCTTTTTTATAGAAAGACGAAAACTTGGAAGATAAATTTAATTGAACATTTATGTATATAGAACAAGGATATAAAGGACTTAGTGAAGCATGGAGGTATGTTTTAGGGGTTTTGCTAGTCTTTTTAGGTTGGCAGATTATTGGTGCGTTTCCCTTAATTATTGCCTTGCTCATAAAATCAGATTCTTTAAGCACTGTTTTAACAGATGACCTTGGGGTAATGTCGGGTATCTTGGGTAGCAATGCCTTTTTATTCTTTATGTTGTTGACGTTTGCAATAGGTATTATTTGTTTGTTCGGATATTTAAGATTTGTACATAAACAACAAATAAAACACTTGACTACATCCCGCAAAAAAATTGATTGGAAGAGAATAGGTTTTTCATTTTCAATTTGGGCTTTGGTGTCTTCACTCTTTATAGCAATCGATATTTACCTTTCTCCAGATGACTATCAATGGAATTTTGAATTGGTTCCCTTTTTGATCTTGGCAATTATTGCGGTGATTATGATACCTATTCAAACGAGTATGGAAGAATATTACATTAGGGGTTATATGATGCAAGGATTGGGAATTATGACCAAAAACAGATGGTTCCCTTTACTTTTTACTTCCTTGCTTTTTGGTTTGATGCATATTTTCAATCCTGAAGTGGCAAAAATGGGCTATGGGATACTGATTTTCTATATTGGAACCGGTTTTTTCCTTGGAATACTTACTTTGATGGATGAAGGCTTGGAGTTGGCTTTAGGGTTTCATGCTGCGAACAACCTCACAGCTGCTCTTTTAGTAACTGCCGATTGGACGGCCTTTCAAACCCATTCAGTCTATAAAGACGTTTCTCAACCTGTATTGGGATGGGATATTTTGATTCCTGTTTTTGTGATATTTCCCATTCTACTGTTCATCTTCGGGAAAAAGTATGGATGGAAAAACTGGAAAGAAAGACTGTTTGGCAGAGTACTCACCAAAGAAGAATTTGCAGCCCTAAATGAAAGCGAATCAGACATGGCATAAGATTCACCCTCAGTTTAAGCTGAATGGCACTCATTATAATTTTAATGAGCTGGAAGAATTGGGCTATGATTTTGTAAAGGAGGGAACCCCCTTTGAAGCTTCTATTGGCACATTCCTTTTGGATTGGGTAAATTCGGAAATTTTTGTTGAGGTCCCTACTTCTGGCTCAACCGGAAAACCAAAGAATATAAGGCTCAAAAAGGAGCATATGATGAATTCGGCCTTAGCTACGGGAGAATATTTCCAATTACATTCAGGTAACAAAGCATTACTTTGTCTTCCTTGCTCTGGCATTGCGGGAAAAATGATGTTGGTACGTGCCATGGAACTGGGTCTGGCACTGGATTATGTGGACCCTTCTTCCAAGCCTTTAGCTGATACGGCAAAAGTGTTTGACTTTGTTGCCATGGTACCACTTCAGGCTCAAAACTCTCTGGGACAGTTGCACCGGATTAAAACACTGCTGATTGGTGGAGCTTCTACTACAAAGGGTTTACGGGAAAAATTGGGTTCAGTTCCCACCCAGGCATTTGAGGCGTATGGTATGACGGAAACGATTACCCATATAGCCGTAAAGAAAATAGATAGCAGCAATAACAATTATTTTGAAACATTGCCCAACATTAAAATCTCCACAGATAATAGAAATTGTTTGGTCATAACAGCTCCCAATGTTTCAGATAGCACGGTAATTACAAATGATATTGTAGAACTTTTGGGAGAAGGTCAGTTTAAATGGTTAGGAAGATATGATTCAGTCATAAATTCAGGTGGAATCAAATTGATTCCAGAGCAGATAGAAGAAAAACTGTCCCCTATGATTCATCCCCGTTTTTTTGTTGCTGGTATTCCAGATGAGTCTCTTGGACAAAAGTTGATATTGATTGTTGAAGGTTCACGAATTTCTACTAAAAAACTCTTGGAACAAATTAAAAACTTGGATAACCTTCATAAATATGAAGTTCCAAAGGCAATCTATACTTTGGAATCTTTCATCCAAACTAAAACGGGTAAAATTCAACGAAAAAAAAATTTACAACAACTAAGCGGAGTTTTGTAAATTCAGGGGGTAAATATCACCCATGAAAAAAATCTTGTTTTTCCAGTTTCTTATTTCCTCATTTTTTTTACATGCCCAGCAAGTTCTTCCAGAAGTAGAGCGAGCCAAAGTTGTAGATGAAATTTTAGAAGAACGTTTCAATAAACTGCTTCCGGAGTTAATGGACAAGACAAGTATTGATATGTGGGTATTGATTTCTAGGGAGTACAACGAAGATCCTGTGCTAAAAACAATGCTGCCTTCAACTTGGTTGAATGCAAGACGGAGAACAATTCTTGTTTTTTATCGAAATAAAGCAAAAGGCACCATTGAGAAATTAGCAGTGGCAAGGTATAATGTAGGCAGGAGTATTCAATCCGCTTGGGATAAGGAAAAAGAGCCCAACCAATGGAAAAGACTTGTGGAGCTAATTGAAGAACGAAACCCAAAAACGATTGCCCTTAATTTTTCCAATGACCACAACATTGCGGATGGATTGGACAAAACAGATTATGATGAGTTTATGTCCAACCTTCCCAAAAAATACCATTCAAAAGTAAGTTCAGCGGAGCAATTGGCAGTACGTTGGATAGAAACCAGAACCCCGAGGGAAATGGTAATATATAATCAATTGGTGGATATCACCCACGATATTATTGCTGAGGCTTTTTCTGAAAAAGTTATAACCCCGGGAATTACCACAACCACCGAAGTTGAATGGTGGATGCGGCAAAAAGTAACCGATTTAGGATTGGAGACCTGGTTTCATCCAACTGTGGATGTTCAACGGACAAGTGAAGAACTTGTGGGGCACTTATATTCATTTTCAGGAAGACCAGATGACTTAATTATTCAACCGGGTGATTTATTGCATTGCGATTTTGGAATTACCTATTTGAGGTTGAATACAGACTGTCAGGAATTAGCATACGTTCTAAGACCAAATGAGAAAGAAGCCCCTTCGTTTTTGATAAATGGTTTGAAAGATGGGAATCGGGTTCAAGATTTTTTAACGAAGAACATGGTAACAGGTAGAACAGGAAATGAAATTTTGGCCAAATCACTACAAGAGGCAAAGGCAGTTGGCCTTCGCCCAGCTATTTATACCCATCCATTGGGTACATACGGGCATTCTGCTGGGACAACCATAGGCATGTGGGATTCGCAAGGTGGTGTAATGAAAGATGATGGTGAAAACTATCCACTTAACCCCAACACTGTTTACGCAATAGAATTAAACACTACCATCAACATTCCAGAATGGAAACGGGATATCCGCATTATGTTGGAAGAGGCAGGATTTTATGGAGAAGATGGGTTTAGGTATGTCAATGGAAGGCAAACGGAACTGTTGTTGATTCCTAGGGTTAAAAAACATTTGGGTGAATAAACCAAAAAAAATAAATAGGAATACAACGATCTATTGTATTTTTAATTTGATTCTTTCAGAAGTTATACCTGAAGCACTCCCATATTGAATTGCTTTTCAATCGGGGCATGATTTGCCGCTTCTATGCCCATAGAAATCCATTTTCTGGTATCCAAAGGATTTATAATGGCATCTGTCCATAACCTTGATGCAGCATAATAGGGTGAAATCTGATAATCATAGCGTTTTTTTACTTTATCAAACAATGCTTTCTCTTTTTCGGCATTCAAAACCTCACCATTTTTTTCTAAGGAAGCTTTTTCAATTTGTAATAAAACCTTTGCTGCGGAGTTTCCGCTCATAACGGCAAGTTCCGCGCTGGGCCATGCAACAATAAGACGTGGGTCGTATGCTTTTCCGCACATGGCGTAATTTCCAGCTCCATAGCTGTTTCCAACAACTATTGTGAATTTGGGTACTACAGAATTGCTAACGGCATTAACCATTTTGGCACCATCCTTTATAATCCCACCATGTTCACTTTTGCTACCCACCATAAATCCAGTGACATCCTGTAAAAACACTAGCGGTATTTTCTTTTGATTGCAGTTGGCAATAAAACGGGTAGCTTTATCAGCAGAATCGGAATAGATGACCCCGCCAAATTGCATTTCGCCTTTTTTTGTTTTTACCACTTTACGCTGATTGGCCACAATGCCAACGGCCCATCCATCAATTCTGGCATATCCGGTAAGAATGGTTTTTCCATAGCCTTCTTTGTACTGTTCAAAATCTGAATTGTCCACTAATCTTTTAATGATTTCCAGCATATCATACTGATCTCCCCTAGAGGCGGGGAGGATTCCGTAAATATCTTCTGGATTCTCTATTGGTTTTTTGGATTCAACTCTATTAAAACCTGCTTTGTCAAAATCCCCTATTTTACCTACAATTTTCTTTATTTTATCAAGGGCATCTTTATCGTTTTTTGCCTTGTAATCCGTAACTCCACTGATTTCTGAATGGGTAGTGGCTCCACCCAGAGTTTCATTGTCAATACTTTCCCCAATAGCAGCTTTTACCAGATAACTTCCTGCCAAAAAAATACTTCCGGTTTTATCAACAATCATTGCTTCGTCACTCATGATGGGCAAATATGCTCCACCTGCAACACAGCTGCCCATAACGGCAGAGATTTGAGTAATACCCATACTGCTCATGATGGCGTTATTCCTAAAAATTCGCCCAAAATGTTCTTTATCAGGGAAGATTTCATCTTGTAATGGTAGATACACTCCAGCACTATCTACCAAATATATAATCGGTAATTTATTTTCAATGGAAATCTCTTGCGCCCTTAAATTCTTTTTACCGGTTATGGGAAACCATGCACCAGCTTTTACCGTGGCATCATTGGCAACAACAACACATTGTTTGCCTTGAACATATCCTATCTTGACCACCACTCCAGCTGATGGACACCCTCCATGTTCCTCATACATACCTTCACCGGCAAATGCACCTATCTCAATAGAATTGGTATTTGGATCCAAAAGATAATCGATGCGTTCACGAGCGGTCATCTTACCTTTTGCATGATGTTTTTCTATCCGTTTTTTACCTCCGCCTAGCTTTACTTCGTTGAGTTTTTTACGAAGCTCGGCAAGTTTTAATTTATTATGGTCTTCGTTTTTATTGAAGTTAATATCCATAGTTTATAATCCTATTTCGTCTTGTTGGCTAAAGATAAGGAGTTATAATCATTACTTTTGGTTCTATATGGAAAGTAAAATTAAATGGGGCATAATTGGCCCAGGGAATATTGCCAGAAAATTTGCATCAGACCTTCAATTAATTGAAAAGGCACAGATTTCGGCAGTGGCATCAAGGTCATTGGACAAGGCAAAGAGTTTTGCGGACGAGTACAGAGCTGAGCATGCTTATGGGAGTTATGATGAACTTTTTTCATCGGATACAACGGACATTGTTTATATAGCAACACCCCATAATTTTCACAAAGATTTGGCCATTAAGGCCATGCAGGCAGGTAAACATGTACTTTGTGAAAAACCATTAGGGGTAAATAGAGCTGAAGTAGAAGAACTTGTCAAAACTGCAAAACAAAACAAGGTCTTTATGATGGAAGGTCTTTGGTCAAGGTTTAATCCATCTATTCAAAAAGTAATACAATTGATTGAGCAGGGTGCTATAGGAGAGATATCTTATCTACATGCCGATTTTGCTTTTTATGGTTTGGACAGGGATGAAGACTCTCGCGTGTTAAACCTGAATCTTGCATCTGGTTCCTTGTTGGATATTGGAATCTATCCTGTTTTTTTGGCTTATTTGTTATTGGGCATGCCGGATGAAATAAGTGCACATTCTAATTTTCACTCCAATGGAACGGAATTGCAAACTTCTATGATTTTTCAATATTCCGATGCACAGGCGGTTCTCTATAGTGGAATAACTAGCACCTCAAAAATGGATGCTGAAATCTCTGGAACTAAAGGGGAATTGTTCCTTGAACCCAGATGGCACGAAGCCAGAGGGTATTCTTTGGTCAAAGATGGGGAGACCCAAAATTTTGCACTTCCAGTACTGGGAAATGGCTTTGTTTATGAAATAGAGGAAGTGCATAAGTGTCTTAACAGCAATAAATTGGAAAGTGATTTGTGGTCGCATCAGAATAGCTTGGATTTGGTTGAATTATTGGATGCTATTCGAGAAAAGGCTGGGATAAGATTCCCTTTTGAAATATAAACCAAGAGAAAGCCATTAAGAATTTATCAATTTTTACGATATTTGATTCCTTACCAAACCAACAACTAATATGGGAATGAATAAAAATACAGTGCTCGCATGGGCCACTTGGGTCATGATTTTTGTGGGACTAGGAATGATAGCGCTAGGAGCTTTTAAGTATGATGAAGTTGCAGGGTATGGTTTTGCGGCTGTAGGTATTGGTTTCTTTGCAATAGCATGGGTCTTTAATGCTCTTAAGGGCCGGGTATAATTCTCAATTTTTCTTAACTAAAAAATAATTGAATGTCCGACGATAAGAAAGTCATCTTTTCTATGTCTGGGGTGACCAAGACGTTTAAAACAGCAAACACTCCGGTGTTAAAAAACATTTATCTAAGCTTCTTTTATGGAGCTAAAATTGGGATTTTGGGTCTCAATGGTTCCGGTAAATCCACCTTGTTGAAAATAATTGCAGGTGTGGATAAGAATTTTCAAGGTGATGTGGTTTTTTCACCGGGTTATTCTGTAGGTTATTTGGAACAGGAGCCGCAGCTTGATGAAGAAAAAACAGTACTCGAAATAGTAAAAGAGGGGGTAGCTGAAACTGTGGCTATTTTAGATGAGTACAATAAAATCAATGACATGTTTGGCTTGCCCGAAGTTTATGAGGATGCGGACAAGATGCAGAAGCTGATGGACAAACAAGCAGCCTTGCAGGACAAAATCGATGCTTCCAATGCCTGGGAATTGGATACCAAACTTGAAATAGCAATGGATGCACTCCGTACTCCAGAATCAGACAAGAAAATAGGAGTGTTATCAGGAGGGGAACGAAGAAGGGTTGCATTGTGTAGGTTATTGCTTCAGGAACCTGATGTTTTGCTTTTGGATGAGCCTACAAACCATTTGGATGCTGAATCAGTACATTGGCTGGAGCATCATTTGGCACAGTACAAGGGAACTGTAATCGCTGTTACTCATGACCGTTATTTCTTGGACAATGTTGCTGGTTGGATATTGGAACTGGACAGGGGAGAAGGTATACCGTGGAAAGGAAACTATTCCAGTTGGTTGGATCAAAAATCCAAGAGATTGGCACAAGAAAGCAAGCAGGCCTCCAAACGTCAAAAAACATTGGAACGAGAGTTGGAATGGGTTAGACAAGGGGCAAAAGGAAGACAGACCAAACAAAAAGCCCGTTTAAAAAATTATGATAAACTTTTAAGTCAAGACCAGAAACAGCTGGAGGAGAAACTGGAGATCTATATTCCCAATGGACCAAGATTGGGAACCAATGTTATCGAATCCAAAGGCGTTAGCAAAGCTTATGGCGAGAAGTTATTGTACGAGGATTTAAACTTTAATCTTCCACAAGCCGGAATTGTGGGCATTATTGGCCCCAATGGAGCTGGTAAGACCACTATTTTTAGAATGATCATGGGAGAGGAGACTCCGGATAAAGGGGAATTCATTGTAGGTGATACTGCAAAATTAGCCTATGTAGACCAAAGTCATTCCAATATTGACCCAAACAAAACCATTTGGGAAAATTTTAGTGATGGACAAGAATTGGTAATGATGGGAGGAAAGCAAGTCAATTCGAGAGCATACCTCAGTCGTTTTAATTTTTCTGGGAGCGAACAAAACAAAAAGGTGAATATGCTTTCTGGGGGTGAGCGTAACCGTCTTCATTTGGCAATGACCCTAAAAGAAGAAGGAAATGTATTGCTCTTGGATGAGCCAACCAATGATTTGGACGTAAACACGCTACGTGCCTTGGAAGAAGGTTTGGAGAATTTTGCCGGTTGTGCTGTGATTATTTCGCACGACAGGTGGTTCTTGGATAGAATTTGTACTCACATCCTTGCTTTTGAGGGTGATTCGCAAGTGTATTTCTTTGAAGGTTCTTTTTCTGATTATGAAGAGAACAAAAAGAAACGCTTGGGAACGGATATTATGCCCAAGCGAATTAAGTATAAGAAATTGATACGTTAATAAAGAGAATTATTCTTTTTGGTTAAGCCCTATCAATCCTTCTTCAAGAAGTTTTTTTGCTTCTTGTAAATAGGCCTTTTGATGGGCTTCTAAACTATTTGGGTCATTTTCCTTTTCAGAACTCCCAGGATTAAAAGATTTTGAGAGTAAAATAAGCTGTGTAATCGCTTTTTCAGTTGATTTCAATCGTTCTTTGGAATGTTTGTCAAAAACTCTTATCATTTCCATCTCCATGGATTCCTGTTCATTTTCCGTATCGGTATAGGCCTCGTTTTCCAAAGAGGTTTCTGCGCTGTCTTCCACAATGGCGGTTGTAGAAACTCCTAAAGTACATTCATCCAGAATGGTAATCAATTCATTGATAATGCCAATTGATTTCTTGGAAAAATAACGACCGGCATCCCAATCAACAGGAGCAACTGCTTTGTTTAAACTCTCAATGGCATCCAAAGTTTTATCCTCAGATTTAGGGCAACCACATTCGGTCATAAAAGATTTTGATTTTTTAAGAGCAGTCAATGCCCTTTCGGCATAATACATCTGATGCTCAAAATTGGTTGCGCCCATTGCTTTTTTAGAATGGCTTAGGCCATAGGTGACTTTGGCGTAAAAGTTATCACATTGATTGGAAAAAGAAGAGTTTACTGCAAAAATGAATGCAAAAGCAAACAAAACATAGGATTTGGGAGCCATGGTTAAGTATTGATTTGGTTTGATTCTGTATCATTAACGACAATAATCCATCAATATTTTATTCTACTAAAAATCATCATTGGGATACCAGTCAAGTTGAACCACTTTTATATTGGAGTTACCCTGGTTAACCAGCGTTTTAAATTCTTTGACATTGCTTACATCAGAGTTTCCTCTATAATGATAAGGATAGATTTCCTTTGGTTTAAACTCCAACACTGCGTTTGCTGCACTTTCAACTGTCATAGTATAAGGAAGGTTCATGCAGATGAACGCCTTGTCAATGTTTTTTAAAGCCCTCATTTCGGGTATATCCTCTGTATCTCCAGAAAAATAAATCCGTTCTCCATCAATATTCAAGATATATCCGTTTCCTCTTCCTTTTTTATGGAACTTTAATGCTTCCTTCCTTAAGTTATACATGGGAATAGCCTCAACAGTGATTCCGTATCGTTCTTTGGAATCTCCATTGTTTAAAATATCTATTTGTGGAGTAAATTCGTTTGGAATCCCGTTGGCTACGGCTTGGGGTACCATTATTTTGGCCTTTTTGGTATCTAATTCCTGCAAAGTTTCTAAACTGAAGTGATCTCCGTGAATATCTGTTATTAAGATTAGGTCTGGCCTTTTTTGATTCTTAAAAACTCTTTTCCCTCCAACGGGGTCTATATATATGGTAATGTTCTTCCATTCCAATATGGCAGTTGCATGTTCAATAGGAATAATTTTTATGGTTTCTGTTTCTTTGGAAGTTGTTGGAGTATTATCCTTTTGTTCTTTATTTTCTTTACACCCATGGATAAGAAATAGGCAAAAAATGAATATGGCGTATGTTTTTTTCATAATTGAAAGGCTTTGAAACTGTCAATAAAATTAAGCCCTAAAGTATGTTGGTTGCATTTTTTTTAACATTATTTATTCAATAATAATCCAAAACAAAAACTTAAGCGTATATAAACAGAACACAATTGATTAAATACACTTTAAACGCAAGATCAATTAATTTAAAAGTTATGACGGAAACAAAAAGTAACAACGGATTAAAGGTAATAGCTGGTTTACTTGGGGTAGTTCTTTTAGGAACAATAATCTATACTGTAAGCCTTTACCAAGATAAGAAAAAGACCACTACTGCTCTTACCCAAGAAAAAGAGTTGGTTGTTGACGACTTAAATAATTTAAAGTCTGAATATGACAAAGCTATCTTAGAAAGTAATGCTACAAACGAAGAGTTGGTTGCTGCAAGAGATAACATTGCAAAGTATATTGATTCGGTACAAGGTATGAAAGCAGATATTGCTTCACTATCAAGATACAGAAGACAAGTTAGCGTTCTTAAAGCTGAAAGGGAAAAATTATTGAAGCAAGTTGATTCTTTGACAAGTTCTAACACTTTGTTGGCAATGCAGAGAGACAGCACTTTTGTTGAATTGGAAAAACAAACTGTTTTCAACGATTCTTTGGTTGTTCAGAACACGCAATTGGCTGATGCCGTTGAAAGAGGTTCTGCATTGAGCTTGTCTACTTTTACTGTTGATGCCGTTAAAGAAAGAAACAATGGTAAATTGGTTTCTACTTCAAGAGCAAAAGCAACTGACAAATTCAAAGTATGTTTTACCATTGCTGATAACGTTATTGCTGAAGCTGGAGACAGAGAGTTCTTTATTGAAGTTCTTGATCCTCAAGGCAATGTGTTGGGTGACAGTTTTTCAAAATCTAGCGAGGATGGGGCTTCCATTACATATAGCAAAGGAACTAACTTCTATTATGAAAACAGTTCTTTGGATGTTTGTGATTACATAAATAAGCCTGCTTCTGATTTCCAAAAAGGAAATTACATGGTAAATGTTTATGACAGCAAATTGAAATTGATGGGAACTTCTAAGTTCGCTTTAAAATAGTATAACACTATCCATATTTAATAAGAAAGCCCGGTTCTTTAAGAATCGGGCTTTCTTTTGTTATTGTGGGCAGACTTATTTTAAACTACCCACCATATCTTCTGGTTTTACCCATTCATCATATTCCTCCGCAGTAACATAACCTAGATTAATGGCCTCTTCCCGTAAAGTAGTTCCATTTTTATGAGCGGTATTTGCAATTTCCGCAGCTTTATAATAGCCAATTTTAGTGTTTAGTGCAGTAACCAGCATTAAAGAATTGTTCAACAATGTTTTAATTACCTCATGATTTGGTTCTATGCCCGCAGCACAATTAACATCAAAGCTTATACAGGCGTCTCCAATAAGTTGCGCAGATTGTAGAATATTTGCCGCCATTACCGGTTTAAAAACATTCAGTTCATAATGTCCTTGGGTACCTCCTACGGAGATTGCTACATCATTGCCCATTACTTGCGCACAGACCATAGTTATAGCTTCACATTGCGTTGGGTTCACTTTTCCTGGCATTATGGAACTTCCTGGTTCATTGGCCGGAATAATAATTTCGCCAATACCAGAACGCGGTCCAGAGGCCATCATCCGTATATCATTGGCTATTTTATTTAGGGAAACAGCTAATTGTTTTAATGCTCCATGGCTCTCTACTATGGCATCATGAGCTGCAAGAGCTTCAAATTTATTCTCTGCGGTAATGAATGGTAAACCCGTGAATTCTGCAATATGCTTGGCCACTAATACATCATATCCCTTCGGGGTGTTCAATCCGGTACCCACTGCAGTTCCTCCCAAGGCCAACTCACTCAAATGGGGCAATGTATTTTTCAAGGCTTTTAAACCATGATTTAGTTGAGATACATATCCAGAGAATTCTTGGCCCAAGGTCAGGGGAGTGGCATCCATAAGATGGGTACGTCCAATCTTGACCACATCTTTGAATTCCTTTGACTTTTTTACCAAAGTATCTCGCAATTGTTCAACACCAGGAATAGTAACCTCTACAATTTTTTTATAGGCTGCAATATGCATTCCCGTTGGAAAAGTATCATTTGAAGATTGACTTTTGTTGACATCATCGTTTGGTTGAATCGTTTTTTCACCTTCTCCAATTTTTTTTCCAGCTATTTCATGGGCCCTATTGGCAATAACCTCATTGACATTCATATTACTTTGCGTTCCAGATCCGGTTTGCCATATTACTAAGGGAAATTGGGTGTCATGTTGACCTGAAAGGATTTCATCACAGACCTTGGCAATTAAATCTCTTTTTTCAATTGGCAGAACACCAAGTTCATGATTGGTATAAGCAGCTGCTTTTTTCAAATAAGCAAATCCGTATACAACATCCAATGGCATTGAAGCTGGTGCGCCAATCTTAAAATTATTGCGGGAACGTTCTGTTTGAGCTCCCCAATATTTATCAGCAGGTACTTTTACCTCGCCCATGGTATCTTTTTCTATTCTAAACCCCATTTCTTAAATTTTTAGCTATGCAAATTTAGGCCTTAGAATATTTATATTTAATGAAAGATATCAGCAATTGAACTTTTTTCTATAGAGATTTGTTTTTTTTGACCAAATGAGGGTATCTTTGCATAACAAAAGAAAAAATCATGTTTGAATTTGACCAATATTTAGGTTTTTTAGCTTTTTTAACCATTGTGACCATAGGTTTCTGGTTAATGATTTTTCTATTGACTTTTGTAGTGCCTTACTGGTTGTTTGGCAATTTAAAGGAAATGTATCAAGAAAGACGCGCAGCTAAAAGAGCTAAGCGAAACGAATAAATAAAAAAAGAGGCTTTTTAGCCTCTTTTTTTATTCCTTGGATTTCTTTTTCTTCTTCTTTTTCTTCTTGACTTTGAATCTATTTTCCTGAAGTTCCAAAAAGGCTTTGTACTTATCTTCTGGAAGCCCTGCTTTAAGTTCTTCGTTTTGGCGGTCCCTTATTTTTTCAACTGCCTCTTTGATTTTTGAGCCCTCCAACTCCAAAATTTGAAGCTCTATCCGTTGTTGTACTGATTTTATCAAAGTAGTGCGAACCACAGCCTCTTCAAAAGGGTCTAGATTTATGGCTTCGGTAATTGATGGCATTTGTTCATTCACAATTTCCTCAGCCGTCAATTTTTCTGGTTCTTTAGGTGTGCTTTGGGCTTGCGGTATTGCATTTCGTTGTCTTCCATATCTACTGCCATAACCATAAGGGCTTCCATAACCGTATTGGGCAATAAGGGAATCTGAAGCAAATATTGCAAGTAGCATAAACAAAATGATAGTCTGTATCTTCTTCATAACACTAAAAGTACAATTTCAAAATTAGAATTCATTCGTATTAACCTTCATAAAGAACTATTAAATAGCACTTTACCTAAGATAAGAAAACTCAAAACATTACAACAACTTATCTATGTTTTCAGTTGGCCTCCCTATTACTGCCCTACCATTTTTAATTATAATGGGACGCTCTATTAGTTTAGGATTTTTGACCATGGCACTAACAATATCATCATCAGATAATATTTTACCCTTGTATTTTTCCTTCCAGATTGATTCATTTTTCCGAACCAGTTCTTCGGGCGAAATCCCTAGATAGGAGACAATATCTTTTAGCTCACTTTCCGTGGGCACATCATCCAAATACCGTACCACTTCAAACTTTGCTCCAGATTTTTCAAGATATTCTACTCCTTGCCTGGATTTGCTACACCTTGGATTGTGATAAATTTTAATCATAAATATTCAATTATCAGTTGTCAATGTACAATAATCAATGAACAGTTGTCAATTTTTAATTGTGTGGTTTCTAACCTCATTCTCCTTTCTGTCCCATCATCATCAAAAACGCTTTCAAAAACTGGTCAATTTCCCCATCCATAACAGCATCTACATTGCCTGTCTCTTCAGCAGTGCGAACATCTTTAACCAATTTATAAGGATGCATTACATAATTTCTGATTTGAGAACCCCATTCAATCTTCATCTTGGTAGATTCAATTTCTGCACGAGCCTCTTGTTTTTTACGAAGCTCTATTTCGTAGAGTTGAGATTTCAACATTTTCATGGCCGTGGCCCTATTATCATGTTGCGATCTTGAATCTGAACAAGAAATCTGTATACCTGTGGGCTTGTGTACCAATTGTACCTTGGTCTCCACCTTATTTACATTTTGTCCACCGGCTCCACTGGAACGGGCGGTTGTAATTTCAATATCAGCAGGGTTTACCTCAATTTCTATGGTATCATCAACAAGAGGGTAAACATACACCGAAGCAAACGAAGTATGTCTTTTTGCATTGCTATCAAATGGAGATATTCGCACTAAGCGGTGTACGCCGTTTTCACCCTTTAACCATCCAAAAGCAAATTCGCCCTCAATTTGAAGGGTTACGGTTTTAATTCCTGCAACGTCGCCTTCTTGATAGTTAAGTTCTTTGACCTTGTAACCATTCTTTTCACTCCACATCAAATACATGCGCATGAGCATAGAGGCCCAATCACAACTTTCCGTGCCACCGGCACCAGCAGTTATTTGAAGAACGGCAGTGAGTTCATCTCCCTCTTCAGAAAGCATGTTTTTAAACTCTAGATCTTCAATGGTCAATTTGGTATTCTCAAAATGCGAGACTACTTCATCCTCAGAAATCTCTCCAGCTTGCTGAAACTCCAATAAAACCTCTAAATCACCAATTTGTGACTCGGCAGCATTGAAATTCTCAACCCACTTCTTTTTCGATTTTAACGATTGCATTTGAACTTGTGCCTTTTGGGGATCATCCCAAAAACCGGGAGCAGCAGTTCTCTCCTCTTCGTTCTCTATTTCTATAAGTTTGGCATCAATGTCAAAGATACCTCCTTAACGCACCAAGGCGCTCAATAAGATCTTTATGCTGATCTGTGTTTACCATACAAATTATTTCAGGCAAAAATACTATTTCGGCATAGCCGGACAACGAAATTTATATAATTTTAGCAAGAACTCTTACAGATATGAAAAATCACCTCTATTTCTTGTTTACGATTGTGTTGACAATCAACTTTCTAAGTGCCCAAAATTTTGATAAGACCAAGACCTATCAAAAATTCAATGGCTTTTATAATTTTTATTTTGATGATACTACGGACAAGATTTTTTTGGAGGTAGATAACTTGAAAAAGGAATTCCTGTACGTATATTCTTTGAGCAGTGGTATTGGCAGTAATGATATAGGCTTGGATAGGGGACAACTAGGTAATGAGCAGGTTGTTTTTTTTAAAAAAGCGGGAAACAAACTATTACTAATTCAACCCAACCTAAAATTTAGGGCGATCACTGAAAATGCGTTGGAGAGGAAATCCATAGAACAGGCTTTTGCGAAATCGATTTTGCACGGATTTAAGATAGAGGAAGAATCTAAGGGAAAGTATTTGATAGACATTACTGAATTTTTAATGCGGGATGCTCACGGAGTATCTGCAAGATTAAAAAACACAAAGCAAGGATCATATAGTTTGGATATATCAAAGAGTGCTTTGGCCTTTGAGCGTACCAAGGCCTTTCCTAGAAATGTTGAATTTGATGTAACCCTTACTTTTAAAGGAAGTCCTGAAGGAAGTTGGATTCGCTCAGTTGTGCCAAACCCTTCATTGGTCACAGTGGCACAACACCATTCCTTTATAGAATTACCAGATGATAATTATGAAAAAAGAGAGTTTGATCCACGTTGTGGTTCCTACCCTTTCTCTTACTACGATTACGCCACACCTGTTCAAGAACCTATTTTAAAACGGTATGTAACTAGGCATCGATTGAAGAAGAAAAACGCAAATACCGAAGTGAGCGAAGCGGTTGAGCCAATTGTTTATTATCTGGACAATGGAACTCCAGAGCCCGTACGTTCAGCTTTGCTGGATGGTGGAAAATGGTGGAACCAAGCATTTGAAGCTATTGGATATAAAGACGCCTTTCAACTAAAAATTTTACCAGACGAGGCAGACCCCATGGATGTTAGGTACAATGTCATACAATGGGTGCATCGTTCAACAAGGGGTTGGAGTTATGGAAGTAGTGTCACGGACCCTAGAACTGGTGAAATCATTAAAGGTCATGTGAGTTTGGGAAGTCTCCGAATCCGTCAAGATTTTTTGATAGCTCAAGCTTTGATGAACAAACCTTTTGCTGATCGCGACGATAATTATCAGCCCATGTTGGAAATGGCTTTGGCCAGAATCCGACAACTTTCGGCTCACGAAATTGGGCACACTCTTGGCTTTGCTCACAATTTTGCAGCAAGCACAAATAATAGAGCATCTGTAATGGATTATCCGCATCCCCAGTTTGAATTGAAAGGGGATGTTATTGATTTTTCAAATGCTTATGATACAGGAATTGGTGATTGGGACAAGGTTACGGTGGCTTATTCCTATTCCGATTTCCCAAAGGGAACCAATGAAAAAGAAAGCCTGAACACTATTTTACAACAAGCCCAAACAGATGGTTTAAGATATATTTCTGATCAGGATGCAAGACCAAGAGGGGGAGCACATGCACTGGCACATTTATGGGATAATGGTAAAAATGCCTCTCAAGAGTTGGAGAATGTATTAAAAATCAGAAGAAAAGCTATTGACAATTTCTCTTTGGATAACATTAGAACTGGAGAACCCAATTCGGTATTGGAAGATGTGTTTGCGCCGCTCTACTTTTTCCATAGATACCAGACTGAAGGAGTTTCAAAACTTATTGGAGGATTGGATTACAATTATGCGGTTAAAGGAGATGGACAACGTACTGTAAATTATATAAATCAGGCAACCCAGGAAAATGCGGTAAAAACCATCCTAAAAACCTTGGATGCTTCCCAAATTGCGATTCCCAAGAAAAAGTTAGAACTTTTTCCGCCCAGAGCCATTGGTTATGGGAAATCAAGGGAATCATTTAATGGTAGGGCCGGTGTGGCTTTTGATGCATTATCAGCTTCCGAAACTGCTGCGGACATGACCTTGGGACTTTTACTTCACCCAGAACGTGCCTCAAGATTGATTCAGCAAAAGAGTTTAGACAAAGATCAAATGGGCTTACAACAATTGTTGGATAAATTGATAAAGAGCACTATTGAAACGAGTCATAGAGATGCCTACTTGAACGAAGCTCAACAAACCATCAATTTTAGAGTACTTTATCATATTATGAATTTGGCGGCCCATAAAGAAGTACATCCGCAGGTAAATGCAATTGCTAACGAAACCTTGAAATCACTTAAAATTTTACTTCTAAACAATGGTAGAAATCCTATTACCGCAGAAATGGTGCGAAGAATAGATGCCTTTACTAAAGCTCCAAACAATTTTAAAGTGATTCCAGTACCAAAAATCCCTGATGGCTCTCCAATTGGGATGGATTGTTTTCATTAAGTAATGAGCAATCTGCCAATATAACAACTCAAGCATTCAATTTGTAAGATGGAAATAAATTTAATCAGTGATACTGTCACAAAGCCTACCACAGGAATGCTGGAAGCTATGATGACAGCAAAAGTAGGGGATGATGTTTTTAAGAACGACCCTAGTGTTAATGCTCTAGAAGAAAAAGTGGCCAATTACTTTGGAATGGAAGCCTCCTTATTTTTTCCTAGTGGAACCATGGCCAACCAAACTGCAATAAAACTACATACAAGTCCGGGAGAGCAATTGATTTGTGATAAATATGCCCATGTGTACAATTATGAAGGCGGTGGGGTGAGTTTTAATAGTGGGGTATCTTGCAAATTGGTTGATGGCAATAGAGGGATGATGACATCAGAACAAGTGGAAGAGGCCATAAACCCACCTGATTTTTACCACAGTCCATTAACCTCTTTGGTTTGTATAGAAAATACAACCAATAAGGGAGGCGGTGCTTGTTGGGACTTTAATGAGCTCATAAAAATTGAAAAGATTTGTACTGATAATGATCTTAAATATCATCTAGATGGCGCTCGCTTGTGGAACGCTCTGGTGGCGAAGCAAGAAAACCCTAAAGACTACGGAAAACTATTCGATTCAATCAGTGTTTGTTTGAGCAAGGGGCTTGGTTGCCCAGTGGGTTCAGTTTTAGCGGGCAACAAAAAGTTGATTGATGATGCTCTCCGTGTTCGTAAGGTACTTGGTGGAGGTATGCGACAATCTGGATTTCTTGCTGCAGCTGGCATTTATGCCATGAACTACCATATAGATAGATTAGCTGATGATCATAAACGAGCAAAAGAGATTGGAGAGGTTTTGATAAGGCTGGAAATCATTCAAAAAGTGGAACCCATAGAAACCAACATCATCATTTTTGAATTGGATGAAACTAAAATGTCCTCCAATAATTTTCTAGCTAAATTAGAAGAACATAATATTTCGATTATTGGTATGGGACAGGGCAAACTTCGTATTGTTACACATTTGGATTATACGCAAGAAATGCACTTGCACTTTTTAAAAGTGCTGAAAACTCTTGCGTAAACGTCATGAACTGTCACCTCGAGCGCAGTCGAGAGGTTATTGACAATTTAAGGTGAATTGGTCTCGACTGCGCTCGACCTGACAATATCTGCTATTTAAACAAAGAATCCATTCCTGGAATATTTGGCATGCCCTCTTTGGCCACTGCTGCCAACTCAGTTTCGTTAACATTGGTTGCCTTTTCAATGGCTTTGTTAAGGGTCAGAACCAGATAATCCTCAAGTTGTTCCTTGTCCTGTAGAAGAGCATCATCTACAGTTATGGATTTAATTTCCCTATTTGCGGTTATTGTCACTTTAATTTGCCCATCAGAAGAACTTTCATCAATCAAAACCGAATTCAATCGCTCTTTGGTGGCTTTAACTTTTTCCTGGGTCTCCTTCAATTTGCCCATCATTCCCATAAAATCTCCGAACATATCCGTATTTATTGTGATTTTCAGGTTCAAAAGTAATAATTTGGCACAAATCAAAATCCATGAAACTACTTGTTCTTAGAAATTGTTTTTTCATATTATGCCTTATTTTTGCAGGCTCTTGTCAAAATAGTAAAGAAAAGCCAATGCGAAATACACCTCCAATTGCCAAAAAGAATCCTCAGAAGCTCGAAAAGCACGGTGATGTTAGGGTAGATGATTACTATTGGATGAATGATAGGGAAGACCAAGAAGTTCTAGATTATTTAAATGCGGAGAATGCTTATTACCAGGAGATGACTTTGCACACCAAAGATTTTCAAGATTCGCTTTTCCAGGAGATGAAATCACGGATAAAGGAGGATGACTCATCGGTTCCCTATAAATACAATGACTATTGGTATATTACAAAGTTTGAAATAGGTCAGGAGTATCCCATTTACCTCAGGCGTAAAAACAACATGGAATCGAAGGATGAAATGATGTTTGATTGCAATCAATTGGCTAAGGATCATGAATACTTCAAGTTAAGGGGAATTTCTATTAGTCCAGATAACACATTGGCCTCTTTTGCCACAGATACAGTTTCCAGAAGACAATATACCATTCAGGTAAAGAACTTGGAAACAGGAAAAGTATATGAGGATAAAATAGAGAACACTACAGGGAGTTCAGTTTGGGGAAATGATGGGCAGACCTTGTTCTATGCCAAGAAAGACCCCGTTACTTTGCGCTCCGATAAAATATATAGGCATACCTTGGGTACATCAGCGGAAGAGGATATCCTTGTTTTTCATGAAAAGGATTCTACTTTCAACACTTTTGTTTACAAAACCAAATCTAGAAAGTACTTGGTTATTGGTTCTGTAAGTACCCTTACTTCAGAATATCAGATTTTGGACGCCAATAATCCAGAAGAGGATTTTAAGATGTTCTCTCCACGAGAAAGAGGAGTGGAATACTCGATTGCGCACTATAATGGTAACTTTTTTGTACTTACAAACAAAGATTCTGCTACCAACTTTAAATTAATGAAGGCAACGGATGAAAAAACCGATGCAAAGTTCTGGGAAGAGTTTATTCCACACAGAGATGATGTGCTTTTGGAGGATGTGGACATTTTTAAAGACTATTATGTGCTTTCTGAACGTAAAAATGGATTAAACAAACTCAAGATCTCGCGTTGGGACGGCACCGATAGCTTTTATTTACCCTTTGAAAGTGAAACTTATGTAGCAGGAACTTCTGTGAATCTGGATTTTGATACTAAGGAACTGCGCTATTACTATAACGAAATGGGTGCTCCTTATGCCATTATTGACTTTAATATGGAGCAAAAAACAAAAAAAGTACTCAAGGAACTAGAGGTTTTGGGAGGCAAATTCGATAAAGCAAACTATCGCACAGAACGGTTATGGGCCACTGCCAAAGATGGAGTTAAAGTCCCTATATCTTTGGTTTATCATAAAGACACAAAGCTTGATGGTAGTAGTCCGCTGTTGCAGTATGCATATGGTTCTTATGGAAGTACGATTGACCCTTATTTCTCATCAATTAGATTAAGTTTGTTGGATAGAGGCTTTATTTATGCCATAGCCCATATTCGCGGTGGGGAATATTTAGGAAGGCCATGGTACGAAGATGGAAAACTCCTTAAAAAGAAGAACACTTTCACAGACTTTATTGATTGTTCCAAATTCCTAATAGAAAAGAAATATACCAGCGCTGAGCATTTGTATGCTAGTGGTGGCTCTGCTGGCGGACTTTTGATGGGTGCCGTGGTCAATATGGCACCAGAACTCTACAAAGGTATTATTGCGGCCGTTCCTTTTGTGGATGTAGTTACAACAATGTTGGATGACTCCATCCCACTTACAACTGGGGAATATGACGAATGGGGGAATCCCAATGAAAAGGAATACTATCATTATATGAAATCCTACTCGCCTTACGACAATGTGGCGGCCAGGGAATATCCAAATATGTACGTTTCCACAGGTTTACATGACTCCCAAGTACAATACTGGGAACCTGCTAAATGGGTGGCGAAGCTTCGGGAGTATAAAAAGGACAATAATTTACTGTTTTTGGATACCAATATGGATGCCGGTCATGGTGGGGCTTCTGGGCGGTTTGAATCTTTAAAGGAAACTGCCAAAGAATACGCATTTATACTTGATTTGGAAGGAAAAACCCCTTAAAATAAAAAGTACTATTTTTGTGCCTGATAAATTGAGAAGAAATTCAAGATTTATACCTTACCTAAACCCAGTTATGAGAAAACAGATAAATGCGCATAGCAATATTCTTGATTTAATTGGAAATACCCCCCTAGTAAAGCTTAACAAAATAGCCGAACCCCTTACTGGAAACTTTTATGCCAAGGTTGAAGCATTTAACCCTGGACATTCATCTAAGGATAGGATTGCGGCATATATCATTGAAGAAGCAGAGCGAAAAGGTATTCTAAAACCTGGTGGAACCATTATTGAGACTACTTCCGGTAATACTGGCTTCAGTTTAGCTATGGTAAGCATTGTAAAAGGATATAAATGTATTTTGGCGGTTAGTTCAAAATCATCACCAGATAAAATAGACATGCTACGTTCTATGGGTGCAAAGGTATATGTATGCCCAGCCCATGTAAGTGCAGATGACCCTAGGTCATACTATGAGGTAGCCAAGCGTTTGCACAAAGAAACCAAGGATTCAATTTATATCAACCAATATTTCAACGAATTGAATATTGAGGCACACTACCATACTACTGGTCGTGAGATATGGGAACAGACCAATGGTGCAATTACCCATTTGGTAGCTTGTAGTGGTACTGGTGGAACTATTTCAGGTATTGCAAGATATTTAAAAGAGCAAAACCCTAATGTAAAAGTATTGGGAGTTGATGCTTACGGTTCTGTTCTAAAAAAATACCATGAAACTGGTGAATTTGACCATAATGAGGTATATCCGTATCGAATTGAAGGATTGGGGAAAAACCTAATTCCTGATGCTACGGATTTTAATTCTATTGACCGTTATGTGAAAGTAACGGATGGGGAAAGCGCACATATGGCAAGAAAAATAGCCTTGACCGAAGGTATGTTTGTAGGCTATACCTGCGGAGCCGCAATGCAGGCCCTATTTCAATTGAATACTGAGGGGGAATTTTCTGAAGACAGCAATGTTGTGGTTATCTTTCCTGATCATGGATCTAGGTACATGAGCAAGGTTTACAGCAATGAATGGATGGAAAACCAAGGTTTTTTCGATATTCAGAACGCTGAAACACCAGAAAAAATAGAATATATTAAGTAAATTACTAACTCATCTTATATATCAGAACGACAATGATTTGCATTGTCGTTTTTTTATATAGGAATATTAGTTATGTGAGCTTGGCAAAAATATATATTTTTGCAGTTGAATCAATTTTAAGGTAGATGAGAGATTTATTTGATAGGATCATTGAGAATAAGGGACCTTTAGGAAAATGGGCATCGCAGGCAGAAGGATATTTTGTGTTCCCAAAATTGGAAGGTCCAATCTCTAACAGAATGAAGTTTCAAGGAAAGGACGTCATTACGTGGAGTATCAATGATTACTTAGGGTTGGCTAATTTACCAGAGATTAAAAAAGTTGATGGAGATGCGGCTTATGAGCATGGAGCGGCCTTCCCTATGGGAGCCAGAATGATGAGTGGCCACACCGACTACCATGAGCAATTGGAGCAGGAATTGGCTGCATTTGTGCATAAAGAAGCCTCTTATTTATTGAATTTTGGGTATCAAGGCTTTATGTCAGTGATTGACGCATTGGTGTCTAAAGACGATATTATTGTTTACGATGTAGACTGTCATGCTTGTATCATTGATGGTGTTCGTTTACATATGGGTAAGCGTTTTACTTTCAAGCATAATGATGTTGAGAGTCTAGAGAAAAACTTGGAACGCGCCACCAAAATGGCCACGGAAACTGGAGGAGGAATATTGGTGATTTCCGAAGGAGTTTTTGGGATGCGTGGAGAGCAAGGTATCCTCAAGGAAATAGTTGAGCTTAAACAAAAATTCAAATTTAGATTACTTGTTGATGATGCTCATGGCTTTGGAACCCTTGGAAAAACAGGTGCTGGGGCAGGTGAGGAGCAAGGAATCCAGGATGATATTGATGTATACCTAGCCACTTTTGCCAAGTCCATGGCAGGAATTGGTGCTTTTGTTGCTGCAGACCAAGAGATTATTGAATATCTAAAATATAATTTAAGATCCCAGATGTTTGCCAAGTCTTTGCCAATGGTGTACGTAAAAGGTGCACTTAAGCGTTTGGATATGTTGCGTACCATGCCAGAACTCAAAGCAAAGCTTTGGGAGAACGTGAATGCGCTTCAAAATGGACTTAAAGAACGAGGTTTTGATATAGGAACGACAACAAGTTGTGTTACCCCCGTATATTTAAACGGTAGTATCCCTGAAGCTATGGCTTTGGTAAAAGATCTTCGCGAAAATTACGGAATCTTCTGTTCTATAGTGGTTTACCCCGTTATACCTAAAGGGTTGATTTTATTAAGAATGATTCCTACTGCTACACATACCATGCAGGATATTGAAGAAACTTTAGAAGCTTTTTCAGCTATTAGAGATCGTTTGGAAAATGGCACTTACAAAAGATTGTCTGCTGCCGTTGCCGCTGCAATGGGAGAATAACTTATCCAAAAGAGTTTACTTTTCTTTTATAAATTCCACAATTTCCGAGATAAAACCTTCAACCAAAGGTAAATCTGGATTATTGTAAGTAGCTATGTTTTGTAACCTATCGGAAGGAGCTGGTTTAAATATATGGTTCATTCCTTCAATGATTACCTTTTTTGCTTTTTTATTAGATTCTGATAACTTTTCAGCATCAGAAACATCCACTTGGATGTCAGTTGAACCTTGAATAATTAATGAGGGAGATTTCAATTTTGCAATTTCTAAAGCTGGATCGTACTTCATCCATGAAATCATATATGGTTGCACACTTGGCCTGAAAAGCGAAAATAACATTTGAGGTACATTTTCTACAGTTTCTCCTTGCTCCAGCTTTTCAAGGATAGGTGTTGATTGTTCCAGAACAAATGAGGGTTGATTTTTTAATTGTTTGCGTAATAACTCACCCACAGAAATTCCAGCTCCGGCCACTGAAATGTATTTGTCAACATGTTTGTTTTGTGCGGCTACCATTCCAATCAAAGAGCCTTCACTGTGTCCAAGAACAACTAGGTCTCCAAATCTTGAATCATTGGTCAGAAAATCAATCCATGTCACGACATCATCAATAAAGTTTTCAAATCGCAGCTCAGATTCTGGGATTGCTGCTCCAACACTTTGTCCTACTCCTCGTTTGTCAAAACGTACGGATGCAATAGTATTTTCAACCAATCCTTCCGCCAACATTTTTAGGGAATTGTTGGTCATCATCGGGTTGTTTCCATTCCTGTCCGTTGGTCCAGAACCTGCAATGATTAAAACAACTGGGGGTTTAGCTATTGATTCAGGTAAAAGTAGGGTTCCTGAAATATCCCCTGTATTTGTTGCAAGTACAATGGACTCCTCCTTAAATTGCCCAAACAGAATACTTGTGCATGATAGCACCAATAGGGAGAATGTTATAATTTTCTTCACCATAGTATAATCTTAGAAGATTAAGAACCCAAATCTTTTCTATAGGTTCTACGTCTTTTGTGAATAACAGGATCAAAGTGTTTCCATAATTGTCTAATGGCCACATTTTCTTCCAATTCTGGTGTGCGGATACAGTTAATAATCCCCCTTTCTTGAAAAGTCTTATAATATTCGTTGAATATAATCGCAGTCACCCCCTTATTTTGATATTCAGGATGAATGCCAATCAAATAGAAAATAACATCCTTGCTGTTCTTTTTGGCTTTTAGAAGATGAAAGACGCCGGTTGGAAACAATTTTCCTTTTGCCTTTTGAAGTGCTTTTGAAAAAGAGGGCATGACAATGGCAAAGGCCACCAATTCGTTCTTGGAATCAACAACAAATTTGATATACTCCGGATTTATAAAACTGATATACTTTTTCTTAAAATATTCTTTTTGAACATCAGTTATTTTCACAAAAGAGGAAAGACTTGAGTAACTATCATTGAACAAATCGAACATTTTATCGACCCAAGGCATTATTTCCTTGCTATTGGTAAAGTTAAGTTCCTTTAGCCCATATCTCTTTTTTATAAGAAGATTGGCCTTATAGAATATTTTTGGGTCAGCATTGGCAAACAAAAATTTGTTCTCTAGATATTCTTTTTCTTTTTTAAAGCCGTGTTTTTCATAATGGGATTGATAATAGGGGTGGTTGTACCAGGTAATCATATTGCCAATATGGTCGAACCCTTCTGTAAGAACGCCCACTTTATCCAAATTGGAAAAACCTACAGGACCCTCCATGTATTGCAATTTATGCTCTTGTCCTATTTCTGAAACCTTGTCCAATAATGCTCTGGACACCTCCAAGTCATCAATAAAATCGAACCAGCCAAACCGCATTTTTTGCAATTGTTGTTCTTTGATTTCAATCCAATTGATAATTGCCGCAACACGTCCTACTAGTTGATCTTCTTTATAGGCCAAAAAGAAAGAGGCTTCCGCGCTCTTAAAAACTGGGTTCTTTTCAGAATCAAAAGATTCCAGCTCATCTTTTATAATAGGAGGGACCCAGTACGGAGAATCCATGTATAGACTAAATGGAAATTTTACGAATTTTTTTAAATCGGCCTTGGATTGAACCTGTTTTATAGTGACCATACATTATTTTTTGCAAGGTCAATATTAACAATATTCTATACAGCAGAAAAATGATATTTGTGAAACTTAGAAATCTATTTCGTCTTTATCTTTTTTACCTTTTTTCTTTCTTTTTTTCTTGGAAGCATTCTTTTTGATTTTTCCATTTTCTCCGGATTTTTGGTCTTCAATGGGTACAAGCGTATCCTTATGAAAATCCAGACGGTATGAAAAACCTAAAACTGCAAAAATGCGAGAGGGTGAATTTTTAAACCCAGAACCCAAATGAAAATCTGCTTGAAAATCTGGACTGATCAAATAAGCAACACCTGTACGAAGCAAAATGTCGGAATACCGATCACTTTTAATACCCTGATTCTCTATAAAAACACTCCATTTAGGATCTCTGAACGCATGAGTTACAGAAACAGCGTAGCTCAGTTCAGGAAAATCTGTGCCGATCCGATCATATGCAATATTGGAAATTAAGACAAACCTTGGGGATAACCTGCTTTGTGTAGCAACAGCACCGCGGTATGAAATAGTAGGGTCGCCAACGTAAAATGGATTTTCACCCAAGTTAAAGGTAGCTCCCGCATAAAGAGATACCGCCGGAATCAAGTTTTTCCATTGAAAAACATTGTTTGCCCTCCAACTATAAAGGTTGGGTTTATTGTTCTCTGGGTTCTTGAATGGGTCGAAAACCAGATACTTAAGACCTGCCCTGCTTCTTGAAAAATCAGTTAATCTATCATCCGTTCCTGTTTGTGTATATGTTATACCCTGGGATATGTACGATCCCTCCACATTGATTTCCAGCGATTCAAAAAGCAATCCGTATCTAAAAGCAAAGTCTACCCCTAAGATATTGGAATCGGTATTCAATGAAGCATTGTCTTGTTGTTCGTAAAGTAACCCCATTTCCATCTGGGCAACATTTTTACCCACGGCATACGCACTTGCGGCTCTACCGGGTCTGTTGGAATTAATGACATCGGTATATTGGGCATTGGCCAAAACAGGAACTAAACAGAACGAAAAAAGGGTCTTTTTGAAAAAGCGGAGATCCATATAACTTATTTTAATACTATTTTATGATACTTTAGGGTCTTATAAGAGACTTACAATGTAATTTTGATTCAATAACTCTGTTATATGGTTTTATTACAAACGATTTTAATACTCATATTAGTATACTATGCGCTTAAATTGCTGCTAAAATGGTTAGCGCCCAAACTTTTGAACTATGCCGTTAAGAAAACAGGAGAAAGGTTTGGACAACAATTTGGTAATTATCAAGATTTTGGAAACAACGCCACCAATGAAAGCGACGCTACTATTTCTAAAAAACCTTTTAGAAAATCCAATCCGTCAAAAAAAGTTGGAGAATATATAGATTTTGAAGAAATTGACTAATATTTGTCTTTTCAAAATCAACCCATGAAACTTTCCATAAAAGCCATTATCACCAGTGTTTGTGTAATTGCTTTGTTCATTGTATCCTCCCTGTTATATTTTTATCCTGTACTTCAGGGTAAGGCCATTTTTCAATCGGACATTGCCCAGTACAAGGGTATGGCCAAAGAGCGCAATGACTACAAGGAACTAACGGGAGAGGAGTCTTACTGGACCAATAGTGCTTTTGGAGGAATGCCAACCTATCAATTAGGGGCCAATTATCCACATGATTATATTAAAAAATTGGACAGGTTGATTCGGTTTTTACCAAGACCTGCAGATTATCTTTTCCTTTATTTTATTGGATTCTATATTTTAATGCTTTGTTTAAGGGTAGAACCCCGTTTGGCTGTTTTAGGGGCATTGGCATTTGGGTTTTCAACCTATCTCATTATCATTCTTGGAGTAGGGCATAATGCCAAGGCGCATGCCTTGGGGTACATCCCAATGGTTTTGGGCGGAATAATTCTGGTGTTTCGGAAAAAATATCTATTGGGATTTATTTTGACCGCTTTGGCAATGGCTTTGGAGATTAATGCCAACCATTACCAAATGACCTATTATTTTATGATTTTGGTGGTGATTTTGGGGTTGGTGCGTCTTGTTTATGCCATAAAGGAGAAAGAACTGAAGCATTTCTTTGCCTCCGTAGGAATCTTAATTTTAGCGGTTGTACTTTCCATTGCTACAAATACTACAGGACTTTTAGCAACCAAACAATATGCGGATTGGAGTACTCGTGGTAAATCGGAATTGACCATAAACCCAGATGGAACCCCAAAAGCAGCTCAAGATGGATTGGACAAGGACTATATTACCCAATACAGTTATGGGATTGGAGAATCATTGAATTTGTTTGCTGCCCGTTTGTTTGGCGGTACTGCCAATGAGGATTTGAGTAAAGATTCTAAAGCCTATGAATATTTAACGGGTCAAGGACTTTCACCTTCCAAAGCTTTGGAATTATCAAGTGGATTGCCATTATATTGGGGAAAACAGCCCATTGTAGCAGCGCCTGCCTATGTTGGCGCCATTGTTATCTTTTTGTTTGTTCTAGGTCTGTTTTTGGTAGATGGACGAAGAAAATGGTGGTTGTTGGGAGGAGCTTTATTGGCGTTATTATTGTCATGGGGAAAAAACTTTCCGGCCTTGACCAATTTTATGATTGATTATTTTCCTTTATACAACAAATTCCGAGCAGTTTCTTCAATTCAAGTAGTATTGGAATTGTGCTTGCCCGTATTGGGAATTTTGGGTGTTCGAGAACTTTTTAAATCCAATTTGAAGCAGACTAAAAAACTACGCGCATTAAAGCTTAGTTTTTTTATCACCTTGGGACTGGGCATTTTTATCTTTTTAATAAAAGGCTTTTTTGATTTTGAAGGAATGAATGATGAGTTTTATCGTACCCGCGCATTTGGTGATGAATTAATGACGATGATTCAACGTGATAGGGAGGCCGTGTATATCAACGATACCATCCGTTCGTTGATATATGTTACTTTGGCAGCCGTTGCACTTTGGTTTTTTATAAAGGATAAAATTGGGAAAAACTTGGTGACCGTAGCTTTGGGTGTATTGCTTTTGTTTGATTTAGTAGGTGTGGACCTTCGGTATGTGAACAAAGATGGTTTTGTTCGCCAAAGAAATGTGAATGCTCCGTTTCAGGCAAACCAGATTGACCAAATGATACAACAGGACGATTCCATTTATAGGGTTTTTGACCCGCAAGAGGGGTTGAATGGAGCCAGAACATCGTATTTTCATAAGTCCATAGGGGGCTATCATGCCGCAAAACCGAGACAACTTCAAGATTTATTTGAACATCATCTGTATCAAAACAACCTTCAGGTATTAAACATGTTGAATGTGAAGTATATTATTCAACAAGATGATGAGGGTAGTAGTTTCCCTGCGGTAAATGACAATGCCAATGGTAATGCATGGTTTGTAAAAAGAATAAACCCTGTTGCATCAGCAAATGAAGAAATTCAGGCACTTAAGGAGTTTGATTCTAAATCTGAAGTGATAATCAATACGAAGGCATACCCAACTGTTACCAAGTTGGGTTATGAAAAGGATTCCTTGGTTGCTATCAGTTTAGTTGATTATAGACCCAATTATCTAAAATATCAAACCAAAAACAATAATGATGGTTTTGCGGTATTTTCCGAAATGCACTATCCCTTTGGTTGGCAAGCCTACGTTGATGGAAAGCCTGAACCGCATTATAAAGTGAATTATGCACTCAGGGGGATGAAGGTTCCAGCTGGAGATCATGAAATTGAGTTCAAGTTTCAACCAGAAATCATAAAAACTGGAAGCCAGATAGCCTTGGGCAGTAACATTTTGCTTGGGCTTATTATTCTTGGAGGAATAGCATATGTTGCCCGACCTAAAAAATCCAAAGAGGAATAATGCGCAAGGTTTTGGTCATAACATACTATTGGCCTCCAGCAGGAGGACCAGGCGTGCAGCGTTGGCTAAAATTTGTAAAATATCTCCCTGATTTTGATATTGAGCCTTGGGTATACATTCCAGAGAATCCAACTTACCCCCTTATTGATGAAAATCTTGGTATAGAGATTTCCAAGGAAATCAAAATCTTGAAACAGCCCATTAAAGAACCCTATGCATGGGCAGGATTACTCTCAAAAAAGAAAACCAAGACCATTAGTTCAGGTATCATTCAAGAAAAGGATCCTTCAGTTTTAGAGAAGTTTTTGTTATGGGTAAGAGGGAACTTGTTTATACCAGATGCCAGAAAACTCTGGGTAGAACCTTCTGTAAAGTTTCTTTCCACAATTATTGAAAAAGAAAAGATAGATACTATTATCACTACAGGCCCTCCACATAGTGTACATTTGATTGGGCTTGGACTTAAAAAGAAATTTCCTATCCAATGGATTGCCGATTTTCGCGATCCATGGACTTCTATAGGTTACCATAAAAAATTACGATTGACCAAGGCATCACAAAAAAAGCACAAGGCTATGGAAAGCGCAGTGCTTAACAATGCTGATAGGATTGTTGTGACCAGCAACACTACTAAAGAAGAATTTGGGCATCTTACTGATAAACCCATCAAAACCATTACCAACGGGTTTGATGACTCCCATAAGGTGACTGAACTGGATTCGAAATTTACCATCTCTCACATTGGATCGTTACTTACCGGAAGAAACCCTGAAGCCTTGTGGGAAGCATTAAAAGAACTGGTCACAGAAAATGAGTTGTTTAAAAAGGTATTGAAAATCCAGCTGGCTGGAGTAGTGGGGGAGGAAGTTTTGGAATCCATTCGTAAGAATCAACTGGAGTCTTATATGTCAAGCTTGGGTTACCTTTCCCATGATCAAGTATTGGAAGTTCAGCAAAGATCACAGGTATTGTTATTGCTGGAAATTGATTCTGAAGAGACCAAAGGCATAATTCCAGGGAAATTGTTTGAGTACCTTAGTGCCAAAAGGCCTATTTTGGCCATAGGCCCCAATGGGTGGGAAGCTGGACAGATGGTAGAAAACTGTGGGGCAGGTGCATTTTATGGGAAAAACTCTAAATCAGAATTTAAAGATGTACTTTTAAATTGGTTCAAAGCTTATGAAAAAGGAACCCTTATCTGTGATTCTGAAGGCATTGAACAATATCATAGAAGAGAACTGACCCAACAATTGGCTAATTTTATCTCATGGGAATCATCTTAAAGCAATCCTTTAAAAACACCATTGTAACTTTTATTGGGTTTGGATTTGGTGCCCTGAACACTCTTTTTCTCTATACCAATATTTTGGAACCAACATATTATGGATTGGTTACTTTTATATTGGCAACGGGCGCTATTTTGATGCCGATTATGTCCTCAGGTGCACACAACGGCATGGTGAAATATTATAGTGCGCAAAAGGATGAATCAAGGAACGGTTTTTTAACCTTGATGATGATTTCTCCATTGCTGATTATTTTGCCCCTAACATTGATTATTTGGTGGGCGTATGATCCTATTGGAGAATTTCTTTCCATAAAAAACACCTTGGTCAAAGATTATTTGTGGTACTTATTTTTGGTGGGCATTGCCATGGCCTATTTTGAAGTGTTCTATGCCTGGAGCAAAGTACATCTCAAATCTGTATTCGGTAACTTTTTAAAAGAGGTTTTTGCTAGAATCTGTGTTTCCATTTTACTAGGGTTATTGTACTTTGAGGTGATTGACCTAGATTTCTTTCTGAAAGCATTAGTTGGGGTTTACTTGCTTCGCACGCTTTTGATGAAGTTATATGCCTATAGTTTGCATAGACCTGTTTTGAGTTTTACATTTCCTAAGAATACATGGAACATATTGGGGTACGGAATGTTAATGGTTCTTGGTGGCTCCGTGGCGCTTATACTTTTAGAGATTGATAAATTTATGATCAATCAATTTATGGAATTGGACAATGTGGCTTTTTATGGTGTCGCTATTTATATTGCCACTAGTATTATTGTTCCCACTAGGGCCATGCATCAAATTACCTATCCTATGACGGCCAATTATTTAAATGAGGGCAACTTTTTTGAATTGGAAAGTCTGTATAAAAAAACATCTCTTACTTCTTTTATTGCTTCGGGTATTTTATTTGTGTTGATTGTTTTGAACATCAATGATTTGTTTTTGATGCTTCCAGAGGAATACCGTGGTGGGTTCAGCATAATAGCATTAATTGGGATGGCAAAGGTTTTTGATTCGCTTTTAGGGAACATCAATGCCATTTTGTATTATTCTAAATATTACAAATGGGTGTTAGTGATGGGTATCTGTTTTGCGGTTGTTACTATTTTGCTCAATCTTTGGTTGATTCCTTTATATGGTATTGAAGGTGCTGCTTTGGCCAGTTTTATGGCCATTTTTATGTTCAATCTGTCCAAGTTGATATTTGTAAAGCTCAAATTTGGTTTTTTGCCTTTTTCAAAAGCCACTTTTAAGGTTTTTGCAACCCTGTTACTGATAGGTGTACTGTTTTATGTATTACAATTTCCATTTCATCCCATAATTAATATCCTTTTAAAATCAGCTTTAATAGGAGCGATATACTTGGGTATATTATTTCGTTTTGAAATTTCCGAAGATGTTTCTGGGGTACTTTCTAAATGGTTGAGGAGGAGGGAAGAGTAGCTCAACATCCATGCTTCGACGAGCTCAGTATGACAAAGCAACTGTAACCCAAAAAGAAACCCCGTAGCGGATAAATCCAACTACGGGGTAAACAACTAACCAACCTAAAAACTATCTTTATTGCACTCGTCTAGAGCTTCTTGATCTAGTACCTGAGTTGCTACTTCTTTTATAATTTGTGTTTCCACTTCTCTTAACAGTAGTCTTTGTACTTCTGGAAACCGTTCTTTTGGGAGCACTGCTTCTACTTGCTACCGATCTACCTGTACTTTTTCTGGCCTGCGGCTTTCTGTAGGTACTTGAGGTACTTCTAGTAACAGTTCTACTTCTTGGGGTAGAGGTTACTTCTCGTTTTGTGACTGTTCGGCTATTTGGCCTTTTTGTCACCTGCTTTTGGGTAACGGTTCTACCATTGTTATTACTTCTCGAAGCTGTACTTCCTCTTCTGTAATCACTTTGTTTAACAGTTCTGCTACTTGGTTTACGTGTCACTTGTCTTTGTGTAACAGTTCTACCATTGTTGTTACTTCGTGAAGCAGTGCTTCCTCTTCTGTAATCACTTTGCTTTATAGTTCTACCAGTGCTATTATTATTTCTTCTCACTTTGTTGTTGGAACGACTTACTGTATTTCCTTTTCTATAATCATTATGTCCAACACTTCTATTACTTCTTCCATAATTGCTTCCATCTCTTCTAACACTATGGTTGCGTCTGGATACTCTTTTGTCATTTCTATAGATATTATCTCTTCTGTAATGTCTGTCGTTTCTGTATGTTTTACCAACAGAGGCATAACTTCTTCTATAGTTATTCCTATAGGGTCTGTAATAGGTATATCTAATTGGTCTGTAATATCTTCTATATGGTCTAGTATATACATTACAATAAGATACAGCTGGTCTTACAAAGTACCTATGGAAAGGTCTATACGCATAATGTCTGTTATAAATGTTGATATATCCGGTACAATGGCTAAAAGCACCGCCATTATAGAAAACATTTAGTCCACCAACTCTGCGAACACGACCATTTCGGTACCAAACGTCTACGTCTCCTATTTGAGAAACACGTCCGTAATAGTCATAATAGACAGGAATATTTTCTACTTGAACTATTGCTCCATAGTCGTCATACTGTACATAAGGATTATAGTTGTATCCTGAGTTGAAGGTGATGCCCACATTGCCAATTCTGGCTCCGACACCAACATTTACTTGATTATCAATGTAAAAATCGAACTCACCATCTGGGTATACTGAAAAAGTTACCCCATTCTCTACAAAGATGAATGAGTTCCCGTATCGATAAGCACTATTGATAAATGATCTATCTTCTATTTTGGCTGCATGGATGCTTGGAGCACCCAACAGAACTGCTGCTATAATGAGTACTAACTTTTTCATACTATAGGGTTTTAAATTCTGAATGCAATTATTTACATTCCGAAAAGTAAATACCAAACAGCGTGCCAAAAAAACCTGAATAAACGTAAATAACTGCTTATTAGTGTATTAAAAATTAATCCTTTATGATGAACATTGATCTTCGGTTGAGTTGGTGATCTTCTTCAGGACATTTTATCCCGTTTGAACAATTGTTTAATAATTGTGTTTCCCCGTATCCTTTGGCAGATAACCTCTTTCTATCAATTCCTTTGTTGATAAACCATTTCATTGTGGTTTGAGCTCTTCTTGAAGATAACCTCATATTAAATGCACTGCTAGACCTTGAGTCGGTATGTGACTCTATATGTATTTTTAGCTGAGGATATTCCTTTAATGCTTCAAGAATCTTAGCTAATTCAACTTCAGCATCTTTTCTTATATGATATTTACCGTAATCAAAATAAATTGGTTGAAGATTTAATCTGCACCCAAGATCATCAACGGCACAATCTGGTGGGGTCAATTCTAAATTTAACTCTAAGGTATGTGATCCACGAGGTGTTATAATGTTTTTTTCAGCAGGTATATATTCTTTACTGTCGTTTTCTGCCCGTAGAGCATATGGTTTGCCGCACTCAGCGAGATCTCTAAATATGTAAGCGCCATTTTTATCTGTAATTGCTTGAGAAATTACCTTATTGTTTTCATTGAGCAGGGTTACTATCGATTTGTCTAGGGGCATTTTGGTTTTTGCATCCGTGACTATTCCTTCAATGTTGATAATTCCACATTTTTCCCAAACTCTGTAAATATCATCAGAAATACTTCCTTCGTCCCCATCTCTATTGGAAGAGAGGTATCCTATTTGTTTCTCTTCATTAATAATGAATCCAAAATCGTCTTTATTGGTGTTTATGGGTTGTTTCAAGTTTGTAACTTCAATAAACTCACCTTTTCTATCCAATGAAATGGTAAAAATGTCCAATCCACCCAATCCAAGATGTCCATCACTTGAAAAGTATAGATTGTTGTTTTCACTAACGTATGGAAAAGTTTCCCGAGCTTCAGTATTAATTTCTGGTCCTAGGTTAATCGGGGTTCCGTAAGTTTCAGAATTTGCAATTTTTACATACCATATATCAGATTCGCCCAAGGTACCTGCCATGTTGGAGGAGAAATATAAACGGGTTTCGTCCGGACTTAATGCAGGATGTGCTACCGAATATGAATCGTTGTTAAAGGGCAGTTCCTTGACATTGGTCCACAATCCTCCATCATTTTTTTCAGCCCTATAGATTTTAAGTGTTACAAGCTTTTCTTTGTTTTGTTTTCTTTTACCATTGATATAGTTATTTCTTGTAAAGTATATTGTTTTACCATCCTTTGTGAATGCTGCAGTAGATTCATGGTATGGGGAGTTAATTTCTCCCTTAAGAGGTTCAGGATTGGTAATACCCCAATCTTCACTTATATCAGCTTCATATAAATCTACATATGGCAACCCGGACCAGTTATGAATTGCAGACCCTTCAGTTTCTTGTGATGAAGAGGCATATACAATTTTATCTTTAAAAAAGGATGGCCCAAAATCTGAACCTTTAAAAGATTTGGTGATATTCTCTACTTCAAATTTTTTGGATTGAAACTTGACTAGGCTATCCAAAGATGGATAACTATCCACATAAATTTCAGCTATTCTTGAAGTTGAAGATTTCTCTGCATATTTTCCCATGATCTTTTTGGATTCATGGTATTCACCAATACTTTTAAGGCTTTGTGCAGCTCTGTGATAGTACACAGGTTCCATTTCATTTGGATACTTTTCCATTAGCTCCTTGTACCATTTAACGGCATCTATATAGTCACTGTTAAAATAATAGGTGTCTCCCAATTTTTTAAAGATTTGGGCAGATTCATATCCATTTTCAACTACTTTGAGATATATTTCTCTTGCATTGATAAAGTCATAAGTATCAAATTCTTTATTTGCCTTTTTGATAACGCTTGATTGTGCGTAAATCAAATTTACGGATAATGCTATTATAGTGATTATAAGTAATGTTCGAGGTAATGTATTGTTCATATTAGAAAAATCTAGGAGCTACAATTTTTTCAGATTGGTTAAAAATGTCAAATCGGAGGAATACTTCATAGGAGCCATTACTATAATCTTCAATTGCTGTTGATTGATAATCATAACCGACACCAGCAAAAATGCTGTTTGAAATTTGAAACCCTAAAAGGCCGCTTATAGAAGCGTTCCATCTATAGGATGCACCTATAACAAACTTCTCATTGAACATGAAATTAGCCGACAAGTCCCATTGAATGGGAGCACCACTTACCAGCCTCCATAAGGTTGCTGGCTTTAATTTTATGTTGGGACTTAAATCAAACACATAACCTGCAATAAAAAAATAGTGTAATCTTTCAACCACGATACCATCAATATTTTCATCCACTAATGATTGTTCATCATAGTGCTGAGTGGAAAGAAAATTCGGAACTGAAACTCCAGTATAGAAATTTTGAGTATTGTAATAGATTCCGGCGCCTACTTGTGGTTGTATTTTGGAGTCAACATTATTCTGAAAGAAAGGATCGTTGGGGTTGAACAGGTTAATCTTTGAATAATCAACATCTAACATGTCAACCCCTGCTTTTAATCCAAATGAAAGTTTGCTCACATTTCTTCTGGCCAAATGTAGCGAGTATGCTATGTCAATAGCCGCATTAGATTCTATGGCTGGTCCTATTTGATCATGCACTATAGAGGCTCCTATCCCCATATTATCATAGAATCCAACAGGAAGATTAACAGTAAAAGTCCCTGTTTTTGGAGAACCTTCAAGATCCACCCATTGGTAACGGCCCAATAAACCAAGACTCAAGGTTTCTCTTGAGCCAGCATAAGCTGGATTTATTATCTGTGTGTTATACATGTATTGTGTGTATTGTGGACTTTGTTGGGCAGAGATTAGAGAAATCATTCCAAAAAAGAGCACACTGAGAGCTAGTTTTTTCACTATGATATTTATTGATCTTTGAACAAAAAGATTTGATTTTTTCATTGATAAGGAGGAGGTTTGCCGTTCTAATTGTTATTGATGTATAAGTATCCTGAATAGCTGGCCTCACCTGGATTTTCATTAGGAAATTCTAGTATGTAGAAATAAGTGCCACTTGGTAGTTCTTTTTCCTTGGAAACCGTTGCATTACCCTCAGAAATACCCCTGAACAATTTATTTCCAATCCCATAACCTTCTACTTCGTAGACCGTTGCTCCCCATCTATTATATACCCTAAACACATTGTTTGGATAGTTTTCAATACCATTTATTTGGAAATAATCGTTTATCCCATCACCGTTTGGTGAAATACCTGTGAAAATCTCAAAATCAATACTTGTGGTTCCATAGCCACAAACATCACCGACAAACACAATTGTTGGGTCATTTTCATTATAACTGTCATTGTCTGACATATCGGATACCTCTAGATTAACATCTGTTGTTTGGGCAAAAACGGTTGCTTGGTTCTCAAGCAGATCTTGGGCAATATCTTCGGCTTCTAATTGATATATTACATTGAATTCCCATTCTTCACCTATATCAATAAGGTTATTGCTGTTTTCATCACCTGATTCTGGGGTATTTATTGGGACATTGCTCAATAATTCATCTACTAAAGTTGTAAGCTGAAGAGGAGTGCCCCCTAGGTTTGCAATTTTAAAATTGTACCTGATCGCATCTGCGCACTCGTCATTGTCTTGATCTATAAGGAAGCCGGTTTTGATAAGGCCTATTGACGCAGAAGGAATTTCACAGCTGCCACCTACAGATATGGTTGTAGCATCATCTTCTTGGTTACTGTTGTTGTCTGATAAATCTGAGACCTCAACATTTGTCAGAGTTTCAGCAGTTACAGAAGCTTGGTTGGATACCACATTGGCATTTAGATCTTGATCAGTAATGCCATAATGTGCTTCGTAAACCCACGTTTCACCCGGAAATAGGATTCCATCATTATTAATATCACTTTCTAAAACTAGATTGGATATAGAGCCATTTAATAAATCATCACTCACCACAATGTTTATCAAATCCTCGTTCCCAATATTTGTGACATAAAATGTATAGAGAATACTTTCGTTGCAACCGTCTTGGTCAATATCTGAAAGACTAGCTTGTTTGATAAGACCAATTCCTGGGTTTTGACAGCTTACAAGGTCAATATCTGTTGGTCTGTTCTGGTCAATTTCTAGGAAATCTGACAAATCTGTCACTACCAAATTAAGTTGGCCTACTATGTTAGCCGTAACTTGAGCCTGGTTGGATACAGAGCCAATAGTTATGTCTGTTGCTGTAAGATTATAGGTTGCAGTAAATTCCCAACTCTCATTGGAATCCAATTCACCATCGTTGTCAGTATCCCCCTCAGGGCCCACAATGGTAATGGTGGGGTGGTCAAGATCTACCAACACCACATTTTCCAAAGCTTGGTCATTTCCGGTAGTGTTGGTGACTGTAAAAGTATATTCAATGGTATCACAACCACCATTTACCAGTTCACCTGTTTTTATAAGTGCAATTCCCGCCGCCCCGGCGCTACAGTGTGATAAATCAATGATTGTTGGGTCATCCTCAGTTGGGCTGTCGTTGTCCGATAGATCGGAAACGCTGACACCAGGCTGTCCAATTACATCGGCGGTGACAGTTGCTTGATTGGTGACCTGGGCATTGTCTATGTCTTGTTGTAGTATTGCGTAAGTTGCGCTGTAAATCCATATTTCACCGGAATCCATTTGGTTATTATTGTTATCGTCTCCCGAGTCAGGTCCTGAAACTATTCCCCCTAACAAAGGATCGGTGAGGACAACGTTATTGAAGACATCTAGTGCATCTTGATTGGTTACCTCGAAAGTATATAGTATTTCCTCGCATCCAAGTCCACCCATGGCGTCTAATGCACTGCCCGTCTTAATCAATGAAATACTGGGGGTTGATGGAGTGCAATGGGATAGGTCTATAATTGTTGGGTCATCCTCAGCGAAAGTGTTATCATCTGACAAATCAGAGACAGATGCTCCAGGCTGTCCAATTACATCGGCGGTAACGGTTGCCTGATTGGTGACCTGCGTATTGTTTATGTCTTGTTGTTGTATTGTGTAAGTTGCGCTGTAAATCCATATCTCACCGGGATCCATTTGGTTATTATTGTTATCGTCTCCCGAGTTAGGCCCTGAAATAACACCTCCTAATAATGGATCCGTGAGAACAATATTGTCGAAACCTTCCAATGAACCATTGTTGGTTACCTCGAAAGTATATAGTATTTCCTCACATCCAAGTCCGCCCAAGGCATCTATTGCACTGCCTGTCTTTATGAGCGCGATATTTGGAATTGTAGGGGTACAGTGTGATAGGTCAATTACAGTGGGATCATCTTCCGTGATACTATTGTCATCGGAAAGATCTGATTCCGATACTCCTGGCTGTGTTGTTACATCTGCGGTCACCATGGCTTGGTTGGTGACCTGTGTATTGATGATGTCCTGTTGTGTAATGGTGTATGTTGCACTGTATACCCATGTTTCTCCTGGATCCAATTGGTTGTTGCTGTTGTTGTCTCCTGAGTCAGGCCCTGAAATAGCTCCACCTAGCAATGGATCGGTAAGGACAACATTATCAAAAGTTTCCTGTGCGCCTTGGTTGGTCACTTCAAATAAATATAGTATTTCCTCACAACCGAGTCCTCCTACAGCATCCAAAGCACTCCCGGTTTTTATAAGTGATAAGCGAGAAGGGCAGTTAGCTAAACTTACTACAGTTGGATCGTCTTCGGTAATACTGTCATCATCTGAAAGGTCAGATACCGTTGCGCCCGGTTGCCCTATCACATTAGCAGTTACAGTAGCCTGATTGGTTACCTGTCCATTGTTGATGTCTTGTTGGGTGATAAAATAGGTGACGATATACATCCAGGTTTCATTGACGTCCAATTGCCCATCATTGTCATCATCACCAGATATTGGGCCTGGTATTACTCCTCCTAATAGTGGATCATTAATAATCACATTTGTCAAGGCTATATTCCCTTGATTGGACACTTCAAATTCATAAAAAATTTCGTCACAACTTGAGCCATCACCAGTCTTTTTTATTAGTGATATACCGGACTGACAGTGTGCAAGACTTACAACGGTAGGGTCATCTTCGGTCGGGCTATCATCATCCGATAGGTCGAATGCTGAAATTCCTGGATGGTTAACTGCATCTGCGGTCACCGTGGCCTGATTTGAGACCTGTCCATTATCTATATCCTGTTGGAGTATAGTATATGTTGCAATGTACATCCAAGTCTCTCCTGGATCCAGTTGGGCATTGTTGTTATCATCTCCGGAATCTGGTCCGGGAATGGTTCCTCCAAGAAGTGGGTCGGTCAGGACAACATTGTTAAACGCTTCCAGAGTACCTTGATTGGTTACCTCAAATTGGTATAATATTTCTTCGCAACCAAGGCCACCCACAGCATCTAGTGCACTCCCTGTCTTTACCAAGGAAACAATATTGGGGTTACATTGGAGTAAACTTGTGGTAGTTGGGTCATCTTCTGTGGCACTGTTGTTATCAGAGAGATCGGTAATTGTTAATCCAGGTTCACTTAAGACATCAACTGTAATTGTTGCCTGATTGGTGACCTGAGTATTATCAATATCTTGCTGTAGAATGGCATAAACAGCACTATATGTCCATGTCTCCCCAGGGTCAATTTGGTTGTTATTGTTATTGTCACCAGAGTCTGGGCCAGGCAGTTCACCGCCAAGCAAAGGATCTTTAAGAATTGGATTACCAAATGCGTTAAAATTGGTAAGGTTTGTTGCTTCAAAAATATAGTGAATCTCCTCACATCCTGGATTACCCAAAGCATCTAACGCTGTACCGGTCTTGATCAAGGAGATATTGGGAATGCATTCAACGATATTTGTTATTGTGGGACCATCCTCTGTATGGCTAATGTCATCAGAAAAATCAAAGGCCGTGATGCCTGGTTGGCCTACCACAGGAGCTAAAACCGAAGCTTGGTTTACTATCTCCTCGTTGGCTAAATCCTGAGCAGTTATGTCATATGCTTTAAAGAAAGTCCATATTTCTCCAGGATCAATTAGGTTATTATCGTTATCATCACCAGATATAAAGCTTGGTTTTGCACCAGTGAACAGTGGTGATGTAATAAGGGGGGTATCCAATACGGCCGTAGCACTTTGATTGATCACTTCGAATTCATAAAAGAGTTCATCACAGCTTGAACCATCTACTGTTCTCATGACCATTGAAATAATATTGGGAGTGCATTGTGCTAGGTCAGTTACAGTGGGGTCATCTTCAAATTCGCTGTTGTCATCTGAAAGATCTGATACGGTTAAACTTGGTTGGCCATCCAATTCGGCATTGACCGTAACTTGGTTGTTTAAGCTACCCATATTAAAATCTCCACTATTTAAGTTCCTTGAAGCGTTATATTGCCATGATTCACCCGCATCAAAAAGGCCATTGTTGTTTAAGTCCCCAATATTTGGGTTGCTCCCAGTAAACGTTAGATTAGGGTCAAGGTTGGTTATGACGACATTAGTATAGGATTCATTGGCGTTATTTGTATTTCGAACGGTTAGGCTGTATTCAATAGTTGCACAGCCTGGAGAATTATCCTGAAAATCCTTTGTTTCAGAAACTAATATTGCCCCAATTCTTCTGCATGATGAAATATCCACAATTGTTGGGTCATCTTCATTGGGCAAAGCATCATCTGAAAGGTCAAATGTTGTCACACCGGGTTGACCCACAACTTCACTGGTTACCCGTACCTGATTTTGAATTGTAGGTTGAGCAAGGTCTGTTGGACTTAGGCTTTTAGTGGCGTTGAGTTGCCATGATTCACCTGCATCTAGAACACCATTGTTATTGTTATCTCCAGACACAGGAGCAAGATTAGCTACGAATGAAGGGTCATTTATGTCAATTGCCTCTATTACATCAAGGGATTCACTGTTTGTACTTGCATTTCTTATTAAAATGGTATAATCTATTGCCGAACAATCCCCATTTAAGGTTCCATTCATAACCACAGCAATGTTGGGTACATAGTTGGGTGAAACCTTGGAGCTAGAATTATCATCGGAGATTTTTGAATCAATGAAATCTATAGATGTATCTTCAAGCCAACTTTTATTTATAGCCTCATTATGGGTGAAACCCAAAAAGCCAATGAATAGAATAGTGCACGCAGCTGGATTTTTGAAGATTGTCAATTTTGGCAAAGAAAAAAGTAAAACTTTCTGCATATGCAAGTGTTATTAAGTTTTAGATTTGGGGTTGATCTGCACAAGGCTATTAGCCAAGAATACTTAAGTTGAGTATTCAAACTTTGAATGATTTTCTCCGCGTAATGATTAAGGATAAATCTTTTGTCAAAAATTGATACACCCAAATGAACTATATTCAATTAGTTGTCAATCTGCAATCTTAAAAAGATATTGGGTTTTAAAAGAGGTAGGATTTATGGATGAGGGATATGAATTGACGGATGAATCAAAGCGATATGAAAAATAAGTACTTTGGCTTCTTAAATTTTAAGTAATTTCTTACTTTTTGAATAATCTCTACAGAAGAAGTATAGCTCATCTACAAGTAGATAGAAACTTTAATCTCTAATAGGTTGGGTAAGAGACTAATTGATTTTATATTTTCATTGTTAGATATTTGGCTGTATGCGATTCCTTATTTTTGATTAGTTCCTCAGGAGTTCCTTCGGCAACCAGATACCCGCCATTTTCACCACCTTCAGGACCCAAGTCAATGATATAGTCCGCACATTTAATCAATTCAATATTGTGTTCAATTACAATGACGGAATGTCCTTTGGCAATCAACTCATCAAAAGACTTTAATAGTTTTTTGATGTCGTGGAAGTGGAGTCCGGTGGTAGGTTCATCAAAGATGAACAAAGCTTTTTCTTTGGTATTTCCTTTTACTAAAAACGAAGCAAGTTTAATTCGTTGTGCTTCTCCACCTGAAAGGGTAGAAGAGGATTGCCCTAAAGTGACATAGCCTAAGCCAACATCCTGTAAGGGTTTTAATTTGTTGATTATTTTATGTTGTTCGTGGGTTCTAAAATGATCAACGGCCTCATCAATGGTCAAATTAAGAATATCATCAATGTTCTTTCCTTGAAACTGAACTTCCAGGATTTCTTTTTTAAAGCGTTTGCCATTGCATACATCACATTCTAAATGTACATCGGCCATAAATTGCATTTCTACCGTAATCTCTCCTTCACCCTTACATTTTTCACAACGCCCACCATCAACATTGAAGGAAAAGTGTTTGGCCTGATAGCCACGAAGCTTACTCAATTTTTGAGAAGCAAAAAGAGCGCGGATATCATCATAGGCCTTTATATAGGTTACAGGGTTGGAACGTGAAGACCTGCCAATAGGATTTTGGTCTACAAACTCTACATGTTTAATATGGGCATATTTACCTTCTACTTTGGTAAATTGCCCAGCTTTTTCGCCATACCCCCCCACTTCTTTTAAAAGAGTAGGATACAATATTTTTTTTACCAAGGTACTTTTACCACTTCCAGATACTCCGGTAATTACAGTTAGCATATTCAGTGGAAAGGTTGCATTGATATTTTTGAGATTGTTTTCCCTTGCTCCTATAATCTGAATATGATTTTTAGAATTTCGTCTTTCCGGGGGCACTGCAATCTCTTTGCTTCCATTTAAATAATCTGCTGTTAAGGAATTGGCCTTCAGTATTTGGTCCAGACTTCCTGTTGCAACCACTTCACCACCCAAGGTTCCAGCTTCAGGGCCTATATCAATGACTTCATCAGCGGCTTTCATAATATCTTCATCATGTTCTACCACAATAACCGTATTACCTAAATCACGGAGGGATAATAATACTTCAATCAAATTTTCCGTATCCCTGGGATGGAGTCCAATGCTGGGTTCGTCTAAAATATACATGGAACCTACCAAACTACTACCTAAAGAAGTAGCGAGATTGATACGCTGACTTTCTCCTCCAGATAAGGTGTTCGATTTTCTGTTTAGGGTGAGATAGCTCAACCCAACTTTGCTCAAAAAATCCAATCGTGTGGTGATTTCTTTCAGTAATCGCTTTGCGATGGTGTTATCATGCTCTGACAATTGCAGTCCTTCAAAGAAAGGACCCAACTTTTTGATGGGAAGCTCAATCAAGTCAGAAATAGAGTGACCGCCCACTTTTACATAATCAGCTTCTTTACGTAACCGTTTTCCCCGGCATACGGTACATTTGGTTTTTCCGCGGTAGCGGGATAGCATGACCCTGTTCTGAATTTTATAGCTCTTTTCTTCCAGCTGTTGAAAAAAAGCATGGATACCCATAAAATGTTCATTACCATCCCAAACCAATTGTTTTTGTTCATCGGTAAGTTCAAACCAAGGTTTGTGGATGGGGAAATCAAATTTATAGGCAGAGTTGACCAATTGATCTCTGTACCAGCCCATACTTTCTCCCCGCCATGGGAAAATAGCATTTTCAAAAACAGATAGAGCAGTGTTTGGCACCACCAAATCTTCATCTATACCTATAACATCTCCATAGCCTTCGCATTTGGGACATGCTCCATAAGGATTGTTAAAACTGAACAAGTGTACGTTGGGTTCTAAAAACTTTAATCCATCCAATTCAAACTGGTTGCTAAAGTTCTTGATTTCACTGCTTTCCAAATTTTCAATAGTGCATTGTCCTTTTCCCTCAAAAAAGGCATTATCCACAGCATTGGCCAAGCGGTTATAAAAATCTTCATCATCCTTTATCACAATTCTGTCCACAACCAGATCAAACTCCTTGCCTATATCCTTGGGTGCCTTATCAATTCTTAGTACCTCCCCTTTATATTTGATACGAGCATAGCCCTGCTTTGAAAAAAGCTCCAAGGATTTTAAGGAATCCCTCTCTTCTTTTATGGCTATAGGAGCCAACAAAAGGAGTTTGGTTCCTTCTTCTAAAGGTTTTATATAATTAATGACGTCGGTTACCGTATTTTTTTTGACCTCATTCCCAGAAATAGGAGATAGGGTTTTACCAATTCGCGCATAAAGCAGTTTTAAATAGTCATATATTTCTGTAGTTGTGCCTACGGTGGACCTTGGATTGGTGGAATTTACTTTTTGCTCTATGGCAATGGCCGGAGCTATACCTTTTATATAATCAACTTTTGGCTTGTCCAATTTTCCCAAAAACTGTCTTGCATACGAGGATAGACTCTCTACATATCGTCTTTGACCCTCAGCATACAAAGTATCGAATGCAAGACTTGACTTCCCAGAACCGGAAAGTCCAGTAATGACCACCAACTTATTCCTCGGGATTACAACATCTATATTCTTCAGATTATGAAGCTTAGCACCCTTTATGATAATATTTTGCTTGGGATCTGCGTTCTTGATAGTGGTCATATGTTAAAATTTGCGTTTCAAAGATACGCTACCCCACACTTAATACGTATATTGTATCAGTTAACATCGGAAAATGCCCAAATCACAACATAGTTTTTTTACGGGCATACTGTTTTTCTATATTTGATGTGTAATTAAAAAGCTGATAGGCCTATACAGAAATAATTACTTTTTTAAAATTAAGCTTACAACACTAAGCCTTTCTTAGCAGAAGGGAGGCTAATAATTTTAACCAAAAAAGTAATTTGTATGGAACTACAGATTGACGACTCGATATTAGTAAAGAATTACATTGCCGGAGATGAAAAATGTTTAGAGGCACTCATCAATAGGCACAATCAAAGAATTTCCAGTTTTATTTATTCTAAAGTAATGGACAGAGATGTTGCAGAGGACATCTTTCAAGATACTTTTATCAAAGTAATTAAAACATTAAAAAGAGGTTCTTATAGTGAGGAAGGTAAATTTTTGCCATGGGTTATGCGAATTGCACACAACCTTATTATAGACCATTTCCGTAAAAACAAGAGAATGCCCAAGTTTGAGGGTAGTGATGACTTCAACATCTTCTCCGTTATAAAGGATGAAAAGCTAAATGCTGAAAAACAGATCATAAAAGATCAAATCGATAGTGATCTTACACTTTTGATAGAGGAATTGCCCGAAGATCAAAAGGAAGTGTTGATCATGCGAATCTATAAGGATATGAGTTTTAAGGAAATATCCGAAAACACTGGTGTTAGCATCAATACTGCTCTAGGAAGAATGCGTTATGCACTTATTAACCTAAGAAAAATAGTAGAACGCAATAATATCGTTTTAACGAATTAATCTGCATTCCATCGAACACAGCAATATTTCCATTTTAGTGGCGTTATCTAATTGTAACATTAATGCTAGAATATGGAAAACATTTACTCTGAAGAACAAAGAACCGTAAAAACGGTAAAAGCTAGACGAGAAACCATTGATTTCTTGCTTAGCTACTCTAAATCGATTAAAGTAGTTGATTACAAAAAGCACAAATTTGAAGTTACTTTAAACTAGAAGCTTCAAGAAAACACGAAAAGAGCCGCAATTAGCGGCTCTTTTTGTTTTTAAGATATTCGTTCAATACCGTTTTTCTTCCAATGGTTTTGGTAATGATGTCTTTTTCCAAATCCCAACCTCTTGCTGGAGAATACTCCCGGCCGTACCAAATAATCTGTAGGTGCAATTTGTTCCAAACTTCCTTTGGAAAAAGACGTTTGGCATCTTTTTCCGTCTGTACCACATTTTTGCCGTTACTGAATCCCCAACGGTACATGAGTCTATGAATATGGGTATCTACAGGAAAAGCTGGGATACCAAAGGCCTGCGAAACCACAACGCTGGCTGTTTTGTGACCAACGGCCGGTAATTCTTCCAACAGTTCAATCTCTTTGGGAACTTCTCCATTGTATTTTTCAATCAATATTTTAGACAGTCCGTAAATCCCTTTCGATTTCATTGGAGATAGCCCAACGGGTTTTATGATTTCCCTGATTTCATCCACCGTAAGTTTGATCATATCATACGGGTTATCAGCTTTTGCAAATAGGAGGGGAGTAATCTTATTGACCCTTACATCCGTGCTCTGAGCAGACAAAAGTACCGCAATCAATAAGGTGTAAGGGTCTTTATGGTCTAGGGGAATCGGAATTGTTGGATAAATTTCGTCCAAAGTCGTAAGTGTAAAATTTACCTTGTCCTGTTTCGTCATATTAAGTTAGCTTTGAATAAACTTTTAAAGCTTGAAAATACATGAATACACTGAAAATAGGAGATAAAGTACCAGAATTTTCTTCAATAGACCAAGACGGAAACACTATAAGCTTAAGTGATTATACTGGAAAAAAATTGGTAGTCTTTTTTTACCCTAGGGCAAGCACGCCCGGTTGCACTGCCGAAGCCTGTAATCTAAGGGACAATTATGAAGTATTGCAAGAGCAGGGATTTGAGCTTTTGGGCGTGAGCGCGGATTCCCCAAAAAAACAAAACAACTTTAGAAATAAATATAAGTTTCAATTCCCGTTATTGGCAGATGAGGACCATACTGTAATTAACACGTTTGGCGTTTGGGGACCAAAAAAGTTTATGGGTAGGGAATATGACGGTATACACCGTAAAACTTTTGTTATAGATGAAAATGGGGTAGTGGAAAGAGTGATAGATAAGGTTAAGACCAAAGACCACGCTGCACAATTGCTGAACTAACTTTATAAAAAAGGCGCTGGTTACAGCGCCTTTTTTATTTATGCCTCTTCTTTTTCTTTTTTAGTAAGTGCTTTTTTGGCAAACAACTGTTTTTCCTTGATCATTTCAGCAATTCCTTCAGGTAACATTTCTTCCCAACCTTCTTCTCCTTTGGTGATCTTTTTAAGAACATCCCGTGAAAAAATGTTCATGACATCAGGGTCATAATCAATAATATCCATCACTTTTCCATTGTATTTGAAGAACTTGTACAATTCTTTCATACGAGGGTGCACCTTCACATTGTTGCTTGTCATGATCTGCCCGGTGGCAGCATCCTTCATTGGATACAGATAAACTTTTAGATCTTTGAAGAACAATTTTCCAAAGGCTTCCAAAATACCTCCACTTAGATCACGATAGTATTTTTCATCAAAAACGTCTACTAAATTGTTGACTCCCATGGTCAAGCCAATTTTTGCTTTGGTGTAATTGTTAAAGTACTCCACCAATTTATAATATTCTTGGAAGTTGGATATCAACACAGTGTGTCCCAAAGAACTTAAAAGTTCTGCACGATCCATAAAATCCTGCTCATCAATTTCTCCGGCAGCCTTTAAGTTGGAAAGCGTTATTTCAAAAACAACTATGGTATTTTCATATTCAACGGTCTGCTCCCTTATAAAAATATCATACGATTTTTGGAACATGTCCATGTTTACCTTGGTCACTGGTCTAAAACTTCCACGGAGGGCAAGAATATTCTTTTTGTAAAGCACAGAGGCAGGCAGCAAATTATTTCCATCTGGACCAAACATCACGGCATCGGTCATATCATTCCTGATAAGCTGTAGGCTCATCAATCTATTATCAACATCTTTGAAATTGGGGCCCGTAAAATTGACCATGTCAATTTCAATCGTGTCTTTGTCAATGTGGTCGTAAAGATATTTTAATAATTTTTTGGGTTTATGGTACTTGAAAAATGCACCATAAATAAGATTAACGCCCAAGGTACCCAAAGTCTCTTGTTGTAATCTAGCTTCCGTTTGTTTAAAACGTACATGAAGCACAATTTCATCATACTCTTTTTGCTCTGGATCTAACTGAAACCGAATACCGATCCACCCATGGCCTTTGTATCGTTTTGAAAAATCAATAGTGGCTACCGTATTGGCATAAGAAAAAAACAGGTAGTCTGGATTGTTTTTGCGGCTTATCCGTTCCTCTACCAATCGCATTTCATGCTCCAGCATTGTTTTTAACCTAGCTTGGGTCACATACCTACCATCTTTTTCTGAACCGTAGATAGCATCACTGAAGGATTTGTCATAGGCACTCATGGCCTTTGCAATAGTACCGGAAGCACCGCCTGCCCTAAAAAACTGTCTGGCCGTTTCCTGACCTGCGCCAATCTCGGCGAAGGTGCCATAAATATTTGGATTAAGATTTATTCTTAGGGTTTTTGCCTTTATTGAAGGAATGTTTTCAAAAGCATTTTTGTTGCTGGATGCAGTGGACATAGCCTGAATTTTATAAAGACAAAGTTACACTCTTCATTAAATCTATTAAATAAATAAGTTATAATTTTGGATTTAATGGATGATGTGATGACCATTACTTTCTTAGGAACCGGAACCTCACAAGGTATCCCCGTAATTGGCAGCGATCATCCGGTGTGTCTGAGCAAGGACCCCAAAGACCAAAGACTTCGGGTCTCAGTAATGATTTCTTGGAGCGGTTACAATTATGTGATTGATTGTGGACCTGATTTTAGACAGCAAATGCTCAGAAACCCAATACCCAAATTAGATGGTATTCTTTTTACCCATGAACATGCGGACCATACAGCGGGAATAGATGATATTCGTCCTTTCTTCTTTAGGCAAGGTGATATCCCCATTTATGGACATGAAAGAGTGATCAATTCATTGATCAAGCGTTTCGATTATATTTTTGCGGATGGAAACAGATACCCCGGTGCACCAGCAGTAAAAGTGACACCTGTTGTTAACGGCTATACAATTCCATTGGGAAATTTAGAGGTCATTCCCATACAAGCCTTTCATAATAGGTTGCAAGTGTTTGGATATCGCTTTGGAGATTTTGCTTACCTAACCGATGTAAAAAGAGTGGATGACGGTGAGGTGAACAAAATTAAAGGAGTAAAAGCTTTGGTAATCAATGCATTGCGTATGGAGCCCCACCACTCCCATTTTAATTTGGAAGAAGCTTTGGAATTTGCCAACAAAGTTGGAGCTGAAAAAACCTATCTGACCCACATTAGCCATTTGCTTGGTTTTCATGAAGAAGTGGAAAAAAAACTGCCCAAGAATGTATTTTTGGCCTACGATAATTTACAGTTAAAGATTTAAAACCTATGAAGAGTAAAATTTTTCTATATCTATTTGTTTTTGCTGCGTTGATTGTCTTGTATCAATTTGTGAGTGCAAACAACATGCAAAAAAGCTTGAATGCCAATGTTGAGAAACTTAACACAGAAATAACCGGTCTAAAGGATTCCTTACAGCAAACACAGCTAAAAATTTTGGACATGCAATATTTTTCCTTGGAGAACAATGATGATGCCTTGGCCTATTATGATCATTTGAACTTAAAGGATCCAGTTAGATATATTGAGGATAAACTTTTGGAAACCAACGAAAAGAAGGGAAATAATCCATTGGTGCCCTATGACGGTATGGAAAGCGATTTTAAAATAAACAAGATCAAGGTTTTAAACCATAAATGGTTGTTGGCCGATTTTTCCGATGGAAAATACTGGGGAGACTTGGTCATTAAATACGAACTTAAGGACGATTTGGGAGTTGATTTTACTTTAATGGATCATTTGCTGTATACCAGAAGCAATTAAGGGACAGCAAATGCTGAACTATGGTTCCCTTTTTAAGCAGAAATTCCCGAACTTCACTTATCGTAGGATATAAATCATTGAAACGAATAATATCTTAAATGTTGTAGAACATTGAGTAATTGCAATAAAAAATCAAACCGATGAAATCATTTTTCGTTTTTATCATTTGTTGTTTTGTAAATATAGTAGGTATAGCACAAGAGAATAATTCCCCAATTGCAATCGGAATTAAACAAACTATTAAGTCATCTATATTAAATGAAGATAGAACAATTCAAATTTATACACCTGATGGATATTCAGATTCAAAGAAAGAATATCCGGTACTTTATATTTTAGATGGACAATGGTATTTTTTAAGTGGTGTGTCAATTCAAAAAGCCTTACGTACTCCTGGTGCTATTCCAGAAATGATTATAGTGGGTATTCATGATAATGATTCATCAAGATGGACATTGTTTGGGGATGAAAGTGAAAAATTCACTGATTTTTTTGTTAATGAAGTCATACACTATATCGATTCTAATTACAGGACAAATAAAGAACGTGTTGTTTTTGGTTGGGAAGCAGCTGCTTATTACATAAGTGAATTAATTTTAAAAAAGAGTGATATCTTTAATGGAGCAATCATAACCGACGGTGGCTACGCTTCGGAAGAGCTAGTTAAAAAGTTTACTTCAAATAAAGATATTTATCTATTCATGGCCAACTCCAGAAAAGATATTTATTATATCGGTTCAACTGACGCATTCTATGAAATATTGAAAAAGAACAATCCCAAAAATCTTATATGGAAATACAGTTTGTTCAATAATGAAGTACATGAAACCTTGGCACATTTGGCAATGTATAAGGGATTGAAATACTATTATCATAATTATGACTCACCAGTTTTTGAAAGCATACAACAATATGTTGATTTAGGAGGAATGGATTATCTGACTACATATTTTAAAGAACGGACAAAACGATTTGGTGGTGACAGCCATATAGATGACAACACCAAAAATGGATTAATTTGGTTAGCATGGAACAGAAATAATTTTGAATATTTCAACATTTTTATGACTGAATTTAAAGATGTTTTGACCACAAAAAGATATGATTCAGCATATTGGCAAAATCGTTTCGGGCAATTTTACTTAAAACATAAAGACTACCATAACGCCATTAAATATTTTAGTGCAGGGCTTACCAAATACCCAAATTCAAATTTTGAAAAAGAAATGAAACAGGGTGTCATGGACGCAGAAAGCAGGAAAGATTAATCAATTAAAATCAAAAGTATAAAACGTTCCACAACAATGTATAACCACAATTCCCACGGATTCGACTATGCTTCGCCTGCACTCAGCACAGGCTAGAATCCACTCGAAATTGCTAAAGTCTGTTCTTAACCGAAAAGTCTCTGTGTATATTAACCTGTAACTGATGGTTATACGAGACCGATAAGTGTGATTCCAAAAAAACAATCAGTCCTAAATTCGCTCAACCAACCACTCCTTAAAAGAGTAGAAGTTTTGAGGAGATACACCGTGCCCAACAGGAAACTCTTCATACTTAAATTGAATATTTAAGTTTTTTAGAAAACCAGGAGTTTTTTGGGCCCATTCTAGGGGGATTACCTGATCGACCTGTCCGTGCGAGGCATAAATGTGCAATTGACCAAAGTCCTTGCTTTCATATCCTTCTTGTAGAATACCCTCATTGATATACCCGCTCAATGCAATTACATTTTTTATTTTTTCAGGAAATGAAAGTGCTACGGCGTAACTAAGAATAGTACCTTGACTAAAACCTAATAGGGTTATATTTTCCTCATCCAAATCGTATGCTGTGCAGGCTTCCTCAATGAATTGCTTTATTTTATCACGAGACTCTATGGCTTGTACATCATCACTCCATTTCCCATGTTCTGCATCAAAATTTATGGCATACCAAGCATGGCCAAATGGGTCCAGATCATAGGGTGCCCTTACGGAAATTACCACTAATTCCTCTGGAAGCTCAGGGGCAAATGAAAACAAATCTTCCTCATTGCTTCCATAACCATGAAACATAAAAACAACAGGTTTTTTACCGGATTTTATTGTGGACGGACGTAGTAAGTATTCTAAAGATAATGGGGTGGGGGACATCGTTCTAAATTATGGAATAAAGGTAAACCATTTTTGAAAATATGGCCCCAGAACTGGGAGCAATTGCTTTTTTTGCCCAATGGCCCCTAGCAATCCATATACCCAACAGAGAAAGTAAACTGCATAAAGAACTATCCATCCAGAATTTACACCTGAATAGTTCAAGAAAAAGGCAAAGGAATGGTACAGCAAATGAATGCCAAATGCCTGACGGATATGAAAACGTGCAAATGCATTTTTAGGCTCAATATTCATAGTGATTGCAATTAAACACCCAACTATGGTGATGTAGGATATTATTGCGGTTGTTTTACCTGAACTGGACTCACTCAAAACTTAAACTGAAATTTGGTCATTATTAATAACCCCAAAAACCCTTCCTTTTAATTGGGACTCTAAAAACATACTGTTCTTGGAAGTGGATAAAATAGTATCCTTGGTAAACGTTGTTTCTTCAGAAGGGTCAAACAATGTTAAACAAGCTTTTTCACCTTCTTTCAAAATAGGAGGTTCCAATCCAAAACGTTCACGTCCCTTCGTCAACAATGAAATGGTCTCTTCCAAATCAAAAATCTGGTTTAGGCTCCCAAATGCTGATTCTAAACCGATGGTGCCATCAACAGCATTGTCAAATTCAACCCTTTTTTCTTCAATATCTATAGGTAAATGGTCCGTGGTTATAAAATCCACTGAGCCATCTTTTAATCCTTTTATAAGGGCCTTGGTATCGGGTTTGCCCCGCAAAGGCGGTGAAACCTTATAGTTGCTGTCAAAACCTTTCAAATTTTCATCCGTAAAGACTAAATTATGTATAGCAACACTGCAGCTTACATCCAGGCCTTTCCTTTTGGCGTTGGCAATCAGTTTTACTGAATTTGCCGTAGAAATTGTCGGGATATGCAATTTTCCACCAGTATATTCTAAAATGAACAGGTCGCGTGATATTTGTAGTTCCTCCGCTAACGCAGGTATTCCCTTTAATCCCATTAAAGTGGAAATCTCTCCTTCGTGCACTATACCTTTCCCTTGTATTTGACCATCTTGCGGATATGACAAGACCAAACCATCAAAATTCTGGGCATACAGTAATGCAATCTTTAACAAGTTTGGATTGGAAATCTGCTTTTTAAAATCATAAAAAGCCACAGCTCCAGCATTTTTCATATCGAAAAGCTCTGCAAGGTCTTTTCCTTCGGATTTTACCGTTAAACTTCCCAACGGGTATAAATTAGTGCTCCTTTCTTTTGACCTGTCTTTTAAAAAAACAACATTGGAGCTCGTGTCAGGAAGTGGATTGGTGTTAGGATTTAGAACTACATCGGTAAAACCACTTCTCCCCGCTACATATAATCCGTTGGCAATGGTTTCCCTTTCCTCAAATCCAGGTTCACCAAAACTTACTCCGCTGTCAAACCACCCTACAGAGACATGGAGATTCTTGTAATCCACTATTTTGGTGTTGGAAGGCGAATCTATGGATGAGGCAATCTTTTCAACAATTCCTTTTCTTATGAGGATATCCCGCTTTTTCAAATGTAGCACCTTATTTTCAGGGCATACTATTTTTGCGGACTTCAGCAGAATGTTCATGTAACTAATTTTTGAATGATTACTTCCACAAGGATTAGAAACAGTGCTAAAATAACAAACCATTTCCAATAAGCGGTAATACTGTGTTCCTCTTCTAAATGTTCAAAAAGTGAAGAAATAGAATCTTGTATGGTAACCGTACTATTTTCAATATCCAAATAATTGAGCTTGCTTTCGTCTCTAGGAAAATTAAAGCTGATATTGGCAAGGGGTTTATCAGCATTTCTGACACTATAAATACCATCCGTTACCGGGTTTTCATCAAAAGTGAGCTTTACCTTATTTGGAAAATTTTGCTGTAGTGGGATAAATTCATACCCTTCCCTGTATACATTCAATATCCCATTATTGTCAATTGTAATTGGGATATCAATTGCTATAGATTTGCCTAAAAGATGATATGAATCAGACATTTTAAGGCTGAAAGCTGCCATATTATAGAATGTAGGCACGATTAAGGGTGAGCTTTTAAAATTGGAGTTTCCAGTTTCTAAAGAAGCGGTGAAAAAATAAAAACCATCAATACCACATAAAAAGGGAGTATTACCTTCTAAGGAAAGCAGTTTGGGTGCTCTTGATTTTATTTTAAAATATTCATTAACGGTTGGATATTGAAAATTGGAAACTTCTTTTTCAAAGACATTTCTATAAATAGGATGTTGAAAGGCAATAGTAGTTACTTTTTTGTCCACACTATTCTTTTCTTCAAAACTAGAGGCAAAAAATCCCGATAAAAACTGATTGTATGATGTTAAATCACTTTGCATAGAAGGAACAACTATTATAGTACCACCATTTTGCTTAAAAGTTTGAAGTACTTTTTGCAAACTGTTGGGAATGGACTTTAAATTGTTCAAAACCACAACATTTTTGTTGTCCAAAGCACTATAATCCAATTGGGCTAAAGCATAATTGTTGAAAACAAACTCATCTTGAGTGAACAGACGTTTTAGATAATCGCTATCTGAATCGCTCACAGCAAGAACTTTTATTTTTTCCTTTTCATTGATGTTGAAAAAGAAACTATTATCATAGCCCAAACCCTTGTCAACAATATGCAAGCGACCATTTATTTCTTGATTGGAAGGAATTGAAAAAACAACTTCGGAGCTACGATTTTCTTTAAAAGCCACTGAAGTCTTTGCAATCAATGTTTCACCATTGAACAGGGAAATGGGCAAACTTTCTTCGCTCGGGTCACCTGATAGAAATACTGAAAGCTTGGATTGTTCCGTAGGTTCAACTTGAAGGTAAACAGAATCAATTGCTACGTTTTCAATTGTCTTTGAACGAACCGGAACAAAATATGTGTTGGTAATAGAATCCTTTTTATAATCAGAGGGCGCAATTCTTTCTTGAAAATCCGAGATCAAAATCAAGTTTTGGTTGATATTTTCTGCATTGGAAAATATGGAAGCTGCCTTTAATTGGATTTCATCAAAATTTAGTTGTTTATGAGAATAGGGCAATGCCAGCAAATTGTTTTGGATGTCCTTAATGGTAACATCCTGATATGTTTTGTCATTGGTGAAAAGACTGAAACTACTTTCAGCATCAATGCTCTTTATCAACTCTTGAGCAGATTTTTCTAAAAGTGAAAGTCCATTGTCCCTTGCCTGCATGCTAAAGGAATTATCCAAGTAAACAACAGTTTCTTGCTCTTGTAAGGCTGTTGCTGCAGAAGAAAAGGGCTGTGCAAATGCAATGATAAGACTTGCTAACAGAGCCAGCCTTGTAAAAAGTAACAACCATTTTTTAAGTGTATTGCTTTTTCTTGATTCTGCAACCACTTTTTGAAGCATGGCAACATTGGTAAAAGGAGTTTTCTTAAACCGGCGAAGCTGAAAAAGATGTATTAAAACAGGAATTATAAGAAGTACTAGGGCCCAAAGGATTTCTGGATGTTTAAACTGCATTCCCAACTTTGATTGAACAAATATAGATATTTAAACAATGTTCAGTTGACAATTGGTAATAATCAATTAGCAATTAACAGTTTTTTATAACCGATGCCGTGAATTGTCAATTGATTGCTACTAATTATAAATTGTATCAACAGAAGAAAAAATAATCATGCATTGGAAGCTGCTTCAATTCAGAAAAGAAATGCCTAATTTCTTGTTGAGCAGTTTCATTGGCCACGGTTATCAAGCTTTGTGGGTTTTCCAAACTTTCCAATGCTTTAAAATGAACCAATTCCTTGCCATAGATTTTTTTGCCAATCTTTTTTGGGTTGTCGCAGAGCCAAACAAAATCAATTTGATGCTCCAAAAGTTTTTTGGCAATGGTTTTCCCCTTAAATCCAGCTCCCCATATGGTCAATGGCCTATTCTTATCATAATCAAGCTTTAAAAAATAGTGCAGTTTAATGTCCAAAAAATAATTCTGAGCATAGTGTTCATGGGTTCTGGAAGTTCGGCTATCATAGTCACGCCACAAATGCAAAGTTTCTGTACAGGGAATAATTTTTAGTCCATTTTCATAAAACCGAAAAGTAAGGTCATAATCCTCTGGGTATCTATCGGGTTCAAATGCTCCAGACACATCAAAATCTTCCCGATGAGCCATCCAGCAGGGAGAAGGAATCACACATTCCTTGTAGATTTCTGTATAGTTTTTTCCAAAAGAAGTCAAATGGTTCAACCATTGTTCATACCGTTCATAACCATTGCTGATTCCTCTTTCAGAAAAGTACTTGACCTGCCCCACAGAAACATGCCCTTTACCATTTTCAATGAGGGCATTGACCATATGTTCTACTCGATTTGGCTTCATGATGTCGTCAGAATCCATTCGGGTTATGAAAATCCCTGAAGTTTTTACATATGCAGTACGAAGAGCAGGAATAATCCCTTGACCTTCATTATTAAAAACTTTTATTCTTGAATCGTTTTGTGCATAATCTGAGAGCACTTCAAAGCTCTTGTCCTCCGAATGGTCGTTAATGGCAATAACTTCCCAATTTATGTAGCCCTGGTTTAGTATGGAATTCAAGCATTCAGGAAGAAAATGTGCAGTGTTCTTGAATGGAATAAGGATACTGACCTTGTTATTTTGCATTGTGCAAATTAAATAAACCTAAGGTAAAATAGATCAGTTAAATTATTCTATAAACATTTTGATGTTTATTTCTGCTTTGTACAACCTACTATTTCCATTTTCATAGATGTCTAGAAACTTGGAAAGAGATTCTATGGATTCAATAGGAACATTGGGATTTGTACTTCTGCGACTTGTAAAATATATGATGTTATTGGTTTCATCCACAAATGGACAGTAATCCATATATTTTGAATTTATATTCAATGGTAAGGGTTGTGCCTTGGACCATTCACCACTGGAATTTTTATAACTGATATAGATATCTCCACTCCCATGACCATCTTCACGGTTATAGCCACCAAATAAGAGGTAAGACTCATCTTTTGAGATGTATGCATTATATTCAAATCCTTCAGAGTTAACATTTGAACTTAGAGGAATTGGTTCGGAGTACTTTCCATTTTCAAATTTGGAAAAGAAAATATCATCTCTTCCAATAGCGGTAGGACAATCACAAGTAAAATAGAGGTTTCCATTTTCGGCAAGAGCAGGATAAAACTCATTGTTTTCGGAATTGACAGGTGCTCCCAAATTGATTGGTTGTGACCAATCTGAGGTTCTATCATTTCTTTCTACATACCATATATCGAAATCCTTTGTTTCCATTTTTGTCTCGTTCATGGGTCTATTTGAAACATAGTACAACCTTAAGCCGTTTGGTGCCAGAAAAGGCTCTAAATCCTTGTATGTGCCAGAAAATGGAGCTAAAGTTGGTGCTTCCCAACCATTTTTACCTTTTCTAGATTGGGCTATAACGGAAATTTCCTCTGTTTGGGATTGAATGGTAAAATAGGCTTCATCACCTGATTCAGATAGGGTAAAGTCCCTTATTTTATCAAAGTCCTTCAAAACCTCCATCGCTGGAGAGACAGATATTTCTTCTTGGGCATTAACCCATATTGAAAAGAAAAAGAAGGCGATAATTCTACCATTAATCATTTATTTAAAGCTTTTTGGATAGCTTTTTCAGCCAATGTTTCCATAATTTCATATCCTTTTTTGGTAGGATGCACTCCATCTTCAGCCAACTCTTTAGGGAGTCCATTTCGTTTGTCAGCCATGGCGGAAAAATAATCTAAATAGACAACTCCTTTTTTATTGGTTGTTTGTTGTAACATAGTGTTCAATTTTGGAATCTTTAAGTTAGGTTCCAAACCTGGTTTCCAAGGGTAATCAAAGGCAGGGACAATGGAACATACTATAGGACAAATACCATTGACTTCTGCAAGTTCTATCATGGATAAAATGTTATCATGAATTTGTTGCAACGTCATTGGTCCGGTATTTCCTGCTATGTCGTTGGTGCCAGCTAGAATTAGAACAACCTTTGGTTGTAGATCAATGACATCTTGCCTAAACCGTAAAACCATTTGAGGTGTGGTCTGCCCACTAATCCCTCTGTTTATGTATGATTTGCCTTCAAAAAATTGTGGATTTGCTACGGACCAACCCTCGGTAATTGAGTTGCCCATAAACACTACCCGATTTTCACCATCTTTAGGAGCACCTATAGTTGCATTTGCTTCTTGGTATTTCTGGAGATTTGGCCAGTCTTGGGACTGAGATGTTTTTGAGAGACCTAAAAATGTGAGCACAATCAGAACTTTTATCTTAATTTTTAGCATTGGAATGATTTTTCTAAAAATAAGAAATAAAAACCCGTACTCGAATTATTGAAAAAGCCAATACCCAATAACGGCTAACATGGCCATAATTAAAATGGCCAATAATCCGGCTACTTTGTTTTTTCGCTTTTGCTCCGCAATTTCCCGCCGGATATTCATAATATCCTTAAGAGTGGATTTTTTTAAGTTTAACTCTGTCCTTGTCTCCACACCATAGACGTCCTCTTTAGATTTGCGCTTTCGTTTTTTCAGTAAATCACGATTAGCCTTAAGAGATTTAATAGTATGTAACATATGCCCGGCGCCTCCCATAATAATCTATTTATATTATTGGTGTATTCTTTGGGATAATTGTTACAAGAATTGCTAGTCTTTGGGTGGCGTGATCATAATATGTGCTCTGTGAGTTCCAGGATTCATCAACCAGGCGTGACCCGGAGGAGTAGGGGTTGTTGGCAGCCCTGTAGATTCCCCTGTGGCAAAAGGAATATAGAAAACATAGCGAACGTACGGATTTTCAATTTCTTTGGTCTCTTCGTTTACGGTACCCGTGAATACGCATAAAGTGGCCTTGTCTGGCATCTTCAACTTTCCTGATTTTACTTCTTCCTCGCGGATATCGAATATTTCTTTACCATCTTTCCCCTGCTTTCGTAATTCTCTCCCTCTAGCCATAAAAGACTCCAGCTCTTTATGGTATGCAGCTGTTGAAAACCTGTCTCTTTTGGGATCAGAAGCCAAAGCTATATAGTCATTATTGCCTTCTTTAAGCGTTGTAAATTCCCCTGCAGAATTATAACCATATACTTTTGCACCATCTTTGTAATCTTGCGGAACTGCCATTAAAGCTGTTTTTATCTGCCAGTCTTTTGAGGGTATCTCTTGTGATAGCACAAACTGAAAGCTCAAGATACATGTAATGCTAAAAGCGATTAATTTTTTCATGATTTTGAATATTTGTTTATTCCTCTTTCTAATCAAGAGGGTAGTACAATTTACTCTTTTCAAGGAAAAACTCTTTGTTTCCATTGTTAAAAGGTATTAGCCAAAAAGTATATTTATGTTCCTTGTCGCCTTTTAACATATATTTTTCCTGGGGTTTGGCATACCAACTGTCGTCCCCACCAACGCCCCGTTGGGTCAAATCTATGTTCAGTTGTACCAAATCTTGTTCTTTGATGTCCGTTGTGTGCTTACTTATATTTATTTCAGGGATGCCGTCAATTTTATACTCATCATTTGTGTCTTGAGTGGCTCCATACGATAAACCTGCGGTGGCGTCAAAATCTTCGTTGGGCATATGGAGTGCACCTATACCAAGATTTTTCTCATTCCTCAAAGATGAAACTACTAAAAGGCCATTGGAATTGTTATCTGAAAATGCCGCCCAGCGGATATCAGTTTTATACCCGTTTTCCTGCGGACGGATGTATGGTACATATTGTGCTTTTACTATACTTTCATATAAATCCACAAAAGCTGAAGCTTTTCTATCTTGATAATTTTCCCATGGCCCCCTTCCATAATAGGTCATATTACCATACTTTTTAAGCAACTGCATACGCATTCCAATTCTGGGAATATCTGCCTTATAACTTGTTTTTCCTAAGGTGTTTTCAATACGTATGGCCCCTGAATTCAGAATGGTATAAATCGAGGTGTATTGGGTTTCCACACCAGGTAATTCATATTCAATACTAACTTGTATGGTGCCATCTTTTAATTTATTAGTCTGGAACGATTTGACCTTAGCAAAAAGAGAGGCTTTTTTCCATTCAACATTCTTTTGCGTCATTTTGTTCCCGAAGTCATTATCGGTTGGTGATCTCCAAAAATTGGGTTTTGGGCCATTTCCATCTTTTATGAGCTCATTTCCTCCGAAGATGTATGAAGTTATCTGACCTTTTTCTTTATTCAACTTCAAGGCTACATTTTCATTGGAAAAAGTCACAGTTTCCTTTGTTTCCTTCATATTTAAACGCCCCTCGTTTCGTATTGAGATTGGTTTCCATTCGTCGTTTCCGAGTTTTATTTGCTCATGGGCCACTTCAAAACCTTTTTTAAGCATGCCCCAATCCTCTTTTAAAGTGGCTGATAACTCTACAAAATATTCGGTATTTGGAGCAATGGTGATTTTATCTAAAGGAATTCTAATCAATTTTCCAATATGGGGTTCCACGCTAATTCCCTCGAAATCCATTTTTTGGATTAGATTTCCATCGGCTTTAATACTTGAGGTTATTACAAAACGGTCAAGATTGGTGAAATCATAAAGGTTTTCCACTAAAACCCTTAATTCATTGGCTCTATTAACACCTTTGGGCTTAAAGTTGATAAACTCATGGGCTTTCTTTACTTCGTATAGCCCAGGTTGAGGTGATCTATCCGGAAAAACGATTCCGTTGTTAAGGAAAGTATTGTCCGTAGGCATATTTTCACCATAATCTCCACCATAGGCATAAAACCGCTCACCATCTTTACTGGTTTTCCATACAGATTGATCTACCCAATCCCAAATAAAGCCTCCCTGTAGATTGTCATATTTTTCTATAATATCCCAATAGTCCTGAAAATTCCCCGTACTATTTCCCATAGCATGGGCATATTCACTTGGAATGAAAGGTCTATCCGTCTTATTTGATCCAATCAATTCAAAAGTGGCGGGAGACGGATATTGTGGAACAATGATATCAGTGTTTGTATCCATATCGAAAAGATTTCCATCATTTTCTTTGTAGCTACGCTCATATTGAACTGGTCTTTTAGAGCTGTCCAGTGCCTTTATTGCTTGGTAACCTGCATAAAAATTAACTCCGCTGCCGGCTTCATTTCCCATGGACCAAATAATTACAGAAGGATAGTTTTTATGCCGATTAACCATTGCGGTCATACGAGCCAAATGGGCCTTTTCCCATTCTGGCTTTTTAGCTAAGGAATACTTGCCATAGTACATTCCGTGCGATTCTATATTGGCTTCATCAACTACATAGATTCCATATTCATCGCATAATTCATAAAAGCGATCTATACGTGGATAATGGCTTAATCGAACAGCATTGATGTTATTTTCTTTCCAAAGTTGGACGTCTTTGAGCATGAGCTCCTCACTCATAACATGACCAGTTTCTGGGTCTGCTTCTTGGGTGTTTACACCCTTAAGGGTGATTCGTTGACCATTGACCAATAACAGGCCATTTTTTATCTCTACGGTTCTAAAACCGATTTTTTGGGATACGGATTCCAACGTATTTCCTTTATGATCTTTGGAAGTGATTGTTAGGGTGTAGAGGTTGGGATGTTCTGCGGACCAGGGTAAAACATTTGGAACTTGAATTGAAAACGTACTTTTTGATACCAAATCAGTTTGAGTGATTTCTTTTTCTTTTTGTACAATTTCATTGCCCTTGGAATCGAGTAAGCGGAAGGAAATCTTAGTTTTTTTCTTTTTGTTGGTATGGTTTTGAAGTTGCATGGAAACCTCAAGATTTCCATTTTTGTAGGATTCATCCAAAAGGCTTACAACTTCAAAGTCTTTGATGCGAACTTTGGGTTGGGCATACAGGAAAACACTTCGTTCTATTCCGCTGATTCTCCAGAAATCCTGACATTCCAAATAGGAACCATCGGTCCATCTAAAAATTTGAAATGCTATGGTATTCTTCCCTGGTTTAAGATATTCAGAGATATTAAACTCGGCAGGAAGCTTACTTCCTTGGGAATATCCTACATATTTTCCGTTGACCCAAACAAATCCACCAGATTTCATGGCTCCAATATGCAAAAACACTTCCTTTTCCGTCCATGAATTCTCAATGGTAAATTCTTTTCGATACGAACCTACAGGGTTGTAATCATGGGGGACTTTTCCCGGATTTTTAGGATAGATTCTATCCACAAATTCCATTTCAGGGGAAACAGGAGCTTTGTAATCCGCAAATTCATACTGATGGTTCACATAAATGGGAATTCCATATCCCTCAATTTCCCAGTTGGCGGGCACTTTGATATTGTCCCAATTGTTTACATCAATTTCTGGCTTGAAAAAATCCAAGGGCCTATCTTCTGGTTTTCGTACCCATTTGAACTTCCATTGCCCATTCAGTGAAAGGTAGTTTTTGGAAGCTTCAATATTGTTTTCCAATGCTAATTTCTCTGTACTATAAGAGTAGAATCCTGCGTGGGCTTCTTCTTTGTTTTCAGAAATCACCTGTGGATTTTCTATATAATGATAAATGTTTTTGGAGAGTTTTTGAGCAGGAAGGGATTTAATTATAAAAACGGTAAGTAAGAAGGTGGTAATGAGTTTCATAAAAATTTGATTGAATAAATACTTAAGTGCGAATTAAATAGTCGGCACTAATATACAACACACAAGTGTACTTTTTACATTTATTAAGAAGCTGGAGCTTACAAAATCTAATATAGGGGTAAGAGGTGAAGGAAAATACAAAACCAACTGAACCAACATTTCCCAACATTAATATGGGATTCCTTTTTACAGCTTTAGTTTAAATCCTTTGCGCTCTATCCATCCAACAAAGAAAACCACCAAGAGTGCGAAGGAAAAAGACGTGATTAATCCCAAACTACCTGAATTTAACAGCTGTGGTAATCTAAAATCCGTGATGTTTAGGAGCGGATAAACAAAATAGGGAATCATATAGCAGGTAAGTGTTGCTGTACCGGCAGGTGCAATGGGTACGGCCCAACGAGTCACTTTTAAAACATCGGCCACATAATGTAACAACACAAAGGATAAAAAGCCTACACCAGTACATATGGCCAACCACGATGGAGTTCCTTGGATTTTTGAAATGCCCCAGATTGGTCTTGTGAAGAATCCATATGATAGGCAAAGCACACCTAAAGTAATGAGAATGATGTAAGACCACTTAAAATCGCCATTGCTCAGTCTTTTGAATAGTAGGGTTGCCACCACTCCAGCCGATGTAAATGCAGGAATGGTCCCGGAATACAAAGGTGAAATATGACTCAAAACTCCTTGAAACTGTAATAAATTAGTGGATGTGGACAAAACCGACAATACATTGAACAACAACCATAAAAATAACATGGCGTAAAAATTACCTTTGGCAAACAAATACACCAATGCATTGGCAAAATAGGCCCAGCCAATGAGACCTAGTATACCCCACCATTGAGGTTTCATGCGTATTTCACCTGAATCTCCTCCTTTGTAAGCAATGGCGAGGTAGACAAAAATGAGTAGTCCAGCAAGTTGAAAGACAACATGCCATGTTTTAGGAACCGGACTTTTATTCCAATTCATCCATACCAAAACCACTGCAAGAGCCATTAAAAGGCACCACAAATATTTTCCCAAGCCCAAAGTTTCACTATGCGTCTCATAGTTAACCATAAAAAAGCCTATAAGTAATAAGGAGAATGACCTAATGAGGATGTGTTTTCCAATGGAAGCTGTTCCTTCATTTTTGCTAAGTCGATGTTGAATGGCATATGGAATGCTGAGCCCAACTATGAAAAGGAACAATGGGAAAATTACATCGGAAAAGCCAAGGTAATCTTCTGTTGCGGAAGCATGCTGCAGCCATTTTGGCACATTGGTCAAAGTCCAAAAATCGTTTACCCAAATCATCAAAACCATGGTTAGAGCCCTTAAAATATCAATAGAGGCAATTCTCATATCTGTTAATTATGGCTCCAATTGTTAGGGTCGTCACTATCATTTGGGGAAAGTCCTAAAACATCACCTTTAGTATTTACACCAAGACCAACAACAGTACGGTTAACATAGTTAAAATAACTGGCCACTTGATTTATCTCCAAGATTTGTCCATCGTTAAAGCCTTTGGAAGTAAGATGCTCAATATCTTCTTTGGTAATAGTATGATGTTCCAAAGTAAGTTTTTTTGAATAACTCATTCCTGCTAAATACTTTTCATCAAAAAAAGTGTCCAAAGTATCATTTTTGATGACTTCCATGAAGCTTGCTGCTTTTTCATTATCATTCAACAACCTTTTGAGACCTTCAAAATGATGTTGTACACAGTAATCACAAAGGTTCAGGTAACTTACATATACTCCAATTGCCTCCAAATACCACTTTGGAAGTTCATTGTTGGAATTGTGCAATACATTTTTGTACAAAGCCATATGTCCAATAAGGGAATGTGGTCTTAAACTATGAATGGAAAGCACATTATCGATGTTGTTGTTTGGGCCTTTAACCCTATCATAGATTTTTTTAAGTCGAGAATCGGCATTTTCATACTCCACTACTTTTATCCAACCCATAATAAAATTTTATGTAGAGATAGATTAATACTTAGCACTCTTTCCGTTGGTCTTTGTCCTAAGAATGAAGGCCCTTAAGTCGTCATTGGCCTTTTTTAAATCTTCTCTTCGCAAATACATCATATGTCCACTTCTATACCCTTTAAAATCAAATCGGTCTTTCATTCGTCCACTTGGGTCCACTTGCCACATGGTGTATTTGGCGTTGAAATAGGTTGTGGCACCATCATAGTAGCCAGATTGCACCAAAACATTCAAATAGGGATTTTGTGCCATTGCCTGCCTCAAGTTATCCCTTGTATTATCATCTTCATTGTTCCAGGGATGTACTGGGCCGAACATGTTGTATTTGATATCCGTTTTGAACTTTAATTCTTCCTGCAGATAATAGTTAATGGCAGGAGTAAAGCTATGTAACCAAGAGGTGAGTTCGGCGGAATAATCGGGGCCTTCTCCAAAAAGCTGTCTGTCGATTCCCAAATAGCGGCTATCCAACCTTCCCACGTTGTAACCACCGTTATTCTTCAACAAATTTTTCCAAAAGAATTGTGTAGGTACGTCCAAATTATGGTCTAGGATATCTTTTTCTTTCAACCCAGAGTAATAGGCCATTTTTTTGGCTACGCTTTGGCGTTCTGCGTCAGAAATAAAACCACCTTTTGCAATTGCAGGAACCAGTGTGTTGATTGTATATGCTTCAGATTCTGGTAAAACATCCAAAAGATCCTTGTTTTGCAATTCCGAAGGTAATGCTTTGTGATGCCATGCGGCGGCAGTATAATAGGGTAGGTTCAAAGCACTTGAAACGGGTCCACCAACACGAATTACTTTGTAATCTGCTGGAGATACCATAATTACACCATTTAAATACATCCATTGTTGGTTCTGCAATGCTAAAGAAAGTCCCATAACTCTGGTACCACCATAACTTTCCCCAATAATATATTTGGGAGAACGCCAGCGGTTGTTTCTGGTCATAAAAGTATTCAGCCATTCTGCCAAATATTTCACATCAGCATTGATTCCAAAGAATTTATTGCGGTCCACTTTGTCACCTGTCTCAGGAATGGTTCGTGAATATCCGGTGTTGGCCGGATTTACATAAACAATGTCAGTAACATCCAACACGGAATAGGGGTTGTGTTTTACCCCATATGGTTGTACGGGATAACCCTCGTCATCAATCTTTAGAATTCGTGGACCTGTGTAGGCAAGGTGCATCCAAACAGAACCGGAACCTGGACCTCCGTTAAAGGAGATCAACAAAGGACGCTCTGCTCTGTTTTTTACATTATTTCTGGTGTAATAGGTGTAATGTAGAGAGGCAATTGGTTCTCCCATTTCATCCCATACAGGTTGAGTTCCTGTTTTTGCGGTATAAGCAATATTTGCACCATTAATGGTAACACTATGTTGAGTAGTGATTGTAGTATCAATTGGTAATTTTCTATTTTGTGCTAGGGTAATAGAACTGCACATAATCATGCAGAGCATAAATTGGATTTTTTTCATTTTATATTGAATTAGTCAGATTCGTATTATTTTGATTGTTGTCTATTTTAGAATAGATTCTATTTTGGCTAGTTCCTCCTTGGTAAAAGCAAGGTTGTCTAAAGTTTTTATGTTGTCCAATAGCTGTTCCGTTCTGCTCGCACCTATCAAAACAGTGGTGATACGCTCGTCTTTTAGAACCCAAGCTAATGCCATTTGAGCCAAACTCTGGTTTCTTGAGTTGGCAATGGCATCCAATTTTTCGACCTTTTGCAAAAGCTCAGGGGTAATATGGTCAGATTTTAGATAACGGGCATCTTTCGCCGCTCTAGAATTTTTTGGAATTCCTTTTAAGTATTTATTGGTCAGTATTCCCTGTTCCAAGGGCGAAAACGGGATGGAACCAATGCCTTTTTCACCTAAGACATCAAGAAGGCCATTTTCTATCCATCTGTCCATCATGTTATATCTTGGTTGGTGGATGAGAAGGGGAGTGCCAAGGTTTTTTAGAATCTCATAGGCTTTAGAAGTATCTTCTGCATTGTACTGCGATATTCCCACATATAAGGCTTTCCCTTGTTGAACGATATGGTGCAGGGCTCCCATGGTTTCTTCCAATGGAGTATCTGGATCAGGCCTATGATGATAAAATATATCAACATAATCTATGCCCATCCTAGTAAGACTTTGGTCAAGACTAGCAATTAAGTACTTTCTGGAGCCAAAATTACCATAAGGACCGGGCCACATATCCCATCCAGCCTTTGTGGAAACAATTAATTCATCTCTATAATTTTTGAAATCCTTATTGAAGAGTCGTCCAAAGTTATCTTCAGCAGCTCCATAAGGAGGGCCATAATTATTTGCCAAATCAAAATGGGTAATCCCATGGTCAAAAGCTGTCCTCAAAATTTGACGGGCATTTTGAAAATCGTTTGTATGACCAAAATTATGCCACAAGCCAAGTGATATAAGGGGGAGTAGAAGCCCAGAGTTGCCACATCGACGATATTGCATTTTATCATACCTAGCTTCGTTGGGACGGTAATTTTCTATCCCAAAGGAATCATTTAAAGCCATAATAAATCTAAGTATTGTTTTTTCAGAGAACTAAATTTATCACATTTCAATATAGATATTCAGGTTTTGAGGATTTTAACTTAAATTTTTGATAATTCCAGGTCATGAAAATGTATCTTCAATGGTACTCTCTAGCAGATCAAGTTTCAAATTTAAGTGAAGCCTAAAACTTTAAACATGGGTAAGTTTTCTAGACGGAATTTTAATGCCACTCTTGCAAAGGGAACCGGGGCTGCTGCCTTAATGTCGATATCTCCGTTAGTATGTGCCATGGGAACCAATAAGAAGAAAAAGAAGTTGGGAATTGCACTTGTAGGCCTCGGAAGTTATAGTACCTATCAATTAGCGCCGGCACTTTTGGAAACTGAATATTGTTATTTGGCAGGGATTGTTACAGGAACTCCGGCCAAAGAGCAGATTTGGGCCAATAAATATGATATTCCCAAGGAGAATATTTACAATTACCAGAATTTTGATAATATCACTAACAATGTATCTATAGATATTGTATATGTGGTTTTGCCCAATAGCATGCATGCCGATTTTTCTATACGCGCCGCCAATGCAGGAAAACATGTTATTTGTGAAAAACCAATGGCGATGAATGTAAAAGAGTGTGATGCGATAATTAAGGCATGTAAGGACAATGGCGTAAAACTGGGTATTGGCTACCGATTACATTCTGAACCGTACACGCAAGAGGTAAAGCGTTTTGTAAGGGAGAAAACATTTGGAAGCATCAATTATATTTCCGCGGATGCAGGCTATCGATCTATGTCCAACCCGGAGCAATGGAGATTGGACAAGAAGTTGTCCGGAGGAGGCGCTTTGATGAATATGGGAGTTTATGCCATTCAAAGTGTTATTTATGGAACCGGGGAGAACCCTACTTCGGTATCCGCACAAGAATATAGTACCCGTCCAGACTATTTTAAAGAAACGGATGAAACCATTACTGCACAATTTGAATTTGAAAGTGGAGTAGTGGGGAGTATTATGACTTCGCACAATGTAAGTGGCAATCGGCTTTTTGCTTCATGTGAGCGCGGTTGGTTTGAGTTGGACCCGGCAAGCACCTATATTCCATTGGCCGGGAGAACTTCGAACGGTAAGTTGGACTTCCCGCAGGAGAGTCAACAAAAATTGCAGGTGGATGATTTTGCCAAACATATTTTATTCAATCAACCCAACAAGGCTCCAGGGGAAATGGGCAAACGGGACATGATTATTGTTGAGGCCATATATGAATCCATTGCACAAGGAGGAAAGAAAATACCGTTGGATTTTCCTGAAAACTATGGTTTTGGAGGTTAGTAGGCTTTTTTAAGAAGAAGGAAAAGCCTTAAAACTTAGAATTTCTCAAAAACACCCAATCCAAACAAAGCAAAATCGTATTTAACGGGATCTAATGAATCCAACTTTCTTAGATTTTTGTCTAGCTCAGCCAGTGCCTTGGCATCATTCTGTTTTCGTTGCAGCAATTTGAGTTTTCTGGCCACATTTCCAGAATGCACATCCAAAGGACAGGAAAGTTGACTTGGGTTTAAACTTTTCCATAGGCCAAAATCCACTCCTGTGCTGTTGTCCCTTACCATCCACCTCAAAAACATATTAATACGTTTGGCGGCAGAACCTTTTATAGGGTCAGAGACATGTTTTTGGGTTCTTTGTAAATGGGGCAGTTCAAAAAAGACCTTCTTTAATTCGGTAATTGCTGGTTGTAGTGAATCTTCGCCTTGGTATTTGGCGAAGATAGACTCCAATCCTCCATGATTATGATAGATGTTCTTTAAGCTTTGCACAAAATATTGAAGATCCATTCCATTAAAGGTCCTGTGTACAAAAGGGAGCAATTTCTCCAAATCCGTTTCTGAATGGTTAGCAATAAAGTCATGTGGAGCATTGTCCAGCAGTTCCATTAGGCGTATAGCATTATTTATAATACTCTTTCTGTTGCCCCAAGCTATAGTGGCAGTTAAAAAACCACTGATTTCTATATCTTCTTTTTTGGAAAATTGATGTGGGACTTGAATAGGATCATCTTCCAAAAACTTGGGATGATTGTACTGAACAACTTTTTCATCTAGAAAAACCTTTAGTTCTGCCTTGGTCATGGTTCAATTTCAAGAAACGATCAATCCATCTACCATGGTCAATTTACGATCGGCCATATTGGCCAATTCCATGTTGTGAGTGACCAAAACAAAGGTTTGTCCAAACTCATCACGTAGCTGAAAGAAAAGTTTATGGAGGTTATCCGCGCTTTCAGAATCTAAATTGCCACTGGGCTCATCCGCCAAAATTACGGAGGGGTTGTTAATAAGGGAACGGGCCACTGCAACTCGTTGCTGCTCTCCACCAGATAGTGCATTGGGCTTATGATCACAACGATCTTTGAGTCCCAAAAAATCCAAAAGTTCTTTAGCTCGTTTCTCAGTTTCTCCTTTGGGTGTTTTTTTTATAAAAGCAGGAATACAAACATTTTCAAGAGCTGTGAATTCTGGTAATAGCTGATGAAACTGAAAAATAAATCCAATATGTTGATTTCTGAATTGGGCCAAAGCTTTTTCCTTTAGCTGCATTACGTCAATATCGTTAACCAATAAAGAGCAATCATTGGAGTTTGTAGGTGAATCCAAAGTGCCCAAAATCTGTAATAAGGTGGTTTTTCCAGCTCCCGACGCACCAACAATGGAGACTACTTCTTTCTTTTGTATTTCTAGATCCACTCCTTTTAATACCTGGAGTTTTCCGTATTTTTTCTGAATGTTTAAAGCTTTGATCATTAAAAAATGCTTTACGGGGTGAAAGTAATCATATCTATTGAGCAGACAAAAATCAACATTTTAAATAAAGGTTTCGGTCAATATCCCGACTTTTAATTGCATTTAATCAAAACCATGGTTGTAGAATCAACATCTTTGGTTTACTTTACATTTACAAATGGATAATCAAAACAATTCGAATTTGGAAACTGCTATTTTTGCAGGTGGATGCTTTTGGTGTACTGAGGCTGTTTTTCAACGACTTAACGGTGTTATTGAGGTAAAATCTGGATATACCGGTGGAACCATCAAAAATCCGGCCTATCGTGAGATATGTACAGGGCGTACAGGACATGCCGAGGCCATTCAAATTATATTTGATTCCAAAAAAATCTCATTTAACGAGTTGCTCGAAGTATTTTTTGCTACCCATGATCCTACAACACTAAATCGACAAGGTAATGATGTAGGCACACAGTACAGGAGCGAAATTTTCTACACCAATCCGGTACAAAAAGAACAGGCAGAACAGTTTATTACATTGTTGGAAAAAGAAAAAATCTTTCTGTCTCCTATTGTTACCGCTGTTTCTGAAGCGCAACTTTTTTATGTGGCGGAGGAAGAGCATCATAATTATTACAATGATCATCAGTCACAACCATATTGTCAAGTTATTATTGACCCAAAGATTAAAAAGCTGAACAAGCATTTTTCAAATAAGCTAAACACTATAAAATAGCCCATGGCACCATATCAAAACTTAGAAGAGTACAATATCAATGTCACCAATGAGGTAAAGGACCGTTTTTCTAAGATTATCGATGAAATAGGGGAGGACGTTAATCGCGAAGGATTGCAAAAGACCCCAGAACGCGCGGCCAAGGCCATGTTGTTCCTTACACAAGGATATCGTCAAGATGCTGAAGAAATTCTAAAAAGCGCAATGTTCAAAGAAGATTATGACGATATGGTGATTATCAAGGATATTGAAGTGTATTCACTTTGTGAACACCATATGCTTCCTTTTTTTGGCAAGGCCCATATTGCTTATATTCCTAACGGACATATTGTGGGATTGAGCAAAATACCGCGTATTGTGGATGTTTTTGCACGGAGGTTGCAAGTGCAGGAACGTTTAACGCATGATATTCTGGAATGTATCAATGACACTTTGAAACCTCAAGGCGTAGCTGTTGTTATTGAAGCTTCGCATATGTGTATGATGATGCGCGGGGTGCAAAAACAAAATTCGGTGACCACAACTTCGGGATTCAGGGGTCAATTTGAAAAAATTGAAACCCGCAACGAATTTTTGAAACTGATCAGTTCCGATTTGTCGTAGGCAATTTTTTCGTCTCGTTCGTATTTCCTATTTTTCCTCAATGACAAAAGAAAAAGACCCAAAGTACAAGTATCTCCTTTTAGGCCTCCTTTTTGATGGCGTGGGAATGTTATCCTTTGCCATTCCAGGAATAGGTGAGTTCTCCGATGTTATCTGGGCCCCTATGGCCGGATGGCTAATGACTAGAATGTACAAGGGGAAAATAGGGCAAATAGCTGGAGTTGTGACTTTTGTTGAAGAGCTTGTTCCGGGGTTGGATTTTATACCTTCTTTTACCTTGATGTGGATTTATACTTATTTGCTTCCAAAAAATAAAAAATAAAGAACGCCGCTACTGCGGCGTTCTTACTAACTAAAATCTAAAATTGCTGTAAAAGCATAATCATACTGACGAACTTGACAGTATTTTTTATTGATTGAATGTATTTTGAATAATGTACTTTTTATTCAATAATCAATATTGATTTTGAAGCACAAAATGCTAAAAATCAACATAGTGAATGTCAAGAACAGAAGTAAGAAATTTTAAAGGATGTAAGGAGGGCCTCTTTGGAGATTAAGGCCAAGTGGCAGCGTGGAAATTAAAGAATCATTCCAAGTTGTTGTCACATAATTTGTAATGACGATAAATGCGATTTTCGGTGCAAAAATGAGTGCGGTGGGCTTTGTATTTAACTTAGTACAAAGGTCACAGTCATAATCTGCACCGTAAACCACTTCATTACTATTATCAACTTTATTTTGGGAATGAAATTCCGTATGCGACGTGAAAACATGAAAAACAGTAAATCCCCATTGAAACAGCAACATTGCTGTTAGCAGAGAACTCAACCAAATATGTTTGTTGCGTGTTTTCACATTTTTAAATTGTACAATGACAATTTTATTTTTTAATTAAGCTTATTCAATGGTCAAGTTAAAAGTCTGGGTAATATCAGTTTCTCCACCAGCATCTGCAAGTGTACCATCATTAGGTTTTTTAGGCTCATGACGTAAAGTAACGGCCAAAGTTCCAGTACTGGCATCTGTGGTGGTTAAGGTAAATTTTATTCCGACGGGATTGTTGGTCGTAAATTTCTCACCTGTTTCATCAGATACATAGTCCGACTCTTTATCATCATATGTAGCAGAGGCATTGAGACTGGCACCTAAGGCAAAAAAGAATTGATGTTCAGCTGCTTCCCCTTCAATTTCCTCATTTACATTCTCAGCAGGTGTTTCGGTTTCATTCAATAGAACAACTGTTCCTGAATATGTAGTATTTTCAGCAAGACTACCTGAGACATTAATTACTGGGGCATTTGGTCCATCTCCATCCAAGTCTTTAGAAGATAGGGTTACGGTTGTGCCACTTGTAGGAACTAGCGTAACTGTCATAGTGGTAATGGTTTCCTCTTCGTTTACTTCTTCCGGAGTGTCGTCATCGTTTGAGCATGAGATAAAAAGTTGCCCAGTAATTAGTGCTAATGATAAGAATTTGATTGTTTTCATTTTTAATAAAGTTTAATAGTTAAATTTTAATTGTAGAATAAAGTTTCTGCCCAAATCGTCAGCAAAAAATCGTTGACGGTTCAGGTACTCCCTGTAATTTGTATCTAAAAGGTTATTGACCACTAAGGAAGTGGTTAACCTTGTTCCATTACCAAATGGAAACTCCATTTTTGAAGTCAAACCTAATAGGTGATAAGCTTCTGGAGCTGTATTGATTTCCAATAATACATCTTGTTGCTGTTCTGGTGAAAAGACCATAATATTTTCTGGAACCTCATTTTGCTGCAAAACATATTGACTTTCTAATGAAAGCTCAAAACTCTTCCATTCGGGTTTGGTAAAGGTTATTTTGTTTCTGAAATTGGCCGAAGGAATATTTATTAGCGGGGAATCATTTTTCACATCCCTTCCTTTTACCACAGAGAATCTGTGCTCTGTTCTAAGTTGTTTTTTCCAGTCAACGTAAGCGGAAGCATCCAATCCCATTAATCTTGCATTTGTTTGGCGGTACTCCCAAACGGGGAAAGCTCCTCGAATAGTAAATTCCACACCCGAAGGCTCTAACAACATGAAATTATGAACCCAGTTTGTATACGGTTCCAAAACAATTCCCCAATGGTCAAAATCCTGTTGAAATGAAGCAGTTATTTTGTGTGAAGTTTCACTATCCATTCGTAAATCTCCCAACTCAATTCGCGCAGCAGAGTGATGTAGGCCATCACTGAACAATTCTGAAGGATTGGGTGCTCGTTGGGAAAGTGAGTAATTCAGTTTTAGGTTTGAATTATTGTTAAACTCCAATCTACTTCCAAACGTAGCCGATATATTATGGTAGTCAAAAACTGGATTGACCAGTAATTGTGTGCCACGATCGTCTATAATTAAATTTTGGAATTCTGTATCATACCCTCGTTCTTCCCAGCGTGAGGTTTGATAGAATTTTTTAGCGTCTACACGATTAAAATCATATCGAAGGCCACTTTCTAATAATAATTGATCATTCACTTGATATTCACCTATTACAAAACCTCCAAAGTCGAACTTTTCATAATCAGGTATCAAACGTCTTACCCCTGTATCAGGGTTGGCAAAATTCTCTTGATATCTGCCTAGCAGCCCTGCATGTACTTGATATTTTTCTTTAGCATCCCATTTAAAATCTGTAGATAGGGTATGGGTTGTGAGTTCAAGGTCTATTGAAGCGGTATTGTCCCTTTCTCCTCTACGGACATCGAACTCAAATCGACGATTCTTTTGAAAATCATATTGCAGGCTCCATTTTCCCAAACCTTCAAATCGTTTATAAAAATTAACCTTCCCAAGATGATGGGTAACTTCTTGCCTTGGGTTTTGAAGGTCACGAGTGAACGACCTAATAATTTCAGGTTGTCCACTATTGATACTTCGAATCAAATCATCTACGTTACCAATATGGGAAGCTCTTAAAACAGCTATTTCTGAGTTGAAATAGGAGTATCTGGCATCCCAGCCCCATGTAAACTGCCGTTTTCCAAATTGGAGTGAAGCTCCAATTTCTTGTATGCCCGTATTGGATAGGATGTAATCTGGAGCTTCGTGATCCCCCAAGCGTTTGAATGACCCTTGACCTTTAACGAACCATCCATTTTGAAAAGTTCTGCCAAGTTCTGAGGTAATATTTCCTCCTCTACCATTAGAAACACCATTTATTAGTGTTTTGCCGTACAATGTATCCTTAACCGGGATTTTTGCCTGCTCCATAACAATTACGCCGCCTATGGCATCACCTCCAAACTGTAAAGCTGATGCTCCTTTTATCACGGAAACAGAACCAGAAGCGTTGATATCAACGTTTGGGGCATGTTCATCACCCCATTCCATGTCCTGCATACGTACTCCATCATTCAAGATCAGTACTCGACTTCCGTTTAATCCATGAATTGTGGGTTTTACAATATTGGCCCCGGTATTAAGAGATGAAACTCCGCCTAATTCTTTTAAAGCGTCTCCCAAGTTACCTGAACTGTATAGCTCTAATGTTTTAAGCCTCAATTTTTCTTCTTGGGCAGAATTGGTTTTATCCTTTATGGCGTCTCCAACAACATTGACTTCATCCAGTTCTTCCAAATGATGTTCCAGTTTAATATCAAACTTGGTATTTCCTTCAACCGTAACTTCAACCAATATGGTTGTACATTCTGGATGGGAAATCTCAAGTTGATATGTTCCATGGCATAAATTTGGAATTCTAAACCTTCCTTCTTTATTGGTTTTGACTTCTGGAAAGTCGCCAATTATCAGTATGCTAGCATTTTCCAAGGGAATTTTGCTGTGATAATCAGTGACTTGCCCTGTCAGGATATCTTTGCATTCTTGTGATTTACCTTGTAATGGGATTATAATCAAAAGAAAGCCTAAAAGCAGTGCTTTCATTCTTAGTACAATAAATTAATAGTGATAGGTATGTTTCCTTAATGAAACGTGAGAATTGGGAATATCTAAGACACAGAAAAAGGAGGAGGCCTAGAAAAGAGAAGGAAGTTAAAACGTATAGGTTTTAGTTGTTGATCTGCACTAATTCCTATTGCTTCTTGGCTTATCTCTTGAGCAGAAATTTTTAATGTATCATTATCTAATTGAAAATCCGAGTTTTGATTTTCAAGGGCAATATCACAAATAGTACAGTTCTCGACTGCATCGACGTCTGTGTCGTCATGTGTATATACATGAAGTGCCGATATCTTGACAAGCATCAAGGCGGCAAACAAGAAAAACCCAAAAAACTTCTTAAACTCGGGCATATTTCAGCAAAGGTATATTTTTTGAAATAAAGAAATACGTTAACAAAAACATAATTTATGGTATTAGAAAACCTAATCCCATCCGTTTCAGCATTTTCTTCTCAAAACTCCAAAAGAAACGGAACTGTCCAAATAGCCATCCAAATAGCACTAACAACACTTGATATAGTGGGAAAATCAGTAATATTCTAACTGGCCAGTAGATCCAACCACTTACCATTTCTTGTTGAATGCCCAACCATTCGGTTACTGGTCCTGCAAGTTTTCCAGAGATACTTCCCGTAATGGCAAACACAATAAAAATTGCAATCATTTCCCATCTTTGGGCCACGGGCCATTTATTGGCCAGTTTTTTAAAGCACCACAGAAAAAAATGAATCATGAGAAAATACATACCCAGGCCAATTACCAAAGTAAAAATCCATTCTAAAACGGTGTTGTTGAGATTGAAAAGGTGCAAAAGGCGTCTTGCAATAGCGTATGCAGTTAAAGCTACAAGAATGGAACCAAAAATTGGAAAGAAGAATTGCCAATTCTTGGTTATGTCCCAGCGAGTTTTCAATTTTGCCATCTAAATTAAATTAAGATGGCAAAAATAGCATATTATAATAGCTTTTGGAATTGAGAGGAGATAAGTTCAGGATGATAAGTATAGTATTTAGACATTAGCGTAAAGATTTTTCGTTTTGCTCAAAAAAACAAAGGGGAGAGCTAAATTCCCTCCCCTCAAAAAAACAATAATTATAACTTAAGTATTTCTAATCTTCTCCACAAATATTGATGTCACCTTGAATATTCCAGCCTTCATCTGATAAAATCGCTCTAGCCAAATAAACCTCATTGTTATCCCCTTCTCCTTCTGGTACACAATATTCTAATCCATTTGCACCCAAAGTAATATCTTGAGGAACATTTGTTAGTGGATTTTCATCTTCACCTAAAGATGCCCAACCCACTAGGGTGGCACCATAATTTTCTGGAGAAAGCCCGGAGTTGGAAAGCATATTGATCATGCTGCCCACACTGGATACATTCCAATCTCCAAGGTCTTGATCAAAGGCTGTTGCATCTTGAAACATACCCTGCATTGTTTCTACGCTAGACACATCCCAACTACTGATATCTTTATTAAAACTAGTAGCATTTCTGAACATCCAATGCATATTTTCTACCCCTAACACATTCCAAGAACCAATATACTTATTGAAAGATGTAGCTCCATAGAACATCCTTAACATGGTCGTAACATTTTTTACATCCCAATCATCAATGTCCTGGTCAAATGCTGTTGCACCTTCAAACATGCCTAGCATATTAGTGACATTGCTTGTTTTATTACCCCAACTTAAAGGTTGATTAAAGGATATTGCTCCATGAAACATATTGGACATATCTTCCACATTGGATACATCCCAATTGCTTATATTTTGATTAAAAGATTTTGCTTCATCGAACATGCCTGTCATAAAAATTACGTTGGATACATCCCAACCGCTGATATCCTTATTAAAACTGGTAGCACTTTGGAACATTCGATGCATCTCGGTTACATTGCTCAAATCTGGGACATCCATTGCCGGAACGGTCAGGTTTGAACATCCACTAAACGCTCTATTCATTGAAGACCATTGGTTGGAACCCCATCGATCTACGGTAAGGATTTTATTGTTGTTGGCCTCATCGTTGCCTTCAAAATAAATACGAGGAAAAGCACCTGAAATTGCTACTTGGTATGTACCGGCAGTGCCAAACTCAATTGTAATATTACCATCCACATTATTTTCTGTGCCATTGTGGCCAGGGTTGCCCACTTCTTCCCAATAAACGGTATAATTGTAACCGCCACCGGTTGTGGGGATGGTAATCTGTGTATCGGTGCTTTCACCAGGGTTGTCGCTCTTCCATGTGGTGATAAAGGAAGTTGGGTCTTCCAACAATGTTTCAATAACGTTGGTCACGTTTATGGTAATGGTAATGTTTTTGTCCGCTTGGAGTTCTGCGGCATCGGAAACACTAACGGTCAAAGTATGGCTTGTGGCATTCTCAAAATCCAGGTTCTTTCCGTCTGCAAGACTAAGTTCACCGTCTGTATTAATCTCGAACAGGTTATTCTCATCTCCATCGGCTATGCTAAAGGTAAGGGTGTCACCTGCATCTGGGTCTGTTACGGTTATTTCTCCTATAACATTGTCTGCATCAATGTCCTCCTTAGCTTCAAATTCATAGCTCTCTTGGTCAACCACCGGTCTTTCGTTCACATTGGTCACGTTTATGGTAACCTCTGCCTGTGTCTCATCCTTTCCATCGGTAACCTTAACGGTTATTTTAATGGCAGGGTCTTCCAAGGCCTCAAAATCAAGTTCATTTTCTTCATTTAGGCTAATCTCCCCGGATCCGGTGATCACAAAAAGCCCGGATTCATCCGTTATGCTAAAGGTAAGGGTATCATCTGCATCGGCATCCTCCGCGCTTACCGTTGCAAAGGAATCGGTGTGGGCAATGTTCTCCTCAACACTAAAGCTCTGTGGCTCTATTGTGGGGGCATTGTTCCCTTCTTCTGGATCATCATCAACATCGGTAACGTTTATGGTAATGGTGGCAGAGGCATTGGCATCGCCATCGCTTACCGCTACGGTAATGGCATGTGTTGTCTTGGTCTCAAAGTCAAGGTTCTTAGCTGTGGCCAGGCTTAGTTTCCCGTCTTTGTCAATGGCAAAAAGATCTGCATCGTTCTTTGTAATGCTATAGGTAAGGGCATCGCCATCTTCATCAGAAGCCTTTACCGTACCTATTACAGTGCCACTGGCAATATCCTCCTTTGCAGGGAAGGTCTGTGCCTTTATGGCAGGTGCGTTGTTCTCGGGTCCATCGTCCTTGCCACAGGACAGTGCCACAACGAACAGAACTACCATCATCAATAATAATTTGGTTGTTTTCATAGATCAAAATTTTGCGGTTAAGCTTGCAAATTGGGGATTATTGCCTCTTGTTGCCCATACTGATCTATGGATGCCCGTTTTGGATTGATGGACACTGGGTTTGGGTTTGGGGGAAGGTGAAAGGAGAGCGAAGCCCTTCCAAAAAAAAGATGGTTAAACTTCTTTAGAAAACCTAGGGGTTAGTTGCATTTTTTCAATCAAATCCTTGGGATGAAAGGACCTAGGCGTTGGTTGTATTTTCGTTGAAAATAGATAAAGTAATTATAGAGCTTATAGTTCACTTCATATCCATAATCCACAGTAGGATCATAGTCTATCTGAAGTTCATATAAATTGGGATTGTACCTATTTGGCTGCAATACCCTTTGGTTCCAGTTAATGACCATTATGTGGTTTCTATTCTCTAAAAAACTTTGAGAATAATAGCCTTCTGGTCTGGCAATACTCTGTAACCAAAAATAAAATCCTGGTTCAATAATGATGATTTCGTACTCGGACTCCTCATCCTTGATTTGGACTTCTTCCTCGCCATTGGAATTGAACACCTCTTTTTCTTCGTCAGTGACGGAAATGGCCTCTTTTTGCGCAGTACATGACGCAAACAACCCTAAAATAAGGGTTAAGGCAATAAAACTTTGTAAAACTCTCTTTTTCATAACCTTAAAGTACAAAAAATGCCATTTGAATTCTCAAATGGCATTGTTAAATAAAGTTAAGATGTAATTCTATTTTCCAAAAAGACCTCCTAGAAGCCCTCCAAGGCCACTCTTTTTTTGTCCCCCACTGTTTAATACCATTCCAGCTAGATCATCTATGACACTGCCATCTCCATCGGAATCCAAAAATGTCTCAATCAAAGATTGTTGTTTATTTGCCGTATTGCCACCTCCCATGAGTCCACCTAACAATCCGGTCAATGCATCTGGACTACTTACTTTTTGTTGTCTTGTTTGTTTGCCCAAGTAACCCAACAAAATTGGAGCAGCAATTTTTAATATTTGTGAAATTGCACCAGCATCAATTCCTGATTTACTGCTTAGGGCATTTTCTACTTGAGGTTGTTTGGAGCCAAAAACATGGCCAAGAATACCAGCACCGTCATCCATAACGCCTTGGTCCACACCACCTCCAAAAAGACCACCTAAATCATCCAAAATACTTCCGTCGTGCTTTGAAGACAGCGCATTCATCAACCCCTCTGCTCCGGTGGAGCTTGAAGCATTTTTTTTCATGGCCCCCATTAAAAGTGGCATGGCCATACTCAATACATCTGCTGTTTTGTTTTCTGGCTGACCCGTTTGACCAGCAACCCCGCTAATCAATTGCTTGCCCATTGGGCTATTCAATAAATCTAATAATCCTGACATTTTATAGTGTTTAGTTTAGATTGACAATGTACAAAAAACTATGTTTAAAAAACGAAAGCTCGAGAAACGAAATTATTTCAACAAAGCAATAATCTGTGTGGCCAACTCTATACCAATTCTATCCTGAGCTTCTTTTGTTGCTGCTCCTATATGTGGTGTCAAAGAAATTTTTGGATGCATCAGTATTTTTATTTCAGGACTGGGTTCAGATTCAAAAACATCCAATCCCGCAAAGGCAATTTTCTCACTCTCTAAAGCATCAACCAAAGCAACTTCATCCAAAACACCTCCACGTGATGCATTGATCACTGCAGTCCCGGGCTTCATTACGTCAAATTCTTTTTTACCTAAAACATAGTTTTTCTGGGCAGGAACATGAACACTAATAAAATCAGAAGTTGTTAACACTTCTTCAAACTGACTGTTCTTTAAGTCGAATGTTACCGATTGGCCGTCAAAAAAAGGTACTTCCAATGAAGACTCGGTAATCAGTGGATCGTTAAATACAACCTTCATTCCCAACCCAAGAGCCATTTTGGCCGTTGCCTGACCAATTCGTCCAAATCCTATCAGGCCCAAAGTTTTTCCGCGTAATTCCGTGCCGCCCGCATAGCTCTTTTTTAGCTGTTTGAACTTGCTATCGCCATCTAAGGGCATATTCCGATTTGAATCGTACAAGAAACGAACCCCACCAAATAAATGCGCAAAAACCAATTCGGCAACAGATTCTGAAGACGCTGCAGGGGTATTTATGATATGAACTCCTTTTGATTTGGCATAGTCAACGTCTATGTTGTCCATTCCAACACCTCCGCGACCTATAAGTTCTAAATCAGGACAGGCATCAATCAATGATTTCCGAGCTTCAGTTGCACTTCTAACCAATAGGGCCCTGATATTATTTTTGTTAATGAAGTTAACCAATTGTTCTTGAGCTACTTTGGTGGTAACAACTTCAAATCCTTGAGATTCAAGTAAATCTATCCCCGATTGGGCTATACCATCATTTGCTAAAATTTTTGTCATTTATCACCCCTTTTTTTCCATTTCACTCATAATATCTACCAAAACGCCCACGCTTTCTAAAGAAAGGGCATTGTACATGGAGGCACGATATCCTCCTACAGATCTATGACCATTTATTCCATTTATTCCAGCTTCTTTGCATTTTTCATCAAATATTTCCTTAAGGGTGTCATCAGTAATATTGAAAGTAGCATTCATTATGGAACGATCTTCCTTGGCAGCAAATCCAGAGAAAACAGGATTCAATTCTATTTCTGAATAGATAAGGTTTGCTTTTCGTTCATTTATTTCTTCAATAGCTTCAATTCCCCCAAGGTCTTTTAGCCATTGCATGGTCAACATGGAAACATAAATGGCAAATACGGGAGGAGTGTTGAACATACTATCTTTGCCAACATGTACGGCATAGTCCAACATTGATGGAATTTCACGGGAAACTTTTCCTAAAATATCTTCTTTTACCACTACTAGTGTAGTTCCGGCTGGCCCCATGTTTTTTTGTGCTCCGGCATAGATCAAATCAAACTTGGAAAAATCCATTTGTCTGGAAAAAATATCAGAGCTCATATCGCAAACCAAGGGAACATTTGTTTTTGGAAACTCCTTTATCTGTGTTCCAAAAATGGTATTGTTGGAAGTTAGATGTAAATAATCTAAATCCTCTGGAATGCTATATCCTTTGGGTATATAATTAAAGTTTTGATCTTGTGAGGAGGCCACTTCAACAATATCACCAAACAGGCGAGCTTCTTTTATGGCTTTTAGACTCCACGTTCCAGTGTTTACATATCCAGCTTTCTTTTCCAGTAGATTATATGCTGCCATCAAAAATTGAGAGCTTGCACCACCTTGAAGAAATAGTGCTTGATATCCTTTTCCTTCCAAGCCCAAAAGTTCTAGAGCCAAAGAGCGGGCCTTTTCCATAATGGCGACAAATTCCTTACTACGATGTGATATTTCAATAAGGGAAAGGCCAATACCATCAAGTTCCATTACGGCTTCGGATGCTTTTAGCATAACTTCTTGGGGTAAGATACATGGACCTGCGCTAAAATTGTGCTTTTTCATATGCTTGTTTATGTGAGTCAAAATTGCCAAACAATACTTAAAGGTTGGGCAAGGTTCTTTTTTGAATTAAGCGATAAAGGTCTTAAAAAAACTTGGATCAAAAAACAGTCCTTTTGTGCTATAGTTCCAAAAGAAATTTTAAGGTGTCCACACCATCTGCATAGTCACTCAACTGTGGTTTTTGAGTTTCACCAAAAGCAACTTCCCCATCAAACATTCCTTTGGAAACAATACATTGAATGTCTTCCTCTCGTTCTTTCAGCTGTTGCTTTAATGCTTGGGTAGAATCGTATCGTTCATAGAAAAGGGAAGCAATAGGGGAGGCAAAACTGCTATCTTCCTTTAAAATGAGAAATCCATTGTCTAAAATCTTGAACTCACTCATTAAATACACTGCTTTGTTGTAATCGTAGTTGTTGGCATACTTGTTTTGATGAATAATGTCTTGATAGGTGAAAATTGCATTGAAGAATTGGTCAAAATCATAATCTGATGGCACATAGATTTTTGAGACATTTCTACACCCCAAACCAAAATATTTGAAAATATCCTTGCCAAGATCCTGAAGTTCTTCATTGGATTCTTCTCCTGTAATGATGGCTATAGCATTTCTGTTCTTTCGGATGATATTAGGTTTTTTGCCAAAGTAATATTCAAAGTAGCGACTGGTGTTGTTGCTGCCCGTAGCTATTACGGCATCAAAATGTTCAAACTTGCCTTCAATAAACTGGATTTTATCCGCTAGACTTGGTTCATACTCAATTAGACAATCAGCTAAAAATGGCAGTAATACAGTGTCATTTGAGGACAGTTTTGCCAAAACCTTGTTTCCCGTCAATAGTACACATAAAAAGTCATGAAAGCCCACTAGAGGAATATTGCCAGCCATTACAATACCAATGGTTTTAGAAGATCTTTCTTGGTCTATCGGATAATTGGCGACCCAATGAGTAAGGTTTTCATTGGTGAGCTGACCCACCCATTGTTCCAAGGAAAAAATTAGGTTTTCATAGGTAAACCAACCATTTTTTTGCTCCGCCCTAATTAGTATGTCATTGATTTTGTTGTATTTATCAGAATTCTTGTCATTACGATTTTCGCAAAAATCACGGAGAAAACTTCCAAGTTTAACAAAAGCTTCTAATGTTGAGATATACCTGCTCATTATATTTGTACACTAAATTAGTAGGGTTTATTTTTGTGCAAAATTAAGCATGCTGAATTGATTCAGCCTATTAGGAAAAGAAAATTATGGCAATTATTATAACAGACGAATGTATTAATTGTGGAGCTTGTGAGCCTGAGTGCCCAAATACGGCAATATACGAAGGAGCGGATGAGTGGAGATATAGCGATGGTACTTCTTTGACTGGAGATGTGGTACTTCCGGATGGAAAGGCAGTGAATGCGGATGAAGTTCAGGTTCCTGTAAGTGATGAGATTTACTATATAGCACCCGATAAATGTACTGAATGTATGGGCTTTCATGAAGAACCCCAGTGTGCAGCAGTTTGTCCCGTTGATTGTTGTGTTCCCGATGAGGATAGGGAGGAATCTGAGGAAGAACTACTTGGAAAGCAGAAATTTATGCACCCAGACGGTTAACTTAGATCATTTTTGATGCTATTTCTTTAAACAACTTAGCACTGACCATTGCAGTCATGTCGTTAATGTCTCGTGTTGGATTATATTCAACAATATCTGCACCAATTAAAGGAACATTGATTTTTTGAATTATCTCGATGAGTTGCCGTGTGCTTAACCCTCCGGGTTCATGATGGGAAACACCTGGCGCATACGCAGGGTCTAATGCATCTAAATCAACGGAAAGGTATAGCGGATTTTTAAAAACTGGAATTATAAAAGATTGAAAATCTTTCATTTCATTGATTGTTACACCAAATTTTTTGGCATTGGCCCGTTGCTCTTCATTCAATGTTCGGATACCTACTTGGTATAAATTTTCGGCAAGCCCATTTTCCATAATGTTATAAAAAGGACATGCATGCGAGTATGTATCACCTTCAAAATCTTTATAAAGGTCACTGTGGGCATCAATGTGTAAAATATCCACCTTTCCATAAATGGAATAAAAGGCTTGGATAATTGGAAAAGTGATGGAATGATCCCCACCCAGAGTTATAAGAGGTTTCCTTGCTTCTAAATTTTTGAGGGTCACCTTGTTTATATCGAAGTATTCTTTAATTTCAGAATCACCCAAATCATTGAACAGTTCAGGAGCTATCAGGCAACCGTTCTCTGAATAATAATTGGCAGAACTACTGTGATAGGCCTTTCGGATTATGGGAGGAGCTAAACTTGGACCTTTTAGATAAGAAGACTTTTCATCAAACAGGAAACCTTGAACTACTACTTTGGTCATGCATCAAAACTATAAACTTCTTAACGATTTTGATCTAATTCCATTTTGAAAATTTAGTTAACCAACCATTTCTTTTTACTTTTGGCGAATCAAGACAATTTCAAATTTTATGGAAGAAAAAGAGAAGGAATACAATGGTTTTTGGAAGCAGATAGGGTGTATTCTTTCGGTTATTGCCATTTTAGGAATTGTATCTGTGGTGGTTTTAGGAATCTATTTTCTTCTTAAGGGTTTTTAGTGGTACTAAATGTATACTTCCATACAAAACTTCAACTTATATTTGCAACCGAAAAATCAGTATTCAGTTTTCAGCGAACAAATATCGTAGAAAATTGATCTGACACTGACTACCTAAATCTAATAGCTAAATATCTTTTTAATGAAAGCTGGTATTGTAGGATTGCCAAACGTAGGAAAATCAACATTGTTCAATTGTTTGTCCAATGCTAAGGCACAAAGTGCCAATTTTCCGTTTTGTACCATTGAACCCAATATTGGTGTTGTGAATGTACCGGACACCAGATTGGAAAAATTAGAAGAGTTAGTAAACCCTGAACGTGTTATTCCGGCCACCGTGGAAATTGTGGATATTGCCGGATTGGTAAAAGGAGCGAGTAAAGGAGAGGGATTGGGAAACCAGTTTTTGGGGAATATTCGTGAAACGGACGCTATTCTTCATGTATTACGATGCTTTGACAATGACAATATTGTACATGTAGATGGTTCCATAGACCCAATAAGGGACAAGGAGACCATAGATATGGAACTCCAGCTAAAAGATTTAGAAAGTGTTGAAAAGAAGCTTGACAAAGTAAAACGAGCTGCTAAAACTGGAAATAAAGATGCCCAAAAGGAAGAAACTGTCCTTAGTGCATTAAAAGAGGGTCTGGAAGCAGGGAAATCAGTGCGTGCAATTGAAGTAAGTGTGGATGACCACGCTGAGTTTGTAAAACCTTTGCAATTGATTACGGACAAACCCGTAATGTATGTCTGCAATGTGGATGAAGGAGCTGCAACAGAAGGAAATGCATATGTGGAAAAAGTAAAAGCCGCTGTGGCCAATGAAAATGCAGAGGTGATTTTCTTGGCAGTTGGTACAGAGGCAGATATTACCGAACTGGAAACTTACGAAGAGCGCCAATTGTTCCTTGAGGACTTAGGGTTATCAGAACCAGGTTCGGCCAAATTGATTCGTGGTGCGTACAAATTATTGGATTTGGAAACTTATTTTACTGCGGGAGAAAAAGAAGTAAGAGCATGGACCATACCTGTGGGTGCAACTGCTCCGCAGGCAGCTGGAGTGATTCACACCGATTTTGAAAAAGGATTCATTCGTGCCGAGGTTATTTCTTATGATGATTATGTGCAGTACGGCAATGAAGCCAAAGTCAAAGAAGCTGGAAAAATGCGTGTGGAAGGAAAAGAATATGTGGTTAAAGATGGGGATGTAATGCATTTTAGGTTTAATGTTTAGCCTTGAGTTACAGCACATCTAGTTATATCAACAGCTTTTGTTGATTACTTTCTGCCTACTTCACTTTAATTTTTGTGGCTAAATTTTATATTAGCAAGGATTAACCCTTTTCTTATGGCAGAAACCCAGTATACAGAGGATAACATTCGTTCACTGGATTGGAAGGAGCATATTCGCATGCGTCCCGGAATGTATATTGGTAAACTGGGCGATGGTTCTTCCGCGGATGATGGTATTTATATTCTTCTTAAAGAAGTCATGGACAACTGTATTGACGAATTTGTCATGGGAGCAGGTAAGACCATAGAAATAAATATAAAGGAAAATACTGTTAATGTTCGGGATTACGGAAGGGGCATACCACTTGGTAAAGTGGTGGATGTGGTTTCCAAAATGAACACTGGGGGTAAATATGATACCCGTGCCTTTAAAAAATCTGTTGGATTGAATGGAGTAGGTACCAAGGCGGTGAATGCACTATCCACATATTTTAAGGTGGAATCCACTAGGGATGGAAAATCAAAATCTGCAGAGTTCCAAACTGGAGATTTGGTGAATGAGGAGCTTTTAGAGGAAACTTCACGTAGAAGAGGGACCAAGGTTAGCTTTATTCCCGACGAATCCATTTTCAAAAAATTCAAATATCGCAATGAGTATGTGGAGCGCATGCTCAAAAACTATGTTTACCTAAACCCTGGGTTGACTATAGTCTTTAATGGTGAAAAATTCCATTCAGAGAATGGATTGAAGGATTTATTGGAGGATAACAATAATGAAGAAGATTTTTTATATCCAATAATCCACTTGAAGGGAGATGACATTGAAGTGGCCATAACCCATAGTAAAACCCAATACAGCGAAGAATACCATTCCTTTGTTAATGGACAGCATACCACTCAAGGAGGTACGCATCAGGCGGCTTTTAGGGAAGCTATTGTTAAGACCGTTAGGGATTATTATGGAAAGAACTATGATGCTTCAGACATCAGAAAGTCAATAATTTCAGCCATTTCCATTAAAGTAATGGAACCGGTATTTGAGAGTCAGACCAAGACCAAATTGGGTTCAACGGATATGGGTGGAAAACTTCCCACCGTTCGGACATACATCAACGATTTTATTGGAAAGTATCTTGATAATTACCTTCACAAAAATCAAAATACTGCAGAAGCCATTCAGCGTAAGATTGTGCAGGCTGAAAAAGAGCGAAAAGAACTTTCAGGTATTCGAAAGTTAGCGCGTGACCGAGCCAAAAAGGCAAGTTTACACAATAAAAAACTACGTGATTGCCGAGTTCACCTTCAGGATATGAAGAAGGATAGGAGGTTGGAATCCACACTGTTTATAACAGAGGGAGATTCTGCTTCAGGGTCTATCACCAAATCTAGGGATGTAAATACGCAGGCTGTATTTAGTTTACGAGGTAAGCCGTTGAACTCCTACGGAATGTCTAAAAAGATTGTATATGAAAATGAGGAATTCAATCTTTTGCAAGCAGCCTTGAACATTGAAGAATCCATGGAGGATTTGCGTTATAATAATATTGTAATTGCTACTGATGCCGATGTTGATGGAATGCACATACGGTTACTACTTATTACATTCTTTTTGCAATTTTTTCCTGAATTGATAAAGGAAAATCATCTATATATCCTTCAAACTCCACTTTTTAGAGTACGAAATAAAAAGGAGACAATTTATTGCTATAGCGAGGAGGAAAGGAGGAATGCTATTCAAAAACTTACTGGTAAACCTGAAATTACCCGATTTAAAGGATTGGGTGAAATTTCTCCTGATGAGTTTAAACATTTTATTGGTGATGATATCCGATTGGAGCCAGTAATGCTGGATAAAGCAATGAGTATTGATAACTTGCTAAAGTTTTATATGGGTAAAAATACTCCAGACCGTCAAGAATTCATTATAAGAAACCTTAAAGTTGAACTTGACTTAATAGATGATAAATAACTATAAACCAACTAAACGAACTCCTTCTAAATGGAAGAGAACGAAGCTTTGAATGATGAAGGTTTAGAAAACCAAGACAGTTCCCAAGATAGCCTTACAAAGGTTACGGGAATGTACAAAGATTGGTTTTTAGACTACGCCTCTTATGTTATTTTGGAACGTGCTGTTCCCGCGATTGAAGATGGTTTTAAGCCTGTTCAGCGTAGAATTATGCATGCACTAAAGGAATTGGACGATGGCAGGTATAACAAAGTAGCTAATGTTGTTGGGCATACCATGCAATACCATCCTCACGGCGATGCCAGTATTGCGGATGCCATGGTGCAGATAGGGCAGAAGGACCTTCTTATTGATACTCAGGGTAACTGGGGAAATATTCTTACAGGGGATAGTGCCGCGGCTTCAAGATATATAGAAGCAAGACTTTCAAAATTTGGGCTTGAGGTTGTTTATAGTCCCAAAATTACCGAATGGCAACTATCCTACGATGGACGTAAAAAAGAACCCGTCAATTTGCCGGTCAAGTTCCCTTTGCTGTTAGCGCAAGGAGCTGAAGGAATTGCTGTTGGTCTGTCCACAAAGATTTTACCCCATAATTTTAATGAATTGATAGATGCTTCCATAAAGCATTTGAAAGGTCAGCGATTTAAGTTGTTTCCAGATTTCCCAACTGCTGGAATTATCGATGTCACCAACTATAATGAGGGCTTGCGTGGCGGTAAGGTCAGGGTGCGTGCCAAGATTTCAACCCTGGATAAAAACACCTTGGTAATTAATGAGATACCTTATGGAACCAATACTTCTTCTTTAATAGATTCTATCCTTAAGGCCAATGATAAGGGTAAAATAAAGATCAAGAAAATTGAGGATAATACAGCTGCGGATGTTGAAATTTTAGTGCACCTGCCAAGTGGTATTTCCCCTGATAAAACTATAGATGCCCTTTATGCTTTTACAGCTTGTGAGTCATCCATATCGCCATTGGGGTGTATCATTGAAGATAATAAGCCTTTATTTATTGGAGTTCGTGAAATGTTGGAACGCTCCACGGATTATACAGTTGAGCTACTAAAAGCCGAACTGGAAATACAACTAGGTGAACTAGAAGAACAATGGCACTTTGCCTCTTTGGAACGCATTTTTATTGAAAACCGAATTTATCGCGATATTGAGGAGGAGGAAACTTGGGAAGGAGTTATTACTGCGATTGACAAAGGCTTAAAACCCCATACCAAAAAGTTGAAAAGGGCTGTTACTGAAGACGACATCGTTCGTTTGACAGAAATCCGAATCAAGCGAATTTCCAAATTCGATTTGGAAAAAGCCCAACAACTTATTGACAGTTTAGATGAGCGAATTGCGCAGACCAAACACCATTTAGAGCATTTGGTGGATTATGCCATAGATTATTTTAAGGAACTTAAAAAGAAATATGGCAAAGGACGTGAGCGGAAATCAGAGATAAAAATCTTTGATGATATTGAGGCCACTAAAGTAGTTATCCGAAATACAAAGCTCTATGTAAACAGGGAAGAAGGGTTTATTGGCACCTCATTGCGTAGGGATGAATATGTTACCGACTGCAGCGATATAGATGACATTATTGTTTTTACCCAAAAAGGGGAGATGATGGTCACTAAGGTGGATTCCAAAATCTTTATTGGCAAGAATATCATGCACGTAGCAGTCTTTAAAAAGAAGGACAATCGTACCACTTATAATATGATTTATAAGGATGGCAGGGGAGGTCCAAGCTATGTTAAAAGGTTTAATGTTACCAGTATCACTAGAGATAAAATTTATCATTTGGCTGGTGGTAAACCTTCTGCGGAGGTACTTTACTTTTCAGCAAACCCCAATGGAGAAGCAGAGGTCATTACCGTATTATTGAGACAATCAGGAAGTATTAAAAAATTGAAATGGGATTTGGACTTTGCCGATGTTTTGATTAAGGGCAGAGCATCCAAAGGTAATTTGGTTACCAAGTATGCAGTGAAGCGTATCGAACTAAAAGAGAAAGGAGTATCAACCCTTAAGCCAAGAAAAATTTGGTTCGATGATATTGTGAGCCGATTAAATGTTGATGGAAGAGGGGAGCTTTTGGGCGATTTCAGAGGTGAAGACCTTTTATTGGTGATGGATCAAAAAGGGAAAGTAAAAACAATTCCGCCGGACCTTCTAACTCGTTTTAACGATGATATGATTGTATTGGAGAAGTGGAATCCTAAAAAACCCATTTCCGTTGTTCATTATGAAGGTGAAAAAGAGCGATATTATATAAAGCGTTTTTTGATTGAGAATTCCAATAAAGAGGAAACGGTTATCTCGGAACATCCAAAATCCCATCTTGAACTGGTTTCCACAGATTGGCGACCCATGATTGAAATTGAGTTTCCAAAACCAAGGGGGAAAGAGGCGAAACCAAATCAGCAAGTAGATATAGAAAGTTTTATATCAGTAAAAGGAATAAAGGCTGTAGGAAATCAGCTCACCTCTGAAAAAGTCAAAAATATTAACGTATTGGAGCCTTTACCTTTTGAGGAACCGAAAGAGCCCGCCCCAGAAGAGATAGAGGTGGTTGATGAGGAAAGTATAGATGCTTTGGACGGTAATCAGGAGTCAAAAGATGAAGGTTCTGATCAACCCACTTTGTTTTAATGCATTATTCTACCTATTTTGGCGCTATAAGTTACACACCTAACCAACAACCTAATTCCCTCGTATGGATTTTACTAACCCGCTGGTATATGGCGTACCAGTTTTTATTGCTTTTATTTTAGTTGAACTTACTTATAGTAAAACACATGGTGATGATCATCTCTACAATTGGAAAGATTTAGCCGCTAGTGGTTTTATGGGAATTGGTTCCGCATTGTTGGGACCTCTGTTTAAAGTCATATTTGCAATTGTACTTTTTGAGTCTGTTTATGAGCTGTGTAATCCATTGGTCAATGGAGTCAGACAAAACCTTTTGGGGTACGAGTCTTTTGGCTATGCATGGTATGTTTGGTTATTATGCCAACTAGCTGATGATTTTACATATTATTGGTTTCATAGGGCCAATCATGAAATACGAATTTTATGGGCAGCGCATATTGTACATCATTCTTCCGATAATTACAATTTGGGAACCGCTGTACGCAACGGATGGTTTACTATTTTATACAAACCTTTATTTTATATGTGGCTGCCAGCTATTGGCTTTCCACCAGAAATGGTAGTTGTATGTTTGGGGATAGAGGCACTTTGGCAATTCCAACTGCATTCCGTTTACGTTCCAAAAATGGGGTTCATTGAAAAAATATTCAATACCCATACCATGCATCAAGTGCACCATGCTCAGAATGTTGAATACTTGGACAAAAACCACGGAGGGTTTTTAAACATTTTTGATAAAATGTTTGGAACATGGAAAGAATTGGATGATGATGTCGATGTAAAATATGGAGTGATTCATTCGCCAGAATCGTATAATCCTGTTGTAATCCTAACTCATGAGTTTAAGGATATATGGAAAGATGTGAAAAAATCCAAGAAGCTATCCCATAAGCTAATGTATATCTTTGGTCCTCCTGGATGGAGTCATGATGGTAGTACCCTTACGGTTAAACAACAGCAAAAACTTAGTAGGGAGCATAAGGAAAATCATCCAGAGCTATCCTATCAGCGACCCAATTAGAAATATTTACTCTTCTGTAATTTCTTGACCTTTTTTCTTGTTCTTTTGCATTCTGAGGTCAAAAAACTCAACCATCAATGAGAATGAAATGGCAAAATAGAGATATCCTTTAGGAATGGCACCTACCTCATTGTCAAATACAACCAAATGAGATAGATGTGCAGCTTCGGCAATCAACATAAAGCCGATTAGGATAAGAAAAGATAATCCCAATACTTGAACGGAAGGATGTCTGTTTACAAATTCTCCAACAGGGTTTGCGAACAACATCATAATAACTACAGAGATTACCACGGCAGTGACCATTAAGACCAAAGCATCCATTGGATTGGGTGAGATGCCATTGGTCATCCCTATGGCTGTTAAAATAGAGTCAAAAGAAAAGACAATATTTATTACTGTAATTTGAACTATTGCGTTAGTCAATGAAGAAGATCGTGATTTAGTCACTTCTCGTTCGTCATGCCCTCGGTCCTCAATTTTTTCGTGGATTTCCTTGGTGCTTTTATATAAAAGAAAAAGACCGCCCAAGAATAGAATAACAGCCTGCCAACTAATGCCTCCAGTAACCCAGGATTCATCCAGTACTAAAAATGGTTTCTTCATTTTGGTTAGCCAAGTTATTCCAAAAAGAAGAAGGATTCTCATTGCCATGGCGAGCACCAATCCAAGATTGGTGGCTTTTCTTCTATCCTTTTTTTCTAGTTTCCCCGCTGCAATGGAAATAAATATGATGTTATCTATTCCTAATATGATTTCCAAAAACGTCAGAGTCAGCAATGCCATCCAGGCATCAGGGCTGGTAAAAATTTCAAACATGGTTAGTGTATTTTGAAAGCAGTTCCTTTAAATTTCTGTTTATCGCCTATGGCGTTGTATTCAAATGTATAAGAAGAATCCGTAGTTGTCAATATTTTTATGTGAATTGATTTTTCTTCAGCCTTGCTTTTTGGGTTCTTATTCTTTAAAATGTATTCACAATCATTGATCCATCGTATGGAAGAGGTGTCTTGCTTGCCTTCAAAAAAATCTACTTCCGTGTCCATTGTTCTTTTAAAAGTAGTCGTTTTTTCTTCCCCGTCTATAATTGATGTAAATGAAAACTCTCCAGTTTTAAAATTGCTACAACTGCGTTGAGGAGGTTCGTGGCATCCAAAAAAAACAAATACCAGAAAGATAAAGAGTAGTGGTTTTAACATGATTACAAAGTAAAGAGAAAGTAATGAAGTAACTAAACAAGCTTACTATTTTTTTGCATCAAAAGAATCAAAGGTTCCATCAGTATAAAAAATCACGATTCTTATAGGTTCCTTTACTGTGGAAGATTTTGGCACTTGTTGAGGAACATCCTCGTATGAAGAACCTGCTCCTGTATTGGTTGTATTTGAACTAGCGGCAGGGGAGCGGTCCGGATTTTCTTTAGATGGAAATTCCCCTTTTCCATTTAATAGCCAATAAAGATTAACTTCAGGATAGGTATGAATCACTTTAAGAACAAAATCCAAGCTTGGTTTGTTTCTTCCATTAAGTAAGTGGGAAATGCTTGAGCGCTGCACACCAATCTTATCCGCAAAGGAAGATACACTGAGGTCATAGTGCTTAATGATGGTTCGGATTCGTTGTATCACATCTTCGTTCACAATTGTACGAAATATTGAGTAAAGGTAATGATTGTAGTTGCCTAAAACAAAACAATAAGCATCATTATAAAGATAAAAAATTGAATTAATTAGTTAAATAAGAATTCATAACATTCTGTTTTATAGAATATTAAATTTAAACCATAAATTTTATAAATTGACAGGATGGAAATTGGTGCATTTGTGAACAATGCTAGTCAAAATTGATTACAATTGTATGCTGTTGCAATACAATTTTGATGACATTTGTAACAATCAGATGATTTACTTTTGTAACCTTCAACTCTAGTGGGATTATAATGATTGATTATTTGGCGGTAAAGGAGGAATCTGTTTTTGGTAGATATGTTACCTGTGAAACTCTTAAAACCGTTTGGCTGACACGGCTTCCAAATTCTTGCGTTAAAGATGTTGGGTATTCAGTTAATGGTGAAACAATTTTCTCTATTAGCGTTGGAAGTGGAGAGAATCGTATTTTAATGTGGTCCCAAATGCATGGAAATGAATCCACGACTACAAAAGCTGTTTTGGATTTGATCAATTTTTTAAACTCGGATAATTCATTTGCAACTGAGATTCTGGAAAACTGCTCACTTTTAATTGTTCCGATTCTAAATCCAGATGGAGCAAAAAATTACACCAGGGTAAATGCAAGTGAAATTGATTTGAATAGGGATGCCAAACAATTGACTCAGCCAGAAAGTAAAATTTTAAGAAAGCTTTTTGCGGATTTCAAACCTAACTTCTGTTTTAATCTTCACGATCAGCGCACACTTTTTAGTGCAGGAAATACCAACAAACCAGCAACAGTCGCCTTTTTATCTCCAGCAAGTGATGAAAGTCGCAAGCTTACACCCGTCAGGGAAAAGGCGATGAAGTTGATTGTTGCAATGAACAAAAAACTACAAACTCTAATTCCGGGTCAAGTGGGGAGGTATGACGATGGCTTTAATGACAACTGTGTTGGTGACTCCTTCCAAATGGCCGGTGTTCCTACCATACTTTTTGAGGCTGGACATTTTCCAGATGATTATAATAGGGAAAGAACAAGGGAGTTGGTTTTTTATGCGCTTATTGAAAGCCTTGGAGTTGTTGCACAAAATCAAGTTGAAGATTTTAAAACTGAAGATTATTTTAAAATTCCTGAAAACCAGAAGCTTTTTTATGATATCCTAGTTAGGAATTCACAGATAGTAAATACAGAGCTTAACGAAGAAACTTGCATTGGTATACGTTTTAAAGAGGTTTTAAAGGATGACTCTATTTCATTTGAGCCGGAAGTTGCCGACATTGGTTTGTTAAAAGGATATTATGGTCATAAAACCTATGATTGTTTACAACAAAAAGACTTAAAGCTTCTATCTTCCCAGGCAAACATACTTCAACTTATAAAAAATATTGAAGCATAAAAAGACAATTTCATCAAATTGTTACATTTTATTTAAAAAAAATGCTTTTTTATTACGTATAATTTCTTAATTAACTAATTTTGTTGAAAATATTAGCACAATGAGCAAAGTAAAATTAGACGAAATCGATCACCAGATATTAGACATGTTAATTGATAATACCCGTACGCCTTTTACGGATATTGCCAAAAAATTGTTGATTTCTGCGGGTACTGTTCATGTTAGGGTTAAAAAGATGGAAGAATCTGGTATCATTAAAGGTTCTTCGTTAACACTGGACTATGTTAAATTAGGATATTCCTTCATCGCTTATGTAGGTATCTTTTTGGAAAAAACACATCAGACCAAGTTTGTTTTGGAACGATTAAATCAAATTCCATACGTTACGGTTGCTCATATCACAACAGGTAAGTTTAATATTTTCTGTAAAATTAGGGCTAAGGACACTACCCATGCCAAGAATATTATCTTTAAAATTGATGATATTGATGGTATCAGTAGGACGGAGACTATGATATCTTTGGAGGAAAGCATCAATGATAAAAAACGTTTGATGCACACAATTTTCAACGAGCTTTAATATATTCTCCAAATTAAGTATGCTTGTTTCTGATCTTTCCGCATCGGAGTACGCTCCTTTTTACCACAACTACATTCTGTCGGTTGGGGAAAATGACTTAATTACTGAATTGGGAAATGGGAAAGATGAGTTTATCTCTTTCCTTGAGAATATCTCGAAAGATAAATTATCGTATGCGTATGCCGAAGGTAAATGGACTTTGGCAGAACTTATTTTACATGTTATTGATGCTGAACGGGTATTTCAGTACAGGGCTCTACGCTTTGGTAGAAATGACAAGTTAGCTTTGGCTGGTTTTGACCAGGATATTTACGTGCCGGAGAGTAATGCGGGGTCAAGAACCAAGAAAACAATTATTGACGAATACAATACGGTCAGGGAATCAACCCTTAGCCTATTTAGGTCATTTAATGACGAAGCTCTAAAACGGGTTGGTAATGCCAGCGGTTCTGACATGAGCACAAGGGCAATGGGATTCATCATTTGTGGACATCAGGCCCATCACCTAAAGATTGTTCGTGAGCGCTATTTGTAAGAGACTTGATTAAGTAATTGTCTAGTATAAGTGATCAGTTTCGGTGTCTATATCTGATTCTAATTCCGGATTGATGGTTTGTTCTCCTTCGTTGCTGACTATAGGTTGATCAGCTTTACTTTTTTCTAGTTCTTTTTCAATGTTTTCTTCAAAATTAGAAATAAACCTAGAAAGACTCTTGCTGATTTTTACCAAGTAGATGGCATCATTTGTTTTGACCTCTACGGCTTCAATAATTTCTCCGTTTGGTTTTTTTAGCGTAATGATATCCTCGTCTCCATAACCATAAGGATAGGAGTCTATCAAAATTGCAGCAACTTTGTGGTCCAGTTTTTTGTAATCGATTAATATTCTTTTCATGATGAATAGGTTTTTGGTTTCCTATCCTAAGCTATACATTTTTGAACCTGATAAACGGAAAGAGTTGTAAACTGTAAAATTTAGTATGCGTACTAGTTATTCTTTGTAGTATGCAAACGCTTCTTGAAAAAGATTCTCTGGGACTTTTACATCGGCAATGGCCTTGCCAATATTTTGCAACAACACAAAATTCACATTCCCATGGGAGTTCTTTTTATCGTACTTTAAAAGTTCCAAAATAGCATCAATATCCTCTGGGTTAAAATCTACGGGAGCAAAATACTTTAAGAATGTATTTTTTATTTCCTCTAAAGATAATTTAGACAGACCTTTTAGTTGATGAGAAAGATAACCCTCCAAAATCATGCCTATAGCTATAGCTTCACCATGCAGTAAAGTGGGTCTTTCCTCATGTTCTAAGCAGTAAGATTCAATAGCATGGCCAAGTGTGTGCCCAAAATTCAATATTTTTCTGAGACCTTGTTCAGTTGGATCTTGAACTACAACATCATTTTTAATCGCTATGGATTTTTTAATATAATCCGCATTGGCGTAATCATTTGAATCTTTTAATGATTTCCAATAATCAGCATCTTGGATAAGTCCGTGTTTCAGCATTTCGGCAAAACCACTTTTTACTTGTCTGTCTTCCAAAGTTTTTAAATATTCAGGAAATATGAGTACCATCTGAGGTTGGTTTATTACCCCAATTTGATTTTTCAGTGCTCCCAAATCCACGCCTGTCTTACCTCCAATAGATGCATCAACCATTGATAAAAGGGTAGTGGGGACATTTATAAAATCAATACCTCTTTTAAAAGTGGAAGCTACAAAACCACCTAAATCAGTAAGGACCCCCCCTCCAAGATTTATTAGAAGACTCTTGCGGTCGCCATCATGGTCAGACAGCAATTGCCATAGTTGGGAACAAGTATTAATGTTTTTATGCTCTTCCCCCGATTTAATTTCAAATACCTTGTCAATGGAATAGCCTAACTTTTCCTTAAACGATGGCAAACAACATTTCTTCGTGTTCTCATCTACTAAAACAAACACTTTGGAATAATTGTTTTTTGCAATATGTTGTTTTAGAGCAGCTTCGGCCAGATCTTCTAAATGTACTTCGTAAGATTGTGATTTAATAGACTCCATTGTCTTAATTTACACTGCAAAATAAAGACTATTTTAATAGAAATTGTTCTAGATTACCTACTATATTTGATTCTTTAATAGATTCACAATAATGAACCCGGATTTTGATAATACAGCAATTGCATTTCAGCTTAAAACTGACTCGGAATTAGAAAGAGCATACTTTTTATTTAAATTGATTGCCAACGAACCTCTGGTTAAAATAGGTACCGCTGTCACCAATTTTGCAATTAAGGCGCACCTCCCTATTGAAGGCTTGATCAGGGCTACGGTTTTTGATCATTTTTGCGGTGGAGTTAATGAGGAAGATTGTATGCCGATCATTGATAAGATGTATGAGAAAAAGGTTTGCTCCATTTTAGATTATTCTGTGGAAGGCAAAGAAGTTGAAGATCAATTTGATTTTGCTTTGCAAAAGACTTTGGAGGTATTGGATTTTGTCAAAGAAAAGGATGCAATACCATTTGCAGTATTCAAGCCCACAGGATTTGGACGTTTTGGGCTTTATGAAAAAATAACAGCTGGAAAATCTTTAAATGAAACGGAATCTGACGAATGGGAGAGAGTAGTTTCCCGATATGATAAAGTTTGCAAAAAAGCACATGATCTTGATGTGGCCCTGCTCATTGACGCTGAAGAAAGTTGGATGCAAGATGCGGCAGATGATGTTGTGCTCCAAATGATGCGCAAATACAATAAAAATAAACCTGTTGTTTTCAATACGTTACAAATGTACCGTTGGGACCGTATGGATTATTTGAAAAACTTGAATGAGATTGCTGCTTTGGAAAACTTTAAAATTGGACTCAAAGTAGTGCGGGGCGCTTACATGGAAAAAGAAAATGAAAGAGCAAAAGAGCAGGGGTACAAAAGTCCAATATGTGTGTCTAAAAAGGCCACAGATGAAAATTTTGATGCGGCAATTGCCTATATGATGGAAAACTTGGAAAGGATTTCCATATTCGCAGGAACCCACAATGAAGAAAGTTGTTTGAAATTGGTTGAGTTAATGGAAAAGAATAAACTCACTTCTTCGGATAACAATGTTTGGTTTGGTCAGCTTTATGGAATGAGTGACCACATTACTTTTAATTTAACAGGTCAAGGGTATAATGCTGCAAAATATGTGCCTTACGGACCTGTAAAAGATGTGATGCCATATTTGATTCGTCGTGCAGAAGAAAACACCTCGGTTGCAGGACAGACCACACGAGAACTTTCATTGCTGCAAAAAGAGAAGAAAAGAAGGAAACTTGACCTTTAGTTTTCTTCCACCGACAGTATTATTATTTTATCGGTGCAGTTTTGAGCCTTTAAAATCAATTCTTTGTTTTTGGTTTCGTGGTTAATCAGATATGTTTTGCATGGTTTGGATTCGGTATCACTCTTTCCAAAATCAATATCTCCTTCGGTCAAAAATGATTTCACTAACATGGTGTCTTTTTCAGATTTAAAATCATCAGAAAACAATATTGGTTTTGAGCGCATATCTTTCAAAACCCTGCAGTTTGGAAAATAGCAGAACTCAATACCGTTTTCACCAGATTTCTTTTTCAGAAAAAAAACAAGAAATACAATTCCTATGGATAGTCCAACAAGATACCATCCCAATCGTCTTAAAAATGCCATTCGTAATTAGAAAATAAGAAAGTTAATATCACTATAATTGAGCCCAAACCAGTCCCCAACAGATTTATTTGTTAGGATTCCATGGTACATATATAATCCATTCCGGAGTCCCTTATCAAAACGTAAAGAATTTTCAAGTCCACCATCCTCACCCAATTTTAAAAGGTAGGGGGTGAAAATATTGCTAATAGAAATAGATGAAGTTCTTGGATATCGAGACGGAATATTGGGCACACCATAATGAATTACATCGTATTTTTCTATAGTGGGTTTGTCATGACTGGTAACTTCCGACGTTTCAAAACAGCCCCCCATATCAATGCTTACATCAATAATAACGGCTCCCTTTTTCATATTCTCTACCATTGTACTGGAAACAACAATAGGAGAGCGATCCTTACCTCGGGTTGCACCAATGGCAACATCACATCTTTTTAACGCTTTCAATAAATTTTTGGGTTGAATGGTAGAGGTATAAATGGTTTGGTTAAGATTGGTCTGAATATTTCTCAGCTTGGTAATAGAATTATCAAACACCTTAATGTTGGCACCAAGGCCTAACGCAGAACGTGCGGCAAATTCCCCTACTGTTCCAGCCCCTATAATAACAACCTCTACGGGAGGAACCCCACTAATATTGCCGAACATTAGTCCGTTCCCTTTATTGGTAGTGGCCATAAATTCTGAAGCTATAAGTATCGAAGAAATCCCTGCAATTTCACTAAGGGAACGTACGGCTGGGTATTTTCCATCTTCATCCCTAATATATTCAAAGGCAATTGCAGTGAGGCGTTTTTTGGCCATGGCCTCAAAATACTCCTTGCTTTGTGTTTTTATTTGGAGGGCTGAAATGATAGTGGTCTGCGGATTTAGCAAATCAATTTCGGATAGCGTAGGAGGTTCTACTTTAAGAATCAATGGGCATGAAAATACTTTCTTTGTATCACGTGTAATCTCTCCACCAGCATTGCTGTAATCAGCATCTGAAAAATTGGCCCCTTCCCCAGCTCCAGCTTCAATTAAAACCCTGTGTCCATGGGCCGTAATAGCATTCACGGCATCTGGAGTAAGGCAGATACGTTTTTCTTGATATTGATTTTCTTTGGGAAGGCCAATAAAAAGTTCTCCCTTTTGCTTTAGAATCTCTAAAGTTTCTTCTTGTGGTAAAAGTTGTTGTTTGCTAAAAGGAGAAGATGGCTGGTTCATGCAATGTACATCTGTTGATTACCTCTGAGGTATGGGACAAATTTACATTTTTTTTGCAAGGGTCTTCTGGCGTTGTTCAAGTTTCTCACGCTCTTTGCGCAACTCTTCCTTTTCCTTTAATATTTGGAGTTCAGTATCCATTGCATCCAGATCAATACCATGAACATGTTTGTCCACTAATTTAACTCTGATAAAGTATACTATAGGAACCACAACCATAGTTACGGCTATAATGTAGAAAATCTCATTTTCATCAATTGCTTCTGCCTCTGAATCTGAAGATAATACACTGTAGAGTTGAAAACTGTACATGGAGATAGGAATCAATATGGCATGATACCACCATTGTTTGCATGTTACAAACCATATGACCAGTAGAGTCAATGGAATTATTTTCACTAAGTAGAACCATAACGCCGTACCGGCGTCAGCAAATCCATTAGCTGTTAAGGTAAAAAACAGAATATCAATCTCTTGTTTTCCTTCAGCAATATATTTATGGGAATAGAAAAGTACAGGTGTAATTGCAATTGTTAGCGCTATCAATCCCTCAATTATCAGCTTGGTCCTAATTGGTTTTCTTTCCTTCATTACATTAGGATAACTACAAATACCTGAAATTATTGTAAAAAAAAACCCTTGCCGAAGAAAGGGTTTTTTGTTTTAGGAAAAAGAACTTGCTTAGTTAGTAGGTCTAACTATATTCTTTTTCTTAACACTTGTTGTCTGATCCTTGTCAACGTCAACAACATTGGTAGAAACCGCAGTCATTGCCAAGAAAGCAACAGCCAATACTCCAAAAAATAGTCTTTTAGTGTTCATCGTAAAAGAGTTTTTGGTTAATAAATGAATTCATTTCAATAACAAATGTAGGAAAAATTACTTACCTACAATGCATTTCGTCGATAAAAATTGCATTTCATCCTAAAAGGATTGCATTTTGTCGAGCGATTTGCCGTTAATCGAAACTTCTAAAAAGATATATGTAATTAATTTCATTCAGTACTAAACTCGATTGAACGAGTGTTTTCATCGATAAAGTGTAAGTAAACGGAGACAGCATTATTTGGCAATAAAGATTTAATTTTCTCGGGCCATTCTATAAACAACCATACATTTGAACTAAGGTAATCCTCTAAACCAATATCCATGGCCTGTTCTTCATTTTCTATTCTATAAAAATCAAAATGATAGGCAAGCAAATTCCCATTTTTATCATGATATTCATTAACAAGACCAAAAGTTGGACTGCTACCATGGTCGGTTGCCCCTAATGCATTCACCAATTCTTTTATCAATGTGGTTTTGCCTGCACCCATTTGTCCATAAAAACAAATGGTTTTCTCCCTATTGGCAAATTCTAGGATTTTTGAGACTGCTTTATTGAGCTCATTAAGATGAAATTCCATTCCCTACCATATTTATTTTGCATCCAAAACTACAAAAGGAACAATCATTTCTTCAAGTGACACCCCTCCATGCTGATATGTGTTTCTATAGTAACCCACATAGTGATTATAATTATTGGGGTAAGCAAAAAACAAATCGTTCTTCGCAAAAATAAAGCAGCTGCTCAAATTAATATTTGGTAAATGGATGCTTTGAGGATTTTTTGTAGCCAAAACATCTTTATTTTCATAGGTAAGGCTTCTGCCTGTTTTATATCTAAGGTTGAGACTGGTTTCCCTATCTCCTATAACTTTAGAAGGTTGTTTTACGTTAATTGTTCCATGGTCTGTGGTCAAAATTAGTTTCATTCCTAGATCTTGTGCTTGCTGAATAATCTCTAGTAGGGGAGAATTCTTAAACCAACTAAGTGTAAGAGATCTATATGCCTTGTCATTGGAGGCCAATTCCTTTATAACTTCCATTTCAGTTTTGGAGTGCGAAAGCATATCCACAAAATTGTAGACCAAGACCGTAAGGTCATTTTCTTTTTGTGATCTAAAGTTTTGAGCCAATTGTTTCCCTTGCCTTAGGTTACTGATTTTATGGTATTCCCATTTTAAGTCCAATCCCAATCTTTTTAATTGGGCTCCAAGAAATTCGGCTTCAAACAAATTCTTGCCGCCTTCTTCAGTGTCATTTTTCCACCAATCTGGGTGTTGTCTTTCCATATCCAAGGGTGTTAATCCAGAAAAAATTGCATTCCTTGCATATTGTGTGGCAGTAGGAAGGATACTGTAATATGAAGATTCTTGTTTCTTCTTATAATGAACAGCCAAAGTTTCTTCAAAGGCCAACCATTGATCATACCTTAAATTGTCAATAACAACGAGTAAAGTTTTGTTTCCCTTTAATTCAGGTTGAATCTTATTTCGAAATAGGGTATGCGACATAATGGGACCATCATCATCCTGAAACCACTGGTTATAGTTTTTGTCCACAAACTTGCTGAACTGGGAATTGGCTTCAACCTTTTGCGATTCCAAAATTTCAAACATTCCAGAATCTTCAATTTCTTCCAACTGCAGTTCCCAATAAATGAGTTTTTTATAAAGTTCCTCCCATTCTTCACAACTATTTACCATAGATAGGTCCATGGCAATTTTTCGAAATTCTTGCTGGTAATTGGAAGTTGTCTTTTCAGAAACCAAACGGGAGTTATCCAAACTCTTTTTTAAGGACAATAAAATCTGGTTTGGATTTACAGGTTTGATTAAATAGTCGGCTATCTTTGACCCTATAGCCTCATCCATAATGTATTCCTCCTCGCTCTTGGTTATCATGACAACGGGAATGGAGGCATCGTGTTTCTTTATTTCGTTCAGGGTTTCCAAACCTGAAATACCCGGCATATTTTCATCTAAAAAAACAATATCGAAAAAAGTATTCTTAATCTCTTCTAAAGCATCTTGTCCACTTTGGCTTGTAACTACTTCATAATTTTTCTTTTCTAAGAAAAGGATGTGCGGTTTTAAGAGATCGATTTCATCATCGACCCATAGAATTGTGATCTTGTTCATATAGTAGTTATCTTTGTGTAATTAAAACAAACTTCCTTGGCGCAAACCAATAAGCTTAAAGTTTTTAACGATCCAATTTACGGTTTTATTGGAACTCCAAATGAACTTATTTTTAGTCTGATAGCTCATCCTTATTTTCAGAGGTTGAGAAGAATCTCGCAAATGGGCATGTCTTTTTTGGTTTACCCAGGAGCACACCATACACGATTCCACCATGCATTGGGGGCAATGCACTTAATGACGAAGGCCATTCAAATATTAAGATGGAAAAATGTGGAAATCACGCAAGAAGAGGAAACAGGGCTGCTTTGTGCCATTTTGTTGCATGACATTGGGCACGGACCTTTTTCTCATGCGCTTGAAGGGTTTATAATTTCTGATTTGAACCATGAGCAGCTTTCCTTGGATTTCATGGCTCATTTAAATAAAGAATTCAATGGACAGTTGAATACAGCCATTTCCATCTTTAAAGGAGAATACCCCAAACCTTTTATGAATCAATTAGTGTCTAGTCAACTGGATATGGATCGACTGGATTATTTAAAGAGGGACAGTTTCTATTCTGGTGTCACCGAAGGAAACATCAATTCTGAAAGACTCATTTCAATGCTCAATGTTGTTGATGGGCATTTGGTGGTAGAAGAGAAAGGTATTTATGCCGTTGAAAAATTTTTAATGGCTCGAAGATTCATGTATTGGCAAGTTTATCTGCACAAAACAGGCCTGGCTGCCGAACAGCTTCTTATTCGTGCCATGGCTAGGGCTAGAGAACTCATACTTTCAAGGATTAAGCTGTCAGGAAGCACTGCGTTGCTGTATTTTCTTGAGCAAAGTTCACTCCTAACTTTTAATACTGAAATTCTTGAGAGATTTGCCCAATTGGACGACATTGATGTATTAGGGGCTCTTAAATCCTGGCAGTTTCATGAAGATTTTGTGCTTTCCAAGATATGCAAGATGTTGTTGAATAGAGAGTTGTTAAATGTGAAAATTAAGAACAAGCCTATTGCTCTTCAAAAATTCGAAGAAAAACGAAGCAATTTTATGCAACAACATAATATTTCCCTGAAGGAAGCTTCATATTTTGTTTTTCAAGGTGAAATTTTCAACAAAGCTTACAATGAAGAATACCAAGCTATAAACATTCTTAAAAAAAATGGTAAGGTTACTGATGTTCTTAAAGAATCGGACCAACTTAGCTTGAAAGCATTGTCCAAAACTGTTACCAAATATTATAGCTGCTATCCAAAAGAACCTGTTTAACAAATTTTGTTACTTTTGCAGCAATGAAATTTACAGCCACCCAAATTGCCGGAATTTTAGAGGGAGAAGTTGAGGGAAATCCTCAGATAGCTGTGCATAAATTATCTAAAATTGAAGAGGGCGAAAAGGGTTCTCTTACCTTTTTGGCCAATCCAAAATACACCTCATACATATATTCCACCAAGGCATCCATCACCATAGTAAACAAGGACTTCACTCCTGAGCAGGATTTGTCCACAACCCTTATAAAGGTAGATGATGCTTATAAATCTTTTTCCAAACTATTGGAATATTACAATCAAGTAAAGAACAACAAAGTGGGTATTGAAAATCCATCATTTGTTTCTGAAAGTGCCGAATATGGCGAAGGGTTTTATCTTGGAGCATTTTCATACTTGGGCAATAATGTGAAAATTGGGAAGGATGTAAAAGTGTATCCCAATGTGTACATTGGAGACAATGTCACAGTTGGAGACAATGTTCTCATTTTTGCTGGAGCTAAAATCTATTCAGAATCTATAATTGGTGATAGCTGTGTAATTCATAGCGGTGCAATTATTGGGGCGGATGGTTTTGGTTTTACCCCAAATTCCAATGGGGAATACAGCAAGGTCCCACAAACGGGAAATGTGATTATGGAGGAAAATGTAGATGTTGGAGCTGGTACTACCATAGATCGAGCTACTTTGGGGTCAACTATACTTAGAAAAGGTGTAAAACTTGATAACCAAATTCAAATAGCTCATAATGTTGAGATTGGTGAGCATACTGCCATTGCTGCCCAAACGGGAATTGCCGGTTCTACCAAAATTGGCAAACATTGTCTAATTGGAGGGCAAGTAGGTATTGTTGGCCATATAACAATTGGAGATAGGGTTAGGATACAAGCACAATCAGGAATAGGAAGAAATGTTAAGGACGATGAAGTTCTTCAAGGGTCACCAGCCTTAAACTATGGTGACTACAATAAATCTTACGTACATTTTAAAAATTTACCAAAACTGGTAAATACAATCACCAACATAGAAAAAAAAGTTGAGGGTGAGCAAGACTAGCACTAAACAACGCACAATTAAGGATAGAGTAACACTAGAAGGAGTAGGGTTACATACTGGTGGAAATGTCATAATGACTTTTGTGCCTGCGAAAGAAAACCATGGATTTGCATTCAAAAGGGTAGACCTAGAAGGTGAGCCCATTATTGAAGCCGATGCCAATTATGTGATAAATACACAGCGAGGCACAAATTTGGAGAAAAACGGAGTCAAAATTCAAACTTCAGAACATGTTCTGGCCGCTTTGGTTGGTTTGGATATTGATAATGTTCTTATAGAACTGAATTCGTCAGAACCTCCCATTATGGATGGTTCCTCCAAGTTTTTTGTTGAAGCTTTGGAAGAAGCGGGCATTGTGGAGCAAGAACAAGACCGTGAGGAATACGTAGTAAAGGATGTAATATCTTATAAAGATGAAGCAACCGGAAGCGAGATTACTGTGATTCCTTCTGACCACTATCAGATTACCACTATGGTAGATTTTGGAACCAAAGTTCTGGGAACACAAAATGCTACTTTGGAAAAAATCTCTGATTTTAAAGCGGAAATTGCGGATGCTCGTACTTTTAGCTTTTTGCACGAACTGGAAATGTTATTGGAGCATGGGCTGATTAAAGGCGGAGATTTAAACAATGCTATTGTTTATGTGGATAAGGAAATATCCGAATCCACTATGAAGAAATTGGAAAAAGCCTTTGACAAAGAAAAATTGTCGGTTAAACCTAATGGTATTTTGGATAACCTGACATTACATTACCCAAATGAGGCCGCTAGACACAAACTACTTGATGTAGTAGGGGATTTAGCTCTTGCAGGAACTAGAATCAGGGGCAAGGTAATCGCCAATAAGCCAGGTCATTACGTAAATACTCAGTTTGCAAAGAAACTTTCCAAAATCATCAAGATAGAAAAGAGGAATAAAGTTCCAAGTTATGATTTGCACCAAACACCCATTATGGATGTTACGCAGATTATGAAAATGCTGCCACATAGATCACCTTTCTTATTGGTAGATAAAATATTGGAACTTTCTGACACTCACGTTGTGGGTGTAAAGAACGTCACTATGAATGAGCCTTTTTTTGTGGGTCATTTTCCTGGTGCACCCGTAATGCCTGGAGTTTTGCAAGTTGAGGCAATGGCCCAAACCGGGGGCATTTTAGTTTTGAGTACCGTGCCAGACCCAGAAAATTATCTGACCTTCTTCATGAAAATAGATAATGTAAAGTTTAAACGACAGGTGGTTCCAGGGGACACCTTAATTTTTAAGTGCGATTTAATTTCACCTATAAGACGTGGAATTTGTCATATGCAGGCCTATGCCTATGCCAATGGAAAATTGGTTTCTGAAGCGGAACTTATGGCACAGATTGTAAAAACTAAAAACACGGAATCTTAAATGAATCAGCCATTAGCATATGTGCACCCAGGTGCCAAAATCGCCAAAAATGTAGTAATTGAACCTTTTACCACTATACATAATAATGTAACAATAGGCGAAGGTACATGGATTGGTTCTAACGTAACCATTATGGAAGGGGCCCGTATAGGAAAGAATTGCAATATTTTTCCAGGAGCTGTAATTTCCGCAATGCCACAGGATTTAAAATATCAAGGAGAAGAAACAACTGTCCATATTGGTAATAATACCACAATAAGAGAATGCGCAACCATTAACAAGGGTACTGCAGATCGTATGAAAACGGTAATTGGGAATAACTGTTTAATTATGGCCTATTGCCATGTCGCTCATGATTGTTTTATAGGAGATGGATGTATTTTTAGTAATAATTCTACTTTAGCAGGTCATGTTACTATTGGTGAGAATGTAGTTTTGGCAGGTATGGTAGCAGTGCATCAATTTGTTTCCATAGGTAACCATGCTTTTGTTACAGGAGGTTCTTTGGTAAGAAAAGATGTCCCTCCATATGTAAAAGCAGCAAGAGAACCTCTTTCCTATGTTGGAATCAATTCAGTAGGATTAAGGAGAAGAGGTTTTACCGCGGATAAAATCAGGGAGGTTCAGAATATTTATCGAATACTATATCAAAAAAACTATAATAACTCTCAGGCAGCTTCCATAATAGAAGCGGAAATGGAAGCAACTCCGGAACGTGACGAAATTCTTCAATTTATTAGGGATTCGCAACGCGGAATTATGAAAGGTTATTTCAGTTCAAACTAAAAACTATGGCAAACACATCAGATATACGAAAAGGATTGTGCATCAAATACAATCACGATATCTTTAAAATAATAGAGTTTTTACATGTAAAACCTGGAAAGGGACCTGCATTTGTGAGAACAAAACTTAAAAGCGTAACTACAGGAAAGGTTATAGACAACACATTTTCTGCTGGTCATAAAATAGATGATGTACGGGTAGAGACACGTTCTTATCAATATTTGTATGCAGATGGGGATACTTTTCATTTTATGAATACTGATGATTACAATCAGATTTCATTGCAAAAAAGTTCTTTGGACTCTCCGGATTTATTGAAAGAAGGTGAAGTGGTCACAATTCTTTTCAATACAGAGGACAGTATGCCCCTTTCCGTAGATATGCCGGCCAGTGTTATCTTAGAAGTAACACATACTGAACCTGGGGTAAAAGGAAATACAGCTACAAATGCCACTAAGCCAGCCACTGTTGAAACAGGGGCAAGAATCAATGTCCCGCTTTTTATCAATGAAGGAGATAAAATCAAAGTGGAAACCGAGAAAGGAACATATCAAGAAAGAGTTAAAGAATAGTCAGGAATGAAATTCCCTAAATCCTATTCCTTAAAGGAGATTTCAGAAATTATAGGATCCGAATTTATTGGGGATGCAAATTTTCCTGTTTTGGGCATGAATGAAATTCATGTGGTTGAGAAAGGGGATATTGTTTTTGTTGACCATCCAAAGTACTATGAAAAAGCTCTGAATTGCAAAGCGTCTGTGGTTCTTATCAACAAAAAAGTTGAATGCCCAAAGGGGAAAGCTCTTTTGATTTCTGATGAACCATTTACAGATTTTAATAAACTCACCCAGTATTTTGCTCCCTTTACCAGCGCAAACTCTGCTATTGCAGAATCAGCGCAAATTGGAAAAAATACGGTTATTCAACCTAATGTTTTTATTGGGAACAACGTAAAGATTGGTGAGAATTGTTTAATTCACGCCAATGTTTCTATTAATGATAATTGTATTATTGGAAACAATGTTATAATCCATAGTGGCAGTGTTTTGGGGTCGGATGCTTTTTATTATAAGAAAAGACAGGAAGGTTTTGAAAGACTCCTTTCCAGCGGTCGTGTGGTTATTGAGGACAATGTGGATATTGGGGCATCCTGCACCATTGATAGAGGAGTAACCGGAGATACCATAATAAAAGAATGGGCTAAGTTGGATAATTTGATTCAAGTAGGGCATGACACCATTATTGGAAGAAAATGTCAAATTGCTTCCCATACAGGAATTGCAGGTTGTGTTATCATTGAAGACGAGGTAATTCTTTGGGGACAAGTTGGAATTGCCAGTGCAATAACCATAGGAGAAAAGGCTATCGTTTTGGCACAATCTGGAGTTTCAAAAAGTTTAGAAGGAGGTAAGACTTACTTTGGTAGTCCTGCTGATGAGGCTAGAACAAAAATGAAAGAGTTGGCCATGATTAGAAATATACCATCATTGCTCAATAAATCTAAAGGGAAATAGCATAAAAATTACTTTACATTGTATGGCTAAAACCATACTTTTGTCCAGCTTAACAAACAAAAAATATGAGTGTTTTAGTAAATAAAGATTCAAGGATAATTGTTCAGGGTTTCACTGGAAGTGAAGGAACTTTCCATGCCGGTCAAATGATTGAATATGGAACCAATGTTGTTGGGGGAGTTACTCCAGGTAAAGGAGGGCAGGAGCATTTAGGAAAACCTGTTTTCAATACCGTTGAAGATGCAGTCAAAGAAGTTGGTGCCGATACCACAATTATTTTTGTTCCGCCTGCATTTGCCGCAGATGCCATTATGGAGGCCGCCAGTGCTGGAATTAAGGTTATTATTACTATTACGGAAGGTATTCCTGTAGCTGATATGGTAAAGGCAAATGACTATATAAAGGATTTGGATTGTACACTTGTAGGTCCAAACTGCCCAGGAGTCATTACCCCAGAAGAAGCAAAAGTGGGTATTATGCCAGGTTTTGTTTTCAAGAAGGGCAACGTTGGAATTGTTTCTAAATCTGGAACATTGACCTATGAAGCTGCTGACCAGGTAGTACGTCAAGGTTTGGGAATTACAACCGCTATTGGAATTGGTGGAGACCCCATTATTGGAACAACCACTAAAGAAGCGGTAGAACTATTGATCAATGATCCAGAGACCGAATGTGTGGTCATGATTGGTGAAATTGGTGGTCAGTTGGAAGCGGATGCCGCCAAATGGTATCAAGAAAGTGGTAGTAAAAAACCGATTGTTGGTTTTATTGCAGGAGAAACTGCTCCGGCAGGAAGAACAATGGGACATGCAGGAGCTATTGTTGGAGGAAGTGATGATACTGCACAAGCCAAAAAACGAATTATGAGTGAATGTGGAATCCATGTAGTGGATTCTCCCGCTGAAATAGGAGTAAAAGTAAAAGAAGTAGTTGGGTAATCAACCGTTAAAACTATTGTAAATCCCGTGTAATACGGGATTTTTTTTCTTCAATGCGTAAAACAAAAACTATATTTGGTTAACAACCAATCGAATAAATCTAAAACATCATGAAACTTTTAGAAGGCAAAAACGTAATCATTACTGGAGCAAGTAGAGGAATAGGAAAAGGTATAGCCCAAGTATTTGGACAACACGGTGCCAACGTTGCATTTACATATAGTTCCAGCGAAGCTCCTGCATTGGAGTTGGAAAAAGAACTAACTGCCATGGGCGTAAAAGCAAAAGCTTATAAAAGTAATGCGGCAAGTTTTGAAGAATCGGCAACTTTGGTTGAAAAAGTTCTAGAAGATTTTGAAGGGATTGACGTATTGATCAACAATGCGGGTATAACCAAAGATAATTTATTGATGCGCATGGGGGAAGAAGATTTTGATAAGGTAATTGAAATCAATCTAAAATCCGTTTTCAATATGACCAAAGCCGTTCAACGTACCATGTTGAAACAACGCAAAGGATCTATTGTTAACATGAGTAGTGTAGTAGGGGTGAAAGGAAACGCTGGTCAGACCAATTACGCTGCTTCCAAAGCAGGAATGATTGGTTTTACTAAATCTGTTGCTTTGGAATTGGGATCAAGAAACATTCGTTGCAATGCAATAGCTCCAGGGTTTATTGAAACTGAGATGACAGATAAATTGGATGAGAAAACTGTACAGGGCTGGAGAGATGCCATTCCATTAAAAAGAGGAGGTAGTCCTGAAGATGTAGCCAATGCATGTCTATATTTAGCTTCGGATTTATCTGGGTATGTTACCGGACAGGTATTGAATGTAGATGGCGGTATGCTAACCTAAAATGGATGGAGATAAAGACGGTACTTCTTATTATTCTTGCGGCAATCGTTGCGCTTACCGTCGTAGTTTACCAATACTTTTATAAAAACAGCAAAAAAGGGCAGCTAAAGGTAATCTTGGCAGGCTTGCGGTTTATTGCACTTTTTAGTGCGTTGTTATTGTTGGTCAACCCCAAGTTTACAAAACAAGATTACTTTCTAGAAAAAGCCAATCTTATCCTATTGGTTGATGATAGCGAATCCATACTTGAGGCCACAGATAAAAATACAATTACTGATAAAGTAAACAAGGTTGTAGCAGATGAAAAGTTGAATAATCGTTTTGAGATTCAACAATACGCTTTTGGAACAAAGCTTCAGCAAGTTGACTCCTTGAATTTTGAATGGAAGAACACGGACATAGAGAAAGCCCTTTCTACAACGGATGAAATCTTTGCAAATAACACCAATGCAATAGTTCTATTTACAGATGGCAACCAAACCCTTGGTAGAGATTATGCCTTTACAAGTTTAAGTGGTGATTTATCTGTTTACCCTGTAATTGTAGGTGATACCACAACATATGAGGATATTTCAATTGGACTGGTAAACAGCAATACCTATGCTTTCTTAAAAAACAAGTTTCCCGTGGAGGCGACCGTTTTTTACAATGGAACTAAGAGCATTTCAAAAACCCTTACCATTGCTGTAAATGGCGAATTGGTACATCGGGAACGTTTGACTTTTGGAGCGAATGAGAATAGCAAGACTGTTACCAAACTTATAGAAGCCAAGTCCATTGGGGTGAAATCAATTAAAATCGAGATGGAACCCCTGGATAACGAAAAAAACAAGTTCAACAATAGTAAGCAAACGGCAGTAGAGGTAATTGATGAAAAGACAAATGTTGCTATTATATCAGACATGTCTCATCCTGACATTGGAGCTTTAAAGAAATCCATTGAGACGAATGAACAGCGCTCTGTGTCCATATTAAAACCAACAGTTGCAGAAGATAGATTAGCAACTGTTGACCTCTTTATTTTATATCAACCCAATCACAAGTTTAAATCGGTTTATGATTTTATTGCTAAATCAAAATCTAATAGTTTCACCATTTGTGGCACCAAAACAAATTGGGGTTTTCTAAATCAGGCCCAGGAGAACTTCTTCAAAGAAAACTACAACCAAAATGAAGAAATATTACCTGTTCTAAATAGTGCTTTTGGTGTTTTTGGGTTGGGAAATTTTGAAGTGAAAGATTTTCCTCCTTTAGAGAATAATTTTGGAAGCATTGAACTCAAAAAAAATGGGGAGACTATCTTATATCAGAAAATAAAGGGAATAGAATTGGATAACCCTCTTTTCTCAATTTTTGTTGAGGGCAAACAGAAGGAAGCCATATTGTTTGGGGAGAATATTTGGAAATGGCGAGTACAAAGCTATCGTAACGATCAAAATTTTGAAAACTTTGATGATTTTATTGGGAAATTGATGGTGTACCTGAGCAGTAATGATCAAAGAAGTAGATTGGAATTGGATTTTCCTTTGATTTTTGCTAATACGAGTGTGGCAAGGATTCGAGCATCATACTTTGATGAAAGCTATAGTTTTGACTCGGATGCTAATATCAAGATAACTGTCAAAGATTCTGCCAATGATTTTTCCAGAGAATCTCCCATGTTGCTAAAACGCTCTTTCTTTGAAGTGGACCTAAGTGATTTGGAAGCGGGCGATTATGTTTTTACAGTAACCGTTGAAGGGGAAAATTTGAAGCGGTCTGGGTCTTTTAAGATTCTCGATTTTAATCCAGAAAAGCAAATGATTTCTGCCAATTACAATAAACTTCAAAGATTGGCAATAAATACTAATGGAAAAGTTTATTTTCCGGAGGATATCGACTTGTTAATAAGTGATTTATCCAAATCAGAACAATACACTCCAATCCAAAAGAGCAAGCAAAATGTCGTATCTTTAATCGATTTTAAAGTCTTGCTTGGCCTAATAGTATTGGCCCTTTCATTAGAATGGTTTATCAGAAAATATAACGGATTAATATAAAATAGATAAAATGGATAGATTACCTAGAATTGCTTTGCCTGCGGTTTTTATTGCGATTGTTTTAATTATTTTACTTTCAAAATCAATCGTACGAATAGGACCCGGTGAGGGAGGCGTATTATTTAGACCTGCTGGAGGTGGAGTTGTAACGGATATTACCTACGGAGAAGGATGGCATATTGTGGCACCATGGAACGACATGTTGATTCATAAAGTACGTCAACAATCCATTTCGGATGAGATGAACGTACTTTCGGTTAATGGACTTGAAGTAAAAGTAAATGGAACAATCTGGTTTGAGCCCGAGTACAAAAACCTCGGTTTTTTGATAAAAACAAAAGGAGAGGAATATATCCTTGAACTGTTAAACCCAGCAATTAACGCAGCTGCACGAAGTGTAGTGGGACGTTATACCCCTGAACAGTTGTATTCGAGCAAGCGAGATGTTATTGAGCAAGAAATTCTTGATGAAGTTCGTAATGAATTGGAAGGTCAGTTTCTTAACGTTAAAAGAGTTTTGGTTGAAGATGTAAAATTGCCACCTACCATTAAGGAGGCAATAGAACGTAAACTAAAACAAGAGCAAGAATCATTGGAGTATGAATTCCGATTGGTCACGGCAAAAAAGGAAGCTGAGAAAGTTACTATAGAAGCTCAAGGTAAGGCAGATGCAAACCGAATATTAAGTGCTTCATTAACCGATAAGATACTTCAAGATAAAGGGATAGATGCTACCTTAGAGCTTTCAAAATCACCCAACTCAAAAGTAGTGGTTGTTGGTAGTGGTGATTCTGGATTGCCTTTAATTTTGGGAAATAACTAAATAAGGCTTTTTTGATAAAAAAATATATTCTACTTTTGAAATCGAAATGAGAAATAAAAACACACATCATCACCATTTTTATACTTGCCCTCAAGCGAGATAGAAATGTATTGTTGTTTTTAAATATATTCTAACCCGTTTGAGAAATCAAACGGGTTTTGTTTTTAGACCAGTTTGGTTTCCAAACAAAATGTAACAGAAATGACTAGAATTAGAATAGCGGTTCAAAAAAGTGGACGCTTAAATGAGGATTCTCTCAAAATTTTAAAAGACTGTGGAATTTCAATTGATAATGGAAAAGATCAGTTAAAGGCGACAGCACGCAACTTTCCTTTGGAAGTCTTTTACCTCAGGAATGGCGATATTCCTCAATATCTAAGAGATGGAGTAGTGGATATTGCCATTATTGGAGAAAATGTTTTGGTTGAAAAAGGTTCTGATATTGATACCAAGGAAAAACTTAATTTCTCCAAATGTCGTGTATGTTTGGCAGTGCCTAAAGGAATGAAGTATAACTCTGTTAAAGACCTTGAAGGAAAACGTATCGCTACTTCTTACCCAAATACGGTAAAAGGGTATCTAGAATCTAAAGGGGTGTCGGCGGATTTGCACATTATTAATGGTTCGGTAGAAATAGCACCCAACATTGGTTTGGCAGATGGTATTTGTGATATTGTTTCCAGCGGTAGTACACTTTTTAAAAACAATTTAAAAGAGGTCGAAGTAATTCTAAAAAGCGAAGCCGTACTTGCAATTTCCCCTCAAATCTCAGAAGAACGTATAGAAATTCTGGAAAAACTTCGATTTCGGATAAAATCTGTACTTCAAGCGCGTCAAAATAAATATGTATTGCTGAATGCTCCCAATAATAAATTGGATGAAATCATTTCAATTTTACCTGGGATGAGAAGTCCTACGGTTTTACCATTGGCTGAAGAAGGATGGAGTTCTGTGCACACGGTAATCAATCGTGATACTTTTTGGGAGGTCATTGACGAATTGAAACAAGCTGGAGCTGAGGGCATTCTGGTATGTCCTATTGAGAAAATGGTACTGTAATATGTTTAAAATAGACTTTATAGATCAAAAGGATAAACAAACAATAATTCCTTTTTTGAGTAAACTTGATAGTTCGATTTCGGTTCAGACGCTCAATGAGAGGCTTAATGACATGTTTTCCAATGGATATCAATGTATTGGTATATATGATGATACAAAGCTTATAGGAATTTCCGGCTTATGGATTTTGACCAAGTATTATATAGGTAAGCACGTTGAACCAGACAATGTATTTATTTTACCTGAATACCAAGGAAAAAATTTAGGTAAACAGCTTGTAGAGTGGATTTTTGACTATGCCAAGTCTATTGACTGTGAAGGTTCAGAGCTTAATTGTTATTCAAAGAACGAGGCTGGTCAAAAATTTTGGGAAAGCCAAGGTTACAAAGTGGTAGGTTACCACTATCAAAAAAAATTCTGAAAAGGCATGACAATAATAAGATATCCAAAACGGAAAAATTGGGAGGAAATCTTAAAACGACCTACCCAAACGGTTGCCGACATTGAAGAAACTGTTACTTCAATTTTTTCAGAAGTAAAAGATTGTGGAGATGTGGTTGTTAGGGATTATACCGAAAAATTTGACAAGGTCAAACTGGATTCTTTTTTGGTATCAGCAGAAGAATTGGAAAGCGCCTCTACCCGAATTTCGGAAGATCTAAAAGATGCTATTTCTTTGGCAAAGAGAAATATTTCACGATTCCATTCCGTACAGAAAACTGAAAAGATTCAACTGGACACCATGCCCGGAGTAAGCTGTTGGCAGGAAAAAAGACCCATACAAAAAGTAGGTTTGTACATTCCGGGCGGTACGGCGCCGCTGTTTTCAACAATTTTGATGCTTGCCGTGCCAGCCAAGATTGCAGGTTGTGAGGAAATTGTACTTTGTACGCCACCTGACGAAAACGGAGAGGTGAACCCAGCTATTTTGTTTACAGCCAACCTTTGCGGAATTACTAAAGTTTTTAAAGTAGGGGGTATTCAGGCCATTGCAGGAATGACATTTGGCACGGAAACCATTCCCAAAGTGTATAAAATATTTGGTCCTGGAAATCAATATGTAACCGTTGCAAAGCAGTTGGCGACAAAGTATGGAGTTGCCATTGATATGCCTGCAGGTCCAAGTGAATTATTGGTGGTTGCCGATGATACGGCAAAGCCCTCTTTTGTAGCTTCTGATTTGTTGAGTCAAGCAGAACATGGTGCAGATAGTCAAGTTGTTTTGATTTCAATCTCCGAAAACTTATTGAACAAAGTAACCCAAGAAATCGAAAACCAACTAAAAAAGTTGCCGCGTGAAGAAATTGCTGAAAAAGCCATAGCAAATAGTAAGTTGATTTTGATAGAGAATGATGCAACGGCTATTGATTTGATTAATGAATATGGCCCAGAGCATTTTATTGTTTGTGTTGAAAATGAAAGTTTTTACATCAACAACATCCAGAATGCTGGTTCTGTATTTATTGGGAATTATACCCCCGAAAGTGCAGGAGATTATGCATCGGGAACCAACCACACTTTGCCTACAAATGGGTATGCAAAACAATACAGTGGTGTGAATCTGGATAGTTTTATGAAAAGTATGACCTTTCAAAAAATAACCAAAGAAGGTATTAAAGGAATTGGGAGTGCGGTTGAACTCATGGCAGAAGCCGAAGGCTTGCAGGCCCACAAAAACGCAATGACACTTAGATTGAATAGTATTAAGGAAAATTAAACCCCGGCTACAACTGTCATCCTGAACTTGTCGAAGGAGCAGTCATTATCTATTATAAGGATGGAAAATTTTGATTTAAATAAACTGGTTCGAGAAACTGTGAAGGATTTAAAACCATATTCTTCGGCCAGGGATGAGTATGTTTCCGATGGTTCCGAAATGATTTTTTTGGACGCCAACGAAAACCCTTTTGAAAATGGGGTCAACCGATATCCCGATCCACAGCAGAGAAGTCTCAAAACTTTGTTGGCAAAACAACTAAAGGTTTCTGAGGAGAACATTTTATTGGGCAATGGAAGTGACGAAGTGTTGGATTTGATTTTCAGGGCTTTTTGTGAGCCAAATCAGGACAACGTAATTACTTTGCCTCCCACTTATGGAATGTATAAAGTACTGTCAGATATCAATGCTATTGAAAATAGAGAAGTTTTACTGACAACGGATTTTGAACCAGATGTATCTGTAATCCTGAATACTGCAGATGAAAAATCCAAGGCCACTTTTGTTTGCTCACCAAACAATCCAACTGGCAATGCCTTTTCACAAGAACGTATCAAACTATTATTGGAAAACTTTAATGGGCTTGTGATTATTGATGAGGCTTATATTGATTTCTCAGCAAATGAAAGTTGGGTTTCTTGTTTGGAGAATTACCCCAATTTAATTGTCACCCAAACGCTTTCCAAAGCTTATGGCATGGCTGGAATTCGATTGGGAGTTTGTTACGCCTCAAAAGAGATTATATCAATTTTAAATAAGATAAAACCGCCATATAATGTAAACCAACTGACTCAGGATAGGGCATTGGATAGAGTGGTGGCTTCCAAACAGGTTAAAGCAGAAGTCGAAAGAATTTTAAAGGAAAGGGATTTACTTGTCGAAGCCTTAAAAGGATTAAGTTTTGTGGAAACCATATATCCAAGTGATGCCAATTTCTTGTTGGTCAAAGTGGATAATGCTGATCAAAGGTATCAAGAGCTTCTGGAAGCGAATGTGGTCGTTCGGAACAGAAGCAATCAACCCTTATGTGAGAATACATTGAGATTCACCGTGGGGACATTAGAAGAAAATAAAAAATTAATGGCCATTTTAAAAGAGATAGGGTAATGGGCAAAAAAGTACTTTTTATAGATAGAGATGGCACTATCATCAAAGAAACTGCCGATGAACAGATAGATGCTTTTGAAAAAATGATTTTCTATCCGAAAGCATTTACTTTCTTAGGGAAAATTGCAAAAGAATTGGATTATGAACTGGTTATGATAACCAATCAAGATGGATTGGGAACAGATATTTTTCCTGAAAATACTTTTTGGCCAGTTCATGATTTTATTTTAAAATCTTTTGAAAACGAAGGAGTTGTCTTTGATAAGGTTTTTATAGACAGGACATTTCCAAAGGACAATGCGGAAACCCGAAAACCGGGCACTGGAATGTTAACTGAATATTTTTCTGATTCCTATGATTTGGAGAATTCTTTTGTCATAGGAGATCGCTTAACAGATGTGGAATTAGCCAAAAACCTTGGCGCAAAAGGGATTTTTATTAATGATGACACCCATTTGGGAACTGGGGAAATTACGGTGAAACGTGAAGAACTGGATGATTATGTGGAGTTGGAAAGCAATGATTGGGAAAAGATATATGAGTTTCTAAAGTTGGAAAACAGAGTTTCGGAAATTTCTAGAAAAACCAATGAAACGGATATCAACATCAAATTAAACCTAGACGGTACTGGGAAAAGCAATATTGATACTGGTTTAGCATTCTTTGACCATATGTTGGATCAATTGGCCAGACACGGTCAAATGGATTTAAGCATAAAAGTTGAGGGAGATTTGGAAGTAGATGAACATCATACCATTGAAGATACTGCAATTGCTTTAGGGGAGGTTTTTGCTAACGCGCTTGGCAATAAATTAGGCATAGAACGGTATGGTTTCTGTTTGCCCATGGATGATTGCTTGGCACAGGTGGCCATCGATTTTGGAGGTCGGAATTGGTTGGTTTGGGATGCAGATTTCAAGCGTGAAAAAGTTGGGGATATGCCCACGGAGATGTTTTTGCACTTCTTTAAATCATTCTCTGATGGAGCCAAGGCCAATTTAAATGTAAAAGCAGAGGGCACCAATGAGCACCATAAAATTGAAGCCATTTTCAAGGCATTTGCAAAGTCCATTAAAATGGCCGTAAAACAAGATGTTGAAAAGATGGTACTACCATCAACCAAAGGAATGCTATAAATGAAGATTGTAATTGTCAACTATGGCGCTGGTAATATCCAAAGCATCAAGTTTGCCATAAAGCGCTTGGGTTATGAAGCAGTTTTAAGCAATGATGTGGAGGAAATCCGTAATGCCGATAAAGTTATTTTTCCAGGTGTGGGAGAGGCCAGTTCTGCCATGAAAAAATTACGGGAAAGTGAATTGGATATGTTGATCCCTGAACTTAAACAACCTGTCTTGGGTATTTGCTTGGGAATGCAACTCATGTGCAATTCTTCAGAAGAAGGAAATACTAAAGGGCTTGGGATTTTTGATCTAGATGTAGTGCGCTTTCCAGATTCGGTCAAAGTACCTCAAATAGGATGGAACCAGATTGAAGGATTAAAAACCAATCTGTTCGCAGACATCCCTGAAAGTGCACATATTTATTTGGTACATAGTTATTATGCCCCGTTGAGCAACGAAACTATAGCAACTGCTGAATATGCACTTCCATATAGTGCGGCCTTGCGAAAGGATAATTTTTATGGAACTCAATTTCACCCAGAAAAAAGCAGTGAAATTGGCAATGAAATATTGAAAAACTTTTTAACTGAAATTTAGATGGACATTCGCATTTCTTCAGACAAAAAAGAGCTGGATATCGCAAGGATTCATAAAACCATAAAAGATTCCTATTGGGGTAACTATAGGGATATAGAAATGACCATAAAGACCGTAGAAAACTCTATGTGCTTTGGAATATATTCAAGAACTGATGGGATGATGGGGTTTGCACGGGTACTCACGGACAAAGTGGTTTTTGCATACATAATGGATCTTATAATTTTTGAGTCGCACAGAGGAAAAGGGCTGGGCAAAATGTTGACGGAGCATATTATGAACCATCCTGAAATAAAAGAAGTGCACACCATTGCACTAAAAACAAAAGATGCACATGGGTTATACGAATCCTTTGGTTTTAGTAGGATAAATAATTCACCAATGTGGATGGCAAAAGACAATGCAAAATACAATTGAACAAATGAGAATAATTCCGGCCATAGATATTATTGAAGGGAAATGTGTGCGACTCTCCAAAGGGGATTATGATACCAAAAAGGTATACAATGAGAATCCATTGGAAGTTGCCAAGCAATTTGAAGACCACGGTATCCAATATTTGCATCTGGTAGATTTGGATGGAGCCAAATCAAAACACATCGTTAACCATAAAGTGTTGGAAAGTATTGCGGGCCATACCAGCTTAAAAATCGATTTTGGTGGCGGATTAAAAACAGATGAAGATTTACACATCGCATTTGAAAGCGGGGCAAGTCAAATTACTGGTGGTAGCATCGCCGTAAAAGATAAACCCACTTTCTTGGGATGGTTGGAAAAATACGGATCTGGAAAAATCATTTTGGGAGCGGATGCCATGGATGAAAAAATTGCTGTTTCAGGTTGGCAAGAAGAATCAGATCAAGAGTTGATACCATTTATTCAATCCTATCAAAAAAAAGGAATAAACTACATTATCTGTACTGATATTAGCAAGGATGGTATGCTGGAAGGCCCTTCGTTTGAGCTTTACAAAAAGATTCTGTCCAAAACCAAAAAGACAGAAACCGTAATAACAGGCAGTGGTGTTGAGGATAAAGAAGTAATTGGTGTTAGTTTGATAGCTAGCGGAGGTATCTCAGTCTTTGACGAACTACCTAAACTTGCCGAGATTGGTTGCGAAGGGACTATCATCGGTAAAGCTATATACGAGAATAGAATCAGCTTAAAACAACTGGAGCACTATATTTTGGAGAATGGATAGCGAGACACAGTTACAGCAAGAGTTTATTTCAAATGCATGTTATCGGATGGATGAGAGTCTTCGGATGATTAAAATTTGTTTGGACAAACTTCCAGAAAAAGTGATTTGGCAAGAACCGAATGAATCGACAAATAGTATAGGGAATCTAATTTTGCATTTATGTGGTAACATTACCCAATATGGAATAGCCTCATTAAAAGGGTTAGAGGATGATAGAAACCGCGATGCAGAATTTGCCACACTTTCTGGATATTCAAAGGAAGAACTTTTTCAAAAGCTTGCAGAAACTGTTCAAATGGCAAAAAAAAGTTTTACTGAAGCAAATAGAGAAGAACTATTAGAGAAAAGGTCGGTTCAAGGATTTGAGTTTTCAGGAATTGGAAATATTGTTCATGTTGTGGAGCATTTTTCTTACCATACTGGGCAAATAGCACTGTGGACAAAACTATTGAAGAATGCTGATTTGGGTTTTTATGATGGAATAAACCTCAATACAAAAAACGAAAATTAGATGTTGACAAAACGAATCATACCCTGTCTAGACATTAAAAACGGGCGCACCGTAAAAGGTATCAACTTTGTTGATCTTAGAGATGCTGGTGACCCTGTGGAATTAGCAGAAATCTATGCCAAAGAAGGGGCGGATGAGTTGGTTTTCTTGGATATTTCAGCAACGGAGGAGCGAAGAAAAACCTTAGCAGATTTAGTGTATCATGTTGCGGAAAAGGTCAATATACCTTTTACTGTTGGAGGCGGGATTTCTTCCGTTGAGGATGTGGATATTTTGCTTCAAAATGGAGCGGATAAAGTTTCCATTAATTCTTCAGCAGTAAAAAGACCAGAGCTGATCAACGAGCTTGTTGCCAAGTTTGGTTCACAGTGCATTGTGGTCGCCATAGATGCAAAACAGATTGATGGAAACTGGAAGGTTCACTTAGTTGGGGGTAAAGTCCCTACGGAAATGGACTTGTTTGAATGGGCTAAAGAAGTTGAAGAGCGGGGTGCAGGAGAAATATTGTTCACCTCTATGGATCATGATGGTACCAAGAACGGTTTTGCCAACAAAGCATTGTCTAAATTGTCCAAGCTTGTGAACATTCCCATTATTGCTTCTGGAGGAGCAGGAGAAGTTTCACATTTTACGGATACTTTTACGGAAGGAAAAGCAGATGCAGCACTTGCTGCCAGTATTTTTCACTTTAAGGAAATAGAAATAAAGGATTTAAAGCAAGAATTAAAAAAAGACGGTATTCCCGTTCGACTATAAAAATGGAAATAAATTTCAATAAAAATAGAGACGGTTTAATCCCAGCTATCATCCAAGATGCAGCAACCAAAAATGTCTTGATGCTGGGCTATATGAATCAAGAGGCATTGAATGCTACACAAGAAACCAAAAAGGTAACATTTTACAGTAGGAGTAAAAAAAGGCTATGGACAAAAGGAGAGGAAAGCGGTAATTTTTTAAACCTGGTCAAAATCAAAAATGATTGTGATAATGATACCTTGCTTATAACTGTAAATCCCGTTGGTCCCACATGTCATAAGGGAACGGATACCTGTTGGGCCGAAGAAAATGTTCAAGATTATGGTTTTCTTTCCACTCTGGAGAAAATCATCACTTCTAGAAAGGAAGATACTGACAATCCTGATAGCTATGTAGCTTCGTTGTTCCGAAAAGGCATCAATAAAATAGCACAAAAAGTAGGGGAGGAAGCCGTGGAAACCGTTATAGAGGCAAAAGATGACGATGAGGAATTGTTCTTAAATGAAAGTGCCGACTTGTTATTCCATTATCTTATTTTGTTGCAAGCGAAGGGATATAAATTGGAAAACATTATTAATATGCTCAAATCCCGTCACAAATAGAACCTTAAACAATACCGTTAAGTTTTTTTTAAATCCGAAGTCCTTACATTGAAATAGTTTAACTTTATGTAATGGCTATGAATGTAAGAAAGGGATTTCGTTTCACTACCTACGAAGCTCCTCATCAAACCCCGTTTGAAAAACTTTTTGAGATTTTTCAAGAATTGATTACGCATACCTCTGGAGATGTGGAGGAAGCATTGGATTGGCTCCGTGAACTTGATAAGGAATACGAGCTGACCGATGATGATTATACCATTGATGATTTTATCGAAGATTTAAAGGCTAAGGGTTTCATCCGTGAAGAACTTGATGCAAATAGTGAAAGAACGGAAGGAAAGGAAGGTGATGGAGATGGGAATTTATCTATTACGGCCAAATTGGAACGCATGTTACGGCAAAGGGCTTTGGAACAAATCTTTGGCAAGCTGAAACGAAGTGGCTCTGGGAATCATAAAACTGGAAAGTCTGGAAGGGGTGATGAGCATACCGGAGAGTTTAGGGAATACCGCTTTGGAGATGCCTTGGAACATATTTCTATGACAGAAAGCCTTAAAAATGCCCAAATCAATCATGGTTTGGACAGTTTTTCATTAAGTGAGGAGGATTTAGTGGTAGAGGATACCCAGTACAAGGCCCAAATGAGTACGGTGCTGATGATTGATATCAGCCATAGCATGATTCTTTATGGCGAAGATAGGATTACCCCTGCCAAGAAAGTGGCCATGGCTTTGGCGGAATTGATTACAACCCGATATCCGAAGGATACTTTGGATATTTTAGTGTTTGGAAATGACGCATGGCCCATTCCCATAAAGGATTTGCCCTATTTAAAAGTTGGTCCTTACCATACCAATACGGTTGCGGGACTTCAATTGGCCATGGATATGCTCAGAAGAAAACGGAACACCAATAAACAGATTTTTATGATTACGGATGGGAAGCCTTCATGTCTGAGACTTCCCAATGGCGACTATTATAAAAACAGTGTTGGTTTGGACGATTATATTGTGGAGAAATGCTACGCCATGGCCCAACAGGCCAGAAAGCTACATATCCCCATAACCACATTTATGATAGCAGAAGACCCGTACCTAATACAGTTTGTACGGGAATTTACCCAAGCCAACAAAGGAAAAGCATTTTATACAGGCCTTAAGGGGTTGGGTGAAATGATTTTTGAAGATTACGAACAAAATAGAAGAAAAAGAATTAAGTAAGCATATTTACACGATAATGAAATTGGACCATAACAAAATAACGACCCTAGGGCAACTCAAAGCAGCTGGTTATCAAAGTAAGAGCATTAAAGATGAATTGCGTGAGAATCTTTTGGAAAAAATAGCTAACGGGGAAGACACTTTTCATGGGGTATGGGGCTATGAAAATTCTGTGATTCCGGAATTGGAGCGAGCTATTTTGTCCAGGCACAACATTAATCTTTTGGGGTTGAGAGGTCAGGCCAAAACGCGTCTTGCAAGATTGATGGTTCAGCTTTTGGACGAATGGATTCCTATTGTGGGAGGTTCTGAGGTTCACGATGACCCTTTTCAACCCATTTCAAGATACGCAACAGAGTTAATTAAAGAAGAGGGAGATGACATTCCCATCGAATGGATACATCGAGATGAGCGTTTTTATGAAAAACTGGCTACACCTGATGTAACCGTTGCCGATTTAATAGGTGATATTGACCCAATAAAAGCGGCTAACTTAAAACTTTCCTATGCAGATGATAGAGTAATTCATTTTGGAATGATACCACGGGCCAATCGCTGTATTTTTGTGATAAATGAATTACCTGATCTTCAAGCAAGAATTCAAGTAGCGTTGTTTAATATACTGCAGGAAGGAGATATACAGATTCGAGGATTCAAACTTCGCCTTACTTTGGACCTTCAATTTCTATTTACTGCAAACCCTGAAGATTATACCAATAGAGGTAGTATAGTTACCCCGTTAAAGGATAGGATTGGTTCTCAAATCCTTACCCATTATCCGGAGAATTTAGAAATAGCGAAGAAAATAACCCGTCAAGAGGCACAATTGGATAAAAGACAGCTGGATGTTGTCCATGTTCCAGAAATAGCCATGGATGTTTTGGAACAAATTAGTTTTGAAGCACGAAATAGCGAATATGTGGATTCCAAAAGTGGGGTCAGTGCACGATTGAGCATTACTGCATTTGAAAATCTGTTGAGTACAGCCGAGCGGCGGATTATTAAGTCGGGAGATAAGAAAACTACAGTTCGATTAACTGATTTCATGGGAGTGATTCCTTCCATTACAGGAAAAATAGAGTTGGTTTATGAAGGAGAGCAGGAGGGAGCTGGGTCAGTTGCTGAAATTCTTGTGGAAGACGCCATTAAATCTTTATTTCCCAATTATTTTCCTGAGATAGCCAAACTGGAACGGAAAGATGCTGAAAGCGTATACGATGATTTGGTACATTGGTTTTTTGACGGAGAAGGGTTTGAACTGTTGGATGAAGATATGGACAAGGAATACCGAACAAAATTGGATTCAGTTATCCCTTTAAATCATCTGCTCAAAGAATATCAACCTTCGATCTCAAAAGAGGATTCTTATTTTATGAAGGAGTTGTTGTTATGGGGACTGGTTGCACACAAAAAATTGAGCAAGCATCGTTTTACCCAAGGTTACCAATTCAAAGACCTGTATGGTAGTTATATTAGTGGATTATAGCTTAATGACTATTGCCAAATATTCAGGTTGTCGTTGTAATTTTCAAAGTTATATTCCCCTATGAGTCGTTTTCTGTGCCAAAAAGAAACCAAAGTAAGCAAGGGTAACAAACAATATAAAACTAGTGTAAAGATTCCCATCGGCTTAAATGTATATGGGAGTATATGCTCTTGATATTCTGAAAAAGAGTTTAAAATAAGAGCAGTGTCGTAAATTTTAAATGCATATACAATCATAAGTACATATAGTGCATATTCCAAATTTCTCATTTTTGGATCAGGTAATTCTCCTTCGGTTATTTTGAACCAAATCACATAGAGGTACAAAAAATGAATAGTACTCAATAAAGGAAAAATAAAGTTGTCAGGTTTAAAGAAATAAAACCTATTGGTATAAATTCCGTAAAAATTTAGAATTACCAAAGCAAATAATATGATAAAAAGAACAATACTGTTTCTTTTCCAATTTAATACCTTGAGTAGTAAGTCCATGTTTGTTAGAGATTTGGGATTCAATACAAGACAAAGAACTGAATTCCCAATGTGTTATAATAAAGAAATCGTTAAACAGTTGGCATTACAGGACAATCCGAAAATGAAATAACTTCATGGCTATCAAAATTGCTTTACTGTTTGATTAACTTCTCATATTGTATGATTAAAAATGGCCCATCTAATACTAGATGAGCCATAAAGAATAAATTGATTAAACAAGGTCTGGGTTGCAGCTAGAAAGGCACATATAACCTTCTGTTGAATTCCCTGCGTTAGCACATCCAACATAACCATTGTATGGATAAGATTGCATACAATACTGAAGGGAATTCCCGGCACCCATAATTTCACTTAGTTGACTACGGGTTAATTTGTTTTCTTCTAATACTTTCAATAAACTCATGCGAATAAGGTTTTAATTATTATACACCATAAATTTATAAGTAAAATCTTACATTTATGTTAAATAAATTACAATGATTGAATGAAATTAGTTGATTGGCAATAACAGATTGTTTCTAGTAGGTTGTTTGAATGAATTATACATCAATTGAAAATGATTCAGTATCAATTATCTGATTAATAAATGAATGAAGAAGTCTAACAAGATTTTTTTGTATTTTGGAACAAACACTTTTAAATGCAAAATTGGCACTATATCTTGTTAATTGTACTTCTGGCATATATTCTGATCAGTGTCTCTCTGTACTTTCTTCAAGATTATTTTCTTTTCAAACCAGAAAAGCTTTCTAAAGACTTCCAATTTTTTTATGACAATCAAGAGATAGAGGAGTATAATGTAGAAACCAGAGATGGGGCCATTATAAATGGACTCCGTTTTAAGGCACAAAACCCAAAGGGTGTTGTTTTCTACCTAAAGGGAAATTCAAAAAGCATAAAAGGTTGGGGGAAGTTCGCTGTGGACTTTACGCGTCATGGGTATGATGTTATTATGGTCGATTACCGTGGTTTTGGGAAAAGTACGGGCCGAAGAACACAAAAGGCAGTGAAACGTGATATGCAAGTCATTTATAATAAAATCAAGGAGAAAGTAACGGAAAAATATATCATACTTTATGGCAGGTCTATGGGGTCCGGTTTTGCTGCAAAACTGGCTTCTATGAACAATCCAAGAATGTTGATATTGGATGCGCCTTATTATAGCCTTAGTAAAGTTGCAAAAAAATATATACCCTTTATGCCTTTGTCTTTGCTTATTAAGTTCCCTATGCCAACCTATAAATGGTTAAAATACGTTAACTGCCCCATTCATATTATACATGGAACAGATGACCGATTGATTCCCTATAAAACCAGTGTGAAGCTTTCCAAAATCAAGCCTGAACTTACAAAGCTCTATACAGTAATAGGAGGGGGGCATAAAAACTTGAATACTTTTGAATCTTATCATAAAATGCTCACAGAAATTATTACAACAAAACCAAGAAAGGTCAATCTGGAAGGTTCCAGTATTAATGTAAGACATTCATCAAAACGTGCCAATGCAAAAGCTTAAGCGAATAGGTGTTTCTGTTTTAGTTCTATTATCGCTGTTGACCCTTATGCTTACTATGTTTCAAGAAAAACTCATTTTTTTACCCACAAAACTCCCTCAGGATTTTGATTATTCCTTTCCATATGATTTTGAGGAACTGTTCTTGGAAACCGATGATGGAGCTAGACTAAATGCAATTCATTTTAAAAAAGAAAACCCTAAAGGGCTTGTGCTGTATTTTCATGGAAATGCAGGTGATTTGTCCAGATGGGGACAGATTATGTCGCCTTTTGTTGATTTAGGTTATGATGTGCTTGTTATGGATTATAGAGGGTATGGAAAAAGTACAGGAGCATTAAGTGAAAAAGCATTGTATAAAGATGCCCAAATGTTTTATGACCATGTGTTGAAGGAATATCCAGAAAATGAAATTGTGGTTTATGGGCGTTCATTGGGAGCTAGTATTGCAACCCAATTGGCATCAAACAATAGTCCTAAAAAGCTAATCTTGGAAACCCCTTTTTATAGTTTGTTGGATGTTGCGGAGGGCCGTTTTCCATTTTTACCTGTCAGATATGTGTTGAAATATAAGATGCCTTCTTTTGACTACATACAAAAAGTTCAAGGTCCAATCCGAATTTTTCATGGAACAACGGATGATGTGGTTCCGTATGAATCCGGAAAAAAACTATTTGAAGCCATACCGATTTCTGATAAGAAAATGTATACCATAAAAAATGGAAATCATAACAACCTAATAGAATTTGAGGTCTTCAGGGAAGGGATAAAACAAGAATTGGATTAAATCAGTCAAATAAATCTGAAGATAAATACCGATCTCCCCGATCACAAACAATGGAGACAATTGTACCACTTTCCAAAGATTGGGCTAGCCGTAAAGCCATTGCCGCAGCACCTCCGCTACTGACCCCAGCAAAGATTCCCTCTTCCTTTGCCAATAATACTGCCATTTCTTCAGCCTCTTTTTGACTCACTTCCATTACAGTATCCACTTTCTTCGGATCAAATATTTTTGGTAAGTATTCCTCTGGCCATTTTCTAATCCCTGGAATTCTGGAATCATCTGTAGGCTGTACACCAACTATTTGGATATTTTTATTTTGTTCCTTTAAAAAAGTAGAAGTGCCCATAATAGTACCTGTGGTTCCCATGCTTGACACAAAATGAGTGATTCCTTCTTCGGTATCCTTCCAAATTTCGGGACCTGTGGACTTGTAATGAGCCATCCAATTATCATTATTGGTAAATTGATTGAGCATTAAATATCCTTCATCGCCGACTTTAGCTTCGGCATAATCACGGGCTCCTTCTATACCGACATCAGAAGAAGTCAATGTTACCTTGGCTCCATATGCTCTCATGGTCTGGACACGTTCTTTTGTTGAATTTTCAGGCATAACCAATTCGATGTTCAATCCGTAGATTCCTGCAATCATGGCCAGGGCAATTCCAGTGTTTCCGCTGGTTGCCTCAATCAGCTTTGTAGCTTTGGTGATTTCTCCCCGATCCAAACCACTCTTGATCATGTTCAGGGCCGGTCTGTCTTTTACACTTCCACCAGGGTTATGCCCTTCTAATTTAAAAAACAATTTTACATTGGGATTGGTGTTGAGAATTCTACTTTCCACCAAAGGTGTGTTCCCAATCAGGTCAAGAATGTTTTTAGACATTGGAAACTGTTTTTATTTTGATTTCAGGTGTGTGAAAAACAGTTGAATTGGCAGGTACGGATGCTGTTAGCCAAGCATTACCCCCAATTACCGAGTTCTCCCCAATAACTGTTTCTCCTCCCAATATGGTCGCATTGGCATAAATAGTGACATTGGACTTAATAGTGGGGTGTCTCTTAATTTTTTGAAGGTTTTTGGCAACATATAATGCTCCCAAAGTAACACCTTGATAGACTTTTACGTTATCATGGATTACGGCTGTTTCACCAATAACCACTCCAGTAGCGTGATCAATGAAAAAAGATTTGCCTATCTGGGCACCCGGATTGATATCTACACCGGTTTGTCTATGTGCATACTCTGTCATCAACCTTGGAACCAATGGAAAACCTTGAGCATAAAGCTCATGGGCAAGTCTGTATATGGCAATAGCATAAAAACCAGGGTAGGCCATATAAACCTCCTGAATGGACAACGAAGCTGGATCACAGTTAAGAATGGCTTCAGCATCTAAATTCAATTTTTCCAAAATTAAGGGAAGAGACTGTACATAGTTGTCCCAAACTTTAGTGCACGGCTTGTTCAAATCCCAACAAGCCAGATTGACGAGTTCGCTAAACTTTCTTTCCAGCTTGTCCAAGTTTTCCGCCACGGGAGTATTTACATCAAACAAAGTATAGAAAAGAGTATTGGTGAAATCTTCAGTCGCTGCTTTTAACCTATAGTCTAAATAGGGTTGTTTTTTTTGCTTGTTCAGTTCTTCAATAATTTTTTCTTTATCCATAGGTGAAAATAAAGTTTAAAAATAGCCAAATCAATATCACTCAGTTATAAAATGGCTAACTTTAGCTTAAAAATAACACATCCCTATAGCCCTGTGAATAATTCAATAATTACAAAAGAAGCCTTTAACTTTTTAAAAGAGCTGGCAAAGAACAATAACAAGGAATGGTTTCAAGAAAACAAAACTAGATTTAAGGCGCACGAAGCGAACGTTAAATCTTTTTATACCAATGTACAGGAACTTTTAAATGAACATGACGAAATTGAAAAAATGAAAATGTTCCGTATTTATCGTGACGTTCGCTTTTCAAAAGATAAGACTCCATATAAAACACACTTTGCAGGCTCATTTTCAAGATTAGGGGCTCATTTACGAGGAGGGTACTATCTTAGGATTAAACCGGGAGAATCTTTTGTGGCCACTGGGTTTTGGGAACCCAATAAGGAAGATTTGTTTCGTATCAGAAAAGAATTTGAGCAGGATGCATCGGATTTAAGAGAGATTTTGAGTGATAAATCCTTCAAGAAAATATGGGGAGAGCTAGAAGGCGATGGTGTGAAGACTGCCCCTAAGGGTTTTGATAAGGAGCACCCAAATATTGACCTGATTAAGAAGAAGCAGTTCATTTTTGTCAAAAACTTTTCTGATAAAGAAGTGCTTTCCACTACGTTTATAAAAGAAGTAGATACATCTTTTAGAGCAATAAGACCTTATTTTGACTTAATGAGCGATATTTTGACCACCAACCTTAATGGTGAATCAATTTTAGACTAGAACTTCGCTTTCCAATAACAGCACTTGGTCTTTTAAACGCTCTATGACCATGTTCATCATTCTTTTATTAAGTGCTGAGGAGTTTAATATATAAGTTTGGTACTCCTCCAAAGTAAATTGTCCTATAACGATTCCTTTAAGAGAGTTCCTGAATTTGATATCTTTTTGGATGGATTTTTCAATGTGATCCAAGCGTTTCTCCATAGAAAGATTATAAAATGCGCCTTTGTGCTTGCGGATGTAGTTTTTATAGACTTCAATTAAAAGTGTATTTTGAAATTTGATGATTGGTCGTAAAGTCTGGTTTTGAAAACGCTCTTCAGTACTCATGTCATCATGCAAAAGACTTTGTCTGATATTAGGACGAATGCCCATGAGGTGATTAGATCGTGAGTCCATAATTGCAAGTTTTATTAAAACTACGCAATCATGTAATGGACATTTTTATAGGCTATATTAGTTTTTAACGATGTTATGAACAGCTTCCTCACAACTAGGTCTTGCAATAAAAGCTTTAGTGTATTTTATTTTTTTGTAGTAGATTTTAATTCTACAATTTCCTTTTTAAGATTTTCAATCTCCTTTTGTTGTTTGATGGTATAAAGCATAAGTTCTTCAATCTTTTCAAGCAGTTTGGAGTTCATTTCCCCAAGTTTGATGCCATTTTCTTCCACTTCCTTGGCACTTGGGATGTTCCTCAAATGTCCTTTTTCTTCTATGTGGGCTTCAACTTCTTGCAAAGATGGGAGGTGGTATTCTTTTTCGAATACATAATCTGGCCAACCCGCTAAATCTACCTTGACTTCTTTGGCATGGATATTACCATTAACTGCTAATTTAGAATCTGGAGAAGTAGTTCCAATACCCACGTTACCATTGGCTTTTATTCTTATTCTCTCACCACTGGCAAGAATACTCAAATCTTGACCTGTTTTACCTCCTATAATTGCTCTATTGGTGTCCCAACTTAAAATTCCTGAATCGGACGATGCCCCCCATTCAAAAACGCCATCACCTCTAAAGCTCATTCTATTGTTCAATTTTAAAGAATATACTCCTGTGTTACCTTGGTCCATTATATGAAGTGTGGCCCCTGGATTTGAAGTGCCTACACCAACATTGCCAGAAGCATCAATAACTAGTTTGTCTATATCTTGTGTATCATTTGTAAAGTTTCTGAAAAAGTGAAATTTGGTGGTATTATTGCCAGATTCCGTAACCTTTATCCCAAAAAAGTCTCCTCCAGCTGCACCAACCGGGTTCCACCTCAATTGGGAACTACCTCTTAATTCAGTGTTTCCATATTTGTCAATGGTTAGTAGATTGATGTCGTTGGAGTCATTTGTAAAATTTTTGAAGACATGTAATCTAGTAGTATTGTTTCCTGTTTCTGTTACTTTTAAACCCATAATATCTCCTCCGGCCGCTCCTGTTGGATCAAGTTCTATTTTTTGTTGAGCGGTCAAACTGATTTGAAGAAAAATTGCCCCTATTAAAATTAGTTTTTTCATTGTATAAATTTTCTAATATAAAAGTAAGAAATGTATTTCTTTTCAAGAAAGTTAAATTCGAAATAACTGAACAGATTTTTATAATCATATCCGTGTATAAAATTCAGTTAGTTATGAAATGTAATAAATGTCCGTCCATTAAGCTTGTCTGCAGTTTTGAGTAATGCAGACCCCATTGGTTATTTCGTTTATTTTAGAAAGAGTTGTTTTTATATCTTAGCTATTCCACGTAAAATACCCGTATGAAATTTGGCAAGACAGATTATCCAGAACAGGTAGATTTTACAATTCCTCAGGACCATCCAGATACAACAGTTGTATTATCCGAGAAAAAGACTGATGAAGATACTAAGGTTTATGTTGGTTGCGCAAAATGGAATCGTCAAGATCTCAAGAATTTTTATCCCCGAGGGACAAAAGACGAATTAGTATATTATTCCTCACAATTTAATTGTATTGAGCTTAATGCTACTTTTTATCGGATTTTTCCAGCGGAGCAATATCAAAAATGGTACGATAAAACTCCAGAGAACTTCAAGTTCTTTCCAAAAATAACCAATGAGGTCAGTCATCTAAGAAGACTCAATGATAAAGTTTATGAAGTGGCGGACCGCTATCTTGAAGTCACTTCGCTTTTGAAGGAGAAGCTGGGAACCATTTTTTTGCAGATGCACAACAACTTTGCCCCAAAGAACTGGGATAGGGTAGTGCGTTTTGTGGAATATTGGCCTAAAGAGTTTCCTCTTGCAATGGAATTTAGACATACGGATTGGTTTAATGAGCAAGGTGTGGCCCAAGAACTTTATCATTTGTTGCAAGAAAATAATATTGCCAATGTGTTGGTGGATACTGCAGGAAGAAGGGATTTGATGCATATGAGGTTAACAAATAATGAAGCATTTGTAAGATACGTTGGTGCCAACCATAAATCTGATTATCCTAGATTGGATGACTGGGTGAAGAGACTATCTACTTGGAAAGCAATGGGCTTAAAAAATATTCATTTTTTTGTGCATCAAAACCTAGAATTGGAATCTCCATTACTTTCTGCATATTTTATTGAAAAGCTGAATAAGCAATTAGAGTGCAATCTCTCTATTCCAAAAAACCTATTAAAAGATAAACCGAATACGCTATTTTAAAAGAAAACGTTATTTCTATATAGGTAGAAATGATGTTTGAGTATCACTAAAAATTTGTTTTTCAATTAAGTGAGATTAAAAAGACAAAGATGTATGCCTTTTTATTTTCAAAGCAAAAAATTAGGGTATTTGGGTTTTGTCTTGTTATACATATAAATACAGGTCAACCCTGAAAAGGAAATTACCCCATTCTTAAAAAGAACATAATGAACATAATCGCCCCAAATTCATTTTCAGAAGTCTTGATAAAACTATTCACTCCTAATATTCAATACTTTCATAGGGTTTTGAGAATGTCCACAGTAACTTTTTTATTTGGTCTTTTGTTAATACTGTTTAGTTGCGGTAAAGATTCTACAAACACGACACCACCTAATGAAGAGACAGATCCAGGAACCGCAATTGTGGATAAAGAAAAAGCGACCCTTAACTATCGTAACCATTGCGGCGGCTGTCATGGGCAAAACCTTGGATCTTTTGTGGAACGCGAATGGACATATGGAAATTCTGTAGAAGCGGTGTTGAATTCCATACAAAAAGGGTATGTAAACAATGGCATGCCAGCTTACAATTCTACCTTTAGTGATCAAGAAGTTAAGGATTTGACAAACTATATACTTGCAGAAATAGAAGGAAAGACAAAAAAGTCACTGGAGGAAGAGAATCCCGACCTATCCGGGTCTACCAACTCGGATGACCTTACCTTCCGATTGGAAACTATTACGGATAAGATACCAGGCATTCCATGGGGCATTGAACAATTGCCCAATGGCGAAATTTTGGTCACCGAGCGAGGCGGGAGATTATTTTTGGTTAAAAACAATAAAGAATTGGTAGAAGTTACAGGCGTACCAAATGTTGTTTCTGCCGGCCAAGGCGGATTGTTGGATGTACTCATACATCCAGATTTCGAAAACAATTCATTTATCTACCTGTCTTATAGCGTCGCCAACCCTAACAATTCTTCCGAACAGACTACCGCAGTTGCAAGAGCCAAGCTTTCAGGAAATACATTGGATCAGGTGGAAAAGATATTTACAGCACTTCCATACCTTAGTACCAGTCACCATTATGGCTCAAGACTATTATTTGACAGGAATGGTTACTTATATATTTCTGTTGGTGATCGTGGGCACAGGGACTCCTATCCACAGAAATTGGACAACCATCTTGGAAAGATACATCGCATCCATGATGATGGTAAAATTCCCAGTGACAACCCTTTTAACAATACTCAGGGAGCAGTTGGTTCAGTCTTCACCTATGGAACGCGTAACCCTCAGGGCTTAAGCTTACATCCTGAAACTGGAGCCATATGGGAGGGAGAGCATGGACCCCAGGGCGGTGATGAAATCAATATTCTAGAAGCAGGAAATAATTATGGGTGGCCTGTAATATCGTATGGAATCAATTATGATGGAACCACATTTACAGACATTACTGAAATGGATGGGATGGAACAGCCTATTCACTATTGGAGACCTTCCATAGCACCATGCGGAATGACTTTTGTCTCGGGGGATTTTTATGGAAATTGGAAGAATGACTTATTTGTAAGCTCATTAAAGTTTGAATACTTACATCGTTTAAAGATGAATGGCAATGCAGTTGTGGGGCACGAAAAGTTGTTAGAAGGTATAGGTAGGGTACGTGATGCACATATGGGCAAAGATGGTTACCTATATGTAATTGTACAAGAACCTGGCAGGCTCATACGCTTAGTACCTGAGCAGTAATCGTATGACCTTGAATTGAAACCTTAGCTTCAATTCAAGGTCGGTAATTTTATTTAATGGTTAAGGCTGTTTTTTGCACCTTATCCAGTACTCTTAGAAGGTTTTCACCCCATAACTTGGCAATTTCTTCTTGTGTGTATCCCCTCTTTACTAATTCCAGGGTTACATTAAACGTTTCAGAGGCGTCCGTCCAGCCTTCAATTCCACCACCACCATCAAAATCAGAGCTGATACCAACATGGTCTATTCCAATAAGTTTAACCATATAATCTATATGATCCACTAAATCTGATACACCTACCGCTTGTGGGGCATTTTCATCCATGCCAGCAATGTTATCTGCCATTTTGGTCACTTTAGGATAATTTTCCATCAGTTCTTTTTGTTGTGCTTCGGACAAAGAAGAAAATTGAGAGCGTTCATACCAGTTTAATCCCAAAGAGTCGGCTGCTTTTTGGTTTATTTCTTTCATATAAGCTGCCCTAGCTTCATGCTTTTCTGTATTTAGGTAAGAACTAAAAGCAACCGTTTGTACCACACCACCATTTTCTTTTAACAACAACAATTGCTCATCATCCAAATTACGGCTGTGGTCACAAAGTGCACGTGCTGATGAATGAGAGGCAATAATAGGTGCTTTTGATAGCTGAACCATCTGTTTCATGGATTCTTTTGACGGATGGGAGATATCTATCATCATTCCGAGTCTATTCATCTCATAAACAGCTTTTTCACCAAGGTCACTTAAACCATTATGTAGCCATAAACTATCCTTTTCCCCTGTATTGGAATCACAAAACTGACTATGCCCATTATGACTCAAAGAAATATAACGTGCACCTCTTTTTTGGTACTCCTCAAATTTGGAAAGATCCTCGCCAATAGGATACGCATTTTCAACACCTATCATGGCCACTTTTTTACCAGCTGCGCTTATGCGCCTAACATCTTCAGAGGTCAGTGCCAACTCTATCTGGTCTGGAGCATAGGTATTACAAAGCCTATGAATGGCTTCAAATTTTGAAATTGCATTTTCAGAGGCCTTTGCATAGCCGTCAACAGTTAGTGAATCTTGCCCCGTATACACAATCAACCATGCAACATCTAAACCTCCAGCTATCATTTTTGGCAAATTCACTTGAGTATCAAGATTTTGGGAGTAGTTGATACTATCCGTAAAATTCTTCACATTGAAGTCATCATGCGTATCAATGGTAATTACCTCCTTATGTATTCGCTTTGCTTTTTCCTCCAAGGTTTCCGTTGTTTTTTGTTTTTTTTCAGCACAAGAAATTATCAATGTTATGCTGCACAATAGGTAGAAATATCTCATGATTTTTTTTTACACATACAAATAAAGCAATTTGACAACAAAATGCTCCAGTTATAGAACAATAAGTTGGGATATCATGATCATTTCTAGATTTTTAATGAGATAACCATTAATCACTTGATAGTTTGGGAACAAGGGAACTACTAACGTATTTGGAAAAACTGGAAATTGGATTGAGCAGTTTTTCTTATGAAGAATTGGGAACTGTGGAAGCGGGAAAGCTGAAAAAATCATTTGATGACTTTAAAACAGGGTTGGAAGATAAAGTTTTTGGTGCCCCAGAAATAGAACAGCTTGAAGTAATCTATGATCATGTGGGTATTCGGTCTTCCATGACTCCTTCCAACGATTTGATAAAAAACGAAACACAAGATGTGAATCAATTACTTTCTCTAGTAGACTTATTAGAGAAAACTGAATTGACGAAAAAGCAAAAAGAAATAGTCAAAACCTTAAAATCTACAAGCAAACAAATTCAAGATAGGGTTGAAACTACTGAAAAGAATGGGAAAATAGTTTCCAATGCTTTGTTAATTGAAAAAAACATGGAATCTGTTCTTTCAACACAAAAAGTGAATTTGAAACCCGTGTTAACTGAATGCATGGGGCAAATGGAGCTTTTGGAAGAATTAATTAGGCTCTATAAGTTAAATATTTTGGAATTCATCGGCAGTTTGAAAGTGCATTTACAAACAAAGAACTTTAGGGGGGTTGATTTTGCTTGTCAAAAGATTCAACCATGTCTCAGAATGATGAAAACTGTAAGTTTGTTAGAAATAACCGAACAAATGATAACAGTCTGTAAAACAGACAATGACATTAAATATCTCAATTTTTTATACGATCAATTCTTAGTAGAACATCCCAAGGTTGAAGAATTGGTGGATTTTGAAATTGATGTACTGAGAACTATGTAGAAAAAACAATAACATATGAAAGATAGTAGTCTTCCTGAATACCATCAAAGTATCTTTCATCAGTTGTTAGAACACGCTTCTGATCTAGACTGCAAGCTTCTTCTGCTTGAGCAAATATTAGAACTGGGCGATTCCAAAGAGATTTCTTTACTTAAAGAACTGGAGAATCATACAGACCCGAAGATTAGCGAAAAAGCTTCTCAAGTAAAGTCTAAACTGCTATATAAGCTTGGGAAACCTCAAGAGGTAGAAAATCCTTTGCTTCCCATGAACCTTTGTTTTTTATATGATGAGTTCAGCATTAGCCCTGCTAAAGTTGACAAAGACCTCGATTTTGGCGTTACGTTAGATATTTTCGAGTCAGATTAATGCTTTGTATTACCATAGAGCTTAAATTATTTGGGTGATTTTTCTTACATTCCTCATTCAATATATATTTCACAACAAATACAAAGAATTTCACCACAATTTATTGGCTTTATATAATCTTTCGTATAGGTTTACGTTATAACTACAACCCAAATATTAAACCAGTTAATACTATGTTGTACGATACCTACGGAGAAGAATACTTGGCGTTCCTTCAAGAATTAAACGAAATTTTGAGCATTAACGAACTTACAGAATTGGATTACCTATAGTTAATACCTCCCCAAAATAAGATTCCATGAAAAATCAAAACCAAGAAAATACAGCTTACTTAAATTTTATTAAAGATTTAAATGAAATGTTGACTGATTTTAATATCAGTCAATTGAGTCGTCCGTAATAGTTTAAAGTGGATATTATGAAAAAGGGGATGCTTTTAGAACATCCCCTTTTTTATTTTATATACGGTACTAACCCAAATAAGATTTTAGAATCTTACTTTTTGAGGTATGTCTTAACTTTCTAATAGCCTTTTCACGAATTTGTCTAACACGTTCCCGAGTTAAATCAAAAGTGCTTCCAATCTCTTCTAAAGTCATGGATTGTTGGTCTCCTATTCCGTAATACAAACGAACTACATCCGCTTCACGGGGTGATAAAGTCTCCAAGGCCCTGTTTATCTCTGTATATAAGGACTGATGCATCAAATCCTTGTCAGGTTTGGGAGACTCTGCAGAATTTAGAACATCATATAAACTGGATGTTTCACCTTCTTTTAATGGTGCATCCATTGAAACGTGCCTTCCCGTATTCTTGAGCGACTGTTTAACTTCAGAAACGGTCATATCCAGTTCCTTTGCTATCTCCTCGGCAGATGGTGGGCGTTCATGCGCCTGTTCCAAATAGGAAAATGTCTTTTTTATTTTATTGATAGATCCAATCTTATTTAGTGGAAGACGCACAACTCTGGATTGTTCGGCCAGAGCTTGAAGAATAGATTGCCTGATCCACCATACAGCATAAGAGATAAATTTAAATCCTCTTGTCTCATCAAAACGTTTGGCTGCTTTTACAAGACCCACGTTTCCTTCATTGATTAAATCTGGAAGTTTTAATCCTTGATTCTGGTATTGCTTGGCCACGGATACTACAAACCTTAAGTTGGCATTGGTAAGCTTCTCAAGTGCAGCTTGATCACCAGCTCTAATCCGTTGGGCAAGTTCCACCTCCTCTTGGGCAGTAATCAAATCAATCTTACTAATATCCTGAAGATATTTGTCTAAGGATTTGGATTCTCTATTGGTAACTTGCTTAATGATCTTGAGCTGCCTCATATGATATGTTGGATTTCAATTTTGAATATAGCTTACATTATACATCATTAAACCCTATTTTCCAAGTGGCAATAGCTATTATTATCAAAATGTTATGAGCATTCCTTTTCAACTACCAAAAAAACCAAGTTTGCACAATTGTTGATAGTATCTTAAAAGAAATCCAGAAACAAACCCTAGCTGAAGTACAAAAAACTCCTAATTTTGTAAGGTTTGTTAGTTTGGAACATTTAATCCATTTTTCCATTGGAGGTAGAAAGAGAAGTAAGTAAAAAAACGTTATACGATTACCAATTAGAAGATTTAAAAAAAATCTTCAAACATATCAATGAGTTGCCGCCTGGCACCAATATCCTGTACCAGTTGCCCACAGGTGGTGGCAAGACAGTAGTTTTTTCCGAAATAACCCGAAAATTCATCCAGGACACGGGCAAAAAGGTCATCGTACTTACCCACAGGATAGAATTGAGTAGGCAGACTTCCAAAATGTTGCATGGCTTTGGAGTAGCAAATAAAATTATCAATAGCGAGGTAAAAGAGCTTCACGACCAAGATGAATACATGTGCTTCGTTGCCATGGTGGAAACCTTGAACAATAGGCTACAGGAAGAAAAAGTTACCCTTAAGAATGTTGGTCTGGTAATTATTGATGAAGCCCATTACAATTCTTTCCGGAAACTGTTCAAATATTTTGAAGAATCCACGATTCTTGGAGTTACGGCCACACCGTTGAGTTCCAATATTAAACTCCCAATGAAAGATCATTATAAAAATTTGATTATTGGTGAGTCTATCAAATCTTTGATTGAAAAGCGATTTTTGGCAAAAGCCAAGCTCTACAACTATGATGTGAGCTTGAGAACCCTAAAATTGGGAATACACGGCGATTATACCGTGAAATCCTCAGATGAATTCTATGGCAATCACAGCATGTTGGGTAAATTGCTGACCGCTTATGAAGAAACGGCTAAAGGCACCAAGACACTTATCTTCAATAATGGGATAAACACTTCGCTTTACGTTTATGAAACCTTTAAAAAGGCTGGATACCCCGTTCGCCATTTGGATAATAAAAATACTGCCACTGAACGTAAGGAAATATTGGATTGGTTTGCCAATACCCCAGATGCTATTCTTACATCAGTGAGTATTCTTACAACGGGTTTTGATGAACCCAGTGTACAATCCATAATACTCAATAGGGCCACAAGATCACTTACCCTATATTTCCAAATGATTGGTAGGGGGTCACGTGTGCTTCCCAACAAGGATGAGTTCACGGTTATTGATCTTGGAAATAATCTGGCCCGCTTTGGGCCTTGGGATTCCCCTGTAGACTGGCAAGAGATATTCCATTTTCCAGATTTCTATCTTGAGAACATCAAAAATGATGAAGATATTGAGCGTGAATTTGTTTATGTCATGTCAGACGAGCTTAAAGCAAAATTCAGCAAGTCGGAAAACATCACTTTTGATATTAAAGAGGAGTACAAAAAGGTGTTTGCCAAAGGTGGAAAATCTAAACAAGTTTTAGAAATGAGTATTGAACAACACGCCCAGATCTGTGTGGAAAATAGTGAGGATGTTTTTGATGCAAGAATTCTGGCCAAGGAACTCAAAGAAGAAATTGCGTATCGTGTGCGTCAATATTCGTATTGTATTATGAACAATACGAAAAACTACAAGGAGTGGTTAGAGGAGGATTATGAACGTAAGTTGCGTTCCAGCATTTCCAAAAAATTCGCGGCGCTAATGTAGTCGGAAAGTTTTTCGGGTTCTTGGAGTACTTGATTAGTTGGAACTTGGTATTTGTGTTTTGAGATTTATTCTACGGAATAGGTTCTTAAATTTATATGTGAATCTCTTCAATGGACAAGACTCTTTTAATAATCGGTTACGTATGGCCAGAGCCAAGCACTACGGCAGCTGGGCATCGTATGTTACAACTTATACATACTTTTAAAAGCTTTGGCTATCACATAACCTTTGGTACTACCGCGGCTAAATCAGAATTTAGTTTCGATTTAAACTCAATAGGCGTTGAATATGCAACCATACAGCTGAACCACCCCAGTTTTGATGCATTTGTACAAGATTTGAATCCTGATATTGTTGTTTTTGACCGATTTATGATGGAAGAACAATTTGGTTGGCGTGTGGCTGAATTTGCTCCAAGTGCATTAAGGATTTTAAATACGGAGGATTTGCATTCATTGAGAAAGACAAGGGAAGAAAGTCATAAAAAAGGGGAGGGGTTTAGCCTCTCTGCTTGGAAGAACCACCCCATGACCTTACGTGAAGCCGCAAGTATCTATAGATCTGATCTTACCCTGATGATTTCTTCGTATGAAATGGAAATCCTTCAAAAGGAACTGGAAATTTCAGGAGATTTATTGGTTTATCTACCTTTTATGTTAGATCAACTGACCTCAAAAGAGACAGCCGCCTGGCCCAGTTTTGAAGAACGAAAAGATTTCATTTCCTATGGAAATGGGAAACACGCTCCCAATATTGATTCCATCAAATGCCTTAAGGAATCCATTTGGCCATTGATCCGGGAAAAATTGCCCAATGCGAACTTGAAAATCTATGGAGCTTATTTGCCAGAACAAATTCAACAATTACACAATCCAAAAAGGGGATTTTATGTATTGGGATGGGTGGGAAATCTGAATGAAGAAATCCAAAAGGCTCGAGTTTGCTTAGCTCCCCTCTGGTTTGGTGCAGGAATAAAAGGAAAATTAATAGATGCCATGAAAAATGGAACACCAAGTGTCACCACATCAATAGGTGCAGAAGGCATGTATGGCCATTTACCTTGGAATGGAACCGTAGTTAATGATTGGGTGTCTTTTGCTGAAGCGGCAGTGGAACTATATGAGAACCAAGAAAAATGGGAGGAAGCTCGGATAAATGGGGCAACAATTGTCAACCAATTGTATAATAAAGGACAGTTGCAGAATGCGCTGGTCAAAAAGATAAAGGAAGTTCAAGAAAACCTAGAAACTCATCGGAATAGAAATTTTATGGGCAAAATGCTACAGCAACAGACCACGGCCAGTACTAAATATATGGCCAAATGGATTGAAGAAAAGAATAGGAGTTAGGGAGGTTTCATTGTTGATTCGAATATCCGAATCTCTGAGTAAAATCTAACCTTTTTAGTCTAAAACTAGCTATAGTTATCGCTAGTTCTATCAAATAATACCGGATTCAAAGGAGAGTCTATTACATTGCCAATTTCAACATTGGGGCACCAAGTATTCCAATCGTTCAGTTGCCCATCATTTTCAGGTTTCTTTAGGATCATATCCTTATCCATATAAATAATGGTCATGACTTTTCTGGTTTGCTGGGTAGAATTGGCTCCCGCTCTATGAAAAATCCAGCCAGAATGAAAACTGATTTCACCAACATCAAAAGGTTCTACTATTTTTGGACAATTGGTCAATCGCAATTTTTTGCCAATTATTGTTTCACTTTCATCGCCAATAGATAAATCCCTCCCTGTTTTTATATGTTGACTGCCAGCGGCAAATTCCAACGGACCCATTTGTAAAGGAACCGCTTGTAATGGAATCCAAGCCGTAATGGTTTTGTCAGTTGTCAACGGCCAATAATATTGATCTACATGCCAAGGCGTAATGCCTCCACCGCCTTCTTTAAAAAGTGCTTGGTCGTGATACATTCTTACCCCATCAACTTTCATCAGATCTGAAGCTAGTTGTGCCAATCTTTTACTGAACAGTAGTTCCCTGATTCTTTCATCTTGGGTCCATAAGTTGAAGATTTGCAAAAAAGCCTTGCCATAGGTGTCGCGTTTTTCCAAAGGAAGGGTTTGTGTATTCATTTCATCAACCTTAGCAGATATCACAGTGTTGAAATAGTCGATTATCTTAGGGGATAGCACTTCCTTAATTTTTATGAATGAATTCTTTCCATAAAAATCAAGTTGTTTATCGCTTAAAACATAAGGTTCATAAAGAACATCCAAATTCATTTCTTAATGTTTACGGTGTTTTTAAAGATACTAAAACCTATCAGACCATTTTATTATGCAAATTATGTCTGTCGGCCCTTAACAGTAATTGGTTTTTCATGGTCAGGCAACCATTCTTCGAATCATGATGTCTCTATATTAAGGACTATCAACAATTTAAAGGAACATGGATGGGAGACTTCATTATATTGATTGGTTAAGAGTATTGGCATTTATTACACTTATTTTATTCCATTGCGCGGTTCCATTTGTGGAACATTACACTTGGGAAATTAACAATGACGAAACATCTCGATGGATAACCAGGATAATTTGGTGGCTTCATCAATGGAGACTACCCTTGTTATTTTTTATTGCGGGGGTAGGTGTTCGATTTTCATTGAGAAGAAGAGCTGTCCTAACTTTCTTTGGAGAACGGTTTGTTCGTTTATTCATTCCCCTAGTTTTTGCAATTTTCTTTATTACCCCAATACAAGTGTATTTTGAATGGCTACAGAAAGGTAGAATCAATCCCGGATATTTGGAATTTTACCCTTCCGTTTATGAAATAATACCTTATCCTGACGGTTCATTTACATGGAGCCATATGTGGTTTGTGGCTTATTTGTTTGTTTTTACCATTCTTTTACTTCCTATCTTTTCATTGTCAAAAGTTAAATGGTTCAATCGCTTTAAAACTGTTTTTAATAAAATATTTTCCTTGCCTATTGCCCATTTGTTAATGGCTCTCCCAGTTGTGCTGTGTTTTTATGGGTTATATATTGATTGGCCAGAGCAAGGCAGTTTAATAAATGATTGGTTTGTATTTGTTAGTTCTATTGCGTTCTACCTTTTTGGTTATATATTGAGTGCAATCCCCTTTTTTTGGGAAAACTGCAAGAAGTACAGAAGGTTGTTCTTATATATTGCAGTTTTAATGGCAACAGTTTTAATATGGAAATATTATTGGAACTGGGAATTTGATAAACCAGCAAAACAAGGCAGCGACTTGTATTTGTATGGATTTCTTAATAGCTTTCATATATGGACGGTTATCTTATCTGCCCTTGGGTATACCATGAAGTATCTCAATTTTTCAAACACCTATTTAAGTTATTTGAATACTGCTGTTTACCCTTTTTATATTATGCACCAAGCCGTTATTGTAGCATCAGGCTACTATATTTTGCAATGGGAGGTAAGTGTGATGGCGAAATTGAGTGCATTGGTGTTGATTTGTATCACAGTGATTTGGTTCCTTTATCATTTCATTGTTCGTAAAACCATGGTTACTCGTGTATTGTTTGGGATGAAATGGAAGTCAAAAAGTAAAGTAAAATCTGTTGCCATTCCTTAACGGGTGAATATATTTGAAAGAGGGATAGTTAGTTTTGAGAATTGGAAACACATTTTAAATGTTTACCTCAGAATTAGGAGCAAGCGTTCTTAAAATTCCTTTATTTTGTAGCTCACAAAATCAATGTATGAAATCTCCCAACTGGAAAACTGCCATAGAATTTAAGGATATTACCTATAAAAAATGTAATGGGGTTGCCCGTATTGCCTTTAATAGGCCCAATGTACGTAATGCCTTTAGGCCACAAACTACAAGTGAGTTAATAAAAGCTTTTTATAATGCTCAGGAAGATACATCAATAGGAGTTGTGCTGCTTTCAGCAGAAGGTCCTTCAACAAAAGATGGGGTGTACTCCTTTTGTAGTGGCGGAGATCAAAAGGCTAGGGGTCACCAAGGCTATGTCGGTCAAGATGGTCAACACAGATTGAATATTTTAGAAGTACAGCGGATGATTCGTTTTATGCCCAAAGTTGTGATAGCGGTAGTGCCCGGCTGGGCCGTTGGTGGTGGGCATAGTCTTCATGTAGTTTGTGATATGACCTTGGCCAGTAAAGAACATGCTATTTTTAAGCAGACCGATGCCGATGTTACTAGTTTTGATGGTGGTTATGGCTCCGCCTATTTGGCTAAAATGGTTGGACAGAAAAAAGCTCGTGAAATTTTCTTTTTGGGAAGAAACTATTCAGCCCAAGATGCTTTTGAAATGGGAATGGTAAATGCTGTTGTTCCCCATGATCAATTAGAAGATACCGCATACCAATGGGCACAAGAAGTATTGGAGAAATCCCCAACGTCCATTAAAATGCTCAAGTTCGCTATGAACCTTACTGATGATGGGATGGTTGGCCAACAGGTTTTTGCGGGTGAAGCTACTCGCTTGGCGTATATGACAGATGAGGCCAAAGAAGGAAGAAATGCTTTTTTGGAAAAAAGAAAACCTGATTTTGGTGAAGACAAGTGGATTCCTTGAGTCAACGTTCAGTTGATGTTAAACAGTTTAAACTATTATCCAGAGCTTGTCTAAGGAGGAGTAAATAACTTCTATAAACTAAAAAGAGCCTTGCCGTTATGGTCAAGACTCTTTTACGAGAACACTATATGAAAATGAAAAAATTTACTTTCGTTATTATTACATTGTAAATGTACCACAGGTGTCCCCGCAAATGAAATTATTGTTGTGAAGCTGCATTTTATTGTGGTTTGCCACGGATTTTAAGTTATGACATCGACTTATTGTACAGATTTTACGACCTCTGACAAGAATTTGTTCACGTCAAATTCTGGGTTTTCGGCCAGTCCTGTGCGCACAACTACCAAATCTTTGGAAGGAATTACGAAAACATACTGTCCTTGATAGCCATTGCATGAAAATAAATCTCTGGGTACATCTGGATATTTTCCATTGGCATTCAACCAAAAGTGGGCTCCGTAGGTACCATCCGAATGCTGTGTTGGTTTTGTAATATAATTTACCCATTTGGAATCAAAAATCTGCTCCCCGTTCCATTTGCCCTTATCTAAATACAATTGACCAAAACGAGCCCAATCCCTAGTGCTTGCCCAAGCGTAGGATGAACCAACATAATTGCCCACAATATCGGCCTCCAAAACCATAGAATACATCCCTATTTTATCAATAAAAGTAGCATAGGGAAAATCCAAATACTCTTGATGCGAACGAAACTGTTGACGTAAAATACCCGACAATAAATTGGTTGTACCTGATGAATAGTTCCAAATTTCAGTGGGTTTGGCAATGAGTGCCTTTTCCTTTTGGGGTCTGCTCATATCCGAATCCAAGAAAAGCATACGGGTGACATCTGATATTTTTGAATAATCTTCATCCCATTCCAATCCACTTTGCATACGCAACAAATGGTTCAAAGTGATTTCCTTTCGGTCATCTTTTTTCCATTCAGTGATTGGAGCCGGCCATTCCATTTCTAATTTTCCTTGGTGTTCTAGAATGCCAAAACAGGTAGCCAAAACACTTTTGGTCATGGACCAACCCAAAATGCGTGTATCCTTGGTAAATCCATCCGCATACTTCTCTACCAACAAATGCCCTTTATAAAGAATTAAAAGTGTTCTGGTTTTTTGGACCTCCGGGTTGCCAAAAGCGGTTGCAATTGCCTTGTCCAATTGTTGGGTGTCTATTTCGGAAAAAGTAGAATCCTTTGGACTGGCTTGACCGTAAGGATATGGGATGGTGTCTGTAAGTTGATTGCGAACTGGCGATGTGATAGATTTACTCTCATCATAATCATCATTTACCAATACCGTTCCCAAACCTTCCCTATATAAAGCTTTGCGGTTCATTAACCCATAAACTGAGGCAGAAGCCCATTTCTGCTTTACATCAACTTCCGTTTCTGCCAACTCTATCAAGGGGACATTATTATCATTTTCGGCAAGAGAAGCTGCCGTCCTATTGGCAACAAAGACTCCTGAAGCCATATTTTTAGCAGCGTAACCTGAGATAATATTCAATTTAGGAAAGTTCAGATATACGACCACTCCTATTATCAAGATAAGTAGGAGTAAAATACGTTTAACTAGTTTCATGGATTTGGTTTGAAAATTTATGGATACTAAAATAAGTATTTCAAAAAGGCCACTAACATTTGATTTCATATAGACGTAATTTTTTAATCTAGATTAAAACCAAATCTTTTTGGAATCATTAACTTTAAAGCAACACCTAGATTAACTAGTTTGAAGAAACTGTTTCTTTTTTTTATCATATTAATCTCTTGCAAGGAAGCAGTGCAAACTCTTGAACAGCATACATGGTATGGCCATGAAGTAACAGTTTCTGCCTATAATTCTGTTTCATGGCAAACTCAGGGAGATCCAACTATAGCCGCTTGGGGAGATACCTTAAAACCGGGCATGAAAAGCATTGCGATTTCACGGGATTTATTGAAAATGGGATTTAATCATAATACAATGGTAAAAATTGATACCTTTCCTGATACTTTTTATGTAAAAGATAAAATGCATAGACGTTGGAAAAATAGAATTGATCTTTACATGGGGGTGGATGTAAAAAAGGCCCGTGAATGGGGAAGAAAAAAACTATTTATCTGCTATGCAATTCCCGTTGATAGTACATCCAACACCAATTTAAAATGAAAAAAACACTACTGACGTTAATTTTATTGAACATACTTTGGTCTTGCCAAGTACAGAAGAATATTGTTGATAAGCCCATTATCTTTGATGATGAGCGCATTGCCCTTACCAAGGAATATTTGTTGCAACGATATAATTTAGAGCAGGACACCCCTGAAATTGAACCTAAAATGGTTGTGTTACATTGGACAGCCATTCCTACTTTTGAAGGTTCTTTTGATGCCTTCCACAACATTACGCTTCCCAATTGGCGTCCAGATATTAAAAATGTGAGCGGCCTGAATGTTTCAACCCATTTTTTGATCGACAGGGATGGAACCATTTATAGGTTAATGCCAGAAAATTATATGGGTAGGCATGTTATTGGACTTAACCATTGTGCAATTGGAGTTGAAAATGTGGGTGGTACAGATGAATCGCCGTTGACTAAGAAACAATTAAAGGCAAATATTTGGCTGGTCAAGTATTTGGCAGAGAAATATCAGATTGATTATCTGATCGGTCATTATGAGTATACTAACTTTGAAGGGCATCCACTATGGCTGGAAGTTGATGATGGTTATCGAACCAAAAAAACCGATCCGGGAACAGATTTCATGAAAAAGGTGAGAAAAGCAACAAAAAGATTTAATTTTAAACCCGTACCTTCAAAATAATATAATGCAGTACAGAATATTACTTTTCCTAGTTGGGTGTTTTAGCATAGCTACATATTCCCAAGAGGCCATTACTTCCAAATTGTATGAGACTTATGAGCAGTTTAAAGAGCCTTCTTTAGACAAAAGACGAATAAAGCATGATCAACTTCAACCCTTGATTCAAAGGTTTGATGCCAATCCAAAGTTTAAGGTGCAGAAAGTTGGAAAATCCATTGAAGGGCGAGATTTGAACTTGGTCAGTATCGGTTCTGGTACAACCAATATTTTTCTTTGGTCGCAAATGCATGGAAATGAACCCACGGCGACCCAGGCAATTTTCGATATCCTGAACTTTTTAGATGCTCCTAATTTCAAAAAAGAAAAAAGGGAAATCCTATCAAAACTCAAACTACACTTTTTGCCTATGCTCAACCCAGATGGGGCAGAGGTGTACCAACGTCGTAATGCATTGGGGATTGACATCAACAGAGATGCCCTAAGGCTACAATCTCCAGAAGGAAGAACGTTGAAAAGAATTCGAGACAGTCTGGATGCAAAATTTGGTTTTAACCTACATGACCAAAGCACTTATTATAATGCTGAACTGACCAATAAACCGGCTACCATTTCCTATCTGGCCACAGCTTACAATTATGAAAAGGATATCAATGAGGTGCGTTCCAATGCCATGAAGGTGATAGTTTACATGAACAACATCATCCAAAAATATGCTCCAGGCCAAGTTGGGCGTTACAGTGATGATTTTGAGCCGAGAGCCTTTGGCGACAATATTGCCAAATGGGGCACAAGTCTTATTTTAATTGAATCTGGAGGGTATGCCAATGATGTTGAAAAGCAAGAAATTAGGAAACTGAACTATGTTTCTATTTTATCTGCATTGTACACTATTGCAAAAAATAGTTATCAAAATATTCCTATTGAGGATTATGAGAAAATCCCTAGAAACGACAGAAAGCTTTTTGATTTAAAAATTGAAAATGTCACCTATGAGCTTTTAGGGGAAGATTATATTTTGGACTTAGGTGTTTACCGCCAAGAAGTGGATGATGAAAACCATGAAACATTCTACTATAAAAGTACAATTGTAGATCAAGGAGATTTATCAACTTTCTATGGATATGAAACTTTTGATGCATCGGGGTATAAAATTGTGGCTCCAAGAACCAATGAACAATTAGATTGTAAAAGAAAAAATGCGCAATCATGTTTGCAAGTGGGGGTTGCATATGTTAAAAGCGAATCTTTTTTTGAACCTGCTTACAGTAATGAACCAATTCACCTAGTTGGACAGGATTTCAAATTGAATGATTTTAGCCTTGCTCCGGGAGTTAATCCCACTTTCTTTTTGGAAAAAGAAGGAAAATTGACCCATGCCGTTATTAATGGATTCCTGATTGATTTAAATAAACCAATCGGAGATCAAAACTTTGGTAATGCATTGATTTATCGTTAATACCCAAATTGGATATTCATATTTGTCCCATGTTTAAGCAAAATAATGAGCATGGTCATGAGAATTCCTACTATTGAAGTAAACAAAGAAAGTACCAAACCTTTATATCCTCTAGATAGAGGACCTATTGCGCTGTTCTTAATTATTTCTTTTACTACATCCATAACATTTCTTTTTTGAGTTGAATTTTTATTGGTCTTTAGGATGCAATCAGTTGTTGTCTATACTTTAAAAACAATCATTGGTCTAAAAACCCTACCAAAAGCTATACTAGACCAGTTCATTTTATTGTGAAATCATTACCTTGATTCCCTAATACAAACAACATAAAATCAAAAAATGAAGACAAAATTTGCCTTATTTGTAATGGCATTCTGCTTAATGCAACTTGGATATGCCCAGGAAACTATTAATTTATTCAATGGAAAGAATTTGGAGGGTTGGGTGAACCATGGAGAAGAAAAATGGTTTGTTGAAAACAGAGAACTAATCTGTGAAAGTGGCCCCAAAGCTGGATATGGGTACTTAAGTACAAAAGAGTTTTATGATGATTTTGAACTAACGTTGGAGTTTAAACAAGAAAACAACGGTAACAGTGGTGTTTTTATCCGTTCTACGGTTGAAGGCACAAAAGTATCTGGTTGGCAGGTAGAAGTTGCACCGCCAACCAAACATACCGGCGGTATTTATGAATCTTATGGTCGTGGTTGGTTGATTCAACCAGATGCTGAAAAGGACAAGGCTCTTAAGATGGGGGAGTGGAACACCATGAAAATATTGGTCAATGGTTCAACTATTACAACTTGGTTGAATGGAGTTAAAATGGTTCATTTGGTTGATGAAATAATCGGTAAGGGAAAAGGCGCTATTGCACTACAGATACATGATGGTGGTGGAATTCGCGTTAAATGGAGAAATATAAAGCTAAGACCAATTTATCAGGACTAATAAAACGCTTAAAAACATGGGAAAGGCACATCAAAAATAAATGATGTGCCTTTTTTTACTCTAATATTTTGTAGTAGTAACCTCAAACTTTCGAAACTCTACTGGACCATGATCACCTTGAATCATGAATGAACCTGGCTCACCCTCTTTACTATCCAAAGCTCCACCAGTGATTCCTGGAATTGTTTGATCATTGATTATAGTCTTGCCGTTGGCAACAATAGTTACTCTTCGGCCAATAAGAGTGATATCATAGGATTGCCATTCTCCAGCATTTTTAGCTGCGTTTTGATTGGGTTCCAAAAAACCATAAATACCTCCAAAATAGATATCCATGGGCTCCAAGCCCTTATTGTCTGCAATCTGTACTTCATAGCGACCTCTTAAATAAATACCACTGTTGCTTCCTTCGGGGTAACGGAATTCAACATGTAACTTAAAGTCAGAAAATTTTTCAGTGCTGATAAGGTTTGCACCTTGTTTGGGACTTGTTAAGATACCATTTTTAACAAGCCATTGATTTTCACCATCCGCATGCCAACCTGTTAGGTCTTTTCCATTAAAAAGTGAAATAGGCTCTCCCCAGTCAGGATTTTCAGTATGGGAAAGTTTTGGGGCACGAGTTCCTCTCCATTTTACTATAGAACCATCAGTATAGTTCATTGTTCCTTTTAATATATCCCCTTCTATACTCCCTTCAAACAACATATGCTTTCCGGCAGGCTCCCATTGCTTAGGAATACTAAAAGAAAAGTTGTTATCATCTATCTTTATTTCGGAAACAGGTCTAGCGCTACCAAATGCAAAAACAAAGCGTCCTATCAAGGTTTCATGGCCAGAATGGCGCACTTCCAACCATGATGGCTCTGTTTTGCCTTCAAATTCCATTTCCAAGTCCCATCTACCTTCTAAGGAGTGAAACTTTTGAGAACTTGCTTGAAAGGAGCCTAATAGGACAATATTTAGAATTAAAAGATAAAAGTGTTTTCTGCCAAAAATCATATAAAAGTTCATTTAGTTTAGCTGCCAAGATAATGATTATGCAAAACTCAAACACATACTTTTATTAAAGAAATACAGAGGGGTAAATGGGCTATTCGCACCCACCAATAAAACCATTTGCACTAAAACTGGTCTGTACGGCACCTTTTAAACTATTATTGGTTAATTGAATAACCAAGTTATTTTCCCCACTTCCATCTCTTTTTGGTGTGCAGTATTCAAATAAATAGAAGCTATTGGCCTGTTCAGATACCTCTTGGGAAATTTGAGTGAACGTAGTCTCCAATTCTTCTTTGTTGCTAGCAAAGACACTTGCGGTTTTACCTATATCCTTCAAAATATCGGTATCAATTTCTGAACCAAGTCCAATGGTAAATAAAGAAATATTAAGATTGGCTTGACTTACCGCTTGTAAAGCGGCGTCCTTTGTATACCTTGATGCTTGGTCAGTACCATCTGTGAATATGACAACAGAGGCTGCACCAATTATTTTTTCCTCATTATTTTTTTTGATTAAATCTTCAGCAACATTTGTTGATTTAATTACCGCACCATACAGATCTGTTGAAGGATCATTGCTGATATCTGAAGTAATTCCATTAATTGCAGCGGTTAGTTCGGTGGTTGATGATGTAAGGTCATTTAAAAGATGAAGTTCATCTTCACCATCAAACCAATAAATAGCCATTTTAAAAGAATCTATTCCAGGAGAAGGCATTACATTGGTTATAAAACTAGTGGAAGCTGTCTTTAATTCTTCCAGGCTACTTTGAAGCACGCTATTGCTCAAATCTAGGACCAGTATGGTATTGTTACTAAATACTTGTGAGTTTGATGATATTCTAGCCAGCGACTCTGATGCCGAAATAGTGTTGAAACAAGCATCATTTCTTCCTTGTTCATAAATAGTAAATTGTTCTGCGTTCAAACCTGAGATTGGATTTCCAGATACATCAGACACCTTAAAAAGAATAGAAACCTTGCTAGGCAATGTGGTAAACTGATCTTGAATGGAAAGTAATAACTCATTTTCTTCAAAACCCAAACATGTGTCGGGTTCTTTTCCTTGCCCAAGTTTTTCCTGATTGATATCAAAACTCACATCATCATCGGCGTTACCACATGAAAAAAGAAGGAGTACTATTAAAGCATGTGAAAAATAGTCAAGTATGTTTTTCATTTTCTAAAAATTGAGGTTCTGTTTGCAAAACGTTCAATTTCAATTAAAATTATTTTGATTACGGACAATAGATTTAAAGAAAAGTTAAAAAAAGTATGTCTTTGTTAAAAAAGAAACAGTCAACCCAAATTTTGGTAACTTCAAGCAAACAACAACTCAATTCAAAAAACTATGCCAACGTATCAAATCAAAGTAAATGGAGCTTCCAAGACAGTCGATGTGGCTGAGGATACTCCTGTTTTATGGGTGCTACGAGATCATTTAGACCTTGTAGGTACTAAATATGGTTGTGGAATAGGACAATGTGGTGCATGTACTGTTCATGTTGATGGTACTGCCATGCGAAGCTGTTCTCTGACCTTATCACAGATTGATGGAAAGTCAATTACTACTATTGAAGGACTTTCAGAGGATGGTACCCATCCTGTACAAGAAGCTTGGAAAGAAGTTGATGTACCGCAATGTGGTTATTGCCAAGCTGGACAAATCATGACGGCTTCAGCATTCTTGGAAACCAATTCCAATCCTTCCGAGGAGGATGTGAAAAATGCCATGCACGGAAATATTTGCCGTTGTTCATCGTATTCCAGAATTCGCAAGGCAGTCATGATTGCTGCCGAGAATATGGATTAATCATTCTTGTTTTACACCTAAAAACTAAAAAATGTCAACAAATAAACCCAATGCATTAAGTAGAAGGGCCTTTATCCGTAATTCTTCCATAGCAGGAGGAGGTATGGTAATTGGTTTTAACCTGTTCCAAGCTTGTAAACCAAAAGTTATAGCCGAACCAGCGATAGATTTGGCCAGTTTAGATTACAACGATTTCAATGCTTTCATTAAAATAGCGGACAACGGAGCAGTAACCATATTTTCTCCAAACCCAGAAATTGGCCAAGGTGTAAAAACCTCAATGCCAATGATCATAGCCGAAGAGCTAGATGTAGCATGGAAAGATGTCTGCGTTGAACAGGGCATCTTGGACACTGAAAATTATCAGCGTCAAGTTGCAGGGGGTAGCCAATCCATTAGATTTGGATGGGATGCATTAAGACAAACTGGAGCCAAGGCAAAACATATGCTGGTCAGTGCTGCTGCAGCTCGTTGGGGAGTCAACCCTTCCGAATGTTCTGTAAGTGAAGGAGTAATCACCAATGCAGCAGGAGAAACTTTAGGTTATGGAGATGTTGTTAATGAAGCTGCGCTTTTGGAAGTGCCAGAAGAGGTTCCTTTAAAGGAACCCAGTGAATATAAAATCATGGGAAAAGATGCTTCCAACGTAGACATCAACAAGATTGTCACTGGAAAGCCCCTGTTTGGATTGGATTATAAGACTGATGGTATGGTCTATGCTGCTGTGTTACGCCCACCTGCCTTTGGTAAGAAATTAGTTTCCTATGATGACTCGGAGGCTCGTGCCATGTCTGGAGTGATTGATGTCGTCTCCATTGGTGAAAAAGTGCGTGGGCTTTTGGCAGAGGACCCAAGCTTTGGAAGTAAGATTTCTTCAAGTGATAAGGTGGTTGTCATTGCTGAGTCTACTTGGCAAGCAATGAAAGCCAAGGAAGCTATTAAGGCGATTTGGGAAGATGACTCCAAAGTTGAAAGTACAGAAGAACATGATAAAATTTTAAATGACTTGCTAGATGGCAACAAGTTTGAAACTATGCGATCTGATGGTAATGTCAAAAAAGCCTTTGCCGAGGCAGATGAAATTCTAGAGCGCACCTACGAATCTCCTTTTTTACCACACAATTGTATGGAACCCATGAATTTCTTTGCAAATGTGACCGATGAAAAAGTGCATTTGGTTGGTCCAATTCAAACTCCGGCTTGGAAAGCAGGGTTGGTATCAAAAATGTTAGGAAGAGAAGAGAAAGACATTCACCTTGAAATGACTAGAATGGGTGGTGGTTTTGGAAGAAGATTATATGGCGACTTTGTTATTGAAGCTGCAGAAATTTCAGATAAAATTAGAAAACCGGTAAAAGTTGTCTACTCTAGGGAAGATGATATGGAAGATGGTATATATAGAATGGCCATCAAATACAGAATCAAAGCAGGAATAAAAGATGGGAAGATAACTGGTTATTATTTGAAAGAAGCGGCGGTCAACTCTAATATGTATGGGCTCATTCCTAATTTCTTCCCCGCAGGCGCCATTGAAAATTATCAAGTAGATGCTGCCAATTATGAAAGTAATATCACAACTGGAGCATGGAGAGCACCTTACACTAACTTCTTGGCTTATGCCGAGCAAAGCTTTTTTGATGAACTGGCGGAGTTGATGAATGTAGATAAAATTCAATTACGATTGGACTTGCTGGATAATGTAAAACCCGAAGAGGATGAACGTATCCAGTATTCCCCAGAGCGGATGAAGGAAGTAATCAAAACTGCTGTGGAGAAATCAGGTTGGGGAACCAAATCCAAAGACGTTTATCAAGGATTTGTAAATTATTATTGCCATAATACCCATGTAGCTGAAGTTGCTGATGTAGAGATTGAAAATGGTGAACCCGTGGTTAAAAAGATTACTTGTGTCGTGGATTGCGGAATAGTGGTCAACCCTATGGGGGCGCTTAATCAAATTGAAGGAGGAGTTATTGATGGAGTAGGACATTCCATGTATGGAGAGTTACAGTTTAAAGATGGTAGGCCAACAGCTAACAATTTTGATGGATATCGTTTGATTCGGATGAAAGAAGCACCAATAGTTGAAACTCATTTCATACAAAATGATCTTTCCCCGACCGGTTTAGGAGAGCCAACACTTCCTCCTGCCGGTGGTGCCATTGCAAATGCTTTTAAAGCTGCAACCGGAAATAGGCTATATAAACAACCGTTCACCAAAACACCAGAATTATTAAAAGTACCTGAAAAGGAAATTATAGGTTGATTTTATGACGATATTATTGTTTGGGATTACCAAGGACATTGTGGGAAGCTCCACATTGTCCGTTCCCACATCTAGTGCCACTGGCCGCAGAATTCCAAGAACAGTAAAAGAATTAAAGCAGTTTTTGGGTGAAACCTACCCAGAACTCAATAAACTATCTTCTTTGGCAGTGGCTGTGAACAATAGCTATGCTACTGATGATGAAGCTATTAATTCTTATGATGAAATTGCACTTATTCCCCCTGTAAGTGGGGGATAATAGGTGCAGAAGTAGTATCTTTCGAATACTTTCATGATAGTGTATGTTGGTTGACAATCACAATAGAAAAATAAATTATTTAAGGCTTGCGGTTACGGACAGATGTAACCTCCGGTGTAACTATTGCATGCCCTCTGAGGGAATTGAATTTGTTAAGAACAATAAGCTCCTTACTATAGACGAGCTCTCCAAAATCAGTGAGGTTTTGGTAGGACAGGGAATCGACAAAATTCGCATAACGGGAGGTGAGCCCTTTGTTCGTAAGGATTTGATGGTATTATTGCAAAAACTGAGTGCTCTGGATGGTCTCAACGATATTTCAGTGACCACCAACGCAACTTTGATAGGACCTTACATTGATGAACTCAAAGCATTGGGTATTAAAAACGTTAATGTGAGTCTGGATGCCATCAACAGGGAAACTTTTGAACGCATTACACGACGCAATCAATTTGATACGGTGCATAATAACCTCATTCGTTTAATTACGGAAGGATTCAATGTGCGTATTAATTTTATAGTGCTGGAAGGTCAAAACGAACAGGATATCATTCCCATTTTGGAATTGATGAAACATTACAATGTTTCTGTCCGGTTTCTAGAGGAAATGCCATTTAATGGGGGAACCAAAAACTTTACAGGTATCAAATGGGACTACAAAGCAATTCTGGAGCATATTTCAAAAACATATCCAAATTTTGAAAAGCTCCAATCTCCACCGACTTCAACATCCATCAATTATAAAATAGATGGACATAAAGGTACTTTTGGTCTTATTCCTTCCTTTAGTAGAACCTTTTGTGGAAGTTGTAATAGACTTCGAGTTACTGCTACGGGTGATGTGATTACATGTCTATACGGAAAGCCCAAAGCCAATCTCAGGGAAATAGTTAGGGAAAAAAAGGAAATTGAAGAAATTCAAAATGAAATTTTAAAAGCTGTGGGAAGTCGTGCAAAAACAGGATTTGAAGCGCAAGGAGAACACTCCACAACCATTTTTAAAAATTCTATGACCTCAATAGGAGGGTGATAAATCAAGAAAAGAAAATGAAGCAGGGTATTCCAAAATTATATGGATTGGTTTTAGCTGGTGGTAGAAGTACCCGCATGGGTTCAGATAAAGGATTACTCAAATACCACTCGGTTCCTCAGCAAGAATATCTTTATAACTTATTGGAAGATGTATGTGATACTGTTTATCTGAGTATGCGCCAAGAACAAGAAGAGGATTTGACGGATAATCTGAAGATAATTGTTGATCAAAACGAATATCGAGGACCATTTAATGGAATTTTGAGTGCTCACAAAGCACATCCCAACGTAGCTTGGCTGGTTTTGGCTTGTGATCTTCCCTTGATAGATTTGTCTTCATTAAAACAGCTTGCGGAAAACCGAGATTCAAAAAAGTTGGCGACATCTTTCTCCACAAGAAAATCTGGCTTGCCAGAACCTTTAATTACCATATGGGAGCCATTGGGTCTTGTAAAAGCAATTTCCCATTTAAAATCGACCGATAGCAGTTGCCCGCGTAAATTCTTGATTAATTCAGAAATAGCCTTGGTGTATCCAGAGCGCGATGAAATCCTTTATAATGCCAATTCTCTTGAAGATTATGAGTTTGTAAAATCCAAAATCGAATTGTCCAATGGAGCATAGGTATTCGCGACAAACAGTTTTAAGAGATTTTGGAGAAGCTGGGCAGGCTAAACTTACCAAAGGTAAGGTGTTGGTTATTGGCCTTGGTGGTCTGGGACTTCCCGTATTGCAGTATCTCAATGCAATGGGTGTAGGTACATTGGGTTTAATGGACCAAGATGTGGTGGAGCTGCATAATCTTCAGCGACAGATTTTGTATGCTGAAAGGGATTTGGGTAAACAGAAATTGGATGTTGTCCATGAGAAACTTCATGAACAGAACTCGTCTACGATATTAAAAACCCACGATACATTCTTGACTAAGGAAAATGCATTGGATGTTATCCAGAATTACGATGTTATTGTAGATGCAACTGATAATTTCCCAACTCGTTACCTTATTAATGACACGTGTGTTATTCTGAACAAACCATTTGTTTATGGGGCTTTGCATGGGTTTGAAGGTCATGTTAGTGTCTTTAATTATAAAGATGGGCCAACGTACCGTTGTATATATCCAAATATGCCATCTTCTGATGAAGTGCCCAATTGTAATGAAAATGGAGTCCTAGGAGTTATCCCAGGTATAATAGGAACAATGCAAGCGCTTGAAGTGGTTAAGATTTTAACAGGAATGGGAGAGGTGCTTTCAGGAAAGCTTTTGCTATTTAATGGGTTGAATCAACATGTTGGCAAAATTGCTTTCAAGTCTAACCTGACCAACAAAAACATTAGTAAGTTGCAGGAGTTTTATGAGCCTATGGATTGTGAAGCCATTCTGTCCATTAGCGCAAAAGATTTTCAATCTATTCGAGAATCTGGAGATAAAATTACACTTATAGATGTGCGTACTATAAAGGAATTCAATGACAATCACTTGAAAGAAGCTTTAAATATTCCTTTAAATGAATTGTCACAAAAACCTATAGATGAGATAAATAAGGTGATATATGTTATTTGTCAATCTGGCCAGCGAAGTAAAAAAGCCGCTAAACAACTCCAAGAAGCGTATCCTAGCATAACTTTTTATAATATTTTAGGAGGGATGAATAAAATGATGGTTTTATGTCCGTAGCCTCTGGCGATTTTATTTTGTTGCTTATCTCCTTTTTTGTTGTGGCTATATTGTATTCTGCTGTAGGTTTTGGTGGAGGATCAAGTTACTTGGCTATTTTAGCATTGGTAATAACTAGCTTTTTAACCATACGAAGCACTGCATTACTTTGCAACCTTGTTGTGGTTACAGGAAGTTGTATTTTATTTTATAAGAGCGGACATTTAAATTTCAGAAAGTTTTTGCCCTTTGTTATTACTAGCATTCCTCTCGCTTTTTTAGGGGCTTCCTTTCGACTTGAAGAGCGTATGTTTTTTATTATTCTGGCCTTGGCGCTCATAATTTCTGCACTGGCTCTGATTTACCAGGCTACAACTGTTAAGTCAAATAATAATTTAAGAAAATATCCAACGTATCTTTCCTATTTACTTGGAGGAGGGATTGGTCTTTTATCCGGATTGGTGGGAATTGGAGGAGGTATATTTTTAGCACCTGTGCTTAACCATATGAAATGGGACAAACCAATTGCAATTGCAACGTTGGCTAGCTTTTTTATTTTGGTCAATTCCGTTTCTGGCTTGGGAGGTCTAATTTGGAGCAATTCATTCCAAGTTTTTTGGCCAGAAATTATTGGGTTGTTGTTTGCGGTTTTGTTGGGAGGACAGCTTGGTGTAAGAATTAGCTTAGGAAAACTCTCAGCAAAACGGATTCGATTGCTTACTGCTTTTTTGGTGTTGTTTGTTGGAGTTCGTGTGCTGTTGAAAAATGGGCTTCAATTAAATTTATTTTCATGATTTCTTTTGAAACTGCATTGCTTAAAGTTTTAGAGTTTACCGAAGATTACGGAAGTGAATTGGTTGAGCTTCAATCATCTCAAGGGCGCACTCTTGCAGAAACTATTATTGCTGACAGGGATTTCCCGCCTTTTGACCGGTCGACCAAGGATGGTATCGCCATAAAGTATAATTCAGATATTGGTTCAGACACATCATTTAAAATAGCTGGAATAGCGCAAGCGGGAAGCCCGCAATTGACCTTGGAAGATGAATCGACCTGTATCGAGATTATGACTGGGGCCATGGTCCCAAAGAATGCCGATGCTGTTGTAATGTATGAGCATACTCGGAAAGAAAATGATGGTTTTAGTATCACAGAACCTATTAAAAAAGGGCAAAATATCCATTACAAAGGCAGTGATACGGCAATGGAGGATAAATTGCTCTTGCGCGGAACAACTATTACATCAGCAGAGATTGGAGTATTGGCCACTGTTGGAAAGTTTGAAGTTTTGGTTAAAAAATTACCAAAGGTTGCCGTCATATCTACTGGAAATGAACTGGTCGATGTTGGTCAACAACCGTTACCATATCAAATCAGAAAATCGAATTCTCACACACTGATAGCTTTACTTCAAAGTGAGCATCTTGAGGCAAACATGTACCATTTAGTGGACGAACCCATTGTTTTAAAAAAGAAGCTTGATGAACTTTTAAATAGGTATGATGTTTTGTTGCTAAGTGGAGGGGTTTCCAAAGGAAAATTTGATTTTTTGCCATCAACTTTTGATGCATTGGGTGTAGACAAGGTTTTTCATAAGGTTATGCAACGTCCCGGAAAGCCTTTTTGGTTTGGAAAACACCAATCCCAAAAAACAATTATTTTTTCATTTCCCGGAAATCCGGTTTCCACCTTTGTGAATTACCACACATATTTTTTGCCCTGGCTTAACAAAACTTTAGGAGTACCCACATCACAATTTACCGTATTTTTAAAAGAGCCTATGGAAAACAAGACGGATTTGACCTTATTTATAGGAGTTGAAATCGGCTTGGATGATGGGAAGTTGATGGCAAGAAAAATTTCCTCTACAGGTTCCGGAGATTTATTGAGTTTATCAAAGGCTGGCGGATTTGTTAAATTGAATCCGAGGGAATCTCTGGGAGCCAACAAATTGATTTCATTTATTCCGGCAAGAAGGATTCTGTAATTATGACGCACGAGTTAAAGACCATTGTTCAACATTACGAAAAAAGACCATCAGAGGGTGAAAAAACTGTTTTGGCCACCGTTGTCGCCTTGGACGGATCTTCTTACAGAAGGCCCGGAGTTCGTATGTTGATTTTTGAAAATGGCGATATGGTCGGAGCTGTGAGCGGGGGATGTGTGGAAAAAGAGGTGCTGCGACAAGCTCAATCGGTTTTTGGCACCAACACATCAAGAATCATGGTGTATGACGGTAGATACCGGCTGGGATGTGAAGGGGTTCTTTACATCCTACTGGAAATCTTTAATCCAAGTAAAATTTTTTTATCCCGCTTTTGGGATACGGTCAAAAAACGACTTTCATTCCCTATTAGGTCCTTTTACGAAAAGAATCAGAGCGATGGCCAAGATTATTTGACATGTTTTCATTTTGAGGACGGGCCACTGCCTGTAAATCAGAATGCTGTAAATACCGAAAAAGAATTGGCTGTTTTTGAACAGGAAATGCGCCCATGTTTTCAACTCGTGATTATTGGGGCAGAGCATGATGCTGTACAGCTTTGTAAATATGCTTCTGCAACTGGTTGGGAAGTTACGATTGTGGCCAATCCAAGGGAAGAGAAAACAGCAAGGGATTTCCCTGGAATACACAAAATTATAACCGTAGAACCGGAAGCCTTTCAATTGAATCTGGATAAAGAGACAGCTGTAGTTGTCATGACCCATAGTTTTGTGAAGGATCTTCAATTTTTAATAGCCCTTAAACAAGAGGTAGGAGCTTACATTGGACTTTTAGGGCCTTTGAAGCGACGTGAAAAGCTGTTTGATGAACTTTTGGAACGACACCCTGACACTTCAGAAGAATTTATTGAACAAATTCATGGACCAGCAGGAATTGATATCGGAGCTGAGACTCCTCAAGAAATAGCCATCTCCATTTTAAGTGAAATCTTGGCGGTTGTAAACAAAAAGGAACCTCTTTTGTTGCGGCACAAGATGGGGAGTATTCACAGTTAATATGTCTAATTCTATTCCAATCTTAATCTTAGCTGCAGGTTCCTCCACCAGAATGGAAGGTGAAATTAAACAGCTGCTTCCCTGGGGAAAAACAACGCTGCTGGAAAATGCCATAAACCAAGCAAAGCGCATTTCTTCCAGTGTCCATGTTGTATTGGGAGCCAATTCCGAAAAAATATTGCAATCAACAACTTTGAAAGCCCATATCATTAAAAACAAAAGTTGGAAATCAGGTATGGGAAGCTCTATTTCAATAGGGGTGCAACATATTATGGACATGGAAAATGTAGAAGCACTTCTCATCATGTTGGCAGATCAGCCATTGATGGATTCATATTATTTAAAAAGCCTTATTCAAGAGTTCGTCAAAGGGAAACATAAAATTGTGGCAACTGCATATCAGGATAAAGCTGGTGTGCCTGCAATTTTTGATAATTGTTTGTTTGAAGAGTTGGCGAGTCTCCACCAAGACTTTGGAGCAAGAAATGTAATTGCTAATAACCAAGAGCAAACTTTGTTGGTGGATCCAAAGGGAAGAGAAGTTGATGTCGATATTAAAGATGAATATATTCAAATACTTAAAAAACAAAATATTAAACATGTATAGATTAACTATTACTTTAGCTATTTTATGTTTCTCAGTAACTGTCAAAGTCAATTCCCAAGAAATGGGATTTGAAGAATACAACCCAAAATCCACTTTGGTCGTACCTCAAAACCCCATTGCTAAAGCAAAATTCACCTTTATCGACGTTCATAGTCATCAATTTAGAATGGCTACACAAGATTTGTCCCAACTAGTTTCCGATATGGACAAGCTCAATATGGGTGTTATGGTAAATTTGAGTGGAGGGTCGGGTGAAGGTCTTCGAGCTATGCTAAAGAATGTAAATGACCATTATCCAAACAGATTTGTCATTTTTGCCAATGTTGATTTTAGCGGAGTTGGCAATCCAAATTGGGGAGAGCAAGCCGCCGCTCAATTAGAATTGGATGTTAAAAGTGGTGCCAGGGGTCTGAAAATATATAAGAGCCTAGGTCTTAGGAATAAAGATATCCACGGCAAAAGAATTGCAATTGATGATTCTAGATTGGATCCAGTTTGGAAGAAATGCGGAGAGCTTGGAATTCCAGTTTTAATTCATGCTGCCGACCCAAAATCGTTTTGGGACCCTATGGATAAAGACAATGAAAGATGGTTGGAACTGAAAACCAGACCAAGAAGAAAACGTTCTGCCACAAATCCTGCTCCTTGGCAACAAATTATTGATGAACAACATAGAATGTTCAAGAAACATGCAAAGACTAAATTTATTAATGCGCATATGGGATGGTATGCCAATAATTTGGATAGGCTAGGGGAGTTAATGGATGAGATTCCCAATATGTCCGTAGGTATAGGTGCCATTATTGCTGAACTTGGGAGGCAACCCAGAAGGGCCAAGCAGTTTTTTATAAAATACCAAGACAGGATTCTATTTGGCAAGGATAGTTGGAAGCCTGAAGAGTTCCCTACCTATTTTAGGGTTTTGGAGACTTCAGATGAATATTTTCCATATTATAAAAAATACCATGCATTTTGGGCCATGTATGGTTTGGATCTTCCACATGAAGTATTGGAAAAAGTATACTATAAAAATGCTTTGAACTTAATTCCTGGATTAGATAAATCCTTATTTGAAAAGTAATTTGAACTAGGACTTTGTGAAAGTGTTTTTACGTTCTTGTTTATAATTTTCCAAATCTTGGAAAATTCCACAAGAGATTTGTCGTTTTACCAAAGATTTGGATTTTTTGTTCTTAACCAAGGTTTCAATCTCTTTATTCAAGAATTTCATGAGGAAGTATTTTTATACTTAACGAGTCATCTTTAGCTTTATTTTGACCTAAACAAGCTGTTTTTCTATATATTCCAATACTACCATCCAATTCATTTTAAGAATAAGTGCAGCAGTGGGTACATTATCTTCAGCAATGGCCTGAATAATGGCCTCATTTTGATTGTCCACATTTTCATAAAAGGAAATATCCTGCCCAAAACCTTGTTCATAAAAAAGTAATCTAGCCTTAAGGTCATCTAAAATTTGAAGCAAAACGGTGTTCGCACATTTTCTCACCAAAAGATCATGAAATTCGAATCTGGCTTTTAACCTATTTAGATGGGTATTTGTCCGTTTGAGCTTAACTTGCTGATTTTGGAGTCGTTCTACGTCTTCTTTGGAGAAATTGGTATCCTCTAAAGCCATTATTTCCAACTGTGCAATGGTCTCATACAAGTTTTTGGCTTCTTTTTTGGTCAATCCGGCCACAACAAATCCTCTATTGGGAACGGCCTTTATTATTCTTGCTTGCTCTAACTGACTTAAAGCTTCTCTAATTGGAGTAACGCTGATACCTATTTTTCTTGAAAGGGCAGCAAGATTAATGGTTTTGCCCATGGCCAATTCACCTTCATGTATTTGATTAAGCAAGTGTGCCTTAACCTGATTTCGTAAAACCTGTTGATGCATGGTATGAAGATACAAATCGTATACGGTTTTAGACAATTAGTTGCATGAATACAGGAAAAATGCATTACAATGCCCTCTCAATTAAATTGAAAGTGTTTAAAAATCATGGGAAAAGAATAAATCTCTGAGCATAAGTTGGTAAGTTTAGAAATAATATAAAGACCAATGTGGTACACTTCATCAACCTAAAATGTCAAAGTCTCTTTTATTCATACCGGATATATCAGGATACACCAAATTTATTCAAAGTACCGAGGTGGAACATAGTCAACATGTAATCTCAGAATTACTGGAAGTATTGGTCAATGCGAATACCCAAAACTTAAAGTTGGCAGAAATTGAAGGAGATGCATTGTTCTTTTATAAAGAAAATGAAATTCCTTCGCAGGAAAACCTTTTGGCACAAGTAGAATCTATGTTTACCGCCTTCTATAGTCATTTGAAAATGTTGGAGAAGAACAGGGTATGTCCCTGTAATGCATGTGCTACAGCTCCTGATCTAGAGTTAAAGATAATAGCCCATAGCGGTAACCTTCAGCATATAGAAGTACAGGGAAATCGAAAACCTTTTGGCGAACAAGTTATAGAGGCACACAGATTATTGAAGAATTCTGTGGATAGCGATAATTATGTCCTGATCAGTAGAACATTGGCATTGGATGTTATGTTATCCCCTTATTACTCAAGTAAGATTTATAGATTTAGACAAGGTTCTGATTTGTATGATGACAGGGAAATGGAATACATCTATTCGGTCATTGACCCGAAAGAGCTTAAACTTCGAAGTTTCTCTGAACCTAAAAGGGTAACTTTTGAAAAACCTGCTCCGATTACCATAACAAAACAATATCCTGTTTCTGCTGGAGAATTGCTTGAATATATTACCAACTACTCTTATAGACATTATTGGACAGAAGGAATAGATCAGTTGGATTATAATGAAAATGAAGTGACAAGGGTAGGGTCGGAGCATACCTGTGTGGTCAATGGTAAACATTTGAACTTTATAACAATTACCAAAGAACCAAAACCCGGAAGTCTTATCTATGGAGAATTTACAGACAGTCCATCAATACTGGATGGATACTATCAGTTTTATCATTTTACTCCAACTGGTGAGAACAGCTGTGAATTGGAAATTGAAGCATTTTGGAAAGCAAAATCACCCATAAAAAAAATAGTTGTAGCGCTAGTTGGGAAAAAAATATTCCGAAAGAATATAGAAAAAGCTATGACCGGGCTATTGCATTTTGTTGAAAATATGTCCTAACCAGACAGATTGGATTATTTTGAATCCAGATAATCTCCTAAATCTTTCAACGTAGTATCCCAGAATTGTTCATAAAAGCGTACCCATTCCGTTATTTGCTTTAAGGGTTTGGCATCTGCTGTACAAAATCGTTCCCTTCCTTTGGAAGTGATTCCTACCAACCCTGCTGTCTCTAAGGTCTTGATATGTTTGGTAACACCTTGCCTGCTTATGTCAAATTGACCAGATATCTGAGTAATGGACAGGGCAGAGGAGGCAATGACCAAGGCGTGAAAAATTTCACGCCTTTTTGGGTCAGCTATAGCCTTTAAAATTTTGGTTATGTTATCCTGCATGGACTTCTTTGGTTAAAAATTCAGTTAGTTTTTCTATACATTCGTTCCAACCACCATTATAATTGTTAAAATATGTAACTGCAGAATCACCAGAGTAATTGGAAATTCCTGAATGCTCCAAGTACAGCCTGGTTCCAGCTTCGGTTTCCTGTAAATCCCACTTTACAACAGTTTCTGTAGTTGTGTTTTCTACTACCCATGTATAAATTAAAGTATAGGGACTCGCGCTCTTAACTTTTCCAGTAATATTCAGGCATCCGTGTTCCTCGCTGGAAGTAAAGGTATAATTATAACCTTCCTCTGCTTTAAAATCGGCTTTAATAAACCAAGTTGAAATTTCTTCACCTACGGAAATAGCATTCCAAACTTTTTGAATTGGGTGGGCAAATACATGCTCTTTGGTAATTACATCTTTCATAATGTTCGTATTTTGAATTTAAGTTATGCAACTATTAGGTTGCTAATATACAAAATGATATTTTATATGCAACTTTTTGGTTGCTTTTTATGAAAAGTGCTTTGCTATATTTGATATTAAGAACAATGGACAATGAAGAAAAAATTTTGGACTTCAGATAAACTGGTAGGTCTAGTAGCAATCCTAATAAGTCTAATCACTTTAATCATTTTTGTGAGGCAGACCAATATCATGGAGAAGCAAAGTAGGTTATCTGTGATGCCATATTTAATGATTTCAAAATCTGATATAGGTTCAGAAAACACACATTCTTTCGCACTCATCAACTACGGGGTGGGACCAGCAATTATAGATAGTACGCTTATATTCTATAAAGAAAGAATACACCATAATATGGAATTTGTTGATTTTCTTAAAGCTGAAATTAGAGAAATAGATAGCATACCAATACTCAATCGTTCCACCGTGACAAAAGGATTGGCTATTCCGGCAGGAGGTGAGCGTAATTTTTTAACCGTTGGAGGAAACAAAAAAACATACAAAGCTTTTTCAGAAGTTTATGAAGAGTTGAATTCGAACGGATTCTATTTTGAAATTTATTATCGTTCCATATACGATGATAAGTGGCGCATTACTTCGGAAACAGATCTTCCTCAAGAATTAAAAGATTAAGCCACATGTCGGCAGGGTACTCAGGAATACCACTTGCAAAAGAAACTCGTAATAAAGAAGGCTCCTTTGTTTTGCTACATAACACACCAAAGCATTATTTTGATTTATTTACTGATTTGCCAGATAATCTTTCCATCCTTAAAAATATAGGAGTGAAAAACGTTGACTTCATCCATATTTTTTGTACATCATTTCAGGAGTTGATGGAGATTGCAAACAAAAGCAAAATGGCCTTGAAGAAGGATGGTCTACTTTGGGGTAAGCTGGCCTAAAGGCTCTTCAAGTATCAAAACAGACTTAAAACGAGAACCTATTCAAGAACATCTGCTTTCCATTGGACTGGTAGATGTAAAAGTAGCTGCTATAGATAAAGATTGGAGGGGTTTAAAATTTGTATATAGGTTAAAGGATAGGAATTGACCCGCCTTTTTTTATAAACTCATTTTTTTCACATTTTTTTTAGATTTAAGGCTGGTGCTTTTGGTTATCTTACAGTGCTAATTCAATCTAACATTCTTCATATGATACCTAACTTAAAAATCTGTTATGCCGTATTGGCATGTATTCTTTTTTCCTTTCAATCTTTTTCGCAAAAACCCGATTCAACCACCTTCAATGGACTGGAATTTAGGAGTTTGGGGCCGGCCTTTACATCAGGTCGTATTGCTGATATTGCCATTCACCCAAAAAACGAAAGTGTCTGGTATGTGGCCGTAGGCTCTGGGGGTGTATGGAAAACCACCAATGCGGGAACTACTTGGAAACCAATTTTTGACAATGAGAAGAGTTATTCCATCGGTTGTATTACCATTGACCCCAATAATCCCAGTACAATTTGGGTAGGCTCGGGAGAAAATGTGGGAGGGAGGCACGTTGGTTTCGGTGACGGAATATACGTGAGCCATGATGAAGGTAAAACATGGAAAAACATGGGACTTAAGGCGTCCGAACACCTTTCCAAGATAGTAGTTCACCCTAAGAACTCCAATATTATTTGGGCAGCTGCCCAGGGCCCCCTTTGGAGCAAAGGAGGACAACGAGGTTTTTATAAATCTATTGATGGAGGTAAAACATGGAAGAGGACTTTAGGAGACAGTGAATGGACTGGGGTTACGGACATTGTAATTGACCACACCAATCCTGATATTTTATATGCTGCCACTTGGGACAGACACAGAACGGTAGCTGCATATATGGGCGGTGGCCCTGGTTCTGGAATTCATAAAAGTATTGACGGAGGAGAAACTTGGACAAAATTGACCAATGGTATTCCAACATCAAACCTTGGAAAAATTGGATTGGCAATTTCACCATTTAATAATGAAACGCTATATGCTGCCATTGAGTTGGACCGAAAAAAAGGAGGTGTTTATATTTCTAAAAATCAAGGTGCTTCTTGGAGCAAGCAGTCAGATGCAGTTTCTGGCGGAACAGGCCCACATTATTATCAAGAGCTTTACGCCTCGCCACATCAAGAAGGAAAATTGTATTTAATGAGCAATTATGTACAGATATCTGATGACCATGGTAAGCACTTTGTTCAAATGAACGAAAAGAAAAAACACGTCGACAGTCATGCCATGGCGTTCAAGAGTTCTGACCCTAACTATGTGCTTTTTGGAACGGACGGAGGTCTTTATGAATCGTATGACCTGACCAAAACTTGGAAATATTTTGCCAACCTCCCAATAACCCAATATTATAAAGTTGCTGTGGATGATTCAGCTCCTTTCTATAATATATATGGTGGAACGCAGGACAATGGTTCGCACGGCGGACCATCCAGAACAAAAAACAGCGTAGGAATCTTAAATTCGGATTGGTGGATTACCTTAGGGGCAGATGGGCACCAATCGGCTATAGAGCCTGGAAATCCCGATATCACCTACGGAGAATTCCAACAAGGTTGGTTATGGAGAATAGACCAAACAACTGGGGAAACCGTTTTTATTCAACCACAGCCTTCCACAGGTGAACCCCACGAACGATTTAATTGGGATGCACCTATATTAGTTAGTCCGCACAATCCAACACGCTTATATTTTGCTTCATATCGGGTATGGAAATCTGAAAATAGAGGGGATGACTGGACTGCAATCTCTAACGATTTAACAAGAAACGAAGAACGTTTGGCGTTGCCTATTATGGGCAGACAACAAAGTTGGGACAATCCTTGGGATGTTGGAGCCATGTCCAACTATAATACCATTACATCTTTGGCTGAGTCCCCTATACAAGAAGGGCTTATTTATGCAGGAACGGATGATGGAATTCTGCAGGTTACAGAAGATGGGGGAAACAGCTGGAGAAAAATTGCACTAGGAAATATTAAAGGTGTACCCAATAGAGCCTTCGTAAATGATGTACGTGCAGACCTTTATGATGCCAATACTGTTTATTTGGTATTGGATAACCATAAAGAAGGTGACTACAAGCCCTACCTTTTAAAAAGTACAGATAAAGGAAATAGTTGGACATTTATAAACGGTAATCTTCCTAAAAGATTGGTTACATGGAGAATTGTCCAGGACCATAAAAAGAAAGGGCTTTTATTTGCCGCTACCGAATTCGGAATTTACTTTACCAGTAATGGAGGTAGTAACTGGTGGCAGTTAGAAGGTGGTTTGCCTACCATATCTTTTAGGGACATTACCATTCAAAGAAGAGAAGACGACTTAGTGGGAGCTTCCTTTGGACGTGGATTTTATGTTTTGGACGATATTTCTGCTTTAAGGGATTTTGACGCATCTAAGATGGCGGAAGCAACACTTTACAAAGTAAAACCTGCTTATTGGTACATTCAGAAAGATGGTGTGTACGGTCAAGGAAATTCAGAATATGCAGCTAAGAACCCTCCGTATGGAGCTACTTTCACTTATTTCTTGCCTGAAAAATTAAAAACCCTAAAAGAAACCAGAAGTAAAAAGGAAAAAGCGCTGAACAAGCAAAATAGCAATGTTTCCTTTCCGGGATGGGATGCATTGGACAAAGAGAAAAACCAAGAAAAACCTGCCCTTGTTCTTTTGATAAAAGATGCACAAGGTAATGTAGTCAATACTGTTGCTGGAACAAATAAGAAAGGTTTCAATAGGGTGTCATGGAATCTTACCCATGCGGATAGAAGCGGTATCAAACTAAAAAATCCAAAAAGTGATGACGATGATGATTTTTTTGGATCTCCATATTTAGCTACTCCCGGCAATTATTCAGTTGAATTGTATCAGCGGGTGGACGGGAAGCTAAAACAACTTTCCGACGCTCAAAATTTTGAGGTTAAACCATTGGGCAAAGGAGCATTGCCGGCCAAGCCAACTTCGGAGATTGATGCGTTTAGGAAGATATATCAAGATTACCAGCAAGATTTGACCGCCACCAATTCAGTTTTGGATAAAGGCATTACAAAGATAAACGCAATGAAACGCGCTTTGGATGAAGCTGAAAAACCAAGCGCTGAATTAGCTTCTAGAATCTATACGGCAAAATCCCAGTTACAATCCCTTAAAAAGCAAATGGGGGGTAGTCCGGCCAAAAATGAAGTAGGGGAGAAGACCCCTCCATCACCAGGAGATGGAAGTTTTGTTGGCTATGTTGCCCTTGGAAACACCTATGGACCAACAGGAAATCATAAAGCAGCCATGCAACGTGCCAAAACACAACTAAAAAGCGTTAAAAACGAGCTTCGAACACTAACAAAAAGTACTTTACCCGCAATTGAAGCAGCCCTCAAAGCGGCAGGGGCTCCTTGGATAGAAGGGCAGGGACTTCTTGAAGACTAAATGTTTGATGAAGAGTATTTTTTATAACCTTATCATCCTCTTCTTCTCGGTATCAGGGATACACGCCCAATATACCGAGGAGGATTGGAAGGATAGGGATACTTGGATGAAAACTGCCGACTTACTCAACTTCTCAGGAATAAAGGAAGGGGATAAAGTTGCAGATATTGGATGTCATGAAGGCTACTTGAGCATGCACTTGTCCAAAAGGGTTTTGGAAAATGGAAGGGTATATGCCGTTGACGTCCGTGAAGATCGGTTGAAGACACTTAGGGAGAATGCCAATAGTAGAAATAGAAAAAACATCATTACCATTTTAGGGGATTATGATAATCCAAAATTACCGGAAAGGGAGTTAGACCTGATTTTTATTATTGATACTTATCACGAAATGGAATCCTATGAAAAAATCCTTCAACATGTAAAAAAATCACTAAAACCAAATGGCAAGGTCGTGATTCTTGAAAAGCTAAAAACACATGTAAAAGGTAAATCCAGAGAAGTGCAGATCAGTGCTCATTCTTTGGGGCCAGAATATGTGCGAAAGGAATTAAAACAGGCCGGCTTTACCATAATTTCTGAGATTGAAGATCATGGAAAATGGGAGAGGGAATCAAGTAAACAAATGTGGGTGATTTTGGCTCAAAAACAAAAATGACCAAATTGGTTACTCTTTATCCAATTCCAATAATAATTGGTCATAAGATGCAATCCAACTATACAGTTTTCCTCCCAAACTGATAATAGGATTTGATATGGAATCCATTTGTTTGGGAGATTTTGCCAAAAACTTGCCCAATTGTTCTTTCACCTCAAGTTTTTCAGAGAGCAAAACGTTTCTAAAAACGTAGTTTTTGCTTGTAAGTTGATTTACAATACTATCACATGCTACACAATTGGCAGAAGTATAAATGGTAATCTGCTTTTTGGGGTTGATTTTTGGAGGTGGAATGTCTAAAACTTCAAACTCCTTTTTCAAAGCTCGTTTAGACAAGCTATCATTGACTTTTAGACTTTTTGAATAGACTGGCTTCTTGTCCCTAAACACAATAATGGTTTTTAAATGTACTTTTGAGGTGGCAGGAACTCTTATCAGTCTTGGTTTTGCGGCACTTTGTCTAAAGTTCTTTCCTTTAACTTCAAAAAGAACATCATAATCCGTCCGGGTTTCATTTACGGCATAAAAAGCAATTCTATTATTAGATGTTTTTTCAACAATTTTAATGGGATTCTGCTGTCCATAGGATTGGAAGAAACAATTACAAAACAAAAAAAGTAAAATTCTAATCATAAAATCTTTCTAATGGTCTATTTATAAAAAAGTAAGACAATTCAACAAAAATAGCCATCATAATTAAGATAAGAAGGTATCAAGTCCATAAAAAATACAAATAGGCTGTATACTCTCTTAATCTATAAAGGTTAAAAATTCATACTAAACATTCATATTTTACGTTAGTTTTTGCGACGTAACCCCATAAACAAATACTATGAACAAACTAACTAAAGTAACCTGCAAATTACTTTTACTGTGTGTTTCCGCACTGTGCCTTCAAGCCTGTAGCGAAGATGCGGAGTCTTTGGATAATCAGGAGATCTTGGCGCAAAGTGAACTAAAGACTATTTTGGAAACTGATGAAACGGCGGGTGTTGTAGATAATGCCCTGGCTGAGCTTTTTGCCAATAATGCTTTGGCCGGTAAGAATGCCAATAACTCTAATGAGTGTTATTCTGCTGAGTATTCACAGACTGGTTTTGTGGCCACTTTCAATAATTGTGTGATCAATGGTACAGAAAATATTAACGGTACTTTGACCGTAACTTATGAAGTAGGTAATGAATCCACGGCTTTTACAGCGACGTATACGGATTTTTATGTTGGAACGATTAAAATAAGTGGTACTAGAAAGTATACGGTTACCAGTAGTGTAAATGATAATTCCATTTCTTTTACAGTGATTAGTGATATGTCCGTTGAAATGGAAGACGAAAGTGTTGTCACTGAAAATGGCACAAAGACCTTTAGTTTTGCTTTTGGTGATAATTTGGAAACTTTCACCTTTAGTATAGCTGGTGATTGGACCATAACTGCTGATGGAAATACCTATAGTGTAGAAACCAAAGAAGATCTACAAGGTAGTCTGGCGTGCGAACATTTGGTAGATGGAAGCATGGATGTTTCTAAAAATGGGCTAAAGGTGAACGTGGATTTTGGTGATGGCGAATGTGATGATACGGCCACACTTACATACCCTGATGGTACAAAAGAAGAGATTACATTATAAAATTGCTCCTAAAGTATAGATTTAAACGCTGGTGAAAATCAGCGTTTTTTTGTTTCTAAGCCATACATTTTGTGTTATTTAACAAGATTTCAATTTGGTTTAACAAAGCCTTATCAAAAAAGGGAGAGGTGATTATTATCTTGGGTATATGAGAAACCAAAAAAGAAATACCTACCAAACCCTTTTGTTAGTTACATACTGTTTTATTGTCAATTCTTACGGGCAACAAGGAGATAAGAATAATCCATTTACCAAATATGAAGATGCAAATTCTCCAGTACAATTATTCCCTGGGGAAATATCTGTGGATGCCTTGCAATGGAACAACACATTCACACAGAACAATCAAAAAATATATTATTGCCAGCAGTTACCTACACGTTCAAGATTGGTGGTCCAGGAGTTTGATGGTATGCGCTTTTCAAAACCAGAACCCATTCCGTTTGATACTATTTATAATTATTCGGATCCCTATGTAAATGCAAAAGGTGACCACCTGATTTTTATGTCCAACCTACCATATAAGGTAAATAAGGACAGCCTTACCACAAACTTCCAATTATGGCAGTCGTATAAGTTAGCGAAGGGATGGAGCAAACCAGAAACCGTATTTCTTAATAAAAATGGGATTGGATATCCATGGAGAACACAAGACGGAACGCTTTTTTATGCCATGCAACCTTCAGATGGCACCAGAAATTCTAACATTTATTACGCTCCATATAAGAATGGGGAATATGGGAAGCCGGTTGCACTTCCTGCAAACATAAACTCGGACAAGTTTGAAGGAGATGCCTTTGTTGCACCAAATAAGGAATATCTAATTTTTGCTGGCTTTAATAGAGATGATAATATAGGATTTTCAGACTTGTACATTGCGTTTAACCTTGGCAAGAACAAGTGGAGCAATCCAAGATCTTTGGGAAGAGAAATTAATTCCGATGGATATGATGGAAGTCCGTATGTTACGGAAGATGGTAAATTTCTGATTTTTACCAGTAGTAGGAATAGCAAAGAAGATAATATTTTCTTTAACCATTATATTGTTAGGTTCAATAAGGATAATTACCGGGGATAGGCATATTTTAACATGGATGGTGCTGTTAAACATTCTATTTTACATAATGTAAATTATAGTACAAATATCATATTTCGATTATATATTGTTGTTATGCCATTTGTAAGCTATAATTCCATATTATGTAAAATATCCCAGAAAGTCTTGAACGTACAATAAACTGTTGTACTGGGGTCATTAAACATTAGGCTCTTGGCTTTAGTACTAAATAAGAAACATCTTGCTGTTTGTACTATAATTAGTCGCTATGTAAAATTGCCGCGCCCAACCGCTAGATTGCTTTTTAAAAATTTAAATGCTTTATGGCATTTATTTTTAAACACAATTTGCCACCGCTTGGCCACACCAAAAAAAGCTAAACCTTTTGCTATTAATTATAATTCCCGTATTCGAGGAAAATCCTGCAAAATTTTTTTCTACGACATTCTCGTAAGCTAGCCACAAGAGTATAAAATTTTCCCTGGCTCAAATCTACGCTCTAAAATTTCTATACACTTGTTCTAATTGTGCTTATATTTAAACTTTTAAGTGTTTGCATATCTTTTTGTCTTGATACAAAAAGAAACAAAAAAATCAAGGCTGCATAAACCTTTGGAAACAATGTACGGCTCAATCGCTATATTTTAGAAAACATTGTAACTCATTAAGATTGCTTAGAACTAGCTTAAAAATTCTGTTATTATTAAGAATATGTATTGCTAGCCCTCTAAAATATGTACGCTCATTCACCTATTGTTTTAGCCAAAGTTTTATGAGGCCGTTTTCCCTCCGCATCATCTAGGTAAAAATGCAAGTCTATTTTACATAATGTTTTAAAACTAAACCTTTATGTTCGTTTAAACAGCATCTAATAATTCATTGAATTTTAATTCTTCATTTCCAGAAATTACAAGAGCATTTGAAAGGTCTTGAATTTGAATAGCTGCAAATTGGTCTGTTTCTATTAATTCTTCCCATGCCTCATCATAAGCATCTTTCATACTATTTAATGCTTCAATCGCAGTAATGTCCTCTACATAAAATCGTTCTAAGCCATGAACAGCACAATCAACAAATATTTCTAAAGCTGGGTCTAACGGTCCAACTGTAACAACGTTATCGTCATAACCTATATAAGTAACACAACCATAATTTCTACATAATTCTTCCCCTAAAATATTCCCACTTTGACAAGCCCAAGTATAAAAAAAAGCATTTCTAAAAGAATTCTGATTAACTGTAGTAGAAATATAAGCCTCATTTCTTGATTTAACAATAAGAGCTTCTTCACGACCATGCGAATATGCTATTGAAACAAAAGGATTATCTCCATTTTGATTTGCTATTTCACTAACTCTTAATGGGTTTAATTGTGCTGAATCTAGACATTCCAAATTAAAACCTAAATCGTCTAAAATTTCAACCGTTCTTTCCATACACCTTTCAACAAAATGACCTACTTCCCCATCTTGTTCATCATAACAAATTAATATATTCATATGGAAAAACTATTCTTTAGGAGTTTTTGACATCAACTTAATTGCCATCATTAATATTTTTTCTTCTAACTTACGACTTGTATCATCATTTTGTTGAATAGCTTTTTTAAGTTGGTCTAAACTGTATTGAACTCCATCATTAGTTATAACGAAAGGTTTTTTTCTTCTATCCTTTGATTGAATTTCTATCCAACTGTCTATAGCGTTCATTATACTTCCATTAATATTAATTTCAGCTTTATTTACTTTTTCAATAACTTTTTCTTGCCAGTTTGGATTACCTCTTATTACATAATCAAAAACTCTTAATCCAGGTAATTCAGGAATATTATTAGTTAGAGCATTTCTGGCATCAGAAGGTTCATTAGCAGATAATATAATTACTTCAATTAAAAAGGAGTATTGTCTTATTGCCTTGAGCACATCAAACCCATTAGTGCCATTTCCAAAATCCATATCTAAAACTACAATTGTTTTATGTGAAAAATTGTGGGATATGTATTCAATACCATCATCTGCATCATCAATTAGCTTAACATTATTATATTGTTCTTGTAGTTCTGTAATCAAATAAGATTCCCGTTTGACGTTATCATGAATTACTACTATATCGATATTTGATTTCATTTTATTCATCACTTTTTATAGGTAAACATATTTTTAAAGTAGTCCCACTTGGTTTAAATTCACTATCAATTATCGATACGGTACCCTTCATAGCTTTTATTCTAGTTTGAACAATATAAAGCCCCATGCCTGCTCCCCCATCTTCTTCTGTTGTAGTAAAATAAATATTAAAAACTTTTCTTCTTAGTTTTTCAGGAATACCAGGGCCATTATCAGAAAATAAAATTTCATACATATCTCCTTTTAAACTTCCAGAACATTTTATATGTTTTGGTCCTTTAACAGCCTTTAAGGCCTTCATAGAATTTGAAATTAAGTTTTCAAAAATATCTTCAAAAAACTTGACATTATGAGTGAATACAAAAGAATCTCTAATTTCAATTGTATAATGAATATCCGCTTTAATAAACCTATCGCGATAAGTTTTATTAAATAAATTACCCAAAGTAGCTCCTAAATCAATTTCTTTAAATCCAATATTCGATTTAGCATAACTTAACATAAAATCAATTGCTAAAGCGAGTTTGTTCATTTCTGCTTCAATATGTGAAGCATGTAGTAAATATTGTTCTGAATATTTTGGATTTGGAAAGTACACATTAAAGAACTTTGCACTATCAGCAATATTTGCAACAGCAGTTCTTACAACATGAGATATTTCGGCTGCATATTCTTGTAAAGACATCAAACTCAGGAATAGGTCTCTTTGCTTATTTTGTTCCTTTTCAAGTTCATTGAACTCATTGATACCTCTTTTAATTTGAACTTCAATTTCTCTAACATTTCTTTCTACTAATCCAAGTTCTGATTTTACTTCAGGCGTTGCAATATTCTTAATTGCTTTTATTATTGTACTAGTTTCTTTAAGGTCGTTGCGAGCAATTCTTAAATTAGATTTTGTTTGCTCTCTCTCCTCTCTTTTTTGTGCAGAAAGTCTTTTTTCTAACTCTTCAATTTGATTAATTATAAAGTTTCTTAGCTCTCTATATTCGTCATTATCTACAAAATTTTGTCTATTAGTTGCTTCAATAATCATTGGATTTAGACTATCAGAAATTTCTACAAAACCTAATAAATCTCTTGAACTAATTTTATCGAAAAATCCAGAATATCGTCTTTTATCTATTCCTAAAATATCTCTTTCTTTATCTCTTTCAATAGCATGTTCTGCAAAAGGCGTTGTAATAAGACCGTCCCTATATATTTTTACACCATCTATTATTGCTCCAGCATAACTTCTCTTAAACCTCCTTTTGTCATTTTGATTAAAATAGAATAATCGCATTTTAATTGGCCCCATGCCACCATTATTAGAATCACTAATAGGAACATCTATTATATTCAGATTACCTGTATTTTCATCAAAATGGAGAACTTGCTGAGTTCCTTTTTTTAAATCAAAGCTAATTTCAGTATCCAAAGAAGCAAAACCTATAGAATTATTTTCAACTAATCTATCTTGAAAATCGTCGTACTCATTTGATGATATATATATGTTAAAAGGATATTGAAAAGTTTGTATTGGTGAAATTAATTTAGATAATTCACTGGTTGCTTTTTTTACATCTAGCTCTGACCAAGGGTCAGTAACATTGTATATTTCTATACGTGTGCCTTGCTTAATTGGAGGAACTTCTTCTTCCCAATATTCATTTTCTATATCTGTGAAATATTGAAAGCTATCATCATCGAACTTTAGTTGAAGTTGTTGATTTTCTAACTCTTCATAATCTCGCCAATCAGTTTTTAAACAATGTAATACTTTTGACCCCTTAACTGTAGTTTTTAATATCACATGAGAACCCAATTTATCAACTGCAAACCTGCCAATTCCTTTTTTACCAACTAATTTCCTATTGTAAGGAGAGGGAGACATCCTAGTTTCTCTTTTACTCATGGTACCAATTACCATCCATTTATTCTGCAAATCGGAATAACTCATACCAATACCATCATCCGAAATGATGATTTTACTAATATCTTTTCTTGTATTTACATCGTGAAATTCTACAAATACGTTCTCTGCATTGGCATCATAACTATTTTTAACAATCTCAAAAAGAGCTGTTATTCTATCTGTAATTAATTCTCTACCGAGTAGTCGATATGAACTGATATCAAAATTAAATTTCAAATTTTTGGTTTTCCCCATATTAATTTGACTGTTTAATAATTTGTTCAAATAAAGCTTTTGCTAGTAACGGAGGAACAGCATTACCAATTTGTTGTTGCATATACATTAATGTTCCTTTAAATATAAAATCATCAGGAAAACTTTGCAGTCTAGCTGCTTCTCTCACTGATAAACCTCTATTTTCAAAAGGATGTATTAACATATTTTTTCTATAATTTGAAATTACTACAGATGGTTTTTCCGAATCTAGACGTTTGTAAATACCTGAATGGCAATTATTTTTATCGGCATAATTTTTCATTAATTCGTCTGGAATTGCCTTCCAGTTTTGACCTTGTTTAATATGCCTATACCTTTCTAAAACATAATCTCTATTTTTTGAAACATAGTTTTGTGTTGAAAAGTTAGAATTTGCTCTCATAGCTTCTGCAAACTCATTATTTGCTAAACTCTTATATGGTAACGATTCTAAAAAATCACCATTTTGCAAACTTGGTAAATCCAATATTGCATCTGCGACTGTAAACTTATTGGTCAACGGTTCAGGAAAATTAAATTTTATTCCTTTTTTATTTCCAACCATAAAAAAGCGTTTTCTATCCTGAGGAACACCGTAATCAGATGCCAATAAAACATCAAAATTCACAGTATATCCTAAGTCTTCAAGTCGCTTCTTTAAAATATTGACTACTTTACCTTTCTGAAAACTTCTAAAACCTTCAACATTTTCGAAAACACACCATTGAGGTTCGAGTTCCTCAATAAATCTTAAAAACTCCTCAAATAAACTATTCTTTTCGTTTTTAGAATTTCTGGTAACAGTATTGGATAAAGAAAAACCTTGACAAGGAGGTCCTCCAAATAAAACAAATGGGTTTTTAGAAATTAACTTTGTTGGATTAACTTTTCTTATGTCCTCTACTATAACTTTTGATGATTGATGATTTCTAATAAAAGTATCTGCTGCATATTTATCATTTTCAACAGCAAAAGAAATATTAATTCCAGCCATCTCTGCACCGAGACTCATCCCTCCTGCCCCACTAAAAATATCGCATCCTAGAATATTTCTAGAAGTATCATTTAAGTTAGTACTTAATTGTAATTTATCTTCAATTAAAATATCCATAGTTATTTCTCGACAAGCTTTAATTCTTTGCAGACTTCTTCAAATATTTCACAAGGCTCTACATCAATAGCCAATGCTATTAAATACAATTCGCTAGCTCTAAGTTTTGTCCTTTTATTATTTGACAATTCACTCAATCTCGTTTTACTGATTCCAGTTTTCCGAGATACATCAGACCTGTTTACAGATTTTCTTGATAAATAAAGTCCTAAATCAGTCATTTTTGTCCGTTTTTTAGATTATAAATCTAAAAATTAAGACAGTTTATTCCGATTTTCTAAACAGTTAATTTTTATTTTGTCCGTTTTTTGATATATTTGTTCCGAAAAACGGAATATTTAATCTTAAAAACATATAACTTATGGGTAATTCAAGATATACAAAAGCAGATTTAGAACGTGTTGTTTACACTCAATTAGATAATTTGAATGCCATTCACGATTTACTTAGAGTTATGAAACTTCAAAATGAGCTCATAGAAAACGCGAATAAGAAACTCAAAGATGAGATTATAGATTTCAAAAAGAGGGTTAATTATTCAACATGCAAGAAATAATCCCATTCCATACACATTTTGCCGCTACTCCTCTGCCCTTTCGGCAAAAAGAGTATTCCATTACATTTTTAAAGAAACTTTTAGAAAGAAAAAAATCAAAGAAAATTGGGTTAAAGAACTTCGCTTTTACCAAAGCAAAGTTACATAACGCAGAACATTATAGTACAAATGCTTATGGGTAGCAATTTGCGCATAGCTGTGCTATTTGATATAAAATCAGTTCTAATGCTTTAGCGTTATAACGACACCGATTTTATGTCAAAGCAAATTGCTGATTAAGTTTGTTTCCTTGCCGTATTCGTAAGCTATAATTCTATTATGTAAAATATCCCAGAATATGTAGAACTACTAAAGAAACATCCTGCTGGGGTCATTAAACTTTTTAAGCGGTGTGCTACGCACAGTCTATCATTTGTATCTATAAATTTGCCATTATGTTTAAATGCCTCGCACAATCTACTTAAACAACGAAAAAGGTAATTAATTTAGTCATCGGTTCCATAAAAACCTTCATTTTCAAAAAAGTTACGCAAAACTTAATCCATTCCACTATACTTTTATAAATCAACCTTTAGTTATTCGAGCTAAATAGACTAGAAAGATTTATAGTTTTTGATAGACTTATTGTAATAATTGGAGTTTGGCCTGATGCAAAATACTTACGAACATCTCCACTTAATTTTACTCCATATTTTCTTTCTAGTAGATAAAATTGAGCAACTCCAAAAGTTTTTACCGATGTTGTGTTCAAACGTTCTCGATTACCGGGATTTCCAATACCTAAAATTGGATTAAGGAAAACCTCAATTTCTTTGCTTTGAAAAAACATTGGTAACGTTATACCATAGTGACTATCATAAAATTTAATGGTTCTAGTACTTGAGGCGGCTAGTTTAGCTTGTAAAGTATCGTTTTGAATTAACGAACTTGTAGCTATTTTTTCAGTTCCAAAAGAAAAAAGGTTTTCATTTGACAAATTCGTCGTTTCCGTCCTTTCGATAACTTCTACATGACCTCCCAACATTAATCTGAAATTAAAATTTTTATTCTTTTTTTCTTTTAAAGTAAAGAAAGCCTGAAAGTATAGTCCCAGGTTCTCAATGCTTACATTCGGAACGCTTCTTACCCGATTTCTCTCAAATGCAATTGTATCCGATGTTGTTTGTCCTTCAACAATTTCTAAAACCTCAGCATTTCTGGCATATTCAGCAAGTGTTGAGACACTATTGTTTTTGTAAATGCCTGCTCTAATCCCTATTTTTCCCGCACCTTTGTTTGATAAATCCGGAAGGAAAACATCAATTTCCGAGTAAAAACTATTTGCTTCAAATCTGTCTCGTAGGTCGAAATTAGTTCCTATAAAGAAATTATATCGATTACTTCCAAATGAAGTTGTAAGTATAGAATCCTTAAAACTGATTTTTTTTGTTTTTCGTTCTTTTGAAACATGCGCTTTTATTGTAGAAGCATGTTTCACATCAATAAGTTCTAGTTCCACTTTATCATTTTCTAATAAGCTATCCATTGATTGTCCAAAAGAGGTATCTTCATTCTTTAAAAATTTGATGAGGAATTTTCCCTTAGTGGTCATATCACGAATTGGAATAGTATCTGTTTTGGGGCTGACCAATAGTTTACTATTGATTCCGTTAATTTTCATAATCAACTTTACACTATCATTTTTTTTGGGTGCAATAGTGGAAGATTCAACGGTATACGGTAAATAAAGCTTGCCTTGAGTAGGCCTTTTAATACTAGTGGTTTCATGAATCTTTTTGAATTGAAATGTAGTTTCACGAGGCTTTTTGAAAACAATAGTATGAGTAGATTCTGTTAGATTGACATTTTGATTCTTGTTATTTAGAGATAATCTCAAGGTAAGATGATTAATTTTTGATGCTTCTTTCTTGTTTATCGGAATCTGAACAATTTCTTCATTCTTGGAACCATTAATCATAATATCAATTCCTTTTGATGAAGTTTTTGGGTATAACAATATATCCTTTTTTTCATCTGTATATATTGTCAAACTGAATGGCAGTATTTTTTCCTTAGTCTCATTTTTGACAATTAATTTCATTAATAGATAATCTTCAGCAAAGTCATAAACCTGATTTGGTTTTTCAAACTTAACTATCGTTTGTCCTTCTAGACTAATACAACATAAAATAAAAAAAAGGCATGTAAAAGTTTTCATTTGTTCTAATATTGGATGATCGATTATTTATTGCCTACTGCAATCGTTTGGCTACTAGTTCTTCTAAACCAGATGATTTTACGGGGGAGTTAAGTAGTAGGAAGTCAATAACTTGGAGCATTTCAATATATAAAATGAAAACAAAAAATCGTTGCAGAAAAACCTTAGAAATTCTAGGGATTTTCTCCAATTTTGGGTGTTTTTTCTTAGTTTTTATTCACAAAAAAGGTTTTAACCCATTCCATACACTTTCACCTCCCCCACTCTCCTACTCCGCTCAAAGAGCTTCGAAGGATTCGTTTGCGGTTTGGCAAAACAGTATTCCATTGCCTTCTTAAAGGAGTTTTTAGAAGAAATTTTTAAGGAAATGTGGTACAAAATTGGCCAGTGCACCACCTCGCTCCTACTTCAAAAGGTCTACACCTTTTTCATTCGGCCGTACCAAAGTTCAAATTACATAACACAAGAACATTACAGTACAAGTGCCAATAAGTAACGTAACCCAGAAAAAATACCTACTGACGAAAACCCTTTTATATATTTTTTAATTTAGAAGACAAGAACTAAATTACACGCTAAAACTGGCAATTATCTGGTTAATTGTTGGTTTTAGCACCCTGTTAACCAAACTAACGCAGCACTAGTGATTATCCAAAGGAAAAATTTCATCCCATTTTATCTAGCTTTTTTTATGGTCGTTTTGGGTTGCAGCGAAAATACCCAAGAAAACGAACCTACAACTATTGTGGAAGTTCCTTCAAATTTTGAAGTTAAAGTTGAATCTTCAAATTATAACAGTGCTCATATAAGTTGGAGCGAATCATTTGACCCTCAGAATCAGTCGGTGACCTATGACCTTTATTTTGAAAATGAGCTGGTGCAAAGTGATCTATCAGTTCGTACTTATGAGTTTACAGAGTTAGAGGCTTCCACCACCTATTCTGGACGTGTAGATGCCAAAGATACGGAGGGTAATATCACATCGGCCCAGTTTTCCTTTGCAAGTACAGCGAACCAAGCTCCTTTGGCGTTTGAGCTTGTATCTATAACCGCTGATAATGTCTCTGCAGTTATTAAATGGACCAAAGCTATAGATCCTGAAGAGGAAGAAGTAAAATACACAATTTCATTGGAGGGGGAAATATTGGGAAGTGATCATGCAGGAGAAACCTTTCAGGTTTCGGGTTTAAAAGCAGCTACGGAATATACTATGCAAATTGTGGCCTCAGATAGTAATGATAATCAAACTAACCTTGATTTTACCTTTTCCACTGCCAACGGAATCTACGAGGGTGATGTAAGGTTGTCTACCCAACGGTCCATTGAGGAGTTTGGGGGTGAGGGTTATGTCCAAATTACCGGGAACCTTAGTATTTCAGGTTTAGGTGGTTCCTCCAATATTTCGGATTTGTCACCCCTGGGTACTCTTAAAGAAATCAATGGTTATGTTGATATCAATTTTATGCGAAATCTCATAGATCTTTCTGGTCTTACTATCGAAAAAATAGGAAAGAGCCTAAGAATCAACAATAATTATTCAATAGAAAGTCTGAAAGGATTAGATAATCTTAAGATAGTGCTGGGCACTTTTGAGCTGGATGCCAATAGCGAACTAAAATTGATTGAGCATCTTGACAATTTGGAAATCATTGGAAACTATCTAAGTATAAAATCCAATTATAAGGTTACCCAAGTTTCAGGCTTTAATAAACTAAGCCTAGCGGGCGGTGTTGATTTTTTCAACAATGTAATTCTAGAGCAAATAAGTGGGTTTCAGCAATTAATCAATTTAGAAGATGACCTAAGATTTAAAGATAATTTTGAGCTCCACACCATAGACGCTTTTCATAATTTACAAAGTGTAGGAAGGTTTTATGTGCTGAATACCAAAGTTGTTGATATTGATATGTTTTCTTCCTTAATAAAAGTACGTGGTGTTTTGGCTATTGGTTCTAACTCAGAACTTGAGCATATAGACGGATTGGCCGCTCTTGAGGAAATTACATACGGGAATCTTGAGATATCCAGCAATCCTAAAATTACAAACCTGAATGCTTTTGAAAATTTACATACGATTGGAGCTACCCTGAGTATTGGAAGCAATACCCTACTTTCTGATTTTTGTGGCCTTACCAATGCCATGCAAGGGTTTGTGCCTTCTGCCATTTACCGTATCGTCAACAATCAATACAACCCTACCATAGAACAAATAGCCAATGGACAGTGTAAACCTTAAAAGAGGATTCGAACTTTTTTTAATCGCCTCTACCCTACTGTTATCATGCTCCGATTCGGGGAATGAGGAACCTGTAAGTGCAAAAAACCAAGCGCCTTCCAGCTTTACAATTAATATTTCGGGTGTACAGCAAAAGTCTGCGGATTTAAATTGGACCAAATCAACAGACCCGGAAGGGAGTACCGTATTTTATGACCTGTTCCTAGATGGTGAAAAGCTGGTGGACAATACGCGGGAACTTAGCTACAGTTTTTCCAATCTTAATGAAGCTAGTGAATATAAAGGGAAAGTGGTCGCTTCAGACCCAGAAGGGAATGAAGTATCCCAGGAGTTTGGTTTTACGACTTTGGAAAACGGGACTCCTTCGGCTTTTAATGTGCAAGTAGACCCAGGGAATCATACTTATTCAAGGGCAAAATGGACTGAATCAAAAGACCCAGAGAGCTCTGAAGTAGTTTATAAAGTTGCTCTGAACGGTTCTATCCTTGTCGAAGATCATAGAAACTTGGAATTTCTTTTACCAGAATTGAAGGGATTAACCAATTATACCTTAGTGGTAACAGCTTCGGATGAGGATGGAAATTCTTCTTCTGCCGAACTGAGTTGGACCACTCTGACCAAGGTATTTGAAAATGACATAAGATTTGAAAATCAAATGGAATTGGATGAGTTTGGCGAAAAAGGCTATAACCGTATTGAAGGAGATATTTACATAGGTTCCAACTTGAACCTCACCGATATTAACGATTTGACTCCTTTATCCTCAATATCCTATATCAGGGGCAATCTTAGTGTTTATAGAACCAGATGCCAAAACCTTAATGGATTGGAAAATATTAGTGATCATTGGATTTTTACTGAAATAAAGATTGTTGACAATCAAGAGTTACTCAATATTGATGGACTCTCCGGATTTGTGAGGCCTTATTACATTTATATCAACTATAACTCAAAATTGCAGAATATAGATGGCTTATCTAATGTGACCGGAACCCAAAAGGAATGTACTATTTCGGCTAATGATGGATTGGTTGACATTAAAGGTTTACGAAACCTTAAGTATACTCCAGAAGTAGAAATTTCCAATAACGACAAGATTTCCGATTTGAGTGGGCTTGAAAATCTTGTTTCCGTTACCCAAGGTGTTTACATTTTTCAGAACGAGCAATTGGTATCCGCCAAGGGTCTTGATAATTTAAAAATAGGAGGCTCCGTAAATTTTGACAGGAATCCCAATTTAACATCAATAAGTGATCTGACCAGTCTAGAGTCAGTACGATCATTTGAAATAACGGGGAGTCCCTTATTGGAAAGCCTTACTGGCCTTGAAAACTTGCGTGAAGTAACAGATGCGTTACGATTAAGCGGAAACAAAGGGCTAAAGTCATTGGAAGGAATAGAGAAAGTAGAATTTAAAAATAATAGTAGGAACTATTATCATTTGGCCATTACAGACAGTCCGCTCATAACAAATTTGGATCCATTGATAAATTATAGCATACCATCTGGCAACATCAATATTAGAGAGAACACCAGCCTTACCGACCTATGCGGAATTACACAACTTGCCATCGATTTCAATGATGAAATAGGGGATAATTTTTCCATCCGTGATAACTTGTACAATCCAAGTCTACAGGATATTGTTGATGGCAATTGTTCGCAATAACACCAATAACTTTCCCTAACCTTTATTTATGGTATAGGTTGCACTACCAAATTTAAAATATTCGCCTTTATTTAAAATGAAATCTTCAACGGTTACATTGTCACTATCCCTTTGGTGATGATATACAGTTTTACCTTGCTCTGTATCTTCATTTCCCCATAAAATGGTCATTGTGTTTTTGTCTATGGTACCCCTTAGCGGAAAAGAAATGCCTCTGCTGTCAAACCAATGCCCCCTAACATCCATTTCATTCACAATTTGATAATAAGCAGTTGCCATAAATATAATCTCATTATTGTCTTCTAATTTTTGATTATTCTGAAATTGAAGTTTAATAAATTTTCCTTCCCATAATCTTTCCCAATTCATTATAAATGTTGCATCCTTTCCCATCAAAATACCATTACCTGTCCATTCTTTATCAATTAATGGTGTAAAAAAGGAATGTTCTTTTGGATTGGTTTCTTGGGCAGATAGCAAAAGAGGAACAAAGGTCAATAGCAGAACTGATATAATATGTTTCATATTCAAGGTTATTATTATTATTTATAGTTTAGTTATCAATTTTACAAAATCAGTAAAGAAATCGGCAGGGTAATTAAAGTTTTCATGATCAGCGCATCGGACAGCAACGATTCCTTTGTTGGGTATGATTACTAAATAATTACCCCTGTACCCATCCGCATAATATACCTCAACATCTTCGGTATTGTTTTTTAAATAGCGCCACCAAAGTAGACCGAACCTTGGGTCAAACTCTTGCCCTTGCTTAAAGGATTCTTCAATCCACGATTCGCTAATTAAACGTTTATTATTATACATTCCTTTATTCAGTATCAATTCACCAAATTTTATAAAGTCTGATGGTTTGATGACAAAAGCCCCATGTGCCGTTGGATTTCCAGATTCATCTTGTACCCACCCATAGTTTGCAATGTTCATAGCCTTATAAAATTCATCAATAAAGAAATAATCAAAACGTTTACCGGATGTTTTTTCAACAATACCTCCTAACAAAGCTACGGCCTTGTTATTATAATCAAATTTTTTACCTGGCACGCTAGAAAGTTCGGCTGCAAGTGCCAACTTAACTACATTTTTTACTTTGTAAGTAGGTGCCGGTTCTAATTCTATACTTGCATTTGGATAGTTTTGCAGGCCTGAAGTATGATTTAAAAGCATGCGGATTGTTACCTGCTGTTTCTTTCCTTGCTTCCATTCTGGAAAAAACGAATAAACCGGTTGATCCAAGGAATCTATCAATTTATGATCCATAAGTTTCCCTATGGCGAGACTTACCAATGATTTTCCAGCTGAAGCTATGTATATTGGTTTTTCTTTTTTTTCAAAATAATCTTCATATACAATTTTACCATCCTTGATTATGATCACAGCATCGGAGTGAGTTTCTTTGGCTTGTAGTTTAATTTCATCTAAAACACTCCCATTGATATTTTGAGAGTAAACTCCATTGAAGTTAATAACCAATAGTAAGGTTAAAATAGATAAGCGCATAAGTTCATAATTGATTTATCACAAACCTATAAACACTGTTGATCATTCCAGATGTTTATGTATTACATTGGATCTTCTGTAATGCATTTACGCTATTTTAATTGATTCAAATACTCCTGTGGAGATTTTTTCTCTATTCTTTTAAAGATCCTATAAAAAGACACATAGTTTTTGAATCCAGATTCACAAACAATGTAATCCAGTGAATATTCTTTGTGGGCCCCATCCTTCAATTTTTCCATTACCACTTCAAGACGGTATTCATTTATGTAGTCATAGAAATTTTTTCCAAAACCTTTATTTATGACCATAGAGAGATTAGATCTATTCCAGCTTATCAAATTTGCTAAGGTTTGCAAGTTTAAATATTGATTTAGATAGGGTTGGTTATTAACCATGAAGGTTGTCAATTCAGATTTTAATACTTCTAGTTTTTCCAAATTAATACCGCTAATCTGTTTTGGTTGAATTTTAAGCTCATTGGTAATACTGAAAGTTCTCATCTTAAGCATGGAGAAGAGTACAAAATGAGGTATTAAAGAAAAAATTATAAAAAGAAGCTTATCAATAATCAAAGTCTCAAAACTGAAATATTGGATGGATAATGAAATGGGAATAACAATGATAAGAATGCTTGAAAAATATATCAACTTATTTGAAAACAACTGAAGCTCAACGTCATTATTTGATAATGTGCTCAACAAATTAACTTTATGTTGCCTGTTTACCATAAATGTTTTCATAGCATAAAAAGTAGCAAACAGAAAATAGATCAGAACAATCCACACAGGATCATTTATTCCTTCCCTATTGTACATCGCTAGCTTATCCACACTGTCCATTCTAATTGTTGGTAAAAGCATGAAAAAAATTAAAATGGGGATGATAAAATGATAGAGCCAATTGGTTTTCTTATTGTTCAATCTATTTTGAAAAATATATAGCAATGGAAGAATGAAAAAGAACAACGGACTTGTGGCAAAAAGTAATTCAGGGTAATTAGTTTCCAAACCTGAAAATCTTAAGATTCTTTCAAAGAGAATTAACCCAACCGACACTAAGAAAAGTATAATCCAAATTGATGTTTTTGGTTTGTTCAAATTTCTTTTTGCCACTAAAACAATAATTGCAACAACAGTATTAAAAACACCACTAAATATTAATAGAGAAGACCAATCGAAAGATAGCATAGGTTGTTATTGGATACAACCCAAAATAACCTTTTTTTGATTAAAATCAATTCCCCTAAACTCCTTTGCACCACTATTTTTTGTTTTGTACAAATAGTAATTTATTTTAAAGCCATGCTTTACTTTCAAAATTGTTGGCGTTGCTACCAATTAAACCAATGTGTGAACTTTAAGGTAAGGGACCAACTTTTTCCAATATTAGGATCTAACAGTTGGGTATTTGTATATACCAAGAACAAATCCGAAGCTGGTTTGTACCTCCATTGAAAACGGGAGTTGAGATTGAAATTCTTTGATTGCTCATTATACTGGAACAAAGTGGCAAAAAACAATTTATTGGTAAAGGTGATATCTACCTCAGAACCTATCAACCAAAATTCAGTATCGTTCCAGGGAGCAGGTAAGCTTATATGGTTATAGCTCAGATTTGCATTTAAACTTACATAGGGTTGAAAGCGATATCCTAGCTCTCCATTTAAATTAATGCGTTTACCACCCAAGTAGTAACCACCGTAATGTCCACCTGCTGTATATGTGAACATGCTTTGAGGTTTAGAATTGTAACTAAAACGTAAGGCATTCCAATGGTGTTTGGTGCCTGTTGCCAAAGAATCCTTACCTGATCGTGTAGGATCAAAAGGGGCCAACAATTCAACATACTCATTCACAAGGCCTATTTCAAAACTGCTGCGGTTTCTGAAACTTAGTAGGTATTCCAGTTCGTTCAAATTATCGGTCCGTTCAAGTCTTTTATTTAAAAAATAGCTACTAATCAATTTTGGACCATGACTCAACACTTTACTTTCCGTATTTCTGGGAAAAAATGTGCGTCCTACAAAAGAATTTATATTAACATAATCCTTACGAGGTACAAACCCCACTTCAGCCGTATAATTATCAGCTACTGATTGTTCTTGTATTCCCCAGTTCCATTTGCGGCTTTTGTATTCCAAATGAGCAGCTTGTGTTACTCCATTTCCATTAATTTGGCTAGGTGAAAAAGATTTGAGCACAAAGGCCTTGCCAGTCCATAGGTTGTTGGAAGAGGCCAAATTGTACTCTATACCCAAATTACGATTGAACTTAGGAAATAAGGTTCGTAAAGAATCCGTATCCTGAGGATAGCGAAGCGATTCCTTATCCACAAACATCAACCCAATACTGGACCGACTGAACACTTTACGTTGCAAGGAGAATACGGCAAAATTCTGGTTTGGGCGTCCAATGTTGTCCACACTGGCGGTTTGCATATCCATTACACCCAAACGCCATTTTTCGTTTAAATTACCACTTAATCTTGCTCCCGCCCGTATGGGTACACCCAACCCAATTCTTCGGGAAAAAAAAGGGCGAATTGTGGGATATCCAAAATTGGCGAACAAATCTCCATTTTCTAAAAAAAACTGTCTTTTTTCAGGAAAAAACAGTTCAAATCTGTCCAAATTGGTGACTTGGCGATCAACCTCTACCTGCGAAAAATCTGGATTAACGGTCAAATCTAGGTTAAGGGAAGAACTAAGACTTATTTTTACATCTCCCCCTACCCTTTTTTGAAAGGTATTTTTCTCATCAAAATCTTGGTTAAACCCTCCCAATACATATGGGATTACTGAAATATTAGTTTTTGGCGCAGGCGGGGGTGCATCCCAAATCAAAACACCAGTATAGGCCAAGGATGCTGTTGGGAATTGCCTAGGTATGGGTGTCCAACTGGATTTTTCACTGGATTTGAGGTCCAACCTACTAAAATTGATGCCCCATTCCGTTACGCCACCCTTATACCGAATGGATTTAAAGGGAATAGCCATTTCTACCACCCATTTATCTGGATCTTGTTTGACTTTGGAAACCCATTTGGTATCCCAATTCAAATCTACTTTTCCTCCTCCGTACATGGTACCGTCCCATTGTGCTCCAGCAGCATTGGAGCCAAAAGAAAATCCTGTAGTCTGATTGTTGAATGGGTCTATGAATAATAAAAAATTGTCATTTTTTCCAAAGGAAAAATCTCGCCTTAGTGATTCTACATAATACTCATCGGGAACGCTATTAAAAAAAATGGCGGCCAAGTAAATATTTTTATCATCATAGGTCATCCTTATCTCGGAAGTTTCATTTGCCCTTCCTGTATCCATGGGCAAAACCATAAAAAAATCATCGGCCACATCGGTTTCCTGCCAGGCTTGTTCGTCCACTACCCCATCAATAAAAATTGGCTGACCCGTTTTTCGAATATGATATTGGAAGCCTTCGTTCTTTTTTTGGGCATTGCCCAAAAAGCTCCCAAAGCCCATAGCAAAAAGCAGAATGATAATATTCCGGGAATAGTAGAAAATGTTGTTGAATACCATGGTTAACAGATTTTGAAAATACTATTTTCAAAATATAGTCCAATCACTTTTTATCTGAACGACATAGTATTGCTCATAAAGAACGTATTTGGGTTTTATATATAAGTTAAACTATTGATTTTATTCAATCTACACTATAACCACATGAAACATGAAGTTGTACAAATTGATTCCAATCTATTATAGAATTAATCCTTGATCTGTAACAACCAAACCACACTGCGCAAAACTGTCAAGGGAAAGGCTGTTTGATGGGTACCTTCAATCACTTCACGGTGCAACACTAAATGCCCATCATTGTTATTTTTTAGGATGGCTATAAATTCTCCAGCATTTTCTCCCAATTCCTTTTCTAAGGAACCATATGAAAGAAAGACGTTCGTTTTCGATACCTTATGGTTTGTAATTGGCTTTGAGTCAAGTTTAGAGAGCATTGGAATATCACCTTCCAAAGCAGGGCTTCCAAGAATATAGTTTTTAAAGGTATCCGGTCTAGCCTGTAATATGTAAGCACCAAATAAACCCCCAAGTGAGTATCCAAAATAAGTACGATTGTTTGGGTCTGTGCGGTACGTTTTATCAACATAGGTAATGACATCATTGCGAAAAAAATCCAGATGATTATTGGCTTGGCCTAATTGAAATTTTTTTTGAATTTCCGGATTGCTGTGTTTGTTTATGGAGTAATCACGAAACCTGCTCACATGCGCTCCTCTTTCGTTTTTTAGGTCTTCATTGATATCTAATTGCCAGGAAATTCCAACTAGAATAATATCTTCTAACATGTATTCTGTAGTACCAGACAGCATTTCGAGATGCCACATGGCGTCTGTCGTATAAAGCACAGGGTATTTGGGGTTTGTGTCTTTCGAATACCCTTCAGGTAACTTTATATAGAGCTCGTATTGCCTATCAGCTTGCGTATCCTTTAATGGAATTACCTGTATTCGTGGCAACACTAAATTAGACGGTTCTAATTTTACTGAGCTATTTTCTTGAGCAAATACCGTGCTTAACGATACAAGGCAAATCAATAATGATAATTTAATAGTTTTCATATTTTCTACCTTTTGACATGAATTATTGCTTTGGTCTAAGATTCTCAATAATTTGAGCATCTACCCAGAATATATCGACATCTTCGTATTTATCTGTTGGTTTTATTTTACCCACATCTCTATTGAAGATTATATATTTTCCATCTGGAGTAACAATCGCACCAAATTCTGAAGTTTCGGTGTTGATTTTGTCTCCCAGGTTAATGGCTTCACCCCAAGAACCATCCAGCTGTCTAAAACTTACATAAATATCAGCCTTACCGTAACCGCTATCTCTTCTGCCATCCCAAAGAAGATAAGATTCATCTGGCGCAATGAATGGATGAGCATTAAATTTTCCGGTATTAATTTCTTTACCAAACGGTTTTGGTTCCTTACGTTTTCCATCAACTAATCTTGAATAACGAAGGAGACCTTCACCCATTGAATCAAAAACATAGGTTCCTTTCGATGAAGTTGTAAGTAGCATGATTGGGAAGTCTTTAAATGGAGCGCCAAGGCTTTTTATCTCTGACCAATCACCAGTTTCTGTACGTTCCTTATATCTAGTGCCCAAATGCATGGTCTTCCCGTCGGGAGAGATAAAAGGTTCACCCACTCTTGGTGAAACTACTGATTTGTGCCACTGGTCATTCTTGTTTTGAATAACAACAAATTCCATTTTTTTATCCTCATCAGTTTCTCCAACCTCTCTGATGAAATAAAATTCTTTTAGATCGGGTGTGAATACACCAAATGTTTGCCAATCTTTTGTAGAAACAATTCCTGGAGCAAAAACTTCTGGAATTAAGCCTGGTGGTTTTTGACCAAGATAGGGGCTTGCTTTAGTTGACGTTCTACTATGTTTCAAGTTCTGTTTTTTGGGATTGCAAGCATTTAAGAATAGTGCCCCAATGAACATTAAAATAAGATATATACTTCTCATTAATCCAATTTTGATTTTTATCACTTAAGAAAAGCTGGCAAAATTTCCTCTGCTGTCATTCTCAGAGTGCTGGGATAGCGATTATTATGACCAGTAGTCACAACTACCAGATCAAGGTCTTTAATTAAAATGATGAACTGGCCACCACCACCTTGAGCTGACGTGCTGAAATAGCTTTTATTGCCAACTTTCAGATCTGCGTTCCAACATAAATAACCGTATCCTTCATTAGAGACGCCTATAGAACCACCATAGTAGACAGCATTATCACCGGTATCGACAAGCTTGCTGGTCGCTTTTGCAATAAATGCCTCCGGAATCAGTTGTTCACCTTTCCACTTACCTTTATTCATGGCCAATATTCCAATTTTGACCATATCTCGGGATGTTATACTTATTTTCCACCCGGATTGCGGTAGTCCGCTAGGGGCAGTCTGCCAATCATAGTTAACGATACCCATTTTGTCGAGAAATTCATTTTTTATAAAATCTTTAGCCGTCCCAGGCACGACAGCATCAATTACTTGCATCACTAATGCAGGTCCGGCACTATAACGAAACACCTTTGATTCTGGAGTGATAGGGTCACTATACTCAAAAAGTGCTTGAACTTCTCCCTGGCCTTTTAATTTTACTGGATTTTTTTGCATTTTTTCACGATTTTCATCGCTGACGTGAATACCTGTGGTCATGGTTAATGCCTGATGTAATGTTGTTTTCTCCACATCTTCAATAAATTTTGACGGATCCAAATCTTTCAAGAAACTGCCCAAAGGCTTGTCCAAATCAGCCATAGTTAAATAACCTAGCTGGATTGCACGGCCAAGTAAAAGACCTGTATACGTTTTTGTTGCGGATGCTTGTGGATGAGCTAAGTTGATGCGACCACGTGTATAATAAGATTCAAACAAGAGTTTTCCCTTATGAGCAATCAGAAAGCTGTCATAATTACCATATAGATTTATAGCAATGTGTCTAGCCAGCCTAAGAATCATCTCTTTATCCCCCCCATCAACGCCTAACTCTCCCACGGGAATGCCATCATTTTTATCTATTGGTGCTGCTTCCATGTATGCTTTTGTGAGTTTAGGAATATCCCAGAACGATCCTTTGACTTCGGCAGCTGTAGCTTCCGGTGCGCGATGACCATTTTGTTGTGCAAAGACAGTGTTACACGAGAGAAAAATTATGAGTATTAGAAATTGGGTAGTTCTCATTTTCTATTTTATTTAATGGTTATTACGTTTGAAATTTCCAAGCGTTGAGATAACTTCATTTTTTGAGGTGTCCATTAACTATTTTTAGCCATGCAGGACTTGTAGCATTAGATATTTTTTTTACTGAAGAACCATCCTTGTTCATAATGTAAATACCTTTTTCTCCATCCCTAAGTGATGAAAAAATTAGTTGAGGACCATTAGGGGGCCATGATGGATACCAATCATCAAAATCATTATTTGCTAATCGTTTTTGATTAGACCCATCTATAGATTTCATATTTCCAGTTCATATCAAAATAAAAGCTATTTGCTTGTCATTAGGTGAAATCGTAGGGCTTCATTGTTTGGTCCTGGCTAACGCAGAAATGTCGCTTTTCTACCATGAGAGAGAATCTTTTTTACTGAAGAACCATCCTTATTCATAATATAAATATGTGATTTTTTATCATCGTCGGTTGATGAAAAAATTATTTTAGAACCGTCAGGGGACCAGGATGGGTGCCAATTACCAACATTATTAAATGTTAATCGTTTTTGATTAGAACCATCAATATTCATCACATAAATTTCAAAATTTCCATCTCTATTAGACATGAAAACGATTTGCTTACCATCAGTAGAAACCTCAGGATGCCATTCTTCAGCTTCATTATCTGTCAAATGGATAATGTTGGTACCATCAATATCTGCTATGCTTATCTCACCTTTTTTATCTTTGTATTCTGAAGTAAATACTATTCTTCCATCTGGAGTAAAATAAGGGTTACTGCCTTTCAGTGATTCTATTTGAGTCCTTTCGCTACCATCTTGATTCATAACCCAAATTTCTGCCTGCCAAACGTCTTCCGAATCTTTATATTCTCTTGCAAAAGCAATTTTTTTTCCATCGGGAGTCCATTCAGGAGCACTATCCCATTTGTTTTTTGCATGAGTTAATCGTTTGCTATTTGTACCATCACTGTTCATTGTATGAATAGACCAAGTCTTTCCGTCATCATGATATACTCGAAAAGCAAATGTTTTTCCATCAGGAGACAACGCTAAGTAATCACCCTTCGTATTTATACTTTTAATATTTGATTTACCTTCTTTATCGCTTGAATAAATTTTTGCTACTCCCTTTGAAGTATAGGCAATTGTATAAGATGTTGATTTAGATTTGTCACTTTCCTGACAATGAGTACTAAAACAAAATAGAAAAGTTAAAAGAAATACGATTTTTACTTGTTTCAAATTCTTTTTTTTAGTTGATTATCAAAATTTTATCTTTTTATAACAGACTTCTTTGTCATTTGCTGGTTCTTAATCTACCAATGTTCCTGCGTATACAGTATCATACTTGTTGTAATCAGTATCATTCCCTCCAATCATATAAATCTTATCATTGAATGTGGTAATACCCCCTATTTGTATTGGTTTGGGTAAATTGGTTGATTTAATCCATGTATCGTTAGTTGTATCATAGATATATACACTCGAAACAGCTTTTTCGTCTTTATTCTGCCCACCGGGAAAAATAATTCTATCCTTTATTACCGCACTCCCAAGCAAAATAGAAATCCACACAGGACAATTCTTTTTTGTTTCCCATGTATCAGAAAGTGTATCATACATCCATAAAGCATTGCCACAAAGCACATAAATATTATTCCCAACAGCAGAAATTATTGGATCTCCATAAGGCATGGGTAGAGGGGATAAGGTTTGCCATGAGTTTGATTTTGGATTATAAACTTCGTTATTTTCGGTTTTTACAATTTTATTCGTCCTGCTAGACTTAGTTATACCGCCCATAACGTAGATTTTATCATTAACTACGCATGAAGTGTTGTGTTGTCTTCCTGTTGGCATTGGTGCCAATGCTTTCCACGTGTTGTTTAAAGGGTTGTAGGCTTCTAGTCTGTCTAGTGGTCCCTCTGGTCCTCCTGCTCCTCCAATAGCATAAATTAATCCATCTATTTCCACTAAATTCACATTCCATCCTCGAGTAATCATATTTGTTGTTTTCCTCCATGTATCCTCAGCAATATTATATTCATAAACTCCTGAAACTTTAGAATGTGCCTCCATAAAATAGATATTATTATTGCAGCTTACTGCTGCTCCTCTCATAGGCTGTGGAAGCTTTGCCTTTTCCTTCCATTCTATTTTTTGAGCATATACTCCTGAAAAAATAAATCCTATTAATATAAATAAAACAACCCTGCTTTTTTTAATAGTTGTTTTGTTTTTCATGATTTTTATTATTTACAAATGTTTGTTAACTATTATCTTCTATATGTTGCGTCCCTATCTGGGTTTGAGGTTCTCGATAATCTGGGCATCTACCCAATATATATCTACATTTTCATACTTGTCTGAACCTACGTTCCTATTGAAGAGTATGTATTTTCCATCTGGGGTAACACTGGCGTAGGCATCCCATTTATCTGAGTTTACATTGTCTCCCATGTTAATGGCAGGACCCCATGAATTGTCTTTTTGGCGGAAACTGATATAAAGATCGGAACCTCCGTAACCACCCTCTCGCTCGCTATCCCAAATAAGATAGCTTTCATCTGGTGCGATAAAAGGATGGGCTGTCCATTTACCAGTATTCACCATTGGTCCCATCTTTTTTGGTGCTTGGCGCGTTCCATTTTTGATTGTGGATATGCGAATCACGTCTCCACTTTTATAATCGTCAAAAACATAAGTGCTTTTAGCTGATGCTGTCAGGCGCATAATACCCCAGTCTTCACGTTCAAACATGGGATCAAGACTTTTACGCTCTGACCAACCATCTCCAATACGGTCCTTGTACCCTTCTGCCATATGCATACGTTTACCATCAGGTGAAAAACCAATTTCACCATTACGCTTGAATTCAATGTATTTCTTCCACACATTGTTCTGCTGTCTAAAGCCAATAACGGTGATGGGAGCTCCTTTACCATTGCGCGTGGTAAAATAAAATTCTTTCATGCCGGGAGCAAAGACACCCTCAATTTCCCAACCTTCTTTGGAAATGATTCCCGGTGCAAATGGTTCTGCAATCATTCCAGGTGGTTCTTGTCCCATGTATGGCCCTTCTATAAGCGGAAAATTGAAATCACTTTCCGTAATTTCTTGAGCAAAAATTGTATTATACAACAAAAGGGTCGTTACAATTAAAAATTTGGTGGTTCTCGTTTTCTTTTTTACTGATTGCATGTTAAAATTGAAATTTTCAGGTAACCAAAAAGTATCATTTAAGTTGTTCCTTATCAATGGGTTTTTAACCCTTCAGGTTATACTCAATTATCATACAAAAGATGTATTTTTCCCCTTGGTATTCAATCAAAATCTTGCCAACAGCTCTATACTCTTATGAACTGCTCCAAGAAGCTATTTTATAATGGTTAGTTTGCATCGGTAAAACCAAATCAAAATGAAGTTGAGAATTTCATCATATTTCCTTTTAGTGTGCTTCATGCTATTTGCAACTTCTTGCTCTCAAAATTCAAAACCCGTTTTCCAAGAATACCAGACGGTATTCAAAATAGGAGATCGGCAAGAGTGGGCATCCAAAAACCTGGAGGATCCGTATTGGGAAAAACGTATGGCATTGGTTCCAGATGGCCAGGTTTTCTGGTCTAGGACCAAAGTTGATATAATAAAGGCACCAGAAGCAATACAGCCCTATGGCCTCCGATTAGAGGTCTATGGTGAGTATGAAGTATTTTGGGACGGGGTTCCGATCGGTAAGAATGGAAACCCTGGGCAGGAAGCCGAGATGTCTCCGGAAGGTAAATTGTGGACCACATTTATTGTCCCTACCTACTTGACCAATGTAGGAGAGCATGTAGTGGCATTACGCTTAAGCAATTACTATTATCCGGACCATATAGGCAACTACGATTTAAAGATTGATGATTATGATAATCTACTTAACGACCGACTCATTCAAAATTCCTATATGCATGTTTTTGCAGGTGCCTTTCTAATTGCCGCCATATATTTTCTTTTTCTATTCTTAGGAAACAAGAAAGAGTATCCCACCCTTATTTTCAGCATCAGTTGTTTGCTCTTTTTTGGCTTAACAATGACCCACTTTGTGAGAACAACCATACCAATCCATTACAGTTTGCATGTTGTCCGCTTAGAAGTTATCACCAGCCTAATGTTCGGTATTTCGTTTTTAATACCACTTTATTTTTCCATGCAGTTCCCCTACCCCAAACGGAAATTCTTCTTAGGTATTTACACCATTATTCTTTTGTTTATATTTTCTATTGAACACCATTTATTTGATTATACCATCTTAAATATGGCGCTTAGCCTATTGATATTTTCTATGGGTGTAGCGGTTTATGGTGTATACAAAAAAGCCAAAGGGGCCTTTTTAGTGCTTCTCACCCTACTTCTCTGCATATTCATTCGTCATTCCGTTTCATTTAATCTTAGTCTTTTCATCGGTTTTAGTTTAATTCTGCTTAACATGCTGTATTTACTTTCTTTACGAATAAAAGAACAACGATTGGCCTTTGAAAATTCTTTGCTCCAATCCACGCGCCTGCGTTTAGAATTGCTTAAAAAGAATATTCAACCCCATTTTATAATGAACACGCTTACCTCATTAATAGATTGGATAGAGGAAAGCCCTAAAAAAGGTGTTTTGTTCATAGAAGCTCTGGCCAAAGAATTTGATCTTTTAAATCAGATAGAAAACAAAACGTTGATTCTCATAGAACAGGAAATAGCACTTTGCCGTACACATTTGGAGATTATGGAGTACCGCAAAGAAGTGAACTATAACTGGGAAGAAGAAGGCATAGATAATAAGCAAAAAATACCCCCAGGAATTCTCCATACTTTATTGGAAAATGGTATTACGCATAGTTTGCCCCTAGATGACAACAGCATCAAATTTAAGCTTGTTTTTGAATCCAACAGTGATTACAAAAGTTATACATTTTTAACTTTTGCTGCAGCCGTAAGACAAGAAGCAAATATCAATAAAGAAGGTACGGGACTAAAATACATAAAGGCGCGGTTAACAGAGAGTTACCATGAGCAATGGGATTTTACTTCAGAACCTGTACATCACGGTTGGAAAAGTATTATAAAACTATATTCTTAAGAGATGAACATTTTAATTGTTGAAGATGAATTGAGGATTGCCAAAAGAATAGAGCGTATGACCCGGGATATTTTTGGAAACGCCTTACAATCACTAAAGCATATAAATACACTCCATGAAGCATTGTTGTTTATTGAGAACAACAAACTGGACCTTGTTCTTTTAGATTTAAACCTTAACGGGGACAATGGTTTTGATCTTTTGGCAACAGCAGTTTCTAAATCTTTTCACACTATTGTTATTTCTGCATACAAAAATCAGGCAATTACAGCATTTGAATATGGGGTTTTAGATTTTGTTCCCAAACCTTTTAATAGAGCCCGATTAGAGCAGGCTTTAAATAGAACCATTACCAAAGAAAATACAGAAAACGATAAAATAAAACTTTTAGCGATTAAGAAAAGGAATAGAATACAGCTCATACCTATTGAGGATTTACTTTACATAAAAGGGGCTGGTACGTATACGGAACTTTTTTTAGACGATGGAAAAAAAGAATTGCACGATAAATCACTCGAAAAGCTGGAACAGCTGTTATCACATACCTTTGAGCGTATTCATAAATCATACCTGGTGAAAATGTCCGAAGTAAGCGAAATTGTTGTGAAATCCGGCAGTAAATACATGGCAGTCCTAAAAAATGGGGAACTTATTCCTATTGGAAGAACAAGGTACAAAGATATAAAGTCAAAGTGGCTTTAATTATAGTGTTCCAATCTAGGGCCAAGGAGATTTTCAATAAACCATTCTCATCAATAAGCAATTTAATACACTTTTATACTATTAAAGGCTCGTTTGTATTCATCCAAATTTTCTAAGGAATCAAGGGCTTCTACGGATTCATTGTGCTCTATCCAGTGCCTTAATTTGTCAGTACCATTAATGATATCAATGGGGTTTTGCGTGTAATTGTATTCATAAGGGGGTGTTTTCCATTTGAAATCATCTCCTAAAAAATGGTATAGCTCACGCATAATGAACTGTCCTACCCTCCATGGTTTAAACAGTGCCTTATTGGTCACATGAATCTGAACCCCTCCACAAACTGTATTCCCATGTTTTTGAAAAGTGGGAAGAAAAGTGATAGGTCTTAAAACAAAACCTTCAAGTTTTGACGACTTAATTCTTGGAACTAAATAGTCCATGTAAAAGGAAAAAGGTTCAATCTTGGGGTGTCCTACAATTTCCAAAGGTTGTGAAGTCCCTCTACCTTCGCTTAAGAGTGTTCCCTCAAAAAAAACAGTTGCTGGAAAAGTAATGGTACTTTCAGATCTTGCCAAATTAGGTGAGGGTAAGAACCATGGTAGCCCAGTATCTTCATAGTACATTTCCCTTTTCCAGTGTTGCATTTTTATGACTTCAAGTTTTGTTTTCTCCTTAACCCATAGTTTTTGATGCATCAGGGCAACTTCACCAATGGTCATGGCATATCTAATAGGAAGTGGATGCAGCCCAACAAATGATTCAAATTCCGGTTCTACCAAATTACCTTCCATATCAATGCCATTTATTGGATTTGGACGATCTAGAACAACTACTTGAATATCTTTATTGGAGCATTTTTCCAACAAAAGGGTAAGTGTATAAATATAGGTGTATATTCTACACCCAACATCTTGTAAATCAACAAAAAAGTGGTCAATTTCTGTTAACATTTCATCAGTGGGTATACGCGTTTCAGAATACAGGGAATATACCGGTATACCAAAATATGGGTGTATGACATGATCGGTTTCAACCATATTATCTTGTACATCTGTAGAAAAACCATGCTGCGGCCCAAATAATTTTATAAACTTTGACCCAAACATTTCTTTAAACCTTATTGCTGCATGCGTATATGTATGATCTATGGATCCATTATGGCACAACAAGGCCACATTTCCATTAAACTTTTTTTGAAGTGTTTTATCCTTAACTAAAACATCCAAACCTGTATAGACATTCATTTTGTTCTTTTTTTAGAATTGAAGGTCAGTTGTTAAAAGTATAGGGGCAACCGCGCCGCCGCCCCCATACATAACTAAACAACTCAAAACCTTTTTAAATGGAAGGATTTGCCGGTGTATTTGGATTGTTTTCCCTTTCCACTGTTGGATATGGGTAAAACTCTCTGTTCCTTTGATTGGTTGTATTGGCCTCTACAGGAACTGAGAAATTTGGAAAAAACCGTTTGTTATCTCCCCATCGCAATCCAGTGAGAAACAGTTCAATGGATCTGTTCTTATAGATTTCATCCAAAATTTCTGTTTGACTTGATGCATTGCCAGTCCATGCAGCCAGGTTTGCATTGACTCCAAGAGGGTCATCATTCTTTTGCCGCACCAAATCAATTTGAGTAACTGCATTGTCCAATTGATCTTGCCTAGCATAAGCTTCTGCTTTGTTCAACATCATTTCACCTGGGAGATAAATGGGAACAGAGGTTGTGCCTGTAGCTGCAAAACCCAACATTTCACTAATTGCCTGGCCTCCAGCATCTGCATTGGCAAATCCAGCATCAGCACCTAGATAAAAAGCTATACGGCCATCGCCTGCCTCTGGAACAAATGTCCCTAGTAGACCAAAATTGGTTTGAGGCTTTAAATCTGTTGAATTAACAGTCCTATTCCAAATGGGGTTTTGATTATTAGCATCATAAATCCACATTGAATTGGTAGCATCACTGTCATTAAGAACTGCATCTGCAGCAGAAATTGCTTCTGAATAGTTCCCTGACCATAATTGATATCTTGATAAAAAGGCATTGATTGTTTTTGGGAGGCTAACATCTGCCCATAAAACGGTTGATTTAAACTCATCAGACATAGGTGTAGCTGCCAGTACATCACGTGCACCTTCTAAAAGAGATATGCATTCTGCCAACACTAATGCACGTTCACTAAACGGAGCTTCTCCATCAGCGGAATTATTGATAGGTGCTTGTTCAAACATCTGGATCATAGCTCCCAAACACATTGCTTTGAACAAATGGCCATAGGCCAAAAGCCCACTACGTGTGCCAGCAGTGAGTTCCACCGTATTGGCTCCCTCAATTAACGATTCGGCCATTCCTTTGGCTCTCAAAAGGTTAACCCACGGGTTGGTAATACCACCGCTTTCTGGTGGTAATTCGGCTCCACCCTTGGCCAGTTCATTTATATTTAAAAAGGTGTTGGTCACCCCTAGTTCTCTAGTGGTAATTCCTGGAGCTTCCACTACCTGTCTCAATACATTTACCGAATAATATTGCCTTATTCCTGTTGCCAAAGCAAAGAGTCCATCTTTTGTTTCCAAAACAACCTGCTCTGTTGGATTATTAGGGTTTTCAAACTCTGTATCACATGCGACAAACACGCTGTTTATAATAAGAAAAATGGTTATTATGCTGTATATTTTTATATTTTTCATCTTTCAATTTTTTAATTTAAAATGTAGCTGTTACACCAAACTTAATTGTTGCTGGAATGGGAATCAGCCCCATAATACCTCCCCGTGATCCATTGCTTTGTGCATCAATGTTTACTTCCGGGTCATAGCTTGAAAAGTTGTCAATTGAGAATAGGTTACGTCCCGTTAAAGAGAATTTGAAACTTTCTACTCCTTTAAGCGGTTCTCGTAACAAATATCCCAATGATATTTCGCGAAGTTTAACATAGGAACCATCTTCAATGTAGGCCTCAGCAATACCAAAATTTGCCCTACCTGTTCCTCTAACATCATCTCCTCGTAATTCGCTTGCTGTTGCAGGGCCACCGCCAAAACGATAGAACATCCGTTTGTCCCAGCTTAAAATATCAACGCCTTGAACAGCGTCCAACTGCATTCTAAATGAAAAATCCTTGTACTTTAATTCGTTGATCAATGAAGCTATAAAATCAGGATTGGGGTCTCCAATAACCTTGCTCAAGTTAGCTCCACTAGGCTGTCCTGAACCATCTCTTTCTGGCACGGGATTACCATTGGCATCCACCGAACCCTTTTCTCTTTGTGGAAGTCCACCGGGAGTCAAGAGTAAGCTTCCGTCAGGATTTCTGGCATAATACCCTTGGTAAAATACACCTAAAGGTTCTCCATTTTTAGCAACAGAAAAATTGAAATTTCCAATTCCAAACTGTTCACCCGCAATATCATTTACCTCATTTCTATTGGATGAATAGGTTCCTGTAATCGACCAACTAAAGTTATTTGTTTGAATTGGAGTTGCTGTTATCATCGCTTCAAACCCTTTATTGGTCATTGTTCCTATATTTTCCACTCTAGATCCGGCACCTGTACTCGGAGATAGTGTACGTGCAAGCAAAAGATCTTCTATATCTTGCGAGTAATAGGTCAGTTCAAGTCCTAATCTATTATCAAACAGGGCCATATCAACTCCAAACTCCAATTCGGTTTGTCTTTCAGGTTTCAAATTGGCATTTCCTAGTCGCGTGGGTGCTATCAAACCTGAATTTCCATCAATACTTATGGCTGCATAATTAGATAGCCTATCAAAAGGCCCAATAGCCGTAAGGTTACCGGCCTGCCCCCAAGCTGCCCTAAGTTTAAAACTATTGATGACATCACCTATATTCTCTTGCCAAAAATCCTCTTCTGAAAGAAGATATGATGTACTTGCCTTGGGGTAAAATTGATTTCTTTCATCCTTTCCAAATACCGAAGATCCATCCAACCGAATTGCACCAGTGAGGAAAAGTTTATTGTCTAGACCAAACGTCTGCTGTAAAAATCCTCCCCAAAAAGTCCTCTCGCTCCTACTTTCATTTGTGGTTATTGAAGCTGCCCCATTTGTGGTTTTAACACCCAATGCCAATCCAGTGCCAGAAATGGACCGAACTATATTTTCATCAGCTTGCCAAGAAAACCCAGCTGTTGTGGTAGATTTTAAGTTTTCACTTAACATTTTATCAAAAGAGGCATTCAAATCGCTATTGAACAATTTTGCGCTTATAGTAGTGGTACTTGCACTGCCCAATGGCACCGTGGTAGTTCCTATTGGAACATATCTGGTCCCTCTTGATTCTGCATTGTCATACCCTAGGGTATAATTAATCTTTAGATTATTGGTTGGGGATAAATTTATCTGAAGGTCACTGATTGTCCTATTGTTGTTTTGCTGAAAATCAAATGTTTCAATGTATTCCAGAATGTTTGGATAAAAGGTCATTTGTGGGTAATTACCGTTCTCATCTGGAGCGGGGTCAATTTTATTGTTGGTAAACAAAATGGTCTGTAAGACCCCAAATCCATATCCTCCATTGGGGACATCATTACTGTGACTTGTAGAAAAATACATACCAGCTGAAGCTGATGCCCAGTCATTGATTTTCTGATTAACCCTTATTCTACCCCCTTTTCTCTCATAATCGGTGGATTTCATTATCCCTTCGTTTTTCAAATAAGAGAGTGAAGCAAAATAGTCCGTGTTTTCGGTTCCCCCAGAAATTGAAACATAATTATCCGTTCCAGCTGAATTCTGAAAAACCATATCCTGATAATCATATCGCGTAACAGGTTCCGTATCAAGAACTGTAATGTCTGTAGAAGTCCAATCCAATGGCTCTTCATTGAAATCCCGTTTTTTTCTTAGGAAATTGAAATTTACACTGGAGGATACCGTAATTACCGGTTTTCCAGATCGTCCTTTTTTTGTAAAAATCTGTACTACTCCATTACTTGCTCGTGATCCATATATTGCTGCAGCTGCCGCACCTTTAATAACTTCTACCCTATCAATATCTTGTGGATTAATGTCCGACAAGCGATTTTGGACCACACTGGTCACATCCAGCACGTTAGTGGAGTTATTGTTTACTATTACCCCATCAATAATATACAACGGATCAGAGCTTCCGTTGACCGTACTAGCACTCCTTAACCTAACACTAATACCTCCAGCGGGATCTCCCGAGTTTTGTGATACTTGAATCCCAGCCAATTTACCAGAGAGCGCTCCTGTAATATCAACAGCTCCAGATTCAGCTATCTCAGCCCCAGTGACACTAGAAATGGTATTTCCTATTTGTTTTTTAGCTGTTAATGCTCCAACTCCAGTTACTACAACCTGATCCAATCCCAGAATATCGGTGCCCATGGTAACATTGCTTACAACTTCAGCTTGCGTTCCAAGGGTTATGGCAACTTCTTGGGTAGTAAAGCCTAGCGACCTGAAAACAAGCACATAATCCCCTGCATCAATAGTTGTCTGTAATAAATAATTACCTTCAAAATCGGAAATGACACCTTGGTTAGTACCTTTAATTTGAACTGTTACACCTGGTAGAGGTTCTCCAATTTCATCGATGATTCTTCCTGAAATATTAAAAGACTCCTGGATTATAATATCATCCAAAGAGGTTTCTTCTATAGGTGCATCTGCTCTATTTAATGTTAATACAATTTGGCGATCAATTATTTTGTATTTGATGCTACCATCGGGAAACAGTTTTTTAAGAACCTTTCGGATTTCTTGTTTTTTAACTTGAATGCTAACTTTGCGTTCCAAATCCAATTCCTCTTTGCTGTAGAAGAATTTGAATTCGGTTTTTGATTCTATTTCCTCAATAATTTTGGATATAGAGCCGTCTTTTATATTCAGATCAATCTTGATTTTTTGCGCATACCCCGGTTCTGCCTTTAACTGGAAGAGGGCTACCATGAAAAACAAGAGTAAAAATTTCATTTTTAAATCAAATTCTGGAAAGATGCTGGAACACCTAACCAATGAGTTCATTAGTTTTTTCATAATTTTGTTTTGATTTTTGTTGATTCGTACGACTTAGATCAAATTTGTAATCGGAAAGTGCTGGAACACTTTCCGATTTTTAGTTTTCAGTTGTGTTCAGTTCATATTTTATTTGTTTTGGTTACTTCCATAGCTATGATATGAAAGCTGGGTTATATTTATTTTTCATTGTTGGTTGTTTACAATGGTTATACTATCGTTGTTTGCCATATAGCTAAAAGGTGTATGTTCTTGGCATATCCTTAAAATTTGATCTAAAGATTCTTTCGAAAAAGTTCCTGTGAACTTTTTATCATTCAGTTGATGAAAATCATTGTTAATAGTTACATTGAAGTGCCTTTCCAATTCCTTTAAAATCAACTCAAATCGATCATCCACAAAAAATAGCTCTCCTTTTGTCCAGGCGGTGTATTTAGATACATTTACCTGATCTACAGCAATTGCGCCTTCTTTAAAAACTGCACGGTCACCAGAGGTTAATGTAATGGGTTGTTGACCTTCCGCGTTGTTAGATTTATACACGCCAACACTACCTTCAACCAACACTGTAGAAGTGTTGTTTTCATTTTTGTAGCTGGAAACATTAAACTCTGTACCATATACACTAGTATTCATATCATCAGTGATTACAGTAAAAGGTCTAGTTTTATCCTTTTCAACAGAAAAATATGCCTCTCCTTCCAAATAAACATCCCTTGGCTTTCCCCTTAAAAAAACTACTGGATATCTAAGTTTGGATCCTGAATTTAGGAAGACATGTGAGCCGTCAGAAAGTATCAATTCAAACTTCTTTCCATATGGAACCGACAATTGATTATAGGATACATTCTCCGTTGCAGCAATGCTTTCTGCCTCATACAACAAGGTATTCTGCTTCTGATTTACTATTTGATGCCCTTTATTGTTGGTAATGATTCCTGAAGATGTATCATCCAGTATTTTTATAGTACCATCTTCCAATTCCAAGGTTATGCTTGGTTCACTAACTACAGTTGTATCCTCGCGGTTATTAGGTGCTCCTGTTAGATATATTATATAAGCCATCCCTACTATTCCAACAAAAAGAGCTGCTACTTTTAAGATATAGCTTCTTTTTAGTCGGTGTGGCCTTTTGGCACCATAAATTTTATTCTCTACACCTTTTCTGCGTTGAATCACATTTTGCCACATGGCATCAAAATCTTCATCGGGAAGTTCGTGAATGTCAAAGTCCATTAATTGTATAAAACGCAAAGCATTTTGAATGATCTCTCTTTTTTCAGGATTTGAAGCAACCCAATTATCCCAAAAATTTGCGGTCATTTCATCCGGGTTCAAAACCCATTTTTGAAAATACTCATCCTTTATAAAATCCTCTTCCTTATAATTGGCGTACTTCATTTAGCTCTATATGTAACAGGGCAGAAACCCTATTTTCTTAATAAGAGGAAGAAAACCATTTTTTACCCCATGTTAAATTCACTTTTTTTAAACAGAATATATAATAATTTGATTTTCAATTGATTAAAATCTATTATGTAAAGTAAAAAATATAAGTAAATAGGCAAGATCGGGGTATTTTAAAAATAATACCAGACAAGACCTGCCAAACTATGTAAAGATTAATCAGGGATAAGAGATAGGGCCAAAAATGTAAAAGTCCCCATGTGTTTTCTAAGAAAATGTATGGACCTACCCATCAATTTATAAGTGCCCTTCTTGCTTAGACACATAATTTCGCCTATTTCAACATAACTAAGTTGGGCGTAGTATTTTAGGTAGACTACTTCTCTTTGCCTATCGGTAAGTTTTTTTATGGCTTCCTTCAGTCTCAATTGTTGTTGGTCAAACGCTTGTTTCTCAGCCAAACTATGTTCTATGGAATGGACAATATTGTGCGTTGTACTGGCTTTTATTGTTTCGTTGAAAGTAGTTCTTCTTAATACCACTTCTGAAATCAATTTTCTTCTAAGTGATTTAAAGAGGTAAGATTTTATTGATTTCACGCTACTTAACTTATGCTTGGTATCCCATATTTCAATGAATAAGTTTTGAATACAATCTTTAATCAGGTTTTTATCTTTCACCAATTTCAAACCATAATTGTAAAGCAAAGAGACATTATCTCTGTATATTCTTGCAAAAGCAACTTCACTGCCGGATTGAAATTCTTGCCAAAGTTGGGAATCTTCAATTTTTGCCTCTTGCGTAGGTTTAGAAGTATGCTTACTATGCACATCCTCTGCAAAATACTTAGATTGGCGTATAGGTTTTAAAGACAAAATAGCTAGCAGTAGTGAGTTTTCATTGTGTAAGTTACAAAAATTATTTACCGAAATGATTTGGTTTTATGTGCGAACACTTTTCCTGAAAGCAGATGGGGTTATCCCTTCGAACTTCTTAAAAGCACCATTGAATGAAGATAAACTGCTAAAACCAGAATCAAAAGCTATGGCTGATATGGTGTACTTATCATTTTCATCATCCAAAAGCATTTTTTTTGCCTCTTGAACCCTATGGAAATTTACAAAATCATTAAAATTCCGCTTGGCATATTGATTAATTACCTCAGAAACCTTTTGAGTGCTTTTACCCATCAGCTTACTAACACTGGAAAGGGACACATCTGGTTCAAGGCCCAACTTATCTTCTACAATCAGTTTAGAGATTTCGTTGAAGAATGCCATATCATCATTCTTTTTGAACGTATTGCCATCAATATCGGTTACTTTAAGTTGAAACGCCTTAATGCTTAAAAAATATACTACTACAGAATACATTATAGGACCAATGATATATGGAACGGTATCTTCTATAATATTCAAGAAGTAGGATATCCAAATAACAATAAAACCAACAATTAATAAACTCAGCCAAGAAAATATTGCTCTTTGCGATTTTGTCTGCGGTTCTTTGGAATAGCTTTTCCTTGTCTTTTTTAGCATGCTTGCAGCCAAAAAAATGTAAAAAGCAAAATGGAGGTAAATGAAAATAAGAATACTTCCAAATACGATAACAACCTGTTGATTATTGGTCTCGAACCAATCTTTGGTCACAAAAAAGCTCCCCAAAAAGATGATGGAAAATGGTAGTAATTCCAAAAGATAATAACGAGGTAGTTTAAAGCTTGCATGGGTCATTGCCATGTAATACCATCGTATTAAGGGGCCTATCAATAACAGAAAAGCCAAGCCTGCAAAAATGAACAGTGGTTCCAGGTCGTTGCCAAAATTCAACAGTACAGACTTGCCAATTCTAAAGGCCATAAAGACCAGAATTAGTGCCAATAAGTAATTGGCGAGCTTTTTTTTCTTTTTAATAAAGCATAGATAGATAGCAAATGCTATTCCATGTAAAAGGCCGGCACTGCTAACAATAACAAGAAATATATCTGAAAGCCCCAAGTAATTGTTTTCTCAAATTTACCTATATTTTTTCGCTTTTAGACTCGCACTTTTCGGCGTAAGAGACCAAACCAATAAGATTGGGAAAGTGACTTAGTTCACCTTTCATTACAGCCATTACACTATGCTTTGCCAATAATATTCTGTCCATCGCTTTCTTTTCTTTTTGCAGGGTCTCAATCACTTGCTTGGCCTGTTTCTTGCCATGTTTCTGGTAGGCCAACAATACTTTCATTGCATTTTCTTCGCCTGTCAATTCCCGGTGCTTTGGCGTGTAGCCCATTTGTTTGATCATACCTTCGGCCATACTCCATGTTGACCAGGGGTTTTGTCCGGTTATCAGATTATTATCATGGCTGATATTATCCAAATACATAGCGCCCTCATTAAAATTGGCGCCTTGTTCCACCATCTTATCTTGAAGAAGAAAGGGGAATATTGTTTTTGCGTCGGAAATCAAGAGCAATTCCTCTTTGTTGGTAAATCCACTGACGGTTTTGTTTTTCAAAAGTGGGTGCCCATTGTCCAAAGTTATATTGACCAAGGCTGAAGGCCCATGGCAAACCGCTCCAATTACCTTATTGGTTTGGTAATAGTTTTTCACCAAGGATTGAATGGCCTTATTATCGGGAAAATCGAACATGGCCCCTTTACCCCCCGCAAAAAACACAGCTTCATAATCTTCTGCAACAACATCCTTCATAGGAATGGTGTGGCTCGTCTTATACTGAGCAATCGAATCATTTAAAAATGCATGATCAAAAGCGCCCATGTCTTCATCGTCAATAACCACTGGCGGCTCCCCTCCCAATGGGCTTGCAATATCTACTTCAAAACCATTGGCTTTAAATACGTAATAGGCACGCGCCAGTTCGGTAAGTTCATAACCCGTAGTTTTATCACTGTTTCCCATGATATCCGTACTTGTTACCACAGCCAGTATCTTTCCCCTTTGGGGAACTATGTTTTCCGATATGTAGGGAAGGTCTTTTACTTGGGTCAGCTCCAAGCCTTTATCAAATGGTGGTATCAAACTTTTGAACCAAAACCAAAAGCACACCACAAAAACAATAACACTGACAATAAAAAGGGATGTCCATTTCAGCACCCGATATTTTTTAAACATGATTTTTTATTTAAAGTTGGGGCTAAATAAGGGCTGGAAACCTACAAAAGCTGTCGAAATGATAATTCCGTCAGAACAAAAAATCATTCGGGAAGCGAAAAGTAATCTGTTACCTTTTTAAAAAGGTATATAGTTTTACTTCTGTGGATATAGTTCTACCCTGTTAAGCTCTAACCAAATTTTGCTGAATATTATCGGGAACAGCTTCAAAAGAAGAGAACACCGAGTTAAAAGTAGCCTTGCCCTGTGTTAATGAGCGCAAATTGGTAGAATAACCATAAAGCTCCACCTCTGGTGTGGTACATTTTAAAATTTGATACCGGTCTGCATTGTCAATCCCTAGGATGACTGACCTACGCGATTGCAGATCGGTCATAACACTGCCCACCATTTCTTCGGGCACTTTTACCGTTAATTCACAAATAGGTTCCAACAGCTTGGGTTTGGCATTCAAAAATGCGGCCTTAAAGGCATGAGCGCCGGCAATTTTAAATGCAATGTCATTCGAATCTACGGAATGCATCCTGCCGTCGTAGACCATGACGCGTACATCCCGTATGTAAGAACCCGTTAGTGGGCCCGATTCCATCACCTCCAAAATCCCTTTTCTAATGGAAGGCAAATACCGGAGGTCTATCACCCCTCCCACAATACAGTTATAGAAAAGTAGTTTACCACCCCAGGGAAGTGATACCTCTTCCTTGCCCCTAATATTGAACCCTTCGGGTTCGGGCATGCCTTCAAACCAAGGCTCTATTTTTAGGTGCACTTGGGCAAATTGTCCTGCTCCGCCCGATTGCTTTTTATGACGATAATTGGCCGTTGAGGAACGTTTTATGGTTTCCCTGTAAGCAATTTTTGGTTGTTCAAATTTGGCTTTTACCCCATAACCATTTTCAAGAATCCAGCCAATAGTAGCCAAGTGCAATTCGCCCTGACAGCCCAAAATCTGCTGTTTCAGTTCTTTGGAGTAGGTAATCACCACTGTAGGGTCTTGACTATGGATTTTCTTCAAAGCATCACTCAATTTTTCATCATCTGCCTGCTTTAATGCCACTACGGATTTACTGGTTCTGGATTCTGGATATATTATGGGCCTTATAGTCACCTGATGTCCTTGCATGTACAATGTATCATTGGTCTCGGTATATTTAAGTTTTAAAGTAGCTCCTATATCCCCTACCATCAATTTTGAAACGGGTTCCCGCTTTTTTCCATCCATAATAAAAAGCTGGTGCAGGATTTCGGTCTCTCCAGTTCTGGAATTCACCAGTTTATCATTGGCATTAACCTCACCAGATTTTACTTTAAAGAATGTCAGCTGCCCCAAGTTGGGCATGTGTACGGTCTTAAAGACAAACAAGGTCGTTGGAGCCTCTTTAGTACGTAAAACGGTTTTGTCCTCTAAACTCTGCTCAGGTTTTAAATCCGCGGCGGCGGGGGCCACATTGTCAATAAAGCCCATTAACCTGCCGCTGCCCATATCTTGAAGTGCGGATACGCAGAAAACGGGAAAAAGTTCATGGTTCAACATACCTGCTTTTATGCCCTGTCGCATTTCATCCTCGCTCAAGGTACCTTTTTCAAAGAACAGTTCCATTAAATCCTCATCGTTCTCTGCTGCTTTTTCCACCAGTTCATTGTGCAGCTGGTCTGCCAGTGCCTTTTGATCATCTGGTATCGGCAATTTTTCGGGCTTTCCGCCTTGCGGAGGAAACTTGTATAGTTTCATTTTCAATACATCCAAAATGCACTGCGCTCCATCAATGACCAAGGGATATTGAATCTTCACCGCATTATTGCCCACCAATTCCTTGATTTCCTTAAAACTATCCTCAAAATTGGCACTTTTATGGTCTATCTGGTTTACGACAAATAATGTGGGCTTATTGTAATGGTCAATATGGTTCCAGATGATTTGCGTGCCTATCTCCACGCCATGACGGGCATTTACAACGGAAACAATGGTATCAGCCACCCTTATGGAAGAAAGTATCTCGCCAATAAAATCATCTAGACCCGGAGTGTCTATAATGTTGATTTTATAATTGCGCCATTCGGTGTGCAATGGGGTAGCAAAAACAGAAGCACCTCTCTGGTGCTCTATTTCATGATAATCAGATACGGTATTCTTACCTTCCACGGTACCGCGCCTATTGATCAGGCCAGCCTCAAAAAGCATAGTTTCGGCCAAAGTAGTCTTACCGCTGTTGTGGGCACCTACAAATACAATGTTCTTTATGTGTTTGTCATCGTATACTTTCATAACCATTAGTGTTTAGGATATAAAAATCTCAATTTCTTTATTCTTAAAACATGACATTTAGCACCTCTTTATCTGAAATAAAAAGCGCTGCCAATTTAAAGAGGAGTTGTTGAAAAATTTGGAGCTATTGGATTCACTATCAAGATAATAAATATCTTATCAGCACACAAGATATAGGGTAAAAGGCTTAAGAAAGTATTTTGCTTAGAATTCAACAGAAATCGAAGTATAATATAATTACTTTTCTTACAATTTTAAGAGATAATTCGTAATTATTGTTAACTTACTGACAATTAACTCCTAACAACACTTTATGTCCAGCGTTACTGAATTATCTGACCAGCTCACCAAAGATCTTTTGAGCATAGATCGAACAGCTCCAATTACTAATAATCCGCTTCAATCCGATTGGACCTTTCTTAAGGAAAGTGAGATTCGATTTATAGATTTTATGAAAGACAGACCACTACCGCAGGATGGTAATCTTGAATATGGCCCCGCACTCTATCTTTTACATCAATTTCCAAAGGGTGTTGTGGACATTCTAAAATGGATGGGAATGCCCAATACCGACATCCATAAAACAGATTGGGACATTTGGATGAAAAACGTAACCAATGGCCCTGGTGTCGTAGCTCCTGATGGCACCCTCTATCTGGAAACACTATACGCACAGCTGGACTATCACTGGACGGAATCCTTGGTGTATTACCTGTATTATAGATGGGACAGAAAAGCTGATGCAACATTTGGCACAACTCCCGTGACCACCAAGATTACGGGTCAAGACCAACTTACTATTGCAATTATGGGAGATTGGGGTACGGGAATCTATAATGATCAAGGATTTCCATCGCCCTCTTCTTTGGTGGGCAATGCCATTAAAAATCTACCCCCTGAAGAGAAAGCGGACATAACCCTCCACCTTGGCGATGTTTATTACGCAGGCCTGGGCAAAGAAGAAATGAACAAGCTTCTAAAACACTTCCCCAGAAGCAAAAAGGCAAATTTCACGCTTAACTCCAACCATGAAATGTATGATGGGGCCAACGGATATTTTGATGTTGCATTGGCAAACCCCCTGTTCCTTAAAGAGCAGAACAACACTAGCTATTTTGCCATTACCTTTGGTAATTGGGTCATTATAGGGTTGGACACAGCCTTTTATGATAGCAGTAAAATGTATATGGATGGTGCTTTATACGATACCCATCAAATAAACTTCATCAAAAGTTTGAACATTGGTACTTCGCAAAAAATCATCTTAATGACGCACCATACGGGTATGACCGCCGATGGAAAAGACCTTACCCCACCAACCTATGATGGTACCAACATTAAAAAGCCATTATTCACCCAAGTGATTAATGCTCTTGGGCGCGCTCCGGATTACTGGTACTACGGCCATATCCATAATGGTATTGTGTATAACGACCAATCTGTGGCGGGCAAATATAGATGTCCGTCGGGTGAAAGCCCCAAACTTCGTTGTGTAGGGCATGGCGCCATACCATTTGGAAAAGGAACATCGTTGCACACCGGTGGCAAGACCAATCCAGAGATAGACTATTTTTCCCAAACGCCAATGCCAAATAGCATTCCCCCCACTAAATTGTTGGAGTTTAGGGTGCTCAATGGCTTTGCCACCATAACACTTGGCCCTAACGGCATCAAGGAACAATTCTATGAAGTTTCGGCCATAACTGGCACTTCCAAAGTTTGGAATAATGGATAGCGAGCTACTTTAGTACCTCCTCTTTTAATCGCATTACCTACTCCTTTGGGGTAGAATTTAAAATGGTAAGATATTTGGGCCATGGGCCTACCTCTTCCTTATATTGTTTGGCCATAACCCTAGAGATTTGGGCAATATGCCCCAAATCATGGACCACCCATGCGGATAGCAGTTGGCTGAGCGTAATAGCACCAAATTCTGGGTGTATTCCTTTACGCGAATAATCAGCTGCAGAGATATTTTTTACACGAAGGGTTTTAAGGTTTTCTGCTCTTAACTCCTTAAACTGTTCAAGTAACACTTTAAGTGTTTTGCCTTTGGAATTTTCAAATTGGGCAAACCTATCAAATGGTTCAAACTCTTTATTGGGGCTATCTCCCAAAATTATTTCTGTTCTAACCATCCAATCGGTTTTTTCACCGTGAATCAGATGTCCAACAACATCAAAGGGACTCCAAGTAGAATCCCCTTCGTTCTCCTGAGTCCATTCCTTTGGTAAATCATTCAACAAACTGATCAAGGTGGAAGGCGTACGTTCCAAAACTGAAATCGCCTTGTTTAGCTCAAAATTCATACGTTATCTACTATCGTCATTTCGTTCAAAGTAAACTTCTCCACAGCCCCTTCCGTAGCTTCCATATACTCCTCCAGGTGTTTGGCCTTCATATGTTGTTGCCACAGCTCCCTACTTGTCCAATTTTCATAAAAAAGAAACACATTTGGGTCTTCATTGTCCTCGTGCAAATCATAATTGATACAACCTTCCTCTGCCTTGGTAATGGCAATTAATTTTATGAGTTCAGATTTTATGAAATCTCTTTTTCCTTCTTTTGCCCAAATTTTGGCAACAATTGTTAATTGATCGTTCTGCATATTTATTTCTGATTAATACATTGTATTAAATGCCAAGAATTATTGGGTATTTGTTGAATAGCATCCTAATAAGGACATTGCAACTGCCTAAAAGAACAGTTTATCACTCCCAGATCCCTTTGATCATGTCTACATTTAGGCAACAATAAACATAGATAAAATTTTAGTACAAAGAACCCACAGAACTTTAACTTATTGGAAAAAAATGACCAACTCCATAAAAGTCATATTTTATTTTGGTCGCCACTACCCTATTGCCCACAAATTGTATATTTGAAATATGAACGTCCGTCTTACCAAAGAACAGAAAATTAAGGTCTTAAATTCTGTTGATATCTACTTTGTAATGCAGCAGATATTGCTGCGCGAAAACAAGATCCGCCGCAACCAAGAACATTTTTGGGTGGTGGGCTTAGACAATAAGAATAAGGTTCTTTTTATTGAGCTGATAGGCCTTGGTGCGGTAAACCGGGTAAATGCCAACCCGCCAGATGTTTTCCGTATGGCCATTTACAAACTGGCCGTAAAGGTGATCTTGGTGCACAACCACCCCAGTGGCTCAGTAGATACCTCTAAAGGAGATCATGAGTTTACCGACCGTATGCAAAGGTGGGCAAGCTGATCAATATTGAAGTGGTGGACCACCTGATCATTACCGAAGACGGCTATACCAGCTTTGCTGACAAGGGAATCATGGACAAACTCAGAAAATCTGGACTGTTTGAGATTATGGGACCCGAAAAAAAGGAACTGGAACAATGGAAGATCGATACGGAAAAGAAAAGGGCCATTAAGCAAAACAAATTGGAGATTGCTAAAAAGATGAAGGCCAAAGGTTATGACGATGACACCATTAAAGAATTAACTGGGTTGACCAGTGCTGTGGTGAGGAAGTTGTAGTTTCTTCCTCTTGAATCTAACATATATTACACAACTGTTCGGGCCAACGACTCAAACATTTTACTTCCAGCCACTATAAAAGCATTTTTAATTATTCATGGTCGGGTTTACCATAGCCCATGTGAACATTCAAATCTCTCAATGTTGTATATAAATCCACCATACTACCCTTATTAATAATCCAAGTAGTAACTATTTCCAATATTTTTTCAGCATCTTCTATAAAACCCATTCTGCTATCTGCTCCTCGAATGCCTCTCTCATCAATTCTATGGCCTCTGGTCAAATAAGTGTTCTTTTCTTCAAAGATATAGTCTCGTGCTTTTTTATACTCCTTTCCTTCAGGTAAGTGTTTCTTTAATAATTTACCAATACCCTTATAATAAACATCGTACTTTCTTTCGGGGTCGTCAATATCACCTAAAGCGAACTTTTTAAGCTCATCTTCAGTCTGAATCGAGCCATCTATATCAATGGACAATTGCTCTCCAACCACGTCATCAGCTTTGGATATAAGCATCATTCGCTCCATTTCCTGTTGTTCAGAAAGTTTTTCAGACTCTTTTTCTTGTTTTTTCTTTTTATCACTCATACATCTTAGACATTAAAAATTTCTGTTTTCAATTTTTCAACGGTTTCTTCCACAGATTCACTCCGCCAAATATTGACATTTAGATTATCTATTGCCAGACTTATGTCAGGCATCATGTTTTTGAATTTAGCCCAGTTGTTATTATCGTACATATAAAAATTATAGATTATACTGGGGTGAACCTGAGATTTTTCTGCATACTCCCTGACCAATACGGATTCATTGATAAATGGTTCAATGTATTTTGACCTTTTATGACTGAAAAGATATTCTCGAGCAAAATCATTTGCCTTTTCTTCTTTTAGCCATAAATCAGGTTCGCCTGTTAAATGATATTTTACTTGTTCTATTTCAGCAAAATCATAAAGGACATGGTGTAATTCGTGCATTAATGAAAACCACAACGTGGGATACCTCTTATACAAATCATTTATAACAATACAAGGCTTCCCATTAACCACAAAAGTTGCTCCTCTAACTGAGATGTTAGGCAATGATTCTTGGTATATTACCGTAACACCAATTGAAAACAGAGCTTTTACTACTGTGACCAGACCTTTTTTTACATTTCTAGTATATGGCCTAATCTTTGGGATTAAATCGATTAATTTTTCTCTTTGATATTCATTAGGGTTCTCTAAAAGTTTAAACTGCGAAAGTGCCGATTGCACCCAAAATTCTCGCATTAGGTCGCTTGCGCTTCTTTTTGTCCTACTAAAAGCAGGGGTAACAATTTCTTTTGCAAAATCATAAATTGATTCTAAACCAAAAAAACTTGTTATTCTATTCTCAATGTTGTCATAATCGGTTTTTGAAGAAATAAACTTTGATTTGTGGAGTTGTGGTAAATCAAAGTTTTGGACGATAAAGTTATTGCGTTTTGCTTTTTCCAAGTCCCCAATTTGTTCAGAGGGCAATTCTTGAAGATAAACTTTCACAAAATCGTCAACTGGCAAATTTAGAAATTGAGCAAGCTTAATTATTGTGATAATATCTACCCGTTTAGCTTCTCTATTTAAAATGCTATTTAAACTTTTCTTTTCAATGCCAAGCATAGCTTCTGCTCTACTTTGTGTAATCCCCAATTCTTTAATTCTTTTATTGAAAAGCACACTAAAAGGTTCTTCACCCACATCATCATTGATGTGCAAAGGCTCAATCAATCGGTTAAACGCTTCAATAAAATCAGAATCTTCATTCATTTTTAGGTTGATTTACATATTAAAAACATGAAATATTCAGCCAAATATACATAAGTTAGGTAAATTTACCTAACTTTTAAATTTAAATAAATTTTCATCAAAATTATTAAGAACCTCTAGTTTCAGTTTGAATCTTGGCAAACAATTGCTGGTAGGTAGGTGCCTTAACACTAAAGTGTTGTGCTGCTGTTACCACATAACCCACCAAGGCCTGTACCTCGGTATTTGCCTTTTTGTTGGTAACATCAGAATGTAACGAAGAGGTTGCCGCATGCGGTAAACTTTCCAGTTTGGCAAGCACCTGTTCGGCCATATTTTTGAAGATTACAATGCCTTTTTGCTTTGCAATCTGGGCCACTTCGTTTACCAGGGCGATCACGGTGTTTCGTTTATCGGTGTCTGCAACTATGGGGCCTACGGGTTCATCAAAATAGGTGGTGGCCGTGGCCGTTACCGAGATAAAGACAAACTTTTCCCAGATTGCCTTTTCAATATGCGGGGTCAGGGTCACCTCTACCCCAGCCTCTTGGAACAGCTTTTCCAAGACCTCCAATCGGGCATCGGAAAGGCCTTCCACCCCAAAAAAAAGTTTTTTAATGTTTCCCAAATTCTCCACTACCCCCGGTCGAGACAATCGGGCAATAATGTACACACAGCCATCGCACACCAAGTTGTTGGGCAACAGTTTTTGGATACGCTCCCTGCAGTCCACCCCATTGAGCAGGGGCAAGATCACCGTTTGTGGACCAATGCAGGGTGTCAATTGCTGTATGGTCTGCTCCAAGTCATAACTTTTGGTACAGACTATTATATAGTCTGCCTCGCCAATTTGGTGGGCATCGTCCGTGGCCAATGTGGGAGTGGCCGTAAACCGCTCGTCACCCTCAATAACCTGTAATCCTGATTTTTGGATGTGCTCTAAATGCGCCCCTCGTGCCAAAAAATGGACCTCCACAGCTTTGCTGTCCTCAAATTGTTTGGCGAGCAGGCCTCCAAAAAAGCCTCCCACCCCTCCTATTCCGGCAACAAGGATCTTAATGGCTGCCACGGTTACATTGCCCTTGGGTTGGGGTAGTTGTCAGATTGGTCTTCCGTGGTGCGGTCCATGCAGATAAAGTCTTTTTCCACCAACAAGAACAGCTCATTGCCATTGTTCAGAGTCAGGGTGTGCTCAAAACCTACCACTTCGTTCTCGTACCAACCTTTGCAGGTTGTTGCGGGCACGATCAAGGTAATGGTATCGTCCACAAATTCGGCATCCATATGCGCCTTGGTGTCCGATACCTTTACGGCATAGGTAAAGGTTCGGCCGTTGAACTCCGTAGTTTCGGCAAAATGGCCTGTATTGCAAAAAGTTTCCACCTCGCTCCGTGTAAGTCGATATCGGACGGAATTCCCTTTGATTCTTATTTTCATTAGTTTATTTTTTTTTATTTCTTATTGAATGTCTCCTCGAGCGGAGTCGAGAGGTCTTTTAAAATTGAACTATTTCACTAGGTCTCGACTGCGCTCGACCTGACAATTGTTTTCTTAAATCAAACTCACCTTAATTAAGCTGTTTCTGATTCCAGTACTTTCTTTTTCTTATAACGCAACTTGCCCAGTTCTATACCAATCGAGGTTTTTGCCAACATGGTAAAGACAAAGGCTCCCATGGCCCATATGCCCAAAGTTACCCAGATTTCAATCCAAGTGGGGGTGTATTCCGCTATTTTTCCATAGGGACCAGGGATAAAGCCAGGAACGATCAAGCCGAATCCTTTTTCTATCCAAATGGCCACAAAGAGGATAAAACAACAGAAATACAAGACCTTAAAGTTATTGCGAAGTTTATGGAATGTCAATAGTACGGTCGCCAAAATATTCAAGGGTATGGAGGTCCATATCCAAGGCAAGAGAGCCGATTTTCCTTCCAACCCAAAAAACAGGTAATAGGCACTTTCACTATGGTGCGTAGGCGCATAAAACTCCTTAAAGAGTTCTGAGATGAGCATGATCAAATTGATCTGTGCCGCCACGGTGACGATCATGGCTATTTTACTGATGGTCTTATCCTCTATTTTAAATTCTGAAAACTTTCGGATAGCGGCCAATACCAAAATGATCAATGCAGGACCAGCGGCAAAGGCCGATGCCAAAAACCGGGGACCCAAAAGGGCATTGTTCCAAAACGGACGTGCCTGAAGTCCTTGGTACAAAAACGCGGTGACCAAATGAATGGCAACGGCCCAAAGCACGGATATGATCGACCCGGGAATATATATTTTGGACTGCGCCTCTTTTCCTTGATAATGCCGAAAGAGAATGTACAACGGAATGGTGATGTTGATAAAGAGGTAACCATTGAGCACAATAACGTCCCACGCCAGCATGGAGTTGGGAAAGTTAAAGACCCCAATCCCCGGAATCATATGCCACAATACCGAAGGGCCTCCCATATCGGCCACCACAAAGGCCAAGCACATGACAAGGGCTGCTACGGCCAATCCTTCCCCGATTAAGACCGCCTGTTTAAAGTCAATGTCCTTTAGGACATAGGTGGGCATCACCAGCATTACGGCAGCGGCGGCCACCCCCACCAAAAAGGTAAAATTGGAAATGTAAAGCCCCCAGCTTACGCGATCGGTCATTCCGGTTACGCTCAGGCCTTCATCCAACTGAATGGAATAGCAATACATACCAATGAGCATGATCACGGTTAAAAATATCATCCAAATATGGTAGGTTTTGGATCCATGGGTGATGTAATCCAAACTGTCCTTCACCATATGTCGAAATGCCCTAAATGTTCCCATTCATTTTGTTTTTTATTAAAGGTTGAAACCCTGCAAGCTTTTATTTGTCATTTCGAAAGAGCAATCCCGATAACCGTCGGGAGAGCTACGAGAAATCTTTTAATATTGAGATTCCTCTTCGTTCCTCATTCGGAATGACACCTTTCATCCATATATTACTTAGTACATCATTCTTAATCCATAAAATACCAGAACTTGGGCTCGGTTCCCAAGTCTTCTTTTAAGCGAAATACTTGCTTGTTCTCCAATACCCATCGGATCGTACTATCGGGATCCAACAAGTTGCCAAAGATTCTAGCTCCGGTCGGACAGGCTTCAACACAGGCAGGGTCCTTACCTGCTCTGGAGCGCTGCACACAGAAGGTACATTTTTCCATCACCCCTTTTTTACGTAATCGGTTCCCCAAATAATGTTGGTTTTTATTGATCTCATCCTCAGGCACCTCCGGTTTGCTCCAGTTAAAGCGTCGGCCGTCGTATGGGCAGGCCGCCATACAATAGCGACATCCAATGCACCAATCGTAATCCACCACCACTAGGCCATCTTCTTCACGCCATGTGGCCTGGACCGGACAGACATTCACACAGGGAGGATTATCGCAATGAAAACACTGTGTTCCCATATAAAAATGCCCCTCTGCAGGTACTTCGTGGTAATAATTATCGTCCGCTTCGTTGAATTTAAAACCTTCACCATCCTTCATTTCATGAATGCGGATATATTGCATCTGCGAATTGCGGTCCTGGTTGTTTTCCTCTACACAGGCACTCACACAATCCATATATCCCTGGCATTTGGAAATATTAAAGGCATAGCCAAAGAGTACATCTTTTGATGCATCCGTAGCGGACATCTTAATATTTTCCTTTTTCCGCAGTTGGTACGATCGTACCAAACGATCTACGGTGGCCTGTTTTTCTTCCTGGGTCATCAGTTTGTAGTTGCCCTTAAACTGTTCCTCCCAATCTATTTGTGCTTTTTCTTTGGCTTCTTCCCCGGCGGTTACGCTGCACGAAGTGTGTACGGCCCCTGCGCCCACCAACAGACTTGCCGTGAGCTTTCGAAAGGCGGTCCTCCTATCCATTTTCACATCGAAAACCTGTTGAAAACCGTCTTTACGGGTCTGCCCTACCATGGTTTCTTCCATAAGTTCTTGCTCCACAGCAGTGTCAAACTCTTCGGCAGATATAGTGTGTTCATTTTTTGGAGGTTCCGGAGCATGGGAGCCACAACCGCCACTTGTTTTACCGCATCCACAGCTACCGGCCACAACTTGTTTTTTGTTGAGGCCTAAATCCAATTGAAACCATTTCTTTTTATCTCCCATGATATAGTTTTTGAATGGCTATTTTCTTTCTTTTACTTTTTCCGTATTGAACCGTGCCGGCCATTTTGAGGCGATCTGCGGCTCATGCGGATTATGACAATTTACACAGGTCATTGCTGCCCTTGGTTTTGCCCAACCGCCAATATTCTTACCGTGGGCGCCGCCTTTCCAATCTTCAAATTGAGCACTATGGCATTGTGCACACAATTGATAGCTCTGGTTAAAATCAATGGTATTGCCGGTTAAACTATGTAGATTGTCCATGTCATTGTTATTGTGACAGGTAGCACAGTTCATCGCATTTTCATTAGCGTGATTCACTTTGATATCCCAATGGGCCTTATGTTCCCAGAGGTCTTTTTGTTCCCAAGATTCCTTCTGTAACTGTTCCACGGATTTGGAATGACATTCGGTACAGGCATACGATTTTATCTGACTTTTGCGCTCTGGAATCAAAAAGGTACGTACTCCCTCCGTTATTTCCACGGTTTTGATGTCACCCATATATGCTTCGGAAGAAATTCCAGGGTCCTGATAGTGTTTGCCCTCTTCCACTATTTTTTCTTTCAAACTATGGTATTCACCTTCTTTGTGCTTACATGAAAACATGCCACAGAGTATAACCAAGCTAAAAACTATTCTAAGCATCTTCATTTTAAATTGGTGTTGGCCCTTACGAACAGTTCTACATTTTGTACTTCTTGCGCTTTAGGCACATGACATTGTCTACAGTTGATACGTTCGGGATGATCTATCCAAAGTTCTTTTACGGCTGCAGGTCCTGCATGGCATGAAAGGCAGTTCTCCCGCATCTGCAATTGATGTGGAATGGCCGGGGGACTTCCCGGCAAAGCATTATTGACTCCTACTTCGGGGGCTGGTTTCTTATAAAAATTGGTAGCCACAAAGGTGGATTTCGTTTGTTGTTCTACATGGCACTGCTTGCAATTGATCATTTCAGGATGGGGCGTAACCGGTGCGTAGGCATTGAACTTTTCCACAAAGCCTCCATTTTGATGACATTGCAAACAAATATTACTTCCCATTCCCAGTTTTTCCTTCACTGGATGTGGAATACTGGGAGGTGCTCCGGGATATGCCCTATTATTATAATAGGTATCCAAAGTTCTTTGGTGGTTTTCATCCACAGGCATGTTGAGATAATCCAAGGCATACCCAGATCGTTCAAAAACTTTTTTCTCAGAAGGAATAACAAGTATATCACTAGCCTCATGAATGGGAATGTAGGCTTCTTCCAGACCTTGATAGTAGCTATAGGTCCAGTTTGCCAAAAACCCAATGAACAAAAGGGCAAAAACCAATAAGATGCCGACTCTTTTTTTCATCCTAGGCTTTTTCAACTTTTACAGCACATTTTTTATAGTCCGGTTCTTTGGAAATGGGACAGAATGAATCCAAGGTGATATCATTGATGAGCATATTTTCATCAAAAAAGGGCACAAACACCTGCATGGGTGCTGGTACGCCCCTTTCATTGACCGAAGCGGGCAGGGTAATTTCACCTCTTCGCGTAGTGAGCTTTACGTTGTCACCTGTACGAATCTGCATTCGTTTAGCATCATCTGGGTGCAATTCTACATAGGCGTGTGGCATGGCTTGATGCAACACAGGAATCCGTCTTGTCATAGATCCTGTATGCCAATGCTCCACTACCCTACCTGTGCCCAACCAATATGGGAATTCTGTATCTGGTTCTTCCGCAGCGGGTTCGTATGGCCGTTGCCAAATAATTGCCTTTCCGTCTTTCTTTCCATAAAAATGGAAGTCCTTTCCATTGGAACAAGCGGGGTCGTATTTAGCATTGAAGCGCCATTTGGTCTCCTTTCCATCCACATACGGCCACATGGCACCAGATTGGGATTTCAGCACTTCCAGAGGGGCCATATTGTGCTTTTTGTTGTCGTGATGTCTTCTGTATTCGGTATAAATTTCCTCAATATGGGTTTCGTCCTTATAATAGAATTGTTTTTCGTAACCCATGCGTTTTGCCACTTCAATGAGTTGCATGGTATCACTCATGGCTTCACCGGGTGGCTCCACCATTTGCTCAAAATATTGAGTGCGGCGTTCCGAATTGCCATACATACCTTCTCGTTCCACCCACATGGCCGAGGGTAGAATTACATCTGCTATATCGGTTGTTGGAGTTGGATAGATGTCTGAAACCACAATAAAACGGCCTTCCTTTTTGGCACCATCACGGTATCTTTTCAGTTTGGGCATGGTCACCATGGGATTTGTGACCTGAATCCACATAAATCGGATATCGCCTCGATCCAAAGCCCGGAACATTTCTACAGTATGGTAAGTGGGTTTTGATGGAATATTTTCAACAGGAACGTCCCAGATTTTAGCAGCAAACTCTCGATGCTCTTTATTCATAACTACTCCGTGAGGTAGTTTATGGGTCAAAGTTCCCACTTCCCGCACCGTTCCGCAGGCACTGGGTTGGCCTGTTAAAGAGAAAGGACTATTACCGGGACTTGAAATTTTTCCTGTAAGCAAATGGATATTGTACACCAAATTGTTTACCCAGGTACCTCTGGAATGTTGGTTCATTCCCATACACCAAAAGGACATCACCTTCTTGTTGGGATTACCAAAGTGCGCTGCTAGGTATTTGATGTCTTTTACTGAAACTCCTGTTAGTTTGGAAACTTTTTCAGGGGTATAATCCTCTAAAAATGCTTTGTAATCTTCAAAACTTATGGATTCTGGTTTGTCCGTGAATTTATAATTGTCTTCAAGACCATATCCCATATTGGTCAAACCTTTGCTGAAATTGCAATGTTCTTCCACAAAGGCTTTGTTCATCCAACCATTGTTGATGATCTCGTAACAGATAGCATTAGCTACCGCCAGATCGGTCTGCGGATTAAAAATGATGGACTTATCCGCAGCCATGCTGGTTCTTGTAGTTCGTGTAGCGAAATCAATGATTTTTACGCCTCGCTTTAAGCGTTGGTCCAATAGTCTGGAGAACAAGACCGGATGCATTTCAGCCATATTATTGCCCCACAAGACAAAAGTATCGGCATGATCAATATCCTCATAGCAGCCCATGGGTTCATCCAATCCGAAGGAGGTCAAAAAACCGGTAACCGCTGTTGCCATACATAAACGGGCATTGGCTTCAACATTATTAGTTCCGATACATCCTTTAAAAAGTTTTGATGCTACATAACCATCTGGTATGGTCCACTGACCAGATCCATAAATGGATACTGCATCCTTGCCATGGTCTTTGATGGTTTCTTGCATTTTGGAAGCGACCAAATCCAATGCTTCTTTCATTGAAGTTTGTACGTACCTTCCATTCTTTTTGACCAAAGGTTTTGTCAATCGGTCCTTCCCATACATCGCCATAATGGAATGGTAGCCCTTTACACAGCATAACCCTTTGTTCACTGGTGATTTTGGGTCGCCTTTTACGGCTATTGCTTTTCCATTTTCAGTTCCAATGAGCACACCGCAGCCTACACCACAGAAACGGCAAGGTGCTTTCTTCCAGTCAAGGTTGGCTCCAGCTGGTATTCCTTTTTCTTGTTCCTTGGCAAAGATGATTCCCGGGAACATGCTAGCGGCAGCTGTCATTGCCGACAACATGGCCATTTTTTTAATAAAATCGCGCCTATTGGTGTGTACGGATTGATACATACTATGTATTTTTTGGAGTGTCAAAGCCTGACACCATGGCCATCAACTTTATATCACTTATTTGTTCTAAATTTTCCTTAAGTATTTCCTCCTCCTGTTTTGAGTTCGTCTCGGTGACCAAGATCAATACTTCTTCGTTTTCTGCAGGTAATACTTCACAATGCTCCATATTGGACAGTTTTTGTGCCAGTTGATCTTTTTTTCCTTCTGATGGATGTACTAAATAACTTTTTATCGGCATGGCTACTGTTCAAGATTTGTTTGAAATAACGTCGGTTTGATGGTCACCATGACCCAACCCCAATAATTGGTGTTATCGTCAAAATTGTTCTTTAGGAATTCCATTCCTTCGGAAGCAAATAAATGGGAATATCCGGCTTTGATGTTGACATCCTTTTTGAAATTATAGTTGAGGACGAAATCTGCTTCTACCCCCAACTGTTTGGAATCGGTTGTTACTAAATCAGCAGCAGCAGAAAAATTATGGATACGTCCACTGAGGGAGGTCTTTTCTCCTAATCCAATTACAGAACCTACATATACATCCAAAAGTCCCACATTACCGGCGTGGTTGCCTACATAAAAGTAATCCATGAGTCCGTTGAACTTATGGTTGGTTCCGTAAAATGGTGTAAAGGCCTTATTTTCACCGTTGGATGGTGCTCCATTATCATTGCCACTTATCAGTTCACCCCCAAGAATCAAAGACCATTTAGGCTCCACTTTATAACTAGCTTCCAGTGCCAGTAAATAAGCACTTAGGTCATTGTTGCCAACATCTTTTCCAAATTGATAATAGAGGCTGGCCCTCCAACCCAGCTTTTCTTCGGAGCTTTTAAGATGAGTTCCGATAGTCTGACTGAATCTTGTTTCACTGTTATCTGTGTTTAGAGCATCAATAAATTGTAGCCCATTGTTCAAGAAAAGAAAACTGGCAGATACCCCTTCCCAGTCTTGATGAAACCACCCATATTGTATGCTCTTATAGGTATTGGTTGTGAGTATATTATTTAGGTTGGCTTCGCCATCTTGATTGAAAGCTGCCCCCAAATGAAAACCAAAGTCATCTTTTTTGTATTTCAACACCGCTGCATCATGGCTTCTAGCTTGCTGTGCCCAAGCCACACCGCCAAAAATTCGTTGGTCATCATAGTTGAGCACTTGTCTTCCCATTTTTACTGAAAATTCTGGAGAAAACAATAATTCACCCCAAGCTTGGTGTACGCCAAATCCATTACGATCAGCCCGATTCAATTGTGGGACATCTCCCATACCCGAATATCCTGGACACTCAAATAGAAATTCAAATATTCATTTTTATAGCCCGCATTTAATCGTGTACGCTGTGAGACAAAAGCGGAAGGATCAGCATTATCGGGGAAAAGCGATTGAAAACCGTGTCGAAACTCAAAACGAGGTCGTAATTCTGCATCAACCTTGACTTGCGCATGTGCAGCAAGTACTGTAAACAAAACCAAAAACGAACATATTCTTATACGTTTCATTTGGCTGGAGGTTGAAGATTGTGATGATTTGTTTGAATTTACAAAATTTTTGTAGAAAAATTCCATCAAGGTTGAAATATTTAGGGTTTATAACTTGACTGGGAATTTCCGATTTAAAAGAAACCCAAAACATGACAAACGTCATGTTTTGTTGAATAGGTTTATGTATACTGGTGCTATTCCAAATAGAAGGAATCTATAAATAGAATGTATTTTTATACGTAACAAGGATTTTACTCTTTCAATCTTGATAAATGGAAATAAAAACAGAAAAAATAAACGAGATAATCTCCCAGATTGAAGCCATCTTAGAAGCTATTCACAAATCAGAACCAAATTATAAAGGTTTTTTGGAACGGGTAAACCCGGTATACGTAAAAAGCGCTAGAAATCTTGTACACTATACCACATTTAGAGCATTTGATTTAAGAACTACCCAAAAAAGATTAAAAAATATTGCGCTAACTCGACTCTCAAAAGCTGGAGGGCATCTAAAATCTAGCTTGTTGAAGACAAGGTATATTTTATATAGTTTGCTTGGCGAGCCCCCTACTTCAAATGGCAAGGCTGGTCTTTCCATAAAGAATGGCAAAAGGTTATTGACCCGAAACACAAAAGAACTTCTAGGTTATCGTTCCAAGGGACGAAGGGTTCGAATCATGGTAACCCAACCCACAGAAGCGGCTTATGATTACAAAATGGTATCTGACATGGTGAGCAATGGTATGAATTGTGCACGAATCAATTGCGCCCATGATGATCCGGAAATTTGGGGGAAGATCATCGCCAATATTAAAAAAGCTTCTAAGGCATATGGGAAACAGATTAAAATTGCAATGGACCTTGCTGGCCCTAAAATAAGGACAGGGAGCATTACACCTGGACCAAAGGTTAGAAAGTTCGCACCAGATCGTGATGATTCTGGGAACATCATAAGTCCTGCCGAACTCATTTTCGTGCCAGAAATTACAGAAGATTCTGAGCCCAATACCGTACCCGTTACTTTGGAATGGCTCAAAAAATTGAATCTGGGAGATGAATTGAGGCTAACGGACACACGAAACAAATTAAGGCGAATAAAAATTGTAAAAACGGATGGGCTCCAAGTCCATGCTCATTGCTACGAAACTTCATACATCGGAACTGGGACTATCATCCGAAGTAAAAATGGTGCGTTAGAGGATGTTGAGGTAGGTGAACTTCCTCAAATTGAGCAATATATTGTACTTAGAACTGGTGATCTACTAACCATAACCAAAGCGGATGTTGAAGGCAATCCTGCCAAATTTGATGAGGATGGGAAACTAGTTGAAAGTGCAAATATTTCTTGCCAATTACCAGAAGTTTTTGATGGCATAAAAAAGGATGAGGAGGTTCTGTTTGATGATGGGAAAATTGAAGGTCGTATAGAAAACGTATTCAATGACCGTTTTGAAGTGCGTATAACTCGAGCAAAAGAAAAAGGGTCTAAACTTAAGGCTGAGAAAGGAATGAACTTTCCAAATACAAATTTGAATATTAGTGGGCTAACCGCTAAGGACAAAGTGGATTTGGAGTTTATAGCAAAGCATGCAGATATTGTAAATTTTTCCTTTGTGAATTCCAAAAAAGACGTTGAGGAATTGTTGACAGAACTTGAAAAATTGGGCGTAACCAACAAATTGAGCATCATTTTAAAAATAGAGACAAAAGCTGCATTTGATAATTTGACAGAAATACTTCTTACCGCGATGCAAGTGAAATACATTGGTGTAATGATAGCTAGGGGCGATTTGGCCGTAGAAACCGGATGGGATTCTATTGGAAAAGTTCAGGAGGAGATATTGGCCATATGCGAAGCCGCTCACGTTCCAGTAGTCTGGGCAACACAAGTCTTAGAGAATTTCGCAAAAAAGGGACTCCCCTCTAGAGCTGAGATAACAGATGCTACTGCTTCCTTAAAAGCCGAATGTGTAATGTTGAACAAAGGTGCTTATATAAATGAGGTGCTGCAATTACTTAACAACATCCTATCCAACATGGAACGGTTTCACAACAAAAACGATGCAATGTTACCCAAAATGGAAAAAGCATGAATTGCTCCTGAGTTCTTAACCTTCTTTATTCTGGGATTAAAATGTTTTTTCGGACTCTTAAGTATTGTCGGATTCCCGTCCATTACGTTGGCTTATATATTTACCAACCACAGCAGCAGTTATGATAACCAAATAAAACTGTCCCATCAACCCAATTAGAACAGCCGCCTTTTGAGCAAGTGTGGTTATGGGTAAAATATCTCCATAGCCAATAGTAAGAATGGTTATAAAACTATAATAAAGTAGTCTCTCTGTGAGTTGCTCTGGTCCGTTTTCAATAAGAAACAAACCTTGGAAGGATTCTGGATAGGTCATTTCAATACTCAAGCAAATAAAGAAACCCAAAAAACCCAATGAGATATAACCACTTATCAAACCTAAAATCACATTTTTATTGATTTTTTTGATGGACCATACCTGTGTTATGATCTCTAAGGTCACCACAATATAGAATAGGAAAAAAGCGGCCACTTGTAAATAATCATAGACCTTGGTCTCATGTTTTTCGAGCAATGTTGAACCAAATGCAAACAAGGTGACGGCCAAGAGAACCGTGAAAAACCATGTCAGCTTTTTTCTTTTGGAAATCAATACTATCCCGGCGGCTAGATTTACAACAAAAAACAACGGAGCCAGAATTGCCTCGAAAAATATAGGAGGAAAAATTAGAGAACCAAACAGAATTGTGATCTGGCTAAAAAAGAAAATTTCAAATCTGTAACGGTAAAGCTCTTTAACCATAGTGCGCGATGGAATAAATCTTAATTTCTTTCTTTTTTCCTTTCAACAGTACCTCACCGATGGGTTTGGATGAGAAAGTTTCTTTTACTGCCAAATCTTTCAACAGCTTTTCGGACAATAAAAAGTTCACGTTGTGTTTATTACACTCTGCCTGAATTCGTGCCGATGTATTGATGACATCTCCATGGTATGCTAATTCTTTCTTTATAAAACCTACTTCGGCAGCCATTAATGTACCGCCGTGCATTCCGGCCTTAAATTCTGGAAAGACTCCATATTTTCCCAAATAATAAGTGTTTCTCGACGCTCGTTTTACTTCAAAAGCAAAAAAAATCTCTATACAATTACTGTTGGACAATCCTCTTTTGTAAGACCAGCTTAAAACCGCTTCGTCCCCAACGTATTGGTAAATCTCTGCTTCATATTTTAGCACCACTTCATTAAGGTCGAAAAAACAATCTTGTATAAACTGACTGTACTTATGGTGACCCAACTGTTCCGCTATTGCAGTGGAATTTTTTAAATCCAAAAACATAAAAATACGGTCCTCTTCCTTCGGATTGCTATAGGCACCTCTTAACATTTTTAGAAAAACACCACTCCCAAATCGCTCCACCGCGATTTTTAAAGTGGAAAAAACAAGAGATGCAATCAATATGTAAAAAAGCAAGCTCCAGACCACTTTTTCTCGTAGCCACCAGCCCAGTTCAACATCAATTTGAATAGAAGGGAACACCTTGGAAACTATGGTTGCAGTGATGCTGAGGACTGCAATAGTGAAGACAAATTCCGTAAAGGTCTTTACAATCAACATAAGACCTAGACTTAATCGTTTTGAAACAAGTTTGTCAAATAAAAAATCTATGGAAGCGTAAAGCATTCCCAATACAGCTCCCATGGCACTAAAGGATGCCAAGGGTTTTAAAAAGCCAATCGGCCCAGCTATATCATCCATTACGGTAATCCCGTTTTCCTCATCCAGCCCAAAATATCGAAATATGGCAAAACAGGCTAAAGCAGCACTCCAAAAGATTATGGACTGCCATAGTAGATTCAGGTAGCGTTTTAGGTTATGTCCCATAGCAAATGAACTACTCATCCAATAAAGCCTCATTAAACTTATATTCCTTATAACTTACCCTAAAGAGCGCACTGTACAAAGCTGGTATGAACAATAGGGTAATTATGGTTCCAAATAGCAATCCGATCATGATGCTGACAGCCATCCCTTCCCACATTTCGCCTCCACTAAGGTAAAGCGGAATCAATCCCAATACTGTAGTAAAGGTGGCCAACAAAATAGGCCTGAATCTTTGCAGACAAGCCCCGATGACGGCATCCTGCTCGGTTCGGCCCAAGTCCCGCTGTTCAATTTCCATTCGGTCAATAAGCACAATGGCATTGTTAATTACGATTCCAGCCAAAGAAATAACACCTAAAAATGGCATAAAACCAAATGCCTCCTGAAACACCAACAAACCTATAACAACCCCGATCACGGCCAAGGGGATGGTCAATACCACCATGGTCATTTTTCTAAAGGAATTGAATTGAATGATCAATAGCAAAACAATAATGAAGCCTGATATGGGTAGAAAACCAATTACAGAGCCCATGCTTTCCGCTGTACTTTCGGCGTCCCCTCCAAATTTATAGGAATAGAGATCTGACCAGCTAGCAGATTCTTGCTCTAACCATGGGGTAATTTCTGCCGTAATGGCCGAGGCATTGGCTCCTTCACGCAATTCACTGTTTATGTTTATGGTACGGCGTAAGTCCAATCGCTTTATTTTGGAATACTGCCAAGCTGGAACAATGGATGCCACTTGCAACAATGGAACCGTCTTCCCGGAATTTTGCGAATACACATTCAAAGTTTCCAATGATGCCAGAGACTGCTGCTGTGATGCATCACTGCGCATAATAATGGGTATCGATTTATCTTCTTCCCGGTATTCCCCAGTTTGAAATCCATCTAAAACGGTTTGAAGTGAAGTGGCAATGTCTTCACTGGTCACTCCTGCGGTTTGTGCTCTATTCTGGTCAATTTCAATTAGAAATTTTTTGCTCTTCGGACCCCAATCATCCTTTACATTTTTGGTCCCAACAATGCTTGCGAGCTTAAGTTTTATCCGCTCAGAAATTTTAGATAGTTCATCTGGGTCACTACCTGAAACTTTTATTTCTATTGGTACTCCGCCACCACCGGCTCCCAACGCTCCTACTTTGATGTCGGCATTGGCAAAACTATTGAAGGTAAATCTGTCCAATTTCTCAATCATCAAATTGTTTTCATTGAAGGAGGACGTGTTGACCAATATATGTGCATAGTTGGAGTTGGCCTCATCTGGAGAATATCCAAGATCATAAGATTCTGGCCCTTCACCGATATAGGAAGACCAATCGACCACACCTAAACTTCGATCAGTATTGGTTTTGAGCGAATCGGTCATAAATTGCTCGATCCTTTGAACCACTTCGGTTGTGCGTTCAATCTTATTGCCTTCTGGTAGATTGATATCGATGGTGATCATATTTCGGTCACTATCCGGAAAAAAGATAAATGGAATTTTGGTAAAACCATATAGTGATATAAAAAAGGCAATGAATATGGCAATGATGACCTTGTACTTGTTTGCCAAGGCCATCAGAATTAAATTTTTATAATAGCTTTTACATGCGTTGATGATTCTATCAACCAGACTTGGCTTTTTCTCTCCTTTAGGAGCGACTTTGAGGAACAGATAGCAAAACATGGTAATCACGGTAAGGGCAATGATCCATGAAGATGTCAGTGCAATTGTAATCACCACGAAAATTGGCCCAACAATATCGCCCATTGTAGTGGGTGACAAATAAAAGGCCAAAAAGGCTGCAGAAGTGGTAAGTGTTGATATGAGCAAGGGCATCCACAATTCTGAAAATGCCTCTATTGCCGCTTTCTTTTTTTCAACACCTTGTTCCAATTTAACCATGATAGTCTCAGCAACTACAATGGCATTATCCACCAACATACCCAAGGCCATGATCAAAGCAGCCAGAGTAACTTGGTTAAGTCCAATATTCATTAGGCCCATAATCATCAACGTCATTATGGTAACAATTGGGATAAGACTGGCAATGACAAACCCTGTGCGGAACCCTAAAAAAACAAGCATTACAAGCAACACAATGCTAATGGATTGCAAGAGGTTTACGATAAAGTCGCTTACTTTTACATCTATATAAGTGTCCAAAGAAGAAACACGGGTTAATTCCAATCCAACAGGAAGTTGCTTTTCCCAGCTATCCATAACTCCATTTACGGCTTCCCCAAGTGCCACAATATTCTTGTTTTCTTTCAAATTAACATGTAACGAAATAGCATCTCTACCATTGATGCTTACAATTTGTTTGGGAGGGTCAATATAACCTTTGGAAACAGTCGTAATATCGCCTAGTTTTACCAATTGGGTACCATCTCCAACTGTTATCAACATATCTCTGATTGCTTCTACAGAGTCAAAATTTCCTGTAGGCTCCAGTATGATTCTTTCGTCGCCAACGTTTACCTGACCTCCTGAATTGAGAATATTGGTAACGGATATACTCTGTTGTAGTTTGGATGCGGAAAGTCCATATTCCTTAAGTCTCGTATTGTCGAATTCCACAAAAACCCGTTCTTCCTGAACTCCTCCCAATTCTACCTTGGCAGCATCAGGTAATTTTATAAGCTCATCCTTGATGTCATCCGCATATTCTTTCATTTCTGAATACGAATACCCATCTGAGGTCAAGCCTACTACAATTCCATATACGTCCCCAACCCCATCATCATTCAAATTTGGCTTTACCCCATTGGGCAGTCCTTGAATAGCATCGAGTTTTCTACGCAACCGATCCCAAACGGCCTGCATTTTTCCTTTGGGCACTTCATCTTTTAGGGTAACGCTAACAACAGAAAGTCCTGTTCTTGATGTGCTGGTGACCTCATCGAGTTCTGGAAGTTCCTGGGCCACTTTTTCAATTTTATCTGTGACCAATTGTTCAACACGTTCAGGACTGGCCCCCGGAAATGAGGAAACCACGGTTGCCACTCGTATTGTATATGGCGGCATACTATCCCTGGACAACCCAAAATACATGGAGATTCCCAGTAAAACAATTGTTGCCAGCACCATAAAGGTTATCCTGTTCTTTTCAATGGAAAACTTAGCTAAATTCATAGGTTGGTTTTAGTTAGGACACTATTGCAATTTTACCTCTTGGCCATCTAAAAGGGTCTGCAGGCCAGCTGTGGCAATCTTTTGTCCTTTGGTCAATCCAGTGGTTATTTCAAAACCATCAACCGATAGATTGCCAATCACAACGGGATGTTTTTTTACTTTGGTCATATCTCCGCTCTCCTCAATCAAAAACACGAACCTTCCATTACTATCCTCGCCAACCGCATGGGTAGGTACCACTAACCTATTTTCATTTAGTTCATGGTTACCAAAGTCAAAAGCCACATTAGCGGCCATACCACTTTTAATTGCTTCGCTTGGGTCAACAACAGTAGCTCTTACGGGATATGTAGCGGTATTTGAATCTACGGCCGGAGCTACCTCCGTAACCTTAGCCTTGAAAGTTTGGTCCGGTATTGAAGAAAAATCCACTGCAACCTCCATTCCTTCTTGCACTCCATTGATGACACTTTCAGGCAGACCCAGTGAAATTTCCATATCGGTTCCTGAATTAAGAATGGCCACGGCCTGGCCAGCTTGAATATTTTCATCTACCTCTGCTGAGATGGATGCAACGATGCCATCCTCAGGGGCATAAATGTAACCGTAGTTTATTTGGTCTTGTTGAATTTCCACACCTCTTTTTGCTGATTTATAGCTTTCTTCTGCATTTTTGAACGAGTTCTTCGCTGCCTCAAAATCACTTAACGATGTGCTTCCTTTTTCATATAAAGAACGAATCCTATTTAGATTCAATTTGCTGGTATTCATTTGTGATGCCGCACTGTTCAATTGTGTAACGGATTGTTCATAGGCTAGTCTGGCCTGCACATTATCCAATTTTCCCAGCAATTGCCCCTTTTTTACTTTTTGCCCAAGTTTCATGTCAAATTGGGTGATAATACCGGAGCTTCTGAAACTTAAATTGATGATTTTATCGGTACGTGCGGTTCCACTGAAGATTCTGACCCTTTCGCCACCCAGAAATCCTACTTCTTCATATTTGACCGGTCGTAAGAACTTTTCTTCCTTTTTTTGCTCGCCTCCGCAGGATAAAAGCAATCCTGCAAACAAACTGGACAAACTTAATTTTAATATGAATCTCATCTCTAAGTGTTTTTGTCAGTTAATTTCTAGTGTTTAAATATTCAAAGAACCTTTGCCTAAACTCATTATTTTTTTCTTCTGAATTCAATAGGAAATAAGTACCTAAAAAGCGCTCTACCTGAAGTGAGTTGATCAAATAGTTATAGGTTGCATTGGCCCTTGCCAATTGTGCATTCAAAAAGTTGTTCTGCGCATCCAATAATTGTACAATGTTAACAGCTCCACTTGAATACGAGGCTTGAGTTAGCTCCAAAGCCTCTTGGGCCGTTTCTTCCGATATTGTTGAAAGCTGGATGTTGGAAACTTGATTGATAAGGTTATAAATAGAATTTCGTATGTTAACTTCAATTCCCAATGCCACATTATCTTTATTGATCTCCAATTGCTCTTTTTGGATTATTGCGGTTTGACGGTTGATATTGGATAGATTTTGATTTACAATGGGAATGGATAAATTAAAACCTGCATTGTATGTATTGTCCAGTAATGTAACGCCCTGCGGTGGAGTACTTCCTGCACCAGACCTGCTAAACGTAGAGTTGTATTGACCTTGTAACGCCAAAGTTGGTAGGAATCTACCATAACTATTGAGTTTAATATTCCGTTCCGTGGCCAGAAGGTTATAATTCAACGATTGCAGTTCTGGGGAATTCTTATTAGCCTCCTCTATTAGAAAATCGATAAACGGTTCCCTTAATGTTGGATTGTCCAACAGCTCAAAAAACTCTTCATAATTGTATTGTTTAAAAATACCTTCGTTGAACTGTACGTCTTCCACATCTATTTCTAAGTCCACCGGGTTGTTCAGTAGCTGGTTAAGCACCAAAAAAACCTGTTCCAATTGATTTACAGCTTCTACCATAGATTGCGTGTTCTGCGCCATCTCACTTCGAAATCGAAGCATATCAGATTTTCCCGATTGACCAGCTTCAAAATTTTGCTTTGCGATTTCCAGGTTTCGTTTGGTCAAGTCCACATTTCTGGATTGGATCTGTGTGTTGACCTTTAAAATAAGGGCATTGAAATAAGCGTTTGAAACATCAAAAATCAAGTCCAGTTCTGTGGCGTTAAAGTTTGCCTCTTGTGCTTTTTGAAGATTCTTTTGTATAGAAATATTAGCATTGGCCGCTTCAGAGAACAAAGTTTGGCTTAAGGTGATGTTCCCTCCCGTAGAGAATTCTGGGTTTTGACCTGCACTTCCTTCAGCAGCATCAGGATCAACATAGGTGGCCGTACCAGCAGCAGTCAAACTGGGCAGATAATTACTATTGGCCGATTTTATATCCTGTACTGCCAATTCCACATCCTTCTTATTGGAACTAAGGGATAGGTTGTTCTCTAAGGCATCATTGATAGCCGTTAAAAGGTCATAATCTTTTTCTGAAACTACATTTTTGAACTCACCAACAAAATCTGTTTGCCCTACCAGACTATATTTGATAGGCACTCCAATAATCTCCGCCGTATTATAGTTCATAGTCAATCTTGGCGTATAGTCTATGTAAACAGAAAGTTCAGATAACGGTGTACCAGAAACATATGCTTCAATCGATAGGGCAATACGCCTGAAAAATTGGTCAAGATTATCATCGGACTGGTATGTTGCCAGTATACCATCCGCTACATCTTCTGTACCATTAACAGTAAAAGAGGGAAGTTTAGCTTCGATAAAATAATCTGCCAATTGCTTTTTCTCATCCTTGCTCAAGAAAAAGCCTCCAGCTATGTATACGGCATCAACACCGTCCAGATTTGAAGTGATATCCTGAACAGTGGTAAATGGTATCAATTTATACTCAGAGCCAAGAGCTCCAATTTCCCTGTCAAAAGTCTCCTTAAGAGGTAAAACTTCCAAAAATGGAGCATCTATTACTATACCAACGTTTTCAAAATTGGTAAGCTCCTTGAATTTTTTCAAATCCTCCTCATAAGATTCCGACTCTACCAAATATGTAAAGTTTTCAATGCCTGATGTTGTATTGGTGAAATCAAGCTTATGAAGGTCCCTGTTTACAGCTCCAAACAGAATCGTTGGTTTTTTATGCGTCTTTACAGGGCTAATGATTTGATTATTGACTATACCAAAGGCAAGTATAATGTCCGTATCATTAGTAATTAGCTTATCGTAGTTCTGTTTTGCTTTGGTTAAATCGAAATTATTGACCAAAATATTCTCTTTAGGAAAGAAAATATTCGCATCCTCTCCTACCACAGCCACAATCTCGGATTTTAATTTTTCGAGCAATGGTGATAGCTCTGGATTTATTTTATCAACAAGGATCCCAATACGATAGGTTTTGTTCGTCTGGGAGGCTAAAGTCAATGAAAAAAATAAGAACAGTAAAGTTAGTTTTTGCTTCATATATCTGGTAAGGCTAATGTTCAGAAGAGGTTTTGTGTCCCCTTCTAATGTAACAAAAAATATGATTTCTTTTCTAGGGAAACGCAGAATGTTCCAAAAGGAAGTTCAATCAAATTCTTGAAATCAGTCTATATGAATACTAAAATAACTTTATTGCATGCTTAAATCAACCTGTCTATGTTCATAGCTGTATCCCTGTGAAGTTAATTTTGTTCTAAAACCAATTTGTTTGAAAGAAACATATAGCGTGTGTACGGTTTAGATCTTTCCCCAGCATGTTCATAGGCCTTTCCAAAATGGAAAGTGGCCTTTTCTTGATTCTCCTCTTTGATATAATATTCTCCCATGGCCAAGTTTGTGATCCAATTGTCAGGGTCCTTTTTGAGCATTGTTGAAAGAATTTTGAAAGTCTTGGATTTATTACCGTCCAGAAGCATAAAGCTCAAAGGGTAATAATAATGATATGGAAAGCCTTCGCCCAGAGTCAATGCCTGTTCCTTGTTTTGTTCACTTTCCTTGACCATTCCCTTTTTGGCCAACAAATTAGATTTCAACATCACATTACGAAACTCCTTGTTCAATGTTATTGACTTTTCAACATACTGCAATGCCTCATCAATATTAGCAGGGTCTTTTTCGACAGTCAATTGGGCTATTTTGATATAATCATCAACCGTTTTTTCCTCTTTGGCCTTTAAATCCGATAGCGCATTCGATGTTACATCTACTTCTATTTTAATACCACATTTTATATGTGACCATTGTAACTCCAAAATGGCCGATTCTGGTTTACGGGTTACAAATTGGTAGTTGAGCCATTCCTGATATGCATCCTGTTCAGGTACAGCGGTCACGCGAAGGGCATCTTCCTCTTTTTTATAACTAAAACTGCCCCAGCTATCAGATGTATTGGAAAAGATAAACGTCCATTTCTTTTCCTTTACAAAAATGTGCAATCCGTATTTACCTTTGGAAAGTGGTTGCCCCTGTACTTTTACATTGTGGGTGAACTCTATGGTAGTATTCTGATTGGAACCTGCCCTCCAAGGATATTCAATACCATCGACAACAAAATCATACGGTACGATTCCTCCAAATATTTTCCTTTTTTTTGCAGATGGACTATGGTACGTAACGGTGACATCTGTGGTTCCTATACGTTGCATAACAGAAGCCTTAGGACTTACCTTGGTAGCCACCAGCATATCTTGTGCGTTTAAAGTAAAGCTTGTAATTCCTATAAAATAGATGCAAAGCAATATGCTATTCTTTATCATGATTGTTCGTTTTTTTTATTTTGTATTACTTGATTTTAAGACCCTCGGGGTTCGCAAATCTTCCGGTGACCAACCAGCCGCCAAAGTCCTCGGATACTGCAATAAACAGGTCGTTCTTTCCTTTCTTCAAATCAAGATAAACTGCATCAAAAAGGCCAATGGTTCCCAAATATCTATAGTCCCTACTTCGAAAGCGATTGGTTCCTTTGTAAATAGGTTTATTGTTCAAAAAGACTATTGCTCTATCACTATAGCCAAAATCGAAAAGTTTGATCTGATCTTTGTCCGATGTTATGGTCAATCTTGCAAAAACCGTATTTCCAGGAACATCTCCATCAATTTTTATTGCTCGTGCAATGTTTGAGGCCACTCCCTCCTCAACGTAGATTTTTTTATTCCATTTAAGGCGTGATATCAAAGAACTTATCGTTTGTGGGTTCTCCAATTCTTTTTCTTCAAACTTGCTGGATACCGTCCATTCCCCTATAACATTTTCAATGGGTTTCCTAGTTCCCGGATTAAAATTTTGAATAATCGGGGTTTGTTGGTTGATCTTAATGTTGGCTATGTGAAAACCACGAAAAAGTCCGCCAGAAAAACTAATGCCTCCTGCTTTGGGCTCATGAAACAACTGCCAAGAAAGATGGGGTGTTTCTGAATAATCCAAAAACACTTGTGCCTGACGACCTTTTACAATAATTTTTACATGCGTCCAGCTATCAAAGTTATAGTTATGGGGAAAGGAATATTTAGAGCCAAAGTAAAACTGCCAATTGGCAAGTCCATTAGTTACCGGAGTCGCTTGGTTGGCATCTGGATTTCCAGATTGATGCGGGCGAATGTAAAATTGCTCAGAATCATCGCCATTAATTCTAAAATAAACCCCAGGGAATCCACGGTCTTTGGTTAAATAGATATCATACTCGATGGTTCCGTTTAAAAAGGATATGTCTTTCAAACCTATTGTTCCTCCCTTAAAATAGATGGTCTTATGTCCTTTGAAATCTTCAAAGATGTATGATGAAGTATTCATTTTTAGATGAACCGTGTCCAAGGAAATAACATCTTGACTGAAAGAGAAGAATAGATTGAAGAGAAAAAGAATGGATAAATTAACTGTTTTGTTCATGACTACATATTTTTTGATATACCGAAACTCCAACAAGCGAGGCAAAATCCAAAAACAAGTTGGTTCAAGTTGATTCATTCCCATTCAGGCTACGTTTTTTTTGTGATCTTTGTTTTACAAATCCAGAAGATGTATTCGGAACACCAATTGGTCAAAAAATGTTTGTTGCGCATTGAGGAAACCCTTGAATGGGGTCCTTCAGATGCATGGCACAATGATGTATTTATTGAATTGAGCGAGCGTATACAACAACAGACCAAAGTGCTTTTGAGTCCTGTTACCTTAAAAAGGGTTTGGGGTCGTATTCATTACCAAAGTGCCCCCAGCATTACCACCTTGAATACCCTTGCCCAATTTGCCGGTTTTGAAAATTGGAGAGATTTTAAGGGCAAAACGTCCATAAAAAAGACTTCCCGTGTTTCAAAAATGATTGGCGCCAATTTGGGGGTAATCATGTTGAGTGCCTCGGTGATGACGGTTATCTTTATTTCATTTTTCTCCCTAAAGGGCCCAATGGACGATTCTGACCAAATAGATGTTTCCAAAATAGTTTTTGAAAGCAGACCCATTGCAAAAGGGTTACCTAACTCAGTTATTTTTAATCTAGATTTAGCGTACATCAAATCGGACAGTATTCATATTCAACAGTATTGGGATCCCACTAAAACCATTGATTTAAACCCTGATCAAACACAGGCTACCGGTCAATACTATTTTCCAGGGTATTTTAGAGCCAAGCTTTTAGTTGATGGCAACGTCATCAAACAACATGATCTATTCATCAAAACGGAAGGATGGTTGGGCACCCTAGATTATAGACCAATTCCAAAATACGTTGAATCCGGTGCCATCTATGATGGAAAACTCTCTTTCCCATCTAATATAGTAACCGAGATTGCGGATGTAGAAGAACCCTTCTCTTCCACTTTCCACATGGTAAAGGATTTTGACCCAATTCCTGGAGATAATTTTGTGCTTCAATCCACCATTCAAAATACATATCGAGATAAATGGGCGGTATGTCAAAAAGCCTATATCATCATTTTAGGGACAAAAGGTGCCATGGTAGTATCATTTTCCATCCCCGGCTGTGCCTCGGATTTATATGTAATGCTGAATGACACCTATTTAAATGGAAAAGAAACTGATTTATCAGGATTGGGAGTTGATTTAACACAAGCAAAAGACATTAAGCTGTATGTCAAAAATAAACAGCTCAATGTATTTGTGGAAGGTGAGCAACTTTTTTCTGGAAGTTATAATGAAAGCATAGGTAGAATTGCTGGGATACGTTATCGATTTTTAGGAGCAGGAGAAGTTTCTCAAAGTACTCTTTCCGACTTAAAAGGAGAAACTGTAATTGATTTTCTGGAGGAAAACACTTCAATAGAATAGTCAAGATTTCCCTTACCTCCTGTTATAAATGTTACTTTATCCTTAGTTTTTGAGGAGTTTTTCATTATTAACCGTACAATTCCTAATATTGAAGAACAATAACTTCAAAATAGATGGTCATGTACAAGGTTTTGGTAGTAGGGTGTGGAAATATGGGTACCTCCCATGCGAGGGCATATCATAAACTTGAGCAGTTTCAAATTGTAGGATTAGTAAGCCGTAGTCCTGGGAGTAGAAATAGCTTATCTGAAGAATTGGGCGGACTACCTACCTATTCTGATTTTGATGAGGCATTAGAAGCGACGCAACCCGATATCGTGTCCATCAACACCTATCCTGAAACTCATGCGGAATACGTAAAAAAAAGTTTAGAGGCTAAGGCACATGTGTTTGTTGAAAAACCTATTGCCACCAATGTTAAGGATTCTAAGGAACTAGTTCAATTGGCGAAGGACAATAACTTGAAATTGGTGGTGGGCTACATTTTAAGGGTACATCCGGCTTGGAAAAAATTTGTCTCCCTTGCCCAGAATTTAGGAAAACCTTTAGTGATGCGCATGAACCTTAATCAGCAAAGTTGTGGTGTTCAATGGGAAACTCATAAGAATCTAATGAAATCCATGTCGCCCATTGTGGATTGTGGTGTGCATTATGTGGATATCATGTGTCTAATGACCCAGGCAAAACCCATTAAAGTCAGTGGCATAGGCGCCAGATTATCTGATGAAATTGATGCCCAAATGTACAATTACGGACAATTGCAAGTAACCTTTGATGATGGATCTGTAGGTTGGTACGAAGCTGGCTGGGGGCCTATGATCAGTGAAACTGCTTTTTTTGTGAAAGATGTCATGGGGCCAAAAGGAAGTGTGAGTATTGCGGAAAAAACAGATAGCGAATCACAAAATATTGATGAGCATACACAGACCGGGGCGCTGCACATACATTATAGTGATATTAATGAAAATGGAGATTTCCTTAAAAAGGATGAATTGATTCCTATTAAAAATGAACCCTCGCACGATGAACTTTGCCAACTGGAACAAGAGTACTTATTAAAAGCTATTGAAGAAGATTTAGATTTATCGCAGCATCTTGAAGATGCCATTAACAGTCTAAATATTGTTTTGGCCGCGGATGAATCGTTCCGAACAGGTAAAACTGTTCTCCTTTAGTTTCACACCTTTTCCCTTTTTAATTGTAAAGAAAAAAATATTCAAAGGTATTCTACACATCATTAAGACCATTTTGAGGATTTTAAAGACTTGTATATAAAATCTGCACTTGAATTGCTCAAGTCAAAACATGTATTCGTCAATTAGAAGTGTTACGTTAAATCATTTTAGGATATTTTGCTTTAAAAAGTAAATAAATGACTACACTTATCACTGTAATTCAACTACAATATATTGCAATGGCACTAGCAGCAGCAATTGTTTACATGGCTGGATTTGTCCATGGACTTATCTGGAAAAAGAGAAACGGGCATTGAAAATGTCATTGTCTTAGTTGCTATTAATAAAAGGTCAACAAAACTATCATGAGACTAGGTACCTGTATAAGAAACCCTGTAAATGACATCCCCTAAATCATCAGAAATCAAAAGGGAACCATCTTCTAAAAAGAGCACATCTACGGGGCGTCCAAAGGCTTCTTGTTTTTCTACATCAAGCCATCCATCAATAAAAGTTTCATAAGCCACGGCCTGGTTATCCTGTAATTTAACCAATGAAATCTTATAACCTACTTTAGAGGAACGGTTCCAAGAACCATGTTCCGCTATAAAAGCCTGCCCATTATATTTTTCAGGGAACATATTTCCTGTATAAAATTTGACTCCTAATGGCGCCACATGTGCCCCCATAGCTTGTACTGGTGAAACAAAATCCGAGCAAGGAAATTGATTGCCAAATTCTGGGTCTTTCACAGTTCCACCATGGCAAAAAGGGTATCCAAAATGCTGTCCTGCTTCAGTAACCCTATTGAACTCACAAGGTGGGGTGTCATCTCCCATTAAGTCTCTTCCGTTATCCGTAAACCACATCTCATTAGTTTCAGGGTGCCAAGTAAAGCCCACAGAATTTCGAACTCCTCTTGCATAAATTTCCCTATTACTACCATCGGCATTCATACGGGTAATTGTGGCATATCTTTCGTCTACGGTCGTACTGTCACAAATATTGCAAGGAGCGCCAACCGGTACATATAATTTATCATCAGGCCCAAAGGCAATGTATTTCCATCCATGGTGAAACTCCGTTGGATAATCGTCATAAATCACCTCTGGTTGTGGTGGATTTGTTAACTGATCTTCAATATTTGAATATTTAAGCAATCTGCCCACTTCTGCCACATATAGTGCTCCGTCTTTAAAGGCAACACCATTGGGGACTTCCAAAGTCGTATCCAATGCCATTATTTTTTCTGCTCTAAAATCCCCATCCAAATCTTGAAGTGCATACACTGTTTTTTCATTGCGAGTGCCCACAAAAAGAGTTCCGTTATCACCCATGGCCATAGATCTTGCGCCATCAATGCCTTCTGCAAATACATCAATTTTAAAACCTTCTGGAAGATTGAGTTTTTCTAATGGTAGATTTGTTTGTGGTTGTTTCATCTGATCTTCACCAACCTTTTCTTTGGTTTCCGTCTTTCCTTTACACGAAAAAATCAATGTGGCAAGGATCAATATAAAAGTGATTTTCTTTAACATCTTTATTTTTCTTATTTCTACTATGCTATAAATATTTTTGAAGGTGTTTTTTGAAATAGGTAGCACTATCTGTAATGCTCTGCATGGAATTTACTGCAAAATTGCCTCCTTGCTCTAAATAGTAGAATTGCAACCCGGATTGATCAATATTTGCCAGCATTGTTTTGTAATCTATAGAACCATTACCAAGCTCCGAATAATCCCTTGAAACCTTGTCCATATCTTTGATGTGCCACATTACAAATCTATTGGGTTGTTTGGCAATCAATTCCTTAGGACTTAATTTAGAGGAGTGTTTTACCCAATATAAATCCAATTGAAGCTTGACAAAATTAGGATCCGTTTCGCTAAGAATGATATCATATCCATTTTTTCCGTTGTGATCAATAAATTCAAAACCGTGGTTATGGTAGGCAAAGCCTAACCCTGAATCATTTACCTGCTCCCCTATCCTGTTCAACTTATCCGTTAACAACTTAAATTTTTCAATCGTCCGTTGCTCCGGGGCCAACCAAGGCCAAGTAATGTAACTTTTACCCAACGCATGTGACCCTTCAATACACTGATCCACATATTGTTTAAGTTGATCCTCAGATTTGTCAAAATAATCCGAAAAACCATAATGACCACTTGATGCGCTGAGACCCAAATCATCAAGAATGGTTTTAAAATCTGATGCTTTGTACCCATAATAGGTTCCCTTGTCCACATCATAGCCATAGATTTCCAAATCTTGATACCCCAAAGATGCAACAGTTTTTAAGCTGCCTATTGGGTCATTTTTCATGGCATCACGAATGGTGAACAGTTGAAGACCCATTTTGTACTTATACTTCTTCATAATTGCCATGGAATAACCATTTAAAGGTATAAGCGCGCTGGAAAGTAGGAAGCCTGATTGTTTGATAAAGCTTCTACGACCAACCATTTTCGGTTCTTTCATTATTTAATAAGTTTCAGGGTCACAATTGTCGAAAATACGGAAAAATAATGGGTCAAATATCACAAAAACAAAAGACGAAAAGTTGACATCAAAATCGTTTACCAAACTACTGCATTTCAAGTAATTTAGATTGATGAATGAATTCTTCATTTTCAGCATATCATAAAACTGAAGCAAAATTTGAACTAAGGAATGATAAATGGGATTATTCTTCTCTCGTATATTTATCTACCCTTCCATCATACCTTATAGAGGTTCTTTGAGAGCTAATAATATTTATTAAGCTGGTACGATTGGGAAACAACTTTGCAGAAACCTGATAGGTTTCTGTGCCCTTGGAAATGTTAAAGTTAACCGTATACCCTTTAGATTTGTCATCAGGAATGAACGTAAGTTCTTGAGGAACACCTTCAAATTTAATTCCTGTATCATTAGTATACCCTCCTCCCATTTGTCTTTCTCCAAAATATGGTAAATCGGCGGCAACACTATCTCCTAAAACTCTTAGGTAACTTCCATTTCCAGTGATATCTATCCTATTTGCAGTGCTTCCAGGTGGAATCAATCCGGTATTGGCAATTCTATTAAGGCTACCTGTTGCCATTGGCATGGCCCAATTGGCCTTGATTATAAAAGTCTTTTCTGCAACCAATTTCTGTAATGCATCAACTTCTGCCACAGTGGCACTACTTTTTGAATGTGATGCACAGGACAATAAAGCTATTGCCAAAACTATAATTGTGATTTTACTTAGTGTCTTCATATCCAATAAACTATGGTGATTATACAAATTACAGAATCCAGCTAAAATTTCCCATTAATCAAGTATATTTAACGTTCAACGTAATTCATTTTATGAAAAAAATACTTGGCAAGTTCTTTGTGCTTTTTGCTATATGCAACGTCCAAATACTTTTAGCGCAGACCCCATCCAAAGATCCAACAAAAATTACCCCCCAATACATGGCCACAGAACTGGTGCAGGAACCCACTATAGACGGAGAAGTTTTAAATGATCCTATTTGGAAAAATATTCCCGCTATTGAAAATTTGGTTCAGTTGAGACCCAATTATGGGCAAGCTGTTTCTGAAAAAACGGCTATCCGAATTGCGTATACGGCAAATACTTTCTATGTGTCCGTAGTGTGTTATGATAAAGATGCAAGGAGCATTGTAGTTTCTGATTCTCGTCGCGATGCTGACTTAAATGACGAGGATAGTTTCCTTTTTATAATTGATACCTACCATGATCAACAAAATGGATTTCTTTTTGGCACAAATGCCCAAGGAATGGAGTATGATGCCCAAATTGATAATGAAGGGAAAGGTAATTTTAATACCAACAGGCAGCAAGGTGGTGTTATTGGTGGCACCAACTTGAACTGGGATGCCACATGGAAAGTTAAATCACAATTAGGAGATTATGGCTGGAGCGCAGAGTTTGCCATTCCTTTTAGGTCACTTCGCTTTGCTTCAGGAAAAAACAAAATATGGGGGCTCAACTTTAGACGGAACATTAGTAAGAACACTGAAACAGCATATTGGACATCTCTTCCTTTGGGTTTTGACATGAAACGATTATCACTTGCTGGAAAACTTACCGGGCTGAATCTTAAGAACCCCGGAAATTTAAAACTTATTCCATATGTTCTAGGGCAATTTGTGAATGATAAATCTGTATCACCCAACGAAACAGATACCAATTTTGAAGTTGGGGCCGATATCAAGTACAGCATTACTCCAAGTCTAACATTAGATTTAACATATAACACTGACTTTGCACAAGTTGAGGTAGATGACCAACAAGTAAACTTGGATCGTTTTAATCTCTTTTTTCCAGAAAAGCGAGCCTTCTTTTTGGAAAATGCCGGTCAATTTAGCGTGGGTAGCCCTGGAGAAGTTGACCTTTTTTTTAGCCGTAGAATCGGCATTGGAGATGATGGGAGTTTAGTGCCTATAATTGGAGGAGCTAGACTATCTGGAAAAGTTGGTCAAACCAATGTAGGGCTATTAAGCATGTTTACTGATGATGTTAATGGAACTGCAATTGAAAAAAATAATTTTTCCGTTGCTCGGGTCAATCATGATTTTCAGGGAACGCGTTCTTCTTTGGGAGGAATCTTTATTAACCGGGCTGGACTTGGCAATATGGAGGATGATTATAACCGGGTTTATGCCATGGATGGAAAATGGGGAATTGGAAATAAGGCAGAGGTCAACGGTTTTGTTGCCAAAAGTGTTACCCCTGGTATTGAAAGTAATGACCATGCCTTTAAAATTCTTGGTAACTATAATTGGAATGGCTGGGACCTTAGAGCCGGTTATACCGAAGTGGGCGAAGGGTTTAACCCCGAAGTTGGCTTTTTACAGCGCAGTGCCTTTCGTAAACCTGAGTTCCTGATTCTTAAAGCACATAGGGTAAAAAACATGGGTAATCTTTTAGAGATACGCCCACATGTATCATATCGCGGATATTGGAATTTTGATGATGAGCTTATTACAGGCTTTTTACATGTTGATAATCATTGGGAATTTAAAAGTGGCTTTGAAGTACATACTGGAATCAACTTTACCAGTGAACGGGTATTACAAAATTTTGCTATTTCGAATGTAACCGTCCCTGCTGGTAATTATAAAAATGAAGAGTTACAGCTTATTGTAATTACAAATCCCAACAATGCATTTTCTTTTGATACAAGAACCATTATTGGTGGTTATTTTAATGGACACAGAATTACCAATAGTGGCACTGCAAAATACAGGCTTGGTGACCGGTTTAATACATCATTGACATTTAGTCATAGTGATATTCAATTGGATACTGGCAACTTGACCGCTTTGGTTGGAGGGCTTCGTCTATCCTATTCCTTTACACCAAGAATGTTCCTGCAAAGTTTAATCCAGAGAAATAATGTTAACGAGATAACATCTGTAAATGCTCGTTTTGGATGGCTGCAAAATGCAAATACAGGGTTATTTGTTGTATTTAATATTGTAAAAGACGACAATGTTCTAGATAACTTGAACAATCAAATCCTCACCGTAAAATATACACATCGATTTGATGTCTTGAACTAGTCAAAATATTGGATATACTAAAAGTATTGGGTATTAAATTTTCTTAACGCGAACGGCATTCATGCCTTTCATGCCCTTTTCAAGTTCAAAGGACACCTTGTCATTTTCAAAAATCTCATCTATTAGACCACTTACATGGCAAAAATATTTTTCCTGTGTTTCAGTATCTATTATAAACCCAAATCCTTTGGAAGTATCAAAGAACGAAACCTTTCCGTTTCTAACTGGGTCAAATTCCTCTTCGTCTCCTTCTTCTTTTTTGGGGATTCCTAAGGTAATACTCTCGGCTTCAACAGCCATTTTTTGTGAAGGGTCTGGTGGAGTATCTGTTAAGTTTCCATTATAGTCCACGTACGCAAATTGAATTCCAGATTTGCCACTTTCCTTTGCTTCAGCTTTTCTGGCTTCTTTCTTTTTTTGTTTTTCTTCTCTCTTCTTTAAACGCTTTTTCTCTCTTTCTGATTTGCTATACGTCTGTTGTGATTTAGCCATAAAGTACTTGCCTGCTGTATTAGTTAGTATAAAGATAATGCATTGAAATTCAACTAAAGATAGCGAATGACAATGTGGAATGGAATATTTTTTTAATTATTTGTCCAATAATTTCTTTCCAAAAGAAAAATGTAGCCAATTCCAAGAATTGCAAATATCGCACAATAGTACATAATAATTGGGATTTTCGAAATGGTTTCTTGATAATACCAGCCAGATAACAATGCTCCCAGACCAATTCCTGCCTCTAAAGCAATGTACATAGTGGCAATTGCCCTTCCTTTTTGTTCCGGTTTACTCAAATCTATGACCCATGCATTTACTGCGGGAGAAACAATACCCATGGAAAGTCCGTAAACAATACTTCCCAATAGTAAGCCTAGTTTTGTGCTAAAATACCCTATACATAGCATAGCTGCAAACAATAAAAAAAGCCCAACAACAATTACCTTGGTCCTTCCATAATGATCAGAAAATTTTCCAGCGATAAAACGTACTACTAGTGATGAAACGGTAAATACAACAAAGAAAATACCTTTGTTTGCAAAACCAACTGCCTCAGTCCAATCCGGTATCAATGTTAGAATAACACCAAGGGATAAATAGAACAGAAAAGTGACAACAGCCGCTGGAAGTGCTTCAATTGCGATGATTTCCTTTCTCGATATCCTTAATAAATTCCATTTAAAGGACTGTTTCTTTGGTAAAGTTTCCTTTAAGTTCACAATCAAAAGCAAAGCTAAAAATGCCATCACTGATGAGCTATAGAACAATGTGGAGTATGAAAAATGGAGTTTGATCAAGCTTCCCAAGGCTGGTCCCAAAGCCAAACCGATACTAAAGGCCATGCCTTGTATACCCATGGCTTCACCCAATCTTTTTTGCGGCACCACATCTGAAACAAAAGTGGAGGTCGCCGTAGGTGTAAATCCGGTGGAAAACCCATGGAGCAACCTTAGCAATAAGAAACCATAAACTGTGGTTAGAATGGGGTAAAAACAACCACACACTAAACAAACCATAGCACCAATAACCATAACTGGCTTTCTTCCTATAGTATCTGTTAACTTACCACTGAACGGTCTGGAAATTCCAGCAGTTAGAGTGAACAACGCTATTATTAGGCCAATATATTGTGCACCTCCCAGACTACTCAAATATGCAGGGAGTTCAGGAATAAGCATATTATAACTTGCTGAAAAGAAAAGAGAGCTCAAGCAAATAAGGATAAACTTAGGAGTGTACATTCTGTTACTTGCCCGAGTTGATTGAATTTTGCCTTTTGTGATCGCCATTCCTATTCTGTAATTTTACAGGTAAAGGAATCGCTTCTTAGCATCACTAAAAAGGACATTTGTCCCACAAAGAATGATCAGAACCAACTTGAAATTAGTCGCATATACCGAAAACTTGTTCAATTCTGGAGAATATGATATTTGGAAGGAAGAGTTTGGTCCCAAACAAAAGATTATTGAGCAAGATCATAGATACAACAAGATATACCTCATTAAAAGTGGAATTGCCAAGTGTTATATTTCTGATGAAAATGGTAAAGAGTTTATCCAAGAATTTTTAGGGGAAGGAATGGAATTTGGTGAACTGGAATTCTTTAACAAAGGGTATACCATCTGCTCTGTAGAATCCATAACAGCTTTAAAAGTCTTTGTGTTCAGCTATGCCAGTTTTAACCAATTATTGGATTCTGATAGGCAGTTTAACCAGTTGATCATGAAAGCGCTTGCCGATAAAATACGGTATAAGGCTCCAAGACATTCCTACCAACACTCCTACCCCATCGAAGACAACCTTATCAGACTGAAAGAATTGTTCCCTGAGTTTACCGAAATCATATCCAAAAAAGACATTGCAAATTATATTGGAGTTACTCCCAGAAGTTTGAATCGTGCATTAAAAGAGCTAAAAGAAAAATCCGATCAATTCTAATCCAACCCTTCAAACCATTTTTTAAAATCGGCCACCTTCTCACGGCTAATGACCACTTCTTTATCCAATTTAGATTTTAGAGTGAGTTTTAATCTACGGTTGGCATAGACAGTAACATCTGTAATGGCAATGAGATTGACAATAAAGCTTCTGTTTACCCTAAAAAAGTGTTTGGGGTCCAACAACTCCTCCAAGGCCTCCAATTTGTATTCAATAATATATTTTTTGCCCTGATCTGTAATTAAATAGGCATCTCTGCCCTCTGCATAAAATGCATTGACAGTATCACTTGGCACTGAATGTATATGGTTTCCCATACTGACCAAAAACCGATCTTTGTAGGTCCTTTTTTGTATTTGTTGAATTACTGGGGTCAATATCTCAGGGTTTCCGAATTGTTTTTTTAAAGATTTCAGTTTTTGAAGAGCCCTAGAAAGATCTGTGAACATAATTGGTTTTAATAAGTAGTCTATACTGTTCACTTTAAAGGCGTCTATGGCAAATTCATCAAAAGCTGTTGTGAAGATAACAGGTTTTTGAACCGTGACTTTCGAAAAAATTTCAAAACTTAGTCCATCCGTAAGTTGTATGTCCATAAAAAATAAATCTACCATAGATTGATTTTCAGCAATCCATGGAACGGCCTGTTCCAACGAGGGTAAGGTTTTGACAATCTCTGTGGTTTCGCTATACTTTAAAAGATAACGTTCGAGTTTTTCAGCCGCCAAAGGCTCATCCTCAACAATAACTATTTTCATGCTATTTTAAGTTTTGGCAAATAAATGTTCTTGTAAACCTCCTCATGGATTACTTGAATCATTTGTGAAGTATAAAATCTATAATCCTTACAAATTGACTTTAACTCATTAATATTTAATGATTTGTGAATCTTTTCTTCATGTATATATTGAATGTTTATATTATTGTCCATCTCCAAAATATCAATCACTAGTTCCTTAGTTTCAGAGGGAATGGTTGTACGCATAATATTTTCAATAATTCTAAGAACGCTTCCAGGAACTATAAGTGTTTCTTTAACCATTACTTTTCCCATTTGAATGTTTCGATATGGCAGTTCAGAAAACAGCGGCAATAATTCCTCTAGAATTTTCAGTTCCGTCTCTATTGGGACCAACTCATTTTTCTTTTGGGATAACAGATATCTATAAACCATTGCAAAACGATCCGTAACCTCTTCTGCTTTATCCGGGTTCGACTTCATTGTAACCAAAATGGTTTCAAGACTTTCAAAAAAAAGTTCAGGGTTTACTCCTCTTTTAAAATCTGAAAAGTCATCCTCAACTTCCTTTCTGGCCCATTCCTCTTTTTCTAATTTGTCAGTGTTCACCATATACAAAAATTGGTGACTCACATAAAGCATAACATAGATTAGGGCAATTACAGAGAAAATACTGTTAAAAACTAACAACTCCCTACTGTTGGGTGTATAAAAAAGCACTTTGGAAAAGTAAACATACATGGCAAATGACACCAATGCAATATTAACGGCTATAGTACTTACAATCTGTAAAACTGTTTTTACCAAAAAAGAAGAAGGCTTTTTTAGTCGACTAAAAACAATGATAGATATTCTGGAATATTCCTGAATTAAATAGGCTAGACCAATGCACACATATAGTTCTTGCCCAAAAAAATTGATGCCCAATTCATCAATGTTATTATTGATCAACAGAATAAACAGATACACCAAAGTACCACTAAACAAAGGACTTAATAGCCTAAACAAAGGTTTATGTACAAATAACTTTTTCATTTGATTATGGGCAATTGCACCGTGAAATCTTCACCGTTGATTATTTTAACCTGTTTATTGGCCAACAGCTCATATCTTGAAACAATATTTTTAAGTCCAATCTTTAAAGATTTTACTCCTGATGGGCTCTTCGTTTTATTATTGCTTACTTCCAAAAAACCGTTGTAGGTTTTAATGTAGACTTTTAACGGGTTCTTTGCATCTAGAACATTGTGCTTAACCGCGTTTTCCACCAGCATCTGAAGCGTCAATGGGGGTATTTTGTTCTTCAGTTCTTCATCGGATAACTGCAAATCCAATGAGAAATGATTGCCAAAACGCGTTTGTACCATAAAACAGTAGGAATGCACAAAATCCAGTTCGTCTTCTAATGTAACCAACACTTCACTATAGGTCTTGAGTGTATATTGATAGGATTTAGCCAGTGAACGAATGAACTCTTCTGCCTTCTTTACATCTTTACGGAACAAAGACGAAAGGGTATTTAAACTATTGAAAAGAAAATGTGGACTAAGCTGTGATTTTAACGCGTTTAATTGAAGTTCAGTTTGTTTACGTTTGTATTGAACTTCCTTAATTTGCCCAACAGTATATTGCCTATAAGAATAAAAGACAAAATAAATAATGTTATAAATAAGAATTGTACATACTAATAGAATTCCAATTTTCAATGAAGTATTGTTTCCTGAAATAGAGAAGAAAGTATGTTCGGGATACAACAATTCATATCCTCTTAACCCTAAAAACACGATACCAAATCCTATTAGCATATGGCAGACTATGCCCAGTAAAAGTCGAAATCCGGTTTGTTGTTTCCATCGTACTGTTTTGTTCAAAAAAAGATTGCAGAAATGAAATGCGTAACTAACCAACACACCCAACACACCGTTAAGGATAAGTTCCCAAAAACTAGGTTTGCCGCTAAAGTTGTGAAAACTATAGAACAGGGCTCCTACTGTAAAGCCCAAAACAATGAGGAATAGATTTCTTCCCATCTTTGGTTGGTTTAAGAAAAATCCAAAAGCCTTGTCCATAGCACCAAAATACTCAATATAATGCTAAAGCATTGGAGTATTCTAGTGATTAAGACATTAGCTGGTTATTCAATTGCGTTAGAAGCCCTTCTGTAATGTGAATCTGAAGAAATACTTTTACATGCAGACCTATATGCTTCTTTAGTCTGCTGACCATATTTGGAGGCAGTCCTTGAAAAAGCAATAAGTGATTCAGCTTTATGATAATCAGAATTGATGTTCTTAATAGACGTAAAAATCTTAGAAAGTTGTTCGTCGGAATAAGTGTTCCTTGCCATTTGTTTAAAAACATCAGCTCTATGGTGATCAGACCCCATGTGATCAAGAACATTGATCAAAGCGTCAATATTTTCGCTATTCAGCTCTTTTCTTACAGCTATCTTTAACACATTGGCTTTATGGCTGTCCGAATCCATATTACCTACTTGTTTTAGTGCATGGGACAGTGATGATGGGCTTAATTTTTTTCGCAACACTTTAGAAAGCACATTGTCCAGATGACTATCAGAATCCATACTCTCCAATACATTCAACAATGTATGGAAGGTGTCATCTGTGACTCCCTCAGTATTTAAGGCAGTTTGGAACACTTGCGATTTATGATGATCAGAATCGATTTCCTTGGCGGTGCTTAAAAGCAACTTTAGATTAGAGTTGTTCAGCGAAGAGCTCCTAAGAACGGTTGTAAGTACACTGGACTTGTGGTAATCGGAATCTATGTCCCTGGCAATGACGAAAAGCGCATTCAATTGGTTTTCTTTTATAGCACCATTTTTCACCAATCTTTTTAGAACTTCCGCTTTATGGTGGTCGGAATCAATTTCCGAAGCTGCTTCAATAAAGGCCGTAATACTAGCTTCAGTAGATAAAAATTTAGTGATATTAGCCTTTAAGATATCAGCTCGGTGATGATCAGAGTCAATATCATCTCCAACAACTTTAAGAACGGATATTAAATCAGCATTCTTAAGGTCTTTTTCCAATAGAAGTTTGATGTATCTAGACTTTACATGATTACCACCAATAAAGCCAACTTCTTTAAGCACCCCGTACGCTCCTCCTTTTCTATATATACGGTCAACACGTTGTTCAGAACCTAAGGTAGATGTGCGGACCACCTCTAGGAGAATTTCCGCCATCCATTTTCTGCCCTCTGAGTCAAAATTCCTTTCAGAACTCCCTACATAGTATTTTTTAATGAGTTGGCCCGAATTGTTAGATTCAATAAGGATACGCCTACGATTTCCAAACGCAGATTTCTTAATCTCCATAAATCCCCCTCTAGAAATTGCCACAACATCCATGTCATCATCAGAAAGGGTGATATCCCCTCTGAATTCAACGTGAAAATTGTTTCCAAACCCATTCTTTACGGAAATGGATGTTTTCCCATTATCACTAATACTGATAGAAGTGCTTCGACTCTGCGCATTAACAGAACTACCGCCAAAGATTAGAAGAAAAAGAATAACCTTTAACAATAGTGTTGCGAAGAATTTTGATAATTGATTCATGATTGTTCGTTTTTTGATTGATGATTTTAAAACTGTCTTGATTGATTTGATTGATGCAGCAAAGATGTACCACATTTCCTTTACGCAAAAACAAAATGTAGTGAGTTGGACAATTCATGTATTGAACTGTACAGGAACCTCAAAACTGCTAGAAATACTTTGTGAGCTACTGCTTAAATCGCTCAAAAATGGCTAAAGTCTTTTTGGTGTTGATAAAATAAACACCTGTGAGCAAGACTACTGCAGCTATAACGGATTGAAACGTAATCTGTTCATTAAGAAAATACCAACCCAAGATCAACGCAACTATTGGATTCACATAAGTAGAAGTAGCCACCTTTTCTGGCGACACTGTTTTTAAGAGGTAATTGAAAGAGGTAAATGCTAAAATACTACCAAAAATCACCAATAAGATCATAACAAGTTGCACCTTAGTAGTCCATACAAAGGGAGAAGTCCAGTTTTCTCCAAAACATAAGCTCATCAATGCCAAAATAATACCACCTGTGAACATTTGATAGCCAGTATTCACAAAATAATTGGTGGGCAAGTTTGCTTTTCCTACAAAAAGACTTCCATAGCCCCAGCTTAGCATACAGGCAAAAATCATAACCATACCCATAACTGAACCTTCTTTGGTAATAATCTGTTTTTGGCTCACTAGAAGATAAATGCCAACAATTCCCAAAATAACCCCGATTACAGACATGGGTTTAATTCTTTTTCCCTGAAGGATGCGCATTAGAAGAAGAATAATCAATGGTTGAGCGGAAATTTCCAGGGCAGCAAAACCTGTATCCACATATTTTAAAGCCCAAACCACTACTCCATTTCCAAAACTCAGGAAAAGAAATCCTGCGATAATTGTATTCAGTAATTGTTTTTTGGTAATAGAAATTTGAATTCCCATAAGTTTTGCCATCACAAAAATCAATATGCCAGCTGTAGTAAATCTAAATGAGGCAAGCATAAAAGGAGGCAGTTCCAGTACTGCAATCTTATTCAGTAAATATGTGGATCCCCATATTACGTATATGGCAAAAAAGGCAAGGATAACAAGTGTGGAATTAGAAGATTTTCCCATGCTCAAAAACCTGGTTATTGCCTTACAATATTACGGATGTTTAAAAGAGTAAAAAATATATTTCTATTGAAGTTGCTTAGGCTTGAATATATTTCACAAATAGGTCTTGTCCAGTTCAAGAATATTGGTTGACATCCAAGAGATAAGCAGCTATGTCTTTCTCTAGCTTTTTAAATTGGTTCAAGTGCAGTTTAATATCCTCTTTCAATTTTATGGAAGAGACTCGTCTTTGCTCAATGAGTCCCATAATGTGCTTTTGTTGTGCATTAAAAAACATAAACCCACGTCTTAGTTCATGTAATTTTTCAAATCTGGACGGGTTGGTAGGCTCACTAGTGTATGCATTGATTTTTTTGGAAAGCTGGCGAACAATATTATTGTTTCGTTCCATTCTTATCAATAATCCTTGTAACTGTTCAGTGCTATTTTTGGTTACATTATCCATACCATTCAACTTAAACTTGCAATGCATCAAAACCTCCACTGAAGATACTAATTATCTTACAATTTTATAAGATATTAACTTCATTTTTTAAAAGATTTAATATTTATTTAAAGGCATAACAAGCGTCTCTCTTCTCTACTCCAAAAACATCTTTTGATTATCAAAACTGTAAGTAGTATCTTTCCCAATAGACCTATTAAGTAGTTTGAATCATTTTTTATGATAAAAGTTTTTTCCTTTTTCCTTGTTTTGTCCATTGGCCTGTCTCACCAAAATGTATTGGCACAAGAGGCAAGAATCGCTAAGGCTGAAATTTCTTTTGAATTTGTTTCAAAAAAAGTCAACGGAACCATCACTGGTTTTGAATCTACATCCAGCATTGATTGGGAGCATCCTGAAAATTCCCTTTTGCAAGGGTCTGTGCTCTCCAAAACCCTTGACACTAACAATGGACTCCGTAATTGGTCTTTACGCAGCGGGAAATATTTTGATGTTGATGATTATCCAAGAATCACATTTAAGAGTAAACAGATAATCGTAAAGGATGAAAAATGGATTGTGAAAGGCAATTTGGTGATTAAGGAAACAACAAAACCTATTACCATCACTTTTATCAGAAAACAAAATCAACTTATTGGCACAACTGAGCTGTATTCCATTGATTATGGAATCAAAATCAAGAAGAAAAGGGAAGATAACCTAGTGAAAATAAAAATGATGTTTGACATAGAATAACCTTTCACTCTCCATCTTCGCCTTCTACCTCCTATACTTAAGCATTTAAACCCAACCAACTCTTCCATCAACTCATAAAGCACATCTATCAATTCATAGAATATTAAGGCCTCATGCGGCTCTATCTTAGTAATCAAAAGTAATTTTATGAAATTAGAAAGACTATTGGTTTTGGGCTGTGTGGTAATTTCAGTCACCTTTATTTCCTGCTCCAAAGGAGATACCGGAGAACAGGGGCTTAAGGGAGATCCGGGAGAATCTGTTAAAGGAGAGCCAGGACAGAATGGAGATTCTGCATATGAAATAGCGGTTGCCGAAGGTTTTGAAGGTACACAAAACGAATGGCTGGAATCACTTAATGGTGAAAAAGGAAATGATGGGAATGATGGCCAGGATGGCAACGCCAATGTAAAACGTTTTGATATTGATATGTCAGATTTTGCAGGCCCAACCTACACTAACACTCTTGCTATTGCTCCACAAGACTTACCTGATTACACCATCTTTTTTTACCTTAAACAATCAAATGGTATATTGATTCCCGTTCCAGGATCACTTGAAGCAGATTTGTACTATTCAAGGATTGAGTACAATGAAGATACAGCCGAATTTACCTTGAAATTTTATCAAACTTCAACCAATACTCCTTACAATGTGACAATAGGAAAATTCACTATTTTTAGAATAGTGGCCATTAAAACTCCATTAACCAGCAAAAATGGCAATGAAAATCTTATATCCCAACTTAAAGCAGATGGAATAGATACTAATGATTACCATGCAGTTGCAAAATATTTTGGCATAGAAGAGTAGTTTGGTTTTTTCATATCATGTTTTTTATTGCAGAAGAGCCCTTAAGGGCTTTTTTTTTGGGTAAGGAAAGATGGGCTGGACTTAACACCAAAATGAAAGAGACATAGTAAGCATCTTCGTGGTACGTGGGATTCTTCATTCACTACATTATTCAGAATGACAAATAATCGAAGTAATTAACTCTTTTCAAAAAGCAAAGCATATATCTTTCCAACCAACCAATTCCCAGTAGGAAAGTAAAGGGCAAAGAACAGCGCCATACCCAAGCTAAAATTCCGAATGTTGAAAAATTGGTCCAATATATTATCTGGGTATGCATAGGAGGTTTGCAGGGCATAGCCGGCAAACTCCAACAAACCCATTGCAATAAGTCCATAGGCATATTGCATATGAAATGGAAGTCCTCGCAGCAACAAAGAAACAGGCACCATATACAAAATGTAGCAAGTAATCACCTGCCACCAAAAGGTGAATTTTGCGATTCCCGCCTGCATGCCAAACCAGTCCATTCCCATTCCCCATAAAAAATAAATAACGCAGTAGATTGCAATCAGTCGTTTATCCACATTTAGTTTTTGCTTGGCGTAGTTCCAAAATTTCTTCATAATGTTATGATTGTTTGCTGGCTATTTTAGTATCTATGATTTTTAGAGCATCTGCTACTGTTTGCATGCCATCCATATCTTCATTTTCAAGCATGATATCAAATGTATCTTCAACATCCAGCACAATATCTACCAGGTTAGCCGAATTTATATTCAACTCTTGGGTAAAATTGCTCTCCAACTGAATGGTATCCTCCGAAACATCATCTGGTAGGTACGTTTGCACTATTTCCTTTAATTTTTGATAACGTTCTTTTTCCATTTATACTTTTTGGATTAAAACTTTGTCAGCGTAAAATACACAATTACTCCTTTTATCTATAATTCAGCAGCCCTTCGACAGGCTCAGGGTGACATTACTCTGGATGTGTGAATTGCCATAAATGTAAGGTCGAGCGCAGTCGAGATCAAATTATACTATTCAAAATCATATGTTTTAAAAATAACACAGGCATTTACATCTCCAAAACCAAAACTGGCCTTTGCAATGATTTTTGGGGCAATGTTCAATGTAGATCGGGGAATTCGAGATTCATCCACAATTTTATTTATCTCTGGATGAATGTCCTCACAGTTCACGTTTCCAAAAATTTGATTTTCACTGAACTGAAGTAGGGTTCCCACGCATTCAATACTCCCAGCCGCCGCCAAGCAATGCCCAAACATACCTTTAAAAGAGTTTACATACGGAAAACCTATTCCTTTTCTTCCCAATGCTTTGCTCCAGTTTTTGATTTCTGCTGGATCCTTTGCCGTTGCGGTCAAGTGTCCATTAATTGTATCTACCTGTTCTGCTTTTATTTTTGAATCTTCAAGTGCAGATTTTAAGCAACGTACCACAGCTTCATTGTTGGGTGCTGTCATGGTACCTCCTGCTCTTTGCCCCCCACTATTTATAGCTCCTCCAATAATTTCCCCATAAATAGTAGCTCTACGCTCCAAGGCGCTGTCCAAGGATTCCAATACCAAAGCTCCTGCCCCACTACCGGGCACAAATCCAGTAGCGGTGGCACTCATGGGCCTACTTGCAGCTTCTGGATTCTCATTATGTTTTCTTGGTAATATGCGCATGGCATCAAATCCGCCCCAAACATAAGGTCCGCTGTCGCTGCAACTACCAACAAGCATCTTTGTTGCTTTTTTTAATTTTATACGCTCATAACCCATTAAAATCGCTTCCGTTCCTGTGGTGCAGGCAGATGAGTTGGTGGTGACCAGGTTTCCACAGCCCAACATTCCACCTAAATATGCGCTTATTCCACTAGCCATGGTCTGAACCACAGAAGTACTCCCCAAACGTCTGACATTGCCCTCATCAACTTTATAGATAGATTCCCTGAATTTGTCCACTCCAAGAATACCAGTTCCAAAAATTACCCCAGAGTCCCAATCAGGGTTTTCTTCGGGAGTAACGGTCAATCCAGCATCTTCCCATGCATCTTTGCCAGCCATTACCCCATAAACAATGCCACTGGCATTGAGCCCTTTTAATTGAACATTGGTAAAGTATTTATTTAGATCAATATTATCAATATCCGGTTTACCAGCAATTTGACATCCAAAATTTAGGTTTTTTAATTCTGGATGAAAATTTATTCCGCTTGTTTGATTTTTTAAACTTTGCACAAACTCAGACAAACCAATTCCATTTGGCGCACATACTCCCATTCCAGTAACCACCACCCTATTTTCCATCTTCATCCGTTTTAAGCATGCCCGCCAAAATACCTTTGCAAACCAATTTATTAGCAGTATTGAACATTTTAACTTGGCATTTTAGTTTATTGAAACGGAAATACACTTTCTTGGAAGTGACTTTTACCGTTTCTCCTGGAAAAACAGGTAAATAAAACTCCATTTCAGAACTGCTCATTGCAATATTCAATCTCTTTCCATCAAACGAATTTTTGTCTCCTAAAAGATAAATACCCAGACTAACCACTCCAATTTGAGCGCAACATTCCGTTAATATCACGCCCGGTGTGACCGGAAACCCTTTAAAGTGACCATTATAGAAGTCCAGATTTTTATTGAAGTTATATGTGCCTTCCACGGAGTTTTCGTCAATATGGTTTAGCGCATCCACAAAGAGAAAGGGATGGGAATATGGGAGTTTGGTGATTATCCACTTATTGTCAGTCTGAGCTTGTCGAAGACTATTTTTCGATAATTTGGGAAGCATATCGTAATCTCCGTTTATCAGGGCGTGTTTCTTTTTTCTGCTCCATCCTTTTAATTGTTTCTCTCGGGCTATTGCTTCCTCTGGATTCAAAAAATCTTGATACCACACCAATTGTACTGGACGTCGGGTAAACGTATATGCTTTTGTATCCATTCCCTGATTATGCTGCAGCTCTCTTTCAAAAACATCATTTGTGATTCCTATATAGTAGGAATCGTCAGAACAGCTTAAAATATATACAAAATACTTTTTCATTACCCAATGACGATACCTCTATAATCCTTCGACAGGCTCAGGATGACATCACTTCGTTTTATTTCAATTTTCATCGTAAACTCTCCCCTCCATCCACTTTAATCACCGCTCCCGTAATCCATTTGGCCTCATCCCGCGTTAGCAGATACACCACATTGGCAATATCTTCCGGTGTTGTCAACCTATGGTTGGGGTTTCTTTTTAGCGCTTCTTCCCTTAACAAATCACTATTGGGAATTAGTTTAAAAGATTTTGTTTCTGTCATCCCGGCCTGAATACAATTGGCCTTTATTCCCACAGAAGCAAATTCAAGCGCAATACTTCTGGTCAATGATTCAAGTGTGGCCTTGGCTGCAGAAATCGCTGCATAGTTCTCCCATGCCTTATAACTACCTTCACTTGTAAAGGATATGACCCTAGCATCATGTGCAAAGAGTTTCTCAGTAACCAAAGTTTTCACCCAATCGTACAAATTAATGGCCATGGCATCGATTGTAAGGTGAAAATCCTGATTGCCAAGAGTATTGTTTTCTTCTCCGTGAATAGGTTTTAGATTGCCTTTGGCAATACTATGAACGAGGACATTTATTTTCTCGCCTTTAATGCGTTCTCCAATCTTATGGAGTACTTCCGTTTTCTTTTCGGGGTTAACAGCATCTATGTTGAAGTTGTGCAATTCAACTTTACTCGCAATTTCATCAAACTCTTGGTTAATCAGCGCCATATCGGCCTTTCTATCTCTGTGCAACACAATGATTCCGAAATTATGCTTAGCAAGTTTTTTAGCGGTTGCTAGGCCCAGACCGCTACTCCCCCCTAAAATCAATGCCCATTTTGATGTTCGTTCCATTTGTTAACTAAATTACCACTTCAGCAAGACACGTTGTGCTGAAAACCCAGGGCCAAAGCTCAGTATCAGTCCCTGTTCTCCGTCTGCCATTTCTTTTTCTAGGAACCGCTCCAGTACATAAAGTACAGTAACACTGCTCATATTCCCATAATCTTTCAACACTTGCCTTGTATCATCAATATCCTTCCCCAATTTACCAAACAATTCCTCAACCGTCTGCACAATTTTTTTTCCTCCGGGATGAAAAATCAAATGATTCACTTCTTCAATACTTGATTTAAATTGCTTTAAAAAGGGATGAACAATATGAGGGAAATGATTGGCAATGACTTCTGGAACGGCGGGGTCCAGTATCATTTTTAAACCTGTGTTGGTTAAATCAAAGCCCATTAAATGGGTAGCATCTTTAAAATGGTACATTTCCTCTCCTACAATCTCAGGCCCTTGGTCTTCTTCAGCAGAAGACAGTAAAACGCAAGCGGCGCCATCTCCAAAAATTGCAGCGCTTACCATATTGGCCATGGAAAAATCATCCAATTGAAAAGTGGCCGTAGGACTTTCCACCGCAACTATTGCAGCACGTTTCCCTGGATTTGACCTAAGAAAATTTGTAGCATAGATCAGTCCGGAAACTCCAGCTGCACATCCCATTTCGGTTACGGGAAGCCTTACAACATCTTGCCGAAGGTCCAGTGCATTCACCAAATAAGCATCCAAAGAAGGAATCATTATGCCTGTGCAGCTTACTGTAATGATGTAATCCAAGGAGTCTGGTTGCCAATTTACTTTTGTCAACGATTTTCGCAACACCTGTTCACCAAGAGACTTTACCTCTCTAACATAGATATTGTTCTTTTCCTCAAACGAAGTGGCGTTGAACACCTCTTTAATATCCATAATTCCATATCGACAATCCACCCCAGCTCCTTCAAATATCTTTATCACCTTTCTTCTAAAACGGTCTTCTTGGCCGGAAAGCCATACATCAACAAACGGAAGTATATCAGAAGTTTGCCTACTATACTTGGGTAGCTGTTTTGAGACTCCAACGATGCGTACTGTACTCATTAGCTCTTTTGTCGGTTGAATTTCATTACCCATACATATCTAAATGCCCATTTCCATTGAATTCTATGTGTAACGTTTGGTATTTTTTTTGATAAACATATCAAGTCCCTTCTTTTAAAACCTTTGCTTATGGATACTAGCCCATCATATTTTGCAACATGGGTCTTAATGAAGAAGAAGCCAAATAATTGAAAAAGATAATAGGCCAATTTGCTACGGTGAAGGTCATTGATCACCACACCTATTTTGGACAGGTTTATAAACTTATGCAGAAAGGCATCAATGCGTTCTTCCCCAAAATGATGCATGGTCAAAGTATTGATAAGGATGTCACAAGACAGACTTGAATCTGCTTTTAGAATGTCTGTTTTTTGAAATTCTATGTTCTCAAAGGCCTGCGATTCCCCCCTTGCTATTCGCAAAACATCATCTCTTAGGTCAATCCCCATCATGGTATGCAAAATTCCCTTATCACCTAAAAACACTGATAATTTCCTGAGCATTGTACCATCGCCGCAGCCCATATCCAAAATCGTATACGATTTTTGTGGGTTTTCTTTAATCAAATTCCATACTGCATTGATAGTGATAGACTCCCCACCCAACAATCTATTACATTTATTAATGTCCTTGTATGCTTCTTTTAAAAGGGCAAACTCCATATTAGGATCATCCATGAGCTCCAAGGCTCTGCTTCTCATAGAAAAATCCATCAATTTAAAATTGGTGTTCCGTGAGTGTTTCGAATCAAACTGCGAAGTAATACTTTTGAATTGGCCGCAGTGTTCATTCCAAAATTAAACCACTTGGTATGTAACATTAGCTGCTGTAATTGTCTACCTATCCAAATTCTTTTGTTAAAATTCTTTGTCCATAGTTTTTGATAGCTCTTTTCCATATCCATTCTGGAAAAATCGGGTTCTTCCAAAAACCTGAACACCTGTTCTGCTGCCAATTTTGCACTGTGTATGGCCATAGCCATTCCATTACCGCAAAGCGGATGAATCAACCCAGCCGTATCTCCGCACATTACGATATGATTATACACCGCTTGCTTCTTTTCAAATGAAATTTGTGCAATGCTCAAGTGTTTCTCGAATTTTGGCGTAGCCCTGGAAAGAAAATCCTTGAGAACTGGGTTTTGATAAACGACATTTTTATTGAAAGAAGCTATGTCCTTTTCCTTTTTAAAATTTTCATACTTCACCAAGCAACAAAAGTTGACATCTCCTTTTTCAGTTAAGGACAACCCACCATATCCACCAGGAAAACTATGTAGTCCAACCACATTTGAAGGGTGACTATTGTTTACATAATGACATTTGATGCCCAACCATGGGGATTTTTGCTGAATGAAGTCGCGCTTTAACTTCATATCTATATTGGACCGCTTGCCATATGCTCCAATGACTACGCTGCTTATAACTTCTTCTTTGGAAGAAAGTTTTACCAAAAACCTGTCGTCCTTATATTGTACATTTTCTACTGTCGCGAAAATAAAACCAACACCATTCTCCATTGCCAGTAAATACAATTGATGGTCAAAAGCGTATCTACTTATACCAAAGCCCCCCAGGGGTAATTTTACTGATATTTGTTTGCCTTTTTGTGTAGAGAGGTGAAGTGTATCTATTTTAGGTAGTTCTAAGCCATCTAGTATTACACCAAGTTGCGTTAGGTAAGGCTTAACTTCATTGGAAACATATTCGCCACATACTTTATGGTTAGGGTATTTATTTTTTTCTACCACCAGAACCTTTTTCCCTTTTTTCGATAAATCAAGGGCTGCGGTCAACCCTGCCAATCCTCCTCCAATAATAAGCACTTCGGGACTATTCACTTCATGAAGATAGCTTTTTTACAAATAAAAATCCCGATACAAACGTATCGGGACTCAAAAAAACATTTTATGCTAATATTTTAGCCCTTTGTTTTTTGTTGAGCTTCTTGCTTGAGCTCATCACTGGCAACAATCGCCAATTCCACTCGTCTGTTCTTGGCTTTGCCTTCAGATGTTTCATTGCTTTCACGCGGCTGAGTTTCCCCATACCATTTTGTGGTAAACCTACCGCTTGAAATTCCTTTTGCCACCAAATATTTGGTTACCGATTCTGCTCTTTGCTGAGACAATTTCCAGTTGTACTCCTCACTTCCTGCGCTATCTGTATGTCCTTCAACCAAAATATAAGAATCTGGATACTCTTTAAATATTCCAGCCAATTTATCCAAGGTTGCCGCAGATGTTCCTTTTACATCAGATCTGCTGGTATCAAAATATACACCAGCATCTTCGTTAAAGGTAACATTGATTCCTTCACCTACTCTTTTTACTTCTGCACCAGGAATCTCCTCTTCAATACGTTCTGCTTGTCGGTCCATTCTATTGCCAATATATCCTCCGGCAGCTCCACCAACCACAGCACCAATGATTGCTCCAAGTGCAGTGTTTCCTTTCCCTACATTGTTCCCTATCACTCCACCAATAACCGCTCCTCCGGCAGCTCCTATAGTTGCTCCTTTTTGGGTGTTGTTTGCATTTTTGACCGCATTACAGCTCACTATAAGGCTTAAGGCCATAACAACGGTCACGCTTCTTACTATTACTTTTTTCATTTGGTTTTATCTTTTTGAGAATTCATAAACTATGGTAACGGGTTGACCATCAACCGAAACATTGGATTTAAGTGTCATAGATTGTTCTGTAAGGTCTGTGATATTCAAACGATATCCAACACCTCCGGAAATATCTTTTCGCTTTTCATCAATAAACTTGAATTGCAATTGACTACTATAGTTTTGTGTTGGCTCAACTACAGACCATCTGAAGAAACGATCTCCACCTTGGCACAAGCTACTGGATGAAATGGTATACCTACCCGTACTGTTGTTATCCCTAAAGAACCAGTCACTTCCTTCAAAACAAATATCTTCAGCATCATTGAAGATCACGGATTTAAAATTACCGGTGTTATTTTCATAGGAAATGTTGTTCAAAGTCCAAGAACCGCTAAAAAGGTTTCGTTGACTCCTGGCGCTTTTAGAAACAGAGCATGACACCAACAGCATTGCCGTTAATGCCATAAAAAAGAATGATTGTTTTACCATAAGAATTGGAATTTAAATTTTAGTATATACGATTGAGACACCGGATTTATCGACCAGTGTTGTTAAAAAAATGTTAAAATGGTTTTATTAATATTTAAAAAGCTCTGTCAGCGCTATTTCAAATCGTTCTTTGGGTAGATAATTTTGCTCTAAACCTTTTTCAAATGGGATTGGTGTTTCCAAACTCCCCACCCTTTTAATGGGAGCATCCAAATACTCAAAGCAATTTTCCATGACCATAGCAGAAATATCACTGGCAATGCCACCAAATAACGTATCTTCTTGCAATACGATTAGTTTTCCTGTTTTTTGTACCGAAACAAAAATTGTTTCTATGTCAAGAGGTTGAAGTGTACGCAAATCTATGACATCTGCGTGAATATCCGGGTATTTTTCTAAAATTTCCATAGCCCAATGAACTCCGGCTCCATAAGTGACCACTGATAACGAATCCCCTTCTTTAAGAAGACTGGCCTTACCAAATGGCAGGGTATAATAATCCGTTGGCACATCCCCATAAACACTTCTATAGAGTCCTTTGTGCTCAAAGAACAATACTGGGTTAGGGTCATTTATCGCCGTATTTAACAGGCCTTTGGCATCATACGGGAATGCAGGGTATACCACTTTAAGTCCAGGGGTTTTTGTAAACCAAGCTTCATTGGTCTGTGAATGAAATGGGCCGGCTCCCACTCCACCACCGCACGGCATACGAACTACAACATCTGCATTTTGCCCCCATCTGTAGTGTACTTTTGCCAGATAATTAACAATGGGATTGAATCCAGTGCTGACAAAATCGGCAAATTGCATTTCTACCACAGCCTTCATCCCATTTATGGCCAAGCCCATTGCCGTAGAGACTACCGCCGATTCACAAATAGGTGTATTTCTGACACGACTTTTTCCGAATTTGGATGTAAAACCTTCGGTAATTTTAAAAACACCGCCATAATCGGCAACGTCCTGTCCCAATATTATCAACTCATTGTAGCGCTCCATAGATTGTTCTAAACCTTGGGAAACTGCATCGACAAAGCGAATATTATCTAAGTTATTTTTGGATTCAATATGCAGGTAATCAAATTCTTGATAAACCTCTTTTAACTCTTTAGTTTCAGATACTTCTATTAAAGGCTCATCAAAAGCAGTTTTTAAATTTAAATTGATTTCCTCAGAAATATCAGCTTTGAATTGCTCAATTTCCTCTCTGGAAATTATCTTTTCATCCAATAAAAAGGTTTCGTAATTAACCAGCGGGTCTTTTTTCGCCCATCTCTTCATTAACTTCTCAGGGACATATTTAGTACCACTGGCCTCTTCGTGACCTCGCATCCTAAAAGTTTTAAATTCCAACAAAATTGGTCGTGGCCGTTTTCTAACTGCTTTGCAAAGCTCGTTTACTTTGGAAAACACCTCCAGAATATTATTTCCATCAATAATCCGGGATTCTATTCCGTATCCCTTGGCCCTATCTGCTAAATGCTTGCAATTGTATTGTTCACTTGTAGGAGTAGAAAGTCCATAACCATTGTTTTCTATACAAAAAAGCACGGGCAGATTCCAAACCGATGCGATATTCAGGGCTTCATGAAAATCACCTTCGCTGGTTCCTCCTTCTCCCGTAAAGACCGCTGTGACCCTTTTCTTTCGACGTAACATATCTGCCAAGGCAATTCCATCAGCAACACCCAATTGAGGGCCCAAATGGGAAATCATCCCAATGATTTTATGTTCTTGCGTACCAAAGTGAAAACTCCTGTCTCTTCCTTGGGTAAAACCGCTTTTTTTACCCTGCCATTGACCAAAAAGTCGATGTAAAGGAATGTTTCTTGACGTAAACACCCCAAGGTTACGGTGCATTGGCAAAATATATTCCTCATCATTTAAAGCTTGGGTCACTCCTACGGCAATTGCCTCTTGTCCTATTCCGCTAAACCATTTGGAAATTTTGCCCTGCCTTAGCAGAATCAACATTTTTTCTTCAATCATTCTGGGTTTCAACATACCCAAATACAGTTCCAGAAGTTTTTGTTTATCCAGACCTCCAATATGATACCTCATAAAGTAAAAATTCAACTGGGTTAAATGTAATGAAAATGCCATCCATAGCCTTCAATTTTTAAAAAGGTTTCCTATTATTCATTACTTTTGATTGTAAACTAAATTTGAAGTTATGAGTGCAATTCCAAGCGTGGACTTAACGGATTTTGTGTCTGACGACCCAGCTAGAAAAGAAAAGTTTATCAAAGAAATAGGCGGGGCTTTTGAAAATATAGGTTTTGTGGCGTTAAGTGGTCATTTTTTATCAGATCAATTGGTAGGACAACTATATGCTGAAATCAAAAAGTTCTTTCAATTACCCCAAGAAACCAAAGATAGTTACGAGATTGAAGGTATTGGTGGCCAACGTGGATACACATCATTTGGAAAAGAACATGCTAAAGGAAAAAAAGAAGGGGACCTAAAAGAATTTTGGCATTTTGGGCAATATGTGGAAAACAATTCCAAGCTTGAAGATGAGTACCCCAATAATGTAGAAGTTAGTGAACTCCCAAATTTCAACGAAGTAGGCAAAGAAACCTATAAAATGCTGGAAAAAACAGCCAAGTACGTTCTTAGGGCATTAGCACTACACCTAGGTTTAGAGGAAACATATTTTGACCAATGGATCAAGAATGGAAACTCTATTCTAAGACCTATACATTATCCGCCGATTACAGAAGAACCAAAAAATGCAGTAAGAGCTGCTGCGCACGGAGACATTAACCTGATTACTTTGCTCATGGGTGCACACGGTAAGGGATTACAAGTTCAAAACCATCAAAAAGAATGGGTAGATGCCATTGCCAAACCAGATCAATTGATGATAAATGTAGGTGATATGCTATCACGATTAACCAACAACAAACTTAAATCTACAATACACCAAGTTGTGAACCCTCCCAAGGAACTTTGGGGAACCTCACGATACTCTATTCCATTTTTTATGCATCCCGTTAGCGAAATGCCCTTAAATTGCCTAGAAAATTGTGTAGATGAATCAAACCCTAAAGGTTTTGATGATACAACTGCTGGCGAATACCTTCATGAAAGGTTGATTGAATTAGGATTGGTAAAAAAATAACTAGTGGATTTACAAGATCAATTAAAGAATCTTTTTCCAGATCACAAATCAGAGGAAAGCAACAGTCCCAAGGAAGAGAAACCTGACTATTGGATGCAGGAGGCTCCAATAATCTGTAAATACGAAAAAAGAAAAGGAAAGCCCGTAACTATTCTTGAAGGTTATACCGGTGCTGACAGTGATTTTAAAAAACTTGCAAAAGAAATTAAATCCATGCTCAGCGTTGGAGGAAGTTACAAGAATGATGCTATTATAATCCAAGGTGATTATCGTGATAAAATCATGTCTTTTCTCAAGGATAAAGGTTTTTCAGTAAAAAGGGTTGGTGGATAGCTGATTGTTACGGAAAATATTAGCTCTTTTTAGCATATTGTTAAAATTATGCATTGACAATCAATGTTTTACGAAAAAATTTTTATGTTCTTAGTTTAAATCTTACATTTAATCCTTCTAACCGACGAAAACTTAGCTGAAAATGAAATCACTGTTGCATATTACCAACGGGGACAGTTTCACGTCAAAACTACAATCGCTAAATCTTAAGGGAGATATTATTACATGGAGAGAAATGCTTTGTGAAGGCAAAACTCTATGTACTGTAGGTAGTGAATCTTTCTGGAAAACGCGCTTTGAATTTTTGAACAAGAACTACAAGGTTACTAAATCTTGGTTTGTTGAAAAGACCCTAAAGGAATATAGATCCCTGTGCAACCATAAGCAACAAGATCAGATTGTGCTTTGGTTTGAATACGACCTTTTTTGCCAAATCAACATGCTCGCCGTGCTAAGTTGGCTAAAAACACATAGAAGACATGCCGAAATATCGTTGGTATGCAGCGGAAATGAAGATGATAGCGATAAATTGTACGGGTTAAGCGAGCTTAGTGATGAAAAACTTTTAGCACTTTATGATAAAAGAACTATTCTTACCCAGGATGATATTGAGTTTGCAGATTATGTCTGGCAATTGTATTGCAGCGACAATCCTATAAGATTAGAAAACCTAATAGCACACAATGGTTTTCAGTTTGAATACCTATCTGAAGCCTTAAAAGCACATTTAAGACGTTTTCCAACCATTAAAAATGGACTAAATGAACTGGAAAACCGTGTTCTGGAGACTGTCATATCCAAAAAACCTACTACAAGGAGAGAACTCCTAGGTGAAGTTTTAACAAATCAAGGATATTACGGATTTGGTGATACACAATACGACCGTATGATCAGCTCACTAAAACCCCTATTCAGTTCATTCAATCCGGTTAAACTTACCAGAAAAGGAAAGGGAATTCTGGAGAACAAGGCAAATTATTATTCACAAATACGTGACAATCAACTATATTTGGGAGGTTCTTTAAAGTATAACTTTTTATACAATACAGAAACGAACAGGATTCTAAAACTGTAGTATGTCTGCATTAGGAAACTCAGAATTAATTCTGAACCCTGATGGCAGCATCTACCATCTTAACCTTTTACCAAAGGATATAGCCCCTACCATAATTACTGTTGGCGACCCCAATAGAGTGGCAATGGTAAGCAAGTATTTTGATTCAATTGATGTTGAAAAAGGGAAGCGCGAGTTCTTAACGCATACGGGGTTCCTTAAAGGAAAAAAGATTACCGTAATCTCAACTGGTATTGGCACCGACAATATCGACATTGTTTTCAATGAACTGGATGCATTGGTTAACATTGATTTTGCTACGAGAAAGGAAAAAAATAACAAAACCCGGTTAGATTTTATACGGATTGGTACATCCGGTTCAATACAGGCAGAGATACCTGTGGATTCTTTTTTACTCAGTAGAAAAGCCATTGGTTTTGATGGACTTATGCATTTTTATAAGGCTGGACAAGCAAGAAATAAGGACTTGGAACAACAAATCAATCAGTTTCTGGGATGGAAAGAGCATGATATTATTGCGTATGCCGTGGATTCAGACAAGGATTTAAGTGACATATTCAACTCAAATCATATACGATTTGGCATAACATCAACTAATTCAGGGTTTTATGGCCCACAAGGAAGAAGTTTGCGATTATCTCCTAAAATCACCGACTTTAACACAAAACTTGCCTCCTTCTCCTATCAAGATTTGAACATTACCAACCATGAAATGGAAACAGCTGGCATGTACGGACTGGCTAAGTTACATGGACACAGGGCAGTTTCCCTAAATGTAATTTTAGCAAATCGTGCTAATGGCGAGTTTTCTAATAATGGTAATAAGGCAGTAGATGATCTTATTAAATATACCTTAGAAAAGATTGTTTCCAGATAAAACATGGTATTACCAATTACTCTAAACAAGTTTACCCCGCATTTTCAAAATAGATTTTTTTAATCAATCAATTCACAGTATAATTAAATGAAAACCGTTAAGATAATAGGTGTTCCCGAACACTTTAACCTCCCATGGCATTTAGCTATGGAAGATGGCGCTTTCGAAGACCGTGGCATAAAATTGGAATGGACAGATATTCCTGAAGGGACTGGAAAAATGAGTCAGATGCTACAAAAAGGAGAAACCGACCTAGCAGTTATTCTTACTGAAGGATTGGTTAAAAGCATCTCACAAGGAAACCCAACCAAAATTGTACAGGAATATGTCTCTTCCCCCCTACTTTGGGGTATTCATGTTGCAGCAGATAGCCCTCGTTCATTAATTCAAGAATTAAAAAATGATAAAGTAGCTATAAGCAGGATGGGCAGCGGTAGTCATCTAATGGCTTACATACAAGCTCAAAACGAAGGATGGGACACTGAATCTTTACAATTTGAGATTATCAATAATTTGGAAGGTGCAGTCTCAAATCTTAGTTCAGGTTCTGGAGCTTATTTTATGTGGGAGCATTTTACTACCAAACCTTTGGTTGACCAAGGTATTTTTAAGAGATTGGGCGATTGCCCTACTCCATGGCCATGCTTTGTAATTGCTGCAACAGATGCTTTCCTAAATTCCGACTCCAATCTTTTAAAACATATTCTTGAAATCATTAACATTTATACTATGGAATTTAAAAATATTCCCAGTATAGATAGAACTTTAGCCAATAGGTACGGTCAAAAATTGGAGGACATTCAAGAATGGCTTTCCAAAACAATTTGGGGACAGGCTCAGCTCTCACAAGAAACCCTGATTGAAATACAAAAAAGGCTCTTAAGTCTTGATCTAATCACAGAGGCCAAAAGCCCTCAAGAATTTCTACATTTTGGTTTTTAAGAAAAATATTTATTGATCAATACCCTAAATTTTAAATCTGATAAGGGTTTTTGGGCAGTGTCTGTAACGTTGGGGTTTGACATTGCCAAAGCTGTGGTTTCTTCAGTGTCTAAAGCGGTAAGCATTACAACCACTACATTCTTTTTAAAATCTTCATCAAATTGCTGATCAAAAGCATCTAAAAATTCCCACCCATTCATGACCGGCATGTTAGTGTCCAATATTAACAAACAGGGCATATTTTCTTCTTTGGGTGAAGAAGTTAAAAACTCAATTGCCTCCTTTCCGTTACAAGCTGTGTTGACAGCCAAGTTGCTGTCCAATTGCTTTACAAAAAACCTGTTCAAAAAGTTGGTGGTATCGTCATCATCGACCAATAATACTGATTTCAGTCTGCGCAAAATATAAGAATTTTCCTATACGGGGGTTATTTCATTAAACGTACGAATTCTTATAATATTTTCAGAAATAACTTTCAATAAGTAATTCACCAACTTATCAACTGTTTTCCCATATCTGATAAAAGTGAATTGGCTTTGCTAAAATGTTGGTTCCCAAACCAAAGACCTCTATTGGCACTTAATGGAGATGGATGCCCAGAGGTAAGAACATGATGTTTGGTTTGATCGATCAATATTGATTTCTTCTTGGCAAAACCACCCCAGAGCAGAAAAACAACACCTTCAAGCTCTGATGATATGATCTGTATAACCGAGTCTGTGAATCGTTCCCATCCTTTCTTTTGATGACTACCAGCCTGATGGGCCCTAACAGTCAAAGTTGCGTTTAAAAGCAATACCCCTTGTGCTGCCCATCGCTCAAGATTACCACTTTTGGGATATGGCTGCTCTACATCTACTTTGATTTCTTTAAAGATATTTACCAACGAAGGTGGATGTGGAATTCCATCTTTAACAGAAAAACAAAGACCATTGGCTTGATTGGGGCCATGATAAGGGTCTTGACCAATGATAACCACTTTAGTTTCATGAAAAGGGCAATGGTCAAAAGCCGCAAAAATATTACTACCCTTTGGGTAGCAAGTATGTTGACCATACTCTTGCTTAACAAATTCTGTTAGTTGAAGAAAGTAAGGTTCATCAAATTCCTTTTGTAAATGCGGTTTCCAGCTAAGGTCTATGGCTACATCCATTTATATCTTGGTGATTTCTTTGGATAAATCTAAAAATAATATCTTTCCTGTCCACTAAAGATTGTAACCGATCATGTCAATTTTCAAAAAAATCAAGTTTCCAACGGCTCACACCATCCTATTCATTATTTCAGCTGTTGTATGTCTTTTAACATGGATAATTCCAGCTGGGCAATATGATCGTTTATCCTACAACGGTGATTCAGATACTTTTGTGATACAATCTGGAGGAGAAAACCAGTCCCTGAAGGCAACACAGAAAACATTGGATGAACTTACTATTCAAATTCCTGTTGAAAAATTCAAAGAAGGAGCCATTTCCAAACCCATAAGCATTCCCAATACCTATCAACAAACAGATGGCCAACCACAAGGAGTTGTTGAATTCGTTCAAGCCCCACTCAAAGGAATTATGCAGTCGGCAGATATTATCCTGCTTGTACTAATTATTGGTGGGCTTATCAGTATTGTAAATGCCACAAAGGCATTTGAAGCTGGAATCGCCTGGTTGGCAGAAAAATTAAAAGGCAGGGAGTTTATTCTTATTATCATGGTCACCACTTTAATTGCACTGGGGGGAACTACATTTGGTCTTGAAGAAGAAACCATTGCCTTTTACCCCATACTGATTCCCATTTTCTTGGCGACTAGATATGATGCAATAACCTGTGTTGCATCAATTTATATTGGCTCATCCATTGGCACATTGGCATCAACGGTAAATCCATTCAGCACCATTATTGCATCTGATGCTGCCGGCATTAATTGGACAGAAGGGCTTACTAGCAGATTGGTAATGCTTGGGCTTGGGCTTATATTGTGTGTCACCTACATCACGAGATACGCGCAACGGATAAAAAAGAACCCAGAGCGTTCCCTTATCTATGATCAAAAAGAGGAAATAGAAAAGATGTTCATGGGGCCTATTAAATCAACAACAACGAAACTCAATGGAAAACTAAAATTGGTCCTTCTGGTTTTTGCTAGTTGTTTCCTTGTCATGGTGTACGGAGTCTCTCAACTTGGTTGGTGGTTTATGGAAATGACCTCTGTTTTTCTCGCAGGGGCCCTCATAATTGCACTAATATCACGAATAAACGAGAAAGAATTTGTAACTGAATTCATGTCGGGAGCAAAAGACCTGCTCAGCGTGGCATTCATCATTGGTATTGCTCGGGGGATTACGGTGTTGATGGAAGACGGTCAAATCAGTGACAGTTTGCTATTCTACGCTTCAGAGTTGACATCTGGCATGCACAAAGGTTTTTTCATCAATGTAACCTTCCTTTTATATAATGGGTTGGCCTTCTTTATTCCATCTTCATCTGGAATGGCCGTATTAACCATGCCCATAATGTCTCCATTGGCCGATAATGTAGGCATTGGACGCGAAATTATGGTCAATGCTTATCAGTTTGGAGTTGGTCTTTTTAAGTTTATCAGTCCTACCGGGATTCTTTTGGCATCCTTGGCCTTAGTAAACGTAGGGTACAACAAATGGTTGAAATTCATCATGCCATTGGTCGTAATACTGGCCGTTTTGGCTATGATAATGTTAACCACTGGGGTTTATTTTTAATAAAATAAATGGCCACCTAAAACACCATTGCCTTATCTTTATGCATCAATAAATTTACTTTTCACCCTTGAAAAAAAAGCACCTCAAACTGCTGCTATTTGTTTTCATTCTTTCCTTGGGATGCAGGGGCCCAAAATCCGAAGAAATCAAGGTTGAGAAAAAGTCGAAAGTCTTACCTACTGTTACCGCCTTGCCTAAAGATGTGATTGCTCCAAAAAACAATCCTGCATCCGTTGCAAAGGAAGAACTTGGCAAACTGTTGTTCTATGACCCCATTTTATCAGGCAATAAAGACATTTCTTGTGCCACCTGCCATCATCCTGAAATGGGATATGCAGAATTTTTGGACATTTCCATCGGAACCAACGCCAAAGGTCTTGGAAGTAAACGTAAATTCAATAGTCCAAACAATATCCCATTTGTTAAGCGCAACGCACAAACAATATTGAACACAGCATTCAATGGATTGCAAAGCCACAGAAAATACTCTCCTGAAGACGCTCCGATGTTCTGGGATGATAGAGTTGAAAGTCTGGAAGACCAAGCACTGGAGCCTATCAAAGCTTTGGAGGAAATGCGTGGACGAAGTTTTACAGAAGATGAAATCCTTAATGTTGTTACAAAACGATTACGAAGTATAGAGAAATATCAAAATCTTTTTAGGGATGCTTTTAAAGAGCAAGAATCCATCACTGTTGAAAATTTGGGAAAGGCCATTGCCGCTTTTGAAAGAACTTTGGTTACCAACAATTCCCGATTTGACCAATATATGAGGGGGGATGGCAGTGCTATTTCCATTCGGGAAAAAGATGGTTTTGAATTGTTCAAAAAAGTGGGATGTATCAATTGCCATAATGGCCCCATGTTTTCTGATTATAAGATGCACGTTTTAGGAGCACCGGAAAACTCCAAATTAACAACAATGGATATTGGGGTTGCCGATGTTAACCTTAAAGATAGTTTTGCCTTTAGAACTCCCTCCTTAAGAAACCTTAGGTTTACAGCCCCGTACATGCACAACGGTAGCTTTATGACCTTGAGAAGGGTGTTGGAATTTTACGAGGATATCTCCAATAATATTCAGCGAAACCCTAATATAGAGCCATCTCAGTTTGACCCTTTTGTACGGGAATTAGAATTGACCGTGAAGGAAATGGCTCTGATTATTGCATTCCTCAACACCTTGAACGATGATGATTTTGATAAATCCATTCCGGAAAGTGTACCAAGTGGTTTACCTGTTGGAGGACTTATAAATTGATTGCTGACATTCCTTGTTTCGTGGATTGAATACCTATCTTTGCCCCGCTAGTTAAGAAAATGCAGAACATTCATCCCAAGACACTTCAAGATTTAGAGTTCCCAACTGTTCTGGAGCAGGTATCCGCACGGTGCAATACGGAATTGGGCAAAGAAGAAGCCTTGGAAATAAAACCGTTGGCCGATAAAACATTGTTGCTTGATGTTCTAGGGCAAACTTCTGAGTATCTTGCATCATTCTCAAATGACAATCGTATTCCAAACCATGGCTTTGATACTATCAATGCTGAATTGAAGCTATTAAAGATTGAAAACACTACTTTGGAGATTTCTGGTTTTAGAAGAATTGGAAATATCTGTAAAACCGTTGCACTACATCACAAGTTCTTCAAAAAATTCAAGGAATATTACCCTTTACTCTTTTCAACAGCAGAACAACTTGATATAAATGTCGAGATTCCAAACTCCATAGATTATGTGATCGACAAGTTTGGCGAGATTAAAGATTCCGCCTCAGATGATCTTCGAAACATACGATTGCGCATCAACGAAATGCGGGGAAAAATCAATCAAAGCTTTGGGGTAGCGCTGGCTCGCTGTCAATCTTCAGATTTCTTGGATGATATTCGAGAGTCTGTCGTAGAAAACAGAAGGGTGCTGGCCGTAAAAGCCATGCACAGAAAAAAGGTCAAAGGAACCGTCATGGGCAATTCCAAAACGGGAAGTATAGTTTATATTATTCCTGAGGCAACACTATCTTATACTCGGGAACTCAGCAATCTGGAATTTGAGGAAAAAGAGGAAATTCAACGTATCTTAAACCGGTTAACCAACGATATACGTCCTTTTGACTACCTGCTGAAACAGTATCAAGGGTTTTTAACACATATTGACATCACTGCAGGTAAGGCCAAGTATGCTTTGGACATGAATGCATTGCTTCCCGAAATCAATGAGGAAAAAGAATTGTTTCTTCGAGATGCCTATCACCCCCTCCTCTATTTGACCAATAAATTCAAAAAAGAAAAGACCTGGCCACAAACGATTCAACTGCATCCAGAAAACCGGATTATTGTAATATCTGGGCCTAATGCAGGAGGAAAAAGTATTACATTGAAGACTATTGGATTACTTCAAGTAATGCTTCAATCAGGACTTTTAATTCCCGTACATGAAAGGAGTTCTGTTTGTTTATTTGATAAAATATTAACGGATATTGGAGACAACCAATCCATAGAGAACCATTTAAGCACCTATAGTTATAGGTTGAAGAACATGAACCATTTCTTAAAGAAATGCAACAACAAAACCTTGTTCTTAATTGATGAATTTGGCACGGGAAGTGATCCAGAACTTGGTGGTGCTCTTGCCGAAGCCTTTTTAGAGATTTTTTATGAGCGGGAGGCCTATGGTGTCATCACTACGCATTATGCCAACCTTAAAGCACTTGCGGATGAGCTCCCGCATGCTACCAATGCCAATATGCTCTTTAACTCTAAAACCTTGGAACCTACATTTCAATTGATTTTGGGAGAAGCGGGTAGCTCTTTTACGTTTGAAGTAGCTCAAAAAAATGGAATCCCCTATTCGCTTATAAATAAAGCCAAGAAAAAGATTGAACGTGGTAAGGTGCGTTTTGATGCCACCATTGCCAAATTACAAAAAGAGCGTTCCAAAATGGTCCAGACGGGCTCTCGATTGCAAGATGAAGAAACCAAAGCCCGTGAAGAAGCAGAGCGTTTGGAAAAGCTGAATGCCAAAATTAAATCCAAACTGGAGAACTATCAAGAGTTGTACGACCACAACCAACGTATGATCCAATTAGGGGATAAAATCAATACCGCTGCGGAAAAATACTTTATTGACAACAAAAAACGCCCATTGATTTCAGAACTCCTTCGCATTGTGGAAACCGAAAACAGTAAGCGTAGAAAAACCACGGCAAAGCAGGCCAAGGCCAAACAAACACAGAAAAAACAGGTAGCCCAAGAACTGGAAAAGAAAATAGTAAAAGTTCGACAGGAGAAAAAAATCGAAAAGAAAAAGGCTATCCAAAAAGAAAAGAACAAGCCAAGACCTGTATTCAAAGTCGGCGACAGAGTGCGTTTACAAGATGGAAAAGCCGTGGGTAGCATAGACACCTTGGAAAAAAACAAAGCCGTAGTCAACTACGGCATATTTACCACAAATGTAAGTGTAGACCAATTGGAATTGGTGGAGACTAAAAAATAACTCTATGTCAGGTCGAGCGCAGTCGAGACCTAAAAAGAAAGATTCCCGCCTTCGCGGGAATGACAATCAAAATAAAATAACAGCCGGCATCAAGTTGTTGAACCCAACCTGAGCGGCCAGCTGCTTAGATTATCTAGTCTTAATTACAGCTCACGCTTTGGAATGTGTACTGGGTACAAACACCTAAAACGCGTTTGGAACAATAGGCCTCATAACAGTATTCCTTATCCAAATACCCAAGCGTTTTTTCCCCAAGGGTTCTCCAAGCCAGGTCCCAGAACTGGAATTGAATGGTTACATCATGGGCGCCTTTGGGAGGAGCCATGCTAAAGAATATGTTCTGTTTATCCACTTTTCTCCATTCGGTCTCTTTTACCGTCTGTGTGCCCTTCACTTTGTAAGAGAATCGGAATCGTACATCCACCAGAATCTCTTTTCTAAGCTTTGCATTCTTATGGACATACTCAAATGTGGTACATTTTTCAACACGATAGTCGGTATTGTACCCCATTTTCGCAATTCTGTTGTCCTTTAAATACTTTACGGTATAACCAATTGGTGCTCCAGGATTATCACGACTGTAGAGTGCTCCTTCAGAAATAACATAGTTAAGACCTCCTTTACCTTCTTCTATTTCACTCCCTGTGATTACTTCGGTGGCTACTTGTGCATTTCCACCAATAGTCACCACATTAATAGTCGATTCTTTGATGATTTTTTCATATTCGGCGTTAACTTCAACAGTAGCTCCTTTTTTGGCGGTTTTGTATTCCAAAACAGCTTCCAGATTAACATCAGTTTCCGTATCCGTGGTTTCCATTCGCATCATGATGATTCTTCCATACTGCACCGAGCTAACATAGGCTGGCGGACTTTCATTGGAAAGAATGGACTGTGCCGTCGCCAAATCTACATCATTACCAAAAACGGCAGCTGGACTTTCCGGGGTTTCCATGACCACGTCATAAAAAACCTGTCTATACAATAGCGTTGCTACTCTTTTCTCTGTGGTCTTGGTATAATCAAATTGTGATTCAAAAGATGACCCTTTGGACCATTCGGTGCTTACACCAAGGTCAAGGCTCATTTGTTCCCGACTATATGCCGTGGTTTTCTCAAAATAGGTGTCAGCATCTATCTCATATCCCTGAGGTTGGATTTGTGCATTCCAATATTCCAGAGCTCCATCAATACTGGCCTGCGTATTCTGAAAGGTAGGATTGTCAACAGTAATATTACCCCCCTCACCTATTCCGGGCAAATCTACACGAAGTTTTGTTGGGGCTTTGGAAACTTGCAAGGGCAACGGAGCCCCATTCAATAAATCTCCATTCCCAATAACCAAAGCTCCGGGGTAAATTACACCTATGGTTGGATCAAAGACCACTACGTCCTCAAAATTGGAGCGGATATTATAATCAATGGTTCTACATTCTGTAACCCATCCCAAATCCGTATTTTTATTAGTTCGGTCATTGGTGGGCACTGTACCGGTGGTGCTTTGAACATTTAAAATTTGTTCAGGATCATAGTTTAAGTTGGCTATCGCCTCGTTGATTGCATCAAGATCTGGATTGTTTTCAGTTTCGGGAGTCTCCTCTTCTGGAGTTTCAGTTACAGGATTTTCTCCTCCACCGGTTTCAACAGGTGGTTCTACGGGCTCAATTTCGCTACCGCAGGAAACTACACCTAATAATGATACACTTACAAGCATTATCATAAATACTCTTAAGGTTTGGTGTTTTGTTTTCATAACTTTTTGGTTTTTAAGGTTCAACACCCCAAACCTAGAAGAGAAAAACGCCCATCCCTAATTTTGGACATGGACAAAGTATGGACAAGCAGCATGGATTTCATTGAAAACCACCATGGACAGCAGGTTTTTACCAAAAGCTAAAAATACCTGTGATTATCAATAAAATCAGCACTTAATGAGCTTTATTGATTTTTGTGAATTGGATAATTTCATGGACTTCTTATGCACAAGCACTTTTCACCCTCTGGAATCGAGCAATTTGGTAAATAATATAATTGGTATCTTGGTAAAACAATCATCATTCCATGAAAAAACAGATAACTCTTTTTACGATTATCATGTTTTGGCCAATTTTTACATTCTCTCAGCTGCAGGGTCAAAAGCGTATCGACAGTTTACATACCGTTTTAAAAAGTCAAAAAGAAATTGCTTCCAAAGTTTCCACTTTAGAAAAATTATATGAAACCGCAAGTTATCTGGATTCAGAAAAAGGAAAACAGTATGCTTTGGAAATTATCTCCCTTTCAGAAGGTGATTCATATCCATTGGGCATGATCATTGGAAATTTTAGCCTAGGTGGATACTACTTCACCATAAGAAAAATGGATTCTGCAACGCTTCACTTTCAAAAAACCCTTGATTTAGCTTCCCAACATGACTTAAAAGATAACGTGGCTGGAGCATTGTCCAATCTATCGATAATTGAAGGTGATAAAGGTAACTATAGGAATGCCATACGATTAATGGACTCTGTAACACAAATTTCGTTGGACAATAAAGACTTCCTTAGGTATGGTGTTTCATTAAATACCAATGGTAACAATTATTATGAGCTCGGACAATATTTAAATGCGATGAACTCGTTTAAGAAGGCCCTTGAAGTATTAGATACTATAGATAGGGAAGTTTACCGAAGGGGTGACGTCTATAGAAATATTGGAAAGCTCAACTATCAGCAAAAAGATTTTAATCAGGCGATAGAAAATTTTACAAATGCCTATGAAATTTACAGGGAAGTTTCAGATAACCAATATAGTGCCCATGTTCTCAATGATATAGGCAATGTTTATATTTACTTTAAGGATTACTATAAGGCTATTGAATACTTTAATGAAAGTTTTGAAATCAGTCAAGAATTTAATTTTCCTGAAGCTGCGGCAAATGCCCTTTTCAACATTGGATATGCTCAAAGGGAAAATGGGAACTACCAAGAAGCGCTGAACTATTTCACTAAAGCAGGCGAGATCAACACTTATGACCAGTCTTCTTTAAACTATGTACTGGAACTATATCATGTAGGCCTAACGTATTCACTTTTAGGTAATAATAAAAGAGCTATAGAATATCTGGACAAATCTGTGCGTTTGGCCGACTCCCTTAAGATTTCCAATGAACTTAAACATGCATTGGATTACAGGTCCAAAGCACATGTTAATGCAGGCAATTACAAATCGGCCTTTGAAGATTATGTCGCTTCGCAAAAAATCAAGGACAGTCTGTTCTCTATTGAGAAAACCAAGGCAATTGAGGAATTGGAGACTATCTACGAAACTGAAAAGAAGGAAGAAGAAATCAAAACTTTAAATGAAAAAGCCAAAGTGGATAAGCTAACCAAAGGGCTTTATGCCGGAGGTATGGCCTCTGCCCTAGCCTTATTCGGCTTATCCGTTTTCGGGTATCGTCAGCGCATTAAAAAGAACCGCATTGCTCGCGAAAAACAAGAAGAAATCTACAAACAGGAAATAGAACACAAGAAAAAAGAGTTAACCAGTCAGACGTTACACCTAGTGCAGAAAAACACCTTTATCCAAGAGCTCAAAGAAAATCTGGAAAACCTCAAAAACTCCCCGGAGAAGTTCAAAGTGGAGTTTCGACGTATTGTGATGCTGCTTAAAAAACAGAATGCTTCCGATAAAGATTGGGAAGTGTTTAAATCCTATTTCTCCGAGGTACATAATGACTTTGACCAAAAACTCAAAACGCTTTATCCTGATATTTCCGAAAAGGAAATCCGCTTGGCGGCCTTTTTACGGATGAACTTGACCACCAAGGAGATTGCGGCCACGCTAAATGTGCTCCCGGACAGTATTCTGAAATCCAAATACCGTCTCAAAAAGAAATTGGAGCTGGACAAGGATATGGATTTGACCAGTTTTCTAAATAGCCTCTAGGAAATCGCTAAAAGTCAATTTTTAATCTTATTTTGAGGTCAAATCAAAACAACCCAACCTCATGAAAAAATTGGCTTTTGCTCTAGTCTTAGCTTTCGTTACATTTCCATGCTTAGCACAAGAAAAAACAGCCAAAAAGGAAATCCCCGATGGGGAAATTTTTAGCTCTACCCAATCCGTGACCATCAATGGAAAGACCATCTCTTTGGCCACAGAAACTGGAACGGTACAACTACGGGACGAAAACGACAAACCCATCGCCCTATTTGGGTTTACCCACTACAGAAAAACTAACGCTACCAACAGGCCCATTGTTTTTGCCTTTAACGGAGGGCCCTTGTCCGCTTCTTTCTGGTTGCATTTTGGGGTGTTGGGGCCCAAGCGCATCGAAATCAATGATCCTGCCTACACCAAACCAGCTCCTTATAAGGTGGTGAACAACCAATATTCCATTTTGGATAAGGCTGATTTGGTGATGATAGACCCTGTTGGGGTTGGTTTTAGCAAGCCCATTGGTGATGCCAAATGGGAGGATTTTTGGGGAGTTGACCAAGATATCAGAAGTATTGGCCTGTTCATAGAACAGTTTATCATAAAAACAGGTAAAATGAACGCCCCCAAGTATTTGCTTGGGGAAAGTTATGGCACTTTCAGAAACGCAGGATTAGTGAAACATCTACAGGACAAGGGAATTGCTATGAACGGTGTTATTATGGTATCTGCAGTTTTTGATCTACAGCATTTGCTGTTCGGCCCTGGAGACGACACAGCATATTTGATTCATTTCCCAACGTATGCAGCAACGGCCTGGTACCATAACAAAGTGAAAAACAAAGGAGAAAGCCTTAAAGCGTTCTTAGCTGATGTCAGAAAATTTACAGAAAATGAATATGCACCTGCCCTGCTCAAAGGAGATCAATTGAGCCACACAGAAAGGGCATCCATCGCTCAAAAATTGGCAGACTATTCTGGTTTGAGCCAAGATTTTTACATGAAAGCTGACTTAAGGGTAACTAATGGGGAATATTTTCAAGAACTGCTTAAGGACAAAGGACTTACAGTGGGTCGTTTAGACTCAAGGTTTACCGGTGTCAATGAAGATTTATTGGCGCAATCCTCCCTTACGGACCCACAAAGTGATGCCATTTCCCCTCCTTACATCTCAGCCTTCAAAGACTATTTGTACAATGACCTAAAGGTCAGAAAAGATTTAACCTATACCACTACCGCAAGCACAAGGAAAGGTTTTAAGTGGGATTGGAAACACAATGGCAATATTGCATGGAACATGCAAGTGGCCGTAACCACATTACCTGATATGACCTCTGCCATGAAACGAAATCCAGATTTAAAGATTCTGATTCTTAATGGATATTATGATCTGGCCACAGTGTTCTATGGTGTGGAACACTCCATTAATCATATGGGATTGGATGCTAATTTAAAAAAGAACATCATCATGAAATATTATGAAGCTGGACACATGATGTATACGCATATCCCCTCCATGCAGAAATTTAAAAAGGATGTGGATGAGTTCATTGATCAAACTTCCAACTAAAAATTATATACCATTAGCCAAAAATGATTCATACTAAAAAACTTACTCTTTCAATTTTATTCATATTTATAGCGGTATTAAGTGGTCTTGCCCAAACTGAAGAAGACAAAAGTGAAACCCTCAAAGTAATGAGCTATAATATTTGGAATGGCTTTGAATGGGGAAAGGACACAGAAAGAAAAGCAAAATGCATTGAATGGATCAAAAGCAAAAAGCCCGATGTGGTGGCACTGCAAGAATTATGTGGTTATACTGAGGAAATGTTGAAAGAAGATGCCCTAAAATGGGGACATGAATACGTTCAATTGCTAAAAACAGAAGGCTATCCAACAGCCCTTACCTCTAATAGACCCATTAAACTAAAAGAACGAAAAATAGATTCCTTTTGGCATGGCGTACTACATTGCGAAACCTATGGAATTGATTTTTATGTGGTACACCTATCCCCTGCTGATGCCAAATTCAGGCTAAAAGAGGCCAAAATGATTGCACAGGACATTCAAGAAAGTAAATCGGACAACTATATTATCCTAGGTGATTTTAATGCCAGCTCTCCTTTTGATGCCTATGCATTGGAAAAGAACAACAGCTTACACGAAAAGTATAGACCTAAAGGTGATAACAAATACTCTAACCTATTGAACGGAAATTTTGATTACTCCGTAATCGGTCAATTTTTGGCATGCCCAGCTGTAGATTTGGCTTTGAACAAAGTGGATTTGGTCAATGCGGGCCATACCTTCCCCACTCCCGCTTTAACGGGCAAATACAACAATACAGATAAATCCATTGTGGCAAACCGGGTGCGCATCGATTATATTTTTGCGAGCCCAAATTTGTCGAATACATGTGAAAAACTTGAAATACTCAATCAAAAGAAGACCCACGAACTATCGGACCATTACCCATTAATGGCTGAATTTAAATTGTAAACATCGTTTTATGAATTTAGAACAAAACAAAAAGAATGCCGTTGGTTTTTATCAAATGGCATACGATGGTAACCCTAGGGAAGCAGTGGAAAAATATGTTGGGGGCGACTACATTCAGCACAATCCTCTGGTTGGTGATGGAAAAGAACCATTTATTGCATATTTTGAAAGAATGTTCAATGAATACCCGAACAAATCCATAAAGTTTTTGCGTGCGGTGGCGGAAAAGGATTTAGTGGCCCTACACACGCATCAAACATGGCCCGGAAACGAGGAATATGTTACCATGGACTTCTTTAGGTTTGATGCCAACGGTAAAATTGTGGAACATTGGGATGCCATGCAACAAATACCAGAAAGCTCTGCCAATGGAAATACCATGTATTGAAAAGATAATCGCATAGAAAAAACTTACTTTTCCCCTCCTAGCCTCCGTATCTTTGTAGTTGTGCAAAACAACTACAAAACTAACATGACCATAGATATTATTGGGGCCGGAATAGGAGGATTGACCACGGCCATTGCCTTGGAAAAAAAGGGGCTCAAGGTTAGGGTATTTGAGCAATCCCCCGAATTGAAACCTATTGGCGCAGGAATTATACTGGCAAACAATGCCATGCAGGTGTACAGTAAGCTTGAGCTTAAGGAAGTAATCGAGCAAAGCGGAAATGCCATTTCTTCCATCAATATTACCAATGCTAACCTAAAACCAATTTCCAAAGTTGACCTTGCCTATTTTGAACAAAAACACAAAGTCCAGAACATTGCTATCCACAGGGGAAAACTGCAGCAGGTTTTGGCAGACCAACTCCGGTCTACCAAAATATATTTGAACCATAAGTTGACCGACATAATACAGAACAATGGGCAATACCAACTCTTTTTTGATGGCAAGGAAGTATCGTCCCAAGTGGTTATCGGAGCCGATGGACTGAACTCGGTAGTACGGCAAAAACTATTCGCTGGCAATAGCACCCGCAATGCAAACCAATTGTGTTGGAGGGGAATCGCAAATTTTGATTTACCCAAAACCTATACAAATGAACTGAACGAAGCTTGGGGAAAAGCAGACCGATTTGGATTTGTTCAAATTGCACCCAAAAAAGTGTATTGGTACGCCTTAAAAACCAAAAAAGCATCCATGAACGAGTTCGACAACGCTAAAATTGGCACCTACTTCAGCAACTACACTCCTCTTGTAAAAGATATTATTGCTGCAACTCAGCAAGACCAAATACATACCTCGGATATCATTGACCTAAAGCCCACAGCCATTTGGCATAAGGACAATGTGTGCTTACTGGGTGATGCCGCCCATGCCGCAACCCCAAACATGGGACAAGGCGCTTGCCAGGCCATTGAGGATGCCTACGTATTGTCCGAATGTTTGGCCAATGGTCTGCCCAATCAAGCTTTTCAAAAATTTCAAAAGGTCAGAATGAACAAGGCACACCAAGTGGTAAAAACAAGTTGGAGGTTGGGAAAATTGGCACATTTGTCCAACCCGTTTTTAATAGCGTTTCGGAATTTTGCTATGAAAATGGCCCCAAAAGCCGTAAACCGAAAACAAACGGAACAACTTTTTACATTGGCAAGGATATAAGGCTCCCCTCCCACTTACTGGATTTTCTTTCGTGCCACAACACCTTCCTAAAGGCAACACAAACGTCAGTTCGAGTGCGAAGCGTATCGAGAACGATATAAACCAACATCAGTTCGAGTGATTTTCTGTCAGATTGAGCTGTCATCCTGAGCTTTCCCGCACTGAGCATTGCCAAAGTGTCGAAGGAGCAGTCGAAATCAAAAAAAATTGTACTTCGGCAAGCTCAGCAGAACTATCGAGAACCTTTATGATGACCACAACTTGATTCTCGATACAAATTCCGCTCATCTCCATGAGCAAAATTCACTCGAATTGACGCGCTTTGGGTTTATTACCCTCTAATTTCCTCCAAACATTCCCAAAGCCCTTTTACCCAATACAGGGCCACCTTTTCTGGGTCATCAATAAGGCCATCTGAATGGTACAGCGCCATATTATGAACCAATTTTAGGGCCTTTACCAAATCGGGGGCATCTACAGGATTGCAAAAATTTAAAAGTTCTACTTGTGCTGGGGTAAGCAATTGGGAAATTCTTGATACGTCACGTGTATCTTCCGAAGCTATGTCAACACTATAATGTAGACATGGCTTATCGCTTTTTTCATTTAACATAAGTTAATGGTATAAGTTAAGCCTAAAATGTGCTGACGGTGTAAATATACATAATGCCTAAACCCAAAGGAATAGCTGTTAATAACTTCTTACAACCTAAAGGTTCCACAACTTGACAATGAAAGAAATTTCAGTGAACTTCGTCATCTAAAGAGCGTAAAATCCTATTAAAACTATGTGCCACAAAATTAATTATGGATAGAAAACAAAAACAGAAGTTGCGAGATGCGTTTGATTCTATACTACGAGCGGATTACATAACACTTGATAAAATAGAGGAATTAGACAATCTTTCTGAATACTACATTGACTATTTCGGAATTCTTCAAGGAGTACTTCAAAAACAGGATAACTTCATTTCTGGTAGACGTGGAACTGGTAAAACTACAAACCTATTAAGATCTTACTATGAGTGCCTAAAAACCATAGCACCTAAGCTGAAAGAAAAAGAATGTGTTTTAGGTGATACTAAGATTTTACCAATATTTGTCGACTTAAGTACGTGCAATGATCTTTTTGATTCTCAAAATGATCTAGGCTTAATCGAGGTACATTTTATAAGACAGATAATTGATTCCTTAAAAAGACAACTTGCTCTTATGTTTGATGAATCATTTTTACTAATATTTAAGAAAGAAAACCCTGCTCTTGATGACTTGGACTATATAGAAAAAGTTTTGATAGAAGGTGTTAAGTTGTTTAATCAAAGAAACATTAATATAAAAGAAAGTAGAAAAAAAACTGCTTCCGACTCACTTTCAGCAAAAGCATCAATCAAAGATATCTCTTTGGAAACCAAACTATCAGAATCATCAGAAATAGATGAGCAAAGAGATTATTCTCAACTTCGAGGACTAAATGTTCAAGATTTTTTAAACAAAATAAATGACATTAAACGTAAAGCTAAAATTGATTCAATTTTTGTATTTATTGATGAGTATTCTGATTTAAATAAATCATCGCAAATAAAATTCAGTTCATTACTTAAATTCTTCCTTGGTTCAAGAATAGGAATGTTTTTTAAGGTTGGTGTTATTACAGATAGATATGATTTTGGAGAGAAAATAATAGTAGGCAGAGATATTTTTCCAATACCATTAGATTTTAATGAATATGTAGAAAGATATGGTGGTGCTATTGCAGCAATGACAAGGATGCAAGACTTTGTTCAAATCCTTATTGAAAAAAGAATTGAAATATTCTGCCCAGAACTTAGTATTTCGGATGTATTTAAAGGTGATTTGCCACAAGCATATTATAGAATAACAAGAGAAACTATTGGGGTGTCCAGAACAATCGGCATGATTTTACAAAATGCTTACATCCAAGCGCAGTCTACCCAAACAGATAATAAAATTGGGTTAAACGAGATTAACTATGGAATAAGTAGTGCGCGAAAAACATACCAAAAACAATTTATTGGCAGTATTAAGAAAAAACTTGTGTATGGTTTTTATATGGATATGTGGAATGCAATACTTAAAAAAGCTCTAGCTGAGAAAGCAAAATATTCCGACAGGGCCGCAAGCCATTTTATGATAGATCCCTTGAGGAAAGATTATTTGAATGTTCTCTGCGAAAACTTTTTAATTCACTTTCTATCTGAGAATATTTCTTCAAAACATGGTGGTAATTATAATTTATATTCTATTGACTATGATATTTGCAATGAACATAGTATTCGTTATGCTAACAAAAAAGATGAATACACTCCTATCAGATTTGTATTTGATTCTGTTATCTCCGAGTTTGACCCCTATTTTTTAGAATCTAAGTCAAAAAGTTATAAATGTCCAAAATGTGATAGAATATATCCAGAAGAGGATGTGGTTAAAGTTAAGGTAAAACGATGTTTTGAAGATGATGAAAAGTTAGTGGAGATTATACATCAAGCGATGCCAATTACCGAGGGCAACTATGCCGAAGTTGAGATTAAAATTCTTGGATTAATTTCTCAGCTACCACAATCTGAAGCAATGACAGCCAGAGAAATAGCCGATTCGGTCGGATGCACAATTCAGAAAGTTTCAAGCTGGGGCACACGTGTGCTGGCAAAAAATGGACATATTAGTATTAAAAACAATAGGGGGAAGAATGTTTATTTTAATAATGAATAATATTCCCCTGCTGCCCACCCGCTGCCGCAAGATTATATCTTGTGGTATACGTATATCAAATACAAGAAAATACTTTGTTTTTGTAAACAAGTTGTTTTCTATATGGATAAAATGAAAAAACTGGTCCTAACCCTCGCTCTCGCAAAATCGTATCTTGTAGTCCGCAAAAGTATAACCGAAATCATCGCATACAATTTGAGAAAAACCGTAAGCCTATCTTTAAAACTATTAATTCTTCTTATTTTATTAAGCTGTAGTGGACTGAAAAACAAAATGGAATTGGAGGGAACAGACCGAATTCCAAAAACTGCATTTTTGGTTGAAAAAGACGGAATCAAAACTTGGTTTGACATTGAATGGATAAACAACCATCGGAATATGACCAGAATTTCAATATACGATGGTAATAATGGGAATTTAATTTCAAAAGGCCGCTTCATAAAAATATGTCCAGTCCAAAAATTACAACATATTGGAGAATTGAAAAATGAAATTGACTTTTATGATGGCAAGAATATCCAGTTGAAGGGTGATTGCTATCTATTAAAAAATTAAAATGGAATTTGACCCTCCTATAAAAGAAAGAAGTGATAAAGAGCTATTCGAAATAATTGAGAATAGGGATGATTGGGAACCTGAAGCCCTTAATCAAGCACAATCTGAACTAATCGAAAGAGGGGTTTCTATTGGAAAGCAAAATAATCGGAGTCGAAGTAAACGGAAATTCGAATCTCGCGTAAGTAAAATAAAAGCTTCCTCTCGCTATTCTACTTTGGAAATGGTATTGCTTGTAACCTTAGGTATTCCGTTTTGTCTATTTTTCTCTGATCTAGAAATATTTTGGCCAGGTGAAGGATTCAAAACAAAAAACAGACAAGGAATTCTCGCATTATTACTTGGAATATTGTTTTGGGGACTCTTACTTTACTTAGTTGTTGTATTTTTTTAACCTTCCCGTTCTCAAAATTTGGATAAAATGAAAAAACTGATCCTAACCCTAATGGGTATTGTCTTTTGCTCAGGTCTTTGGGCACAAAATATACATAGAACGGTTTGCAAGGGCAATTTGGAACGGTTGGACAGTATGCTCACCACTACTCCCATTAATGTAAAGGATAACCGTGGCCGATCGTTATTGCACTGGGCGGTTGCCTGTAAACAACAAGAACTGTTTGACTATCTCATTAAAAAAGGAATACAAATCGATGGAGTTGATAATCAACAGAAAACACCCTTGCATGTAGCCGTTCAATTCAACAGTGAAGTATACGTTGACCGTCTGCTCAAACTACAACCTAACAATGGTTGGCAATCTCGCCATGGGGCGTCACTTTTGCAATTTGCAGTGTTGAACGCAAATAAAGAGCTTACAGAAAAATTGATCACTAGCGGAGTTGACGTAAACCTCAAGAACAAAAGAGGGAGCACCCCCTTGGAAATTTCACAACGGATTGTCGCAAATGATATTTCCAAATTGCTGATTTCCCATGGAGCTAACCAAAACCTTGTCCGTAAATTCAAATTGAAAGGGAAATATATGGGACAGGAGAAACCAGAGGCAAGTGGTAAAATGTTCGCACCTAACTTCATTTCCACCGAGGAGCAGGAATTTGGTTCGGTATTCAATAAAAAGGGCAACGAGTTTTATTTTGGTGTAGATGTGGGTGGTAGAAACGAAATACGATATACTCAAATAAAAGAAGGGCAATGGACGAAGCCCATAACCATACTTTCCCATGAACAATACAGTTATAACGACCCATTTCTTTCCAATGACGAGGATAGGTTATATTTCATATCCACAAGGGCTTTAGATGGCATAGGAGACATTAAGGATGTTGACATATGGCACGTGCAGCGTATTGAGGGTGGATGGTCTGAACCCATTAACGCAGGTTCTAATATTAATACAGATGGGGATGAATATTACATTTCTTTCACCAATGAGGGAACAATGTATTTTGCTTCCAACGGCCATATCAGAAAAGACAGTACCCGAACAGACCATGACATCTACTCCTCCAAGATGGTGGATAATGAATTCCAGGAACCCGTGTTACTTGATTCAGCGGTAAATACAACAGGTTATGAAGGGGATGTTTTTGTGGCTCCAGATGAATCTTATTTAATATTCTGTTCCACAAGGGACGGTGGTTTTGGAAGAGGAGATTTGTATATCAGCTTTAAGAACCTTGATGGAAATTGGACAAAAGCTGTCAATATGGGAAACGAAATAAACACGGAACATTATGAATACTGCCCTGTTGTAACCAAAGATGGGAAATACCTTTTTTACACAAGTAACCAAGATATTTATTGGGCAAGTACAGCAATACTAAACGCGATTAGGAAAAAAGGCAAGTAGTCTCCTGCTTATATAAGATCATACCTTACTGTAACAAAAAAATAAAAACCGTCTCTTTCGTTAAAATTTATACATGGCTACCACTGGTTATACCTTGTGGTTCAGCTTATTTTTAGAACATATAGAATGAAAAGAGAAGAATTTATAAAAATTTGTGGCCTTTTTGGTATTGGATTACCCTTACAACATGGATTGATGGCATGCACAACTGATGACAATACAACCCAACCCTTTAAAGGAAAAGTTTTGATTATTGGTGCTGGGGCCGGTGGATTATCGGCTGGCTATTTTTTAAACCAACAGGGCATTGATTTTGAGATTCTTGAGGCTTCGGCGGTTTATGGGGGCAGAATGCGTATCAACACCGATTTTGCCGATTTTCCCATTCCGCTGGGCGCTGAGTGGTTGGAAACCAACCCCCGCATTTTCAAAGAAATAGTTAACGATCCTTCGGTGCAGGTAAACGTAGAAACCGTTTCCGATGCCCCTGACCGGAAATTTGTAAATTATTCTTGGTTCAATTTTTTTGAAGATTATATTGTTCCTTCGGTCTCTGAAAAAATCTCTTATAACACGGTTGTACAATCCATTGATTATTCTGGCGACCAAGTTTTGGTCAACACCCAGGGCGGACAACGCACAGCAGACAAAGTGGTGATTTCAGTACCGCTCCAAATTCTTAAAGACGGAGATGTTCGTTTTACGCCCAACCTTCCCCAAAGTAAATTAAATGCCATCAATAACACTGTGGTTTGGGAAGGGTTTAAAGCTTTTTTCGAGTTTTCCACCAATTTTTATGGCGATGATGAACACCAATTTCAGATTGAACCCGAGACGGATGGCCAGAAAATTTATTACAATGCCACTTTAGGGCAAAATACGACAAAGAATATCCTAGGGTTGTTTGTGGTAGGCAAACCTGCACAGGATTATATTTCCCGTACTGGAGAGGATTTGAAAAACTTCATTTTAAATGAACTGGATAGTATTTATGAGGGTAAGGCAACATCCAGTTACATCAACCATATTAGCCAAAACTGGAACAACGAACCCTTTATTAAAGGTGGGTACATGACAGACCATGCAGATTGGAGAACGGTACAGGAACTTGGAAAGCCCATTGGCAACAAACTATACTTTGCCGGTGGAGCCTATACCGATGGAGAGGATTGGGTCTCTGTGCATACCGCTGCGCAATCAGCAAAAAGCGCGATTGAAGCAATAAACGATAAATAAAAATTGTTCTTCGCTTCCAAAGGATTGTATCTTGTAAATTGCTGTTTCACCAAATAGACTTTTACCCCAAGGCCCCTTACCTTTGCCACTACCAAGCACTAAATAAACATTCAAAATAAATGAATAGTAAAAAGATAATACGTACCCTATTTCTGATTGGGCTGATTACAAACAGCACTTTGGCAAATACCAACACTGATTTTGAGGTGACACGCATTGCTGAAAATGTCTATAGCATTGTTTCACCCTCCTTTGGTTTGCCTACTCCAGAAAATAAAGGTTGGAACTCCAACAGTCACTTCATTATTACCAAAAAAGGGGTGCTACTTTTTGATACCGGTTCCTCTGAAGCAATAGGCAACAGAATTAAAAGCGCCATTAAAACGGTCACGGACCTACCAGTACGTTGGGTGGTGAATTCGCACAGCCATGCCGATCATTGGTTGGGCAATGCGGCGTTTGCAGATACAGTAACTGAAATTATTTCAAGTGAACAAGCGCTAAGTGAAATGAAAAAGTACGGAGAGGAAGATGTAAAGTTTTATTCCAAAGTAACCAATGGTACAATTGGTCCAACCCGGCTTGTGTACCCTACTTTGTTATTGACCCAAGGCCAAAAACGTAATTTTGGAGGAGTAGATGTTGAAATCATTTTTGCCAATGATGGGCATTCACCTGGTGATGTTTTAATGTGGCTGCCCAAAGAAAAAATCATGCTTGGCGGAGATGTGCTAAGTTCCGATTGGATGCCGGTGATCACTGGCCACGGAAATGTTCCAAACTTAATAAGCACCCTTTACGCCATAGCAAAGTTAGAACCCACTATTGTTTTAACTGGGCATGGTAGCGCAACTACGCCAGAGTCGATAAAAAGGGATGCTGATTTATTATCAAGTGTTTGGAAGCAGGTACAATCTGATTATGGAAATGGTCGCACACCTGAGGAAATCCTGTTAACCGTCAAAGCCAAGCTGGAACCAAAATATGGTCCCTTATATAAAGATTTTGTCCCGGAAATTGAGCGCCATGTTAAGCTGATGTATAAATTGCAGCAAACATAAAAATGATTTTGAAATTGGGAAAATGAACTCATCCCAAGGGAAAAATAATCCTATATTTAAATTGCAAATAGGCTACGTGTCTGCGGAATTGTTATGCATTGACTAAACCATAAATTATATAACCTTGGACCTAACAAAAAGAACACTGGAAGAACAGCGTGCTGAGTTTTCCAATCAAAAATTCCTGGCCACTCCCCTAGCCGGGTTGATTGTTTGGACCATTATTGGCATTACTGGAGTATTTTTTTCAGACAGAATAACCGTATGGACAATTTTTATAGGAACTGGGAGCATTGTCTACCTAGGGTTGTTCCTTTCCAAATTTACAGGTGAAAACTTTCTGGACAAAAGAAAACCCAAGAATGAATTTGACTCACTTTTTCTTTTTACCGTGGGGCAGGCAGTTTTGGTCTATGCCATTGCCATTCCTTTCTTTTTAGTGGATTACACTTCTTTACCAATGACCGTTGGCATTTTGACCGGTTTAATGTGGTTCCCTTTTTCATGGATTATAAAGCATTGGGTTGGAGTTTTTCATGCCGCCTTACGCACAGTTACTGTTTTAACATTGTGGTATCTTTTGCCAGAATATAGGTTTGTAACCATACCCTTTTCAATTGTTTTGATATATATAGTTACTTTATTTATCCTCAGAAATAGGAAAGGTATAAAGTTGCTATAACAATAGCATCTATGTCTCTCATCGTTTACCTTTTCCTTCTAAAACCAAAAAAAATGGAAGACTTACTTTTTAACTCGTTTTCTCAGGTTTATCCTTTAAGTATAGAAGATTTTAAAACGTTTATGCAGAGTTTTAAAAGGGAGAGTTATAGGAAAGGTGATGAAATATTGAGTTTTGGACAAATAGAAAACAGAACGAGTATGGTGCTGAGTGGCATGGTTCACCAAACCGTGATAATTGGTGGTGAAATTTTTACAGTGGATATTTCCCTATCCGGTATGTACTTCAACAATCTTAAAAGCTATCTGGAAGAAAGCCCTTCAATAGAAGTACAAACCGCTTTGACCGATGTGGACATACTATTTATTGAAAAAGAAGCTGCAGAAAGGCTTAGGCATGAAAATCATGCCTTTTGTTATATCTATTCCAAATCTTGGGAAAAGACACATTTAGAGAGAGAAAAAAGATCGTACATGCTCCAAAATAAAAATGCCATCAAACGATTTGAGCTTTTCATGAGCACCAATGAAAATGCAAAAAGATATTTAGAGGAAGTACCACAGCGTATCATTGCTGAATACCTTAATCTAACACCTGAAACCTTGAGCAGGGTGAAAAAGGAATATTTTAGAAAAAGTTGATTTCTTGATTTCAAATAAGATTTACCCGAAATGTGCATGATAGATTTGTATATCTAGAATCTTTAACCCTAGTTGTAATCATCAAATCAATAAAATGAAAACAATCTTAATATTAATCGGTTTATTGGCCTATTGTTCAATAACCTATGGTCAAATAAACAAAACCACAGCAGAAACCCTTACCCAAGAGTTAAACCAAATATATTCACAAGGACATATAACCGGGTTCTCTGTGTCCATAGTAAATCAAGACAGTATTTTATACACCAATGGTTTTGGTTTTTCTAATGCAAAAGTGCAAAAACCCTATACGCAGAATACCATTCAGAACATAGCGTCAATTTCTAAAACTTTTATTGGTATTGCTTTGTTAAAAGCGCAAGAACTTGGCAAACTAAATCTTGAGGACCCTATAAATAAATATTTACCTTATGTTATAGAAAACCCCCATTTTCCAGATCAAACCATAACCATAAGGCATCTGGCAACACATACTTCCAGTATTGAAGACCCTTCAAGGTATGAGAAGAATGGATATGTGCTAAAAGAAAAGAATAATGGAGGAGCGAAAGTGAATCGTAATTTTCGCTCTCCTGATGAGATAATGGAACATGGTGCTTTCTTAGAAACCCTGCTGAGCAAAGATGGTGATTGGTATAAGAAAAGCACGTTTTTAAAAACAAGACCAGGGGCTATGTTTAAGTATTCCAATATTGCTTCCGGATTGGCCGCTTTCATTATACAAAATGCAACTGGTTATACTTTTCCTGAATTTACAAAAAAATACATTTTTAAGCCGCTAGAAATGTCTCATTCAGGTTGGTCCTTTACAGAAGTGGATTTTTCCCAGCACTCCAAACTATATCTAAACAAAGAAACTGAATTGGCGTTTTATAGATTGATCAACTATCCAGATGGAGGTTTGATCACTTCATCATCAGATTTAGGTAAATATTTAACCGAATTAATTGCTGGTTATAGTGGAAATGGCAAATTATTGAGCAGGCAAGGTTACAGGGAATTGTTTAAAGCACAATTAACAGCTGCAAATTATTCTCAGAGAAATGAAAGTGTTTATAACGACGAATATAATATGGGGATATTTATGGGAATGTCCTCTAAAGGACAAATAGGCCATACGGGTGGAGACCCCGGAGTTGCAACACACATGTTTTTTAATACAGAAACTAATATCGGAAAACTTTTGATAGTCAATACCGAACTCAACAATGAAGGCATAAACGAGTTTATAGATATATGGCTAAAATTGGAAGAATATGAAACCAAATTGTAAATCAACCGTCAACGCTTTAAAAAATAATTGCCCTTACTATGGTAAGGTTCTATCTTGTGGTGCATAAAAAACAATAAATGATACGGATAATATATAGTTGGAAGGTGGCTCCAGAAAAACGAGAGCTTTTTATTCAGACCTGGAAAAAAACCACCAATAGTATCCATGAAACGGTTAAAGGTGCCAGAGGTAGTTTTATGTTGCAAAGTGAAACAGATGCTTCAGACATAAAGACCATCGCCAAATGGGATTCCCTTGCTGACTGGGAAAAATTTTGGCAAGATAATAAACCCAGCCAAATGCAATCCATGCATGATATAGGGGAGCGAATCTCTGTAGAAATATTTAGGGAAGTAGATGATTTTACAAAGTAAAGCGTCTTTTAATCCAATTGCCCATTAAAAATTTCATAGCCAACTATAAACCTCCCCTCCCACTAACTAGGCTTTCATCTAGGAGCTCCGTATCTTTGCAATGTGGAAATCGACAAAAAAATAATCCTTTTTGATGGGGTCTGTAACCTATGCAACGGAGCTGTTCAATTTGTTATTAAACGAGATAAGCAAGATATGTTTCGCTATGCGGCCCTGCAAAGTGAAATTGGAAAGCAATTGATTACAGAACGGGCCATTGACACATCCAAAGTGGATTCCATTATTTTTATAGAACCTGGGGTTGCCTATTTTACCAAATCGGATGCTGCTTTGCAGATAGGAAAAGGGTTTGGAGGGTTCTGGAATGTGTTGGCTATTTTTTCTTGGATACCAAAATCGTTTAGAGATACTATTTATGACTTAATAGCCCGCAACAGATACAAATGGTTTGGCAGAAAAGATGCTTGTATGATCCCAACGCCTGAGCTACAGGCCAAGTTTTTAGATTCATAAAACGTATGGAAAAACTATCACACAAAATTTATGATTATTTAATAGATTCAGGGCTATCTGCAGAGTGGGCCTCATATATCAATCTTACCATTCTATTGATTGGACTTGTTGTTGTACTGTTTTTGATTGATTTTATTCTAAGAAAAATATTGGTTGGGTTGTTTACACGACTGTCCATAAATTCCAAAACTCATTTTGATGACCTTCTTGTTAAAAACAGGGCACCACGCAACATTGCGCACGTTGTTCCCTTGGTCCTGTTTTATAAGGCCATTCCATTTGTTTTTCGTGATTTTCCAGTAGCAGGCCCCTTTTTGTTGAAAACAATTGAAGTCATTGGTATTTTTCTTTTTTTATGGATTGTTAGAAGCCTTCTCCATACTATTAAGGACTTTCTCAAAACCCTTCCAATTTTAAAGGATAAACCAATTGATAGCTACATCCAAGTATTCATGATTTTTGCATGGGCCCTTGGGTTATTCTTTGCAATTTCGGTAATCACAGGTGTGGAATTATGGAAATTTTTTACTGCCTTAGGTACTGCATCGGCCGTAATCATTTTGGTGTTCAGAGATACTATTATGGGTTTTGTGGCCAGTATTCAAGTCTCTATTAACGACATGGTCCGCATTGGGGATTGGATCACTTTTGAAAAATACGGAGCAGATGGTGACGTCATAGAAATAAATCTGGCTACGGTAAAAGTCCAGAATTTTGATAAGACCATTACTACCATTCCAACGTATGCCCTTATTTCGGATTCCTTTAAAAACTGGCGTGGCATGACCAATTCTGATGGCAGGCGAATTAAAAGGGCATTATTGATTAAACAGGAAAGTGTTCGTTTTCTAGATAAAAGTGATGTGGAATCTCTTCAAAAAATCCAATTGATAACCGAATACCTAAAAACCCGAAGTACTGATATTGACAAGTATAATACTGAGCACAATATTGACAAATCAATGCTCATCAACGGCAGAAACCTGACCAATCTTGGCATTTTCAGAAAGTATATAGACGCATACCTTAACAACCATTCCGGAGTGAACAAAGAAATGACCATTATGGTTCGCCATCTAGATCCAACTCCTCAAGGTATTCCTATGGAGGTTTATGCTTTTAGCAATGATAAGCGTTGGGCCAACTATGAATATATTATGGCTGATGTTTTTGATCATCTATTGGCAGCTATTTCATATTTTGACCTCGAAGGCTTTGAGCTGCCCAGCAGTACAAATTTTAAGTCATAGTAGTTTTTGTAAAACACCATGTCACTTCGAGCTGCTTGTACTGATCCGAGTCGAAGTGCAGTTGATTGGTAATAGAAGTTAATTTTAATAGGTCTAGATCGCGTCCGACCCGTTGCTTGCTTAAAAATTTCTTTACCCCACTGACATAGGGTTGTCACTACTCACCGTTAATTTTGCCCCAAAATCATCAAGATCAATGGCAGAACTATTCAAAAACATCTATAACCCAACCTTTTTTAGTCGGTTTACCGTATGCATGGAAGAAGTATTTCCCAAGTTTGATACTAATTCATTTTTAAAGGAAATCTATAATGACGAATGGGATAATAAGGAGTTAAAGCAACGGATGCGGCATATTACCCATATTCTCAACGATCATTTAACAAACGATTTTGAGTGCAATGTTGAGATGCTGCTTAAGCTCATTCCCATTTTAAAGCAAAATGATTTTAGGTCGGATAATCTGGAGTTCATTTTCCTACCCGACTTTGTGGAAGTTTATGGAACTGATGATTACAATATTTCCATCAATGCATTTGAGGAGATTACCAAGTTTGTTAGTTGTGAGTTTGCGGTAAGACCTTTTATTATTGATTATCCAAAAAAGATGATACAACAAATGATAGATTGGTCACATCATGAACACCCGATGGTTAGGCGGCTTGCATCCGAAGGATGCAGACCACGGTTGCCTTGGGCCATGGCTCTACCCCATTTAAAAAAAGACCCCGCTCCCATACTGCCCATTCTCGAGAGATTGAAATCGGATACATCCGAATCTGTAAGACGCAGTGTCGCCAACAACCTAAACGATATTTCCAAGGACAATCCAGACATTGTCATTCGGTTGGCCAAAAAATGGAAAGGGAAAAGCAAAGAATTGGATTGGGTGGTTAAGCATGCCTGCCGTACCTTACTAAAACAAGGTATACCACAGGTGATGCGTTTGTTTGGTTTTGGAAAGGTGGGTAACATCAACATTAAAAAATTCGAAATCCAAACTCCAACTGTCTCTATTGGCGGGGATTTGAAATTTTCCTTTGTTCTTAAGAATGCTAATGGCAATAGTACCAAAATCCGACTGGAATATGGCCTTTATTATCAAAAAGCAAATGGTACATTATCCAAAAAAGTGTTCAAGATCAGTGAGAAGGAATATGCAGGTGGCTCATCAACAGAAATCTTACGTAAACAACCCTTTAAAATTATTACTACACGAAAGTTTCATGTGGGACATCATCAAGTATCGCTAATCATCAACGGTATTGAGTTGGAGAAAAAGGATTTTCAGCTCATTGAAAAATAGGTGACACGTAAAGTCCTTAGCTTTTGCTCAGGTTGATATTTATATCTTTCATTTTGTGTTTCTACTGGCAAACATTCTGAAAGTGATACTACTTCCCTCCCACTCATTCAGAATATGGTTATACCCAACAATTGGCTGTGCTTGCACATTTATGATTCCGTAGGTTGATGGTTGTATTTAAGTTCACCCCAAACTTTAAATCCAACAGTCATGAAAAAGCTATTATTCCTATTTGTTCTTTGCCCACTTTTAGTACTGGCAAATGATAAAAAGATTCCTTCCAAGATTAAAGATGTTACTGTCTATTTAAGTGGCGCACAAATCTATCGAAAAGCTCAATGTCAACTCAAAGAAGGTAAAAATGAACTTATTTTCACGGGACTCTCCCCAAAAATTGAAGAAAGTAGTATCCAGATTTCTGGACTGCAATCAGTTTCCATTTTATCCATGTCCTATGATTTGAATTACCTGGAAAAAGCAGAAAGTAGTCCACAGGTAAAGGAATGGGAAGATCAAATCCTTAAAATTCAGCATAAAACGACCATGTTAAAAAATACGATAGTTGGTCTGGAGGAAGAGGAAAAAGTGATAACCACAAATAGATTGGTAAGTGCGGATAACCAAATGTTGGACCTAGAACGGGTAAAACAGATAAGCACTTACTATCGTGAGCGCATAACGGCGATAAAAAATGAGATTTTTAAAACCAATTTGGAAATAAACAAGTTTAAACTGGAAATTAGTAAGCTACAGAAACAACTGGCAGAAGTTAACAATGCTCCTGAAGAAGAACAGGGCGAACTCACAATTACATTTGATGCTCCCATTGCAGCAAACCTCAATCTATCCATTTCGTACTTGGTCAGAGATGCTGGATGGATTCCTAATTATGACATCAAGTCCAAAAAACTCAATGCTCCCATAGATCTAGCTTATAAAGCCCATGTGTACCAAAAAACAGGAAAAGATTGGGATAATGTAAAAGTGACCCTATCTACTGGAAATCCAAACATAAATGTGAGCAAACCAAATTTGGGCACCAAATACCTGAACTTTGTAAGCAGATATGCCAAACGAAATAGAAACACTCCCAAGAAGAAAGGATATACCTATAACCCCATGGTTAGGCAGATAAGCGGAAACGTTGTTGATGAGTCTGGCACTCCACTGCCTGGAGTGAATGTTGTTGTAAAGGGCACAACACAAGGTGCTCAGACCGATTTTGATGGAAATTTTGTTTTAGATGTTACTTCTGGAGAAGAACTGTCCATTTCCTATTTAGGAATGGTGAGTCAAGAAGTTCCGATTTATTCTTCCATTATCAATGTGCAAATGGAGGAAGATGTGCAAGCCCTAGATGAAGTGGTAGTGGTAGGATATGGTTCACAAACAAAAAGGTCATTAACTGGTTCTGTTGGTTCGGTTTCCATGGAACAAGCTTTGCAAGGGAAAGCAGCTGGGGTTTCTATTAGAGGATATAATAGCAACCCAAGGAGTCAACCACTCTATATTATAGACGGTATTCCTATGGATGGATTTACCGAAGGTGATCTTGATGAAAGTGAAATTCAAAGTGTGGAAGTATTGAAAGGACAAGAAGCTACTGTCATTTATGGAAATCGTGGTGCCAGCGGAATTGTGGTCATCACCACCAAAAAAAGTACCATGCAAGACGACCTGACCAATACCAAGTTTGTTATTAAAAAGCCTTATTCCATAGTTTCTGATGGAGATATCACCGCCATCCAGATCAATACTTTTCAATTGCCTGCGGAGTATGAATATTTTGCTGCTCCCATTGTCAATGAAAATGTGTTTCTAACTGCCAAATTGAAAGATTGGGAAAAATTACAACTGCTCCCCGGTGAGGCAAATGTTTATTATGAGGGCGGGTATGCCGGAAAAACCAATATTGATCCTTTTACGGTAAAAAAGGAAATGACCCTTTCATTGGGTATTGATCCCAATATCACCGTTAGTCGCAAGCAACAGCGAAATTTCAAAAGCAAATCCTTCACAGGAAGCAATCGAATTTTAGATAGAATCTATGATCTGGAAGTGAAAAACAATAAAAGTTTAGCAATCAGCTTGAAACTGATGGATAGAATCCCAATTTCTCAAAACAAAGAAATTAAAGTGGATGATATTGATACAAAAACAGCCAGTTACGATAAAAAAACCGGTTTTTTAAGTTGGGAGTTGGAGTTAGCTAGCCAGAAAAGCAAAAAAGAAAGCTTCTCTTTTCAGGTGAAATATCCAAGGGGAAAATACATTTCACTATAATATTTTCAACACAATCATGAATCAAGTGATGAATCTCAACCTTGGTATTGAGGTCTTCACTTGATTTATTTTAATTGGTTCTTACTTTAGATTGTTCAAAATAAAATCCAACGTCTGATTGGTATTCAATTTTTGTTCAAATGAAAGTCCTTTATGCGTAATTGGCTGGGCAAGCCCTAAGGTTTTTAGATATCGGATGACATCTTCATCATCTAAGGCAACTTTACCGCTCAATAAGATATCCAAGTCTTCTTCTCTTTGATAACGTTTGTAAATTTTACGTAGTCCACTCAAATATAGTCGGTCCTTGGTGAATCCACCCCCTCGGTGTGCACGTAACGTGATTCCAAAGGCTTCGTGTTTATCTAATTTGTATTGCCCGTGAATCAGGTCAAACGTATCTGCAAACGAATAGCCTTTGATCAAACTGTCAGATGCCAGAACACGATAGGCCAATTCTTTTAATCTTTTCAGAGTAAGGGCACCTCCCATATATTCACTAAAAACGGCCAAACCTTCTTGGGTCTCCACATTTTTGGGTAATCCGTTAGAGAAAATCTTGAGTGGTTGTAGCAATCCATTATACGTAGTGACCAAATGGACTCCGATCTCATGGTTGGCCAAGGTCAATAACTGATTTTTACTGAATTTGATGTTTTTTTTGATCAATAAAGCCCGTTCGCTATTGCTCACCATAGCCTCGGCAGCCATATTCTTTGAAAACCGGATATTCAATGGAAAACTATACTGTTCGGAGAAGTTTGCAAAATAATTGCCCGCCTCATCCGGAGGGAGTACTTTTTCCATATCCGAAGAAACCGGTTCGTCATCAAAATGCAGAATAAATCTTGCATTTTGCACATCCCGTTCCGTAGGTGTTCCATAAACACGTAAGGAATTGTAGTAAAATTTTTTACCCTTTCCAATGGTCTCTATGCACTGAATCATATTGGAATAGTGATAGATCACTTCTTGATATAACCGTCGAATCCGGTCATCAGTTATTCGTTCCAACCTTTGCGAAAAGAACAGTCTATGCAGTTTATAAGGGTCAAACTTTAGCTTAGGGTATTTAAATTCTGGTTCAATGGTAAATTTCGAAGCAAAAAAACGCTGTTTCTCCTTTTCTATATTTAAGGGATTCACATATTTAAGCAATTCTATCCGCCCCACCAATCGGTCAAGGTTGGCATCTATTTCAAAAACATTGCCATGCTCCTTTTCCAAATCCTGTATTTCCTTTGTGCCCATCATGCCATAGCTTCTTCAAATTCTTTTACCATTTCGGGAATCAAGACCTTCAATTGGTTTTCTACAGAACGAATTACTTCCGGAAATATGATTCCTGATAGTTCATCACAGTATATTTTAGAGATTTCTGTTGCCAAAACCAAAGTGTTCTTAAAATTTTGGGTGATAAACTTCAAAAAATAGCCTTTTCCATAAAAAGTATCATTGATTTTTGCCGTGGATGTAATACTGTGAGGTAATTGTATAGTCCCTAATTTACTTCTCCAGTTTTCCACCAAACTACCATATTTATTGTTATCAATATTGGTGGTCCCAAGATTCCAAACAGGCACTTCCCTATCCCATCGTTTCCAATTGTAACTATGCATATCAAATACAATTACGTTTTGAAACTTGGATTCCAATTTGGAAATCAATGCCTGCACTACACGAAAAAAATTCGAATGCTTTTTGAGACTGTGCTGCTTTTCAGTTTCAGGTAATGGATTTTTCCAAAGCTGCTTTCCCCAAGCGGTATCAAAAATCGCAGTTTCCGGTGGTCGATTCAAGTCATACTCAAACCGACTATCGCATCCAGCAATTACTATGGGTAAACTTTGAACCATTTGTCTGGTACAAGGATCTTCTTCATACCATCTTTCATATTCTGTATGCAGGCAATTGTCCCAAAGTGATTTTCTGAACTGATGTCCATCATGCACAGCCCCACAAACAAATGGAACATAATCTTCAATCTTCAGCGTAAAGGAATAATCCTCAGAAACGACTTCAAAACAGGCTTCCTTTTCTATCAACCCAATTATGTCATCAATGCTACATTTACGCATTTTCCACTTCACTTCGTAATCTGGACCTTCTATCAAAGGCCTTCAACTTGTCCATCACCTTACTTTCAATAAAGTCTATTACCTTACATTGGGCTTTTGTCTTATATACTTTATTGATATAGGTAATCCCTCCCGGTGACATTACATTGACCTCAACCAACTTACCCCCGATCACGTCAATACCAACAAAATACAGTCCGTCTTTTACCAATTTTGGTCCAATTTGCTTGCAAAGGGCTTTTTCTTCCTTGGTCAATGAATGCTTTGCCACAGATCCACCCGCTGATACATTAGAACGATGATCATCTGATCCAGGAATCCTTCGCATGGCACCAATAGGTTCCCCATTCAGTAACAAAATCCTGACATCGCCCTGATCGGCACCTTCAATGTATTCCTGAAGAATGACATAATTGGAAGAACCATCTGCATTGGTCACATAAAAATCCAACAACGATTTAATATTGGACATAGCTGATTTTTCAATAAGAATAACCCCAGAGCCCCCAAAACCATTAAGTGGCTTTAAAATCATTTTGTCTGCCTGTGATTCTTTGATCTGTTGTACCAAGTACCTTTTGTTCTTAGAAACATGAGTAACTGGAATAATATTGCTATGGCTATCCCCAAAGGCAGCAGTGTACAATTTGTTATTAGCTTCGCGAAGCCCTTGAAGGGAATTCACTATAAATACATCGTCCTTAACCGAATCCAAAAAATTGAGCATTATAGGGTCTAATGGTGGATTGGCCCGCATAAAAATCACATCAAAGCCGGCCAATGGCAGCATTTCTTCGCGTAAGGAAGCTTGTTTGTAGAAAGTTTTAAGGCTACTGGAAACCTTGTCCATCCTATTGATCACTGTACAAAAGGCACTTGTAACACTGTTCCTGATAGTCAAATTTGCAGGGGTGCACAACGCAACACCGTGATTTCGTTTAACGCACTCGTGAATCAATGCTAGACTGGTGTCATTTTCGGGTTGGATTTCTTCCCAAGGGTACATTAAAAAACAGATGTTCATAACGTATACTTTTTAGTTGCTTATCTAACTTCGTCCAAATGGTCGTCCCATTCTTTTACATTAGGTTTCCCTAGTTTACCAGCAGATTTTGCCACTAGCATTGATACTGTTGCATCACCTGTGATATTTACTACAGTACGGAACATATCCAAAGGTCGATCCACAGCAAAAATCAATGCCAATCCTATAGCAAATTTCTCAGGAGGAAAACCTACAGACTCCAATACAATAACCAACATAACCATACCGGCACCAGGAACAGCTGCAGTACCTATTGATGCCAAAAGAGCAGTCAGAACAATGGTCAACTGCGCAGAAAGAGGCAAATCAAATGCTAATGCCTGTGCTATAAAAACAGCTGCCACGCCTTGATATAAACTTGTACCATCCATATTAATGGTGGCACCAACTGGCAATACAAAACTTGATACTTCTTTGTCCACTCCTATATGTTCCTCTACCCTCTCCATGGTTACTGGTAGTGTTGCTGCACTGGAGCTTGTAGAAAAGGCTAACAATTGTGCTGGACTCATTTCTTTAAGAAACCATAAAGGATTCTTTTTGGTAAAAACAGTTACCAAAATACAATAGAACACTACCATTAGCAGCAGCCCTAAAACTACTACCCCAGAATATTTTAATAAGGCAATCAGTAATTCTGGATCTCCCGATGAAACTACCACACTTGCCAAAAGCGCGAAAACAGCATAGGGAGCAACCAACATAATAAGGTCTACCATCTTTAGTACAACATCGTTTAAGGAATCAAAAAAGTCCTTAAGAGGCTTAGCCCTTTCTTCGCCAACCAATAATAATGATATTCCCAAAAAAATGGTGAAGAATATCACTTGTAACATCAATTTATTGTTGCTCATTGCCGCTACGGCATTATCAGGTACCATATCTTCCAAAAATTGAAGCGGGCCTGCCGATTTCTGTTGAGCAGCTGTTTCCAGTTTTGAGGTTACTTCGCTATCCGTAGCGTAAGTTTCTGTTAGTTTGTTTATAGTTTCTTCCGAAATCCCATCCCCTGGCTGTATTGCATTGACCAAAAGTAAGCCAATAACGATAGCCACTACCGTAGTACACATATATATACCTATTGTACGTAAACCAATATTTCGAAATTTGGAAATGTCCTTTAAGTCTGAAATACCTTTAATTAAAGAGGCCAGAATAAGGGGAATAGCAATCAGTTTGAGTAATTTGACAAAAATGGTGCCCAATGGTTTTATCCAGTTAGAAACAAAAGAAGCACCTCCATCGATCCCAGTCATTACAAATCCAAAGATTAGTCCAAGAAGCATTCCTATCAGAATCTTCCAATGCAATTCAAGTTTACGCATGTGCAGTTATTTAGGAAAGTAAGATACTATTTTGATAGGAAAATACCCTATTCAACCCTTAGATTTTATTGGAACGTGCCAAAATGGTATGGTCGGCAAGTACCAATGCTGCCATCGCCTCAACTATGGGAACGGCTCTGGGAACCACGCAGGGGTCATGTCTTCCCTTGCCTTGCGCGGCAACTTTTTCTCCTTCTTTATTAATGGTCTCGTAAGCTTGCAACACAGTTGCTACGGGTTTAAAAGCTACATTGAAATAGATATCCATCCCATTACTGATTCCTCCTTGAATCCCTCCACTGCGATTGGTTGTGGTGGTCCCATCATTGTTGTAAGCATCATTGTGCTCACTTCCTTTCATTTTAACTCCTTCAAAACCACTTCCATATTCAAAACCTTTAACAGCATTGATAGACAGCATAGCTTTGCCCAAATCGGCATGCAGTTTATCAAAAACAGGTTCTCCAAGACCAATAGGTACATTTTGGATAACGCAAGTAATCACACCACCTATGGTATCCCCTTCTTTCTTGATGGATTTGATATAGGCTTCCATTTTACCGGCCGTTTCCATATCTGGGCAGCGCACTGGATTGGATTCTATTTTTGTAAAATCAAGGTCTTGATACTTCTTTTCCAATTTCATATCACCAACCTGTGACACAAAGGCATTGATTTTTATTTTGCCCAAAAATTGTTTTGCAATGGCACCTGCAACTACTCTACTTGCGGTTTCCCGAGCAGAACTTCTACCACCTCCCCTATAATCTCTAAAACCGTATTTTTTATCATACACATAATCGGCATGTGATGGCCTATATGAATCCTTAATATGGGAATAATCTTTTGACTTTTGATTGGTGTTATGAATTGCAAATCCAATTGGAGTGCCTGTTGTTTTTCCTTCAAAAATACCGGAATAAAACTCAACGGTATCTGGTTCTTTGCGTTGGGTAACAATAGCAGATTGCCCAGGTTTTCTGCGGTTTAGTTCCGTTTGAATCTGATCTAGGTCCAGTTCCAATCCGGCCGGGCAGCCATCTATTACTCCTCCCAATGCCCTACCATGTGATTCTCCAAAAGATAAAAGCTTAAAAAGTTGTCCAAAAGTATTTCCTGCCATGTAGTAAAAATTCAATAAGCCCCAAAGGTAGAAGTTATTAATCGTTTTCAAAAACCAGCAGGCCAGTTAAGGTTTATATAACATATGGCAAAACCAATTGATGTTTTTTTAACGATATGCTCAAAAATTAATGATTTGAATTTCATGTTAAGTTTATTCTTACAGAGTTAATTTGTTTTCAAACCTAACACATTGAAAAAAAGGAAGATTGAACTGGCAGTAATCTCTGATGTACATCTTGGAACCTATGGTTGCCATGCCGACGAACTTATTGCCTACCTCAACAGTATTCAGCCTAAGAAATTGATACTAAACGGCGACATTATAGATATTTGGCAATTTAGCAAACGGTATTTCCCTTCTTCCCACCTAAAGGTGCTCAAAAAGATAATTGGCATGGCATCAAAAGGAACCGAAGTTTTATATGTTACTGGAAATCAAGACGAAATGCTTCGTAAGTTTAGTGATACTTCAATGGGAAATCTCAAAATTGTTGATAAGCTTGTATTAAATCTTGACGGTAAAAAAGCATGGATTTTTCATGGAGATGTGTTCGATGTTTCTATACAAAACGCAAAATGGTTGGCCAAACTTGGAGGTTATGGTTATGACCTCCTAATTTTAATGAACAGTTTTTTTAATTGGTGCCTGTCCAAAATGGGGCGTGAACGCTATTCACTTTCAAAACGCATAAAGAACGGCGTTAAAAGTGCTTTAAAATACATTAATGATTTTGAAAAGACGGCAGCGGACCTTGCTATTGAAAACGGGTATGATTATGTAATCTGTGGACATATCCATCAACCTAAAAAAGAACGCTACGAAAACAAAAATGGAAATTGCGTCTATTTGAATTCCGGGGATTGGGTGGAAAATTTAACTGCTCTTGAATATTCTTTCAAACGTTGGAAAATATACCATTATAACCATGACCGGCTATCTCCTTTCTTTGTTGATGAAGATTTAAAGGAAATGGATATGAACGATTTGATTGCCTCAATAACTGATGTCAACCTTGAACCTGAAACGGAAGATATTATTGAAGAGCACACAAAACTTATTGAAGTTGAGGAAAAAGATTTAGACAATCAAGGCCTGGCGCAAAATTGAAACAGGATGCTGCGCATTCCTATCCGTACCATCCTTAATTTGATGTCGGCAACTTGTTCCGTTTGCTGAAATTATCGTATCTGTAGAACTTTTCCGTACCGTTGGGAACAATTTGAGTTCCCCAACCTGCATACTAGTGCTGTAATGTTCTTTTTCATATCCGAAGGAACCAGCCATACCGCAACATCCCGAAGGGATTATGGTAACTTTGTAGTTTTTGGGAAGATTCAATATGTCAAAAGTTACTTTTTGATTGGACAATGCTTTTTGATGACAATGGTTATGGATTTTCACCTCTTTTTCCTCTTGCGTAAAGCTTTCTGAACCGATATGCCCTTTTTCAATTTCAGAGGCCAAAAATTCTTCAATCAATAATGATTTAGAAGCCAACTGGTCCACTTTTTCTGTATTGGAAGAAAGTCTTTTGTACTCATCCCTAAAAGATAGAATCGCGGAAGGCTCAAGCCCCACTATAGGAATATCCTGCTCCAAGATTCCTTCCAATTTGAAAATATTCTCTGCAACAAGCTTCTTTGCCTGTTTCAAATAACCTTTGGAGATAAAAGTTCGTCCACTTTCGGCATAAAACAGTTGTACATCATACCCTAATATATTGAGCAATTCAATGGCATCTTTGCCCACTTCAATATCTAAGTACTGGGTGAACTCATCAATATATAAAACAACCCGTCCAGCTGAAGCTTTGGATTTCGGCTGTATTGCCTTAAGATGTTTTCCAAAATCAAACTTGTGAACTTTAGGAAAGCTACGCTCTTTAGCAATACCAGATGCTGATTTAAGCCACCCACCAAGAACTTTGGATTTGTAGACAGCATTGGTGAGTCCGGAAACCTGGCTCCCCAGCTTATTGAACTTTGTATTATAAGCAAATAGTTTACTTCGCAAGGAATACCCGTTCGATTCTTGGAATTGATATAAGAACTCTGCTTTTAACGCAGCTACATCTACATTACTGGGGCACTCACTTGCACAGGCTTTACAGCTTAAGCAAAGATCAAAGACCTCTTTTAATTCTTTTTGGTCAAAACGGTTGGGTTTTTCTGAATTAGTCAAAAATTCCCGAAGAGCATTGGCCCTTCCTCGTGTAGTATCCTTTTCATTTTTGGTAGCATGGTAGCTTGGGCACATGCCACCAGACATGTTATGGCTTTTTCTACAATCTCCACTACCATTACATTTTTCAGCTGCTTTTAGGATTCCTTCGCTATCCGAAAAATCCATCAAGGTTTTTACTTCTGGTTCTTCCCTATCCACTTCATAACGTAAGGATTCATCCATTGGAAATGCATCCACAATTTTTCCTGGATTAAAAATATTGTTGGGGTCAAATAAAGTTTTTACCCGCTTTAGCAGCTCATAATTAGCTTCACCAATCATTAATGGGATAAATTCTGCCCTTACAATACCATCTCCATGTTCTCCACTAAAACTTCCTTTGTATTTTTTGGTCAGTTTAGCTACATCAGTTGTGATTGCGCGGAATAGAGCAACGTCTGAAGATTTTTTCAAGTTAAGGATAGGTCTCAGGTGCAACTCCCCTGCCCCGGCATGGGCATAATACACGGCTTCTTGATCATATCCTTTCATGATTTGGGAGAATTCAAGGATAAAATCCTTCAAATCTTCTAAAGCAACAGCTGTATCCTCAATACAGGCCACTGCTTTTCGGTCCCCTACCATATTTCCCAACAGCCCCAGTCCTGCTTTTCGTAGTTCAATGGCCTTATTGATATCATTTCCTTTTAAAACGGGGTTTGCATAGCTTAAACCAGATGTTTTAATGGTATTGAGTAATTCGGTCAATTGTTTTTCAAGTTCTTCTTCCGTATGGGCTTTTACTTCCAGCATCAAAATTCCGGCAGGATCCCCGTCAACAAAAAACCTATTGGCCAATTGTGCCCTATTATTTTTTGTACAGTCTAAAATCACCTTGTCCATCATCTCACATGTATGTAAGCTATGCTTCATAACGGGAGCTACATCACTTAAACAATCTTCCAAGGTTTTATAATGTGTGGCCACCATTGCAGACAACGGAGGTGGAAGGTCATCTAATTGTAAAGTAATTTCCGTGGTAAATGCCAAGGTGCCTTCACTTCCCGAAAGAAGTTCACACAGGTTGAAATCATTATCAGAATCACCAATAACTTTGTTTTTCAAAAGTTCGTCAACAGCATATCCAGTATTTCTTCTATGAATGCTTGCCTTTGGAAATTCTTCTTCAATATTTTTAATGTTTTCTTCATTGGAAAGCTCTTTTTCCAAAGTGGAATAGATTTTCCCCTCCAATGAGTTTTGCGATTTTTTGGATTGAAATGCTTCTTTGTCCAAATCACAAAAATAAGCTTCACTACCATCAGAAAGAATACAATTCATTGCAACAACCTTGTCCCTCGTAACTCCATATTGAATAGAAGTGGTTCCTGAAGAATTATTACCTACCATTCCCCCAATCATACACCGGTTGGAAGTAGATGTATTTGGCCCAAAGAAAAGACCAAAAGGTTTTAAATGCTGATTGAGCTCATCCCTGACCACACCGGGTTGTACCTTAACTTGCTTCCTCTTTTCATCCAACTCCAAAATCTCTGTAAAATGTTTGGAGACATCTACTACAATGCCATCACCAACACATTGCCCGGCCAAAGAAGTTCCAGCAGTTCTGGGAATCAATCCTACTCCATTTTTATTGGCAAAAGCTACCAAAATCTTGATATCCTCCTTATTTTTAGGGTAAGTAACAGCGGTTGGTGTCTTACGGTATACAGATGCATCTGTGGCATAAAGTGCCTTACTTAAATCATCTGCCAATACTTCACCTTGTAGTTCTTTGGAAAGGTTTTTTAAAAGAGATTTATCCACAATGGAACAATTTTTGGTCGTCAAAATAGTTTATGATCAAGAAGCTTTGCAAAGCTATCTTTAATTTTTAACTAAACGAGAAACTTATGAGGATTACCACATTATTTAGTGTTGTTTTTTTGTTCACAACAATTGCAATGACCGGACAGGATATTTCAGAACATGCACTAGGGCTTAGATTGGGTGATAGTGACGGTTTTGGAGCCGAAATTTCTTATCAAAAATCCATTGGCCGATATAACCGTGCAGAATTTAACCTTGGATGGCGGGATAGCCGGAATTTTGATGCTTTTAAACTTGCAGGGGTCTACCAATGGGTTCACCAATTGGATGGAAATTTTAATTGGTATTATGGCGTTGGTGGCGGACTGGGAAGTGTAGATTTTGCAACCACTCCAAATGGAGACAATGACGACGGACTGTTTGTTTTTGCCGCTGGGGACATAGGGGTTGAATATGATTTTGATATTCCTTTGTTGCTTTCTCTGGATTTTAGACCAGAAATTGGTTTATTGGGTTATGATGGATTCGATAATGGGTTTGACTTTGACATTGCCCTAGGTATACGTTACCAGTTCTAAAACAAAACTCAACCTCTTTGAAAACCCTTTGTATTCAATCATTGAATGCAAAGGGTTTTTATATGCCATAAGTAATGAATATCTTAGCGACTTAAATAATTAACAATGAAAAAAATATTTGTAGTCGTTTTAGGGGTGTTGTTTTTAGCATCGTGTAATTCCAAATCTGAAGGGTTTACCATAAATGGAACCGTTAGAGGTGATTTGGAGAATGGCACACAGGTTTTTCTAAAAACCATTGACTCCCTAAACAGATATATAGAGATTGACACTACAAAGGTTGAAAATGGCAACTTTACCTTCACTGGAACACAGGTAGAACCTAAACTCCATTATATCGCTATTGAATCTGGACAACAACTTATTCCCTTTTTCTTAGAAAATGGAGAGATCAGCCTAAAATTTCAAAAAGATAGTTTAAACCATGCCAAATTGAAAGGTACGCTTCAAAACGACCTATTCATGAACTTTCTTGACGAGTCCAGAAAACTACAGGAAAGACACAGTTCAATGACACGTGATATGCGCAGTGCTGCGCAACAACGTGACACGGCTACGGCAACAGCTCTACGAGAAGAGTTTATGGAGTTTCAAGAAGAAGCAAAAAGTTACAATGTTGATTTTGTAAAAGAAAATCCAAACGCTTTAATTTCTGTACTCATTCTTGGCGACCTTCTTCAAAACAGAGTAGTCTCAGAAGATGAAGTAAAAGAACTTTTTGAGGCATTATCGCCCGAGATGAAACAGTCTACTCCCGGTAAACGTATTAAGAAATTTCTTGATCAGTTAAAAAATGTAGAAATCGGAGGAGTGGCTCCTGAATTTTCCGCCCCAACACCAAATGGGGACCTTCTTGCTTTGAGCGATGTAAAAGGAAAGTTGACCCTCATTGATTTTTGGGCTGCTTGGTGCAGACCATGTAGGGCAGAAAACCCAAATATTGTATCCGTTTACAACAAATATCACGACAAAGGATTCAATGTTATTGGGGTTTCTTTAGATTCTAGAGCAGAAGATTGGACAAATGCTATTGAAGCGGACGGTTTGACATGGAACCATATTTCCAATTTGAAGCGTTTTCAAGACCCTATTGCACAAATGTATAGCATAAATGCAATTCCTGCTGCATTCCTTATAGATGAGAATGGGGTTATTGTAGCTAAAAATTTACGTGGTCCTGCCTTGGAGCAAAAAGTAGCCGAATTGCTCAACTAAAAAACATCCCTTTTATTTAGAAAGCCCGAGAACAAAACTCGGGTTTTTTTGTGCTAGTTTTTCATATTATATCTTTCCCATTTTCTCTAGAATAAGAAGCAGAACAATTGGAATGGCCAATAAGATAACAATCATGGTATCTGTAACAAAAAGGTCTGGCTTAAACAGTAAAGTGGTAACGTATCCCCCAATTGCACCCCCAAAATGAGCAGTGTGGCCAATATTCCCCAACCTACTCTTCATACCGTAAATAGAATACAACAAATAAGCTATCCCCAATACATATGCGGGCAATGGTATAGGAATGAACATAATACCAAGCTGCATATCAGGGTGTAGCAGAATAGCCGCGTACAAAATTCCGGTAACGGCACCACTTGCCCCTACGGCACTATAATAGGGTTCATTTTTATGAAAGAAAAGGGCCAAAAGACTACCACCAACAAGACTTATAAAATAAATAATGAGAAATTTTGGAGCTCCAAACCAACTGATAACAACATTGGCAAAGAAATAGAGCGTAAACATATTAAAGAACAGGTGGGAAATATCCACATGCAAAAAGCCAGAAGTAACAGTTCTTTCCCTTTGTCCGGCCTTTATTCCACCAATACTGAACTTATATCTTTCAAAAAAAGCTGAATCATTAAATCCTCTTAATGAGACTAAAACATTGGCTGCAATAATGGCAATGGTAGCAGCATGCAAATTGAACATACACTTTAAGATTTGGAATCAAATATAGCTATATTTGCCCACAAGAATTACGTATGCAGTTAGCCGCTTTTATTTTTGCTTATCCAATCCTCTGGTTAATTTCCAAACTCCCATTTAAGTTACTTTATTTACTTTCAGATGGTATATATGTATTGTTGTACCATATAATTGGTTACCGCAAAAAAGTGGTCAGAAATAACCTTGCATTGGCATTTCCTAAAAAATCCGATGCGGAGCGACAACAAATTGAAAAAAAATTCTACAAACATCTTTCCGATATGTTTCTGGAGATGGCCAAAACTCTTGGAATCAGTGACAAACAAATGAAGAAAAGATATGTTTTCACTAATGTTGAGGAAATTCAAACCCTCGAGAACAAAGGCAAAAATGTAATGATAATGATGCCGCACTATGCAAGTTGGGAATGGGTTTTCAATTTAAATTCATATGTCAAAGCAAAAGCATATGCCATCTATCAACCAATTCAAAATAAATATTTTGACAAATTGGTGAGGGACATACGAAGTAAATATGGCACAACACTGATCAGAACAAATGAAAGTCGACAAATAATTAAAGATGCCAAAGAAAGTGGCGAATTAATTACCGTTGGCATTATCAGCGATCAATCGCCCATGCTACATAGGGCCCGACATTGGACAAAATTCATGAACATTATGGTTCCTATTCATGTTGGCGGTGAAGAGCTTTGTAAACAACATGACATTGTTCCTGTTTATCTTAAGGTTCAAAAATTAAAACGAGGACATTATCAAGCTACGTTCAAAGTACTAACGGAAAATCCGGGAGAAGTGGACGGGTATAAAATTTCGGAAGCTTTTTTGCAGGAAGTTGAAAAGTCTATTTATGAAGCTCCTGAGTACTATTTTTGGACGCACAAAAGGTGGAAGCACAAAGATAAGGTCCCAAAGGAATTTCAAAACAACTAAGAACCACATATAACTTGGGGAATAGCATCTCTGGCAGTTTCAATGTGATTACAAGAAAATTGTATGCTGTTTTTCTTGATATACAGGTATGTTTTCTTTCGTAACAATTTCAATTGAAGACAAAATCTCCGTTTGAGGTATTTCGTTATACAACAATAACTTGGAAAGGCTACTTATAGCTCTATATCCTTGTTGAAACGGCTTTTGAGAAATCAAAAAAGTAATTTTCTCATCCATGAGTGCATGCAGGTTAGGCTCAGTGGTGTCAAAACCAATCAAGAACGGTATTTTTGCCCTGAACCCACTAACATGGTCTGCAATTGTATAAGATCTACTGTTAGGTACAAAAATCCCTTTTATTTTAGGCTCTTCCTTTAATAAATTAAAGATGATGGCTTTTACCTTCTCAGTATCCCAAAAATCCACTATCTCAATGGAGTGATTGGTGTTTTTAAGATGTTTTTCCTTAAAGTAGGTATCAAAACCTTTAATTCGCTGTTCAATATTATTGAAATTGGACAAATCTGGTCTGGAATGAACAGTTAGGATGTGATCATTTTCCTTCAAGCACAATTGCATTAGTTTTCCGGCTAGATAACCACTTTTATAGGAATCTTGCCCTATGAAAGAAAGATTATTGTATCCCTCCAGAGCTATATTCAAAAAAACATATGGTATATTCTCCTGTACCAGAATATTGGTAAGCTCCTTAGTTTCCTTCTTAAAGGTTGGTACCAAGACAACTCCTTGTGGATTTGCTTTGAGCAGCTCTCCAAAAGAATCAATATAGGTTTTTGGGTTCTTCTGGTCAAAATAAAAAGTTTCTACTGCCACACCAAAACTCCTAACCTCTTCCTTGGCTTTTTGAATTCCTTCTAAAGGCGACCTCCAAAACGGATTCTCTTCATCATAGCCAGGCATAAGAACAGCAATTGTATACTTTTTTTTCATTGCCAATGATTGGGCTATTCTGTTTACCTTAAAATTATGTTCTTTTAAAATGACTCTTATACGTTCTGCCGTTTTTTCAGAAACACCTTCCCTATTGTGTATCACTCTATCTACAGTGCCCGGTGACACCTTGGCCAATTTTGCTATTTCTTTTATTGTAATCATAGATTAAATACTGGCATCAATATACAACCTTAATAGATTTTTCGGCTTAACAATTTGTTTTGTCAAGAACGAATTTATATTTTTACCGTGTACGCACACGAAATTAATTATTATCAGTAATAACTGGATGACAAAACAAATCTTCGACCTTACAAACAAGGTAGCTATAATTACAGGTGGAACTGGTGTTCTTGGAAGTGCAGCAGCCTTAAGTTTATCCACTGCTGGGGTAAAATTGGCACTACTCACCACAAAAAAAAGCAATGGAACTAAACTTGAAAGCACAATAAGTTCTAATGGAGGAGAAGTAATTGTACTAGAAGGAAATGTACAATCTCAAATATCAATGGAAGAAGTAAAAGAGATTGTATTGAGAAAATTTGGTCGTGTTGATATTCTTTTGAATACAGCCGGAGGCAACATGCCAGGAGCTACAATAGGTCCTGACCAAACTATTTTTGATTTGAATATGGATGATTTTTCTAAAGTAACTGAGTTAAATTTAAATGGCACCGTTATCCCCTCTTTGGTGTTTGGCAAAGTGATGGCTGATCAAGGATGGGGCTCCATCATAAACTATTCCTCCATGGCAGTTCCCAGAGTACTGACAAGAGTGGCAGGTTATTCTGCTTCCAAAGCGGCCATGGAGAATTTTACCAGATGGATGGCTGTTGAAATGGCCACAAAATTCAGCAATAGAATAAGGGTTAATGCCATTGCACCAGGGTTTTTTATTGGAAACCAAAACAGAAAATTACTCCTTAATGCAGATGGTACTTACACCGAAAGGGGAGCTACAATTATAAAAAACACTCCTATGAAAAGGTTTGGGGAACCGGATGAGCTCAATGGCGCCTTGCATTTTCTTTGTAGTGATGCCTCTAAATTTGTGACGGGAGCTGTAATTCCTATTGATGGCGGGTTCAATATTTTTAGTGGAGTATGATGGAACCAAAAATGAAACAAACTTGGAGGTGGTATGGACCTGATGATCCAGTTTCCCTAGCTGACATTAAACAAACTGGGGCAACCGGAATAGTTTCAGCACTACATCATTTAAAAAATGGAGAGGTTTGGCCAGTCCAAGAAATTATCAAAAGAAGAAACGCTATAGAGTCCAAGGGATTGGAATGGACGGTTGTTGAATCCGTTCCGGTTCACGAAAACATTAAAACACAAAATGAAAACTTTGGTCAGTACATAGAAAATTATAAACAAACCATTCAGAATTTGGCAAGTTGCGGTATCCATGTGGTCTGTTACAATTTTATGCCCATTTTGGACTGGACACGAACCTCGTTGGATTATGAAATGCCTGATGGATCTAAAGCTCTGGTCTTTGAAAAGAATGTTTTTGCCGCTTTTGATCTCTATATTCTAGAAAGACCAGGGGCCGAAAGAGATTATTCGCTTGAAGAAAAATCCAAAGCAAAATCTGTTTTTGAGTTGATGGGTCACAAGGATATTATCAAACTTACCAAAAACATCATTTCTGGCTTGCCCGGTGCAGAGGAAGGATATTCGTTGGAAAGCTTTCAAACTGTTCTTGATACCTATAAAGAAATCTCAAAATCAAAATTACAAGAACACCTAGTTTATTTTCTTTCAGAAGTGGTACCCGTAGCCGAAGAAGTTGGCGTGTTACTTTGCGCGCATCCAGACGACCCACCCTACCCTATTCTTGGCTTACCAAGAATTTTGAGCACAGCCAATGACTACAAATATATCTTCAACAAGATTCCGTCCATACATAATGGTATTACTTTTTGTACAGGATCTTTGGGTGTTAGAGAAGATAATGACCTGTCAGAAATCTTTCAGCAATTTGCACACCGTGTTCATTTTCTTCATTTTAGAAATACAACACGTACCAAAGATGGAGATTTTTATGAAGCCAATCATTTGGAAGGCGATTCCAATATGTATGAAATGGTAAGACTGGTGCTTTTAGAACAACAAAAACGATTTAAAGAAGGGCGAAAAGATATTCAAATACCAATGCGGCCTGATCATGGACACCAAATGATAGATGATCTAAACAAAAAAACAAACCCGGGATATTCCTGTATTGGAAGATTAAGAGGGTTGGCAGAACTTAGGGGGCTTGAACTAGGCATATACAATCAATTGCAGTCAGAAAATAGAATATGCTAAAGAAACTTTCATTTATCAACGATAACTTTCTACTGCAAAACAGTTTTGCTGAAAAACTATATCATGAATATGCCAAAAATTTGCCTATAATAGATTACCACTGTCATCTTTCTCCAAAAGATATTGCAACCAATCGTGTTTTCAACAACATTACCGAAGCTTGGATTCATGGAGATCATTATAAATGGAGAGCTATGCGAACTGTAGGGACTCCCGAGGATTATATTACGGGAGATGCTTCCGACAAAGAGAAGTTCTCAGCTTGGGCCAAAACAGTTCCCCAAACCATCAGAAATCCATTGTACCATTGGACACATTTGGAATTAGCAAGGTATTTTGAGCTTTTTGATTTATTAAATGAGAACAATGCCCAAGCAATTTATAATTCGACTAGTGAATCGTTAAGGTCAGATGATTTTTCTTGTAGATCGCTGCTTTCTAAAATGAAAGTGGAAGTAGTTTGTACCACAGATGACCCATTGGATTCTTTGGAATACCATAAAAAAATGACAAATGAAGAGTCAGATTTATTTATGGGAACTTCTTTTAGACCGGACAAAGCCATTCATATTGGGTCAGAAAGTTTTAATAGCTACGTGAATGCGCTTGCTGAAGTGGCAAACCTGGAGATAAACTGCTATAATGATTTATGTGATGCATTGGCTAAGCGAATAGCATATTTTAATGCCAATGGTTGTACTTTATCAGATCATGGATTGGAAAATATCCCTTTTGAGATGGCTAGCCATATTCAAGTTTCGAACATTTTCATCAAAAAAAGAAGCGGGAAACAACTTGAAGATAAAGAAGTAAAACAATTTGCAACGGCCATACTCTTATTTCTTTCCGAAACCTATAATCAATATGGATGGGTACAACAATTCCATTTAGGCCCTTTGAGGAATAATAACTCGAGAATGCTGAAAGCTTTAGGTCCGGATACTGGCTGGGATTCCATTGGTGATTTCTCACAGGCTCGTAATTTGTCCCGTTTTTTGGATGCGCTGGATTCCAAGAACAAGCTGACAAAAACAATTTTATACAATTCCAATCCGGCAGACAATGAAGTCTTTGCGGCAATGGTGGGGAATTTTAACGATGGCTCAATCAAAGGGAAGGTACAGTATGGTTCCGGATGGTGGTTTTTGGATCAAAAAGATGGTATTACCATGCAATTGAACGCCTTATCTAACATAGGGCTCATTAGCTGTTTTGTTGGAATGTTGACTGATTCCCGTAGCTTTCTATCATTTCCAAGACACGAATATTTTAGACGTGTACTATGTAATCTGTTCGGGGAAGAAATTCAAAAAGGAGAGTTGCCAAATGATACAGAATTGATTGGGAAGATGATACGAGATATTTGTTACTTTAACGCAAAGGAATATTTCGATTTTAAAAACTGATGAAAACGATGAAAAAAGTAGTCACCTTTGGTGAAATTATGTTGCGGTTGTCCCCTCCGGGATTCTTACGATTCTCGCAGACCAACCAGTTCGATGTTGTATATGGCGGTGGGGAGTCCAATGTGGCCGTTTCCTTGGCAAATTATGGGATTCCTGTTGATTTTGTAACCCGTTTGCCAAAAAACGACCTAGGAGATTGTGCAAAGATGGAAGTGCGCAAACGTGGAGTCAATACGGAAAATATCATTTATGGTGGGGATAGATTGGGCATCTATTTTCTGGAGACCGGAGCGGTAAGCCGTGGAAGCAAAGTGGTATATGACAGGGCACATTCAGCAATTGCAGAAATAGCACCAGGAATGATCAATTGGGAAAAAGTATTCGACGGAGCGCAATGGTTCCATTGGACAGGGATTACACCCGCCATTTCCCAAGGTGCCGCCGATGCATGCCTGGAAGCTGTCAAAACTGCAAAAAAAATGGGCATTACAATATCCACTGACCTAAACTATCGCAAAAAGCTCTGGAAGTATGGTGGGGATAGGGAGGAAATAATGACAGAACTTACATCCTATTGTGATATCATTCTGGGTAATGAGGAAGATGCTGAAATGCATTTTGGCATAAAACCAAAGGGATTGGACATCACCACCCAGGGGCATGAGGTAAAGGCAGAGGCATTTTTGTCCGTGTGCAAACAGATGATGGAAAAATTTCCAAATGCAAAAAAAGTGATCACCACGTTGAGAGGCTCCATTTCGGCATCGCACAACACTTGGGCAGGAGTACTATATGATGGCAAGAAAATGTACGATACCCGTCAATACCAGATTACCCATATTGTAGATCGTGTAGGTGGTGGGGACTCCTTTATGGGCGGATTAATCTATGGATTGTTGACCTATCCGGGCGATGACCAAAATGCGCTGGATTTTGCGGTTGCTGCATCATGTCTAAAACATACTATAAAAGGCGATGCAAATTTGGTCACGGTCGAAGAGGTAGAAAAATTAATGGGAGGAGATGCCTCTGGCAGGGTCTCCAGATAAAAAGATAAAAATGGCACAATATTCAAGATTGGAAGTTGCAACAGTAATGAAGGAAACGGGAATGGTTCCCTTATTTTATCATTCTAATGTCTCCGTTGCAAAAAAAGTGCTCAAAGCATGTTATGACGGAGGAGCTAGATTGATGGAATTTACTGCGCGCGGCGATTTTGCCTTTGAGATATTTGGACAATTGGCAAAGTATGCACAAAGCGACTTACCGGGAATGATCTTGGGTGTGGGCTCGATTACTGATGCAGGCGCGGCTTCCTTGTTCATGCAATTGGGAGCCAATTTTGTGGTCACACCAATTTTTAGGGAAGATATTGCCAAGGTCTGTAACCGAAGAAAAGTGCTGTGGTCTCCCGGCTGTGGTTCGCTAACCGAGATTGCCCAAGCCGAGGAACATGGCTGTGAGGTAGTGAAACTGTTTCCAGGAGGTATTTATGGTCCGGACTTTGTAAAGGCCATTAAAGGCCCCTGTCCATGGACCAATGTTATGCCCACTGGTGGGGTTTCTCCAACCGAGGAAAATTTGTCCGCATGGTTCAATGCAGGAGTTTACTGTGTGGGAATGGGCTCCAAACTCATCTCAAAAGAAATCATAGCAAACCAAGATTATAAAGGCCTTCAAAAGAAAGTCTCGGAAACCATAAACCTAATAAAGAAATTGAGAGAATAAAATGATGGGTAAGAAGGCCAAATATCTCTTTCTAACAGTTTTTGCTTTCCTTTTATGGGGATGTAATAATATTGGAACCTCAAAGATCATTAAACTGGCGCATGGTTTGGATGTAAATCATTCTGTGCATAAAGCCTTGGTTAAAATGGGTGAAGATTTGGCCCAACTTTCCAAAGGAAAATTAACTGTTGAGATATATCCAAACCAACAATTGGGTACCGAAAGGCAGATTATGGAATTGTTACAAATTGGTAGTGTTGACATGACCAAGGTTTCTGCAGCAACCTTAGAGAATTTCGCGCCAAAAACCAAAGTTCTTGGCCTCCCTTACCTCTTTAGGAACAGAGAACATTCTTTTAAAGTATTTGATGGTCCTATAGGTCAAGAATTGTTAAATGATGGTAAAAAATATTGGCTGAAAGGACTTGGTTTCTATGATGCTGGTAGCAGAAGCTTTTACACCAAAGAAAAAGTGGTGGAACACCCAGATGATTTGAAAGGACAAAAAATACGGGTAATGCCAAGTGTGACAGCAATGGAAATGGTAAGAGGCTTTGGTGGTTCACCCACGCCAATTTCATGGGGAGAACTATATACTTCCTTACAGCAAGGAGTTGTTGATGGTGCAGAGAATAATCCTCCTAGTTTTTACCTATCCAAACACTATGAAATCTGTAAATATTATTCCCTTAATGAACATACCTTTTCTCCAGATGTAGTAATTGTAGGAACCCAATTTTGGGACCAACTAACCACAGAAGAGCAAAATTGGGTTCAAGAAGCAGTAAACGCATCAGTAACCTATCAAAGAGAACTATGGGCAATGGCCGAGGCCGAGGCATTGGAAGCCATTCAAAAATCAGGGGTAAAAATTATTAGACCCGATAAGGTTCCTTTTTCAAAAAGGACGGATAAATTATATGAGAAGTACCAAAGTGACAAGTCCCTTTATTCCCTTATTCAACAGATAAGAGCTGTAAAGTAAAATGAAAACAAGAAAAAACATAGATAGAGTATTGGGAGGTGCGTTAGTCATAATAATGTCTGCAATGGTTTTGAATGTGTTATGGCAAGTTTTTACCAGATTTGTTATAGGTACACCTAGCTCATTTACAGATGAACTTGCAAGATATCTGATGATTTGGGTTGGAATTCTTGGAGCAGCGTATACAGCTGGGAAGGATATGCATGTGGCCATTGATGTACTACCACAACGATTTAGCAAGGCTATTCAAAAAAAGTTATCCATTACTGTTAAAATTTTGGTGATTTTATTCGCCCTTTCGGCCATGGTAATAGGTGGAAGTAGATTGGTGTATGTTACTTACGTATTGGGACAATTGTCACCAGCTTTACAAATACCTCTGGCCTATGTTTATTTGGTACTTCCAATCAGTGGGCTTTTGGTTATATACTATAAGATTATGGACATTTTAAAACCAACAACTTAATGGAATACATACCCGTCTTAGTATTGATCATAAGTTTTATTGGTCTTTTGGCCATTGGCACTCCGGTTGCATGGAGTATTTCCATTTCAGCTTTGCTGACCATGCTTGTGAGTATTCCTTTTTTACCTGCAACAACAACATTGGCGCAAAGAATGGGAGCAGGATTAGACAGTTTTGCCCTTTTGGCCATACCTTTCTTTATCCTTGCAGGAAATTTAATGAACAAAGGAGGCATGGCGCATCGATTAATTGCGTTTGCAAAAACCTTGGTAGGCGCCCTTCCAGGTGGACTTGCATTGATTAATGTTGTTGCTGCCATGTTAATGGGAGCTATTGCAGGGTCAGCCATGGCATCGGCATCGGCCATGGGAAGCATCCTTGGACCGGAAATGGAAAAAGAAGGGTATTCCAAAGAATTCGGTGCTGCGGTCAACATTACATCGGCCACAACCGGTTTGGTGATTCCACCAAGCAACATACTTATTGTATATTCTTTGGCAAGTGGGGGCGTTTCAATCGCAGCCCTATTTTTGGCGGGATATATTCCTGGAATCTTAACTGGTCTCTTTTTGATGATAGTAGCCATGATTTGGGCCAAAAGAAAAGGGTTCACCGGTAAGACCAATAAAGGAAGTATTCGTTTTGCTCAGGTAGTAAAAACTTTTATCAGTGCTTTCCCAAGTTTATTACTCTTATTTATAGTCATTGGCGGAATTGTAGCGGGTGTTTTTACCGCTACAGAAGCTTCGGCAATTGCCGTTTTGTATTCTTTGGTTTTAGGTTTTATCTATAAGGAAATCTCATTTAAGAACTTGCCCAACATTCTATTGGATTCGTCTCTTACCACAGCCATTGTGATGTTACTTATTGCCACATCCATTGGAATGTCATGGGCAATGTCCTATGAGAATATACCACAGGCCACGAGTGATGTTTTATTGGGAATCAGCAACAATAAATTTATTGTTCTACTGATTATTAATATCATCTTGCTGTTTGTTGGGATTTTTATGGATATGACTCCTGCCGTTCTCATATTCACTCCTATTTTCTTGCCCGTAGTCTCCAAACTTGGTATAGACCCTGTACACTTTGGTATTATCATGGTGCTCAATCTCTGTATTGGACTATGCACACCTCCAGTTGGGTCTGTATTATTTGTAGGTGTTGGTGTTGCAAAAACTTCTATTCAGAAAGTGATAAAACCACTGGTGCCTCTTTTTTTGGCCATGGTTTTAGCACTGTTTTTAATAACCTATATCCCACAACTAACAATGTGGTTACCCAATTTATTTGATTTATAATAAACAGAACATGAATAATTTAAAATGTAGAAAAGTGAAGAACACGCAAAAGACCTCTTATTGGATACCGGTGATTTTGGTTTTGGCCATAATGGCCAGTTGCAACCAAAAACCAAAGGACGACACGCCTTGGATATCCATTTTTGATGGAGAAAGCCTTGATGGATGGACAGTAAAAGGCGGCAATGCTGAATACTCAGTAAGTGATGGGTCCATAGTTGGAAAAACAAAACATAATACCCCAAATACCTTCCTCACTTCTAATAAAATGTATGGTGATTTTATTTTAGATTTGGAATATTTAGTAGATTCTACAATGAATTCGGGCATTCAAATCCGAAGCAATAGTATTCCTGGCTATCATAACGGGCGCGTACACGGTTACCAAGTAGAGATTGATCCATCTGATCGTGCATGGAGTGCAGGAATCTACGATGAAGGCAGAAGAGGTTGGTTGAATCCATTATCCAAAAATGAAGCTGCTCAAAATGCATTCAAACAAAATGACTGGAACCACTATCGCATCGAAGCTATTGGTGATACCATCAAAACTTGGATCAATGGGGTTCCGGCAGCATACCTTATTGATGATGCCACTGCTTCCGGATTTATTGGCTTACAAGTGCATAGTATTAATAAAAAACGTAAAGCCGGAACTGAGATTCGGTGGAAAAATGTTCGTATTCTTACAGAGAATCTTGAAAAATATAGCACAGAATCTCCCTTACAACCAGTAATAACAAAAAATCATCTTACCGAACATGAAGAAAGTGATGGCTGGAAATTACTATGGGATGGTGAAACAACCAACGGATGGCGCGGTGCAAAACTAGCTCATTTTCCAGAAAATGGATGGGTTGTGGAAAACGGCGAGTTAACAGTCTTAGCTTCCGGAGGTGGAGAATCTGAAGCCGGTGGTGATATTGTCACTCAAGAGCAATATGATAATTTTGAGGTGAAACTTGAATTCAAGATCACGGAAGGAGCCAATAGCGGAATAAAATATTATGTAAATACTGATCTGAACAAAGGTGCCGGATCTTCCATTGGGCTAGAATTTCAGATTTTGGATGACGAGCGACATCCCGATGCGAAACAAGGCAGTCATGAGGGTAGTCGAACTTTAGCCTCACTATATGACCTTATTAAAGCAGACACAACCAAATATGTAAAACCCATCGGGGACTGGAATACTGCCCATATCATTTCAAATAACAATCATGTAGAACATAGGTTGAATGGGATAAAGGTATTGGAATATGAACGCAAAAGTGATGCATACAGGAAATTGGTATCTGAAAGTAAGTATGTAAAATGGCCTGGGTTCGGCGAAGCCGACAAAGGAAACATCTTGCTGCAAGATCATGGAGATAGAGTAGCCTTCAGAAATATTAAAATCAAACAACTTTAAACCTTACATCATGGGCACAAGAAGAAATTTCATCAAAAAAACAACTGCAGGTACAACTGGTTTGGCTTTGGGAGGGATATTACTGCCAAATACAGGTTTTGCCAGTATTTTGGGTGCGAATGACCGCCTAGGAGTTGCTGTTATTGGAGTTCGGAGCAGGGCAAAGGCGCATTGTATTGCAATCCATCAAGACCTTAATGCCAAAATTCTATACAACTGTGATGTGGATGATACCATAATTGAAGAACACAATACATGGTGCAGAAAAAACATTGGATATGTACCGAAAGTCGAAAAAGATTTCCGGAAAATACTGGAAGATAAAGATGTGGATGCGGTTTTTATAGCTACACCAGAGCACTGGCATGCCCCTATGTCCATTATGGCCATGCAAGCTGGAAAACACGTTTATGTTGAAAAACCATGTAGTCATAATCCCCATGAAAATGAAATGCTTGTTGCTGCCCAAAACAAGTATGGCAAAAAAGTGCAGATGGGAAACCAACAACGATCTGCAAGAACATCAGCTTCAGCCATAGAAGATATAAGAAATGGAGTCATTGGAGAGGTTTACAAAGGCGAAGCATATTATTCCAATAATAGAGGTTCCATAGGAAAAGGAAATGAAATTGGCATACCTAAAACCTTGGATTGGGAGCTTTGGCAAGGACCTGCGCCAAGAGAAAGTTATCGAGATAATGTCCACCCATATAATTGGCATTGGTTCCGTACCTGGGGAACTGGTGAGATTCATAATAATGGAACCCACGAAATTGATATTTGTCGTTGGGCGCTAGGAGTAGATTTACCCTCTACAGTAACTTCCTTTGGAGGAAAGTACACCTATGATGATGATTGGGAGTTTGTGGACAACCAGCAAGTGACTTATTCCTTCCCTGGAAACAAGTTTATTACCTGGACCGGCCATAGTAGGGGCATTATGAAACCGGAACGTCCTGGAAGAGGTGTAACCATATACGGAAGCAAAGGAAGCATTGAGTTGAGCAGGAATTTTTATAAATTATATGATCTTGCAGGCAATCCAATTAAATTGGAGTTTGAAAAAACGCAAAGCGCGACTACCAATACCCAAGGAATTGGAGGATTGGATGTAGATCATGTGGGCAACTTTTTTAACGCTATCCGAAAAGATGAATCTTTAAAAGCGGATATTAACGATGCCAGTATTTCTACAATGCTATGTCATTTAGGTAATATGGCCCAAGATGCGGGGCACTCATTGAAAATTGATTCAAAAACCGGAAAGGTACTCAATGATGACGCCATAATGAAAAAGAGTTGGAAAAGAGAATATGCAAAAGGTTGGGAGCCTAAACTTTAAGAAATGAAGCGAAGAGATTTTGTAACAAGCACTGGGATGGCCATTGCTGGAGTATCTGCAATGAATGCGGGAATGTTATATCCATCAAAGAATAATATCATTAATATTGGGGTTATTGGCACGGGTGATCGTGGAGGTGGATTAATTCCAATAATCAATAAAATTGAAGGATTAGAAGTAACTGCATGCTGTGATGTACTGCCTTTCAGATTGAAAAGCGCCATGGACAAGGTTGAAGGAAAGGCGAAGGCATACTCAGACTACAAAGTGCTTTTGGACGATAAAAATGTTGAAGCCGTTTTGATTGCGACCCCATTCAGTGAGCATTCCCAAATTGCAATGGATGCACTAGACTCGGGAAAACATGTATATTGTGAAAAGACCATGGTAAAGGGATATGATGCCATTAAAAATTTAGTCGGCAAGGCTTCAAAATCAAAACATATTTTCCAAACAGGGCATCAATACCACAGCTCAAGACTATACTCCCATGTAGTTGATTTAATTCAGAATGGAAAAATTGGAAAAATAACCGCAATTGAATGCCAATGGAACCGAAATGGAAATTGGCGTAGACCTGTTCCAAGCCCTGAACTTGAAAGAGCTATTAACTGGCGCATGTACAAGGAGTTTTCTGGAGGTTTGCTGGCTGAACTCTGCTCCCACCAATTGGATTTTTGTAATTGGGTATTGGATGCAGTTCCTACCAAAGTGGTAGGAGATGGAGGAATCGATTATTGGAAAGATGGGCGAGAAACCTTAGATAATGTTCATATGATCTATACCTATCCCAATGGGGTAAGAGCCAAATTCACTTGCCTTACCAGTAATTCAAAGGATGATTACCAGATCAAAGTTCTTGGAGACGAGGGTACTATTACCATTGATTATAAAAAGGCATGGTTCTATCCAGAGAAGAAGGAAAAATCTAAAGAAATGGGCGAAGTTGACGGCGTTTCTGGTGCTACTATTAACTGGAATCAAGACAAAGGTGTTCCCATTGAAGTTGAACATTTAGACCCTAGTAAACAGGCATTACTTGATTTTAAGGATAGTATTTTGAGCAACACCATGCCCAAATCCAACATCCTGAGTGGAGCAAAAGCTGCAATTTGTGTGCAAATGGGATTGGATGCGGTTCACAATGGGAATGTGATCCATTGGAAGAATGGGTTGCTTCAATAAGGTGCTTACTTTGGACATGCTAACTTGCTTAACTATAAAATGTTAGTTGGCAAAAATGACTTATTGATAAGCCGCAGAATGCTGTTTGTCTAAATTTTGCAAAGCCTAAGCTTTAAATTCCATATACTTCATCTATGGAAATCTTATCAATAGTATTAAACGAAATAACCGGGTTTTTAGGGATAACCCAAGCTTTGGAAATTCTAAAAAGTGGGGACTATGCAGCATTCAAAACTTATGATGGAATTGCATCACTCATATATCCCATAATTCCATTGTTACTTTTATTGGAATTAGTTGTTGGACTCGTTTATAAAAAACCACAGATTAAAGTCTACAAAGTAAATTTCCTTATTTATATTTTCAATCGGTTTGTTGGGCGCTTTATAGCTATAGCCATGGTAACGTTTTGCATTGGGGTCTTTAGCTCGTATGCCCTATTCAAAACAAGTAATACATGGTATTGGTTTATCTATGCCTACATTGTATGGGAATTGGGTCATTTTGTATACCATTATCTGGGGCATAAAGTACGTCTTTTTTGGTGCCTGCATTCCACGCACCATGCTCCAGAAGATATGAACCTATCAGTAACTCATGCTCACTTTTTTTTAGAAGCCCCCTATGCTGATACCATCAGAACAACCGTATGTATTCTCCTTGGAGTACAGCCAGAGCTTTTGTTCACTATAATGTTTATTGATGGAACCTATGGCGCCTTCATACACATTGGAGAAAATCTCATTAAAGATGCAAGGTTTGGGTTTTTGAATAAAATCATGCTAACCCCATCACATCATAGGGTGCACCATGCCAGAAACCCTTTGTATATGGATACCAATTTTTGTAACCTTTTGAACATATGGGACAAAGTGTTCAAGACTTATCAAGAAGAAGAAAAAAGTGTTCAAATAGAATATGGTATTACACGTGAAATGGATTCTGGGAATTTCATTGATGTCTACTTTGGTGAAGTCATAGCACTAGTAAAAGATGTTGCTAACGCTCCTGGTTTAATCAATAAATTCCGCTATTTAATAATGCCTCCCGGCTGGAGTCACACCGGAGATCACAAAACAGCAAAAGTTGTTCGGAGTGCCTATTTAAAAAATAGTTTGGGCATATAAACTTTTCTTAAAGTTGGTTTCAACAAGATGATTGTTTCATAAATTATCTCCAATTCAAAAATCAAAAAATGAAACATCTCTTTAAAATAACGCTGTTTTTGGTAGTAGGTTTTGTATCTGCCCAGCAAAATGAGCCCCCAAAAGAAATCATTGAATCCATCAAAACTGATATCTGGATTCCCTTTATGGAAGCCTATGCCGAATTGGATTCGGATAAATTAAAATCTATTCATACCAAAGATATAGTCAGAATTACTATAGATCAGAACGAAATTAAAACCGGAACAAGCTATTTAGAGCATTTTGGGGGCTTTCTAGACAATGTAAAACAACGTGGGGGTCAATTGGGTATCGCATTTGCCATTCTTTCCACAGCTATAGATGAAAGCCAAGATATTGCTTACCAAACAGGCTATTATCGATTTAGCTCAAAACGCAAAGATGATGAAAATTTGGTGCCTCGTGGCTACGGTTATTTCAACGTAGGCCTAAGAAAGGAAAACGGTACGTGGAAGTTATGGATGGATTCCGATAAAAGAACGGATATTTCCCATTCCGATTTCCACGAGGTGGACATCATCTATGACCTAAACAAACAGATTTAATTCAACCCAGCAACTTCTTTTATTTCACCAATAATTTTATCGGCCAAACTATCTGCTTCTGTTTGAGATTTTGCTTCGGTATACACCCTAATTATAGGTTCAGTATTTGATTTACGAAGGTGCACCCAATTCTCAGGAAAATCAATTTTCACCCCATCTATGGTTGATACTTGTTCATTTTTATATTTGTCATTCATGGCGCTCAACAATGCATCAACATCAAGGTCGGGAGTAAGTTGTATTTTCTTTTTACTCATGAAGTAGCTGGGATAGCTAGCTCTTAACTCTGCTACTGTGCCTCCTTTTTCAGACATCAACATTAAAAACAAGGCAGTTCCTACCAAAGCGTCCCTTCCATAATGACTCTCCGGATAAATGATCCCACCGTTGCCCTCTCCTCCTATTATGGCATTGTTGTTCTTCATTTTAGTGACCACGTTCACCTCTCCCACAGCCGCTGCATCATAAGTTCCCCCATGCTTTTCCGTAATATCACGAAGTGCTCTGGTAGAGGATAAATTTGAAACTGTGTTTCCTTTGGTCTTGCTTAGTACGTAATCCGCACAAGCCACCAAGGTGTACTCTTCCCCAAACATTTCACCATCATTGCTAATAAATGCCAATCGGTCTACGTCAGGATCTACCACAATACCAAAATCTGCTTGCTCCTTCACAACCAAATCACAGATATCTGCCAAATGTTCTTTTAGTGGCTCTGGGTTATGTGGAAAATGACCGGTAGGGTCACAATATAATTTTATCACTTCTACTCCCAATTCTTCCAATAGTTTTGGAATGGCAATTCCACCAGTGGAGTTGACACCATCAACAACCACTTTAAAACCAGCTTTTCTAATTACCTCTTTGTCAACAAGGGAAAGGTTCAATACTTCGTCTATATGTACATCGATATAGGAATCATTTTTGGTGATTTTCCCCAAATCGTCCACCTCTGCAAAATTAAAGTCTTCTTTTTCAGCTAATTCCAATATTATTGCACCTTGTTTTGCATCCAGAAACTCCCCACGTTCGTTCAACAATTTAAGTGCATTCCATTGTTTTGGATTATGACTAGCTGTTAGGATAATTCCGCCATCTGCTTTTTCCAAAGGAACCGCAATTTCCACTGTAGGAGTTGTGGAAAGGTCTAAATCAACCACATCAATTCCAAGTCCTACTAAAGTAGATACCACTAGGTTTTGAATCATTTCACCAGACAACCGAGCATCACGACCAATTACAACGGTCAAATCATCCTTTCCTGAATATTCTTTTAACCAAGTACCATATGCCGCTGCAAACTTTACAGCATCTATTGGGGTTAGATTATCGTTTGTAGTTCCTCCAATGGTTCCTCGTATCCCAGAAATCGATTTAATCAGTGTCATAATTGTTAAAAAAGTTTTTGCAAATATAAAAGCCTATCCCCTATTCAAGGTTTCTAATTTGTAAATTTCCGATGAAAAGAAGATTGTACCCATGAATTTCTTAGCTCATATTTATTTATCCTTTGGCGACAAGGAAATTACCTTGGGCAATTTCTTTGCCGATCATATAAGGGGAAATAAATTCAAACATTTCCCAGATAAAATTCAGAAAGGTATTCTATTGCACCGAGAAATTGACACTTTTACAGACTCCCATCGTATTGCTAAACAGAGTAGTAAAAGACTCCATAAAAATTACAGTCATTACAGCAGGGTCATTGTAGATATTTTTTATGATCATTTTTTGGCTAAAAATTGGTCCAGCTATTCAAATGTTCCTTTAGAAAGGTATGTTGATGATTTTTATGATTTGTTAGAGGACAATTACAATATATTGCCTTTGGCAACCCAGCGTATGATGCCTTATATGATTACGGACAATTGGTTGTTGAGCTATTCCAATCTTAAAGGGATTTCAAAGGTTCTGGATGGAATGAACCGCAGGACAAAAAATAAATCCAAAATGAACTTTGCCGTTTTGGACCTTGAAGAACATTATGCAGAGTTTGAAAATGAATTTGTGCTGTTTTTTGAAGAATTGATTACCTTTTCCAAACAAAAATTTATCTCTTTATGCAAAGATTAATACTTGTTACCTCTCTTCTACTATTATTCATAAACTGTAAACAACAACCTGCTATACCAACCGGATTGGTTACTGAAAATGCCATGGTAGTATCCGCTCGCGAAGAAGCTTCTAGGATTGGTTCAGAAATTATGGAAAAAGGTGGTAATGCTTTTGACGCTATGGTAGCCACAGAATTGGCATTGGCTGTTGCATATCCCTTTGCCGGGAACCTTGGAGGTGGCGGTTTTATGGTATACCGAAAGAACACAGGAGACATTGGAGCCATAGACTATAGAGAAAAAGCTCCGCTTTCCGCCCATAAGGATATGTATTTGGATTCTTTGGGCAATGTTGTTCCAGATATGAGTACCGTTGGCGCTACAGCTGTTGGTGTACCCGGAACAGTCGCTGGAGTTATGGAAGTGCACAAAAAGTTCGGTTCCCTTCCGTTATCTGATATTATGAAACCCGTAATTGCTTTAGCAAAAAAGGGCTTGATCGTTACTGAAAAACAAGCAAAAAGATTGGAAAGCTATCGGGAACGCATTGTTTCTGTGAATGGAGACAGCACCAAATTTGCCAATGTCTATAAAGCTGGAGATACCATTAAATATCCTGCCCTGGCAAAGACGTTGGAAAAGATTCTAGAAAAGGGTCGAGACGGGTTTTACACAGGTGAGGTGGCCAAAAAACTAGCAACGTTTATACAAGAAAAAGGAGGATTTGTTACGGAAGAAGATTTGACAAAGTATGAAGCCAAATGGAGACAGCCCATTGTTTTTAAATACAAAGACTTGAGCATCATTTCCATGAGCCCCCCAAGCAGTGGCGGAGCAACGATCAACCAAATATTCAAAATGGTAGAGCCATATAATATTTCTGAATATGGACATAACTCAGTTAAGTCCGTTCAATTATTTACGGAAGCCTCCAGACGTGCTTATGCAGACCGAAATTATTTTTTGGGTGACCCAGATTTTGTGGATATCCCACTAGGCGAGTTGTTGAGCGACTCCTATCTTAAAGAGCGTATGAAAAATTTCTCCTTTGACAAAGCCACTTTATCCTCAGATGTATCCCATGGCGAAGTAGAAATTGTTGAAAGCTCTGAAACTACCCACTATTCTATTATTGATAGCGAAGGAAATGCAGTTTCGGCTACCACAACTTTGAATGGCGGCTACGGTTCAAAACTATATTCAGATGAGCTTGGCTTCTTTTTGAACAATGAAATGGATGATTTTAGTGCCAAACCAGGAATCCCAAATATGTTTGGGCTTATTGGAGCAGAAGCAAATAGCATTGCTCCCGAAAAGCGCATGTTGAGCAGTATGACCCCTACTATTGTAGAAAAAGACGGTAAGCTTTTTTTGGTGGTAGGAACCCCAGGTGGCTCAACCATAATTACGGCAGTTGCCCAAACAATCCTCAATGTATATGAATTCAATTTGAGCATGCAAGAAGCGGTAAATGCGCCCAGATTCCACCATCAATGGCTTCCAGATTTAATTTCCTTTGAAGAGGAGGGATTTTCAGATGAAATAAAAGCTGAATTGAAACAAAAAGGATATAAAATTCATGAAGGTAGAAACCGAATCATTGGCAAAGTTGATGCGATAAGGGTACTACCTGATGGAAGTTTGGAAGGTGGTGCCGATAAAAGAGGTGATGATACTGCCGTAGGCTTTTAAACTATAGTATTGTGAACTACGATATTGTAATCCTTACCGACCCAAGGTATACAAATCCCAAAGAACTAAATTCAGGAATTGAAAACGTACTTCTAGAAGACCAACTCGTTCTTGATGCTCTTAAAAAGATAGGATTTAGTGCCACAAGAAAATCTTGGGATGACCCAGATTTTGATTGGACAACTACCCAATATGCAATTTTTAGAAGTACTTGGGACTGTTTCAATCGTTTTTCAGAGTTTTCAAACTGGTTGAATGACGTTTCAGGTAAAACAAAGCTTATCAACTCCAAAAAACTCATCAATTGGAATATAGACAAACACTATATGAAGGATTTGGCAGCCAATGGTATTGCCATTCCAAAAACTTTGTTCATTGAACAGGGAGAAACAATAACATTGTCCGATGCTATTAAAAAAGCAATAGAGGGTTATGGTTTCGATAATACTTCCTTAGTGCTCAAACCTTGTATTTCGGGAGGAGCTAGACACACTTACAAAATCCTTCCCTCAGAAGTTGTACAATATGACGAACTTTTTCAGGAATTAGTTACCAATGAAGCTATGATGTTGCAAGAATTTCAACATAACATTGTAACCAAAGGGGAAATATCCATGATGGTCTTTAACGGAAAATTTACCAATGCAGTTCTTAAAATTGCTAAACTAGGTGACTTTAGGGTTCAGGATGATTTTGGAGGTAGTGTCCAAAAATATAACCCATCAAAAGAAGAAATCAGTTTCACAGAAAATGTGGTCGCTGCAGCTCCAGAAATGCCTATTTATGCCAGAGTAGATATTTTTAGAGATAACGACAATAATCTAGCCCTGGCCGAGTTAGAAATTTTTGAACCAGAACTTTGGTTTAGACTTTTTCCAGATGCTGCAAATGTTTTGGCAAATAGTATTAAAAGTAGATTGTTTTAAAAATTCATGTAAATTAGGGTAAACCGCTTTATATCAATCACTTATTATTTTTAGAAAATCATTGAGAGCTTCATTGTTTGTTTTCTTTTTCCAGACAGCAAAAAGTTCAGTTTTAAAAGGCTCATCTTCCAATTCAATGAACCGTACTTTATATTTAGTTGCCAGGGTAAGGGATTTTGGGACCACGGAAATTCCCAATCCACTTTCCACCAGTTTAAAAATAGTAGGACCATGAATGGATTGGTGCGAAATTTTCGGCATAAAACCATGGCTGGCGCATAAACTTATAATTTGTTGGTAATACAATTGACTTTGCAGATTGGGAAAAAGAATAAAAGATTCTTGGGAAAACTGTTCCATACTCTCAAAGTTTACACTGGTAATGGGATGTTCCTTGGGCAATACTACACAGAGATTCTCCACTGCCACCGACTTAAAATCCATAGTTTCCGGTACTTCGTTAGATCTCATGAAACCAATATCCAATTGATTTTTTTCAAGCTGTTCCAATTGAGTTTGATTACTTCCTTCTTGCAAAACAAATTTGATTTTAGGATGCCGTTCACTCAATTCTTTAATTTTCTTTGGAAGGTATTCCTGCATTGCGGAACCAACAAAACCAATCTTCAACATCCCAGAATGCCCCTCCAGTGCAACATTCCAACGCTCCATGGAACTGGACAACTGACCAATAATGATCTCAGCTTCCTTTTTGAACAACTTACCAGCTGCGCTTAATTCTACACTTCTATTGCTCCTATTAAAAAGTTGCTGCTTCACTATTACCTCAAGCCTTTGGATTTGTTGACTCAATGCCGATTGAGAAATCAACAAACGCTCAGCTGCCTGTCCATAATGCAAAGTCTCCGCCAAAACAAGAAAGTAGTGCAGGTGTCTAATCTCCAATTGATTATTTAAACTAATCATTCATTTTAAATTAACAATTAAATGTGATTAAATATATAATTAGTTTTGTACACAAATAAATTCGTGCTATGCAATTCAATGACAACACTCCGTTAGAAATCGTTCTAAAGGCCATTTTTGATCCCTATAAAGAAAGTGTCACAGATGTGGAAACCATCAGTACTGCAATGATCCGTAAAGGCTTGATCAATAGGGAAGAGGATATTATCAATGACCATATTGCTTTCCGAACCTTAGGTGTTCCTAACCTTGGCATTAAATCCTTGGAAAAAATATTTCTTGCATATGGTTACCAAAGAAAAGATGCTTTTTATTTCGAAGAAAAGAAATTGGATGCTTATTGGTATGCACCACCAAGTCCAAAATATCCAAGAATTTTCATAAGCGAACTAAGGGTAGATGACTTGTCTCAAAATGCACAATCCATCATTAGAAAACATACCCAAGATATAGTAAAAGACCCTGTCGATGCTCTTGATTTTGAAAAACCCAAAGAAGTTGGAGAGTTCTTTTACCAACCACTATGGGAAGCTCCAACGGTAGATGATTTCTTAGAATTGGGCAAGGAAAGCGAATACACCGCCTGGGTAATTTACAATAGATATTATCTAAATCATTATACCATAAGTGTGCATGCCTTGCCAGAGCCATACAATAAGCTTGAAAAGTTCAACGCCTTTTTGGAGGAAACCGGTATTGTGCTAAATACCGCAGGAGGGAAAACAAAAACCAGTAAAGATGGTCTTTTAAAACAAAGTAGTTCTGTTGCCAAAATGGTAAACGCTACATTTGCCAATGGTGAACAAATGAAAATTGCTGGTAGTTATGTGGAATTTGCGGAGCGATTACCCTTACCTGAGTTCCAAGCAATGGACAAAAGTCTTTTAAAGCGTGAACATTTGCGAGAAGGTTTTGAATCTGCCAATGCCGATAAGATTTTTGAAAGCACCTATGATGAACAGGTAAAAAAGACGGCTACGTACCACTCTTAACCTGCCCTACCTGCTTTTTCAATTCCTCCATAGATTGTTGGAGCTGTCTCAGCAATCCAGTTTCCGTAGTGGCATCGACATTGAAAGTTAGTTTACTGCTTACCTCCCATATTTCCTGTATCTGAAAAGGTTTAATGTCATATGGAGGATAGGTCTCGTTCAAGGAAACCAAGGTAATGTTATTGGAATTTGGTTTTCTTTCAATCTTTTTCACCATTACAGAATCTTGAAGTACCACTACATACATTTTATTTGGACTTACATGGTCAATATGTTCTATCGCCCTAGACAACACCCATTCTCCAGGTCTTAAATTGGGTAACATACTGTCCCCTTCCACCTGAAATCCACGATAGGTCGCATTTCTAAACTCTGGAATGGGCATATCAAAAGCAGGTAATTGTTGATACCAGCTTGTATCTTGAATATTCTGTGGATAACCGGCCGCCGCCTTGGCATTGACCAATACCATATTATCTTGCTCGGCGCTATCAACGGTTACAACTTTGGGAATCACGCTGGTTTTCGATGTATCCAAGTGCTTTTGATCACTTTCACCAAATAACCATAATGGATTGATCTTAAACTGTCGCAACAATTCAGCCACAACCTTACCCGATAATTTCGTTCGTCCCCGTTCAATATCCGCTGTGGTATTCTTAACGCCCAGCAGTTGCGCAAAATCAGTTTGAGTATGGCCCAACTCTCTTCGTATCTCAATAAATCGTTTTAAGGTCAGTTCGTTCTCCATACTACAAAAATAGACTTTTTGGATTATTTCCAAAATTTTCACTGGATTATTTCCATTATTTGGAATATTTCCATAATTTTGATTGGAATATTTCCAAGTTATGGATTTTAAACGCATTCAAGAAAAACTGAACATTCTAGCAGACGCTGCAAAATATGATGTGTCCTGTGCCAGCAGTGGCAGTGATCGTGCCAATAAGGACAATGGGTTGGGAAATGCGTCCAAGATGGGCCTTTGCCATAGTTATACGGAGGATGGTAGATGTATATCACTCTTAAAGATTCTGTTGACCAACCATTGCATCTTTGATTGTGCCTATTGCGTGACCCGTAAAAGCAATGATGTACAAAGAGCCGCTTTTAAAATTCAGGAAGTTGTAGATCTCACCATCAATTTTTACCGTAGAAATTATATTGAAGGGCTCTTTTTAAGTTCAGGAATTTTTAAGAACCCAGATTACACCATGGAGCGTTTGGTTGCCGTTGCCAAAAAACTTCGAAAAGAGGAAAATTTCAATGGCTATATCCATTTGAAGTCCATTCCCGGGGTGAGTGATGAATTGATGTATGAAGCTGGATTGTACGCGGATAGACTTTCTGTTAACATAGAGGTGCCCACCATTTCCGGTTTAAAGCTTTTGGCTCCTGATAAAAAACATGAAGACTTTACCAAGCCCATGTTAAAAGTTAAAAATGAATTGAACCGCTATAAAAATGAGCGAAAAGTCATTAAAAGCACTCCTAAATATGCTCCAGCAGGACAAAGCACCCAGATGATTGTTGGCGCTTCTGGTGAAACTGATAAAGACATTATGTATTCCGCAACCTACTATTATAAAATGTATCAAATGAAAAGGGTCTACTACTCTGGCTATGTTCCCGTTTCCAATGATAGTCGTTTGCCGTCCATTGGATCTCAAGTTCCCATGTTGCGGGAGAATAGATTGTACCAAACAGATTGGCTTCTCAGATTTTACGGTTTTGCAGTCAATGAAATCCTGAATAAAGAACACCCAAATTTGGATGTTGATATAGACCCTAAACTGTCTTGGGCGCTAAGGAACCTACATCATTTTCCGGTGGACATCAACAAAGCGGATAAGCCATTATTGGCCAGGGTGCCAGGAATTGGTATGTTATCGGTTGATAAAATTATAAAGGCCAGGCAGTTTCGAAAATTAGGATGGGAACATCTTAAAAAGATAGGTGTGGCACTCAACCGGGCCAAATATTTTATTGTTTGTGATTCCAGAAACTGGGAACGTCGGGATTTGGATGCTGATAGAATCAAAGGACTGATTCTACAGAACTCACAAGGTAAATTTAGAAAGCAATACAGTCAACAATTGCAATTATTCAATTGATATAATGGAATTAAAAATAAGAAACATCAAAAACGAATAGATTATGAACCCATCTAAAACCCTCATCTACGACGGAAGCTTCAATGGCTTCCTTACTGCAATCTTCGTATCCTTCGAAGAAAAAATAAATGTGGCCGACATTCAGCGGAACTCACAAGGCCAAAACGGACTGTTTTCAGAAACGGAGACTATTTTCACCAATGTTGAAAAGGCCAAACGGGTATGGAATGGTATTCGAAACAAAAGCCATAATGCCATTACCAATGTCTATTTCGCTTTTTTGAGCGAAGCCGAAGGTGTTGAGCTTACCCTTTATACTTATATCCAAAAACTGATGGCTTCCAAAAATGGCAAGCAGTTGGATTATTCGGATGGTATTGTGTTACGTATTTCCCAATTGGCCCGTTCTGTTGGTCGAGAAAAACATAGAATGGAAGCCTTTGTTCGGTTCCAGCTCACGAAAGATGATATTTATTTTGCCAATATTGAACCTGATTTTGATGTGCTTCCATTGATTTCAAAACATTTCAGAAATCGATATGCAGACCAACAATGGTTGATTTACGATGTGAAACGTAAGTATGGTATTTTCTACAACTTGGAACATGTGGAACTGGTATCCCTAAATTTAAAGCAGGTACATTTCAACAAAATTCATAAAAGTGATGCTTTCTTAAGTGAGGAATATGACTACCAAACCCTTTGGAACGATTATTTTAAAAGTACCCACATTAAATCAAGAATCAACAGGAAATTGCATACCCAACATGTACCCAAACGGTATTGGAAGTATCTTTCAGAAAAGAAAGAAATTGCATAGATTTTAAATTAAGGCTAACGGTTATCTGAATTACTTGCTCCGTTCTCCTACAAAATGATCACTCTTGCTTTTAAAGAGCACATTGAATGTGGTCAAACTACCATAGATTCGAGTAATATACTGTTGCAAATCAATTTTTTCTTGATCGTCAAGGTTTTTACTGCTATTTATTTTTTGTTCCATTACTCTGATACGATCCCGAACCATTACAATTTTATGGAAAAAAGTATCAATGGGCATTTCCTTATTGGCCAGATCATCTCCTGGTTCCAGAATTAATTTACCGCCTCGCCACTTATCTCCAATAGCAACTTTTTCATGGGTATCACTCCACTTTTCCAAAATGCTTACCAATGAACGTTCTACATCAAAAAAACTTACGGTGTCCACTTCATCCTCCACTCTATCAATAACTTCAAACTCAGAATCCAAATCAATGGTTTCAAGACCATTTTCTAAAAAAGTCACCCAATAATGTTTGGAAGTTACGTTGGTAACCACTCCTTTCCCGTATTCCAAGTGATTAATTCTAGAGCCAATGCCCAATAATTTCATAGTAAAAAAGCTTATAGGTCACCTCAAGCGTAGCCAAGAAGCAACACGTTTATCATGAACCCAAAAATACATCATCAATTAACAAAAACGAAAACAAACCCTACTTCCTTTTTAAGCTTCAAATGTGTACTTTAGCATCTTGTGCTATGATTAACTACGAAGAAAATATTGAGGTCAAGGGAGCAAGGGTCCACAACCTTAAAAACATAGATGTTACCATTCCGAGGGAAAAACTGGTCGTCATAACCGGGCTCTCCGGGAGCGGAAAATCATCTTTGGCCTTTGATACCATTTATGCTGAAGGACAACGCCGCTACATTGAAACCTTTTCCGCCTACGCAAGGCAATTTTTGGGCGGTTTGGAACGCCCTGATGTTGATAAAATAGACGGCCTTTCACCTGTAATTGCCATAGAACAAAAAACCACCTCAAAATCCCCTCGTTCTACTGTCGGCACCATTACCGAGGTTTATGATTTTTTACGTTTGCTTTTTGCTCGCGCCGGAGATGCTTATAGTTATAATACTGGAGAAAAAATGGTCAGTTATAGCGATGAGCAAATCAAAAATCTAATCATCGACATTTACCGGGAGAAGAAAATAAACATCTTGGCCCCTGTGGTCAAATCCAGAAAAGGACATTATCGGGAACTTTTTGAACAGATTGCAAAGCAAGGTTTTGTAAAAGTGCGTGTTGATGGTGAAATTTTAGATATCACCAAAGGCATGAAGGTGGATCGTTACAAAACCCACGATATTGAAATTGTCATTGACCGTTTGAAAGTATTGGAAAGCGAAGATTTCCATAAACGGTTGAATGAAACCATCAATACGGCCATGTACAGTGGTAATAATGTTCTCATGGTCTTGGAAGAAGGTGAAGAAACCCCTCGCTACTTTAGTAGAGATTTGATGTGTCCCTCATCTGGCATTTCCTATCCTACTCCCGAACCGAATACTTTTTCATTCAATTCCCCAAAGGGCATGTGTCCAAAGTGCAATGGTCTGGGCCATGTATTTGAGGTCAATGAACAAAAGATATTTCCTAATAAAAGTTTATCCATCAAAGCTGGTGGAATTGCCCCATTAGGAGAGTATAAAAAATCCTGGGCCTTTAAACAGCTAGAAACTATTGCCCAACGGTATAAGTTTGAACTGACGGATCCCATAAAAAAAATACCTTCGGATGCCATGGAAGTTATTTTGAACGGTGGCAAAGATAGTTTTGAAGTCGATTCCAAAACCTTGGGAGTAAAACGGCAATATAAAATTGATTACGAGGGGATTTCCAACTTCATTAAAACCCAGTTTGATGAAGCCAATTCCACCTCCATAAAACGATGGGCAAAAGAGTATATGGACAAGGTCTCTTGCCCCAATTGTGAAGGGGCAAGACTCGGAAAGGAATCCCTCTATTTTAAAATTGGTGAGAAAAACATAGCAGAATTGGCCCAATTGGATATTGCTGAGCTGGCCACATTCTTTTATGAACTTCAGGATAATCTTGAGGGCAATCAAAAGAAAATTGCAGAAGAAATTGTCAAGGAAATTAAGACACGAATTCAATTTTTATTGGATGTGGGACTGGATTATCTATCCCTGAACCGAAGCTCAAAATCATTGTCCGGAGGGGAAGCGCAACGTATTAGACTGGCTACACAAATTGGGTCTCAGCTGGTTGGGGTGCTTTATATTTTGGATGAGCCCAGCATTGGATTACACCAACGTGACAATGAACGTCTGATTAATTCCTTGGTATCACTTCGTGATATTGGAAACTCTGTAATTGTAGTCGAACATGATAGGGACATGATTGAGCATGCGGATTATGTAATTGATATTGGCCCCAAAGCAGGAAGGCATGGTGGGGAAATAATTTCCGAAGGAAAACCTGAAGATTTAAAGCAATATCATACCCTTACTGCTGAATACATAACTGGTGAAAGGGAAATCCCCGTTCCGCAAAACCGAAGAAAAGGAACTGGAAAGAAAATAGTGCTTTCTGGATGTACAGGAAATAATTTAAAGAACGTTACGTCAGAATTTCCATTAGGAAAACTTATTGGGGTTACAGGAGTATCTGGCAGTGGAAAATCTACCCTGATTAATGAAACCCTCTACCCTATCATGAATGCCCACTACTTTAATGGGGTCAAAAAACCTATGCCCTATAAAAAGATAACAGGACTACAACATATTGACAAAGTGATTGATATCAATCAATCACCCATAGGTCGAACTCCACGCTCCAACCCTGCAACCTATACCGGTACTTTTAGCGAAATCAGGGCGTTATTTGCTAAAACCACCGAAGCGACCATTAGAGGTTATAAACCAGGAAGGTTCAGTTTTAATGTGGCTGGGGGAAGGTGTGAAACATGTCAAGGAGGAGGCCTTAAAGTCATTGAAATGAACTTTTTGCCAGATGTATATGTAGAATGTGAAACCTGTAACGGAAAACGTTTTAATAGGGAGACCTTGGAAATACGATACAAAGGAAAATCCATTGCCGATGTTTTGGAAATGACCATTAATGAAGCCGTGGATTTCTTTGAGAACATTCCCAAAATCCATAGAAAACTTAAAACCATCAAAGATGTTGGCTTGGGCTATATTTCCCTTGGGCAACAGTCCACTACCTTATCTGGAGGGGAAGCACAGCGTGTAAAATTGGCTACGGAACTTTCCAAAAGGGATACCGGGAATACATTTTACATTCTAGATGAACCCACAACGGGACTACATTTTGAAGACATTAGGGTGCTTATGGAAGTTTTAAACCAATTGGTAGACAAAGGAAATACTATTTTGGTCATAGAACATAATATGGACGTTATTAAAATGATGGACCATATCATTGATATTGGGTACGAGGGTGGCCGTGGTGGTGGAATGATCGTTGCCAAGGGAACCCCAGAAGAAGTAGCAAAAGACAATAAAAGTTATACAGCCAAGTTTTTGAAGAAGGAGTTGGACATTTCCAAGCGCAAGATTGCGCCTGCGATTTAATATAAAATATTCATATGCGAAAAGAACAACATCACAAGGGATGGAATGAAATAAAGACAAACGACTCATGGGCCATATTCAAAATTATGGGTGAGTTTGTCAGTGGATTTGAAAAAATGAGTGCCATTGGTCCTTGTGTTTCAATTTTTGGTTCTGCTCGGACAAAACCAGGGGAAGCTTATTATGAACTTTCCGTAAAAGTGGCCAAAAGAGTTGCAGAAGCTGGCTATGGCATTATTACCGGAGGTGGCCCCGGAATTATGGAAGCGGGTAACAAAGGTGCTAATTTGGCCGGTGGTACATCCGTTGGACTTAATATTGACCTTCCCTTTGAACAACATGACAACCCATATATTGACGATGACAAGAGTTTGGATTTTGATTATTTTTTTGTTCGAAAAGTAATGTTTGTTAAATATTCACAAGGGTTTGTAGTGATGCCTGGCGGATTTGGCACTTTGGATGAACTTTTTGAAGCTATCACTCTAATTCAGACCAATAAAATTCACACATTCCCAATCATTCTTGTAGGGTCAGAATTTTGGAGCGGACTTTTTGATTGGATAAAAAATACAATGTTAGAGGCTGGTAACATAAGCCCGAAGGATTTGGACCTCATTAAAATTGTAGATACCGAAGAAGAGGTGGTCCAAATCATTGACGCATTTTACAAAGGACGTAACCTTAGTCCTAATTTCTAAACCCACAAACTTTGGTTATCAAATATTTCATTCAACGGATTGCATTCCTATTTTGTTTCTTTCTATGTCACCTAGCAATAAGTCAACATAGAAACGAAATCAATGCCACCTTGGATGATACGACCAAGGAAATACAGATAACGCAAAAATTTACTTATAACAATACTTCGGATGATGGCCTTTCCGTTCTCTATTTTAATGATTGGAACCATGCATATGCCAATAAAAATACGGCCTTAGCAAAACGTTTTGCAGAAGAATTCAAGCGTAGTTTGCATTTGGCAAAAGACAAAGAAAGAGGCAGTACCAACTTAATAAGTATTGTTGATGATGCATATACTGGTTTAAGTTGGGATCGAATTGGAAACAGGGATATCATTAGGATTGATTTAGCAAGTATTTTGGACCCAGGACAGTCCATTCAACTTTTTTTGACCTATAAGATCAGACTTCCCAATAGCAAGTTTACATCCTATGGGTTTAATCCCTTTGGTGAATACTATTTAAAAAATTGGTACTTGACCCCTGCTGTATACGATGGGGAATGGAGGCTCTATGACAATATGAATTTAGATGACCTGTTCACTGATGTCACCAAAACAACCATTAACTTCACTTATCCAGAAAAACTTTTTTTATCAACCAATTTTAGCGACTCTGGAAACACTAGTTTTCCTGGTGGACAACATGTACAATTGAATGGTGAAAATCGAAAAAATTGTGAAATCATATTGAGTAAAACCAAAAGATTCACCAAACATGTTACAAGGTTCCTCACGGTTACCACAGATATGGAATCCAATAAGTATGATGTAGCTTCCCAAGGCATCTCCATCAGCAAGATTGTTCAATTTTTAAGTGAGAATCTAGGCGGTTATCCACACTATAACCTTATGGTCAGTGAGCTTGACTATAATAAAAGCCCCTTATATGGTATTAGCCAGCTTCCTTCTTTTATAAGACCATATGAGGCACAGTTCCAGTTTGAAATGAAGTTTCTAAAAACAGCACTTCAAAGTTTCCTAAAGGAAACCCTGTTTTTAGATCCAAGAAGAGAGCGCTGGGTAAAAGATGCCATAGAAAATTATCTTATGATAAAGTATGTGGAAGAATATTACCCTAACCAAAAACTTGCAGGTAAGCTATCAAGGCTTTGGGGGTTTAAAAGTTTTCATTTGGCTAAAATGGACTTTAATGAACAATATGCACTGTTAAGCATGCTTTCTGCCCGTAAAAATATAGATCAGGCGTTGACTACACCCAACGATTCACTTATAAAATTCAATGAAAAAATCGCCAATCGGTATAAAGCCGGATTGGGTATGTCCTATTTATCTGAATATCTGGGCACGAAGAAAATAGATAGCAGCATCTTATCATTTTATAAAACCCATAGCCTAAAGCCAAATGTAACAGCTCTGGATTTTAGAAAAACCATAGAACAATTTGCAGATAAAGAAATTGATTGGTTCTTTGATGAATATGTTTCAACCAGGAAAAAGATAGACTATAAAATTAAGAGGATAGATAAAACTGAAGATTCGATCACTTTTGTCATAAAAAACAAAAGAGGTACAAAAGTGCCTATTTCCCTGTTTGGTCTTAAAAAAGATTCTGTTGTTTCTAAATACTGGTTTACTGGTATAGATACTTCCAGAACGTTTACCATTCCTAGAAACAATGAAGATCGACTGGTATTAAATTACGATCAAAAAATCCCCGAGTTCAACCAAAGGGATAATTGGAAGACCTTAAATGGTTTCTTTTCAAGTAACAAAAAATTGAAGTTTCAATTTTTCAAGGATACAGAGGACCCTGATTACAATCAGATTTTCTACGTTCCTGTTGCAAATTTCAACGTCTATGACGGTGTTACCCCTGGACTTAGGATTTATAATAAAACATTCCTAGAGAGACCGTTTCAGTACGATTTCTCTCCTACCTACTCCTTTCTAGAAAAGACACTTGTCGGCAGGGCCAGTTTCCGGTATAGAAAGTACCATGGGAAAAGTGGTCTTTACGTTTCCAATTATTCTTTTTCTGGATCCACCTCGCATTTTCAGGTTAATTCCCGTTTTGCTACTTTGACGCCGGCCATAAGTTTTGGCTGGAGACCAGATGATTTAATCTCAAATAGAAGACAATCGCTACTAGTTAGATATAGAAGTGTTTTCAGGGATATTGATGAAAACATTATGGGTGAAATAGATACAGAACCAGATTACGGAGTTCTAAATGTAAGATTTAGGGATATAGATAACAATATCTTAAATTATACATCTTGGTTTTTGGATGCTCAGCATTCAAGTGATTTCACCAAATTGGCTTTTGAACTGGAATATAGAAAACTTTTTGAAAGCAATAGACAATTAAATCTACGCTTTTATGCAGGCAAGTTTTTAAGGAACAAAACCGAATCTGATTTTTTCAGTTTTGCCTTGGACAGACCTACAGATTATATGTTCGATCTAAACTACTTAGGAAGGTCTGAAAACTCAGGAATATATAGCCAACAGATTATAATAGCTGAAGGAGGTTTCAAATCCAGGTTAGAAAATCCATTTGCAAACGATTGGATTGCCACAACAAATGCCAGTGCCAATATATGGAGATGGATAGAAGCCTATGGCGATTTAGGCTATATTAAAAGTAAAAGACAAGATCCACGATTTGTATATGATTCGGGTATTAGATTAAATCTTGTTACCGATTACTTCGAACTTTATTTTCCCGTATATTCCAACAGAGGGTGGGAAATTGCCCAACCTGATTATGGACAACGCATACGCTTTATAGTGACCATAAGTCCTAGAACACTCATTGGGCTCTTTACCAGAAAATGGTTTTAGTTTGATATATTCTTAAAAAAAAGGTGTTTAAAAGCAACGATTTTAAAAAATAACCCCTCAAACACCTCTTTTATTATCAAATTATCACTTTTACAATCATTTTTGTTGTTGCCAATTTGAATGCATTTTCGTAATTTCGCAAAAATCTTCAATAGCCCATGAAGCCAGATTCAAGAACTAGCAACGATATTTCTTTTGATGATTTCCAATCTCAAATCCTTCAGGATTACAAGATTGCGGTTACCAGCAGGGAATGTAGTTTATTGGGAAGAAGGGAAGTACTGTCAGGAAAAGCCAAGTTCGGAATTTTTGGAGACGGTAAGGAACTTCCTCAATTGGCAATGGCCAGAGCTTTTCAAGATGGGGATTTTAGAAGTGGTTACTACAGGGACCAGACTTTTATGATGGCCCTTGGATATTTAAGTCCCAAGGAGTTTTTTCATGGACTATATGCCACTACCGACTTGAAAAAGGAACCCATGAGCGCAGGGAGGCAAATGGGCGGGCATTTTGTTACCCATAGTTTGAATGAGGATGGCACATGGAAAGATTTGACCAAACAAAAAAACAGCAGTGCGGATATTTCATGTACAGCTGGTCAAATGCCACGCTTACTTGGATTAGCACAAGCTTCTAAAATATATAGGAATTTAACGGATATAAATCAAACAAACTTTTCCAACAATGGAAACGAGGTTGCTTGGGGCACTATTGGCAATGCAAGTACCAGTGAAGGGCATTTTTTTGAAACATTAAATGCCGCTGGGGTAATGCAAGTACCCATGGTTATGTGCGTTTGGGATGATGCCTATGGAATTTCAGTCCCTGCTGAATTTCATACCACAAAAGGAGACATTTCAGAGGTCTTAAAGGGATTGCAAAGAGATGAAAATGGAGAGGGTTTTGAAATCTTAAAAGTAAAAGGATGGGATTATACTGCACTTATCCATGCTTTTGAGAATGCCTCGGATATAGCTAGAGAAAACCATGTTCCCGTACTTATTCATGTAACAGAGCTAACGCAGCCCCAGGGGCATTCAACTTCTGGTTCTCATGAGCGTTACAAGTCTGAAGAGCGTCTGGAGTGGGAAAGAGAAAATGATTGTAACAAACGCTTTCGAGAATGGGTTCTTGAAAACAAAATCGTTACAGAACAGGAGTTAAAGAGCATAGAACGGGAGATAAAACAAAATGTGCGAGCTTCTAAGAAAGAAGCTTGGTCAGAATTCCTAAAACCTCATTTAAGTGCTAAAAAGCAACTTGTGCAGTTACTGGAAAATGTTGCCAGCAAAAGCCCAAACCGCACATTCATTTCTAAGATAAAAAATGACCTTATTGCCATAGAAGAGCCCTTAAAAAAAGATTTGGCCTCGAAGTCCAGAAAGGCTCTACGCTATCTGATTGGTGAAACAACGCATGAAAAAGTATTGCTTCTGCAATGGATCAAGGATTTTGTATCAACCACTCAACCCAAGTTTAGTTCACATCTTTATAGTCAGCATTCCGATAAAGCTACTGGAATTCAAGCTTTAAAGCCTTCATACAGTGACAATGGTGAGCAAGTAGACGGAAGAATTATTTTACGGGATAATTTTGATGCACTTTTCAATAAGTATCCCCAGGCTATGATTTTTGGAGAAGATACCGGAAACATTGGTGATGTTAACCAAGGATTGGAAGGATTACAAAAGAAATATGGTGCTCTTAGAATTGCCGATACCGGAATACGGGAAGCCACTATTGTTGGGCAGGGAATTGGACTTGCCCATAGAGGGTTAAGACCTATTGCAGAAATACAATACTTGGATTATATCCTTTATGGACTGCAAACTTTAAGTGATGACTTGGCAACACTGTTATATCGTTCCGTAGGAAAACAAAAAGCGCCGCTCATTATAAGAACCAGAGGACATAGGTTAGAAGGCATCTGGCATTCAGGCTCTCCTATGGGTGGGTTGATTCATTTGTTAAGAGGTATGTACATTCTTGTTCCTCGAAATATGACACAAGCTGCGGGTTTTTATAACACTCTAATGAAAAGTGATGAACCGGCATTGGTAATTGAAAGCCTTAATGGCTATAGACTCAAAGAAAAGAAACCGGATAATTTAGGCGAGTTTTGTACCCCAATTGGAAAAGTAGAAGTCATGAAAAAAGGAAGTGATATTACACTACTTTCTTATGGATCTACTCTTCGAATAGTAGAAAAGGTGGCAAATGAGTTAATTGAGGTGGGAATTGATGCAGAAGTATTGGATGCACAAACCCTTCTTCCCTTTGATCTTGAACATGATGTAGTAAAGAGTCTTAAAAAGACCAATAGGCTTCTCATTATTGATGAAGATGTTCCTGGAGGGTGCTCAGCCTATCTTTTACAAGAAATCATTGAAAAACAAGGTGGTTATCAATTCTTGGACAGTGCCCCACAAACGCTAACAGCAAAAGCTCACCGTCCGGCTTATGCATCGGATGGAGATTATTTTTCCAAGCCTAATGCCGAGGATATCTTTGAAAAGGTCTATGAAATAATGCACGAGAGCAATCCTGAAGAATACCCAACACTCAAATAAAAAAGAAGCCCGCCAAAGCGGGCTTCTTTTTTTTAATTCTTTAATTCAATCTCTGGTTCTTTAACTGCTGGAACTATCGGATTTCCATCTGCATCAATCTCAATAATATTATCAAAGCCAAGTTCATCCAATTTGGAAGCTATTTTAGCCCTATCTCCAACCATGAACCAGTTGACAGCTTCTGGCTTTACTACTTTTTTACTTACAGTGCGTACATCGTCCAAGGAAAGGTTACGTACATCTTGATCATAAGTTTGGTAATAATCATCTGGTAAATCGTATCTGATCATGTTTCTAATGGAAGTATTGACTGAACTGTTGGTTTCCCACTGTCCAGGTAAACTCAAAACTTGATTCGTTTTCACTTTGTCCAGCTCCTGTTGAGTAGCAGGTCGTGTAGATATGAATTCTGATATTTCCTTTCGGATTTCACTAACGGACTCCGAAGTTTTATCTGTTTGTACTGGAGCATAAACAATGAACGGCCTAACCTCTTTAGATCCCAAAACAAATCCGCCAGCGCCATACGACCAATGTTTATCTTCTCTCAAGTTCATATTGATTCTAGAAGTAAAATCTCCTCCAAGTATACTGACCATTTGCTCCAAGGCAACTTCGGAAACACCACCATATTTCTCGGTCAAGTGACCAGCAATGATAACCGATTGCTGAGACTCTGGTCTATTCATCAAATACAAAGTGTTTTTGCTATTTGATTTGGGCTCATTGAACGCAATTGTGGGCACATCCCCTTTTTTCCATTTCCCAAGAGTCTTTTGCAATTTGGATTTCAAATCATCCATCTCAATATCACCTGTCACTATTATGGTTGAATTGTTAGGTTTTACCCAAGTATTATAGTAACCAACCACATCGTCTCTTGTTAATTTCCCCACTGTGGCCTCATATCCTGTTCCTGTATATGGATTGCTATATGGATGGTCTTCACCGTATAAATACTTGTTCATGACACGCAATGCCATTGACACCGGCTGTGATTTTTCATTTTTTATATTGTTGATTTGCTCATTCTTTAAGCGATTAAACTCAGCCTCTGGGAAAATAGGATTAAGTACCACATCAGAAAACAACTCTAAGCTAGTACCAAAGCTCTGTTTTAAGGTTGTCATAAAAACATTGGACTGGTCTTGGTTTGAAAACGTATTTAAACTAACCCCTAATAGCTCAGACTTTTCACTGATCTGGAGCGAATTTAGATTCTTTGTGCCCTCATCCATTAGATTCATGGCAAGTTGTGCCGTTCCTGGACTACTTAAATAGTCGGTTTTATAACCAGCATTTACCACAAGATTCACAACTACAGTTGGAACCCCTGTGCGCTTTGCCAAAACAATATTCAATCCATTGGATAGCTGTGCTTTTTCTAAAATTGGAAACTTGGAGCTCTTTTGGGTTCCCAATTCAGGAAGCTTGGAACGGTCAACGGTACTTTTCTGAACACTATATTCGGGGAAAGGATTGCAAACCAACACGTGCTTGCCTTTGGACAACCACTTGTTAGCTGTTTTCTTAAGGTCATCAATTGTAGCATCTTCAACATACTTCAAAACCGTTTTATAATATGAAGCATCTCCAAAATAGGTTTGGTTTGATGCAAGTATATCAGAAACCCCTCCAAATCCACCAATTCTTTCCAAACCTTTTATGAAGTTAGAAAAATAGGCGGCCTTTACCCTTGTCAGTTCGGCTTCAGTTGGCCCCTCAGCCAAAAACCTTCTGATTTCATCTTCAAATTGATTCCTAAGTTTGTCGGCGTCTTGCCCTGGCTTTACATTTAACCAAGTAATAAACCTACTGGCAATTTCACTGGAGGCTTGAAAAGAAACTGCTGCGCTTGCGGTTTGATCTTCATAAACAAATTTCTTATACAGCCTAGAGTTCTTTCCACTAGTCAATATGGCCGATATCAAATCAAAATGGATGTCTTCTTTGTCTCCAAATTGTGGGGTGTTCCAACAAAACAACACCCTAGTCTCCGGTACTCTATCCTCATAGACTTGGTAAGTGTCAAAGTTGCGCTCAGGAATGTTTACTTCTTGTCGTTCAATGGTAGGGCCCGCTGGAATGTCCCCAAAATATTTCAAAACTTTCTTATAAACTTCATCTGGGTTTACATCACCTGCTACAGCTACAACAGCATTTGCAGCTCCATAATAAGACTTGAACCATTCATGAACATCTTCCAAAGAGGCGGCATTTAAATCCTCCATTTCCCCTATTACAGTCCAAGAATATGGATGTCCCTTTGGATACATGGATTTTGTTAAATAATTCCATTGGTTACCATAAGGCTGATTTTCTCCTTGTCTTTTTTCGTTTTGGACAACACCTCGTTGTTCATCCAATTTGGCATGATCAATGGCTCCCAATAAATGTCCCATTCGATCAGATTCCAGAAAGAGTACCTGGTCAAGCGCAGAAATAGGCACATTCTGAAAGTAATTGGTCCGGTCTGAATTAGTAGTTCCATTCAAATCGGTGCCACCAATGCTCTCCAAGGCTTGAAAATAATCTTTGTTGTAGTTTTCACTTCCATTGAACATTAAATGTTCAAACAAATGCGCAAAACCACTCTTTCCAGGTTTTTCGTTTTTTGAGCCCACGTGATACCATACATTTACCGCTGCAATAGGTGCTTTATGGTCTTCATGTACCAATAATGTAAGTCCATTGGGCAAATTATAGTGTTTATAGGGTATTTCTATTTCACTTGCCTTAAATTGAAAATTCTGCGCCCTCTGAGTTTGCACACAGAAAAGAGCCATACTAATAAAAATGAAAAATCTTTTCATGACTGTAATTTTTGGATTATTTGATTGATAATATTAAGTGTGAAACAAGGTAATAATAAGTTTTAGTTTTCCCAAGCATTTGCATTTATCTGTTTATGAGAACAGTAAAGATTTAAAAAGAAATATATTACAAGTAAAAAGGTTTATCCCCAGACTAATTTTAATGGCAATTTTTCCTGTTATTAGCAACATAATTTATACTTTCACAAAAAGTAAATTTCCCCTTAATGAAAAATAATACCCTAATCCATTTGGGACTGGCCCTTCTCAGAATTATCCCGTCTGCATTTATGCTAACTCATGGGCTTCATAAATTTCAGAAGTTAATAGGCGGCAATACCGAATTTCCAAATCCTTTGGGAATAGGGCAAGCTCCATCTCTTTTCTTAGCAGTAATTGGCGAATTTCTTTGCCCAATCCTAATAATCATTGGGTTTAAAACACGTTTGGCGGCTATTCCTACAGCAATAACAATGCTGGTTGCAGCCTTACTGTTCCATGGTGCAGACCCGTTTGGCAAAAAAGAGTTGCCTTTGCTTTACGCTACAATATTTATTGTAATCTTTCTTTTGGGTCCCGGTAAATACAGTGTGGATAAAAAATAGTGTGCTTAGAGTACTTTTGTAAGCAACTCTTTAAGCAAGTCTGCTTGAGGCATATTATTCGCTCCAACACCTTTACTTTTCAAATCCAATTGGCGTAAGTTGGAAATTATGGTGCTGACTCTTTTCATAGGATAGTTTTTGGCAGCAATGGTAAATTCATTCACAAAATATGGATTAACTCCTAAGACTTTTGCTACGTTGCCCGGCGAATGGTCTTTAAGTCCATGATACTGGAGTAACTGTGTGAAAAAAGTATTTAAAAGAGTAATGGTAACCACGAAAGGGTTGTCCTTTGGGTTTTGAGAAAAATAATCGATGATACGAGTAGTTTTTCGCACATTTCGCTCCCCTATTGCCTTTTTCAGTTCAAAATTGTTGAAATCTTTACTTATACCTATATGTTGTTCTATATGGTCCGGGGTAATCTCCGTAGTTGAAGGCACCATCAACCTTAACTTATCCAGCTCATTATTTATTTTACTCAAATCTGTACCCAGAAATTCCACCAGTAACATACAAGCTTTGGGAGAAATCTTATATTTTTTCCCACTCAAAGTTCTTCTTATCCATTCCGATACCTGATTTTCATACAACTTCTTACTTTCAAAAAGTTCCCCAGTTTTTTGAATGGACTTGTATAGCTTTTTCCGTTTGTCCAGTTTTTTATATTTATAACAGATAACCAATATGGTGGATGGCTGAGGATTCTCTGCATAAGAAGTGAAACTCTCAATATTTCGGGAAAGATGTTGCGCCTCTTTTACTATGACCACTTGGTGCTCTGCCATCATGGGAAACCTTTTGGCATTAGCAATTACATCATCAACACTAGTTTCTTTTCCATACAAAACCATTTGATTGAAACCTTTTTCATCCTCGGTCAACACATTATCTGCTATATACTTAGAAATCTTGTCAATATAATAGGGTTCATCTCCCATTAAAAAATAAATAGGCTTTGGAGTCCCTTGTTTTATGTTGCCCACTATTTCTTTTACTCTGTCCATTCAGAAAAAATCATCAAATTTGTCCAATGCAACCATTGAACTTCCCCAAGTATCAGTTTAGAATCAAAAGTAGCGAAAATAGGCTCTATATTTTTGATGTAATCCGTAAAAAGTTTGTGTTGCTTCAACCTGAGGAATGGGTGCGTCAACACGTGGTCCATTTTTTAATCTTTACCAAAAAGTACCCAAAGAGCTTGATCAACGTAGAAAAACAACTGAATGTGAACAACTTAAAAAAACGTTATGATGTTGTTGTCTTCAAATCCAATGGAACTATTGATGTTTTGGCAGAATGCAAAGCACCGGAAATAAAAATCAATCAATCAACTTTTGACCAAATATCCCAGTACAATCTCAATTTAAAGGCCGACCATCTTATGGTGACCAACGGATTGGAACATTATTACTGTAAAATGGACTTTGAGCACGAAAAATATATGTTTTTGAAGGAAATTCCTGATTTTAGCCGTTAATTTGCTCCCGTTTTGAAAGTCGCCATAGTCATATTGAACTGGAACGGTAGAGCTTTATTGGAAAGGTTCCTTCCTTCGGTAATTGCATATTCGCAAGGAGCCAATATCTATGTTGTTGACAACGCAAGTTCTGATGATTCGGTAAATTTTTTAAAGAACGAATATCCACAGATAGGTGTGATTCAGAATACAACAAACGGTGGCTTCGCCAAAGGATACAACGACGGATTACAACACATAGATGCGGATATTTACTGCCTTTTAAATTCGGATGTTGAAGTAACACCAAATTGGTTGAATCCTATTTTGGGCACTTTTAACAACATTTCGGAAGCAGCAATTATCCAACCAAAAATTCTTGATCTTAATCGTAAAGAATATTTTGAATATGCCGGTGCGGCTGGTGGATTCATTGATAAGCTAGGGTATCCATTCTGTAGAGGGAGGATATTCCAAGCATTGGAAAAAGATGAAGGGCAGTATGATGACACCAAAGAAGTGTTTTGGGCCACAGGTGCCTGTATGTTCATCAAAAAAGATGTTTTTAACTTGTTAAACGGGTTTGATGAGGACTATTTTGCACATCAAGAAGAGATTGATCTATGCTGGAGGGCAAAAAATAACGGTCATAAAGTTTATTATGTAGGTAATAGCAAAATTTACCACATGGGAGGATCCACACTTAAAAACATGGACCCAAAAAAGACCTTTCTTAATTTCAGGAACTCTCTCTACTCCATTACCAAGAATCTACCTGGCAAAAGAGCATTTACAATTGTCTTTTTACGTCTACTTTTGGATGGTATAGCAGCCATGCGTTTTATTTTTCAATTTAAATTCAATCATTGCATAGCTATTCTGCGTGCACATCTGAGTTTTTATGTTAACTTTAGAAAGCTGTACAAAAAGCGGGAAAAAGCTAATTTTTTATTAAAGTACTATTCAACAACATCCATTGTTTGGTCACATTTCGTACATCAAGTAAAGAATTTTAACATTTTAGTAAAAGATTAACGATGCCTAAATAGTCCAATTTTGCTTTTTACCTAATTTTGGCAGAGAATTTGTGCATCAAGATATCTGAAAATCTATAAATTATATAATCAAAACCATGAAAAAAGTTTTCCTAGGAACATTATCAATGGCAATTTTATTGTCCTCTTGTGTATCGCAAAAAAAATATGCTGATTTAGAAGCAAAACAACAAGAAACCCAAGATCTTTTGAATTCAGCAACGGTTAAATTAAATGACTGCTTGGAAGAAAAAGCTACGGCTTCATCTAGATTAAAAACCCTTGAAGATCAAAACGCTTTCTTGAAAGCCAACAATCAAGAATTGATCAACAACATGGGTAATTTGACTACACTAACCACCAAAGGTGCTGAAAACCTTGAGAAATCTTTGGAAAGTTTACGTGAAAAAGACCTTACCATTAGAAAATTACAAGATGCCGTAACTAGAAGAGATTCTGTTAACCTTGCGCTGGTACAAAGTCTTAAAGGAGTTCTTGGCAACTTGGATGACGAAGACATTGAAGTAAGTGTAGAAAAAGGTGTGGTATACGTATCTATTTCTGATAAATTATTGTTCCGAAGTGGAAGTTATAACATTACAAGCGCAGCCAGAAACGTTCTTGGTAAAGTTGCCAAAGTGGTAAACAACAAACCAGATTTTGAATTCTTGGTTGAAGGACATACTGATAATGTTCCTTATAAAGGTAGTGGGGCTCTTGTTGATAACTGGGATTTAAGTGCAAAACGTGCTACATCTATTGTTAGAACATTACAGAACGATTTCAATGTAGATCCTAAACGTATGACAGCAGCTGGAAGAAGTTATTACATTCCTGTGGCATCCAATGATACCGCTGCTGATAGAGCTAGGAACAGAAGGACCAGAATTGTTGTTCTTCCAAAAATCGATCAATTCTACAGCATGATTGAAGAAGGTATGAAAGATCCTGCCATTGGTGGGTCAGGTAACTAACAATTACCGCTCTCAAGAAACAAGAACGGCCCAAATGGGCCGTTCTTTGTTTTAGAAAATATCCAAACTTCCTTTACCCTCTCTCACAACCTCAGGATATCCTTCAGATAAGTCAACAACCGTTGAAGCTACGTTTCCACCATATCCTCCATCAATGACCACATCTACTAAATTCTGCCACTTCTCATAAATAAGCTCAGGGTCTGTGGTATACTCCAAAACATCATCTTCATCACGGATAGAGGTAGAAACAATAGGATTGCCCAATTCGGCGACCAATGCTTGTACAATAGCATTGTCCGGCACCCGTATCCCCACTGTTTTCTTTTTTTTGAAATCTTTTGGAAGGTTATTATTTCCAGGAAGAATAAAAGTATATGGTCCCGGTAAGGCCCTTTTTAATATTTTAAAAGTAGAAGTATCTATTTGACGAACAAAATCGGAAAGGTTACTCAAATCCGCACAGACAAATGACCAATTGGACTTTTCCAATTTTATTCCTTTGATTCGTGCAATTCTTTGAAGTGCTTTTGAATTGGTAATATCACAACCCAAACCATAAACCGTATCTGTTGGATAAATGACGAGCCCTCCCGCTCTTAACACATTCACAATTTTCTCAATCTGCCTAGGGTTTGGATTTTCCTCAAAAAGTTTTATGAGTTCGGCCATAAACAATTTTCATTTAATACAAAGTAACGAAGATTATAGCCAATCCTTAGACAACTTTAACTACTAGACCTCCAAGACCTCCAACTTAGCAAATCGGAGCAGTAGTTTCTTTATATCTCCTCTTTCAAACTGGATTTCAGCTTTCCTGTCGTTGCCTATCCCTTCAATTTTAAGTACTTTCCCTTTTCCAAATCGGGTGTGGTTTACCAAAGAACCTTCTACCAGACTTGGGTCTACCTTATTTGTGTTATTGGTGGGGGAAGAAATCTCAGGTTTCAACTTCCTAAGCTTTCTCAACTGATTTTCATTGGGCTTTTGAACACTTGGTGGTGTCCCATTCTTAGGTTTTGCCTGTCTAAGTCTACTTTTGTCCACCTCTCCAAAAATGTCCGCATCAATCATAGATTTATAGCGATATCCATCATTTACAGGGGTAAGGTTTTCAACATATTGTTCCTCTATCTCTTCCAAAAAGCGACTTGGTTCAGCATCTATAAGTTTTCCCCAACGATACCTGTTTTGGGTATAAGTGAGGTAGGCTTGCTTTTCTGCCCTTGTAAGTGCCACATAAAACAATCTACGCTCCTCTTCCAATTCACTTCGGGTGTTCATACTCATGGCCGAAGGAAACAAATCTTCCTCCATACCCACTATATACACATGAGGAAACTCCAATCCTTTTGCCAAGTGAATAGTCATTAAAGCCACTCGGTCATCATCACCGGTATCTTTGTCCATATCCGTTGCAAGGGCCACATCTTCCAAAAACTCTGTAAGACTACCTGTGGCATCAGCCAATTCCTTTTGTCCCTCAACAAAATCCTTGATACCATTTAAAAGTTCTTCAATATTCTCCATGCGGGCAATGCCTTCAGGCGTACCGTCTTTTTTGAACTCTAAAAGCAACCCTGTCTTCTTGGCAACATGTTCGGCGAGTGCAAAAGCATCCGACCCTTCATTCATAATCTGAAAACTCTTGACCATGGTCACAAAATCTTGAAGTTTTCGTGTAGTACCTGCGTTAATTTTCAACTGGAGTTTCTCCAAGTGCTCCATTACTTCAAAAATGGAACGACCATAATGATTGGCCGCAACCACCAACTTGTCAATCGTGGTCTGCCCAATACCTCTTGCAGGAAAATTGATGATTCGCTTTAGAGCTTCCTCATCTTTTGGGTTGATGACCATCCGTAAATAAGCCAACACATCTTTGATCTCTTTACGCTGATAAAAAGAAAGTCCGCCATAAATCCGATACGGAATATCCCTTTTACGCAATGCATCTTCAATTGCCCTGGATTGCGAGTTAGTTCTGTACAACACCGCAAACTCGCCATTTTGCAACTGTTGTTGCATCTTATTTTCAAAAATGGAACTAGCAACATATCTGCCCTCCTCAGCATCAGTAATACTGCGGTGGATTTTTATCTTGTTTCCCTCATCATTTGAGGTCCAAACCACTTTTTCCAACTGATTTTTATTCTTAGCGATGATAGAGTTGGCCGCATTTACTATATTCTTTGTGGAGCGATAGTTCTGTTCCAATCGGTACATACCTACATTATCATAATCCCGTTGAAAATTGAGGATATTGCTAATATTGGCTCCACGAAATGAATAAATACTTTGCGCATCATCTCCCACTACGCAAATATTTTGATACCGGTCCGAAAGTGCTTTTACAATCAGATATTGTGAATGATTGGTATCCTGATACTCATCCACCAAAATATACCGGAACCTATCCTGATATTTTGCCAACACCTCTGGAAAACGGGTCAATAACTCATTGGTACGCAACAAAAGATCATCAAAATCCATTGCCCCAGCCTTAAAACAACGATCCACATAGTTCTGATAAATCTCGCCAAGTCGAGGTCTTTTGGCCATGGCATCAGCTTCCACAAGTTCAGGGTTCTGGAAATAAGCCTTTACAGTGATCAAACTGTTCTTGTAAGATGATATTCTGTTTTGAATCTGTTTGTACTTATAAATGTCCTTGTCCAACCCCATCTCCTTAATAATGGCAGCAATCAAACGTTGCGAATCCTGGGTGTCGTAGATGGTAAAATTGCTTGGGTAACCTAATTTATCACCATCAAAACGCAATAACTTGGCAAAAACTGAATGAAAAGTTCCCATCCACAGATTCTTGGCCTCAGAATTTCCAACAATAGTGGCAATACGCTTTTTCATTTCGCGCGCAGCCTTATTGGTAAAGGTCAATGCCAGAATATTAAAAGAGTCAACCCCTTGCCCCATCAAATGGGCTATCCTATATGTTAACACACGGGTTTTTCCAGAGCCTGCACCAGCAATTACCATCAAAGGGCCATCTTTATGCAGCACAGGAGCCCGTTGGGCGTCGTTCAATTCATCCAAAAAACTACTCAAACCTTTAGGTGTTTTTAAAAGTAGATGTGAAATTAGCCAATAATGATATCATGCTAAAATGATCCTGTTAATACTTATAAACACAGAACAAGTTTAATCTGAATTGAATATATTTAGGAAATCAAAAAAATATGGCAAAACCTTTACATTTATTCCTGTTTTTCTTCACCCTTTGTTTCAACTATATTATATTTTCCCAAAATCCAAAAGCAGGCCCCGTCATTGCAGATTTTGGCAAGGTTCATAAAATAGACAATCCAGATTTCAAAACCAATGTCAATTCAGATTTCAAAGTGGTTTTTGATATTACGAACAGTCCAGAATCCCACATAGAAATCAATAAAACCATTGAAACGGCAGCACGTTTTTTAAATATGCATGCACAAAGCGGTGTTCCGGAATCACAATTGAAAGTTGCCTTGGTCGTACACAATAAAGCTTCAAAAGATATCATTCAAAATAAAGTATACCAAAACAGGTACGGGGTGCCAAACCCCAATTACAATATGGTCAAAGAATTGATGAATGCCGGGGTTGAGGTTATTTTATGTGGTCAATCATCCAAATCACGAGATTTTCCAAAAGAAGAACTTATCCCCGGGGTCAAAATTTCCCTTTCCGCTATGACCGCACTCATTCAATTGCAAAACGAAGGTTATCAACTTATAAAATTCTAAACTAAAAACACATGCGCAAAACACTAACATTTACGCTACTCCTAATCAGTCTGTCATTTTGGGCTCAAGACCACAACCTGAAAAAAGATTATTCCTCTGTTGAAAACAAGGTAATAGAATGGCGACGGGATTTCCATCAAAACCCAGAACTCAGTAATCGGGAGTTCAAAACTGCCGAAAAAATTGCCAAACATCTAAAATCCTTAGGAATTGACGTACAAACCGGAGTGGCGCATACAGGTGTCGTAGGACTGCTAAAAGGTAATCAACCCGGTAAGGTAGTTGCTCTTCGAGCAGATATTGATGCGCTACCGGTAACCGAGCGCAACGACCTTCCTTTTAAATCTGAACTAAAATCTACGTTTTTGGGTAAAGAGGTTGGAGTAATGCACGCTTGTGGACATGACACGCATACCGCAATTCTAATGGGTGTTGCCGAAGTGCTTTCCAAAAACAAGGATAAAATCAAAGGAACGGTAAAATTCATCTTCCAACCTGCAGAGGAAGGCGCACCTCCAGGTGAAGAAGGTGGTGCTTTGCTAATGGTAAAGGAAGGTGTCCTTTCCAATCCAGATGTTGATGCCATCTTTGGTCTTCATATTAATTCGCAGACCCCAGTGGGAACCATCAAATACAAACCAGGGGGAAGTATGGCCGCAGCGCAGCGCTTTGTTATCAATGTAAAAGGAAAACAAACGCACGGTTCTCAACCTTGGGGTGGTGTTGACCCCATTTTGATCAGTGCAAAAATCATTGATGGGTTACAGACAATCATAAGTAGAGAAACAGAATTGACTAATGAAGCAGCTGTAATCACTGTGGGTAAAATTACCAGTGGTGTACGGTTCAACATTATTCCAGAAAGTGCAGAATTGATAGGAACCATCCGCACTCTGGATTACGATATGCAAAAACACATCAACAAACGTATGGAAGAAATGGTGCCTGCCATTGCCCAAGCTTATGGAGGTGATGCCACTATCGATATCAAGAGCTCTACTTCCATTACTTTCAATGATTTAGAACTAACTCCTAAAATGGTTCCCACCCTTCAAAGGGTGGCTGGCACGGAAAATGTTGTGGTCCACAAAGCCATTACCGGCGCAGAAGATTTTAGTTATTTTCAAGAAAAAGTTCCTGGGCTGTATTTCTTTTTAGGCGGAATGACCCCCGGAAATACAGAATCGTTTCCACACCATACCCCAGACTTTAAAATTGATGACAGCGGACTGCTCTTGGGTGTGAAAGCAATGACAGAGTTGACATTGGATTATTTGAATATGTAAGATGGAAATAGTATTGGATTTTCTAGGATCGATTTCTTGGTGGGTCTGGGTTCTGGTTTTTTTGGCTCTAGTGGCTATTCGTGATATATTCTTTCAAAAATCACATACCATTAGTCACAACTTTCCAATTGTTGGACACCTTAGGTATTGGTTGGAGAGTATTGGTCCGGAAATGCGACAGTATTTTGTAGCCAATAATCGCGAAGAGCTTCCATTCAATCGAATTGAGAGAGGTTGGATATATGCTTCGGCCAAAAAGGAAAACAATTACGAAGGATTTGGTACGGATCGAGATATTTATGCACACCAACACATCTTTGTAAAGAATGCAATGATTGGATATCAGGTACCCGAAAACCACCCCAACAAACAAAATCCATATTTCTTGCCTTGTGCCAAAGTAATTGGGGCATACAACAAGCGTAAAAAACCTTATCGACCTGCCTCTGTGATCAACGTGTCTGCCATGAGTTTTGGTTCGCTCTCTGCTGCGGCAGTCAAATCCATGAATAAAGGTGTTGAAAAGAGCCATGCTTATCACAATACTGGAGAAGGAGGACTTTCCCCCTATCACAAACAAGGTGGTGATGTCATTTTTCATTTTGGAACAGGATATTTTGGAGTGCGATCCAGAGAGGGCAATTTTTCTATGGAGAAAATGAAGATTCTAGTTGATGAGAATCCATGTATCAAAGCTATTGAAATCAAACTTTCACAAGGAGCAAAACCAGGTAAGGGAGGTGTGCTTCCTGGTGCCAAGATTTCTCCTGAAATAGCTAAAATAAGAGGAGTTGAAGTTGGTAAGGATGTTCTCTCCCCTGCTACACATAAAGCTTTCAATTCCATTCCTGAGCTCTTACACCTTATTGAAGACATCGCCAATCAAACAGGGCTACCGGTCGGAATTAAAGCAGCAATCGGGAAATTAACGCAATGGGAAGAGCTCGCAGATTTGATGAAAAAATCTGGAAAGGGTCCTGATTTCATTACAATTGATGGTGGTGAAGGTGGTACAGGTGCGGCCCCGCCCAGTTTTGCAGATCATGTTTCTTTGCCTTGGGTCTACGGTTTCTCATCGGTATACAAAATATTTAAAGAAAGGGCACTTGCCGAGCGTATTGTTTTTATAGGGAGCGGAAAATTGGGATTTCCCGCAAAGGCTGCAATGGCTTTTGCCATGGGAGTTGACTGTATCAATGTAGCCCGCGAGGCCATGATGAGTATTGGTTGTATTCAGGCCCAAGTTTGTCATACCAACAGATGTCCTGCGGGAGTGGCCACGCAGAGTAAGTGGTTACAAAAAGGTATCAGTGTTCCTTTAAAATCTGACCGTTTGGCTCAATATTTCAAAACATTTAGAAAGGAATTTTTGGAAATTACTCATGCTGCTGGTTACGAACATCCTTGTCAATTTAGCATGAATGATATACAAGTCAATGTAGATGATGACTACCTTAGCAGTGACCTAGAATCAGTATATGGTTATTGCAAAAATGAAGTCCCATTCAGTTCAATGCAAGAACTTTACGATTGCGTCTATTTGGGTAGTAAAACAACTTCCAAAAAAACACCCTAATTTTGATTTGAAATAATAGACCAAATATTACTTACTTATGAAAAGAAAATTACCAATAATCCTATGCTTGATTCTAACAACGGTAGGGTTTTCACAGAAGAAAAGTGAGCTATTCGCTCAAATCGATGATTTGAAGACCAATATTAAAAGTGTAGAGCAGGAACTGGCGGAAACTAAACGTAAAGTTTCATCTAGTAAGGCCAAAGCGGAAACCCTTGAAATTGAAAATGTAAGTTTAAGAGATGCCAACGCTACGCTTTTAAAGAATCTGAGCAGTTTTTCTGAGCTTTCTAAAAAGAATAGTGAAAATGTAAACAAAACCTTGGCCGCCTTAAGTCGCAAAGAAAAACAGTTGAGTGTTTTGAACGAAATGATAGCATCCAATGATTCCACTGCAATTGTATTGTTGTCCAAGGTTAAACAAACCTTGGGAGAAGGTGCCAATGCCGATGTTAATGAGGGAGCAATTGTAATATCGAATAGTATCACCAATTTATTTGGTTCCGATACTTCAACTGATTTAACCGATGAAGGTAAAACTTGGTTAGCTAATGTGGCCAAAGTGATTATTGCCAATCCCACACTCAAAACTCAAATTGAGGGGTTGAACATCACGGGAGAGTTTGCCGTAACACTGGACCAAACCGCATCTGTTTCCAAAGAACTGATAGGAGCCTTACAAGTTCCGGCTGATGCCATTGGGATTTCTGTAAAAGACGGAAACTTTAAGGAAGGGGTTGCAATTAGATTACAACCAGACCATAAAGGATTTTACGACAGGGCCAAAGAGCGTTTGACCAAAGGGCAATAAAAAATCACCTTAGTACGACTAGGCAATGAAAGTGTGTTGGTTGTTACATCCAAGTTGTTGGTCGATTTAAATGAAAAAAGGGAATTGATTGCGCTATCTTGATTTCTTCTAAAAGAAAATCAAGACTTCATGGCCTCTTTATTTAAAAAATCCCTTTTTACAGGGACGATTATTATTTGTGCTTTGTCATGCTCGCAAGAGCAAAAAAGTCCCAAACAGCAAATTGACCCCTTAAATTATGTTGACCCTTTTATTGGAACAGGTTTTCATGGCCACACCTTCCCTGGTCCTGTTTTACCGCATGGAATGGTACAATTGGGCCCAGATACACGCCTAAATGGCTGGGATGCTTCCAGTGGATACCATTATAGCGATAGTACTATTTATGGTTTTTCCCATACCCATTTAAGCGGAACGGGTATTGGAGATATGGGTGATATTCTGGTATTACCCTTCACTGAAGAAAAAGAGAACAAACCAATTGCCACTTTTAAAAAATCAAACGAACATGCTGAGGTCGGTCTTTATACTGTCAAGTTTGATAATTATCAGGTCGAAGCTAAATTGACCGCAACAAAACGGGCGGGCATGCACCAATACAGTTATGATCCGTCCACTAAAAAAAAGTTATTGTTGGATTTGGGCCACATATTACAACAGACTTGGGGGCATAGCAATACCTTAAACCAGCTTGAAATTGTAAATGATAGCACCATAAGAGGTCTAAAACAGTCACAAGGTTGGGCCTATGATCATAAGGTCTATTTCTATGCCAAGTTTTCCAGTTCTTTTGCTGTGGAAGAAATTGTGGTAGATAGTATTATGGTGAATACCGAATTGACCGAGCACGAGGGAAGAAATATTCACACCGTTCTTAATTTTCCTTCTCTCAAGAACGATCAGTCCTTGATGCTAAAAGTGGGGATATCAGCAGTGGACTTGATGGGAGCGGAAAACAACCTGAAAACTGAAATCTCCCATTGGAATTTTGACAAGGTAGTATCGGATGCTAAAGAAAAATGGAAAAATGAATTGGGTCGAATCAAGGTAGTAACCAGCAATGAAAAAGTACTCACTACATTTTATACGTCGCTATACCACAGTATGATCGCACCCATGTTGTATCAAGATGTGGATGGTAGATATAGGGGCATCGATAAAAAAATACACAAAACTAAAGAAGGAGAGGTTAACTATACGGTATATTCGTTATGGGATACGTTTAGGGCACTTCATCCTTTGATGACCATAATTGACGAACCCAAATCTATTGAATATGTCAACAATCTGCTGTCCAAGTATGAACAAGGTGGCCTATTGCCCAAATGGCCTTTGGCTTCAAACTATACTGGCACCATGGTGGGTTATCCTGCCGTTGCCAACATTGCCGATGCCTTGTCAAAAAAATTACCGGGTATTGATTCCCAATTAGCGCTTAAGGCTTCAATTACCAGCAGTTCTTACCTTCCAGAATTGATAGCGGATGAAGCAGAACCCCGAAAAAAAAGAGTGATGTCGGAACACAACAAGTATATCAATGAAGGCGCCCATATTCCTTCCGATAAGATTACCGGCTCTATTTCCTATGGCTTGGAAAATGCCTATTATGATTGGTGTATTTCTCAAATTGCATCATTTGCCAATAACGATTCCATTTCAAAGGAATTTCAACAACGAGCGTTGGCCTATCGACAATATTTTGATTCAGAAACAGGCTTTATGCGAGGAAGAAATGCGGATGGTTCCTGGAGAGAACCGTTCAATCCAAAACATTCGGATCATGAACATTCCGATTACATTGAAGGCAATGCCTGGCAATGGAATTGGTTTGTACCTCATGACATTGAAGGTTTTGCCCAATTGTACGGAGGCTACGATTCTTTCACCATGAAAATGGACAGTCTTTTTTCAACTTCTTCTGAAATTGAAGGTGATAATGCTAGTGGAGATATTACTGGGCTTATAGGACAATACGCCCATGGCAACGAGCCAAGCCATCATATTTCGCATATGTACACCTATGCAGGCCAAGCATGGAAAACACAGAAGTTGGTGGACCAAATTCTAAAAGAATTCTACACCACGGAACCTGATGGCATTATTGGGAATGAGGATTGTGGTCAGATGTCGGCTTGGTACATCTTAAATGCTATGGGTTTCTATCAGGTAACCCCTGGCAAGCCAGAATATGTAATAGGAAGGCCGTTATTCGATAAAGTTGAGATTCCTTTAGGAAGCGGCAAAACCTTCTCCATCATTACATATAATAACTCGTCAGAAAACAAATATGTGCAATCAGCACAACTAAATGGGAAAGAATTGGATGAGCTGTTCTTTACCCATGATGACATTAAGAAAGGCAGTACATTGGAGATTACAATGGGAAATCGACCTAAAAAACAATGATGTTTTACTTAGGGATACTTTTTGTTCTTTTCGTCCGTTTTAGATTTTATAAAATCCAAAAACAAACCATCCTATGACCGGAGATCAGATTTTTCAGCTTTTTGCTTATTTATTACCTGCTGTTGTTACCGGAGCGGTAGCCTTTTACTTCTTCAGATTGCATACTAGAAATGAAGATGGTCGAAGACGTTTTTTATTACATAAAGATTCACAAAAAGATACACTGCCCATCAGATTGCAAGCCTATGAAAGAATGGTGCTCTTCTTGGAGAGAATCTCCATCAATAGTTTAGTAGTTAGGGTGGCTCCCAAAGGAAAGGACAAAAGTGCTTATGAAAATCTACTCATCAAACAAGTGGAAACCGAATTTGAACACAATCTTTCCCAACAAATTTATATGTCAGAAGAATGCTGGAACATTATCAAGGCAGCTAAAAATGCTACCATCCAAATTATTCGTTCTGCAGGTATGAGCGAAACGGACTCTCCAGATAAATTACGGGAAGATATCCTTAACCAAACCATGGAAAAACAATCACCATCAACTACTGCCTTGGCATTTGTAAAAAAGGAAGTAGGCGAATTATGGTAATATTTAATCTGTGTGGTCTGGTGCTATTGGACTAGTTTCCTCATTTTTGTTTTTAGCATACAGATAGCCTCTTTTCCACCATCTTGTCATTCGTTCTTTGTTAAAAACCAATGAGTTTGTAGTTAAAATTGTTGGTGTGTAATAAAAATTGATGATAGCATCATTTTGATTGGCAACAAGCTTACCAATTCTTACATTTTGGTTTTCAATCCTATCCAAAACAAAACTAAAAATGGTGGTTATCAATTCAAAAGGATTTCTGGCCGGCATACGGTTCAAGTAATTCACTTCGGTGTGAAGCACCACTACATCAATTTCGGTTGCTCCTCGTTTTACAGCTTCTTCTATGGGCACAAGGCTTCCCAACCCTCCATCTGCATATTCACATCCATTTCGCCTTACCAAACTCATAAATGGCGCGTAGTTGGAAGAAATCCAAATCCAATCGCAAAATTCATCATATGTACAATCGTTTATCGACTTATACTCTACCTGATTCAAAGAGAGGTTAGAAACCGTGACCACAATATCTTTAGCACCTTGCTTTAACTCTTTAAATTCTTCTGGAGTTATAGAGTTACGGATAAGTTTACGAAGGTTTTCACTTTCCCCAAAGGTTTTTTTACCTCGGATAAAATTTTTGACCACATTCCAATGATTTATGGCAATAGTTTCTACCCCATGCTTCTTTTTGACCAAGAACGGACAGTTGTTGAATATACTGTCCTGATTGACCGAGGAATAAATCTGTTTGATCTTGTCAAGCTTATTCAATGCTAAATGCGAAATTAGAAGACTCCCTGTGGAGGTCCCCACAAACAAATCGTATTCATGCTTCGCTTCCTGAATTAGGAACTGAGCAACCCCACCAGCAAATGCCCCCTTGCTTCCACCTCCAGAAATAACCAATGCCCTCATTTTCCAAAAGTTTTATCAATATATTTTTGCTGTTCCAAACTTAAGGTTGGATAAATGTTTTTAAGCCTTTCCTTATTCTCTTCTTCCTTCCAAAACTCTTTGAGCATTTTTCGACATGATTTTTTAAAATGCCAAACATGGTGGTTGCAAGCTTTAATCAAGTTTTTTACAGTTTCATCATTAAAGGCCCCAATGCTTTTAAGGTATTGAAATGCTAACAAACGTACCTCAAAATGATGCTCAGTGCTCGTATAGTCACTTAACTCTTTAAAAAAATCTGGTTTAGATATGATTTGATATTCCGGTGTGACCAAAGCCAAAGTCAACCATAATAAACGAACATTTTTGTTGGGTAGTCCAATGATTTTAGCTGTTTTGTTCAAATAGATATTTCGTTGTTCGGGGAAATCTGTCCATAATCTATATAATGCCGATTCAATGGTTTTGTAACTTTCATCCATCAATAGATTTTCAAATGCCGTTTGAATATCAGCGGAAACTTTTTCCAATGAAAAAGCCACTGCTTGACGCACCTTAAGGCTTTCATTGTTTAATATGCTTTTTATGAATTCTGCAGATAATTCATTTCCATAGTCTAAAAGTACTTGGTGTTTTAATCTATCCGATATCAACATGCCCCATTTTTTTTTTAATATAGATTCAGCCAAAGCGGTCATATCCCCAATGCTATCTTTTATCTCAAAATATTCATTGATGGATTTGTTTTTCTTAATCAGAAAAGTCTTCACTGCTTCAAACGGAAACTCAGATTCCTGCAACCATGCTTCCTCAAAATCCATAAGCTTCATTCCCGAAGCTTTTTCCATTTCCCATATAAAATCTGAAATGGTAACGTTCTGGTAAGCATATTTAGTCAAATAGTTCTGTATTCCTTGCTTAAAATTGGAATCCCCTACCCTTTCTCTTAACATCACCAATGCCCAAGCTCCTTTTTCATAAAAAGTAAGACTTCCGGCACCGGAGTCTATCAACGCCTCTCCATTTCCTTCTCCAGAAAAGTTGTCCAATGCCCAAGCCGTTTCTAACAAACGCCAGTAAAAATAATCTTCTCCAAAAATGTCCTTTTCAGCTAAATATGCATAATAGGTGGCAAATCCTTCGTGCAACCAATGGTGTTTCCCACCTTGTTCGGTCACTAGGTTTCCAAACCACTGATGGGCCATTTCATGGGCATTTACGTTGACAAAGTTCTTGTCCATGAATGCCGTTGAGTCCACCACAAAAGTGTTGGAGAAAATGGTGGCGCCGGTATTCTCCATTCCAGCATATAAAAAATCATGAACTGGCACCTGCTTATAGTTTTGCCAGGGGTACGGCACCCCGATTTCATTTTCCAAAAAATTAAAGATTTCTTTGGTATAGCGATAGGTGGGTTCGACTTTTAAGCTATCCTTGGGTTCGTAATATAATTCAACGGAAATACCAGATGTTGATTGAATTGTTTTCTTGTCAAAATTGCCAATGGCAAAACCTACCAAATAACTGCTCATGGGTTGTTCCATATCAAATTTCCATAAGAACGCGTGAGATTCAGGCAAGGTATCTTTTGCCATAAGCCTACCATTTGAAACAACAGTATAGTTTTCATCTAAGATAAAATTCAAATCAAACTCTATCTTATCATTCATATCATCCAAACTAGGCAGCCAATGGCTTGTGTATTTGCCTTGGCCTTGGGTCCAAACTTGCTCATTTCCCATAATTGTATCATCCCATCCTGAAAAGTAGACCGTTTGGCTTGGGGTTGCTCTGTATTCAAAACGTAAAGTATAGGCTGCCCCTTTTTCAAACTTCCCTTTAATAATTAGTTTATCCTTTTTTACAAACGGATCTATCTTAACATCCAAACTTTTATGAGTTCGGTATTTGGACATTCTTATTTTGTTAAAAGACATGTCATGTGCATCCAAAAAAATGGAATCCACATTTTTTAAAGGCCAAAACTGAACACTATATCTTCCTGAAATTTTCTTTTCATTAGGTTGAATATAAATATCTGCTCCACAGAATTTAAAATCCACATCATCTTGGATTTGAGCACTTAAAAGCTTAAGTGATAGGAAAAAAATAAGTGTGAGGCCAAGCTTCATATTGGGGATGTATCAAAAGTCCTTCCAAATTACATATTTTAGTTCGATGAATCCCAATTTTCTACAAACTCCTATTCCGTATCTAAAAGGTGTTGGTCCAAACCGGGCTGAAACCTTGCGAACAGAATTGGGAATAGAAAGCTATCGGGATTTATTGCATCTATTTCCCAATCGCTATCTGGACAAGACCCAATATTATAAAATAATCCAATTACAACCCAGTGGAGCCGATGTACAGATAGTGGGTAAAATTGTTCATCTTAAAACCTTGGAGCAAAAACGGGGAAAACGTTTGGTCGCTTCTTTTGTTGATGACACGGGACAAATGGAATTAGTCTGGTTTCGTGGGCACAAATGGATCAGGGAAAACCTAAAATTGAACGAACCCTACGTGGTATTCGGTAGAACGGCCCGTTACGGAAACACTTTTTCCATGCCGCATCCGGAGATGGAACTGCTGTCAGAACATCAGCAAGGCTTAAAAGTTGCCATGCAGCCCATTTATCCTTCCACCGAAAAATTGAGTACCAAGGGCATTACCAACCGGGTAATCAGTAAAATGGTGCAACAGTTATTTTTGGATTGCAAAGGAAAATTTCCTGAATCATTAGCACCATCTATAATTGAAGAATTGCGTTTGATTTCAAAAAGCGAGGCTCTTTTCAATATCCATTTCCCAAAAAATCAGGAGTTATTGGCCAAAGCTCAGTTCCGGTTAAAGTTTGAAGAACTGTTTTTTGTGCAATTGCAACTGATTTCAAAAAAAATACTTCGTAAGCATAAAATTAAAGGACTACGATTTGATCAAGTGGGTGATAATTTCAATACCTTTTTTAGCGAACACCTTCCTTTTGAATTGACCAATGCCCAAAAAAGGGTCATTAAGGAAATTAGAAAAGATATGGGCAGTAATGCTCAAATGAATCGATTACTTCAAGGGGATGTAGGTTCTGGAAAAACCATTGTAGCTCTTTTGTGTATGCTTTTGGCTGCGGACAATGGGTTTCAAAGTTGTTTGGTAGCGCCCACGGAAATATTAGCTCAACAACATTATAATGGCTTAAAGGAATTGTTGGGCAAAATGGATGTGAAAATTGCCCTTCTGACCGGTTCAACCAAAAAATCTGAACGAACCCTATTACATAATCAGCTAGAAAATGGTAATCTCAATATTTTAGTCGGAACACATGCTGTTCTTGAGGACAAGGTGCAGTTTAAAAATCTGGGATTGGCCATTATTGATGAGCAACATCGGTTTGGGGTGGCCCAACGTTCCAAACTATGGCACAAAAATGAAATTCCTCCACACATTTTGGTCATGACCGCTACGCCTATTCCAAGAACCTTGGCAATGAGTCTGTATGGAGATTTGGATATTTCCGTAATTGATGAGCTTCCTCCCGGGCGAAAACCCATTAAAACTGTACATCGATTTGACAGCAATAGGTTGAAGGTTTTTCAATTCATCAAAGATGAAATCAAAAAAGGAAGGCAAATTTATATTGTTTATCCGCTGATCAAAGAATCCGAAGCTTTAGATTATAAAGATTTGATGGATGGTTATGAGAGTATTGCCCGTGATTTTCCCAAGTCAGACTATCAAATCTCCATTGTACACGGTAAGATGAAACCGGCTGACAAGGATTACGAAATGGAACGTTTTGTAAAAGGTGAGACCCAAATTATGGTGGCAACAACCGTTATTGAAGTGGGCGTAAATGTGCCCAATGCGTCTGTGATGATCATTGAAAGTGCAGAACGTTTTGGTCTCTCTCAATTACACCAGCTACGCGGACGTGTTGGAAGAGGTGCAGAACAGAGTTTCTGTATCTTAATGACCAGCCATAAATTATCTGAGGATGCCAAAACACGCTTGCAGACCATGGTTCGCACCAATGATGGCTTTGAAATTGCAGAAGTGGATTTAAAACTTCGCGGACCTGGGGATTTAATGGGAACGCAACAAAGCGGATTGCTCAACCTGAAGATTGCGGACATTGTAAAGGACAATCAAATATTAAAAACGGCGCGATATCACGCCTTGCAACTGCTAAAAAATGACCCAAGATTGGAAAAAGAAGAAAACAAATACATCTTGATAGCCTATACCAAAATGATGCAACAGTCCAATATCTGGAATTACATCAGCTAATCATTGGACATCTATCAAAAACAAGAAGCCCGGTAAAAACCGGGCCTCCAAAACTTCTGGTATTAGTATTGGTTAATTGATTGCTTCTCCTTTTTCGGCCTTCGCCAAGTTAGCCGCCACCCTATCTTTATTTACTTGGGCTGGAGCATTCTCCATGGCAATCTTTAAATGTTTTACGGTGGATTTATTATCACCTAGTGCAGAGTAACCTCTGGCCAAACCATAATGCACGGGCCATGTACCTTTATGGTTTTTGGCGTTCCACTTAAAGATTTCCAAGGCTTTAGAGACTTTTCCTTGCCCAATAAGTTGTCTGCCATAACCGTGTACTTGGAAAACGGTTCCTAGGGGCAATGCTTCTTCCATCAAAGCTTCTGCTTCAGTAGTTTTCCCCTGTTTTGCCAAAATCTGGGATTTTATGCTCAGGTTGTTGAAGTTCTTTTGGCTAAAGAATTGTCCAGCAATTGCGGCATCAATCCAACCAAGAGCTTCGTCCAGATCACCTCCATTATTCAAGGCAAAGTTTGCCGCCTGCTCCCAGGTCTGACGATTAAATCCAGGATTGGTCTGTAGTTTTTGACGAATTTCTGCCAATACATTATTGGTTACATCAACTTCAACTTTAAATGGAATCTGCTTTTTTTCCCAGTTTAATGCAACTACAGCAGAAGTGGCATCAACGTCGTTAAAAGTAAACAAAAGCTGTTCCACATGACCAATCTCCTTCGTTTCCACATCTACACGCAAAGCATCCTCACTAGGCTCATAAAAATAACTTCCCCACGCACCATGGTTCTTTGAAAAAATCACGGTTGCAGTGTTATCTTCATTCACGATCATATGCAGTCCGTATTTTCCAGCTGGCAATGTTTTACCACCAATAGTTAGGTCATGAGAAGTTTTAAACATCGTGTTCTCATTCGCACCAGCTCTCCATGGAGATTCTTTGGCCGTACCAAATCCAAGATTGTTCATGCCATATGGCACCAAAGCACCCCATATTTCTCTTTCATTTACACTGGGTCTAGAGTAAATAACGGAAACGTCTGTAGTTCCAATTCGCTGGGAAACTTTTGCCTTCTGACTACCTTGGGGCAAGAAAGTAAGTTGTGCAAACGTGCTGTTGGAAATACAAAAAATCGCAATTAAAATCATGGCCGAAATGGCCGAGTAACTTTTTTTCATTTGTTCGTTTTAGATGAGTTAATGAATAAACTTTTAGGTCGTTCCCTCTAAAGTAGTCAGCGTGTTGCTTTAATTCCGTTACAGCAATGTTAAAATAAAATGAAGTGCGTTAAAACATCCCTGAACGACCTTAATTAACTAGGAACCAACACTTAAAAACAGGTGAGTGCATTTATTGGTATTATTGGCACATTTTAGGATTCTCAAAAATGACCCATTAAGGCAATCTTAAGGTTTTTGATGTTTCCAAGAAACGAATTAGTTTTTAGGTTAAACTTATTTTTAATAGAAAGCCAGCTTTTGGTTAGTTGAAAAACATGTCTTGAACATCGTAATTTTTACCTTAAGATGGCCACAGTTTTTATTTCATACTTTAAATTTACCAGCTTATAAATTATTGAACGTAACGATGAGTAAAACACTATTTGATAAGGTTTGGGATTCGCATGTGGTGCAACAAATAGAGAATGGTCCCGATGTACTTTTTATTGATAGACATTTAGTGCACGAAGTAACAAGTCCGGTAGCTTTTCTGGGTTTAAAAAATAGAGATATAAAAGTGTTGTATCCTGAGCGCACTTTTGCGACTGCGGATCACAACACACCTACACGTAACCAACATTTGCCTGTTAAGGATAAGCTTTCTGCCAACCAATTAAAAGCACTGGAAGAAAATTCCAAAGCCCATAACATTCCCTATTGGGGTCTTGGGCATGAGAAAAATGGAATTGTACATGTAATTGGACCTGAGAATGGGATAACGGTTCCCGGGGCAACTATTGTTTGTGGAGATTCTCATACTTCCACTCATGGAGCTTTTGGAGCCATAGCTTTCGGAATTGGGACCAGTGAGGTAGAAATGGTGCTATCCACCCAATGCATCATGCAGCCAAAACCAAAAAGCATGCGTATCAATGTTAATGGGAAGCTGAACAAAGCAGTTACTCCAAAAGACGTTGCGCTTTTTATCATTTCCAAATTAACAACATCAGGAGCCACAGGCTATTTTGTGGAATATGCCGGTGACGTTTTTAGAGATATGTCTATGGAAGGCCGAATGACCGTGTGTAACCTGAGTATTGAAATGGGTGCCCGTGGTGGTATGATCGCTCCGGATGAAAAAACATTTGACTACGTAGAAGGGAAAGAATATGCACCTAAAGGTGCCGATTGGAATAAAGCCACGGAATACTGGCAGACATTATATTCTGATGATGATGCCACTTTTGATAAAGAAATCAATTTTGATGCTTCCGAAATTGAGCCTATGATCACCTACGGAACCAATCCGGGCATGGGTATGGGTATCAGCAATGATATTCCAATGGCAGAAGCAGTTGAAGGAGGTATGGCCACCTATAAAAAATCATTAAACTATATGGCTTTTGCAGAAGGTGATGCCATGATCGGAAAGCCAATTGACTTTGTATTCTTGGGTAGTTGTACCAATGGTAGGATTGAAGATTTCAGGGCATTTGCTTCGATAATAAAAGGAAGAAAAAAAGCCGATAATGTTACCGCATGGTTGGTTCCTGGCTCACATCGCGTGGAAGAAGCCATTAAAGAAGAAGGTATTTTGGACATTCTGAACACCGCTGGTTTTGAATTGAGGGAGCCTGGATGCTCTGCATGCTTGGCCATGAACGATGATAAGATTCCTGCAGGAAAATACGCTGTAAGCACCTCTAACCGAAACTTTGAAGGAAGACAAGGTCCTGGATCCCGTACCCTATTGGCAAGTCCTTTGGTAGCTGCTGCCGCTGCGGTAACCGGAAAAGTAACCGATCCCAGGGAATTAATGGAAGAAGTTCTCGCATAATTTTTTAAACAGATTTCAGCTATCAGAGCTCAGAAAACTGACCGCTGATAACTGATAACTTAAAACTGAATAACATGGCATACGATAAATTCAACATACTAAAAAGTTCAGCGGTTCCATTACCTATTGAAAATGTGGATACCGATCAGATCATACCCGCTAGATTCTTAAAAGCTACAGAGCGTAAAGGTTTTGGTGATAACTTGTTCCGTGACTGGAGGTACAACTCAGATGATACCCCAAAAGAACACTTTGTGCTCAACAATCCCATTTATAGTGGTAAAATATTGGTTGGTGGTAAAAACTTTGGTTCCGGTTCCTCTCGTGAACATGCAGCCTGGGCAGTTTATGATTATGGTTTTCGATGTGTGGTTTCCAGTTTCTTTGCTGACATCTTCAGAAACAATTGTTTGAACATAGGTGTTCTTCCAGTACAAGTAAGCCCAGAGTTTTTGGATAAAATCTTTAAGGCTATTGAAAGTAACCCAGAAACCGAATTGGAAATTAACCTTCCGGAGCAGACCATTACCATTTTGGAATCAGGAGAAAGTGAAAGCTTTGCTATCAATGATTACAAAAAAGAGAACATGCTCAATGGATTTGATGATATTGACTATCTGTTGAACATCAAAAACAATATTGAAGAATTCGCACAGAACACCCCTTTATAAAACCATTCAAGCCTCTCAACCCAGCCATTTGAAAATGAAAAAAAGGACTGTTGAAATCATGGATACCACCCTTAGGGATGGTGAACAGACCTCCGGAGTGTCATTCTCCGCTTCGGAAAAGCTCACTTTGGCCAAATTGCTGTTGGAGGAATTGAAGGTAGATCGCATTGAAGTAGCCTCGGCTAGAGTGTCTGATGGGGAATTTGAAGCGGTTAAAAATATTACGGATTGGGCAGAAACCGAAGGTTTTATTTCCAATGTTGAGGTATTGACCTTTGTAGATGGTGGAGTTTCGCTCGATTGGATGGAGCAGGCAGGTGCCAAAGTGCAAAACTTGTTGACCAAGGGTTCGTTAAACCATTTGACTCATCAACTCAAAAAAACTCCTGAGCAACATTTTAAAGATATTGAAACCGTGGTGACAAAAGCATCGGCTTTGGGGATTTCCACCAATGTTTATCTGGAGGATTGGAGCAATGGCATGCGAAATTCACCGGAATACGTGTTCCAATACTTGGATTTCCTGGTCACTTTGCCCGTAAAACGCATTTTATTGCCAGATACACTTGGTGTATTGACCCATCAGGAAACTTTTGAGTTTCTGCACCAGATTGTTGAACGGTATCCCGATGCCCATTTCGATTTTCATGGGCATAATGACTACGACCTAAGCGTTGCCAATGTCATGGAAGCACTAAAGGCAGGAATCCACGGACTTCATCTAACCATAAACGGTATGGGAGAACGTGCGGGGAACGCACCTTTGGCCAGTGTAGTTGCCGTAATAAATGATTTTTTACCAGAAATTTCTATTGGCGTCAAGGAATCTTCACTCTTTAAGGTGAGCAAATTGGTCTCTGCCTTTACCGGTTTTGGTATTCCCGCCAATAAACCAATTGTAGGAGATAATGTTTTTACACAAACTGCTGGAATACATGCAGATGGAGATAGCAAGAAGAATCTTTACTTCAACGACTTATTACCCGAGCGTTTTGGCAGAAAACGCAAATATGCTCTAGGTAAAACCTCAGGTAAGGCCAATATCCAAAAGAATCTTCAGGAGTTGGGACTGACCCTGAATGACGAAGAGCTTAAAAAAGTAACAGAGCGTATCATCGAACTTGGAGATAAAAAGGAAAGGGTCACCAAAGAGGATCTTCCGTATATCATTTCTGATGTATTGGATAGCGAACTGTACCAACAACGTGTATTTGTGAAATCTTATGTGCTCACCCATTCCAAAGGATTAAAGCCCTCCACTACCCTTTCCATTGAGATTGATGGAAAATCATATGAAGAGAATGCCCAAGGTGATGGACAGTTTGATGCCTTTATCAACGCATTGCGAAAAGTATATCAAAAAGAGAACAGGGAATTGCCCAAATTGGTAGATTATGCGGTGCGAATCCCTCCGGGAAGTAATTCTGATGCCCTTTGTGAGACCATAATCACTTGGCAGACCAAGGACAAGGATTTTACTACCCGAGGACTGGATTCAGATCAGACCGTATCTGCCATAAAAGCAACCGAAAAAATGCTCAACCTTGTTTAAAATTCAATGTGCAATGACCAATAAACAATGAGCAACCAACAAACCCCATTCACCTTAACCTTTCATCCTGCGCACACAACAACTTATAATTGATAACTGATAATTGACCACTGAATAATGAAATTAAATATAGCCCTTTTAGCCGGAGACGGAATTGGACCAGAAGTAATAGATCAAGCCGTAAAAGTATCTGACGCAGTTGCAAAAAAGTTCAACCATGAAATTAATTGGACACCTGCCTTGACAGGCGCTGCCGCCATTGATGCCGTTGGAGAGCCTTACCCGGACGAAACACACGAAGTTTGCGCCAAAGCTGATGCCGTATTGTTTGGCGCTATCGGTCACCCACGTTTTGACAATGATCCATCTGCCAAGGTACGTCCAGAACAAGGTCTGCTGAAAATGCGCCAAAAACTGGGTCTTTTTGCCAATGTGCGCCCAACCTTTACCTTTCCATCATTGGTGGACAAATCACCTTTAAAAAGAGAACGTATTGAAGGTACTGATCTAATTATTCTGCGTGAGCTAACCGGAGGCGTGTATTTTGGTGAACGCGGAAGAAAAGATAACGGGAACACCGCATTTGACACCATGACCTACCAACGCTTTGAAATTGAGCGTTTGGCCCGCAAAGGATTTGAAATGGCCCTAAAGCGAGGTAAGAAATTGTGCTGTGTGGACAAAGCCAATGTCTTGGAGGCTTCACGACTTTGGCGTGAGACCGTACAGGCTATGGAAAAGGAATACCCAGATGTGGAAGTATCGTACGAATTTGTTGATGCCGTTGCCATGAGATTGATTCAATGGCCCAAAGGATATGATGTTATTATTACCGCTAATCTTTTCGGTGATATTTTAACTGATGAAGCTTCCGTTATATCGGGCTCCATGGGATTGATGCCATCTTCTTCTCTTGGTAGTGATGTTTCTTTGTATGAACCTATCCATGGATCATACCCTCAAGCAGCTGGAAAGGACATTGCCAATCCTCTGGCAACCGTATTGTCTGCGGCAATGTTATTTGAAGATTTCAACTTAAAAGAAGAAGCTGAAGCCATTAGGGCAGTGGTAAACAAATCACTTGCCGAAGGTGTGGTCACCGAAGACCTTTCCGAAGGAAGCAAAGCTTACAAAACCAGTGAGGTTGGTGATTGGTTGGCAGTCAACATCTAATTTCATTTAAATATAGTAAGAAAAATGGCCTCCAATGGAGGCCATTTTTCTATCTAGTAAACAGCACTAGTTTGAACTTATCAAAAAAGCTACAAAATATAATCCGTGCCCAAAAAATTGCTCACTTTGGCTTCTAACAACTGTTCAATGGTTTCATTGTTCAAATCATTGTCCTTAAAGGCTACAAAAGTCCGTATAGAAAATGATCGTAAAGCATCATGCACACTCAAAGTGGATTGGGCGGAGTCTTTTCTACCCGTAAATGGATACACATCTGGTCCACGTTGGCAAGAACTGTTCAGGTTTACCCTGCATACCAAATTTGCAAGCGTATCAATAAGTGGGGATAAGGTATACACATCCTTACCAAACAAGCTCACCTGTTGTCCGTAATTGGATGCTGCCATATCATCCAATGGTTCTTCAATATCTTTAAATGAAACTACAGGTATTACAGGTCCAAATTGCTCCTCTTGGTAAACCCTCATATCTTTAGATACGGGATACAACACCGCTGGCCAGATGAAATTATCAGATGGCTCCCCTCCTTTTTTGTTATACACTTTAGCTCCCTTTTCTTTGGCATCATCCAACAATTCTTGAATGTACGCCGGTTTTCCAGGTTCAGGAAGCGGGGTCAACTGGGCACTTTCATCCCATGGGTTACCAAATTTTAAAGTATCAACCACTGCCGAGAATCGTTTCAGGAACTCGTCCTTGACATCCTCATGCACATAAATGACTTTAAGTGCAGTGCAACGCTGTCCGTTGAAGGACAATGTTCCCGAAATACATTCCTTGATGGTCAAATCCAAATCTGCATCAGGAAGAATAATTGCAGGATTTTTAGCTTCTAACCCTAAAACCAATCTTAATCTATTACTTTTTGGATGCTGGTCCTGTAAAGCATTGGCAGATTTACTGTTTCCAATTAATGCCAACACATCTACCCTACCAGTTTTCATGATGGGTGCAGCCACGGCCCTCCCTCGTCCAAACAATATATTTACCACTCCTTTGGGAAAACTGCTCTGAAACGCCTCTAAAAGTGGAGTAATTAATAGTACACCGTGTTTTGCCGGTTTAAAAATGGCCGTGTTCCCCATAATCAATGCAGGAATCAGCAAAGCAAAAGTCTCATTCAATGGGTAATTATAGGGCCCCAAGCAAAGCACCACACCTAAAGGCCCTCTTCTTATATGGGCATAAACCCCATCATGCTTCTGGAATTTGGCAGAATCACGATCCAATTGCTTATAATCCTCAATGGTATCGTAAATATATTCAACGGTACGGTCAAATTCCTTTCTAGAGTCTGGTAATGACTTTCCAATCTCCCACATCAATAATTTGACCACTTCTTCCCGTTTCCCCTCCATTTTTTTAACGAAAGATTCCATACATTCAATACGGTCCTTTACTTTCATGGTGGGCCAAACCCCTTGTCCTTGAGCATAAGCGTGAGTGGCGGCATCCAATGCCTCCATAGCTTCTGGCTCACCCATATCTGGAATACTTCCCAGTACGGTATGCGCATAAGTATCAGTTGATGATATGGTAGAAATTACTTCGGAATTCTTTCCTTTCCATTCGCGAAGTTCCCCATCAACCAAATAAGTGGTTTGGTGGATTCGCTCTTTTACTTGAAACTCTTCTGGTATGGTAATTGTCTTTTGCATGAGCCTATTTTTTTGGATTGATATTTTATCAAAGCCGATATTAAACAGCAAAACTAACACAAAAAAGCTTGAAAAACCCTTTATTTTCAAAGGTTTACCAACGCAAACGTTTTAGTAGGGCCTTTATAAAAAATGTTAGTGAATTTGTGATATGGGTAGCACCAAGGTTTCTTCTTCAAAAAAGAAAAAGCATTTAAAATACCCGTAAAAAATATTAAAAAGCAGAACAAATCTTACCCTCAAACAATAAAAAATCAAACCAAATATTGAAAGAGATCAGGTTTATCGTTTAAATAGTCCCCATAGAAGTTGTTTGTTTTCATTCTCTGGATAAGAGGTTCCAAGTCTTTGGAAGATTTTAGTTCTATTCCTACCACTGCAGGTGCATTTTCCCTGCTTGATTTTTTGGAATATTCAAAATGGGTGATATCGTCGTTTGGACCCAAAATATCGGCCACAAATTCTTTTAAGGCCCCAGGGCGCTGTGGGAAACGGATAATAAAATAGTGCTTTAGATTGCCATATAGCAAAGCACGTTCTTTGATTTCAGCAGTTCTAGTAATATCGTTATTGCTCCCGCTAACTATACAGACTATATTTTTCCCTTTTATTTCCTCCGCAAAATCATCCAACGTAGCTGTAGTCAATGCACCGGCAGGTTCCACAACAATAGCATCTCTATTATACAGCTCTAAAATAGTTTGACATACCTTTCCTTCGGGAACGGTCACCATTTTGTGCAGGTTATCCCTACAGATGGGAAAGGTGTATTTTCCAACTTTCTGCACGGCAGCTCCATCAATGAACTTATCAATTTGTGAAAGCTGCACTAACTCTCCTTTTTCAATGGAAGTTTTCATGGAGGGTGCTCCAGCAGGCTCAACACCTATAATTTTTGTCTTTGGTGACAAAGCCTTGAAAGTGGCGCAAAGTCCAGAAGCCAAACCTCCTCCTCCTACTGCAACAAAGATGTAATCAATTGAGTCTTTTGCCTGTTCTAACAACTCCAAACCAATCGTTGCCTGACCTTCAATGGTTTTGGGGTCATCAAAAGGATGGACAAAGGTCTTCTCCTCCTGTTTGCAATGTATTTCCGCAGCTTTTTGGGAATCATCAAATGTATCGCCTTCCAAGATTATCTGCACCCAATCCCCTCCAAACATTTTAGTTTGGTCTATCTTTTGTCTAGGTGTCACCACGGGCATATAAATAGTGCCCTGTACCTTTAAATGGTTGCATGCAAAGGCTACACCTTGAGCATGGTTGCCAGCACTGGCACAGATTACTCCTTTTTGCAGTTCTTCCTTGGCAAGCGAACTGATTTTATTGAACGCTCCGCGAATTTTATAGCTACGGACACGGTGCAAATCTTCTCTTTTTAAAAAAATGTTGGCTCCGTATTGCTTAGAATAGCGGATATTTTGCTGCATCGGTGTTTGGTCGGCTATTAGTTTAATAGTCTCTGCAGCCTTATAAATATCCGCTATTTCTGGAAAATATGTTATCGCTGTCCCTTTCATAAGGTACTATCAGCGGTGTTTACCTCTTTTATACAATTGGTTTCATGGCAGTCATGGACTCACGTAACCTTGCTCCAACAACTTCAACAGGGTGCTCGCGCAATGCCTTGTTTATTGCAATAAGTTTTACATTGTCCACACCATTATCTCCTCCTTCGCCATAATGCTTTCCAATAATGTCAGTATCCACTGTTTTCATGAAATCCGTTAACAAAGGTTTACATGCATGGTCAAACAAATAACAACCGTATTCTGCCGTATCTGAAATCACACGGTTCATTTCAAAAAGTTTCTTTCTAGCAATGGTATTTGCAATCAATGGTGTTTCATGCAAAGATTCGTAGTAAGCAGATTCCCCAATGATTCCTGATTCGGTCATGGTCTCATAGGCCAACTCAACACCTGATTTTACCATAGCCACCATCAATACACCATTATCGTAGAATTCTTGTTCAGAAATCTCGTCACTTCCGGCCGGAGTCTTTTCAAAAGCAGTTTCACCAGTAGCTGATCTCCAATCCAAAAGGTTTTTGTCACCATTGGCCCAATCTTCCATCATTGTTTTAGAAAAATGTCCGCTCATGATGTCATCCATATGCTTTTGGAACAAGGGACGCATGATGTCTTTCAATTCTTCAGCCAATTCAAATGCCTGAATTTTTGCCGGATTGGACAATCTGTCCATCATATTGGTTATTCCACCATGCTTTAGTCCTTCTGTAATGGTTTCCCATCCATATTGAATCAATTTGGAAGCATATCCAGCATCTATTCCTTTTTCCAGCATTTTATCAAAACATAGGATAGATCCTGTTTGTAAAAGTCCACATAAAATGGTTTGTTCCCCCATTAAATCGGACTTTACTTCTGCAACAAAAGATGATTCCAATACTCCTGCTTTATGCCCTCCTGTACCAGCGGCATAAGCTTTGGCTTGCTCCAAACCTTTACCTTCCGGGTCATTTTCCGGATGCACAGCAATAAGCGTAGGCACACCAAAACCTCTTTTATATTCTTCACGTACTTCAGAACCTGGGCTTTTGGGAGCAACCATGATTACCGTTAAGTCCTCACGTACCTGCATACCTTCTTCCACAATATTGAATCCATGGGAATAGGACAACGTAGCTCCTTTTTTCATCAAAGGCATTACGGTACTCACCACATTTGTGTGCTGCTTATCTGGAGTTAGGTTGATTACCAAATCGGCTGTTGGAATCAACTCTTCGTAGGTGCCTACTGTGAAATTGTTCTCCTTGGCATTTTTATAGGACTGCCTTTGTTCTTTTATAGCAGCTTCACGAAGGGCATAAGAGATGTCCAAACCAGAATCTCTCATATTAAGACCTTGGTTAAGCCCCTGAGCTCCACATCCCACAATTACAATTTTTTTCCCTTTTAATGCAGTTACACCATCCGTAAATTCGCTGGCATCCATAAACCTGCACTTTCCCAATTGTTCCAACTTATCACGTAGTGATAGTGTATTAAAATAATTTGTCATTTTCAGTTTTTGATTTGTGCTATTATTTTATTGATTTTGAAATTCTTCCAATATTTCGGTGATAGGCATTCTGGCTTTACTAACTGCAATTCTACCTGAACGTACAAATTGCATGATTCCATATGGTTCCAAAGCATCGTGCATTTCATCAACCTCATGTCTGCGCCCTGTCTTGGCCAAAACAAAAAAGTCTCGAGCCACGGTAACAATCTGTGAATTGCTCTCTTTTATGATATTCTGGATTTGACGTTCATCAAAAAGAAGATCGGATGCAATTTTGAACAATGCAGATTCCTGATAGATTGTTTCATCATCTACATGGTAAAAAGCTCTTATTACTTCAATCTGTTTCTCTATTTGACCCACAATCTTTCTAGTACTATCCTCCGTCATGAAAACCACAATTGTGAATTTAGAAATACCTTCTATTTCTGATTTGGAGACATTTAAACTCTCTATATTAATATGTCTTTTTAAAAATATTCCAGATATTCTATTTAATAATCCAACATTATTTTCTGAATAAACCGATATGGTATACCACTGTTTTTCCATATTATTTTGTTTTGACAGCAACTATGATTCCTGTTGACCAGTCCATTTTTGTGATTGTAAAATCCTTCTTTGTTTCTAAAATTTCAATAAGCTCATTAGCTTTTTGCTCGTGACCTTCAGGCCAATTTGGTTGCTTGATCATATCATCGATTACATAGAACCCTCCCACATTAAGCAATTTCAAGGTTTTGTCTAAAAGACTGTACTTTCCAGGCCAGGCATCAGCAAAAATCAAATCAAATTTATTACCATTATACTTCGGCAACCATTTTTCACCATCCTCGCAAATCAATTGAAGTCTTTTTTCTTCTCCGAAAAACTCTTTTGCTATTTGTATAAGTTCTTGGTCATTATCAATGCTAATAATGCTAGAGTTTTTGTCCATCCCTTCTAGCATCCAAGCCAATGAAAGACCTATTCCCGTTCCCAACTCCAAAAAATTTCCTTCCGGTTTAGAGGCTACGAGTGTTTTTAAAAATGTCCCAATGTACAAATCAGAAGGCATGGTAAAACCAATTTCCTCTGACTTGCAACGCAATTGTGGATACATTTTGGGAGCATCCAAGATATTTGCCTGATTCATCTTATTTTAATCTGATATCAGATACAGAGGCTCCCGATGGAATCATTGGGAACACATTATCTTCTTTCTCTACCCTTACTTCCAAAAAGTATGGGTCTTTGGATGCTATCATCTCGTTAACCGCATCTACAAGCTCAGAACGTTCAACAACTCTTCGTGATTTAATATGATAGCCTTCGGCTATTTTAACAAAATCTGGGTTGGTCATTACCGTTGAAGCATAACGACTCTCAAAGAACAATTCTTGCCATTGACGTACCATTCCCAAATGTTCATTATTGAGTACCACAATTTTAACAGGAACGTTGTGCTGAAAGATGACTCCAAGTTCCTGAATCGTCATCTGATAACCACCGTCTCCAATTATCGCCACTACTTCTCGCTCCATGGCCCCCATCTTGGCACCAATAGCAGCTGGTAGTGCAAATCCCATGGTTCCCAATCCACCAGAAGTAATATTACTTTTGGTTTGCTTGAACTTAGCATATCTACAGGCCATCATTTGGTGTTGGCCAACATCACTTACAATTACGGCTTTATGCCCAGAAGCTAAATTGATTTGCTCTATCACTTCAGGCATGGTAAGTCCTTCCTTTGTTGGTTTCAAGCTATTCTTTATTACGGCTTCATATTCGATTTCATATTTTTTATCGAATTCCGCCCTCCACTCCTTATGCTCGTTATCATTAATCAGCGGCAACAATAGTTTTAAGGTCTCCTTTGCATTACCCAAAACAGCCAAATCTGCTGGTACATTCTTGTTGACTTCCGCAGGGTCTATTTCAAAATGGATGACTTTTGCTTGCTTGGCATAAGTATCCAAACTGCCTGTAACCCTGTCATCAAAACGCATACCTATTGCAATGAGCAAATCACATTCATTGGTCAACACATTGGGAGCATAATTACCATGCATTCCAACCATCCCGACATTAAGAGGGTGGTCAGTGTCCATTGCCGAAAGGCCTAAAATTGTCCATGCAGCAGGTATTCCCGCTTTTTCTACCAAAGCTTTAAGTTGTGCTTCGGCTTCACCTAAAATAACACCTTGACCAAAAACAATATATGGTTTTTTAGCGCTGTTAATCATGTCAGCAGCAGTCTCAATAGCCTTCACATCCGGCTTTGGAACAGGTTTGTAACTTCTTACCCCTGTACATTTTTCGTATACAAAGTCCAACTCATCAAATTGAGCATTCTTAGTGATATCCACCAATACTGGTCCTGGCCTTCCCGACCTTGCAATATAGAATGCCTTTGCCATGATTTCTGGAATTTCGCTGGCCTTTGTTATCTGGTAATTCCATTTGGTTACCGGAGTGGAAATTCCAACAATATCAGTTTCCTGAAAGGCATCCGACCCCAATAAGTGTCTTGGAACTTGTCCAGTAATACATACCATTGGCGTAGAATCAATCTGAGCATCTGCAATTCCTGTAACCAAATTTGTGGCACCCGGCCCTGAAGTTGCCATTGCCACTCCAACTTTTCCACTTACTCTTGCATAACCTTGAGCAGCATGGGTGGCGCCTTGTTCATGTCTTGCCAAAATATGCGTTAACTTATCCTGAAACTTGTAAAGTTCATCATAAACGGGCATAATTGCTCCTCCAGGATAACCATATATAAGGTCGACTCCTTCTGCTAGCAAACAATGTATAATAGCTTCAGCCCCGCTAATTTTCATAGCGGATTTTTTAATTGTTCCTGTCTTTTTTTCTTTTAGTGTTTCCATAAGACTCACCCCATTCAATTTCGACTAAATTGATAGTTTAGGGATTTTATAATTAAATATTTCCTATTTCTAAAATTCATCAGTAACACAACCTTGAGCTGCCGATGAAACTGATCTTGCGTATTTATACAGTACTCCCTTTTTGAATTTCAATTCAGGTTGAACCCATGCAGCCTTTCTTACTTCTAATTCTTCATCAGATACGTTAACATTAATAGTATTTGTTTCAGCATCGATGGTAATAATATCACCATCTTCAACTAAACCAATTACTCCTCCTTCTTGTGCTTCTGGTGATATATGCCCAACCACAAAACCATGTGTTCCTCCAGAAAAACGACCATCTGTAATCAATGCAACCTCTTTACCTAAACCAGCTCCCATTATAGCTGCTGTTGGTTTAAGCATTTCTGGCATTCCAGGACCTCCTTTTGGTCCTTCATAACGGATTACCACTACGTCTCCTTTTTTTACCAGACCGGTTCTTATCCCGTCATTTGCATCATATTCACTATTAAATACCTTTGCGGTTCCTTTAAATAATAGTCCTTCTTTACCAGTAATCTTAGCAACAGAACCATTTTGGGCCAAGTTACCGTACAACATACGTAGGTGACCTGTTTCTTTTATAGGATTATCCAAAGACCTGATCACATCTTGGTTATCTTCTAAATCTGGAACATCTTTAAGGTTTTCGGCCAATGTTTTTCCAGTCACGGTCAAGCAATCTCCATGTAGTAATCCATTTTGCAACAGATATTTTAGAACCGCTGGTGTTCCTCCTACCCTATGCACATCTTCCATCAAATATTTACCACTTGGTTTTAAATCGGCAATAAATGGAGTAGTATCACTTATATGTTGAAAATCTTGTAGGGTAAATTCAATATCCGCAGCACGTGCTATAGCCAAAAAGTGAAGTACAGCATTTGTAGAGCCTCCCATTATTGTAACTAAACGAATAGCATTTTCCAAGGATTTTCTTGTGACAATATCCAACGGTTTTATATTGTGCTCTAAAAGATAGCGCATCTGCTTTCCTGCAGCAATACACTCTTTCTCCTTATCTGAACCGATAGCCGGATTAGAAGAGTTATAAGGCAAGGACATTCCCAATGCTTCTATAGCGGATGCCATGGTATTAGCCGTGTACATTCCACCACAGGCACCAGCTCCGGGAATAGACTTCTTAATTATACTTTTAAACTCACCTTCTTCCATGGTGCCAGCCACCTTCTCCCCCCACGCTTCAAAAGCAGAGACAATATCTAATTTTCTGGTATTATGGCAACCTGAAGCGATTGTACCTCCGTAAATCAAGATAGCAGGTCTGTTTAGACGAATCATGGCCATTAATGCTCCTGGCATGTTTTTATCACAACCTACAACAGTGACAAGGGCATCGTAAGACATCCCCTGAACAACAGTTTCCATGGAGTCTGCAATGATATCTCGAGAAGGCAAAGAAAATCTCATACCTGGTGTTCCCATAGAGATTCCATCACTAACTCCAATAGTATTAAAGATTAAACCAACTGTTTCTTTAGAGTTTACCCCTTCCTTAACCAGTTTGGCCAAATCATTTAAATGCATATTACAAGGGTTGCCCTCGTATCCAGTACTGGCAATACCAACCAATGGTTTGTTAAAATCTTCGTCTTTAAATCCAATTCCATATAACATGGCTTGTGCAGCCGGCTGCGTAGGGTCTTGTGTTACATTTTTACTATACTTGTTCAATTCCATTAATACATTTCTTTCAAATCCCTAATTCCTTTGAATTTACTCTAGTATTCAAAGATAGATGTTTCAAAATCTCAATAATTTTAACAGTTAACACTGTTCTAAATTCATTTAAAATATAATACACTTATACATCTGTTTATCAATTAATTATGTCATTTTAAAATACCATATTCATTTAACTTTTATACTCAATAAAAAAAGCCTGTATCGATTTTTGATACAGGCTTTTTCATATAATAGTGCGTCTGTATCATTCCAGTTTTGGAATAATAATGACCACGCTATTAATTAGGTTTTGTGTTTTCACAGTTCAATGGTACAAAAAATTATTTTAACAGCAAACTGGTTTGAATATCTTTAACCCCATGGAGAAAAAAGTTACCGAAGCAATACGGTATAGACGTTCTGTTCGAATATACAAAGTAGATGCTCCAATTGAAGTCCAGAAAGTGGAGCAATGTATTAAAAATGCTGTTTTGGCGCCTACCAGCAGTAACCTGCAACTTTGGGAGTTTTACCATATTACCCAAAAAGAAGTTTTAAACAAATTGGCAGATGCCTGTTTGGGACAAAAGGCTGCAAAAACTGCCCACCAAATGGTTGTTGTGGTTGCTAGAAAAGATTTATGGAGAAGAAGGGCAAATGCAAACCTTGAGTTTTTAAATACAACCTTTGGCAATAAGCCTAAAGAAGAATACAGCACTGCGGAAAAGTTTGCTATAAATTATTATAAGAAGCTTATGCCTACAATTTACTCTGACTTTCTTGGTGTTCTGGGGTGGTTGAAATATTATGTTTTTCAAATTATTGGAGTTTTTAAACCAACCTACCGCCAAGTTAGACAATCGGATATGCGCATTGTTGCACATAAAAGTGCAGCGCTAGCTGCCCAGAACTTCATGATAAGCATGGCGGCCATAGGATACGACACATGTCCAATGGAGGGGCATGACTCTTTGAGGGTAAAGAAAGTACTTGGTTTGCCTCGTAGTTCAGAAATCAACATGGTCATTGGTTGTGGCATCCGAGAAGAACAAGGTGTTTATGGTCCCCGCTTTAGGGTTCCCTTTAAAGAGGTTTACAAAAGATTATAATAGTTTAAAGGTCAAGGAATCCCCAAACTTTTTTTGTGCCAACATACAGATCGAAGCCTTGGAAAGTTGCAATATTCTGGGATACCCTCCTGTGGTCTGCCCGTCTTTCATTAAAACAATCAATCTTCCAGCTGGTGTCAACTGCAAGGTTCCGGGTATTGTTCCTGAGGTAAGCATGGAATGTTTATGTCCAGCTATCAGTTCTGACAGTTGATAAGCCATACGGTTGTTTGCCTTTGACACAGTAAAGATTTTGGAAAACAATTGGGCGAGTTGCCTATCTGACAAAAGTGAATACTCGGGACCTTTGAATACCTCTATATAATCCTGTTCAAAATGGTTTTCCATCTTAATTTCGGAAAGGAGTGAATCAAAGGAATTGGTTTCATCGTATTCAATTTCATCTCCGTTCTTAAGGCACTTCTCCTGCGTAATGGGGAAATATTGAGAGTGACTTCCTAAAACTTTTGGGGTTTTAAAGCCTCCCTTGATGGCCAAATAACTTCTGAATCCATTTTCCAATCGACCGTAGGATAGGATATCTCCTTTTTCAACTTTGATCACCTGATAATTTTCAATGGGTTTGTTGTTCAGTGTTGGGGAAAGATAAGCTCCAGATAGACAGATGTATGTGGATGAATCAAATTGTAAGGTAGGGCCTGTCATTGTAATCTCCATTACCGCGGCATTTGGTTCATTCTCTAAAAGTTTATTTGCATTTTTTACAGAAACATCATCCATGGCACCAGAGACAGGAACTCCAATGTCCCTATAACCAAAACGCCCCAAATCTTGGATGGTCACAAAAAAACCAGATTTGAGGATCTTAAGCATTTAATCTAATTTTTTCCAGTTTGTAAATGCCCACTTCACATTCAATCTTACGCAAATCGTACTCAGCACGAGATATTTTATAGAATTGTATTCTGTCCCCAACATTCGCAAAGCATGGTTTTTTCAAACTTGGATCAAAAATTGGGATTGGACAGCTTCCAATAATGTTCCACCCTCCAGGTGAATCTTGCGGATAGATTCCGGTTTGTTTCCCCGCAAGCCCTACAGAGCCTTTGGCTACGGATAACCGTGGTTCCTTTCGCCTAGGAATTTCCAACGCTTCGGGAAGTCCTCCCAAATACATGAATCCTGGCAAAAAACCTATTCCATAAACCACATATTCAAATGAAGTATGTAGTTCAATCAGTTTTTCTTTAGACAGTTTTAAAGACTTACATGTTTCCTCTAAGTCAATTCCAAAATCAAGATTATAGCAAACTGGAATACGCCATAAACACTGCTTAGGTTTTTTTTCAAATTGTTTATTTGAGGAATAACAGTTGGTGATTATTTTTTTAATCTCTTCGTGGTCAATTTCTTCGTAATAATTGACCATTGTTAATGAATTGTATGCTGCAGACATTTCCCAACCTGGCAGATTCAGTTCCTTAAAACTATCAATAAATTGAAGGATATCTTTTAATATGGATTCGTCCACGGTATTGGGCCATTCCACTAGAACTGCGTTCTGACCATATGGTTTAATACTGATAGGGTAACTTTTCACTTTTCTAGTTGAACCTTATGGTTGGGTAATTCTTTTGAAAGATACATCAATATTTTCAATGCTGATGGTGTATCACCATGAATACATATTGTTTCTAACCGTATCGCTATCCTCTTGCCCTTGACCGAAATTACATTGTTCTCTTTGATCATTGGCAAAATATGATTCAAAACTTTTTCGGGCTCTTGGATCAAGGAATTATCCATTTTCCGAGATACCAAACTTAGGTCATCATTGTAATTTCTATCACCAAATGCTTCAAGCCTAATTTTAAAACCTAAATTATTGGCTATTCCCGAAACCATCGATTTATGGGGTACATATATTGGAACTGTGTCTTTGTACTCTTTAATCGCATCCAAATAGACCAAGGCCAACTCTTTATCTTTAGCTATTTGGTTGTACAATGCTCCATGTGCTTTTATATGGTGGAACTGACCATGCTCTTTTTCAAGGATTTTTTTAAAAGTTGATACTTGGTCAATAATGCTTTGCTTAAGTTCTGAATTAGAAATATTCATCACTTCCCTGCCAAAATTCACTCTATCTGGGTATGAGGGATGTGCCCCTATCTTCACATTATGATTTTTTGCCAGTTTGATTATCTCAGAAATGCTATCAATATCTCCGGCATGCCCTCCGCAGGCAATATTGCACGAACTTATTAGGGGAAAAAGGTCTGCTTCGTTGCCTATGCCCTCTCCTACATCACAATTGATATCGATAGTCCAATTTTCCATTTAGAACAGGCCTATTACTTTTAGGATACTTTTTGTTCCCAAAAAAATGGTGAATCCAACAATTATAAACCCCAGCACATTTTGAAAAAGTGTATTTCTATGGGTGCCCATTACCCTCTTTTTGTTCACTATCCAAAGTAATAGTATTGCCATTACCGGGAGGAGTATTCCATTGGCCACCTGTGCAAATTGAATCACCTCAATAGGTTTAAAGTTAAAGGATAGCGATAGTACTCCAAAAAACAATACTATAAACCACACTAACCTAAATTTCCGGTTTTTCATATCATCATTCCAACCAAAACAGCTACTGGCAACATAAGCTGCGGCCAAAGGCGCCGTAATGGCCGAGGTAATTCCAGCAGCTAAAAGACCAATTCCCATGAAATAAATAGCTGCTTTTCCAAATAAAGGTTCCAAGCCTTTTGCCATATCCATGGCATTGGTGATATTTTCAATTGGAGCTGCAGATGCTGTAATTAAAATAGCAACAGAAACTAATCCGCCTAACCCTATAGAGGTTATGGTATCCCATTTAACATTGGTAAGCTCATCTTTTGACTTCCATTTTTCTTTGGCAAGTGAGGCATGTAAGAATAGATTATAAGGTACCACAGTAGTACCTATAAGTGCAACAACTGTTAATAGGCCTCCTTCTGGCAAACTTGGAACAAACATCCCTTTTGCAATTTCACCCCATGATGGTTTTGTGATAATGGCACTGACCACAAAACAAACACCCATGGTCGCAACCAAACCAATAAATACTTTTTCCAAAGTCTTATAACTGCTAAACCATAGGAGTAAAAAAGCAAAACATCCTATTAGTAAGGGATAGAATGGTGATAATGCACCTTGACCGAACAAACCTTCAAGGCCTAAGGTGGCACCGCTAATATTACCGGCCTCATAAGCAGCATTACCCACCAAAATTGCGCCTAAAACTATTATAATGACCAGTTTTTTTATCCAATCTACCTTAAGTTCTTTCTTAATGACATCAACCAGTCCGCTTTGCGAAACAACTCCAATTCTTCCAGCCATTTCCTGAAGTATGATGGTTGCCAAAATTGATAATAAAACTGCCCAAATAAGTGTGTATCCAAAATGAACTCCTGCGAGGGTACAGACCGCTATTGTTCCCGGCCCTACAAATGCCGCTGCAACTAAAACTCCTGGGCCAATCTTTTTAAACATGTTCAAGGTTGTTTTCTGTGCTTCAAATTAAAAGTATTTCCATCAAATAATGCATTTCATCCAAAAAAATGCATTTCGTCTAAAAATGGGATGTCATACATCGACATTTTATACGAATATTTAAAAGTGGTAGTTATAATAGTCCCAAATCGTATAATTGACCAAACTTGACCATTACTTATGACATGTAAGGACTGTGATAAAAGTATCGGGTATAAACAGCACAAAGAATCTATGGATTCTTTAGGCATTGAGCTCTGCGAGCGACACACCCGACTTATTAAGAAGATTATCCTAAACAATAATACTCCTATAGAAGCCGTGCAACTGTTCTATGCTCTAAAGGAAGCAGGTGCACATCCCATGCTGGAATGGTGGGACGGAAAAAAATCTGTGGATATTGCCATCTCTAGGGTAAAGCTGAATATTGAAATTGATAAAGATTACAATATGATTACCCATGAACAAGCCATAAATGATCTTGAGGAAGCAATGCATTCCTTTAAAAATGGCTTTACAACCATAAGAATACCTCATTTAGCTGTGAAGTACTATTTGGATGATACCGTTCAAAATATATTAGGAATAATTTCTGGATTAAAAGCTAATATCAAGGCTATCTAATCTGAAAATAAAAGTTGCTTGCCAACTTGGCTCTCTTTATATTCAAGTATATTGATTATAATAGGGTCTTCTCCAATATTTTCTAAATCGTTGGTGAGGTTTTTTCCTTTTAACTCGCAATACTCGGTATCTCCCGGGTCTAGCTTGATCATATTTATTTTGCCATTCCCATGACGGGTCAAGGCCAGACCTCCTGTAGTGCAAACCCAGCTGTAGTTAGTATTAAGATGCCTGAATGGGATGCGTTCCCCCGGATCAAGGTATAAATCCCAGAGTTTTACACTCTCGTTTTCAAATATTAACTTTCCTCCGAGGGATTGGGTTATTTCTTGGTGAAGCAACTCATCTATCTTATCTTGTTCCCATGGGTCAAAATTCCCAACAGGATTCAGTTCAACACATTGCATACAGTAAGTTTTTTCTGAAAATGGGCGCAAAAATACAAATAAAAGTTATTTTAAATACATGTTAATCAGATATTTAACTTGATTTTTGCATTTTTATAATAATTCAATTCGGTTTTTAAGAATTTAGCTACAAAAACCTTAAAATAGTATTTTATAAGAACCATTATATTACCCTAACCATCCTTCCCTATCCAGACTCCGGTATTGTATGGCCTCGGAAATATGGTTACTGGATATACTTTCCACAGCTTCTAAATCTGCAATAGTCCTGGCAACCTTTAAAATTCTGTCATAGGCTCTAGCGGATAGGTTTAGTCGTTCCATAGCATTCTTGATCAGTTCTTTTGAAAAATCATCTAGAAGACAAAACTCCCTTATCTGTTTGGTATTCATTTGTGCATTATAATGCACATTTTCAAGTACGGTAAATCTTTTTGTTTGGATATCCCTAGCTACACCAACCCTTTTTCGTATTTCTAAACTACTTTCCCCCTTTCTTTCCTCCGAAAGTTTTTCAAAAGGCACTGGTGTTACTTCAATGTGAATGTCAATTCTATCCAACAGGGGGCCAGAGATTTTGCTTAAATAACGTTGCATCTCATTTGGCGAAGAGGTCACCGGAGCATCTGGGTCATTGAAATATCCTCCAGGACTTGGGTTCATGCTGGCCACCAACATAAAACTACTAGGATAGGTAACCGTGAATTTGGCCCTTGCAATAGTAACTTCCCTATCTTCCATAGGTTGTCGCATAACCTCCAATACCCTACGTTCAAATTCGGGAAGTTCATCTAAAAAAAGTACTCCATTGTGCGCCAAGGAAATTTCACCTGGTTGGGGATAGCTTCCTCCACCCACAAGTGCCGCAGAACTTATGGTATGGTGGGGATTTCTAAAAGGACGTTGATTCATTAATCCCATATTCTTTATGGTTCCTACCACACTATGAATCTTAGTTGTTTCCAAAGCTTCATGCAAGGTCATGGGTGGCAAAATAGAAGGCAATCGTTTGGCTAGCATCGTTTTTCCAGCTCCCGGTGGACCAATCAAAATAATATTATGCCCTCCAGCAGCTGCAATCTCCATGCAACGTTTTATACTTTCCTGACCTTTTACATCAGCAAAATCAAAATCCGGCAAGCTGAGTTCATTATAGAATTCCTCTCTAGTATTTACCACAGTTTGTTCCAAAGACTTTCCTTTATCAAAATAGTCTATGACCTCCTCAATGTTCTGCACGCCATAAACTTTTAGGTTTGAAACCACTGCGGCCTCCCTTGCGTTTTCGTTGGGTAGAATAAATCCTTTAAAACCTTCTTCTTGAGCTTTTATGGCAATAGGCAATGCTCCTTTTATGGGTTGTAGGCTTCCATCCAAAGAAAGCTCGCCCATAATCATATAGTCTTCAATGCTTTCAGATTTAATTTGGTTTGAAGCCGTCAATATCCCCAAAGCAAGTGTTAAATCGTATGCCGAGCCTTCTTTCCGAAGGTCTGCAGGGGCCATATTTATAGTAATTTTCTTCCCTGGAATTTTATAGCCATTATTTTGGAGTGCTGCAGCAATGCGATAATTGCTTTCTTTAATAGCATTATCCGGTAACCCAACCAAATGATAACCTATTCCTTTATCTACGTTAACTTCAACGACAATGGTTTGGGCCTCTACCCCAAAAACAGCACCGCCATAAACTTTTATAAGCATATGATAGCTGATTTATCCAAAATGTTTTGAGGTAAGAAACTATAGTGGAATATTCGATAACTGGATTCCAAAAGTATAATTATTTCATAAACATCCAAAAACTAAATTTTGATTTGTATTTTTTATTATTATTGTAAGTATTAACCTACTTTATGAAGATTGTAATTGTTGAAAAGGACCCTAAGTTCTTAAATAGATTAACAAAACTCTTAAAGAAAGTTTTGCGAAATCCTGATACAATCAAGTTTGCATCAACCGTAGATAGCGCAATCATTCTATTGAAAAATTTTAATCCAGATATTGTATTTATGTGTTTTTCACTTAAAGACGGTGATGCATTTGATATCTTGAGAAAAGTACCTCATTTGAACTGCAATTTTTTCTTCACCAGCGGTTTCAATGGCAATATGCAAACATCACCTGAAAACTTTTCAATGTCATTCTTATTAAGACCTTTTACCCAGGAAAAAATCCTTGCAATCATTAATAGCAAAAAAAATGCTTCTCCAGATTTAGAATATCCCATATCAACATACAATATTGATAGAAAATTTCTTGTACCAACAGGAAGCGCGCACGTTGCGATTAATACAGAAGAAGTCATTAAATGTGTGGCTGATGGCAATTACACCTGCTTCTACCTGAAAGACAAGAAACATTTAGTGAACTACCCAATAAAGTATTATGATTCTTTGCTTCACAATAAGGGCTTTTTTAGAATCAACAGATCTATTTTAATAAACATTGGTCATATAACCGCTATATATAAAAAGGAAGCTGTTTTACTATCTACCAATGAAAAGATTATGGTTTCGCGTAGAAATAGAAAGAAACTAAAGAAACTTATTGACCATTTATCTTAGCATTATACCGTTTATTCATAAAGTAGTCTTATTCCTACATTATATTTGACCGTTCAACATTTTCATATAGTATTCTATGGACTGAATATCTAACTTAGAATGGATTTATAGTTCCTACCAAGCCAACCTTTCATATTTATTAATGATTTGCATAGTCACAAAACACTTGGGTCCTTATGGATTTGAATTGGTATTTCCTATTAAAGAAATTCATGAAGAAGTTTAATTATGGAGTAAACCTTTATGAACTAGAGTTACAGTCATTAAACCTCCCTTCCTATCCTAGCCTACATTCCGTAACTGAACTATTCAATCGGTTTGATATAGAAAATATAGTACTGGAAGGACCAAAGACATTAAAACGGGTATCGGACATAAACCTTGAGTGTCCATAAATGTTCAAGGCATACATTATCTTAAATTATTTTACTTATGAAAAAATTAGCAAATCTTACGGGAGTCAAACTGCTTTCTAAAGCAGCTCAAAAAACAATTAATGGAGGAGGTTGCAATCCCTGTGCGGGAAAACCTCAAGGAGCAAAATGTTATGTTGGCTGTGATCCAGGCAACGTTGGTAGATGCGACATACTTGGCGGTGGGCCGCCATTCTGTGCTGCATTTTAATAACCCTTGAGAGGCTGTCTTACACTATATAAATAAATTGTGCATGACTTCTATCTGGTAATGTGGACATAAACCTTGAGTGTCCTTAAAGTTTCAGGGTTATTTATATCATATTTCTAAAAAAGTCAAAAATGAAAAAATTAATGAATCTTGATGGGATCAAAACCCTCAACAAAAAAGAACAGCAAAATATTCTTGGAGGTTCAGACAAATGTCAGCAACTATTTATCTCTGCCAATTGTTGTCATCCTTGGTGGACAACCGTATGCGGTTTTCCTGGTGGTGGTTGTTCCAATGGTGTTTGTTATCTCTAACAAAAAGTATTAACCAATAGTAATGACCTCTATTCTGAGGTCATTACTATTCCATATACCATTAAATCAGAATAATTCTACTTTTACGTTAGTCTTAGCAACGGTTAAGCAAACTCTGAATATCAATCATGTGCTTTAAATATGAGCAAAGATTCACTGTTTTCCATTATTTCCTCTTTGTTCATCATCATTTTACGAAACTTTCCATTTACAAAAAGCTCTGCTTGGTCTTCATAATGTTTACTGAAAGGATTGCCAGATTGTCCAGTGGGGAGAATACTAATACTGTTCTCAACATCTGAAAAATCTATGATGCGTCTGGTAGAAGGTCCGGAATTTACTTTGTAAAGACCTGTACTATCGTATGGGAATGCCATATTATTGATGACCTCCCTACTCCCTGGCACAGGATATGGGCCAACATTAAAAAACTTTCGTAGCATTTCTACTTGACCTATGGGATGGCCATGTTCCAAGGTATGCACTTTCTCCCAAGTCCATTCGCTTGGATTCTTACCAAAATCGCTGACCAATGAGTTCCATGCATCAGCAAATGATTTTAGAACAATCTCATTTCGTGTTTCTATCTTATCTTTCGTAAGTATATTATCCCACCATTTGCCCACATTCATTTTAGCACCCCAGGCAATATGTCTTTTGAGCAAGTGTGTTCCCATAAATTGGTTGAATTGCTCCTTGCCCAATTCATCTTCAAAAGTGTTTTTGAGCACAAAATACTCGCACCTGTGATAAAGCGTGGGACTAACATTATCCAAAGTATAGTTTCCATCCCAGTTTTTTAATGCATCAATCTGAATCAATTGTTCTTCTGACAATTGAGAAACATCCAAAAGCCTTATCAGTTCTGTTATTAGTACTGGATTAATGGACGAAGTGGCATCCAGTATCATTTCCGAAACAGATTCCCTGTCCCAATCATTTTTGGCATCCAACAGGCCCACAATTCTCCTTGCCCTATTTTCAGGTAAATAATACCCTGGGTACAACATTCCAGAAATAGAATCGGGTTGGTTGTTTGCAGAATACACATAATTCCATGGAGGATTAATAGCACTGGGGTTTTCTGAAAAATCCAAATAGCGTAAGGGCTCCTCTCTTCCTGTTTTTCCATTAAGGACAAACTTGGTAGAGATACTATCTGGCATCTGATATAGTTTGGCAGCTGCCCACCAGGCAACATTTCCAGCAGCATCACCATACATGACATTTAACCCTGGAGCGTGAATCTTTGGTAAAGCATGCTCAAACTGCCTCAGGTTTTTTGCTTGACTGATTCCGTAAAGAGCATCCATAACCTCGTTTTTAGGTTTGGTATAGACCCAAGACATGGCAATGGGCTCTTTGGTAGTAATTTGTTTGGCAATATTGTTGAGTACAGGACCGTGTCTTGTTTTTTTATAGGTAAAAGAAACGGCTTCTGCATCTTTAACTTTAATCTCTTTGTTGACATATACGTAATCCTCAAAACCATGTTCTGTGGCATACTTTGTACTATCAGCAGGATTTGTTTCTTCCAGATAAAAATCTATATCGTCATTCTCAAACATCGTCAGGCCATAAGCCAAATTCCTATCGTGCGCAAGAACAGGAAAGGGAACTCCGGCAAAATGATATCCGTATTTTTCATAATTGGGAGTACTTATGTGGGCTTCATACCATACAGAAGGTTGCGCAAACCCAATATGTGGGTCATTAGCCAAGATAACCTTACCACTTTTTGTCTTTTCGGGTGCAATTACCCAACTGTTGCTCCCTTCAAACTGAGGGACTGGGAGTTTATCCAACGCTTTGGTGACACTTGCTGTAATATCCGTTCCAATAGAATCAGCTTCAACATTCTTGTAGTTTTTAATCCAAACTGTTGAAGTATCCGAATGGATGGGAAACTCTCTTACATATTCCTCTCCAAGTTGATTCTTAATATTTGTTAGGAGTGGATCCGTTTTATGTGCCATTGCAAAACTGAATGCCATATAACCAATTGCATTATAACTATCCTTAAGTGAAAAGGGTTCTTTTTTTAAACCCGTAAGATAGAACTCAATGGGTGTTGGGCCTTTTTCTATGAATTCATTGATTCCATCCAGATAAGCATTGGACAATTTCACCATTTCACTGTCCATATTCAATTCGGAAATGGTCTTTGAAGTATAATCATCTATACCCAGTGAAAGAAAGAATTTATCGGTTTCCAACAGATCTTTTCCAAAAACTTCTGAAAGTCTTCCGGTAGCAACCCTCCTTAGCAATTCCATTTGCCAAAGACGATCCTGGGCGTGAATATACCCTAACGCGCGAAAAGCATCTGATTTATTCTGGGCATAAATATGTGGAACTCCATAAGTATCGTAAAAAACATTGACCTCACTTTCTAGTTTGGGCAGCATTTTTTTTCCTTCGTAATCTGGTTTAAGACTATTGAAAAATATTATGGAACCAATACATATAATGAACAACAGGCCGGTAAGTACTATAAGTACTTTCTTTAACTTCTTCACGGGGTCTTTGGTTAAGTTAATTAGCTGAACTAAGTTAACTATTTTTCCAAGAAAGGAAAATTACTTGAAGAAAGTAGCGCTATTTATTCATGGAAAGATGATATTCTTCCAATCCAGATTTAAGCCATTCTTCATAAACATCGATGTCTACATATTGAACGGCATCATTTAGAATTTCCATGTTTGGTGAAAGAAGTACATAATAAGGTTGTGAAGCGGCATTAAAGTTAATAGTTTGGAAAGTGCCCCATTTTTGTCCGATGGTTTCAATAGCCTTTATTCTACCAGAATCATATTGGAAGTTGAATTTTTCAGAATCGGGAAGTTCCTTTCTGTCATCTACATATAAAGAAATAAGGACATATTCATCCTTAAGTAATGCATAGATTTTTGGGTCGCTCCAGACATTTTCCTCCATTTTCCTACAGTTAACGCAAGCCCACCCCGTAAAATCCAATAGAATGGGTTTGTTCACCTCTTGCGCATAGGCAACGCCTTCTTCAAAATCCTTAAAGCAATCCAATCCCAGTGGACAATCGCTTTCAGTTTCGGTTATGCTATAAAAATCCGGTGGAGGAAATCCACTTAACAATTTCAAACTGGTAAAGTTTAATAAGCCCAAAATCAGATAAATGCTAAAGGCTCCACTTAACAATCCAACAAGTTTTCTAGTTGAAGAAGGTTTCTGTTTTGGCCCATCATGCGGAAATCTGAAAACTCCAAAAAGATAAAGGGTGGTCAACACAAAAAGAATGATCCATATCCCCAAGAAAATCTCCCTTTTAAAAATACCCCAATTGCCCACCAAATCGGCATTGGAAAGGAATTTGAAAGCGAGTGCCAATTCCAAAAAACCCAAAACCACTTTTACGGTAGTCATCCAACCTCCGGATTTAGGCAAAGAGTTCAACCAAGTGGGAAATAATGCAAACAAAGCAAAAGGCAGAGCCAATGCAAAGCCAAAACCTACCATACCAGCCGAGAGGTTCGCGGCCACATTACCTTCGGCCAGGGTTGTGCTCCCCAACAATCCACCTAAAATAGGGCCTGTACATGAAAATGAAACAATAGCTAAGGTAAGTGCCATAAAAAATATGCCCAGTCCCCCTCCAACTTTAGAAGAAGCGGCATCCATTTTATTAGCCCATGAGCTAGGTAATGTCAACTCGTAGTACCCAAAAAAGGAAAAGGCAAAAAACACAAAAATGACAAAGAACAGCACATTCAACCAGATATTGGTTGCAATGGTATTCAGTATTTGTGAATCAACAGAATCAAAAACGTGGAAAGGTAAACTCAACAAAAAGTATATGAGTACAATAAAAAATCCATACAATATGGCATTTATTATTCCTTTGGATTTTTGCTGAGACTGTTTTGTAAAAAAAGATACGGTAAGGGGAATCATTGGAAAAACACAAGGAGTCAATAGCGCAATCAACCCTCCCAAAAATCCCAATCCAAAAATCATCCACAGATTGGATTTGTCCTTGGCACCTTCTAACTCCCCTTGGTTTAGAAGCTCTTTGTTCTTTAAATCCAGTTTTAATGCCCCACTTAAAATCTTGCTGCGTTCATCCAATTTCTGTTCCGATGCAACAAAAGCATTGCCATCCAAAGAAATTTGAAACAACTCATCTTTTGGAATACACACTTCTTTGCAAATCTGATAGAACAGGTTCACCGAAATCTGTTTGATATCAGGTTTTAGCAGTTTTATGCGCTGGGTAAAAATTGCTTCTTTTTTAAAGAAGGTCTCTTCAACCTCAAAGATATCGCTGTATTCCTTTATGGTTTCACTTTCTTCCGTTTTGCCAATCAGTTCATAGTCTTCACCTACCTTTTCAAAAGTAAACTCGCTTGGTAAAGAACCTCCTTCTGCGGTATATTGGGAGTATACGTGCCACCCTTCATGAATCTTTCCTTTAAAAACAAGCTCATACTCGATTTCTGATATTTTTTTTACCTCATGACTCCATAAAGCAGGGTCCTTTTCAGATTGACCTTGCAAAGTCACAGTGAACAAAAAAGTTCCTAAGAGTAGTAACAAATATCTCATACAGATAGTGTGATTTTTAAAATGGTTTTGGTTGAATCATCAACTTTAAAGCGTTCATCCAATCTCTTACCTATTACCCAGACAATATTGTTGCCCGAACATAACAACCATTGTTTTTCCTTTGATAAAACGTCCATTTTTTCGTCCTTGAAAAACTTGGAAATCTTTTTCTTCCCTTGCATTCCAAAAGGATAAAAATAGTCGCCTTTTTCCCAATTCCTTAATATTAACGGATAGTTTAACTTTTCCTTATCCAAAAAGATGGTGTTTTTTGACGTTTCACCTATGGTTTTCACTTCATCCATCTTCAAGGGAACAGGGGTTTCAACATTGCATTTTTTTTCTGAAACAAAGTAGGTTTCCTTATTATCAAGTTCCATCTTGGACAAAATCAAATACTCCCTGTCTTTCAACAACCTATGTGTTTTTGAATGCACTTCCTTTCCACTCATAGCTGTTAAAAGTTGTTTAACATCACCCCACTCAGTAAAACCATATGTATTAAAAAGCTGGTACAAATAGGCTTCCACTGGTTGTAATTCCCGCAAACGTTCAATATTTATCTCAAACCTATCCCCTTCTCTCTTGAATAAGCTCTTTTTAAGCGCTTCAATATGCTGTTCAACAATTGCACTTGTTTGATGTAAATATGTCTGAGTTTGTTTGAAATTTTCCAAAAAAGTAGGATGGAGTTCCTTCAGTTGCGGAACAATTTCCAATCGGATTTTATTACGGAGGTATTTATTATCCTGGTTACTACTGTCATCCCGCCATTTAATTTTTTCCTTTTGTGCATAGTCCAGAATCTCATTTCTGGAGAAGTTCAAAAGTAGACGTATCACTTTATCATTTTGAGCAGGGATTCCGGAGAGACCATCCAGTCCTGTGCCTCTTGAAAGGTTTATCAGAAAAGTTTCCAAATTATCATCTGTATGATGGGCAGTCAATATATAATCAAAACCTTTATCGTCCATTAGTTCATTAAACCAATGATAGCGAAGTTTCCTTGCCACCATTTGTACAGAACCTTTGCCAAGCTGAACCTGTTCTTGAGTGTTAAATGGCTTTACTTCAACTTCTGTTTTAAGTTCGTCAGCAAGGTTGCGGACAAATAGTTCATCCCCATCACTTTCTTCTCCCCTTAAATTAAAGTTGCAATGAGCCAATGTAACATCCAAATCAGACCATACTGATAAATGGGCAAGAACAACACTATCCAATCCACCGCTGCAAGCCAGCAACAATCGCTTTCCCATTAAGAAGGAAAAGTTGTTTTGAATATGTGTTTTGAAGCGTTCCAACATGTTGCAAAGTAACGATAAACATTAGGTCCCTTCCAAAACGCTGCGCATAGCTTTTGCTTTGAGCAGACATTCTTGGTATTCTTTTTCAGGGTCCGATTTTGCCGTTATGGCCCCTCCCACGGAAAAAGAAACATACTTTTTGGTAGCGTTATACAAAATACTGCGAATTACCACATTAAAATCAAAATTCCCTGAGGGGTCAAAATATCCCACTGCCCCACTGTAGAGTCCTCTCTTGGTTTCTTCAAGTTCTTCAATAATCTTCATGGCAGAGATTTTTGGAGCGCCTGTCATACTTCCCATGGGAAAAGTTTCCTTTATAATCTCTACTGGATTTTTATCCTTTGAAACTTTTGAAACTACGGTCGAAATCATTTGGTGAACCTGTTCAAACGTATACACTGCGCACAGTTCCTCAACTTCAACGCTTCCTTTTAGCGCGCTTTTGGAAAGATCATTCCTAACCAAATCGGTAATCATTATGTTTTCTGCTCTTTCCTTTTCATCATTTTCCAATCTCAATTTGTTCGCTTCATCTTCAGCAGTGGTTATCCCCCTGGGAGCTGTACCTTTTATTGGTTGAGAAATGACTGTTTGACCTAGTTTTTTTAAATAGCGTTCTGGCGAAGCACACATTAAATATCTATCATCCAATCTCAGAAAGGTAGCAAACGGAGGTTTTGAAATTTCATTTAGATTCTTATACGTTTCCAAAGGGTTTATCTCAGTATCCTCAGCATAAAACTCCTGACAAAAATTGGCCTCATAAATATCTCCTCGGTGAATATGTTCCAAAAATGTATTGGCTTTTTCAAAATAAGCATCTTTGTGAATACGTAATTTTATACGAACGGATTGATGTAACTTTGATTTCTCCTCTTCTAATTCTACAATCTTACATATTTTGGCAAAATCTTTCTCTATCTCGTGAGCAACATCTTCCAAATATAAAAAGTTGATTTCCTGACCTTTAATGGTAATTATCTTATCTGGTCGAAAAAAATGAACCTCAGGGAAACCAAGGCCATCATAATTGTTGGAATTCAAATTTTCCAATTCATTTTTCAAATCATAACTAAGGTATCCAAAGAGCCAATCTTGTTTTTTATCGATAAAAAAATCCAATTCGTCGATGTTTTGGGCTCTAAAACTGGACTTATCGGTCTGTCCGGATATTGCTAAAATTGCATCAAAGGAACCATACAAGTCAACATGCCCATTACTGTCTAACCAAACAATTTTGTGGTTTGGTTTTGACCACTCCAACAAAGCTTTTTTGAACTTTTGGATAGATTGTACAACAAAAGATTGGTGCTTGCGCAATAGCTATTACTTTAATGATTGTAAAAAGGTGTCCAAAGCCTCTTGATGTTGTTGGTTCAATGAAGCATCAGTTATACCTTTTTCATCAAAATTGTCATGGAACGACGGTAAAGAGAACTCGGAAACAATCTCTGCACCAAATCTTGGCAACATGTTCTTCACAACCTCCAATGCGCCAATTCCTCCTCTTTTTCCAGGGGAAGTAGACATCAACAACACTTTTTTATCTTCCAAAAACTTTCGTTCAATTCTAGACAACCAATCCAACACATTTTTAAAGTAAGCAGATGGGTTTCCATTATGTTCGCTTACAGAAAGTACTACGGCCTCAACTTTTCCTATATCATCCTTTAATTCAATCAAAGAATTGGAATATCCTTTCTCTCTTTCTTCATCCTCACTGAACATGGGAAAAGGGTATCCGGCCATGTTGAGCAATCTAATTTCATGCTCTTCCGCCAGTGATGTTGTGTATTTAACCAACTTATAATTAATAGAAGTTGATGAGTTGCTTCCCGCAAATGCTAAAATTGTTGCCATATCGTAAAAAAATGATTGTTTGGCTAAAATACCTCAATTGCGTAATACATGCGAGTATTTTGTCTAATTTTGCCCTGCAAAACATCCAAACTTGTTGTAAGGCAAGTATATAGGATAATTATTTGCAAATGGAAACCAAGACCAACAGATTATTCTTTATTGATGCCATGCGTGCCTGGGCCATTTTAATGATGCTCCAAGGACATTTTATAGATGGCTTGTTAGATCCTATTTTTAGGGATAGGGAGAATATCGTCTTCAACATTTGGCTTTATTTCAGGGGTATTACCGCTCCTGTATTTTTTACCGTTTCAGGTTTTATTTTTACCTATTTATTGATTCGCGTTCCGCAAAAAGGTTTTGATAATCCTAGAGTAAAAAAGGGTATTAAGCGAGGCCTGCAATTATTATTGATAGGGTATCTATTACGAATGAACCTTTTTGGATTTCTAAGCGGGAATATCTACGATTCTTTTTATTTGGTTGATGTATTGCACTGCATTGGGCTCTCCATTTTGGCCTTGATCGGGGTTTATCTTTTGACCATTCAAAAAAAGAAATATCTTTTTCCATTGCTGCTTTTGAGCATTACAATACTGCTGTTCTTGTTTGAACCTTTATACAAACAATGGTCTTTTTCATTTTTACCAGATGCAATTGCCAATTACTTTACTAAAGCAAATGGGTCCGTTTTCACTATAATTCCATGGTTGGGCTATGCAACATTGGGAGGTTTCTTCTCCATACTTTTTACCCAGTTTAAGAATTACAGGTATTTGTATCCCGTTGCCATTACTTTGGCTTCTTTTGTTGGGTTTACCTTGATCTTATATTCTTCGGATGGGTTTGTATACCTTCACAAATTAACCGGAATAGAGTTGTTCAAACTGATTGAAATGAACAACTATCTATTTATACGTTTAGGTGATGTTTTTGTGGTCTTTGCAGTTTTTATGTTGCTACGTCAATTCATGATGAACAAAACGGTGCTGAAAATTGGTGCAAGCACACTTTCCATATATGTCATCCACTTCATCATTTTGTATGGAAGTTTTACCGGTTTGGGACTTTACCGCTTTTTCAACCATTCGTTGAATCCAATGATAGTGATTTCAGGAGCAATATTATTCATGGTTGCCTGTACGTATCTAGCACTAAAATACCATCAACATGAAACCGAGGTGAAAGCTAATATTTCACTGGGCATGAACTACACTAAAAACAAAGGAATGGAATTGTATTCGGCAGGTAAACAGATATTCAAAGAAATCCTGGTAAAAGTAAGGCTCTTTTTGGACAGAGTTTTTAAACCTGCCAAATAGAGCCCTACCCTTTTTTGTAAACTTACTTCTTAAATATGCACTGCCCTATCATCTGTAGCAGCCAATGCAGCTTCTTTAACAGCTTCGGCGTAGGTTGGATGGGCATGGCTCATACGGGCAATATCCTCTGCTGAGGCCCTAAACTCCATTGCGGTAACCCCTTCTGTGATTAAATCTGCACAACGCGCACCAATCATATGAACGCCCAAAACCTCATCCGTGGCCTTATCAGCCAATATTTTTACAAATCCATCTATATCCATGCTTGCACGGGCCCTACCCAAAGCACGCATTGGAAACTGACCAACTTTGTATTCAACACCAGCCTCTTTAAGCTCTTCTTCTGTTTTACCTACAGCGGCAACTTCTGGCCAAGTATAAACGACTCCAGGAATCAAATTATAATTGATGTGTGGTTTTTGTCCAGCCAACAACTCAGCAACCATGGTTCCTTCTTCTTCGGCTTTATGCGCCAACATGGCACCACGTACTACATCGCCAATAGCGTAAATGTTGGAAACGTTGGTCTGTAAATGGTCATTGACCTCTACCCTACCTCTATCGTCCAATTTTACTCCAGCTGCTTCTGCATTTAATCCATCTGTATAAGGTCTACGTCCAACGGAAACCAAGCAATAATCTCCGGTAAAAGTGACTTCCTTGCCTTTTTTATCATCGGCTTTTACAACAACCTCATCACCAACACGTTCAACCGACTTTACTTTGTGGGACAGATTGAACTTCATTTTCTGCTTTTTCAAAGATCTCGTCAATTCTTTTGAAAGTCCGCCATCCATACCTGGAATGATCCTGTCCATATATTCTATAACGGTGACCTCAGCACCTAAACGTTTGTATACCTGACCCAATTCCAAACCAATTACACCTCCTCCGATTACAATCATATGCTTTGGAACTTCTTTTAACTCCAATGCCTCAGTGGAAGTGATGATTCGTTCCTTATCTATTTTAATAAAAGGAAGTGATGATGGTTTTGATCCCGTTGCAATAATGGTGTGCTTTGCTTCTATAGTCTCCTCCTTTCCATCTTTATCAACATTGATATGCGTAGCATCCTTAAAACTACCCAAGCCTTCGTATACATCAATTTTGTTTTTGTCCATCAAAAACTGGATGCCTTTAGTGGTCTGGTCCACAACTCCCTGCTTACGGGATATCATTTGCTTTATATTAACCTTGACCTCACCTGGAATATCAATTCCATGTTCTTCAAAATGCTTTACGGCATCTTCATAATGGTGCGAGGAATCCAAAAGTGCTTTTGAAGGTATACAGCCTACATTTAGACAAGTGCCGCCCAAAGTGCTATACTTTTCAACGATTGCGGTTTTCATTCCCAATTGTGCACAGCGAATTGCCGCTACATAACCTCCAGGTCCTGACCCAATTATGGCCACATCATATTGATTCATATCTATTTGTTAACGATATTGTTTAGTTCGAAAATCTTAACAAAAGTAACAATGTTTCTCCTAAAAGACCCTCTTCTTTTTGGATTTGATTCTGCCTCGGAGTCGATGACCAAAGTTCCGGTTGTACACATGTGTTGAAGATGTTCAATTTCTGATTAAATTTGAAATATGCGCTTATTGAGACTAAACAAGGAAATTGAAATTTTTATAGCGGGAATTGGTGCCGCCCAAAGTCTTTTAATGGCTTTGTACAGTTTTTTTGAGCCTAAAAAGGATTATAGAAACCTTCTACTTTTTGTTTTTTTCTTTGCTATTACCGTCCGCCTTACCAAATCGATTCTTTGGGTATATTTGGACACCTCGCCACTTTGGATGCTCAACCTGGGATTTATAGCGCATTCCATTTCTGGACCTGCCTTGTTTCTATATATGTTACATTTCATATACACAAGAAAATGGTCCGCTTGGAATCTTTTGCATTTTTTGCCCAGTATTATTTTGCTTTTTTATGTTAGTTCACTTTCCCTTGATGGGTTTTGGCACAAGGGTGGCTACTCCGTGCTTCTGTTTCATCAGGTAAGTTATACTTTGGCTTCTTTATTTCTTTTGGGCAAATGGCTACTTCCAAAAAATAGAACTGAGCAAAAACAACACGTATCCCTTATTTGGATCGTTTCTTTGGTATTGGGTACAGCAGTATTGCAGTTCTTGTATTTTTCAAATTACATTCTTGGGATAACGCCTTATTTATTAGGCCCCATAAGCTATTTGCCCTTTGTTTACTTCATGGCGTTTTTGCTGTTTAAAAACCCATCCCTTCTTAAAAATACCGCTTCAAAGAAGAGTCAAAATATACGATTGACCCAACATGAGCTAAATATTTATGCAAGCAAATTAGAAGAAATTATGTATGCCCAAAAGCTCTATTTAGATACTAATTGCGCATTAGATACGATAGCCAAACAAGCAAAATTACCGGCATACATGGTTTCCTATGTTCTTAATAATGCTGTAGGTAAAAGTTTTCCAGATTTTCTGAATAGCTATAGAATTGAAGAAGTCAAAATGAAGTTGGTACATCCTGATCATAAGCATACAAAGATTGCAAGCATTGCCTACGATTGTGGATTCAACACCTTGTCTTCTTTTAATATTGCGTTCAAAAAAACTACTGGAATTACCCCAACCCAATTTCAAAAAAGGCATAACGTTGAATAGCATTTTATAAATCCATCAGATTAATTTGCCAATCGCAAAGGTTTAAAAAGTCAATGTGGTCATATTAGCTTCTATAAAAGCTGATATAGGCCCGATGAGAAAAAATCTCTTTTCAGAAAAACTCAACCACCTTAAAAGCAGGCAACTAAAAATCGTGGCTTGCTCCGCTATCTATTTTTTCTGTTTGTTATGTTCTTATTTTATTCTGAGGCCGCTACGTGATGAAATGGGTATAGTGAACGGTGCCATAAATATGCAATGGTTGTTCACAGGAACTTTTTTAGCTATGTTATGCATCGTCCCAATTTTTGGATTGCTAGTTGCCAAAAACTCCATTAAAAGAGTGCTACTGTTCTCTTATTCATTTTGCATTGGCAACATTTTATTGTTCTACTTTCTATTTAAACTTTTTGGGGCTACAAGAAGCATTGCCATTTCATTCTTTATTTGGCTGAGCGTATTCAACCTTTTTGTGGTTTCCCTTTTCTGGAGTTTTATGGCCGATGTTTTCTCCAGCAAATCCTCTAAACGTTATTTTGGCATTATTGCTTCTGGAGGTAGTTTAGGTGCACTTACTGGCCCCATAATTGCCAATAGGTTAAATAGTCTTTTCTCCATAAGTTCACTTTTATTGGCTGCCGCTTTCTTTTTGATCATTGCGCTGTTTTGCATCTTGGTCATTTTTAAATTATCCAATAAACAAGCACATTTCAATAAAGATTCTGAAAATATAAAATTCAATAGCAAGGTTTTGTTCGAGGGTATTAAAAAAATCATCAAATCTGCATATCTTCTGGGTATAGTGGGGTTTATTCTTCTTTACACCTCCATTTCCACAGTACTCTATTTTGAACAGGCACATATTTTGGAAAAGACCTTGACCAACAGCAATCAACGCATCAGTTATTTTTCAAATATTGATTTTACCGTGAATGCCATTGCAATTATGGGGCAGTTTTTTTTCACCGGTAGAATTATAAAGAAACTGGGGTTGTCCATTGTCTTGGCTTCCGTTCCCTTGCTTATGGGATTTGGATTAATTGTTTTGGGTTTACATCAATCTTTGATCACTATTGCAATCTTATTGGTGCTTCATCGTGCTGGAAATTTTATGTTACTGCGTCCAGGGAGAGAGATATTGTTCACCGTTTCTTCTATTGATGAAAAATACAAGGCGAAGAATTTTATAGATACAGCTGTTTATCGCGGCGGTGATGCTTTAGTGGGTTGGATTTTTGCAGGTTTGTTTACACTGGGGCTGAGTTTAGGAACCATTGCATTTTTAGCAGCACCCGCTGCATTACTTTGGAGCTATGCGGGCCGAAAACTAGGAAAGCAACAGCAACAAAAAGAGAATATCTTAACTTTAAATGAATCTATATATGAACACAATGCACAGTAGAAGAGAACTTTTAAAGCTATCCTTATTGGGTGGGATTGGGCTTTCCTTTCACCCATACCTAGATATAGTAAAAGAGAACAAAAAAATCTTATCTCGGGCTATTCCGTCTTCCGGTGAATCCTTACCCATAGTTGGGTTAGGAACTTGGCAAACTTTTGATGCAGGAAACTCCGAGCAACAACGCAAAATTTTAAGCCAAGTACTTTTAGAAATGCATCGCTTAGGAGGTACGGTAATCGACTCCTCTCCCATGTATGGAAGCTCTGAAAAAGTTGTGGGCGATTTAACCAATAGGCTCCAATTTAAGGATGACCTATTTTACGCCACCAAGGTTTGGACATCTGGAAAAGAGGCTGGAATACGACAGATGGAAGCATCTATGTCCAAAATGCGAAGAAATACAATGGATTTGATCCAAATACACAATCTTGTGGACTGGAAAACCCATGTAAAAACATTACGGGAATGGAAAGACGAGCAAAAAATAAGGTATTGGGGCATTACACATTATGTGGATTCGTCCCATAGTACTTTGGAAAGAATCATTAAGGTTGAAAGACCGGATTTTGTCCAGTTCAATTATTCCATTAGATCAAGGCATGCTGAAAATTCTTTGTTTGCCGCCGCCAAAAAATATAAAACCGCTACTATTATAAACCAACCTTATGAAAGTGGTTCTTTGTTCAGGTTAGTTAGAGGAAAGCAACTTCCGCAGTGGGCCAAAGAGCAAAGCATAAACAGTTGGGGACAGTATTTTTTAAAGTTTATCCTGTCCAATGAGGATGTTACCTGTGTTATTCCCGGGACTTCAAAACCCCACCATATGATAGATAACATGGGTGCAGGTCTTGGCAAAATGCCAGGTACCCATATGAGAAACAAGATGTTGACCCATCTTAAATCTCTGTAAGGAATCTTATTGAAAAGACTTCCGCCATCTTAATGGTCCAATTATTAAACAATGTGAGTTCAATATAGGGATTCAATCATCTACTTGATTTTCATTCAATTAAAAAACCTCAGGTTGAGCTATCATCCTGGGCCTGTAGAAAGGCGAGACCTAGTAAAACAATTAATTTTAAAAAGAACCTCTCGACTGCGCTCGAGGAGACATTCATTTTTTTATAGACTTTATAACTAAAATAAACCTTGTTCTCGATACTTTTTCCCTTGATTTCGACTGCCTCTCCTCCGTACACTACTTCGGAAGGCAAGAGCTCAATCTGACAGGAAAAAACACGAACTGACATATCGCTTGCTTTTTTGTTCAAAATGTACAACGGGTTAAACAACTCTTAAAAACAAAAAAGGCTGTCTCATTGGTTTGAGACAGCCTTTTTAAATAATTATAAAAAATACTTAGTTATGATTAGTGAACATTTTCATGTTTATCTCCAGTACCATAGCTAATGTTTACAATACGTGTTGCTCCTTCTTCTAGAGTTATGTTGAAAATAGAACCACTTACACTAAAGTCAGAAGTAGCACCTTGTACATTTAGGTTTTGCAAGTATCCAGAACCTTGATTAGTTATATCCAGATTTCCACCCCACGTATATTCGCCACTGGCTAGGAATGTACCATCTACAACTTCTACTGCTGCTCCGCTACCCGGGGCACCCTCAATTGCCGGTCTAATGGATGCTCCAAAAACATCATCATAACCTCTACCGTCATTTTCAACGAAATCCATAAGATGATCGCTCTCCTCATCTATGGAAGTTATCTGCCCATCTTTATTGATTGAAGACGCGTTAATATACCTTGATGCCGCAATATTTTTTGGTTCTTTAATTATGACTTTTGGAGTAGCCTCAGCGTAAAAACTTGTTGTTTTTTCTGTTACCAATACATCCTTAAACTGTACATTACCACTGTCATCTATACGGAAACCATCCATACTTTCATTCAAAGCTGCTTCTGAACCTCCGCCTACGGTTACTTCCTCATATTGAAATTCAATGCTTTGCGGCAATACAGTGTATGGAGTGGTTACATTAGAGTTATCAACAGTATATTCCCAACGGGTACCAAACCCATGTACAGCAAGCTCTGCTCCAGGAATGGTAAATGTAGGGTTGGTATACTCTGATCCACCTTCAATAATCTGAATCTCGCTTATTTTTGAATCTGCCGCTGTAACGGTATAGACAGCATCTGCACCAGCATTATCATTTTGAATAATTCGCATCTCTACGATATCATAATTAGTTATTGTGATAGGATTAGTGAAGAAGTTACCTATAGCTGTAACCAAAGCTTCATCAAAAGCTGCTTGCGTAAATTCCCCATTTTCATCAGTAGTAACTGAAATCATATTATCACCAAAACCATAATCTGTGAACGTTTGTACGCTCCCATCATCTTCATCAAGATAATCTATCTCAAAATCAAAATCGTAAAATTCATCAGCATCATAACCAGTACCAGCAGCTGTTAAAGTAGCAGCGGTAATCGAGTTAATGGTAAGTTCCGCCCTTGCATAGGCATCTGAACCTGTAGGATCCGTAATGGTCACCTTTGGGGAGGCAACATAACCAGAACCGTAGTCCAAAAATTGTGCAACAAAACTAAGGCCTGCCAATTGTGGTGTAGAAGCTGAAAAAGAAATACCAGGTAAACTACGTCCTACTTCGGACAAGGCCAATGAAAAACCTTCACCTGCACCTTTTGGGGCATCAAAAAGAATTCTTGCACCGGGTACGGTAGGGATTTCATCTGCTTGGTCATTATAACCAAAGCTGGTAAGTATATCCCTGTATTCTGGTTGGGCCAAATCTTTGTCATCCAAACCGTTTATGGCAACACGTTGGTTTGCCTGAACTTCGGGAACGACCAAATCAAATGCCACACCAGCAGGAACCGCTATGGTATATGCTCCCGTTGCATTGTCTACCGTAGCAGAACCTATTGATTCTGAAGTAAGAATGTATTGCATATTGTCCACAGATGTTGCCTGTACCAATTCTCCTTTAAGATTGGCAGCAATGGTAATGTCCTGTGGCACTTCTTTTGTATCGTTTGTCAAATCTGTTTCTATGGTAGCTATACCTTTTACGGTAGCCGTAGAGGTACCTGACCCCAACACAGTAAGGACAGCACTTTCGGTAACCGGGGTAGGAACAACTTCTCCATTGATCATTTGATAGTGGATTCCCTGACGGATAGGGCCAAAATCCAAAGAAACCAAAGCATCAACAATGTTTTCTCCTGAAATACTAACGGTATTGCCTCCAATGGCAACGCGATCAAAGAATACGGCCCCAGATGCATCAGTGACCAATGCTTGATCATCTGCAACACCACCTTCTGAAGCTGCTACCATGGATACATTTAACCCATCTACTGGTTTACCTTTTGTATCTACTATTTTAATTTGAAAGCTTACCATTTGCCCGGCTGCGTTGAGCGCCTCAACCGCCTTTGTCTTGGCAAGTTCATCTGCCTCGGTTCCTAAATTAAGAATATCCTCTTCCGTAAGGTCATCTTTACAGGAGGTTGCCAAAAAGCCTGTACTGACCAAACCAATTGGGACAATTAGTGCTACTAATAATTTTTTGATATTTTTCATAGTTGTATAATTAAAGATTTGTTGCTTGTTTAATAAATTCTATAAGAAAAGTTAATATTGAACCCGGACGGGTATAATCTATCAGTCAGTTCAATGACATTTGTTTTTATTTTGTTTACATCGTTCAATCCCCTCCGGTACTTGAACTCCATGGTAAGCATCTTGCCATTGGGCAAATTGTAGTCCAAGGCAATACCCACATGGGCACTAAAAATGTGTTTGGCGTAATCGCTGCCAACATTTTCGTCAAGATCAGGAATCAGGCCATTTGCGCCATTGGCAAATTGAAAAATGGCATCTCTTTTTTCAAAAGCCGCAAAATTATATGCATATCCACCGCCTACAATTAGCTTTGGTACCACTGCTCCCCCATTTAATTCTGGAAGGCCCAGTCTGGCCGAAATTGGTAATTCAATTGTATGAAGTCTAACATCCCTATTGGTGTACAATATGTCCTCAGCTATTGTTGTTCTGGAAAAATCTCTTCTTCCCCCTCCAATACGGCTATACAGAAGCTCGCCTTGAACTTCCAAAAAATCTAGGGCGGCATAGCGTACATAGCCTCCAACACTTCCGCCTAAAGTTGTTCCCGGGCGTGAGAATTGATTGAAATTTGCGCCAACTTTTGCGCCAATGGCAATTTCCTCTCCAGCACTCCCTGAACTCTGGGCCATGGAATCTGTAAAACTGAAGGCCATACATAAAACAAGTAAACTCCCACAGAGCTTTGTTTTATACCTGCATTCACCTTTATACGGTTTTTTTCTCTTCATAATTATTTATTCTTATTAAGGATTTAAGGCAAAAAACCAAAGAAATATGCGGCTAGGGCACTGCTGATTGACGGATACCCGCTTTCAATTGAGGAATACAAGTTTTGATTTCATCTAATGGGGATTTGAATCCATCAAATAGGTTGAACCATATATGGAAAGAAGTGAATGGAAATATGGTTTGGGCAGGTAGGATTGTTCAAGCAAGTTATTTCCGCTCAGGATTGAGATGGATAAACTCGATGATCTGACACTAAAAAGCCCCTTAAGGTTTCTAGGAAATTATGGAATGTTTTTTAGACTTTTTGGGAATTTTAGACAGGAGCCAATGGAAATTTTACTGCTCCATAGCAGCCTAACCAAAGGCCTGCCAAAAGGGATAGGTTCATTCCCGTTTCAAACCACATTGGCCCGCTCCATTGACCGCAAACAACAACAAAGGACATTTTGCCAATAATAAAGAGTGAAATGAAAAAGTGTGGCCAGTAATTATCCCTCACCACTATAAGTGAAGCAATAAAGCCTGCCAAGGCAGCAGAAGCAAAAGTAGCCAGCCCCCCAAATGCCAAATCGGTACTGGAAGAAGTGCAGTAACTTAATCCATCAAAAATGATGTCTTGTGATAATGTTGTGTAAAGTATTAGGGACAGCCCGCCAATGATTGTTGCCAGCACTGTGAGCAAAACTCGTATACGCGAATTCATTTGTAAAAAGGTGTTTTTTGATCGTAGTTTGTTTCTTGATTGAGGAAAAATTAGGCATATCGCTCCAATGTGACTCCCTTTTTAACATCGTTTTAGGTTAAACTTTCTTAAATACTTACAGCGGTACTGTGCTTTACTTCCTTTATGGTGAAAGAGCTTTGGGTGTTTCCAATATTGCTGATAGCCGTTAGTTTGGTTACCATAAACTCCCTGTATTTTTTCATATTCTCCACATTTACCTTCAGAATATAATCGTAATCTCCGCTTACATGAAAGCACTCCGAAACTTCTTCCAATTTTAAAATCTCCCGTTCAAACCTCAGTACATTCTCTTTGGTGTGCTGTGCCAATCTAATATGACATAACACGGTAAAATTTCGTTGCACCTTCTCTTTGTCCACCAATGCTACGTAATTTGTGATAACCTTGTTCCGTTCAAGACGACGGATTCTTTCATACACGGCAGTTTTGGATAAATGTAGATTGTCTGCATATTGTTTTGTGGTCTTTTTACAGTCTTCTTGCAATAGTTTTATCAATTGTATATCCGTATTATCCAACTCCATACTGATTGTTTTTCTATTAACCTTTAAATTTTTATTTTAAAAACGATTTAAGTTCTATAAAATTATAAATTTTAGACCAAAAATCTATAGTTATAAATTTATATTGACAATAGTTCATCATAACTATATTTTTACATCAAAACTATTCCAATGGACTACAAGGCATCAGAAAATATACAAGACTTGCAATATTTTGGAGAATTTGGAGGTGTTAATCCTTCTATTTCCGATTCTTCCACCTACACTTTTTTATCGGCTAAAACCATGTTCGATACTTTTGAAGGTAATACTGAAGGTTGCTACCTTTATAGCCGACACTCCTCCCCATCCAATCTATATTTAGGGGAAGCAATGGCACAGTTGGAAGGAACAGAGTCTGCCAACATTTATGCCAGTGGCATGGGCGCTATAAGTTCCGTTATCTTTCAACTTTGTAATGCCAATGAACATATTGTTTGTAGTAGAACTATTTATGGGGGAACTTATGCTTTTCTAAAGAACTTTTTGAAAAAGTTCAATATCTCCACATCGTTTGTTGACATTACAGATCTTGATATTGTTGAACGGTCCATCACCTCAAAAACCAAGATGATTTACTGCGAGGCGGTCAGCAACCCCTTGTTGGAAGTGGCCGATATTCAGTCGCTTTCAAAATTGGCCAAGAAACATGGTATTCCTTTAGTGGTAGACAACACTTTTTCTCCTTTAAATATCAATGCCGCTAAGTTAGGAGCTGATATTGTGGTTCACAGTCTTACCAAGTTCATCAACGGTAGTAGCGATTGTGTTGCTGGAGCCGTTTGCGCTTCTACAGATTTTTGTCTGAGTCTAAAAGACGTAAATGATGGAGCAGGTATGCTTTTGGGAAGCACATTGGATAGCGTAAGAGCGGCTTCTATTCTCAAAAACATGAGAACCTTGCACATCAGAATAAAAAAGCACAGCGAAAATGCACATTACCTTGCAGAACAATTTGAAAAAGATGGATTAAAAGTGGTATATCCAGGGCTAGAAAGTCATCCTGGTCACAAAACCATGAAAGCACAAATGAACGCAGAGTACGGGTTTGGAGGGTTGATTACCTTAGATGTGGGCTCACTGGACAACGCCAACGCCTTAATGGAACTCATGCAGAAAGAGAAATTGGGATATTTGGCCGTGAGCCTTGGTTTTTACAAAACATTGTTTAGTGCTCCAGGTACTTCCACCTCTTCAGAAATTCCTTTGGAAGAGCAGGAAGAACTTGGTCTCTCACAAGGGCTAATCCGTTTTTCAATTGGTTTGGATAATGATATTCAAAAAACTTATGAAGCCATGAAATGCTGTATGGAAAAATTGGGCATTTTAAAAAGTGATGCCGCATTGGTATGATTCTTCGTTTGCAGAACAAGGTTCAAAATCGTAATATTACCTGCTAACAAAATCAAACTAGATGCCAAAAAAGGATAAAAAGCCAAAGTACAGACAAGATGAACATATTGTAGAAAATAAGCAATTGAGCATTTGGGAGGCACTTATCCCGGTTTTTGCTTTAGTGGCCATGTTGGCTTACAATGTTTTCGTATTTGGTGATAGCGCAATAGGAGGATCAAACCAGTTTATTTTGTTATTGGGAGGTGCAGTGGCAGCTATTGTGGGTTTTTACAAGAAGGTATCTTACAAACAAATGTTTGCCGAAGTAGCCGAAAATGTACAATCCACAACCGGAGCATTACTTATCCTTTTAATGGTCGGTGCCCTAGCTGGCACTTGGTTAATAAGTGGAATTATACCAGCAATGATCTATTATGGTCTTCAGATTTTGAATCCTACCATTTTTTTGGCAGCTAGTGTTGTTATTTGCGCTATCATATCCATTGCAACCGGAAGCAGCTGGACAACGGCTGCTACCGTAGGAATTGCATTAATAGGTATTGGCGATGCATTGGGCATTTCTTTAGGGATGACTGCCGGTGCGGTATTGTCAGGAGCATATTTTGGAGATAAAATGTCTCCCTTGAGCGATACAACCAATTTGGCCCCTACTATGGCAGGTGGGGAGCTTTTCTCGCATATCCGCTATATGACATATACCACCATTCCAACTATATCTGTTACCCTTGTGGTCTTTATTATTTTAGGATTTACGATTGACCCATCCGGTGCAACAGATACTTCTTCTATTCTAAACACCATAAATAGCACTTTTAATATTAGTGGATGGTTGTTCTTGGTTCCCCTTGTAGTCATAATATTGATTATTAAAAAAACTCCCCCGTTGGTTGCTCTCTTAATAGGTACTTTACTTGGAGCCTTGTTCGCTTTGGTTTTTCAACCGGGAATAGTTAGTCTTCTGGGTGGAGGAAAAGATTTGACTTTTGAATCTGGGTACAAAGGCATCTTAAATGCCATAACAATAAAGACATCAATTGCAACTGATAACCCTGAATTGAGCGACCTATTTAAAGCCAAGGGAATGGCAGGAATGCTAGAAACCATTTGGTTAATTATCTGCGCTATGGTTTTTGGTGGAATTATGGACGGTATTGGAGCTCTGGAGCGCATTACAGAATCTTTATTGAAGATGGCAAAAACCACTTTCGGACTTTTTGCCAGTACTGTGGGTAGCTGTTTGGCCTTAAATGTTACTGCATCTGATCAATATTTGGCCTTGGTAGTACCAGGAAAAATGTTTTCTAAAGCATATAAAGACCGTGGATTGGCTCCTGAAAATTTAAGTAGAACCTTAGAAGATTCTGGTACGGTTACCTCAGTGTTGGTACCTTGGAACACCTGCGGGGCATATCATAGCGGTGTTTTAGGCGTAGGTGTGGGAGAATACTTTTTCTATGCCATTTTCAATTGGCTAAGTCCATTTATGACACTTTTGTTCGCGGCCTTTAAAATAAAGATCAAGCAATTGGCCACCCCTTCAAAAACATAGCCAACTCCTATTAAATATTTTACAACTTGCATGTTTTTTCATTGATTATAAGCAATGATTTTATTCTAGTTTTTTGATTTGCAGCTTGCTAACCGGTAGTATCAACATGTACTATTAATGCATAACAAAATCTAATCCCAAAGTTTTACATTGAAGAATGCTTGGAATACATTTGCACAAAATCAATATATAAAAAAGTATTAAAATGACGCATGTAGGGAAAAAATTTCCAAATCTTGAAGTAAATGCAATTGATGAATTGGGAGACACCTTTAAAATCAATGTTTTGGATAAAGCTAAGTCCGAAAACAAGAAAATTATCCTTTTCTGGTACCCCAAAGATTTTACTTTTGTATGTCCCACAGAGTTACATTCATTCCAACAAGCCTTAGGTGAGTTCGAAAAAAGAAATACCATGGTCATTGGTGCTTCCTGTGATACTGCGGAAGTTCATTTTGCTTGGTTGAATACAAGTAAAGACAATGGCGGTATTGAAGGAGTTACCTACCCTATTCTAGCAGACAGTAACAGAAATTTGGCCAATGCACTTGGTATATTGGATATTCAAAATGAAGAATTCAATGAAGAGACAGAAACTATTTTCTTGGAAGGTGACAATGTTACCTACAGGGCCACATATCTAATTGATGAGGAAGGTACCGTATTCCACGAAAGTATAAACCACATGCCATTGGGAAGAAATGTAAATGAGTTTATACGTCTAGTTGATGCCTATACCCACGTACAACAAAAAGGAGAAGTATGTCCTGCCAATTGGGAAGAAGGCAAAGAAGCTATGAATGCTGATAGAAAAGGTGTTGCAGAATACCTTTCCAACCATATAAATTAATCCTATGATCTTAGAATTGGAACAGGATAACCTGCAAGAAATTGTAAAAGACAATAAAAATGTTGTTGTCCAATATTCGGCATCTTGGTGTGGTAACTGCAGAATTATGAAGCCTAAATTCAAAAAGGAGGCCCAGACCAATGATGATGTAACATTTGTTTTGGTTGATGCAGAAAAGTTCCCAGAATCAAGAAGTCTTGCCAATGTTGATAATTTACCAACATTTGCGGCATTTGTAAATGGTTCGCTTAAAAACCAAGTACAGACCAATAAATATGATGTACTGAAAATATTGATCAATGAGGTTGCCAGTAATTAAACATGTGCTATCATTCATAGAGGCCAATGATGAGGATTATGTCATTGAAACTCTTGAAACTCTTGAGCATTTAACCGAATCCTCTCATTTAAAAGATGGGGAAATTGATGTACTGGGAGAATTGATATCAAACATGTACGGCGCTATAGAAGTTTCAAAAAAGATGAACTCTGGTGTTCCTAAAAAAGAAGCTCTGAATGATTTTATGTCCAGAGTCATGGGCTCTATAGATACATAAAGCAGAATAACCTTTTATTTGTTGAAAAACCTTCTTGCAAAAATGGTCAAGAAGGTTTTCTTTTTATATATTTTTGAGATTAATCTTAAATCGATATAAAAATGGCATCAATTACTTTAGGAGGAAATCCAGCAAATACAGTAGGAAACCTTCCAGCAATACATACATCAGCTCCTAGTTTCAACTTAACAAAATCTGATCTTTCTGAAGTTTCCCTTTCGGATTACGCAGGCAGTAAACTTGTTTTGAATATCTTCCCTAGTGTAGATACGGGAACCTGCGCACAGTCAGTAAGACAATTTAACCAGGAAGCAGCAGAACTTGACAATACTAAAGTATTGTGTATCTCCAAAGATCTTCCTTTTGCGCAACAACGATTTTGCGGCGCTGAAGGAATTGAAAATGTTGACATGCTCTCCGATTACAAAACAGGGAACTTTGGCAAGGATTATGGTGTAACTTTTGCGGATAGTGCCTTTACCTCCCTCCTTTCAAGATCTGTTGTTGTGATAAACAATGAAGGTAATGTTGTTTATACCGAACAAGTTTCAGAAACTGCCGATGAACCCAATTATAAAGCAGCACTAGAAGCATTGATGGATGCCTAAAGAATCTTTCTTAAAAAATAGGGTCAAAAGTGTTGGCTATGCCTTAAAAGGAATGTTCCTGCTTTTAAAGACAGAGTCCAGTATCAAAATTCAGTTTGTTATTGCTCTGCTGGTTACTGGTGCTGGTTTCTACTACAATATTTCAAGTGCCGAATGGATGGTGCAATTGTTAGCCATAGGAACGGTTATGGGAATAGAAGGATTAAATACGGCCGTTGAAAAAATATCGGATTATATTCAACCAAAAAAAGACCCTAAAATTGGTTTTATAAAAGATATCTCTGCCGGTGCCGTTATGATAGTATCCATTGTTGCAAGTATAATAGGACTCATTATTTATCTGCCAAAAATGACATAACAAACATCTGGGATCATCGGTAGCATCGTAAATTTGTAAATTAGCCCCCATATTAGAGATTAATGGCAAAAAAAAGGACTAAATCCAAAAAACCTACATCCTCACAAAAAGGCTTTTCACTAAAGCTGTCCAAGCAAAATAAAATTATTTTGGGCAGCCTTTTAATTGTGCTCAGTATTGCCCTTTTCTTCTCTTTTATGTCTTATTACTTTACATGGCAAGAAGATCAGAGCATGCTTTCTGAATTTAAAGATAGAAATGCGCAGGCCAGCAATCTATTGAACAAGTTTGGAGCTAGCGTAAGTCATTTTTTTATGTACAAAGGTTTTGGATTGGCTTCTCTTTCATTCCCATTATTATTGGCCATAACCGGACTTTATCTATTTCTTGGGTTGGATAGTAAAGGCCTTATTGGCAAATGGATATGGGGACTTACGGGAATCATATGGATTTCAATTGCATTGGGTTTCTTTGCCTTTGAACAACCTTTACTTGGAGGATTGATTGGATATGAAATGAATGACTTTCTTCAAGATTATACCGGTAAAATTGGGGTATTTCTCTTATTGGTTTTTGTGTTGATGGTCATATTGGTTCGGCTCTTCAACTTCAGCCCAGAAGGTGTTGCCAAATTCTTCCGCTCACAAAAGCAACAACTAAAATCTGATTTCAAGAAAAGTAAATCCACTCCGGTAACAGTTCAATCAGATGATGGTAGTGTTGAACTCAGTATGGAAACTGATACTCCGGTTGCTGTGGACACCTACACCCATAAAAAAGATATTCCACCTTTACAAAGTGAAGCAGGATTGGATGTCAATCTTCCGCAAGAAGAAGATTTGGATATAGACCTCAAGGTTGAAAAAGTTACTGAGGAAAAGGAAGAGACCGATGTAAAGGCAGAAAAACTAGTCAAGGATTTTGGGGAGTTTGACCCCAAATTGGAATTAGGGAATTACAAGTTTCCACATATCGAACTTCTTGATCAACATGGAGCTACCGGTGGTATTACCATCAACCAAGAAGAACTTGAAGAAAATAAGAACAGAATTGTAAGTACCCTAAAGAATTATAAAATTGGAATTGCCCAAATTAAGGCAACCATTGGTCCAACCGTGACCTTGTATGAAATTGTGCCAGAAGCAGGTGTACGAATCTCAAAAATTAAAAACCTCGAGGACGATATTGCCTTATCTCTAGCCGCTTTGGGCATTAGGATAATTGCCCCCATTCCCGGAAAAGGCACCATTGGCATTGAAGTCCCCAATAAGAATGCCACTATTGTTTCCATGCGTTCGGTAATAGCTTCCAATAAATTTCAAAAAGCCGAAATGGAACTCCCCATTGCTTTTGGAAAGACCATCAGCAATGAAACTTTTGTGGTTGACTTGGCCAAAATGCCGCATATGCTTATGGCCGGGGCAACTGGTCAAGGAAAATCGGTTGGTTTAAACGCTGTGCTTACTTCCCTACTTTACAAAAAACATCCAGCGGAGGTCAAGTTTATTTTAGTAGACCCAAAGAAAGTAGAACTCACACTATATAATAAAATTGAACGCCATTTCTTGGCCAAGTTACCAGATTCGGAAGACGCCATAATAACTGACAATACCAAAGTCATCAATACTTTGAATTCACTCTGTATTGAGATGGACAACCGTTACGAATTGCTTAAACTGGCAATGGTACGGAATATTAAGGAGTATAATGTCAAGTTCAAGGCTAGAAAACTTAATCCAAATGATGGGCACAAATTCTTGCCATATATTGTTTTAGTCATTGATGAGTTTGCAGATTTAATCATGACAGCAGGCAAAGAGGTGGAGACGCCCATTGCCAGATTGGCACAATTGGCACGTGCCATAGGTATACATCTAATTATTGCTACGCAAAGGCCATCGGTCAATGTCATTACCGGAATTATTAAGGCCAATTTCCCCGCTCGTATTGCGTTTAGGGTAACTTCTAAAATAGATTCAAGAACTATTTTAGATGCCCAAGGCGCTGATCAGCTTATTGGTCGTGGAGATATGCTCTTTACCCAAGGAAATGATGTTACCCGACTACAATGTGCATTTGTGGATACTCCAGAGGTGGCTAAAATCACAGAATATATTGGCTCACAACGAGCATACCCTGATGCCCATTTGCTCCCAGAGTATGTAGGGGAAGATTCTGGCACGGGGATTGATTATGATATCGCAGATAGGGATTCTATGTTCAGAGATGCTGCCGAAGTCATAGTGACCGCACAGCAAGGATCAGCCTCCTTAATACAACGAAAACTAAAACTTGGGTACAATAGAGCTGGTAGAATCATAGATCAATTGGAAGCAGCCGGAATTGTAGGGCCTTTTGAAGGCAGTAAGGCTCGTCAAGTGTTGGTTCCGGATATTTTATCCCTTGAGCAACTATTACAAAACGAAACAAAGTAACATGAAATTAAAAAAGCAACTTCTTTTTATTGGTCTTTTCGCAATAGGGTTTTTCTCCTTTGGGCAAAACTCTTCTAAAGCACAAGCCCTGTTGGATGAAGTATATAACAAGGCAAAAAGCTACGATAACATATATATTGATTTTAAGTCATCCTTGGAAAATACAGAAGCTAATATTAAACAAGAAACAAACGGTAACGTCTACATAAAGGGAGATAAGTATTTGTTAGATTATTTGGGCGCACAACAACTAAATGATGGTAAAAAAGTATATACCATTGTTCCAGAAAACGAAGAAGTGACCATTGAGGATATCACTGAGGACAACAATAACATCACTCCTTCAAAAATGCTTACCTTTTACAAAACTGGGCATAATTACCAATGGGACATTCTTCAAAACGTTGGGGGAAGGAAAATACAATATGTGAAACTCACACCAATTGATTCCAATACTGAAATAAAGTCCATTCTTTTAGGGGTGGATTCCCAGACCAAACATATCTACAAACTCATTCAAACAGGAGAGAACGGCACAAAAACATCCATTACTGTTAATTCTTTCAAAACCAATCAACCACTGTCAAGCGCTCTTTTTACCTTTAACGAGAAAAAATACGAGGACAAGGGATATTACATCATAAGAAATTAGAGCATTGAAAATACTTGACAGGTATATATTATCTAGATTTCTCTATAACTTTTTTAGCGCATTTTTCATTTTAATTGTCATTTTCATTTTTCAAGGAATATGGCTTTTTATAGATGATTTGGCAGGGAAAGGTCTTGGTATAGTTATCATTGGAAAGTTTATTTTTTACTTTATTCCCACACTGGTCGATAAAGTATTGCCTCTAACGGTATTACTTTCTTCCATACTTACCTTTGGAACATTTGCCGAAAATTATGAGTTTGCAGCCATGAAAGCTTCAGGGATTTCCTTGCAAAGAGGAATGCGCAGCCTAATCATTTACGTCGTTTTTTTAGGAGGAGTTACTTTTTTCTTCGCCAATAATGTAATTCCAAAAGCCGAACAAAAAATGTTCAACCTAAGGCGGAATATTGCCAAGGTTAAACCAGCCGCCGCTATTACAGAGGGCGTTTTTAGTGATTTTGAAGGCACCGGATCGGGGATGAACATTAAAGTGGATAAAAAATATGGTGAACAAGATCGGTTTTTAGATAATGTAATCATCCACAGAAAAAATAAGCTCAGTATTAATAATGTTGTCATAAAAGCAAAATCAGGAGAATTAATTAGCAGTGAAGATTCAGATATTATTCAATTGGTATTAAAGGATGGCAATTATTACGAAGAGACCAGGCCCAAAAAAAGTAAGGAAAAAAGAAAGCACCCTTTCGCAAAGGCAAAATTTGAGACCTATACTATAAATATTGATATTTCCGAACTGAACAATCAGGATTTGGAAGAAGACGGTAACATTACCACCGACAAAATGAAAAATGTGGGCCGTTTGATCAAGGATATAGATTCTTTAGAAAAAAACAACTTGGAAAAAGTTGAGGCCTTCTCCAAAAATATAACCAATCGTATGGGTGCATTTCCTGTTACAAAAAAGAAAAAAGACAGCACCCCGGAAGCCAGGGCCATAAGTGATAATCTTCGCAAATTGGCAAAAGAGAATCAAAAAGTGGAAAATGACAGTATTGAAAGTGTGGAACAGTTGGTAACCAGTCTAGAGGATTGGCAACGTCAACAGGTCATCAATACTGCTAAAACCAATGTATCGGGAATTCTTTCAACTGTTGTTTCTAAAAAAGAAGAGCTCCAAAAAAGGTTTAAATTTTATAACAGCCATATCCTATCTCTGCATAAAAAATACGCATTGGCCTTTTCATGTATCATCTTGTTCTTTGTAGGAGCACCACTTGGTGCCATTATCAGAAAAGGTGGACTGGGATTGCCCATGGTTGTTGCCATTATCTTATTTTTGGCATATTATTTCATTGGGGTATTTGCAGGAAATTATGCCAAGGAAAATAACATTCATCCAATGTTGGGTGCCTGGCTGCCAACATTGATCATGCTCCCAATAGGAATTTCACTCACCAAAAGGGCCACTGCAGATAGAGGACTTATTGGGTTTGGACATATAATTGATGGCATAAAGAATCTCTTTAAAAAGAAAGAAAAAGCTTCCGAAGAATAAATGGTTTCCAAAGAAAAAAAAATACAGCTCAATGCCATTGAAGATGCCATTGAGGACATAAGACAAGGTAAAGTTATCATTGTTGTAGATGATGAAAACCGAGAAAATGAAGGGGACTTTTTGGCCGCTGCAGAACTTATTACCCCGGAGACTATAAATTTTATGGCCAAGCATGGCCGTGGTTTAATTTGTGCCCCGCTCACTGAAGGTAGGTGCGAAGAACTTGGACTCCATAAAATGGTTACCCATAACTCAGACCCATTGGAAACCGCATTTACAGTTTCAGTGGATTTGCGTGGCAATGGAGTTACAACCGGTATCTCAGCCGCTGATCGGGCCAAAACGGTTATTGCGCTCACGGAACCAGCTACCAAACCGCACGATTTGGGTAGACCGGGACACATTTTCCCTTTAATTGCAAAAGAAGGTGGTGTTTTAAGGCGTACCGGACATACAGAAGCAGCCATAGATTTTGCAAGGTTGGCCGATTTGAAGCCTGCTGGTGTTATTGTGGAAATCATGAACGAGGACGGCACTATGGCCAGATTACCACAATTAATTGAAGTTGCTAAAAGGTTTGATCTAAAGATTGTTTCCATTGAGGATTTAATTGCCTATCGTATGGAACACGACAGTCTTATTGAACGCAAAGAAGCTTTTGACATCCAGACACGTTTTGGTGAGTTCCGCCTGCGTGCATATAAGCAAACTACCAATGATCAAGTACATGTTGCCCTGGTAAAAGGCACTTGGAAGACCGGCGAACCTATTTTGACACGAATCAACTCTACCTTAATAAACAATGACATATTAGGTACTTTGACCAATAACCCTGACGAAGTGCTGAATAGAATGTTCAAAGCCATAAATGCCGAAGAAAAAGGAGCGATGATATTTATTAATCAGGGAAATCAATCAACAAACCTTTTGGGTCGTCTTGTTGAGCTCAAAAAATTACAGGCACAAGGAGTCATTAAAGCCCCAAAAATTGACATGGATACCAAAGATTTTGGGATAGGCGCTCAAATCCTACATGATTTGGACATTTCCAAAATCAGATTGCTCACAAATTCCGGTAAAACCCGCCGCGTAGGAATGGTGGGGTATGGTTTGGAAATTGTAGAGTACGTGACCTATTAGATTACCCGTTTTATAGCTTCAACCATTTTTTTGGCTCGTTCATGAACCTCTTCTTCAATCCATCCTAATTTGATGAGGCAAGAAATATTTCTTCCCACCCATTGATCAGAGGTCGAAAAGTTCACCTTGGAATAATCAGGAAGTGAGTCAAGTACATCTTGCGGCAACTTACCCAATGATTTAGGTTCAATCAAATGTTCCCATTTACGGTAGTAATGCCAGTTGTTATCAAACCAATAAAAACAACCATCAACACCGTTTGCTCCAAGGGACTTATGTGCTTTTTGAGTAATTTCTTTTGAAGGAAGAAAAAAATTAAGAAACGAATAATTCTCCTCTCCACCCTCTGGCACACGTCTGAACACAATCTCTGGAATTTGGGATAATGCATCTCTTAAAACAGTATAATTTCTTTTTTGAACAGCTATAAATTCATCCAACCGCTCAATTTGGGCCAACCCAACGGCAGCATTCAGTTCAGAAATCCTATAATTATATCCTAAGAACGGGTGTTGCTCCGCTCCCCGGTCACTCCCTATATGATCATGTCCATGGTCGGAATATTGATGTGAATTCTCATAAAAAGCTTCATTATTTGTAATTACCGCCCCTCCTTCTCCACATGTAATGGTCTTTACATAATCAAAAGAAAAACAACCTAAATCTCCGATACTCCCCAAAGGCTTTCCTTGATAAGTACCACCAATGGCCTGACATGCATCTTCAAGCAATAATAAATTATGTTTTTTACAGATAGCTTGCAGTTTATCCAAATCAGCCATAGAGCCACACATGTGGACAGGCATTACAACTTTTGTTCTTTCCGTAATTGCAGCTTCCACTGCTTTTGGCTCCAGAGTAAGCGTATCATCAACATCTACCAAAATAGGAATTGCTCCCAAGGCTAAAATGGACTCAAAACTGGCCACAAAGGTAAACGTGGGCATAATCACCTCATCCCCTGCTCCAATGCCAGCACTAGCTAATGCCACAGTTAGCGCAGCAGTACCACTACTGACCAAATGCGTATGTTTCACCATCATTTTCTGGGAAAGAGCAGTTTCCAACTCTCTTGCTTTCCAATGTCCGTTACGCATCCCATCAAAACCGTAACGCATCAATACTCCCGAATCAAGTACGTCCTGCACTTGTTTTCTTTCTTTATCTCCAAAAAGTTCAAATCCTGGCATATAATAATTTAGGTAAAAAACCACAGTTTTATGGCCATTGCAATGACCATGATGATTAAAAATGTCTTTATAAATCCATCTCCTTTATTGACCGACACCCTACTCGAGACCCATCCTCCGGTTCCAGTTCCAATGGCCAAGGTTAGTCCCGCAAGCCAATTTACCTTATCATTGATAATGAAAACGGCCAAGGCAGACAGCGTATAGGCGAGAACAACAGAAACTTTGGTGGCATTTACCCTAACCAGGTTCATTTTGTTCACGTAATGCAAAAACAAAATAATAACAAAACCTATCCCTGCATTGATAAAACCACCATAGATTCCAATAAAAAAGAAGGCTATAATTCCAATCCATAAGTGTTTCCCTGTTGTTCGCTCTGCAAGTTCCTCAACATTTATCTTAGGTTTAAAAATGATAATTACAACCACAGCTATCATAACAATAGCCAAAATGCGGTTAAATGTCTCACCTTTAATATCAACAGCAATTTGGGCACCAATAATTGCCCCTATTAAGGCTGAAATCCCCAAGTACACGTTAAAAGGAAAGGTAGATACGCCCTTGCTTTTAAATCCGGCGGTAGCCAAAGATGTTTGAATAATAATAGCTACTCTATTTGTACCATTGGCAACACTTGGCGGAAGTCCTAAAAAAATTAGTGTAGGTAGTGCCAATAAAGACCCTCCTCCGGCAATTGTATTTATAAATCCCACGGCAAAGCCGACTACAATCAATAACACGTAGTGATACCATTGATCCATAAAAACAAAAGTAGCAGGTAATATTGGAATCTGGGCACTTAAAAAAATAAAGTATTTAGGCTTTTATAGAAATAAAAAAGGTTAGTATATTTGCACCCGCATTGGAGGAATGGCAGAGTGGTCGAATGCGGCAGTCTTGAAAACTGTTGAGGGTCACACCTCCGGGGGTTCGAATCCCTCTTCCTCCGCTGATATCATATATATCACATCATTAAAACCTGTAAATTATTGATTTACAGGTTTTTTGTTTTTTAGGGTGTCAAATGATATCATTTGAAATCATGTTAAAAAGTGCCCTTTTCGGGGTCAGTCAGAATTCTTAGCCCAACTGACACCTATCTTCTTATAATTTACTGTATTTCAATGTCTTGCAAGGATGGAATTTTGATATTTTTTTCCTAATTTGAAGGGAATTTTAGTTTATATAGGTGTCACTTTATGGTTTCTCTTCTATTTTACCTCAAAAAAAGCAAGGCGGATAGCGAAGGTAGGGCTATGATTTATCTCAGAATTACAGTGGATGGTAAACGTTCCGAACTCAGCACTGGCCGTAAGACATATCCACATAAATGGAATGCTGCCACCAGTGTGGTACAGGGTTTTTCGCCTGATATACGCCAACTAAATATTTATCTGAACAAAATGCGAACTGAAATCTATAAGCATGCTGAAAGGATAAAAGAAAACGACCTACCACTTACATCCGAATCTTTGCGTGATGCTTACTTGGGAAAAGACCAGAAACATATAATGTTGCTAGAGATATTTCAGGAACACAACGACCAGGTAGAAAGTTTGGTGGGCAAGGATTTTGCAGAAGGCACTGCTGAACGATACAGAACGGCCAAAAGTCATTTAGCTGAATATCTTCGAAAAGAGCTTCGTAAAAAAGATATACCTGTTAAGTTGGTTGACCATGCTTTCATTTCTGGCTTTGAGTACTATTTAAAGACCAAAAGAAAATGTAGCCACAATACAGCTATTAAATATGTTGTCAACTTTAAAAAAATTATACGAATCGCTTATGCCAATGGATGGATTCCCAAAGATCCTTTTGCCAATTGGAAAGTGAGATTAAAAAATGTTGAACGTGAATTTTTAACCTCGGAAGAACTACAACAATTGATGAATAAACCTTTTATGGCTGAACGCTTGGAACACGTTAGGGATGTATTTGTGTTTTGCTGCTTTACTGGGCTTGCCTACGCCGATGTGAAAAAATTGACCCATGATGATTTTGTCACAGGTATTGATGGGGAGCTTTGGATCAACACCAAGCGTACAAAGACCAAAACTAAAAGCAATATCCCGGTCTTACCAACTGCTATGATGATTTTGGAGAAATATGAAGATAGTCCCTTCCTGATGAATGGTAGGGTTCTTCCTGTTTTGACCAACCAAAAGATGAATGCCTATCTCAAAGAAATAGCTGATCTAAGCGGCATTAAAAAACATTTAACAACCCATTTGGCCAGACATACTTTTGCGACCACTGTAACCCTTTCTAATGGCGTCTCCATTGAATCGGTAAGTAAGATGTTAGGGCATAAATCACTTCGGACAACACAGCACTATGCCAAAATCTTAAATCGGAAGGTTAGCGAGGATATGCAGTTGCTCAAGGAAAAATTGCGGGTAAAGGATAAAATACATAAATCTAATCAACCTTGAATTGTTAGAAATAATTCAAGGTAAGTAACGCTTTTAATCAACTACATTTGAAAGGTATATTCCATATACACCTACCGAACAGTACTAATAATACAGCATGAGCAATAATAGCAACATAGAGATTTACCAAAGTTCTGATGGTCAAACTAAAGTCGAAGTAACTTTTGATGATGAAACCGTTTGGCTAAGCCAAGAGCAATTAGGTCTACTTTTTGAACGAGACAGAACGGTTGTAGGCAGACATATAAAAAATATTTTCAAGGAAGGTGAATTGGAAGAAAAAGTGGTATGTGCAAATTTTGCACATACCACTCAACATGGTGCTATACAAGGGAAGACACAGACTAAAACAACAAAGTACTATAATTTAGATGTTATTATTTCAGTGGGGTACCGAATTAAATCCATTAGAGGCACCCAATTTCGGCAATGGGCAAGCCAAAGATTAAAAGATTACTTAATCAAAGGGTATGCCCTCAATCAAAAGAGATTGCAACAAACGAATCAGGAAATCCAAGTGCTTCGATCAGGAATTCAGATACTTGGTAGAGCTATTGAAGATAAAGCGCAAGAGCAGGGTCACGAATGGCTTGGTCAGTTTACAAAGGGACTTGCGTTACTGGACGACTATGACCATGAAAGACTAGATTCAAAAGGACTCACCGTAGCAAAAACAACATATCCAACTAAAGAGGAATACCAATCCCTAATAGACCAAATGAAAAAGGAATTTGATTCCGATGTTTTTGGACTAGAAAAGGATAAAGGATTTGAAAGTGCAATTTCCCAAATATCAAAAGGATTCGGGAATCAGGACTTTTATCCCAGTATAGAGGAAAAGGGGGCTGCTTTACTGTATTTGATTACCAAGAACCATGCTTTTACAGACGGTAATAAGAGAATCGCAGCAGCATGTTTTCTTATGTTTCTTGAAATGAATGGTATGTTAATGAATAATGGAATGCCAATCATAAGCAATGAGGCCCTAGCCAGTCTTACCCTATTTGTAGCAGCAAGCAAGCCCGATGAAATGGAAACAGTTAAAAATCTGATCGTGAGCATTCTCAATAGAAATAAAGCTAAATAACAGTCTAATCAGAAATGTCCCATTTCTTAAACTTTGCGCTGGGATCCTGTTTCGATTTTATAGTGTTTGGAAAGATAAGCGTTAAGTAAAATTGAAATAGGGCGCACCTACAATATCTCAAATATACTTTTCCAATCAAAAAAAGGAACATTCGAACTACCCCAAACAATGTCAAATTTGATTTGATGAAAACAGTCTACCAAACGGGTACAAACTGGGGCGACAAATATTTTTTACTGTAAAAAATTCCAATGTTTACTGGGACTACCAAGGTTTTTACTGTAAAAACTTTTTTTGATGAAATTTTATCTTCACATAATTGATTGAAAATCAATTAACTAAAAAACGTAACATCGCGTTAGCGTGTTACCCTCTTGCTTTACATTCCTCGTCCTGCTGGCAGGACAAAAAATGTAAACACTTAGTGCCTTTCGCCTAAATCATAATTAACCAAAACACTCCAAATTTCACTAACTCCGAAAATTAATGAAAATCAGATAGTTAGAAATAAAATATAAATCTGTTTAGCATTAATTGAAATCAAAATGCTATAAGAAACTGAATATGGGTATCGAACTGTCCCATAAAAGGTGTATTAACGAGAATACTAAAAAAGACCAGAAATGGGACTTCATAATCAAAGGTTCCTGCCAATAACAAAAGCCTCTTTTAAAATGGCCATTTTACAAGCCTTTCCCTTTTTCTCCACTCGGTTCCGTAAACTTATTAACAGGAATGTCTTTTAATAAAACACAATTAGAATAACGGAATTTTGATAGTATGGGGTATTAAAGCAATTGGTTTTCTCTAACAAATCACATTAAAGTATTTTGCGTCTTTTTCCCATCCTTGCGTCTATAAATAAATCTATGATTTATTTTTACAAATATGAATGCAGATATAGGTGAAGTTTGGAATGATATGAATGACCGATTGACCAATTTCGTTATTGGAAAGGTTAACGATTCTGAACTTACAAAAGACATTGTTCAAGATGTTTTTTTAAAAGTTTTTTCTAAAAATGATACCTTAAAGCAAAAAGATAAATTAATCTCTTGGATTTATCAAATTACTAGAAATGAAATCATTAATCATTTTAGAAATGTAGACTTCTATAACCCATCTATTGTTATTGAAGAGGAAGAATTCAATGAGAATAAATTAACATCTGAACTGGCAGAGTGTGTTCGTCCTGTAATAAATTCTTTGCCTCAAAAATATAAAGAAGCATTAATATTATCTGACATTGAAAATATTCCCCAAAAAGAAATAGCAGAAAGATTGAATATTTCTTATTCAGGATTAAAATCTAGAGTGCAAAGAGGACGAGCGATGCTAAAATCTACTTGTGAACAATGTTGTGATATTTCTACCGACGTTTATGGGGATATTCTTGATTATAATCCAAAAAAAATATACGAGAAATAAAGTGATTACGTCAATTGCAATCAACCTTGTGCTTAATTATTTTTTGCGTCTTTTTATTTGATTCACGTCCATAACTAAAATAGAATAAAATGAATCAATTTGATACAATACACAGAATAGAACACAATTTTGCGAAGAGTAATCCTAATTATCTAAAGGACATGTTTGGTACTACAGACGTAATGCCTTTATGGATTGCAGATATGGATTTTGAAATAGCAAAACCGATACAAGAAGCTTTGCAAAAATTGGTAACAAGAAATGTGTATGCCTATGAATTTAATACTGGAGATGTTTTTAAGGCTATTTCAGATTGGAATTTAAAGCGTCATCAATTAAAGTTAAACCCTAAATCATTTGTACAAGTTTCAGGAGTGCTAACAGGAATAGGTGTTTTAATTAGAGAGCTGTCGGATGAAAGCGAAGGAATACTAGTACAAACACCTGTTTATCACCAGTTTTTTAAGGTTATTGAATCCGCTGGCAGAAAAGTGGTTAGTAATAAATTAAAAGTTGTTGATGGTCAGTATCAAATGGATTTTGAAGATATAGAGCATAAATTAAAAAAGCTGAATATTAAAGCAATTTTACTTTGTAATCCTCATAATCCTATTGGCAGAGTATGGACAAAAGAAGAATTACAAAAGTTAGTACATCTTGCAAACGAATATGATGTTACGATAATTAGTGATGAAATTCATTCAGATATAGTGTATTCTGGTTCTCGTTTTAATAGTATTGCTTCACTAGAAAATAATCAAAACCATATTGCGGTTTTAGGTTCGCCAGCTAAAACATTTGGTATGCAAAGTATTTCTAATGGGTATTTATATGTACCAAATCAAGATACGCTTAATCTGATAAAACACATCATTGGTTCCTTATATTTAGACCATGGAAGTATACACTCTGCAAACGCAACAATAGCTGCTTATACAAAAGGAGAAGAGTGGTTAGATAATTTATTAGAATATCTTGAAAAAACCATGTATTGGATTGAAAACTTTGTTCAAAATGAATTACCAGAAGTAACACTGTTTAAACCTGAAGGAACTTACCAAGTTTGGTTAGATTTTAGTAAATTAAATATATCTGATGCTGCTTTAAAGCATTTGGTTGTGAACCAAGCAAAATTGGCTTTAACACCAGGAGATTGGTTTGAAGGTTTGCACACCCAATTTATGCGTATGAATGTAGCTTCTCCATTATCCAAAATTCAGCAAGCTTTTCATCAGTTAAAAAAAGCGTTGGATGAAGGCGTAAATTGTTCCTATAATGATGAAGAATCGAGTAATGAATGTTGTTCGTGTTAAATTATTTATTTTAAAATGATAATATATAATTTCCTGTTGCAATGAACATATGGCTTTGAGCTTGCATAGAAGTTTATTGTGCTTTTTTGAGTGTCGTATAAAAGTAAGATAGAATTTTAGTCCTATAAAATCAACGTTTGATGAGATTGACTGAATTCCTGGTGAATGGCTCAAAACCGGATAAATCAGTCCATTTTAGAATGATGAAAGAAAAATATTTTCAAATGTTGTTCTCTCAGTAAATAAAAAGATTCCCATTTTCTTAAAAGTCTTATTTTTACCATAGTGAGAAGGGATTTGAATTTAATATACCATTTATAGGACTATACGTACCATGTAAGAAGCATGTTAAGAAATAATTTTGCAATATAAATGTTCAAAATAAATCATTAAAACTGCAAAATTATGACTACTACAACAATCAATCAATTTGCAATTAAAGGATTGGGGTTAAGAAGTATGGATAAGCTTATTCATTTTGTTAAACAATTGAATCCAAATAAAACGGAAGAACTATTAAGAAATAGATTATCACAAATGTTAGGTTTTGATAACTATCAATGTTTTGGATTTTACAAAGAAGACAAACTTATAGGAATGATAGGTTGTTGGACATTCATAAAAATCTATTCTGGCAAACAATTGGCAATCGATAATGTCATTATAGATGCTCATTTACAGTCTAAAGGTTATGGAACCCAACTGCTTAATTTAATAGAAACTTGGGCCAAAAATAACAAATATGAATCCATAGAGCTAGATGCCTATTTAGCAAATAATAGAGCCCATAAGTTTTATTTTGGTCGAGGACATAAAATATTGGGGTTTCATATGTATAAAAAACTTCAATAAGGAGTAAGCGAAACTAAACAAAGGCAAGTGCGGTATACTCTTTACCTTATTAATTAAACGATTTATCTTGAGATCAATTTCGAAGTAATGAAATATATGCAATAAAAAAGTTAATATTTTTTACATTTGAAATAAATTTCAACCATTTAATGACAAATGTTTTTACGTACATAAGAGAGTGTGAATTATTTAGAAAATTTACAATCGACGAATTATTGTTTGTCGAATTTAAATGTATGGTCGAAGAGATTCGTTTTGGTATGTGGTCAGATGCAAATTACTTTGTATTTGTAACCAATGGGAAGAAAATGTGGAAAACCCACCGCAATGAATATATGGTAAAAGCAGGAGATGCCTTATTTGTAAAAAAAGGAGCCAATATTGCCCACCAATTTCACAGTGAAGATTACTGTGCACTTATGATATTCATGCCAGATGATTTTATCAAAAACTTTATGCTAAAATTTAGCGATAACCTTTCCTATAAAAAGAATAATGAGCATTTAGATTCAGACGGTGTTTTGCGATTGGAAATAAACGATTTTTTAGTATCCTACATGAAATCGTTAGAAGTGTATTTTGAAGCGCACGATAACCCAAATGTCAGTGTGATAAAATTAAAGTTTGAAGAATTATTGCTTAATATTTTTACATCTACCATACATCAAAACATTGCATCATATCTCTGTAGTTTGCAATCTTCAAATAGTGTACAACTTAAACAAATAATGATGGATAATTATCCGTATAATTTGAAGTTGGAAGAGTATGCGACTTTGGCTAATATGAGTTTAAGTACATTCAAAAGGAGTTTTAAAGCCGCATTTAATGAAAGCCCCGGACGTTGGATTGCAAATAAAAAAATAATATTGGCGACCCAATTCTTAAAAACCTCGGATAAAACGATCAATGAAATAGCATACGATTGTGGATTTGAAGACCCTTCACATTTTATCAAAGTTTTCAAAAAGCATGAAAACGTAACACCACTTGCTTATAGAAACACCCTTAATGCTTAAATGATAGAGAGCCTTAATGATAAAGAAACCGAAATAGACAGATACATATATCGTGTTTTTCAAACCTCTTATAAAATAGAAGCAAATTTGCTTCAAGTTAATTATCAAGATTTTCCACCCTTAAAAAGAACGATAAAAGATTTTCAGACTAGCGCCACAAATTTTTATGGATTTTTTCAAGAATCCAATTTAGCGGCAGTTATTGAAATTGATGAAGTAACAGATATTTGTAGTTTGGTTGTTCATCCTTCATATTTCAGGCAAGGTATAGCTAAACAGCTTTAGGGTTCTCAACCAAATTACATACTTCAGAATGCGTTATTGTTGAGACAGGATTAGCAAACAAACCAGCTACTGCCCTTTACGAGAAATTTGGTTTTGTGTTTCAAGGAAAGTATATGACTTTTATAGGCGTGGAGAAGGTAAAATTCTCGTTGAACAAATCCTGATTTTCATCTAAAATTTTAGTTCTAAGGTATAAGTTTACTCTTTATGGACCGATTATACTATTCATAGAACTTAATACACTATCCTAACGGAATGACCCCCCGGTACATTTGCAATGTGATTGTTCAACGTAATGGATTGAACACATATTAACTACTAAATGTATCATTTTTATGAGGTCAAAAAACTTTTCTCGCCGAAATTTCATTCAAAAAGGGACACTAGCGACTATTGCTGCTACTACATTATCCGGTAGTAGTTTTGGTCAGTCGTCGGATATAAAAGAATTGAATACTAATAAAAAGACAAGATTCCATTATCCATCTAAAGCGGCCAAAAAGCTAACTAAACTTTTAAAGATTGAATTTCCTATAATTCAAGCACCAACAGCAGGAGTTATCAGTAGCTCATTTACAGCGGCAGTTTCTAATAATGGAGGTTTGGGAGCATTACCATTAAGTTGGTCAGAACCAGATTTTGCAATTAAACAAATTGAAGCTGTAAAAGGTAAAACTAAAAACTCCTACTTCGCAAATTTCGTTTTGAATTTTGAACCTAAAGCATTTGACAATGCTATAAAATACGGAGTCCCTATTATCCAATTTTCTTGGGGCATGCCAACAAAGGAAATGGTCGCTAAAATGAAAGTCGCAAAAGTAGTATTAGGAATTCAAGTGACTAGCGAAGCCAGTGCAAAAGCGGCTTTAGATTTAGGTGCAGATTATTTGGTTTGCCAAGGCACAGAAGCAGGAGGTCATGTACATGCATCAAGACCATTAGCAGAAGCATTAGAACGTGTTTTAAAAGTTGCTGGAGATATTCCTGTAGTTGCTTCAGGCGGTATAGCTACAGGACATAAAATGCGGGAATATATGCAGATGGGAGCAGCAGGTGTTGTTATGGGGTCAAGATTTGTTGCCACCGTAGAAAGCCAAGGACATGAAGTTTATAAAAAATCTTTGGTAAGTGCTAAAGCAGAAGACACTGTATTTACAACTTGCATGGATAAAGGTTTTGGAAATACAACCCACCGTATTTTAAGAAACTCAACATTCGAAATGTGGGAATCAGCAGGTTGTCCTGCTATAGGAAACAGACCTGGGGAAAAAGATATCATAGTTAAAGTTGGGGAAGATTATGAAGTGGAACGCTACAGCATCAATTCTCCAGGAAAGCAATATGCTGGAGATATAAAAGCGATGGCGAACTATGCTGGTAAAAGTGTTAGCGACATACATGATATTCCAACAGTAGCAGAATTGATAAAGCGTATTTGGAGCGAATTCAATCAACAATAGAAGTCTAATTAGTAATCTAAAAACAAAAAAATGTCAAGTAACGGATTTTCTAGACGCAATTTTATTCAAAAAGGAGCACTCGCGGGTATTGCAGCTTCGAGCATGGTTGGTAGTAGTTTTGGTCAATCAGTTATGTCAAAAGTAACTGATAAAGAACACGCTAAATTCAATTACCCTTCACTTGCGACGAAAAAATTAACCAAGCTGTTAAATATTAAATACCCAATTATACAAGCTCCCACGGCAGGTGCTGTTACTACAGCATTGGTATCCGAGGTAACAAAATCTGGTGCTTTAGGCGGATTGCCTCTTACATGGACCACTCCTCAGGATTCGCATAAAAGAATTAAAGATGTTCAAGAAATTACGAATGGCTCATTCTATGCAAATTTTGTATTGAATTTTGAACCTAAAGCTTTGGACAGTGCAATAAAATCCGGAATAAGAATCATACAATTTTCATGGGGTATACCATCCAAACAAATCATACAAAAAATTAAGAGTGCCAATATTATTTTGGGCATACAGGTGACTAGTGAAGATAGTGCAATATCTGCCATCAATGCGGGAGCAGATTATCTTGTTTGTCAAGGAACCGAAGCTGGCGGTCATGTACATGCTTCAAGACCACTACATGAAGCTTTGAAAGAAGTATTAGCTGTGGCGGATAACATTCCAGTAGTAGCATCAGGAGGAATTGCGACAGGGGAAGACATCTATAAATATTTGTCACTTGGAGCTGCAGGCGTTGTCATGGGATCACGATTTGTAGCCACTCAGGAAAGTGGTGCACACCCAAAATATAAAGAAGCTTTACTTAATTCAGTGGCTAAAGACACTGTTTTCACAGTTTGTTTAAATAAAGGGTGGAGTAATGCAACACATCGAATTATACGAAATAAAACATTTAAAACATGGGAAGCAGCCGGTTGTCCTCAAGAAGGAAACAGGCCTAATGAAGGTGAAGTGTTGGCAACCTACAAAAGTAATGGTGTAACTGTTAGTAGATACGAAGGAAATGTTCCAAATGTAGATATGACAGGCAAGGTTGAAGAACTAGGCATGTATGCTGGGAAAGGTGTTGGACATATAAATGACCTACCCATGGTCGCAGAATTAATCAAACGTATTTGGAAAGAATTTTTAGATAAATAATAAATATCAAAATATAAGATGATGAAAACAGTAAGCACAACATTGAATGGTTTCGATTTAGAAGCCATAGAGAACACAGTAACAGCATTAAAAGGGAATCCTAAAATTGCTGAATTCAAATTCAAAGCAACAAACAAATGGGAATCTGGTCCAAGAAACACAAGTCAAATACAAGGGTTTTATGGAGCTTGTCAAGAAGATAGGACAAGGGAATCACCTTTTGTATGTAGTACAGATATGCCAACCGTGCTAAACGGCACAGATGTAGCACCAAGTCCGCCAGAGTTCTTGCTACACACGTTAGCAAGCTGTATTACAACATCAATGATGTTATTGGCATCTGCAAACGGTATAGGAGTAGATGAGGTTACAGTAAAAGTTGAAGGTGATTTAAATCTTAATGGGTTTTTAGGTCTTGATTCTTGTATCCTTAAAGAGTATGAACAAATAAAAGTATCAATTGATGTAGGTGGTGATTTGAGCTTTGTAGAAAGAATGAAGTTATTGGAGTTAGCTAAAAAATCACCTATCTATAATACGATACTAAACCCAGTACCAGTAAAAATAGCCTTATCGGCATAAATTAATAATTACATAAAAAAATAAAATCATGGAAAATTTAAAATTCGAAACCTTACAATTACATGCAGGTCAAGAACCAGACCCAGCAACAGGAGCTAGTGCAGTACCTATTTATCAATCCACCGCATTTACGTTCAAAGATTCAGAACATGGAGCAAACCTTTTCGCTTTAAAAGAATTTGGAAACATCTATTCAAGAATTACAAATCCTACTGTAGATGTATTTGAAAAAAGAATTGCTGCATTAGAAGGTGGTGTAGCAGCTATGGCAGTATCATCAGGACAAGCGGCACAGTTTATAGCATTAAGTAATATACTTGAAGCTGGAGATAACTTTGTGTCTACGTGTCATTTATACGGAGGCGCATATAACCAATTTAAAGTACAGTTTAAGCGACTAGGTATTGAAGCACGTTTTGTAGATGAAGAAACACCTGCAGCTTTTGAAGCTTTAATTGATGATAAAACAAAAGCATTGTATTTAGATACCATCGGAAACCCAGAATTAAACGTTCCAGATTTCGAAAAATTCGCTGCTTTAGCAAGAAAGTACGATATACCATTAGTAGTAGACAACACCTTTGGTGCAGCAGGTTATGTGGCTAGTCCTATTAAACATGGTGCAAATGTATTGGTGGCATCGGCTACAAAGTGGATAGGCGGTCATGGTACAAGTATGGGAGGTGTTATAGTTGATGGTGGAAATTTTAATTGGGGAAATGGAAAATTCAAACAATTTTCAGAACCATCAGAAGGCTATCACGGATTAAATTTTTGGGACACTTTTGGAGAAGGAAATGCTATGGGAATGCCTAACATCGCTTACATCATTAGAGCCCGTGTAGAAGGGTTAAGGGATTATGGGTCCTGTATGAGCCCCTTTAATGCATTCCTATTCTTACAAGGGCTAGAGACCTTATCACTACGTTTGGAACGGACTATGAACAATGCATACGAATTGGCGTTGTGGTTAGAATCGAATCCGTTAGTTGAAAGTGTGAATTATCCTGGGCTAAGCTCAAGCAAATACCATGAAAGGGCTAACAAGTATTTAAATAATGGCTATGGAGGTGTACTAACATTTACCTTAAAAGGAGATAGACAGGATGCTGCTAATTTTGCAGATGCTTTACAATTGATTTCACATTTGGCAAATGTAGGGGACGCTAGAACGCTGATTATTCATCCGGCATCAACCACACATCAACAATTAAGTGAAGCTGAACAGCTGGCATCAGGTGTACATCCAACACAATTACGTATTTCCGCGGGTATTGAGCATATAGATGATATTAAAGATGATATCAAACAAGCTCTTGAGAAAGCTTTTGTTTCAAATACCGAATTGGTTCAAAGTTAATTTTGGTCATTATAAATATTCCTAAAGCATTGGTTTTATGTATTTAAACCAGTGCTTTTTTTGATACAAAAAAAAAGACTTAATGACTCAAATCATAATAACATTTATATAACCAAGGACAATAGTAAAAAGTGAAGTTTGTAGGCTTGCAGAGTCCTATAAAACCAACGTGGCTGTTGCAGAAGTGCTCTGTGCGCAAGATATCGACCCTAGTATGCTGTTCTTGCCGAAGCTTTAGGAGAGTTGGTCTTGGTTGGATTT